>CAWKHH010000005.1:0-461765 GCA_963849385.1 Ignavibacteriota bacterium | reverse complement strand
GCCCGACGCGCCCGTGACGAGCGCACATTTCCCGGTCAAATCAAACATGCCTGCTCCTGCCTCAAGCCCGGTTAGCTAGCCGTTGCCGACTTAAGCCATTCTCCGAATGACTTTATATCTTCGGCGACGCCAATAGAACGCGCGTCAACTTGGCTTCGAATACGTTTCGCTAGCCCTGTGAGTACACGCCCGGACCCAATCTCGAAAAGAGTATTAGCTCCATTGTCAACCATGTAAGCAACGGATTTGCGCCAGCGCACAACACCCGTCACCTGCTGAACTAACAACGACTTTATCGATTTCGTGTCCGATACCGGCCCGGCGGTCACATTGCTGATGACAGGCGGTCTCGGCGCTTTCATGACTACATTTTGCAACGCCTGCGCCATACTGTCAGCAGCGGGTTGCATCAGAGCGCAATGAAAAGGCGCGCTCACCGGAAGCGGCACGGCGCGCCTGATGCCGAACTCTGGCGCAAACTTAAGCGCGCGATCAATTGCAGCCTTCGAGCCGCTGATGACGACCTGTCCGGGCGCATTGTCATTAGCCACTTGGCAAACGCCGCCATCCGCCGCGGCCGCTGCCGCAAGCTTTTCCGCAGGCTCAAGGTCTGCACCAAGAAGGGCGAGCATGGCTCCTTGCCCCGCAGGAACGGCGTCCTGCATGGAAAGACCGCGCAGTCTCAAAAGCCGCGCCGTATCCGAGAGCGAAAACACACCAGCCGAAGCTAAGGCCGAGTACTCACCGAGCGAATGCCCAGCAACGAAGGTAGGAACGAGAGCCGCGTCACCATATTCTTGCTTGAGCACGGCCATAACGGCAAGCGACACGGCCATCAGCGCGGGTTGCGCGTTTTTCGTTAACGTAAGCGTTTCCTCAGGGCCGTTCCATATGATCTCCGACAGGCGCTCGTTTAGCGCATCGTCAACTTCATCGAATACGGCGCGCGCTACCGGGAACGCCTGCGCGAGGCCGTGACCCATTCCTGGCGTTTGGCTGCCCTGCCCTGGAAATGTAAATGCGAATGTCATGCGGTCCGGTTCGGTAACGGTTGCGGCCGCGATTTCGCGACCTGCCTCCTGGCGTCAGGAACACGTTTCAACGCAGGCTGTCAAGGCTACTCAGGATGTAACAAAACGGCACCGGCACATATGTTAATTGCGAAAAAAGAGAGTTGCTATGCAGGCGCTTTTCTTTATATTGCAGCCACCGTCCGGTTTGAGGCTGAACGGAAGCGGCTTGGCTATTCCCGCAAGGGTGCACGCCGTCGGTGCGCAAGCACCCTCGTTCCCGTGTCTCTGCTCTGCTTAAGATCCTTCAACGCCTTTCCAAGGCTTGACGGGGGCTCTGCGCCGGATTTCGTTAGACCATGGGAAAGGCCGATATGCCACTTTACGAGCATACCTTTCTTGCGCGCCAGGATGTTACCCAGCAGCAAGTTACAGGGCTTATGAACACCTACAAGGCCGTCATCGAAGAGCTTGGCGGCAAGGTCGGTAAGACCGAATATTGGGGTCTCAAGTCCACCGCCTACAAGATCAAGAAGAACCGCCGCGCGCATTATGCGTTCTTCAACATCGACGCGCCGCACGCCGCGGTGGCCGAGATGGAGCGGCAGATGCAGATTTCCACCGACATCCTCCGCTTTCTGACGGTGCGCGTCGAGGAGCTGGACGAGAAGCCCTCGATCCAGATGCGCAAGCAGGACGACCGTGAGCGTGAGCGCGGCGACCGTGACGGCCGCCCGGATCGCGGCGACCGGGGCGACAGAGACGACGGGGAGTCGCGGCGGACGTCCCCCGCGGCGTGACGGCGGCGGCTTTGGCGGTGGCGGCGGATTCCGCGACGGTGAAGGCGGTGGCAGCCGGTTCGGCTCGCGCCCTCCCCGGACAGAGACGCCAGCAGCCAGCACCAGTTACGGCGGGAGGTGAAGAATGAGCATGCAAGGAACATCGGGCGGCGGAGCGCGCCGCCCCTTCTATCGCCGCCGCAAGACCTGCCCCTTCACGGGCGACAACGCGCCGGTCATCGACTACAAGGACGTGCGGCTCCTGCAGCGCTTCATTTCCGAGCGCGGCAAGATCGTTCCCTCGCGCATCACGGCGGTTTCCGCCAAGAAGCAGCGGGAACTCGCCAAGGCCATCAAGCGCGCGCGCTTTTTGGGCCTCCTCCCTTATGTGCTGAAGTAGGAGCGCGCCATGCAGGTTATTCTCCTGGAACGGATCGGCCGCTTGGGCCAGATGGGCGACACTGTCAAGGTGCGCCCCGGTTTCGCGCGCAATTTCCTCTTGCCGCAAGGCAAGGCCATGCGCGCCACCAAAGACAACATGCAGCATTTCGAGAAGCAGCGCGCGCAGCTCGAAGCCAATAATCTCCTGCGCAAGCAGGAGGCTGAGGCGGTCGCGGTCAAGCTCAGCGGCCAGCGCTTCAGGGTCATCCGGCAGGCGGGCGACACCGGCCAGCTTTATGGCTCCGTGTCCACGCGCGACGTGTCCGACGCGGTGACGGCTGGCGGCTTCACCATCGACCGCGTGCAGGTTCTCCTCGACCGCCCGATCAAGAATTTGGGGTTGCACAGCGTGCGCATTGGCCTCCACCCGGAGGTCGAGGTCAGGGTCGCGATCAACGTCGCGCGCACCGAGGAAGAGGCCGAGAGGCAGGCTGCCGGTCAGGATGTAACGAAATACCGCGATGAAGAGGCAGAAGCCGAGGCCGCTCGGGCCGCTCTGGCTGCCGAGGCACTCTTCGAAGGCGCTGAGGAAGAAGACGAATAGGGTTTACGCACCCAAATTAGGAGCT
Organism: Ignavibacteriota bacterium; assembly: GCA_963849385.1. Lineage (GTDB taxonomy): Bacteria > Bacteroidota > Ignavibacteria > UBA10030 > UBA6906 > Fen-1255. Next base: position 458,966 of record CAWKHH010000005.1, on the reverse strand, counting down.
TTCTCCGGTTAGCTCGCGATAAAGGGCATAAATCACCTAAAATAGAGAGTTGCTGCGCACCCGCGCAGCAGCTCTTTTTTTTGGCGGCAAGCCTGGAACAGGCTAAATCGCCGATGGTTATTCGGCTAAGATGTCGCACGAACTAACCGATAGGCTGCAATACCAGCGGCCCCACATATCCTCGCCACTTTGGTCAGTACTGCGGGGCACAATCCGTTCGGGCTCGCTCCAGGTCCGGGACAGCACTGGTAAGGTTCATTTTTTTGGCGATGGGTCTGGAAAGCCGGTCGCCATTCGCTTCACTGATTCCAAGATCGAGAGAGCACTTCTGTTCGACCCGCAACTTGCGCTCGGCGAAGGATATATGCAGGGCCGAGTCGTCGTAGAGTGCGGGTCCCTCTACGATCTGCTCGAATTGTTTGCATCCAATTTCCAGAAGCATCCGCTGCCCTCCGGAATGCGGCTCGTCGATAGCTGGCGGATGTTAACGCGCCGGATTTGGCAGTTGAATCGGCGGCGAAGGTCGAAGGTTAACGTCGCCCACCATTACGATCTGCCAAGCTCGCTTTATGAGCTGTTCCTCGACAACGACCGGCAATATTCCTGCGCCTATTTCCCAACTGGCAATGAAACCCTTGAGGAAGCGCAGTTGGCGAAAAAGCGCCACATCGCTGCGAAACTGCTCCTATCGCCGGGGCTTTCGGTCTGCGATATCGGCTCGGGTTGGGGCGGGCTTGCTTTATATTTGGCGGAAAATGCAGGTGCTTCGGTCAAGGGCATTACCTTGAGCGAAGAGCAGGAAGCCTTTGCTAAGGCTCGCGCTGCACAAAAACCGTCGCTCAAGAACGTCTAGGCGTGATATTTCCGTTCATTGAGGGTCAGGCAGGGTACACTGCCCAACAAGCGGAAGCACGATCAGCGGTTTCACGTGGGCGGGTCGTGCCGGCATCAAAGCAGCTGTGGTCAAAGGCGGGTTACTGACGATCGGCGCAATGTATTCCCAGATCACCCTTAGTCCGGAAGGCGCAAAAGAGCGGTATGGTCAGAACATACTGTCCGTTGCCACCGGATTTACAGTATGGCTCTAGCCCAATGAAATGGTTATTGATCCGGAACGGCGGGGGATTGAAACACCGAAAACTGCGGAGTGCTACCGTGTGACGTTGTGCGGTATTCTATAGCCGAGAATCCTGTCCGGAAGAACGACCTGGAACGAATCCGCGGAAACCTGGCGGGCGAACGTTGTCCGCAGCTGGTCCGGCGTCAGCAGCGGGTCGAGGAAGAGAACAACGCGAAGTGTGTCTCCCGATTGAACAATATGGGTGAGGATACCCGGTGAGTGAACGGCGGCACGAGCATCATCCAATGCACCGCGCGGTCGTTGGTCGATGACGTACACAGGCGACGGCGCGATTCGGTTTTGCGGGTTCCCTTCCGTGCCTCCAGTCTGTTCAGTGACACTCCCTGATTCGATGCGCCGGCGGGCTGGGCCTGCATGCCACCGGAGAGAGTATTACCCGCCTGTGTGCCGCCAAGCCACAGGTCGATCCCGGCCGGTTCTGCGACCTTTTCGGCAGTTGCGGTTATCATCGGGTGCTGGCTGGGCTTCTTTCGCTTTCTCTTCGCATATCTGACGGTTGAATGCGTATCTGTCGGTCCACCGCCGCAACATCTTTCTTATCCCGTCGGGCGCCTTCGCGGTCATCGCGGGGGAGAGGTGTGAGTTGTTGATCCGCCGACACTTTGCCTGTCCCCGTGGTCGGGGCCGGCGCCGTCGGCATGTTCTTCAGCAGAGCATCGGATACCGTGGTGTCGGAGAATGTGAGATCACGTTCCTGCGCCGGCTCGCGCCAGCGGAAGAGAACACCCACGCCGATGATGACGACAAGAAGTGCGGCAGCTCCGAGCACCTGTGGCCATGGTACATGTCGTTGAGACGCGACAGCGATCTGACCGGCCAGTTTCTTCTTCATTGCGGCGCGAGCCCACCCTTTCGTGCGGCCGCAACGAGGCGCTCCTGCTCAAATGCTCTCCGGCACCGGGTGCATCCGGCGATATGAGATGTCGACTCGCGCACGCTCGTCGCGTGTGAGTCGTCCCAAGACGGCGTCTTCGAGGGTCTCGGCTGAGAGATGGTGTTTCTCAGAATCGTTCATGGCTGCCAGAAGCTTTTTCGATCAGACGTTTGAGTTGCTCTTTACATTGATACTTCTTTGATTTCGCTGTAGCGGCATTTGCCAGACCCAGCCGGCGGGCGATTTCGTCCATGGATGCTTCCTCCCAATAGAACAAGACGAGGAGGGAGCGGCACGGTTCACCGAGGATAGCCAGGGTGTTCCGGATGGACGTTGTGCGCTCATCCTCGATAAGCTCCTCCAGGGGTGAGGGGTCGTCCGTGGAGTTGCTTTCGTCTCCCGGATCAAGCGGCTGTTCGCGCCGGGCCCGGGCAAGGCGGCGGAGCCAGAGGTTTCGTGCGGTGGCAAAGAGGAATGTGCCCAGTGCTGCGGTATGCTCATAGTTACCGGTCCGCACCCGTTCCCAGAGAATAACGAGCGCCTCCTGGAAGATATCGTCCGCGTCGTCATTGGTGCCGTTATTGCGCATAACCAGCGCCGTGATGGGTCGCCGATGGGTATTGTAGAGCGTCACCAGCGCCGATTCGTCTCCCCGCCGGATGCCGTCCAGAATACGGGCATCGCTATTCAAGAAAGAGCAGCGGAGATTTCATTTACCTTTCACTGGTTAATGACATGAACAGGCGGAAGGTGAACGGCACAAAGTACGACAAACTGACACATGTTTCAATAGAGTGGAGGAAACCCATGCGACCCATTCCAGCTGCAGGATTCGTTGCCGCGATGGTTCTTGCCGGCATCACGCTGACCGCTGCACAGACCATGAAGACGACGATTGCAGGCGATCGCACATCGGTGGATCTCACCATTTACAATCAGAACCTCTCTCTGATCCGCGAAGAACGCTCACTATCGTTGCCGCGCGGGATGAGCAGGGCGATCTCTGCCCGACATCCCGACGACGATCGACGGGACCTCCCTTCACTTCCTGAGCCTTACCGATCCTTCTGCCGTCAAAGTGCTTGAGCAGAACTATCAGTATGACCTTGTCCACCCGTCCAAACTGCTGGAACGATATCTCGGCAAGAACATTGAATTCGTCCGCACTGACCCCGAGACAAAGAAAGAATACACGGTGACCGGAAAGTTGCTTTCGACGGGGTACTCCGGTCAGACCATGCTCGGAGGGATGGTCGCGGAGATCAACGGAAAAATCGAGATCAGTCCGGCAGGGAGATTGGTGCTGCCGAGTCTTCCGGAAGGTTTGATACTCAGACCTCAGCTTGAGTGGCTCGTCGCGAATACAAAAGAGGGGACCCACAAGACCGAAATCAGTTATCTGGCGGGTGGTCTCAGCTGGTCGGCGAACTACGTGGCCTTGCTGTCGAGTGATGAGGCCAAACTCGATCTGACGGGCTGGGTGACTATTACGAATTCATCGGGAACGAACTTTTCCAATGCGGGGCTGAAACTTGTGGCGGGAGATGTCAATGTCGTTCAGGAAGGATTTGGCGGTGCTCTCCGTGCGGCAAAAACCATGATGGCAGATGAAGCCGCACCTCCGCAGTTCAAACAGTCCGAACTCTTCGAGTACAAGCTCTACGCATTGCAGAGGCGGACTGATGTCAGGAATAATGAAACAAAGCAGATCGAGCTTACCTCAGGCAAGAATGTTCCCGCAAAGAAGGTGTTCATCTACGACGGTCTTGCCGACCAGTGGCGGTACTGGTACAACAACTACTCGTATCGTTCGCAGGGAAGCTTCGGCCAGCAGTCGAACCCCAAGGTGGGCGTCTATGTTACGTTCAAGAACGACGACAAGTCAGGTCTTGGTCTTCCCCTGCCGAAGGGAAAGGTGAGAGTGTACAAGCGCGATCAGGACGGCAAGGAGCAGTTTGTCGGAGAGGATCAGATCGATCACACGCCAAAAGACGAGGAGCTTCGTCTGTACCTTGGCAACGCGTTTGATATTGTTGGTGAGCGTGCGCAGAAGGACTTCAAGTCGTTTGCGAACGGGCGCGTTGTGGAAGAGACCATTGAAGTGAAGGTGCGCAACCACAAGGCAGAGCAGGTGGAAGTGATGGTGTATGAGCATCCCTGGCGTTGGAGCCAATGGGAGATCCTGAATGCCGGCAGCACGTGGGAAAAGGTGGATCAGACGACGTTGAAATTCCCAGTGAAAATCAATAAGGACGAAGAAAAGGTGGTGAGATATACAATCCGGTATTCCTGGTAAGAGCGGACGCTCTCAGGCTCTCCCGCCTTGTTCCCCCGTTTTCCACTACATGATCTTGAACGGAATTGTAATCCACTTGGTTACCGGACCGTCCGGAGTCGTCCCTGGCCGGTAGGTGGAATTCATGACTGCCGTGACGATGGATGCATTGAACACCGGGTTCGTAGTTTTAGCCACCAATGTCTTGATGGGCTTACCTTCGGGGTCGATCTGGACCATGACGATAACTTCGCCGCCGGCTTTTAAGCCGATGGTTTCCGGCGGGAAGATCGGCTGCTGAAGATGCAGGATCCGGGGATCGCTCTCAGTGAACACCGGTTTCGCAGGTTCAACCGCCACAATGGGTTTCTCCAGGACACGAGCTGCAACGGTCTCTTTTTTCTTAGGGGCCATTGCGGCGGGGGCCGGTTTTGAGGGGGTGGTGTTTTGGATCTCTTCGTTGTCCTTTGCTTGCTGCTGATTTGCCGTTTGCTGCTGATTCCCGGGTTCGACCGCACGAACGGGCGCATCCACCCGTGGTTCTTGAGCGGGTTGGAACACCTCTGCCGGTGTGCTGGTGACTGTTGGGACGGCTGGGTTCTGATCGTTCGCCGGCACCGACACGTCGGGGTTGCTGAACAGAGCGAGCGCGGTAATGCTCAAACCGACGAATGCAGCAATTGTCAACGTTATCAGGCCGAACCGTGACCTGCTGCGAAGTGGAGTTGCAGGGGGCGGATCGACGGTATTGTGCTCCTGTGGAGGAGGTGCATTCACCGAGTCATACTCTCGCACCGGCGGGGTCGGGGTGGGGGAAGCCTCGACCCCTGTGTGCGGGGAGTCACTTTCTGCCAACGTGGCCGTTTGCGATTCCTGTGTTCTGATTCCGGTCCGTTGTTGAAGTTCCACGAGTTGACGTATAGTCCGCTCATACTCGACGACGGTCGGGTCGTCGGGGGCAACAATCTTGACTCTGCGGATTTCCACGAGTGCGCTTCCGTAAGCTCCTTTTTTCAAGTATTCGTCGGCATGCTGAAAGTACTGTTCTTTCAACTGGGTCCGTGCCACGTCGCGGTCTGACTTTTCAGGTTTCGACTTGCACTGGCGGGGCCGATACGGTTTGCACACGTTCCGGCGGTTGCTGGCGCAGAGAATCGGCAGCCCCTTTCACGAGGCCCGGCAACGAACTCAAGAGCTCTTTCTTCTGCGCTTCGGTCGGCTCAGAATCGCGCGGAAGCACAAGGAGCCGTTCAAGCTGTTTTTCCAGAGCCACCAGGAATGTATTGCGGGGATACAGCGGCTTGATTCTGCGAAGGCGGATGAGCGCATCGCCAAACTGGCCTGCTTCCGCCATCGTCTTGATTTCATAGACCTGCTCGGCCGAGATCGGCCCGCCGTGTGATGTATCGATGAGTGTCATTCTCCGTTCACCGCGCGATCATGATGATACACAAGTTTCAGAGGTGAGCCGGAGGCTTGATGATGACGGAGCTCCGCCTGGCGGATCCGCACCTCGGCCCTTTTGATTTCGGTGTTCGCCGGATCGATCACGTACGCCTTGGCGAGTCCGTCCAGCGCCTTCACAAAATCGCCATTCTTCGCAAACTCATCAGAAGCCAGTATATGCAGCCGAATCAGGCGCGCCACTTCTTCTTGTTTCGCCGGGCTTTCGGAAAGTGCCCCTCTGGCGGCTTTTTCCTGCCAGACTGCCTGCTCGACCCTCTGCAATTCCTCGTTTTGAGGATCCAAGGTGTAGCCGAGTGCGACTTCCGTCAATGCATCGTCAAGCGCGCCATTACGCAGCAGGGTTCTGGCACAATCGAGGTGACGTGCGAGTTCTTCCCCACGGACGCGATTCCGTCTCGGCGAGTCGGTGATAGTGCTCTGCGGCCTGGGCCGCGGCCTCTTGCTCTGCCTCGTACACCCGGCGTGCATCGATGATCTGCTGTTCCGCCGCACGCAGCTTCATATTCGCGGGGTCAAGTATAAATCCCTTCGTCACCAGGTGCAGTGCTTCTTCGAACTCGCCGCATGCCATGAGTTCCATGGCTTCGGATGTATATGCGTCGAGCGTAGACAGAACCACGTCAAAGTCCATGTATGGTTCTGTCGGGGTTGGCGAGGCGCCTTCACACACTCCACGAATTTCTTCCTCCAACACGAGGACATCCCCATTGTCCGGGTCGAGCTGTCGAGCCTTCCCGATGTATTCCAGCGCCTCGCGGAAATCGCTCCGCATGATGGCGGCGTTGGCCTGGTCAAGCAGAGCAACGATTTCCGCGAGTCGCGAACTGGGAGCGGCGGTTGTGGGGGGAACGACCTCAAGTGCTTTTGCTGCGCCTGCTGGAGTCTTGTCCGCACCCGGGTTGGGCTGGTTGATGAGAGCCCGGACCCGATCTTCATAGGCTTCGGCGTACCTGTTCGTCGGATCGATCTCACGTGCTTTCAGGATCGCGGTAAGTGCGCCATCATGATCACCATCGCGAACGAGCTTGTCCGCGAGCCTGAGCAGCGCCATGCTATTTGTGTTTAATCCCGGCATTTGACTCTCCTCATCACAGATTCACAAAGGGCATGCCACAAGGAGGGTAAGGGCTCGATTGAAGATTCTGCGGTGACGGCGGGAATTAGGCTGTCCTTGAGCGTTTTTGCGACAAACCTGGAGGCTATGATGAGAGGTAGGTGAAATCAGACCCATCCGCCGAACTCTCAGACGTTCGGCGAGATGTGAAATCTACAAAATGGTATGTGGACTTTGCAGCCGGATGGTGATGGGTATCACGAGCCGATCGTACTAGTGTGCGGTTGTGGTGTCATTCTTGGTGGTATCAGAGGGAACCTGTGCCGGCGGCACGGGATACATCGGGGCATCTTCAATTTGTTCCGGCACCGTTTCGTGGACTTGTGGAACTGCGGGAGTCGATTTGTGCCGTCTCCAGAAGTACACCGTTGCCAGGGCGACAAGGATGAGAAAAGCAATAACGGTAATCAACACACCGCGGGACTTCTTCCCCGGTGCGACCTTCGCCTCCTCCGTCTCCGGAACAGGTTCAGAAGATTCAGGCGGGGAATCCTGTCGGGGTTGGTGCTGGACCGAGTCCGGCCGTATCAGCACCGGCTGCCGCCGTCTCAGTTCAAGCATCTGCATGATCTTCAATTCGAATTCCCGCGCAACCTTGTCTTGATCGTCGATGCTGAAAATCTTGCGGAGCTCCTGCAGGGCCTGATCATAGTCGCCCCTCCGGACGAAATCATGCGAACGCTGGAAATACTGGTTCTTCAACCATCGTCCCGCAGCAATTCTCGCCTCATGCTCCACTGCAGTTTCCGTGCGACCGGCCTCCACCGCATCGGGCTTTTCACGTGCCGATGACAATTGGCTTGCCTGATCGACGAGACCGGGGATAGACCCCAGGATGTCGTTTTTCTGTGCATCACTGAGCAAACCCGTGATGGCCAGCTCTCTTATCTGCTCGAGTTGCCGCTCCAGCGCCAGAAGGAACACATTGGCATGGTCGAGGGCTTTCGCCTTCTTCACAGCTGTGAGTGCCGCGTTATATTCGCCGGTTGATGCTTTGTGACCGGCTTCCCGCAACAGCCTGTTGACAAGCGCCTGCGCGCGATGTTTGTCATCTTCATTCATACCGTAACTCGAATCGTTGTCCCGTGAAGCGGTCATCCGTTCGCGCAGTGACCGAGCGTGTTGCAGGGTCGTATCTCCAGACATCGTTCTGCCCTGATCGCCGTAAGACTATCACCCTTCGAAAGGGGAGTGCCGTTTACCATCACCGACACCGGTTCCTTTGCAACGTCCACGAATATGAGGAGGAGATGGCGGGCTGCAGGCTGGTAGCTTCCCTCCGCCGGGCCGATCTCCACGGCAAGCGAATTGCCGGCCCGCTGCTGGGAATGGTTCCTCCGGAGAACAGCACCCTTCAGATAGTCAAAACTCTTTCCGTCATCTTCGTAATAGCGCGTCGTGACCGTTCCATTGGCAGTGAGCGGATACACCGTCAAGGTCAGCGGGTCAATGGCCTCCTGATGGGTATACTGCACAGTCTGCCGGGAGGGAACGATCGCCCCTCCGCGAACAAAGACCGGGATCCTGTCAAGCGGGGCCTCAACGCGCACAGAGCCACCCCCCGGCAGTCTGGATCCCGTATGGAAATCATACCACGTACCTTGCGGCAGCGGCACTTCGCGCTGGCGTGTGTCGGGAGTAAGGATCGGAGCTACGAGCAGATCGCCGCCAAAGAAGAATTCGTCTGACGATTCAACGAAACGCAGGTCCCCGGGATACTCGAGCATCAGGGGGCGCATCGCCGGGATCCCGGTGTTCGAAGCCTCGACCATGACATTATACACATAAGGGAGCAACCGGTAGCGCAAGGCTATGGTGGAACGATTGATCTCTGTGAAGGTTGCTCCAAATTCCCAGGGCTCCTTGTTCTTTTCGTTGATCACCGAGTGTGCCCGCATGAGCGGAGTAAACACGCCCAATTGCAGCCAGCGGGTGAAGAGTTCCGGTGAAGGATAGCCAATAAACCCCCCGATGTCGGCACCCACAAAGGGCTGTCCGGAGATGGAGAGGTTCAACGACATGTACAGGGCCATCTGGAGGTGTTCCCACGAGGCCACATTGTCGCCGGTCCACGACGCCGCGTATCTCCAGCCGCCGGCGTATGATGCCCGCGTAAGAACGAAGGGACGTTCGGAAGGATTATGGTGCAGTGCCCCTTCATATGTCGCGCGTGTCATCTGCATGCCGTACACGTTGTGGCTTTTTGCATGTCGCGTCCACTGGCCGCCGTCGTTATGGAGCACAGTCAGATCGACGGTTTTTGTTGGAGTGTTGAAGACCGAGGGTTCATTCATATCATTCCAATATCCGCGCACGCCGACGTCGATGAGCCCGGACATCTGATCGCCCCACCAGCGGCGTGTGGCATCCGCGGTGAAATCCGGGAATGCGCAACGGCCCGGCCACACATCGCCCGTGAACACGCGACCGTCCGGATATTTCAGGAAACAATCAGCCGAGAGGCCTGATCGGTATGCAGCGTACATCGAATCTGTTTTGATGCCGGGGTCCATGATCACTGCAACGCGGAAACCTTGTGACGAGAGATCGTTGACAAGGCGGCGTGGATCGGGGAAGTTGACGGGGCTCCAGGTGAACACCCTGTACTCATCCATATAATCAATGTCAAGGTAGAGGACATCGCAGGGGATCTTATTGTCGCGGAACCCGCGGGCAATTTCGCGCACCCTGCTCTCCGGAGAGTAGCTCCAACGGGACTGCTGGTACCCGAGTGACCAGAGCGGCGGCAACGGCATGCGACCGACGAGTTCGGTGAAACGCGAGAGAATCAACTTTGGTGTCGGTCCGCTGAAGAAATAGTATTCCAGGTCCCCGCCTTCTGCGCCGAAGGAATACTGATCGCGCGACTCCTTTCCCATGTCAAAGTTCGACCAGTAGGTGTTGTCGAAAAATATCCCGTATGCCCGTCCGTTGCGCATTCCCATGAAAAAGGGGATAGTTTGATAGAGCGGATCCGTCCCGGCGGTGTAGGCGGGAATGTCGGCGTTCCACATCGTCACACTCTTCCCGCCCATCGCGAATGATGCCGTTTTTTCTCCCAACCCGTAGTAGTACTCGTCTGGCGGTCTGGATTTCCATATGCGGACTTCCGCACCTGCTGTTCCCGGCGCATCGCGGAGGGAATCAGGCCGGTTGCGGCTGATCCATGACATACCTTTCATCGGGTGATCTTCGTTGAGGAGTGCACCGGACCGATCATAGAACGAGACGCGAACGGGTTTCTTGCTGATGCGCACCTGCAGTGCAGGGGTGGTGATTGTGAGCGCATCGGGGGCGTCTGCGAACTCTGCGCTCACCCGGGGCCATTCGGTTTTGATCACCGCCCATGAATGTGACGGCGGCGGTGGCTTTTGTCCCGGTGCAGTCGGGGGAGTAAGGTGTACTCTCACCAGGTCGTCAGCGAGGACGGTGACCTCGATGGTGGCACCGGATGCTTTCAGAGAGACTGCACGTCCTCCCGTGGGCGGTGGAGAACTCCGCGTTACCGATCGTCTGCCACTGTGCCGTGAGTATTGTTGAGGGAATGAAGAGAAGAAGGGAGGCGTGACGGATATGCGACATTGTGTTAGAGTGTGCGTTCGGACGAGTGATCGAAGAGATGAATGCGTGAAGTGTCAACGAGCAATTCGCACTGTTTGCCGACTTCCGGCGCATGGTCGGTCGCGAAGCGTGCAACAAAATGAGAAGAGGAGCCCGTGGAAAAATAGACGAAGATCTCGTTGCCGACTGGTTCCACGACCTCAATCAATGCCGTGATCGGGGCAACGGTTGCCGCTTCAGCCGGCCGGTACATGTGGATATGTTCGGGGCGGATCCCGAGAGTCACCGGTCCGGGGGCTACGTCTTTCAACCGATCAGCGATTGCAGGAGCCAGAGGGAGCTCGAAATTGGCACCCTCCTGGCGGAACAATCATTTTTCCGTTTCGCTGCAGCTGTCCGGAGATGAAGTTCATTGTCGGACTTCCGATGAAGCCGGCAACGAACTTATTGGCGGGATGATGGTAGATTGTGAGCGGAGTATCGACCTGCTGCACAATGCCGTCGCGCATGACAACGATGCGATCGCCCATGGACATGGCTTCGATCTGGTCATGGGTGACGTAGATCATGGTGGTCTGCAGACGGTGGTGAAGTCGCGAGATCTCCGTGCGCATCTGGACGCGGAGGTTGGCATCGAGGTTGCTCAGCGGTTCGTCGAAGAGGAAGACCTTTGGTTGACGGACGATCGCCCTGCCGAGTGCAACGCGCTGGCGTTGTCCGCCTGAGAGTGCCTTGGGTTTCCGGTCGAGATAGCTTTCGATGCCGAGAATCTTCGCGGCTTCACGGACGCGCTGATCGATCTCGGATTTGCTGTACTTTCTGAGCTTCAACCCGAATGCCAGATTATCATAGACCGTCATATGCGGATACAGTGCGTAGTTCTGAAAGACCATAGCGATGTCGCGGTCTTTGGGCGGGACATCATTCACGATGCGGTCGCCAATGGTGATGGTGCCTCCGCTGATTTCTTCGAGTCCGGCAATCATCCGGAGAACTGTCGACTTGCCGCACCCGGATGGTCCGACAAGCACGACGAACTCTTTATCATTGATGGTAACGTTGACGTCGCGGACTGCCGTGACTTTCCCGTCGTAGATCTTTGACACGTTTTCAAGCTTTACTTCTGCCATGGGGGGGTGGCCTGTAGTGAGGGCGAGGGTTGTCGAACTCCGAACGTGATGACGAAGAGAATATAGCCACGGTTGGGAGAAAACGCAAGCATACAAAGGAATTGAACAAATCCCCGGATTGCTGAACAACTGGAAAAAAAAACTTGACTAATCCTCTCGAAAATTCTATCTTTATGGAAGCGCTTCCAATAACTAACCCTCTTTAGAGACGTAACACAGAATCGCTCCCCTCGATGGGTGTTACTATCTACGATCTGGCGCGCGAAGCGGGGGTTGGCATAGGGACTGTGTCGCGAAGTCTTAATGATCATCCGCACGTCTCAGCCCAAACCCGAGCCAAAGTTCTCGCCGCAGCCAAGCGACTCAGTTATCAGCCGCACGCGCAGGCCCAGCGCCTTGCGTCGCGGCGGACCAATACTGTATCTGTAATCATCCCATCGTTTACGAATTATTTCTTCGTTCAGGTGCTGCAGGGTGTTCAGGATCAGGCAGGGGACAGCGGGTTTGATCTGATTCTCTACAGTGTAAGCCACCCGGTACAGGTCGAGCAATATCTGCGCCGGTCCTTGCACCGGGGCCACGTGGATGGTGTACTCTTTTTCTCCATGAAGCTCCCGGATGCGCATGCGGCCAAGTTCGAGCAGATGCATCTGCCGCTCGTTCTGGTCGACGCGTTCCATCCATCGTTCGATTCCATCCGCGTGCAGAATCGTGAAGGCGCTCTGGCGGTGACGAGACATCTTGTGGGGCTGGGCCACCGTTCCATTGCCATGATCAATGCAAGTCTCTCCACGCTGCCCGCGCAGGAACGACTGGAGGGGTACCGGATGGGATTGGAAGAAGCCGGCATCCTGTTCAGGATGGACCGGGTCATTATTGGTGGATCGGGCAAGAATGATGGATTCAACCGCGAAGCGGGGCGCGAGGCCATGCGCCGATTGCTTGAGGCCAACGCCGGCGTTGATCGTGCCACAGCCGTCGTGATTGCCAGTGACGTTCAGGCCATCGGTGCTCTGGAAGCCACTCGGGCGGCACGGGTGCGCGTACCTGAAGATCTCGCTGTCGTGGGGTTTGACGATATCGAACTTGCACAATACGCCGAATTGACCACCATGCGTCAGCCCATGTACGAAATGGGACAGCTGGCTATGGAGAAATTGATCCATCGCATGAAAGAGCCGGGTGCACCGCCAACGTTGACCTCGTTTCTTCCGGACTTGATTGTGCGCCGTTCATCTGGTGCGGCACTGCGCGGAGTGCCGGATCTGTCGAATCTCACAATGCACCGAGCTGTTGAACCATCGTTACCGATCGTGTAAACCACCAGGAGCACATTCCGTATGACGCACCGCTACCTCTTCGTTCTGCTCCTTGCTGCCGGTCTTCTGGATGTTGCCCGTGCGAGGCAACACTGGCAAGATTGCCGGTGTGATCAAGGACGCGCAGACCGGCGAAACGCTGGTCGGCGTAAATGTCGTTGTGGAAGGCACCACGATGGGTGCCGCCACAAATATCGAAGGCCAGTACTTCATCCTCAACCTCCCTCCGGGCAAGTACACGCTCGCCGCCTCTGCGGTGGGTTACAACAAAAAGACTGTTTCAAACGTTTCGGTCTCCATCGATCTCACGACCACGATAGATTTCCAGATCTCCTCCCAGGTCGTACAAAGCGAGGAGGTTACGATTACTGCAGAACGACCCCTTGTGCAAAAGGATTTGACGGCGACGACTGCGGTTGTCAGCAGCGAGCAGATTTCAGCTTTGCCCGTTACGGAGGTTGGTCAGGTGCTCCAGCTGCAGGCGGGGTTTGTCGACGGAAGCCTGCGCGGCGGGCGCAGCGGAGAAGTCGCGTACTGGATTGATGGTGTTCCGGTCACTGACGGATTCAATGGCGGCCAGGTAGTGGAAATAAACAAGAACCTCGTGCAGGAACTCCAGCTCGTGTCAGGTGCGTTCAACGCCGAGTACGGTCAGGCGATGTCGGGAATCGTTAATATTGCCACAAAGGAAGGGGGCCCGAAATTCGCCGGCGGACTCGGTCTCTACGGAGGCCAGTACCTGACGACGATGAGCGACTCGTTATTTCCGGGGCTGGACAAGTTCAAGCCGACTTCAATCCGGAATATCGAAGCAAATCTGAGCGGACCGATTCTGGGGGAGGACCTCACCTTCTTCATCAACGGCCGCTATATCTACTTTGACGGGTGGTTGAAGGGATTCGACCGGTTTAACCCGTCGAACATCTCCTACACCGATCCCATCACCCGGCAGTTTGTCCTCAACCGGGATGCATCCGGCCTCGGTGACAGCGCTGTCGTGCCTATGAACTGGAGCAAGCGCTACTACGGCCAGGGGAAATTGACCTGGCGAATTTCCCCGGTGATGAAACTCAACACCAATTTCATCTATGATGACAAGGAGAGCAAGCCATACAACAGATCCTACTTCTTTAATCCCAATGGCTACGGTACCAGTGTGGAACGCAGCAAGACCCTTATTGTGCAGTTCAGTCATACCCTCAGTGCCTCCACATTCTATACAATCGGGCTTTCCTGGTTTGATCATAACTTCAAGTACCGCCTCTACGATCTCACCTACGAAGCGGCGACGGATGGTTCGGGGGATCTTGTGGAAAAATGGGATCCCTCCGGACCGCACTACGTGAATTCGGCGCTCTTTCAGACTGATGACGCGTACAGTTTCAACACGGGGGGCACGGATCTGAACACAAACCGGCGTTCCACCATCACCAAAGGGGCAAAGCTGGATCTATCGAGCCAGCTTGACAACTACAACCTCGTGAAGGTTGGTGCTGAGTACCGCGTACACAACATCTTCTATGAAAACATCGATCTGCAACCGATCCAGGCACAGTCCGCGATTGATCTGACGCGCGACAGTCCGTTCATTCAAACCCGGATTCTGCCGCTCTCCACGCTGTCGCACAGCATGTACAACCGCTCGCCGCAGGAGATTTCCGGGTACATTCAGGACAAGCTTGAGTTCAAAGACTTCATCTTGAATATCGGTGTGCGGTTTGACTATTTCGATCCCCACGGTTACGTGCTCAATGACGGGCACCCCGATCCCAACGACCCCTTGCACTACACCTACACTGTGGACGATCCCAATATTTTCTCGCCGATCAAGCCGGACAATATTGCGCGAACCCTCGCAGAACGCCTGACGTACTGGTATCGTCCGACCAAGGCGAAGTACAAGATCAGTCCCCGCATCGGCGGTTCGTTCCCGATCACCGCGGAGGGGGTCGTGCATTTTTCTTACGGGCACTTCTTCCAGGTGCCCCGGTTTGAGAATCTCTATCTGAACTCCGAATTCAAGCTTCCTCAAGGTACGGGAAACCTTGGTGTTGTCGGGAATGCCGATCTCGAGCCCGAGCAGACGATCAACGGTGAAATCGGCGTCCAGCAGCAACTCACAGAGGATCTGTCCGTTGACGTGACTGCCTATCTGCGTGACATCCGCAATCTGACAGGCACCCGTGCCGATGAGATCATCATCTTCGGCGGGAGCGCCAAGTACAGCAAATACGTAAACAGCGATTTTGGGTTTGTCAAGGGCATAGTCCTGACGGTGAACAAACGCTTTGGCGGCGGGGTAACAGCGACGCTGGACTACACATACCAGGTGGCAAAGGGGAGTGCCTCTGATCCCCAGGAAGCGCGCAATGCCGTCGCCGGCGGATCGCTTCCGGAAGTGCAGCTGACGCCGCTCGGTTGGGACCAGCGCCATACGCTGAACGTGACCGGCTCCTATGCAGCGCCGCAGTGGGGGGTAAGCGTTATCGCCCAATACGGCAGCGGTTCGCCGTACACTCCGCGTCGTGCGGCGGATGTTACTTCATTGCTCACCAACAGCCAGCTCAAACCCGCGTTCTTCAATGTCGATCTGCGCGCGTACTACGAGATGCGACTCGATCCTCTCAGGCTTGTATTCTTCGCGCGGGTATTTAATCTCTTCGACATACGGAATGAAAACAATGTGTATGACGATACCGGTCGTGCGGGTTTCACCGCTGATGAGAATCGCGTCGAGTTGACCAACCCGCGGCAACGGATCAATTCCCTTGCCGAGTGGTACCGACAGCCCGGATATTTTTCGGAACCGCGCCGCATCGAACTTGGCATGAATCTGGAGTTCTAAATGAAGACCACAAGCAACGTTTTCTTGCTGTTCCTGATCGCCCTCCTCTGCACCACGTATGGGCACGCACAGAGCAGCGGGTATCAGAACCGCAAATCGGCGGTCATGAACGGGAACCAGGTCCGCACAGTCTTTGGCAACTGGGGTGTCATCGGACAGCCCGCCGATACACGGCCACGCGGCTCATGGAAGGATGACAACAACGGCTATCTCGGTGATGTGAGTCCGTTCTTCGGTGCTGAAGTGAAGTGGCAGGACACCACATTCCGCTCGGTGGTGACGTGCCCGGTGAGCCGGCCTGTCGGCTCCGGGCCCCTGGGGCATGATCAAGATCCGGTGACCGGGAAATTCTGGACGATGGAACCTCAGAGCGGCTATGATGCCACCGCGCCGAATCAAAGCATTGCATTAAGCAACAACACGAGCACATGGCCTTCGCAGTGGCCCGACAAATTGAGCGACGGAGTCGATCCCGGTTGGAAGGGGCAATGGAACGGCTATTTCGGGAAACGCATCAGCGCGGATCTCGAAACGTACTTCGTCATGGATGACAACAATGACGAGAGGTTCAACGTCGCGACCAACAACCCCCGTGAGATTGCGTTCAAGCCGGATTCGACGAATCAGTCACGAAACGGCCTCGCCTTCGAAGTCCGCGTTCGTGCCATGCAGTGGGCTCAGTTCCTTGCGCAGGACAACATCTTCTGGCTGTACGAGATATCCAACAAGGGCACGACCACGTACGACAGGGCGGTGTTTGGCATGCTCGTGGGAACCTATGTCGGCGTGACGGGGAGCGACGATAGCCCGCAGGAGTATGACGATGACTGGTCGTTCTACGATGTCATCACCAACATCACCTACACCGGTGACTTCGATCGCAATACGCTTGCGCAACCCGCGCTGGAATCAGAACTTCCCGGTCGGTATGGTGGGGTACGCGTTCCTCGAGAGTCCGGGCAATCCCTTCGACGGCATCGACAATGATGGGGACGCGGATTCGACGAGTACCGGCCAGCTGTTGCACCGCAGTTTGCGTCCACCAGTTTCGATTCCACTGTCATCGCTGCCGGGTCAAGCGCATCGTTCTGATTCGTGACGACTATTCGCGGGTCCTGTTTACGGTTCCCAACCGCGATTCCGTGAAGGTCAAGACCCGCGGCATGCGCGATTCGATCTGGATCTATCCCGGCAAGACAAAAGTGGCTGAAGGGAACGTTGTCACCGATTTCCTCGGCAATCACTGCGGTCAACAGGAATGCCTATGACGGGATTGACAACAACTTCAACGGTCTGATCGACGAAAATCAGTTCCTTCACTATCAGGCAATTCAAGAGGAACCGCAATCCTCCATATCAGGTGCTGCTCGACGTTCTTCGTCCGGTCCGCCACGTTGACTATGCGGGCAACCTGGGAACCAGCGCTTTCAGCATGATTGACGAGACGCGGAACGACGGCATTGATAATGATCAGGATTGGAACGTCGAGTTTGATGATGTCGGACGGGATGGCATCGGCCCGACTGCCGTGAACTATCCAGGACCCGATTTCGGTGAAGGTGACGGACTGCCGACCTCGGGATACGATGCATTCGGTCATGACACCGGTCTGCCCGGTGAGCCCAACATCGACAAGACCGACGTTGACGAATCAGACCAGATCGGGCTCTCGAGCTTCTACTACTTCACACCGGCAAATCGTGTTTGCTCGGCGATGATGAGGGGCTCTGGAGAAGTCTCGCGCCCGGCTTCTTTGATGTGCCGACTTCCATCGTGAACAACCGTCCGGAACGGGGCGAGGACGGCGACTTCATTTACGGTTCAGGCTATTTCCCCTTGCTGGCGGGAACAACGGAACGGTTCTCTCTTGCCCTGGTCTACGGTGGCGGCAAGGGAGGGAGCCTTCAGGATGACATCGATGATCTGCTGAAGAACAAGAAGACCGTGCAGAAGATCTACGACGCGAACTACCAATTCCCCACTCCCCCTGACAAGCCCACTCTGGTTGCGGTGCCGGGCGACAAACAGGTGACGCTGTATTGGGACCGTGTCGCCGAAGCTTCGATTGACCCGGTGCTCCGTGTCAAAGGACTTCGAAGGGTACAAGATCTACAGTCCACCGATCCCGAACTTCAGCGATGTCTTCACCATTACCGATGCCACGGGGACTGTCAGAGGGTACCAGCCACTCAAGCAGTTCGACTTGAACGACGGTATCAAGGGGTTCTTCCGGGCAACGGGGGACCTGTTCCAGGCTGCGGCGGGATACACGTTCAAGCTGGGTGATGACACCGGACTGCAGCATTCGTACGTCGACCAGGAGGTGCAAAACGGGAGGCGGTACTATCTATGCTGTCGTCGCGTACGACCGCGGCGACGAAATCGCCGGCATCTTCCCGGGCGAAAACACCAAAACAGTGCGTGTGCTTTCAACCGGTGCCGTCGACCATGACATCAATGTTGCTGTTGTCACACCCAACGCCCGCGCAGCCGGCTATGTCGCCCCGACGAACGGAGTCGAAGCAACTGCATACGAAGGGTCCGGGATCCGGATGGATGCAGTATGCACTTCTGGACGAAGCGAAACTCAACGGGCCACCGCTATCGGGTCACGTTCCAGGACTACGCAGATGGACAGCATCGACAACAACAAGAACGGCAAGATCGATCTGCAGGACAGCACGGAGTGGCGTCGCATCACCAGTTCCTACACAATTCAGGATCTCGAAGAGCAGTCGGAAGATTTTGTGAGTCAGGACACGGTGAGCGTCAGTTTGCTGCGAAAGAATCTGGTAGCCGGGACGGTGACGGTGACGAATGCGCAAGGGACAGTCGTGGCTCCTGCAAACTACATCCTGAACATGACGCGCGGTGCCATCCGCGGGAAGAGCCCCGGGTCACTCCCTGCCGGGAAGTACACCGATGAAGTACCAGTATTATCCTGTCTACCAGAGTCCGAATCTCCAGGGATCGGTGTATCGTACCGGAGAACGCCGAGTCGGATATCTTCGACGGCATGACGGTGGTATTCGACAATGTCTGGGATGTGAATCCAGTCAATGACCAGACCACGGGTTGGTTGGGCACGAACGCCTACACGGTAAACCTCGGTCCGACCAACCTTTCGCTCCTGGATCCGCCTCTCCACGGGTACAAGAAGGCAGCGGATTACGAAATCCAGTTCTCGAACACCGTTGTGGATACATCAACTGCCGGGCCGTTCCCGTACGATGTCCCCATTGCCGACTCGGTTCAGGATTTTCAACCGACGGACAGCACGTACGTGAAATTCCTGTTACCAGAAAGGCATATCCCTCGGACCGCCCGAGCAGCTGGGACTGCTGGACGAGATCATCCTGATGGAAAAGAGTCCGCGGGGCGATCTCTTCCCGACATGGGAGATTTTCTTCCCTGCTGCGAAACCCGGTGACAAGCCCGACACGGTGTACAACCTCAAGGCCGGCGACAAGTACGTCATCAAGACGACCAAACCGTTCCGGAATGGAGACGTGTTCGACTTCAAGACGGAACTTCCGAAGGTAGACGCCGCGATCGCACAGAACACGCTCGACATGGTGAAGGTAGTCCCGAATCCGTATGTTACTGCGGCGGCGTTTGAACCGCCGCTGAATCCCGGTATCACGAGCGGCCGCGGCGAGCGGAAGATACAGTTCACGCATCTTCCGGCGGGAGCTTCCATCAAGATCTTCACGTCGCGCGGTGATCACGTGATCTCGCTGTACCACGCGGGGAATATTCAAGATGGCACGGTGTCCTGGAATCTCAAAACCAAAGAGAATCTGGACATCGCGTTCGGCGTCTACTTCTACGTCGTAGAGTCGCCCGTAGGCAACAAAACCGGCAAGATAGCGATTATCAAGTGAGGCACGGCCATGCGAACAATCTCCTTTGAGTTCATGACGCGTCTCATCGGCGCACTGCTTGTAGTGATGATGATCGTGGCCCTGTCCGGCCGCAGGTCAGACGAAAGTCGGCACCACCGCCGGTCAGTTTCTCGGGATCTCTGTTGGCCCGAGGGCCATGGCCATGGGCGGCGCGTATGTAGCGTCGAATGAAGATGTCACTTCGATATACTGGAACCCCGGTGCATTCCAGCAGGCCGGGAAAGTCACAGCTTGCGTTCTCGAATACCGACTGGCTTGTCGGGACGAAATTCCGGTGGGTTGGTCTCATGCTCAACCTCGGCGGCGAAAATGCCATCGGCGTCAGCCTGACGCAGCTGGACTACGGTGAAGAAGAGGTGACCACCGTCGCATCGCCGGAAGGGACGGGCGAGCGGTGGTCAGCGCAGGACCTGTCCATCGGTCTCTCGTACTGCCGCCGGCTCACCGACCGCTTTTCGATGGGTGCGACGGTGAAGTACGTGGATCAGCGCGATCTGGAATGAGAGTGCCAGCACATTTGCCTTTGACGTCGGTCTGCTGTTCGTGACCGGTTTTCAACGACATGCGCCTCGGCGTCTCGATGTCGAACTTCGGCGGTGAGATGAAAATGGACGGCCGGGACCTGTTGCAGCGGGTCGATATTGATCCGCTGAATTCAGGTTCGAACAAAGCGCTTGTCGGGCACTCTGAAGACCGATCCCTGGGCCATTCCACTCCTGTTCCGGGTCGGCGTAGCCATCGATGCCTACAAAGACGACATGTTCAGGCTGACTGCTTGCCGCCGATGCTCTCCGGCCGAATGACAACGAAGAATCTGTCAACGCGGGCGGGGAAATCGGCTGGAACAACATGGTTTTTCTGCGCGGTGGGTACAAGTCGTTGTTTGGCAAGGACGCCGAAGAGGGGCTGTCGCTGGGTGCCGGCCTGAAGTATACTGCCGAAGGGTTCGGCGCGATCGAGGTGAACTATGCGTACACGAAGTTCGGGCTGTTTGGGAACCTCAACACGATCGCACTGGCGGTCAGTTTCTGATGTTGTCAGGGCAAGGACATCACACTAAAACACTGAGAACTTGACTGTGAAAGGAGGGTAGAGGGGGGCCATACACCAACTGGATGCCCGTGTGTCAGGCATGAGAGAAGGTCATTACGACAGCGTTGCTTGACACAGTGAAGGTAATTGCATACTTTACTTAGCTTCGGAACAGTAACCTGAACTCAGTTACAACCAACAACATCTCACAACCTCAAGAGGGTGCACTATGCGGAAAACTCTTCTGTTTTCGCTCGCAGCTCTCCTTATCGTCGCCATGGCTATAGGCGGTGAGGAAACGGATCCGCGCAAGGCTCCGGCTGGAGCGGGGAACAATCAACTGTTCAGCACGAACACAGGGTGGCTGCCGTTGACGCAGATTACGACGGTAGGCTATTCGTTCCCGTGCGTTCAGACTCTCGACACCGTACGGTGGATCGCGGGCTTTAAGAATGCGGCCCCGCGCCTGCCCTTGGGCTACTACTCCATCAAAGGCGGTGACTGGACAAAAGTCACACTTCCCGCAAATGACCGTGGCATGTTCCGGGCATGGGATGCCAAGAATGCTCTGTATGCAACGTTCGGCGGCAAGGTGTTCCGCACCACGAATGCCGGTACGTCGTGGGACAGCGTGTATTATTACGGCGGTGGTGCCGGCTTCTTTGATGGCATCGCGTATATCACCAAAGATACAGTCATTGCACTTGGTGATGCAGACGGGAGCGGCCTGCTCGTGATTCGCAGCACGGACGCCGGAGCCACATGGACACGCATCACCAATTTGCCGGCGGAAGAATTGATAGCCAACAAGTATGCTTCCTATGCCACCCTCGGACAGGCCATGGAGGTGTACGGCAGGACCGTGTGGATGACCACGTATGAAGGAACGGGAACACCCGCCCGCATTCTCAAGTCAACCGATGCGGGTGGCACGTGGAACTCATGGGCGCCCGCGCTGACGGGTGGCGCGACTCCCAACTACTACATCCGTTCGATCAACATGTTGGACGACAGCGTCGGGTATATTATCGACCGTTCACCCGACAATGTGAACTTTGGTTACATTCACAAGACCACCAACGGTGGCACGACCTGGAGCGATACGATTGCCGTTGATCAGGCGTCCCCGCATGCGACACAGGAACTCCGCTCGGCAAAACCGATCCGCGGAACCAATGTCGTGGTAGTCGTAGGAAACAACTTCACTGCCAACAAAGGCATCTCCTGGTGGTCCACCAACAGTGGATCGACATGGACGAGCGTTCCTGCCGTCGGCACTGAACTGTACAATACTGCATTTCAAGATGTCTCCCATGGTATAGCCGGTGGTTTCACCAATGCGTTGGCGTTCACTATCAACAACGTCCGCAAGGTTGTGTTCAAACTGAATACGGCCACGGTTCCTGACACAATCCCCGTTGCCGGTTCCACAATCCAGGTTCGCGGTGGGACGAGCAACGCCGGTGGCTTCTCCCCGATCACCTGGGGGAACGATGCGCAGAACGCTATGACGCGTATCGGCGGCGACTACTGGACAAAGACCGTCTATATGCAAGCCGGTGACACGCTGCGGTATAAGTATGTTGTAGCGTATTCCAGCGGTACCGGCTGGGAGCAGGGAGTTGTTCCGGCTGATGTCGCTTACCGGCGACCCTAATCGTTCGCTGATCGTGCCCGACAGGGACACGACCCTCCAGGTCGAGTTCTGGAACAATGGCGCCGGCACACGTCCACAGTACTTCCGTCCCTGGACGACGGTACCTGATTCGTTCCTGAACGTCTACTTCCGTGTGAACTTGCGCGGAAAGATTGCACAAGGAGGATTTAACCCTGCGCTGGACACTGTTGGAGTTCGAGGCGCCGGCAATACGGGCGATGATCTTAATTGGAACCAATCGACGTATCTCACCCCAGAATCACCTGCTACCGCCGGAGACGGCTACACGATCGCAGCGTCAGACATGTACTCTGCACGCCTGCGATTCCGGAAGAGCAGCCTCACGGCAGGGCAGGGCATCGACTACAAATTCCTCTTCAACAACAGCTGGGACGGCAGGCAGGAAGCCAACAACCGCACCTTCACCGTTCCGATCGGGTTGAAAGATACCACACTGTCATGGGTGTTCTACAACAACGAACGTCCCATAGCGCGTGCGAACCCCGACACCATCAAAATCACGTTCGTTGCCAACCTGGCGCAGGCAGCGGCCAGTGGTGGCGTGAACGTGCTGACCGACACGGTCTATGTGCGCACGGGAAACTTCACGACGGCAGTTGAAGCAGGTCGCCGCAAAACCATGATCCGCCTTGCGGGTACAACCTTCCAGGCAGTGGATACGATCGTCACCGCAAGGAAGAAGCTTCTTGACTATCAGTACTATGTGGTCCGCAACGGCGTTGAAATCCGCGAAAACTACTACAACTTCACCTACGCAGGCTCGGTTCCCAGCGAAGCAGAACGCCGTCAGGTTCTGATCGACTCCACGGCATCTGTGACAAGCGGACAAACGGTGCGCGACACCGCGACATCCATCACGCAGGCACGCCGTCAGCCGGTATTCCCGAACGGCCGCAAGCTTGCACGTACTGTTAACGTGACCTGGAAGTGCGATCTCCGTCCAGCATACTACCAGGTCAACCCAGCGTGGGGTGGCGACACACTCACGGATATCCAGGGTACGTTGCACGTGTTTCCGTCGCAGAAAGACTCCGTCATGAAGTGGGGAGTCTGGATCAACGGTCCGGCGACGGGCGGCTGGGCAACGTGGGGTAATACAAATTCCACGGATCTGGGGAACCTCACAACCCAGAAGATGTATGACAACGGGACCAACGGTGATGCGGTGTCCGGTGACTCCATATTCACCCGCAAGATCTTTGCCTCCCCGGACAGCATCATCGCCGGCAGCAAGGCACTTGTAGGCCAGACCTACAAGTTCGGTATCCGTGGCGGTGACAACGAAGGCGGAAGAGGTGGTTTCGGTAACAACCACAACGAGAACATCGTTGATACCGACAGCATCTACACCATCATGACCGACTTCGGCAGCATCAACCCGACTTTCTTCGATGCGTGGGACTATGATCTCCACAGGCCAAAGAGATCGACAAGCGTGTTTGAACCGGGCAAGCCTCTGGCCTACGAACTGGCTCAGAACTACCCGAACCCCTTCAACCCGACGACGAAGATTGAATACTCCATCCCGGCCGTGGCCAAGGTGGATTTGAAGATCTACAACATCGTTGGGCAGGAAGTGGCGACACTGGTGAACGAGATCCAGGTGGCAGGTGTGCACCACGTGAAGTTCGATGGCATGAACCTCGCGAGCGGCATGTATTTCTATCGCCTGACCGCCGGTGACTTTGTCAGTGTCAAGAAGATGGTGTTGCTGAAGTAACATCATCGCTGTCGCAGTGATCAAGGCGGTCTCGGACCCCGGGACCGCCTTGTTTTGTCTCAAGGGCCACGCGATGTCCGTCATCCTCCGCCGTACAATTCCTCTCTGTGCGATCCTGCTGCTGACTCCGCTGCTTTCAGTGCGTGCGCAAGACGGGAGTGAGCCTCTCCTCGCACGGGCGGGCAATGCCTTCATCAGCGAACGGGAGTTTCAGGAACGATTTGAACTCACGCCCGGTCTGTACCGACACCGGAAAGCCCAACTCGAGCAGGAGAAACTCACCTTTCTCTATTCCATGATTGCGGAGAAACTGCTCGCGCAGGAGGCACGTATGCGGGGACTCGATACGCTCGCGACCTACCGCACCGCAATCGCCGATCTCACAAAGCTTCTTGCCCGCGATGCATTGTACCGGACAGAAGTGCGTCAGAAGGTGGAGGTGACCCCGGCGGAGATCTCGCAGGGGATCCGTCGTGCGAGACAACAGCTCCTTGTCAGTTTTCTCTATTTCTCCGACGAAGCCAGTGCACGGTTTGTGCGATCGCAGATGCGCACCGGCAGAGAATTCGATCGTCACAATATCGATTCGTCGCTGCTTGCGCTTCGCGACACCGCCACAGTGATCTGGGGAGATGCCGACACCACGATTGAAGCCGCTGCCTATCGCCTGGGGCCGGATGATCTGTCACCCGTAGTCCGCGCGGGGGAGGGATGGTACATCCTTCGCATCCGTCGCGCGGAGCGCAACCCGGTCTTAGCGGATATGCCTCCGCACACGTTGCGCGAACGGGTAGTGACAAGAATCCGGATGAGGAAAGAACGGGTGCGGGAAGAGACTTTTGCCCAGGAATTGCTGCGCGATCGTCCATCATCTTCTCCGCCGGCCTTGTTCCGTGCCGTCGCCGAGGCGCTCTCTGCAGTGTTCAAGCGGCACTATGCTCCGCCGTCGATGTCATTGACCTCAGAAATGTCGGGGGAGGTTCTTGATCGCCTTGCCGGGAGTTCTGGGGACACGCTGATTGTTGCCGGGAACACGTCATGGACCGTCGCGGAAGCAGTCTCCCGCCTGGTGACGCGGGGGTTCAGTGTGAGCGGCGATTCCGTCCGCGGAGTGGCGTCGCGCCTTTACACCGTGTTCCGTGAGTGGGCCCAACAGGAACTTCTGGCGCAGGAAGCCATCGCCCGGGGACTTGATCAAACGCCCGATGTGCAGTCCAGGCTGATGCCTTGGCGCGATCATTATCTTGCGGGGATGACCGAGCGGCGGATTCACGAACAGACCCGCGTCACTGAGGCGGAAGTTTTTGCCTATCTGCATTCCACCGACACCTCTTTTTCCGTGCCGCAGGTGCAATTGCGCGTCCTGCAAACGACAACCGCGCGCGAAATGCAGGATGCGTTTCAGTTCATGGAGCGCGGGGGGTCGTTCGAAGACGCGGTGCGGAAGTTCTCTGTCGATCACGAGGCCCGGCATGGAGGAACGACCCCCTTCTTTGCCGTCAATGAACGGCCCCCGCTCGGCGTCATCGCCGCCCGTCTTGACACAGGCCAGTTCTACGGGCCGCTGAGGGATTCCTCCGGGTATTTCTATTTTCAGGTCGTGCACAAGAGAAATGCTCCGGCGACCGGAGACACGTCATTTGCAGGGAGGTTTTCGCGTGCGTCGGACGCGTTGCTTCAGATGAAACAGCGTCGTGCGGTGACTCTGTTCACTGCACAGAGTGCGGGCGCGAGGGGGTTCGACATCTATTCGGAGAGACTGAAGATGCTCAAGGTCACGCCATTGCCAATGCTTGCGTACAGGCTGCTCGGCTTTGGCGGGAGAATGTTCGAAGTACCCTTCGTCAGCCCCAGGCTGGAATGGCTCGATGTTGAGCCGCCCAAAGAGAACATTCTTCCGTGACATCTCATGACGACGCGCACGAAACACATTGTGTTCAGTCTCATCCCGGTCATGCTCCTTCTTCTGCTGATTGTTGCGGCCGAACTCACGTTGCGGGCATTCGACGTTGCTCCGCCTCAGGCGCTTGTCACGGAAACCCGCTACGATGGAATTGCGTGGTGCCAGACCAATCGTGCATATCTCGCGAAATATTTCCCGGCCGGTACGCCGCTCATCCCTGAGTTCAAGACCACACTCTTCCGGAGGGAGAAGGGGCCGCGGACGTTTCGCATCATGTGTCTCGGCAGTTCGTCAATGTTCGGGACACCGTACGACATGAACGCGAATATTCCGGGTATCGTGCGGAAGCAGCTTCGCCACCTCTATCCCGACCTTGAGTTCGAGGTGATCAACTGGGGTGCCTCGGCGATCAACAGCAACGTTGTGCGCGATTTCGCTCCGCTGCTGCTCTTGTATCATCCGGATCTTGTGCTCGTGTATATGGGCCACAATGAATACTACGGTCCGGATGGCGTCGGTGCGTCATTTCTTGAAAAATATCTCCCTGTGTTGACCCGGTGGAAATATGCGTTGAGGGAGTGCCGTCTCATGCGGGTGATCACTCCTCTGCTGGAGAGCGGACGGGATGGGGGAAAGCACCCCACCACTCTCATGCGCGAAGTGTCTGAAGGGCAGCTTGTGCGAAGCGGCTCCAATGATGAGAAGAGGGTGTTTGGCAATTTCGACGGCAACATGCGATCTATCCTCCGCACATTTCGGAACGAGAATGTGCCGGTAGTGGTGGGCGAGCCTTCGTCCAATCTCATGTTCGCTCCCTTCGTTGCCGATAGCGTCGCATCCGCAACGGTTCAATACACGAAAGGCGTTGCTCTGCGCGCGCATGGACTGACGCGCGAGGCGAAGGCGTGCCTCTGTGCAGCTCGAGATGCGGATCTGCTGAAGTTCCGGGCGCCGGGGGAGATCAGCGCCATGACACACCGCATCTGTATGCAGGAGGGAGTGCGGGTGTTCAGCGGTGACTCGGTTCTTTCGGCATGGTCAGCCGATGGTATTCCCGGAGATTCGCTATTCTGGGAGCATGTGCATCCGACGGCGTTGGGGTACTACGCCCTGGCGAACGCCTTCGTCAACGAGATCATTGCAGGAAGGTACATCCCTGGTACGCCGCGGAAGGCGGATCTGCTTCCGTTCGACAACGATGTACTCAGTATCTGCTGGCTCGATCTCGCATACGGAGAATACTCTATCCGTCACCTCACGGGGCACTGGCCTTTTGACAACTACAGACGCTCAACACCGGTACTGGATCGGGCGGACAGTGTTCTGGGGGCGATGGTTGCGGAGGTCCATGGCAGGAAAAGGGCATGGAACGAAGCCTGTTACGCCATGGCGACATACTTCTGGCGTGTCGGTCGCACGCGTGACGCATTGACCACGTACGAGGCGATGCTCGAAGAATATCCCTACGGGTTCTACACAAACTATCTTGAGGGTAGTCTGCTGCATTCTCTCGGCCGCACTGACGAAGCGCTCGTATATTATCGCCGGTCGATTGCGTCGAATCCGGAATACACACGCGCGCGACTTGATCTCGGCCTCATCATGGTGAACCGCGGCGAGAATGACGACGCCCGCCGTGAATTGACGATGGTTCTTCAGCAATCGGGCAATGATCAGTCTGAGCGTCAGGTGAAGGCGACGGCTCATTACGGGCTTGCCGCTCTGGAAACGAATCGCGGGGATATCGAGGGTGCCTTGAAAGAACTCGGAGATGCGCTTGCATTGGCACCCGGGTACGCCGATGCGTTACGTATGCGAGAGGCGATCACCGGGCGCGGGCGTTAATGCGCTCCATCAATTGCACGGCCGGCAGGTAGTCCGGTTTTGCCGCCAATACCGACCGGGTACGTTCCAGCGCGCTTGTGGTGTCGCCTGACAGGAACAGTGCCGTAGCGAGCAGCGTACCGTTCTCCGCTTGTTCAGGCGGCGATTGCGGGAAGGTAAAGGTTTTCAGATAGTAGGGAGTTGCCTCAGCCGGATTGCCGCTGTTGAGGGCGATGTCACCCAGTGCGCGATAGGCGAGTATTGTGGGTTCAAGAGTCAGTGATTGCTGGAGGAGGTCGCGCACTTCGCCGATGCGTTGCTGGTCCAGAAGGAGCTTTGCGAGGCGGAGATAGGGTGCAACTTCGATTGCGGGGAGCTGGTTGATTTCCGTGCGGTACTCACACTCGAGAGCGCGGACATCGTTGCGTGAGGAGTAGTAGGCGATCGCGCGGTCGTGCGCCTGCTTCCAGTGGATCTGACCGCGGGCCACCTGGTCTGCGATGAATCCAAGTGAGTCGGAGGGTAGGATAGTGCTGACGGGCAGCTCTTCCGGTTGGAAGGGCCAGGCGGTGATGAGGGCTTCGGTGCGTCGTGCCGCGATGCGGTCGTCGACTGGTGTCATATGGCGTGTGTTCCAGAGCGCATCGTTGTTGAGCGTATCGGCCCTGATCCAACGGTCTTCCGGCGCGAGGAGTTGGTGGAGGCGCATTGTTTGTGCATAGGAGCGGGCAATGAGAAACTGCCCGTAGGCAGTCGGGTGCAGGTGTTCGAGGATCAGGTTGTTGCCGATGATGTTTTCGGGTGACGCGGCGGCGAAAGACGCTTCGATGTCGGAACAGAGGAATGTTGTGCCGTTGTCCATGTTACGGATGGCGGTGTTGAAGTCCGAGCTTGTGCGGAAGCGGAGCTCGTCCATGTCACGCGCGTTGACGTATTCTGGAAGCGCTTCCGATGCCCGTCCAAGTGTATCAAGGCACTGTGCGATACGGTAGTGTGCTTCGGCGTATCCGGGCAGCATCTCGGCTGCAGCACGGAAACCGGCAAGAGCGGCAACGAAGTCACCGTTCATCCACTGTTCCATACCTGCGTTGAATCGGGTGTTGAAGGCCATGCGCGTTTGAGCGGGGGTACCCGATGGAATGCCGGAAACAAACGGAGCGAGTCCGCGGAGATTTGATACCTGGGTGCCAAGAAGAACGGGCACGCCGCGCCGGGCACAGAGTTCTTTGAGTTCGCGAAGGTTCGCCGCGAAAATCTCGAGTCCGTCGCGGTAGATCTGACTGTCGTACGGGACGGTCTTTCCGCGGGCGAGGCGCTCCATCATGGTTCCCCGGGATGCCGGGTCATCCCCGCCGCCGAAGATCTTGCCGAACGCGGCATAGACATCGAGTGCGAGTTGATACGTCCGGATGTGTGCGAGGTGAAGGGAGAGGCGTGACAACCACCGGGCGCCCCCCATGGACTCGCGCGAGGCAATGCCGAACGCACCGTAGAACTCGTTGTGGCCGTCGTAGACGATAAGGAGGTCGGGTTCATAGGCAAGGACTTCCCTGGCCATGTCGACGACGGTATAGCTGTTGGTCGCGGTCATCCCGAGGTTGATCACTTCGATGGCTCGGTCCGGGAACGTGCTCCGCAGCCGGTCGCGCAGGAATGATGAGAAGGCGCTGTTGTACCAGTAGGGAAAACCCACGGTGGTTGATCCGCCGAGGCAGAAGATGCGGTAACATCCCTGCGGTTTCGGGACGAGAAAGTAGTCGGGCGAGGTCGAAGGGGCGAACGAAACCCGCGAGAAATACCGGTGGCGCACTGCGGGGTTCATAATGTGATACGTGCGGCCGTGGAGATCCTGGGTGATGAACAGCGAAAGATCCGGCCCGTACTGAAAAAGGCGAAGGCCGACTTCAAGGAGGATCAGGAGAACAAACGGGAACGCAATGGTGACAGCAAGAAACGCATGGCGTCGGGATGTGCTCAGCCGTTCCTGCAACGTGCGATGTGAAGTGGTCGGGCGTTTTTTCATAGGTCTCGAACAAAATATAGAATGTTTGGCCGTCAAAGCAAGCATTGCATTTCAGAACCACAATCTCTATAGTGAACCGTGAATGCCAATCCTGTCACAACATGCAAGGTGGGTGTCGCATTGCTCATGCTCGCAGTGACCTCACCACTCCGCGCCGGCGGATTCGTCCCCGACTGGGTCAAAGACGCGGTCTTCTATCAGATATTCCCTGAACGATTCGCGAACGGGGACGCCACCAACGATCCCCCCGGTGTTGAAGCGTGGGGAGGGGCACCGACGGGGCGCAATTTCTTTGGTGGCGATCTGCAGGGGGTCATCGATCATTTGGATTACATTCAGGATCTTGGCGTCAATGCGCTCTATTTCAACCCGATCTTCGAAGCGACGACGAATCACAAATACAACACTGCCGACTACATGCGCATTGATCCGCATTTTGGCGATGATGCGACATTCAAGCGGCTACTCGATTCGTGCCATGCCCGTGGGATTCGTGTGGTGATTGACGGTGTATTCAACCATACGGGGATCGCCTTCTTCGCTTTTGCGGATATCCGGGCCAAGGGGGAAAGGTCGCTCTACAAAGACTGGTACACCATACGCAGCTTTCCGGTCGGGCCCCCATCCAAGCCAAACTACGAATGCTGGTGGGGATACGGTTCCCTGCCGAAGCTCAGGACTGAGAATCCGGCGGTACGGAAGTATCTCTTTGATGTGACGCGCAAATGGACGACGATGGGAGTCGACGGGTGGCGCCTGGATGTGCCCAATGAGATCCCGCACGCCTTCTGGATCGAGTGGCGGAAACTGGTGAAATCTATAAACCCGGAATGCTACATTGTCGGTGAAATCTGGGATAATGCCTCGGCATGGCTGCAGGGAGACCAGTTCGATGCGGTGATGAACTACCGCTTCCGCGATCCCTGTTTGAAATTCTTCGCACAGGGGACAGCAACTCCCACGGCATTCGACACTGCACTTGCCCACCAACGGCGGGACTACCCGGAGCCGGTGAATTTCGCACTTCAGAATCTTCTCGGAAGTCATGATACCGAGCGTTTGCTCACGATATGTGCCGGCGATGTGGAGCGGGAAGAACTGGCGGTGCTCTTTCAAATGCTGTATCCCGGTGCGCCGATGGTGTATTATGGCGACGAGATAGGCATGGAAGGGGGAAAAGACCCCGGCTGTCGGGGGACGATGATTTGGGACAAGAAGAAACAGCGCACGGATTTGCTCGACTGGTACAAGAAAATGATTGCGCTTCGCAGGGCATATCCCGTCTGGCGGCATGGAACGTTTGAGGCACTTCGTGCTGATGATGACCGGCGCGTGTATATCTTTGCACGAAAAGACGGCGAATCGCGCGGGGTGGTGGTGATCAATGCAGGCTCCTCGCCGGCACGTGTCGCAATTCCGCTCGGAGCAGCCGGCGGCAGCGGGCTGTGGCGCTCTGTGCACCCGGCCGGGAATCCTATCACGCCGGATCAGAACGGAGAGTACACGGTAGTGATACCAGGGTTGTCAGGAGGGGTGTTTGTGCGGGGGGGTGATTCGCACTGAGAGGCGTGTGCGTAATGACAAGGCACACGTTGAGGTCAATCCTGGAGCGGAGTGAGAGGAGAATGGGAGATACGTAATGAATAGCGCTGTCAAGTTGCTGATTCTGCACGTGGTCATTGCGTCTGGCTTCCTCAGCCGTGCCCAGGACAGTGTCGACGTCACCTTCCGCTACACAAAGGCCGGGGTGACAGGCGTTACGGTAGCGGGTGAATTCAACGCCTGGAACAACACCATCTGGCCGATGACCAGTCAGGGAGGCGGGCTCTGGACGCGGACTGTTCGGTTGCCGATCGGGATCAATCCGAATGCGGATCCGCTCAAGGGAATCCCGGACGCGTGGCAATACAAGTTCTGGTACAACGGGGTCTCCGATTGGCCGAATGATCCGTTGAATCATCATCAGAATCCGCAGGACAACAACAACACGTATCTCTACGTTAAGAACCCGACGATTTACCAATTTCTCCCGAATCAGCGATCCCCGATTGTAACGGCTCCCTCGCCGCTCATCAGCGCCTATCTGTATCCGAAGATCGGAACCTCTCTCGACACGACGACCATTCGATTACTTATTGATGGCGTTGCCGTGAACGGAACGGGCGGGTACGATCGTCTCTCGATGCAGTATGGGTTCACACCGGCCTCTCCGCTGGTCAACGGCGACCATGAGGCGATTCTCCAGGCCGGGGAAAATGCCGATACTGTGAGTTTCACAATACAGGCCGGGTTTGTCCAGATCACGACTCGTGGCGGCTATCCCACATATGACCCCTACAGAGTGTTGCGCGGAGTTGTGCAGGATACGTCGGTGCACACTGCCCGACTCGTGCGGAACGGTTTTGATACAACATCAGTGAGCGTTGTCGCCGGGCTCTGGAGTGTACGGGACACCTTGAGTGAAGGGGCCAACAGTTTCGTCCTTGTTGTGGACACCACCGGAGGACAAGTGGTCTCGTCTCCGGTCGTCATCACGCGACTTATCTCTCATGCCCCGGTTGCTACGGCTGCCGCCGCGCTCAGCGGAGGTTCAGTAACGTTGAGTGCTGCGGGGAGCACCGATCCGGATGGAGCGCCGCCCGGCATATTTTACTGGAGAGACGATGCTGAGTATGCGTTAGGGTTGAATGGCAAAACGGGCACGACCGCAATCGTTCCTCTACCGGCAAAGCCCGGTGAGTACTACTACGGCCTTATCGCGGTGGATGCACAAGGGAACGCCGACACCACACGATCATATTTTTTGGTGAACAACGATGGCTCGGTGACGAACCCCGGGTACGCCGATACTCCTGTCTGGGTGCAAAAAGCGCGGGTGTACTTCCTCTTCCCCAAGGCTGCTTCACCGGAAGGAAATCTGACCGGCGCTGCACAACGGCTTTCTTCGATTCGTGACCTCGGTTTCAACGTCATCTGGATGATGCCGGTGATGAAGAACGCCTCTCCAATCAACATGGGTTCAGGGCCGGGATACAACATTGCGGATTTCTACAACGTTGCACCGGAGTACGGCACCAATCAGGATATGAAGGATTTCATTCAACAAGCACACGCTTACGGCATCAAGATCATTCTGGACATCACGCCAAATCACTCGAGCCGATCGCATCCCTGGGCGGTTGATGCACGCACGTTCGGCCAGGATTCCCGCTACTGGACATGGTATGAACATACCCTTATCCCGCACAACACGAACGGGTTGGGACAGTCGCTGGATGCGTACGGGTTCGCGTACTACTCAGGATTCTCCGACCAGTTGCTCGATCTCAATTGGAACGACGTTGATCTCCGGATGGAGATGATCCGGATGTTCAAGTACTGGCTTCTTGAGTTTGGAGCGGACGGGTTCAGGTTTGATGTGTACTGGGGTCCCCATCGACGGTACGGAGAGGTATCGATGGGATTCCCGGTTCGTACGGCACTCAAGCACGTGAAGCCGGATATCCTACTCCTTGCAGAAGATGACGGTACAGGCAACGGCACCGAGACCATCTATGCAGATTATGAAGACCTCGGTATCCGGGGAGGTGTCGATGCAGCCTACGATTTCAGATTGTACTTTAATCAGATTCGCGGGTTTACTTTTGTCGAAGGTGCCATCTCAAATCTGCACAACGATATCCTGAATGGCGGGTACTACCCGGGATCGCATGCGCTGTACATGCGATTTATGGAATCGCAGGACGAGGATCGCATTGTGTACTTCTACGGAGCCAACTCCACCATCGACGCGCAGACGACATTTCGTAAGACCATGCCGATTGCCACCGTACTATTCACGGCTCCAGGGTTTCCCATGCTCTGGAACGGTCAGGAGGTGGGATACGGTTACGGCATCCAGGGTTCGAAGGATGCCCGCGCACGCAGTCTGATCGACTGGAACTTTGCAGGGCGGGCTCTTCTCGCTCCGCACTATCAGCGGCTGGCTACGTTACGTGGTGCATTCCCGGCATTCACGACGCACAAAACGGATACGAACGGTGACGGAACAGTCAATGCTCTGGATGATCCGGATATTGTTCGTGTGACCTCGAGCAGTCCGCTCCTCTATGCCTTCACACGTCCTTACCGTGACCAAAATGGGCTTACTGTCGTCAATGTCTCAGGAGCCGATCAGACTGCCACGCTGGACCTGAGCGCGACCGGTGTGCTCAAATTCAATGGAGAGGTGAAGAACCGGGATCCCATCTTTGCGAACGAGCTTCTCTCCCCGGCAACCCAGACACTGACCTTGCCTGCCCTATCCTCGTTTCAGGTGACATTACCGGCATACGGGAGCGCGGTGTACACGATCTCGCTTACGCGGGACACGCTCAACGTGCTCAATCCGTTGCTGTCAGTCGAAGAGCAAACCGACCGGCCGGTTGAGTTTGGGTTGATACAGAACTACCCGAATCCGTTTAACCCGGTTACCACCATCGGGTTCCGGGTTGCGGGTGTGAAGAATGGGTCCGGGGTCTCGGGTGAAAAGACTGGGTCTGGGGTCTGGGGTCTGGGGTCTAGTTTGGTGAGGCTTTCCGTGTATGACATGCTGGGGCGCGAGGTAGCAGTGTTGGTGAACGAGCAGAAGGCAGCGGGAACATATGCAGTGTTGTTCGACGCACAACGGCTTTCAAGCGGGGTGTATTTCTATCGACTGACGGCTTCCGGGAATGGGACGCAGTTCGTCGACACGAAGAGGATGATCCTGCTCAGGTGACATTCGTCGCAGGTAGACACTGCGAGGAGATGTGATGCAGTGCAGAGCTCCGTACCGGATGTTGATCCAATGTGCGTTGATCGGGGGCGTGATTATCGCCCTCACGGCCACGCCTGTGCCGGCGCAGACCAACCGGTCTCCATATCTTGCCAATCCGGATCTGGCCATCGGATACGTCGACAGCTGTGCGCGATTCTGGTTCAAGGCATACGACTCCGTCCAGGGCGGTTTCTACATGAATATCGACCGGGCCGGCAATCTTATCACAGCGTGGGGAACCGGAAAGAACACGCTCAACCAATCACGGGACGCGTACGGTTTTCTGCGCGCATATATGCTGACGGGCAATGCGCAGTATCTTACGTACGCCCGGCGCGCATTGGATTTTTTGTACCGCTCGGGGTGGGATAACGCCAACGGCGGTTGGTACAACGATGTCAACAAAAGCGGTGTACCATCCGATCCGACGGCCGGCAAAACGGCATACTACCAGCACTACGCCATGCTCGGTGTCGCGGCGTCTGTAGAAGTCACCGACGACAGTCTTGACCGCTCTGTACTTGAACGGAGTCTTGCGCACAATGATGCCCACTTCTGGGATGCGCGGCCGCAGACATTCGGGTACTATGACCAGACACGTGCCGACGGCACACAGCCTTCGGGCAAGAGCTTTAATGCCACTGTCGATGCGGTGACGACCCATGTGCTTCACCTCTATCTCATGACCGGCGATTCCACATACTGGAATCGGTTGCGACAGGTCGCTGACAACATGGTGAACCGGCTTGCTGCATCAGCGAGCACACAGGCAATCGGGTTTGTGGAAGGCTATGATATCAACTGGAATCCTGACCCATCAAACACCATGACGATTATGGGTCATGTGCTCAAGACCGCATGGTGCCTTGCCCGGTTGTACGAACTTCATCCCGATTCCGGCTACCTCGGGACTGCAGAGCGGCTGGTGGAGTCTGTCCTACAGAAAGGGTACGATCACGAGAATGGGGGGCCTTACAAAGATTATGATCGCACTTCGGGCCAGATGCTCATGTGGGGGCAGAAAGATACCGCCAAAGCATGGTGGCAGATGGAGCAGGCAATCACTGCCGGCCTGGTGCTCTATCATATTACGGGAAAAGCAAAGTACCTCGAAATGGCTGACGAAACGCTGGACTTCTTCATGAAGTACTTCGTCGACCACACGTTCGGCGAAGTGTACGAGAATCGGACAAAATACGGTTCCCAAATCTGGGATACGAACAAAGGAAGCAGCGGGAAGGCGGCATACCACTCGACGGAGCTCGGGTACTACGTCTATCTGTACGGCAAACTTCTCCTGAAGGGCCTGCCCGCAACGCTGCACTATGCGTTCGGTCCGGTCGGACACGCACGCGACATCCGGCTGACCCCGATCGGGATCACGAGTCCGCCTCTCCATATTGAAAGTGTGACACTGAACGGTGTGCCGTATGCGACCTTTGGGAAAGCAGACCGGGTTTTACATATCCCGGCTTCGACAGGCGGGGATTTCGCTGTCACGTTCCAGACCGGCCGGATAGAGTCTGTCGGCGGTGAGGTTGCAGAGGTTCCGGTGGAGATGCGGCTTGAACAGAACTATCCGAATCCGTTTAACCCGAGTACGACGATCGGGTTTCGGGTTGCGGGCATGCAGAGTGGGTCTGGGGTCTCGGGGGAACAGCATGGGTCTAGGGTTTGGGGGCTAGGGTCTAGTTGG
The DNA here is from genome assembly GCA_963849385.1 of Ignavibacteriota bacterium. Taxonomy (GTDB): domain Bacteria; phylum Bacteroidota; class Ignavibacteria; order UBA10030; family UBA6906; genus Fen-1255. Next base: position 422,661 of record CAWKHH010000005.1, on the reverse strand, counting down.
GTACGGCTCGGCGTGTATGACTTGCTCGGGCGTGAGGTGGCGGTGCTAGTGAACGAAGAAAAGGTGCCTGGCACATACGATGCTACGTTCGGTGCTCAGGGGCTGGCAAGTGGAGTGTACCTGTACCGCCTGACGGTATCAGGCAATGGGAACCAGTTCGTGGATACGAAGAAGATGATCGTGGTGAAATGAGTGGAACCATGCGCCAAAGAGAAGACCATGAATAGGTCATCGACCATTATTGCCGTCATAGCGACGTCGCTGTGCATCGCCGCCGTTGCCGGCCGTGGGCAACCCAACATCGCGCCGGACGGGGTGAGATTCAGCTATCATGGTGCTGCACAACGAAGCGTTTCTGTTGTCGGAGACTTCAACGGATGGTCGAAAGAGGATGACCCGCTGAAAACAACGGCCGACGGATCCTGGTCCGCCGTGCGAAAGCTGCGGCCCGGGCTCTATCAATACAAGTTTCTGGTGGACGGAGCTGAGTACGTCACTGATCCGGGGAACCCCGCGTTGATCGACAACTATAACCGGTCTTCCAGGAATTCGGTGTTTGTGCTCACCAACGAAAACACGATTCTCCTTTCGGCGGAAGCACCGGCGGTCAGGGTGAACTCCCATGATGTCTATCCGCGGGCAGATGATCGCAAGAAAGTATTTGTTCATATCCTGTGGCATCAGCATCAGCCATTGTACGCTGATCCGGAGAGCGACCAACTTACCGGCCCCTGGGTCCGCACGCATGGCACGAAAGACTACTATGATATGGCGGCCATGCTGGAGAAGTATCCCGATGTTCACTGCACGATCAATCTTACATCTTCATTGCTCCACCAGCTTCGCGGGTACTACCTCGATCGCCTGGGTCCCTTTATCCATGCCAGGGAACGCACAATCGACATCGCCGGATTCTGGAAGCGGTGGAAGGGGAAGACGGATCCATGGATTGATCTTGCATTGACACCAGCGTCCTCATTCACAGAGAAGGACAAAGATCTGCTCTACAGAAATCCCTGGAACGCCTTCGGGATCAATGATGTGATGCTCGAGCGGTTTCCGGAATATCACGCGCTGAAGAGCCGGCGTACCTCATCTCCTGACGTGCACGGCGCCATGTTCAGCGTTCAGGAGCTCCAGGAGATTATCTTCTGGTTCTACCTGGCATACTTTGATCCGGACTTTCTCCGTGGTCCGGTGACGCTCACCGGAGGTGTGATCTGTGATCTCAGCGATCTTGTCCGCGAAGAGGGAGAAGGAATATTCCGTCTGAAGCGCCGGGTGACGCACGCCGACTGTGTCAGAATGGTTGTGGAGGCGTACAATGTCATGCGAGCGATTATCCCGGTGCATCGTGCTCTTCACTATTCTCCGGAGAAGCGCACAGGGCAGATTGATGTTATCACCACGCCATACTACCACCCGATTCTCCCGCTCATTTATGACTCGGAGCTGGCTCGCACCTGTCAACCGACCGATTCCCTCCCTCCCCGTTTTTCGTATCCTGAAGATGCCCGTGCACAGGTGGTGAAAGCGGTCAGGATGTACAAGAACATCTTCGGCTTTGCGCCGACCGGCATGTGGCCCGGGGAAGGCTCAGTGGCCCAACCCGTGCTGGAAATCCTTAGAAGCAACGGGATTCTCTGGACGGCAAGCGACGTACGCGTGTTGCAGCATTCGCGACCGTCAGGCCAACCGAATACCACGCCATTCAGATTCCCGGCGGGGAGCAAGCCGATATCGCTGGTATTCCGCGACACCGATCTTTCCGATCGCATCGGTTTCAAGTACCAGTCGATGGAAGGTGAAGCCGCGGCCGAGGACTTCGTGCAGAGCCTCCTGGCCTTCGCCCCGCGGGAGGATCAGCCTGACGTTCTCATTACGGTGATTCTCGACGGTGAGAATGCATGGGAATGGTACAGGCAGGATGTCGATGGAAAGAAGTTCTTGAATGCGCTGTACAGGAAGCTGACGGTTCTCCACAAGCAGGGAGTGGCGACATCAACAACGATGTCGGAGTACATATCCGGCAATCCTCGCCGGGGTATTCCCGCCCACCCTGTGGAATCGCAACCGGCGATGGAGTGGCTCTGGCCCGGCTCGTGGATCAATGCAAACTATGATACGTGGATTGGCGAGCGGGAAGAGAATACGGCATGGGAGTACCTCCTGCAGGCCCGCCAGGATCTCCAACTCTCAGGTGTTCGGCGGCCTGACCCGCGGAAGGACGCGCCACCCAAAGGATCACGGGCCTGGAATGCCTTCATGGCGTGGGAAGAAATGTATGCGGCTGAAGGGTCGGACTGGTTCTGGTGGTACGGTGCCGATCAGACTGCGCCCGCAGGAGACACACCGTTTGATCTGGCCTACATTGCTCATCTCAAGAATATCTATCGTTTCGCCTCATTGGGCGGTGGGACGATGCCGGCGCGGACATTCACGCCGATTATTCACAACGGCGACGCCATGCCTGATTCCGGCTCCGCCGGGCAAGGAGTAATAGGGAAGAGCAGAGAGAAGAATTAGCAGCTGAGACGCACCATCTATCACTATTCAGGACGTTTGCCGCACACAGCCATGGGAACATACACGCCCCCCAAAGCCCTGGATCAACTCCAAGGTGCACTCAAGCGCAAATTGCGCGACACACGACTTCGCACATACAACTACACGGTACCTTCGCTTTGGAGTTCGCTTCGCAGAACGCCCAAAGCCGTAAAGGTGAACCCCTACGGGTACTACCTTGGAGTGGTCAAGAAGCTCAAAGGTGCGAAAGCACCGAAGCGGCACACGCCGACCGGCGGTGAATGGACACGCGAAGCCGTAATCTACAATCTCTTCGTGCGTACGACAACCGCCTTCGACCATAACGGCAACGGAACGCTGGATCTCCCGTCGAACGCCGAGGGGTTCCGTGAGACGGGGACATTTCTGAAAGCGGTGGCAATGCTGCCGTACATCAAGCGGCTCGGTGCAAACACGGTGCACCTCCTGCCCATCACATCCATCGGTCACGACGGTAATAAAGGGTCGCTCGGTTCCCCCTATGCCATCCGCAATCCGTATGAACTTGACGAAAATCTGGGGGAGCCTTCGCTTGGCCTGGATATCAAGACCGAGTTCAAGGCGTTTGTGGAAGCAGCGCATCGTCTCGACCTGCGGGTGGTCGTGGAGTTTGTCTTCAGAACCGCAGCGAAAGACGGCGACTGGGTGAAAGAGCATCCTGAATGGTTCTACTGGATCAAAGAGTCGGTGTACGAGAGAGCCCCTCAGGAATTGGATGAGCGCAAGTACGGGTCGCCGTTTTTCACTCCGGAGGAGCTTGGACAAATTCATAGGGATGTCGACCTGAGGAAGTTGGATGCGCTTATCCCGCCCCACCGCATCTACCGTGATTTCTTCACAGAACCCCCGCATGCCGGCACCGTGAAGAAAGAAGCAGGGCGTTACATCGGGCAGCTGCCGGATGGAACACGGGTTCGGATTCCGGGAGCATTTGCGGATTGGCCGCCGGACGACAATCAGCCGCCCTGGAATGATGTCACGTACCTGCGAATGTACACACATCCGGACTTCAACTACATCGGCTATAATACGATCCGTATGTATGATACACGTCTGGCGCGTTCTGAATGCGTGAATCGGCCGCTGTGGGACAGGATTGCGGGAATTATTCCGTATTATCAGAGGGAATTCGGAATCGACGGTGTCATGATTGATATGGGCCATGCTCTTCCCATGGATCTGAAGGCGGAGATGGTCAAGAAAGCCCGCGGATTGGATCCCGATTTTGCTTTCTGGGACGAAAATTTTTCCATAACCCAGAAGAGCCGTGATGAAGGTTACAATGCGGTATTCGGGTTTACGATTTTTGACCAGCATCATCCCGATCGCATGCGGACGTTCTGCAGGAATCTGACGAAGGATGAATTCCCTATTCCGTTCTTTGCGACGCCTGAAAATCATAACACGCCGCGCGCCGCTTCGCGTCCCGGCGGCGTAGCCTATGCGCGGTGGGCGGCAGTGATCAACGCCTTTCTGCCGGGGGTACCGTTCTATCATTCCGGTTATGAACTGGCGGAGCTCCAGCCGATCAACACCGGCCTGGACTTCACCAGCGAACAGATACAGGCGTTGCCTTCCGAGAAGCTGCCGCTGTTCAGCGAAGGAGGATACAACTGGCTGAGCGCTGAGCAGTTCGCACCGCTCATCGCAAAAGTGCAATCGATCCGAAAGAAGTATCGTTCGTTGATTGTGCAATCTGCTCCGGCAACTGTCAAGATGCTCGCCGAGGAAAATGCCCGCCTGCTCTCGTTTGCACGGATCGCCCCCAAAGGGGGACAACGGATCGCCATTGTGGGCAATATGGATTTCGCTTCAACCCAGATGTCCAGGACCACACTGGACACGAACATGAAGCAGGTGGTCGACTTGCTCTCCGGCAAGCGTCTCAGTCTCAGGTTTGGGGTGCTGCAGGTGGCCCTTGGTCCTGGTGAATGTGTCGTGTTCCACTACTGATCGGCGAAAAGACCGCCATGCGCCCATTTCAGGAACGCTTGACCAACGGCTTTTATGCCCTCATCAGCCTGCCGTCGACGGCGATGGGGTTCGCACTGTCCATTCAGATTTCGGCGCTCAGCTGGCTGCTGACAACGAAGTATCATCTGGATATCCACCAGGTAGGCTTTGTGTGGGCAGCAGGTCCGCTGGCCGGCATTGTCGGCCAGGTGGTGATCGGTCTGATCAGTGACCGTGTGTGGTTCTGGGGTGGTCGGCGGCGCCCATTCATTCTGATTGGCGGTACTCTCGCAGCGCTCATGTTGCTCGCGCTCCCAAACATCGACCGGATCAACGAAGCCCTTGGCATCGGCCATCTGCTGGCTGTTGCGATAGCCGTTGCCCTGACCCTTGATCTGGCGATCAATATCAGCTTCAATCCGACCCGTTCCATCATCGCCGATGTAACACCCGAAGGAGAGGCGCGGACAAAAGGCTACACGTGGATGCAGACTATCTCCGGTTTGTTTGGTGTGATGGCCTATGTGATCGGTGCAGTGGCAGGGAATTATGTTCTCATTTCGGTCGGCGTGGTGGTGGTCTTTCTCTGCTCCGTCGTGCCTGTGTTTTTTGTCACCGAAAGGCGGGAGTTCCAGACTGAAGCATCGCACGGCCAGATGGAGGGAGCGGAAGGGCCGCACGCTGGGGAGAGCTCTTCAGGATCTACATCGCTCATGGTTTCTCGTGGATCGGCGTGCAGACGATGTTCGTGTACATCATCGCCTTTATCCATCAGAAATTGTTGACCACAGCTGATCCCGCTGTGGTTGCAGAGGAGTCGGGGCGCATCATCGCTATTTCGTTTGCGATTCTGAATACGGTGGGCTTTGTGTTGCCGGCACCGATCCTGGAGCCGTTGGCGATGCGCTTCGGTCGTGTACGTGTGCACCTGACGGCCCTCGCGATCATGGCTGCCGGGTATTTTGCGATCGCCGCTTCAGCGGCCACCCCGTTGATGCTGTATCTTCTCATGGGTGTCGTCGGCATTGGATGGGCCTCCATTGTGTCGCTCCCGTTTGCCATCATGACGGAGAAGGTGGAGAAGTCGCGGATGGGGTTCTTCATGGGGATATTCAATCTATCGGTGGTCTTGCCGCAGCTTTTCGTGAGCCTTGTTCTGGGTACTGTGATTCAGCAGGCTGCGGATACTTCCATCATTTTCCTGATCAGCGGTGTCACGCTTGCAGTCTCTGCTGTTGTCTGGTTATTAGTTCATGAACCAACACAGAACGCCGGAACAGATCCGACCGGAGGCCGCTCGCATTGAATGCACGACCAGTACTCCGGATAGTCATACCGTTTCTCATCGTCGCACTGGTGATGGCAGCCGTGACGGTGCTGGAGAGTTGCGGCACCGGACGTGACCATCGCATCCGTCTGACGATCTGGCATCAGGACCGCATCGATATCCGGGTGATACTGCAGAGGCAGCTCGATCGCTTCATGCAGCTGCACCCCGAAGTGCGCGTCGAGCAGCTGTTCAAGGAGACCGAAGAATTGCGATCAGGCTTCATCATCGCCGCTCTTGCAGGTCAGGGGCCTGAAATCGTGTACGGTCCTTCGGATCAGGTGGGACCATTTGAGATCATGAAGATCATCCTTCCTTTAGAGGATCTTTTCCCGAAGGAGTGGCTGGCACAGTTTGACCTGCGGGGTTTGACCTGGTACAAAGGGCACCTCTATCAGGTGGCCGATAAACTCGGGAATCATCTCACGCTTGTCTACAACAAGAAACTCGTTCCGGTCCCCCCCACCACGGACGAGGAACTCATTCGCATAGGCAAGTCATTGACCGCTGACCTCAACGGCGATGGCAAGACCGACCGGTACGGGTTGACCTGGAACTATACCGAACCATTCTTCTTCATTCCCTTCATGACCGGCTTCGGCGGGTGGATCATGGACGATGCGGGCAACCCCACGCTCAACAACCGCGGGACTGTGGATGGGCTCAAGTTCATCAAACGTCTCCGTGACGAAGAAAAGATCATTCCCAACGAAGCCGATTACAATGTTGCGGACATACTCTTCAAAGATGGCAATGCCGGGATGATTGTGAACGGTGATTGGTCGTGGGCCGGCTATCAGAATGCGGGGCTGGATATCGGTGTGGCACCTCTGCCGCGCATCACGAGTACCGGTCTCTGGTGTGCACCGATGGTATCGCCGAAGGGGTTCTCCCTCAACGCCAATATTTCGGATGAAAAGAAAGCCTGGGCGCTCGAACTGATCCGCTTCCTCATGTCTGCGGAAAACCAGACGGAATCAACTCGCGAGCTCTATACGATGCCCACACATATGCAGGTTCAGCAAAGCGACTTCGTACAGCAGAACGAGATCTTGCGGAATTCGCGAATCCAGATTGACCGCGGACGTTCTCTCCCGGTCGTCCCTGAGCTTCGTGCAATTTGGGATGCGATGCGCCCGAGCTATCAGGCGGTGTTGGCCGGAACCATGACACCGGAGCGAGCGGCAGAGGAAATGCAGCTTCTTGCGCTCCGGCGAATCAAAGAAATGAACGAATAACCGCGACTGCCATGCAAAGCCACACACTCCGTCACCGGATATACCTGTTCATCCTCGTGGCACCGGCCTTCGTCGTGCTTTTCGGTGTCGTTATCTACCCGTTCTTCTACAATATTGTCCTCTCCCTCTCGAACATGAACCTGCGTCATATCCGGGATTGGAGGATCATCGGCTTTGGCCAGTACATGAAAGTATTCACCGAGCCGTCACAACCGGATTTCTACGTGGTGTTTCTGAAGACGGTGATCTGGACTCTGGTCAACCTCTTCTTCCATGTGGTTCTGGGTGTGTTCCTGGCGCTGGTGCTCAATCAGAAGGAAATCAGAGGCAAGGCGATCTTCCGGGCGATTCTGGTGTTGCCCTGGGCAGTGCCGCAACTCATTGTGGCTCTCACCTGGCGTGGCATGTTCAACTACGAGTACGGGTCGATCAATCTGATGTTGACTCAGTGGTTCAATCTCCCGGGGGTTCAATGGCTGCGCCATCCCCTTGAAGCGTTTATCGCGGTCATTATCACCAATGTCTGGCTCGGGTTTCCTTTTATGATGGTGATTGCTCTCGGGGCGCTGCAGAGCATTCCGCATGATCTGTACGAAGCGGCGGATATTGATGGGGCATCGTGGTTTCACAAACTCCGCCACATCACGCTACCGCTGATCCAGCCCGTGATGGTCCCCGCAATCACGCTGGGGACAATTTGGACCTTCAACAATCTGAACATCGTCTGGTTGGTCAGCAATGCCGGGGAGCCCTCTGATCAGACGCATCTCCTGGTCTCCTTTGTGTACAAGGCCGCATTCAATTTCTACAGGTATGGTTACGGTGCTGCATTATCCATCGTCATCTTCTTCATCCTGCTCGTATTCAGTCTCACCTTCATGCGGAAATCAAAGGCGACGCAGAATGTGTATTCCTGATCGAGGCATATGATGGTTCGGAGCAAGAATACTACAACTCTTCGCATAACAGCCAGCTACGTGGTACTGGTGGTCTTTTCTCTCGTGGCGCTGTATCCGATCTGGCAGATCTTCAACATCTCGCTCCGCCCGTCCGACCGGCTGCTCAGCACATCACTCGAGCTCATACCCGCAAACGCGTCGTTCGGGAATTATTTCGCGCTCTTCACCGAGCGCCCGTTTCTTCTCTGGATGCTCAACAGCACGTTCATTGCATTGACGGTGACGGTGACCGGTGTTGCACTGGCGTCGACGTGCGGCTACGCGTTCTCACGCTATGCGTTCATCGGCAAGAAAATCGGTTTGCTGAGCCTGCTTGTCACGCAGATGTTTCCGGCGACAATGTTGTTGCTGCCGATGTATATCATGCTCGTACAGCTGCATCTCATCAACAGTTATCTCGGCATCGTCATCATGTATTCGGCAACGGCGTTGCCGTTTTGCATCTGGCAGATGAAGGGATACTACGACACCATTCCCACGAGTCTGGAAGAAGCCGGGAAGATCGATGGATGCAATCGAATTCCAGACATTTGTGCGTATTATTCTTCCCGCTTGCCGCCCCTGCGCTGGTGATCACCGCACTCTTCTCGTTCATGTCAGCATGGACGGAGTACGTCGTGGCAGCGCAGATTCTGCAGGACACGGAATTGTGGACGCTCCCGCTCGGCCTCAAATCCTTTGAGTCAAACATGGGATCCGAATGGGGCCTCTATGGAGCAGCGTCGGTCATAGTGACCATCCCTGTTGTTGTTCTCTTTCTTTCCCTGAGCCGCTGGCTGGTCTCGGGGCTCACGCTTGGAAGCGTCAAAGAGTAAGCACTGCGAGCATAATCATGATCAAACCCCGGCTTTCCCCGCTGCAAGTCTGGAACATGAGTTTTGGGTTCTTCGGCATCCAGTTCGGCTGGGGGCTCCAGATGGCCAACATGAGTGCCATCTATGAGTATCTGGGAGCCCGACAGGAACAGATCGCGTGGCTGTGGATCGCCGCACCGTTGACAGGACTGATTGTCCAGCCGATTATCGGGTATTCGAGTGATCGCACATGGGGCCGGCTCGGGCGTCGCCGGCCGTATTTTCTTGTGGGGGCCGTGCTCTCCACTCTCGCGCTGATCGCGATGCCGAACTCCTCCACCATCTGGATGGCAGCGGGACTGCTGTGGATACTGGACGCAAGCATCAACATCACTATGGAGCCGTTCCGGGCATTTGTCGGTGACATGTTGCCGCAGGATCAACGCAAGTCCGGCTTCGCAATGCAGAGCCTGCTGATAGGATTGGGCGCTGTGCTCTCCTCGGCATTGCCGTATGTCCTCACGAATTGGATCGGTGTGACGGGAACTGCAGGTCAGGGCGCAATCCCGCGGACAGTCCAGCTGGCGTTCTATGTCGGATCGGCGGTGTTTCTGGCGGCGGTGTTGTACACCATATTCACGACGAAGGAGTACCCGCCTGACGACCTGACAGAATTCCGCAAGAGGAATGCGGCCTCCGCAGGTGTCGGCAACGCATTCGGAGAGATCTTCCGGGGTATTGCATCGATGCCAACGGCGATGAAGCAGCTGGCGATTGTACAGTTCTTCACCTGGTTTGCGATGTTCTGCATGTGGATCTACTTTGTGCCGGCGGTGGCAACCGTGGTATTCGGCGGTACTCCGGGTTCACCGCGAATATCAGCGTGGAAACGAGTGGGGGGGCGTCTGCTTCTCGGTGTACAACGGGACGGCGTTTATCTTTGCGTTTGTGCTGCTTGCGCTCGTCAAAAAGTTCACGCCGCGATCCATTCATCGTATCTCGTTGATTGCCGGTGGAACAGGGTTGATACTTGCCATGGTGTTGCATGAGCAGTATCTGCTGCTCTTTTCGATGCTCTTGGTGGGAATTGCGTGGGCCAGCATACTGTCCATGCCCTATGCGATGCTCTCAAACGCAATACCGGCTGAGAAGATGGGTTTTTATATGGGGGTGTTCAACTTCTTCATTGTGCTGCCGCAGATTCTGGCGTCTGTCGGGACTTGGAGTGCTCATGACGCATGCGCTGGGAGAGAATCCCATGAATGCGGTGGTACTGGGTGGGTGTTCGATGATCGTGGCGGGGTTATGCGTGGGTTTTGTGTCGAAGCATGTGGATGATTTCGGAGTCTGACCCCGAGGGCCCTACCGCAGCTTCCCGTAGACCAGCATATCCGTGATCTGGCCATCTTTGCACACCGCGTTCCGCAAGCACCCCTTCGCGCGTGAACCCCGCTTTCTCGAGAACACGCGCAGAAGCAGGGTTCCAGGCAAAGACCGGAGCGGTTAACCGCACAATGTCAGGCTGTTCGAAGATTCGTGCGCAGACTACGACCAGTGCGCGTGTGGCAATGCCCTTGCCCCAGAACGGTTCACCGAGCCAGTAGCCGACCTCCGCAGAGCGGCGAAGGACATCATCCTGCGCGTGGAAACCGATTACACCGATTGCCTCGTTACTGTTGGCGATAGCAAACGCCGATTCCGGGTCCCGTGCGGCTGTGTCCGAGATGAACCTAAGCGCGTCATGGCGATGGTAGGGGTGAGGAAAGAGATCCCGGAGGTTGCGCCAGACATTCCGGTTGTTTGCATACTTGGTGATTGCGTCGACATCGGCAACAGACAGGCTTCGGATGCAGTAACCTCCACCGATGGGATGGGTAGTCGTTCGTACTGTCATGGCGTACTCAACATATCATAGACGTTTGCATCACCATCGTGCATACGGCCGCCGCCATTCCATTCGCCCCGTTGGCTTGCACCGAGCGGAACTCACCGATTCCGGCACCACCATGGTCATCCTGTCCACCGCTAAGCACCGTGAATCTCCAATGACCATCCGGGGTTCCCAGGAAGCGGAGAGGGATGGCGAACCGGATCGTGGCGGTGCGCGCATCTCCGAAGGGTGATGCCGCAGCATCCTGTGTCGGTGTATATCCGGCCAGGATGTTTCCTGCCTGGTCTTCCACCGTGAAAGCCCCCACCAATGAATACGATGCGTTCGTAGGCGCGGTCCGGGTCCAACCGGAACTGCGCATTGGCTGGCACATCTCTGCGGCCGGATCCCGGCTTCTCCGTCGGTGTCGATGGCGAGTGCGGCAAAAGTCAACTGAAATCCATACTCAGGATGCCATCCCGGATCGGAAAGGGCCCTGAATTTCAGCATGAAATACATGAGGCTGTCGTCGTACGACGCCAAGAAGCCGGCGATGTCGAATGACCCTGGAACGAAGTCGGCGATTTGCCGGGTAGCTAAAGTGTAGTCCGCTCTTGACTGTTCCGATCCCCGTGTCGTCATTCAGAGGATCCTGCGCGGTAACGAGAACATGCGCCTGTGCATTCGTGCGCTTGATGTCAGCGTGTGACAGGAGAGGATATGACGGACCGCGTACTGCGGCAAGTCCCTGCCGGAGATCGTGGTCTGCATGAATGACCCATTGCCCCATCTCTTCTTTCGCGGGACATCTTCGCCGTGCAGTTCTCGTGTGAGTGAAGGCCGGGTCGCGCGAAGAAATCGAAAAAACGGTATCGGACAAACGCATATGGACTTCGGATTGTGAAGCCAGTGCAAAGGAAGTAGAAAACTCCTCGCCACGATCATTGGGAAGAGTAACATCTACGGCATACGGCCGATCAAGCTGAGGAAATGTCATTGTCACGCTCAGCGTATCGTCGGACTTTTCCCGATCGCGACGCCGAGCGGCCGGCCGTCGACGCGGAATGTTGTTCGTGCGACTCCCAGGGCCCGCGGAAAATGAGGATGGAGAAGAATGCGACGCGTCGATCGTTCGATGCGGACGCCGAGGTAGTCATCGTAGACGTTGCGAACGAACTCGGCGAGATTCCAGGCCTGCGAAACCGTGCCTGACAGGCGGGGTTCCGTCTCACCCGGACGGGGCAGGGCATCGAGCAGTTCCGACTGGGTCCCAACCGCACCCCGATCGATGATCTGGTGTACGGCATTCGTGGTCAGCACAAACCCCGAGTCGGCAAGTTGGTACCGGCACAATTCGGAAATCAGTTGACCCTGGAGCCATGTCCACACGGTGCCGTTGTGATAGGCGGCATCTTTGGGGTAGAACGGGGGATACTCGTGATATGGATAGAAACCGCTGTCAGACTGTGCCAGAGAGGCGACCCCGTAGCGATAGGTCAGCTGCGATGACGACCGAGCGCACCATCGAGGCGCGGGTAGGCGCATCCAGAAGGGACGCAGTGAATAACTGATTCGGGCGCATCCGGAGATCGGCAGAACCGTCCGGAAGGAGACGATCGGCGATGAAGCCTCCGGAGAGTGATGAAGCGTTTCGTGAAGTTCAATGTCAGTCGTTCCAGCACTGTATTCCATCGACGTGCCGAAACGAAGTCGCCCAGCCGGGACGCGCACCAGATACCCGCCTCGAGTTGTTTCGCCCAGAGTGCCTGGACATCATTTGCACGATTACCGCGGGGGCTCCAGGGTCCGGATGGTCCGACCGCGTCCATCCATGTTTCGGCATCCCCATGCATGAGAAAGCCGAGTGAATCGGTGTGGTGCTTCAATGTGCCTTCAATGGAGCGAAGGATGACAGGATACATTCGCAACAGGAAACCCTCATCGCCGGAGCGTACGACGTAGTCGCGTGCAACGTCCACAAACCGTGGAGTGCCATCGGCCGTGTTGTACGCCGTGTCGGTCACGGTGACGATGTTCGGTATGCGGCCATAGTTGGGGGAGAGGGAATCGCGTTGCTGGAATTCCGCAAACGATTCCAGGATCTGCCGGGCAAGGGGGAATCGTTCCGTCACCAGCGCAGCGCCCGGGAGGGAGATAAAGGTGTCGCGTCCCCAGTAGTTGTTGAACCAGGGGAGTCCGGCGAAGATTCCCTTGCCGGTTTGATTCATGACCAGGGCATCCAGCGACAGAACCGCCCAGCGGAACGCCAGGTCAAAGCGTGGATCGCCAGTTTGGAGGTCAGTTGTCGGCCAGAAGCCGTTCCATCCGGGCCCGGCGCTGCCCGGCATAGTGTGTGAGCGGTCGGGATAGGTGCGCACCATTGCTTCGGCCTGGTCGGCATTGTCAGCAACGGCAACTGCAAAGACATGAACGCGGGCGAGCGAGCCAAGGATGCGTACAGGGGAGAATTGACGCCCGGAAGTCACGGTAACGGTATCGGGCAGAGCCCTTCTGGAACCAATGGCAAGCCAGACGGGGTAGTCTGCAGATGCCGTGCGCGCAAGATGTGTTGCCCTGGCAAGGAGGAAGACTCCGCTCAGCAGTCGAACGGTGTAATCGGAGGAGTGCCGGCCATCTGTGAAGTACGGAACCAGCCCGGCGGCGATCGGACGGGGGGCACGCAGATGAATTCCTACCATCGCAAGACTGTCGACGGGCCAGAGTTCTTCAACCAGGCCTCCGGGATACGTTCGTTCAAGATGGTCGGGGTACACCATGACCTTCACTGCAGAAGATCGGTCAAGGATCTCGCCGTTTACAACGATATCGTAGTCATCCAGAAACTCATGACCACGAACCATGAATCCCTGCCAGCTCACCCGGTTGCGGCTATGAGTCTCGCCGTAATAGGAGGCATCCTCCTTGTTTGTGTAGACGAACGGCCGGGAGCTGATTCGCACCTCTATGCCGATCTGGTCAAGGGCTGACCCGGCTGAAAGGGACATCCCCACTGTGCAGAGCGATGCGAGGAGAAGCATGCGTTGGAAGTTCATAGGGCGTGGAAGATGATTGGCAGCAGGATATAGGCCGCACTGAGGCCGGAGATGATGAGGCAGATGAATGTGGCAACCGCCCAGAGAAACATCTTGATATCGCCATCTTTATGGTTGGCAACAGCGAGGGCCTTGCGGAAACTGAGGACCGCCACGAGAAGCATGACGAGCGAAATGAGTCCGAAAGACACCAGCAGCGACAAGGTCGAGTTTTCCCATTCTGAAATATACGAATCCGGAGCACGTAGTCCAACCGTGATACTCTGTAAGTCATTGCGCGTCGCACCGTTCTGGTTGTCCGGGGTTGCAGATGTGTTGGGCTGTGCCTATATTATCATACAAGGGAGGCGTGTGCAATGGCGGATCATGGTGCCGGGGGGGTGTTGATAGTTGAGGACGAGGAGGAGCTCAGGCACCTCTTTTCGATCCTTCTCGAAATGGAGGGGTTTACGGTTCTCCAGGCGAATGATGGCAGTCAGGGACTTGATCTCCTGCAAAAGCACGCAGGCGAGATCAGGCTGTTGATCACGGACCTCAATCTGCCCCTGGTCGGGGGTATGGATCTGATTTCCCGGGCCCGATCGTTGAATCCTTCGATCAAGATTGTCGGTACAAGCGGTATGAGCGGCAAGGCAGTTCGCGAGATGGTGATCAAAGCCGGCGCCGATGACTTTATCGCGAAGCCCTTCCAACCTTCGGAGGCGATAGCGAAGTTGAAGGCTATCCTGCGGTGAGTCTAAAGACAACGACGGAGTACCTCTGGTTTAACACGCGAACCAAGCGGGAATACATCAACATTACAGAGAAGGTAGAGGACGTCGTCCAGAAGAGTGGTGTGCAGGAGGGAATGGTGCTGGTTTCTGCGATGCATATCACCGCGGGTGTGTACGTTAACGATGCAGAAGATGGGTTGATTCAGGACATTGACGATTGGGTGGAGAAGATCGCGCCTTTCAATGCACAGTACAGGCATCACCGGACGGGGGAAACGAATGGTGACGCCCACCTCAAGAGTCTATTGGTTCATCACGAAGTGATTGTTCCTGTTACCAAAGGGTCATTGGATCTCGGCCCATGGCAACAGGTGTATTACGCGGAGTTTGACGGCTGTCGTCGGAAGCGTCTGGTAGTCAAAGTGATGGGTGAGTAATCTCCCGCTGTTCCTCTTTTCCCCGAAGGAGTATACATGAGACTTCTGAAGTATGGTGTCACTGTGCTGGCATGCGCTCTGAGCGTTGGTGTCCTTGTTGCGCAGACGATTCCTCCCCGCGATCGCGTGCGGCTCTCTGCGGATATCAGCAGATATCGTGGAGTGGATGATTCAACGACGCACATAGAGGTGGCATATGCATTTCCTGAGCGGTCATTGACGTACAAAGCCGATTCGGCCGGTATCAGCGGCGCTGTCGATGTGACGCTACTAGTGTTCCTCAAGGACTCCATCGTTCACGCTGATCGCTGGTTGGTGCCCCACACTGTTGCCGACACCAGCTTTCTGGCGAGGGAAGTAAATCTTGTCGGGTTATACGCGTTCCAGCTTAGAGACGGCGACTACATCTTTCATCTCATAGGGAAGGACCGGCATGATCCCGCCCGCCGGGACAGTATCCTGGTGCGGGTGCCTGTGCGCAAGCATGACGCGGTCAAGCCCGTACTCAGCGATATCGAACTTGCCTCATCGATCCGGCAGGGGGTGAAGGGGGGCGTATTCTACAAGAATACGCTCGACGTGATTCCGAATGTTGGCGGCGTGTACACCGAGAACCAGAAAGTGTATTACTATTCCGAGGCCTACAATCTCCTTGGCGGCGGTGACACGAGCGACTACTACTTGCGTTCGAATGTCTACGATGCGATCGGGAAGGAAATCATGTCGCGCGAACGCCCGAAGAAGCGCGTGACTGAATCCAGTGTCATTGTGGATCAGTTTTCCGTGAAGGGTATGCGCACGGGCACGTACACGTTGGTGTTGTCGTTGCTTGACAGCGGCCGGATTGCCGGGAGCTCCAGCGGCCGGAAATTCTTTGTGTACAACCCAACCCTGGGGGTTGATTCATCATTGCTGGCATCCTCGACTTCGTTGCCCATGCCCCAGTATATGTCGATGGATGAGTCGGAGCTCGACCGGGAATTTGACTGGACCCGCTACACGGCCATTGATGACGAAAAGAGCCAATATGCTAAACTTGGCAAGGCGAAGGACGCCAAAGCCCCTGAGGAGGCAAAAGCGATCGTGAATGCGAAGAGGAAGTTTCTGAGTGATTTCTGGCGTCACCGGGAACCCGGACTTCGCGAGGAATATCTGGCCCGGGTCGCCTATGCCAATGTCAATTACCGTGTCCTTTCCCGGGATGGATTTCGCACAGATCGTGGACGCGTGCACATCATCTACGGCATGCCGGACGACTTTGAGCGGCACCCGAACGAAACCGAAACACGCCCCTATGAGATCTGGAGCTACAACAATATTCAGGGAGGTGTGATATTCGTTTTCGTGCTCAGGAACACGGCCGGGGACTATGAGCTCGTGCATTCGACGCACCGGAACGAGCTCCACGACGAAAACTGGGATCGCAGCGGCGTCACGCGCTAGGATGAACTTCTCCGGTTGCAGACGCCCCGTCGATGCTGGCGGGGCGTCGTTGTGTTTGCTTGAATGTTCCTGCCTGATTACGTAGATTGGCTACAACACGCCCGCGCATGACCTCCAGAATAGAATACGCATTGTTTCGCCTGCTCGCATGGCTTGTGCGGCCGCTCTCGCCCCGCGGTGCACAGCGTGTTGGAGCCTGTTTGGGCCTCACGACCCTCATGCTCACGGGATACCGGAAGAAGGTTACGCGCGATAACATTGCCCGTGCGTTCCCCGAGCTCCCGCCCGAAGAGAGAGAACGCATCATGCGTGGTGCCTATGAGAATTACGGCATTGCCCTGGTTGAGATGCTCTGGACCTACGGCCAGGGTCCCGAAGTTCTTGCATCCCTCGTGCACATAGACAACCCCGATCTTCTCGATCAGCTACTGGGGCGCGGGAAGGGAGTGATCCTGCTCAGTGCGCACTACGGATCGTGGGAGCTTCTCCTGAGCAGCGTCCGCCTTCACATCCCTGTCCGGGTTACTGCAATTGCACAGCGGCAGCGCAACGAGTATGTCGACGCCCACATTGACATGCGGCGCAGACGGTTCGATACGGTGACAGTAGCGATGGGCCCGGCGGTACGTGAAGTGCTGGCAGCGCTGCAGCGTAATGAAGTCGTCCTGATTCTGGGTGACCAGAGTGGACCGAAGGAATCGATCTTCATTCCCTTTTTCGGTCGCCCCTCGGCGACGCACCGTGGTGCTGCTGCATTTGCTCTACGCACGGGCGCTGCCATGCTTGCGCTCTTTCTCGTCCGCCAGACAGATGGCACGTATCGGGGAGTATTCGAAGAAATTGACACACACGCGCTTGAAGGCTCCCGAGAGGATCAGGTTGTCGAGCTCACTTTCCGGCACGCGGCAGTCCTCGAACGCGCCATCCGGCGGCATCCGGATCACTGGCTCTGGATGCACAAACGGTGGAAACACACTCCCTATTACGAAGCGATGCATCGAAGGGCGGAGACAAAGATAACGCCTCCGAAGGCGATGCCATGACGGCGGGCCCGGAACGCGTGCTTGTATTTCATACGGCGTTCATCGGAGACATTGTCCTGATGTTTCCGATGCTCCAGGTGTTGCGGCGGGAGAGACCAGGGTGTGCAATCAGTGTTGTAAGTGTTCCCGCAGTGGCCGATCTTGTGCGCAAACACCCTGCGGTCGATGAGGTCATAGAGTACGACAAGCGGGGAATGCATTCCGGTCTTCGCGGAATGCGTGCGCTTGCTCTGTATTTGAGAAGACAGCATTTTACGCTCGCATTGGTGCCGCATCGATCCTTGCGTAGTGCGCTCATTGTCCGGATGGCGCAGATACCCCGACGGATCGGCTTCGCCACAAGTGCCGGTGCACAATTGTTCACCGACAGGGTTCCATATCGACCCTCGGATCATGAAATCGATCGGGACCTCAGTCTGCTTCAACCTGTGCTGGGCACGATTCCTGACCGCATTCTTCCCGTGGTGCACATAGACGAGGGAGACAGCCGGGTGGCGGACGAGCTTCTTGTCACCGCGGATCGCGAACTCAAGGGATTTAGCCGGAGCCCTCTTGTGGCACTCGCCCCCGGTTCGGTGTGGCACACCAAACGTTGGCCTGAAGAAGCATTCTCCGCACTTGCCCGCAGCCTGGTCCGTAATGGATGCAGCGTGGTTCTTGTGGGTGGCGAACGCGATGTGGAACTCTGCAACAGGGTTGCAGAGGGAAGCGCAGCAGTGCATGGAGTCTTCAACGCTGCCGGCAAGACGTCGCTCGCCGAATCGGCTGCGCTCCTGCGCCGCTGTCAAGTGCTGGTGTCCAACGACAGCGCCCCCGGCCATATCGCCATGGCTGTTGGTACTCCTGTTCTTGCACTTTTCGGCCCGACCGTCCCTGCAATCGGTTTCGCCCCTGTCGGGCCGCGAGACCGGGTACTCGAGGTCGCCGGCCTTTCCTGCCGCCCGTGCAGCATCCATGGCGGCAATGCATGTCCGATCGGATCGTTTGAGTGCATGCGCGGGATTGCGGAGCCGACAGTAATGGCTGCAGTTCGTGAGATTATTACTGATCATCATGCGGAGTGAGACATGTCTCTGGTCTTGAAAGTGGATGCCGCACAACCCGAAGATAAACCGGTGGTTCTGGCGGCAGAAGTGATCCAGGCAGGAGGAGTCATTGTGTATCCCACTGAGACGCTGTATGGCATCGGCGCAAACGCCTGGGATGGCACTGCCATAGCGAAGGTGAGAGCGATCAAGCAACGCGAAGGCCACAAGCCCATTCTCGTCGTCATCAAAGACGAGCAACAACTCGCAATGCTGACGAGTACCATCAGTCACGAGGCGCGCACGTTGATCGCAAAGTTCTGGCCGGGGCCGCTCACACTCGTGTTTCAAGCAACCAGAGAAGTTCCCGATATTCTCTCCCAGGGGTCGGGAACGATCGGCGTCCGGATTCCCTCGAGTCCGTTCTGCATCAAGCTGCTCGCCCTGTGCGGATGTCCATTGACCTCCACGAGCGCGAACCTATCCGGCGGTCCCTCTCTGCACACTGTCAAGGACATCCGCCGCGCGATCCCGCGAGGAGTGGATCTTTTTCTCGATGCCGGAGATCTGCATCCCACGCTGCCGTCAACCGTGCTCGATGTGACGGTTTCTCCACCGCGCATTCTCCGCGAAGGCGCGGTATCATCCGCGTTGCTCCGGGAGGTGATTCCGACGATCGCAGGGGGGGGGGACATTCCGTTGAGACCTCTCCTTGCCCTCGTTCTCGCTGTGAGCGTTGCCGGTGCATGCGCCCAGGATAGGACTGAGATCGGCCAGACTCTGCGGGACCTTTCCCGGCCGGGCGTCTTGATGGATGTCTCCGCGCATCCCGACGATGAAGATGGAGCGACGCTTGCGTATTACAGAATGAAATTTGGGGTGCATACATACTCTGTGCTGTTCACCCGAGGCGAAGGAGGGCAGAACGAGAAGGGCTCGGAGCTCTATGAAGATCTCGGCGTCATACGAACCGCCGAAACCCGTTCCGCAGGCCGTGTTCTCGGGGCGGAGGTCGAGTTCTTGAATTTTCCCGATTTTGGATATTCAAAAACCGCGACCGAAGCGTTTCGCTTCTGGGGCGGACAGCGGGAGGTGCTGCGCCGTCTGGTTTACGTCATCCGCCGGATCAAGCCCGACGTAATGTTCAGCAACCACAACACCTGGGGCGGACACGGTCACCATCAGGCCGTTGCCATTACCGCAATTGAGGCGTTCGATGCCGCAGCCGACTCCACGATGTTCCCCGAACAACTTCATGAACCAGGTATCTCCCTCTGGCAACCCAGGAAACTATTTCTGAGGGTGTTTGGGGCATTCCAGGGGAATGCCGATGTTGTGCACAACCTGGAAGAGGTGAACGACCTGCGCGGTGTCGCATATCTCGACATTGCCACGACCGCGCTACGCATGCATCGTACGCAGGGGCTGGATCGTGCCGATCTTCGCGCATTCAACCGGGGCCAGAGTGCCTACCGTCTTGCCCGGGCCAGCAGTCTCTTCGAGCAGGACAGCACGGATTTCTTTGGGGGTGTCTGGGTCTGGGACCATGAACCTCTGCGTTCGCTCAAGCCGTTTGCGGACGTTCTCCGGCAATTCGGTCAAGATCAGCCGTGGGAGTCGCTGGTTTCCTCCGCATCTTCGGCGATGGGCTTGCTTGACTCCATAGCGCACACGCCGGCGGGGTCGACTCCATTCGGCCGAAGAGTTCTGCATCGCTGGCGCGAACGGCTTGAGCATCTCGCGGCCGTCGCCGCAGGTGTCGATTGCGCTCCCGGTTTCCGGGATAGCATTCTCGTTCCGGGTCAACGATTGCAGGTACGCATCAAGCCCAGCACTCTGCGGGGACGGCTGCTTCTTGACAGTGTCTCCTGGACGTTGCCACCTGGATGGTCTGCGCTGGCCGAGGCATCGCCGGAGATGGAAAGACAGCGTGTCTTCGATCTCCAGGTGGGTGAACATCCACGATTGTCGTTTCCTCGCGCCGAACATCTGTACCGTCCCATCGAGGACGGGGATTCTGTCAAAGCCCGCATCGTCTACACGCTCAACGGTCAGGCGCTGGCGATTGAAGCACCAGTGATGGTGGATATCGCAACACCTCATCTCTTGCGCATATTCCCTGATGTGCTTTGGGTGCAACCCCAAGACATTGCCCGTGGAGTTGCGATTGCGTGCAGGGTGACAAACATGTTTTCTCATAGGAGCGCCGGCGTCGTTAACGTTAATGTTCCTGCCGGGTGGAAAGGGGCGGGCTTCACGTTTGCCCTGGAAAAGGAGGGTGCAACCGAGGAAGGCAGGATTCAGCTTGTCGGTCCGGCGCACCTGAAAGAAGGCGACTTCACAATCCGTCTGACAACGGAGTATGCGTCACATCTGGTCACGGTTCGTGTTGCGAGTGTCGCACTGCCACAGGGTCTGCGCGTGGGCCTGGTATCGAGTTATGACACCACTCTTGGAAGTTCATTGCGGGAAATGGCTGTTCGCTGTGACACGCTCAGTGATGCTGTTCTCGTTGATGGGGACCTCCGCTCCTACCAGACGATCGTGATCGACATGCGCGCATACCTCGTTCGGGAAGAGCTCAGAAAACAGAATGGCCGTCTCCTCGAATGGGTCCGGCAGGGGGGAAACCTCCTGGTTATGTATCAGCGCGAGGGCGAGTGGAAACCGGAATATGCTCCGTACCCGTTTCCGATCAGCCGGCAAAGGGTAACGATGGAAGATGCACCGATCACCGTTTTGCTGCCCGGGCATCCCTTGCTTTGCTGGCCAAACAACATCACCGCACACGACTGGGATGGCTGGAAGCAGGAACGGTCTGTTTATCTGCCTATGCGCGTGCCTGCCGAATATGAGCGCCTGATCACTACTCACGATCCGGATGAACCTGAAGCAGACACCGGCTACCTCTGTGCTTCATATGGAAAGGGGAGTTACATCTACACAACCTACGTTTGGTATCGCCAGCTCAAGGATGGTCATCCCGGTGCGCTCCGCTGCCTGGCGAATATGATATCCTATCCTCTCAGAGCGCGCTGACCCATGCGTCTCCTTCCGGTTGTCGGCCTGGTCCTTCTCCTCGTTGGATGCGGCAGATCGGGCCGAACGCCGATTGTTGTCTACTCACCCCACGGTAAAGAAATGCTCCGTCTGTTCGAGGAACGCTACGAGGCTATTCATCCTGAACATGACGTACAGTGGTTGGATATGGGATCCCAGGATGCGCTTGACCGCATCCGGACCGAGCGAGGCAATCCTCAGGCTGACCTCTGGTGGGGAGGACCGATGCTCCTGTTTGATCGGGCTGAAAAGGAGGGGTTGTTGGATTTCTACAAACCTTCCTGGGAGGGCTCGGTCGCGGCAGAAGCGCGAAGCGAGGAGTCGTTCTGGTATGGCACCGCACTTCTGCCGGAAGTGATCATGTACAATTCCCGTCTTGTAGATAGTTCACAAGCGCCCCATGATTGGGATGATTTGCTGTTGCCCCGTTGGAAGGACCGGATCATTATCCGTCTTCCCCTCGCGTCGGGTACGATGCGCATGATGTTTGCAGCCATCATGGAACGTGAACTGCGGCGCACCGGCAGCACGGATGCGGGCTTGCAGTGGTTGCGGGCACTGGATGCGAACACGCGATCGTATGCAGCGGATCCGACCCAGCTCTATCTGAAGATCGCACGTGAAGAGGGCGCAGTGAGCATCTGGGATCTTCCCGATGTTGTCATCCAGACACGCGAGCACGGCTACCCCTTCGCGTTTTGCATACCTGCGAGCGGTACGCCTGTGATCACCGACGGCATAGCTATAATCAGGGGTGCCCGTCACCGTGCTGCCGCGGCGTCGTTCTATGAGTACGTAACCTCCATCGAAAACACGATCCTCCAGGCCGATCGATTCTTCAGGATTCCGGCGCGGCTGGACATCCCACATGCTTCACTCCCCTCCTGGATTGCTCAACTGCATATACAACCCATGGATATCGATTGGCGCAAAATCTCCTCACGGGAACAAGAATGGATGCGTCTCTGGGATGAACAGGTAAAGGGACGAGGCCGGTCGGCTCAATGACAGGACTGAGATTTCAGGGAATCACCCGCCAATTTGGCGTGCGAATGGCGGTCGATGGTGTCGACCTGACGATTCAGCCGGGGGAGTTCTTTTCGTTGCTCGGGCCAAGCGGCAGCGGCAAGTCAACCTTGCTCCGCATAGCGGCCGGCCTTGAGCATTCCGATGCCGGTGCAGTATTGCTTGGGGAGCGCGACATCACCGCCCTACCCCCGCAAGAACGGGGGATCGGAATGGTATTTCAAAACTATGCGCTTTTCCCCCACATGACGGTGGCCGAGAATGTGTCCTTCGGTCTCCGTCTCCGAAAAATTCCGCCCCATGAGATTGCAGCACGGACAGCTGAGGCCCTCACGCGGGTTGCTCTTGTAGACAGAAAGGACGCAAACGTTGCGAGTTTGAGCGGGGGCGAACAGCAGCGAGTTGCCGTTGCCCGCGCACTGGTCATTGAGCCCGCCGTCCTCCTGTTCGATGAACCATTGAGCAACCTTGATGTCACACTTCGTCAGCGCACCCGTATGGAAATCCGTGCGCTGCAGAAGCGAATAGGAATCACCACGCTTTATGTGACCCACGATCAATCAGAGGCCTTGAGTATCTCCGATCGGGTTGCCGTCATTCATGATGGGAGAGTGGAACAGGTGGGGATTCCCGCTGAACTGTACTATGCACCGGCGACCGCATTCGTCGCCAGCTTCCTTGGCTGGGACAATATACTCGAAGGGATCATCGACGCTGGAGAACAGGCTGTGAGGCTGAAGGACTTGCCCGTGGTATTGCCTGGCGCTTCTGCGGACACTCCATCCGGTCCGGTGGACGTACTGTTGCTTCCGGAAATGGTACACGTCGTGTCCAAAGGGAAGGAGGCATCGCTGACGGGGTCCGTTGAATCGCGCGAGTTCCGCGGCGCAAGTGTAGTGCTTGCGATTCGCCTGGGAGATGTTGTCCTGCAGGCAACCGTCACAGGCTACCAGGCACGCCTCCCCTGGTCTGAAGGGCAACAGGTAGGAATTGACATCGATTGGGGATCGGTAAAGGTGTTCCCAAAAGGCACTGTATGAACATCCTCAGGAAAGTGCCTGCATTCGTTCTGGTGTGCTTTCTCGTAGGGTACGTTGGGTATCCTTTTGTCATGATGATCTCCCGGAGTCTCAGTGTTGGGGGATCGCTTTCCTTCCAACGCTATCTCGAGCTTCTTGATCCATCTACTCAGGCAAACCTTGAAGCAGTGGCCAATTCCGTGGGCTTGTCTTTGCTGTCGGTTTTTACCAGCGCAATTGCCGGCACGGTGTTGGCACTAGTTCTGACGCAGCTGGAATTTGTTGGAAGGGGGGTATTGGCGCGGCTCGCGATCCTTCCCATCGGGCTTCCTCCGCTGGTTGGTGCAATTGCGATTTTACTCGCCTTCGGGGAATCAGGCGTTGTGCCCCGTCTTGTCAATGAAGTAGGTGGGGGGTGGGTACGCCTGGCGGGGTTGTCGGGATTCAACGGAATCCTTGTTGTGCATACCTACTCTTTCTCCGTATACTTCTATCTGATGGTTGCCGCTGCTTTGCGGAAATTTGACGGTGCACAGCTGGAAGCCGCAACCACTCTCGGCGCAGGTCCATGGCAGGTATTCCGTCATATCCTTATTCCGGGGTTGCGCCCGTCGTTGCTGGGAGCATCCATGCTAACATTCATGGCCAGCATGGCGTCCTTCACCGCACCACTTCTTTTTGCCGGTGAACGGCGGTTTCTGACTCTCCAGATCTACTTCACGAAGCTCAACGGTGACCTGGATATGGCCGCGGCACAATCAGTGTTGCTCGCAACAGTTTCCGTAGTTTTCTTCATCATGGCACGGGGAATGTCAGGTGAGCGAACCGGTCGTGCAGCCACCAAAGGGGTTTCGCGCCGTGCGCAGATCACTCTTCCGTCTCCTCTCCGGAGGATAGCCATTGTCATCGCCTACTCGCTCATCGGACTCTCCATGCTTCCGTTTCTGGTGATTCTGATGCTTTCATTTGCGAAGGAGGGTTCATGGACGTGGCAGATCCTGCCGCAGGAGTATACATTGCAGAATTACCTTGGCTTTGTGAGCGATCCCCGTGTGTACGATCCCGTCTTGAACAGTACATGGATGGCCCTGGTGACGATGGTTGTTGCAGGAGGTGTGGGGTTAGGTATCGCCTGGGGGGTGCATAGAACTCATCCGGGAAAGGTCGCCGGCTTTATTGAGGTCTTTCTGTCCGCTCCCTATGCCTTCCCGGGACGGTTGTTGCGATTGCTCTGATCCAGGCGTTCGGGGGACTTACGCCGATAACAGGAAACATGGTGCTTGTGGGAACCGTCTGGATTCTTCCGCTGGCTTATGTCATTCGTACCTATCCGCTGGTGCTGCAGCCGGCATCGGCGGCGCTGGCGGTTCTGGATCCCGCACTCCCAGAAGCGGCGGCTTCACTGGGAGCGTCGCGCATGCGGATATTCTGGAGCATCATTCTCCCTGCCATCCGGCCGGCGGTGCTTTCGGGGGTCCTCCTTGTGGGTATTATGGCAATCGGAGAGTTTGTTGCGTCTGTGCTTCTCTACTCCTTCGACTCACGGCCGATTTCTGTCGAGATCTTTTCTCAATTACGGGTGTTCAACATTGGCAGCGCGGCGGCCTACAGTGTGGTGCTGGTGTTCCTTGTTGTTGGTATGATTGCCGTGAATCCCGACCGCGAGATTGACCGGGTGAGGGGCTGAAGATCCTACTTTATTTTTGCTTCACCATGTCGTTCTGGGTTGTCTCCGGCTCCTTGTTCGCCTTGGCGGTGACTGCATTGTTAGAAGCAGTCGCGGCGAGTGCTTCCACTCGTTTGGCTTCGCGATAGGCAAGGATTGCGAGAGCCCGCGTACGGGACGAGTTCGGATCATCCCGGAAGGACTTTTCCGCCTGGGAGAGCGCCTCGCGCACTTTGCTCAACTCTGCCGGCACGAGTTGAGTGGCTGGGCTCGCGCTCGCGTGCCAGCATGCCTGCCGTGCATCAATGAGCTCGGTCGGGGGGATGCTTGCAACGCAGCCAGCGAGCAGTCCGGAGCATGCAATGATGATCAAACATGTAGTGGGTTTCATGGATTACTTCCTGTCATGAGATAAGTGGTTGTCTTCTCGGCACCCAATGTGCATCTTTCACCGACACGGCCGATGCCTCCCACCACAAACACCGGCCATGTCGTTCTTTCCCGAAAGGGAGAGCCGTTCGTGTTGGACCTGATGAATGATACCAAACAGGACTTCAGAATGAATCGGCTGAAAGGATGAAAGAGTAGTTAATCCCCGGTGGAAGGAGAGGATTTCAGAGGCAGGGTCGGGGGCTGACTTCCGATATTGCCTTTCTAAGGCAACTTTGCTATCTTAATAATTAAAGTGTTGGCGGGGTCGCGGAGAAAAAAGGCCGAAAATAGCCGCGCCTGTAGCTCAATTGGATAGAGTGTTGGCCTCCGGAGCCAAAGGTTTCGGGTTCGACTCCCGACAGGCGCACAATCACCGTACCGTTACCACCAGTAGCAGTCAGAAGATCGCAGGAAGCGAAAGACCATGCTCAAGCCAAAGAAGAAACTCTCGAAAAGAGAGCTGAAGCAGGATACCCTGGTTACCACATATATGCAGGTGACCGGATTCTATGCCAAATACAAAAAGCAGATCAGCATCGGCATTACGGCGGTCGTGGTGATTGTTGCCGCGACGCTTATCTTCCTGAGCAACCGTGAAAAGAACAACGAACTGGCGACAACGAAGCTCGCCGCGATTCATCCCTTCTGCGACAATGGTCAGTATCAGATGGCAATCGATGGAGCCGCTGACCGGAACCTGGTAGGGCTGAAGCAGATTGTGGATGACTACGGCGGCACGCCTGCAGGAGATATGGCAAGGTTCTATCTTGCCGACTCGTACTTTCAGCTCGGCAAGTACACTGAAGCGCTCGAAGCCTTCAAAGATTGCAGCCCGTCAAATCCTCTCCTGAAGGCCTCGCGTTATGCCGGCATCGCAGCATGCTATGAAGCAATAGGAAATCACAAGGATGCGGCCGACAACTACGAAAGTGCTGCAGGAAAAGACGTGACCGACGACGCAATATCGGAGCACCTCAATGATGCGGCACGCAACTACGCACTGACCGGCGACAAGAGCCACGCATTGGATCTGTTGAAGCGCATCAAGAAGAACTACCCGACGACGACTGCCGGTCGTGAGGCCGACAGGTACATTACCCAGCTGTCTGTCTAGCGCCCGGCTACGACGCATCTCCGGGGCCGGCGGCGAGAGTTATGGGACTGTTACCGGATAAGGCGTTAACACGCGACGTCCTTCATATCTCCACGCCCGCCGTTGCGGGCCTGACGTCACAAATGGTTGTCTCAGTTGTAGAGACTGCCATGGTGGGACGCCTGGAGAACAGCAAGGTCGTGCTTGCTGCCATGAGCCTGGGCCTCCTTGCGACATGGGCCATCACGAGCGCATTCTCCAGCCTTGCTACAGGCACACATGTCCTCACAGCGCGCCGTTGCGGACAGAAGGATTTCACGGGTACCGGCGACGTCCTGAACAACGCACTTCTGCTTTCGCTTTTCATCGGTCTGGTGTTTGCTCTTCCCGGTGTGGTCTTTGCCTACGACATCATCAACTTTTTTTCTGCGAGCCATGAGGTGGCTCTCGCCGGGCACCGGCTACATGCAGTGGCGATTCCTCGGTCTCGTCTTCTTCCTGTTTGTTGTGTCCTACCGCGGCTTTTTCAATGGCATCGGTCACACAAAGATCTTCATGTACTCAGCCATCATCATCAACCTCTCGAACATCATCCTGAACTATGTCTTTATTTTTGGGGGATTCGGGTTGCGGGGGATGGGGTTGACCGGTGCGGGGCTTTCTTCCGCGATCAGCAATGCCATTGGCTGTGTATATTTCTTTGGTGCAACTTTTCTGCCCGAGTATCGAAAAACATACAAGTACTATACTGGTTTTCGGGTCCGCAGTGAAGTCCTCCGGCAGATTGTAAGAATCTCCTTGCCGGTGTCGTTTCAGAATATTCTCATTCTTTTAGGTTTTCTGGTGTTCGCCGCGATCAGCGGGGTGATCGGAACGACCGAGCAAGCCGCGACGCAAGTGGTCATTACGGCTCTTTTTATGTCGTTTTTGCCTTGCTTCGGATTTGGTATTGGAGCCCAGACCCTGGTGGGTCAGAGCATGGGCAACGGGCAGCACAGACTGGCCTACCGATACGGTATGGAAGCTGCGCGCCTGGCCACGTACTTCACCATCGGCCTTGGAGCGTTCTTCATTCTGCTCCCGGAGGCCGTGATAGGCGTAATCACGAACAATGCGGAAGTGACGGCCGTCGCCAGACCAATTCTTCAGATAGCGGGCGCAGCGCAGATCATCTACGCAAGCGGGATCGTGCTAGCCCATGCGTTGCAGGCAGCCGGGGCAACAGTATATGTCATGCTCGTCGAAGTGCTGACGCATTGGGTGATTTTCCTGCCGGTGTGCTACGGGTTCGGAGTCCTTCTCGGGTGGGGCATTGTTGGCGCGTGGATGGCGCTTCCCATCTACATCATTGCCTACACGGTCGCTATTTACGTGAAGTACCGTTCAGGTTCGTGGCTTCATTTGAAGGTCTGACCAATGAAGCTCCGCCCATTCCTTCTTCTCCTTGCCGGACTCTTCCTCCTCACGTTGAAGTTCACTCTCGACGTGGTCATGATGAACGTGTCGATGGGTGTGGCGGGTGCTGCGCTGTTTCGTGAAGGATTGACGGCCGGAGCTTTCATCCTTTTCTTCCGTGCGCTCCACATTTCACTCCCCGCGCATGCACCGCATTCCGTCCGGCGGCTTGGCATCCTGCTTATGGGTGTCGCGCTGTTGCTGACGCTGCTGTTGATCCTTTCGACGATTTCTGCGGAAGGATTCGAGACCAAAGAACTCACGCTGAGACCGAAGGATTACGCGACGCTCTTTGTGTCGTCTGTCGTCGGGCTTCTTGCAGGTCTTTTTGCCGTCGTGAGTATGCGCCTTCTTCGTGATCTCGTCCTCCAATACCGCAAACGGTGGACCCTCCGCAATTTCCGGGTTCTTGTGATTCTCATCCTGGTGACGGCGGCATCAACTCTTGTGTTACGACCGTTGGAATCCGGTGTTGTAACATCGATTCTCTACGGGCTGGCACTTGCGGTGGGCGTTGTCAACGCATTCCGTTTGCCGTGGATAGTCTATCTGACCAAACGGGAGAAAGTGCTCACCCTGGTCTTCTCTTTTCTCCTGTTCATTCTGTTGACAGCGCTCAACGTCTACCTCAGTCAGAGCACGCTGTTTTCGTACGGTGTGCTCTACTACTCTTCCACGCTGCAGAAGTTTATCGCGCTGTCGCTGCTCTTCAGCAACATCTATTTCGGCATGGCGTTCGTGAGTACGCTCTTCCACCTGCCGACTGCGGAAGCCTTTGATCGCAAGCGCTCTGAGATGTCATCGATTCATACGCTCGGCAAGCTCGTGACACAGGTGTTCGATTTCAACGAGCTGGTTGAGACGGTGACGTCAATGACTCTCCAGGTGTGTGAAGCGCAGAGCTGCTGGCTCGAGATCATCCCTCTGGAAGATGAGGGGGGGCCGGGCGCGGGTCGGGCGGCCATGCCGCAGGAGCAGATCGCTGCCCTCAAGAATATTACCAGCCAGGAAATAGACGAACTTCATGCGTCCGGGTTGCGTGAGCTCCGCGCGAATGTGCTGGCAGACCGCAAACCGCTCGTCATCGACGCACTTGCCGGTGATCCACGCATGGGAAAGCGGCATGTTGCATCAGGTAAGATTGCCTCTCTGGTTGTAGTACCGCTCGTGTCTCATGTCGGACCTCTGGGCTTTCTGTATGCGACAAAATCCACGGAGTACGGGTTTACGAAGGACGATGTCGATGTGATATCGACATTTGCTGACCAGGCCACGGTGGCGATTGAGAACTCACGTCTGATCAAGAAATCGATCGAACGTGAACGGCTGGTCCGGGAGATGACGCTTGCGCAGGAAATGCAGAGGAAGCTCCTGCCACAAGCGCTACCGAGCCACCCGCACTTCGATCTCGATGCCATGTCGACCCCGGCGTTCGAAGTTGGCGGGGACTACTATGACTTCATCGAGCTTTCCGGAAACCGGCTCGGGATCATCGTGGGCGATGTCTCCGGCAAGGGAGTCCCTGCAGCATTCTATATGTCTGAAGTGAAGGGGATCTTCCAGGCGTTGAGTGTGCAGCACGTGTCGCCGCGGGAATTCATGATTCAAGCGAATACGGTTCTCTCGGGGTCTATTGACAAACACTCATTCGTTAGCTTAATTTATGCAATCCTGGATATTGGCACAGGACGGTTGACGATCGCCAGGGCCGGGCATTGTCCGATGCTGTACATAGGGGAATCGGAGTCCGGCTACGTCAGGCCCGACGGCATGGGGCTGGGGTTGAGTGAAGGAGCGCTCTTCGCCGACGCCATTGAAGATCATGCCATCCAGCTGCACCCGGGAGACGTGTGTTTGTTCTATACCGACGGCATCACGGAAGCGCACGTGAACGGAGAGGAATTCGGCTACGAGCGGTTGCTGAGCGTTGCCGGGCAGGCACGTGGGAGAACCGCGTCGGATGTGAAGAACGATGTGCTGCATTCTGTTGATACATTCATCGATCATGGCGCACCGCACGACGACCTGACACTTGTCGTGCTGCGCTGGGTTGGCCCCGCACAACGCTTGTGACGTCTGACATGCATCCGGGAGGAAGCATTCATGAGTGAGTTCAAAATCGCGCAACGGGAAAAAGATGCAGTTCATGTCCTTGAACTCAAAGGATACCTGGACGCCCACACGGCTCCCGCGCTGGAGGAGGCATTCGAAACGCTCCTCAAGAATCAGCGCTTCAATATAGTTGTCAATTGCAAGGACCTCTCGTACATCAGTAGTGCGGGTCTGGGTGTCTTCATGGCCTACATCGAAGACGTCCGCAAGAACAAGGGCGACATCAAGCTTTCCAATATGTCGCCAAAGGTGTACAACGTCTTCGATCTTCTTGGTTTTCCCCTGCTGTATGAAATCACCAAGGAAGAGCAGGATGCGGTGAAGAAATTCAATGTCGGGAAATAGGCGTGGACGCTCGCACCATCCATATTGAGAGTCGCACCGAGCGCCTGGTTGCCGCCCGAGAATTCGTCTCGGCGGCAGCGCGCGAATGCGGCTTTCCGGATGACGAGGTGAGCAAGATTGCCCTCGCGGTGGATGAAGCATGCACGAACATCATCAAACACGCCTACCACAATGACCCCACCAAGAAAATCTCGGTGAGCGTGAAGAATAAGAACGGCGGCCTTGGAGATTGTGATTGCCGACAGCGGTACCGGTTTTGACCCCATGCGGATACAACCGCCGAACATGAAGGAATACCTCTCACACTACCGTCACGGCGGTCTGGGGGTCTATCTGATGAAGTCCCTTATGGACAAGGTGGAGTACAAGATCGATTCCGGCAGACGCAACGAAGTACGCTTGACCAAGTACCTCTCCCGCTGACATGCCCCGTCCCTCGTCAGGCTACGAAAGCCATTTTGAGCACTCCGCGCTGTTTGAATTCAGCACTGTCATCAATGCTTCGCTCGATCTCCAATTCATCCTTGGCCACATTCTTCTCACCATCATGGGCAAACTGCTGTCCAGCCGCGGGGCGGCTGTACTGCGCCATGCCGATGGAACGTATCGCTGCGAAATGATGAAGGGTATACCCATCAGGAGCCGGAGAATGCTCGCTCGCCATTCGCACTTTGCCCCGTGGCCTGCAGTACGTCGAACGCATCAATGCCCAACGTCATCCCTGGGTGAAGTACTTCCGCGAGCAAGGGCTGGAGATCCTCCTGCCCCTTCGGGGCGGAAGCGGGCCGATCGGGCTGCTCGCATTCGGAAGACGCGGGATGCACAAACGCCTTGCCTCACGGGAGACGACCTATCTCCGGTCTCTTGCGAATATTTCCGCGACTGCCATCGACAAGTGTCATACGATAGCCGAACTCAAAGTGGTGAACCGGCGGCTTGACCGGAAGATCCAGGAGCTGAACACGCTCTTTGACCTTGGCAAGGAATTTGGATCGGTGCTCGATCCCGAGAATACTTGTGCGGCTCCTGGTATTCTCGCTCATGGGTCAGGTGGGTGTGCACCGGTACCTCGTGTGCTTGAAAGACGGCAGTGACATGCGGATTGCAGCGTCGCGCGTTGATGGACCGCTGCCGCAACCGGAGCTCCTGTCGATATTGACGAAAGTGAAGGTCCCGGTGACTGTGGAAGATATGATCGTCACGGGCGCGACAGATCCCCGACCTGTGCTGGGTTCGCTGGGACTCCACGCAATCGTCCCGATGGCATTGCAGGGTCAGATACGCGGCGTGATCGTGCTGGGGGAGAAGCTCAACCGCGACCCGTTTACATCTGCGGATTTCGAATTTCTTTCGGCCCTGGGGAGCCTGGCAATCATATCACTGGAAAATGCGCGGTTGTTCAAGGAAGCAATAGAGAAGCAACGCATGGAAGATGAGCTGCTGATCGCGCGGGACATCCAGAAGGGACTTCTGCCGAGTGTCCTGCCCGTGGTGCCGGGGATCGACATCGCGGCGGCAAATTTCTCGTCGAAGCAGGTTGGTGGAGACTACTACGATGTGGTGCCGCTTGACGATCACCGTTACATCCTTGCCATCGGGGATGTCTCGGGCAAGGGGACGCCCGCAGCGCTGCTGATGGCGAACATACAGGCGACCATTCGTGCTCTGGTGCCGCTGCAACTTACCGCTGAGCGAGCTGACCGCGCGGGTGAACAATCTGATGTGCCAGAACACGGGAGGGAACAAATTTGTGACCTTCTTCTGGGGCGCATTGGATTACCGGAATCGCACGTTACGGTACGTGAATGCCGGCCACAATCATCCATATCTCCTTCATGGCGATGGTTCCATAGAGCGATTGGACAAAGGGGGGATGATTCTCGGCGTTATGGAAACGCTGATTCCGTACGAAGAGGGGGAGGTGGGACTGAGAGAAGGAGATCTGCTGGTACTGTTTACCGATGGGGTCAGCGAGGCGATGAACTCGGCCAATCAGGAGTACGGGGAAGAGCGTTTGGAGGCAATGGTTCGAAGATCCGGTGATCAGGACGCGAGGGCTTGATCGAGGCGATACACCTGGACATCCAGACGCACGCGGCTGGTGCGCCGCAATCCGACGACATCACGATGATGGTCATCCGTTTTCTTGCATTTTCCCCCGAAGTTCGTTAATTTCTGTTATTGCGACCTTCCATCTCCCGTAGCATGAACGATCCGGCATTCAAGCAGGTCCGGCTCTCCGTCCGGGCCCTTACGCGGTACTTCGACGGTTTTGTCGTCAGCCTCGGGCGCGGCACGCCGGAGACCCGGGGCACGTACACGCGCGCACTCCGTGAATTCCTCAGGTGGTTTCCCCATGATCCGCATTTCCGTTTTCGCGTCAAGGATGTGCGCCGGTACAAGCACCACCTTGCCAGCAGGAGAAAACTCTCCGCGGTGTCGGTATCGACATACCTGACGGCGTTGCGCCGCTTCTGTGCGTATCTGGTGGACCGGAAGGTACTGGAGGATAACCCGGCGCGGTACGTCGGTGGGAACAGCCGTCCGGCAACACATTCGCGCGACTTCCTGAACGAGGAAGAAGTGCAGTCGTTGCTCGCCGGCCCGCGATCGTCAGACGAACGTGGTGTCAGAGATCATGCCATGGTGCTGCTCATGCTCCAATGCGGTCTGTCGGAAATCGAACTTGTGCGTGCCGACGTTCGTGACCTGGCGGACGACGACGACGGCAGATGGATGATGGTGCAGGGGAAGGGGCGGAAGCAGAAGGACGAGCGTGTGTTGCTGCCGCCGGCAGCGGGGACAGCGCTTGAGGAGTATCTCCGGATGCGCGGCCAAGCGGAACCGGGGCAGCCGTTGTTCGCAAGTGCGGGCAACCGTACGCGCGGGCAGCGCATGACCACGCGCGGCGTTCGTGACCGGATCAACACGTCCCTCGTCGCCGCCGGTCTGAAGCAGCACCCGCACCGGCGCATCACGCCATTTTCGCTCCGGCACACTGCAGCGGTGCTTATGGCACGCGGGGGAGCAACCGCGGATGAGCTCCGCGAGCGGCTCCGGCTGGGCAGTCACATGACCGCCCGTCTGTACATGGAAGAGTCCCAGGCTTCGAACACTTCACCCACGACCAGTGAAAAGGAAGACAGCGGTGGCGTACCCGTTCGCACGATTGAACCGAAATGGCAGGAGTACTGGGACGAGCAGCAGACGTTCAGGACCGAACCTCTATCCACGAAACCCAAGGTGTTATATGCTCGACATGTATCCCTACCCCTCGGGGGCAGGTCTGCACGTCGGACATCCTGAAGGGTACACGGCAACCGATATCGTCACCCGTTTCCGGCGGATGCGCGGCTTCCATGTTCTCCATCCCATGGGATGGGATGCGTTCGGCCTTCCGGCCGAACGCTATGCGATGCAGACGAACATACACCCGCGCATCACCACCGAACAGAACATCGCGACATTCCGGCGGCAGATCAAAATGCTCGGGCTCAGCTATGACTGGTCGCGCGAGGTGGACACCACCGATCCCGGCTACTACAAATGGACGCAGTGGATCTTTCTGCAGATCTTCAATTCCTGGTATGATCAGGAAGCAAACACAGCCCGGCCGATTCAAACACTCATCGACCGTTTCACCGCTCGAGGGTCCGCAGGCCTTCCGGATCAACCGCCGTTTTCGGCCGAAGATTGGCAAGGAATGGCGCGCAAACAGCGCCACGATATCCTTGCACGCTACCGCCTCGCGTATGTTGCGGAAATCCCCGTCAACTGGTGTGAGGGACTGGGCACGGTTCTCGCCAACGAAGAGGTCGACGAGTGGGTCGAGAAAGGATATAGTGTCGAGCGACGGCCGATGAAGCAGTGGATGATGCGCATCACCACCTACGCAGAACGGCTGCTTCAGGATGCCCGGGAGCTCGACTGGCCGGTTTCGACACTTGAACAGCAGCGCAACTGGATCGGTCGGTCGGAAGGTGCAATGATCGACTTTCCGATGGCAGGCCACCCGGAAAGCGTGCGTGTGTTCACGACGCGTCCGGACACCATTTTCGGTGCGACGTACATGGTGCTTTCTCCCGAGCATCCTCTCGTGGATGAGTTGACAGCTCCGTCGCAACGCCCCCAGGTGGAAGAGTACCGCGACCAAGCGCGCCGCAAAAGCGAACGTGAACGGGATGTCGAGCAGGACAAAACCGGCGTGTTCACGGGCGGGATGGTGGTAAACCCGGCTACCGGGTCACGGATCCCCGTCTGGATTGCCGACTATGTCTTGATGGGGTACGGGACCGGGGCGATCATGGCGGTCCCCGGCCATGACGAACGTGACCATGCCTTTGCGAGGAAATACGCCCTCCCAATCGTCGAGGTCGTGAGTGGCGGGAATGTGCACACGGAAGCATTTGTCGGCAACGGGCTCGCGGTGAATTCTGCCAACGGCGAAGTGTCATTGAATGGTTTGTCCGACGGAGGAGGCGAAGTCGCGCGCCATTGCCTGGCTCAACAGGCGGCATCTGGGAAGTCCGGTTGTGCAATTCAAATTGCGTGACTGGCTTTTTTCACGCCAGCGGTACTGGGGGGAGCCGATCCCCATAGTGCATCTTGAAGACGGGACGATGCAGTCGCTGCCGGAGGATGAGCTGCCGCTTCTTCTCCCGGACCTCTTGAAATTCCAGCCCAGCGGAACAACAGAGTCCCCTCTCGCGCTTGCCACCGACTGGGTGACGGTTGTCGATCCCGAGACAGGACTCAAGGGTCGTCGCGAGACCAACACCATGCCCCAATGGGCGGGCTCGTGCTGGTACTATCTCCGGTTCATAGATCCTGCCAACCCGCGTGCCCTCTGCGATCCGGTGCTGGAACGTTACTGGATGCCAGTCGATTTCTATGTGGGTGGATCGGAGCATGCAGTGCTTCATTTGATGTACGCCCGCTTCTGGCACAAAGTGTTGTTCGATCTCGGTCATGTCAGCACAAAGGAACCGTTTACGAAGCTGCGTCATCAGGGAATAATTCTCGGCGAAGACTCCCGCAAAATGTCGAAGTCCCGCGGCAACGTCGTGAATCCCGACGATGTCGTGAAAGAATACGGCGCGGACGCGCTCCGGTTATTTGAGATGTTCATGGGACCGCTGGAAGAGATGAAACCGTGGAGCACCCGGGGGGTTGAAGGCGTCTTCCGGTTTCTCAACCGTGTCTGGCGGCTGTACCTTGACGATGATGGGAATCCCGATCCACGGTTGCGCACCGATGCACCGACCCCGGAACTCGAGCGCGTCTACCACGCAACCGTGAAAAAAGTGGGTGAGGACATTGAAGCTCTCCGTTTCAATACGGCGATCGCGCAGCTCATGATCCTGGTGAACGAGGTGATGAAGACCGCACTGCGGCCACGTGCGGTGCTGGAGCCCTTCGTTCTTCTCCTTGCACCATTTGCACCTCATCTGGCGGAGGAGCTCTGGCAGAAATTGGGCCACACGACGAGCCTTGCCTACGAACCCTGGCCGGCGTTTGACCCTGCGCGCATTCAGAGCGATACCATCGAAGTCGTTCTGCAGGTCAACGGGAAGCTCCGCGGCAAGATCACGGTTCCGGCGGCGGCGGCGGAAGAGGACCTGAAAGCCCGTGCCACCGCCGACGAAGGGGTGCGAAAGCACACCGCAGGCAAGCAGGTTGTGAAGATCATTGTCGTGAAAAACAGACTTGTCAATATCGTCGTGCGGTAAACCATGGAACGCCTATCCGTTGTTCTCGTAACACTGAACGAAGAGCGCAACATCGATCGCTGTCTGGGAAGCGTCTGCTGGGCCGATGAGATTGTTGTGGTAGATTCTTTCAGCGTGGATCGGACGGTCGAACTGGCGAAGAGGTACACGACGAAGGTCTACCAGCACGAGTATCCCGGTACAAGCAAGCAGGTGGAACGGGGGATAGGTTATGCGACCGGGGATTGGATTTTCGTCATTGATGCCGACGAAGAGATGTCTCCTGAGCTGAAGGATGAGGTGCAGCACATCCTGCGCGAAGGATCGGACTGCTCCGGATTCACTTTTGTCAGGAAGCCCCGCGCATTCGGCCGCTGGATTGAACACGGAGGCTGGTTTCCCGACAATCAGTTCCGGTTTTTCCGGCGCGACAGTTACTATCCCGAGCACCAGGAGATCCATGGCGGATTCAATACAAGAGGGAGGAAGGGAGAACTCAAAGGGTATCTCTACCATCACACCTACGAGACGATCTACGCATACGTGGAGAAGATGAATGAGTACACCTCGCTGCATGTGTCGAACAAACTGAAAGACCGGCCGGACATCAAGGTGCGGTGGCACAATCTCATCCTGAACCCGCTCTCGCATTTTCTCCGGATGTTCATTTCGAGAAAAGGGTACAAGGACGGGTTTCACGGTTTCGTTCTTGCGCTGCTGGACGCTACATATGCGATGCTGATGTACGCGAAGCTCTGGGAGTACCGCATGCGGCAGGAAGAAGGGACGGGTCAGCTCCCGCCGATTACCAACGCGGAACTGAACGTGCTCAAGAGGAACGTATGACGATCTACAGACGTGTGTTGAAATATCTGCGCCCCTATTGGATGAAGCTGATCGCGTCGATGGCCTGTTCCGTCATGTTCTCCCTCTTCAGCGGCATGTCCATCTACATGACGATCCCCCTCCTGGAGACATTGTTCTTCCGGCCGTCTGCCGCGCCTGCAGCTGCTGTGGCAGCTCAACCCGGAGTGTCGTTTCTCCCCGATTGGCTAGTGCACGTCAAGGACCAGCTGGCACAGGGATTCCAGTATCTCATGTTTCGTGAGAATCCTGCAGATTCGCTGTTCAATATCTGCATCGTGGTCGTTGTGTCGTTCTTCTTCCGAAACGTCTTCGGCTACCTTCAGTCCAATATGATGATGTCGGTGGAGCAGGGATTGATCCGCGATGTGCGCAATGCATTGTACCGGCACATCCACGCCCTCCCTCTGGCGTACTTCAGCAACGAACGCACAGGCAATCTGATCTCACGGATCATGAATGACGTTCCGGTGATCAATACCGGAATCTCCGCAACCTTTCAGACGATGATCCGCGAACCCCTGTTGATCGCCGTCTATCTGACGATTACGCTGGTCATCAGCTGGAAGCTCACCCTGATTGCCTTTGTGGTGTTTCCTCTTGCGTTGCTGATTATTGCCGGGATCGGTCGCCGGGTGCACAAGGAATCCGGCCTGGTGCAGGAACGCATCGCTGACCTGACATCCGTGCTGCACGAGACGATCTCCGGCGTGAAGGTGGTAAAGGCATTCGGCATGGAAGATTTTGAAAACAAAAAATTCGCGCGCGAAGGGCAGAGCTATCTCGATACTATCCTGAGAGTGACCCGGATACGAAATCTGGCCTCACCCAGCACGGAGTTCCTGAGCGCTGCGGCCGGGGCTGTGGTCATTTGGTACGGGGGTATGCAGGTTCTCCAGCATGAGGCGTTGAGGGCAAGCGAATTTCTAGGATTTCTTTTTGCGATCTTTCAGCTGATGCCGCCCATCAAAGAACTGAGCGGGGTCAATAACCGCATCCAGGAGGCCACCGCGGCAGGCAAAAGGGTATTTGAAATCCTCGATACGGAGCCCGGCATACGGGATGCTCAAACCCCATTGCGCCTGAATGCCTTCGAGTCTTCCATCGAATTCCGGAATGTGTCCTTCCACTACGTCGAAGGGGATCCGGTGCTGCGGGAGATTTCACTGACGATCAAGAAAGGTGAAGTCGTTGCGGTTGTCGGCCCCAGCGGAGCCGGCAAAAGCACCCTCGTGGATCTCGTCCCGCGCTTCTATGATCCGACAGGTGGTTCCATTACCATCGACGGGCTGGAGCTCCGTGATGTTGAGCTCAAGTCATTGCGCGAGAAGATCGGCATCGTCACCCAGGAAACGATTCTCTTCAACGACACTGTGCGAAACAATATCGCATACGGGCTGGAAGACTGCCCGATCGAACGTATTGCCGAAGCCGCGAAGGCAGCGAACGCTCATGGGTTCATCAGCGAGATGCCGGACGGATATGCATCGCTGATCGGCGAGCGCGGAGTGAAGATCTCCGGTGGCGAGCGGCAACGGCTCGCCCTTGCCCGGGCGATCCTGAAGAATCCCCCCATCCTCATTCTCGACGAGGCGACATCGTCCCTGGACACCGAATCGGAAATCCTGGTGCAGGAGGCCATCGAGCGATTGATGGCCGGGCGAACATCCATCGTCATTGCGCACCGTCTTTCAACAGTACAGCATGCCGACCGGATCGTCGTCATCGAAGGGGGGAAGATCGTGGAAACGGGAAGACACACGGATCTCTTGAAGAAACGCGGGGGGCTGTACAAGAAACTGTTTGACCTTCAGTTCCGGATCTGACATGCCTGCCCTACGTCGCATAATGGACGGGGCGATGCTGCTGTTTCTCGCCTCATGCTACTTCTCCATCGCGGTAAATTCCCTGTCGCTCGGCCTGATGGCGATCTGTTGGGTCGTTCTCATGGCCATGGAGCGCAGGTGGGCAGTGGTGAGCGCTCCGTACGACTGGTTCTTTCTTGCGTGGATTGTGGCGGAGTTCCTCTCCACGGCCTTCTCCCAGAATGTTTCCCAGTCACTCCTCTTCTCCAAACGACTGCTCTTGATCGGGGTGGTCTATTTCTTTGCCACCCATGTCACCTCCCAGGGGAAGGGGAAGCTGGTCATGCTGACGTTGCTCGGTACAGCGACCGCTGTTGCCCTGATCGGTGTGGGGAAGCTGCTGCTTGCCGGACCGGAAGGCGTCACACGCCTGGGGATCTTCCAGTTTTACATGACGACATCGGAATTGCTTATGATCGCGTTGCTCCTGACCATGCCATTTGTGGTGCATCCCCTCACACCGCTGCGGTGGCGTATCGCGGGCATCCTTGCTGTCATCCCCATGGGTATCTCTCTGTATGCAACGGTGACGCGGGGGGCTTACCTGGCCGCCGCCGCCGGTCTGCTGTTCATTGCTCTGGCCCGAAACATCAAGCTGATCATCCCGATGATTTTGCTGATCGCTCTGCTCCTGATGTTCGCTCCGCCTTATGTACAGCAGAGACTCGCAAGCATTACTGATCTTGAGCATCCGGAAAATGCCTCGCGCATCATGCTCTGGTCCGCAGGACTCAAAATCTTCGTGCACTATCCGCTGATCGGCGTCGGGGATATCGACCTGCGTGAACTCTACGACCGCTACGCTGACGTCGTGAATCCGGAACACCACGGCCATCTTCATAATGTCCCGCTGCAGGTACTTGTTACCCTCGGGATCGTAGGGTTCTGTGCTGTGTATGCACTGTTCACAAAGATCGCTGTGACTGAATGGCGCATGTTCAAACGGGTCCGGGATGAATGGTTCCGCGGATCTGTGGCGTTGGGAGCTCTTGCCGTTTTTGTGGGATTTCACGTGATGGGTCTGACGGAATGGAGTTTCGGCGATCAAGAGGTGGTTATCCTCCTCTGGGTCACCGTCGGGATGTCTTTGGCCCTCGGCAGGATGGATGCAGCGGCGGGAGAGCCTTCGTGACATGGTAAGAATGCAATGGCCACACTGACCGTAATTACGCTTACCCTCAACGAGGAACATAACCTCAGCCCATGCCTTGACAGTGCACGATGGGCAGACGAACTCATCGTTGTAGATTCAGGAAGCCACGACCGGACGGTGGAAATCGCCCGAACATTCACGGAGAGAGTCTTCACCATCTCATGGGAGGGTTACGGGGCAGCGCGTAACTACGCTCTGCGGCAGGCGACAGGAGACTGGATTCTCTGGCTTGATGCGGATGAGCGTGTTACACCGGCACTCGCTGAAGAGATCAGAAGCATCATCCGGGCGGACGTGCGGGGGGTGGACGGCTATGCGATTGCCCGGCGCGCGTATTTCCTCGGTCGATGGATACGTCACAGCGGATGGTATCCGGGGCGTGTCGTGCGGTTGTTCCGACGGGGGACAGCGCGCTTTAGCGAGACGCAAGTGCACGAACAATTGCAGATCGATGGCGTTGTTGTCCCCACCGAACACGATCTTCTCCACTTTACGGATCCCGACCTGCACCACTACCTGGCAGAAATTCAACCGCTATACCTCGCTTGCTGCCGACGATTTGGTTGCTGCCGGGAGGAAATTCACAATGCGCGACCTTCTGCTGCGCCCACCGTTTCAGTTCGTGAAGATGTATCTGTTGCGGGGCGGATGGCGGGACGGCATGGAGGGGTTCATTCTGGCCGTGCTCTCCTCGGCGTATGTGTTTACGAAATACGCCAAACTCTGGGAGCGTTGCCGGAGGAGTGCGGCGCCGGGAAGTTTACCCTGAACGTCTATGAAGCCAAAGTACAGAGGAGGATGCGATGGACACTGCCCAGAAGCACCAGCTGCTGTTTACCCAGTTGATCATCATGTTTCACGCTGCGACGATGCAGCAGCTCGGCAAAGTGAAACATCCGGTCACTGAGAAAATCGAGAAGAACCTTGAAGCTGCGGAGAACACCATCGATATTCTCGATACGTTGCAGGCAAAGACAAAAGGGAATCTGGCCGCTGACGAAGATGCTCTTCTGACGCAGATTCTCCAGGAACTTCGGCTCGCATTCGTTCAGGAGAAACAGTCATGAAATTTGCCATCATCGGCAACCTGGAAAAGCCGGGTTTGCGCGATGCCGTAGCTCCGCTCATTGCCGCACTGACCGGGGCAAAGGCTGATTTTATCGTTGATCGCCAAATGGCAGATCTTCTGCAGTCCGCGGGTTACCACCTTCCGACACAGAACGTTGCCGGCAAAGAACGATGTGTTGATGAAGGCGACATGCTGGTAGCGTTTGGCGGAGACGGGACAATCCTCTCTGCGGCGCGCCTGATCGGCGAGCGCGCAACCCCGATTCTCGGGGTCAACCTCGGCAAACTGGGCTTCCTAGCTGAACTCTCACCAGAGGAAATTCCTCAAGCAGTCCCCGATCTCCTGGCCGGGAACTTCATCGTCGAAGAACGCCTTGTTCTCGAAGCAAACGTACCTTCGCAATCCGGAAGCCCCGTGCACGGGGTCAACGATATCGTAGTGGATAAATCGCGTTCGTCACGATTGGTTAGTATGCAGCTGCATATCGATGGCGCATTTGCAGTGACGTATCGGGGCGACGGCCTGATTGTCTCGACGCCGACCGGATCCACGGGCTACGCTCTCTCCAACGGCGGTCCGATTGTCATCCCAACGTGTACCGTCATCGGGATCACTCCCATCTCCCCGCACACGCTGAATGGACGACCACTTGTTATACCGGCCACCAGTACGATACGCATAGCAGTTGAGGCTACGGCTGGAGAAGTGCTCCTGTCCGCCGATGGTCAGGAGGAATCTTTGCTGAAACCGCCGATCGAAATTGTGGTCAGGAAGGCCGACTATCCGGTACGGCTGGTAAAAAGGAAGGACCGGTCGTACTTTGATGTTCTGCGGGCGAAACTGTTCTGGGGGGCCGATGCACGGCTTGTGTAGGGGCTAGTTGTTTAGCGCACCTTCTCCAATCCATGCCCGGATCCCGTTGATCTGGTTTTGGTTCAGGGGATTGCCGTTCGGAGGCATGCGTGTTCCCACAGTGCCTTGAATCCGCAACACGAGTGTGCTCTGGTCGGGTTTGTTGCGTACAATAACGAGTGCCCCTCCGTAAATCAAGTTGTCGTAGGATGTCAGCTTCAACATGCTTTGATGCTGGCTGTCATCGTGGCAGCCGGCATAATTGCACGCCTGGTTGAACAGCGGCTGCACGTGCTGTCCGTAACTGACATTCGAGATGGGAAACACGATGTTCGATGGACTCTCGCCGTCGACGGGGTTCTGGTCTTTGCATCCGACTCCCCCAAGCAGAGCTACAGCAAATGCACACTTTGCAAGTGCCGATGTCCACCGGCTCATAGAGCGGCCTCCGGAGATGGACGCTCGAGGTAGAGTAATCCGGCGAGATATGCCGAAACGCCATAGGCGTAGAAAATCGTGAGAAAGACGCCTATAAGGAAAAAGAAGATGCCGATGAACGCAAAGGAATGAACACCGACGGTGAGAAGCGCTACGACAAGAGTATTTTGCCAGTTCCGTTTGAAGTCTCGGAAGAGACCGCCGATGTCGAGGGCATCGCTGATGCGCTCCTGCTGTGCAAATCGATACAATATGATCGGTGAGGAGACGCTGAGGGCGAGACTATAAAGAACCACAAAGAACATGACACCAATGAGGTAAATCGCGGAGATCGCTCCCAGAACGCCAGGGTCATCAGTCACTGCACTCGCAATGACGAACCCTACGACCGGGATGAAGAGGAGTATGACCGGAAGGAGATAGATCAGGTAAACGATGCAGTACTTGAGACCAACGATGAACTGGACACCGACGTCGGTCCAGGGCGGTAGGGGATGCTCTTCCCGTCTCATCAC
This sequence comes from Ignavibacteriota bacterium, assembly GCA_963849385.1. GTDB lineage: Bacteria > Bacteroidota > Ignavibacteria > UBA10030 > UBA6906 > Fen-1255. The sequence goes on along the minus strand of CAWKHH010000005.1, from coordinate 379,569 downwards.
TCGTTGGGCTATTTGCACATGGTAGCCGGCAAGAACGGGGATGCCCAATCCGATCAGGGAAAGCAACATGAACCCTGCTGCGATGAGCGTTTTTGTGACCCAGGATGGGTCCTTAAAGAAGAAGGAGAACGCCTTGCCGAGATCTTTCATAGAGTATCCTGTGGTGGGACATCAATAGTATACTCAACGCTGAAGTCGAATTCAAGGAACGGTTTTCCGTCTCTTGCTTCTCTACCGTTATTCTCTTATCTTTCCGTGGTCAATTGTCGATTTTCCATCCGCAATTGTCAATTATCAAGGGGCTGTAGCTCAGCTGGGAGAGCGCGTGAATGGCATTCACGAGGTCACCGGTTCGATCCCGGTCAGCTCCACAACCAATTAGTGGATTGACGATAGTCCGTTGACTATGGTCAATTGAGCCGGGACCTTACGGGGTCCCTTTTGTGTTTTATGGGCACGCACAGCAATGGACCAGGAATGACTCCAACGCACGGGCTGAACCGTTTATCAAGCGAAAAGAGCCCCTACCTTCTACAGCACGCCCATAATCCCGTCGATTGGTATCCATGGGGACAAGAAGCCTTTGCAAAGGCGCGCCGGGAAGACAAACCGATCTTTCTTTCCATCGGGTACTCCACCTGTCATTGGTGCCATGTGATGGAGCACGAGTCGTTCGAAGACGACGCTACCGCGGCATTGCTTAATGATGGATTTGTTGCCATCAAGGTCGATCGTGAGGAGCGGCCTGACGTGGACCGCATCTATATGGGCGCGTTGCAGGCGATGGGGATCCCCGGTGGATGGCCGCTCTCGTTGTTCCTGACTCCGGATCTCAAGCCGTTTTATGGCGGGACCTACTTTCCACCCGAAAACCGGTATGAGCGTGCCGGGTTCCCCGAGATCCTGCGGCGCATACAGGCCATCTGGCAGCACAAGCGAACCGATGTGCTTGAGTCGGGAGAACGCATTCTCGCATACCTGCGTGAGCTGGCCGGAGCGGTGGGAACGCAGTCGGTGCAGACGTCATCAATGGTAGACCTGTGTTACGATCAGATCCGGCGCACATTTGATGAAAGGTGCGGTGGATTTGGGGGAGCTCCCAAATTTCCCCGGCCTGTGACGCTTGAGTTTCTTTTCCGCCATTACAAGCGTAAACCCCATGCTGCAGGAGGCGAGATGGCGCTCCGGACACTCCGCGCCATGGCGAACGGAGGAATCCGCGATCACCTGGGTGGAGGTTTCCATCGCTATTCGGTGGATGCGGAATGGCGCGTCCCACATTTCGAGAAGATGCTGTACGATCAAGCCCAGCTCGTGCGCGCGTACCTGGATGCGGCACAGTGCACCCAGGATCCGTTCTTTGGCGAAATCGCCGCCGAGACAATCGAGTATGTCTTGCGGGACATGCAGTTGCCGGAAGGTGGATTTGCCACTGCGGAAGATGCAGACAGTCCGCGACCTGAGAATCCGGAAGAGTATGGCGAAGGCGCTTTCTACGTCTGGACGCGCAAGGATGTAATGCAGCATCTCGGGTCGGATGGGGCATTGTTTTCTTTTGCCTATGGACTCGAAGAGGATGGAAACGTCGTTCACGATCCCCAGCATGAGTTTACCGGGCGCAATATCCTCTACGGTGCACAACGCACGGAGGAGGTGGCGCGGTTTGCAGGAGTGGCTGTTGACGAAGCGCGGCTCCGGCTTGCTACCGCCCGCCGTCGCCTCTTTGAGCTGAGGAATACCAGGCTGCGACCATTGAGGGACGACAAGGTGATTACCGCGTGGAATGGTTTGATGATTGGTGCGCTGGCACGTGGGTCAAGGTTTTTGGCCAATGCCGGCTACCGGAGAGCAGCAGAACGGGCGGCGGGGTTTATCTTTCATTCTATGTACGACACCGAAACAGGAGAGCTCCATCGGCGATTTCGTGGAGGCGAAGCACAGCATGAGGCTCACCTGGAAGACTACGCCTTCCTTGCAGAAGGGCTCATTGACCTTTTCGAGGCGACGGGAAATCCCGCATGGCTTCGACGTTCAATCGACCTCACCAAAACCCAGCTATCACTCTTCTGGGATGCAGAGCGAGGCGGGTTCTACGATACCTCAGGTCGCGATGCATCGATTCTCGTGCGCACAAGAGAACAATACGACGGGGCCGAGCCTGCTGGAAATTCGACCGCAGCCATGAATCTCCTGCGGCTGGGTGCCTTGACGGGCAATCATGAGTTTCGGGACAGAGCCGAGGCGAGCGTGAATGCATTCAGTCCATGGATGGAAAAACAACCCTCGATCATGCCATATCTGGTGGCTGCTGCCATGCACTTACTCCATCCTCCGTCGCAGGTTGTGATCGTCGGGAAGAGAGGAGAGGTCTCAACGGAGGCGTTGTGGAAGGAATGTGACAGGCGATTTCTTCCGGATACGGCCATGATCCCTGTCAATCCTGATGAACAGGATCACCTCGCGGAGATCATTCCCTATGCCGGGCAGGTCCCTCCGGCGGCAGAAAAGGCAACAGCCTACGTCTGCTCAGCCTTTGTGTGCCGGCTTCCTGTCACGGATCCCCGGCAGCTCGGGGCATCACTTGATGAATTGTAGGTTATCAGTTGTCATTCTCGGTCATTCCTGTCGCAGTGACCGTACCGAGAGCAAGATCCAGAATGAACGTCCGCCCGCTGATGACCAGTGTCGCCTGTTGGGCACCAAGGAATGTCACAGTGCCGACAAATGCGTAGACCCGGCCCGAGCTTGTCTGTCCGTTCATTGAAACGGTTGCATCTCCTCCCGAGATCCGCCGTGTTGTCTTGTCGACCAGGAGGTTTGTGATGGAGACGATGATCGTACTCCTGAATGATACCTTGGTGCGAACCTTCGATGTTCGCGATCCATTCCGGTTATTGAGAAATCAGATGTGACGGCTGTGCATTGAGTCAAATATGTAGTGAGCGTGCAGTGTAGCGTAGGGAGACAGCGAGTCCGCCTGCTCCGAGTGCGATCATGAGAGTCGCTTGAACGACCATTCTGTAGGCGGGCTCGGGTCCACCAAACATCCCTTGGAAGAAGAACCATGCCCCGATGACGGGCAGGATGGCGTAGATGGCGGTCATGATCTTGCGCGCCCGTTGGTTTGCCACAGGAGTATCCACGGCAAAAAACCGGTTGTAGAGCATCAATCCGATCATCGCAACGAGCCCGAGTGCCGCGAACGTAAGCCAGAATGCACGCGTCTCACCCGAGGCGGCACTGGTTCCAACAGCAGGCTTGAGCCATGCCTCGTACAGTGTTCCGCCCAGATTGGACCCTATCAGACTGCCGATGACGCCATAGAGGAAGGCATATCCCATGTAGACCGCTTTGCTCTCGTGCGGAGCAATGATTCCGACGTAGCTGTAATACTTCGGATGAGCAGTCATCTCGCCGATCGAGAACACTGCGATACCGAGGATAAATATCCAGACGGTTGCGGCAAAGGAGAGGCAGACAAATCCAACGACACCGATGCCAATGCCTCCCACCATTGCGTAGAGAGGGCGGACATTTTTCACGATGCGGCTGACCAGGACCTGAAGCAGGATGATTGTTCCGGCGTTGATAACGGTGACATGCTCGGCATCAAAACGGAGTGGAATCCCTATCGCATTGAATGCCTGGTTGACGGGTGCTGGATCGATGAAGTCACGCAAGAACCAGAGGACGGAACCGAAATTCTGGAAGTACAGGATCCAGAATCCGGAGTAGACCACGATCATCAGCATGAAACGGGCGTCTCCGAGCACGCGCACTGCCCCCGTGAGCACGTCGCGGAGCGACTTGGTGTTCGCAGGACGGGGTGGTTCCCGGTACAGAAACAGAGCCGGTATCAGCATCAATGCACAGTAGACGGACGATGCCGTGAACACCAGGCTCCATGAAAATCCGCGGAGAACGGTTACGACGAGTGGAGCAAGAAACGCCCCCAGATTGATCATCCAGTAGTAGATGCCGAACCCGAACCCGGAGGTCTGCTCTGTGGTCGTTCGTGCGATGGTGCCGGAGATGATTGGCTTGAACAAGCCGGCTCCTGTTGCCATGACAAGAAGTGAGAGGAACACCAGCCCGTATGTCGACATCTGGCCGCTGATGAAATAGCCCGCGGTCAGCAATGAGAAGGCAACGAGCAACATTTTCCTGTAGCCGTAGCGGTCGGCCAGGGCGCCCCCGAGAATGGGGATGACGTACGTGCATGCATAGATCAGACCCTGCAGGAATCCGACAGATTCCTCGCTAAAGCCGAGACCGTGCTGGGTTGCACTTGCAGTGAGGTAGATGGCAAGCACGGAATTCAGACCGTAGTACGCGGCGCGTTCGAACAGCTCCATGGTGTTGGCGACCCAGAAGGAACGCGTGTACGAACGGAGAAGGCCGAGTGTTGGAGCTTGAGCCATCGCGGTGAGCCGGTTGTTTTCTGCCGTAGTGGATTAGTGAACAGGCCGGTGCAGGGTCCATCCAGGTTTACGATTCTGGATGTAGGCAGGGGATGCTTGTGGCGATTGAAAATCTTGGATAAGCTGATCGGCAAAGGTTCTGGCCTGTGCCTCGTTCAGGAACCAATCGGAACTTAGCTTACGGCGCAAGAAGGCAAGCTTACGGTAGGAGCGGACAATCCACGGCGCGCCAAGACCGTCTATTTGTTCGATCTCCACCGAATATCCGTTGGTGGTTTTAAGAACCGTGCGCATAGTGCCGGGGTTGTCAGGTAGATTTATTCTCAGTATCATAATAGTATAGCGAGAAGACGTACGAAGAGCAAGGCGGATCGCATGAATGATGATGTTGTGGTGAATTCAACATTGACGATTCCGTTGTCGGAGTTGTCATTCAGGTTCTCCAGAAGCGGTGGGCCAGGTGGGCAGAACGTCAACAAGGTTTCCACACGTGTGGAAGTTGAGTTCGACATACGGCGCTCGCCATCACTCTCGGATGTGCAACGTCAGCGACTTCTGCGGAAACTCGAACACCGGCTTGATGGTAACGGGACACTAAGAATCCAGGTTGATGATACCCGGAGTCAGTGGCAGAATAGGCAGATCGCGGTCGGGCGGTTGGGGCGTGCTCTTTCCGAGGCGCTGAAAGTCCAGAAGCACCGTCTCCCCACGAGGCGGACTGCAGCATCGAACTCGCGACGGTTGGAGGGGAAGAAGCTGCGTGGGCGTTTGAAGCGGGGGAGGAAAGGCTCTGATTAGAAAAAGACCAATTGAGAATCGTCGAATGGCGGTGGCTTTCTCTTCGGAACAATTGAGCCCTTTGCCATGTTATGATGTATGTTCGAAATGTTCGATTTAGACGATATTTGCCTTAATTTGGATGTCAGTCAAAGAGATAAATGAAAACAACCCTTCTGATACTGCTTTACGCAACATTTACGGTTTCATCATACTCCCAGACGGGCTCCGTGAAAGGGCGGATTCTCGAGCAGTCCACCAAGGAACCTCTCCCCGCGGCAGTAGTGCAAATCGTCGGCACTCAGATTGGCGCTTCAGCGGATGAGAACGGTGGGTTCGTAATAACCAACATACCTGTCGGCACTTACCAGGTTCGTGCCTCCTTGATTGGGTTCGAGCCGCTCGTTCAGAGCGACGTGATAGTTGCAGCGGCCCGCCCGGTCGAGTTGCTGCTGGAGCTGCACCAATCAAACATTGATATTGAAGGGGTTGAAGTAAGCGCAGGCTATTTCCAACGATCTCCCGACGCACCTGTGAGCGTCCAGCGGCTGTCGTACGAGGAAATCCGGCGGTCTCCCGGCGGCTTTGAAGACATCGTGCGCGCGATCGCCGTGTTGCCTGGTGTTGCGCAGGCTCAGCCCGGGAGGAATGACCTGGTTGTGCGGGGCGGTGCGCCAAGTGAAAACCTGTTCACCGTGGACAATATCGAGATACCCAACATCAATCATTTCGGCACGCAGGGTGCCGGTGGTGGGCCGCTCAGTTACATCAATCTCGACTTCGTTCGCGAGACCGCGTTTTCCACCGGGGGGTTTGGCGTGCGCTATGGCGACCGTCTCTCAAGCGTTCTGAACATTGACCTTCGCGATGGACGTACTGATCGTTTTGGAGGCAAGGCCACGGTGTCTGCCTCACAATTCGGCCTCAATGTTGAGGGACCGTTTTCGCAGAGCGGAAGTCTCATGTTTTCCGCCCGTCGCAGTTATCTCGATATCATTTTCAAGGCTGCTGGCTTCAGTTTTGTGCCGGAATACTGGGACTTCCTTGGAAGGGCGCACTATGGTATCGACAGGAGCAATGAATTGACATTTCTTGCTGTCGGCGCAATCGATGACGTGACTTTCATCAACAAAGACGCCGATGATCGGTTCAGCAACTCCCGTGTGCTGGGGACTGCACAACGTCAGTACGCGTCGGGTGCCTCGTTGAGGCATCTCTTTACCCACGGGTATGCCACATTCACCCTTGGTCGCTCCTTCGTGCAATACAATGGAATACAGCGCGACTCATTGCTGTCGCCGATATTCAGTAATCGATCGGAAGAGGGAGAAACCTCTCTGCGCACCGATGTCACGCTCAAGAGCAGCGAACAGATGGAAATATCGTTCGGTGCTCAAGCAAAGCTCATACACTTCAATGCCAATCTCGCACTTCCGGGTTTTGTGACCCCGTTTGGCGATACTCTCAGTGTCGGAGTTCAGGATTATCGGACCACCGGTGCCAAGGGGTCAGCCTACCTCCAGTTGACGCAAAGAGTATTGGACAATGTGACGCTGATCGTGGGAGGCCGGGGAGACTACTTTGACCGCATTGAGAAGAAATTCGTTGTCGCCCCCCGTGCGGCATTGATCTACGAGATTACACCACTTAGTACGGTCACCGCCAGTGCGGGGGTTTACTATCAGAGCCCATCCTACATCTGGCTCGTTGCGAATGAAGCCAATCGGAATCTGACGCATGTACGTGCAGATCAGTTTATTCTCGGTTTTGAGCACCTGATCAGGGATGATCTCCGTTTCCGTATCGAAGGATTCTTCAAGAATTACAGCAACTACCCCGCCAGCCTCGATCGGGAGTATCTCGTGCTCGCGAATACCGGCGGGGGATTCGGGGGCTCAGACGAAAATTTTGCCTCATTCGGACTGGATCAACTGGTGAGTTGGGGAAAGGGAAGGGCTCTGGGTGTGGAATTCCTTTTTCAGAAGAAGCTCTCGGATATTCCCCTTTACGGCCTTGCCAGCCTTACGCTCAGCCGGAGCCGCTACACCTCCATCGACGGAGTGGAACGCCCGGGCGCTTTCGACCAGGAGTTGATTCTCAATCTCAGTGCCGGCTACAAGTTCAACGAGAAGTGGGAAGCCAGTATGAAATTCCGTTATGCGACCGGGCACCCCTTCACGCCGTTCAACGCCAACGGGACACAGAATGTTGCCTTGTATAACAGCGAGCGCACCTCCGCCGTCCATGCCCTGGATATCCGGGTGGACAGACGCTGGAATTTTGAGGCATGGACACTGATCACGTACGTGGACATTCAGAATATCTACAACAACAAACGTTCGGGATCGGTCCGCTGGAACGCCCGCGAACAGCGGGTGGAAATGGATGAAAGCTCGATCGGGCTTCTGCCCTCGATTGGTGTGAGCGCCGAATTGTGAGGTCTGGTCGGAATCGACAAGTGACAACATGGGATGTCCTGTGTGTCTGACATGGGATTCCGCACCATTTGACTCTTGTCGCTCTATTTTGTATACTAAAAAAGTCATGGAAAACACTCTTAACACGGTTCTTTTTCACCACCATCACCGGCATCATTGCGCGGTGCGCGGAACTCTTGGTGGCTAAAAAGAACCGGTAGACGGTGAATTTTTTCCCGAAGCCCTTCTTGGAACACCAAGAGGGGTTTTCTGCTTTTGGAAATGCACGTATCGGTCTCGCGCCGTTGCTCCCCTTCGGCCCAGGTGCACTCGAATGCTCCAAAGCTCGGGGGCATTCGAGGAGCTCTCGAAGTTCTTTCCACATGAAGACAGATGGAGTATAGCTGACATGGCTCGATCATCACCTGGTCTTCCTTCAGGATTCAGGGACCTGCTTTTCGAGGACGCCGATCGGCGGCGCAGCGCAGAGGCGGTTCTCGCCGCGGAATTCGGTGCTGCCGGATACAAAGAAGTCCGGCCCTCGACCATCGAGTTTCTTGATACCTACACACTCGGCAAGCAGAGCATTGGAGAGCGGGCATTCAAATTCATCGACCGCGATGATCACCTTCTTGCGCTCCGCGCCGATTTCACCCCGGCCGTGGCCCGCATTGTATCAACACGGCTCAGAAGCTCCTCCGGTCCCCAGCGCTTCTGGTACAGCGGCGACGTGTTCCGCCGGCCCGATCAAAAGCGGGGAAGCTACAGCGAGGTCTGGCAAGTCGGTGTGGAATTGATCGGCACGGCTGGTGTGTCAGGCGATACCGAAGCAATCGATCTGGCCATGCGCTGTCTGGAGAGACTAGGGTGTCCGGATGTGCGCATCCATTTGAACCATACGGATGTGTTTCGCGGGGTGATATCGACCTTGCAGCTTGACGACTCCGCCCGCGATCGGGTAAAGACATTCATTGATCACAAGGATGCGCGTGGTCTTGCGAATCAATTGCGCAATCAGGGAGCGGCGCCGGAGACGGAACGTCAACTGCAGCTCCTTGCGCGAAGCATCGGTGACGCTTCGGTGCTCGAGGCCGCAGATAATGCGATGACGCAGCCGGAATCGCAGGCGGCAATCGCTCATTTGCGCACTCTGGGCAGGTCCCTTGCGCGTTGGGAAGACCGCATTGTGTACGACCTGACGGAAATCGACGAGATGGAGTATTACACCGGAACCATGTTCACCTTGTTCAGCGCAAAAGCACACCGGGAGCTCGGGAACGGCGGGCGGTACGACACGCTCTTGAGGGAATTCGGTGTCGATCTCCCCGCTGTGGGTTTTTCGTTCGCCATGGATGCTGTGTTGGAGGCGATCTAATGGAGCCTTTGCTCTTTGCGCTGCCCAAGGGTCGTCTTCAGGACGTGCTGCTTGACCTCATCGGTCGTGCGGGCATTGGCGTCGATCTCTCCGGCGTTTCCAGACGACTGACATTTCCCGACCGCGAAGGTCGATTTGCATTCGTTTCACTGAAGCCGGCTGACGTCCCCGTCTATGTCGAGTCAGGTGCTGCGGATGTGGGGGTAGCCGGCAGCGACGTGTTGCGAGAGTTCGAGCCCGACGTGTACGAACCTCTCGACCTGCGCATCGGCCTCTGCCGCCTGGTGGTGGCTGCGCCATCAGATCGTCCGTTGACTGAAGGCGCTCACTGGAGGATTGCCACGAAGTATCCGCGAACAGCCGAGCGTTTTTTTGCCGAGCGGAACAGCCATGTGCACATCGTTAAACTGGAAGGATCGGTGGAAATCGCGCCGCAACTGGGGCTCGCCGATGCGATCGTGGATCTTGTGGAGACCGGACGCACGCTCAAAGAGAATGGTTTAACGGTGACCGAGGAGGTGGGCCAGGTGAGTGCCAAGCTCATCGTCAACCGTACAGCCATGAAGACCAAACGCGAAGCCGTCCAGCGTTTGATTGCAGACCTCGACGGAGTGATCTATGCGCATCATTGACTATGACAAAAATCCTGAGGAGGTTCGTGCCCGGATTACACACGGCCGCGAACCGGATAGCGGCATCGAAAGCCGGGTGCGCTCGATCCTTGATGCTGTCCGCGCCGAAGGCGATAGCGCGGTGCTGGAGTTCACGCGGACACTGGACTGTCCGATCATTGATGCGATCGGACTCCGGGTTCCGGAGGCGGAAATTGTCGCAGCCTACAACCAGGCAGATGCGAAATTCCGGAAAGCACTCAACGTAGCCATCACCAACGTCACACGGTACCATAAGCGCCAGCTTCCGCGGTCCTGGACAATGAAGCAGAAGGGGATGAGTTTGCAGCAACGATTCTCGCCGTTGAAGCGTGTAGGGATCTACGTCCCGGGGGGCAAAGCCGCATATCCATCGACGGTGGTGATGAATGCGCTCCCCGCCGCGATAGCAGGAGTCGGGGAGATTGTTATGGTGACTCCGTGCAATACCGAAGGCAAAATTCTGCCGGAGGTTCTTGTCGCGGCTCACGCATGCGGTGTCAAAGAGATGTATCGCATCGGTGGTGCACAGGCGGTCGGTGCACTTGCGTACGGCACGGCGACCATCGCTCCTGTCGACAAGATCACCGGTCCGGGGAATGCCTACGTCGCGGCTGCGAAGCGCCTGGTATTCGGCACGGTGGGTATCGACATGATTGCGGGTCCTACGGAAGTTGTGGTCATCGCCGATGGCTCCGCGAACCCGTCATTTGTCGCTGCGGATCTCATTGCCCAGGCGGAGCATGATGAGCTTGCTACCCCGGTGTGCATCACAACGTCGCAGGCCTTTGCCGAACGCGTATCACGCGAGGTTGACCGCCAGCTGCAACATGCTCCGCGCAGGGCTATTGCCTGCCCGGCGTTCGAGAAGAACGGGTGTGCCATAGTTGTGAAGAATCTGGATGTTGCCGTTGAGATCGCCAATGCGCTTGCTCCGGAGCACCTCGAAGTGCTGGTGCGCGCTCCCTCCCGTGTTGTCGGGCGGATTACCAATGCGGGGGCGATATTTGTGGGTGAGTGGTCAACGGAAGCGTTGGGGGACTACATGGCGGGGCCGAATCATACGTTGCCGACCTCCGGAACGGCCCGGTTCAGTTCCGCACTGAGCGTCTTTGATTTCATGAAGTTCACCAATATTATTGAATGTACAAAGAGACGTTTTCTGGAGCTGGCGCCCCATATCGAAGTTCTGGCAGAGGTTGAGGGACTTGCAGGCCACGCGGCATCCGTCCACATCCGGAGGGGTATGCGATGAGCGAACTCATTCGACCGGAGATCATTTCGCTGGATGAATATACATTGCACCAGTATCCCCACCGGATCAAACTGAACCAGAACGAGAATCCCTATGAGTTGCCGAAGAACGTCAAGGAGGAAATCCTCGAGAAACTCGGGGTGATGGCATGGTCGCGCTATCCGGCCTTTGTTCCGCAACGGCAGATCGATGCTATTGCCCGGTTTGCCGGGTGGGTGCCCGACGGCACGATGTTAGGGAACGGGTCAAACGATCTGCTTCAGCTTATTTTCATGTCCGCGCTTGAACGAAATCAGACGGTAGTGATCAGTCAGCCGACGTTCACGCTCTACAAGATACTCGCCCGCGGCCTTGGGGCCGACGTCGTAGAAGTGATGATGACCCCCGATTTCCGGTTTGATGTTGACGGGATCATTGCCGCTGCCCGGCGGACAGAAGCGCGATTGGTGGTGATCTGCTCACCCAATAATCCCACCGGAACATTAATGCCCGAAATGGATGTTGTACGCATTATTGAGGAAACCGCAGGCCTTGTTGTCCTGGATGAGGCGTATGTACACTTTGCGCCCGGATCGCTCCGTCACCTGTTGATGCGCTATGACCGGCTGATCATTCTGCAGACGTTTTCAAAAGCCATGGGCGCGGCCGGTCTCCGGTTCGGGTACGCACTTGTGCCCGTGGATCTTGCACGCCAGCTGAACAAAATCAAACTGCCGTACAGCGTGAACATCTTTACGTTGATCGCAGCGGAGGTCCTCGTGGAACGTTGGGATCAACTCAAAGGGTGGATCCACACCCTTATAGAAGAGCGTGAGAGAGTGAAGACCGGTTTGCAGAAACTACCGCAATGCAGGGTGTATCCCTCATCCGCAAATTTCCTCTTGTTCGAAACCCTCCGGCGGAAACCGGCGGAAGTGTTTGACTCGCTCCTCAAAAAGGGGATTCTCATTCGAAATGTTTCTTCATACCCCTTGCTCGGGCGTGGGTTGCGGGTGAGCACCGGAACGCCCGAAGAGGATACGGCGTTCCTGAATGCGATTCGGGAGGCCTTATGAGCCGCACTGCCCGTGTCCAGCGAAACACAGCTGAGACGCGAATCACACTGTCGCTCGATCTCGATGGGACAGGAACTACCACCATTGCGACGGGCCTGGGTTTCTTCGATCACATGTTGACGCACATCGGCAAGCATGGCCGCCTGGATCTCACGATTGCGGCAGAGGGAGACCTCCATGTCGATGAGCATCATCTCATTGAAGATGTCGGCCTGGCACTAGGCCGTGCGCTGCTCGAAGCGCTTGGCGAGAAACGCGGCATCGAGCGGTTCGGGGTCGGATTTGTCACGATGGATGAAGCTCTGGCGCGTACAGTGATTGATCTGAGCGGTCGTCCGCACTTTGTGTTTCTCGGAGAGTTCTCGCGTGAGATGATTAACGGTTTCCCGACGGAAATGGCACGGGAATTCTTCCAGGCGGTGGCAAACGAAGGGAAAATGAACCTGCATGTGGCTCTTCTCTACGGCAAAAACGCCCATCACCAGCTGGAGGCGGTGTATAAGTCATTTGGCCGGGCCGTACGGGATGCGGTAAGAATCACCGGTGGGGAGAGCATTCCCTCGACGAAAGGTGTGCTATGATCACCGTCGTTGACTATGGAATGGGGAACCTCCGGAATGTCCGGCGGGCGTTCGAATCGCTGGGTGAGGAGGTAATGATCACTGCTTCCGGTGAGGCGGTTGCAGCTGCCGGGACCCTCATTCTCCCCGGTGTAGGTGCGTTCGGGGAGGCGGTGAAGCGGATTGACGGTCTTGGACTACGTACGCCGTTGATGCATCACGTGGAGCAAGGGCGTCCTCTTCTGGGAATATGTCTGGGGATGCAATTGTTGTTTGACGAGAGTGAAGAATCGCCGGGCGCACGGGGGCTGGGCATCCTCCACGGGAACGTGAAGCGGTTCGCCGAGGGGCTGCATGTCCCGCATATCGGCTGGAACGACGTGGTGTCCTCGAAACCATCGCCGGTCTTACCTGACGGCGGGGGTGTCTTCTACTTCGTACATTCATTCTATGCGCCCTCAGGCGAGTGGACAGTGGCCACGACTGAGTACGGGGTGACCTACTCCGCGGCGGTACAGAAGGACAATGTGTACGGAGTGCAGTTTCATCCGGAAAAGTCAGAGAAGATTGGGTTGGCTCTACTCAGGTCATTCCTCTCCGCACTTGGCGACGCTCAGTACCGGTGAGAATCACACACCATCCCGTTTGAGGGGATGACACGGGCTGCAGGAAAGAAAACGATACGCTCATGGAAATCATTCCGGCCATTGACTTGAAAAACGGCAAATGTGTCAGGCTCCGGCAGGGGCGGGATGCATCGACAACCGAATATTCCGCAGATCCCGTTGCAGTTGCTTTTCGCTGGGCAGAGGAGGGAGCACGCCGCCTGCACGTAGTAAACCTGGATGGGGCCTTCGGGCGTTCTTCTGCTCATCTTGAGGTTCTCCGCAAGATTGTCGAGCGCACAGGGGTGGCGGTGCAGTTCGGCGGCGGACTGCGATCCGTTGAGGCGATCAGTGAAGCCCTGGATGCCGGTGCATCAAAGGTTGTTCTCGGCACCTTTGCACTCGAGGATCTTTCCGCTTTGCCGGGAATTCTGGAGGAGATCGGCCCCGGGCGGTGCATCATCGCGCTGGACACCGTGGAGGGAAAGGTGACGACGCACGGGTGGACAAACGTCACCGATATGGAGGTTGTCGCGGTGGCTGCGCGATTGGGGGATCTGGGGGTGCAGGAGATACTTCAAACGGACGTCGCACGCGACGGGATGATGACAGGCCCCGATTTGCACACCTTGAGCGAGTTATGCACAATAGGCTTGGATGTCATCGCCTCCGGAGGCATCTCGTCTGCGGCAGACGTGGTGGACCTGATTCGCTTGAAGCACAGTAATCTCATCGGTGTCATCATCGGTCGAGCGTTGTACGAAGGTGCGATCGACCTGCGCTCCCTGATCCGCTCGTTTGATTCCAGACCCCAGTCCCACGACCCGGACCCGACACCTTAGCCCTATGCTACGCAAACGCATTCTTCCCTGTCTCGACGTGCGTGACGGTAAAGTCGTCAAGGGGGTGAACTTCATCGATATTCGCGAGATGGGCGAACCGGCGGTTCACGCGAAATTCTACAATGATGAAGGTGCTGACGAGTTGGTGATCCTTGATATCACGGCATCGCATGAAGAACGCAGGAGTCTGATCCGCGTCATTGAATCTGTGGCCGACAACATTTTCATTCCTTTGACCGTGGGTGGCGGAGTCCGGACGGCTGAGGATGTACGTGATATGCTCAACGCGGGTGCTGACAGGGTGAGCCTGAACACGGCCGCGGTTCAGCGGCCGGAGGTGTTGACGGAAGCGGCGGAGCGGTTCGGCACTCAATGTGTAGTTGCCGCCATTGATGCCCGCCGCAAAACGGGGGGAGAGGGGTGGGAAGTCTTCATCTACGGTGGTCGCGAGGCCACCGGGCGGGATGCGCTTCACTGGGCGAAGGAGGTTGAACAACGGGGGGCCGGGGAGATACTTCTGACAAGCATGGATCGTGATGGAACCCAGATTGGGTATGATATTGATCTTCTTCGGGCGGTGACGTCAGCGGTGTCGATTCCTGTGATAGCCTCGGGAGGTGCGGGGGTACTGCAGCATTTTGTCGACGCTCTCACTTCCGGAGGTGCCAGCGCGGTACTGGCTGCTTCGCTGTTTCATTCGCGTGACATGAACATAGGGCAGCTCAAAGAATTCTTGAGAACCAAGGGAGTTCCGGTACGATGAATCTCGACCAGATGCGTTTCGATGAGCGGGGTCTGATCCCTGCGATTGTGCAGGATGCAGAGAGCGGGGAGGTGCTCATGCTTGGATACATGAACGGCGAAAGCTTCAACCGGACGCTGGTGACCGGTGAAACGCATTTCTGGAGCAGGAGCCGACAGGAACTCTGGCACAAAGGAGAGACGTCGGGGAACACACAGGCGGTTGTGGCCATGCGGTTGGATTGTGACGGTGATGCGCTTCTTCTACGCGTGCGGCAAAAGGGTGTGGCCTGCCACACGGGGCAGTATTCCTGTTTCCATAATGAAATCGAGCCACCATTGCCTTCCGACGGGCAGGAGAGCGCATCATTTTCTCTGCGGCGTGATGCGGACGCGGGATCGCTTGGTGAGGTACTAGGGGGACTTGCGAGACGCATACATCAGCGCAACGTTGATCGGCCGGAGAGCTCCTATACGGCAACATTGCTGAACGGTGGCATTGACAGAATCCTGAAGAAGATCGGCGAGGAGTCCGGCGAAGTAATCATTGCGGCCAAGAATCACAAGCGCGAGGAGATTCTGTGGGAGAGTGCCGATCTGCTCTATCATCTGTTGGTGATGTGGGAAGCCGAGGGGGTGGATCTGACGGATATCGCCCGAGAGCTTGCCGGAAGGGGAAGGAAGTAATCGATATGCGCCGCGAAACCTATATTGTTTTCTTTACGGTACTCGTCGACGTTGTCGGATTCGGGATCGTCATCCCGATCCTGCCGTTCTACGCAACGGAATTCGGGGTGTCTGCCACGGTGGTGACGCTCCTTTTCGCAACCTTCTCGTTCTTCTCGTTCCTTAGCGCGCCACTGCTCGGGGCTCTCTCTGATCGTGTCGGCCGTCGTCCGGTGATCATTTTGAGTATCATCAGTACAGCGATCGGCTGGTTCGTCTTCGCCAGTGCGACGGCTGTCTGGATGCTCTTCCTGGGTCGCATTATCGACGGAGCGGCAGCCGGCAACTTCACGAGTGCACAGGGCTACATGGTTGACATCGCCAAAGACGAAAAGGAACGGACCAGAAACCTTGGCATCCTAAGCGCCATTTTCGGAGTTGGCTTCCTCCTTGGACCCATCCTGGGCGGTCTGCTGAGCAAAGTCTCACACGTCTTCCCGTTCTGGATTGCTGGCGTTCTGGCATCAGTGAATGCCGTGAGTGCGATATTCTTCCTGCCGGAATCGAACCATAACCGCACCTCGGACAAGTTGGTGAATTATCATCCGCTGTCGCCGTTGATCCGTGCGTGGCGGGACAAACCCCTGCGTCCCCTGTACGTTACCTGGACGACGTTTGCCCTTGCCTTCGTGATCGGGCAATCAGTATTTGCGCTCTTCGTTAAAGACGTTTTCGGTTTCAGCGCATTCGCGACGGGGATGGCTTTTGCGGTAGTGGGTGTGGTTGTTGTCATCAATCAGGCGTTTCTTCTCCAGCGATTCTGGCTGAAGATGTTTGATGAGGCAAGATTGCAGGTAATTATGCTGATAATTCTCATGGTCGCGCTTCTCTTCATTGGTGTAGAAAGACTACCGTTATTTTACGTCGGCCTGATCGGGCTGGGCACGGGGCAGGCAGTTCTAAGGGTGGTTGTTACGAGTCAGGTTGCGGGAAGCGCCGGCCCGTTGCGGCGGGGGGAGACGATCGGGATTCTGTCAGCGATCATGTCTGCCAGCATGGTCGTCGCTCCGGTCGTTGCAGGGGTGCTTTTTGAGATCAACCATATCGTCCCGTATATTCTGGCGATTCTTGTATTGCTGTTGGGGCTCCTGGAGCTCTGGTTAGGCTCAAAGAGAGGGCTTGAAGTCAACGCCTGAGCAAACGGATCTGTTCTGGATCACCCGTGGCTTTCCCCCCGTGGCTTTCGTTTCATATGGTTGACATTTTCTCTGTGGATAGCTATATTATTATGCTTTCTGTAACAGCTCAATCCCGACAAAGATTGTCGGGACTCCACATGCGGCTGTAAGGAAGGCTGATCTAGATTCCGCGATAGCTCAATGGTAGAGCATGCGGCTGTCAAGCATATTGGCAGCTTTCCCGAGTAATCGGGATTGAAAAATCGGGTGAATTCAGGGAACCCTACATCTCACTAATAGTGTGACATGGCAACCCTGAGCGAAGCCCCGCGAAGAGAGAAGTGGTAGCGGGGAACGTGCAGAGACTAGGGGATGAGGAGCTCACCAATAAGCCCCACAAGCGCCCGACGCCCTGAGAGAGGAGTCCCACGTTGCGGGACGACGGATCGCAGGGTGATGAGATAGTCCGGACCGCAGTGAAAGCTGTGGAGCTGCCGTAACCGCAGGGTTGCAGGTTCGAGTCCTGCTCGCGGAGCAAAAGCCCCTTGAATATCAAGGGGCTTTTGACGTAAAGAGACGACTGTCCCGTATTTGTACCCTAGTTGCTCTTCCTCGAGGTTTTTTCCTCCCCCAACGTTTGAAAACCTCCAAAGATGAATCACTTTCCCCGTTGTTTTCTGGGTTTTCATCGTATTTCGTGCGGTAGCATTGCCCTGGTCCTGCTCGCGGCCTCATGATGCGGAGAAAAGATCCTGCGCGCACTCCTTCCGTCTGATCTCAAAATTGAAGAAAAGAGAATGATGGGAGGGCTCACGTTCATGGTCAACGGAAAGATGTGTGTTGGCATTCTCAAAGAAGATCTCATGGCTCGTATCGATCCCGAGGTACATGAAGATGCACTCAAGAGGAAGGGATGCCGGGAAATGGATTTCACTGGGAGACCAATGAAGGGTTTCGTGTTTGTGGGTCCCGAGGGAACAAGCACAGGACGAGATTTGGGTTCGTTGGTCAGACTCGCTTTGGCCTACAATAAGGAGGCAAGACAATCCAAACGAAGAAAACGAAAATCATCCTAATGGTTGGTTGTGCTTCCGCTTCGTGTTCTCGGCGCTACTTGACAACGGCTCCTCCACATCTGTTCCCCGACCCTGCGGTGCAACCAAAACAGTGAAATCCAAACGCAATCTGTCGCCGGACGAGGTGATCGAAGTCAAAATCCCAGATCGTGTCCGGCGCGCCATGATTGAGCATGCACTCGAGCATCTGGTTGAAATCGCAGTCGTGACAGCTGATATCAGCCATTTTTGAGAAGGTTCCGCAAGAAGAATCTCGAAATGCCCCGTTATTTAGAGTTGACGAGGTCCCCTTTTTGAAGGGGATTTTCTTGACATTCTCCGGAACAAAGGGTTACTTATTGTACGGTGTCATGATGCCAATATGAAAATCATACGAATCACAGCGATGGTGATGCTTGCGCTCCTCTATCTCGGAGGAACCTATGCGCAGGTATCCGGCGCGGCTTTCCCCCTACTTGGGACGGGGAAGAAAGCCTATAGTGATTTCAGGGGCGTTGCGAAGGAACCTGTTCGTCCGACGATTTCCCCCCGGCGGCACATGCAACTGGTAAAGCCAATCACAGTATCGCCCATCATCGCTGTCGAGCAGCCTGAATTTTGTAACCACGAACAGTTCAAAGTCCTCCTGCAGTCGATCTTACATTGCGTCCCCGTTCATTATTCCTCATTGTGCCGCGACGATCGGTCCCCCCCGATTTGCTGAGATGTTGTTTTCCCCATCTTGTTGATTCAAAAGACACGACCTTTGCTGCCACAGGGCCAGGTTTTGCCCATATTGCCGTTCTGCATTTTTGACAAACAGAATGGCATAGCACACCTTCTGCCCGCCTGGAGCAGGAGACAAGAAACTCATGGAGACTAAGAACATGGCACACAAACATAATGTGCATCACGATGGCTCCGAGTCGAACAGTCGCTCGGATTTAGGTGCGAAATCTACAGGCTCAGTCACTTCTGCTAGCAGCCCTTCATCGTCCTCTCAACCTTCGGACGGGCCGTCTATTCCCGCCTGGGCGCCCATTTTTGTGCTTTGTGCAATCGGACTCGGTCTCCTTGTCCTTGTGGCGAAAGTCGCCGGGCTGTTCTAGGGTGCTCACCCGTGCTCGAGCGGGGGAGATGCATGCCTGAAGAGTCGATCGCGTACGCTCTGTTGGCATGCGCAGCGGTTTTGAGAATAAGGGAGAGGCAGGGTTTCGAGTGGGAAATCACACACCGCGACGCTAATCATGACAAAACTCTTCATCGAGTTCCTTAGGACCGAAAAAGCTTCGGGGATTGTCCTCATCGTGTGTACGATCGTTTCTCTGACATTGGCGAATTCGTCTTTTGGTTCATCATATATGTCGATCTGGCAACTGCCGTTCTTTGGTCAGGACTTCTCATATTGGATCAATGACGGTCTGATGACAGTGTTCTTCCTCCTTGTCGGGCTGGAGATTGAACGGGAACTCTACGTGGGTGAGCTTTCGGCCCCTCGAAAGGCGTTGTTACCCATTGTTGCAGCTATCGGCGGCATGCTTGTCCCGGCGCTTCTCCATTTTTCGGTGAATGTCGGAACGGGCACACAACGCGGAATTGGCATTCCCATGGCTACTGATATCGCCTTTGCACTGGGGGTGCTGTCTCTTCTGGGCAACCGAGTGCCCCTTTCCCTGAAGGTTTTCTTGACTGCACTTGCAATTATTGATGATCTTGGGGCGATCATCGTGATCGCCGTGTTCTACACATCCAGTCTCTCCATGCTCAATTTGCTGGTTGCACTGTTTATCATCGGTGTGCTTTTTGTATGCAACCGTCTCAGGATCAAGAGTCTGGTGTTGTACCTGGCTGCCGGCGCATTCCTGTGGCACTTCGTTCACCTTGCGGGGATTCATCCGACGATAACGGGTGTAATTCTTGCATTCCTCATTCCCTTCGGCAAAGGCGATGAATATTCACCCTCCTCTCGCCTACAGCATTATCTGCACTATCCCGTGGCGTTCGTTGTGCTGCCTTTGTTCGCACTTGCCAATACGTGTCTGGCCATTGCTCCCGGCTGGTACGCCACTTTGTTGCAGCCCAACAGCATAGGCATCGCATTAGGTCTGATGCTTGGGAAACCGATAGGCATCACTGCATTTTCGATGGCTGGTGCAAAGCTGAAGATTCTTGCTTTGCCCACCGGGCTGAAGTGGAACCAGATCGCATCTGTTTCAGTGCTTGGAGGTGTTGGATTCACAATGTCGATTTTCATCACACTGCTCGCATTTCAGGATCCAGCAATTATTCAACAGTCGAAGATCGCCATTCTGGTTGCTTCTTCGCTCGCGGGGTTGCTGGGTTTTGCATTGCTGAGAGTGACTCTTGGAAGACAAATCTCGACCTCTCGTATGTGAGCACATGTGGCGGATAGTCTTTCTTTTTTGACGATCTCCAAGTTGGAATACGAACATTGCGGCTTCTGTACTTCTCAGAGAGTCTTCTGGTTGACATTCTACTTGTCAGAAGCTTAGTTAATAGTTGAGAATGTGATGATGCCAACATGAAATTCATGCGAATCATAGCGGTGCTGATGCTTGCGTTCCTCTATCTCGGGGGAACGTATGCGCAGCTAGCCGGCGCGGCCTTTCCCCTTGTTGGCACTGGAGAGAAGGCATATGGTGATTTTAAGGGGAAGACGAAGGCTCCTGTTCTTCCGACAATTTCCCCCCGGCGGCACATGCCGATGGTCAAGCCGGTTGTAGTGTCGCCGATGATCCCTGTCGATCAACCCGAGTTCGGCCGGCCTGAAGAATTCCGGATTGGCCTTGTACAAAGCTTTTATCCGTCACTCGTTTCGTCTCCTGTTCTCGCTTGCGGTACTCGCGCTCCTCCCGCCCTCTGAGTTCTCGTTTCGTCAATACGTGTCTCTGAACAGATCCTCGCGACCATTTTGGATGGGTGCTTTGCCCATTGCGGCCGCTGCGTCATGACGTTGAAGTTGGCGCTGTCGCGAACGGACATGCCCCCCCAGGGTCTGCACACTCATGGAGGGCTTCACCATGTCACATAAGAAATCTGCACATCGAATTGCCATTGAGGAAGAACATCATTTGAATCCAGGGGCAGAAAACGTGAATCCCACCAAGCCCACAGGCGCACCTGCTCCGGCCTGGTACGAAAAAGAGGAAGTCTCGGTTCCTCCGTGGGCGCCTATTTTTGTGTTATGTGCGATTGGCTTTGGTCTCCTCGTACTTGTGGCAAAGGCAATTGGGCTTTTCTAGATCGCTTGTTCCTGCTGTCTCAAGGACGGCGCATGTCTCGAGAGTGCAGAGGGTATCTTTTGGTGGCGTGCGCCGTGTTACTTGTGTAAAGAGAAGATTACGTAGGAGGTGAACACATGCGATCCACGAATGGTGTGCGAAGATTGGTAATAGTGTCGAACCGCCTTCCGGTTTCTGTGGAGGTGGACGGCGATTCGATACGGTACAAGGAGACGACAGGTGGCCTGGTGACCGGGTTGTCGTCATTTCTTTCATCTCTGGATCAGTTGCCACTCTTCAAGAAGAAACATCTATGGGTCGGTTGGCCGGGTGCAACCGTCGATGTAACAAAGCAGAAGGGGATCACAGAGAAAGTCCTGACAGAGCACAGAGCATACCCGGTGTACCTCACTCAGGAGGAAATGGACCAGTTCTATCTGGGCTTCTGCAACAGAACCATCTGGCCTCTTTTCCACTCTCTCCCCTCGCTTGCCGTCTATGATGAAGCGATGTGGGAGGTTTACAGGCGCGTCAACGAGAGATTCCGCGACGCTCTTCTCGACGTGCTGAAGCCGGATGACCTGGTCTGGATTCATGACTACCATTTGATGCTCTTGCCACGCCTCTTGAAAGAACGGAGGCCGTCCATTCAGATGGGCTTCTTCCTTCATATTCCTTTTCCCTCCTACGAGATTTTCCGGTTGCTACCGGGCGTGTGGCGCAAGGAGGTCCTTGATGGACTCATCGGAGCGGACCTCGTTGGTTTTCACACCTACGAATACACACAGCATTTCCTGCAAAGTGTCCTGCGCATACTGGGGCATGGCCACAACATGGGGCAGATACTCCTTCCTGACAGAAGCATCAAAGCGGACACTTTTCCAATGGGAATCGACTACGAACGGTATGCGAATGCAGCCATATCGCCGGAAGTGCAGTCGGAGGTTGCCCGTTTTCGAGCATCACTTGGCGAAGTCCGGGTCGTTCTTTCTGTTGACCGGTTGGACTATACGAAAGGAATACTGAATCGGCTGGAGGGATTTGATTTGTTCCTCCAACAGAACCCCCAATGGCACGGCAAGGTCGTTCTTGTGTTGATTGTTGTGCCTTCACGCATCGGCGTAGACCAATATGATCTGATGAAGCGTCAGCTAGAGGAACTTGTCGGACGGATCAACGGCAAATACGGTAACCTTGGATGGATGCCAGTGGTGTATCAGTACCGGCATGTCCCGTTCATTCCGCTTGTGGCACTCTATGCCATGAGCGATGTGGCATTGGTGACACCCTTGCGTGACGGAATGAATCTGGTGGCGAAAGAGTACATTGCAGCCCGGACGAGTGGTACTGGTGTATTGATTATAAGTGAAATGGCAGGTGCGGCAAAGGAACTTGGTGAGGCCGTGCTCATCAACCCCAACCACTGCGGCGAAATTGCCTCGGCGATAGCTGTAGCATTGGAGTTCCCGAAGGAAGAGCAGGTCAGACGGTTACGGATCATGCAGGCGCGTTTGCAGCGCTACACCGTGCATCGCTGGGCAGGTGATTTCGTTCAGGAGACTCTTGATACCGCATCCATCACAAGGAAATTCGAAACACTGACTCTCGGTAACGCAGCTCAAGTTCTACTCCTCAAAGAGTACCGGAAGAGTCTGAAGCGCCTGATTCTGCTCGATTACGATGGTACGCTTGTGCCGTTTGTGGCGGATCATGCACAAGCGCAGCCGGGAACCAAGGTTATTTCGCTCATCCAGAGGCTGGCAGAGAATCGTGCCAACCACGTAGTGCTTATCAGCGGCAGAGATAGGCATACGCTGGAAGCGTGGTTTGGATCTCTGCCCATTCACATGGTTGCCGAGCATGGTTTTTTTGCCAGGGCCGCTGGAAGCGAATGGCGCGTGATGAAAGCCATCACGGGAGATTGGAAGCACCGGCTGATTCCGATATTGAAACTCTTTGCCGATCGCCTTCAGGGAGCATCGGTGGAAGAGAAGGAATACTCCCTGGTATGGCATTACCGCGGCGCTGAACCGGACCAGGGGGAGCCGGTCGCCCACGAGTTGATTGACAATCTCAACGCGCTTACCGGAAATGTCGACGTGCAGATCATACAGGCCAACAAAGCGGTTGAAGTGCGTGTCGCCGGAATCAACAAAGGGACGACCGCCAGGGAGCTGATCGCTGAAACAGAGTATGACTTCATCCTGGCTATCGGTGATGATAGAACCGATGAGGATCTCTTTGCTGTTCTTCCCGACTGGGCATATTCAATTAAAGTGGGTGCTGCGCGCAGCCATGCGAAGTACAATTGTAAAGATGTCGACGAAGTGCATCGGATGCTCGCGATGCTTGCTGTTCCTTCCCGAAAGGAAGAGTTTCATAAGGGGCCCCTTTGGATAACGCTACGAATCCTCGTACGCATCACAGCTCACTTGACAAAGAAGAGGTGACCGCTCGGGACATTCGTCTCCGGATATCGTCTCCGGATACTTCAAACCCTGTTGTTTCAGCACGAAAGGTGCTATATTCCCATCATGAGAAAGAAGATCACAGAACATACCGTGCTGTTCATCAGCATCGTGAAATGGGTTGTGCTTGCGACAATTGTGGGGGCAATCGTCGGTTTATCTACAGGTGCGTTTCTCGAGGTGCTTGCGTGGGCCACCGGAGGGATGCACCAGTTTGAGTACTCGTTCCTGTTTCTCCCTGTAGCGTTCTTCGCCAGTTCGCTGCTCGTCAAGACTCTTGCGCCTGATGCCGAAGGCCATGGTACGGAAAAAGTGATCGAGGCAATTCACAAATCTTCGGGCAAGATCCCCCTTATGGTTGTTCCCGTAAAACTCGTGGCAACGGTTATCACGCTTGCGACGGGAGGGTCAGCCGGCAAGGAAGGACCGTGCGCGCAAATAGGCGCAGGACTCGCTTCATTGTTCGCAGACATCATCAAATTTGAAGACAGCGATAGGAAGAAGCTTGTCATCTGCGGGGTCAGCGCAGGATTTGCAGCAGTCTTTGGAACACCGATTGCGGGCTCCATCTTCGGCGTGGAGGTGCTCTTCGTTGGGGCCATTCTCTATGATGTCCTGCTCCCTTCGTTCATTGCAGGCATAACAGCATATCAGGTCTCCGCCGCTCTTGGAGTCACCTATTTCCATCAACCTATCAACTTAGTGCCGGCATTTAGCGAGGGTTTTCTTGCGATTGTTATTGTTGCCGGCATCTTTTTTGGTTTGTGCTCGTGGCTACTCATTGAAGCGCTGGAGCTCGGTGATCGCCTGTCTGGGAAGTTGCGGATGTGGGTCCCGTTGAAGGGTCTTGTGGGAGGAGTTGTAGTGGTCGTGCTTGCCCTGGTCTTTTCCACTCGCTATCTCGGACTCGGGTTGACTACCATCGAAGCCTGCCTTCGTGGCGAAAATGTTGAATGGTATGCCTTCCTGTTGAAACCGGTATTCACAAGTGTGACGCTTGCGTTCGGAGGGAGCGGGGGGATTGTTACGCCCATCTTCTTCATGGGAGCTACAGCAGGAGCCTTCTTTGCCATGATGACCGGGCTGAATGTCGCGACGTTTTCGGCGATTGGGCTGTCGAGCGTCCTCGCGGGGGCGGCAAATACTCCCATCGCAGCGAGTATCATGTCCGTCGAACTGTTCGGACCACAACTCGCTCCCTATGCGACAGTTGCATGTGTCATCAGTTTCCTGATGACAGGCCACCATAGCGTCTATCCTTCACAGATTCTCTCCATGAAAAAGTCCGCATCGCTGCAGGTCACTCTGGGGGGGAACATGGATGACGTGGAAACGAACTACGAACCGCACGCCAAGAGCCTGTCAGGAGCGATTTCCAATCTTATCTGGCGGATGGTGCAGGCAGTCAAGTGGATATTTTCGCGTAGCAACCGTCCCAACGACAGAGACAATACGAAGGAGTGACGCACCGGACCGCCACCACAATTGCGAATCACACTTCCACAGCCGAATGAGGATAACCGTTCAGTGAAGTTGCCAACTCATCACCCGGCAGTGCTCGCTGCACTTGTTTCTCTCTCCCTCCTCGGTACTTTCGTATCCACACGGGCTCAGACTCTCTCACCAGGTTTTCATGTTGTGCCCCGTCAGCTGGTTCGGGATCTCCTCGAAAACGAGGATACCGATGGAGATCGGAAAATCACCATTCATGATCCGTACGTCAGAGGGACGAAGCGGGGCGACAAGGTGTTCTGGTTTACTACGATCGAAGGGGAGCGGTGTGAAGTCGCCGGCACATCTTCTCTGGCTAACCTGCTCCAGGAACTCACACTCTTGCAGGAACAGGCGATGGACAGTGCATGGGTGACCGTTGGGCGATTTCCTGGTTGCTCATTCCGTGCAACGGTATTCCAGTGCGGAGCACGATGCCGCGCGGGCGAGGGAACCTTGCGGCGGCTGGCACGGCTTGAGATGACGTAAAGGAGTTTCTAGACGATCATCAGAAACCGTAACAGCCGTATGTTGAGTTATGCGTCATTTTGAATGTGTGTGCTCTTTTCCGTCATGAGCTGCTCATGACGCTTTATTCTTTCACTGTCCCCTAATTGTCCCCTTGTGAGTTCAAAACAGCGAAGAAGGCGAAAATCTGAGCGAATGAAGTGCCGAAAGCCGCTCAGATTCGCCTTGTTGATGCGCTCTCCTTTGTTCGAGTCCTGCTCGCGGAGCATCTAAGATGTTTATATTGAAGGGGTTACAGTCGCCCAAAAGGCGACTGTCCCTTGTTTGTACACTTCTAGTGCGTGCTCTGCGACCATTTCCCACATCTGTCGGTTGAGAACCCTCAAACAGAATGCATTCTGCGTTCTCCGTCGAGTATCGTAGTCTACGGTAGTAGAGAATTGCGCTGGTCCTGCTCGCGCCCAAGGTTGCGAAGTTTAGCAATCACGCGAAGCGGTCGTGAATCGACTTCATTGAACACCAGCTCAGTCTGGTTCCCACATGACGAGCGATTGTGCCGGACCTGAATAGTATGCTCTGGTGTCGCGCTCCATTGAAACACACCGCCCGACAGATTGCTCGGCCGGGCGCGATAATGTGGGACCTCCAGAAGCTACTTCATCAGAAGGAGTTTGTTCGACTTGGTGTAGATGACCCCCCAAGATGATCAGAAGCAACCATTCTTACCCAGTAGACTCCGCTTGCGACCGAGGACGCATTCCAAACCACGGAGTGAGAGCCGGCTTCAAGCGGTCCATCGGCGACAGCCGTCACCTCTCGTCCGAGCAAATCGTGAACGATCTTTCACCGAATGAACGGGGAGAATATTGCTGAGAAGTTGGTGGATCCATTCCTCCTTGGCTACTGCTGAGCATCGGCCTTCGTTTGACGGACTGAGGAGCTGAGGCCGGATAAGATGCGTCTCACAACTGGATATAAGGCAAACCCGAACAACCATGCAACGGCCGTGCCGCGCCGGCGCCGCCAACCACGCTGCGGCCTGCGGTCCCGTTTGTCCTCTGCCGCAGACCGGTTTGGCTCAACCTCAGCGGGAATGCTATCGTTCCCCACATTCAGAGATTTTAGCAGATCTTGGACATCGTCTATGCCACGAAGATTGAACCGAGCATGACTGTTTGCGATTCCTACCTTTATGGAGTACGCCGACTCTGGTAAGACTTTGAAGAGGTCCTCATCGGTCCAATCATCACCGATCCCCAGGATAAACTCATAGTCCATTTTCGACATCCAGTGTCGTGCGGCGACTCCTTTATTGATGCCTGCGTTACGGACTTCAATAACTTTCTTTCCCCGAAGCACCTGAATGTCGATGTTGGCGGTGAAGGTCACGAGATGATCCGTCAATTCACCTGCCAGCAACTGGGCCTGCTCGGGGTGCGCATTCCGGTAATGCCATACCACCGAGTATTCCTTCACTTCGATAAACGAACCCGGCAGGCGATCCGCATACTGCTCAAGAATGGGTATGATCCGGTCCTTCCATTCCCGGGACTGTGGTTTGAGCATTTCCCACTCGCCGAGATTTTCTTTGATCCATGTCCCGTGCTCTGCGACGAGGTGTAACGGCGTTTTGGCGAACCACCTTGCCAGCGTTTCTTTATCGCGTCCACTGACCAGCACAACGGTATTCCGCGGATTTTCCGAAAGGGCCTGTAAAAGGGCGAGGAGATCACGATCGGGCTTCGCGAGCTGTGGCTCAGGTTTGAACGGCACGAGCGTACCATCGTAGTCAAGAAGGAGGAGGCGTCTTCTCGATTCGTGGTACTTCTCGAGGAGACCAGCATGTGCCCCATCGGCAAGAAGCCGGGCTTCGAATGCTCCCTGAGCTTCTCTCGTCGCGAACAGCAAATTGATGAAATCGCTTGCCCACCGAATCACATCGTATCTTCGCAGCCGCTTCTGCATGATCTGATTCCGCCGCCGTTGCTCCTCCACAGGCATGGCAAGTGCGTCCTTCAACGACTGAGCAATCTCCAGCGTGGTGTGGGGATTGATGATAATAGCCTCTCCGAGTTCTTTAGCAGCCCCGGCCATCTCGCTGATAACAAGCACGCCCGTCATCTTTTTCCGTGAAGCAATGTACTCCTTTGCGACCAGGTTCATCCCGTCGCGTAGGGGGGTGACCAGGGCCACGTCGCTGACATTATAGAGCGCAACGAGCGGCCCGAACGAAACGTGTTTGTATTGATAGAGGATCGGTGTCCAACTAATCTTCCCGAACCTGCCGTTGATTTTTCCAATGAGCTCTTCGATCTGGCTCTTCATATGGTCATATTGTTCTACCCCAATGCGAGATGGGACGACGACCATGATCAATACGACCTTCTCGAGGAATTCGGGGTTGCTCTCCAGGAGCAGTTCAAAACCGCGGAGGCGGTTGAGTACCCCTTTGGTATAGTCCAGCCGGTCGACTGATAGCACTACGCGTACGTTAGGGAGCAACGACGCGAGTACATCCGTTTCCTTCCGCACTTCGGGGTCGTCCATGGCGTTGTTGAACTTCTCGAAGTGTATTCCCATTGGGAGTGTCTCCACCCTGACAATCCGGTCGGGAAGGAGGATCTGGCCAAGGTTGTGCTCATGGCCAAGGAGGCGGAGGGTGCACTGGAGGAAATACTGCATGTAACCATAGGTGTGGAACCCGACGAGGTCCGCGCCGAGAAGTCCCTTGAGTATCTGTCGACGCCAAGAGTTGGGGAGGAGTCGAAAGACCTCAAAGGAAGGGAAGGGGATATGGAGGAAGAAGCCGATCGGTACGTTGGGGAAAGCTCTACGGATCATTTCCGGGAGAAGCATCAGATGATAGTCATGGATCCACAACGCGTCTCCCTCGCGCAGGACACCCAGCACTGCTTTGCAGAATTTTTCGTTGACGAGACGGTACTGTTCCCATTGCGATTCGTCGAACATCGAGTAAGCGGTGAAATAGTGGAACAATGGCCAGATGGTGGAGTTGCAGAAACCGTGATAAAAGTTTTCCATTTCCTCATGCGTCAGGAAAACCGGTACCGAATGGAACGAGTCGCGCGCGGTGGCGGTCAGCTCTTCCTGTAATGGGGGGTCGATTGTATTCCCCGGCCAACCGACCCAGATGTGCTCCTGAAGGGATCCGCTCCCGGGCTGCAGAGACTCCAGATAGGTGCGAAGCCCTGTGACCAACCCTCCGTCGCTTTCCTTGAACACCAGCGAATTCTGTTCCTGACTCACCACAAACGGCAGCCGGTTTGAGACGATCACCAGCCTTCGGTAGGTGGAGGACGTGTTTGTCATTGCGGATCTCCTTTCTCAACGTG
The DNA here is from genome assembly GCA_963849385.1 of Ignavibacteriota bacterium. Classification (GTDB taxonomy): domain Bacteria; phylum Bacteroidota; class Ignavibacteria; order UBA10030; family UBA6906; genus Fen-1255. Next base: position 350,950 of record CAWKHH010000005.1, on the reverse strand, counting down.
AACCGCATGTCAGAGATACACGGTCTCGCCTTCGTGAACCAGGGAGATAAACAGCAGAAGGTAGTCTCGGATGTGCCTGGTAATCAGGAAGTTTTGCTTAATGTGTTCTCGGCCGTTCAGGCCGAGGCGATTGGCGTGGTCGGGTTCGCGGATCAGCTGTTTAATCCAATGGGCCGTGCCCTCAATGGAGTGCGTGAGGATACCGCCGTGGTTGTGCGTGATCTGGAGCGGAATGCCGCCTACGGCTGAGGCAATGACCGGCTTGCCTTTCCAGAGAGCTTCAGCGACTGTCAGGCCGAATCCTTCGCGAAGGGATTTCTGAAGCACGAGCGTTGATCCCCGCTGCAAGGCATTGATATCCAAATCGCTGGCCGGGGGGAGGAGCAATATGAAGATATCCTTGTCGTTTCCGGCCGCCGCCTTTACTTCTTCCAGAACTGCCGCTCCCTCCGGATCATCAGTTGCCCCTCCACCCGCCAGGACAAGCTGGCAATCCACGTGCCGCTTTGCCATTGTGTATGCCCGGATCACGCCGACAGGATCTTTCAGAAAGTCGAACCGCGATATCTGAGTGACGATAGGTCTGGAGCGGTCGATGCCAAAACGGTCGAAAACGGATTGAATCGCTTCCTCCGGAAGGGTTCTATTTTTGTCGCTCAGCGGATCGATGGAAGGGGATATCAGTACCTGGGTGATGGGGAGACGTCGGGAGAAAGCGGGCGCCGAGAAGATTGCTGCGTTGTACTGACGCACGAACTGCTTCAGAAGATTCCAAATCTTCATGTCGGGGTTGGAAAAATCGATATGGCATCGCCAGATCCATTTTCCCCCCGCAGCTGAGCGCTTCTCGACGAGTGCGATCGGCTGCGGATCGTGAACCACGACAAATTCTCCAAATGTCATTTCCGCTGCATTGTCTCGATCCACAGTCAGGAAGTATTCCATCTCCTCCTCGCTCAGGGGCACATCCACCCCATGAAGTGCGTTATGAATCTTCTTTGTAATCACAAAGAATTTCTCATCTCCCTTGATGACATCCCAGCGCACCTGAAGTCCAAGTTGTTTCATGAGCGGCACCATGCGCGAAAGAATTTCGGCGACGCCGCCTCCAATCGCTGTTGAATTGATGTTCTGAATTGTCCGTCCCTGGAGATGCTTTGCCAGGAGGCGGAGTTCGTCAAGGGTTGCTGCGCCAGCGACAGCCGCATAATCGTCAATGTTTGTCATTCCTGCCTACGAGCACAAGGAGTCTTTTGCGCAAACCTTCGAGTGTGTACGCATACGGGTCCACTCTGAGTACTTCATCTGCAAGGGCGGGCATGGAGAGAGCCCTAAACCACTGCGAAAAGTCGTTCTCGCCGTTTTCTAATCGCAAATGGGCATCGAACACATGATAATAGAGTGAAGCCACGCTAACACGTTTGAGATGCTCGGTGAATTCTCCAAGTGTATGTGCCACCAGGGAGGTCTGCAGTACAAAGAGGCGTGACGCCATGAAATGAAACTCCTCCCCGGGAGGACAATCCCGCAGCTTCAGCCCGGACTGGAGATGTTTTTCCATGAGCTCGACCAGGTGCGTTTGCAGATCCGTGATTGTGTGGAATCCCACAATATCAATGCTGGATAAACGTTCTCCCAGCGCGGCGTCATTGAGGACTTCCGTCACCCAGTACGCAAAATCGTTTGATGGCTCCGGCGTAAGATAGTGGTGGGCCAAAAGAAAGCGATGCGTATGGTAGTATATTGAAGATCGCGGGGCACTGCGAATTCCCTCGAGCAGCTCAAGGATCGATCGCGCTTTTATGCCGAGGAGAAGGGTCTGATCCAGCTTCGTGCAAAACCTGAATTCAACCATGCACACTGTCCGTTTTCATCTCACCGCAGAGATGACCGGCCTATCGAATTCTTTTTGAACTGTGTCATTGCCCTACCTGGAGGTTCCGTTCTCCTTTAACATCAGCACTGCCGAGGCAGTTCCAGCTCGTGTGGCAAAAGGCGGCCGGAGTGATTTGTGGTTCCGAGCAGACATACATGAGCCGGCGGCTTACCCGGTGCGTAGCGTGCGATCTGAGCAAACGCTCCATGTCTTCCTCCATTCTCTTCATTGTCAAAATGTTTATTCTTGACATTTACCCGGCAATATCTGTCTTTAACGAGAATACGATGCCGAAGGAGTCTTCTTTGCCATGATGACCGTTCAGTGAAGCTCCCAGCGCATGATCGGGCAGTGTTCGCAGCACTTGTTTCTCTCTCCCTCCTCGGAACGTTTGTGTTCACACGGGCTCAGACCCTCACTCCAAGTTTTCACGTTGTGCCCCGCCAACTGATTCGAGATCTCCTCGAAAACGAAGATACCGATGAAGATCGGAAGATCACCGTTCATGATCCGTATGTCAGAGGGACGAATCGGGGCGATAAGGTGTTCTGGTCTACCACAATCGATGGGGAGAAATGTGAAGTTGCCGGCACATTTCCTCTGGCCAACCTGCTGCAGGAACTCACGCTTTTAAACGAAAAGGGACTCGACAGCGCGTGGATGAGGCCTGACCGGATCTTTGAGCACCCCGCCAGCAGAGTTTCGCGTTGCATTCGTGAATTCTTCTGGGATGGTCTCACCCGAACCGTCGATGAAGAAGGATTGCCACGACTCATCGACGATCAGAAGGCTGGAAGCACGGATCTCTTCCGGTACGTCTACGTTCCTTCCTCAGACGCTCTGGCGCAGGAGTTCTTCACGTCGGTTAGTGTCAAGCACCCGGACTGGAGGGTGCGGGTGAACACTATTTCTCCTCGTCCTGGAGCTGCGTTTGTCCGGAGCCTCGACCGCAGCCATGGGATTCTCTCTCTCGCTCTCCGACGTTCATCGGATGGCAGCATCCGTGGTGTTCCTTTTGTCGTTCCAGGGGGACGTTTCAATGAAATGTATGGTTGGGACAGCTCGTGGGGGGGATTTATTCCATCTGACGTTTGAGGCGCCGATATTCCGCTCTGGAAAGCTCATCCCCCTTGTCCAAATGAATTATTCCCTCCGTGATGAATCACCGGCGTGCATTGTGAGTCGAGTTCGCTGTTGCATGCCTGTCCATTGTCTGCGAGAAAGCAACAGCATCGGCTCAGCGGCTGGCACTTGTTACGTGCCATCCGCACCATGAGCCGAGCGTATTCTCTGTCAGTTTGTCCTTTCCCGTCCCGAGAAATCTCAACTCATCCTTCAATTCGACTGTCCCCTAATTGTCCCCTTGTCAGTTCAAAATAGCGAAGAAGGCGAAAATCTGAGCGACTGAAGTGCCGAAAGCCGCTCAGATTCGCCTTGTTGGTGCGCTCTCCTCCGGTTCGAGTCCTGCTCGCGGAGCGATAACATGCTTATTAGTAATGGGTTACAGTCGCCCAAAAGGCGACTGTCCCTTGTTTGTACCCTTCCAGTGCGCGCGTTGCTATCATTTCCCACATCTGTCGGTCGAAAAACCCTCAAAACAGATTGCATTCTGCGTTCTCCGTTGGGTGTGGCGGTGCGTGGTAGGAGAGATTTGCGCCGGTCCTGCTCGCGCCAAAACTTGCGAAGTTTAGCAATCACCCAAATCGTCTTCCTCTCCGGATGATGTCTGATCGTTGATTCCAGAGGAAGCCGGGGCTATGGTCAGCGGTCCTGGATCTCTCGGTAATTCCTAGGCATGGAAAGTGGGAACCATTTGAGACCTTAGAGATGTTCTAATATCAGACAAAAGAGTCTGAAATACAATTCTCATACCCGCTCGAGGAGTATTTCACAAATCCGATATGGAGGATCTTCATGAAAAATCAAAGCATGCTTCGAATTGCTGGTCTGGCGGCTGCTCTTCTTGCACTCTCAACACAAACGTGGGCCCATTGCGACACGGTGAATGGGCCGGTTGTGAAGGCGGGTAGACAGGCTCTGGAAAGCGAGGATATTCGCTACGCCTTGATCTGGGTAAAGCCGACGTACGAGCCGGAAATCCGTTCAGCGTTTGAGAGCGCCCTCGGTGTCCGGGCATTGGGAGCCGGGGCAAAGGCGCTTGCGGACAGGTATTTCTTCGAGACTCTTGTCCGCGTTCACCGTGCAGGCGAGGGGGCACTGTACACCGGCTTGAAGGATGAGGATGTGCAACCCGAACCCGGCATCGCCTCCGCTGAGCGCGCACTGGAAGCCAATTCAGTGAGGAATCTGTCAAAAGAGCTAGCCGTCGCGCTAGAACACGGACTCGAGGAGTCGTTTCAACACGTTCTGAAAACGAAGACGTACAAGCCTGTGGATGTAGATTCCGGCCGCCGTTATGTCGCCAGTTATGTTGGTTATATCCATTATGTCGAACGTCTGCACAAAGCAATCGAATCGGCTGACGACAGCCATGGGGTTGAAGAGAATATACACTGAGTATTGAACTCATAAGAGGAGAAGAGACATGGAGCTGACAAGTGCGACGACGATTAGACAGATTGTCGGAAATGATCATAGGGCGGCGGCCGTATTTGAGAAGTACTCAATCGACTTCTGCTGCGGGGGGAATAGAACGCTTGACGAAGCCTGTGCCCCCAAAGGGGTTGATCCGGCACTGATTCTCCAGGAACTTCAGCAGGTTGAGACGGCGGGAGGAGTGGGAAGTTTTCGCCCCGGGGAATGGGGTCTTGGCACTCTGGCGGACTACATCGTAAATAATCATCACCGGTATGTTCGCCGGGCACTTCCGCTAATCCAGACCCACCTTGACAAACTGGTTTCGGTGCATGGCAAGAATCATCCAGAACTGTCCGGCATTGCAGGTCGCTTTCACCTGGTGGCAGACGAGCTGACTCAACACATGCAGAAGGAGGAGGTCGTCCTCTTCCCCTACATAAAGAGCCTTGTCGACGCTTCGAAGAACGGTGGCACGGCAACCCGGCCGATGTTCCATACCATTCGTCGTCCCATCCAGATGATGGAAGTCGAACACCAGTCGGCCGGAGAAGCCCTCTCCTTCATCCGGAGCGCAACCGGGGATTTCACGCCTCCGTCAGATGCATGCGAAACGTACCGTGTAACGTACCGGGAGCTTGAAGAGTTCGAAGGTGACCTCCATCAGCACATTCACTTGGAAAACAATATCCTCTTCCCGAAAGCTATCGAACTCGAGGAAGAAACTTTCTCTCGCGGTGCAGAAGGGTAGCAAAACAGATCATGTTCTTGACAAATCTCGAAAGAGGATCCCGATGGCAGAGAGCATCTATCAGTACCTCGCTGCAGATCACGATCGGCTGGACGGATTGCTGGATCGAGCAACTACTGTATCCGGTGTAATAGATATGGTATCATACGATGCGTTTCGGAGTGGAATACTGAGACATATCGCGATGGAACAACGGACCGTATTCCCCGCGATTGTGCAATTCCAGAAGGGTAGAAAGGCTGCTTTCGTTGAACGACTTCGCCGTGAATTGGACAATGAGATTCTCAACGGCTGGAATCCGGAGGGGGGGAAGATGGATATGGTGTCGGCCAGGAATGCCGCCGGTGTCAAAGCGGGGAGTTCGTCCCAAGCGAAATAGATGAATTGTGCAAATTGATCCGGGTTTGTGTGCTTTAGCGCAGATCGCTTTCGTCGGATGATTCTTGCGCACTATTCCGCTCAGACCGAGGCCATCACTGCACGATCGACGGACTGATTTCATCACCCGTGCGACAGCTCCCTGGATCTCCTGTAGCGCCGGATCAGGGTATTGGTTGAGCTATCGTGCTTGGGTTCGCCTTCGTCCCCAGTTTCAAGCTCAGGGATGATGCGTGCGGCAAGCGCCTTCCCCAATTCGACCCCCCACTGGTCAAATGAGTCGATGTCCCAAATGGCGCCTTGTGTAAAGACGCTGTGTTCATACAGTGCGACGAGCTTCCCCAGTGCCATAGGGGTCAGCCGTTCCAGAAGGATCGTGCTAGATGGACGGTTGCCTTCGAAGGTTCGGTGGGGCACCAGCCATGTTGGTGTGTTCTCGGCCCGGACCTCCTGCGGCGTTTTGCCAAAGGCCAGTGCCTCCGTCTGTGCAAACACATTGGCCAAGAGCAAGTCGTGGTGGCGGCCGAGAGGATTCAGCGGCTGAACAAACGCGATAAAGTCACACGGGATAATCTTGGTCCCCTGATGAATCAGCTGGTAGAAGGAATGCTGGCCGTTGGTACCCGGCTCCCCCCAGTAGATGGTCCCGGTCTGGCAGACGACCTCAGTGCCATCAAGCCTGACGTGCTTGCCATTGCTCTCCATCGTCAATTGCTGGAGGTACGCAGGGAAGCGCTTCAAGTATTGTTCATACGGAAGAACCGCCGTGGTTTGTGAGCCAAAGAAGTTATTGTACCAGAGGCCCAGAAGCCCCATGAGCACCGGCAAGTTGCGTTCGAACGGGGCAGTGCGGAAATGCTCGTCCATCCGGTGGAAGCCGTCGAGCATGTCACGGAAATTGTCGGGGCCAATCGCGATCATCGTCGAGAGGCCAATCGCCGAGTCCATTGAATACCGCCCGCCGACCCAATCCCAGAACTCGAACATATTTGCGGTGTCGATGCCGAACTTCGCCACTTCCCCGGCGTTGGTTGAAACCGCGACGAAATGCCTGGCCACAGCAGCGGGGTGTTTCAAAGTCTTGAGGGCCCAGTCGCGGGCTGTGTGCGCGTTGGTCATTGTCTCCAGGGTCGTAAAGGTCTTCGACGAGATGATGAACAGTGTCTCTTCGGGGTTAAGGTCGAGGGTGGCCTCGGCGAAGTCGGTCCCGTCGATATTGGAAACGAAACGGAAGATCAGATCGCGCTGGCTATAGTGCCGCAATGCCTCATACGCCATGACCGGACCCAGGTCAGACCCACCGATGCCGATATTGATGACGTTGCGGATTCGCTTGCCGGTGTGGCCCTTCCACTCTCCACTGCGCACCCGGGTGGAGAATTCGGCCATTTTGTCGAGCACGGCGTGCACCTGGGGCACGACGTCGTCGCCGTCGACGATGATGGACTGCCCTTTGGGGGAGCGCAGGGCCACATGCAGAACGGCCCGCTTCTCCGTGACGTTTATCTTCTCGCCCCGGAACATGGCATCGATGCGCGCCCGGAGACCAGACTCCTCCGTCAATTGCAGAAGCAGCCTGAGTGTCTCGTCGGTGATACGGTGCTTCGAATAATCAAAGTAGATGCCGACGGCCTCAGCTGTCAGGCGCTCACCGCGCTTTGGATCGTCTGCGAAGAGCTTGCGAAGATGTAATTCCCGGATCTTCTGGTAATGGGTTTCGAGGGCCTGCCACGCTGCGAGTCTAGTGAGTTGCGGGATACTTGTTGTCATGTTATATTCCTTTCCATCGCAGCGCTGTATTCGCCACGGGGCGCAGCCCCGTCGCACCTGACGGGATGGGCCAGACCCTGCTGTGCCACCAGCACGTCAGCCTCACTGCCGAAGGCGGCGTCAGTCGTTCCACTTCCAGTTCCGGATTTCCGGCATGTCCTGGCCGTACTTGTCGATGTACTGCTTGTGCTCGATGAGTTTGTCCTGAACCATCCGCTTCAGCGTGGCGCCGCTGGCGCCCAACTGCGGCAGGCGATTGATCACATCCTGCACCAGATGGAACCTGTCAAGATCATTCAGGACCGTCATGTCGAAAGTCGTCGTGATGGTGCCCTCTTCCTTGTAGCCCCGGACATGCATGTTGTCGTGGTTGGTGCGGCGGTACGTCAGCTGGTGAACCAGCCAGGGATAGCCGTGGAAGGCGAAGACGATCGGCTTGTCTTTAGTGAATAACGCATCGAAGTCTTTATCGCTCAGTCCGTGCGGATGTTCCGTATTCGGTTCCAGCTTCATCAGATCGACGACATTGATCACCCGGATTTTCAGATCGGGCAGATGACGGCGGAGGATGGAAACAGCGGCCAGGGTCTCGAGCGTGGGTACGTCGCCGCAGCAGGCCATCACCACATCCGGTTCCGCGCCCTGGTCGCTGCCGGCCCAATGCCAGACGCCAATCCCTTGCGTGCAATGCTCGACTGCGGCATCCATGGTCAACCATTGGGGCGCCTGGTACTTGCCCGCGATCACGACATTGACGTAATGCCGGCTCCTCAGACAATGGTCCCAGACCGACAGCAGACAGTTGGCGTCCGGCGGAAGGTACACGCGCACGATTGAGGCCTTCTTGTTCACCACATGATCGATGAAGCCGGGGTCTTGATGGGTGAAGCCGTTATGAGCTTGCTGCCAGACGTGGGAGGCGAGCAGGTAGTTGAGCGACGCAATTTTCCGCCGCCACGGCAATTCCGCGGTGACTTTCAGCCACTTGGCGTGCTGGTTGAACATCGAATCGATGATGTGAATAAACGCCTCGTAGCAATTGAACAGCCCGTGCCGGCCCGTGAGCAGGTATCCCTCGAGCCAACCTTCGCACTGATGTTCGCTCAGCATCTCCATTACCCGGCCATCTGTTGCAAGAAACTCATCGTTCTCTTGCGTCCGGGCTTCCCACTGCCGGTTGGTGACCTCAAAAACGGCGTTCAACCGGTTGGACAGCGTCTCGTCGGGACCGAAGATCCGGAAATTCCGTTGTTCCCGGTTGAGCTTGGCCACATCGCGCAGGAACTCTCCAAGCACGTGTGTGTCGGCGGCTTGAACTGATCCTGGTGACGGCACATTCACAGCGTACTTCCGAAAGTCAGGCATAAGCAGGTCGCGCAGCAGCAGCCCGCCATTAGCGTGCGGATTGGCGCCCATCCGCCGGTTGCCCTTAGGCGCCAGTTCGGCCAATTCCGAGTTGAGACGGCCATTCTTGTCGAACAGTTCTTCTGCCTTGTAGCTCTTCATCCAGCTTTCAAGCTGCTTGAGATGATCGGGATGCTCGGCATCAATCAGGAGCGGCACCTGGTGTGCTCGGAAAGTACCCTCAACCTGTAGTCCATCGACTACCTTCGGTCCTGTCCAGCCCTTGGGTGACTTGAGCACGATCATGGGCCAGCGCCGCCGGGTGGTGTCGTTCTTGTTCCTTGCATTTTCCTGGATTTGCCGGATGTCCTCGATGGTCTTTTCCAGAATGCCGGCCATGAGTTGGTGCATCTTTTCCGGCTCATCGCCTTCCACAAAGTATGGTGTCCAGCCGCAGCCTCGCAGATATTGCTCCAGTTCCTCGTGCTCGATGCGGGCGGAGACGGTGGGGTTGGCTATTTTGTAGCCGTTGAGATGCAGGATAGGCAGCACGGCTCCATCGGTGATCGGATTGAGAAATTTGTTGGAGTGCCATGCGGTGGCTAATGGACCTGTTTCCGCTTCGCCGTCACCGATAACGCAGGCGACGACAAGTTCCGGATTGTCGAACACGGCCCCGAAGGCATGGCTGAGCGAATACCCAAGTTCTCCGCCCTCGTGAATCGACCCGGGACACTCCGGTGAGACATGGCTGGGAATCCCTCCGGGGAAGGAGAACTGGGTGAACAGTTTTTTCAGTCCGGCCTCATCCTGAGTGATGTTCGGGTATACTTCGCTGTAGGTGCCTTCGAGGTACGTATTGCCCACCAGCGCCGGGCCGCCGTGGCCGGGGCCGGCGATGTAGATCATATCCAGGTCATACTTCTTGATGACCCGGTTCAGATGCACGTAGATGAAGTTCTGCCCCGGCGTCGTGCCCCAATGCCCGAGCAGCGTCGGTTTCACGTGCGACAGTTTCAGTGGCTCCCGGAGCAAGGGATTGTCGTACAGGTAAATCTGGCCGACCGACAGATAGTTGGCGGCGCGCCAGTAGGCATCCATCTTGTGGAGCAGTTCAGGGGATAGAGTGTTTGTGATCATTCAGTTCTCCTCTTTTGAGACAAGACCAAGAATGCGGCAGACCGTCTTGGCTATGCAATCCGAACGAAGCCAGTTTCGCGCATGTGGACCTGTAATCCTTGTGAAGAATGCTTCGAATCCCCAAACCCTCAGCGATCCGGACGAACATAGGGGTATTTTCTATATAGAGCACCTGCCGGACTGGCGTCTGGGCGATGTCCAGCGCAAGCCGAAAGATGTCCGCGTCCGGCTTGCGGAGGTGGACGAAGCAGGAGGAAACAAAGGAATCCACAAACGCGTCCAGCGTGAACGTTCGGATCCGATACTCATTAAGTTCGCGGGCTTCGTTGCTGACGACGACAATCTTCAATCCGTACCTTGCTTTAAGCTTTCGGACGAGTTCGATCATTTCGGGATACGGCTTCGACTGGGCAAACATGAATTGCCGAAACTGGGTCCGGGTGAACACTCGCTTTTTGTAGAAGACCACCAGACCCAAGTAGTCTTCCAATGTGAGTTTTCCTTCCTCGTAGATATTGAAGGCCATCTGATGCCGCTTCTCCATCTCGGCCAACTCCAGCTTGAATGTCGTTGCCGCCCGTTTGCGGGCATGATGATCCCACCCATCTGTTAGCAGAACGCCGCCGATGTCCAGAAACAGCGTCGTAATATCTGTAGAGCGTTTCATCATGGTTCCCGAGGTGTCCGTGTTGTGTCGAATCACGGTTATTTTCTTTTCTTCGTGCGGCGATCCATCAATTCCACGGGCAGGGGCCAGCGATGTCCTTGCTCGGCGAGCAGCCCTTGGGTGTCCTCCGGACCCCAGGTGCCGGCGGCGTAGTTGGGGAAATCACTGGGCGGGGTAATCTTCCACACTTCGAGCACGGGCATCAACAATTGCCAGGCTGCTTCTACCTGGTCGGCACGCATGAACAACGTGGCGTCGTTCTTCATGACATCCCAAAGCAGGGTCTCATACGCATCGGGTGAAGGTGCGGCAAAGCTCTCGCGATAGCTGAACCGCATGTCCACCGGACGCAGTTGCATCTTCGGCCCCGGGTATTTCGCTTGAAAGCCCAACACAATGCCTTCGTCGGGCTGGATCGACATGACGAGCCGGGAAGGCTGCCAGCCAAGCGAGGCCTCTGGCGGGAACGACTGATGTGGTACCGCGCGAAATTGAATGGAGATTTCCGACACTTGCCGCGGCAGACGTTTGCCTGTGCGCAAATAGAACGGCACGCCCTGCCAGCGCCAGTTGTCGAGAAACAACTTCAGAGCCGCAAACGTTTCCGTCTGGGAATCGGGTGCCACGCCGTCTTCGTCACGATAGCCCTTCACTTTCTCGCCGCCGGTGCCCGCGCGGCCATACTGCCCGCGCACGGCGGACTTATGAACCGCGTCGCGGTGAATCGGACGAACCGCGTGGAGCACGTCGACTTTCTTGTTGCGGATCTCATCGGCGTCGAAGGACACCATAGGTTCCATTGCCACGAGGCAGAGCAGTTGCATGAGGTGATTCTGCACCATGTCGCGGAGCGCGCCCGCTCGATCGTAGTAGCCGCCGCGATGTTCGACGCCCACATCTTCGGCAACGGTGATGGTCACGTAGTCCACGTAGCGGCGGTTCCAGATGGGCTCGAAGAGGGGATTGGCAAAGCGGAACGCCAGAATGTTCTGCACCGTTTCTTTGCCGAGATAGTGATCAATGCGAAAGATCTGGGATTCCTCGAAACTGGCAGCGAGGATGGCATTCAGGGCCCGTGCCGATTCCAGGTCGTAGCCGATCGGTTTCTCAATCACGATACGCGTCCATTCCCGGTCACGCGTCAGACCGGCTTTACCGAGGTACTTCGGGATTTCGCCGAACATGCTCGGCGGTGTGGCCATATAGAAGATGCGGTGGGCTTTGGTGCCCCATTCCTTTTCCAGCCTGTCGCATTGGGCACCCAAAGCCGCATACGTCTGAGGCTTCTTGAAATCCCCCTGCTGGTAGTGGAGATGCGTCGCGAACTGACGCCAGGCGGCGGCCTTCGCCTTGCCGAAGCGGGAGAATCGGTTGACACCGTCGTGCAACCGTCGGCGCAAACGGTCATCGCCGAGCCGGATGCGGTCCACCGCAATGATCGCAAACTGGGAGGGCAGACTGCGGTCCTCGGAGAGGTCAAACAAAGCTGGCACCAGCTTGCGCCAGGTCAAATCTCCAGCCCCGCCGAAGATGGCGAATACAGTTGGTTCGAGGTGGTCTTCCTTTTTCACTGTTGTCATTCCTTTTCCCATTCCGTGTAAAACATGCTTTTGGCATCTAGGTACTCATACGTACGAGAGTCGAAATAGTCGTGCTGGGGCTGAGTGAGATCAACGTTGCCAAAGGATTCGCGCGTCTTCGAGTGGGATCGCAACGCCGTCGCGGTGCGGAATCACTCGCGCCGTATAGTCCGTCGGCGGGCGGGCCGCAGACACAGCCGTGCTGTACAGGTAGCAGCCTGACGCGCCGGCCAACTGGCTAACGCGTTTCATCTCTTCACGCACAGGAACGCCGCCCTCGATTCCGTCGGCGTAAAGCTCTACCTGCACGGCATTGGGGTCGAGGTCATTGAGACAGACCTGAATCTCAAAAACGTGCTGCTCGCCCCGAGTTTCAACCTTCGCTTCGCCGAAGCGTAACGTTGCCCATTTCTGATCCAGACTGTGCTGCCAATCGATCATTTGTATGCCGATCGCTCCTTTGTTGGCAACGCGCGTACGGAAGGCGGCCGCAGCCGGGAGGTAATGTTGCTCGGTGTATTCGTGCACCGTGCGATTCGCGGAGAAGCGCGGGGTCAGCTTCGCCATGCTTTCACGCATACGCTTGACCCATGCGGTGGGAATGCCGCTTGCGTCGCGTGTAAAAAACTCAGGGATCACTTCCCGCTCGAGCAGGTCGAAGAGCGCGTCGGCTTCGAGAGCGTCCCACGCCGGATCATTGCCGTGCTCCTGCTCGTCCCCCAACGCCCACCCCACTTCAGGTGTATATGCTTCCGCCCACCAGCCGTCCAATTCCGAGAGGTTTATGCCTCCATTAACGAGCACCTTCATGCCGCTCGTTCCGCTTGCCTCCCAGGGTCGCCGGGGCGTGTTAATCCAGACGTCCACTCCCTGTACCAGGTGCTCCGTTAGCAACATGTCGTAGTCGCTTAGGAAGACGATGTGGGATCGTGTCTCAGGTTTGCGGATGAAATGTATCCACTCATGGATCAAGGCCTGCCCAGCCAGGTCCTTCGGATGGGCCTTGCCAGCGATGATGAGTTGCACCGGGTGGTTGAGGATTGGTCAACAGACGAAGCAATCGATCCGGGTCGTGCAGCAGCAGGTTTGGCCGCTTGTAGGTCGCAAAGCGGCGCGCAAAGCCCAGTGTCAATGCGTTGGGATCAAAGAGATGTTTCGCCCCGTCAACCTCTTGGGGCGACGCGCCCGAAGAGGCCAGTTGCCTGGACAATCGATCGCGAGCATATTCGACAAGGGACTTTCTGGCGGCGATACGGAATTGCCAGAGCCTGGCGTCGGAGATGCGACGAATGCTTTCCTCGTGGGTTTCCGTCGTCCCCAGCCAGCGGTCCTTTCCGCAGGCTTCCGTCCAAAGATCATCGGCCGGGGCCGAGTCCCAGGTCGGCATGTGAACTCCGTTGGTCACATGTCCGACGGGCACTTCGACCGCCGGCCAGTGCGGAAAGAGAGGCTCAAAGAGATGCCGGCTGACTTTCCCGTGCAAGCGACTCACGCCGTTGACCGCCCCGCTTCCGCGGACCGCCAGATAGGCCATGTTGAAACTTTCCGACGAGTCGTTCGGGTTCTGGCGGCCCAGGGCCAGCAAATCATTGAGTGTTATGCCGAGTTTTTGCTCTGCATAGCCACCAAGGTATTGCTCGATGAGGGCCGGAGTGAAACGATCAAAGCCGGCGGCCACAGCCGTGTGGGTCGTGAAGAGATTCCCTGCTCGAGTGACGGTCAGCGCGACTTCGAAGGGCTGACCGGCTTCTTGCATGAAACTGCGGGCGCGTTCCAATACGGCAAAGGCTGCATGTCCTTCATTCAGATGACAGACTTCCGGGTGGATGCCTAGCGCAGCAAGCAGTCGCCATCCGCCGATCCCGAGCAGCAGTTCTTGCTTGAGGCGCAGCTCCGGCCCGCCGCCATAGAGCTCGCTGGTAATCCCTCGATGAGCAGGGAAGTTCGCCGCGTCATTGCTGTCCAGCAGGTAGAGCTTCGTTCTCCCGACCTGGACCTGCCATGCGCGTAACCAGACCGAGTAACCGGGCAAGGAGACCTCCAACCGCAACCACTCGCCGTCCGCCTGGCGCAATGGCGTGATCGGCAGCTGTCCGGGATCGTTATACGGGAAGAGGGCCTGTTGCGCTCCGTCCTTGTCGATCACCTGGCGAAAATAGCCTTGCTGGTAAAGCAGTCCCACGCCGACCACTGGCACGCCCAGATCACTGGTAGCCTTGAGCTGATCGCCGGCCACATTGCCAAGCCCGCCAGAGTAGATGGGCAGAGCTTCGCTCAAGCATAAATTCCATACTGAAATAGGCAGCGCAGGTCAGGGAGCCCTGAGAATGATTCTGCTGAAACCACGCGGGCGCCTTCACAGCCTGCTTCCCGGACACCACCAGGCTATCAACGTTCTTGCGGAAAACGGGATCGTCCAACACACGCTCGATCTGATCTCGTGAAACCGTCTGCAGGACAACCCATGGGTTGTGGGTGATTTCCCACAGTTCGGGATCGAGCTGCCGCCACACTTCGTCGGTAGCATGATTCCACGACCAACGCATATCCAGGGCCAGCTCAGCCAGGGAATCGAACCCATCGATATCTGTTGGTGAAGAAATCCCGACCGATTTGGTGGTGCGTGAATGAATGTTCATCATTTTGCCTTCATAAGCTTAAGGATGTCATATTCGATATTTGGGTGTTGGCTGGCATGTCGGATTACGGGTCGCTTTGAAGTGCAAGAGTGTCATTGACAATTGTCTGCGCTTCCTCCAGGATGCGGCGTAGATGATCCGCTCCCCGGAAGCTCTCCGCATATATCTTGTAGATGTTTTCGGTCCCGGATGGCCGAGCCGCAAACCAACCGTTCTCGGTCACTACTTTCAACCCGCCGATGGGAGCATCGTTGCCCGGCGCGTGGGTGAGGATTGTCTGGATCTTTTCGCCGGCCAGCTCGGTGAGCTTAATCTGTTCGGGTGAGAGCTTCGCCAAGAGTTTCTTTTGTTCGGGAGTGGCCGGCGCCTCAACGCGGTCATAGGCAGGCTCGCCGAACCCGCGCGTGAGTTCGCTGTAGATTTCGCCGGGATCGTGGCCCATCCGGGCTGTGATCTCCGCCGCCAGCAAAGCCGGGACAATTCCATCTTTGTCCGTCGTCCAAACTGCTGCCATCCAGGCGAACAAAGGAAGCTCCAGCGCTCTCTTCACCACCGAAGCCAAGCGAACCGTCGAGCAATCCAGCAACGAACCATTTGAAGCCCACCGGCACCTCGTAGAGCTTCCGGCCAAGTTTCCGCGTGACGCGATCAATCATCTGACTGCTCACCACCGTTTTGCCGATCGCCGCTTGCTTGCGCCACTTCGGCCGGTGCTGTAAGAGGTAGAAGATGGCGACGGAAAGGTAATGGTTGGGCGGGAGCAATCCCGCGCTTCGTGGTGACGATTCCATGCCGGTCATGGTCGGTGTCGCAGGCGAAGGAAAGGTCAAAGCGGTCCTTCATCCCTATCAATCGCTGCATCGCATAGGTCGAGGAAGGGTCCATGCGGATCTGGCCGTCCCAATCCACAGTCATGAAACGGAAAGTCGGGTCGACGACCTCGTTCACGACCGTGAGGTTCAACCCGTAGCGTTCGGCGATGGGCCCCCAGTAATGAACCCCCGCGCCACCAAGCGGATCGACTCCCAGATTGATCTTCGCGCCGCGAATAGCATCCATGTCGAGCACGTTGGCAAGATCAGTGATGTACGCATTGAGGTAGTCGTGGCGGTGCGTGGTGGAGGCGCGAAGAGCTTTCTCGAAAGGAATCTTCTTCACATCCAGAAGTCCGTTCCCGAGAAACGCGTTTGCTTTTGCCTCGATCCATCCGGTAACGGCGGATTCCGCCGGGCCGCCGTTTGGGGGATTATATTTGAACCCGCCGTCATGTGGCGGATTGTGTGACGGCGTGATGACGATGCCGTCGGCGAGTCCTGTCTTGCGCCCGCGATTGTAGGTCAGGATCGCATGAGAAATCACCGGGGTCGGGGTATATTCGTCCCCTGCTGCGATCATCACTTCGACTCCATTTGCCGCGAGCACCTCAAGCGCGGTTGTGTAGGCCGGGATCAGACAGTGCGTGAGTGTCGATCCCCAGAAACAGCGGGCCATCAATCCGGTTCTGCTTCCGGTACAGACAAATGGCCTGACTGATGGCGAGGATATGCCATTCATTGAACGCCTTGTCGAATGCCGAACCACGGTGTCCTGAGGTGCCGAAGGCAACCTTTTGTTCCGGCACGGAAGGGTCAGGAGTCTCGGTATAGTAGGCCGTGACGAGCCTGGGTACGTTTACCAGCATCGATGCTTCCGCCGGCTTTCCTGCACGAGGACTTACTTTCATGACTCTCCCGTCAAATTGCAGGCCGTCCAACGTTTCTTTGGCCGTTTCTTGGTTTCCATGAATCGCATAGTATTGATCACGTTGCGCAGTTTGGCTTGGCCTTGTTGTGCCACGACCGCCGACAATAGTAGCTCTTAGGGAAGGGCCTTCAGGTTGCTTTTTGGAGAGCCTTTCGTCTTGTCCCTGATGGAGTATACTGTTTTTTCCGCCAACTTATAAGCAATCGCGAAACTTTTCGTCTTTTCGACTTGTTCAGTACTATAGTCGAACAATGAGAGGGAAGCGTGGAAGAACGCAGAAGCGCCTCCAGGGAAGAAGCCATCATTTCCGCAGCTCATCGTCGATTTGCCCATTACGGATACTCAAAGACCACGATGGATGAAATCGCCGGTGATCTGGGGATGGGGAAGGCCTCTCTGTACCACTATTTTCCCAAGAAGGAGTCTCTCTTTTGTGCCGTTATCGGACGCGAGCAGGATTCGTTCATTCACATCGCCGAGTCTCTGGTAGACGGAAATGCCCCGGCTTGGGGAGAAGCTTCATGCCTATGTAGAACGCCGCCTCGATTTTTTCCGCAATGCGCTTATTCTGGGAAAGTTCAGCTTTGACACGTTTTCCTCAATCAGGCCTGCCATGACCGCTCTCTCAGAGGAGTTCGCCCGTCGGGAATTGAACATCCTCGATGCGGTCCTGGAGCGCGGAGTCTCGCCAGGGAGAAATTGCAGCTGACAATCCGGATCAGCTCTCGCAGCTATTCCTGCACGTGCTGCAGGGGCTGCGGTTCCGTGCGTTCCGGTCTGGCATAGGGGAAACAGTCAACGATCAGCAGTTTGAAGAGCTTCGCAGGGAAACGAAGCTCGCCACGACTATTTTCTTGCGGGGCCTTGACCCTCATGTCACGGGACTGCCCCTTAATTCACGCGCATCTTCACGATAACCGAGAATCAACCATGTTGGTCCTAT
Source organism: Ignavibacteriota bacterium (assembly GCA_963849385.1). Lineage (GTDB taxonomy): Bacteria > Bacteroidota > Ignavibacteria > UBA10030 > UBA6906 > Fen-1255. Next base: position 333,584 of record CAWKHH010000005.1, on the reverse strand, counting down.
GAGCACTCGTGCGAAGTCACTTATCATCGTTGGCGTCGTTGCTGTTGCCGGAATCATCGTCGTCTATCGCATCATCAATGGAGGGGCTGTGTCGGATCCCCGCCGTCAGAACGCGCCACTCGTGAAGCTCGAGTCAGTTCGGAGGGAGACGGTCAGCAACGTCCTGCGGTTCACCGGCGATGTAGTCGCAATCCAGCAGGCAAGCATCTTTTCTAAAGTCAGCGGCAACTTGGAACGTTGTTACGCAGACATGGGGATGCCGGTCCGCCAGAACCAGCTCCTTGCCCTCATTGACACTACCGAGCTCCACCAGCAATACCAGCAGGCAGCCGCGACGTACGAGAATGCCCGGCTGTCCTACCAACGTACTAAGGATCTCTTCGAACAGACTCTGGTCTCGCGCCAGGATCTGGACAATGCAGAGGCGGCCAAGAAGGTGTCCGGCGCGGCCTTTGAAACCGCAAAAACGCGGTTGAAGTACGCGTGGATCACAGCGCCCTTCGCCGGCACCGTGACACGTCGTTTTCTGGATCCGGGTGCGCTGGTGACCCCGAACAGCTCCACCCTTTTCTCACTTATGGATCTTGATCAGATGAAGATTATCGTCAGCGTGCTGGAGAAGGATATTCCGCAAGTCACGATCGGGAAGAACGCAATGGTAACGGTCGACGCGTTTCCAGGGAAAACCTTTTCCGGAACTGTACGGCGTCTCAGCGAGGCGGTTGATCCTGCAACCCGCACCATGGCCATCGAAATTGATCTGGACAACAGAAACCATGTCCTGAAACCGGGGATGTTCGCCAACGTGATGCTGATCATCGATGAGCGACCGAATGCGATCACTATTCCGACGGCAGCGTTGCTGAAGGATGACCAGGGGTTTTTCGTGTACACTGTTGCACGCGACTCCGCCCGGCAAATTCGGATCAGCCGGGGAGTGGAGCAAGGAGATCGAACCGAGATTGACGGGGGGTTGGACGATTCCTTGCTTGTGATCTCCGTGGGGCAGCAGTTCGTCAAGGACCGCGGGCCGGTGACAATCCAGCGCTGACTCCTTTTCACGGCGGGCGGACAGGCACAACAAGGAAATCCCTATGTGGCTCACAAGGCTGGCGCTACGGTACCCGATATCGACATTTCTCTTTGCAGTGACCATTCTGGTCCTTGGCATCGTCTCATTCCAGCAGCTTCCCATCGACCTCCTGCCCAACATTTCCGTTCCCGTTGTCTCCACGATCACCTTCTATTCCGGGGCCGGTCCGCTGGATATGGAGCAAACTGTGACCCGCCTCCAGGAACGATCCGTAAGCTCGGTCAACGATGTGGACTACATCCGGTCTTCAACACGCGAAGGGATTTCGCGCGTCAGTATCTTCTTCAACTGGAACGCCAACCTTGACGTTGGTCTTGTGGACGTGGTACAACGCGTCAACAGAATTCTGAATCAGCTGCCCACCGGGATCTCTCCGCCGGTCGTGTTGCGGTTCGACATCACCTCTCTGCCGGTTTGCACTATCGCGGTGGGAGGCGACATGGATGAGCGGGACCTCTATGACCTTGCGTTCAACGTAGTCGAGCCGCAGATCGAGCACATCAACGGGGTGGCGTCGGCATCGGTCACCGGAGGGCGCATTCGTGAGATTCATGTGACCCTTGACCGCAACAGACTGCAAGCCCTCGGCCTGCCCGTCCAGTCGGTAATGAATGCAGTCGCCGGGGCGAATCTTATCATCCCTTCCGGAGATCTGAAGACCGGCAAGCTAGACTACAGCCTCAAGACGGAAAGCCTGTTTAACGTTGTGAAGCCGATGGAGGACATCGTGATCACGACGATAGGTGGAGTGCCGATCCGTGTGAAGGATGTGGGGGGTGTAGAAGACAGCTACCAGGAGCAGACCGAGGTAATCAGAATCAACGGGAAACCCGGGCTCACGATGAACGTCCAGAAGCTTGCGGGGGCGAACACCGTTGAAGTTGTTGACAACGTTGTGCGGGCCCTCCCGAAGCTGACCGGGGTCCCGCCGAACGTGACCATGTCGGTGACATTCGACCAGTCACTGTATATCCGGCAAACCATTTCCGGGCTGCAACAGGAGGCGGGTCTCGGCGCGATCCTTGCGATGATCATCATCATGCTGTTCCTCCGGAATCTTCGGGGAACGCTTATTATCATTGTCGCCATCCCGCTCTCCATCCTCATCACGTTCATCTGGTTCCGGTTCGGGAACGTCACGCTGAACATCATGACCTTTGGGGGACTTGCTCTGGCGGTGGGGAGGCTGGTGGACGATTCCATTGTGGAGTTGGAGGCCATCTCGCGCCATTACAATGAACGGCGTCCGGGGCAGTCAAAACTGGAAGCGACCCTGGAAGCAGCCAGGGAAGTTGCTGCGCCCATCTTTGTGTCGACCATGACCACGGTCATCGTGTTCCTGCCGATCGTCTTCCTGACGGGTATTGCGAAGCTGCTCTTCATTCCGCTCACGATCACCATCGGGGTGGCGCTGTTCGGATCCTTCTTCGTCTCCCGGACGGTCACCCCGCTGATGTGCCTGAAGTACCTCCCGCCGGAGAAGCTGTTGGATCGTTCGTCCACGAAGCTGCCCGATCGCATCCGGGTGAGGGCTCATGATGCGCTTGAAGCGCTCGATGCACGGTACGCCGCCCTGCTTCAGCGGGCATTGCGGCACCGCAAATTCATCATCTTGTCCATCAGCGGGGCTGCACTGGTTTCCCTGATTCTCGTCAAGTTCATTGGAACGGAGTTTTTCCCTGATCAGGATGAAGGACAGTTCAGCATCACGGTAAAACTCCCCGTGGGCACGCGATCTGAAGAGACCGTCAAAATTGTGCAAACAGTGGAACAGATTCTGCAGCAGAACATTCCGGAATTGCAGGCGGTGATCTCCGACATTGGTGTTCCCTCCGCCCGGAGCGGCAACCTTTTCGGCCGGAATACAGGCAGCCATGCCGCCAACATCCAGGTGGGCCTTATTCCCGCGAGTGAGCGGAACCGAAGCGTCTTCGAAGTGATAAAGGCGATCCGGCCGAAGCTCGCGGCGGTTTCAGGTGCATCGCTCTTTCTCGCACCGGGCGGGTTTCTCCGGTTTCTCCTGAATTTCGGATCGAGTGCCCCGATCGATGTCGAGATCCGCGGATATGATCTGGATATCGGCACCGGGTTGGCAAAGCAAATCGCAGGCGCTGTCCGTTCAACGCCGGGCGCGGTGGACGTGCAGATCACGCGAGAAGACAACCTGCCTGAACTCCGCGTGCAGATCGACCGGGAGAAGGCGGGCACACTCGGAATCAGTGTGGCGCAGATCTCGAACACCATCAACGCCTGCATCAACGGAGCAGTCGCCTCGTTGTTCACCGACCCGGTGACCGGAAACCAGTACAACATCCTGGTGCGTCTTGGCGAAGGCTACCGTTCCGAGGTCAACGACCTGCAGAACATCGTGTTGACCACAGATGGCGGACGTCAGGTCCTTCTGGGGAATATTGCCAAAATTGAAAAAGCAAATTCGCCGGTTCAGATCGACCGCAAGTACCAGCAACGTCTCGTTGAAGTCACGGCAAACGTGAGCGGCCGCGACCTTGGGAGTGTCGCGCAGGACATCACCACCCGGCTTGCGGCCATCGACGTTCCTCCGGGATTCGAGGTGAAACTCGGCGGCAATGTCGAGCAGCAGCAGAAGACTTTCCGCGATCTCCTGCTCGCATTCGGCCTGGCAATCCTGCTCGTCTATGTGGTGATGGCGTCGCAGTTCCAGTCGCTGATCGACCCATTCATTATCATGTTTACAGTCCCGCTGGGGATCGTCGGGGTATTCTGGACATTGTTCCTGACCGGAACCACGCTCTCGGTGACCTCATTCCAGGGGATTATTGTGATGGTGGGGATTGTGGTGAGCAACGGTATTCTGCTTGTCGACTACACAAACCGTCTACGGAAGACGGGCGTCACACTCGAGGAGGCGGTTGTGAAAGCGGGCCGCACGCGATTGAAGCCCATTCTGATGACGTCGTTGGCGACCGTGTTGGGATTGATCCCGATGGCGGCCGGCATCGGGGGGGAATCAACGCAGGCTCCGCTGGCGATCGCCGTGATCGGTGGGCTGACAGTTTCGACAATACTCACGCTGTTCTTCGTTCCCGCACTATACACGGCGTTTGAGCTGAGGTTCAAGCGGGAGTTGAAGAGCGAGGAAGGAGAATTGTTATGAGGCGGACACCCAGCCCTCTGATTGCCCTTGCCGCGGTTCTCACGGGAATGTGGGTTCGCGCGTACGGAGGAGGGATGGATACGCTGACGATCGAGCAGGCAGTCCAGCTCGCCCTCGATCATCATCCCTCCATCCGATTGGCTGAAGCAAACGTGCGAGGAGCCGTTGCAGGTCACAAAGGTGCGATGGCCGGCTACCTGCCTGCGATCACCTTTTCAGCAAATGCAACTCACACTGAAGGCGTGTTCGTGTTCAATCCCTCCGTTCCTTCGCGCTATCAAATCTACTCGAATTACACAGGGGGATTCCAGGCACAGCAGCTTCTTTTCGATTTCGGGAAAACTATCAACCGGGTGGGCGCGAACACAGACCTTGCGGATGCCGCGACGTCGGACTACGTGTCATCCCGCGAACTCGTGATAGCCAACGTGCAGATTGCTTACTACGGCCTTCTCGCCGCGAGAGGGGTGGCCCGAGTAAATGACGAGGCGGTGGATCAAGCGGGGAAGCACTTGCTGCAGGCAAAGGCGTTTTACACGGTGGGAACACGGCCGCGATTTGATGTGACCAAAGCCGAGGTGGACCTGGCAAACGCGAAAGTGAATCAGATCAGGGCCACAAACCAGATGCAGGTGGCACAAGTGCAGCTCGAAAACGCCATGGGGTTTCACCCGGGAGGAAAGTACACCGTGAGTGAGTCACAGCCGATCCCATTGATTGCGGCCACCATGGATTCCGCCCGCGCGGTTGCTCTGAGGCAGCGCCCCGAGCTTCAGGCGGCGCACTTGCGGGTGGGGGCGGCTCTCTCCCAGGCTCGCGCCGCATGGAGCCAGCATCTGCCCACACTCTCGGCCGTTGGAACGTGGAACTGGAACGGCTTCGACCCGTCGCCGTTGTATCCGCGCTGGAGCGCCGGCATTCAGCTTACCCTCCCCATTTTTCAGGGATTCTCGCTTGACGCTCAGGTGGACCAGGCGAATGCAGCTGCGGATGCAGCCCTGGCGGCATTCGATGCTCAAGCCCAGTCTGTACTGCTTGAAGTCGAACAGGCTTACCTGGATCTCAAGGAAACGGAAGAAAGAAAAGTCGCGACGGCCAAGCTGGTAGAACAGGCGGATGAAAATTTCACGCTTGCCCAACGGCAGTATGCCGCGGGCGTAGGCACGGCAATCGAGGTCTCAGATGCTCAATTATCCCGCTCCAACGCGCAGATTACAAATATTCAGGCGCAGTATGACTATATCACCTCGCTCGTCAGGCTTCGCCGTGCCCTGGGGACGGCGGTAGAATGAGACGGGAGTCCGGGACCGTTTGTGATTGCGTGCCTTGAGCCACGGGGGGTCAAGTAGGGACTCCGGATCTCTCTTTCAGGTATGTCCGAAGTATGCGGTCCATCATCTCATGAGTTTCTTCCCTCACGATCTGTCGCGCAGGGTCAGCATCAAACCATGCAAGGGTCCTCTTGATGCCGAGATGAAACGGGATCGTCGCCCTGAAATCAGGGACAATCTTCTTGATCTTGCTGTTGTCAAAAATAGCACTGCAGGATTTGTCGCCCAACAAGGACCCTTTGAGTGTATCTTCGCACGCGGCAATGAAATCGGAGGAGATATGGACCAGATGCGGTTCGCGTCCGGCAGCTTGTGCAACAGCCCGGTAGATCTGGTCCCACGTGAGGATCTCATCTGATGTGATATGGAATGCTTCTCCGATGGTTTGCGGATGGCCAACCAGGCCCACAAATCCTTTCGCAAAATCTTCTGCATGTGTCATCGTCCAGAGCGATGATCCGTCGCCATGGACGATAATTTGCTTCCCCTTTCTTATCCGTTCGATCACTGTGTATTCCGTCCAACCTCCGATGGCCACAGGGATCACCCTATCATATGTCAGCGATGGCCGTACGATGGTTATCGGGAAGCCCTCGTCCCGATAGGCGCGATTAAGTCGTTCCTCGCAGGCTATCTTGTTGCGCGAGTACTCCCAGAATGGATTGCAGAGCGGAGTCGATTCCGTCACGATAGGATACACCGGAGGCTTCTGGTATGCTGAGGCCGAACTGATGAAGATGAACTGGTCAGTCTTCTCCCGAAACAACCCGATGTCCCTATCGACATCCTTTTCCGTATAGGCTATCCAATCGACGACCGAGTCCCAGCGGCTCCCTTCAAGGAGTGGTCTGATGTCGTCCGGTTGGTGGATATCCCCCCGAACCACTGTGGCCCCAGGGATATCGACATGCCTCGTCCCGCGCGTAAGGAGGTGCAGATCGATCCCACGTTCAACGCATGCCAGGCTTACCGATCTGCTGATGTTGCCGGTGCCGCCTATAAACAGAACCTTCATATTGTCGCTCTGGTTTGTGCAAGGTGGGGCATTAATTTCTCATATCCTTCCCCCGCGCAAGTCCGTGCGTTAACAGGCTAAATGCGACTGAGAAGACCGCCGAGATTTGGGTTGAGGAGAAGTGCATGGCCTGCAGGAGAAAGTGTGAGAGAGAAACTGATCGCAATATAGAAGATGAAATACACACTTTCAACCATTAGCCCAGCGCAAGGGCGCACAAAGAGGTAGGGTCCCCAAACATCACGTGGCAGAAGCCCCCTTGATGATTCACTCCGGTTTCTGTAGATTCAATGTATTCCACATCGACATGAGCCCCTTCCATGTTCAGCCACAGACCATGACTGAAAAGCGCGCCTGCACGACTGCAGTTGATCCTGTTCCTATTGTTTCTGACCGTAGCTGCCGGACACGCCCAGTGGGTTCAACGAATGTAAGGGAATACAGTGAGCCAGACGATTGCTGCCACGAGGAGAAAGGTGGTTCGTACCAGGCGCGTTTACGGCAGAAGGACTGCCAATGCGACACTCAACATCAGTATCGCCCGTTTCCAGCGATGTAGAGAAATGATATCATTTCCATTGACGAATCGCAAGTTGGTATAGCAGTGCACCTGTAGACTGTCTCTCCGATTGCTATTAGGTACTAATGTTGCGTCAATAGTATGGTGGGAACCAGCGGTTTTGAGGTTCATCAGAGAGAGAAGGAGTGATGATATCACCGGAGTATATAAAGATTCTCAAGCTCGACAAAGTTGCCATGAAATCAAAGACACGGTTGGATTTTCTTGAGGCCGCGAAAGCGCGTCTGCAATTTGCCAAGAACCTCGGGGTAGAGGAGAGCTTCCCCTATTTCGTGGAGCAAGCGTGGCTGATTTTCGGTAATGGTAAGTGATCCATCGGTAATGGTAAGTGATCCAGAAGAGGGAGACAATTTCCAGCGGAATGCGGGGCAGAACGGATGTCGGCTCATCCGCCTGTCGTGGACAGTCTATCTCAACTGCGCGGTTGTTTCTCCTTTGTACCCGCTGTAGTCATTGAGCCTACCTTTGATGGCGACGTTCCTCCGCTCAAGCTCCGCTACACGCGTATCATAAGTCGCACGAAACGCTTTACTTGCTTTTGCCCTCTGCGCTTTGAACGTACTGATTCTCTTGTCGTTGTCCCTGATCTGACCTTCAGATTCTATCTTGAGCCTTTGCCAGGCGGTGGCGTATTGTCCGGCGAAGCCTGGCCGTACGGGGGTGAGATCCATAGCTGTCTTATGAGCACTCCTGTTACCGTACGACACCTTCTTTACCTGGAGAGAAGACGTAATGATTGCCGTCGCCAGGACCCCCAATACTGCGAGAGTCAAAAGGTTGTATGTCAGGTTGAGAGTATGCATTGAATGTGATTCTGCCCGCAATCAGCCAGTGAATTGCATTTGCCTCAATTGGTGCGTATTTTCTCAGGCAGCCGCTTTTTCCAGCTTACCAGTCGCCATCTGGCGTCTGGTTACCCACGGAGGAACCGGCGGCTCTTCATCCCGGTCATCATCGAGGGAAAAATAGCGGCAGTCGGTGAAATGTGCAGGACCATCGAGGGTCCAGTCATGGTTACATTCCGGACAGTATTCACCGTCTTCCAGCCCGTAGGTTTCTGTGTTGCGCGGTGCTCCCATTGTGGCCTCCTGCATCGTTCGGAACCGCGGTTCTTCGTAGGTTGTTCATAATCTTACGGAGGAATCTTTCCACTTGTAATCGATCGAAGGATTGAAAGAATAGTTAATCCCTCGGCTTTTTCTCTGCTCTTCGGGAGGTTCGATCATTTTTCTCAGATTTTGGCTTTGGACGGGCAACTACGCCGAACGTTTCAACGAGCGAATGAAAAACTTCGTGCAGACGATGCAGGAGTTCTTCTGGTTCTCGCTCCGTACCGCCAGGAGTTTTCGGTTCACCCGCCGCTATTGGACTGAAATCCTTGACCAAATGTACATCTGCGGGACGGAATCCGTGCCGATTGTCCTCGTCAGTTCCCTGGCAATCGGGTGTTTGTTGACCGTTGAAGTCGGCAACCAGCTTGAGGGATTTGGGGCAAAGCTCTTGACGGGCCGGACGACTGCACTCTCCGTCATTCGCGAGATGGGGCCGATTGTCACGGGTCTGATGCTTTCTGCGCGCGTTGGTGCGCGCAACGGAGCCGAACTCGGCGCAATGCGCATCTCTGAACAAATTGATGCACTGCGTGCGTTCGGGACCGACCCGATAGCGCTCCTCGTGATGCCGCGCCTGTTTGCTGCGTTAGTGATGTTCTTTCCTCTTACCGCCTTCAGCAATTTTGTTGGACTGGTCGGCGGCGGTGTCGTGGCACAGATTTACCATCACATCGATCCCGGATACTACTGGAACTCGGCACTGAATCAGCTGCTCGTGAAGGACTTTGTCGTCAGTGCGGTGAAACCATTCGCCTTCGCTATCATTATCACCCTCGTGAGTTGCTTCAACGGCTTCTCTGCGTCCGGCGGTACCGCCGGGGTTGGCCGATCCACAATCAAGGGCATTGTTGTCTCCTCCGGCCTTCTGCTGGTGGCCAACTTCTACATTTCCAAGCTCGTGCTTGAGAATATGAACTTCTAGTCGCGCATGATCGAATTCAAGGATGTCTTTCTGTCCTTTTCAGGACGCAAGATTCTCAGCGGTATCTCGATGCAGATTCCTGATGGACGCATAACAGCAATTCTTGGCCCGTCGGGCTCCGGAAAGAGTACCATCATCAAGCTGATGCTCGGGCTCATACAGCCGACGTACGGCAACGTGTGGGTTGACGGCGTGGATATCAGCAGATTCTCCGAAGAGCAACTCTTTCCCATTCGAAGAACGATGGGTATTGTGTTTCAGGGCAATGCGCTCTTCGATTCGATGTCCGTCAGCGACAACATGGGCTTTTTCCTTCGCGAGAATCTACATCTTCCCCCGGATGAGGTTGAACGACGCGTGCAGGAGCAACTGCGGTTTGCAGGACTTGAACTGCAGGCGCATCAGTTGCCGGACAGTCTGTCAGGCGGAATGCGGAAGCGTGTTGCCATCGGCCGCGCGCTGATCTTCGAACCGAAAATGATCCTCTTCGACGAGCCGACAGCGGGGCTCGACCCTGTCAGCTCAAGAAAGATTCTCGACGTTATCAAGCAGCTGAATCAGGACAAACAACTGGGAGCCGTGATGGTGACGCACGTAATCAGCGATGTCATCAGCGTCGCCGACACCGTCCTGGTGTTGTACCAGGGGAAAGTGATCTTTCACGACATCCCGGAGAAGATGCAGGAATGTGACCATCCGTTTGTGCAATCATTTCTGGCTGACCCCGAACAACTCTGACACTTCCGAGCAAAGATCGCGATGACGACCAACGTTGACACATCTCCAACCGGCGGCATAGGCTGGCGGAACCTCCGCACCGGGATCCTGTTTATCGCCGGCATTCTTCTCGCGGGGACGCTCGGCCTCATCATCGGGAAGAATTCAAACCTGCTCACGCGCCACGACGCCGCCTACCTGTTTCTTACCGACATCAGGGGGCTTTCAGAAGGGAATATGGTTGCGATCTCCGGAAAGAAGATCGGTGTTGTACAGAATATGGATTTCTCGTCGCGGAACGACACTGCCGGAGTTGTTATTACTCTTGATATCGTGCATGACCACTTTCATTTGATTACAAAAGATTCCAGGGCGATCATCAAATCCCTCGGCGTTCTCGGTGACAAATACATCGATATCGCGTTAGGACGTTCTGAGGAGCTCCTTCAGGACGGCGAGTTTCTTGCGGTTGTTGTAGATCCCGGATTGGAGGAATTGACCGCATCGGCGCTCAAGACGATGAACACGATTCAGGATGTTTCCGCCAAAATCAACAACGGGGAGGGAACCATCGGCAAACTGATCACTTCGAGCGAACTCAACGACAGACTCCTGACAACAGCGGCGAACATTGAATCCCTCACCACGGCGCTCACACACGGCAATGGCCTGATGTCGCGTCTCATCTATGATCGCCAGATGGCGCAGCATGCCTCTTCGCTCCTCGCGGATCTCTCAGACGTTTCCGGTTCGCTCAAGGGGGGCAAGGGAACGCTCGGCAAACTCATCGTGGATGAATCGTTCTATAACACGCTGGATCTTGTGATGCGCCGAGCTGATTCGCTCGTCGCACAGATGAGCAGTCCCGCCAGCAGCATTGGTAGATTCGCTCGGGACGATGCGTTCTACATTCATCTTGATCACAGCATCATCTCCCTCGATTCTCTGCTGATGGACTTCCAGCGGAACCCGGGCCGATATGTAAAGGTGAGTGTATTTTGACGGCCCCTTGATTCCAGCCCTGGAACATATCTACGACGTCGAACAGAGTGCCGGTCTGCCGTTGTCCCCGTCTATTGACGGCACTGTACGGCCGTCTCCGCTTTCCCGAGCACCCCGGACGCCCCCATGTCATCAGCAACTTCGTCAGCACGCTGGATGGCGTGGTATCGCTGGAGGTTCCCGGTCAGGCTGTGGGTGATGTCATCAGCGGCTTTAGTCAGCAGGACTCCATGGTGATGGGACTCTTGCGGGCTGCGGCTGACGTTGTGATCGTGGGCGCAGGTACTCTCCGCGCTTCACCCCGCCATCTCTGGACTGCCGAGTACATCTTCCCGCCATGTGCCGACGCCTACAAAGCGCTGAGAAATCACATGGGAATACCGCCATCGCCTCTCAACGTCATCATTACGGCCAGGGGAAAAATCGATGTCACCCTGCCGGTCTTTCAATCTGGCGCGGTTTCCGTCCTGATCGTCACCACTGCGGACGGCGCAAGGCACATCAACACCCTGCAACTTCCGAAATCCCTTCAGGTCAGCACGGGAGGGGATGGCGCCTCGTTGACTGCCCATGGCATTCTCGGCGCTATTACCGCTGCCAGTCCTTCGAGCAGGTTGATGTTGATTGAGGGAGGCCCCCACCTCATGGGGGACTTTCTCGCAGAGCGATGTCTGGACGAATTGTTCCTCACGCTTGCTCCTCAGGTTGCCGGGCGGGATGCGTTTCACGATCGGATGGGCATTGTGGCAGAGAGGCTTCTTGCACCTGAACACTCCACCTGGGGAACACTTGTGTCGGTGAAGCGGGGTGGGAGTCACCTGTTTCTGCGGTATGCATTTGGGAGACAAGAGAAGACCGAAGGAGCCATCCCGGCGCCAGTCGCCTAGATCCCCCGCCGCACAGTGTGTCAACGCCGGGAATGAACACCGTAACCGGGCGTCAGTGACCCGGGACGTGCTACTTCAGGTGCATCTTTTCGATGTCCGTTGGACTGAACCTGGTGAGCCTGACGGTCCTTGCACTATGTCGCTGCGAAGGGGGGACAGCCATCTGGGCTTGTTTAGCATTTTCTGCCTCAAGGATTGCCCACCCTGTATGCTCTCCATCCATGCAACCCCATTCGAAATGCGTGATATAGCCAGCGGCAAGAACCTCCGCTAATGCCTGCTTGCATTCTTCCCGTGTGTGCGGGGAGATAACGAGGAATCGATCCACGACTGCCTCCAAGTGGTTGTAAACCTTGAGCCTCTTCTTGCTACTAAGAACCACTTCTCCAAGGAGAATGTTCCGGCGCGTACGCCGATCAGCTCTGTCATGGGTCGTCGCGGAGTTCCGTTGAGAGTCCCGGAGGAGCATTGGGAGGGGGGACGATGTCGATGCTTTTTGGTTCAGTAACTATTTGGAGATTCCGTTGCTGCAATTGTAACAAACCCGATCGGTAATGTGTTAACAAGACTGATGCGGATAGGGCACGACGGGGACGTTGCCTGATCGGAGTCATCTGGCAAGGACCTGGATCGATGCGTATCTCGACAAGGATGTTGTCTGCGGTTCCGTTTATCAAAAGATGAAGTGATATGGAGCTTGCGATCTTTTGTCAACAGTCATAATAACAGGAGGATTCACAGTGAAAAAACTCTCAATGTATATCGTACTGGTCCTTGTGGGTCTGATGTTGATGGTTCCGACGGGGGCTTCTGCTCAGAAGAAGATGAAAAAGGAGGCGGTCCTTTGGGCTGCTGAAGACCTCAAATGGGAAGCGCTGCCGGGTGGACCTCCGGGCGTCATGTCGGTAACGTTGTGGGGTGACCAGACCAAGGGGGCATACGGCGGGTTGACGAAGTTTCCGGCCGGGTTTAAGGCACCGTTGCATTATCACACCTACGACACAAAGATTGTGGTAGTCAAGGGAGCGTACACGTACAATGGCAAGAAATACGGTCCTGGTTCGTATGTCTACGTTCCAGGTGGAAGTAAACATGAAAGCGGTGGTGTCGCCGATTCCGAGAGCATCTTCTTTATAGAACAGCCCGGCGCATTTGATATTAAGGTCATCGAGCCGCCGGCGGAGAAGAAATAGGAGACGAAGAGAGCCATAGCCCCAGGTATGCGACCCTGGGGCTTATTTCTCACCCTCATGTTGCGGACATAGAAAAGTCGTTTGGAGTTCTTTTCTCTTCACACGAAACCAGGTAATGATGCCCGGACCTCACGTACTCTTCCAGAGCAATGGCGGGTTTACGGGCAATTCGCTCTCCACTTTTGCACACCCGGTAGTACCGTTTTCGTTTAATCCACCCGATCGATACTCAATTCATGAGGAACTCCCTCCAATGCAGAATGCGCGGCCCGCTCCTTCACTGCACCGAATGTCTTGCGCTCTTCTGGTTCTCATTTGCCTCACCTCATTTACCGGATTTGCCCAACGGAAATCCATCAAACAGTATGTTCATCAGGTCTGGACAACCGAGAACGGCCTTCCCCAGAATTCCGCCAACGGCATCGTGCAGACCCATGACGGGTACATATGGTTGGCGACGTACGAGGGGCTTGCGCGGTTTGACGGCGTGGAGTTCAAGGTGTTCGATAGAAAGAACACAAAGGAGCTCCCCTCTTCGTGGTACGTTCGCATGAAGGAAGACAGCGCCGGGGGGCTCTGGGCGCGGCCGGCAGGATACGACCCGGGAGTGGTCCGCTACCACGACGGCAGGTTCACGTTCTATGACACTTCGAACGGTCTCCCGAACAATCGAACGATCACCTGGGAAAACGACAGGCACGGTACGATGTGGCTCGGCACGCTGGGGGGCCTCGTAGAATTCAATGGTGGGAAATTCAAGACGTACACCGTGAAAGACGGCCTCCCCTCCGACACGGTGTTCAGGCTCGGGCTGGACAGTAAGGAGAATCTCTGGATCAGTACAACCCGCGGTCTCGCCAGGCTCGCCGGAGGGAAGATCGAGAGGATGACCGGCCAGAAGGATTATCCTGACACGACGTTCCTGAGCATGAATTTTCCCTCCAACTGTTATGAAGACCGACACGGCACACTCTGGATGACCACGCCTACACATCTTCTTTCGTACAATGGGGCAGGGGTTACGCGATATGAGAAGAAGGCTGTTCTCTCTAATCCGAATATCCAGGCCATTCATGAGGACGCGAAGGGGACGCTCTGGATTGCCACAGCCGGCGGGTTGAACTCCTTCGCCGGAGGCCGTTTCACGAAGTATAATATTTCCAAAGACCAAAATGAGAACAATATTCAGTTGATGCGGGAGGATCGCGAGGGAAGTCTCTGGCTGGCCACCGGAAAGGGGATTGCCCGCTTTGCCGATGGAACCTTCGAGCGTTACGACCGTAAAGACGGGCTCACCGACAATTCTGTTGTGGATATGCTGATCGATCGGGAGGGGAGTATCTGGGTTGGCACTGACGGCGGGGGTCTAGATCGTTTCCGCGACGAGAAGTTTGTGACCTACTCGTCGAAAGTGGGTCTCAGCTATGACATGGTCCTGTCGGCCTTTGAGGATCGCTCGCGTGCGATCTGGATCGGGACTACATTCGGGGGATTGAATAGGCTTAAAGACGGCGTGATCACAGTGTTCGAAAACAAGCAGGGGCCTCCGCTCACCAACATACGTTCGCTGGGAGAGGATAAAGAAGGGACGCTCTGGATCGGTTGCGACCGCGGTTGCTTCACCCTCAGAAATGGAACGATCAGCATGGTTTCGAAGTTGGTCGACGGAGCACCTGATATTCTGGCAGGCACGTTTCTGCTCAAGAAGTCGGGTGACTGGCTCGTGGCTTCCCGCAACACGCTTCTCTCGTACAAAGGGGGAAAATTCACCACGGTCACCACGGTGGGTACAGAACCCGTTCAGCGCGATTTCATCGCAGAGCTTTTCGAAGACACTCATGGAACGATCTGGATTTCGACGCAGACAGGCCTGTACTGGTACAAAGAAGGAAAGCTCGAGAAGATCCGGCCCGAGCAGGGATTCACAGCGAAGTGGGCCGGTGGGCTCTATGAGGATCCGGAAGGCGCCGTATGGTTCGGTGCGGAAAACGCAGGAATCTTCCGTTTCAAGGACGGGAGATTTGTCAATATCTCCCCCCGCCAGGGATTGTTCGACTATGTCGCGTACACTGTCTTTGAAGATAAGGCCGGATACCTCTGGATGTCCTCAAACAAGGGGGTGTACCGGGTCAGCAAGAAAGAACTGAATGATGTTGCTGACGGGAAGGCGCAGTCCGTTCACTCTACATCCTATGGCACGGCGGATGGCATGGAGAGCCGGGAGTGCAACGGCGGCAATGCGCCGTCGGGGTTCAAGTTGCGCGATGGGAGGATGTGCTTCGCGACTACGCGGGGGCTGACCGTGGTCAACCCGGCGGATATCCGGGTCAACCCGGTCCCTCCACCCGTAGTGATCGATGAGTTCCTTGTGGAGGGTGAACGGCAGCCAACGACACAATCCGTTCGGGTGCCGGCAGGGAAATCGCGATTCGAATTTCACTATGCGGGGATCAGTTTCGCGGGTTCGAAAGAGGTCCGGTACAAATATCAGCTGGTTGGACTCGACGAGGGGTGGATTGACGCAGGGTCCCGTCGTGATGCGTACTATACTCATCTCGATCCGGGGAAATACACATTTCGCGTCATTGCCGCCAACAACGACGGCATCTGGAATGAAGAGGGAGCTTCGGCGAGTTTCGTACTGGAGCCCCATTTCTATCAGACGGCCTGGTTCATCGGACTCGTGATCTTTGCCTTTCTGACGGTCGGACCTGCATTCTATTTCCGCAGGATGCGAAGCATGAAGAACCGACGTGCGGAACTTGAAAAGCTTGTGCAGGAAAGGACTGGCGAACTGCAAAAGACGGTCACTAACCTCAAAGAGACGCAAAACCAGCTTATCCTGTCCGAGAAGATGGCATCGTTGGGGCAGCTTACTGCCGGCATAGCACATGAAATCAAGAACCCGCTGAATTTTATCACCAATTTTGCTGTGCTCTCACAGGATCTCACGAAAGATCTCCGGGAGGAGCTTGCCCATGAGCGGGACCGCGTGGACAAGAAACGGGCATTGGAGATCGAAGGGATACTGAATGATCTCGATCAGAATGTCACAAAGATCAATGAACATGGGAAGCGGGCCGATAGCATCGTCAGGGGGATGCTTCTCCATTCGCGCGGCAAAGCGGGTGAACGGCAGCTTACCGATTTGAATGCTCTTCTCGCGGAATACACAAATCTTGCCTATCACGGGATGAGGGCGCAGGACAGCTCTTTTAATGTGAAGATCGAGACTGAGTTCGACCCGGCGATCGGGAAGGTCAATGTGGTGCCCCAGGATCTGAGCCGGGCGTTTCTCAATATTGTGAACAATGCCTGCTATGCCGCTTACGATAAGCGGCGGACTGCTGGAAACGCATTCAACCCGGTTGTCAGAGTCAGCGCCCGAAATCTTGCCGACTGCGTCGAGATCCGGATTCGCGACAACGGTAACGGGATACCCCTGGCGATCAGGGAAAAGATCTTCAATCCCTTTTTCACCACGAAACCCGCCGGTTCCGGTACGGGCCTCGGGTTATCCCTCTCCTACGACATTGTCACTCAGGAACACAAGGGTGAAATCCGGATCGACACCAGAGAGGGGGAGTACACGGAGTTCATTATCCTGATACCAAGGGACCAAGTCAGAGAGGGGGTGGCTGCCGCATGAAGATCATGATCGTTGATGATGAGCGTGACGTCGAGATTCTGTTCCGGCAGAAATTCCGTAAAGAAGTGAAGGACGGCCGTGTTGAACTCTGCTACGCGTTCTCGGGGGAGGAAGCACTGGAGTATCTCCAGACGAGGATTCCCACTGATGTGGTATGCATTCTGTCTGACATCAACATGCCGGGAATCACGGGACTGGATCTGCTGAAGGCGGTTAAGGAACGCTACCCCGAGATTCGTGTCTCTATGATTACGGCGTACGGGGATGAGAACAACTTCAAGAGGGCGATGTCCACCGGCGCGGAACACTACTTCACCAAACCGATCGACTTCGACCGTATCAAGAAAGACGTGTTGAACATTTCCTAGAAGCTGGCCGCCCACCACTCGGGACCAGAGGCAATAAAAAGGATATCATGATGCCCCATAAGATTCTGGTGGTCGACGACGAGCCGGATCTCGAAGTCCTGATCCGCCAAAAATTCAGGAAACAAATCCGTGAGGATGAGCTCCGGTTTGAATTCGCCCAGAACGGGGTCCAGGCGCTCCAGAAACTGGAGGAGCACCGGGATATCACGGTCGTCCTCTCGGACATCAATATGCCGGAAATGGACGGTCTGACTCTTCTGCAGCGCATCAACGAGAAGAATAACCCTGTGCTGAAGTCGGTTATAATTTCGGCGTACGGCGACATGGAGAACATCCGCACAGCCATGAACCGGGGAGCATTCGACTTTCTGACCAAACCGATTGATTTCAGCGATCTTGAACTGACGGTTCAGAGGACCATGCGACAGCTCGAAGTCAGCCGTACCGCCCTGAAGGTCCGTGACGACCTCGTTGCCGTGCAACGTGATCTTGCGACCGCGACGCGCATTCAGCAGTCACTGCTTCCCAAAACATTTCCCCCATTCCCGCATCATCCCGAAATTGATCTGTATGCCGAGATGCTGACGGCAAAAGAGGTCGGCGGCGATTTCTATGACTACTACTTCATCGATGAAGACCGACTCGCTTTCGCCGTCGGCGATGTCTCAGGAAAGGGAATTCCAGCCGCGATTTACATGGCTGTGAGCCGGACGCTCCTCAAGGCGGTTGCGAATCAGGTGGTCAACCCCGGAGAGGTTCTTAGGAAACTCAATACGCTGCTTATCCCGGAGAGCGAGTCGGCTACGTTCGTGACGGTGTTCTTCGGCGTGTTGAACATCCGCACGGGTGAACTGCAGTTCAGCAACGGGGCACACAACTCACCGTATCTTCTAAAAACCTCGGGAATGGTAGGCCAGCTTCCCCTTACGGACGGATCGATACTGGGAAAGATCCCTCACATCGATTTCGAAACCAAGAGAATCAAATTGGAGAAGGGGGACACGCTGTTTCTTTACACTGACGGAGTAACTGAGGCGATGGATCCGGTGTTCACACAGTATGAAGATGTTCGGCTGAAATTGTACCTGGAATCCACGAACGGTTCGGGAATCCGGGAGTTGATAGAGGGAAGCATTGCAGATCTGAAGAAGCATACCCGCGGTGCCAATCAGTCGGACGATATAACGCTCCTGGCCCTCCGGTATGTCGGCGTTGCGTGAGTCGCCGGCCGCCAGGAGCCAGGGGGTGTCTCCCTCGTAAACGTGTCTCCCTCGTAAACATGTCCCTCGTAAACGTCCCTCGTAAACGTCCCTCGTAAACGGTGGTGTAAGGATAGGTAGTTTTAGCTTGTGAGTTCAAGTTCTTTTGAGGTACATGGCGTGCTCGTTTTCTTTTGTCTCCCAGGACTTTGTCTCTCCAGGGATGCGAGTGGGGAGCCGGGAGAAAGGTTTTTGGGTTTGGGTCGTGGTTTGGCGTTGAGCTGGGCAAATGCGAGTTCATGGTCGTGCCAGAAGATGTGGAGTGATCCATCGAGCCATCGTCGGACAGTGACCTTGTGCCTCGGTGGAGGCAAGGGTGCTGACGATGGAAGGAGTTGAATGTACCGGGCGTCGAGGGTGATGGTATAGTCGTAGTTGACGGAACGCGTTGACTCGAAGCAGAAGATGTTGTCGAGATCAAGACCCTCTGCACTGCGGTGAATATCCGGAAGAGGATCCTGGCGAGCGAAGCGGGCGTTATGTTCGGCATGGTAGGTAGTCTCGAGAAACTGGTTCGCCTCATCGATGGTGGAGATATGGTGCCGGCGGAGGGCTTTGATGAGACGGTCCTGATGTGTGCGATTGGAACGTTCGACGCGACCCTTGGCCTGAGGAGAGCGGGCATAGATGATGTTCACGCCGAGTCGGGAGAGTGCTCGGGCGACATCGGTGAGACGATGCTTTTTGGCGTAGTAGACCGAGCCGAAATCCACGTAAAACTCTGCGGGAATGCCAAATCGCTGCACATACGTCTTGAGCATCCCCAGGACATCCTGGCCGTTCTCCGAGATGGCAAAGCGCATGAAGACCCGTCCAGAGGCATCGTCGATCGCTACTAACAGGCAACAGCCTTCTCCCCGGTCTTCGAACCATGCGTGCGAACTGCCATCAAACTGCACCAGTGCACCGATGGCGTCCCGCCGTTCGCGCCTCTGGCGGTGCTTGCGTGCTGCGCGCATGCCGATCCACACGCCCGCCTTTTTGAGCCATCGTCTGAGCGTGTCAGAGTCGATGCCCAGGTCATGATGCTGAGCGAGCATCTCGGCAAACAGCGTCGGACCATAGTCGGGGTAGGCTTCCTGATACAGGTGCAATACCTCGCGACGGACGCTCTCGGGGTATCCCCGGTTCGAGGAATGACCCCGATGGTGGTGGATAAGGCCCGCATCCCCTTCGCGGTTGAAACCGACCCAGGATGCGGTACATCTGCCGTTCGCTCACACCCAAGGCAGCTGCGGTCTTGGCCACCGTTGTCCTTCCGTGCTTGAGGTGGCCAATCAACTGCAGACGTTGTCGTTCTTTCGTGCTCATCGTCAGTATCTCCTGCATCACGGGCTCCTGCCTTGTGGCTCAGATCCCTAAGATGCGATATACTGACGCAGGCTCCTTGACTCTCCGCTCGCGGAATCCTATCTTCATCCAACCATCACAAAACCCCGGGTCTTCGAATGGCGGTTCTCCTTGTCGTAAACCCCGGTTCGACCTCTACCAAGGTGGCTCTGTACGAGGACGCCACGCAAGTCCATGAGGAAATCCTCCGTTACGATTCGGCCACGCTGTCGCAATTTCGCAGTGTGTGGGATCAGTTCGACTTCAGGCTGGGCCCTCTTCGCAAGTGGGCAAGAGCGAACGCAGGCACACTTTCAGCGGTCGTTGCCATGGGCGGACTCCTTCGGTCCGTTTCCTGCGGCACGTACCGAGTGAATGAGAGAATGCTCCGCGACGCGCGGGCCAATCTGCAGGGTGAGCACGCGTCGAATCTCGGCTGTGCAATGGCAGCAGTGCTCGCGGAGGAGTACCGTTGTGAAGCGTACGTCGTCGATCCAATTTCGGTCGACGAACTTGAACCATTGGCTCGCTACTCCGGTCACCCCCTGATTACCCGCAGCTCTCTTTCCCATGCATTGAACCTTCACGCCGCGGCCCGCCGCGCCGCCGCAGATACCGGGAAGCCCCTGTCACAGTGTAATTTCGTCATTGCCCACCTGGGAGGGGGAATCTCGATCGCCCCGGTCCGGGGCGGCAAGATCGTTGACGTCAACGACGCCTCGAGTGATGGACCGTTTTCTCCCGAACGGACGGGGGGATTGCCTCTTCAGCAATTCATTACACTGTGCTTTCTCGGGATCGCTTGGAGAGGCGGAAGTGCGGAGCCTGGTTCGCGGAAAGGGCGGACTGAATGCATATCTGGGGACCAATTCGGCCATGGAAGTGGAGGCAACGATCAATCGCGGCAATGCGAAGGCCCGCGAAATCTACCAGGCAATGGCATACCAGATAGCGAAAGAGGTCGGTGCGATGGCTGCTGTGCTGTCAGGCCAAGTGGATGCCGTCGTGTTTACGGGCGGACTGGCGGCATCGGCGATGCTGATCGCATGGATCGCGGACCGCGTAAAATTCCTGGGTCCGGTGATCGTCTATCCCGGTGAGAACGAAATGGACGCTCTTGCACTTGGCGCGTTACGAGTAGTTCGCGGCGAAGCTGCCGCTGCAGAGTACTGAACCTTTCTTCTTCAATACTACGAGTGGTCGATCCATGATCCAGACATTTGACCAGCTTCTTGCGCATGCCGCCGGCCTTCCACCCAAACGCGTTGCCGTCGTTGCTCCTTCAAATACAGAGACATTTGAATCGATTCGCGAGGCACAGAAGATACTCAAGGTATCCTTTGTCGTGACCGGTGACGCGGCCGCGATTGAAGCCGGACTTGTTAAAGCCGGTGCCGACGTTAAACGGGTAGTGATATTAACTTCACCGGACACCGCGGGTGCCCTAAGGATGTCTATCAAGGCGGTGAACGATGGGGACGCGGACGTGCTCATGAAGGGAGGTGTTGACACTTCCACCCTGATGAAGGCCGTGCTTGCCGATCATGACGGGCTGCGGACAGGTCGTTTGCTGAGCGACGTTTTCGTTCTTGAGTACCCGCGACGAGAGGGAAACAAATTTGTGATGATCACAGACGGCGGGATTACGCCGGCCCCCGATCTGAAGAACAAAATTGAGCTGATCGTCAATGCTGTTCAAGTGGCCCACGCGCTGGGAAATCTGATGCCTAAGGTGGCGGTTCTCTCCGCAACGGAATTCGTCGTTCCAAACATACAGTCGACGCTGGACGCCGCCGCACTCTCAAAGATGAATGATCGCGGGCAGATCACGGGGTGCGTAGTGGATGGCCCATTCGCGCTGGACAATGCGCTGTCCGATGATGCGGCGGCGGAGAAGAGAATCAACTCTGAGGTGGCAGGCAAGGCCGAGATACTCATTGCGGCAAACATTGAGGCGGCCAACAGTCTGGCGAAGAGCACGACCTACTTTGCGGGTCTCCGCCTCGCCCACGTCATCGTGGGCGGAAAAGTTCCTATTCTCATCCCCTCGCGGGCTGACAAGAGTGATGCAAAACTCCTTTCGGTTGCGCTGGGAATCATCATGAGTGAGCAAGGAGGGAAGTGAACAGAAGTACGAGTGTCGAATGGTGAGGTGCCTGCAGTGTGGGGCTGAACTGCCTCCAAGGAAGGAAGGAACGTGTGCCGCGTCGATTTCCGGCGGCATTATGGGAGATGAATACACCGAAACATATATTCTGTGCGAGCGTTGCGGGGTCTACACGGTGGAAGTGTGTTACGAGCCGTTCTTAGGGGATGAAGAGGTCACGTTTCGAGGGCCTGTTTCCCGCGAAGCGGGGGATGCTGCAGTCAGTCTCATCAGCCAGTGTCCGGAACCCTGGGACAAAAAGTGTCGTTGTCAGGCGCACACCACGTACTTCAAGGGTTGGTTGGATTAGAGCTTCCAGTAGAAGTCCTTCTTATTGCAGTAAAGTGTTATCAGCCAGAGACAAGCAGTCCAGATAAGTCCCCACAGAACTCCGTTGTACCCCGTCTTGTCGAGGAAGAACGAACTCCAGGCAGAGGAATTTACAAGCGACGCCCATTGCCTTATCATGTCGTTGGGCTGTGCTGCAAACAACGGCTCAAGGTGCAGGGCACGGAAAAAGATTCGCATGATGATCTGCATGAAATACGCGAGGAGCGCGTTTGCGCCGAAGACCCGGAGAGGGAATGCCCATTTCTTCCACCCTCTCACATCAATGAAATAGTAAAGGAGAAGAAAGACAAAAGCTCCAAGTCCGGACGAGACCATGGCATACGATGCTGTGACATCGGGTTTGTTGAAACATAACTCCTCTGTACCGGTGTAGAGTCCGATGGTATGCAGAATGAATCCGGCAAGGGTGAACACGACACCAACAAGCAATGACCGGCGGATGATTTCTGTCCGGCTTCCAGCGGCGACAGCTTCCCCGAGCAACACGCCGATCATTGTCATGACGCCGTACGACAGAGAAACCCAGGGCCGGCAATGAATCGTCAGAGGTTTTGCCCAGCTGCCGTCGAGCTGGGAGATCGTCCAGAAAGGTTCGGCTGTGGCACCGAAGTGAAGCCACCAGGAAACGTAGTGAGACATGGTCATGTGAAATGCGAGTAACGCAAACACCGCCACCCATCGGCCGGTCCTTGAGAGTCGCATGCTTGCGGCTCCCATGAAGTAGGCGACCCCGATGGCCTGCAAGATGCCCCACCACCAGGAAAGCCCGAGGATGAGACTGATATAGAGAACGCCTGCGAGGATCAACATGACCGTTCTGGTCATGACGTGGCCCCACCATTCCCGTCCACGCCGGCCCCTGCTCAGTGGAATGGCGATGCCGACGATGAAGACAAAGAAGGGCGCCACCAGGTCCGTAGCGGTGAGGCCGATGTTCTTCAGGCTTGCCTCGGGGAGCAGGTTGATCTGCCCGTCGGTCAATCCCGCCGCCTTCTTTTCCTCGACGAATCTGTCCCATCCGACTTCAGCATGGTTCCAGGTAGAAACGGGGAGGCTGCCGAACCATGACAGTGTTTGTGGTAGAGGGCGGTAGTCTGCCGCGGCGACGGCAATTACGAATACCATGAGGAGAATCGTGAGTCCCCGGAATGCGTCGACAGATTCGACGCGCACCCGGGTTGGCTTCGGCGGCTGGTGAGGCGATTCTTCGCGCATGTATGCATTTCCTGAGAGGAGGGGCAAGTTGCTTACCCCGAAACATCCCGAAGATTCAGGAAAGAAGCAATCGAGCGGAGGGGGGGCTTTCTTTTAATAGCGGCCGAAGTGTATATTACCAATCCACATTCTGCGAACGGCGTGACAGGCAGGCATCAACACTGTTATACACGTGGGATGATCAATACGACAGGAAAGGGCAGCCATGTTGACATTTGCCGGGATGAGAAGGTGCGCCGTGGTTCGACGCGTGGGTGGAAACTCCAATGTGTCCCTGCGATTGTTGACCGCCTGCTTTCTGGCCCTCCAATTGCTGGCCGCAGGATTTCCGTCGTCCGCCCGCTCTCAATCAGAGAACTCGTGGAATGAAATGATCGGCTCTGCTTACACGGGGAACCGCTCGTATGCAATGCTTCAGAAGCTCTGCGACGAAGCAGGGGGAAGAGTCATGGGGACGCCGGTCAACGAGAAAGCGATGACCATTCTCATCCGGGAGTTGAAAACCATCGGCTTTGAAGCCAGGAAAGAATCCTTCACCGCACCCGGCTGGATACGTGGCTATGACGAAGTCACCATCGTTGAGCCCGTGGTACTTTCCTTGCGATCGGTGCCGCTCGGCTACGTCGATCGGCATGCGGCGTTTGAAGCGCCGGTTGTCGATGCTGGTTACGGATTTGAGGAAAGCTACAAGACCATCAGCGCCGGAGGGAGTATCGTTCTCGTCACCCAGGAAGCTCCTCATGGAAAAACGCCCTTGCTGCGGTGCGAAGCCATTGACATTGCCGCCCTGCACGGTGCGACGGGGATTGTGTTCACAAACGACCGTAACGGCACACTCACGCTGGAAGGGATGAGCAATTTTGAGGGTCGGCCGAGCCCACTTCCTGCATACAGCCTCACGTTTGAAGAAGGTAAGCGCATAGAACGGTTACTCAAGGGAGGCCAGACCGTACGCGTGAGGATGAAGACGGAATCCCGCTGCGCGAGGTCACCACTGCCAATATCATCGCGACTCTCCCTGGAGAAGTGCCAAAGAAGATCATCGTTGGTGCGCACTTTGATTCATGGGACATGGGGCAGGGGGCCATCGACAACGGGATCGGAACAGCGATTCTGTTTGACCTGGCAAGACTGCTGAATGCATACTCTCCCCGAAACCATTACACGGTCGAATTTGTCTGGTTCAACGGAGAGGAACTGGGGCTCTGGGGATCAAAGAACTATGTGGCGATGCACTCGTCGGACGATATCGCGGCGATGATCAACCTGGACATGACCGGTACGCCGACCGGCTTCAATGCCATGGGAACCGATGAGTTTGTGCCGATCCTCAAGGACCTTGTCACCAGGTTGAATGGCTTCGACCTCACCGCAGGTGTGGCAAATCAGCCCGGCACCAACAGCGATCACCAGCCGTTCATGCTGAAGGGGATTCCGACTATCGATTTGCAGGCGCATCTGGAAGACGATATGGGCAAATACTATCACGAGAAGGGGGATACCTTCGATAAAGTGAGCAAGAGATACTTGTCCGATGCCGCTGCGGTGGCAAGTGTACTCGTGAGCGAGCTTGCGAACCAGCGCACCGCCAAATTCGAACGGAGAAACGACGCACAGACAATTGAACTGTTGAAAAGACACAAGCTTGACGAGCGTCTTAAGAAAATGAAGGAGTGGCCCTTCGGAGAATAGCATGAATATCCGAGCAATTATCACAGGCGCCACCGGCATGGTTGGAGAAGGCGTTCTGCACGAATGTCTGCTTCATCCTGATGTCGAGTCTGTACTCGTCATCAATCGAAAGCCGTGCGGGGTGATGCACGAAAAGCTGAGGGAAATCATCCATAATGATTTGTCCGACATGTCTTCCGTGAGTGACCAGCTGCACGGCTACAACGCGTGCTATTTCTGTGCCGGCGTTTCTTCGATCGGCAAGAAGGAGCCGGAATACCGCAGGATAACGTACACGCTGACTATGCGCTTTGCAGAGACGTTGGCTGCGATCAATCCCGAAATGACCTTTTGCTATGTGTCGGGCGCCGGCACTGACAGCACCGAGCACGGGCGAATCATGTGGGCACGCGTAAAAGGTAAAACCGAGAATGATCTATTGAAGCTGCCATTCAGGCAGGTATTCAATTTCCGGCCCGGCGGGTTGGAGCCAACCAAGGGATTGAAAAATACTCTATCGTTCTACAAATACATCTCCTGGCTCTTCCCGGTAGTTCGATTGGCGTTGCCGAACTCGTTCTCCACGCTCAGAGAATTGGGCCGGGCAATGATTCATGCAACGGTGAGAGGATACCCCCGGAAAGCGCTGGAGGTGAGAGACATAAAGTTGCTGGCAAAAACACAATGAAAGTATTCTCAACATGTCTTGTTCTTGCACTCGTCACTGCCGGTTGCCGTCCCGCCGGACAAAGGAATCCAGATCCCGAAGCCGACGTGTTGCGTCATCCCGAACTCTGGAACGTCATTGGCAGGTCTGTCGAAGGCCGACCAATCTACAGTCATGAGCAGGGCACGGGTGATGACGTTGTTCTCGTCGTCGGAAGCATCCATGGCGACGAGGCCGTGACCGGGCAGGTTGTCGTGAGACTTGTTGAGTTGATCAGCCTTGAGGGAAGGGGCGCGACGCAGCGCAGGGTCGTATTCGTCCCGGTCCTCAATCCTGACGGCGTAGTTCGCCGTCGGAGAACCAATGCACACGGGGTGGACATCAATCGCAATTTCCCTACGCGGAACTGGAGTCCGGTCGCCACAGAAGATCGATATCCTCCAGGTCCGGCCCCATCCTCAGAACCGGAGACGCGGCTGGTGCTGGATTTGCTCTCGCGGTACAATCCCCGGCTGATCATCTCCCTCCACGCGCCGTTGCACGTCATTAATTATGACGGGCCGGCAAAAGGGATAGCCGACCGCATGGCGGCACGTAACGGGTACCGGGTCACCGACAGCATAGGCTACGCCACACCGGGCTCACTCGGAACGTACGCAGGAGTCGAGCGGAACATCCCCATGATCACTCTGGAGCTTCCTCATGTGTCGGCGGATGAGGCGTGGGAACAGAACCGTGACGCCTTGATCGAGGTGCTCTCATGGCGTCTCACCGGTGAATGAATGAAGCTGCATCCTCAGGAATGCTCTTTGCGGTACGGGGAGCCACCGCCGGTGACCGCCGATGACCGCCGGTGACCGCCGATGACCGCCGGTGACCCGTGGCCACGCTTGATTCTCCGATAACAATTCCCTAGTTTCATTTGCAATTCATCGCTTTATCACCCTTCGAGCTCGCATGACCTGCCGGGAACGGATCCGGACAATTATAGACGGTACACCGGCAGACCGGTGCGGTTTCTGGCTCGGGAACCCTCATCCGGACACGCTTCCACTCTATCACGCCTACTTTGGAACAGCAACTCTCGAAGAACTCCACCTGAAACTCGGCAGCGACATTCGCTGGCTTAGCCCGCAAATGTCAGCAAATGTGTACCGGCACCCGGAAGGGAAGGGTTTGTTCGACATCGGACAACGCAAGAAGTCGCACGCTGAAGCGGGCCCTCTTGCATGCTGTACCAGCGTGAGCCAGGTTGACGACTACGACTGGCCGGGGCTCGAGTACCTGGATTTCACCGAGTGTTTCGGGTCATTGTCGGAAGCTGCACCGTACTATCGGGCGAGCGGTTTCTGGATGCCGTTTTTCCATGACGTCATTGATCTCTTCGGGTTCGAGGAATTCATGCTGAAAATGCACGACCTGCCCGATGTTGTTCATGCGGCCTTTGCGCATGTGTGCGGATACTATTATGATGCCAATGAACGATTCTTCGCCGCCGGGAAGGCCCTGGTCGACGCTTCCTTCTTTGGGAGTGATTTCGGGACACAGCGTGGGCTCCTCATTTCGACGCGCCACTTCGACGAATTTGTTCTCCCCTGGATTCGCCGTTTTACGGCGCAGGCCCGACGACATGACCTGCAGGTGATCATGCATTCCTGCGGATCCGTGCATGGCCTGATCGATCGATTCATCGATGCGGGTGTCCAGTGCCTTCACCCCCTGCAGTCGAAAGCCTCCGGGATGGATGCCGAAACACTTGTCCGTGATTTCGGCGGGAGGATTGCTTTCCTCGGTGGCATCGATACGCAGGAGCTGCTCATCAAGGGCACGCCGGAAGTGATACGCGAGGAGGTACGGCGACTGAAAGACATCTTTGGTTCCTGCTGGATTGCCAGCCCCAGTCACGAAGCTCTGTTGCCTGACATCCCTCCGGGCAACATCGCTGCCATGGCGGAAGCTGCGCTTGACATGTAGCACGACATGCTCTGCACCCGGGATTGACTCCCGGTTGTTGAGGTGACATTGTTCGTGTTCACGACCCGACGTTCCTTAGTCCGCGCCACCGTTCCACACATCAAGGCATCTCCATGACGCTTCAGCCTCTCGACATTCTGATTGTTGCAGCCTACATGATTATCACCGTGCAAATCGGAGTTCTGTTCCGGAAGCGTGCCATGAAGAGGTTGGACTCATATTACCTTGCCGATCGCCAGGTGTCATGGTGGATGGTGGGGCTCTCCGGTTGCTCGAGTTATACGGACATAGGCGGGACCATGCTTATTATCGGGCTGGTGTTTTACGTCGGATTAAAGTCCGTTTGGATACTCCACATCGCCTGGGGATTCTTCACGATGGCCATCTTCATGGCATACCAGGCAAAGTACATCCGGAGGTCCGGCGTCATGACCGCGGCCGAGTGGAACCAAACCAGGTTCGGGGACACCCGTGATACGGAGCGTTTGCGCATCGCCGTTGCAGCGTTTATTCTGCTCTCCATGATGCTGACACTCATGTACGTGGCCGTAGGGACCGGAAAATTTGCGGAAGAATTCGTCCCGCTTCCCCGCTGGGCGTCGACTTCCATTATCTTTGTGGTGGTTGGCATCTATGTCACATTCGGAGGCCTCTTCGGGGTGATATGGACGGACATCTTCCAGACAATCCTTATCATCATCGGCGCGATCGGATTGAGTATTGCCGCGCTGCAATTGCCCGACGGGATGACGGCAGTTGCCGCGCGGACACCGGAATGGGGGTCCATTACTCCAACATGGAGCCTCTGGAGAGACTACATCACGCAAGCTCCCGCCTCCTACCACCAGTACTTCGCCTTCGGTCCTTTGACGATCGCGAGTATTCTCTGGCTATTTTTCAAACTGCTTGCGGGTCCGCTTGGATGGGATTTTACCTTTTTCCTGACAACAAAAAGCGCGCGTGAGGCATCACTCTCGGCATTCGCATGGACTCTCGGTCACACGGTCCGGTGGCTTATTGTCGGGTCATTTCTCTGTTTCGGTGTACATTATCTGGGCTCCACGGCGAACTTCGACGCAGAACGGATTATGCCCCTGGTCGTGAGGAACATGCCTGTCGGAATCGCCGGGCTATTCATGGCTGTTCTGTTGGCGGCGTTGATGTCCACACTGAGCGCCATTATTAACGTCACCAGTAACGTCGTGCTCAACGACTTCCTGAAAAGATACTTTGCAAAGAACATGCCCGAACAATCGTTGGTGCGTCTTGGAATGGTGGCCTCGTCGGTTGTGATCCTCGTCGGATTCGGAATGAGCTTCATGTACGAACAGATCGTGTCTGCGTGGGAGCTGCTGCTGTACGTCATGCTGACCATGATCATGGTTCCCGCGGCGCTCCGGTGGCATTGGTGGAGATTTGGTGCACGGGCCTTCCTCTGGAGCATGATCGCCTCCACCGGAGTGGTGGTGGTGCACAAGGTCTTCTTGAATGGCATGCCCCTCCACTGGGCGATAGTATTCCTCATGCTTTCGTGTTTTGCCCTGACGGTGCTTGTCACGTTCCTCACGAAACCGGCGGACATGGAAATCCTTGTACGCTTCTACGCCAGAATTCGACCGTTTGGAGTGTGGGGGCCTGTGCGCAGGGAAGCAGTCCGGCGCGGGCTTGTTCCCGCAAAGGATCCCATGCCGACGATGGATGTTGTCAATGCCGTCATCGCTTCCTTCTTTCAGCTTTGCCTGGGAATCATCCCCCTGTACATGTTTTTGAAGGAATGGTCAAGCATGTATCTCTGGATGGCTTTATGCGGAGCGACTCTCGTCGTTCTCTATTTTACCTGGTACAAGTATCTCCCCTTGCCCGACGAGCACTAATCCAGCTTCACGAAAACCCGGACAACCGCCACAGCGCATATGAGAAAACCTGTCATTCATTTGATCTGCAACGCTCATCTCGATCCAGTCTGGCAATGGCGGTGGGATGAGGGTGTCGCCGAGACGATCACGACGTTCGGCATTGCCGCCCGCCTCCTGAGAGAGTTTCCGACGTTCGTGTTCAATCACAACGAGGCGATTCTATACCGCTGGGTCCAAGAGTATGCCCCGGCGTTGTTTGGAGAGATCCAGAGGCTTGTCGGCGACGGCCGCTGGTGCATTTCGGGAGGATGGGATCTGCAGCCGGATGTGAACATGCCCGGGACAGAATCACTCATTCGTCACATTGCGGAAGGCCGGCGGTTCTTCCTGGAACATTTCGGAGCGCGTCCGATTGTCGCCTATAACCTCGATTCTTTCGGGCACAGCGGCGGCCTGCCACAGATCCTGACGAAGGCCGGCTACGCAATGTACTTCCATATGCGGCCGGCACAGAAGGATCTTGACCTCCCCTCGGATCTCTATCGCTGGCGGGGGATCGACGGGTCCGAGGTTGCGGCATACCGCATTCCTTTCGAAGGGTACAATACCTTCCCCGGCACAACGGTGGACAGGATCCGTGGAGGGATCGAGATCGCTCTCAGACTGAACCGCGACACTCCGGTGTTCTGGGGGCTCGGTGATCACGGAGGTGGGGCGACCGCACAGGAACTCGAGCAGATCCACGACCTCATGGAACGGGAGAGCCGCGTAGAAATTATCCATAGTTCCACGGAGCGCTTCTACAAGTCGATCAGCAATGTGATTCCAACCCTTCCGGTGGTGGAGGGGGACCTTCAGCGTGTGTTCACCGGATGCTACACCTCCATGTCACGCCTGAAGCGGAGAATGCAGCGCAACCTCGGGGAGCTGGTGCAGACGGAGGGATTACGGGCGGCGACATGGTGGACGGAAAGACAGGACTATCCTGCCGATCACCTTCATGATGCCTGGCGCGACCACCTGTTCAACGATTTTCATGACATACTCCCCGGTTCGTCAATTGAGTCCGGTGAACAGGATGCTCTTGACCTTTACGGACGATCGTCGGAGACCTCCAGGCGGCTTCGTATCGGTGCGGTGTCGGGGTATTTGAGAGGCGGTCATCGCATCCTGGAAATCCCCATCACCGTGCTGAATATGAACCCCGGTGCGTGCCGGGTTCCGGTGGAACTCGAGTATATGATCGATCATGTGCCGAAGCTTGAGGGTCGGTGGCATGCCCGGCTCTTTGCGATGGATGGAACCGAAATACCGGTTCAGGAGGAACAGGCGGAATCGCTTCTACTCGCTGACGAATGGCGCAGAAAAGTCTGCTTCAACGCCTCGTTGCCCCGGATCGGGGCGTCATACTACCGCATCGAGATGCATGAGGGGTCGAAGAACTTCGACGTTGCAGCGCCGATGGTCAGCCACGCCGTTTCTGAGTCGGGGCGTATCACGCATCTGGATGCAGGCAACGGTCGGGAGGTGCTCGCCGGCGAAGCGTTGAAGGGGTTGCTTGTTGAAGACCTGGCAGACTCCTGGGGGATGGAGGAGTGGAGCTATGGAAACATATTGGGGGTTTTCACGTTGGTTCCAGGGTCGACCATGACGCTCGAGCAGGGTCCCGTACGGAAAGTCACGGAAGCGGCGTTCGAATGCAGCCGCAGCCGGATCGTGTGTCGCACGCTCGCCTATGCAGATTTTCCGGGCCTCGAATTCCGGTTCCGTGTCTACTGGAATGAAGAACGCAAGAGACTCAAGCTCACGATCCCGACAGTGTTTCGTTCATCGGATGCATTCTGTGAAGTTCCGGGTGGAGCCATTCACCGGCCACAGGACGGGCAGGAACATGTTCAGGGCCGCTGGATGGTGCTCACAGGAATGAGTGCGGGAAAGCCCACCGCACTCGGCATAGTCAATAGCGGTCAGTATGGATTCGATCTCAAGGATGGTGAGGTCCGGCTTTCTGTTCTCCGGAGTGCGTTGTACTGCCACGAGCGCTCCTTTGGCCTCGGTACTCAGCGTCACCGAAAGCACATGGACCAGGGAGTGCATGAATTCCGGGTTGTCTTGATTGCTGGAGACGCCGCGGAAGTTTTGCATTCAGTGGCAGGGCTTGCAGACTGGCTCAGTGCTCCTCCGTATGCACTAGCCCACTTTCCGATTGGCGATGAGATTCAGGGCCAGCGGGAGCTCATGAGTGTGGAACCGGGGAATATCAGGCTCATCGCGTGCAAGAGGTCGTGGGACGCGAAATCGCTTGGTCATGCGATTGCAGGAGGCCATTGGTGAAGAGACCCGGGCTTCAGTGCGCCTGGTGCAGCCGGTCGTATCGGTCCGGCTCACGTTCAGACCATACGAGATCAAAACGATCCGTTTTGAACGAGATGGGACCTGGAACGAAGTGACGATGATTGAAGAGGAAATGGAAGAACATCATGAATAGTCAGGGCGGCTGCGAGATGAAGAGGATGAGTGAATCAGAGGGTCCGCTGCAATATTATCAGTGAGATGTCATCCTTCCTTCGGCAGTCGGCGACGAATGCCTCAACTCTGGCGACCAGTGCCTCGCCGAACTGTTGAGCCTGCAGAGTGCACAACGATCTGCATGCGGCCTCCAGCCGCTCCACGCCGTACGATTCCCCCTCGCGGTTTTCCGCTTCTGTGATCCCGTCCGAATAGAGCACCAGTGTCTGCCCGCGAGTGAGTGTACACTCCTTTCTGTTCGAAAAGTGTATCGCCGGCCAGACCGATTGCGGCATTTCCTTTTCCGAGGTCTCGTGACGCCGGTGTGCGACACCACGAGAGGAGGCATATGTCCGGCATTCACGTATCGTACCACGCCCGAGTCGGGCGCGATCTGGAGAAGCAGGAGAGACGCAAAGCGTCCCGGCATCTTGTCTCTCAGAAGAATCTCATTGATCTTTGCGGCGAGGGATTCGAGTGCTGGCATGTCCGGTGCAAACGCACGCAGAAGTGCCTGAATCCTTCACCATGAGTAGTGCAGCACCGAGGCCTTTGCCTGCGACATCGCCCGTGGCCATTCCGTACCTGTTGTTGCTGAAAGGGAAGAAGTCAATGATGTCACCGCACACTTCATTGGCAGGGTATGTATACAACCAGATGCTCCATCCCGGCACAGACGGTGAAGGATCCGGTTGCATCGCGCGCTGGATGGCCCGACCGTCCTGGAGTTCACTGTGCGCAAGCAGTTTGTCTTTGAGCTCAAGCATCATCACGAGCAGGAGGGAAACAACCCCAACGAACAGTGTCCCCGTGACGTTCCGGGAGATACTCTCGCCTATGATTTGAAAATGTGACAGTGGGACTGAGTATGAGGACAATACCGATGGTAAGAAGAATTCTCCTCATCGGAGTGAGTTTGAAGAACATGCTCTTGAGTATCCACCACGCGAGTACGAACCAGCGCTTCAGCGGTGACATCCTCCGAAGTTCGTCGCGCCGTTCTTCGCTGAGATAGAAATCACGCAGTTCCTGTGCCTCGTCGCGAAGCGTCTGGAAGAAATCCCCCTGTCTCACGTCCTTCCGGAGGGTTCCCCAGATTGTCGGGTTCTGCTCTGCGTGACCGGCCATAGAACGCCCCTTGTTCACTTGAGATTGTCGCGGGGAGTGCCGACTCTCCCGCTACTCTAGTATACCACCGTCAGCAGCCTGAAGTTTCAGAATGCCGGCTATCGGCAGGAGGTTTCCGTCGTACGATGAAACTCATGTGTGATCACAGGGGTATGCGGAACATTGGATTCGTACTATTTCACGGAGTGTACACAGTGGTTCGTGACGTTTTGTGGTACGAGCGGTCAAAACGGGACCTTCTTTCCGGAAATCGGATACAGAGAGGCACGCACCATGAACCGAAATTGCCATGAATTTCAATGGCATATGATTTGCGTTGAGGGGGACATGAGTATGCACGAATAGAGTCACACTACACGGCAGGGGGCGAGTGATGACACCACAATCCATCAGTCTGCTCAAGGATTCCGAACAGATCCGGGGAATCAGCCAGGTCTACTTTGCCGCCTACCATCGTCCGACCAACTCCGGGCGCCCGGACAGTATTTCCCAATGCATCCAGGATTTCAGAAAATGGATTGAACCTCAGACCTCACGCTGGATCTCTCTGGTTGCGCCCCTGATCTGCAGCGCCGGACCATTCGATATCATCGTGCGAGCGTTGGGAAGCGGTGAGTTGACGGCACGCGTGAATGGCTCGCTGGACAGGCTATGTGAAGTAATTGCCCAACAGAGCGGTGCAACGTACGCGCCTGAACTTCTCGTCAAATCCAGAGCGACGCGAACTCTTCAGGGGCTCGGCGGACGGGTTGCACACCAGAAGGAACTTGCCGGCGTGTACGAATTCCGGGGTGCAGACATCAAGGCGAGTTCCCGGATTCTTGTCGTTGATGACATCATGAGCACTGGCTCCACTCTCGAGGCTGTTGGGTCCGCAATCAAGAACATCGCTTCCGAACTCGGAGATTGTCGGTTTTGTGCTCGGGAAAGCCGGCACAGCGTCGAACGCTCATCTTGATGCCGAATACTTTGTTACCACCCGGGAGGACCCCATGGCAGCATCGCAAGTCCACCACGACCGCACAAGAATCCTTCGCCCCGGAAAAACCCGCGCAAAAGGGTTTCCGCACAAAAGACCAGGAAGGCACCAGGCTCAGGCAAGGCCGCCGGCCCCTGCTCCAAGAGTGAAGAGGAAATCGGCCGTAATGATGTATGTCATCAGCATCGTGCTTGCATTTGTCATTCTCGGTGCGATAGTGCCGCTCCGATCCGACAAAAACGCACCGCGGCAGGACATTGCAGAACTTGAATCGCTCCCCCTTCCGGCGCCTGTGGACCAGATGTACGCCACCGGTTGTTGCTCCGAAGAAGGACTTTCGGTTCTCCATCGTGAGGAAGAACCTGCATCCCGCGGTCGTGACGATTCCAAGTGTGGGGCTCAGGACAAATCACACTCTGCAGTCAAAAACCGTTCCCCGGGCAGCCGTTCGGAACGGAGAGCGAGTCGAGATCATTGGCAGATACTCAAACGGCGGACCGGGCTGGCTTCAGGTGCGGACAAAGGCTGGTAAGGTTGGATGGGTATTTGCCTCGGTGGTGAAGGAGCAGAGAGGGTAGGCCAGGCAAAAGCACACAAACTCACATGCCGGTTGCCAGTTGCTAGAACCAGTAGCCGCCGGTCAGTTATCAGGGCTCCTTCCCCGTAGATCTCACAGCACCGGTGAGATCCGTACTTCCCAGTTTGCATTCCCCGAATTATCGGGCTATCTTGTCCGGGAAACCGCAACAGCCGCTCATGACACTCTTCGGCCTGCATTACCTCGACTGGCTGGTCATCGGCCTCTACCTGTGTCCTCATGGTTCTCATCGGCGCCTGGGCGCGCAAGAAGATCACGGGGACGCGTGCTTTCTACCAGGGAGGCCGCAGCTTCGGCAAAGTGTTGTCCACATTCCTGAGCTTCGGTTCGATTACAAGTTCCGACCAGGCCGCGGGAGTGACCCGGGAGATCTACCGCCAGGGTCTCTCCGGTCTCTGGTTTCAGAATCTCACGTTATTCATCACACCTTTCTACTGGTTCATCTCGGTACTCCAGAAACGCGCGCGCTATGTCGGGCCGGGAGACATGTACCTCCACCGGTTCGAAAGCAAAGGTCTCGCAATGCTCTTTGCCTTCTATACGCTCCTTATCGCGGTGTATAGCGGGGCGTTCGCGCTGGTGATCACCGGGAAGACGTTGCAGGCGATGATGGTGAAACCCGCAGCAGAATACACGATTGAGGAGGCGGAGTCGGTCCGCGAATTCGACAGGTACCAGGTGCTGCTGAACAAGCAGAATGCCACACCGCTGGGGCAGGAGGAGCAGAACGAGCTTGCCATATTGCGGGAGAAAGACAAACGTCACGAGCTGCAGTCGTTCATCTCGTACCTCAACATCAACTGGTTCTACGTGAGTTATGCCGTGATCGTCGGTGCCTATACGATCATGGGCGGGCTCTTCGCTGTGGCTTTCACGGATGTCATACAGGGGATACTTATCCTCTTCCTGTCCTTCGCCATGATTCCTCTCGGCATGCTCAAACTGGGAGGATTCACCGGTCTGCATGCGCGGGTGCCGGATTACATGTTTGATCTCTTCGGATCCGCATCGGTAAGCGAATACACCTGGTATTTTGTGGCTGCTTTCGCCACTGCCAACCTGATCGGCTTTGCGCCAAAGGGCTTCACCAGTGGAGGATCTCCGAAAGACGACATGACAGCGCGCGTGGGACTGGTCACAGGTTCGTTTGCCAAACGGTTTGTGATGATTGGATGGGCATTTACGGGGCTCATTGCAGTGGGTTTGTTCGGGGGACAACTTTCAGATCCCACGATGATCTGGGGAGTGCTGACGAGGGAACTGCTCGGACCCGGATTCGTCGGCCTAATGATTGCCGCCATTATGGCAGCCAATATGTCGAGCAAGGGTGCTGCCGCGCTTGAATGGTCCGCGGCGTTCACACAAAATATTCTCCTCCCCCTGCGGCCGAAATCCAGCGAACGTACACTGATGACCGCCGGGCGGCTGGTCATCGTTGTCCTTCTTGTCTTCTCGATTCTGTTTGCACGCCGTCTCGATGACATCTTCGTACTGCTCAAGACCGTCATATCGGCCGGCACGATCATTGGTCCCGCACTCTGGCTCGTCTACTTCTGGCGCCGCCTCACGACGAGGGCGGTGGTCATACAGATGGTACTGTCGATTCTGACCACTGCCGTGATCCCTGCCGTTGGGCCGATGGTTGATTTCATCCGCACCAACCCACACCTGACTATACAAACCCCCGAACGGGTTCACGTGATCACGACGGGAGCCGTGGAACAGGACGTCGCCCTCGGCCGCGCAGACTCTGTCGGACAGATGATCCAGAAACGGAAAGTCCAGGCGCCGGTGGCTGTCTACTTCGACGAAGTGGTGAGAGAGGATGAATCGGACCCGTCATCCCGGCTTGTGGGGAAAGGATCCTTCAGGAATCAGATCTACTATAGCTCCTTGCTCGGGATTCCTGTGGAGACCATGAACAAATCAGAGCTCTCCACTGTGTCGCTCCTCTTCGACGTGATCTTCCCGTTCATCCTGCTCTTCGGAATAAGTCTGGTGACCAGACGGAACTCCGAAAAGACCCTGCGCGAGTTCTACGCTGCGGTACACACCCCCACCGTTTCCGATCCGGAGGAAGACGCCCGGCGTGTGCGTGAAGCGATCGAAGATCCCGCACTTGTGGAACAGCGCAAGTTGTTTCCCCACACCGAATGGGAGTTCTGGAAGCCGACAAAGGTAGATATCTGGGGATTTGTCGGCTGCTGGGTGCTAGTAGTGGGTGTTATGCTGCTCTATATTTTCCTGATGAATGTGGGCCGGTAAGCCAGATGAGTCCCCGCAAGACATTCCACTCACTTTCTGAACTGTCGGAGGTGGTTCCGGATTTGAAACAACGACCGTCAGGGAAGGACCGTGGTTCCCGGCAGCATTCAGCATGATGGGAAAGGGAAATCTGTCCGGGTGTTGGTGGATACCTAACCGTTTAGTTGGATTGCACGCTGCTGGACTGTGAAACAAGCCCTTCTTTCATCGGCAGAACCCGCTCTCCCACTTGCTGGCGCCACATGGCGTAGTACAGGCCTTTCTGATTCACCAACTCCATATGTCGGCCTGCCTCTACGATTTTTCCACGTTCGAGCACGTAGATGCGGTCTGCATGCAGCACTGTCGAAAGGCGGTGCGCGATGAGTATGCTGATCATCTCCCGGTTCCGGCTCACCGTGCGGATAGTCCCGCCGATCTCCTCTTCGGTAAGCGAGTCGAGCGAGGAGGTCGCCTCGTCGAAGACCAGCAGGTCGGGCTGCCGCAGGAGCGCCCTTGCGATCGACAGGCGTTGCTTTTCTCCCCCCGAGACCTTTACCCCTGCTTCTCCGATGACAGTGTTCAGTCCTCTGGCACCACGCGCCAGCAAGCCCTGGCAGGCGGCTTTCTCGAGTACATCCAGGAGTTCAGGGTCGCTTGCGTCCCTGCTTCACGAACTGCAGATTCTCCCGGATTGTGCCCGAGAAGAGTTGTGTATCTTGTGTAACGATTCCGATCCGTTCACGGAGGCCGTCCATGTCTACTTCCGTCCCGGGCGTACCGTTGTACAGAACCCGTCCACCGCTGGGATGATAGAGACCGATGAGCAGTTTTACGAGCGTTGTCTTCCCGGCGCCGGATGGCCCGACAAAAGCAATCGTTTCACCCCGCCTGACGTCAAACGAAATCCCGCTCACAGCGTTCGTGGCGCCCGACTGATGCTTGAAGCTCACGTCATCGAACGCGAGAGTATGAAGCGAGGCCAGCGCTTTTGGCGATGCGGGTTTTGATTCAAGGGGCATGCTCAGAAGATCGCCGAAATTTTTCAGTGAGACTTCGGTCTCCCTGTAGATGTTGATGACACTGCCCATCTCCTGGAGAGGGCCGAAAATGAAAAAGGAGTAAATCCAGAGAGAAAAGAACTGACCCACGCTTATCTGCTGGGCAAAAATCAAATAGAGCATGAGAAAGAGGATCGTTGTGCGGAGAAAATTCACCGATGTTCCCTGGATGAATCCGAGGCTCCGGATGTACTTGACTTTCCTGAGTTCGAGCTGGAGGATTTTTTCCGTCGTCGAATTCAATCGCCCGATTTCCTGCTGGGCCAAGCCGAGGCTCTTGACCAATTCGATATTCCGGAGTGATTCCGTGGTTGCCCCGGCGAGAGCGGTTGTTTCCGCAACTATCGACATCTGAATCACCTTGATCTTTTTGCTCAACGTGGAGCTCAGAAGACCCAGCAGCGGCACGGTGGCGAAGTAGACCGGGGCGATCAGCCAGTGGACGGTGAACGCGTAGATCATGACGAAGATCACCCCCACCAATGTCGTGAAGATGATATTAATTGAAGTGGAGATGAGCCGTTCCACATCGGAACGCACCTTCTGCAGTTTCCCCAGCGTCTCGCCGCTTCTCTGGTCTTCAAAGACCTGATACGGAAGCTCCAGCGAGTGCCTGAGCCCGTCGGAATAGATACGGGCACCGAGCCTCTGAGTGATCATGTTGATGACGTAGTCCTGGAAATTCTTTGCGACCCGTGAGACAAACGCCACACCGACCGCTGCAAGCAAGAGCAAACCGACGCCCCGGAAGAATTCTCCCGAAGTATATTGCTGGAACCGGAGGGCATATTCGTCTATAACATGCCTGAAAATGAGAGGATCAAGAAGGGAAAAAACCTGGTTGACGGTTGCCAGGAAAAGGGCCAGGACGATCAGTTTCCAGTAGGCCTTGAGGTAAGGGAGAAGGATAGTCATGTAGAAAGAACAGAGTTTTTGAGGAAACGGTTCGAAATTCCAGTACCCATTTTGTTCTGCTCACAGGCATCCGCAATCGTGGGGCGTCGCGTTTCAGATCGATGCCGGAAACGACCTCGAGCGGCTTCTGTTGGGTCTCGTTCGCGGGACCATGCATGCTCATCATAAAAGGATGGCCGGGATTCCAAGCGGAATGGTCATAGTGGGAGCCTCTTTTGGCGGGAACCAGAGCGTGTTCCCGTGTTGTTTTCATCGAAGAGGTACACAGCAAGATGAAAGAGACAAAAAGGCGGAACGGACACAAACCTGTACCAATGAAGGAACTCCATGTCACTACGACCGGTACGAAGCATCACACAGTCCCAACCTACGATAGAAGGCGCGGGAGTTCATTTGCGCCGTGCGTTCGGGTTTGGCGCAACAAACGAATTCGACCCATTCCTTTTGCTTGACGACTTCCGGAATGATAATCCAGCAGCATATCGCGCGGGGTTTCCGTGGCATCCGCACCGGGGTATCGAGACCATCACTTATGTTCTGGCGGGAACGGTTGATCACGGGGACAGTCTGGGAAACAGGGGTGCGCTCGGGGCCGGGGATGTGCAGTGGATGACTGCCGGAAGCGGGATCCTTCATCAGGAAATGCCGAAGGGAGATGACAGCGGGCGGATGCACGGTTTTCAGCTATGGGCAAACCTACCATCGTCGCTGAAAATGACTGCACCCCGCTACCAGGACGTCGCGTCACAGGAGATACCAGTAGTGGTTGATGATGATGGAACTTCGGTCCGCGTGATTTGTGGCGATTTCTTTGGGAAAACCGGTCCGGTGCAGGGGATTGCGGCTGATCCGCGGTATCTAGACGTGCATGTTCCGCCTGGCCGGCGAAAGACCCTGCCGGTCGAGACGACCCGGCACGCCTTTGCCTACGTCTTTGAAGGCGCCGGAACGTTTCGTGCAGCGTCTGAGCCCCGTGCCGTACGAACTGAAAAAGTGGGATCAGGCAGTGGACCGGGGCTGGAAGAAGCAGGGAACCGATCGCTTGTGCTCTTCGACAGCGGCGACGACATTACGGTGCAGGCCGGAGATGCCGGCATAAGATTTCTGCTCGTCTCGGGGCAGCCGCTTGAAGAACCAGTGGCCTGGCAAGGCCCGATCGTGATGAACACGCAGGAAGAATTGCGACAGGCCTACGCCGAGCTTCGTGACGGGACGTTTATCAAAACCCGCTGAGTCTGTTCCTGGCCCCCCGGAACTGATCCCTCCCCGGGTGGGCATGCTGCTGGCTGCCGCCCGACGGGCAATCAGTGTGTTACCGTTGGAGTCTGAGTGCTCGACAGAATGTCAATCCTGTAGATGCGGCTTTCCCGGGGACCAAAAGAATCCTGGATTTTGTGCGATTCGTTACCCACAGGGACGAGAGGTTTTTGCACGCTTGTGCCATAGGGGAGAGTGAGTTCGCGACATGTAGCGCTTACCGATGTTCCCATTCTCACGTTTATCGTCACGCCCCGTTTTGATTGTGGAGTGTCGTTGAACGCAAAAACATAGTACGAACCTTTGTAGTACCTCAGCATGGTTCGCAGGAGCGAATCGGAAGCACGACAACTGCTATTCAGATTCACCTGCCAGATCACGGCGTCCAACTGATTCCCTGTGATATACCTGATGAAGGCAAGGACCGAATCGCGTGCAGTGTTGTGACCGTACCATCCATCCCATTGAAAATAGAGCACTCCCCCCAGATTGGCATGTGCCCCATGCTGCACTCTATACGCTGTGCTCATGAACTGGTTCATCAACTCTACCCGGGTCGGATAACGAAGCGTTGAGTCGTTCTGATTTGGCCCGGATCCTTGAGCAACAAGCATAAGACTTCCAGGGGAAGCATAGCCTCGTTCTTCCCAGAATCTCTTTGAAACACGGCGAGCCCAGATGTCGGTGTAGTAGAGTCTTCCCGCAGGTGGAGACTCATCTCCGTAGAATGGGTAGTGATCGACCATGAGCACATCATAGAACAGATTGTTTCGATAGGGCGAAGCGGAATTCGAAGGGTATGGATAACGGCTGTTAAATTCTTTCGCCATGGGTGCGCCGAGGGCGACAAAGACCGGGTGAGCACGATCATGCTTTTTGATTCGAGCGTATACCGAATGCATTTGGCTGATGGTAATTGCGGGCAAATGAGCTGGTTCGATTTCTGGTTCATCATATACATACCATCCGAGCAATGCCGGGTGGCTGATGACGTACGGGTCCCCTGCAAGGGAATCAACATTGCTGAGAATCTCCGCAAGAGGAAATCGCACGAGGGATGCGTCAGTCCGGGGTACATTGATTATCAATCGTATCCGATGATGCCATGCCGAATCCAGGAATACCCGGACCGCCCTGTGATACGTCGAAATATCATACCTCTTTGGCCCGTTGACATAGGCATCTATCACCCCATTCCAGTATGAGAGGATGGTGTTGACTCCGGACTTCTGGAGACTATCCAGCGCCGCCGGCCTCTGTCCGCCGTACCATCCGATTGGAAAGAACGGTTGTCCGTTTATGATGAACTGCGCGTTGTCAAAAGTGACTGTCGTCTGGGAGGAAGCATGGATTCCCCACGTAAGAACGACCAGGATCGGGAGGATAGTCCTGCTGAGCCATATCATAACCACATCCTCAAAGGTCGACAATGAGAGACGACCGGTCGGAAACGCCGCATTCGTAAGATCACCCCTGAGCCACAGAGACGCCCCCGTTTGTGTGATATGATGAAGATACGTATATTTGGTATATGGAATGGACGTACTTTCACCTGCCTGCTCTCTCCATCATGTTGGTGGGATATGCCCTCGGGGCGCTTCTCCCGGCACTTCTGGGCGTTGTGTGGAAAAGGTCTCGAATCTCCAGGGTGACGCGCAGCAGAGTCATGAAGAATCTCGGAT
The DNA here is from genome assembly GCA_963849385.1 of Ignavibacteriota bacterium. Lineage (GTDB taxonomy): Bacteria > Bacteroidota > Ignavibacteria > UBA10030 > UBA6906 > Fen-1255. The sequence continues at coordinate 291,739 of CAWKHH010000005.1, read as the reverse complement.
TCACGCTTGCGCTGCTTTCCTCGCTTGCAGGATGCTTCCTTTCGCTCTCGATTCTCCTCTCCGGCACGCCGCTACACGTCGAAATGTACCAGAGCCGGCTCTTTGGACCGATGGCAATCCATGCGGACGGGTTGTCCGCCTTTTTCCTCGGCATCATAGCTCTCCTTGCCACATCTGTATCTGTGTATTCTTTTGGGTATGCAACGGGGTTCCTTGAGCGAAGAAACATGGGTTTGCTCCTGTTCCTGTACAACGCCTTTCTCCTGTCGATGGTAGGCGTCGTCATAGCCGGGCATGCCGTCCTGTTTCTTTTTGTCTGGGAGGTGATGTCGCTAACCACCTTTTTCCTGATCAACTACGAGCATGAAGAACCCTCTTCACGCCGGGCGGCATTTCTGTACGTTGTCATGGCGCACATCGGAACCGCCTTGCTTGTGGTGATGTTTATGTCGCTTTAGCTTCTACACCGGTTCATTCAGCTTTGAGTCATTCAGGGGCGCCGGCGCTCGCATGCCTGTGGCCGTTCGATCGATGGTGTTTCTCTGTGCCACGATCGGCTTTGGCATCAAAGCCGGAATCGTACCATTTCACATATGGCTACCGGAAGCACATCCCGCTGCACCATCCAATATTTCCGCGTTGATGTCCGGGGTGATGATCAAGACCGGCATTTACGGCATGGTGCGTGTCTTTTTTGATTTCCTCGGGCCTGAAATTCCTGAATGGTGGGGGGTTCTGATTCTCATCATTGCGGTTTCATCCTCGGTGCTGGGTGTGCTCTATGCGCTCATGGAACACGATCTGAAACGGCTCCTGGCGTTCCACAGCATCGAGAACATCGGCATTATCCTGATGGGTGTAGGAGGGGCGCTTCTGTTTTTGTCATTGGGGAACACACCTCTTGCAGCAATTGCACTCATCGCCGGTATGTATCACGTGCTGAATCACGCGACATTCAAGGGACTTCTTTTCCTCGGCGCCGGCTCTGTCCTTCATGCGACGCATTCGAAAAACATCGAAGAGCTTGGCGGTCTTATAAAGAAGATGCCCTGGACCGCATTCTTCTTTCTGATAGGTGCTGTCGCCATTTCCGCGCTTCCTCCCCTCAACGGTTTTGTGAGCGAGTGGCTGACATTCCAGGCGCTTCTGCTTGGCTTCCACATCAACGATCTCACGGTGAAGATCGCCGTACCGCTCACCGTTGCACTTCTTGCTCTCACCGGAGCATTGGCGGCTGCCTGCTTTGTCAAAGCATTTGGCATAACCTTTCTGGGTATCCCGCGGTCAGATCACGCCGAACGAGGCACAAGAGTCCTCCCCTACAATGCTTGCGGCTATGGGACTCCTTGCCATCCTGTGTGTTCTCTTTGGAGTGGCGCCCGGACTCGTCGTGTCTGTGCTGGACCCGCTCGTCAGTTCGTCATTGGGGACAGCGCTCTCAGGCCAGGTTGCGCTGAGCGGAGGGATGCTTCTCATTCCGCAAAGCACCTCCACGAGTATTTCTCCTCCGGTTCTCACCGGCTTGCTCATAGCGATGACGTTGCTGCCTGTCGCTGCAGGGTACCTGTTCGCGGGCAGACTGCGCAAACGCGCAGTGCAGACATGGGCGTGTGGACTGCAGAAGATCGAACCTCAGATGCAGTATACCGCCACCGGTTTCAGCAAGCCGATACGCATGATCTTCTCGAACATCTTCCGCGCAACCCACGAGATCGAAATCTCCGAAGAATCATCTCCGTACTTTCATCCGCAGGTGAAGTACGAGCTCAAGACGGAATCGGTGTTTTTGAAGTATCTCTATGAGCCTGTTCAACGCTTCGTGCTGACACTCGGCCCGGGTGGTCCGCCGGATTCAGACCGGTCGTATTCAGTCATATCTTGCGTACATCTTTATCACACTCGTCATTCTTCTCCTGTTTGCGCGATGAACGATATTGTGACGATGATACTGGTGTCCGTTGCCCACCTCCTGCTGGTGCTTGCTGCCGCCCCGCTTGTCACCGGTATCATCCGGAAGACGAAAGCCCGATTCCAGCACAGGCGTGGCGCAGGTGTTCTACAGCCGTATTTCGATCTGGCAAAGCTCCTCCGGAAGGAGGTTGTGGTCTCCTCCGTTTCTTCGTGGTTATTCCGTGCGACGCCGTACCTTGTGTTCGGCTCTACCCTGGTGATTGTGCTCCTGGTGCCGACGATGTCAGCCCCGGCCCCGCTGCACTGGATGGGAGACATCATCACGGTGATCTATCTTTTTGCCCTCGGAAGGTTTTTTGTCGCGCTGGCGGGTCTTGATACGGGCAGCGCGTTCGGCGGACTTGGGTCGAGTCGCGAAATGTCCATTGCATCCATCATCGAGCCGGCGATGATGCTTGCGATCTTTACGGCGTCGGTCAGCGCCGGCTCGACAAATCTCAGCGTCGTTGTTGAGAGACTCTCATCCACGCCATTGGCGATGATGCACCCTGCCCATCTCCTTGCGTTTTCGGGTTTGTTCATCGTGACCATGGCCGAAACAGGACGTATCCCGGTTGATAACCCGGCAACGCACCTTGAGTTGACCATGATTCACGAAGCGATGATCCTGGAGTATTCGGGTCGGTACCTTGCATTGATTGAATGGGCATCCCAGGTGAAACTCGTGGTGTTTCTGGCGCTGCTCTCCAATATGTTCTTTCCTATCGGCATGGCCACGATCATGGTCACCGTGGAGCCTGGCAGTTGGCACTGCTGCCTTTTTCTTGAAGGTCATCGTGCTGGCGGTCATTGTCGCAGTCGTTGAGTCGACGAATGCCAAGCTGCGCTTGTTCCGGGTACCGGAACTGCTGATGGTGGCATTCATCCTGTCGCTCCTTGCGTTGATTCTCTATTTCATTATCGGAGTGTAGCGAATGGGTACCACGAATCTCCAGACCGTCGGCCTGCTCATCGACATCTTCGCTGCTGCGATTCTGGTGACCGCGTTTCTCATTGTCTCAAGCCGGAGCCTCGGCTTCTATATCAGGTTGTTTGCGCTGCAATCGCTCTTTCTCGGCGTGGTGGCATTCCTTGTCGTTGTCGGTTATGGAGAAACGCACATCCTCATCGCGGCGATTCTCACGATCGCCATCAAGGCGATTGCCATCCCCATTGTACTCACCAGAATGATCGAGCGCATTCAGGTACAAAAGGAGATCGACTTCAGTATCAACATTACCGCGTCGTTACTGCTGTGTGGCGGAATGGTCATCCTTGCCGACTCCGTTGCACAATCGATTCTGGGGAGTCAACAGTGGGGGCACTCCCGCCGTCTCACGCGTGCTCTCCGTGTCCATCGCGTTGATGTTGATCGGCCTGTTCATCATGACGACACGAAAGAAAGCCCTCACGCAGATCATAGGGTTGCTGACGATGGAGAACGGTGTCTTCCTTTCGGGTCTGTCGATTACGTACGGGATGCCGCTCATTGTCGAGGTGGGAATTTTCTTTGACATTCTGATCGCTGTCCTGATTCTCGGCGTCTTTGTGTTCCGCATCAACAAGACATTTGAGTCGATCAGTATGGATACGCTCAGGAGTCTGCGGCATTGAGCACGATGCTCTTCACACTTCTCCTCGGAACGCCGATCACCGGCAGCATTCTCTGCGCTGTGTTTCACAGGCGCAGGGTGCTCGAAGCCATCACGGTGGCGAGTGCCGGTGTGACGTTCGTGTCAGCGTTGTGGCTGATGTCGGTGGTGATGGGGCAGACCACGGTCAGCACGCCGCAGGAGTGGTGGTATGCCGATGGATTGTCGGCGTACATGGCACTCATTGTGAGCAGCAGTGCGCTTGTCGTGGCCCTGTACTCCATCGGGTATCTGCGCCGACAGGTACTCAGCAAAAAGGTCGACGACCGGCAGCTCTGGTTGTACTATCTCCTGCTGAATGTGTTTCTCTTTACGATGATGCTTGTGTTGCTTCTCGAACAATCTGGGTTTCTTGTGGATCGGGTCCGAAGCGACGACGCTTGCCACGGCACTTCTCGTTGCGTTTTACGAGCGTGAAAGCTCGATTGAAGCCGCATGGAAATATGTCATCATCTGTTCCGTCGGCATCGCGCTTGCGCTGTTCGGCATTATTCTCACCTACTTTTCCGCCCTCCATGTCGTCCCGGCAGTCGAGCAATCCGTTGAACTGGTCCTCTCTCATGCAGGTTGCCAAGGAACTTGATCCTTCGGTGCTCAAACTCGCATTCGTATTTGTCCTCGTCGGTTTCGGCACAAAGGCCGGATTGGCGCCCATGCACACATGGAAGCCGGATGCATACAGCGAGGCACCTGCGCCCATCAGTGCCCTCATGGCTGCGGGGTTGGTGAATGTTGCGCTCTATTCGCTCATGCGGTTCTATATCCTCGTGAACACGGCGCTGGGAGGCGGATATGCTTCGACGCTGTTCATGATCTTCGGCCTCGTATCGATGGGCGTCGCAGTGCCGTTCATGCTGCTGCAAAGGAGCTTCAAGAGACTCCTGGCCTACTCCAGTGTGGAACATGTCGGCATCAGTCATCTTTGCCCTGGGTCTTGGCACCCCGCTGGCCTATTATGGCGCGATGCTGCACGTTCTGAACAATGCAATCGCCAAAATGCTTCTGTTTCTGACTGCCAGCAACTTCCGTCTGGCATATGGATCGAAGATCATGCGCAAAGTCACCGGAGCGATCAAGGTCATTCCCGTATCGGCGACCTTCCTCATCGTCGGCGTGTTTGCGATAACCGGATGGCCTCCGTTCGGGGTGTTCGTCAGCGAGTTCACGATCGTGAGCGCCGGTTTTGCGAACGGCATCGTGGTTCCATCGATCCTTTTCATCGGCTTCATCGCCACCATCTTCGTCGGTTTCATCTACTACACATCCCGTATGGTTTTTGGCGAGCCGCAGACGCCGGTCACAGGGGGCGATGCTGACACTTTCTCGCTGATGCTTCTGGGAATACTGCTGGCCGCTCTTCTCATGCTCGGGGTGTTTATCCCGCGCCCGTTGCATGAATGCATCCAGAACGCAGTGTCTGTTCTTCAGGGTGCGCGGATATGAAAGGGAGAGAAGCATACATAGAACGGCTGAAGACGGTTCTTGGAGACCGTGTGAGCATTCGGGAAGAAGCTGTACCGAATGAAGTCTACCTGTCATTGCGACAGGAGTCGCTCAGAACCCTTCCGGAAATCTGCTCCCTGCTTACGGAATCCCTGGATGCACACTTCACAACGCTTGTGGCCAATGATGAGCGAACGCTCAACGGGAACCTGTCTCTGTACTACGTGTTTTCTGTCGCACAAGAGGATTGTTTTTTGATCCTTCAGGTTCCGGTCGATCCCCGCCACATGGAGGTTCCTTCGATCAGTCCGACCCTTGAGAGTGTCAATTGGTTTGAGCGGGAGGTCAAGGATTGGTTCGGGATTATCGCCTTCCCCAACATCTCCACGTTGGCGGTGCACCCGGACTGGCCGGAGGACGTGCATCCAATGCTGAAGGATGTCGACCGTCATGCTTCTGTCCAGCGTGTGAAAGGCGCATTCGACTTCAAGCGTGTAGAGGGTGAAGGTGTTTTTGAAATCCCGGTGGGGCCCGTGCACGCGGGCATCATAGAGCCGGGGCATTTCAGGTTCAGCGTAGCAGGTGAACCGATCATCAATCTCGATGTACAGCTCTTCTATACGCACAAGGGAACTGAGAAGATTGCTGAAGGCATGGATCCCCGGCGCGCGGTCTTTCTTGCTGAACGGATCTCCGGGGATTCTTCCTTCGCGCATGCGCTTGCCTTCTGCCATGCCATCGAGCGATTGAGCGGATCAGAAATCCCCCAGCGGGCAATGATGATCACGGACCATGCTGTTGGAGCTCGAGCGGCTGTATAACCATATTGGAGATGTCGGTGCAATTCTGCTGGACGTAGGTTTTGCCGTGGGGGCGGCGACTGCATCGGAACTCAAGGAACGGCTCCTCCAGCTGAACGAGCTCCTGACGGGAAGCAGGTTGCTGCGCGGGATGGCCGCCATTGGCGGCGTCCGGCGAGAACCGGAACTTCTGCCTGCCAGGCGTCAGGCGTTGCGTGAAACACTCGCAACAACGAGACGGTCGTTTGATGATCTTGTTGACCTGATCATGTCGAGTGCGTCCGTTGTCGACCGGCTGGAAACGACGGGGATAGTGAGTCACGATGACGCATCCCGCCTCGGCATTACCGGTATCGCCGGAAGAGCTTCGGGGATCGACCGGGATTTCCGCAGGGACCATCCGCACTGCGCCTATCCGTATCTCACATGCCGGGTGGCGGTGTATCGTGAGGGGGATGTGCTGGCGCGTATGAAAGTCCGCATCGACGAGGTGCGGAACTCACTCGAGATGCTTGAAACACTGCAGCATCAACACATCGGTGAGCCTATTGTTGCGAGCGTTGGAACTATCCCGCCACTGCAGCAAGCGTTGGGGTATGTGGAGGGGTGGAGGGGGGAAATTGTCCACTGGGTCATGACCGACAACGACGGCAACCTGTTTCGCTGGAAGATCACTGACCCGTCGTTCCACAACTGGCGTGCTCTCCAGGTTGCGGTGCGTAACAACATCGTTCCGGATTTTCCCGTGATCAACAAGAGTTTCAACTTATCATATTCTGGCAATGACCGCTGAGGAGATCATGAGGGGAGAGCGATGCTAAGAATTCTCAAACGGGCACTGACGACGCGTGTAGCAACGAATTCGTATCCGGCCGTTGTCGCTGAACCCCCGGATGGATTTCGGGGGAAGCCCGTGATCGACTTCACGCAGTGTACCGCATGCGACAAGTGTGCGGCTGCATGCCCCACGGACGCCATTTCAGTGGAATCACAGAAGGGGAGCGACACCGTTGGTGCGGGCGAGAAGATACTCTCCCTCAACTATGGGGAGTGCATTTTCTGCGGCGAGTGTGAAGTTGCATGCCCTGAGACGATTCATGTGACGAAAGAATTTCAACTCGCAACGTTGCACAAAGGCGCATTGACAACCCGGGCGCTTTTCATGGTGAATCATGATGGCGACTTTGCGTTTGCGGAAGTACTTGACACAGACTCCCCCGGGCGGGGGATCGCTCGAAGAGATCGGCGGAAAGGTAAGAGAGAACGTCCGGCGGCTCTTTGGTCGTTCGTTGCATATTCGGGAGGTGGATGCCGGTTCCTGCAACGGCTGTGAAGTGGAAATCACTTCTCTCAACAATCCCGTGTATGACATTGAACGCTTCGGCGTCCACTTTGTGGCATCCCCGCGTCACGCCGACATGCTCCTGGTGACCGGTCCTGTTACCCGCAACATGGAAATCGCTCTGAGGCAAACCTACGAAGCGACTCCCGACCCCAAATTTGTCATCGCAGCCGGTGCATGTGCGATCGGGGGCGGGATCTTCGGAACGAGTTATGCGTCATGCGGCGGGGTTGACACAACTGTACCTGTCGATGTGTACATTCCAGGTTGCCCCCCGCGGCCGGAAGCCTGCTGCACGGGATCCTGCTGGCGATTGAGAAGTATCCGGAAAGGACAGGACCCATATAAGAAACGACATTTTCCATGAAACCGTGGTGCAATGAAAATCACCGACGTCGTCTTTAACATTCAACGCTATTCCCTGCACGATGGTCCGGGCATCCGCACAACGGTGTTCCTCAAGGGGTGCTCCATGCGTTGTTTCTGGTGCCACAATCCCGAAGGTCAGCACCCGGAACCAGAACTTCGCTTCTTACCCGAACGATGTATCGCCTGTGCCCAGTGCGTCATCGCATGTCCGAACCATGCCCACGAGATGCACGACGGCGCGCACGTCTTTCTGCGCGAGAAGTGTGATCTGAGCGGAACATGCGTTGAAGCATGCTGTTCTCGTGCCCTCCAGATGGAAGGACGCATGATGACGGTTGACGAAGTAATGAACGAAATACTCACCGACACACCATTCTACCAATCGTCCGGCGGGGGGGTCACACTATCAGGCGGTGAGCCCGCATTGAGCAACGATTTTGCGCGGGAGATTCTTGAACAGTGTAAGAACCATGGAGTGCACACCGCAATCGAAACATGTGGCGAAGTTCCGTGGACATCCCTCGAGGCTCTTCTCCCGTTCACCGACCTGGTCATGATGGATATCAAGCATCTTGATTCCGGCAAGCATCAGCGTGCCACCGGCCACCCGAATGATCGCATTCTCTCGAATGCGCGTCGACTGGCAATGAGCGGAAAGACGATTATCTTTCGCACGCCGGTCGTCCCCTCGGTGAACGATACAGAAGAAGAAATCATACAGATTGCCACTTGCGTCCGCGAACTGATCGCGCTGGGCAAGAGCGCCGGTGTGAACGGGAGCGAAGAGATCAGGTATGAATTGCTGGCATTTCACAAACTTGGCGCCGGAAAATATCCAAGCCTGGGTCGGGACTACACAGCGCATGACGTCGAGCCACCGACGAAGGAAAGAATGACGGCGCTCCTCAACGCCGCACGCCACTGCGGCATCGACGCTTCGATGCGATAGTCAGAGTCGCATCGGCTCATCTCTTTGGGAAGGGACAGTATGTGTCGCACTAAGACAAACGAACTGACGTTCACAGAACGGATCGACATGCTGCGCGCGACAAAGATGCGGCACACCGAGGAGAAATGGCGGGAACTCGGCAGCTTCGACATGGATGATCTCCCGGTCATGCTTCCTCCTCCCGAGTTGCGCAAAATCGTTCGTGTAGTCAGCGGGTCCGGTTTGCTGATGGTCGATGCGCTGTTCAAAGATTTCAGGCCAAAGAGTAACCATCCCAGCGGCGGGATTTTCGGTGCGCGGGCTTGCGGCGAGAATTTCCGTCAACTGATGGACCTGCATCCGCCGTACGTGGACCCGGTGAGTTCGCTTGCCGGAGGATATATGGCCCATTTCCTCGCTTATCGTCAACCTGCCTGGAACCCCGATTTCGATTTCTCGCATCTCCATGAAGATCAACAGAAATACAAGCTCCATCACGGTATCGGGGCAGTGCAGCACTTCTGTCAGGACGAAGCGATCGGCCTCACGCTCGGGTGGGGAGGAGTTCTCGCGAAGATCCGTCATTTTCGCACGGTAAATACCGACGGGGAAGCACACGAGCTGTACGACGGTCTGGAACACATGGTGCTTGGTATACAAGACTGGGTCGCGCGGCATGCAGCGGCTGCACGCGAAATGGCGAAGGGGGAAGAGCATTCGCAATTGCGCCAGAACCTGACAGAGATGGCCGTCATCAACGAACATCTTGTCCAAGGTCCGCCTCGAACATTCCGCGAGGCATGCCAGTGGATGCTCTATTATCAGCTGGCCGGGAAGATATACAATATGGGAGGCTCGCTTGGACGCATCGACCAGTTCCTCTTCCCCTTCTACGAAGAGGACAGGAAACGGGGCATTCTGACAGACGAAGAGGCCGTCTTCCACATCGCCTGCCATTTCGTTATGGACACCAGTTATACCCAACTCGGTGGACCTGATGCATCGGGCAAGGACACGACCAATGCTCTTTCGTATCTCGTGCTAGAAGCCGCACATCGTCTGAAAACGCCGGTGAATATTGGCGTGAGTGTCGGCAAGAACATCGATCCGAAGCTGCTCCGGCGGGGAGTTGAGATCCTATTCGAGGACAAAACGGGCATGCCGAAGTTCCTCGGTGTCGATCGCACAAGCGAAGGGTTCGCCAGAAATGGGCTTCCGATCGAGCTCGGGCGCCAGCGGGCGTACTCCGGATGTCACTGGTGCGCCATTCCCGGAAGGGAATACACGGTGAACGACTGTGTGAAGGTGAACCTTCCAGCCGTCTTTGAAGTGGCCCTGAAAGACATGATGTCCGACCGATCCATGCAACCCTCCGTGGATGAACTCTGGCGCTGTTTCGGGAAGCACCTCCGGCGAAGTGTTGAAACGGTTGCGAAGAGCCTCGATTTTCATATGGACCACATGTATCGGGTGTTCCCCGAGCTGCATCTTGACCTTCTCTGTTACGGACCGATTGAAAAAGGGCGCGATGCATCACACGGCGGTGTCGAGTTCTACAACCTGTGCGTCGATGGCGCCGGTTTGGCGACCGTCGCAGACTCTTTCGCCGCGGTTGAGCAACGAGTCGAGTGTGAGAAGAGAATCACCTGGAGCGGTTTATTGCAGTTCCTTGATACGGATTGGAAAGGAGATACCGGCGAGCGGACGCGGCTCATGATGAAAGGCATCCCGAAGTACGGGAGCGGCGGGTCGAGAGCCGATGCCTTCGGAGTGAAACTCGCGCGCACATTCACGGCAATCGTCAAGGAGAAACCTACTCCCGCACGGGTTCAACTTGATTCCCGGCATCTTTTCATGGGCAGCAACGATTGCGATGGGGAAGGACGTAGGTGCGACACCCAACGGAAGATTTTCGAAAAGCCCGATCTCACATGGTCCTAACCCGGATCCGGGATTCCGGAAGGACGCCGCACCGACAGCTCTCGCACTCGCCGTTGCTTCCGTTCAACCCGGCTATGGCAACACCGCACCGATGCAGATCGAGCTCGATCCGGGTCTCTCAAAATCGAACGAGGACATCGAGAACGTCGTTGCACTCATCCGGACTCATTTTGAGCTCGGGGGCACGCAGATCAACATGAACATTCTGAACAAGAAGACGGTGCTCGAGGCACACAAGGATCCGAGTTCGCATCCCGATCTGGTCGTCCGCGTCACCGGCTTTAGCGCATATTTCGCAAGTCTTTCGCCCGAAATGCGGCAGATCGTGGTGGATCGGATTATAGCTGAAGAGTGAACATTCCTCCGGAGTTGTACTATGAACGTCCCACCGCGGCAACGGTTCTTGTCGTACGTCAAGAATCCCGCTACATCCCGACCGGTTATATCCCCATTTCTTCCGCATCCGGAGGTGATACGCGAGACGCTCGCAGTTCTTCGACTGCCGGCCACAGACGATCCCGTGAGTAATGAAATTCGATTGTCACAAGAACTCGAGTACGAACCAATGTTTATGACCGACTGCTCGGGATTGATTTTCAACTGGTCTACAGACGAATCCCGGTCCACACCCGACATGGCCTTCCGCATCATCGTGACGCCAAAAGGTGAATGGACATGGCGGGCTCCGCGCAAAGACATCCCGTGGAGTGATGAAGCGGCCTGCCCGGTGGAAACGATATACGATCACGAAATGCTGGTTTCAGTGTGTGAACAGGTGGGCAATCGTGAACAGGAAATCCGACAGTACTTTCGCATGTGGCGTCGACGAGTGGCTGAAAACGGAGTCATCGTTATCGGACATCCCCATCCATCCTGGCTGGGCTATCAGATCAATCCGACAAACATCTTCTATCAATGGAATGACTGGCAGGATGTTTTCGTACAGAGCATGGAGGCATTGTACGAAGCATCGTTGTTTGTCATGTCCATCGCCATGGAAGAAGGCATTGATTTCATGAGTGATTCAAGCTATGGACTGGAAATGACGTCGCCTGAGCTGTTTGAAGCGATGGACCTGCCGTATATCCGCCGATTCGCGCGGTGGACGCATCAGCAGAATGGCCTGTTCTGGTACCACAATTGCGGATTCACGAGCCGGTTCATCAGGGAGGGCATCTTCAATACTCTGGGCGCTGACGTGATCGAAACCATAGCTCCACCACCGGAGGGGGATAATGACCTTGCCGAGTCGAGGTGCCACGTCGATCGAAGTATTTGTACGAAAGGGAACCTGAATCTTCGGCTGTTACGGGATGGATCTCCTGCAGAGATTGCGGGACAGGTCGGGAAGATCGTCTCGGATGTCCGCGGCTATCCGCACATTTTTTCCACTGCTGATGCAGTTCTGCAAGGAACCCGGCCAGAAAATTTCATCACGTTTGTAAGAGCAACGAGAGAGGCTCTTGGGATGTAGAGTGTTGACACCATAGGCAACTGTCATCTCCGAAGGGCCCTAGCTTTTCAATCTAAGGCAGAATATGAAACGAACCGCGTTCATTGTTTTTCTTCTTTCCCTCTCCCTCTTCTCGTGCAGTAAGAAGAGTGATGTCGTTGAGCTTCAGGACTGGAACTTCGGCGGCAGGCAGAAGATGGTTGAATTCCTCAGGCAACGGGTGGACGATTTTGAGAATTTGCATCCGGGCATCAAAGTCGTTCAGAGCGACAAGAGCTGGAACATGATCAGGGAGATCCTGTATGCCGCTTTCAGCGCCGGCGCGGGGCCGGATGTCATGAACACCCATGCCAATTACGCAGCGGAATTTGGAGAAGCGGGACACTACTACCCTGTCAACAAGTTCCCGGATTTCGAGCAGGTCAAACAATGGTTTCTCCCCAACGTTCTTGAATCGACGCGATACAAAGACAATTACTACGGCCTGCCGTCCGGTGCCATCGCTTTTGTCCTGTGCTGCAACAAGGATCTCTTTGACAAAGAAGGGATCGCTCCGCCAAAGACCTGGTCGCAATTCAGGGAAGCTGCGAAGCGCCTGACGAAGGACGTCGACGGCGACGGGGTGCTGGATCAATTCGGACTTGTGCTGATGGGCGGAGACAAGGGAGGTTTTGCGTATCGTCTCATCCCGTTCTTCTTTAAAGCCGGCGTCGACGTCATGTCGAAGGATCTCACCAAGATCGAATTCAATTCGCCCATGGGCGTTGCAGCGCTAAAGCTCATGGCCGATATGTACCAGATCGACAACTCGATAACCCCCGGGTTTCTCGCGTACACGCACTCGGAGATCAACGACCTCTTCTGCAGCAATAAGGTGGCGATGAGCATCGAAGGACCCTGGTTCAGAGGTATGGTCAATGACAAGCGTCCTGGAAAGGATTTCTATGTCGTTCCCGTGCCGGTACCGGACGACATGCTCGATCAGTATGATACGGCGCCGACCCTTCAGGATATGATCATGTATTCCATCAACGCGGATTCAAAGCACCTGAGCGAAGCATGGGAGCTTGTGAAGTATCTGCGCAATGAAGAGGCTGATATGTGCTACATAACACGAGACCTGGGAGCAATGGCCACCACGAAGCGTGCGTTGAGCAGCCCCGAAGCGCAGCGTGTGATGGATCTTCCTGTGCTCATCAATGAACTGAACCATGCACGACCCTGGCCTCCACACCCGAAGATGATCGCTATTGCCAGCAACATTTATACACCGTACTGCCAAAAGGCCATCGTGGGGGAAATGTCTCCGAAAGAGGCGCTCGATCAAGCCGCCAGGGAAGCCCAGGAACTGGTCGACGAGCATCAATGAAGAAGTTCACTCCCTACCTCCTGTTGGTTCCTGCACTGCTCTTTACGGTGTTCATGCTGCTCTACCCGCTCGTGCAGAACCTTATCAACAGTTTCAGCGACGTCAGTATGATCACCGGCAGAAGGGGATGGACGGGATGGGAAAACTACAGGCACATTTTCGGAGACACGCTCTTCTGGCGTGCCTCCTGGAACACTGCCGCGTACGCGGTGGTCGGGACAGTGCTGGCCCTGGTCATAGGGCTTGGTTTCGCCCTGTTGCTGAACCTTAAGCTGGGCAAGATCAACACGATTATGGGCTGTCTGTACACGGTCCCTTGGGTCATTTCCCCGGTCGTAGCCGGATTTGCGTGGAAATGGCTTCTCAACGACAACTTTGGCATCGTGAATTACTGGCTGGCGTCCGCCGGCATCGTCAAGGTAGGAACCACATGGCTCGGCAATCCAGGGACAGCGCTTTTCTGTGTCATGCTGGCTCGCATATGGCAGTTCTATCCGTTTGCGATGGTGATGTTTCTCGCCGGACTGCAGTCTATTCCTCAGGAGCAGTACGAGGCGGCGGCCGTGGACGGCGCGACGATGGTCAGGAGGTTCTTCCATATCACGCTGCCAAATCTGAGAAGTGTGACCTCGGTGCTGCTCGTCCTGGGGGTCATCTGGAGCTTCAATGATTTCAATATGGTTTTCGTGATGACGCGCGGAGGCCCGATGAACTCATCGATGGTCCTTCCGGTGCTCGTCAGGGAATTCTCCTTCGTGCATTTCGATCTGGGGAAAGGCTCGGCTCTTTCGATCGTCATCTTTGCGTTGCTTACCACACTTTCGATTCTCTACCTGAAGTTGATCGCGAAAGGAGAGTCGGCATGAAGAAAATGGTTCTTTCTTTCGCGATGGTCGTCATGGCTCTGCTGGTACTTCTTCCTGTTCTCTGGATGGTATCCACGTCGCTCAAGCCGCTCTCCGAGGTGAACAGGTACCCGCCGGAATGGATCAGCTCGACGATGAGCCTGAGACCGTACATCGACATGTTTTTCTATCTCCCTTTTTTGACATATACATTGAACAGCCTGGTTGTCGCATGCTCTTCGACAGTACTCACGCTTCTCTTCGGGAGCCTGGCCGCGTTTGCGTTTTCGCGATTTGACTTTGCCGGGAAACAGGTTTTCCTGTTGATCTTTCTGCTTTCACAGATGCTTCCCGGTGCCTCCATTATCATCCCCTTATTTCAATTGCTGCAGAAGGTGGCTCTGTATGACACCTACTGGGGATTGATCCTGGTCCATACCGCGGCGCTTCTTCCCTTCGTCATCTGGCTCCTCTATGGGTTTTTCCAGACAATTCCGCGCGAAATCGAAGACGCGGCGCTGATTGACGGTTGTTCGAGAATGACTGCGCTGCGCAAGGTGATTCTTCCGCTTGCTCTCCCCGGCATTGGTGCAACAGCCTTGTTCTCGTTCCTTGGTTCCTGGAATGAATTCTTTTTCGCGCTCATCCTTACCTCTTCGGATTCAACCAGGACGATACCGGTGGGCATTGGTCTTTTTGTCGGCGAGTACCTCGATGTATGGAATCAGATGGCAGCGGCAGCGATTCTCTTCAGCATTCCGCCGTTGGTCCTTTTCACGGTCACTCGCAAGACGTTCATCAAGGGGTTGGTGGCGGGGGCGGGTAAGTAGCCGCCGCAATTCACTTTTCGCGTTTCCTGCGAGTTCCAGCACAACCTGAAATTTGTCTGCTCAACGGCGCAGAGCACCCAGAACAACACGAGAGGCAATGTGTCCAAAGGATTGATCATATCATCGGTTCTCATTACCCTTGCTCTTCTGTTTTACTCCCTCGGGGTCTGGTCCGAACGGGTTGCCCGCTACCTCAAGCCATGGCATGTTGGGGCATTCTGGACGGGTCTTCTCTTCGACGTCTCGGGAACCTGGGCCATGCATCTCATCGCCCGTCGTCCCTTCGATCCTCTGGAACCGCACACGCTCACAGGTCAGATTGCCCTCTGGTTGATGTTGGCGCATGCCGTCTGGGCCACTGTCGTGGTGCGCAAGGGGAGTGAGGAGGCGCGGACAGGGTTTCACCGTTACAGCTTGTTTGTCTGGCTGATCTGGTTAATACCGTATTTCGGCGGGATGTATTTGGGGATGCACAAGTAGGTGAAGGGGCTCAGGATGTAGGGTGGGCTAGATGGCCCCGCCCTTGCTTTGCTTTTTGGCGCCTTCCTCCGTATTTTTCCCGTT
This sequence comes from Ignavibacteriota bacterium, assembly GCA_963849385.1. Taxonomy (GTDB): domain Bacteria; phylum Bacteroidota; class Ignavibacteria; order UBA10030; family UBA6906; genus Fen-1255. Next base: position 276,253 of record CAWKHH010000005.1, on the reverse strand, counting down.
ATCCCAGGGTGCACTTCCCCGGCTATTTTTCTCACTGCCTCCGGGCGTCGAGAGCCAGATGACCATGGTAGCATACCTCAAGGCACGAATATGGCCTCTTCGTTGAGCTTGGTCGAACGCAGCGGCAAATTCTTCACTTCGCCGTCGGTAGCCGGAATCATCGCTACTGCCCTCTTATTGAGTTGTACCGGGGTGATTTCATACTGGGTGTATTCTGTGCGCTTGCATGATGAATTGCAGGAGACATCAAATGTGGCTCTCGATTCCCGCGATCAGCTCGGAATCGCTCTCATTCATGGCCTTTCCGCGACGCAGACGGTCGCACTTTGCGTCGAAAACGACATCCTCCCAGAGCATTTTGATACCGTTGCTCCGCGGATAGCCAGCGCGTACAACTCGCTCGATGCTATCGAACTCACGATCGGAGGGGTGGTTCAATATGTTTATCCTTATGAAGAAAACAAGAGAGCCATTGGTTTCAATATTCTGACGGATTCGCTGCAAAAGGAAGAGGCCTTGCTAGCGATAAAGAACAGAACGCTGATCTTTGCCGGGCCTTTGAATCTGGTTCAGGGAGGGCTTGCGGTAGTAGGTCGGGGACCGGTGTTTCGAAAGAGAAATGGCGAAGAGTATTTCTGGGGGTTTACGATTGTCATCATCAGAATGCCGACCCTGATCAAATATGCCCATCTCGACGAACTGGCGTCGAGAGGTTATGGTTATCGCTTGTCTAAGAGAAATCTCCTGACTGGTGCTGAGGTTCCTTTCTTCAACAAAGACATTGTCCTCGATAACCCTGTTGCGGTGCGGGTGGTGGTGCCTAATGGCGAATGGACTCTTGAAGTTGCTCCGATTAGCGGCTCCAAGGCAAGAGCGAAGACAGTGCCGACTGTCCTCCTCAGCCTTCTTCTCTCTTTTCTGGGCGGATCTTTTGTCTGGTACATGGCTCGCCAGCCCAGACTGCTGAAGGTGCTGGTCGAAAAGCGGGCAGCCGAGCTTCTTCAAAGCGAAAATCGATTCAGGACTCTTTTCGAAGAGGCTCCGGTCGCCATTACGATCATGAGGGATGGAAAGATCCTCTACGCCAACCCCGCTTTTCTGCACATGCTCATGGTACCGCCCGACGAAAGTGTTATCCAGAGACCGATTGTAAGTTTCCTGGGGCCACCACGTAACCAGGAAGGCATCGAGCACATCAGTCGGCCTGCCGGGGACTTGCAGGTATCGCCGGAGGCGGAATTGCTGTTCAAAAGATCAGATGGTGTTGAACGTAATGTCCAGGTCTCCGTTTCAACGGTCGGCCTCAATGACGGGCGGGCACAAGTGGCGTTCATGAACGACATCACCGAACGCACGCGTGCCGAGAAAAGCTTGAATGACTCTCTGAAAGAAAAGGAACTGTTGCTGAAAGAAATTCATCACCGTGTAAAGAACAATCTCCAGGTGATTTCAAGCTTGCTGGGAATGCAGTCACAATTGGTGACGGACGGGCAGGCGCGGGAGGCCTATGCGGACAGCATACGGCGTGTTCGATCAATGGCACTCGTGCACGAGAAACTCTACCGGTCGGGAGATTTGTCGCAAATCGATTTCCAGGAATATCTCAATTCTGTCGCAAAGGAACTGCGCAGGTCGTTGCAGAGAGAAGGGGTCACTCTGCGTGTGGACGCAGAGAATATCATGTTGGGGATCGACGTAGCGGTGCCATGCGGCCTGATCGCGAATGAACTTGTCTCGAATGCCCTCAAACACGCATTTGCCAGGCGTGAGTTAGGCGCGGTCGTCGTGTCCTTCAAGCGTTTGAACGCAACAACTCTCCAGCTTGATGTGCATGATGATGGCATCGGGTTCCCGCGTGGAAGCGACTATCGTACCATGACGTCGATGGGTATGAGCATAATCCGCACTCTGACAGAGCAAATCTCCGGAACGCTCATGTTCGATGGGACAGCGGGGACCCGTTTCAGCATAGTTTTTCCAGGTTAGCGCATCTGATTTCTTATTTGTATTGACCAACGTCCCGGCACAAACGGACCGGATTTGCTCCAGCCGGGGTGGGGTGGCGGTAGGTGGGGGGACATTTCGGCTCGCCTTCCTTTGAACATTTCCAAAGAATTAACTTGACAAACGCCGAATGGTACTTTATATTTGGCATAAGTTGGTTGGGCCAACCAATTATTTAAATCATTCCCAAACACCAATATATATGATCCAAATGCCACTGATTGGTCTCTTCTCTATGCACCATTGGTCGGATCAAACAACCATTAAACGTTGGAATTCCTTATGCCAGACTCCTATGCGCCCGGCATGCTCTTTTACATTCAACCGTACGGTATGAAAAGGAGATCCTCAAAGTGACTAGACGAATCGTAGTGCTGATTCTGATTGCACTGGGTATCCCCCTCCTGAGTCGGGTTGGAATCGCGGCGTCAAATGTGACCATTGAAGGTGTTGTAAAAGACTCACGGACGGGCGAGGCGCTACCCGGCGCCAACGTGATTCTGACGGGGACAGCCCTGGGGGGAGCCTCGGATTTCAACGGCAGATACGTGATACACAACGTTCCGGCAGGATCGTATACGATACGCGCTACGTATGTCGGCTACAGCTCCGCGCAGTTTCCCCTTCAAGTTGTCGATGGGACCCCGACGATGACGCGGGACTTCGCACTCGATGCTGTGACGCTGGAGGGTGAGACGGTGGTGGTGACCGCTCAGGCCCTCGGGCAGAATGAGGCCATCAACCAGCAGCTCGCATCGAATGTAATCACGAATGTGGTGTCCGCGGCGCGCATCCAGGAGCTTCCCGATGCCAACGCCGCCGAATCCGTCGGACGCCTCCCTGGCGTCTCCGTCCTGAGGAGCGGAGGTGAGGGGACACAGATCGTCATCCGCGGCCTCCAGCCGAAATACAACACTGTCTCAGTCGACGGCGTTCGAATGACCTCCTCGAATCCGAATGACCGGAGTGTCGATCTGAGCATGATCTCATCGCTTTCCCTGGAGAGGATCGAAGTGAGCAAGACCGTCACTCCCGATCAGGACGCCGATGTTCTGGGAGGGTCCGTGAATTTCACGATGCGGGAGGCGAAAGGGGAACAGCCAGGGCTGGGCTACAATCTACTTGTGCAGGGGGGATATAACGGCCTGTCCGCTGCCAACCATAAGTACAACAATTACAGGTACGTCGGGAGCGTTGACGGCCGGTTTCTTGAAGAACGCTTCGGCGTCTTCGCACAGGCGGATCTCGAACGGCGGAACCTGAGCTCTAATGAATTCGGTGCTGCCTATGATCACCTGGGGAACAGTCATGTTGAGTACATAACGACCGGGCTTAACCTGAACGACGTTGCCAGAGACAGGCAGCGGGCGAACGGAACACTGGTCATGGACTTTAGGCTTCCTGAAGGCAAGATCAGTCTCTCAAATTTTTTCAGCACCGGTTCCACCGACATCCAGAACAGGGGGCAATTCTTCAATGTCGCATCCAATCTGCAAAATTACACTCTTTCCTATTCCAACAGCAAACTGAACCTGATTACGAATGCGCTCACGGTCGAGCATGAGATCCCCATATTCCGCGCTACGCTAAGGCTCTCCCACGCATACTCTGAAACGAACGATCCCGAGGACTGGACAGTCGGTTTCCAGCAGGCGCCGGCGGGTCTGTCTCCGTTCATAAACAAATCGAATCTCTTCCCCACGGATATTCCCAAGGCCGCCGTCGTCGATCCAACCTCGACATATCTCAACAGCATTGTAAGCTCAAGCAGCTTTTCCCGGGAGCGTGCTCTGACTGCCTCTCTGGACCTGGAGCGGAATGTGAACCTGTTGGACGCTGTGACGGCGGCGATCAAGTTCGGGGGGAAGTACCGGTATCAGACCCGATCGTACGTCCGTGATCAATACACCGGCCAGGGGTTCGGCTTGACAAGCGCGAAACTGGTCGACAGCCTGATTGCGATGCATTTCCCGTCGACAGCGCAGTACGCCAACACGACGAGCATCCCGGTCGGGCCATTTCTTGACCCGGGATTCAGCTACAACGGATTCCTCGACGGGGATTACACCATGTCACTCCCCCTGAGCTACGGCATGATTGCGGATATGGCGCATTTCGTAAGGTTCAATCCCGTGATCCTTTCCACACGGAATCTCACCTACTTTCACGACAATTTTAACTCTGCCAGCTTCAACTATGACGGGCATGAAGGGCAGGGGGCATTCTATGTGATGGCCACGATCCAGATAGGCGAGGAGATTACACTTATCCCCGGTGTGCGTTACCAGGATCTCAGAAGAACCTATACTGCACCCCGGGGCATCCAGAATACAAACTCCGCGCTCGGAGGGCCCTACTACAACTATGACACGACACTGACTGTCGACAATGACTACTGGCTTCCGGACGTGACCCTGCGCTACAAACCCCTTCCGTGGTTCGACCTGCGTCTCTCGTACACGAACACGATCTCCTACCCCGATTATAATGCGATCATCCCGAGGATCGATGTGCCTATCGGGAACTCGATCAGCTTCAATAACTACAACCTAACCCCGACACGTTCGACTAACTACGACGCGTATGCCTCCTTCTATGACAACTCAATCGGATTGCTGACAGCTGGGGTATTTCTGAAACGGATCAATGACCTCATCTATCCCTGGAACTTTTATGTCTCGGATTCCAACGCGATTCCTTATTACCCGCCCAACCTGAGTGCCACAGTACCCAGCGGAGCATATAACGTCTTCACGTTCGTAAACAACCGCTACAGGATCGACAATTGGGGTGTCGAATTCGACTGGCAGACGCATTTCTGGTACCTCCCCCATCCCTTCGACGGACTGGTGCTCAACGTCAACTACACACATATATTTTCAAAGGCGCAGTATCCGTATACCGACGTTCAGAAGATAGGTGGCTTCCATGGCACGATTGTCTACGTGGACACATCTTTCACGGACCGGCTGCTGACGCAGCCTGACAATATTGTGAACCTCTCACTGGGATACGACTATGAGGGGTTCTCTGTACGTCTCTCCATGCTCTACCAGGCGGACATATTCGCCGGATCAAGTTACTGGGACCAGTTGCGGTCCTCGACCTCCGCATATACGCGATGGGATCTTTCCGTCAAGCAGACCCTCCCCTGGTTTGGACTCCAGATCTACGGCGATCTGAACAACCTCAATGCGGTGAGCGATCAGGCCGTGATAAACGGCGCGAGCGTCGCCATCCCGCAATCTCAGCAATCGTACGGTCTCAACGCGGATCTGGGTATCAGATGGCACCTGTAAGGCACACGGTGACGTACTCATATGAACTAATTATCGGGTTACAATCCGACACATAACGGCTGCATGCATGAGGGAGGTGATACGGCGGAATGGATATACGAGTTGCAGGATTCGGATCCACTGTTGTACCCACACAAAATTCACAAGGAGGACGGCTATGAAACAGCTATTCATCGCTGCACTGGTTGTTGCGATGGCGGTGCTCGTTCTGGCGCCGGCCCAGATGTTCGCAGCATCAGACACGCTCACGGTCTATGCGAGCACCGGGCTTCTCGACAAGGCAGTCAGTGGCGACACGCTCGCCAACGGGACGAGGGCCCACCATGTGTACAAGCTCGTATCGACAGACACGACCTATCTCTTTGACGCGACGATGACGGTCAACACGGACGTCGCATTCATCGGCGTCCCGAAGGCCGGCACAGGGAAGCTTCCCTGTATCCAGCCGGACGTTCTCGGGGACCTCTCGATCCCCGGAGTCTTCTTCACGCTCACCGGTCAGCACACGACGGGCACGTTTAAGAATCTCTATCTCCTCGGCATCGCCGTTAACAACAAGGTGAACTATGGCGGCGGCCAGGCGATACAAGTATCGGCCGATAGCGTCAAGATCGTGGCGGATAATGTCATATTCGAGCAGATGTCACAGTTCGCCATCGGCTACGCGGGAAGCTTGTGTAAATTCTTCATTACGAACTGCAAGTTCAGGAACATGACCACGCAGCCGAACCAGTACTACGTCGGTGAAGTCCTCCGCAACGAGAACTACATTGCGGCGTTCAAGACCGATTCCATCGTTATCAAGTACTGCACGATGCTCTGTGTGAGCGGCTATGCGACAGCCGCGACCGGTGGGATTGTGAAATACTATGAATTCTCCCACAACAACGTGGTCTTCACGTTCAAGAATATTTTCTTCCTCGACAGGATGGTGAACGCGAAGTTCAACAACAATATCTTCTATTGTACGTATGCAGGCGGGCAGAGCAAGACGGAGTATAACGGTGGCTGGGACTCGTTCACTGCAGGGACGGTTGCCTCGATCATCACCATGGGACCTCTCGACTCGACCACTGCCGCCATTCTCCTTGGTCATGCTTCGACAGGCGCCGGCGATCCTGCCGCCGAATTGCTGAGAAAAGTGGAAGTCAAGAACAACGTCTATTTCTGGCCTGCTGCCATGACGGCGTTCTGGACAGCGTGGGATGATACAGCCCATGTCGATTCAATCTATACCCCGGTCTGGATGAACGCCCAGTCGATCAATATGTTCACCAACAAATCCCTATGGCCCGGCTTTGTGGAGTCAGGGACTCAACATGTTGACCCCGCATTCGGTGCTTCAATCCCCGGTGCGTTGAATCCCGGGACGGCCAATGCCAACGGTGTCGGTCTGTTGAACTGGTGGGTTGCAGTGCGGAAGGGGACTGGAACAACTGAAACCTATGGCTACAACATCACTCAAGTCGGAACCGCCGGTAACTGGACTCCGCCCTGGCCGCTTCCGGAAAGCGCTGATATGCAGTACGCCAACACCGGATTGAGGACCGGAGCAACGGACGGGCTCCCCATCGGCGACCCGAACTGGTTTGGTGTGACATCCGATGTGAGCGAACAACCAGGAGTTCGCCCCCAGGAATATTCGTTGTCGCAGAACTACCCGAATCCATTCAATCCTTCGACGACTATTGAATACTCGATTCCTGCGGCCTCCAACGTGAGCCTGAAGGTGTTCAATATGCTCGGTCAGGAAGTTGCCAATCTTGTGGCAGGGAATCTGACGGCCGGCGTGCATCACGTGTCTTTTGATGCCGCAACGTTGGCCTCCGGCGTCTATATGTACAGAATCGTCGCCGGCAGTTTTGTGAGCACCATGAAGATGGTTTTGTTGAAGTAGTTGGTCATACGTACGGTGAATCTGCTCCCTTGCGCCGGGGTGACGGATATGTATGCGGATGCCACTTCGCCGTCACCCCCGGAAGGGTAAGCGCACCACGCGCTCGCAGGAGTGGCATTTGGGTGGGATCCGGGGTACTATAGAAAATTCCATTCCCCGTACGGAAGTCGAAAGGGTTGTAAGATGAGCAATAGTCAAGGCGATAGTCTCTCTCCTGGCCGCTGGGTTCCCACGCTGTATTTTGCCGAAGGATTGCCATTTGTCGCGATTGCCATGGTATCGGCGTTGATGTACAAGAACCTGGGAGTCAGTGATGCCAAGATCGCGTTCTGGACGTCGCTCGTCATGCTCCCCTGGACGCTGAAACCTCTCTGGGGGCCATTGCTCGAGATGTTCAAGACCAAGAAGCACTTCGTTGTCGGCACGCAGTTTCTTGGTGGGATCTCGTTCGGCCTTCTCGCTTTTGCCCTCCCGCTGGAGGGATATTTCAGGTACACCCTGGCATTGTTCGCGATCATCGCTTTCAATGGCGCTACGCACGACATTGCGGCCGACGGGGTATACATCAATGTGCTTTCTGAAAAACTCCAGGCCAGATTCGTTGGTTGGCAAGGAGCCGCGTACAACATCGCCAAAGTGTTCACGCAAGGAGTTCTGGTGTACATCGCCGGGCAGCTCGAAATCACCGTCGGAGTATTGCATGCGTGGATGATTGTTATGGGTACCTTTGGCGTCATCATGGTACTGTTGAGTCTGTATCATGTGCGGTATCTGCCGGCCGGAGGCGCTGCCAGCGGGGTGCGATCCGTACGTGATGCTTTTGCCACGTTTGGCGATGTCGTGCGAACCTTCTTCGCCAAGCAACACATTCTGTGGGGGATTGCCTTCATTGTTCTCTATCGATTCGCTGAGGGGCAGGCGATAAAGATTGTTCCCCTATTTTTCAAAGCGGCACGTGAGAGCGGCGGGTTGGGTCTCTCAACATCCGAGATCGGCCTCGTCTATGGAACGTTTGGGGCGGTCGCATTCGTCATCGGCTCGCTTCTTGCGGGATACTTCACCGCCGGTCGGGGTCTCAGAAAATCGTTGTTCGTACTCTGTTGTTTCTTCAATATCCCGTTTGTAGTGTACGCGGTGCTCGCAGCCGTCCAACCCGTGAGTCTTCTGGCAATAGGCACCGCGGTGGTCTTCGAATACTTCGGGTACGGGTTCGGCTTTGTGGGTTTGACGTTGTTTATGATGCAACAGATTGCCCCCGGAAAGTACAAGATGGCGCATTATGCATTTGCGACAGGGCTCATGAGCCTTGGAATGATGATCCCTTCGATGCTGAGCGGGTTTGTCAGTGACTGGCTCGGCTATCGCAATTTCTTTCTCTGGGTGATGGTGGCGACGATCCCATCCTTCCTGGTGGCATGGCTTGTGCCGTTCCGGGAGACAGGTTCGCCGGTGCAGACGGAAGGCGAACGCGCATGAACGGCGGCAACCCACACGGTGTGGATGCGGCACGACGTCTCCTCATTGCGACGTGTGTGCTCCTGTTTCTTTCTTCCGCCGTTGTTGGGCAGAATACCGGGAAGGAGGTGATCGGCTACTTCCCTTCGTGGAAGTGGAGGGCCAAAGACAATCCCCTCACCCCGTCCAAGATTCCGTATGCAAAGTTAAGCACGATCAACTATGCGTTCTTTATCCCTCTACCCGATGGAAGCATCGTCGGTAAAGACAGTGTAGGCGATGGTCTTTACCTGCGGGGAACGCCGGATGAATTGCTGGTTTCACTCGCTCACCGACACGGGGTGAAGGTCGTCCTCTCCATCGGGGGGTGGGATGATTCGGAAAACTTTCCAGCTGTTGCATCAGAGGCAACCACGCGCCGGATCTTCGCACATTCCTGCCTTGATGCCGTCAGAATGTATGGCTTTGACGGGATCGACATTGATTGGGAATACCCCGGCTTCAAGGATCATGGGGGCACGCCCGTTGACAGGACGAACTTCACCCTCCTGCTGACGGCAATACGGGACAGTCTGGATCTCGCAGGGAGGAGCGCAGGCAAGAAATTGATCCTCACTGCTGCACTCCCGTCGGGCGGGGAAAACCTCTTGCATATCGACGTGAAGGCGATTGCCGTGATTCTTGACCAGCTGAACATCATGACATATGATTTTTACGGATCCTGGGATCCCGTGGCGAACCACAATTCTCCATTGTATCCATCGGCGGGGGCCGATCCGGCTCGCTGCGTTGACTCTTCCTTCAGGCTTTTTCGCCAAGGGTACTGCATCCCCGGGACCAGCATCAACCTTGGTGTACCGTTCTACGGTCACTCGTTTGCAGACTGCGTTGCGCTCAACGCGTCGCACAGCGGTACAGATACCGTGCACTTTGCCTCTTCCGGGATGGTCTACCGTGATATCGCTTCGTCAAGGAACAAGTTCATAAGGTACTGGGATAACCGTGCGCAAGTCCCGTACCTCGTCAACAATAAATGGAAAGTTCTCGTCTCGTACGACGATGAACAGTCGATCCGGGCAAAGGCAGAGTATGTCATCGATTGCGGCGCCCATGGTGTCATCATTTGGGAACTTACGGGAGACTATATGCCTGATGGGTCAACACCGCTTCTTGATGCCCTGACAGACGCGCTTCACCCGGTGAAACCGGTGCTTCATTAGCCAAGGAATGCACTATGCGGTACGGATACTTTGACGATGCTCATCGCGAATATGTTGTTGATCGTCCCGATGTCCCGGTGTCGTGGACGAACTATCTGGGGGTCAAAGATTTGTGTACGGTGATCTCGCACAATGCAGGCGGGTACTCGTTCTACAAGAGCGCTGAGCATCACCGCATCACCAGGTTTCGACAGAACGGCGTGCCCCTGGATCGGCCCGGGCATTACGTGTATCTTCGGGACGATGATACCGGAGAATTCTGGTCAATTTCCTGGCAGCCTGTCGGCAAAGACCTCTCCAGCGCACGGTATGCATGCCGGCATGGCCTATCGTACTCGCGATTTCTGTGTGACTATCGGGATATCCATGCGGAACAGACGCTGTTTATCCCGATCGAGGACGACGTAGAGTTGTGGGATGTGGTGATCAGGAATACCGGAACCGGACCCCGACGGTTGAGTATTTTCGGCTACGTGGAATTCTCCTTCCACCATATAGAAATCGATAACCAGAATCTCCAGATGTCATTGTATGCAAGCGGGTCGAGTTATGCGGATGGGATCATCGAATACGATTTCTTCTATGAGCCCTGGACGTATCACTTTTTCACGTCACACTGTGTTCCCGACGGTTATGATTGCCTCAGGGACAAATTCATTGGCAACTACCGTACAGAGACAAACCCGATCGCCGTAGAAAGGGGAGAGTGTTCCGGAAGCAGTGAATTGGGGGGGAATCACTGTGGGGCCCTTCACAAGCGCATTGTTCTCGCTCCCGGAGAAGAGAGCAGAGTCCTGTTCATGCTTGGTGTCGGTGCGCGTGAGCAGGGAAGGGTCATGAAACGGAAGTACGCTGACTTCACAAACGTTGATGCCACATTCCGGGAGCTCGCGGCATACTGGCACAAGAAGTCATCAGTGTTTCAATGCTCCACGCCGCACCAGGGCATGAATACGATGCTTAATACCTGGACGCTGGTGCAGGCCGAGACCTGTGTGGTCTGGTCCAGGTTCGCTTCATTCATTGAAGTTGGGGGCAGGACCGGCATAGGATACCGTGATTCCTCGCAGGATGCAATGGCAGTGCCGCATACGAATCCCGGCAAATGCAGAGAGCGGATTGTCGAATTGCTTCACGGTCAGGTCAGCGCAGGATATGGACTGCATCTCTTTGACCCGGAGGTTTTCAAACCCCACGACGTCAGGTTGCCGGGAGTGAAGCTTCCCACGGTGGTCCCCACACCGAGTGCCGCGGAGATCATTCACGGTCTCGATGACACGTGCTCGGACGATGCGCTGTGGATCATCCCGACGATCTGTGAATTTGTGAAGGAAACGGGTGATACGGCGTTTTTCGATCTCGTTATTCCCTTTGCAGACGGGGGCGAAGGGACGGTCTATGAGCACATGAAACGTGCTCTTGATTTTTCAGCTGAGCAGGTCGGGCCGACGGGGATTTGCCGGGGATTGCGGGCTGACTGGAACGATTGCCTGAATCTCGGTGGCGGGGAGAGCGCGATGGTATCCTTCCTCCACCATTGGGCGCTCGTGAATTTCCTTGAAGCGGCCTCGTTCCTGGATCGAACCGGGGACGTCAATACGTACGCAGAGATTGCGCGAAAGGTGAAAACATCATGCGAACGCGAGCTCTGGGATGGAGAGTGGTATATCAGGGGTATTACCAGAAAAGGGAAGAAAATCGGATCGCGCGAGAACGATGAAGGGAAGATCTTTCTCGAAAGCAACAGCCTTGCCGTGCTCTCCGATGTGGCCTGCGGGGACCGTGCGACGAAGTGCATGGATGCGGTATACGAACACCTGCACTCGCGGTACGGCATTCATTTGGTCTGGCCGACATTCACCCGGCCTGATGACGACATTGGATATGTCACGCGGGTGTACAGAGGGATCAAGGAGAACGGTGCGATCTTCTGTCATCCCAATCCCTGGGCCTGGGTTGCGGAATGCAAGCTGGGAAGGGGTACGCGCGCCATGGAATACTACGACGCGCTTCTGCCATTTCATCAGAATGATGATATTGAGCACCGGGAAGCGGAGCCTTACTCGTACGTTCAGTTTGTGATGGGGCGCGATCACACAGCGCACGGGAGAGGGCGACATCCATGGCTTACCGGGAGCGGAGGGTGGGCGTACCATGCTGCAACGCATTGGATGCTTGGCGTGCGTCCGGCCTATGACGGCCTTCTCATCGATCCATGTATTCCTGCCATCTGGCCGGGATTCGAAATCTCGAGGCAATGGCGGGGGGCGACGTTCAACATTTCCGTGCGCAACGAGCACCATGTCGAAAAGGGAGTGCGGTTGATTCTGCTGAATGGCAAGCCGATGACGGGCACCATCCCACCTCAACCGCTCGGTTCAACACACGTGGTTGAGGTGCATATGGGATAGTGCGAGAGATTCATTCTTGACCTTTGATGCATCCTACAGTATCATAGAGAGTGCCTACGTTGCCGTTTCAATTCATGAGAGAGTGTTTCCGTGTGGAATGTCATTCATCAACGCAGTCTGCTGACGCAGGAGCCCAATGAGGTCCGGATCCTCCGTCTTGTACGGGACGGTGGTGCGATTTCCAGAATCGAAATCGCCAAGGCCACAGGTCTCCACAAAGCAACGATTACGGACCTGGTCGCCAAACTGATCCGCTCGGGATTCCTGGAGGAAACGGGTGAGATGGAGGCACGCCACAGGGTGGGCCGCAGGAGAATCATGCTCCGGTTTCTGCCGCTGGCCGGTCTGGTCGCCGGAGTAGACATCCGGATGACGCATGCGACCGTTGCATTGTTCGATTTGAACGCGCACGTTCTGGTTCAGGAGTCGTTTGACTATTCGGTTGATGACTGTGCGAAGCCGGTGCTCGAACGGGCAGCCGGCACGATCAAGGTGCTTCTGAAAAGAGCGAATCTGCCCAAATCCAAGCTTGTCGGGATAGGCATCGGCGTACAGGGCATCGTTGATTGTTCCACAAATACGCTTGTCCTCTCCTACAACAAGAAACTATGGCAAGGTGAATCGCTCAGTACACACCTGGAATCTGAATTCAAAGTGCCGGTCTACGTAGAAAACGATGTGAAGACGATGACGATCGGCGAGTACCTTCTCGGCGCTGCCAAAGGGAGGAAAGGCTTTGTGTATATCTGGGTGGGTGAGGGGGTGGGTGCCGGGATCATGATCAATGGTCAGTTGTTGCACGGAATCACATCCAGTGCGGGCGAAATCGGCTACAACTTGCTCGAATTCCCGTCAGTCTTCCGGGAGAGGTTTCCTCTGACGTACAGAGATCAAGAATTGTTCGGACAGATCTTGACGGATGCCAATCTCATTGAAAGCTACAGGCGAAGTACGCATGTGCAGGGCACGGAGGAAGTCACCGTTGTCACGATTGCACAGAGAGCGCGCCAGGGTGATGCCGTCGCGCAACAGGTTATTGAAGAATTCACGACAATGCTCAGCATGCTCTGCATCACCATGGTGAACACGCTGAATCCCGAGATGATCGTCGTAGGAGGGAAGCTCGCACAGGAGTATCCGGGCATCGCAGAAATGCTCCAGCTCAAAATCCACAAGGATCTCCTGACTCCTCCTGTAGAAGTTGTTCGCGTCAGGCCTGCGACTCACGGTGACTTCGGTGTCGCGCTTGGTGCTGCAGGGTTGGTGTTGTATGAATTTTTTGAACCCTTCCATGTCGTCTCCACCCGATCATCCCGGCAGACCAGTGCCATGAAATCCAAAGTGTAGCCCTGAACGTTTCTCCCCGCCTCGCTCTCCAGTTTTCCTTGTATATTCCCTCTCTCAGGCGTATCTTGCTGTGTTACGAACCTCCGTTGTTCAACCAGAGAGCATGGGAACATGATCCACCAGGAGCTCCTGAGCGTTCTCACAGGGATCCGCCGGGCAAAAGTGGGCGTTCTTGGCGATTTTTGTCTTGATGCGTATCTGATGCTGGATATGGCGGCTTCCGAGATCTCTCTCGAGACGGGTCTTGCGACGCGCCCTGTTCGATCCCAGCGCTATTCGTTGGGAGGGGCGGGAAACGTGGTGAACAACCTGTGCGCAATGAGCGTCGGGCATGTGGCGGTCTTTGGTGTAATCGGGGCGGATCCCTACGGCAAGGAGATGAGAGATATCCTTGTCTCGCAGAACATCAACATTGATGGCCTCCTGGTGCAGCGTGAGAATTGGGATACGCATGTGTACATGAAGCCATTTGAAAGTGATCAGGAACAACCCCGTCTGGACTTCGGCAATTTCAACAAACTGTATTCCGGGACGGGCGCGAAGATCCTCGATGCTCTCGCAGCGCAACTCCCGGAGCTCGATGTCATCATCATCAATCAGCAGGTGATGAGCGGCATACACACGGACCGGTTCAGGGGAGAACTCAGTGCATTTATCCTGAAACACCCGCACACGACATTCATCGTCGACTCGCGACACTATGCAGACAGCTACGCAAACGCAATTCGAAAACTCAATGTACGCGAAGCGGCACGTCTGTGCGGCAGAAACGACATCGATTGGGAAATGATCGAATCCGCCGGAGATTGAGGCTTTTGCGCGTGAGCTTCACCACCGGTGGGGGAACAGCGTCTTCATGACCGGAGGTGAACGCGGGTGTGTGGTCTATGACCAGCACGGCTTCAAAGAGATTCCAGGCCTATTGATTCTCTCGCCGGTTGATCCCGTCGGGGCGGGTGACAGCATGCTTGCCGGCATTGCTGCCGCATTGGCCGTCGGCACGGAATCGCTACAAAGCTGCGGAATTCGGCAATCTCGTGGCAGGCGTGACTGTACAGAAGCTCATGCAAACCGGAACGGCATCACCCGAAGAAATCATGAACCTCGGGTCGGATCCGGACTGTCGCTACCGGCCTGACATAGCCCGACAGCCGCGCAAGGCGGTGTATCATGCTGACACAGATATTGAAATTGTCAGCGCCCTCCCCCGGGCCACGGAATTCACTCATGCCATTTTCGATCATGATGGCACGATTTCAACGCTTCGCCAGGGATGGGAAGAAATTATGGAACCCATGATGGTGAAAGCCATTCTGGGCCAGAAGGAGCGGGAGGCAGATGAAGCGCTGTACGACCACGTCGTTGCCGCAGTGCGTTCCTTTATCGACAAGACCACAGGGATACAGACTCTTGTTCAGATGAAGGGACTTGTGAACCTGGTGCGTCAGTTCAAGTGTGTCCAGGAGAGCAAGATTCTTGACGAACGAGGCTACAAGAAGATGTACAATGAAGAGTTGCTTCGCATGGTGAAAGGGCGGGTGGAGAAGCTGAAGAGCGGCCAGCTGAATGTCGACGACTTCACCATCAAGAAAGCGGTTGCATTCCTGAAGAGTCTTCGCGCGCGGGGGGTCACTCTCTATCTGGCCAGCGGAACGGACCAGGACGATGTGGAACAGGAGGCAGCGATATTGGGTTACAGCGACCTGTTTGGCCAACGCATTTACGGGGCTGTAGGTGACGTGACGAAAGAAGCAAAGCGCCTGGTGCTTGAAAGAATTCTGGCAGACATTGGTGATGCCACACCGGAGAGAATCCTTGCTTTTGGTGACGGGCCTGTAGAAATCCGTGAGACACACAAGAAGGGCGGTTACGCCATCGGCATTGCCAGTGACGAGGTCAGGCGCTATGGACTGAGTGTGGCCAAACGAAGAAGACTGATTGAGGCCGGTGCCGACATGATTGTTCCCGACTTTTGCCAGATGGACAGACTCCTGCCGTTGCTGTTTCCCTCAAAGGTTGTTGGTTGACGGCACTGCAGCCGGGGTCAGACCCCGGTCGCCGCAAGCTTTCTGCACCAAATCCTTCATGTACACCGTGATTTCCCACAGGTTGGCCACAGGTTGACGCGTGTAGGGCAGCGTGGGCATATACGGAGCCGGGCCGAACTCCGGACAGATTGCCAGGAAGGAAGCCCCGCGTTGACGCTGTAATCCAGCGATACGTTCCCACCATCCCAGATGAGTTTGAACCTCTTTTTGCCATTCAGGTGCTCGCGGGTCCGAGACTTGAGGGCCTTCGATATGACCAACCCGTGCATGAATGTACACAGTAGATTCGATAGCCAGTTGCATTGCTTCGGGTTGATCCTCAAGCAGAGACTCATGGACGCAACACCAATGGGAGAAATCTGCAGTGAGCCGGAGATCGTGGAGAGCGTTCAGCAATTCTCGTGTCGCGGGGGCCGAATATGTCGCCCGTCCACGATGTGTTTCATGAGACACAGAAAGCCCGCTATCCCTGCTTAGCTCCAACGCTTTCTCGAACACCTTGATGTTCTCTCGCGGAGGAAAGTAGTCCTTGCCGGTGTGACAGTTGACGTGGACCGGTTCTATATCGCGCACATACCGGAGCTTTTGTTCGAATGAGGAGATGTGTTCTTGCGAGGTTCTTCCCTCGGTGGTGATCATTGCCACCAGACGCATTCCGTACCGGCGAAACGTCTCCACAATCTCCTGCGGATCGGGGGGTGCCTTCTCAAAGTGTATTTCCGCTCCGTTGAAGCCCGCCTCTTTCAGACGTTCGAGAAACATGTGCAGCGGCATTTCAGGCATGTCCCATTTCGAACGGATAAGGAGTAGTTCCATCATCTTCTCTTCCGGTGTGGTTTTGCATTTGACTTCCTTCCTACCGAAAACCCGGTCTTGTGTTGTTTTGTTCCTCTTGTTCATCTGTCGTACATGACAGGCCGTTCATCCCGCCCAGACGGGGCCGGAACTCTCTTGCGGGCTGCAATGTTCTTTCTGACGATCACCAGTCTGTAGTCTTCACCCAGGAGGTACATGATGTCCACCCACGATCAGGAAGTATCCAAGCTTGAGAGGGAGTTGCGCTTTTTCCCCGTAGAGAACAGGCGTTCGCGCGTGCTTACGCCGGAGCAGATTGCGTTCTATAACGCGAACGGCTATTTGAGCGGGCTCCGTGCGTTTTGGGAACCGGCTGTGACCAACAACCGCATCTCCTCTGATCGCGTACTTGACAGGTTCATCCGGGCCGGGCTCGGAAGCTACGCCATTGACCGATGGCATGACAGAATCGATGTTATCTATGATCTCGCGACGGCGTCGGCGATTCTGGATGTCGTCCAGGACATCGTCGGGCCGGATATTATCTGCTGGGCGACTCACTATTTCTGCAAGCTGCCGGGGGACGATATGGGGGTTGCCTGGCATCAGGACTGTTCGTATTGGGCGCTGACGCCCTCCAAGACTGTCACGGTATGGTTGGCAATCGACGATGCAGACCGGAAAAACGGTTGTATGCGTGTTATTCCGGGATCGCATCTCCACGGACACATTGCGTTTCGGGAGAGTGATGCGACAGGAGAAGAATGTATTAACGCAGACGATACGCGAGGCGGAGAAACTTGGATCGCCGGTTGACGTGGAGTTGAAAGCCGGAGAGTTCTCGCTCCACTCTGATCTTCTTGTGCACGGGTCGCTGCCGAATGGCTCGCAGCGTCGTCGTTGCGGGCTGACGTTGCGCTACTGTTCACCGGATGTACGTACCTTTTGGGGTTGGAACGGCTGGAGCATAATTTGCAGGGGCGCCGACAGGACAGGGCACTGGGCGAATGTACCGCGGCCGACGACAGGGTTTGACTTTGCACTAGGTTAGTCTGCCGCAAGTGGAGTGTACTGGGTTGCCTGTTTCATCAAGGGATCGATATTCCATGAATGGAATATCGATCCCTTTTCTTTTTCCTGCGACTTCTCTATACTATGAAGACCCCCACAACTGCACAGGATCAACGATGATGCGACAATTCAACTCTCTGGCAATTTCCGACGAAAGGGAAATTGTCTTCGGTACTGCACCTGCACCTGTGACGTGTGGATACGGACTTGAAATCGGCGGCGGGAAAGTGTACCCCGAGCTGAACTTCACATTGCCGCAGATGTTGATCGAAGAGCCCACCTGGAAGGAAGTGAAGGGGCATTACGAAGAAATTGCGGTGATGATCGTCCGTGCGGCGAGGAGGCTTCACCTTCCAGGGCTGGCTGTTGAATTCGAACTGTTGCCGCCCATGACCGAACGTCCCGAGTGGGGAGCGGAAATCACCGCCATCCTCCATGCGGCCTTGAAGCAAGCGCACGAAGAGTACGCGTTGCCCGGCGCACTACGGGTAACACCGACGGACATTCGGGAACGCAAACGGCCTCCTGTGCTCCGTTCCGGCGATGCGTGGGAGACATTGTGTGAATCGTTTGAACAGTGTGCCGGCGCCGGCGCGGACATCCTTTCCATTGAATCGGTCGGAGGGAAAGAGGTCCACGATCAGGCCCTCCTGTATGGTGATGTGCGTGGAGCGCTTTTCGCACTGGGGGTGCTTGCCCCGAGGGACATGGAATGGTTGTGGACCAAGATTGTCGACATCTGCGCACGATACAAGATTATCCCCGGGGGGGATTCGGCCTGCGGGTTTGCCAACACGGCGATGCAGCTTGCGTCACAGGGAATGCTCCCCGAAGTGCTGGCGACAGTTATACGGGCGGCGAGTGCTCCGCGAAGCCTCGTTGCGTTCCGGTGTGGCGCGGTCGGGCCTTCCAAGGACTGCGCGTATGAGGGCCCGGTGATGAAGGCCATTGCCGGTGTGCCCATAGCGATGGAGGGGAAGTCGGCGAGCTGTGCGCATTTCAGTCCGGTTGGCAATGTGGCGGCGGCAATGTGCGACCTCTGGAGCAACGAATCCGTGCAGAATGTGCGCCTCCTTTCCGGCTCCGCCCCCGAGGCATTTCTCGAGCTTCTGGCGTACGACTGCCGCATCTTCAATGCGGCGGTTGAGAAAGACGGGGGGAGACAGTACCGATCGCTCCTCGTTGATTCCGATGTTCATCTGAGTCCCCAGGCGCTCATCCTGTCGCCGGGATCGACGATCCGCATTTCCCGGGCTATCGTCGGACAGAAAACACCTTATCTGCAAACAATCGCGGCGGCCAGGTGTGCAGTGGAGATTGTGAGAGAAGCATTACCGGCCTCGCTGGAGCTCTCCAACCGAGAACTCAAATGGCTTGGGAAAATTGAACAGGCCATAGAGGGCATGCCGTCTGAGGAAGGTGAATTGATTGAAGAGATGAAAGAACCATACGGGCACCTATTTGCTGCGTCAAGCTACAACCTCACCTGACAGGCTGCCCTATGTGATGCCAAGTAACCAAAGGGGCCAATCGGGGTCAGACCCCTACGCTCCTTAAGAAAGGCTCATTGTAACGGAGGTCGACCATGAACACTACCCGCTTCTACCCGGTGATTCTCTATGCGATTTTGGCACTTCTGTGGATCTCCTGTTCTTCATCGAGAATGACTGTCGCCCCTTCACGGGAGTATGGATCGTTTGCGCGGGAGATTCCCATCCCTCCACCCACGGAACAGCAACGGCAACGATTCAATGCCAGCGTGCCCGGAGAAAGGGACTCCCTGGTAAAGAGCGATACGGTGATGCTGCGGGGTATGACGACCCGGAACCGAGAATTCCTGGAGGAGGTAATCACGCCTATCCTCAATCCTCATCTTGCATCGCTTCGCAAGAGACAACCGACTGAAATCATCAATGCCCTTGCACTCTTCGGGCATGAGATTTTCCGCACGTACTTCGGGAAGAACTTCTACAGATGGGCTGGAGATATCAATGACCTTGATGATCCACAGGAGCGGGGATCGCGTTTTGCCTACAGGTACGGGCTAGACTGCTCGGGATATGCCTCATTGCCCTATGAATTGGCCGCCCGCTTCAACCTCATCGACTCCACTTCTGACATGGCTCTCTTCTCGTCGAAGGGCTTTGCGCGATACTGTCAATTGCACAACTTCCCTGACCGAGGTGGACGCGATGGCACGAGCAATCGCTTCCGGCTTGACACCGACGATCTGCATAGAATCGGAACGGAAGTATTCACCGTTGCCAAGGGCGGGTCCCCGACCCCGGATGAAATGAAGCTCCTTCAACCTGGAGATCTGGTCGGCCGCAACGGGCACGTCGGGATTATCGTTGAGATAGAAGGGGATACGTACTACCTTGAATCAGGTGGTTGGGTTGTTCCGCAAGCCGGCGGATTTCCGTGCCATGCCCTGGAGTCGCTCACCATTTTCGCACGAAATGCTCCGGTGTCGGTACGGCGGTGTCTTCCCGACGTTCAACGGTAGATAGAGAGTACCCTCTTCTCCAGTCGCCAGCAGATCGAGACTCGCATTTCAGCAACCATCGGTAGAGATCCGTGAAACCCAGAGGATTCTTCCTCCTCATCGGAGCGGCGCTGCTCATCGCTACGGGCGACTCGCGATCACACATCTCCGACGGCTCGAGCTCTCCCCTCTGGGTTGTGCCCGACAATCCATCCTTGACGACTCTCGGACCCTGTCCGATCTTCCGCAAGGCATTCCGTCTTGTTGATCAACCTGTCGCGGCAACCGCGCGCATCGTCGGGCTGGGTCACTTTGAGTTCTCTGTCAACGGTAAACGCGTCGGCGAATCGCTCATCAATCAGCCATGGTCGCAGTACGATCGCACGCTGTACTGGCAGGAATTCGATCTCGGTACGTTGCTGCACAAAGGGGAGAATGTGCTTGGCGTGCGTCTGGGCAATTCCTTCTGGTCTGTAGGCGCGGCAAACGATACGGGACGGTTTGTTAAGACTGATGCGATGCCGGATTTCTCTGCCGGTCATCCGTACATGCTCTGGGCGGATGTGCACATCACGATGAAAAGCGGGCGGGAATTGAATGTTGCAAGTGATGGAAGCTGGAAATGGGCGGAGGGGGCGCTCACGTTCTCGCACATTTACTCAGGCGAGGATTTCGATGCACGGCGTGTTCAGCCGGGATGGAACGCGCCTGGTTTCGATTACCGGACCTGGCGATCCGTAGCAATCGCAAGCACCCCTTCAGCTTCCCTCGCTCCATATACCGGGCCTCCGATCAAGGCATTCGAAGTTTTTCAGCACACTAGAATCTATATCCCCAATCCGGGAGAGTACACATACGTGTTTCCGCAGAATTGCTCGGCCCTTCTCCGGTTCACTGTTTCGGGAGCTGCAGGCGCGACAATCCGTTTCAAACCCTGCGAGTATATGGATCCGACTGGCCATGTGCAGTTTACCTACACGTGGGGCACAAAGAAAGAGATCTGGCATGATTACACGCTGAGAGGGACGGGCGACGAAGCGCATCAGATACTCTTCTGCTATGTTGGCGCTCAATATGTGGGTGTGACAGGCGCTGTTCCAGCCGGATACCCCAATCCCAGGAACCTCCCGGTGGTAAAAGATCTCGAGCTGGTACATGTGCGTGCGGCGAACTCCGATGCCGGCAATTTCTCCTGTTCGAGCGCATTGCAGAATGGTGCCTACCGCATGATTGACTGGTCGATACGCTCCAACATGAGCTACGTTGCCACCGACTGTCCCCATCGAGAAAAGAACGGATGGCAGGAAGAGAACTGGCATATGGCGCGGGCGATGAGCTACCGGTTTGACGTGCAATCGTGGTATGCCAAGATCGCTCGGGACCTTCGCGACACCCAACTGCCCGATGGACATATTCCGACCAACTGCCCCAACTATCTCGTCGGCATTCCGCCGCACGGATATTGGAACGAATCTCCCGAGTGGGGGATTTCCGGAGTTCTCGTTCCATGGCACCTGTTCGAGTGGTATGGGAACAGCGAAGTTCTCGCCGCCAGCTTTGAGAGCATGTGCCACTATGTAGATTACCTTTCGTCGCAGGCGAAGAACGGGATCATTACGAGCAATCTGGGGGATTGGTACGATTATGGACACGGGAAGGGGGATGGTCCATCGCAGTGGACGCCAAACGAAGTAAGCGCGACGGCTATCTGGGCACTGGGGGCAAAGGTGTTGTCACATGCGGCCGCCATTCTGGGCAAAGCTGAAGCCGCAAAGAAGTACGGGGTTCTGTTTGATCAGGTCCGTGAAGATTTCCAGAGGAATTTCTATGACCCCGCAGCCAAAACGGTGCGCAACAACGGCTCATGCCAGGCCGCGCACAGTCTGGCACTTACCATAGGGCTAGTGCCGGAAGGCGAGCGGCCGGCGGTGCTTCAGGCAATTGTGGATGATTTGGAACAGAGAGGTTGGCAACAAACCGTCGGTGAAGTCACACAGGTACTTTTTCTCCGGGCACTCGCGGAGGGTAATCGGAACGATGTACTGCACCGCGTCTACTCACGCGTCAGCAGAGGAAGCTACGGGTTCATGGTGCAACAGGGCTTTACGACGCTGCCGGAGAGCTGGGATGCCCGTCCGGGAACAGCCAACAGCATGAACCACTTCATGCTCGGTCATTTGATGGAGTGGCAGTTTGCCTATGTCGCTGGGATCCGGCAACAGTCGGGGAGCATCGGATGGCGCCGCATCCTGGTTGCCCCCAATCCGGGAGATCTTGACTCAGCATCGGCGTCGTTCGCGAGTCCTGTCGGTCTCATAGCGGTGGAATGGAAGCAATCGAAGGCGGCATTCTCGATGAAAGTCACTATCCCCAAAGGCATCAACGCAGAAGCCATGCTGCCCGACGGCACACTCTCTGTGCTCCCGCCCGGGACGACGGAGCTTCGTTCGGAAACAAAGTCTGATTGAAAATCGATCAAGTCTCTTCCTACTTAAGCAGCACCATCGCCTTTGCCGCCACGGATCCACCCGCTTCCAATCGATAGTAGTAGATCCCACTCCCTCGTGAACTCCCGTCGAACTGTACACTGTATTCGCCCGGTTCCTTCTTTTCGTTCACAAGCACCGCCACCTCGCGCCCGAGGATGTCGTACACTGCGAGCTTCACCCACCTGGACTCTCGCCCCCAGTCCCCAGACCCCAACCGATTGTCAAATGTCGATGGACTATTGTCCATTGACGTTGACCCGGGCCCCTTCTCTCCACCCGGAACCCGGAACCCGATTGTCGTCACCGGATTGAACGGATTCGGATAATTCTGCGCCAGGCGGAAGCCGGCCGGCATCGTTGTCTGTTCATCGACTCCTGCTGCGATCAGCGTGAATTCGAGACGGTTGATATTCACGTTCGTCGAGAGGAAGTGCAACTTCAAATCATGTCTGCCGCTGCTTAAAGAGAGTGGAGAAGCTGAAACCGTTTGCCACGACTGCCACCCGCCGGTGCCCGGCACTGTCACCGCCGGTGTGATGTCTGCTCCGTCGAAGCTCAATTTGAAACTGCCGCCTGAGCCACCTGATGCCACACGGGTTTTGAGGGAATAGGTTCCGGTCGTTTGCACAGTCACGGTAAATGCGAGAAACTCTCCTGGGTTCGACCAGCCCACATCGAATCCATTGCTCAGGGCATCGGTGCATGCTTCAACATCCACTCCGTCGTTCCTGTATGCCCAGCCCGAGTTGTACGCAGGGCCGTTCACGCCGCCGGTATTCTGAAAATCGTTGTCCAGATACGCACTGCCGTTGCGACCCATGTCGTAGTTCACGGTGTACAATACACCCGGAAGGTCATTGGAGCCCCATGGCGTTCTGGTTTGCGAAAACGGCATCGTGAAAAGTGCATGGCGAAAGTCCGGCCGGGGGACGCAGAGCTCTGCATCCAGGAGGAGGGCCTGGGATGTCAGGGCATTCACTGCAGCAGCGACCGTCGGCTGTGATCCCTGGCCGTTCCAGTATTTCAGCAATGCGTCATAGCTTGGATGTTTCTTCACGGAGAGCGGACAGGAAATGCTCTCGATTTTCTTCAAGGTCCACCATGACCAGCCGATGTGATACGCTTCGAGCAGCTGGACGGCATCACTGAACCATTGGTTCGAGTTCTCTCCTGATTCTCCCATCCAGAGCGGTGTATTCGTGCTCGCCCGGAGTGACAAATAACTCTGGAAGGCGCTGTAATCATTGACGTTCCAGTATTTGTGAAAGCTCCATGCCATGTTGGTGTCCCAGGCAGGCGCCAACGCGCTGAAATCTGTTGCATACCAGTTACCTTCGGCAAAGATCATATGATTCTTGTCGACGGTGCGGATGCTGTCGGTGATACGAACGAGGAGGTCGCGCAGTGGTTTGTTGCCCGAAGGAAAACTCCAGGCCGTCTCATTCAGAAGATCGTACCCTCCAATCCACCGCTTAGTAGCATAGCGTTCAGCCAGTGTCTTCCATAGTTGCGTTGTCCAAGTCTGGAAATCCTGACTATCCCACAAGGATGGAAACCCCTGGTAATCGCTGATATTCCCATCGTTCTGTCCGCCGGGCGCGCAATGGAGATCGAGAATCAGGTAGATTTGGTTTGTCTCGCACCAGCTCAGGAGACTGTCGACCGTTGCGAACCCGGGCTCCAGGTAGACTCCGGGTGCGGAACTGAGCAGGTTGAAATGCATAGGAAGTCGCACGGAATTGAACCCCCAACGCGCCAGGCTATCGATGTCTTTACGCTGCACGTACTTTTGCCGATAGAGAGTGAAGAATTGGTCGGCATTCGCGCTCCCCACGAGGTTTGTGACGACAGTCCGGAACGCCGTGGGGGAGTTCGCGAACCCGGATGTCTGCAACATGTACCCCTCAGGGACGAGCCATCCACCGAGGCCCATTCCTCTCAGCATGATCTGGCTGTTGTTCCCGTCGGCGATGTAAATCCCGGAGGAATGAAGATAGCCTTGTGCATGAGCAATCAGCGGAACGGCGCAGAGCAGTACAATCGCAGCGGTGATATTGTGCCCAGAGTGCAGGCGGAGGGGCATACAACGAGGGTGAGGAACCCGGAACATAGCGGTTGTCCTTTGTCAGCGAAGCAATGGTTGTCGAACAATGTAAAAAGAAACGTGATCATTTGGAAATCATTGTGCCCAGCGAACGGAGTGATCATCGCGTTGCTAATCATGCTCAATCTTGATAGATTGCATTTTAATTCCCACGAACCGGTTGCACCATGAATAAATACATACTTCCCATATCCCTTGCTCTAGGATTGGCATTTCTGGTGGTAAGCGTTCTTCTCTTCAATCGTTTGGGAGTGGGGGGAGATGACGGCGACGGCGTTGTGCGGGTGTACTACGCCGACAACATCTCCGGTGCGCACCAGCAGGTTATTGAGCAATTTAACGCGCTGCATCGGGGCCGCATCGAGGTGGTTCCGGTGAACCTGCCGTTCCAGAAGTTCAGCACAAACGAACGAAAGGAGCTCCTTGCGCGCTCTCTCAGGAACAAGAGTGACAGGCTCGACATCTTCAGCGTCGATCATATCTGGGTTCCGCGTTTTTCGCGTTGGTGTGAACCGCTCGACAGCAGCATTGAGGATACGGAACGGGGGAAAATCCTTCGCCAGGCGGAGGTATCCTGCACGTTCGATGGCAAGCTGATGGCAATTCCCATGTATATCGATGTGGGGCTGTTATACTACCGCACGGACCTTGTGCACCAGCTCCGGCCGGATCCCGGATTCGAGGCGCGGCTTCATTCATCGCTTACATGGACGGAATTCCGGGCACTCGGACGCGAAGCCCGGCGCAGCGGGCGGCAGTTCTATTTTTTTCAGGCGAACGACTATGAAGGTCTCACCTGCAATTTCTTCGAGTTGATTGCGGGTCAAGATGACCAATTCTTCGCCCGTCGGCCTCTTGACTTTGAACGGCCGGAACCACGGCTGGCGCTGGAGATGCTTGTGGGTTTTGTTCAACATGACCGGATCAGCCCTCCTTCCGTTTCAGAGTATGACGAAATCCAGAGTTATACCCAGATGCTTGATCAGGATGGACTGTTTGTGCGTGGCTGGCCGAACTTTCTGGAAAGTTATCGCCTGACATATGCCGACAAGCAGAAAGTGGCGCTCGTAGAACGGGCGCCATTGCCTCATTTCGAAGGAAAGAAACCTGTCGCCGTTTTTGGCGGGTGGAACATGATGATCTCCCAATACAGCTCGCGCAAGAAGGAAGCCATTGAACTCGCCCGCTTTTTCCAGCGGGTGGATATGCAGAAAATCATGTTTGAAGTCGGTGGGTATATCCCCACGAACGTCGATGTGTACGCAGACACCGCGTACATGTCCCGGAATCCCGTGCTTGCATACTATGCGCAGCTGATAGCATCGGGGTTCCACCGGCCGGCACTCGTCGAGTACACAAAGATGTCGGATATCGTGTCGAAAGCGGTCCACAGAGCGGTGAAGGGGGAGATCGGCGTTGAACAGGCGTTACACGAAGCGACCGTGGAGATTCGTGCCGCCGGCGCAACACAATGAAGGAGCACCTGGTATGACAACGGCAGCAGCGAGAGCGGGGTGGTTGAGTCATTTTCGCAGCTATCAGTTCGATCTGAAGCACGTCACGGTATTGTTCATTGTGCTGCTGATCTTTCAACTCGTTGTTTCCATTTTGCATAAGACGTCGGTGGCGAAGTTCCTCGTCCACACGCAGGACTGGTACCAGCAGGATTCCGCCGAGCGGTTGGCAAATCTGACAACGACATCCCTCGAACTCCTTCTTGAGGGTCACCGCGGGGTTGCTGATCCCTCTTCGCCCGATGCGCGGAAAATGGTACAGGGCCTCAATATTATTCTCAGCCAGCAGCTTCTCAATCAGAATGTCCGTGAAGTGTGCGTCATTGTCCCTGCCGAACATGGGTTCGCTGCGATCGACGATGGCGCCGCATTGTATGAGTACATGTTTTCCGGCCGCCGAAGCCTGCCCCGGACGGTCATCAACCACGATGCCGCGATCGAATTGTACACCCTGCACGAGGCGGAAATCCGCAGCAACGAGCAGATCCGGACAGTGGTCGAAGGCCGGCAGACGTTTCATGTGTTCGTTCCCTTTGTTCCGCGCGGCGAGTTTACAGGTGCGGTGTACATGAAGAATACGCCGGATTTCGGTTTTCTCTCCCGGGAAATCATCACCAACTACGATGAGATTGCGTTGACGTTTTCCGCACTGATTCTGTTCGGGTTGCTGGCGATGTTCTATGTATCTTCCTATACGCTCAAGCAACGGAATGATGCGCAGGCCCTGCTTTTTCAGAAAGAGAAGGAGCATCTGGCGGAGCAAATCCACTATGAAAAGGAACTCTTGTTCACCAAACGGATCTACCATACGCATCACAAAGCCGAAAAGGTGATGGGATTCATCAAGGAAGATCTCCGGAATCTCACGGGGGAGTCGATCGAGATGGTCAAGGATCGTGTTACGCGTTATTCGAACTTCGTTGCCCGTGTCATCTACGACATGAAGTGGTTCGACCCGCCGCTCCAGACCATACGGAATCCGATATTTCACACCGATATCAATGAAGTAATCAGGTTCCTGGTGCAGAATGTATTCCTCCGCGTTGCCCACAGCAGGGGGCGGATAAAATTTGATCTGTCGCTGGATGCAAGTCTCCCGGCCGTGCAGTTGAACGAGTACGTGATCTGGGAGGTCATCGAGCCGATCATCCAGAATTCCATCGAACATGCCGGCGCGGAATCGGTGATGGTGTGGATCAGTACAGCGTACGATGCTTCCGCACGCACGGGAAGGATCCGTATTGAAGACAATGGCAAGGGCATTGAACCCTGGTTGCTGGAGCGAGATGAGCAGGGTATGCGAAAACTGTTCAAAGAACAGATCAGCACGAAAAGCACTGGTGAATCCGAACACGCCGGATACGGGTGCTACCTTGCCTACGAGATCGCGGGTCAACGCTGCGGTTGGTCTCTGGACGCCGAGAATCTGCCGGGAGGCGGCTGTGCATTCACTTTTTCATTCGTGGCATGAGTTCAACGTGTGGTAACAGCGAGGCATTGTCGTGACTCATCCGCAGCGGATCTGCGCACTTCTCATCGAGGACGAAGAGTACGACGTCCGGAGAGTGCGCAACACCCTGAAACAGTACGAGCATATGATCGAGATCGGCGAGATTGTGTCTGACGGGTACACCGCTCTGGAGGTCATCCGTTCGCATCCTGACCGGTTTGATGTCGTGATCATGGATTTCCAGATTGCCGGCGGACTTATGGGCGAGCAGTTGATACGCGAAATCAAGGGGATTGATTCATCGTTGCAGGTCATCGTGGTAACGAAGATGACCGTCAACGTCGCCGACGTCGAATTCGCAAACCGCCTCCTTGCCGCAGGTGCATTCTGGTACTGCACGAAATACCCGGTGGATATCGATACCTACATTTATCAACCCACAGATTTTGTCCTCAGCATTGTCAATGCTTCCCACAAGCGTCGTCTCGAGAGGCAGCAACAGGTCAGCACGCGCAAGCTCATGCGAAACGTCGAGACGATTCTCGAGCAGAAGGCCATGATCGGGTCGTCGTCGGCGCTCGTCGAGTTGAAGGGGGAAGTGGAGCGGTGTGCACGAAGTGATGCCAGCGTGTTGATCACGGGATCATCGGGAACCGGGAAAGAACTGGTTGCAACAAATATCCACTATCAGAGTCGGAGAAGGCTTGAAAATTTTGTTGCGGTGAATTGCGGGGGTATACCGCAGGATCTTGTGGAGAGCGAATTGTTCGGATACGTCAAGGGTGCGTTTACGGGTGCACATGCGACAAAAGCCGGACTCTTTGAGGCTGCACACGGGGGAACGCTGTTTCTTGATGAAGTAAGCGAATTGCCATTATCGGCCCAGGTGAAGCTCCTCCGGGTACTACAGGAGGGGGAGATTGAGAAGATCGGGCGGACCGGACGTATCAAAGTCGATGTCCGGATTATTGCGGCGACGAACAAAGACCTCAAAGCGGAGGTTGATGAAAAGCGGTTCCGCGAAGACCTGTTCTTCCGCTTGCATGTGCTTCCGGTGTATGTCCCCTCCCTCAGGGAACGACCGGAAGATATCACGGATCTCCTCCGGCACTATCTCCAGTCAATCGGTCTCGACATGGCCCGGGCGGTTCCCCGAATCACCGAAGAGGGTCTCCGCCTGCTGCGGTCATATACCTGGCCGGGAAATGTTCGCGAGCTCAAGAATGTCGTTCAACGGCTTCTTCTGCGGGCGGGGGAAGAAATCACCGAGTTTGACGTGAGGGACGCTCTGGGAGCGCACGCACGCGTCTCGTATACGAGCGAAGGGCTGCTTATCGATTTTGGAAATTCGGAGAGTCTGCTTACATTGCGGCAGATGGAGCGAGTGTTCCGCGAACGCTACCTCATGTTTGTCCGTCAACAGTCACAATCCGATGCAGACGCGGCAAAGCGCCTTGGCCTGGCTCCGCCGAACTACCACCGCATGTGCAAAGACCTTGGCATCAAATGAACACCCCCCGACGACGTTTCCTGTTCAGCCTGGTTGTTATCGCCATTCCGGTTCTGTTTCTGGCTCTTCTGGAAGGAGTGTTTCGGTTGACAGGGCTCTTTGCAGCCGAGCCCTTGCTTGTTGAAGTGCCGAATAGTGAGGGACGGCTGGTTGGTTTCAATCCGTTTGTGGGCAGGAGGTATTTTGACGCGTCACAGACGGCGGTTCCCATGCTCACGCCGGACGTGTTTCTTCGTGTAAAAACCCCTGCAACATTCCGGGTACTCTGTCTGGGAGAATCTTCGACTGCAGGGTTTCCCTTCGATTGCCAGGTTCCCTTTCCCCGGCAGTTGCGTCAGATTCTTGCGGATGCGTATCCCGACAAGCGCATCGAAGTGCTGAATGCAGGCATGGCGGCAATCAGCAGTTATGTCATCGTGGATCTTCTGCCGGAACTCCTTGAGACGCAGCCGGATCTGGTTCTGGTTTATGCGGGTCACAATGAATTCTACGGCGTCTTCGGGAGCGCAACGGCGCTTCCTGCAGGCGGAAATGATGCTGTCGTTCGGGCATCACTTGCGATACAGAGGACCCGTATCGGACAGATGGTGCGCAGGGCAGTCAACCTTGTGCGCCCGTCGCCTCCGGAGAGCACTGTAACAGAGGTGCTGATGCAACGCGTGGTTGGCGATCAGGATATCATTCTGGGTTCGCAACGATACGTCAGAACCATGGAGTCGTTCCGGATGAATCTGGAACGCATTGCTGATGCCTGTGCGCAGCGCAAGATCCCTGTGATCTTCGGGACACTGGTGTCCAACGACCGGGATCAGCCACCGTTCCGTTCAGAGGCCGATACGGCCAACGGCACGGGACCTGATCTGAAGACGGCGCTCGTCCAGGGAGAAACCCTGCTCAATACCGGCAACTGGAAGGATGCGGCCGACGCGTATGCCGGAGTGTTCAGGATCACTCCTTCGAGTGCAGATGGGTACTTCGGGATGGCCAGAGCGCAGATGTTGAAGGGGGATACGGTTGCTGCGCGGACAGATTTCCTTGAGGCACGGGACCGGGATGTTATGCGATTCCGGGCTTCGACCGAGGCCAACAGGATTATTGCCGCGGTCGCGCGGGAGAGGGGGGCCGGTCTTGTCGACATCGCCGACATTCTAGCTGCTCGCTCTGCCGGACGGGTCATCGGGCACGAGTGGATGTGTGATCATCTGCATCCCACGCCACAGGGATACTACGTGATAGCGGCGGCGTATTATGTGGGTATTCAGCGGATGCACCTTCTTCCGCCGCCCGATTCTCTCTTCCGGCCGCGCATGTCAGCGTACGGCGTCACACCGCTGGATTGGGACATTGGCTTGATGAAGGTATTCCTTATGACCCACCGCTGGCCATTTCGGGAAAGACCTGTGACGCTTGATGACTACTTGCCCGTGGGCGATTCCACCACCGCAAAGATCGCCCGTGACTACCTGTTCGAACACAACGTCTGGTCGCGGGCACACAATGCCATGGCGCAGGAATACCTCCGGAGGGGGAATTTCGAGGCAGCTCGCAGAGAATATGAGGCGATTGCGACGTACACTCCCGACGACCCCTGGCCGTTCCGCATGATCGCCGATACCTATGAGACCGAGAAGAACTGGCCCCTGCGTTCAGCCGCGCTTCGCGAAGCCCTCAAACGACCCGGGCCCCAGGGGATGCTGGCGTATCAGCTCGGTCTCTGCGAGATGAACATGGGGCGGACCGCCAAGGCAATACGGGCCATGAACGCCGCCGCCGAGGCCCCGGAATTCACGTTCGAGGAACGCGCCAACGCCCGTTTTCACCTTGCCGGGCTGCTGTCTGATATAGGTCAAAAAAATGACGCCATTGGGATCCTCCGGGCAATTCTTCAGGAAGACTCAACGTATGTTCCTGCACTCAAGCTGATTGCGTTGCTGGGAGGATCAAAACAATGAAACTTCATCTGCTTGCCCACCTGTGCGCGGTTTGTCTTTTGTTGCCCTGGAATCACTCTGCTGGTCAGAAACCATACCGCGGAGCGGAGTACCGCACCATTGCTGCAATGACGTATGGGAGATTCGAAGTTCGGATGAGGTCAGCGGCCGTATCCGGCATGCTTGCGTCGTTCTTTACCTATTACGATCCTGCCTCTCCCTGGAACGAGATCGACATAGAAAATATGGGGCGCTATACCAACGAGTCCCAATTCAATACTATCGTCCCGGCAAATGGCAACAATCATGTGCAGCGGCAGCTCCTTCCGTTCAACCCCCACGCAGGATTTCACACCTATGGGATAGAGTGGACGCCTGACTATGTGGCATGGCAGATCGACGGTGATGAGGTATACCGGCAAACAGGATCGCATATAGCCCAGCTGACGAAGCCCCAAAAGATCATGATGAATGTGTGGCAGCCCTCCGATGTGACCTGGGCCGGCTCCTTCAGCGCGTCGCAGCTGCCTGTTTACGCCTATTATGATTGGGTCAAGTACTATGGGTACACCCCGGGGTCCGGCGACAATTTCGCGCTGCAATGGACGGATGACTTCACGGTGTTTGATACACAGCGGTGGCAGAAGGGCACGCATACCTGGGATGGCAACAATGCACAGTTTGTTGCCGAGAATGCGGTGTTGAAAGATGGCTATCTGATTCTCTGCCTGACGAGCAACACAACAAATGGCTATTCCGGTGGTGCGATCCCCACCGCCGATACCGATCCACCATATGTCATAGGTGCTTGGGGATACGACTCCTCCATTGTCGTGCGCTTTTCAGAGCAAGTGGATGCCGTGACTGCCGAGACTGTTGGCAACTTCTTCGGGGGTTCGAATCTGACCTACAAAAGTGCGCGGCTCAGACAGGACAAACGCACTCTTGACATTGCCGTGAGCGGGATGGACCTCTCCGCGCCATTCATTCTGTTCTTGCAAGGAGTGAAGGATCTGGCCGCGCCTGCGAACACGATGAGCTTGAAAACCACCCGTGTGGTGATGCCTCTGTCGTTTCCGATCAACATTGACGTCGGCGGTGGGGGAGGAAGCGGATTTCTTGCCGATTCATCTTGGACGGCGACAAAACAGTATGGCTATGTGGGAGGTGCGCCGCATTTGCTGTCAGCCGAAACTTTGATAGGCAACACGTCAAATCCCGGAGTCTATCGTTCCTCACTGCATGGAATTTCCGGTTACAAAGTGAGGGTGCCCGATGGCAAGTACAACGTTACGCTCATGCTTGCGGAAGACGAGTTTTCCTCTCCGGGGAAGAGAGTGTTCAGTGCAAGAGTCGAAGGACAGGAAGTGTTTGCGAATCTTGATCTCTTCCAGCAAGCAGGTCAGAACACGGCAGTGACGGCGCTTGCCCAGGGCGTGGTTGTCGAAGACAATGTACTCGACTTCTGGTTTGGCGCATCGCTGGACTCCACTACACTTGCGGGAATTGTCATCGAGCGTGATCATGGAGCCACGGGAGTTCGGCAACAGGGAGCGGCCGCGCCCGGCACAGATTTTTCCATCTATCCCAATCCCATGAATTTGTCTGCAACCTTCCATATCGTCCGGCCTGATTCGGGGCCCGTGAGGATTGCGGTGTATGATCAGCTAGGGAGGGAAGTTGCTTCCGTTGATCTTGGAGTGTTAGCAGCCGGCGCTCATGATATTCGATGGTCGGGAGATCTTCTCGCGAGCGGCGTCTACTATTGTGCATTAGGCACACCCGGGGGTATGCTGACGAGGCGCGTTCTTCTCATGAAATAGACGATACTTTCAAAAAGTATCGTGTTAGATAATGGGCGCATTATCAATCCGATAACGCACCTCAAACGGAGCACCAAATCTTTCATTTTGATCTGATTTAGGCAGTTCAAAGTATGGCACAGCGCGTGTACACTCTTACGTGCGCGGCATAGGCATCCCCCATCCCTCGACGCCTTTCCGCCCAAACCACTCGTTCCTCAGCAAATAATCCAAAGGTCCACCCTGCATGACGAATTGCTATCGTCTGGTGCTGGGTCTCATTTTTATTAGCATTTTCGCTGGTTCGGCCTGTCTGAGCCAGATCGCCTCTCTTCCTCCGACGTTTGAGCTCAAGAGCATCGGCGGCATCACCATTCCATATCAGAATGGGGCGCCGCTTCCCACATTTGAGAAACAACCACGCCCGACAATCGATCTGAAAGGTTTCTGGCTGAAACAGCGTTTCGCCGCAAACCATAGCGTGACGATGGGGAAAAGGGATTCAGCAGGATTCACCGCCCTGGTAACCGAAGCAGCAGGCCGATTTCTTCCCTCATTCAATGACGCCGGATGGAGTGCAAAGAATCTCCCCGCGGTTGAGAACACCCTCAATGGTCTGGACGTACGTCCTGAGGACTACGAAGACGGCGTCTGGTACCGGCGCAGTTTTACCGTGCCTGACAGCCTCAAGACCCGTTTTGCCCGTCTGAATTTTCTGGCAGTGAACTACGTTGCGGATGTCTGGTTGAATGGTCGCTATCTCGGCTACCATGAGGGGGGATACACGCCTTTTTCCTTTGATCTGACGGGAATCGTTCGGACCGACACAGTCAACGTCATCGCCGTCCGTGTTGACAACCCTGCATGGGGTTCCCGGGACGACATCGTACCGTACGGGACTCTCAGTCACAAGCCCGACTGGTTCAACTTCACCGGCATCATACATGACGTCTTCCTGGAATTCCCGCCAAAGCTCTCCATCGTCCGGGCTGAGGCAATTCCACAATCGCTGACCGGCGACGTTCAGATCACCATTGCCGTGTGGAACAAATCCGGCGTGAGCAAAGATGCGAGAGTCATTGTCGCAGCACACACGGCGAATGTGACTCCGGCAAACATTCAATCAGAACGCTCATCGGATCTGCTGGGTGGAGTTGTGGCAAGCCAGTCGACGGGCATCAGTACGTATCCATCCGATTCTGTCGGTGTACAGCGGCTCACGCTCACAATTCCTTCACCGGGGATCTGGTCACCAAAACACCCTGACCTCTACATTCTTCGGGCGCTCCTTGTTGTCGGAAGCGATACCGTTGAGCAGTATTGTACGCAGTTCGGGATCCGCACGCTGGCGACCCAAGGAAACACGCTTCTGCTGAACGGCAAACCGATGTTTTTCCCCGGTGTGGCCCGACATGAAGACCACTACCTCTATGGGCGCAGCGTCCCGGTGTCGGTTATCTATTCAGACCTGCAGAAGGTCGTCGACTTGAACGCGACATTCCTTCGCACAGCTCATTACCCCAACCATCCGTACACATATCTCGTTGCAGATCGTCTAGGGATCGCCGTCCTTGAAGAGATTCCGGTCTGGTGGTTTGATGAGAACGATGCGTGGTTGAAACAGGATTTCTTCCGGCACATACATGAACAGATGTGGAGAGAAATGGTTTTCCGCGATCGAAACAGGCCGAGCATTCTTTTCTGGAGCACGTGCAACGAATGTCTGGATCAAACCAATCGGGGCAACTTCATCAATCGTTTGAACAGCGAACTTGACGCGCGGTATCCGGATGGACGATTTGTGACGGAGTCGGCCGCCGCTGACCGGCCGGGTCCAACAGATCCTACGCAAGCGTACTGTGATATAGCCGGCTGGACCATGTATTTCGGAATCTTCCACGGAAGTACATACTATGCAGGCACGAAAGATTTTGTGCAGAAAGCCTCTGTGGCTTATCCGACCAAGCCGATTCTCGATACGGAATTCGGGTACTGGTCAAGAGAAGACCTCGCAACTTCGTCAGTGCAGCGCGCGGTCTTTGATTCGACATTCAGGGCCTTCAGTGAGTTTGTCAGCGTCGACAGCAACGGGACCTACCGGCCAGGTAAGCCTCTGTGCGCAACGACGTGGTGGTGCGTGTTTGATTGGTATTCCATTCAAACAGGCAATCAGACGATGGGCCTGTACAAGATGGATCATGCGTCCGCAAAATCGGTGGCGTCTTTGTTGAGGGATACGTACCGACCCTACAAGTTGTCAAGCGAGAGCGCAGTCCTTTCAGTTGCTGACGATCAGGCCCTTGTCCCTTCCGTATTTTCGCTCGATCAGAACTACCCGAATCCGTTCAATCCCGCTACAACGATCCGGTTCCGGGTTGCGGGTGGCGGGTCACAGAACCTTGGATCCGGGACACGGGGCACGGCTTCGAACACCCGGAACCCTGAACTCGGGACCCGGCATGTGAAGCTCTCGGTTTACGACCTGTTGGGACGGGAAGTGGCGGTGCTGGTGAACGAACCCAAGGCAGCGGGTGCATTTACTCTGGAATTTAATGCTGCAAAGCTTGGAACCGGTATGTACTTCTATCGGTTGACCGCCGGGACCTACTCTGAAACAAGGAAAATGCTTGTCCTGAAGTAACCATGCCGGGTGCACAGACGACATATGCCATGGTGGTTGTTGTGCTGGCTTTGGCCGGCATCGGCTTTTTCGGAATACACGCTATGCGTATTTCCAGGAGCCGGGGCACATCCGAGTACTTTCTCGGAGGGCAACGGTTTCGTGGATCGGCCTGGCGGGATCATTTTTTGTCACGACATTGTGGGGAGTCTGGTGCATAGGAGTGGAGTTGTCATTTCGGACGAATGTCTGGATGTGGGCCGGCCTCGGACTCATTATGGCCGCCGGGTTTGTGGTTATGGGTGTCGCCCTGTCTCCAGCCTATCGCGCCCGTGAAGTAATGACGATTGCAGAGTTTTTGGGAGAGCGGTTTGGCAACAACGGCGTCGGAATGCTTGTTTCCCTCGGCATTCTTGCTGCTCACCCTGCTTGTACGAATTTCGCTCACCATTGTCCTGGGCGGAGGGATGCTGCATCATATTTTTGGATGGGATCCCGTTACCGCGGCACTATTGATGATTGTCGTGCCGGGTGTTTTTGCAGTATCGGGGGGATACACGGCAATCTTTGCGGTGCAGGGTGTTGCGGCCGTTGTTGCGGTCGCCGGATTGGTCTTTTTCGGTTTTGGCCGGCGCACCGGATCTCGATCTTCCCGCCGCGTTGCACTTCAGCGGGGGAGGGAATGAAAGTCTGGTTCTCGTTGGCGGGTTGGTGCTTTATGCAGTCTGGTGTACCTGCATTGATCAGTCCATAGTACAACGGGTGATTGCCGCGCGCACCCGGCGTGATCCCCGCTGGTCCGCTTTTGCTGCGGCCGGTGCGATTGCGTTTGGTGGGTTGGCGATTGGTGTTGGTGTTTCCTCGCACGCAACGAGTCTACTGCCGCCTGGCGCGTGGACCGGGGTGGCCACGGCATTCGTCGGCGCGTCCATTGTTACGTCAGCAATCGCTGCGCTTTCCGGCCATTTCATGTCAGTCTCGACGTTGACCACAATGGACCTCTTCAGACAATTCCGGAGTACGGCGGATGAATCGGCATTGGTGCTGGTGGGGCGGCTTACGGCCACCGTGGCGGTGATCTTCTCCATTCTCGCCTCGTCGGTTCTTGCCCTTATCGGTGACTCGGCAGTAGTCTGGCTCGTGGCGGCCTATGTTGTGCTGGGGACCCCGCTCGCGGCCATTGCCATCGTCGGGTTTGTTTGGCCGGGACGTCATGGCACGGGCGCA
Source organism: Ignavibacteriota bacterium (assembly GCA_963849385.1). GTDB lineage: Bacteria > Bacteroidota > Ignavibacteria > UBA10030 > UBA6906 > Fen-1255. The sequence continues at coordinate 239,574 of CAWKHH010000005.1, read as the reverse complement.
ATTAGTGGTCTTCTCACCGGCTGGATCGTCGGGTGTGTGATAGTCAGCCTGCAGCCGGAGCAGGTGATCTCCCGGAACGGGCTTTTCTTCGTGGCGATCATCGTGTTCGTGCTGAGTGCGCTCGTAATGGTGGGAGTCGCATTGCTCTCAACACCCGGACTCTCCATCTTTCATCCTGAGCTCCGCAAAGACATCCGGGTGCCCAAGTCATGACTCAACGAGTTCTCATCACAGCACTTTGTGCTCTGACCGTTGCGGGTTGCATGCGGAAAGACCTTCCGAAGGGTACCGTCGCTGTCGCGGGCAATCGGTGGATTGATACAACGGAATTGAACCGGTCATATGCGCTGCAGCCACAATGGAAACGCGGACAAACCCGACTCGAATCATATCTGACGCAGGTGTCCGAGCTCATAACACAGAAACTGTACGCACAGGAAGCCGAAACACGCGGCCTCGACAGGGATTCTCTGATGCTGGGGTACCTCGGATTCCTCAAACAAAAGGAGATGATCAAGGGGCTGTATCGACATGAAATCCGAGAGAAAGCGCAGATCGGCGACGCGGAAGTGCGGCAGATGTACGAGCGGATGAAGAAGAAAGTCGATTTCTCCTATGTGTACGCGCGGGATTCGGTTCGGTGCGCGGAATATCTTGATGCATTGAAGAACAGCAGCTTGCCTGTCACGAGTGATTCTACCATCCGGGTTGGTACAAGGGAGAATGTCACCATCGGGATGGTGGCGCCGGAGCTTGAGCCGGCGATCTTCGACGCCGGACTCCATGACGTGCGGGGGCCGATGCGGGTTGGCACCGGATACATTGCAGTGAAAATCACCGGTGGGGAGAAGCAGGCGATGCTTTCGGAGAATGACCTCATTCTGCAGCGGCAGAAAATCGAGAGGCTGATCAGGGACCGGAAGATGGATTCGCTGTCGTCGCACTATGTGGCTGGTCTGATGCGTGACAAGGATCTTCGTCTCAACGGGCCGGTCTTCTGGGCTGCTGCAGACTACTTCGGCCGCCGGGTGCAGGAAGCACATGTTGATCCGCAACAGATGCAGACCATCTATGTCACGAGCGACGAGCTCCAGCTCCTGGGTGCAGACCTGAGGATGACAGGGAATGCCATTGTCGCGACGTATCGCGACGGTGCATTGACAGTTCGGGAATTGCTTGAAGCGTTGTCCAGCATGCCGGGATCGCTTCGTCCGCGCGTGCGAACGCCGCAGAACCTGAAGGACGCGATCGGGGGGATTGTCCGCAACCGGTATCTTTTGAGAGAGGCGGAACAGCAGGGGCTCGGCAGTGATTCCGATGTTCTCTATGAATACGGTCTGCAACGCGATGAAGCGATTGCCAATGCCTACTATGCCAGCCGGCGGGCTGCAATCAATGTGACGCCGGAGGAAGTCGAGGCGTTCAAGAAGCGGTCGCCGGCCTCGGAGGAACAGGTGTTTTTCAAGATGAATATGGGCGTGTTGGCGCGCGACGCGAAGATTGACGGCATATTGAAGGGTGAGCTTCCTACGCTCAAGGCGCGATACGAAATCCGTTGTGACACGGCGAGAATCCGGGCGATGATTCCTTCCCCAGGCGAGATCCTGCGGGATAATCCCGTCCGCGTTTTTCTCCGTGAACTGTTCATGTAATGCAGTCCCATAATCCACAGTACCATTATCCATCCATAAAAGGAACGACCTATGAGGACGTACCTGCGACACATTTCTGTGCTCGTGCCGCTGGTGTTGATTGTGTTGCTTGCTTCTGCCCCGGCGTGGGGACAGTACAAGTTGAACACCTTTGACACCGTAGTGGCAGATTCGACCTTTGCCGTGGTGTTCAATGCCACTGCGAACGCCACTGAGCCACATGCCATTCATACGATGACCAATGATGCGGCTGTTAAAAAGGAAGGTGCCGCGTCGTTGAAAAACGTTTGGCGTGTTCATACCACCGAGTCGTGGGGCGGGATGAACATGCTCAGCTTCACTCTTCCCACGAAAGGGAACCAGGGATTCTATGCCAAGAAGTATCGCGCCATGTATGGTGACAGCACATACTTGGATTGGGGTGCCGGCACGCACTTAAGTCTCTGGTACAACAATACGAAGCCGTCGACGGCTGCGGGCAACGGTGTACAGATGCGTTTCCACATTTATGAAGGCGGTGAAGGATCCACGTACTACACCGGCGACTCCACCGACTCCGAGGATTGGTACTTCCAGAGTACCAAGCCGTTGAACGATTCTATCCCCGGCTGGCACGAGCTAATCATTCCCCTTGTTGACCTCGGCAAAACCAACAGTCCGAACGATCAGGGATTCAGTCTGACCGACTGGAGCGGTAAGAACAAGAACAACAAGCTGGATTGGGACCGGATCATCGGCTACACGATTGAATGGACGGCAGGCAAGGTCACGGGTGACACTGCCAACGGCATCGTCTTCTACGATGACCTTCGTCTGAACGGACTGGGGAACAAGGTCGGATACGAGGCGATGTACAATTTCAACAACTTCACAAAAGACACCGCAGACTTCAAGGGCGGATGGAACAACGGCGGACTGAGCCAGTTCAACGTCTACGAAGAGAAGACCGACACTCTTATGGGCAGCTCGGTGCTTGGGGTGGATTGGAAAATCAACGTAAAGGAAAGCTGGGGCGGCGGTGCCAACAAGGAGTATGATCTCCCTGCAGGCACGTTCTTCCCTGACGTCTCCACCAAGAGCGAGTTGCAGTTCTACATCAAGGTTATTGAGCCACTAACGAGTTCAACAGGTACGATCTCGAACAAGATCACAATGCGTTTCATCCTGTGGGACTACAGTGACTCGCAGGAGGAGCACTGGTACACCGTTGTTCCCGTGCGTATGGATTCGATCGGTGTGAAAATGGGATGGCAGCAGGTGAGACTCCCGTTAGATGCGATTCAGAACAGCAACTGGGGCGACTTGAAGCCCGGCCGATTCAACACGCCGCAGGGTGCAAAAGACGGCGTGATGGGGTTGAGCAAGCTCGGCAACATGATTATTGAGTTCTCGTCGAGTGTGGATGCCGGCGAGCCCTTTGCCGCTGATCTTGTCTACAGCGGGAAGATGCTCCTCAGTGCGATCATTCCCTCAGGATTCCGAGAGACGGACAAGACGCCTCCCCCGCCGGTGCCAAACGTCCAAGCAACCAATACCTCATTTGCCAACATCGTGACCTGGACAGATGTGCCGGGTGAAATAGGTGCCACCTACACCGGATACGTGAACGACAAAGCTTTCACGAAGACCGACGATCCCGGTGTTGAGAATATCCCCCCGTTCGGATTGCCGACGGGGACGCAGCTGCAAACACACTTGCTGCGCGCGCCGAACACGGACCGCAGCCTGTCATTGTACTACGGCGTTACGGCAACCGACAAAGCAGGCAACACCAATCAGCCGACAGTAATCGGACCGATCACCAATACGGCAAAGGGTGTGCCGACGATTGCCAAGTCTGCGCCGACGATTTTCTACGCCGATGGAGATCTCTCTGATTGGGCGGGCTTCACACCGATCGTCCTCTCAGTGAACCCCGCGACAGCGACTGCCCACGCAGCGACGAACACCACGATCTCCGGTGACGCCGATCTCAAAGTGCTCTGCTACCTGGCTGCGAGCAGCACCGCGCTCTATGTGGCCTTTGACGTTGATGACGACGTCGTCAGCATCGACACGAGCGCAGCGGCATCCAGCTGGTTGCAGGACTGTCCAGACTTGTTCATCGGGTTGTATGACTGGCGCGGTGCGCATCATTCCGGCTACAAACGCGGAGCCGCACCTGATTACCATCTGCGCTTCTCTCAGAACAAGCTGGTTGACGACATGCTTGCCAAAACCCTTTTGTTGCCCGGCGCGGATTACTCGTTTACGATCAAACAGATCACCACGGGATACATTGTCGAGGCCCGCATTCCGTGGACCGCATTCAGGACCGCCAGCAGCGGTGCCGACAGCCTGTTCTCTCCTGTCGAAGGAATGCGCATACCGATCGACTTCTCGATCAATGATAACGACACGCCGGGTAGCAATGCCGCGCGCGAAGGTATCATGTGCTATTCCTATCTGAATAACGACAATTCCTGGTCGGATGCCTGGCGGTGGAGCTACACCTGGATCGGCAACAAGATGTCGACGACGGGTGTGGAAGAACAGCCGGGAGTAGCGCTCGTATATCAGTTACTGCAGAACTATCCGAACCCGTTCAACCCCAGCACGATCATCCGGTACTCTTTGGCGCAAGCCGGACCGGTTTCTGTGAAAGTATTCGACGTGCTCGGTCGGGAAGTTGCCACGCTTGTGAACGGTGAAATGCAGCCGGCCGGCAACCACCAGGTGACCTTCGGTTCCTCGTCGGTCCAGAGTGGTCTGTCCAGCGGCATGTATTTCTACGAAATCAAGAGCGGTACATTCCGCGATGTGAAGAAGATGATGCTGCTGAAGTAATATGTGTGTGTGCAAACCCGATCCCGCCCAAAGGCGGGATCGGGTTTGTGTCTGTCGTTCCATGTTGTATAATAGAAAGGATCACCACCGTGAAGCCGTTGTCCGATGCATTGCGCCTCTTGATGATCGTCGCGATGGCGTTGATGCTCAATGCCGGCCTGACGCTCGGGGGCCAGACAGGAAAGATCTCCGGTCGCATTTCTGACGGGCAGACGCGAGAACCTCTGCCGGGCGCGAGCATCGTGATCGACGGCACCCGTCTTGGCGCCGCTGCCAATGTCGAAGGTTACTACTTTATCAATAATGTGCCTCCGGGAACTTACTCGCTGACCATCAGCCTGGTCGGCTACCAGCGGGCCGTGATAAAGAGCGTGCTTGTCAAGATTGACCTTACCACGGCACAGGACGCGAAACTGAACTCTACGAGCGTCGACGTGTCGGAAGTCGTAATTACCGCGGACCGTCCGTTGGTTCAGAAAGACCTGACCTCCACTTCCGTAACGGTATCGTCCGACGACATTCGACTCATGCCAGTGGAAAATGTTGACCAGGTCATCAACCTCCAGGCGGGAGTGATCGGTGGACACTTCCGCGGCGGCCGTTCCGACGAGGTCCTGTACCTCGTGGACGGTATCTCCGTCACCGATCCCTTCAGCAACAGCAGGGGGCTCACAGTCGAGAATTCCTCGATTCGCCAGATGGAGGTCATCAGCGGTGCATTCAACGCCGAATACGGTCAGGCGATGTCCGGCGTGGTCAATATCGTGACCCAGGAAGGGTCCCAGAATTATCATGGCTCGGTATCGGCATATGTCGGTGACTTTGTCACCACCCATACTGACGTCTTCGAGAACCTCGATCACTATGCAATCCCGCGTACCCGGAATCTGGAGGCAACATTGAGCGGGCCGATTGGGCTTGACGGATTGTCATTCTTCGTTGCAGGACGATGGCTCGACCAGGAAGGGTATCTCTACGGAAAGAGGGTCTACAATACGTACGACAACAACCCCTTCACGCCGACCGGAGATGGTGCCGAGATCTCCATGAATCCAAGCCGCCGTGTCTCAGCGAGCGGAAAAATCGCCTATTCGTTCGGCGAGATGAAACTTTCCGTCTCATCAAACTATGAGCACGGATGGAACAAGAACTACGACCACGGGTTCAGGTGGACCCCCGATGGTCCCATGAATCACTACCACACCAGCCAGATGCACGGGTTGCAGTTCACTCATGCCGTTTCGCCCAGTACATTCTGGATGCTAAAATATTCCTACAACTACTTCGACTACCGTGGCTACCTGTATCAGGACATGTACGATCCGCGCTACGTCGATCCTGACCGTGGCGACCCGCAGTCGAACTACACATTCCGTTCGGGTGGGAACTACGCGGGACGCTATGAACGCAACACCAGGACCCACCTGACGCAGCTCTCGATTTCTTCGCAGGTCTCGAAAGAGCATAAGATTGGTGCGGGGGTTGAGCTGCAACTCCATCGCCTGTACAATCATGGCTACAATATGGTCAATCTGTCTCCGGGAGTCTATGACACCACTACCGGAAACCCGGTATTCACGATCGGCTATCCCCGCCTCGGGGCACTGGGCAACCAATCGTATCTGAAGAACCCCATCCAGATGTCGGCATACATCCAGGACAAGATGGAATACGACATCATGATCATCAATGCAGGCGTGCGATTGGACTATTTCGACCCTGCATCCGAGTATCCCTCGGACTTGAAAAACCCGACGATGAATACACTGTTTTCGGGCGTGGGCCAGTACACGAAGGGCAGGCGCAAGTATCAGGTGAGTCCTCGCCTAGGCGTCTCGTTCCCGATCACAGACCAGGGGATCATCCATTTCTCCTACGGGCATTTCTTCCAGATTCCGGGATTCGACAATCTCTACACGAACTCCGACTACCTCGTGTCATCCGCAGGATCGCTTTCGACGATCACCGGCAATCCCGACCTCGACGCACAGCGCACGGTGAGCTATGAGCTCGGCCTGCAGCAAGTGCTCTTTGAGGTCTTTTCACTCGACGTCACCGCATATTATCGTGACATTCGCAATTATCTCGGCATGGAAATCATCGAGATGTATGACGGACGGTCCTATGCCCGGTATATCAACCGGGACTATGCCAATGTACGCGGATTCGTCATTTCTCTTGAGAAGCGTCTGACGAACTTCTTCAGTGTGAAAGCTGACTATACCTTCCAGATTGCGGAAGGGAATTCGTCCGATCCACGAACGGTGTTCAACAACAATCAATCCGATCCGCCGATCGAGACGCCGAAAACGGTGGTCCCTCTCGATTGGGACCAGCGGAACACCCTCAATCTGAATGTCATGGTGGGTCAGCCGGGTGATTGGACTGCCAGTATGATATTTCAATACGGTTCGGGGTATCCGTATACCGAGGATGTGCGGGTCTCCAAGGGCATCACGTTCCAGAATAGCGGTACCAAGCCGGCCTTCTTCAATGTCGATTTCCGGGCCGATAAGACCTTCCCGGTCTTTGGCCTGAACATCAACACCTTCCTTTGGGTGTACAATGTGCTCGATATCAAAAATGAGTACAACGTGAATGGCGGAACCGGCCGCGCCAACCTGGATATCTTCACCAGTCTTGGAGGTCGCATCATCGGTCTGAACACGGTGGATCAGTATCTCAATGATCCGACATCATTCTCAGCACCGAGGGAAGTCCGACTCGGTCTCTCTGTGGAGTTTTGAGCCATGACCTATCAACGAATGAAACATGCGATCATTGTTCTGTGTGTGTGTTTGCTTGCAGGGTTAGTGACGGCAACAGCACAGGTTGATCCCAAGACACAGATGTACCGTGATGACCTCAAAGGCGACTACCAGTACCAGCGCAAAGGTGTCATGGATGGTAACCGGGTGCGGACCGTATATTTCAACACAACAGAAGTGGCCCATTGGCCTGACGGCATGGGGGGTGAGTGGCCCAAAGGGACCGGCCACAACTACATTGACGGGCTCACCGTCCTTGTGGGGGCAAAGTTCCAAATTCCTAACGGACGCGTCATCACGCCCATCGAAGCGCACTACCGCGAAGAGTTCGACTTCGATCCCGTGCTCGGCGCGCAGTATCCATGGGATCTTGAACCGGTGCCGGGATACATCAATCCCTCAGCGAAGTCGCCACGGCCGGCCGTGAATATCGACGCCGATTCCTGGCCTGCGCACTGGCCGATGGCGTTGCGGGCTGACGGCAGAACAACGGCTGCATGGGATGGATACTGGTATGGATACTTCGGTCGTGGTGTCACGAATGCCGACTTCGAGACGTTCTTTGTCGTGGATGATTCGAAGGACGCGGAATTTCAGCGCGTGCCGTACAACTACTATCCGATAGCTGCGGATTCCGGCAGGGGGGGGCTCGGTTTGCGCATCGAGGTCCGCGGATTTCAATGGACCCACGTGCTCGCTGAAGACGTGATCTTCTGGCACTATGATATCGTGAACATTTCCGACCACAATTACGATTCCTGTGCCTTTGGTTTCTATTCGGACCCGGGTGTGGGAAGCTTTCAGAATTCCTCCCCCGCAAACAGCGCATACTACAATACCACGCTCGATCTCTGCTACTCATGGGCGGAAGGGGGTGTCGGATATCCGGACAGCTGGAAGACCGGCTATTATGGTTACGCGTACCTTGAGAGCCCCGGCAATCCGTGGGATGGGATCGACAACGACGGCGATGGCCTGATCGACGAACGGCGCGACAACAATATTGATGATGACCATGATTGGATGCCCTTCACCGACTCGAACGGTAACGGCAAATGGGATGTAGGCGAAGCCCTTAACGATGATCTCGGCGCCGACGGCGTTGGTCCGTATGATCTCCAATACCTCGGGCCGGATGAAGGGGAAGGGGACGGCAAACCGACGCATGGGGAACCGAACTTCGATGAGACCGACAAAGACGAATCGGATCAGATCGGCCTGACGGCGGTCGCGTTGAATGTTCTCGGCGACAAAGGGCCAACCGGCGTTTGGCCGAAGAACGATGATGTGATGTGGAAACGGATGAACAACGCGTTCATCGACACGCTTGTGCAGAACACCAACATCGGCATCGTGTTCGCTTCCGGTCCGTTCCCGCTCGCAAGAGATCACCGGGAGCGATTCTCGATGGCACTCGTGTACGGTCTCGATCTCAATGCGTTGCTGTTTAACAAAATCACCGTGCAGAACATTTACAACGCAAACTACAATTTCTCCAAGCCTCCATACACTCCGCACGTAACGGCAGTTGCGGGAGACCGGAAGGTCTTCCTCTACTGGGACGATCGTGCAGAAAAATCGCGCGATCCCTTCCTCGGGAACAAACTGGACTTCGAGGGATATCTTGTGTACCGGAGCACCGATGCCGAGTTTAATGACATCAAAGTGATCACCGATTCCCGCGGGAATCCCCGCTACTGGAAGCCGATCGCACAGTTTGACCTGAAGGACAGCATTTCCGGCCCGGATCCGATCGGCATCAATGGCGCCCGGTTCTGGCGCGGCAGCAACACCGGCCTCCAGCACTCCTTCGTCGATACCACCGTCCAGAATGGTATTCGCTACTACTATGCCGTGGTGTCATACGATATGGGTGATCCGAATAAGGGAATCCTTGGACTCCAGCCGACGGAATGCTCGAAAATCGTGACGGAAGATGCGGCCGGCACATTGAAGTTCATTGACATCAACTGTGCCATAATCTCACCAACTGCCGCGGCAGCAGGATATGTGCCGCCACAGGTTGAGGGTGACCTTACGAAGGTCACGCAGGGTCTCGGTACCGGTGCTCTTGCCATTCAGGTACTGAACCCAAACGCGATCAGCGACGGGACAAAATACCGGGTGCTCTTCGAAGCGACGGGTGCCGTCCCCAGGTACACGACGAATGCGTACAGCATCGTTCGTATCAACGCCGGTGGTTCAATGGACAGCATACAGGGCCATGTCAGTACGGCGGATTTCGGACCGTCGGTTTTCAGTACGCCATTTGACGGCCTGAGCTTTTCGTTCCGGAATGACACCGCTATTGCAGTGATCGACACGGCATGCCGATGGATTGTTGGCACGCCGGGTGTTATCATCAGAGTGCAAAGGGATAATTTGAATGCCTCGCGGGATGTGGCATGGCCGGCAGACTACGAACTCCGGTGGTTTGCCAACCAGGTGGACACGGCAGCGTTCAGTCTGCCGCCGCGCTTCCCCAGGATGCCGGTGAACTTCCAGATCACCAATCTGACCACCAACCAGCGGTCGAAGTTCCTTGTAGATGACGCTGACCGCAATGGCACACTCAGCTATGGTGATACCATCAGGATTATCGATGGATACTCCAGTCCGACAGTGTATAACCTGACCTGGAAGCTCAATTGGGATCGGGGTCCCGGAATCAATCCCGTCCAACCGCAGGAAGGGGACCGTTTCGCAATCAAAACAAGGCGCCCCTTTGCACAGGGCGACTACTTCGAGTTCACAACCAGAAAAGCAAAGACGGATCCTGAGTTGGCGAAGAGCGCAATGGGACGGATTTCCGTTGTGCCAAACCCGTACATCGCCGCTGCATCGTGGGAACGGCGGACGCTGTTCTCGACCGGACGCGGAGATCACAAGCTCATGTTCACGCACCTTCCTTCCGCATGCACAGTGCGCATCTACACTGTTTCGGGGCATCTCGTGAAGACGTTGACAAAAGACACCGGAGCAGGGGACGGATCTCTGAGCTGGGATCTGGTCACTGATGACGGTATGGACCTTGCATACGGATTGTACATCTTCCACGTCAATGCAGATGGTGTGGGTGAACATATTGGCAAGTTTGCAGTGATCAAATAACCCGAATGGTGACAACGATCATGAAAACACTAATCTTCGGCCTGCTGCTCCTCTCATTTACAGGGGGGAGTGTTGCCACGGCGCAGGTCTTCAAATCCGACGTGTCAAAGAGAGGCACCACGGCAGCGTCATTCCTTTCTATCGGTCAGGGTGCGCGTGCCACGGGTATGGGGAGTGCCTTTGTGGCGGTAGCGGATGATTGGTCATCCCTCTACTGGAACCCCGCGGGCATCACGTCGGTGGGAAACGGCGTGACGTTTGATCATACCCAGTGGTTCGCAGACATCGGCTACAACTTCATTGCCGGATCGATCAGCCTCGGCAGCATAGGCAATCTGGGAATGAGTCTCACATCATCGACGATCGGCGATATGCGTGTGACCACCATCGATCAGCCTGAAGGCACCGGCGAGGTGTTCAATATGTCTCAGGTCGCCTTCAGTCTTGCGTACGCGATCCGCCTCACCGACAACTTTGCCATTGGGTTCAATCCGAAGTTCGTCTATGAGCGGATATGGAAGTCGAGTGCGAACGCCGTTGCGATCGACGTTGGCGTGAAGTATAACACCCCCTTCAACGGTATTGTGCTGGGTATGTCGATCTCCAATTTCGGTCAGAAGATGCACATGACCGGACAGAACGCAGTGGTGCTGTATGACAGTGATCCGTTGAACAGTGCGAACAATGGCCGTGTGCCTGCAGAGCTGTCCACAGGTGATTGGGCTTTGCCATTGAACTTCCGGGTCGGCATAGCCTATCAACCGCCGCTAGGGGACATGCACAAGCTTATCCTCGCCGTCGACGCCATGCATCCGAGCGATGACTACGAAAGCGTCAATGTCGGTGGAGAGTACACGTTCGACGGGTTCATCGCATTCCGTGGCGGATACAAATCGCTGTTTCTGAAAGAGTCCGAGGAATCATTCTCGCTCGGTGTGGGAGTGCGCCAGCGGATTCTCGGGAACATCGTCCTGTCGGCTGATTACTGCTATGCGAATTTCGGGAAGCTTGCGAACATACAGAAGATTGCAATCAGCATGGGGTTTTAAAACCCTCTCCTCCCGTTCCCTTCTCCGCCAATGGGGGGGAGTGACGGGGGTGAGGGTTCATTCAATCACAAAAGACCATCGACCATCGTGAAACCAATCCTTTCCGCGTCCCTTGCTCTCCTATTGATCTTCACGTCGAACCTGTCTTTTGCGCAGAGGGCAGGCAGCGTGAGACCATCCCGCTCGCCGGGTATCGAGCATTCCATCGACTCCATCATTGCAGGGCTCACCCTGCAGGAGAAGATCGGACAACTTGTGCAGTATACGGGAGGGTGGAGCACGGGGCCGACGGGGAGGCGTATCAATGATGAGCAACGAACACTCATCAAAGAAGGAAAGACCGGTTCCTTGTTGAACGTCACCGGCAGCACCGTGACGCATGAACTACAGAGAATTGCCGTTGAGGAATCGCGGGCGAAAATCCCACTGCTCTTTGGGCTCGACGTCATTCATGGCTTCAAAACGACGTTCCCGATTCCATTGGCAGAGGCGGCGACGTGGGACGCCGAGGCTGTCGAATTGTCGGCCCGCGTGAGTGCCACAGAAGCAGCCTCTTCGGGCATTCACTGGACTTTTGGACCGATGGTTGACATTGCTCGTGATCCCCGATGGGGACGCATCGCAGAAGGGTCAGGCGAAGACCCGTACCTCGGTTCGGTGATGGCGGCAGCGCGTGTCCGCGGTTTCCAGGGACGGAATCTTGCTGATCCCGACGCCATTATGGCCTGTGCGAAGCATTATGCAGCGTACGGCGGTGCTGAAGGAGGCAGGGATTACAACACCGTAGATATCTCGGAACAGACGCTACGTGATGTCTACCTCCCGCCGTTCAAAGCTGCCCTTGACGCCGGTGCCGGCACGTTCATGGCATCGTTCAACGAGATCAATGGGGTGCCAAGCTCCGGCAGCCATTTCCTTTTGACCAAGATTCTTCGCGACGAATGGAAGTTCGATGGATTTGTTGTGAGTGATTGGAACTCCATCGGCGAACTTCTGCCTCACGGGTACGCGGCCACTCCAGCACACGCGGCCGAGCTTGCAATCAACGCCGGACTCGACATGGACATGGAGTCCAGATGTTACCGCGACAATCTTGAATCCCTTGTGAGTCAGGGAAAAGTCAGAGCGGCAACCCTGGACAATGCGGTCCGGCGGATTTTGCGCATGAAGTTCCGGCTTGGTTTGTTCGACGATCCCTACCGTGCATGTACTCCCGAACGCGAGGCGAAGACGTTGAGGAGCGCAGCAAATATCGAAGCGGCACGGAAAGTGGCCCGGAAAGCCATTGTCTTACTCAAGAATGAACGCAGCCTCCTCCCTCTTTCAAAAGACGTGAAAACCATTGCCGTCATTGGCCCACTCGCCAACAATCACCGGGATCCGGTCGGCACCTGGGCCGGTCCGACGGATACCAATAATGTCGTGACGCTTCTTGACGGTGTTCGGACGGCTGTTCCTGCATCACGTGTGCTCTTCGCACCGGGGTGTGCCATTAACGGAACAGACACAGCCGGAATTTCCACGGCTGTAGCGGTCGCCAGGCAAGCCGATGTCATTCTGCTTGCCGTGGGGGAATCGGAAGATATGAGTGGAGAAGCATGTTCCCGCTCATCACTCGAACTCCCGGGGCGGCAGGCAGATCTCGTCCGGGCGGTTCATGCGACAGGCAAGCCGGTGGTGCTGGTCCTGATGAACGGCCGTCCACTCGCCCTCAGCTGGGAAGCGGCCAATCTTCCGGCGATACTCGAAACATGGTTCCTTGGTCATGAGACCGGACATGCCATTGCTGACGTACTGTTCGGCTCTTACGCACCCTCCGGGAGGCTACCGGCGAGCTTCCCTCGTGTCACAGGTCAGGTCCCCATCTATTACTCTCACAAGAACACCGGTCGACCGTCGGATGACACCGTGCACTATACATCGCGATACCTCGATGTTCCGTCGACCCCACTTTTTCCCTTCGGATTCGGTTTGACCTATACGTCGTTCGCATATGCAGATCTCGCTATTAACTCGCCAAGGGTGAAAGCGACGGATTCGGTGTCGGTGCGAATCACACTGAAGAACACAGGGTCCTGGGAAGGCGAAGAAGTGGTACAGCTCTATGTTCGTGACGAAGTGGGGAGCATGACACGACCAATCAGAGAGCTCAAAGCATACCGGCGTGTAAGGCTGGAACCGGGTCAGACGACGTCAGTGACATTGTCCATACCTGCGACTGATCTGGCCTTCACGGGAATGGATATGCGGCGTTGCGTCGAACCGGGTATGTTCACTGTGTATATCGGTCCCAACGCAGGGGAAGGATTGGTGGGAAGGTTCGAGGTAGTTGAATGATGGCAGAGCGGAGATCCACCATGGGGATTGCGATAATCATTATTGCCACATATCTCGGCGCTGCAACGATGACGACAGGGTGCAAAAAGGGCGATGGCGTATCACCTGATGCGAACAGTATTGACAGCACCGCGCTTGCAGGCTGGAACCTGGTCTGGCATGACGAGTTCAACGGTTCTGCGATTGATACAGTCGATATGGACATTCGAGGTAAATGGCAACGGTGGCGGGAACAACGAACTCCAGTACTATACCTCAGAGCCCCGCAACGCCTTCGTGGAGAACGGGGCGCTGGTTATCCAGGCACTAAAGGAGAACTACAACGGCAAGCAGTACACTTCCGCCCGTGTGAACACCACGTACAAACGCGACTGGTTGTACGGCAGGGTGGATGTACGCGCAAAGATGCCGACAGGGCGTGGCCTCTGGCCCGCGATCTGGATGCTGCCGACCGATTGGGTGTATGGCGGATGGCCTGCCAGCGGTGAAATTGATATCATGGAGCTTCTTGGGCAGGAACCGTCAAAGATCTATGGCACAGTCCATTGGGGGCAGGACGCAGCGCACCATCTCTCGAGTGGCGGTTTCTACACGCTTCCGAATGGCGCATCGTTCGCCAACGGATTCCACACCTTTACGCTTGAATGGCGCGCCGATTCGATAAAATGGTTTGTGGACGGCATCCGGTACCATGATGAGAGGAATGGCCCTCCGTTCGACAAGCGTTTCCACCTTCTTCTCAACGTTGCGGTGGGGGGCAATTGGCCCGGCAGTCCGGATGCATCAACAACATTCCCACAGGTGATGCAGGTCGACTATGTAAGGGTCTACTCCAAAGCCAGTCAGAAAGCTGAGTGATGATGAAGATGAATGGTGCGGTTGCGAAGGCCGTGATGACGCTGGTTTCGATGATCATTCTTCACGTGGTGGCAGAGTCCAGGAGGGGTTGTAGCGGTTGACCAGGCCGGGTACATGACGGCCGCGCGTAAGCTCGCGGTTCTCACAGTCTATGCAGACAGTTTTCAGGTTGTGGATGCGGCGTCGCAGGCAAGCGTATACAGGGGATCCGTGGGTTTTGCCAGCCTCGGTGATCCCGCAACGGGTCTCGAGCTGTACAATGCAGATTTCAGCTCATTCTCCGTCCCCGGAGAATATTGCGTCCGCACATCCGCGGGTGATTCCTCCGTCCATTTCCTCATTGCCGACACCGTTTATCTAAGTGTCTACCGGTCTTCGTTGAGGGGATTCTTTTTCCAGCGATGCGGCACGCAGCTCCCTCTGTCGGTCGCAGGTCCGTGGTGGCATTCCGCATGTCACACGACCAGCGACGGTCTCTTCCACAGCGTAGCCGAGAGCACAGGATACGCCGCAGTCACCGGCGGCTGGCATGATGCGGGAGACTACGGCAAGTACATCGTGAATGCCGGAGTGACCTTAGGTACCCTGCTCATGGCGTATGATTACTTCCCCTCCCGGTTTTCCGCGGACGATCTGCCTATCCCCGAAAGCGGGAATGGCATTCCGGACATCTTAGACGAAGCACAATACGAACTCAACTGGTTTTTCACGATGCAGGCCACCGGCGGAGGTGTCTTCTTCAAGGTCGCCAAGCCGCAATTTGAATCCTTCGTCATGCCGAACGTTGATTACGGCCAGCGATACATCTACCGGCTGTCGTCGACTGCAACTGGAGATTTTGCGGCCGTGATGGCGCGCGCTTCACGTGTGTACAGACCCTTTGATACAACCTTTGCCGCAAAATGTCTTGCGGCGGCGGTGAAAGCATGGAATTATCTCCAGGCGCATCCTTCAATCGTCCCGCCAGGTGGTTTCAAGAATCCAGCGGGGACAGCGACAGGCGAATATGGCGATACTGACGACAGTGATGAACGGCTCTGGGCGGCGGCTGAGCTGTACCTCGCGAACGGCGACTCTGTTGCGCACGGATACTTTTTGAACAACTATGCATCAAAGGGGATCATCACCGGTGCAATGTCTTGGGCCAATGTGCGAACGCTGGCTCAATGTGCATACCTCCGTGGATCACGGGCGGGCATGAACACCGCGGCACAGGGGAATATCCGGCAATCGCTCCTGAATCTGTGCCAGAATATTCTCACCTTGCGTGACAACAGTGGATTCCGCAACGCTCTGGGCGCAGGCCAGTACTATTGGGGAAGCAACTCTCAGGTCTTGAACAACGCGGTGCTGCTGATTCTGGGAAGAAATGAAGGGGGGGCTGCGGAATGGGAAGAGGCAGCCCTTGAACAGCTGCATTACGTTCTTGGCGTGAATGTTTACGGTCAATCGTTTGTCACAGGCATAGGTGCGCGCGCGGTGATGCATCCGCACCATCGTCCGTCCGGATCAGACGGAGTTGTTGCTCCCGTGCCCGGATTGCTGGCGGGTGGGCCGAATCACAACATCACCGATGATCCCGTGCTTACCGCACGATTCACGTCAGCCACACCGCCGGCGCTCTGTTACGTGGATGACCAGGGGAGCTATGCGTCGAATGAGATCTGTATCAACTGGAATGCGCCTCTGGTGTTCGTTGCCGGGTATTTCGCGAAAGGTGCATCGACCTCATCGGTCTATCCGCGGACTTTCTTTGCACCGTCTGAAATACACCTTGCACAAAACTATCCGAATCCTTTCAACGGGTCCACGGTGATCACATTCACTCTGCCGCGCGCAATGGATGTCGAACTGCGGGTCATGGACATCCTCGGGCGAAGTGTCTCCTCCATGAAACTTGGAACGCTGTCAGCCGGAACACACAGCACACTGTGGAGCGCTGACAGTGCAAAGTTGAGTTCCGGCTCCTACTATTATACCATGGCCAGTGCAGGGAGACCGGTCTCCGAGGTCCGCGCGCTTGTCCTGCTCCGATAACCCAAATCCACGAATCGAGAACCCGATGATGCGAAAGCACAGTATTCTCCTTGTGTCTAACGGCAACGATGACTTTCCTTGTTTCTCTGTCGCAGGGTGCCCCTGCCGACATCCAGAAAAAGGTCCGGGCACTGGTGTCCCGTATGACGCTTGAGGAGAAAGTCGGTCAGATGACAGAAGTGACAATCGATGTTGTGTCGAAGGGAACGGATGGTCGCCAGGAACCACATCAACTCGATGTGGCGAAACTCGAAACCGCAATCCTCACATATCACGTGGGGTCGATACTGAATGTCGGGCCCCAGGCGTATTCGTTGGAGCACTGGCATGAAGTGATTACTGCGATTCAGGATCTGGCGACGCAGAAAACGCGGCTGAAGATTCCCGTCCTCTACGGCATTGACGCGATCCATGGTGTCACATACACTCATGGGGGAACATTGTTTCCGCAGGCCATCAACATGGCAGCGACGTTCAATGTCGATCTGGCACGGCAGGAAGGCGAGATCACAGCGCTTGAGATGCGTGCGTCCGGCATTCCCTGGAATTTCTACCCGGTTCTCGATCTTGGGCGACAACCTCTCTGGCCCCGGCTCTGGGAGACGTATGGCGAAGATGTCCATCTTTCCGCCTCGCTCGGCCGCGCATACATTGAAGGGCATCAGGGATCAGATATGTCCGCTCCCACAAAGGGAGGAACCTGCCTGAAGCACTATGCGGGCTACAGTATGCCGATGAGCGGCAAGGACCGCACTGCCGCCTGGATTTCCGAACGGATGATGCGCGAGTACTTCCTTCCGGCGTTCGAAGAAGCAGTGAAGGCCGGATCTCCGACAGTAATGGTGAACTCCGGCGAAGTGGACGGAATTCCCGGACACGCAAACTACCACTTGGTCACGGAAGTGCTGAAAGGCGAAATGAGGTTCAAGGGGTTCGTTGTGTCAGATTGGGAAGACATCAAACGGCTGCACACCCGGGACAAAGTTGCGTCGACACCGAAGGATGCCGTAAGAATGGCCGTGATGGCAGGAATAGATATGAGTATGGTTCCCTTCGACTACAGTTTCTACACCCTTCTGCTGGAATGTGTGAAGGATGGTTCTGTCCCGATAGCGAGGATCGATGATGCGGTGAGCAGGATCCTGACCGTGAAGTTCATGATGGGCCAGTTTGATAATCCGTACCCTAACCCGTCCTTGAAAAAGGATTTCGCAAGTGCCGGGAATGTCGTCGCGAACCTGAAGACGGCCGAGGAATCCGTAATTCTTGCGAAAAACAGTGGTGTGCTCCCGCTGTCGAAGAGTACGAAAGTTCTGGTGACGGGCCCAACGGCGGCTCTTCTCTCGACGATGAATGGCGGGTGGACAATTACATGGCAGGGGGATGATGAGAAATTGTATCCTAAGAACAAGCTCACACCCCTTAAAGCGATCGAAGAGAAGATAGGCAAGGAGAATGTGTCATATGTTCCGGGGACAGACTTCGACCGCACGATTGACGTTCCGGCGGCTGTCGACGCGGCACGAGGTGCCGATGCCGTCATCCTCTGTCTTGGCGAGCCAGCCTATTGTGAAACGCCCGGGAATATCGATGACATCACTCTCGACCGGGCACAACTGGATCTTGCGTCAGCACTGGCGAAAACGGGGAAGCCGGTCATTCTCGTGATGATCGAAGGGCGTCCGAGACTTATCAATGCCATCGTTGATGAGGCGAAGGCGGTTGTGCTCGGGTTCCGCCCCGGGATGGAGGGAGGGCGGGCGTTAGCGAATATCCTCTTCGGTGATGCCGTCCCCTCCGGCAAGCTCCCGGTGACCTATCCGCGCTATCCCAACGCTCTTATGTGCTATGATTTCAAACCGCTTGAAATTGCTGACGGCAACAAATATGATCCTCAGTGGCCCTTTGGATTCGGTTTGAGTTATACGACATTCTCATATAGCAATCTCAAGCTTGACCGGTCAACCCTCACGCGCTCCGGAAAAACTCACCGTGTCCGTGAATGTCAAAAATACCGGCAGGGTTGCCGGGGCCGAAGTCGTCCAACTCTACGTCAATGACAACTATGGCTCGGTCTCCCGGCCGGTCAAACAGCTGAAGGGATTCCGCAAGGTTCTGCTCCAGCCGGGAGAGCAGAGGACAGTAACCATGACTCTAAGCGCCGATGACCTTTCATTCGTCGGGCAGCGAAACACGCGCATCGTGGAACCCGGAGCGTTTACGGTGATGATCGGGGAACTTTCGTCCGATTTTGCGCTCCAGTAGCCTGGATATCGCCGTTGATGACCTTCATGCACATCCGGCGCTTCCGGGTTGGCGTGGCTTTCGTATCATCGATCGCCTTGTATTCTTACCATGGGGCAGCGCAGAGTTTTACCGGCGGGTTTAATTTTGCGCTGCCTGCGATCGACACGTTCTCGGTGGCCTTCCTTCCGACTTTCCCCAAGCGCGCAATTGGCTTCCAGGAATTCATCACCATAGGTGCCGACGGCCATTTTTGGGCGAGGGGCGAACCGGTTCGTTTCTTCGGGACGAACATTGTGGCCGATGGTGCATTCCCACCTTCACAGAATGTGTGGTTTATCGTCGGACGCCTGCGCAAGATGGGGTACAACCTTGTCCGCATGCACCACCTTGATAACGGGTGGACGGGCACAGGAAGTCTCTTCGGTAACGAGCCCGATACACGTCACCTGAACCCCGCCAACCTCGACAGACTTGAACGTTTCCTGGCTGAGCTGAAGGCCAACGGCATCTATGCAGACATCAATTTGCATGTCGGCCGGACATTCACAAAGGCGGATGGTATTCCAGATGCCGACTCTCTCAAAGACTTCGCGAAAGGTTACACATTCTTCGATCCTCTGCTGATCGCCCTTCAGAAGGAGTACGCACGTCAGCTTCTGACGCATGTGAATCCGTATACCGGTCTTACGCTTGCATCCGACCCTGTCATGGCCATGGTGGAGGTGACGAACGAGAATTCGCTCTACGCTCTCTGGCGAGATGACAAACTGAAGCCGTATGCCGCAGGGGGGAACCTGCCCGTGCGACATCAGAGGTTGCTTGACTCTCTGTGGGGTGCGTACCTTCTGCAACGGTACGGGACGACCGATGTCCTGGCCTCCGCATGGAACTCTGGAGCACTGGATGCAGGTATGGAGATGACGACGAACGGATCGTTTGAATTAGAACCATTCCCGGGAATGTGGACCCTCGAACAGCACAGTCCCGCTGCTGCGACCGCGACTCGTGTGGTTGGTGATGTCTATGACGGCGTCCTGGCGGCGAAGATCACCGTCAATACGTCCACCGGAACCGACTGGCATCTGCAATGGAAACATACGGGTCTTTCGATTGTCAGTGATTCGATGTACGTTGTACGATTTGCGGCCCGTGCGGATAGTGTCCGGAAGGTGTCGCTCTCCATAACAAAGGATGTCAGCCCCTACACCTGGTATGCGGGCACTGAATTTCAGCTGGACACAACATGGCGGTTGATCACACTCGGTTTCCGGGCCACCGCCACCAGCATACATGACGTGCGATTGTCATTTTCCGTCGGGGCCGCCAAAGGCATGTACTGGTTTGACGCGGTCTCGATGAAGCGTGCGGGGAACACCGGTCTTCTCGCAGGCGAGTCTCTCGAGCAAACGCCACGGAGGATAAGTGTCGCCGAGTGCGCGAACTTCACCGACGGGCGTGTGCGCGACATGACCGGATTCTACATGACACTGCAATCCGAATTCTATGCGACGATGAAGAGCTTTCTGGTTGACTCTCTCGGTGTGCATGTGCCGATCGTCGGCACGAATTGGAACTTCGGAGCACCGGACCTCGCCGTCCAATCCGCTCTCGACTACATGGATAACCATGCTTACTGGGACCATCCGGACTTTCCGAATATTCCCTGGTCGGCCACCGATTGGACAATCATCGAACCAGCCGATGGTGCAGCGCACTGATGGTGGGACGATCGGCGACCTCATGGGTGGGGATCCGATTGTCGGTAAGCCCTACACGATCAGTGAATACAACCATCCCTTTCCGAACAGATATCAATCGGAGGGGCCCCTGTTACTCACTGCGTATGCTGCGTTTCACGCGGCTGATGGGATCATGTTCTTTGACTACAATGGTGGAACAGACTGGACGAGCGATGTCGTCGCGAGCTATTTCGATATGCACCGGAATACTGTGCAGATGTCGCTGATGCCGGGGCTTGCGGCGGCCTTCCGGCAGGGCATGATAGCTCCGGCAACGCAAACGCTCGCTCTTCAGCTGACCCCCGACGATGCACTGCTTGACCCGAAACATGACGGCGGAAGTTGGGCCGGGACAAGCCTCGTGCCGGGTGTTCTTCCACTCATCCACGCTGTTCGCACAGCGACGTTTCACGCACCCGTGTCGAATCTCGCCTCTTTGCCATCCGCGGGCGCTGCTCCTTTTGTCTCGGATACAAAGGAGCTCACATGGGATCCCCGCGGGGTCTTCAGGGTCAACGCTGCTGGATTCTCTGCCGTGACGGGCTTGCCGCAAAACCTCGGCGGTGCGGATGCCGGCGCAATGACGATTGTGTCGTCGTCCGACCATGCAACGATAACATGGTTGGCGCTCGACGGCAAATCTCTTGTCGATTCACGGCGTTCGTTGCTCACCGTCGCCACCCGGATGCAGAACACAGGGATGCTCTGGGATGGAACAACCACCATTCATAACAGCTGGGGGACAACACCGACGATGCTTTTCCCGTTGCAGGTCGTTCTTCGTTTTCGTGCACGGGCAGACTCGTTGAAGACTTACTCCGCTTACCGTGCTGGGAGGAGCGGGATCAGGTTCGCGGATCGTTTTCCCGTCAGACGCAAACACGTTCATAGTCTCGATCGATCAGTCGGCTGACAGGACGCCGTGGTACGGAGTCGAGCCGATGGGGATTGGTGTGCCGACGGGGGTTGCAGACTTCACGACAACGCCCACCACGTTTTATCTGGAGCAAAACTATCCGAATCCGTTTAACCCAAGTACGACGATTGGGTTCCGGGTTGCAGGTTTGAAGACTGGGGGTGGGGTCTCGGGTGATAGGACTGGGGCTTTCGGCTCGGGTGATAGGAACAGGGCAGGGGTGTGGGGGCAGGGGTCTGGGTGGGTAAAACTCGTCGTGTACGATCTGCTCGGGCGAGAGGTGGCGGTGCTGGTAAATGAACCGAAGGCGCCGGGCGAGTACAGCGTTCAATTTGACGGGAGCACACTCGGGAGTGGTGTATACTATTATCGCGTGGAGGCAGGAGGATCTGTGGCGACGAAGGCGATGGTGCTGCTGAGGTAGCATGCAGGCTGTGTAAATTAGTTTGACACTTTAGTCTGTCAAATCAGTCTGTCATCTTTTGTTAACTCTAAATACGACAAAACGTCACAGCAGTTTTAGAAGCCGTCTTCACGACATCCTGTTCAGGAGGGCTCGATGAAAGGTCACACACTGGTTGACGTGGTATTTCTCGTTGCGTTGTGCATTGCGCTGAGGCTGAATGCTGATGCGCAAACCCCATCTGTTCCTTCACAAAAAGACGATCCCAGGATCGAGCAGCTGCTTTCGCAGCTCACACTCGAAGAGAAACTTGCGTTGCTCGGCGGCACAGGATTTGAGACGAAGCCTGTTCCGCGATTGGGGATTCCAGCGCTGAACATGACAGACGGTCCGGTTGGCGTTCGATGGAAACCCTCGAGTGCATTTCCTGTGAGCATCATGATGGCAGCGAGTTGGAATCCTGCATTAATCAAGAATCTTGGAGCTGCACTGGGACAGGAAACGAAGGCCAAAGGGCGGCGGATGCTCCTCGGCCCGTGCGTGAACATTCACAGGACGCCATTCGGTGGAAGAAACTTCGAGAGCTTTGGTGAGGATCCCTTTCTCGCGGCACGCATGGCTGCTGCGTACGTGAAAGGCGTGCAGAGCGAAATGGTGGTTGCCACGACCAAGCATTTTGCCTGCAATAATCAGGAATTCGAGCGTGATTTCACGAACGTGACGATAAGCGAGCGTGCGCTCAGAGAAATCTACCTCCCGGCATTTGAGGCGGCGGTAAAAGAAGGCGGGGCGATGTCGATCATGTCGGCGTACAACAAAGTCAACGGTCAATGGTGCAGTGAGAACCCGCGGTTGCTTACAGACATACTGAAGCATGAATGGGGTTTCCCGGGATTTGTCGTCTCCGACTGGGGAGCTGTCCACAGCACAGTACCGACGGCAAATGCCGGACTCGATGTCGAAATGCCTACGGGCCGGCACTTGAATGCCGACAGCCTGCTTCCTGCCATCAAGGCAGGCAAGGTCAGCGTAGCAACGATCGACGACAAGGTGCGCCGGTTGTTGCGGACGGTCATTTGGGCCGGACTTCTGGACGGTTCGGACAAAGATCATGGATCCCTGGATACGAAGGAGCACCGGCAGCTGGCTGCCGATGTGGCCAGGGAGGGGATCGTGCTTCTTAAGAACGAAAGAGGTCTCCTCCCCCTGCAGCGCAACCAGATAAAGGCACTTGCGGTAATTGGACCGAATGCCGCAAAGGCCCGGACTGGCGGAGGCGGGAGTTCAAAGGTTGACCCTCTCTATGCGGTCAGCGTTCTGGATGCTTTGAAGAAGAAACTGGGGGATGACGTCCGCATTACGTATGCCGCAGGGTGCCGCGGCGCCGGGGATCTGGAACCTATTGACGCGGGGTACTTACTCCCGGCGGGTGCATCCCCTGGCACGCACGGCCTGAAGGGTGAATACTTTGCCAACAACAATCTTGAAGGTACTCCCGTTCTCACGCGAGTCGATTCCACCGTCGATTTCGAATGGGGTGATGGGTCTCCTGCACCGTCACTACCGCAGGACAACTTTTCGGTCCGGTGGACCGGGACGCTGCGTGCCCCAGCAACAGGGCAGTTTACACTCCGGACCATCAGTGACGACGGAGTGAAATTATATATTGACGGCAGGCTTCTGATCGATGATTGGACCGCCCATGCAGCGGAAACTCGGGAATGTATCGTGAACCTCGAACGGGGGAAGGAATATCCGGTCCGTCTTGAGTATTTCGAACGGACGGGGGGTGCGATCGTGCGATTGGGATGGAGTGGGGGACCCAACAGCCTGCTGACCGAAGCTGTGGATGAAGCCCGGAAGGCGGACGTTGTGCTCCTCTGTCTCGGCTTGAATGAATACATCGAGAGCGAGGGGTTTGACAGGAAGGGCCTGACGCTGCCCGAGGAGCAGTTGAAACTCGTGACATCGGTTGCCGGAGCCAACAAGAATATCATCGTGGTGTTGAATAACGGTGCACCGGTGCTGACTGAAGGATGGAGCACCTCCGTGCCGGCTCTGCTGGAGGCGTGGTTTCCCGGTGAAGAAGGCGGCACTGCCGTCGCTGATGTGGTATTCGGCGATGTCAATCCATCTGGCAAGCTTCCCATGACATTCCTGAAGCGCTGGGAAGACTCACCGGCATTTGGCAATTTCCCCGGCAAATCGTCGGTGGATTACGCGGAAGGTATCTACGTCGGATACCGCCATTTCGACACCAGGAACGTGGACGTTTCTTTCCCCTTCGGGCATGGCCTTTCATACACGGCATTTGCACTGTCAAACATCGTTGCCGTACCTGCCGACTCCGCCGGACACAGGAGATACATCGTTTCACTCGACGTTCAAAACACCGGAGGTCGTAGTGGAGCTGAAGTCGTACAGTTGTATGTGCATGCCATTTCCTCCCCCGTTGATCGCCCGGAGAAAGAGCTCAAAGAGTTCAAGAAAGTCCTGCTCTCCCCCGGGGAGAAGAAGAGTGTGCAGTTTATGCTTGAGGATCGGGCCCTGGCATACTACGACACGGGAAAGAAGAGCTGGGTCGTCGCACCTGGCGAATATGATATTCTAGTGGGCAACTCCTCCCGCAATATTTTGCTTCGCACAAGGATTCAGGTGAAGACACCATGAGAGCCGGAGCGAGATTTCATAAGCCGGTACTCACCGCGAAGGTGCAGCTTGGGCTTTGTGTTCCTGATGTTGATGTCGACCGGCGTTGTAGCCGGTCTGGAAGGGCGAACAGGACCAAGTGGATTTGTGACTGTGAGTGGAATGTCCATCTGTGATCCCGCCGGGAAACCGCTGTTGCTCCGCGGCATCAACCTCGGGAACTGGCTCGTGCCCGAGGGCTACATGTTCAAGCTGGATTCGGCGACGTCGCCCCGATTGATCAACGACCTTCTTACGGAACTCGTGGGGCCGGACGAGGCGCGGGAGTTCTGGACAGCATACCGCCAAAACTATATCACTCTTGAAGACATCCGCTACATCAAGAAGATCGGGTTGAATTCGGTGCGTGTGCCATTCAATGCGCGGCTGTTTGTTTCCGAAATGTACGATGGCATCTGGTCCGATCAGCCGTTTACCTATCTTGATCGGGTGGTGGATTGGTGCAAGCAGGAGCAACTGTGGGTGATATTTGACATGCACTGTGCACCGGGTGGCCAGACAGGCGACAATATCGACGACAGCTGGGGATATCCGTATTTGTTCGAGAGCGTCCCATCACAGGAGCGGACGATTGAATTGTGGCGGAAGATTGCACAACGCTATGCCCCGGAACGGACCGTTGTTGGCTACGATCTTCTGAATGAGCCAATAGCACATTTTTTTGACAAGGAAAGGCTGAATCCGAGGCTAGAGACTCTGTACAAACGCATCGTAGCTGCCATCAGAACTGTAGACAGCAACCACATTGTGTTCCTGGGAGGTGCTCAATGGGATACCGACTTCAGTCTGTTCGGTCCGTCCTTCGACGCCAGGTCTGTCTACACGTTTCACCGGTATTGGTGTGACACGACACAGGCCCTGGTTCAGGAGTACGTGGACTTCCGGGCGTCACACAGCGTGCCGATCTGGCTCGGGGAGTCGGGTGAGAACACCGACCGGTGGATTGACTCATTCCGGCGACTTCTTGAACGCAACGAAATCGGTTGGTGTTTCTGGCCCTTTAAACGGATGGATGCCGGGAGGTGCGTCGTCACATTCAAGGAGCCGGCTGACTGGTCAGTGATTCAATCCTACGATCGGAACAGGGGGACAGGATATGGAAGCATCCGCAGTCATCGTCCTGATCCCGTGGTGGTGCGTCGGGTATTGCAGGACTTCCTGCGTCGTATCAGGTTCGGTTCATGCCGACCCAATGAAGGGTACATACGGGCGCTAGGATGCACGGTGCCACCCGCACCAGAACGAAGGTAAGCGGGCGTTCCTCACTACACTTTGAGACAGCAATGGCTTCTAAACTCACAGCAATCAGACGATCCGCATTTGCATGGCAGTTGACGCTGATCTAGTCTCCTGCTTCCAGGGGGCAGTTGGGCCCAAACGCTGGAAGACAAGATCACGTCTATCATCAACCAGATGACCATCGACGAAAAGATCGAGCAGCTTCATGCGGAAGGGGGGTTCAATACGGCGGACAACACCAGGCTTGGCATTCCCGGCTTTGTCATGGCGGATGGGCCGCACGGTGTGCGGGATGGTTTGGCGACCAGTTTTCCCGTAGGCATCGGCATGGCGGCGATGTGGGACACTGCAATGGCACGACAGATTGGCATCGCCATGGGAAAGGAGTTTCGCGGCAAGGGAAAACACCAGGCCCTGGGGCCTGCACTCGACATCGACAGGGATCCACGAAATGGCCGGAGCCCGGAGACTGGTGGGGAAGACCCGTATCTCTGTGCGCAAACAACTACGGCGGTTGTACGCGGCATGCAATCCACCCCCATCATCGCCACAATCAAGCACTACAATGCCAACCATCGGGAGAATGGCAGAACAAGCAATAACATCGTTGCATCAGAACGAGTACTAAATGAAGATGCCGGTCTGGCGTTCCGCACGGCCGTCCAGATGGGAGGAGCGTTCTCGGTGATGAATGCCTACAATCTCATCAACGGCCAGAAATGCGCCGAGAACCCGAATCTGCTCACCACGATTCTTCGTACGCGCTGGGGCTTTCCGTATTACGTCATCTCCGACTGGGGATCAATCTGGAACTCCGAAAATGCCATTAAGGCCGGCTGTGACATATGCATGGGTTCAGATAACTACAAGAACGATCTTCCCGGACTTGTCTCGAACGGTCTGGTACCCGTGCAGGTCATTGATCAGGCCGTGCGGCGCGTCCTCAGAACAAAGCTTCTGGCCGGAATGCTCGACTATCAGCCGCCGGGGAATCCTGACGACGTGAACAGCCTTGAGCACCAGGCTTTATGCCGTGAAGCCGGACGGAAATCCCTGGTGCTCCTGAAGAACGAGGAGAATCTGCTTCCGTTGAGCACTTCACTCCCCAGAGGTGTTGCCCTCATCGGCCCCCATGCTGCAACACTCGTGGTCGACGGGTCCGGTAGTGCCTATGTTACACCGTTTTTTACAGTCAGCCCCAAACAGGGGGTCGAGGCGATCATTGGTGCTTCCCACGTTGGGTACGCAAAGGGATGTGACGTCAACAGCGCTGACACCAGCGGATTCGCAGCAGCTGCCGCGCTTGCCGCATCAGCGGATGCGGTAGTGTTCTGCGGTGGATTGGATGGAGGTCAGGAGGGGGAAGGGTTTGATCGCATCGGTGGTTCGACGATGCTGCCCGGCAAGCAACAGGATCTCGTGAATCGACTGGCGGGAGTGAACCCGAATATCGTTGGCGTGATTTTCAGCGGCGGTGTGTGCTCACTCGACCGATGCGTGAGCAGTCTCAAAGGCTTGATCTACGCCTTCTATCCCGGCCAGGAAGGGGGAACGGCCGTGGCAGAAGTTCTGTTTGGATTGACGAATCCCGGCGGGCGCCTCCCCGTAACTCTCCCCCGCAATGACACACAACTCCCGCAATGGAATGACAACCTGAACGACGACTACGGATGCGGCTACCGGTGGTTTGACAAGATGGGATTGGTACCGCAATTTGCCTTCGGTTATGGGCTGAGCTATACCTCATTTGCTTATAGCAACTGCACGGTATCACCTTCGACGGTCGCTCCGGGAGAACTCATCAGTGTTTCGGTGGATATACAGAATACCGGAAGCCGAAAGGGAGACGAGGTGGTACAGTTGTATCTCTCGGATGTGACGCCCTCCGTTCCCATGCCCGCAAAGGCGCTCAAGGGATTCCGGCGAATTACGATGGATCCGGGCGAAGTCAAAACCATCTCGTTTACCGTTACAGCCGACGAGCTGTACTACTTCAATGAGACGACGGCTGGCTATGATGTAAAGGCGGGTCAAGTGCAGGTGAAGGTCGGAGGTTCATCCAATAACCTTCCCCTGTCGGGTGCGTTTACGGTAACGGCGGGAGCACGAAAGCCGGATCTGTTGATTACAAATATCAGGACTGTGCCGCCGTACCCGATCCCCGGGCAGAGCGTGCTGTTCCTTGCGACAGTGAAAAATCAGGGATCTGCTGCTTCGCTTGCGGGTGTTCCCATCAAAGTAGGGTTCACACTGGATGGGACTCCCATCTCTGTTTCCGATGACTTTACAGAATCCATCGTGCCGGGCGGCATGGCGCTTGTCTGCGGAAACAACGGTGTTGGCGGGACAAACACCTGGACGGCGGGCGAGGTCGGGACTTATATGGTTGCTGCCCAGGTTGATCCGGAGAATTTCACAGATGAATGTGTCGAGACTAATAACACGCTATCGGGTGTGGTGACGGTGTATCAAGCCCCTCTGCCGAATCTCGCTCTGCGGAAGGCCGTGTCGGTAACTTCGGTGGAAGGGTCCGGGTACGAAGGGAAGTATGCTGTTGATGGGAATATGGGATCACGTTGGTCATCAGCGTTCAGCGACCCTCAGGTGCTCATGATTGCGCTGGGATCCACGTATCACATCGATGACGTTGTTCTGTACTGGGAGGCTGCGTATGCTAAGGAATACTATCTCCGCATCGCAGATGGGGACGGTCCGTGGGTGGATGTACAGCATGTGACAAACGGCGATGGTGGGATGGATCGGATCCAGGTTGGTGCAAGCGCAAGCAGAATCATGATGCTGGGGGTTCAGCGTGCGACGATATACGGGTATTCCTTGTACGAAGTAGAGGTCCATGGCGGTTCGGCAACCGCCGTTCGCGGGAGCAGTGAGTCTCTGCCGAAAGAGTTTGCACTTGACCAGTGCTATCCGAATCCGTTCAATCCGGTGACAACAATCGGGTTTCGGGTTCCGGGTGTAAAGAATGGGTCTGGGTCAACGTCAATGGACGATAGTCCATCGACAATTGACAATCGGTTGGGATCTGGGGTCTGGGGTCCAGGGTCTAGCATTATAAGGCTCAGCGTGTATGACCTGCTGGGGCGCGAGGTGATGGTGCTTGTAAACGAATCACTGGCACCGGGCGAGTACAGCGTACAGTTCGACGGTAGTATGCTTGCTAGTGGTGTGTACTACTATCGATTGGAAGCAGGAGGAGCCGCGGCGACGAAGGCGATGGAGCTGCTGAAGTAGTATCGAAACGGCGCGCATTGACAATCCAGCCGAATCGTAGTACATTTATGATGGGGTTCTAACGCGGATGCAGGCTGTCCGCCCTCTTTTCTCACAGGAGCTCTTGCACATGATTGTCACAACGTCAGCATTGTTTAAACTCGCGTACGGCCAATACGCGGTTGGCGCGTACAATATCAATAACATGGAACAGGCTCTCGGTCTCTTCCAGGGGCACATCGATGCTCAGGCACCGTTTATCATACAGATTTCAAAGGGGTCGAGAAAATACGCCGGCATCCCGATGATCGAGGCCATCATCCGGGCCGCGGAAAAAATGTATCCTGACGCACTGTATGCGGTACACCTCGATCATGGTGACGAGAAGACATGTTACGATTGCATCGATTCCGGATTCTATTCATCGGTCATGATCGATGCCTCTCACGAACCATTTGAGGGGAACATTGCAGCCACGCGTCGGGTCGTGGAACGCGCGCATGCCCGCGGACTCTCGGTGGAGTCGGAGCTCGGCCAGCTTGGCGGTGTGGAGGAGGACATCAAAGTTGATGAAAAGAATGCCCGGTTGACGAATCCCAACGAGGCCACGGAGTTTGTAAAGAAATCCGGTTGCGACAGTCTGGCTGTCGCCATAGGCACCAGCCATGGGGCCTACAAGTTCAAGGGGCACCAGTCCTTGCATTTTGACGTCATTGAGGCGATACAGAAGCTGTTACCCGGCGTTCCGCTGGTCATGCATGGATCCAGTTCAGTCCCTGCTGAAGAAGTGCGACGTATCAATGCCGCGGGTGGCAAGCTCGACCCATCGGCCTGTGGCGTTGACGAAAACGAGTTCGCACGTGCCGCGTCGCTGGGCGTGACAAAGGTGAACATTGACACAGACGGTCGTCTGGTCTGGACCCGCGTTCACCGCGAGAACTTCCGTGATGTCCCGGACAACTTTGACTTCCGTAAGCCTGGTGAGATATTTGTCAAGGAGTACGCGGCCTTCATTGTGCACAAATCACAGAAGCTTGGTTCGGCCGGGCGCCTGCCTGCCGTGCGCAAAGCGCTGCGCTGACCTGTCAGAGTCACGTAGAAGAGAGAGCCGGGTTGTTCACCCGGCTCTCTGTGTTGTGGTGTCCCCCTCTGCTTCTCGTCTCAGGGACTTTACTAGAGCTTCTTGAGCTGTTGCTCAGCCTTCGATCGAATGAATGCATAGTTGAGTGCCGGGAGGCTGTTGAAATGGGCGGCTTGTCGCAGAGTATCTGCGGCCTTCTGTTTGTTCCCCTCAGATTCATAGCCCAATGCCAGGAGATAGAGGATGTAGGGATTCTGCAGGTTCGCTTGCTGCAGTTCGGTCACGGCACGATCGTATTTCTTCTCTTCGAGCGCGATCCTCCCCGCGAGTTCGTGAACCAAACGGGTTTGATTGAGATTATTCTTTTGGTTCACACCTTCGCGGAAGCGGTCCGCGTGCATTCTGGATTCCTGAATGTCGTGCTTCGCCAGGGTTGCCCTTGCGGCATTGTAGAAATGGAGGAGAGCGGTGTTCTCTTTCACCTCCTTTGCGAGTGTTGATGCCTGGATGAGCGAGTTCGCCTTCTCGAAATGTCTGAGTGCGTCGTCGCCGTCCCCCTTCTCGATCAGGATGTTCCCCATGAACACCAGATCGCCCGCCATTCCTGCGACATCCCCGGTATTTTTGCCGAGCGCATATTGCTTCTCCATCTCTTTCAGCGCCAGGTTCAGATCTCCTCTATCGGCATAGACTACGGCCCGTGCAAAGAGTGCCGCCCGCTTTTCCCCATCAGTGCGCGCCAGTCCTGCGGCCTTGTCCAGTATCACCAAGGCAGCGGCATGCTTCCCCTGGTAGGTCAAGGCAGAGGCGATGCCGGCGTACGAATTGGCAAAATGTCCGTCGACAGCAAGGGCCTTGTCATATTGCGCAATCGCGTCCTGGAACCGGCCGATCTTCAGAAGAAGTTCGCCGTAGGAATCGTAGGGGTTTGGATCCTCAGGAAGGAGTTCGGTGTACTTCTTAAACGCAGCTTCGGCTTCGTCGAATCGTCCGAGAAACCGGTAGGCATAGCCGAGTTGGTTATAGGCAGGCGCAAATGATGGAGAGATTTCCGTAGACCGTTTCAGAAGCTTTGCAGCCTGGTCAAACTCCTGCTGCCCGAAATAATAGATCCCCAAGAGCATGTGAGAGCGTTCATCACCGGGGAACAGTTCGACAAGTTGTGCATAGCACTTTTGCTGCGTCCCGGGATCGGCGTAGGCACCTGCGCGAACCCCCTGTATCCAGAGCCTTTCTCCCTCTGTTGCTTTTCCGGCATGCTCCAGGGCCTTGTCGAGACCGGCAAAGAACTCCTTTGCTGATGCCGATGTTTGGGCGTCGAAGAGGTGAGCAAGGGCAAATCCCGGGTCCAGGTCAACAGCCTTCTTGAAGAGAGGATTTGCATCCGTCAGGCGCAGGTTGTCAACGAGCTGTCTGCCTTTCAGGAAGAGGTCGCGGGCTTCCGCCGAGGCTGTTGTGATAGGGATCTTCTTGTTTCCGTCGGCTGCGGTTTCCGAGTGGACTGCCGGCAACAGGAGAGCCAGGAGCAGCAATGCACCGATCAGCTTCGCACAGGTGTTCATGGAGCCTTCCCAAGAGGTTGTTGAGGGGAGTGTGGAATCCTCTATGAGGAGTATACCCCAGAAAACCCGTCGGGGCGAGAGAAATTCGCCGGAACGAGTCCTGACGGGTACAGGACGCGTGCCAGAGAGACGGGGATCATATTCTTGGATGCGGCGCTTTGATATCAAGGGAATTTTTCGTATCCATTGCGATATCATGGCACAAGGCACTTCACACATCATACTGGAACGGTCCGGGCACACAGTCCGGGTTATACTCCGTCGCCCACCGGTAAACGCGCTGAATCACCAGATGGTGACAGAATTGTACACTGCGGCACGGCTCCTTGGGCGTGACAAGCATGTCTGGTGTGTTCTCCTGACAACCGGTCTCTCCCATTTTTCCGCGGGGGCCGATCTCAAGGAGCGATCGGCACTACCACCATCGAAGGTTGCTTCGATCGTCGGAGCAATTCAACGGATGGTGCTTCGCATGGTATAACCTTCCTCAGCCTGTGGTCGTGGGCATACGCGGTAGTGCGCTTGGAGGTGGGCTCGAGTTGGCTCTTGCGGGGGACATTCTCATTGCGTCGGATGATGCCATGCTTGGTTTTCCCGAAGTGCGGTCTGGGCATCATCCCTGCGGCGTGCGGGACGCAGCTGTTAACTGCGCGCACCCGGCCATCCACTGCAATGAGATGGATACTGACCGGATCGCGTTCGACTGCGGCGGCTGCGCTGAGTGATGGTGTGGTAGACTATGTCGTTCCCGCCAATGAATTCTCAGATTCCTGCGGGCGTATTCTTGAAGAACTGAGCTGCAGGCGCCCCTCTTGCTATGCGCCAGGCGAAGTATGTATTGCGGGCTGCCCGAAAAGAGGAGTTGGGGAGGGGGCTCGCAGCGGAACGTGCAGCCTACCGGGCGTTGATCACGACGAGGGATCGATCCGAAGCGCTCGAAGCTTTTTTGGAGAAGCGAACCCCGCAGTGGACCGGAAGATGAATAAAGGAGGAACGTGAGCGAGACAGGATTTGAGACCGCTGGTGAAGGTGATCTAGCCGCTGTGCAGCAATTGGCGCGGGACTTTGCCGAGCGGGAAGTCCGGCCGCTCGTGATGAAATATGACGAACTCCAGGAATTCCCAGAAGAATTGATTGCCCGGCTCGGTGCGCTTGGCTTCCTGGGTGCCATGGTACCGGAGGAGTACGATGGGGCGGGACTGACCCCGCTTCAGTTTACATCTCTTGTGGAGGAGATCTCACGTATTGATCCGTCGCTCGGCTTGACGATCTGCGCACATAATGGCCTGTGCGTCAATCATCTTCTGATGTTCAGCAACGCGGAACAGCGTCGGAAGTATATTCCGCCCCTCAGTACCGGGAGCATGCTCGGTGCGTGGGCATTGACGGAGCCAGGTTCCGGGAGCGACGCGGCCGGAATGCGATCTACCGCGGTGTTCGATGGTGACAGCGTGGAAATTGAACGGGTCGAAGATCTTCATCACGAATGCATCAGTCGCATCGACTTTCGTTGTTATGGCAGTAACAGGCTCATCTGACGGACGCAACCGTATTTCGGCTTTTATTCTCGAAAAGGGTATGCCGGGATTTTCTGTAGGGCGCAAAGAGAACAAGCTTGGCATGCGATCGAGCGACACTGCGATGTTACTCTTCGACAACGTGTGTGTTCCATCTTCCAACATGATAGGCACGGAGGGTGATGGCTTTCGCCAGGCGATGTCGGTGCTAGACAGTGGTCGGTTCGGGATTGCCGCTCTTTCAGTCGGTCTCGCTCAGGGGGCATACGAAGCGTCCTTGAAATACGCCCTCGAACGGCGACAATTTGGTCACTCGCTCACGGAATTCCAGGCAATCCAATGGAAGCTCGCCGACATGGCCACACAAATTGCGGCTGCGCGATTGCTCACGCGCCATGCGGCTATAATGAAAGGGGCGGGAGAGAACGTAACACTCGCGGGAGCGGAAGCCAAGCTCTTTGCCAGTGAAGTCGCGGTGAAAGTCGCGAATGAAGCAGTGCAGATCCACGGGGGGTACGGTTACATGAAAGACTATCCGGTGGAAAAGTTCTACCGGGACGCGAAACTTCTGACGATCGGCGAAGGCACATCGGAAGTACAGCGCATGGTCATCGCAAAACAACTGCTGCGGCAATAACCACATATGGCGCTCATAGGATCCAGGATACAGCGAGACGAGACGTACAAACGGAATGCAAGTCACGTGCTGACATTGCTTGCCTCCGTGCGAGAACTGAATGCGATTGCAGAGATGGGAGGCGGGGAGGCAGCGCAGGCGAGG
This sequence comes from Ignavibacteriota bacterium, assembly GCA_963849385.1. Taxonomy (GTDB): domain Bacteria; phylum Bacteroidota; class Ignavibacteria; order UBA10030; family UBA6906; genus Fen-1255. Next base: position 205,511 of record CAWKHH010000005.1, on the reverse strand, counting down.
CATCATGAGCGGGGGAAGCTCACTGCCCGGGAACGGGTTCAGAAACTGATCGATCCCGCCTCGACCTTTGTCGAACTCGGCATCCTGGCGGGTCAGGGCCAATACGCGGAGTATGGTGGCGCACCGGCTGCGGGGACGGTGGTCGGCATCGGGTTGATTCACGGGCGCACGGTAGTGATAGTGGCCAACGATGCGACGGTAAAGGCGGGCGCATGGTTTCCGATCACCTGTAAGAAGAATCTCCGGGCGCAGGAGATTGCAATGGAGAACCGCATTCCTCTCATCTATCTCGTGGATTCAGCCGGTGTGTTTCTTCCTCTGCAATCCGAGATCTTTCCTGATCGCGAGCATTTCGGCCGGATTTTTCGCAACAATGCACTTCTCTCCGCAATGGGAGTGACCCAAATCGCCGCAATCATGGGACCGTGTGTTGCGGGAGGGGCTTATCTGCCCATCATGAGTGATGAAGCGTTGATTGTTGACAAGACCGGGAGTGTATTCCTGGCCGGTTCGCATCTCGTTAAAGCCGCCGTCGGTGAAGAGATCGACAACGAGTCCCTGGGAGGTGCCCGGGTCCACTGTGAGATCAGCGGCGTCACGGACCACAAGGTGGCAAACGACGACGAGTGCCTTGTGAAGATACGCAGTATCATGTCGAAGATCGGTGCGGTAGAGAAGGCATCCTTCGACCGGGACGTTTCTGTCGAGCCGGCATACCCGGCGGACGAGATTATGGGGATTCTCCCCGATGACCGCACCAGGCCATATGACATGTATCAGGTTCTTGCGCGCATCATCGACGGCAGTAATCTGGATGAATACAAAGCCGGGTACGGCAAGACATTGATCACCGGATATGCCCGTGTAGATGGCTGGGCTGTAGGCATTGTTGCGAGCCAGCGTTCTGTGGTAAAGACGGCAAAAGGAGAACTCCAGGTCGGCGGTGTGATCTACAGCGACAGCGCGGACAAGGCGGCACGGTTTGTTCTCAACTGCAACCAGAAGAAAATCCCTCTTGTGTTCTTTCAGGATGTTACGGGGTTCATGGTCGGAAGCAGGGCGGAGCAGGGGGGGATCATCAAGGATGGAGCAAAGCTGGTCAATGCCGTCGCAAATTCTGTTGTGCCGAAATTCACGTTCATCATCGGCAACAGTTATGGAGCAGGCAACTATGCGCTATGCGGCAAGGCGTACGACCCCCGTCTGATCTTTGCCTGGCCCACGGCGCAGATTGCCGTGATGGGGGGAAGGCAGGCAAGTGAAACGCTGCTGTCCATCAAGTTGCAGGCCATCGGCAAGAACGCCGAGAAAGCGTCCACCGAGGAAGTCATGCGCCTGCAGAAGGAGCTCCTCGAGCGGTACGAGCGGGAACTCGATCCTGTGTTCGCTGCATCCCGGCTCTGGGTTGATGATGTGATAGACCCTCTCCGGACGCGCAGCCTCATCTCTCTTGGTATCGGGCTGGCGGCACACAATCCCCATACACCCCATTTCACGACAGGGGTTTTCCAGGTATAATGAAATCATCAATCCGCATTGCAAGTGGACAGGGATTCTGGGGTGATCTGCCGTCCGCCCCTATCGCACAGGTCCGCAAGGGACCTATTGACTACCTGGTGATGGACTACCTTGCAGAAGTCACCATGTCGATCATGCAGAAGCAGAGGCAGCGGGATCCGCGCACGGGATATGCGCGCGACCTCGTTCCGTTGCTTGCTGAAATCCTGCCCGATCTGGTGAGTCGGAAGATCATTGTAATCACCAATGGCGGCGGAGCGAATCCGCTGGCATGCAGGGACGCTGTCTTGGAGGTGGCGCGGTCGAAGGGTATTCGCATCAGTATCGGAGTGGTGCACGGTGATGACATCCTCGGACGGTTGGACGAGATGCAGGCAGCCGGCGCGACATTCGACAACATGGAGACCGGCGCAAGCTTTGCCGGAATACGTAAGAGGATCAACAGTGCGAATGTGTACTTCGGCGCGATGCCTATCGTCGAGGCGCTCCGTCAGGGAGCGGATATCGTCATCACCGGCCGGACTACTGACACCGGCCTGACGCTCGGACCAATGGTTCACGAATTCGGGTGGAATGATCACGACTGGGATCGTCTTGCAGCGGGGACCATTGCCGGACATGTCCTTGAATGTGGAGCACAGGCGAGCGGAGGGAACTTCTCGGCGGACTGGCGCTCCGTTCCAGATCTTGCGCATATTGGTTTTCCGATTGCCGAGGCCTACCCTGACGGGCGATTCATTGTGACAAAGCACGAAGGGATGGGTGGCCTGGTTTCCGAAGCGACGGTGAAGGAACAACTGCTCTATGAGATCGGTGATCCGCGCAACTACATCACCCCGGATTGCATCGCGGATTTCACGACGATCCAATTGCGTCAATGCGGACCTGACAAGGTCGAGGTTTGGGGCATCCAGGGAAGGAATTCAACAGAGTATTACAAAGTGTCCATGGCCTACCATGCCGGCTATACTGCGTTCGGGTCGCTGACATATTCCTGGCCTGATGCGTTAGAGAAAGCGCGGGCGGCGGATGCGGTGATCAGAACGCGACTGGCCGACATTGGCGCTACCGTTCGACGAGGTCCGCACGGAGTATCTGGGGTACAATTCCTGTTTTGGTCCCCGCGTGCGGCCCGGGTATGAACCTGAGGAGGTCGTCTTGCGCGTCGGCGTGCGGTCGCAACAGAAAGAGTCGATCGAGGTCTTCTCACGGGAAATCGCACCACTTGTGCTTACCGGTCCGCCTTCGGTGACAGGGTTTGCCGGGGGACGCCCCAAGGCAAATGAAGTAATTGCGTACTGGCCTGGCCTCATCAGAAAATCGCTGGTGAGACCGCGAGTGGACGTTGTGTCATCATAGGTAGCGAGAGGTATCATGCACATACAGCTCATTGAGATAGCTCATGCGCGCTCGGGAGACAAGGGTGATACCGCGAACATCGGGGTTATCGCTCGAAAGCCGGAGTTCTATCCGATCCTTGTTCAGCACCTGACCTGCGACTCCGTCAGGAAACACTTCGAAGGAATCTGTCTGGGTGATGTTGAGCGTTTTGAGTTGCCTAATCTCCACGCATTGAACTTTCTGCTTCATGAATCCCTGGGAGGAGGAGGGACAACGTCGTTGAAGAACGACGCCCAGGGAAAGACCCTTGCGAGCCTCATGTTGAGAATGGAATTTGACATTGAAGAAGAGAGCTTTTGATGGCATTCTGATTGCCATGGCTGATATTCACCATGTGGTTGTAGACCCCCCTCTTTTGTACCTCCCGTAACTCGAAACCCAATATTCCTTTACATCCCGCAATTGGCACGGCTTTCGTTGTATTCTTTGCGCTGGGGAGAGTCTCTGAAGGGATTGGTTCACCTAATCCGGATTATTTCATGGCATATGGTCTGATTCCATCCGTGAGCACCCTCCTCGTGATGGCGTTTGCTCTCGGTTCATTCCTTGTGACGGCGGGATTTCTGATCGGCTTGGATTGTACAGAAGAAGGATCGTGAAATCGCGCGGCTGAGGGCTGATAGGGACGCGCATCGTCGTTCTGCATCAGACCTCCGCTCGTTGATTGACGCAACCCCGTCACTTATTGCCATTGTGGGTCCGGAGGCGCTGTTCTTTGCCAACTCGCAGGCTGCAGAATTGACCGGCTACACGCCGGAAGAACTTCGCTCGATGTCGATGACGGACATCGTTCATCCGGATGACCGCCAGAGGTTACTGGATGCGGTCACCGGGCAGTTGAATGAGTCATCGTTGTGTGAACGCTGTGAGTTCAGGGTCGTGACGAAGGAGGGGCAGGTGAAGTGGCTCGACTTCACCGCCAGAGCGTTCGAGCATGAAGGGGTTCCGGCAGTGATCGGAACGGGACATGAAGTCACTCAAAGGAAGATCGCCCAGCTGGATTTGCAGAATCGGGAGCGTATCCTTGATGCCGTTAGTGAAGCCACGAGTGTTATGCTCAGGGCCGCAGACTGCCGGGAAAGCATCGTTACTGCACTGGAGCTGATCGGCCGTGCAACGGCTGTGGACCGTGTCTACGTGTATGAAAACCATCCCCATCTGGAAACCGGGGAACCTGCTCTCAGCCAACGCTTCGAGTGGTTCAGAACGGAATCCCATGCGCTCATTGATGACCCTGCACGGCAAAATATCCTCTACGGGCCGAACCTTCAACGCTGGAATGAAATTTTGCGCCGGGGTGAGACGATTCACGGCAGCCTCAGGGAATTTCCGGAAATGGAACAAGCATTTTCCGTCCACAAAGGGGTTGTATCAATTCTGGTGGTGCCGATCTTTCTGAACAGTACATTCTGGGGGTTTGCCGAGCTGGACGAATGCCAGCGGGAACGGGAGTGGACCAGGAGTGAGATCTCGATCCTTGTTGCCGCAGCAGCGAACATCAGTGCTGCGATAGTACGGGCACGCGCTGAAGAGCACCTCAAGCGGACAGCGGAGGAACTTGCCACAATAAAACTCAAGGCCGAAGCGGGATCAAAGCTCAAGAGCGAGTTTCTCGCCAACATGAGCCATGAGATTCGTACCCCGATGAACGGTATAATCGGTATGACTGAACTTGTCCTTGGCACTGCGCTGACCACTGAACAGCGCAACTACCTGCAAACCGTCAAGATCTCGGCCGAGAGTCTGCTGCGCATATTGAACGACATCCTGGACTTTTCGAAAATTGAGGCAGGGCGGCTTGACCTTGACCATGCCGCATTCCGTTTGCGTGATGCTCTCGGTGCAACATTGCGGACATATGCGCTGCCGGCGAAACAGAAAGGTCTGGAATTGACCTGCCATATTGACCAGGACATTCCGGCACTCATCGTAAGCGACCGAGGTCGCCTGATGCAGGTGCTTTCCAATCTCCTTGGCAACGCGATCAAATTTACTCACGCCGGCGAAGTTGGACTCGCGGTAGATCTCATCAATCGTACGCCAAAGAGTGTGTCCCTGCATTTCGCTGTGCGCGACACAGGCATCGGTATCCCGAAGGACAAGCAGCTGGGGATTTTTCAGCCATTTTCCCAGGCGGATACTTCAACTGCACGTCTGTTCGGCGGGACGGGGCTGGGGCTGACGATTTCCTCGAAACTGGTGGGACTGTTGGGGGGACTTCTGGAGGTCAACAGCACGCCCGGCGTCGGAAGCTCATTCCATTTTGCCGTGTGCTGTGACGTGCCGGATCAATCGGCAGAGGACGACCACGAAGAGGTGCGGAACAAGGCTTGCGGGGAAGCGTGCGCTCGTGGCGTGTGCCAACACCACAACGCTCGGGAGTCTGCTGAGCATGCTCATTGGATGGCGGATGGAAACTCAGGCAACAGTCGAAACTCAGGATATTCCCACGGAGTTGAGAAAGGCGGCTGAATCGGGGTCGCCATACACTCTCTTGCTGATCGACGCTTCACTCACCGGGGCAGCGCATTGTGTCAGCGCGATCCGTGCCATTCCGTCGCTACACGACCTCTCCGTCATCGCTCTCACGACGGTCTCTCCGGGTGGAGCGGACGACAAGTTGCGCGAAGTGGGGGTCACGACGATGCTCAACAAACCCATCCTTTCGTCGGACCTGCTGTCTGCGCTTCAGCATGGGGGCGGGAACGTGTGTCCGACCGCCGGCAAAGACGCCGGCGCAGTTGTTGGCAAGACCGCAAGCGGTTCACGCCGGATGCACATTCTGCTGGCTGAAGACCACCCGGTGAATCAGCTTGTAGCGGAGGAGCTTCTCAAGCGCATGGGACATTCCGTAATGCTTGCGCAGAATGGCCGGGAGGCGGTAGATGCATACACGACAGAGAGCTTCGACCTCGTACTCATGGACATTCAAATGCCATTGATGGACGGTTTCGAAGCAACGGCTGCCATCCGCAGCATCGAGTCGGAACGGGGGACGCACACGCCGATCGTTGCAATGACGGCGCACGCGCTTGATGGATATCGGGAACAGTGCCTGGCTGCGGGAATGGACGGGTACGTACCCAAGCCCGTTCGTGTTCCCGTACTCCTTGCGGTGATTGAAGACCTCGAGGCAAAACGTGTGGAGAGGAACGAGGAGAAACACACACCTTCTCGATCGAAGCAAGTTGCACCTGCAGGCCGTGTGGCTTTCGACCGGACCACGCTGCTGGAACAGTGCATGGGCAATGAAGAACTCGTGCAACGACTGGCTTCGGCGTTTCTCGAAACAGCGCCGGCCCTGGTGCTGGAAATTGAGCATGCGGCGTCGTGCTCTGACGGTGATGCGTTGCGCCGCTCGGCTCATACACTCAAGGGTGCGTCCGGGAGCGTGTGCGCACAGCGCATGTTTGATGAATCACGGAAACTGGAACTTCTCGCCAAAGAGGATCGGTTCGGGGAAGCCGCACGGCATATCGCCGTGCTCAGAGAAGAGCTTGCGTTGTTGGAAGAAACACTGGCACGCGTGCCATGACGGCACAGTCAGACGGTAGCACCATGCAACCCAAACAACGCATACTCATTGCCGAAGATGAACCGGTTGCCGCGCTGAAACTGCAAGTTGTCCTCGAACAAGCAGGATACGAGGTGCAGCGGGCGGCGAACGGAGGGGAGGCGCTTGATCTTCTCGAGAAGTTCTCACCCGACATGATCATCAGTGATGTCATAATGCCGGGGATCGATGGCTACCGGCTCTGCCGCAAGATCCGGACGACCGAAGCGTACCGCGGCATCCTGGTGGTATTGTTGACCTCCCAGACGGAACCGGGCGATGTACTCCTCGGGCTGTCCGTGGGGGCCGACAACTATATCATCAAGCCGTATGAACCCAGAGATCTGCTCGAGTGTGTCCGCCATATGCTGGCGACCCGTTCTGAACGGCTTCGTGACGAACAGGCCGGCGGTTTCGAAGTGACGTATCACGGCACGCCGTATATCATCAACGCCAACCGCCTTCAGGTACTGAACTTCTTCATCAACACGTACGAGACCCAATTCCACCACCAGCAGGAGCTCTTGGGTGCCCGGGATGAATTGGCGACGTTGAGCAAGAATCTCGAGCACAAGGTGCAGGAACGCACGGGAGAGCTTACCGAAGAGATAGGGGAACGGAAAAGGGCCGAGCAGCGCATTTCCGAACAGGCCGCTTTGCTTGATCTGGCGCATGATGCCATTATGGTAGCGGCTGTGAGTGGCGAAGTCCTGTACTGGAACAAGAGCGCTGAACGACTGTATGGTTGGTCGTCCGGTGAAGCGGTAGGGAAGAGTATCCATGAACTGGTGATGGGCGGAGATGATTCCGTGGATGCAGCCGCACGCGCCGCGATGCCCCGGTGTGAGGGGTGGTCCGGAGAAATGGTGCATCGCGCGAAGAGCGGTGCGAAGATCACCGTCCAGAGCAGCTGGACCCCGGTCCGTGACGCGAACGGTGTGCCCAGGTCCATTCTGATGATCAATACCGATATCAGCCAGAAAAAGTTGCTGGAGGCGGAGTTGATCCGCACGCAACGCATGGAGAGTATCGGCATGCTTGCCGGGGGCATCGCGCACGATCTGAACAACGTACTCGGTCCCATCATGCTGGCGATGGGGCTTCTCAAGGAAGGCGCGAAAGACGAGAATGCGCGGAAAATGCTGACGCTGGTGGAAAGAAGCGCCTGGCGGGGGGCGGAGATGGTGAAGCAGGTCTTGATGTTCGGGCGTGGTGTGGAAGGGGCCCGCATCATACTGCAGCCCCGGCATCTTGTTCGTGAAATGCGCACGATTATTGAACAGTCTTTTCCCAAGAGCATCCGGTTCCACATCACCACGCCAAAGGATCTGCCGTGCGTCATGGGTGATGCAACCCAACTGCACCAGGCAGTGCTAAATCTCTGTGTGAACGCCCGCGATGCCATGCCTGAGGGTGGGGATCTGACAATTTCCGTTGAGAGCATCACACTGGATGCGCAGTCTGCCGCTCACAGCGGTGGTACAGCCCCGGGGATGTACGTCCTCCTGAAGGTTTCCGACACCGGTGTGGGGATCCCGCCTGAGGTGCGGGAGTTGGTCTTCGAGCCGTTTTATACCACAAAGGACATCGGCGGAGGAACCGGGCTGGGGCTTTCGACAGTGCTGGCAATCGTACGAAGCCATGGTGGATTTGTCCGCGTGCAATCCGAGGTCGGGAAAGGGACAGTGTTTGAAGTCTATTTGCCGGCAGTGGTGAGTGAAAGTGAGGAGGGACCCGAGCAACCAGGTGACTCCATGAGAAGGGGTCATGGGGAAACGATTCTCGTTGTTGATGACGAGCAGATCGTGCGGGAAATCACGAAGGTCACTCTTGAAGACAACGGATATCGCGTGCTGACAGCGAATGATGGTGTCGAGGCCGTCGCGTTGTACGCCAGGCAAGGGGAGTCGATAGATTTGGTGCTGACGGATGTCGTGATGCCGCGTCTCGATGGTGTTTCCGCCATTCGTGCAATCCAGCTCCTGAATCCGGACGTAAAGGTCATTGCCAGCAGCGGACTGAACACCGAGGAAAAGCGGGCGGGGGCAGGTACTCTCCATGGCGTGCCGTTACTTGAGAAGCCGTTTACGGCGACCATGCTGCTCCAGAAGCTGGGGGAGGTGTTGGGATAGAGGTCTCCGGTGCCTTTCTCGGTTTTTTTCCGTACTCTTCGACACATAAACATCTTGTCACCTCACATCCCGCAACTCCTGCGCATGACCTCACGCGAACGTGTTCTTGCCGCACTGCAGCATCGCCAGCCCGATCGAGTGCCGGTTGATTTCTCAGGGCATCGTTCTTCGGGCATCAATGCCATCGCGTATGCCCGATTACGCGATCATCTTGGCTTTCCGCGAAAGCCGATACGCGTGTACGATATCGTTCAACAACTCGCCGTGGTGGACGAGGACGTTCTCCAACGGTTCGAAATCGATACCATTGAGCTTGGACGAGCGTTTGCATGCGACGACCGTTGGTGGCATGACTGGGTGCTTCCCGATGGTACCCCGTGCCAGATTCCGGTCTGGCTTGCTCCCGAGCGCGACGGCAACCGGTGGATCATTCGCTCGGCCCGGGGCAATGTGCTGGCGCAAATGCCTGACAGCGCGCTTTTCTTTGAACAGGTGCATTATCCGTTTCTGGACGGTAGGCCAGACCACGCTCATCTTGCCGAGGCATTTCAGGAGTCCATGTGGACGGCGATCGCGTCTCCTCCCGGACCCATTGTGGGCGGAGTAGACGGGATGCAGGTGCTCGAAGAAGGTGCGCGACGGCTTCGTGGCCAGACAGATCGTGCGATCACCGGGTTGTTCGGGGGCAATCTCCTTGAATGCGGTCAGTTTGTTTATCGCAACGACATATTCTTCATGCTCCTTGCCGGTGAACCGGACCGCGCACATGACTTCCTTGCCCACCTTGTGAACATGCATCTCCGCAATCTTGAACAGTATCTCCGGGCTGTGGGTCGGTATATCGACGTCATTGTATTTGGTGACGACCTGGGAATGCAAACGGGACCCCAGATTTCGCCTGCGATGTATCGCACGTTCTTTAAGCCCCATCATGCGCGCATGTGGAATCGTGCAAAAGAACTCGCCGATGTCAAAGTGATGCTGCATTGCTGCGGAGGCGTGCAGGAATTGCTGCCGGACCTGATCGATGCCGGCCTGGACGCAATCAATCCCGTCCAGATCACCTGCCGGGGAATGGATGCCGCGGGCTTGAAAAGAGATTTTGGCGGACGCATGACATTCTGGGGTGGGGGGTGTGATACGCGGGAGATTCTTGGCCGGAGCTCACCCGATGAGGTCGCGCGTCACGTTCGCGAGCAGGTGAGCGTGCTCTCTCCCGGCGGCGGTTTTGTCTTCCAACAGGTGCACAATATTCTGGCTGACGTCCCTCCTGAAAACATCGTCGCCATGTTCGATGCCATACACGGGTGACAGTGTGGAACCCCTGTGTGTAGCATGTGTGCATTCACGCGAGATCTTCCGTGTGACCGCCGTCAATTTTCTCCTGTTCTCGAATGGCTATCTTCTATCTGGATGCGGACAGTACTGTGAGACAACGGAAAACCACTGAGAGTCGACGCATGAACGGGAAGCAGACAACGAAGCCGGTGAAACGCACGGCGCCATACGAACGATCACGCAAGCGCAGACCCCGGCTGAGTTTGACCAAAGAAAACCAGCTAGGGATGCAGAAAGCTATTGCAGAAAAAGAGGCATTGCTGAGCGAACTGCGCCATCGCATCAAAAACAGTCTCACGGTAATTACGAGCCTTGTGTCGCTGGAAGCGGACTATGCATCTGAAACCACGACGCGTGAAAGCCTCGAACGGGTCATGAACCGTGTGACCTCGGTTGCGAAACTGTACGAGCTCCTGGCCGAGACAGGCGAGATGCGTGAGGTGCAACTTTCCGAATATCTTCGCCATGTCATTGCATCGCTTTTTGCTGCGTATTGTCCGCGGGGGTGTGCCATCGATCTCCAGGTCCAATGTGAGAAAATTGTGCTTAATGTCCGGCAGGCAGCTCCCTTGGGATTAATTGTCAACGAGCTTGTCACCAACGCCTTCAAGCATGGTTTTCCCGATCATGGGGGGGGAACCGTTTCGGTGTTGTTACACCAGAAGGACCGCACGATCACCCTGGAAGTTTCTAATGACGGCAAGAAGCTTCCTCCCGACTTCACGGTGGAGGGATCCTGTGGACTCGGACTGCAAATAGTCAAGATGCTTGCTGCGCAACTCGGCGGTACGATGGAAGTGGAGCATTCTTCTGCAGCCTTCCGGCTGGCGTTCAAGGCGGCGGCATAGCGATCTAGTCTTCTTCTTTCATCTCCTTTTCGATCAGCCGCGAGATCACCATCTCCCATTTCTCACGCAGGGGATGGTGTACACCGGCGATGATTTCCTGCTGTGGTTTTCCCCCCGTCAGGTGAATACCTCAAAACCGGCGTCAGGAACAGATCGAAGAGCTTTCCGCGCTCATCCAGACGGAGCGCTATTCTTCCTTCGATCTTTGCATTGCCCGTTTTCCTGTCGGCGTCCGAGAATTCTCCTTGTTTGCGAGGTCTCTCCAGCCTGATTCCAGAGTATGCCTGGCCGGATCCACTGAGGCAATACTGTACCCGTCAGTAGTCACAGCCAGGGTGAGTTTCCGGAATGCCTCGTCGATATCCGGTGATTGCGCACGGACTTTGATGCCCTGATATGGCGTTGTGCAACCGCCGCAGGGGGCAAGGACGAGGAGCACAACCCCTGCGAAAGAGGCCGGATTCGCGAGTTTTCCCATTGCATCTCCTTTTTTCATGGAAAAGGTACACTGCCCGAACACCAGAAGCAAGCCCGGTTGACCGAGTTAACAATTCCTTAACACACGGTTCACATTGGAGTAATGATAGAAATCTATATTACGAGCGTTCTCAAAGAGCCAACTGGTATTATCAACCATTCTGGAATTACACAATGAAACAAGGATTACTATTGGCAATTGCGTTATCTGCCTTTGTCTGGCTCAAGCCTGCTTGTGGACAGGAAAAAGTCGCCTCGAAGGAGGATCTGGAAGAAGTAAAAGGGGCGTTACAGGGAGTGAGCGAGTCGGCCGCCGAGTACCGCGGCTATGTCGATGCATTGCGAAAAATCAAGATTACTGGTTATCTGCAGCCGCAGTGGCGCTTCACTGACCTGGTCAATACTGTGTACCCCGAGGGAAATTTCTCGGGTGGTGCCTTCCCGTCGAATGTGAAAAACATGTTTCAGGTTCGTCGTGGACGGGTGAAGGTCACGTATGACAACGTGCTCACCCAGTTTGTCCTCCAGATCGATGCGATTCAGACCGGATTCACCACAAAAGAAGCGTACTTGACGGTGACCGAGCCATGGACAAAGTCCTTCGGTCTGCAGATGGGTATCTTCGATCGGCCGTTTGGCTATGAGATTTCTTATTCTTCAAGCAGCCGTGAAACGCCGGAACGGTCCCGCATGTACCAGACCCTTTTCCCGGGCGAAAGGGAGCTTGGCGGCAAGTTGTTCTACGCCCCGCAGTCGGGTCCTCTGAGCTTCCTCAGAGCCGATGTGGGTGTGTTCAATGGTTCCGGTCCGACGGCGAACGAGTATGACAATGAGAAGGACATGATCGGACACCTGGCTGTGCAGCTTCCTCTAAATGTGCCGGGGATCGCATTCGACTTTGGAGTGTCGGGGTATTTTGGGAGCGTGAGAAATAACACAAAATATCTGTACACAATGGGTACGCTCAGCAACGGCAATCCCTGTTTCACTGTCGATTCGACCGGCTCAAATCTGAGTGCACCTGTTGGTCGTACCTATATCGGTTTTGACGCTCAATTGTACGTGGACGTGCCGGTGCTGGGTGGAGCGATCATCCGCGGTGAGTACATTTCCGGAAAACAGCCGGGGACAAATGCGACAACGAGCAGCCCCGCGGCCCAGCCGGCGACGGCCTTGTATCAACGCGACTTCGCAGGTTGGTACGCGTACTATGTGCAGAACATCGGATCCTTCGACCAGATTGTTGTGAAATACGACGAGTACGATCCCAACTCGAAGGTTGCCGCTGCAGACTATCTGCCGACGAATACTTCCGGTGCCACCGGACTGACGTCGACGGATATCAAGTACTCGACGCTGGGGCTCGGTCTCGTGCACTACTGGGACGACAATGTGAAATTTATGCTCTACTACGAAATCATCAACAACGAGAAGCTTACGGGGATCACGAACAGCTCGTCGTCGCTCTTTCCGTATGCGGGAGATGCGCGAGACAACGTGTTCACGTTTCGAGTGCAGTACAAGTTCTGATGACGCTTTTCTCTCACGTTCAACCAAGGAGTTTTCGTATGAAACATGTCGGCATTCTCATTCTTGTGCTTGCCATGGTGGTGAACACGACCATGTTGGGTCAGGACAAGATTACTATCAAGGGATCAGATACCATGGTCATTCTCGCCCAGCGCTGGGCTGAGAAGTACATGGTTGCCCATCCCGACGTCGTCATTCAGGTGACCGGTGGGGGATCGGGCGTAGGTATCTCGGCATTGATCAACGGCGCAACAGATATCTGCAATGCGTCGCGTCCGATGAAGCCAAGCGAGTTCGACAAGCTCAAGCAGCGGTACGGCACACGGGGTGTGGAAATCAAGAGTGCGCTGGATGGACTGTCGGTGTACGTGAATTCCGGATGCCCGGTCCAGGAGCTTTCGCTCGGGCAGCTCAAAGACATCTATACCGGGAAGATTACCAACTGGAAAGACATAGGCGGTCCGAATGAAAAGATCATCCTCTACGGCCGCGAAAACAGCTCCGGGACATACGTGTATTTCAAAGACAACGTTTTGCTGGGCGACGACTACACGTCGACGGTGCAGAGCATGCCCGGAACGGCCGCGGTGGTGAATGCCGTTGCAAAAGACAAGAACGGCATCGGATACGGCGGCGCTGCGTATGGCCAGGGGATCCGTGAGGTGAAGGTCAAGAAGGACGCGACGTCCCCGGCATATGCTCCGACGATGGAGAATATCAAGTCGGGCAACTATCCCATCAGCAGGTATCTCTATATGTACGTGCGGAATCGGCCGACCGGCGCACTGAAGAACTATATCGATTGGACGCTGAGCGAAGAAGGGCAGAAGGTCGTGTCAGAAGTCGGCTATTTCCCGATTCGCTAGTGTGTGCAGACGTCTTAAGGGAGCGAAGCATGGATCGAGGGGCGACATCTCGTGGAGTCGCCCCTCTTTATCTGCTCTCTGGTCTTTTCACGTTTGACCAAGCGGGACCATCACCATGAACAGTACCCCCGATGCCTCGTTGTTGTTCGAGCGGAATGCGGACTTGCAGAAATCAGAGCCAGGACATGCCATGGATCAACCGGGACCGGAGATGAAGCGACAGCGCAAGGGACTCGCACCGGCGGATCTCAAGAAGCGCTTCCGATGGAATGAATTCCTCGCAGAAAAGATCATTACCACGGTGGCCTTCGTTTCGCTCGCCACCATTGTGCTGATTTTTGTGTTCGTGTTCCGCGAGGCGTTGCCCATTTTTTCTCCCTCCGGGGCGATGTCCGTCACTCAAGATGGCGGCGAGGTGGAAATCTACGGTGCAGAGAATCTCGGTCCCAGCTCATTGAGTATCTCCAAGGGCAAGGAGCAATCCATGCGCTCCGAGACGAGTGGAGGCGAAGGTGCTGCTACGCTGAAGAATCTCACATCGACTTCGTGGCAGCCTGTGTCATCGCGTCCGCAGTACGGATTGCTTCCGCTGATCATGGGTTCATTCAAAGTCACGTTGATCGCCATTTTGCTGGCAGCTCCCATTGCGATACTGGCGGCGCTCTTCACATCGTCGTTTGCGCCGAAGTGGGCAAAGGAAGTGTTGAAACCCGCGATCGAAATTCTCGCAGGCTTTCCTTCGGTGGTCATCGGTTTCTTTGCTCTCGTTGTCCTGGCATCGTTCCTCCAGGATATGTTCGGGTTTCAGTATCGTCTGAATGCGTTTGTGGGAGGGGTTGCGATGTCTCTCGCCGTCATCCCGATCATCTACACCGTCGCCGAAGACTCGTTGACCGCAGTTCCCGCTTACTTGGCCGAGGCGAGCCTCGCTCTGGGTGCCACGCCCTGGCAGACCGCGTTCCTCGTAACACTTCCGGCGGCAACCCCGGGGGTATTCGCTGCGATTGTCCTTGGATTTGGGCGGGCATTCGGAGAAACGATGATTGTGTTAATGGCGACGGGCAATGCCGCCCTGCTCTCACTCGACCCGGTCGAACCCGTCCGGACGATGTCTGCGACGATTGGAGCAGAAATGGCGGAAGTGGTCTTTGGAGACACGCACTATACGGTCCTGTTCTTCCTCGGTGCATTGCTCTTTGTGTTCACATTTGTCATGAACGCGGGAGCAGAATTGTTCATCCGCCAGCGATTACTTAAGCGATTCCGCGGTGCATAGTGATGAGACTCAAACGGAAAATGGTCGGTGCAATCCTCGTCAGCATTACGGGGTTCGCTGCGTTTGCCATTGTCGCGGTCGTGCTCTTTGTTATGGGCACAATCGTCATCGGCGGATGGGATGTGCTGTCGTGGGAGTTTGTGTCCGCTGCTCCTTCGGAGGGGATGACGGCCGGCGGGATTTTTCCCGCCATTGTCGGGACCGCGCTTCTCGTTGTGATCATGTCTATTGCCGGTGTACCGATTGGCACGGTGACTGCTGTGTACCTGAGTGAATACGCAAGTACACGTTCATTCCTTGCGCGTCTTATTCGGTTCGCAGTCAACACACTGGCCGGTGTTCCGTCGATCGTGTTTGGTCTCTTTGGCCTCGGTTTCTTTGTCCAGTTTGTCGGAGGTGGACTTGACAAAGTTCTCACGGGAGGGGCGGAATTACGATGGGCTCAGCCGAACATATTGTGGGCAAGTATGACAATGGCCTTGCTGACATTACCCGTCGTGATCGTCTCGGTGGAGGAAGCTATCCGTACTGTTCCTCAAGACCTCAGGGCCGCCAGTCTCGCACTGGGTGCTACGAAGTGGCAGACCATCTGGCACGTGGTGCTCCCCAATTCCCTCACCGGGATTCTCACCGGAGGCGTACTCGCTGTCAGTCGGGGAGCGGGCGAAGTGGCGCCGATCCTCTTCACGGGTGCGGCCTATTTCCTCCCACACCTGCCGGGGGGTCTTTCCGACCAATTCATGGAGCTGGGGTACCACGTCTATATCATGTCCACGCAATCGACGAACGTGGATGCAACCCGTGGGATCCAGTATGCGACGACGTGTGTGTTGCTCCTGCTGACATTCTTGCTCAACTTTTCTGCAATTTTTCTCCGTGCCCGAGTTCGTTTGAGAAAGAAAGGGTAACAGATTGCCAATGCAGCTCAACGAAAGCGAAAGAAACGATGCAAAAATCTCAGTGCGAGACCTGAATCTCTACTATGGCGCAAAGCAGGCGCTCCGCAACATTTCCATCGACATGCCTCCTAATAAGGTCACGGCACTCATTGGGCCCTCGGGATGCGGGAAATCGACGTTTCTGCGTTCGCTGAACCGAATGAACGACCTGATCGACCGGGTGACCACCAATGGGAAAGTGCTGGTGGACGATATCGACGTCTATGATCGGCGGGTTGACGTTGTCGAGCTGAGAAAGCGCATCGGCATGATCTTTCAGAAGTCCAACCCGTTTCCGAAATCGATCTTTGAAAACGTCGCCTACGGCCCTCGCATCAATGGATTGCGCGATCGCAAACGGCTCGATGAGATTGTGGAGGAGACGCTGAAGAAGGCAGCGCTCTGGGATGAAGTGAAAGATGAACTCAGCAAAAACGCAATGTCGCTTTCGGGCGGGCAACAGCAACGCCTGTGTATCGCCCGGGCACTCGCCGTCGATCCTGAAGTTCTGCTGATGGATGAGCCCGCAAGTGCACTTGACCCGATCGCCACGGCGAAGATCGAAGAATTGATTTATGAGTTCAAGGAAAACTATACCATCGTGATCGTGACGCACAACATGCAGCAAGCGGCTCGCGTGAGCGATTTCACGGCGTTTTTCTACATGGGAGAATTGATCGAGATTGACGAGACACGAAAGATCTTCACCTCCCCCGGAAAAAAGCAGACCGAAGACTACGTCACCGGCAGATTCGGGTAGACAACCAGGGGAAACGCATGGAAAGACATTTTGCAAAGGAGCTTGAGGATCTCAAGCAACGTCTTGTGGATATGGGTGGCCTCGTGGATCATCAGCTTGAGGATGCCTGTGAATCGTTGTTCAACGGGGGGCGTGACCTTGCCCGCACGGTGATTGAACGTGACGCCGAGGTCGACATGATGGACAACGCCATTGACAAGCAATGTCAAAGAATACTGGCACTTGCACAGCCAGTTGCGGTGGACCTCCGGCTTCTTATGGCAGCACTGCAAATCAACATACAGCTCGAGCGCATAGGCGATATTGCTGTCAATATTGCTGAACGGACTGATGCTCTCTCAGACTTCACCACGTTTCTCCGCAGTCTGCCGCTGCACGAAATGATGCAGATTGCGAGGATCATGGTGCACGACAGCCTGGAGAGTTTCATGGCTGGCAGGTCTTCGCTTGCAGAGCGAGTGATCTCCAGCGATGATGTTGTTGACAACCTCGGCCGTGATACGTTCGAGACAATCGTCCGGGCGATGCGCAATGACAACACGCTGCTCGAGCCAGGTGCCCACGTACTCATGTTGATTCACCACGTCGAACGCATGGCCGATCACGCCACGAATATCGCAGAAGGTGTGATTTTTCTTGTGGAAGCGAAGCTGGTGAAGCACAGCTCAAGTACCACAGAACGGGACAACTAGCGTCGGTAGGGAAACGGGCGTCGCAGCAGGGCATCTTCATGGGGTCGATTTTGGCACGAAGTTGGTGAAAGAAAGTTGAAACATGCCTTCCGTGCGGGCAACGAGGCCATAGAAATCTCGCGATCTTTCGCGAGTGACTGGTTGAAGTCCCTGGCTTCCCCTTGACCCTTTCTGCATATCTTGGTATCTTATACCAGTATGCCTACTCCATCCATTGGTACCATGCCTGTCACGTTGCGCGAACTGATCGAACGCACCGCGAAGAACCATCCCGCCCGCCCAGCTCTGGCAACCATCGAAGGCGAAAGCTATTCGTACGAGGTCGTTCTACGTCGTTCACGCCAGATCTCGGCATACCTGACATCGCTGGGTGTCCAGCGCGGAGACCGTGTTGCCATCTTCGGAGAGAATTCGCCGCAATGGGGGATGGCCTATTTTGGCATCACCATGATGGGAGCGGTGGCGGTGCCGATTCTTCCGGATTTTCCCGCTGGTGACGTCGGGCGCATTATCCGCCACGCAGAAGCGCGGGTGGTGTTCACGACATCGCGCCTGCGCGACAAACTGGCGGATCTCACTCCGCAGGAGACAGGGCCAGTTGTCCTGCTCGACGATTTCACGCTGGTTGGCAGCTATGATCGCCAGTCGGTGCTTCGTGAAGATGTGGTGGCCGGGCCGGCGGCAATCGCGCCCGCTCTGGGTGACCTGGCAGTGATTGTGTACACATCGGGGACGACCGGGCACTCCAAGGGTGTGATGTTAACCCATGGGAATATTCTCTCCGACGCATATGCGCTGCTGCAGATCGTGCCTCTGGAAATGCACGATCGGCTGTTGTCGGTACTTCCTCTTTCCCACACGTATGAGTGCACTCTTGGACTCGTAACGCCGCTTATGGTCGGCGCATCCGTCTATTATATGCAGAAACCGCCGACCGCAGCCGTATTGCTGCCCGCGCTCGAAAAGGTGCGGCCGACGATCATGCTGTCGGTGCCGTTGATCATAGAAAAGATTTACAAGGCGAAAATTTATCAGGAGCTTACTCGCACACCTCTCCTCCGGCGGCTATACGGTATTCCTCTCATACGCAAGGGGCTTCATCGGATAGCAGGCAGAAAACTCATGAAGACGTTCGGAGGACAACTTCGGATTTTTGCCATTGGCGGAGCGCCACTGGCACCGGACGTTGAGCTGTTCCTGCGCGAAGCTAAATTTCCGTATGCTATTGGCTATGGTCTGACCGAAACTGCGCCGCTTATCGCCGGTACGCACCCTTCAGACACCCGGTACCGCTCCACCGGTCCGGCGCTTCCCGGGACCCAGATTCGAATTGCTGATCCCCAGAAAGAAACGGGTGAAGGGGAGATACAGGTGAAAGGTCCCACCGTCATGCTTGGCTACTACAAAGACCCGGAACGAACGCGGGAGGTCTTTACTGACGATGGGTGGTTGAAGACAGGAGACCTCGGGGCTATGGCATCCGACGGGTACATCTTCATAAAGGGTCGTTCGAAGAATATGATTCTTGGGCCGAGTGGCAAGAATATTTATCCTGAAGAATTGGAATCGATTATCAACGAGTTCGACACGGTGAGCGAATCAGTCGTCTATGAACACCAGAACCGCCTCGTTGCGCTCGTCTACCTCGATTACGAAAAACTACAAAAAGCTCTGCACTCAATTGGCGAGACGGACATCCGCACACTCATTAACGGCATGCTTTCAGATCTCCAGCAGGAAATCAATGAGCGAGTTCCGTTGTATTCACGCATTCACAAGATCATCGAGCAGGCGGAACCGTTTCAGAAGACACCGACGCAGAAGATCAAACGCCATCTGTACGTTCCCTAGCGAGGAGCGCTCTGCTGATTGCACACCGCACGGGTTGCCTGAGCCACAGATCCTTTCTTTCCTCACATATGTTGACGGTGAGAAACCTGGCGAGTGGATCCGCCGTATCACTATGGGGGATAACCGCGATTCCTGACATCGAGAGAAGGTCGAGTCCATTATGAAAGCCATGCTATTGTGCATACTCTTGGTGATGTTGGCGTCACTGTTGCTGGTGGGGTGCGCGGGGGATGGAAAGAGCGGTGTGATAAAGCGCGTTGTTTTGCCCGCCGATGAAGTGCACGAGGGGTGGTACTTTGCTTCTGGAGATCAGGTGATGATCCTCGGGACAGTCAACGGCGATGTGTATGCAGCCGGAGGGATGGTCCAGATTGATGGAACGGTCAACGGTGATCTTATTGTGGCGGGGGGGTCGGTAA
Source organism: Ignavibacteriota bacterium (assembly GCA_963849385.1). Lineage (GTDB taxonomy): Bacteria > Bacteroidota > Ignavibacteria > UBA10030 > UBA6906 > Fen-1255. The sequence continues at coordinate 185,912 of CAWKHH010000005.1, read as the reverse complement.
TCATCAACGGGCGTGTGAGCGACGACGTGCGGGCTGCGGGAGGGAGTATTGAGTGCAGCGGGAGTATTGGCAAGAATCTCACGGCTGCAGGAGGGAGCATCCGCCTCTCAAAAACTTCGGAGGTCGGCGGTGGTGTGCTGGCTGCAGGAAGCGATCTCCGCATTGACGGTCTGGTGGAGCACCAAGTCATGATTGCAGGTGGAGAGGCCCAGATCAGCGGAAATGTCAGGGGGGACGTGAAATTTGCCGGTGGTGGAATTTCGACAATCCATGGTGCAAGAATCAGCGGTGGACTTCATGCCACACTCGAGCATCCTGACCGAGCGCAAATTGCCTCCGGAACGGTGGATGGAACGGTGGAAATCACCACGGAAAAACGGGAGACGCGTGGCACCATTTTCGGTCTCTCCGCGATCCACTTCTGGTTTAAGCTGATCTGGGCGCTGAGTCTCATAGTATCCGCGATCGTGCTGATCCTGTTGTGCCCCGTTACAGTCGGAGATGTGGGATCGGCGGTATGGCAACATCCCTGGTGGAGTCTGCTCTGGGGGTTTGTGGGAATCATCGCCACTCCCATTGTCGCTGTGGCATTGTGCGCCACTTTGATCGGCATTCCGCTCGGCGTGTTTCTGTTGACGCTGTACTTCTGGTCTCTCTATCTCTCGCAGATGGTTCTCGGCATAGTCGTCGGCCAGAGGGTGTTCATGCCTGCGACCACGGGGCGCTTGATCCTCGCCGTGATTGCCGGAATAGTTCTGGTGCAAGTGCTGACCTTTGTGCCCTACCTGGGCCCGTTGGTGATTATTGCCGGGCTGCTGCTGGGTCTCGGGGGTATTCTTGAGGTGACGCGTCAGCGTCTCGTTTCTGCCGAAAGAATGTCGCCGCCGCTGGCATAGAAGGGAATTCTTTGTATCACTATTTGCGGGAGCACGAATGCATACTTCCAACCGCCGAAAGTTTCTCAAGTCTTCGCTCATCGGGGCATCCGGTGCGCTGATGTCGATTGGGTCATCTGCGAAGGCGTCAGCGACGATCGGGGACACTCCCGCCGGAACGAAGCCGTTAATCAAGCGAAAACTCGGTGATACGGGGATTGAGCTTCCTGTCGTCAGCATGGGAGTCATGCGTGCCGACAATCCTGCGCTCGTTCGTGCAGCCCTGGCCGCCGGCATGGTGCACCTGGATACCGCCCATGGGTACCAAAAAGGCCGCAATGAAGAAATGCTGGGGAATGTGTTGAAAGACTACAAGCGCGATGCCTACGTCATCGCCACTAAAGTGCCGACGGAGGGTGGAGAAGGGAAGGCGGCTGTGACGGCTTGGCTCAGAAAACTCGACCTGAGTCTTCAGCGTCTGCAACTGGACCATGTGGATATCCTGTACCTTCACAGCGTCACTTCCCGCGGAGACGTGTTGAACCCGACCATGCTCGAAGCGCTGGGAACCGCAAAGAGTTCCGGGCGGACACTGCACATTGGAGTATCGACGCACGAAAACGAACCTGAGGTACTCGATGCTGCAGTCGAAAGCAAAGTCATTGAAGTGGTGCTCACGGCCATCAACTTCCGGCAGGGGTACCGCGACGCTCTTCAGAACGCCGTTACCCGCGCCGGCAAAGCTGGCATCGGTGTTGTTGCAATGAAAACAATGGCGGGGGGGTTCCACGACAAAGAACGGAAGCATCCAATAAACTGCACCGCTGCTTTGAAGTGGACATTACAGAATCCGCACGTGACGACCGCAATTCCAGGGGTTACCTCATTTGAGGCACTTGCCGCAAATGCCCGCGTGAACGAAGATCTGGTTCTGACGGAAGAAGAGCGGGCTTCAATCGCTTACGGACCTTCCGAGGGTGGACTGTACTGCGATAGCTGTGGGACGTGCATTGAGGGGTGCCCTCGTCGCTTGCCCATCCCCGGATTCATGCGCGCGTACATGTACACGTACGGGTATCAGGATCTTGCCATGGCCCGTGAACTTCTCAATACCCTTTCGCCGGAGAAGGATGCGTGCACCTCGTGTGAGTCATGTACGGCATCATGTGCAAAAGGGTTTGATGTTGCCTCCCGTATTGCCGATGTGAGACGTGTTGCGGATATCCCGGAGGAATTCCTTGCATAAGTTTGTCTCTGTGTGTGTTGCACTTGCTTTGTGTTTGCCGTTCGACGTCAGCATGATGCACGCCGCCCGACGTGGCGGGGGATCTCCTATACACTTTCCGGAGGTTTCCGGTTTTGCACTGACTACGGAGACGGCAGTCTATGAACCGTCAAACCTCTGGGACTTCATCGACGGAGCTGCCGATCTTTTTGTCTCCTACGGATTTGTGGATCTCCACATTGCATACTACCGTTCCAGGGATAGTGTCGAAGTCCGGGCGGAGGTATATACGCACGACACACCCGAGAATGCTTTTGGCATATATTCACAAGAACGCTCGCCAGGTATGAACTATGTTGAAATCGGGACACAGGGATACGCAGAGGAAGGGATCGTCAACTTCCTGGCGGGGAAATACTATGTAAAGCTCTCGTCCAATCAGACCGGTGGTGCGGTCAGAGATTCAATGCTTGTGATCGCCCGGAAATTGGATGCTGCCATTGGGCAACGGGCATCGTGGCCCGGTGCGCTGGCACTCCTGCCGGCTGGGGGGCGCGTCCCGAATTCGGAGCAATACATCGCCGAAAGCTACCTCGGGTACACGTTCTTGCACGGGGCGTACACTGCCCGGTACGGCACGAAGGAGCTCTTTGAGATCTTCGTGATTCCGGCTGCATCAGACTCCTCGGCGGCGTCTATGGTTGGCGCGTTAGCCGGGGTGAATCACATCACGCCCTTCAATGGCAGTTTCCAAACGATACGGGACGCACATCAGGGCGAAATCGCTCTGGTCCGTGTTGGCAGATACGTGGCAGGGGTTGTGCATTGCAGGGATGTTTCAGTACGATCGAGATACGTAGAAATTCTTCAAACCTCTCTTCGCTAGCTATCTTCAAGTTCTCTCCGCACTTCAATTCCGTCGATTCCGGCCTGATTTGGCCGATTTCGCCTGGATTACTTCATCCATTGAACTGGTATGGCGATTGTTACCCTTGTCCGATGTATGAGCATTCAGGCTGAGATAGAGCATTTGAGGATCGTCATTGCTGACGACGAGCGCATCGTCGCCGCAGATCTCTCACGTCGCATGACAGCCCTTGGATACGTTGTCGTGGGCAATGTCGGCCGGGGTATTGATGCGGTGCGTGTTTCCCTGGAGCAGAAGCCTGATCTCGTACTGATGGATATCGGCATGGACAGTGAATTTGACGGCATTAGCGCTGCCGAACAGATTCGAAAAGATGCTGATATCCCTGTGATTTTCGTAACGTCGTATTCAGACAAAGAGACGTTGCGGAGAGCCAAGGAAATTGGGCCATTCGGGTACGTGCTCAAGCCGTTCGATGAGCGGGAACTTGTCGCAACCGTAGAGATGGCTATTTTTCGACACAAGATGGATCGTAAACTCCGCGAAAGCGAGCAGCTCCATCGTGCACTGATTGAGAACACCGGCGAAGGGATCGTGTTCGCAGACCTTGAAGAACGGTTCACATTTGCCAATCCTTCCGCAGAGGCGTTGTTCGGTGTTGGGCCGGGCGAATTGGATGGCCGTTCTCTGGGCGAGTTCACTTCACCCGAGACATTTGCGTCAATTAAGTCTCAAACAGAGATGCGTCGAAACGGCGTGAAGGGGAATTACCCGATAGAGATTCTCCGGCCGGACGGTCAGGTGCGCATGATTTTGATTACTGCCACTCCTCAGTTTGACGGCAAGGGGGAACTCACCGGGACGTTCGGCATCTTCCGCGATTTCACAGAAAAGCATCGGGCTGAGGAGGCGCTCCGTCAGCACGCTGAGCAGCTACGCATTGCGAAGGATGCAGCGGAAGAGGCAAGCCGCGCCAAGGCGAGTTTCCTCGCAGTCATGAGCCATGAGATCCGCACGCCAATGAACGGTGTTATCGGGATGACCAGTCTCCTGCTGGAAACGCCGCTCACAGCAGAGCAAAGGGAGTTTGCAGAGGTTGTTCGCCGAAGCGGAGAATCGCTCCTTGCGATCCTCAACGATATCCTGGATTTTTCGAAAATCGAGTCCGGACGCATTGAGCTTGAACAGCAACCCTTCTCGTTGACGTCGTGCGTTGAAGAAGCGTTGGAGTTGTTTGCTTCCCGCGCGGCGGAAAAAGGGGTCGAGCTCGTCGGGACGATCGATCCCTCTGTGCCGGACATTCTTGTAGGCGATGTTACGCGGCTTCGCCAGGTTTTTGTCAATCTGATAGGCAATGCGGTGAAGTTCACGCCGGCAGGTGAGGTCTGTGTCTCTGTGGAGGCGCATTCTTCGGAAGGGGACACAGTCGAACTGCAGATCAAGGTGCGGGATACGGGCATCGGGATGTCTCCGGAGAGTCTCGGCAGGTTGTTCCAACCGTTCACCCAGGCAGATCTCTCGATCACGAGAAAATTTGGCGGTACGGGATTGGGACTGGCGATATCGAAGCGTCTGGTCGAACTGATGGGCGGGGCGATTCGCGTTGAGAGTTGTGAGCAGAGGGGTTCGACATTCATCGTTACCGTTCGTTCGCATGTGAATCCCGTGCAGCCGCATCGGCAGGTCGAAGGACTCGACGGGCTTCGTGGCGGCAGGGTGTTGATTGTTGACGACAATGCCACGCAAGCACACGTTCTTGAGGGCGTATGTAGAGGCCTGGGTATGATGCCGAAAGTGACGACAAGCGCCAGTGCCGGCATGGAACTGCTGCGGAGTGGAGAGAAATTCGATCTGGTGCTTGTTGATCTTCTGATGCCGGAGATGGATGGGGTTGAGTTTGCACGGCGTGCTCGGTCGATCCCGTCCTGCGGACGATTGCCCCATCTGCTGCTGGCGTCGGCGTGTTCCCTCACGTCCCGTGTCGATGAAGTCTCTGCATTCTTTGCGGGACATTTGCACAAGCCGATCAAGCGCGGCGTTCTCGCGAAAATGATGTCATTGACCATGGGATCGCAATGCACGCATCCGGTGCGGAATTCACACGACAAAGTGTTGGACCCCACGCTTGCAGCCCGCATTCCATTGCGCATTCTTATCGCCGAAGACAACCCGGTGAATCAGGCACTTGCGGTCGCCATTTTGCGGAAAATGGGTTATCGGACCGACTGTGTAGCAGACGGTCAGGAGGTGCTGGATGCGCTTGCACAACGGCCGTACGACCTGATATTCATGGATGTGCAAATGCCGGTCATGGACGGTCTTGAAGCGACACAGAGGATCGTCGGGGCCATGCTGCCCGATGCCCGGCCCCGGATCATTGCCATGACCGCCAATGCAATGTTCGGAGATCGTGAACGATGCCTCCAGAGCGGGATGGACGACTACATCAGCAAGCCCATTCGCATCGAGGAACTGCGTGAGATGGTCGAGCGTCACGGGACAGCCGCAATATCAGCGCGTTCTATCGCGTGATTGTTTACGTGAAAACGTGTATATTGTGCGCACTAATCCTACCACACATGGGGTGCGCATGACCGATTTTCGTGCACGGGTGTTCGGATATCACCGCAAGGCGCATGAAGGTGAACATCTTCTGACTGTCCTTGAGAGAATTCCCATATTTCAGGACCTTTCCAAGCGCGAACTGGCCGGTGTGGCGCGCGTTCTTCACCGGCGCGAATATATCCCCGATGAAGTCATCATCCGTCAGGATGAACCCGGGCTGGGGATGTACATCATCCAGAATGGGAAAGCCATAGTGGTCACTGAACCGGACAACATCCAGCTTTCGGCGCTGTCGGACGGCGATTTCTTCGGGGAAGTCTCTCTCCTTGATGAAACACCCCGGTCTGCAACTGTTATTGCCCGGAGCCATTGCATCATTTTCGGGTTCTTCCAATCCGACCTGTTTTCTCTGATCGAGCGGGATCCACGATTCGGTGTCAAGATCGTCGTCCGAGTGGCAAAGATCATCGGCGACCGGTTGCGCAAAGCGAATCAGCAGATGCAAGCACTCTCGGAAGATCTGCACCGCGCCCGTGGTTCACAGCCCATAGCAGATCGGCCATGACGCCAGCAAAATCGCGTCCGATCTGGGAACTGGCACCGTTGCTGATCGCGTTTGCCATAGCAATCGTCCTGCTCTTTGTCGGTAAGGCTGCCCAGGTTGTCATTATCTCTCTTCTGCTGGCCTACATCCTGGATCCGGTGGTCACTGCGCTCGAATCCCGTGGTATTCATCGCGGCCTCGCGACTCTGCTGGTCCTCCTGGTTCTCGGCGGAATCATAACCGTGCTTGCTGTTCTGCTCGTTCCCGTGATCGTCCATCAGGTGCAGGCCCTGCAATCGGGGGCGACAACACAGGTGGCTGAGACAGCCATCGATGATATTCAGCGAACCTTGAGAGATCGGCTGTCATTCCTGGGGCTCGGATCTCTCGATCTCGGGGCCAAGATCGAAGAATTCAAACGAACCATCGGCGAGAAGGTGTTCGAGTTTCTGGTGAAGGATATGCTGGAACTTATAATCTCCGTGGTGACGATCCCCTTTATGATGTTTTTTTTCCTGAAGGACGGGCGTGAACTGAAAAAGAGGGTTGTCAGCATGGTGCCGAACCGGTACTTTGAATTCACGCTGGACCTTCTGTACAAAATGGACGTTCAGCTTGGGAACTACTTGCGCGGCCAGTTTGTGGATGCGCTGACCTTTGGTGTTCTTTCCATTATCGCCCTCTGGATTCTCGGTGTGAACTATTTCGTGTTTCTCGGAGCGTTTGCGGGACTCGCGAACCTGATTCCGTATGTCGGTCCGATTGCCGGAATGGTACCCGCGGCATTGGTTGCCGTGTTGAACAGCGGAAGTATGGGGAGTGCCGTCGCCGTTGTCATTGCCTTTGTCATTTTGAAACTCGTCGACGATTTTGCGGTGCAGCCATTAGTTGTTGCATCGAGTGTGGAGCTGCATCCGGTGCTTGTGCTGATCGCGATCATGATCGGCGGCGAGCTGTTCGGGATCTTGGGCATGTTGCTTGCCGTACCGGTTGCCGGATTCTTCAAGGTTGTACTCAAGGAAGGTGTTTCTACCTACCGGAAATACCGGTTTTCATAAACCCACCAATGAAGAATTCTGCGTGCGGAATTCTCAGTTCATAATTCACTGGGGCATACTTGATGTTACAGCGATTGTTCCGGACGAAAAGCCTGGACCGCATTCTGGCGGATGCAGCAGAACCTCAACATCAGTTGAAGCGCGCACTCGGCGGGTTTGATGTGCTGATGCTGGGTATAGGTGCAATCATCGGCGCGGGGATTTTTGCGACGATCGGCACAGCCGTGGCCGGTGATCTTGCGCGACCGGGTGCCGGCCCGGCGATCGTTGTCTCGTTCATCTTTACCGCTGTTGCGTGTGCGTTCTGCGGCCTCTGTTACGCGGAGTTTGCTTCTCTGGTGCCGATCTCCGGAAGCGCATACACGTATTCCTATGCCACCCTTGGTGAGATCGTGGCGTGGATTATCGGATGGGACCTCATCATAGAGTATGCCGTGGGGAACGTGGCCGTGGCGATAGCATGGGCGGCGTATTTCCATCAGCTGTGTGCCGGTCTTGGCTGGCATATCCCGGCCTGGTTGTCAGTCGACTATCGCTCCGCGGTGCAAGCAGCCGACATTGTGGCCAAGGCGGGCGGAAGTGCTGACCCTGCCATATTGCTTGCCCATGAAGCGTGGACCACGCATCCTGTTATCGCAGGCATACCGGTGATCTTCAACTTTCTTGCAGTAGGCATCGTCGCCCTGATCACCTGGTTGCTCATCGTCGGGGTCAAGGAATCGGCACGCGTCAACAATGTGATGGTCGGCATTAAGCTGTTGATTCTCTGCTTCTTTATCTACGCAGGCGCAAAATTCGTTAAGCCGGAAAACTGGTCACCCTTCATGCCGAACGGCTTCTCCGGCGTCTGGGTGGGAGCAAGCCTGATATTTTTCGCTTACATCGGTTTCGATGCGATCTCCACAGCTGCAGAAGAATGCAAGCGGCCTGAACGGGATCTTCCGATCGGGATCATCGGGTCACTTGTCATCTGCACTGTGATGTACATAGCTGTGGCGCTTGTGCTGACGGGCATGGTGCCCTGGCAGCAGCTGGGCGTAGCAGATCCCCTGGCGGCCGCGTTCGCCTATGTCCATGCGGATTTTTCCGCCGGTGTCGTAGCGTTGGGAGCAGTCGTTTCGATGAGTGCGGTGTTGCTGGTGTTCCAGTATGGTCAGCCCAGGATCTTCTTTTCTATGTCACGGGATGGGCTGCTCCCCGAATACTTCGCAAAGGTCCATCCGAAGTACAGGACACCACATGTGACCACGCTCTGGACCGGAGTAGCAGTGGCGGTAACCGCAGCTATAGCCAACATCAATGAGATTGTCGAGCTTACAAATATCGGAACGTTGTTTGCGTTCGTACTTGTCTGTGTGGGGGTGATCGTGCTCCGGTACAAAGACCCGGATCGGGTTCGAGTCTTCAAAACGCCCTGGGTGCCCGTCATTCCACTCCTCGGCATCGGGAGCTGTCTCTACCTTATGGCGGGCCTTCCCTGGATAACCTGGGTGCGGTTTGGGATCTGGCTTTTGATGGGTCTGGTGGTGTACTTCGCATTCGGCTGGCGGAAGAGCAAGCTGGCAAAATCACAATAGTGCTTCGCGTAGCATTTGTTCAGTTGTCGATCCTACCAGGAAGTCGCGGATTTCCCCTCCTTCGAAGATCACTATCGTAGGTGTCGTGTGGACGCCGATTGCACGCGCCGTTTCGAATTCCTCGGTGATATCAATGCTGTAAACGTTCTGCAATTCGACGGCGAGCTTGTCGATGATGGGGGTCTGAGTGCGGGAGACGGAGCACGACGGAGCGTAGAAGTATGCGACCACCCGTTCACCCGTCCGCACTGCTTCACCGACGGCTCCCTTAAGGTTTTCCACCTCCCGGCCAAGTTGCTTCCGTGTGTACGCCAGTATGGCAATTTGAACAATGATGAAGAGGAGTGCAACCCCCCCAAGAAGGAAGAGGATGATTTGCATCATCTGCGATCTCTGGGAGGGTTCTTCTTGGGCGACTTCCGGGGTTGTTGGCACGCTTGTTCAGCGCTGACAGTCAGGGCCGATATCGTCTTGAACAAATCCTTGTGTGCCTGTGCTGGAAGCTTCGGTACAGGGACCGCGCGGTATAGTGCAATTGTGGCCTTCAACGAACTGAGGTAGGTCTGGCACTCCGGGCATCGTTAAGCATCGTCTTGATTCGCGGCGCTGGGGTGAAGCCCAGGTCCTCATCAAGACTGTCACAGATGTGCAGGTAGACTTCGTCGCATTTCATCATGCTATCCTTGCCGGGGCATGCACATATGGTTCGAGTTGTTCACGAAGGAATGCACGGGCCCGGCGGAGACGTGATTTTGTCGCTTCAACGGAAAGACCCAGGGCACGGGAGGTCTCCTCATTCGATTGCCCCTCGATATCCCTCATGACGAAAACCACCCGATAGTCTTCCGGCAAACGTGTAATCGCACGGTCGAGGACTTCGCGCAGCTCTTTGCCGATTACAAGATCCGCTGGTGTTTCGTCCATGCTCAGAGGCCGTACCTGCCGTCCGTCCGTATGCTGATGCTGTGGATGATCGTACGCTTCGAGTGATTCCTCCAGCAGTTCACCTTTGCGCTTTCTCCGCTTCATGAGGCAATTGTTGGTGACAATTGTATAGAGCCATGTGCTGAATTTTGACTTTCCGTCAAACGTCCTCAGTTTCCGGAAAACGTTGACAAAAGTGTCCTGCAACGTTTCTGCGGCCTTTTCGGGGTCGCGGCAGATCTTGTATGAGAAACGGTACACCGTGTCTTCGTACCGCCTGACGAGCTCGGTGAACGCTACATTGTCGCCATCGCGGGCGACATGAATGAGTTCGTCGTCAGGGAGGTTTCGCGGCGACCTGGTGCTCAATAGTATGATGCCGTAGTGTGATCGGAAGAGTCAGGGAAGCACTTAAACCTACCAAAAGTCAGGTCGAACCGCAAGTTTGATGTTCTTCCACGCATTGCGTATCTTCGCCTAAGTACACGGCTGATGGAATGAATTGAGGAGGGTATCGGATGAAAGAGAAAGCGGGGACCGCAGCTCTGGGAGAATTATTGCTCTTAATTGCCCGAAATGAAGGGATACAGAGGGCTTTGGCGCAGTGTGAAGAGAGAGAGGTTCAAGAGGTGTTGACTGCGGCTACCGAGGCCCTTCAGCGGTTTCTCGAGCAGTATGATTCACGAATCACGCCTCCTAAACCGCCCGTTCGGACAAAATCACCAATTCCGGCGACCGAGAGGGTTGCTCAGGTGTCATCACCGATACCGGCATCACCACCAATCGCAACAGCAACCCCACGACCAACACTAGCAGCACCAACAGGAACATCGACGCCCAGACCAGCACCCCCGCCATCGCCGGCGCCCAGATCGACGCCTCCGCCTGCATCCGAACCCGGGCCAACACCTCCACCGGCGCCCAGGCCGACACCTCCGCCTGCATCCGAACCCGGGCCAACACTTCCACCGGCGCCCAGGCCGACACCTCCGCCTGCGTCCGAGCCCGGACCATCACCTCCACCATTGCCGGCGCCCAGGCCGACACCTCCGCCTGCGTCCGAGCCCGGACCATCACCTCCACCATTGCCGGCGCCCAGATCGACACCTCCGCCTGCGTCCGAACCCGGACCGACACCTCCACCGGCGACGGCACCCAGGCTGACACCTCCGCCTGCGTCCAAATCCGGACCCACACCTCCACCGGCGCCCAGATCGACACCTCCGGCATACCGCCTTGAACCACAAGCCGCACCGCGACGGGTGAACAGTGAACCGTCAGCACCGCCGGCACCGAAAGTGCTGCAGCGCCGTGAATCTTATTTGTTTGAAGATCAACAGTCCTACATACATGCCGTGTCGCTCATACCGTTGAGCGATTCTCCCAGCCCGGAGCCGTTCATTATCGATGGGCGGGGGTTGGACCAGCGTTCCAGGATGTTCGCCTTCGACCACGCGGGAATGCGCTTCTACATGAGCGAGCTCAACCCTGATATATTCAGCGTCAGCAAGAACGGAATGCTCTTGCTGAACAAGACCGATTCCATCAGGATGCGGGGCATGCACGAGCAGATCGTGAACCGGCTCCGTCTCGATAGTCTTGTGCTTCCCGCTGAATTTGGCACTGCGGTGCTTGGAAAGGATGACCTCTCACGGCGGGTGGAGTTCAGGCTTCATGCTTTGTTGGAGCTTGCGTTGAGCCTCGGCAAGACCACGACGTGGCGTTGTACTGTTTCGGTATTGGATGAAAAGGTGCAGCGCATGGGTTCCGAAACGTCTCCCCAGCGTGCCGGGCGGCATGATTCCGAGAGGGGACGCCATGCATCGCCGGCGAAGCGTATCGACGTGAAGGCGTTGGAACGTCTTCTTACGAGGGAAAAGCGAATTGCTGAATCCATACTTGACACTCTGGCGTCCGTAGCCGAGACCCACAGAATCGAGTACATTGTCAATCTCGGCAGCGGTCGTTCGGAGGATTGGAAGTCGATACTGACCGCCGCCTTCACACTTCTCCCGGCGAAGCAGCTACGTTTTTTTGAAGCCGTGGTCGAGGTGGAATCAGACAATGTTCTAATCGAGCCGATGGTGCGGGTTACAGGAACGACCGAGTGTTTTTCACTGTTAATGTAGCGAAGGTGTCTTTCCGTCATCCCCTAATTCTCGGAGCCGTTCATGTCAGACAAACCGTTATCAGGTGAATTGTTCATCCCTTCCGATGACGTTCTCCGTCGCGCCACGGTGGCCAATTGGGACGAACTTGCCGCGAAGGCGGGCCATGATCTCGAAGGATTTTGGGCGGCGGAGGCGAGCGAGCTGCATTGGTTTACACACTGGGAGCGTGTGCTCGACGATCGACAGAAGCCGTTCTACAAGTGGTTTGTTGGTGGCAAAACCAACATCGTGTACAATTGTCTCGATCGTCATGCACAGACATCACGGCGCAACAAACTCGCGCTGTTGTGGGAAGGTGAGAAAGGAGAATTCCGCTCTTTTTCGTACTTCGCGTTGCGGCGTGAGACCTGCCGATTCTCGAATGTCTTGCGGAGTCTTGGGGTTCAGAAAGGCGATCGTGTAACACTGTATATGGGTCGTATACCCGAACTGGTGATCGGTATGCTCGCATGTGCACGCATCGGCGCGATTCACTCGGTGGTGTACGGCGGTTTCACGGTAGAGGCGCTTCACGAACGTCTGGAGGACAGCCATTCGAAGGTTCTTATTGTTGCTGATGGGGGATACCAGCGCGGGAAGATCGTCCCGCTGAAGGCTATTGCCGATGAAGCCTTGCAGCGGGCAGCCAGTGTCGAGAGTGTCCTGGTGGTGAAACGTACAGGCGAACCGGTGAACATGGAATCGGGTCGTGATATGTGGTATCACGAACTCATGGCGCTGCCGATTGCAGGCGGTGGCTGCCGAATCGAAGAAATGGATGCGGAAGACCCTCTCTTTATCCTCTACACGTCGGGTACTACGGGCAAGCCGAAGGCAATTCTGCACACGCATGGCGGGTACATGGTGGGGACGTACACCACGTTGAAGTACGTATTCGATATCCATGACGAGGATCGGTACTGGTGTGCAGCAGATCCAGGGTGGATCACCGGCCACAGCTATATAGTCTACGGCCCTCTTCTCAATGGCGCAACATCGTTCATGTATGAGGGTGCGCCGACATATCCGTATCCCAATCGCTGGTGGCAGATGATAGAGAAATACGGCATAAACATTTTGTACACGGCGCCGACGGCGATCCGCGGTTTGATGCGCTTCGGGGAGGCCTGGCCCAACAGGCACGACCTGTCGTCGCTCCGACTGCTAGGGTCCGTCGGTGAACCCATCAATCCGGAAGCCTGGAAATGGTACCACCGGGTGATCGGGAAGAGCCGTTGTCCGATTATGGATACATGGTGGCAAACCGAGACGGGCATGTTCATGATCACGCCGATGCCGTGTGTAACGCTCAAACCCGGTTCGGGAACGCTGCCGTTCCCCGGTGTAGAAATGGACATCCTCAACGAAGAAGGGAAGCCGGTAGCTGCAAACGAGGAGGGGTTCCTGGTGATCAAAAAGCCCTGGCCTGCGATGATTCGCACAATATACAAGGACCCGGATCGGTACGTCCAGCAGTACTGGAGCAAATACCCGGGCTTGTACCTGACGGGTGATTCTGCGCGGAGGGACGAGGACGGATATTACTGGGTGATAGGTCGTGTCGATGATGTGCTGAAAGTGTCGGGGTATCGTCTGGGGACGGCGGAAATTGAGAGCGCGCTGGTCAGCCATCCTGCTGTTGCCGAAGCTGCGGCCATCGGTCTGCCGCACGATGTGAAGGGGAACGCCATCCACACCTATGTCATCCTCAAGACCGGCTTTGACGGGAGCGAGAAGCTCATCGAAGAGCTGCGTGCCCACGTTGCCCACGAGATGGGCCCGATCGCCAAACCCGACAGCATCATTTTCGTCGACTCTCTGCCAAAAACGCGGAGCGGGAAGATCATGCGGCGCGTGCTTCGTGCCCGGGCATTGGGACAGGAGCCCAAAGATCTGAGCACACTCGAGGAATGAGCGTTAGTTCCATTTCAGACCCAGGATTTGTATATTACAAAGCTATGGTGACAAAAACTCTCGTTGGTATCTTCGTCGTCGCGCTTCCGTTTCTGTATGCAGGTCTGGTTACAGTCTACGGCATCGCATTTTTCAGCAATGCCGTTACTGTTGAACGTCTCAAGCGGCCGTACATGCTCATGTTGCTTGTGCTGCATCTTGTGTACCTCGGACTGCGCACGATAGCATTCGATCATCCGCCGATTACGTCCGTATTCGAGATCATGACGCTTCTCTCGGCGGCAATGACGATTGCGTACGTGTACCTCGAATTCCGGACGAATATCCGCAATACCGGATTTTTCATACTGAGCCTCGCGCTGATATTTCAGACGGTATCATCGGTGTTCATCAAAGATCTGACGGTCATCCCGGAGTACCTGCATAGTCTACTTCTCGGATTTCATGTTTCGGCCGCTTTGCTTGGCTATACGGGCATTTCCATTGCAGCCGTGTATGGCTTGTTATATCTCATGCTCTATCACGAGATCAAATCGAGCAAATTCGGCGTCATCTATAGCCGGTTGCCGGATCTTGAGACACTCGAGACGATGAGCCACAAAGCTGAAGTGTTTGGCTTCGGAACGTTGAGTGTGGCGATCGTGATCGGTCTCTTCTGGTTGCCACGCGTGTTTCGCGAGTTCTCGTATCTCGACCCCAAACTCGTGGGGACGATTGCCATCTGGGTGCTGTACGCGATCGGGTTGATGTCGAAACGGCGTCTCGGGTGGCAGGGACGGAAGACAATGATCCTTTCCCTTGTCGGGTTCGCATTCGTGTTTGTCGTCATGGCGGTCATCAACATCTACCTCAGCAGTTTTCACACGTTTCATTAGACGGGTTGTGCAGCCAGGATGAATCTCTTTTCTGTCGGGATCAGTCATCACACCGCTACTGTTGATGTTCGGGAACGCATGTGGCTCTCCGCTGACGAGGCTGTGAGAGTACTGGCGGCATTGAAGGAGCATTTCTTCGCGGAGTGCATGGTCGTGTCGACATGCAACCGGACTGAGGTCTATGGTGTGTTGCGTGATGGAGGTGTTGACGAAGGCAGTGTTACACGCCTGCTGCTGGACGCGAAAAAGGCCGATGGAGGGGTGCGTCCGGACCACTTTTTCACCCACCATGCCGGTGCAGCCGTGCACCACTTGTTTAAAGTTGCGGCGGGCATTGATTCAATGGTCATCGGCGACATTCAGATCCTGAATCAGGTGAAGGAAGCGTTTCAGTCGGCGGGCGAGCATCACGCACTCGGCCCGATCATGAACCGGCTCATGCAGGCCACCTTACATGTCGGCAAACGGGTCCGCACCGAAACGACACTCTGTGAAGGTGCGGTGTCTGTCAGCTATGCCGCAGTGGAGCTGGCGAGCAAAATATTCGCCGACCTCTCCCGGAAGTCGGCATTGCTGATTGGTGCCGGGGAAACGGGTGAGTTGACCCTCAAGCACCTCGCAGGCAAAGGGATCGGGCACATCAAGATTGCCAACCGGACCCGTGCCAACGCAGAGGCTCTTGTGGCTGAACTCGGCGGAACGGTTGTCGATTACGAGCAGATCGTCGACGCGTTGCGTGTCGTTGATATCGTGATCACTTCGGTCAACAGTCCTTCGTACGTGGTGCAGCCCGAACATATCCACAGCGTAATGCGTCAACGGGGTAACAACCCGTTGTTCCTCATTGATATCGGTGTGCCCCGCAACATCAATCCGGCTTGCCGCAAGATTGAAAACGTGTTCCTGTACGACATGGATTCACTCCATGCCATCGTCGATCGGAATCTGAACAAGCGCAACGCAGAGCTGCCGCTGGTAACGACGATCATCCGGCAGGAATTGGTGGAGTTCTTCCGCTGGCACAGGTCACTGCAGGTTGCACCTGCCATACAGGATCTCCACGCAGCCTTTGAGCAGGTCCGGCGACATGAAGTGGAGAAGAATATCAATCGCTTCAGGCCGGAAGATCGTGAACTTGTTGAACTGGTGACCCGGCGCATCGTCAACAAGCTGCTGCATCAGCCTCTCAGCATGTTGAAGGAAGGCTCGGAGAACGGCAGCGGCGGTCCGGAAACGGTCAACCGGATCAAGGTGCTGCGTGAGCTGTTCGGCATAGGAATTAAAAGCAAACGCGATGAATGAGTCATTGCGCATAGGCAGCCGGGGCAGCGAACTCGCTCTCTGGCAGGCGCGTTGGGTGCGCGAACGGCTGACGGACCTCCATCCGGACCTTGCTGTCGACATCGAAATCATCAAGACCAAGGGGGACAACGTCCTTGATGCACCTCTCTCGAAGATAGGTGACAAGGGGTTGTTCACCCGTGAAATTGAGCATGCCCTGCTTCAGGGGAGCATCGATCTCGCTGTGCACAGTCTGAAGGATTTGCCCACGGAGCTTCCCGAGGGATTGGTCTTGGGGGCTGTGACAAAACGTGAAGATGTGCGGGATGTGTTCCTCCCGCGCCCGGGAAGCGCGGTACGCCGTCTGGCGGATCTCCCGCCGGGGGCTGCAGTTGCGACGGGGAGTCTCCGCCGCAAATGTCAGTTGCTTCATCTCCGTCCTGATCTCAGGATCGTGGATCTCAGAGGCAATCTCAATACCCGGTATGCCAAGCTTGAAGCCTCAGAGTGGGAAGGGATGTTGCTGGCCCGAGCAGGAGTAGTGCGTCTGGGGTGGGGAGAACGGATTGGCGAAACAATCGATCCTTTGGTTGTTCTTCCGGCTGTCGGACAAGGAGCGTTGGGAATTGAAGTTCGTGGAGATGACAAACGGGCTCTCGAACGCATCCGGGGTCTCCATCATGTGGAGACTTCCGCTGCGACGACTGCGGAGCGGTCGTTGCTGCATGAGCTTGAGGGGGGGTGCCAGGTACCGATCGGTACCTACGCACGCACCGGCAGGGATCAGGCAGGGAACCCGGTATTGGTGCTCGATGCACTGGTGGGCTCGCTTGACGGCACCCGGGTGATTCGCGATGCCCTCAGCGGCTCCCCGGATGAATCTCGTGCCCTTGGTGCTTCCCTTGCCCGACGACTGCTTGCGCTTGGCGCACAGCAGATACTGGATCAGATCCGGACATCTTCGGATTCATAACATGGACCTTCACGGTGTTCGCGTTCTTGTGACACGGCCTGCCGGGCAGGCGGATGCCATGATGGAGCAGATCCAGGACCGTGGGGGGATTGTTATCCTGGCGCCGATGATTTGCATTCTGCCGCCGGCGAGCTGGGATGAATGCGATGAGCATATCAACCGGCTCCGTGATTATTCAGGCATTGTTTTCACGAGTGCCAATGCGGTGGAATGTTTCCTTGACCGTTGCGCTGAAAAGGGCATCGCCTGTGCGATGTCTTCGGGACCGGAGGTGTATGCTGTCGGCAAGCAAACCGCCGCTGCGCTTGAAAAATCCGGTGTGCTTCCGGTGTTCTTTCCTTCGTCGTTCGGTGGTGCCGGCCTTGCTGCGCACTTCCGCACGCAGGACTTGCGTGGACGCAGGTACCTCCTTCCCCAGGGCGATCTGGGAAGGAGCGAAGTCGCAGCCGGGCTTCTGCAGGCGGGGGCGACGGCCGACCGGGTCATAGTCTACCGGACTGTTGGCCCGGATGGTGCATCTGCGGCAACCGTGCGCGCAGCTCTGGCTGAGCGTTCAATCGACATTGCAACATTCGCAAGTCCATCTGCGGTTAAACATTTTGTGAACCTTCTCGATGGGGTTCTCCTGGCAATCGTCCGGGAATCCCTCATCGTTGGTGTGATTGGCGGAACTACGGCAGATGCTGCACGACGGCTCGGACTCCCGGTTGAGGTGATTGCAGCAACCGCCACTGGAGAGGGGCTGGTTGAAGCGTTGGCGGCCTGGAACTCGACAGTATAACCATTGTTGTGAAATCTCCTATGATGAATGATCTTTTTCTGCGGGCATGCAAACGACAACGTTGTGAACGTACCCCTGTCTGGATGATGCGCCAGGCGGGCCGCTATCTCCCTGAATATCGCGCGATCCGGGCAAAATCCGATTTTCTCACAATGGTCCGGACCCCCGAGCTTGCCGCCGAAGTGACATTGCAGCCTGTGGAGCTTGTCGGGGTTGATGCGGCGATCATATTTTCCGACATCCTTGTCGTTCCGGATGCCATGGGGATGCATCTGGTGATGGAAGAATCGAAAGGTCCGCATTTCCCAGTGCCCCTGCGGACGCGTGAGCAGATTGACGCTCTTCCTGTTCCCGATCCATTGAAGCATTTAAAATACGTCATGCAGGCGATCGAGGAGACGCAACGCCGACTTCAGGGCAGAGTACCGCTCATTGGTTTTTCGGGCTCTCCATGGACACTGGCTGCCTACATGGTGGAAGGAGGCGGCACGAAAGATTTCCGGTACATCAAGCGGATGATGCTTGACGAACCGGATACACTCAAGGCGTTGCTGAAGAAACTTGCAGTATCGGTACGGGAGTATCTTGAAGCGCAGATTGCGGCGGGTGTGAATGCCGTGCAGATTTTTGACACCTGGGGAGGAATCCTCACACCTGAGCACTACAGGAAGTTCTCCCTTGACTACATTGCGAATATCGTCGCCACACTGCGACGCGACGGGGTCCCGGTCATAGTTTTTTCCAAAGGAGCTCACCACGCGTTGAAGGAGCTCGCAGATATCGGCGCAGATGTTGTCGGGCTCGACTGGACAGTTGATCTGCACGAAGTACGCAACGTGATTGGCGAAAAGGCTGCTCTTCAAGGCAACTTTGATCCTTCATTCCTTTATGCATCGCCGGAACGGATCAGGGGCGAGGTCGCATCGCTTTTGCAGAAATACGGACGCGGAAGCGGGCATGTATTCAATCTCGGACACGGAATTCTTCCCGACGTGCCGGTGGACAATGCGCGCGCGTTAGTGCGTGCAGTAAAGGAAGAGAGTCCGAAGTACCATGGCTGAAGCGGGCAGTACACAACATGGCGCGTCGGGCACCGCGGTCGTTCTTCTGCAACTCGGAGGCCCCGATTCCCTGCAGTCGGTCGAGCCGTTTCTCTACAATCTCTTCTGCGATCCGGACATCATTGACCTTCCGCTCGCGTTTCTATTCCGGAAGGCTCTTGCCCGTAGGATCTCACGGTCCCGCGCCCTTAAAGTGCAGGAATACTACAGGTACATGGGCGGGAAATCACCGATTCTTCCTCTTACGCAGAGACAGGCCCTGGCTCTGGAACAGGCTCTTCAGGGCCGGTGTGACGCCCGCGTGATGATTGCGATGCGATACTGGCACCCCCTGACCGAGGAAGTGGTCCGTACACTTCAACGGGAGAAGGTCGCTCGCGTCGTCCTCCTGCCGTTGTTCCCGCAATTCTCGCTCAGCACCACAGGGTCCAGCATAAAGGAATGGCGGCACGTCTGTGCCCGGTTAGGATACGCCCCCGAGCTGAACGTGATCGAGGAGTACGCCGACCATCCATCGTATGTCGCAGCAATTGTTCGGAACATCAACATCGCATTGCGGCGCGTTCCACACGGCGAGAGAAACAAGGTGCATCTTGTCTTCAGCGCGCATGGAATCCCGATAAAACTTGTTCGGTCGGGTGATCCCTATCAATCCCATATCATCCGGACATGCAACGCGGTGGTAAATGCAGGAGCGTTTGGCCTTCCCCACTATCTCTGCTATCAGAGCAAAGTGGGGCCTCAGAAGTGGCTTGAGCCGTCGCTTGTGCAGACAATCGAACGTCTGGCTGCTGAACGCGCGTCCCACGTCCTGGTCGTGCCACTCGCATTTGTGACGGATCATAGCGAGACTCTCTGGGAAATCAACCATGAGGTCCGGCATGAAGCCCTGCGGCAAGGCATCCGCTATTATGACATGAGTCCAGCGCTCAATGCGAGTCCGCTGTATATTGATGCGTTAGCGGACCTTGTCACCCATGCACTGAAGAAGGCATCATGAGTCGCCTCATTGTGATCGGGGCCGGCATTTCCGGTTTGACCTCTGCCTTCTGGGCCCAGCGTGCGGGATGGGAAGTTGCCGTGCTGGAAGCGACAGCGGTACCCGGGGGCACGATGCGCACGGTACGCGAGAACGGTTGGCTTGTAGAGACCGGACCGAACAGTGCGCTGGAGACGACCCCTATCCTGGGTGAGATGTTCGGCTTGCTCGGCATTGAGGGTGAACGGCGCTATGCCAGCGATACATCGAACAAGCGCTACGTGCTGCGAGAGGGGAGGCTTCATCCCGTCCCCATGTCGCCGTGGGCTTTTCTTGCGACACGCCTCTGGTCAACCCGTGGCAAGCTGAGGCTATTGAAGGAACCGTTGATCGGAAGGGGAACAAAGGAAGAGACCGTTGCAGAATTTGTGGAGCGTCGCCTCGGGCGTGAGCTCCTGGACTACGGCATCAACCCTTTTGTCGCCGGCGTGTACGCCGGAAATCCGGAGCAGTTAAGTGTGCGTTCTGCCTTCCCAAAACTGTATGCACTTGAAGAGAAGCACGGAGGATTGATCAAGGGGATGATCAAAGGCGCGCGCGAGCGGAAGGGGCGTGCTGAAGTGGCAAAAGATCGTGCGCGAATGTTTTCCTTCGCGCAGGGGATGCAGACGTTTCCGGAAGCTCTAGCGAGATATCTTGGGGAAAAGATTTCCTACAATACAGCCGTGAGGAGCATCGAAGCGCAGAAACCCACCGGTACCGCAACACCCCGGTTTCGTGTGACCACGATGGGCGGTATGAACTTCGAAGGAGATGCCGTGGTGCTCGGTGTGCCGGCGTATGTCGCGTCGGACCTCCTCCGCTCTCTTGTCCCTGCTCTTGCGGCCATGCTTGAAAGAGTGTACTATCCTCCGGTCGCGGAAGTATTCCTGGGTTTTCACCGTACACAGTGCGGGCGCCCGCTGGACGGGTTCGGCTATCTCATCCCGGAGCGGGAGAAGCGAAAGATTCTCGGCACGATCTGGTCATCGGTCATATTTCCCGACCGTGCACCTGCCGGTCAAGTTGCGCTCACCACATTCGTTGGCGGCTCCCGGCAACCGGAGCTTCTGGATCTGGAAGATGCACAATTGCAGGAGCTGGTGCTCGGTGAGCTCGGCAAGATCATGAACGTTTCCGGCGCACCGGTGTTCTCACGAATCTACCGTTGGGAGCGCGCAATACCTCAGTACAATGTCGGCTATCAGAACATAGTGGATGCGATCGAGCGGCTCGAACGGGAAATCCCGGGCCTCTTCATCTGCAGCAACTATCGCGGTGGCATAGCAGTGGGCGATTGTGTCATGAACGGCAAGAAAACCGCTGGACGCTTATCTCAGTCATAGTCGCGAGGAATCCATGGTGGCACAGAGTGGTATGTACCCTATCAGCCGGCTGCGGCGCACACGCATGAAGGAAACGCTCCGCAGGATGGTCCGTGAGACAGAGCTCTCGAAGAAGGATTTCATCTACCCCCTGTTTGTTGTACCCGGAACAGGCGTGAAGAAGGAAATCTCCTCAATGCCGGGCGTCTATCAGATGTCTGTAGACCAGATCGTGCGGGAGTGCAGGGAGGTCCATGAGCTGGGCATCCCGGCGGTTATCTTTTTCGGCATTCCCGAGCACAAAGACGAAGTCGGTTCCGGCGCCTACGATGACAACGGCATCGTGCAGCAGGCACTTCGTGCGGTGAAGCGGGACGTCCCCGGACTTCTGCTGATCACCGACGTCTGTCTTTGCGAGTATACATCGCACGGCCACTGCGGGATCGTACGCGGAGACGAAATTGTCAACGACGACTCGGTGGAATTGTTGACAAAGGAAGCGCTGAGCCATGCGCACGCGGGAGCTGACATGGTGGCGCCTTCGGATATGTTTGATGGACGGGTCGGGGCCATCCGCAGAGTTCTGGATGCCAACGGTTTCACCACGCTCCCCATTATGTCGTATGCAGCAAAGTATGCGTCGGGATTCTACGGGCCGTTTCGTGAAGCGGCGGAGAGTACCCCCAAATTCGGCGACAGGCGTTCCCATCAGATGGATCCTGCAAACAGTGACGAAGCCCTCCGCGAGGTGGCACAGGATATTGAAGAGGGCGCGGATATCGTCATGGTCAAACCGGCTCTGGCATACCTTGACGTCCTCTACAGGGTGAAGGAGCATTTTGGCATGCCTACCGCAGCCTACAATGTGAGCGGTGAGTATTCATTGCTCAAGGCGGCGGCCAGGATGGGATGGGTTGACGGAGACAGGGTCATGATGGAAATGCTGACAAGCATCAAGAGGGCAGGGGCGGATATGATTCTGACCTACTTTGCGAAGGAAGCAACACGGATACTCGACACACAGCGTTAAAGGGATACTACAGAGCATGTTTCTTACACCGAATTCTGACGCACTTTTTGAGGAAGCGCAAAGACTCATTCCAGGAGGAGTCAACTCGCCCGTGCGGGCCTTTCGATCCGTGGGGCGCACCCCGCTCTTCATAGCGCGGGCTTCGGGGTCGCGGCTTTGGGACGTCGACGGTCATGCATACATCGACTTTGTCGGGTCATGGGGGCCGATGATTCTCGGCCACGCGCATCCTCGTGTCATCGAAGCAATCCGCAAAGCCGCACTGGATGGTACGAGTTACGGTGCGCCGACGGCCCGGGAAGTGCGGATGGCAGAGTTGATCACGCAGATGGTGCCATCGATTGAGATGGTTCGCATGGTTAATTCCGGCACCGAGGCGACGATGAGCGCTATCCGCCTCGCGCGTGCATTCACCGGGAGAGAAAAGATCATCAAGTTCGAAGGATGCTATCACGGGCATGGCGACTCTTTTCTCATCAAGGCCGGGTCCGGCGCATTGACACTCGGGGTACCTGACAGTCCGGGTGTTCCACCGGGAACTGCATCAGGCACGTTGACAGCGGAGTATAACAATCTGGAGTCCGTCCGGAATCTCTTTGCTTCCTACCGTGACAAGGTTGCTTCGGTGATCGTTGAACCGGTTGTTGGAAATATGGGATGCGTCCTCCCGGAACCGGGCTTCTTGCAGGAGTTGAGGGACCTTTGCACAGCGAACGGCTCATTGCTGATATTTGACGAGGTCATGACGGGCTTCCGGGTGGCACGCGGGGGTGCCCAGCAGCTCTACGGCATCACCCCCGATCTCACGACACTCGGAAAAATCATCGGAGGGGGGCTCCCGGTAGGGGCATACGGCGGGAGGAAGGATATCATGCACTTGGTGGCGCCGTCGGGGCCGATGTATCAGGCCGGAACGCTTTCCGGCAACCCGTTGGCGATGGCGGCGGGGTTGGAAACTCTCTCCATTATTATGGAAGATAAGACGTTCTACTCCGGATTGGAAGAGAAGGCAGCCCGACTCAGCGCGGGTATACAGCGGGTGATCGACGGCCTATGGCTGCCGCTGCGTCAGAATCGGGCAGGATCCATGTTTACGTTGTTCTTTTCCCGGCACGCGGTCCGGGACTACAAGAGTGCGTTTGTGGCGGACCGTGAAAAATTCGGGGCATTCTTCCGCGAGATGCTTTCCCGGGGGATCTACCTTCCGCCGTCGCAGTTTGAAGCGGCCTTTGTTTCCATGGCTCACACCAATGACGATATCGACTCGACAATCGAAGCCGTACGGGAGTCGTTGAAAGCGGTGATGTGGTGAGGAGAATCGTCATCTACGGCGTGACAGCGTAATTTCTTTCCATTCTCGGCTCCGCACGCCGTCCAGGAACTCCCTGAATGCCGGATACTGTGCAGGCGTCAGATCCTTTCCCAGCATTGCCATCATCATGTGCATCCGAATGGCATCGGGCCGCGCAGTAACGCTCCATTCGCTGCGGCCACACGGCGCCTGGATCGAATCAACCGATGTTACTGCATGATGCTCCCAGCCAAGGGGAGCCCAGAGCGTAAGCCGGAATTCAGATTGCGAGGGATAGCGAAACCGGACCGGAAGTGTCCGCTGCGGATCGCGGAAATAGTCGGCTAACGTGACGGTGTTGAAGGTCCAGGGACGGATCACGAGGAGAGAATCGCGTCGCACGCCAAACGACGGCGTGCGGAATTTGTAGGCTACGGTCAGCGTGTCTTGTGGCGGGCGCACTGACGGGAGGGTGTAGCTGATGAGAGTTGCGCCCGGGCTTCGATGTGCCAGTGAAGTTCTGAGCCACTGGAGGATGTCGGTTGTGTCGGCGAGGCGCAAGTCGTTTCGCAGTTCAAGCGCGAGGGCCCCCGTGAGTATGCTCCTTCCCGAGACGAGGGCCGAACCATCGGCGTTGAGTTCGGCATTCCAGTCCAAGAGAGTGTTGTTGGATGACGGAGGATCTTCCGGAGTGACGGTGCGATATCCCTTGTCAGCGAGCCCTGTGACGACGACGGGGACTCCCTGATCGTACCAGGGAAGCCTGCCGAAAATACCGGCTTTGTCTGTTGCATCGAGCCAGATACCACCGGGCACAACGTCGGGCGCAAACCCGATCAGGTGATTGAATTGGAGTGCTGACGGCAGGGCAGTGTCGGGTTTGCCGTTCTGCCACGTGCTGATCAGCACCGGCTTTACGTCGATTTTCACTTCATGTGACATTGCGCTCAGCAACATCACCAGATCCTTGCAGTCACCGTAGCGCTTGGCGAACACTTCGTCTGCGAAATGCGGTTCGAATCCTCCGGCGCCGATTTCGACTGCGATGTACCGCACCTGATCCCGCACCCATTCAAAGATGCGGCGGAGCTTGTCGATGTCGGAGTGTTCGGAATGTGTCAGGCTATCCGCCATTGCCTCCAGTGTCGCTCCCCCGATGTTGCGTTTGCCGATCACGTCGGCGTACCAGTGGGCAATGTCGTCCCAGGTTTTGAATCCGACTGGTGCGAGTGCGATGCGGGTCAAGACCTCCGGGTCGGGTGGCATTCCGAATTCGCCGTGGAGGGGGGGCAGGTCGCGCGCTTCCCACACGTGTCGTGACCTGAAGCCCGCAGGCGCAGTAGTCACCGAAGGCACGATGGGCGTTCCATACGATCGGAACACCACATCCCACTGCCCTGGTTTCACGAGTGTAAAGCGTGAAAGGACCACCGGCACTTCATCCTGGAACGTCCACGAATGCCAGAATGTCCGGCCGCTAATGGTGAGCCGGTAGCGGTATTCTATGACCGCGCCGTCTGTGATAGCGGGCATGGTGAATATTTTCGCCCGCTGGTCCGAGAAGAAGACAAAATTCGGATAGAGGCTGACGTCGAAAATGTCGGCTTCCTGCAGCGGGATGATCCGGCCGCCCGGTTCTAAGGTGCGTGCCCGGATCTCATCGATGCTTGAGGTCGAGCCGTACGGAATGATGATGTTTGCATAGCGTTGACCGCGGGGATTCAGTATGCGTACAATCCGATGGTGCTCGAAAATGCTCACTCCCACTTCACCGCTGCCAGTGATTTCCATGGACCCTTCATCCAGAAGTATGACGGCGCCGGCATCGGCGTGCATCTCTGCGGGGGAAAGCGGCTCACGGAGGGTTTTGTGGAGTTCGGCGTCGTCAAGCCATGTCGACGTGCCGCTGCAGGAAGCCAGCAAGAGGGTCCACAGGGGGAGTACGTGCATCAGACGCGCGCGGTGCAACATGGGGCCTCCGGATATGGCGCAAGATAGCATTGAGCAAAGAAAGATGCCAGCGGGGCAAGAAAGCGCTTGACTTTCTGAAACAGCGGTGTTACTTTTTTACAGAAGGTGCTACCATGCCACCACAACGCCTTGTCCGCTTCGGAGTCTCCATCGACTCCGACCTTCTCCAGAAGTTCGACAAATTCCTTGACCATGCGGGGTACGGAACCCGATCCGAAGCATTTCGGGATCTCATCCGTGCCCGTCTGGCGGAAGAACGGATCCAGAATCCGGACGCAGAGGCAATCGGGGTGCTGACGCTGGTCTACAATCACCACCAGCGGGATCTTGAGGAAAAGCTCACCGACGTGCAGCACCATGCACATCACCAGATTATCACTTCGACTCACGTGCATCTGGATCATGACAACTGCATGGAAGTGATCATGCTGCGGGGCACAGCGGGGACCGTGCGATCCCTTGCCACGGCGCTCGCCAGTTTCAAAGGCGTCAAGCACAGCAATCTCTCGGTGACGTCGACGCATGAGATCAAATAGAGAGCGACGCACGGGGAAGCCTCAACGCACATGCGGCCGTTTCCTTGTGCTGGAAAACGGCCGCATTGTTGCAGGTATGACTTCACATAACGAAGTCCGTCCGCAGATCGAGAGGGACACCACCGCTCAGTACGCTACTTCGAAATCCGGCTTACCAGTTCCTCGCGGTCAACAATAGAGTCTTCTCCGAACCAGATCGACCAGAGCACGCGGGCGAAGAGTGTGCTTGTGATTGCCGGTTTCTCGGTTCCCTGAACCTGTGCCTGCACAACCCCGCCAGGCAGCCAACGCACGATGAAACGGTCATTTTCCTTCACCTCAGTTGCAAAGAAGCCCACAAACTGTTCTACGAGGGGGGCAATCGTCTTAAACTCCTCCTTCGTGGCATTCTCTTCAAAGCCATCACGGTATGCGTCCCGTATCTTGTCCATGCCCACCTCTCGCACGAATTCCATCGTCAGCTGTTTGGCCTTTCCGTCGGTGAGGACTGCAGCATAGAGATCTTTCTCCTTTCCGGTCGGAGGATCCTGCATATAGTGCGCCACGGCATAGACCTTGATGATCAGTTTCTTCCGCACGGTGGTTCCAGTCAGAGTGAGCGGCACATCCTTCCCATCGTGAGTGACCACGATTGAGACCGGGAATGTCTTGCCTGTGGAGCTCTCTTTCACAGTTTCCTGGGAGAAGAGCAGTGGGGCACAAGCCAGCAGGGCGGAGACGAACATGGTTGAGAAACGGAGATTCATCGGAAAGTCCTCGAGTTGTGGAATCGAGTTGTGGAATCGAGTTGTAGAATGAGACAATGGTAAGCAGATATGGGGGGAGAAGCAACCGGGCAGGCTTAGGCCCGCCCGGTTGGGCCTGGCCTCGGAACACAAAGCCCGGCTTGTTTCCCGGGCACTTTTCCCCAAGCTTAAGAGTCAGACCTGGAATTTTCCCGCGATTCCATTGTCATTTTACGAGAATCATTCGTTTCGTCGCAGTGAATCCGGTCGCGCGGAGCGTGTAGAAATATACACCACTGGCGAACCGGGATGCGTCAAAGATCACCTCGTACGTCCCTGCACTCCGGTCTCCGTCGTCAAGGGTGGCCACCTCCGTACCCAGCACATTGTACACCTTCAGGATCACATGCGCGTTGTTGAGCAATGAGTACTGCACCGTCGTGGAAGGATTGAAGGGGTTCGGGTAGTTCTGCTCAAGCGCAAAATCCACGGGTTGTGTCGTCCCGAGATTGCCGTCCTTCTTCTGGGCTTCGGTGAAGAAATTGCTGACCTTGCAGTAGTCTCCGTCTCCGCTGATGTTCGTCCCGCGCACGCGCTGATAGTAGCGGATGCCTGGCCGCAACGGGCCGACCGATACTGTGGTATCCGACACGACGGTATCCACCACCGTCACGGAGAAGAGGGAATCAGTGGCAAGCTGGAGCGTGTATGTGTCGGTATTTGCCGCGCCAGCCCACACGATGTCAAGCGCGACCGGTTGATCTGATGCGGCTGCGGCCGGCGACACGAACTGCGGAGCCAGAGGTTTCGGTGGCGCTAAAGACTTCACGATTGTGACGCCGTCAATCCTGTACTCCTCGCCGGCCGTTGCATAGCCGGAGAAGCAGATTTGCAAAAGCCCATCGTTCACCGTCGTTGTGAAATTGCCGGTTTGGAAGTAGGTGGAGAACGATGCGTATTTCTTCTTCAGGTTGAATTTTCGCGGAAGTAGTCCATAGTTAGTGTTGGGCGCCGTATTCTTCAGCAGCCCGACGGTGAGGCCATGCGCCGAGGTGGAATAGGCAGTAAAGGTGAGGTGGTAGATGGTAGCAGGTTCAAGGCTGATTCCCGCCTGGACGCAGCTGCGTAGTATCGCCTGGTTTGGCAATGTTGACCAATCCGGCCAGCGATTCCATCAAAGCCCGGCGATGCAACAGCCAATGATCCAGTCCCATCTGTGGAGAAACTCCAGCTTGCGGTGCCATTCTCAAAACTTCCGTTGGCCACCACATTGTTGGCAGCCTTCGGCGGGATTCCGGTATCCGCGGCGGTGGTGAACTGTCGCACGGACGACCAGGGACCTGCGCCGCCGGTGTTCCAGGCCCGGACCCTCCAGAAGTATGTGGTGCCGAAGCCGAACGAGGAGAGAGAATACGATGTTCCGGTAATGCCGCTCTGGTCGATGACATTTGCGAGAAATGACGACGAGGTGGAGACCTGTACCTGGTTCGACGTCGCTGTCGGCGAGGCCGCCCATTGTATCTGTGTCGTTAGGGCGACGCCGGTCGTGCTATCTGCCGGGCTCACCAGCGCCGGTGCTGCGGGGGGCTGGACTCCCGGAGGTGTGACGGTGGTGAACTGTCGCACGGACGACCACGGGCCTGCGCCCCCGGTGTTCGAGGCCCTGACCCTCCAGAAGTACGTGGTGCCGAAGCCCAGCGAGGACAGAGAAGACGATGTTCCGGTGATGCCGCTCTGGTCGATGACAGTTGCGAGAAATGACGACGAGGTGGAGACCTGCACCTGGTTCGACGTCGCTGTCGGCGAGGCTGCCCATTGTATCTGTGTCGTCACGGCGACGCCGGTGGCGCTATCTGCCGGGCTCACCAACGCCGGTGCTGCGGGGACCGGAGTCACCGGCGCACTGGCGGTGGTGAACTGTCGCACGGACGACCAGGGACCTGCGCCGCCGGTGTTCGAGGCCCGGACCCTCCAGAAGTACGTGGTGCCGAAGCCGAGCGAGGACAGAGAAGACGATGTTCCGGTGATGCCGCTCTGGTCGATGACCGTTGCGAGAAATGACGACGAGGTGGAGACCTGTACCTGGTTCGACGTCGCGGTCGGCGAGGCCGTCCATTGTATCTGTGTCGTCACGGCGACCCCGGTGGCGCTATCTGCCGGGCTCAGCAACGCTGGTGCTGCGGGGGGCTGAACCACCGCGGGAGGTCCCGCCAAACCAGACTCCAGTGCGCCAATGTCGGGAGCGGCTCCCGCAAAAGGACGATTGACAGGGGCACCTGAAGACCATGCAATCGCGCGATCGACCTGAAGGCTCTGGTTAGCATAGTCGATGGAGACGATCCTGACAGGACTGTTGGTACCCACAACAATCGAATCGCCGGGAACAATACCGAAGCCGTCGCAAAAATAGCCGGCATCCGCCACCGTGATTGACGTGCCGGTACCCCCGCCGGCCGTGCGTGTCAGCTCACCGCCGGCATCAATAGCAGGCGAAACCGATGACAGCGAAAAACTCGAACGCGGATACACACCGACGGGTCTCGGCGGGGCAGTCTCAAAGAGTGGATCTGCCTGCATGCTGCGCCCGTCTCCGCCCGTGAACCCTTGCGCTGCAAGCCGCTGTCTCCACGCCTCCAACCCGTACGGTGCATATTTGCTGCCCGCTATATCCGTGAGATGAACATCACCAGAACTCCAGTACAGATTGTTGTCAACTGCCGGACTCGTGAGAGCTTCCAGATTCAGCGCAAGCTGACCATCTGCATGATGAGCGAAGATATTATTCTTGATCGCTATGCGCGCCCCTTTGAACGCCAGCAGGCCGGTGAACCCCCGACCTGGCCCCTCAGTGAAGGTGCTATTGGGACCCGTGTAGTCGCGGTTGTTTGCCAGGATGTCATTGTTGTAAACTTTGTATCCGGCCTCGATCATGAGTCCGCTCAAATTGTCATAAAAGACGTTGTTACGAACAATGACGTCTTTACTCGTCGTATTTGAACCATGCATCAGTCCGCCCACACCTCCCCACCGGTCATTTCCATCAAGGGGACCATTGTCATCTCCTGTGTTGGCGTAGATAACATTCCCTTCAATGAGAATATTCGATGTTCCCTTAAGATCGAGTGCATTTTCCGCAGCTCCCCGGATAACATTGTATCTCACAATGGTTCCCCTGTTCGATGTCGAAAGCGCCGGGTCTCCCGCATAGTTCGACTCGAACTGGATGCCATCTTCGATGGCACTATTGCTGAGCGTGTTGTACTCAATGAGATTGCCCTGATAACCGTTCTGACCCGTCTCCGGATCGCCAACGTCAATCATGCTGGCACCGACATCATGGATGGTGTTGCCGCGAACGACACTGAAGCTGGGTGGAGCCCCCGCCAGCCACACGCCCAACCAGGTGCCGCTGATATCGTTCCCTTCAATGAGCGTATGCTTCGCATCCGTCACGAGGACCCCCGCATGCAGGTAACCCGTGACATAGTTGTCAAGCGCATTCCCGTTCTGCACGATCACACAATTCCGAATGGTATTGTACTGCGACTCTGCATTGGCGATCTGGACGTAGCCAAACCGATTTGCCACACCTTTGTATTGGTTGGCAAACTGGTAACGGATCACCAGGCCATCGACGATGATATAGCTCCTGGGGTCGCCCTGCGAATTGGTCGTAAGATCCCACCCGATGCCCACGACGCCTTTCATCCCCGCACTTTCGCCGAGAAGTGTTGCGGTTTCGGACTGGTACCGCGTGTAGACGATGGGAGCACCGGAGGTCCCGGAATTCTTCGGCTGGATCACATCACTGTACGCCCCTTCCCGGACATAGACGGTGTCGCCGGCCTGCATCGTCGTGTTGGCCTTCCCCACCGTTCGCCAGGGTTGAGTAAGAGTACCTGCGTTTGCGTCACTGCCGTTTGTTGCGACCACAAAGGCGCGGCCGCCGAACGCCGATTCGATGGTGAACATCAAGACGGTTGCCCCTAACCATCTCCAGTTTCGCATATCTTCTCCTTCGCGTTAGGGATTATCGTACTTCCGGTATCAGACCGCATCCCGCTGCCAATCACTCCATAGTTTCTCGGGTTCGAGAAGTCCAGATCCTATCATCGATGTGTAACCTAGGGGCACAAAAACCCCGCGTGCTGCTTCCCACCATGTTCTCAACCAGGTCTCCCGCACGAGGGCAGCACGCGGGGTGTGTAAAAACATACGACACGATCGATTGTGCGACAATCGGGAGGATGGTGTATTCCGTGGAGTAGAGCGATTGCTGTAGACGGAGCGATGGTACATGTACACGGCACATGAACAGAAATTAAGAAACGGTTCAGATCAAATAATGCTGGAGTGGTGCCTGCGGGAATCATCTCGATGAGCAGGATTCCTGACCTGGTCTGATGCAGGCGGGGTCAGACGCCGGTCCTTTGCAATTCTAACCACCGTTTGCTACAATATACCCGACACACCCACGTACTCTCCAAAGGAAACTCATGAATTCATCACCGGCAGTTGAAGCAGGCATATGCCCTTGCGCGCGACCGCTACGCACAGTGGGGCGTGGATACGGAAGTGGCAATGACGGCACTGCGATCAGTGTCGCTCTCCCTACATTGCTGGCAGGGAGATGATGTGCATGGATTTGAGACAGTGGATGCCGGAACAACCTCCGGGGGCATCCAGGTGACAGGCGGGTATCCCGGTCGTGCGCGAACCATTACGGAATTGCGGCGCGATCTTGAACAGGCCTACGCGTTGATCCCCGGCAAGCACCGGCTAAACCTGCATGCCATGTACGGCGATTTCGGCGGCAAGAAGGTAGATCGCGACCGCATTGAACCGGCGCATTTTCGCAGCTGGATGGATTGGGGGCGCGAGCATGACATTCCACTCGACTTCAATGCCACCTGTTTTGCGCACCCGCGCGCCGACAGCGGTTTCACGCTGGCCAGTCTCGATGCAGGCACACAGGACTTCTGGATCGAGCATGTCCGCCGCTGCCGAGAGATCAGCGCGGTCATGGGGAAGACCCAGGGAACCCCCTGCATCCACAACCTCTGGATCCCGGACGGCGCGAAAGATATCACCGTGCGGCGATTTGCTCACAGGGTTGCATTGCGCAGTGCTCTGGACACCATTTTCGGCCGGCGCTATGAGCCTGATGAGATGAAAGACGCGATCGAGAGTAAGTTGTTCGGTATCGGGAGCGAATCGTTTGTCGTAGGATCTCACGAATTCTATATGGGCTACGCGCTGACCCGCAAGGTGATGCTGTGCCTTGATCTCGGACATTTCCATCCCACCGAGAGCGTTGCGGACAAGATCTCCGCCCTGTTACAGTACACGGATGAGCTTCTCTTGCATGTCAGTCGTGGTGTACGGTGGGACAGCGACCACGTGGTGATCGTGAATGACGATGTGAGTGCTCTTGCAGAGGAAATCGTGCGTGCAGAGGCGCTTCAGCGGGTTCACATCGCTCTCGACTTTTTCGACGGCAGTGTGAACCGGATAGGTGCCTGGGTGCTCGGATCGCATTCCACGCTCAAGGCCCTGCTTCGCGCGCTGCTCGAACCGCGTAAGCGATTGGTACAGCTCGAAGCGGAAGGGAATTTTGGCGGTCGCCTTGCTGTACTCGAAGAAATGAAATCCATGCCCTTCGGGGCGGTGTGGGAGACCTATTGTACACGCGCCGGGGTCGCTACAGGAGAAGCGTGGATGAAGATCATACAGGACTACGAACGGCAGGTCCTCCGCGCCCGTGGATGAGAAGAGCAGAAACGCGGATCTGGCGGAAATGCATGTCCCATTTGCTGACCCCATGCGGGCTGCGGCCTTCGATTGAAAGGATCTCCCGATGCTCCTTGGTCTCGTGTTCGTTATGCTATTCCAGAGCCACCAGCTGTTTTCAGAGTTTCTCAGAACTCTTGAAAGTTCTGCTGCACAAGAGCGTGCTTCTCTGGTGCTCTCCTTTCTCAAGGGGCGCCAAACCCCTTTGGTGGAACATGATTCGCTTCTGCATTTCGTGTGGTTCGGGCATGCGGATTCCGTCTTCATCAATGGGGCCCTTCAGAGTGGCTGGCGGGTCTCCCGAACGGATGTTCAAGATTGTGTGCGGCGACAGTGCGCATTCGCCGGCGTTCTTCCACCGCTCGTACTCGGTTCCGCCCGATTCGAGGATAGAGTACAAGCTCATCGTCGACGGGGTGTATAGACTCGATTCCACCAACCGCAGAGTGACACCGCCCAGCGACTTCGTCAACTCCGAAGCAATCATGCCGAAATTCCGGATGTCACCGCTTTCGGTCTACCGGCCCGGCATCCCGCACGGGACTACCGACACCATTGTGTTTGCCAGTAAAGACCCTGTCATCAAGCCGCGGCGCGTCCGGGTGTATCTGCCGCCCCGCTATAACCGTTTGAGAGACCTGCCGGTGATCTATGTCCATGATGGAGAGTCGGCATTCCGGTATGCGTTCTTTGCCAATATTATTGACAATCTGATCGCCGATGGTCAGCTTCCTCCGATCATTGGCGTGTTTGTGCCGCCGGTCGAAAGGAATCCGGAATACATTGGGATGGCGACACCCGAGTACATCAGCGCCTTCTCCGACGAGTTGGTTCCACTGATCGACCGCTTATATCGCACGGCGCAAACGCCCGAGCAGCGTGGCGTGATGGGTATCTCGAGCGGCGGACATATCGCATTGACGATGGCCATTGTGCGTCCGGACCGGTTTCGTTGCGTCGCGGGGCAGTCGTCAGCGATCGGTCCGATCCTCCGCACCGCGCTTGCCGTCCGCCGGCACTCGACACCCCTTCCTCCGACCATGAAGGTGTGGATCGATTGCGGGTTATTCGATATCATCGATGGGGAGTATAACTTACCTGTGCAGAACAGGGAATTCAGCGAGGAGCTATCGCGGTACGGCATTGCGCACAAATACCGCGAGGTGCACGACGGCCACGATTGGGCGAGCTGGCGTGAACGGACGCCGGAGATTCTCCGCTACTTTTTCGCCCGGTAGCAGGAAAGTGGATAACGACATATCACAATGGAGGTGGTTCATGCGACAGTCTATCGTCCTTTGCACGCTGCTGATGTTGCTCGCGGTCGCGGGTCGCGCGGATGTTCAGTTTGATCGCTATTTCACAGATGCGACCTATCCGGGTCGATTACTACCACACCGGAACGAAAGGCGACGAACGGTTCAGCATGGACCGTGTGTATCGGGAAGGCCCATGGCCGGGCTCCCGCAGGCAGCTCCTAGACACGCTCAACCTGGGGGAGTTTCTGGTGCGTGTGTACGACCAGGCCACGAATGTGCTGCTATACTCCAGGGGATTCTCGTCCATGTTTCAGGAATGGCAAACCACCGATGAAGCTGCCACCGGAATGTACCGCACGTTCGAGGAAACCGTGCGATTTCCGTATCCACGGAGGACTGTGCAGGTGACCATTGCGCGGCGTGACAAGCGCATGGTATTCCACGATGTCTTCTCGCTCACGATAGATCCCGATGATCCGACGGTGGTGAACAAGGAACGGTCCGTTCCGGCATTTCCGGTTGTTCCGTTGGTGTCGAACGGGCCTTCCGCTGAGAAGGTCGATATCCTCATTCTTGGGGACGGGTACGCAAAGGATGACATGGAGAAGTTTCGCAAGGACGCGGAGCATTTCAATTCCGTAATGTTCTCGACCAAACCTTTTTCAAAGCACAAGAAGGACTTCAACGTCTGGACCATCGAGGTGCAATCTGACGAATCGGGCATTGATGTTCCGGACAAGAACATCTGGAAAAGAAACGCCCTCGGGAGCCAATACAACACATTTGGATCAGCGAGATACGTGCTCATCGCCGACAACCGCCGCTTGCGCGACATTGCGGCGTCGGCGCCGTACGACTATCTTTGCGTCCTCGTGAACGACACTCGATATGGGGGAGGAGGAATTCTCAATCTCTATGCCACGACGTACACGAAGGAGGAAAATGAAGGTCAGCGGTGGCAGATGGATTATGTGTACGTGCATGAGTTCGGGCATTCATTTGCGGGATTGGGCGACGAATACTACGGTTCATCGACGGCGTACAACGAGTTCTATCCCGCAGGGATCGAGCCCTGGGAACCGAACCTCACGGCACTTCTTGACAAGAAGAACGTCAAATGGAAGGCATTCATTACGCCCGGTATAGAGTTGCCGACATCATGGGGCAAAGCAACGTACGACAGTCTGGAAGCCGAGCGGGGTAAGCTTGACCGTCTTGCGCCGGATTACTATACCAAGCGTGAACCGCTGCAGAAGGCTTCTCTGGAAATTCTGAAGCGCCCGGACGTTGTGGGGAAGGTCGGCGCATTCGAGGGTGCCGGATATATGGCGAAAGGGCTCTACCGGCCTTCGGCAGACTGCCGCATGTTTTCGCTGAGTACGGTAGATTTTGATCCGGTGTGCAGTGCTGCGATTGAGAGAGTTGTGGAGATGTATACGAAGTAGTTGCTCCCTCTCGCCTCTCGGCTAGGCCTTCGCGGGCGCCTTCGGCTTCCGTGCGAGCAACCACCAGAGTACAAGCACGACAACACCGATGATGCCGACATAGAGAACGAACTTCATGTCGATCCGGGTCCGGGCAAGTTCGCTCACAAGCTTGTCGAGGGATGCGTACTCTTCTTTTCCGAGCATTCCCTCCCGTGTAAGCCCGTCGCGCCATTCCTTGTCGATTCTTGCCTTCCACACTTCTTCCACGAAGAGGGTTGGATCATCACCGGTGTTCTGAAGAGACTGGACGTAGGTTCTGATGCTGGCGGAGAACCCGGGGGCATCAGAGAATGGTGTAAGCTGTACTTGCCTGGAAGAAAACTCCCGCGCGATTGCGGACCAGAAGGTCTTGCGCAAACGCGTATTCCATTCCCCAAGAAGTGAATCAACCTGAAGCGTTTGGGCTACTGTGGGGGGGCGGGACGTCTTCGTCAGTGATCCTCCGCGGCCGCGAGACAGTGCAGAGTCAGCATGCGGTATTTGTGCTGCGATTGAGACTGCGCGGATCCTCTCGCTCAGGCCCCTCCAGCGTCCCTCAAACTGCCGATAATGGTCCAGCAACGGCGCAAAATCCTTCCCCTGCAGTTCAGTAGCTCCGAGGAAGTGCATATTGTCTGCGGCGATGCTGTATACGCGGGTGATGAGATTATTGCTTGTCAGGGTCGTGGAGAGAGCGTCGCGCTGGACGTCGCTTATCGCTGCAAGATCTTTGCCCATACGGCATGAAGATCGAATCTACGAGCGCAAACATCAACTTGTCCTCTGCCTGGAGCATGTTCTGGATGCGACGGAGGGTCTCACGCATTGCTGTGGCATTCGCTTTGTTCTGCTCGAGCTCCGCGAAAAGCCGGTCACGTTGTGTGGAAAGAGTGTCCAGGCGGAAGGTAAGCGTCTGGATGGCGCCTTCCATCTCCGCTATCTGTGTTCCCTGGAATTGGATCGTGCGGACCCTGATGATCGTGCGGGCCTGGAGCTCCCGTATCCCTTTCATCCTGCTTTCGAACGTTTCAGGATAGAGCGCCTTGTCTAAGAAAGCAGCATGCTGCTGGAAATCCAGTTCGAAACCATCGACCTCGTTCTTGAGCGAATCAAGCTGTGCCGTGGAGATGGCTGCATCGATCAGTGCCGTCAGTGCCGTAGCGCGGGATTCGAAGTTGCGTTTTATCGCGAGGTCTGACTCCTGTGCCAACGCGGTGAGTGCGGAGGAGAAGAACATCGCGAATGCGAGAGCGGGGGATAACAGGCGGCGCATTATTTCTTTCCTTCAACGATGTCCGATGATGTGAGGAGGCGGGCATTCGACCCACCATCGATGAGTTCAATGTAGGGGGAGCGGAGATTGAAAGCCGGAGCGGCGAGACCGGTCGTGCTGACCTCGAGAACTGTGGATTGGACGAGAGTGCCTGCGCGAGGGGCGAAGATGTAGACATGCTTGAACCTGGGTCCGGTGACGAAGTAGTAGCCTTCGCGGTTGCGGATCACCCGGAGGATGGCACCCTGCAGGGCCGTAGAATCTGCGAATTCTGCCATTGCGAGCTGTGCAACAGGGAAAGCGACAGCGTATCGCACATCTCCAACGGTGTTGGCGGCGCTCACCGTCAGAGCGCTTTCCACGGGCCACCCGAAATCCACGTTTTCCAGCGTGAGGGATGAGCAGGCAGGGAAGGCGAGTGTGATAACGGCAATCACGGGAATAATCAAGCGTGCGTGCACCAAAGGTCAGGTCTCCTTCGACATGGGACGGCATTCTAAAATCGACGAATGATACAAAGATTCGCCTGCTCTTGCAAGCCCATGTTGCTTTATTGTACACATTGGTGTATCTTCCCATACACCCCTGCTTCGCAAGAATCCGCAAGAACACACCGGCGCCCTATGGGAAAAACAGCAAAGTCTGAACAGAAAAAGTCCGTCCTTATCGTCGAAGACAGTCTGGACTTCTCCAATTTGCTCAAGTTCATCGTCGAAGACGACGGTTTTGACGGTGTGCAGTTTCCTGTTAACGGCGACGATGTTGTCAGCGTGGTGAAGGAGCTCAAGCCGGGTGTTGTGCTGATGGATCTTGCCCTTCGGCGCAGGGGCGGCATGGATTTCATTAATGATTTGCAGGCCGACCCGGAGACAAAAGACGTTCCCGTCATAGTCATCAGTGGCCGGGATCTCGGGCAGCGTGAAGTGACTGACCTGCAATCCCGCGGCGTTCGATATCTCCGCAAGGGACGGGTGGAAATGCACGAAATCCGCAGGGAAATCCGGAATGCCATATCGGGAGGGACGCAAAAATGAAAGCCTTCTGCCCGGCACTACTCAGCGGAAAGTACATTCCAACAAAGTGTGCCCACCGCGACGTCACGGGCGGACAGAATATTTCACCGGCGGTAGAGTGGGCGGATGCCCCGGGGGAAACAGAGTCATTTGCCCTCTCCATTATTGACCGGCATCCCATTGCAAAGAATTGGGTGCACTGGTATGTGATCAATATCCCCGCAACCTCACGGGAGGTTGCCGAACGGGCCTCCGGAATACACAGGGCCCTGCCCGGAGACAGCATGGAGTTACGGAATTCCTACGGTGAGATCGGTTACGGAGGGCCCAACCCGCCACACGGTTCGGGTGTACATGAGTACGAGATCACCATCTACGCACTTGACATTCCCTCTCTTGCACTCGGACCCTACGGGACGCTCAAGGAATGCGCAGCCGCAATGCACGGACATGTGCTTGCGTCTGCCAGTGTCATTGGCACCTTCCAGCAGTAATCCGCCTATCCTTTTCCCGGCTTGAACACCACCCCCTGATTTTTGTGCCCGTTGATTCTGACCGTGATCGGGTCAGAGAATCGGAGGTGCCGTGTATATGCCAGTTCCACTTCCGCCGTTTGTGCCCGCAGCCAATCCCAATCGATGAATGACAACGGGAGCGCCGAATTCACGGTGAAGTAGCCGACACGGAATGAGGTAATGTTCTGAAAGAAGTGGGAACCCTGTGATGGCGTCACGAACATGTCCTTGAACCCTGATTCGATGATCACACACGCGCCCGAGATCTGGTCCCACGTGACCGGGATACCCAGCCACGGGTCCATGCTCCCCCAGCGTCCGACCCCGAGGATGAGATAGGGACGCTGCTCGTTGGTGAGGCGGGCATTGATCTGACTTATTTCCCCAGCGACATCCTGGCTCTTCGAGCGATCGAAGGTTTGCATGTCAACGACGACAACATCATGGATATCTTTGAACACGCCGTTGCCGAGCACCTGTTCACTCCGGCAAATCAGGAGATCTTTATCTTCGATATCCACGTCGAGTTCTTCCAGCTCGAGACTAAGCACCAGGGGTCGGATCTGCAGCAATGCGAATTCCTTTTGCGATCCCGGCGGGACCTTCAGATTCACTGCCCACTCGATTTCCACCTGCGTTCCCATTCCCCAGGTACCGAGCTCGAGAATGAGATCGAGAATCTCCGGCAGGGGGAAAACCTTGTGTTTCAGGACCGGAGCAAATGTGACGACGCGCCTACCTGGCCTTGATATGCCGTCATAGACCGTTTCGTTTTCCGGTGAATAGGTGGACCCCACTGCGGTGAGGGTCTGATCCTCCTCGGCTTTGCTCAGGTCGTACTTTTTGATGAAGATTCCCGGTTCGTTGGGAATCGGATTGGTCAGCCCTTCCGGCAGGTCGAGTGCCTGAAATTCCTGTTGGGCATTTCTGATAGTTTCGCGAGTTGAAAAGAACTGCATGAGGTGGCGGGGGTATTTCGGACAGAACCGGACAGAGTTACCCCCGTCAACCACGGTCTTGCCGAGTCCGAGGGCGACCTGGACGATCCCGTCAGTGGCATTCTGCGGCGGCACCGGATAGAAGTTGTACGACTTGGCCACGCCGGCGAAGTCGGGATAGAATCTGTTATTACGTGCGGCGCCGACCATTCTCTGGACCACGACAGCCATCTTTTCTTCTTCCAACCGGTAGGCAGTCGCTTTCATGTAGTCTTTGGATTTTTGCGCATACGTTGATGCATAGACCAGTTTGATGCTTTGCATCAATTCCAGCAGGCGGATGTGATGATCGGGGTTGTTGTTCGGGATCATGTACGTGGCGTACACTCCGGCGAACGGCTGGTACTGCGAGTCCTCGAGAACGCTTGAGGAGCGCACTGCGAGCGGTTCACGCATAATGTCGAGGAAGTCCGACAACTTCTTGAGGACATCCTGTGGGAAGTGGGGGGCTTCGAGGAAACGCGTGTGGAGCTCGTTATCGTCCCGTGTGCTCAGTGCGAAGGCCTCGAGGTTGTTGTCCGCCAGAAACCTGTCGAAGACATCCGTGGCTATGATAACCGCCGAGGGGACGGTGATCTCCACGTCGGGGAAGTGATTGCGAACGGCATACCTGTTGATCAAGGTATTGATGAAGCCAAGTCCGCGTGCTTTTCCGCCAAGCGATCCGCCGCCTACGCGTGCGAACCCGTTCTGTGTATTGAACGTCTCCCGGCTGAATTCCGTAATGACACCACGCTGTCTCGTTTCCTGGTACGCCCGGAGGGCACGGATTAATTCCTGGCGCAGGTCGCTCACTGTTGCGAAGTCGCTCACCTTGTGCGGGCGGAGATGATGGGCGAGCCCGAACTCGGTGCGTGCCTTGAGCCAGTTGGAAAAATGGTTACGCGATGCGTGAAAGACAATGGTTTCGTCGGGGACCACATGCAACTGTTCCTCCAACGATTTCAGATCAGTGGCCCGTCCCACTTCGGTCCCGTAGGTGGTCCGGAACACAAAATCACCGAATCCGAAATTATCGAGCATGAACTTTCGCAGGTTGTGGAGCAGGCGCGGGGAGCCTTTGCGGAGAAAATTTGCGCCGATTGCCCGCGCCTTGGATTCGTAGTCGGGGTTACTGGACTGCAACAGGATGGAAATGTCTGCATGGCGCTGGCGCACCAGTTCGGCAAAGTGAAACCCTGCATCAGGATCCTTCACGCCGTTCCGCTTGAAGTTGATGTCGGAAATAATCCCGAGAATATGATCCTCATAGCGCGTATAGTATTCCCATGCCTGTTCGAAATTCGTGCAGAGAAGGATCTTCGGACGCGCCCGCATGCGGAGAAAGCGATGGGTGATATTCACCCCTTCAGAGATCAGGCGCTGGGACTGATTCAGGATTTCCGTGTAGATAAGCGGCAGGTACATCGAATAGAATTGCACGCTGTCTTCGACAAGGATGATGGACTGCACTCCGACAGCGCGTGTATCATTCTCTACGTTGAGTCTGTCTTCCAGCTGTTTGATGATACCTATCAGAAGGCGGTAGTCTCCCTGCCAGAGAAAGAGGTTTTCAAAGATGGATATGTCATAGTTTGTCGCCAGTTCTTTACGTTCTTTATTGTCGTAGGCGAGAAGGACAACAGGCGTGCTGACTCCGGCATCGCGGATCATGCGTGCGAACTTGATGACGTGCATGTCTTCGATATGCAGCGTGGTGATCACCAGATCAAACTTCTCACCCGATAACATCAGTTCCAGCGCTTCTTTCCCGCTCGTGACATGGGTGAGCTCGGGTGGGTGACTGAGGTTCAGGACCTGGAACTCCTGCCGGATCAATTCATACAGCCGGCCATCCTCCTCGAACAGGTATTGATCATAGAGACTGGAAACGAGCAAGATATCCCTGACCTTGTGGCGCATGAGCTTCTGAAAGCTCTGAATGCGCGTGTCGACAAGGTCTTCGATATTCAGCCGTTCATGTTGGTGCATTGGATCCGCCGGCAGAGAGGGAATGAAAACACATCAAAATACGAGAAAACCGCCCATCCTGCAAGTTCATGGCGTTTGCATTTCTCGCAGTTGCTGGGTACTTTTCATTGATACATCCCACCACAGGTGTCTCCATGAACGGCTCGCGGGTGTCAATCTGGTTAGTGTGTGTGCTGGCGCTCCTCTTTACGGGTGCTCTTCAGGGAAGGTTGGTCCGCTGGGACGGAACCAATGGCGAAGGTGTCGCAGTGGCATCCGGGACATATCTTTATACATTGTATGCGGGCTCAGGGTCTGTAACAAAGAGATGTATTCTTCTTCGATAATCATCAATACCACACATTGTTCTACAGAGGAGTGTTGTATGGCAAACGTGAACACGATTAAAGGCGTTATCGGCATTCTCACCGGCGGTGGCGATGTGCCGGGACTCAATCCCGCGATCCGTGCCGTTACCATTCGTGCATTGCGTGAAGGATACCGCGTGATCGGATTGCGCCGGGGCTGGGCAGGACTGATCGACATCATTCGCGAAAAAGACTATGATAACAGCGGCAACTATCAGATACTCTCCGAAGAAGTCGTCAACAGGGCGGGGCGTACCGGCGGGACGTTCCTTCATACCTCCCGCACCCGTCCATCCCATGTAAAAAAGAGTGCGGTGCCCCCGCATCTGCAAAGCAAGTATGCTGCGGATGTCAACGATCTCACCGAAGAAGTGAAGACCAACCTCGCATGGCTCGGTATCGATACCCTCATTCCGATTGGCGGCGATGACACGCTCAGCTACGGCGTGCGACTCTATCAGGAAGGCCTGAAGGTTGTCGCCATTCCCAAGACCATGGACAACGACGTGCCGGGGACGGACTACTGTATCGGCTTCAGCACGTGTGTTACACGGACCATCATGATGACGAACAGCCTGCGCACATCTGCCGGATCTCACGAGCGATTCCTGGTGCTCGAGGTGTTTGGCCGGTACGCCGGCTACACCGCCATGCTACCGACGATGGCCGGTGCGGCAAACCGCTGCGTCATTCCAGAACATCGTTTCAGCATCGATCTGCTCACTGAACTGATGTCCTATGACCGCAACAGAAATCCCAGCCGCTACTCGGTGGTACTGGTGTCCGAAGGTGCGATGTTCGAAGGCGGAGACATGGTGTTCAAACATGAGACCACGGATGCGTACGGCCACAAAAAGCTCGGCGGCATCGGCGATCTGGTCTCGGAAAAGCTGAAGGAGCTTTCGCCAAAGTACAACGGCGGCAAGGAGGTGAACACCATCAACCAGAAGCTCGGCTATCTTGTGCGTGGCGGCGATCCGGACGCGATCGACTCAATTGTCCCCATGGCATACGGTAACCTGGCGCTTGACCTCATTCTCTCAAAGGTGCATGGCCGGCTCGTGGTGCTGAAGAACGGCAGATACGATAACATGCCCATCGATGTGGTGACAAGTTCCAAGAAGGTTGTCAACGTGAGAGAACACTACAACACCGAACGGTTGCGGCCACACTATGGGAGTTTTGAGATGAGACCCCTGTTCCTGATGACCGGCGAATAACCCAGTCAGTTGTGGGAGCATGAAGGGCAGGAGGGGTCTGCGGATCGTCTCCTGCTCCGGGGCTCGGTGAGATTGAGTCCCGGACGACGGAAACCACCTCAGCAAAGCCGTTGACCGGCGGTTTGACCATAACTCCCTGTCAGGCCAGACACTACCACTCAACGTGAGAATCCAATGAAATGCAATAGAATTGTTTGCCTGTTCCTGGTATGTTGTGTGCCGCTATTACAGGGAGGAGCAGAAGAAACACAAGCGGTCAGCCGGCAGGAATACCTCACGTATATGCGGGCTGCAGCAGAGGATGGCTGGAAAGCAGTCGATGCCGAGCGCGTGCGGTTCAGGAATTCCATCGATCTCAACAATGTGTTCGGTTACGCCCCTCCCTGGAACGAACCGTATCTCGCTGCACTCTGTGCCAACCTCTATGAGATCACCAAAGAAGATCTCTATCTCGACCGAGTAAAGGAGCTTTTGCTCTACTTCGGCAAACATCGCGATGCGTATCCTCCCGAGTATGCCAAGAGCCGGCCGGAATTTGGCGGTGTGCTGCCGGCATTGCCCAATATCTTCACGTTCCAGAAATACTGTCATGCCTACGCCATCCTGAAGAAGCACCGCTCCCTCTCTGCGGCGGAGAAGCGGACGATAGATGACAACATCTCAGGAAGCGC
This sequence comes from Ignavibacteriota bacterium, assembly GCA_963849385.1. Taxonomy (GTDB): domain Bacteria; phylum Bacteroidota; class Ignavibacteria; order UBA10030; family UBA6906; genus Fen-1255. The sequence continues at coordinate 142,822 of CAWKHH010000005.1, read as the reverse complement.
GGACTATTTCTGTTCCTTCCAGGAGTGGGGGGCGATGAACCGGGCGATTCTCAGAGCGGAAGGGTTGCTGTATGCTGCCAAAACTGTCCCCGATCATCCACACCGGCAGAAATGGATCACGATCGGCGAGGCAATCGCCGGTGACAACTGGGACGAATGGGAAATTGAAGATGCGACCGGATACAATGCCATCTGGCTCTATTCTCTTCTCGGGTACGTGAGTGATATCCGGCAGGATGAGTCGTTGTACCGCCGGCCGATCATGCAGTACTACTTCGAATACTATCTCCAGCTGATGTGCCCTGCCGGTATAATCCCCGACCTGGGGGATGCAAATTGGGGAAGCGGCTGGGAGAAAATGCTGCCCTACTTTGAGAAGGGGGCGGCGGTGAACCATGATCCCCGTTTGCGGTGGGCGGCTGCGCGCCTTTTCCGCCGTTATTGCGATCCGCTTCCGGCAAGTCGCAGCGTCTTCATCGGATTGACGCTGTCGGATGCATATCGTTGGGCGGAGTTCACGCTTCCAGCCGCGGAACCGACGACAGGAAGCCAGCAGGTAGTGGACGACATTGTGGGAAAGAAGGTGGTATTCCGGAACGGCTGGTCCAGCGAGAGCACCTACATGCTGTTGAATTATCGCGACGAGGGTGATGGAGGATGGTTGTTCCGCGAGAATCTCAGGACAAGCATTCCTGTTGAAGAAGAGAAGATGACCCACGGCCATTCCGACGAGAACAGTATAGCGCTCCTGATGCGGAACAAGAGCATTCTTCTTCATGACGGGGGATACAGGGACTACATGCCCAGCGGGCCCTTCGGGGCATATCGCGCGGATTACTACCACAACCGCCTGGTGGTTCGCAATGAGAAGATCGCGCTCGGACAACGGGCCGGACAGTACAGATACGCTTCTCCCGAACGGGATTCCGTGGCCGGTCAAAGCGTGCTTGACTTCTTCCGCAACTCAGGGGCCTATCGTACTGTGCGCACGCAGAAAGTGGATTTTCTTGCGCGAAGCGACTTCGAACTGTCGCGCTCGCGTGTGATCGATGCCGACTGGGGCTACGAGGCAGACCGGGCGGTGGTCTATGTCAAACCGCTTGATTGGTTCGTCGTGTTCGATGCGGTCAGGTTCACCCGGGCCGGGTACCTCACGATGGCGAATTTCTGGCACACGCGCCAGATACTGGCACAGGGGCCGGGATGGTTCGACACGGCTTACGACTCCCTGGCGGGCGTGGATGTGCAAGGAGGTGACCGTTTGCTTGTGGTGTTCCCCCAGCGCGCACAGATGGAAGAAGGGGTTACGCAGGAACAGCGCTATTACCAACGGGAGCAGGCAATCTATCAGATGATCGGGCGGCATGGCTATCTGAACGACATGCAGACGTTTGTGACGGTATTGATTCCCCACGACAAGACCGTCGACCCCCGGACACTTCTGACACGGATTCAGGAATTGCCGGTGGACGAAATGAAGCGCACGCTCGGGATCACCCTAACATCGGGAGAAACCTCGTATCTGGTCGGGATGAAGATGGATCTTCAGGCGGACCTGATCCGCGATTGGCGCCGCCCGATGTACACGTATGAGACGGGGAAGGTGCGGTTTGGCGATTTCGCCACCGACGCAATGACCTTCTTTGCTGTACTGGATCCGCGTAAAGTACGGTACGGCATGGTAGTGGGGTCGAAGGTGATGTACAAAGGGCGCGTGTTGCACGAACAGGGTGCGATGGAATGTGATCTTGCATTCGATGGCAGCCGACCTCAGCCCGGAGTGGCAAAACTCCGTTACTGGGAGGGAGAGGCTGAACGATGACTCTGACATCGCGTGATCGCTTACGTGCGACACTCAACCATCAGCCTGTTGACGGGGTCTGCGTTGACTTCGGGGCGACAGCAGTCACCGGGATCGCGGCGAGCATCGTCTCGCGCCTGCGTGCGCGCCTGCTCGGCGACAACCAGTACCGTGTGCGGGTGATCGAGCCGTATCAGATGCTGGGAGAGGTGGATGAGCAACTCCGCGATGCGCTCGGCATTGACGTGATGGGCGTGTACGCCCGCACCAACATGTTCGGATTTGAGAACCGCGGATGGAAACCGTTTCGCTTGTTTGACGGTACAGAAGTGCTCGTGCCGGAGGATTTCAACGTTCAAACAGACGCCAACGGCGATCTCCTGATGTTCCCCGAGGGCGACGTGCACGTTCCTCCGAGCGGCAGGATGCCTTCCGGAGGGCATTTTTTCGATGCCATTCCGCGTCAGGAACCGATCGTTGAAGAGGAACTTGACCCCCGCAACAACCTGGAAGAGTTCACGTTGCTTTCCGAGAAGGACCTGCGGCATTTGCGCAACCAGGCAGAAACGGCGCTGGCGGCAGGCAAAGGTGCAATAATGGGTGTTCCGGGTACGGCATTCGGCGATATCGCTCTTGTACCGGCGGTCTGGCGAAAGCACACACGCGGGATCCGTGAATATCGAGGAATGGTACGTCTCTACGAGTGCCCGGCGCGACTATGTGTATAAAGTGTTTGAAGGGCAGTGTGCGGTTGCGCTGAAGAATCTCGATCTTCTGGTGAAGACGCTGGGTGACCTCGTTCAGGTGGGTTTCGTCACTGGAACGGATTTCGGCGCCCAAGACGGCTTGTTCATTTCCCGGAAGGCATATCGCGACCTGTTCATGCCGTTCCATCGGACGGTCAACGACTACATCCATAGCCATACCTCATGGAAAACGTTCAACCACTCGTGCGGATGCGTGTCCGACTTGATACCCGATTTTATCGAAGCAGGGTTCGACATACTTAATCCCGTGCAGACCTCCACCCGCGGCATGGAGCCCGAGCGATTGAAACGCGAATATGGAAAGGATCTGGTATTTTGGGGTGGCGGCGTGGACACGCAGCGGACATTGCCATTCGGGACCCCCGGGCAGGTATACGCTGAAGTGCTGGATCGCGTACGGATCTTCAACGAGGGTGGCGGTTTTGTTTTCAATGCCATCCACAATATTCAGGCAAACGTTCCCATCGAGAATGTCGAGGCATTGTTCAGGGCCTTGAAGGACTGCCGGATGTGATGGAGAAGCCGCGCGGGATCATTTGTGATCTGGATGGAACGCTGCTGAATACGCTTGAAGATCTTGCAGACTCTGTCAATATTGTGCTCGCGGAACTTGGGTTGCCGGTGCACCCGGTTGATGCTTTCCGGTATTTTGTCGGCGATGGTGCCTCGGTATTGATCACCCGAGTTCTTCCCGAAGGGCGCAGGGATGTGGAGACCCACGCGCGATGCCTCTCCCGTTTCCGCGAAGTGTACGCCGTACGATGGAACCTGAAAAGCCGGCCATACGGGGGGATTATCGAGATGCTCCAGCAGATACGCCGGCGCGGTATCCGGATGGCGGTGCTCTCGAACAAGCCGCACGATGCAACTGTGCAATGTGTCACGGAACTGTTGAAAGAGGTGGAGTTCGATATCGTGCAGGGTCAGGTAGACGGATCGGCCCGCAAACCCGATCCCGCGGGCGCGCTGGCGATTGCGCGGTCCCTGCATCTTGCGCCGGGTCAATGCTGGTATATCGGCGACACTGCGACGGACATGAAAACGGCGGTTTCGGCCGGGATGTTCGCTGTGGGCGTTGCCTGGGGATACCGGCCGAGAGAAGAACTTGAGCAGAACGGTGCGCGTGTTGTGCTCGAGTCGCCGGACCGGCTCGCCGGGCTGTTGGATGGGGAACGCGTCTCATGAAGTTTGTTCCTGTAGTGTATGAACATGCTGCAGCACTGATCGGGCGCCGCCCCTACGATGTTTCGCGCGATGCCGGGCTGCTCTCTTCAGCTCACGCGGCAGCTTTCAGGCGCTACCATCATTCTCCCGTAGTCGTCGGCATCGATGTCTACAATGTCGAATCTGAAGCCTATGGTGCGCGGTTGCATGATGCCGGAGGAATTGCCATACCCTCCGTTGAGTCTCCGATATACAAGGATGTGGAAGATTTCCTGTCACTGCAACCCATCAATCCCTCTACGGATGGCCGCTTTCCGATCGTTTTGGAATCGTGCACAACGGCTCCGGGAGGAGTGCAAGGGTGCGGTCGTTGCGGTGCCCTTGAGCGGGCCGTTCTCCATTGCACAGAATCTCCTTGGCATGGAAAAACTGCTTTTTGCAGTAATGGCGGATCCGGAAGGCGTACGCGAGGCGCTCCTGGTCGATTGCGCGCCACGTGGGGAGCATTATCGAAAGAATCTCCGCAATGGGTTTTGAAGTCATCCTGTTCGAGTCATCTGCCAGTCCGCCGCTGCTCTCCCCCACCCTCTTTCGAAAGGCGGAGGTGCCCGCATTGGCCTGCATAGGCGAGGTGCATCAACGTGTGACGGGAAAGGGGGTTGCCTTGATCCTCGGCGGAAACACCGTCCCCGTGCTCGAGGATCTGATCGGGGTGGGAGCGGGAAGTCTTATCTGTCCGGCTGAAGTCGATGGGGAGGCCTTCTTTGAGAAGATGCGGTCTCACCCCGAGATTGCGGTGCGCGTCAACATGCGCCCGGGCGTCTTCGCATCGTCAATCGAAGATGCAAGGCAGAAGCCGCAAGAACCGTGGCCCTGGCCTCACGAAAACAGAATGTCTGCATTGGTTCCGGGGTTCTCCCGTATGATGCGAAGCCTGACATCGTCCTCGGAGTCCAATCCTTCATTGAGGAACAACACTGATGAAACGATACGGTATGGTTATCGGCCTGAAACCGGAAAAGCTTGACGAATACAAACGCCTTCATGCCGCAGTTTGGCCGGGGGTGTTGAAGACCATTGCTGAGTGCAATATCAGAAACTACAGCATCTTCTTGCTTGACACGATGCTGTTCTCGTATTTTGAATATGTCGGCACTGACTTCGCTGCCGACATGGCGAAGATGAGCAACCGATTCCGTGACACAAGAGTGGTGGAAGGAAACGAATCCCTGTCAGCATCCGGTCGCGTCAGCAAAGCAGGGGGAATGGTGGTCCACTCTTGAAGAAGTATTTCACTGCGACTGACGCAGTGTCGACCGAGGCAGGAATGCAAAAGGAAACAACCGTGAGGCAGGACATGATGGACATTGAACAACTTCTCGCGCGAGAACTCAATCTTAAGCATAACCAGGTTGCCAACGCGCTCCAGCTGCTGAAAGAGGGGGGGACGGTACCGTTCATCGCGCGATACCGGAAAGAGCGCACCGGCGAGATGGATGAAGTACAGCTGCGCGCACTGTTTGAACGTTATGCCTACCTCATGGATCTGGCCCAGCGCAAGAAGGTTGTCCTGGAGTCCATTGAAAAGCAAGGGCAAGCTCACTGACCAGCTCCGGGAGGCGATCATGGGGTGCCTTCAGAAAACGGAGCTTGAGGATCTGTATCTTCCGTACCGTCCGAAGAAACGGACGCGGGCGACTGTTGCACGGGAGAAAGGGCTGGATGCGCTGGCGGAGCGCATCATGGCTGCGAATGTTGCGGATGCGGCCGATCTCGATCTGGAGGCCGAAGGCGCTGCCTATGTGTCCACCGAGAAGGGTGTGGCCACGGCTGAAGAGGCTCTTGCCGGTGCCTCGGATATTATTGCCGAGGGAGTAGCTGACAGGGCAGACTACCGTTCGCATCTGCGGGAACACATCCTGCAGCACGGGGTCTTTGCGTCGACTGTCAAGCCGGAGTATCCAGAAGGCTCGACGAAGTTTGAAATGTACCGTTCGTTCAAGATACGTGCGAAGGAGATCCATCCGCACAACATGCTTGCGCTGTTGAGGGGTGAGAAGGAGGGCATCCTGACGATCGACACTGGTGTTTGACGAAGGTCCCGTGTATGCATATCTGGAGAAGGCCGAGATCGCGTCGCGCGGAGCGCGCATGCGCGCATTTCTGAAGTCGGTCGTCCAGGATGCGTTCGATCGCCTTATCCGCCCATCTCTTGTGGGGGAGGTGAGAGCAATCCGGAAAGAAGACGCCGACAAGGAGTCCATCCACACATTCGAAACGAATCTCCGGGAATTGCTGCTTTCGGCACCGGCAGGGATGGTGCCGACGCTTGGAGTGGATCCCGGGCTTCGCACGGGATGCAAAACGGTCGCTCTCGATGCCACGGGGAAGTTCCTGGAGTATCAGACCATCTTCCCGCATCAGTCGGATGCGCAGCGTCAGGGTGCAGAAGAAACTCTCAGGGATATGCTGACCAGGCATAAGTCCGAACTCATCGCCATCGGCAACGGCACCGCGGGAAGGGAGACCGAACAATTTGTACGGGACACGGTTGCCACACTCGATGAGAAGCCTGTGTTTGTTATGGTGAACGAATCCGGAGCGTCGGTCTATTCCGCAAGTCCGGCCGCGCGCGAGGAATTTCCCGACCTGGATGTGACGGTGCGCGGTGCCATCAGTATTGGCCGCCGGCTCCAGGATCCGCTCGCTGAGCTTGTCAAGCTTGATCCGAAGTCCATCGGTGTCGGGCAATACCAGCACGATGTAGATCAGAAACTGCTGAGGAAGCGGCTGGAAGAAACCGTGCAGAGCTGCGTGAACTATGTCGGTGTGAACGTCAACACGGCGTCGCGCGAACTGCTGAAGTACGTCGCCGGGGTGAATGCGGCTATTGCCAAGAACATCATAGCGTACCGGGATGAGCACGGGGCGTTCACGAGCCGGGAGGAACTTGCGCTCGGTGCCGAAGTTTGGTCCGAAGACGTTCGAACAGGCAGCAGGGTTTCTCCGCATCCGTGGCGGGGAGAATCCGCTTGACAATTCCGCCGTACATCCGGAGAGTTATGGAGTGGTGCAGAGCATTCTGCACGATATCGGTCTGACCGTAGAGCAGGTGGGAAGCCATCCGGATCAGTTGAGGCATGTGGACGATTGTGAAATACGTCAGCGCGGACACCGGCGAACCGACGATCAGAGACATCCTGATCGAGTTGCAGAAGCCCGGTCGGGATCCGCGTGCGGAGTTCAAGTACGCGAATTTCAAAGCAGGGGGTAAAGGAAATCAAGGATCTGACGCCGGGGATGGAACTCGAGGGTGTCGTCACCAACGTCACCAACTTCGGAGCGTTCGTCGATATCGGAGTGCATCAGGACGGTCTGGTGCATGTTTCGCAACTCGCCGACAAATTCATTGACGATCCGAAGAAGGCGGTAAAGGTGGGGCAGGTGGTGCGGGTCAGGGTGCTGGAGGTGAACGAGGGATTGAAGCGCATCAGTCTGACGATGAAGACCCCTGGAGCCCATCACAAGCATCCGGCCCATCACAGTCACAAGAAGGCGAAGGTGAAGGCAAAGGAGCAGGAGAAGCCGCCGCGGTTTACGGTTGAGGATTTGAAGGAGAAGTTCAATAAGAGATAGTAGTTTGTCTGGTGAGTTTGCCGCATTGATCGGGCTTAGAATCTCCTGGATTTGCCTTTTTTCCTCTTGACATCCCAGGTTTTGCGCATTATATTGCATGACATCAGATGTCATACATGTGACATCACTCATCTTGCGCGGCGAGGTATCCCATTGTTTCAAAAGGTTGGTACCCGCAGACTACTCAGTCATACCGTCGTCGAGCAGATCGAACAGGCCATCAAAGACAAGCGCCTCGAGCCGGGCATGCGGCTGCCCAGTGAGATGGAGCTCTGCAAGTCCTTTGGCGTGAGCCGGACCGCGGTACGGGAAGCACTGGGCATGCTCAGTGCCCGGGGCCTCGTGACGATCGAAAAAGGTAAGGGCATGTTCGTTAACACGCTCTCCGCGGCAGCCGTGACGGATCCGCTCCGTCTTTACCTGAGCATGAACTACCAGAAGGTCTTTGTACTGGACGTCATTCGTGCGCGACAGGCGATCGAGCCTTCCATTGCCGGGGTGGCAGCTGCGCAACGTTCTGCTGACGATATTAAGAGACTGCAACAAGATATTGAGGAGTTGCGGAACGCTTCGGACGACTATCTGCAGCTCGCCGGATTGGACATGATCTTTCATCTTGACATCGCACGCGCATCTCACAATCCGTTGTTGCCGCTGATTATCGATCCCATTCATCGGCTTATGCCCGAGATCAAATCTTCCATCTATGCCACTGTCGCACACGCGCGGGAGTCCGCGCTCGAATGGCACAGCCGTATCACCGAACGGATTCTGGCGAAAGACGTTACGGGGGCACGCGAGACGATGGCGGAGCATCTTCGCATCGCCGAGGAACATGCGCGGCAACTGCTTCAAGTGCAATCGAGCAAGACTCAAGAGTCTGCCGAATGAACGACGCCGCACAGTCACTTCATCCTCTGAGAGACTCTCCCATGATCTCTTCACACGCGAACAACCGATTTGTCGCCGGAGCAGACTGCGCCTGGGAAAACGCCGGGGCTGGAGTGCGGCGTCAGATGCTCGGACATGACGACGTGCTGATGATGGTGCGTGTTCAGTTTGAGGAAGATGCGATCGGCTCTGTGCACACGCATCCGCACCGGCAGGTGACATATATTGAGTCGGGATCGTTCGACGTCCTCATTGGTGAAGACAAAACGGTGCTGAAGGGGGGAGACTGCTATTTCATTCCCCCTGGCATTCCGCACGGAGTGGTTGCCCGTGAACGGAGCAGCCTGGTCGACGTCTTTAGCCCGGCGCGGATGGATTTTCTCGTGCCGTCACCAACGCACTGAGTGGGCTGTGTTATTCAGGAGGGAACATGAACACGCTGTTTGACTTAACGGGAAAGATTGCGATGGTCACCGGTTCCAGCACCGGGCTCGGACAGGGGATGTCACTCGGTTTTGCTTCTGCAGGAGCGGATCTTGTGCTCGTTGACCGCGTGGGATCGGACGAGACGGCCAGTGCCATCAAGACAATGGGCCGCCGGACGATCTCCCTTGTTGCCGATCTCTCTTCCATGGAACAGATCCGGAAGGTGGTCAGCGACGCGATCGCCGCATTCGGAAGGGTTGACATCCTTGTGAACAACGCCGGAACAATCCGGCGCACACCTGCCATCGATTTCTCCGAAGAAGACTGGGATGAGGTCATGGCGATCAACGCGAAGACGGTGTTCTTTCTGAGCCAGGCGATCGCCCGGGACATGATGAAACGCAAGAAAGGGAAGATCATCAATATCGCCTCATTGCTGAGTTTCAGCGGGGGGATAACCGTTCCTTCTTACGCTGCAAGCAAAGGAGCGGTGGCTCAGATTACCAAGGCCCTTGCCAATGAGTGGGGACAGCATGGTCTGAATATCAACGCGATCGCCCCCGGCTACATGGTCACGAACAATACTGCAAACCTCCGGAAGGATACAGAACGGACGCGCCAGATTTCCGAGCGTATCCCCATGGGCCGCTGGGGAACGCCGGAAGACCTTCAGGGTCCGGCAATATTCCTGGCTTCACACGCCTCAGACTATGTCAATGGGCATGTGCTGCTCGTTGACGGCGGTTGGATGGCCCGGTAGATGAAGGACGTTCTTCATTTTTCGATTCCCTAAAGGACTACTCCAGTGAATCCCATTCTCCGAAAGATCGGCCTGACGGGCATTGTTCCTGTCGTTGCCATTGACGATGCGCAGAATGCTGTTCCGCTTGCCCGGGCCCTGATGGACGGCGGTATCCCCTGTATCGAGATCACTTTCCGGACCAATGCCGCGAAGGATGCCATGCGGCAGATTTCAGCCGGAGTGCCCGAGATGCTCATGGGTGCTGGCACGGTGCTCACGGTCGACCAGGTTACCACTGCGGTTGACTGTGGTGCGCGCTACATCGTATCGCCTGGATTGAATCGCAAGGTGGTGGAGTACTGCCTTGCCCACGATATTCCGGTCACGCCCGGAGTGGCCACGCCGACAGAGGTCGGAGTGGCGATCGAACTGGGATTGGAGGTTGCGAAGTTCTTCCCGGCAGAGGCGATGGGCGGACTGAATTATCTCAATGCAATCGGCGCTCCGTACAAGGCCATGAAGTTCATTCCCACCGGCGGCATCGACGAATCGATGTTGCTGGCATACCTCAAGTCGCCCCGCGTTCACGCGTGCGGGGGGAGCTGGATGGTAAAATCCGATTTGATCGCCGCAGGGAAATTTGACGAGATTAGAGATCTTTCGGCAAAAGCCGTAGCCACGATGCTGGGCTTGCATGTCGCCCATGTGGGCGTCAACAGCGGCAGTGCCGAGGAAGCGGCCCGGCTTGCAGAGCTTATCGGCGGCATTCTGAAGATTACTCCGCGCGAGACCTCTGCGGCGTTCTTTGCGGGACCGCAGGTGGAGTTCCGGAAAGCGGCTTCCCCTGGCGTGCACGGGCATTTGGCCCTCGGCACCCACTTCATCGAACGCGCCATTGCGTATCTGGAACGCACCGGCGTGAGAATTGTCCCGGAAACAATGCTCGAAAAGAACGGCAAGCCGCACGCGGTCTATGTTGACATGGATGTCGCCGGATTTGCCGTCCACCTTATCCAGGTGTGATTTCATCGGCAAACACACACCGATGCTGTTGATACCAAGAGGTGACTATGCGACACAAAACGAAGTTGTGGATGGTGATCGGCGTGGTACTTCTGCAGTTCGGTGGGATGAGCCCCGCCGCCCTCAAAGTCGCCGTTACGAACCCCTCTGCATTCGCGCGGCGGTCGGAGACTGTGGAATTGCAGTGGCGTACCGTCGCCGGAGCAATTCCCGGGCTCACACCGGCGAACGTCGCGGTCTATCGAGGCAATGTCCAGATTCCCAGCCAGCTCCTCGATAGCAGCGCCGACGGATCACCTGACATACTGCTGTTTCAAGTTGACCTGCGTCCGCGTTCACGGCAGGTGCTCTATATCCGGCCGGTAAAACAACGCCAGAAATTTCCGCCGCTGGTCGATGCCCGCTTTGAGCTTCCCCGGGAGGATGTGGCATGGGAGAGCGACAGAATTGCGTACAGAATCTATGGCCCTGCTCTCGCCGCAGATGTGAGCAACGGGGTCGATGTGTGGGTGAAACGGGTTCGCTCTCTCATCGTTGACAAATGGTACACGGCCAGTGCAGAGCAGAAGAAGGATACTTACCATGAAGACCACGGAGAGGGTGCAGACTTCTTCAGCGTTGGCAGGACGCTGGGTGCCGGCGGATGTGCAGTCGCCATTGGTGAGACCGTGTATCAGCCCGGCGTGTTCACACGTCAACAGATACTGGCGACAGGGCCGGTGCGTGCGATGTTCAGGGTGACTTATGCGAAGGGAACACTCAGAGGCGTCCCGTACAAGGAAGTCGCAACTGTCTCCATCGATGCCGGTCACAATCTGAATAGAATCGACGTAGTGTTTACAGGCATCGGGAGCAACGACTCGCTCAGATTCGTCGCCGGATTGGTGAAGCGGAAAAATGCCTCAGTGTCGTACGATAGCACGGCTGTTTGGCTCGCCCTCTGGGGTGCTGTGAACGACGATCCCGTCAACGAGGAACTCGGCACAGGAATCGTACTCCCGCAGAAGGATGTCGTGGGGATGGGGGAGGACAAGGACCAGTATCTTCTCAGGGCAAAAGTGGAGGATGGATCCCGCATCACCTATTATGCCGGCGCAGGATGGACAAGAAGCGGTGACTTCGCGTCGTCGGCAGACTGGACGCAGCTTCTCGGGCAATGTTCCCGCCGCCTCGCTGAACCGGTGAAACTCACATTGGAATCCGTCCGATAAGATATTTGCATGGAATATCCGATCCTACAGGAGGACAACTCATCATGGATGTGCGCTTTTCGACGGATCCCCGCGGCTTTCGCGGAATGACTTCAGCCGGCCTGCGTGAAGCATTTCTCATCAGTTCATTATTTGTTCTGGACGATGTGCCGATGGTCTATTCCGACATCGACCGGTCCATTACCGGTTCCGCGGTTCCCGTCAAGGGGCCACTCGAACTCAAATCCAGCAAGAAGGAAATGGCGGCCGAGTACTTTGCGGAACGTCGCGAGGTCGGAATTATCAACATCGGGCAGGCCGGGGCGATTTTGATTGACGGAAAAGAACTCCCGATGGTCCACCGGGACGGTCTCTATATCGGCCGCGGGGCGAAACAGGTGATCTTCCGCAGCAACGATGCTGCTCACCCGGCGCGCTATTATTTTGTCAGCTATCCGGCACACGCGGTGTTCCCGACGACCCGTGTGCGCTATGGAGAGACGGAGCACACGCAACTCGGTACCCAGGCCGACGCAAATCGGCGGACGATACACAAGTATATCCATCCTCGGGGAGTTCAAAGCTGCCAGCTGGTCATGGGGCTCACCGAACTGGAAGAGGGAAACGTGTGGAACACCATGCCTCCTCATACCCATCAGCGCCGATCCGAAGTGTACTTTTACTTCAACATTTCACCAGCGGCCGCGGTGTTCCACATGATGGGGGAGCCGGAAGATACGCGACACCTCGTGGTGAAGAATGAACAGGCCGTACTCAATCCGAGCTGGTCTATCCATGCCGGTGTCGGCACACGCGACTATGCGTTCATCTGGGCGATGGGTGGCGAGAACCAGGTATTCGACGACATGGATGGAGTAAAGGTCGAGAATCTCTTATAGATCCGGGACCCCACCCTTTCTTATTTGGAGAATCCTATGGGACTTGCAATCAAACCTGCATTAAGCACTCAATTCGATTTGCTGGCCCTTGGCGAATGCATGATCCGCCTCAGCCCGCCGGGCCATCAACGGATTGAACTCTCACCGGTACTGGAGATGTATGCGGGAGGGGGAGAATACAATGTAGCCTACGCGCTCTCGCGCTACGGCATGCGGACTGGGTGGATCTCGCGTCTCGTCGACAATCCGCTCGGTCAGTTCATCAAGAATCATGCGCGTGCTAGCGGGATGGATGTCAGCGAGGTAGTGTGGGTCCCGTATGACGGTGTCGGCCGTGCCGATCGCATCGGATTGAATTTCACCGAGGTCGGCATCGGAGTGCGCGCGAGCGTGACGATGTATGACCGTGGAAACACCGCCGTCGCGCACATGAAAGCCGGGCGACGTGGACTGGAAACGCATCTTTGGCACACGTGGCGTCCGCTGGTTTCATACAGGCGGAATCTTCACTGCGCTGAGTGACACGTGTGCGGACGTGGCGCTGGAGTCAATGAAAGCGGCCCACGATGCCGGCACCATCGTCAGCTATGATCTGAATTTCCGCAGCAAACTCTGGTCCAGCACAGAAGGCCATCGAAGTGACGAAAACGCTCATTCCCTACATTGATGTCCTCATCGGCAACGAGGAAGACTTTCAGAAAGTTCTCGGCTTTCGAAGTCGAAGGGACGGATGAGCACTGACAGAGACTCCCCATCGAGGGATACAAGAAGATGGTGGAGAAAGTTGTTGCGACGTATCCGCATATCCGCGCGGTGGGGACGACACTGCGGGAGGTTGTGAGCGGGCTCGTGAACAACTGGTCGGCAATCATGTATTATGAAGGTCAGTTCTATCATTCCCGCCGCTACGAGAACCTCGAGATCGAAGACCGCGTGGGCGGTGGTGACGGATTCTGCAGCGGTTTCGTGTACGGGCTGCTCCACGGCATGACGCCGCGGGAGTGCGTGGAAATGGGTGCTGCACACGGTGCACTGCTTCAGAGCACACGCGGCGATACCAGTATGGTGACGATGGGAGAGATCAAGCATGTGATGGGTGGGGGAAGCGCGAGAATAAAGCGGTAGTTGAAGATCGCGTTTCTTGCTTCTCGCGACGTTTCTGGCTACCATATTTCTTCATAACGAGTCACACATTGCGGAGTCCGGCTTTTGGAAGACTTGACCGAACATCAGGAATTGAACGAACTCATGCTGCGACGCCGCGAAGAGCTCGTCGAGCTCACCCGTCGCGGCATCAATGCGTATCCCTATTCCTTCGAGCGGACGGCCTTTTCTACCGATATCATCGCGGCATTCCGTGAGGATCAACCGCAGCGCACGGCTGGCCCTGGCCGGCCGGATTCGTCTCGCTTCGAAGAATGGGCAAAGCCTCGTTCTGTCACATTGAAGACTCGCACGGGCGCATCCAGATCTATCTCAAGCGCGACGATCTCGGCGAGCGGTATGAGGCGTTCAAACTTATGGATATCGGCGACATCATCGGCGTCCAGGGATATGTGTTCCGGACGAAGACCGGAGAGGTCTCCATTCATGCGCAGCAGCTGGAGCTGTTGACAAAGTCACTGCGCCCGATACCGGTTGCGAAGGAAAAAGTCGACGAGCACGGGAAGAAGATCGTGTATGATCTCTTTTCCGACAAGGAGTTGCGGTACCGTCAGCGATACGTCGACCTTATCGTGAATCCCGACGTGCGCGGGGTGTTTGTCAAGCGGGCACGCATTATTTCCGCGATCAGAGCGTTCCTTGATGGTCAGGCATTTCTCGAGGTGGAAACGCCCATCCTGCAATCCCAGTATGGCGGAGCGTTCGCACGTCCTTTCGTTACACATCACAATGCCCTTGATATCGATCTCTACCTTCGCATCGCGGATGAACTGTATTTGAAACGACTCATCGTCGGGGGATTCGATGGGGTGTACGAAATCTCGAAGGATTTCCGCAACGAGGGGATGGACAGATCGCACAATCCCGAGTTCACGATGCTCGAGGTATACGTCGCCTACCGCGACTACATCTGGATGATGGGAATGGTGGAGGAGATGATCGCGGGAGTCGCACGCACTCTGAACGGGACCGTTTTCGTGGAGATTCGGCGGACAGAAAATCGATTTCACCCCGCCGTGGCGGCGGATATCGATGTTCGATGCGATCAAGGAACAGACGGGATTGTCGCTGAGAGGGATGGATGTGGCTGAACTCCACGCCGCGGCAAAGGGACTTCATGTGGATGTCGCGCCGGCGGATGGGGCAGGGAAGATCATCGATGAAATCTTCAGTGAGAGGGTGGAACATCTTCTGATCCAGCCCACATTTATCACGGACTACCCTGTAGAGATGTCACCGCTGGCCAAACGGCACCGATCGGAGCCCGGGCTTGTGGAACGCTTCGAAGCCATCTGCAACGGCCACGAGCTATGCAACGCCTTCAGCGAGCTCAACGATCCGCTGGACCAACGGATGCGTTTCGAGGAGCAGATGCAGGCACGCGCCCGTGGTGAAGAAGAAGTCCAACCCTTGGACGAGGATTTTCTGCGGGCGCTGGAGTACGGAATGCCCCCCACCGCCGGCCTCGGCATTGGCATTGACAGGTTGACAATGCTCCTCACCGGCCAGGAATCCATTCGCGACGTCATGTTCTTCCCACAGATGAAACCGGAACGATGAACCGGGTCGTTGCTGTGGTCTCCACACTCTACGACACGCCAATGCCCGATTCAACCGCGTAGACTCCATGAAATCGCTCTCTCTCGTGTTTGCGGTACATAACCACCAGCCGAGCGGCAACTTCGAATCAGTGATGGAAGATGCTTATCGGCGGTCGTACTTGCCATTTCTGGAAGTTCTCGATCACCATCCCGCCTTTGCATTCACCCAACATTGGACCGGCACATTGCTGGAATGGCTTGTACGCAAGCATCCGGAATGCGTGGAGTTGATGCGTGCAATGGTGGGGCGCGGCCAGCTTGAACTCCTCAGCGGCGGTTACTATGAGCCGATTCTTGCAGTCATACCCGAAGATGATCGGGTCGGACAGATCAGCAAGTTGACAGAGCTCATCCAATCGGTGTTCGGCGTTGCGCCGCGCGGGGCGTGGCTTGCCGAGCGCGTCTGGGAACCTCACCTCGCCGGGTCTCTTGCGAGGGCTGGGATGGAGTTTGTCGTTGTCGACGACACCCATTTCCGTTATGCGGGGCTGGGGGACGACCAGCTTTTTGGCTACTATGTAACCGAGGAGCTGGGTGAGACGATCAAGGTTTTCCCTATTGACAAGACCCTCCGGTACGCCATTCCATTCCGTCCAGAGTCCGAGACTCTTGAATACCTCCGGCAATCGGCGACAGAAGACGGCATACGGGTAACAGTACACGCAGATGACGGCGAGAAGTTCGGCGTATGGCCCAAAACGTTCAAGCACGTGTTTGAAGACGCGTGGCTTGAGCGTTTCTGCGCAATGATCGGGTCTCACAAGGAACTGGTGAAAACCACCCACTTTGGGGAGATCCTGGATATCAAACCCGCCCGGGGGAGAATTTACCTGCCTACCTGTTCCTATGCTGAGATGACCAAATGGGTTCTCAATCCGGGTGTGGCACTGCGACTGGATACGTTTGAAAAGAGTTTAAAGGACCAAGGCGTTTACGAACAAAACTCAATGTTCGTTCGTGGCGGATTCTGGAGGAATTTCTTTGCCAGGTATCCCGAGTCGAATCACATGCATAAGAAGATGCTCCGGGTCTCGCACAAAGTGCGTGGAGCATTTATTTTTGGGAGCACGCCGGGGGAGATACTTGACGATCTTTGGGAAGGCCAATGCAACGATCCCTACTGGCACGGGCTCTTCGGCGGACTCTACCTTCCGAACCTTCGTTTCTCTGTCTACCGCAGTCTGCTGAAAGCCGCGGCCGCCATATACAAGGCAGGAAGAACAAAATTGTTTAACGTGGAGAAGACTGATTTCGATTGCGACGGCAACGATGAACTCATTGTTGAATCACCACTTACTGATTATTGCTTCAAGCCAAACACCGGGGGGTCTTTGGTCGAACTTAGCTTCAAGACCGGTGGGGTAAACCTCCTCGACATACTGAGTCGGCGGGAAGAGGCGTCCCACAGTAAGCTCTTCGAGGCTGTCAAATCCCGGAAAGAAGACGAGGGTTTGGACGACCTTCTGGCGAGAGAAAAGGATATCCGCAAATACGTTCACTTCGACTGGTATCGTCATGCTTCGTTACTCGATCATTTCTTTGATAGGAAGACTGATCTGGGAGCATTCTCCAAGTGTGAATACAATGAACTAGGAGATTTTGTCAACCAATGTTATGGGAGCACGATAAAACGAAACCGGGAGCACGTAGTCATTGAGCTCTTCCGCGAGGGGGCAATTTGGGAGGGGGATGTGCACCACCGGGTGATGGTCACAAAAAAGATCACCATATCAAAGATGGAATCCGGTTTTACGGTTGATTATAAGGTTTCGAACCTGGAGGCGATTCCGATAGAGACGCGTTTCGGCATCGAGTTCGCCCTGGGAGGAATGGCGGGTGATGCCCCGGACAGATTCCTAGAGATCGTTGTAGGGCCCCAATCGCCTATTCATGCAGGCTGGATCAGACCCCAGGACCCCCGCCTCCGCAGCCAGGGTGTCGAAAACGACGTGGAAACCTTCAAGGCCACTGACGAATGGATGCGCGTAGCTTCCACCTGGGAGCTGAGTAAGCCGGCGACATTCTGGCGCTTCCCCCTTGAAACCGTGTCGCTGTCAGAATCAGGTTTTGAACGCCTTTACCAGGGCTCGATATTCCTACCTTTATGGGACCTCAAGCTCGCGCCCAATGGGGAAGGCGGTTCTGAGTGGAAGGTAAGCATCAAACAAGATCTGTCGCATTGGGAGTCATGAATAATCCCCGCATCAGTGTCATCATCCCTGCGCTCAATGAGGAAAAACTCCTTCCGAGGATGCTCGGCCAGTTTACTCCTGCTCTCCTGGAACGCCATAATGTGGAGCTTGTTGTAAGTGATGGAGGAAGCAAGGATAGAACCATCGACATTGCCAGGACGCATGCACATGTTCTTGTGGAAAACGTCCCATATGTAAAGCAGACCATCTCGGCGGGGCGAAACGCCGGGGCCAGAAAGGCCCACGGCGACATTTTCGTTTTTCTGAACGCCGATACGTTCTTGAAGGAACCTCGGACGTTCTTTGAACGTATCTCAGAAGAGCTGGAGAGACCGGGGACCGTCGCAGTGACATGTGCTGTGGGCGTCTATCCGGAAGAAGAACGGTGGTCAGACAAGGCTTTCCACGGGTTCTACAACTGGTTCTTCTACATGATGAATCGTGCCGGGATGGGGATGGGGAGAGGGGAATGTCACGTGATGAAACGGGAGATATTTGAGAGGGTTAACGGGTACGCAGACCGGATCGCAGCCGGAGAGGACTATGATATGTTTCGGCGATTGGAGCACTGGGGCGGATCAGGTTTCTGCGGGATGTCGTAGTGTATGAATCCCCCCGCCGTTACAGGCGTTTCGGCTACGCCTACGTGACTGCATCCTGGTTTTTGAACTTTCTTTCGGTATTCTTTCTCCGTCGCTCGATTCTCAGCGAATGGAAGCCGGTTCGGTAGCTCCGGGACGCCTGTTTGACTTTCGGTGGGATTTTGGATACAATAAAATCTACACTTAACAACGGGGATTGACAGGGAGCATTAAGTATGAGGAAGCGTTTTTCGCTGCTCACGTTGGGTGTCGTCGTCGTGCTGGCGTTGCTGGCGGGTGTGCAGCTGAACCGGATGTTTTCCGGCGACAACATCTACCTGCAGGTCGGCAAGTTCAACGATGTCCTGAACCTTACCTACAAGTACTACGTTGACGACGTCGACAGTCAGAAGCTGACCGAGTCGGCAATCAACGGATTGCTCGGACAGCTGGATCCGCACTCGGTCTACATTCCTGCATCGGCCATGAAAAGGGTGACCGAAGAGTTTCAGGGGAGCTTTGAGGGCATCGGCATCGAGTACCAGGTGTTGAACGACACGCTTCTGGTTGTTGCCCCGATTGTCGGCGGGCCGAGCGAAGCGCTGGGCATTCAGTCCGGCGACAAGATTGTGAGGATCGATGATTCTTCTGCAATCGGGATCACGCAGGAAGGTGTGCAGAAGAAGTTGCGGGGTCCCAAAGGATCCCACGTCAAAGTGACAATTGTACGCGCGGGGATCAAGGACAAACTCGAATTCGACATCGCGCGCGACAAGATTCCCATCTACACCGTCGATGCATCGTTCATGATCGATCGAGAGACCGGCTACATCAACGTCAACCGGTTTGCCGCGACGACGCACGATGAATTCATGGAGGCGCTGGGCAAGCTTCAGGCCGCGGGGATGAAGCGGCTGGTGCTGGATCTCCGCACCAACGCCGGCGGGTATCTCGAACAGGCCTACAAGATGGTGGACGAACTTCTTCCCAAGGGGAGGAAGATCGTCTACACAAAGGGGCGGCGGCCCGAATTCGATGAGGAGTATATCGCCTCGGGTGCCGGACGGCTCCAGAACATCGGGCTGGTGGTTCTTGTGAACAACGGTTCCGCGTCGGCCTCCGAAATTGTCGCCGGAGCGATACAGGATTGGGACCGCGGTCTCATAGTCGGGGAAACGACATTCGGCAAGGGACTGGTCCAACGGCAGTTTGATTTGAAGGACGGATCCGCCTTCCGGTTGACGACGGCACGCTACTACACGCCGAGCGGCCGCTTGATTCAACGGCCGTACGACAAGGACAAGATGAAGTATCAGCGTGAAGCCTTCGAACGTGACGAACAGGAAGGGGAGAACATCACGCATGAGGCGGAGAAGGATTCCACGCGTCCGCGGTTCAAGACCATGGGCGGCAGGGTTGTCTACGGCGGCGGAGGCATCACACCGGACTACATCGTGAAGTCCGACCGCTTGAATGAGTACACCGTGCAGCTGCGCAGCAAGCTCGTGTTCCTGCAGGCTGCGGACAAGTATCTCGATCTGCACGGGGCCGAGTTGCGGGCGAGCTACGGCAAAGACTCCCGCCGGTTTGTCGAGGAGTCGGAGGTAACGCCCCAGATGCTTGAAGATCTCAAGGAGATCGCGAAGGCCAAGGGGATCACCTTTAACCAGGAGCTGTTTGACAAGGACCTGCAATACGTGAAGGCGTTCACAAAAGCCTATATCGCGCGCGGTATCTGGGGCAATGAGGGTTCGGCGCAGGTGATGCTCAAGGAAGACCAGCAATTCAAGAAGGCCATGTCGCTCTTTCCCGAAGCCGAGAAAATCGCCAAAGCAATGACGAGCAGGCAATGAAGAGTGTACCCCGGGCGCTTCTTGCCCTCCTTGCATGTATGACCGTCCTTTCGCTTTCCAACGTTCGCGCGCAGGCGATAGCGGATCCGCCGTCCCGTATCTTCGTCGACGGCGAAGAACTGGTCTACAATGTCCGGTATACGTTCATCGACCTCGGGCAGGTACGCATCAAGACGATTGGAAAGACCCGTCAGGCCACATACGTTGCCTATGATACACGGGCGTTTATTGATTCGTATCGGGGCATTCCCTTTGTGGATTTGCACGCGATATTTGAGAGCCGTATGGATTCGACGGTCTACTCGCACGACTTTGTCGGGAAGGTGAAGCAGGATAATCAGTGGGATTTTGCCCGGTACCATTTTGACTACGATCATCATCGTGTATTGATGGAGTTGGGTGAACGCGACACCATTGTTGCCAAACGGGAAACGCTGCAAGTCAACGGCGTGCATCAGGACGGCCTATCGCTCTTTTTCTTCGCGCGCGATCAGCTCTTCTCCGGGAAAAAGGTGAATGTTCCGTGTGTCGTGAAAGAGCAGCGCGTGAACACCGTAATAGACTTTTTCAAAGAGCGGACGAGTGTTGAGGTTGATGCAATCGACTATCCTGTGGATGTCGTCAAGTTCGAAGGGAACGCGGAGTTTGAGGGGATCTACGGCCTGACCGGGGGTTTACCGGCTGGTTCAGCCATGACGAGGCGCGTGTGCCGATACTAGCAAAGATGCGCGTCATTGTCGGCAGCGTTACCATCGAGTTGATGAAGTGGAACCGTCAGGGATGGATCCCGCCGCGCGTACGCGGGTGAGCCGTGAAATCATATTGTTCACCTGCCGGTAAGCAGAGGAGAAACCAGCGGTATGCCTGTTATCCGCCACCATGGCGTGATGCCGACCGTGCATCCTTCGGTATTCGTTGCCGACGGAGCCTGGGTGATAGGTGAAGTGGAATGCGGCGAAGACGCCAGTGTCTGGTTCAATGCGGTGTTACGGGGCGACATCAACAGCATTCGAGTGGGCAGAAGGTCGAATATTCAAGACGGTGTCATTGTTCATGTGACCCGGCAGTATCCTGTGGAGATCGCCGACGAAGTGACGGTCGGCCATCAGGCGATGCTCCACGGATGCAGGATTGATCAGCATGCGTTGATCGGGATGAATGCCGTTGTGCTGGACAATGCGCATATCGGTCCGTATGCGATCGTGGCGGCCGGGTGCGGTAGTGCGCGAACAGAGTGTTGTACCCGAAGCGGTGCTTGTCGCCGGAGTTCCGGCGAGAATCATTCGACCCATCACGGATGATGAACGAGTGATGCTACGGCAGTCCGCAGACAACTACGTGCATTACGCTCGAAGCTATATGCTCACATGAAAGTCGTCTTCTGGGGTACCCGTGGTTCCGTGCCTTCACCGGGCAGGGATACCGTCCGCTATGGCGGCAATACGCCATGCGTGGAAGTCCGTCTCACCGACACACAACCTGGTCATCTTCGATGCCGGCACGGGTTTGCGCGGTCTCGGCGATGCATTGATGAAGAGCGGGGAGTCGGTCAAAGCGTTCATCGCGGTCAGTCACCCGCACTGGGATCACATCCAGGGGTTCCCGTTTTTCAAACCGGCGTTCATACCGGGAAACGAGATTACGATCGTCGGGGCCCAGACGAAACAGATCACGCTGCGGCAGATGCTCGCCTCACAGATGGACAAGGTTTTTTTCCCCGTCCAGCTGAACGAGTTGAAGGCGCACATCCGTTACCATTCGATGCGCGAAGAGACGATCCCGGTGTTCAACGGTACGCTCTCATCGATGTTTGTGAACCATCCGTCGTTCTCGCTGGGCTTCAGGCTCACCGTAGGTGGACGATCGGTGGTGTATATCAGCGACAACGAGCCCTTCGATCGCGAGGTGGCAAAGTCGCTGAAGAATGTCGACAAACACGTTGTCGACAAGTACATGAAACAGAAGGGTGATCCCAACCAGCGTGTCTTTGATTTCGCACGCGGTGCAGACATTCTGATTCACGATGCAACCTATACTCCTGAAGAGTATGTGAATCATGTTGGATGGGGGCACTCGGATTACCTGTTTACGCTGAAAGTGGCGGCGGAAGCAGGTGTGAAGAGGCTTGTCCTGTTCCATCATGAGCAAACGCGAAGCGACGACAAGGTCGAGGAAATACTGCAGACATGTCTCAAAGAGATCAAGAAACGCAACTACAAGTTCGAATGCATTGCTGCTGCAGAGGGGCTGGAGCTCGATTGGTGAGGAGCGCGTCTTGACAATCATCGGATTCGTGGCTATCATCATTCCAGCGAGGGTATCATGCCCCTGACCTTCACGTCAGCCGATATCAAGAAGATTGAAAAGGTGCTTGGCACCACCGTCCACCGCGTGAGTGACACATTGCGGTTTACGATTACCGGCACGGAGCCGCCGCATCGCTCGCTGGTGCTCGAAGTCTATGCCAGACATCCGCATCGGGAAGAAGCGCGGAAACATGGTATCGGTGTTTACGGAGAACGCGCATCTTCAACTCCATTTCTGCACCACCTTCGTCGTCAGCGAATCGCTCGGTGAGGTGACCTTTGTCGCCGAAGCGGGAGACAAACTGTCGGGTGTGATCGTTGAAAAAGGCGCAGGCTGTTCGCTCTTCGCAAACGTCGATCGTGCTTTGGTGTCGGGAGATTTCACGACGCTTGCCCCGCAGGTGATGATGTCGGGGATCGCCTTGTCGCTGACGGATTCGTTCCTTGAACCGCCGGTGCGTCAGCGCAAAACCTCAAGCCGTCGTACGCGGAGCCGTGCGAGGGCATGATCAGTGTGAGTGTGGTGAATACCCACCGCCGTGAACGATGTCCGTCGTCGCTGATCGCTCGAGGGGTGCGCATGGTACTCCGTGGTGATGGGTACGGTACCGGAGAGATCAGTGTTGTCTGCGTGAGTGACGGCGTGTCGCGCCGGATGAACCGCCGCTTTCTCCGCCATGATTACGCCACCGATGTGATCAGTTTTCCTCTGGGTGAAGGGGACGCCATCGAGGGGGAACTCTACGTGAATCTTGATCGCGCACGCGTGCAGGCGCGGCAGTACGGTGTCACCCGGGCGCATGAACTGGCCCGTCTTGTGGTGCATGGAACGCTCCACCTGATAGGGTATGATGACCGCACGGCGAACGACAGGAAGCGCATGAAGCTTCGGGAAGACGTTGTGTTAACGCGCTTTGTTCCGGGCAACCGGGCGCGAAGGTATTGCATGAAAGACCGTGTTGTTGAGATCCTCGTCTTCCTGATGTCGGAAATGCAGGAGAACAAGCCACTGCAGGAAGTGGACCTGTCGGAACTGCGTGACCGCGGATATACGACCTCGGAGATCAGCGCTGCATTCAGCTGGTTATACGAGAACAGCCGGACGGACCGGATAGAATCGATCCGATCCGGGAAGGCTGGTGCCGGATCACGGCGCATCTTTCATGATGCGGAGAAGGCCGTGCTTTCTACTTCCGCCCAGGGCTACATCATTCAATTGAACGAGTTGGGCCTGATTGATGACCGGGAGGTGGAAATCGTTCTCGAGCGCGCAATGTCGTCAGGGTACGCCGGGCTGACGGTTCAGGAAGTGCGGGATCTTGTAGCGATGGTGCTCTTTTCCGCAGATCGGCCCGCCGGGGGCGGGGGCCATTCGATGTTGAATAATGAGGATACGATACACTGATGACGGTGAAGAAGCTGAAGAAGAAGGATGCAGAGGAATCACCCGCGACCACAACCGCAAAACGTCCACGCAAAAAGAGCACGAAGGCTGCGCCCGCGCACGCCACCGATGGCAGCGGCAAAGCCCTGATTATCGTCGAATCACCCGCCAAAGCAAAGACCATCAACAAGTATCTCGGGCACGACTTTCATGTCGAACCCTCGGTCGGGCACATCAAGAACCTCCCCAAGAGCAAACTCGGGATTGATGTTGAAGCGGATTTCGCTCCGGAGTACGAAACGATCAAGGGAAAAGACGAGGTCATTGCGCGTCTGAAGGATCACGCATCCCGCGCCCGTGCGGTCTACATTGCCACAGACCCTGACCGCGAAGGTGAAGCCATTGCGTGGCACATTGCGCAGGAAGTCGAGCCGGCGAACAAAAACATCTTCCGCGTGCTCTTTCATGAGATCACGGAACGCGGGATCTCGGAAGCGATGCAGCACCCCTCCCACATCGACCAGCATCTCGTCGATTCCCAGCAGGCACGGCGGGCCATGGACCGGCTCGTGGGCTACAAAATCTCCCCGTTCGTCTGGAAGACCGTATTCTACGGCCTTTCCGCCGGCCGCGTACAATCGGTGGCAGTGCGGTTGATCTGTGAGCGCGATGCAGAGATCAACGCATTCGTCCCCGTGGAGTACTGGTCCATCATCGGTGAATTCCGGGCCGCCGGGGGTGATCCGTTCCTGGCCAAGCTGTTCAAGGTGTCGGGTGCAGACCCGGTGATCGGCGACACGGCGGCGGCAGAGGCGTTGTTGGCGAATCTGCGGGTGCAGGAGTATGTCGTCGACGACATCCAGAAAAAGCCTGTCAAGCGCAATCCTCCGCCCCCTTCATCACCAGCACGCTGCAGCAAGAGGCGGCACGTCGGCTCCGGTTCCCGGCAAAGCGCACCATGATGCTGGCTCAGAAGCTCTATGAAGGTATTGAGCTCGGTGAAGAAGGACGCGTCGGTCTCATCACGTACATGCGCACAGATTCCACGCGACTCAGCGAAGATGCAGTGACAGAGGTGCGGCAGTACATCTTTGAGAACTACGGCAAGGAGTACGTGCCGCACGAGGCGCGCCTCTTCAAGAAGGGGAAGGGATCGCAGGACGCGCACGAAGCGATTCGTCCGACCTACACGAAGTACGCACCGCGTGTCGTCAAGAAATACCTCGACGACGAGATGTTCGAGTTATACGAGTTGATCTGGAACCGGTTCCTTGCGTGTCAGATGAGCGCGTCTCTCGGCGAACAGACCACCGTGGACATCCGTGGCGGCGAGTACCTCTTCCGTGCAACGGATACCCTTCCCACGTTTCGCGGTTTCCTGCAGGTCTACGACGACATGGTCGACGAAACGGAGAAACCGGCGGATGAAGATCCGGTCTCGAAGCTTCCGGCCGGACTTGCAGCAGGGCAGGACGCCGCGCTGACGAATCTTCTTCCCAACCAGCACTTCACCAAGCCGCCGCCGCGCTATACCGAAAGCAATCTGGTCCGCGAACTTGAAGCGCTCGGCATCGGCCGGCCCAGTACCTATGCCTTGATCGTCGATACCATCCAGGCGCGGAAGTATGTCGAGCAGCGGGAGCGACGGCTGTATCCGACGGAACTCGGCAAGGCCGTAAACAAGCTCCTGGTGGAGAATTTTCCCCATATCTTCACGGTGGGCTTCACCGCGAAGATGGAGGAGGAACTTGACACGATTGCCTCCGGAAACCAGTCCTACAAAAAGGTGATGGAGGATTTCTACAACCCGTTCATTCGTGACGTCGAAGGGGTGGACAAGAAGAGCGCTGCGATCAAGAAGTCGTTGCAGGAGAACACCAATGAGGTGTGTGAGGCTTGCGGCAAGCCGATGATCATCAAGTGGGGAAGGAACGGCCGCTTCATGGCCTGCAGCGGTTATCCCGCCTGCAAGACCACGAAACCGCTTCCCGAAGAGCAGGAACAAACCAAGCATGTCGTCGGGTCTCAAGTGCGAGTTGTGCGGTGGGGACATGATTGTCAAGGGCGGACGGTTCGGGGCGTTTCTCGGTTGCTCCAACTATCCCTCCTGCAAGAACACCAAACCGATTTCCATCGGCGTAAAATGTCCGAAGTGCACCGATGGCGACGTCATCGAACGAAAGACAAAGCGCAAGCGTGTCTTCTACGGCTGTTCGAGGTATCCCGACTGTGATTTTGCGTCGTGGGACAAGCCCGTCGCCCGGACCTGCGACACATGCGGCAACAACTATATGGTGCAGAAATACAACCAGAGCCGCGGAGAGTACCTGCTCTGTCCTTCATGCAAAGCGGAAGTATCGCCGGACGAGCAGCGCACAGGTGGCAAGCGAAGGATAACACGGTGCCAGCGGAGGTCAACTACATCCGCCAGTTCTTCGAGTATCTTGCGGCGGAGCGTCGCGTTTCGCCGCACACCATTGCGGCGTATGAGGATGATCTCCGGGATTATACGCTCTTCCTGGAGGGGTGTGGTCAGGAGGTCACCACGGCGGATCATCTGGTGATCCGCCGGTTCCTGGGGTCATTGCTGGAACGGGGGTTGTCGAAGCGGAGTGCGGCCCGCAAACTTGCATGTTTGCGTTCTTTTTACAAGTTTCTCAGAAGGAAGGGGATGATGGACTCTGTGCCGACCGCGAGTGTGGCGACTCCGCGGTTGGAGCGGCGGCTTCCTCAGTTCCTGGAGGAGGATGCGGTTGCACAGGTTCTCGCCCAACCCGATCGCTCGACGCCGGTGGGGATGCGCGATGCGGCGATTCTGGAATTGTTCTACAGCACCGGAATGCGCCTGAGTGAGCTGCTTGCGTTGCGGCCGGCGGATGTGGACATGACCGGAGAGACTGTGAAGGTAACCGGCAAGGGGAGCAAGCAAAGAATCATTCCATTCGGGCGGAAGGCCGGTGAGGCTCTCCGTCTGTGGTTGGCGGTGCGTCCGCGATTGCTCCGCGACCCGCTGAACCCGGGAACGGTGTTTCTGTCGGTGCGCGGAAAACGCATGTCGCCGAAAGGTGTGAACCGTCTTGTAAGCCGTTACATCGGTGCCGTCTCCGAACTCCAGCAGCGCAGCCCCCATGTTCTCCGTCACTCATTTGCCACTCATCTTGTCAACCGGGGCGCCGATCTTCAGGCGGTACGCGAGCTCCTTGGCCATGAGAGCCTTTCCACAACCCAGATCTACACGCACGTCGGCATCGATCGTCTCAAACATGTGTACGCGCAGGCACACCCGAAAGGGTCGTGATCACTGTTCCTGACACTCAGAGGAGGCAGACCATGAACATCAAATTCACCGCGCGCCATTTCCGACCCCATGCAGATCTCAAAGAGCATGCGCTGGAGACGGTGAAGAAGTTGGACAAGTATTACGATGGCATCCTTTCGGCAACCGTGATTCTGAGTTTTGAACGTGTCACAAACAGTGTCAAACGTGCGGAAATCAATCTGCAGGTGTATGGAGGAATTCTCACAGCCACGGAGGAATCCGAAGACTTCATCAAGTCGATAGATGTTGCTGCCGAAAAAGTGATGTTACAGCTTCAGAAGTACAAGACCAAACTCCGTGCAAAGAACAAGGGGAAGGTGCGCACGATCCGGGAGAAAGTATGAAGCTGGATCCGAGCAGCGAAACCCGGAAGAAGAGTATCACTGTTGGATTCCTCTACGAGGCGACAAAAGACCGCTTCAAGCTGGTACTCCTGAACGGGCAGAACGGATTCGCCAACGAGATCAAAGACAGGAACCTGCACCGGCCGGGGCTGGCACTCGCAGGGTACGTGGGATTGTTCACGTACGATCGCGTCCAGATCATGGGGAATACAGAGATCCGCTATCTCAACTCGCTTGAGCCAGAGCAGGGGCGGACGGCATTCATCACATTGCTCGAGTTCCAGATCCCGTGCATCGTTCTCACAAACGGGAACGTGCTCGATGCCGACCTTCTCAACGCAGCTGCTGAGAAGTCCATCCCCGTTTTCGCAACGGAGTTCAGTACAACGAAGTTCTCGTATTTCCTGGCGGACTTCCTTGACGATCAGTTTGCTCCGCAAGTGGTGGTGCATGGGTCGCTTGTTGATGTGTACGGTGTCGGAGTGCTCCTCGTGGGGCGTTCCGGCATCGGCAAAAGCGAAATTGCTCTTGATCTGGTTGAGCGTGGTCACAGGTTGGTGGCTGACGATGTCGTGATGATCACCCGTAAGGGGCAGGGGATCCTCATCGGTGCCGGTACGGACCTCGTGAAGCATTTCATGGAAGTCCGGGGACTCGGACTTATTGATGTCCGGAGCATGTTTGGCATCCGGGCAATCCGGTATCAGAAACGGGTGGAAATTATCGTTGAGCTCGAAGATTGGCGGGAGAATGAAGAATATACACGAACCGGCCTCGATGATTCAGAGTTTTCGATTCTCGACGTGGATATTCCGCTTGTCCGCCTTCCCATTTTCCCCGGTAAGAATGTTACTGTTATTACTGAAGTCATTTCGCTGAACTATCTCCTCAAGCACTACGGTTATGATGCCGCCAAGGTCCTTACCAAGCGGCTTGAGGGGATGATTGAACAAAAGGGACGGGGAAATCGTGCAATCAACTATTTTGAACACGATTTTGAGTGAATCGGGAAGTTTTTCCTTGACACTCCCCTGAATATTCTTTACTTTTCCGTCGCTTTTGCAGAAACCCTCCTCTGGTGGGCGTTGGTGATGCAGGCGTTGGACGGGGATTTCGACCATCGCACGTGCGTGGCATGGCGTTTGCATTCCGCTCAACGGGTCGCTGCTGTTAACATAGGAGGAACTGATGTTCCGCAACTCAAAATTCTTCGTTTTCTACAAGCTCATCGCTTGACCTCCGTGAAGTCCGTTTCTTTAAGACCAAGCTTGTCGCTTCGGGCATGACTCTCGGTTTCGGGCTTCTGGGCGTACTTTTCCTCGGAAACATGCTCTTGAATGATGTTTTCGGGCTCGGCTATGGTGAAATGTCCATGCTGGTCACCGAAAACAAGGTCTTGAAGGACCAGGTCCGCGAGATGGGCCGGAAAATGCAGGTTGTCCAGAAAACGCTTGAAGGGCTGGCAGAAAGGGGGAACGAACTTCGTCTCAGTGTTGACCTCCGGCGGATCGATGATGACACA
Organism: Ignavibacteriota bacterium; assembly: GCA_963849385.1. Taxonomy (GTDB): domain Bacteria; phylum Bacteroidota; class Ignavibacteria; order UBA10030; family UBA6906; genus Fen-1255. Next base: position 114,017 of record CAWKHH010000005.1, on the reverse strand, counting down.
CGGTCTGCATCCATTGGCGGCACGCGCACGCCCTCCACTTCTGCGTTTCTGACCGGGGAAGCAGGTACGTTGCTGGCGGAATCGGAGACTTTGATCGACCGCCTGGCGCGCGAAGTGCGCCTCCAGCAGCAGAGCTACGAAGAGATTCAGGTCCGTCTGAAGTACAACAAAAGCTTCTTTGCCCATATGCCTGCGATCAAGCCGATGGCGGGGCCCTACTCGATAAACGGTTTTGGCATGCGCCTTCACCCAGTGCTCCATGTATACAGGATGCACTACGGCGTCGATATCATCAACGACGTAGGTGCCGATGTCTACGCATCGGGAGACGGGGTTGTGCATTTCTCGGGCAGGACGCAGGGAGGTCTCGGTGTTATCGTTGACCTCGACCACGGCTATGGCATCCACTCTGTATATGGACATCTCTCCCAGGTACTGGTTCCGACCGGGCGGGCGATCAAGCGCGGCGAATTGATCGGACGATGCGGGCGGACGGGATTGGTGAGCGGTCCTCACCTGCATTATGAAGTGCGCCGCAACGGGGTGAGTCAGAATCCTGTCGATTATTTCTTCGATGATATCGATGCGGCCCGCTATCGGGCATTGCTCGCCCAGGCAAACACCCGTTCTGTTGAACAACTGATGATGCATGAGGTGATCACGTGATATGGACGATGGAGCTGGCATCCTACCTTGACGATGCGCCGTGGCCGGCGACCAAGGAGGAGCTCATCGACTATGCTGTACGCACGGGCGCGCCCATTGAGGTCGTCGAGAATCTTCAGGAATTGGAAGACGGGGAAGAACCTTACGAGAGCATGGAAGATATCTGGCCCGACTACCCTACGGGGGAAGATTTCTTCTACGAGGACGAAGGCGAGTACTGATCCGGCGGTGCGTTGCTTATCATAACGGAAATCGCTACCATACAAACCCAGCCCTCAGGCTGGGTTTTTTTCTGTGCACCATACCATCACTCTTCATTCCGGGCTCGTGTGCATCCCTAGCGCGATCCGTTTCTTGCTTCTCCGTGTCTGCCCGTGCGGGCTCCGGGGATCCCTCTTCGCCGTCCTCCTTGTGGCGGTGACAACCCTGCACGCGCAGCCCGTGTCCGGGCGCCAGTATGAGATCACCTCGATTTCCCTCGAAGGCTATGCCACGTTTACGACAGGCGAGCTCCGCACGCAGATGACGACGCGGGAGACCCCCGGGTTCTTCAACAAATTTCTGTACAACAATATCAGTGAACGGCTGGGGCGCAAGAATGAGTATTTCGACGCCGCGGGCTTTGCCGGAGATGCCGAGCGACTGCGCAAGTTCTACGAGAACCGGGGGTTTTCTGAAGTGCGCGTCGACACAGCAATGCGGTTTGACCGCGAACGGGGAACCGTCGATCTCACCATCCATATCGCCGAGGGTTACCGATCGATCATTCAACAGGTGATCTACAAAGGCATCGTCGACTATCCGGCAACCGTATGGGAGGATATCCGGAGTTCGCCCAGAATCTATGTGGGAGATCCGTTCATTAAACAGCTGGTGGATGAAGAAGTGCGGCGCGTGTTGAGGGCATTCGCCGACAACGGATTTCCCAATGCCGTATTTGTCCGAGACAGCTCATCGTCGCAGATGTTTGTCAGTTCGAAAAACTACATCGTCCGTCTTTCCTTTCATTCGGGTCATCGGTATCTCTTCGGTCCCATCTCGGTCCGGCAGGAAGTCGACTCCCTGCGGGGCGAACAGCCCCACGCGGATATTACCGATGAAATAGTTGTGCGGCAAATGGATTATCAGCCCGGCGATTTCTACAGCCTGGCCAAACGGGTCGTCAGCGAACATAATCTGAACCGCCTCGGCATCTTCGATCTCCGGCGTTTAGAGGCCTTCATACCGCCGCCCGAGGATTCCACAATCTGGGTCCCCAGCCGCGTGACCATCCGGCCGCGGGACAAGCACGAGCTTGCTCCGGAGCTGCTCGTCAGTGATCAGGACGGAGCATTTAATCTCGGCGCCGGGCTCGGCTATATCAACCGCAACTTCTTCGGCGGCGCGCGAACGTTCAATCCCCGCATCCGGTTTCAGACGCAGACGCTGGGCAACTTCCCGAACTACTTCAAGGTCGATGACAATGCGGTGTCCAATTTCGATCTCACCTTTGAATTGATGCAGCCGTATATCTTCACCAATCGCATCAAAGGCACATGGTCGTTCTCGTATATCCTTGACAAGCAGAAGCCGTACCTTCAGTACATCTTCAGAAACAAATTCGGGTTCACAGGGAGATTCGCGGAGTTCACCACGGGTGATCTGGAATGGACGCTCGAAAACATCGATCTGAAGAAGAACAGCAACTTCTTTGCGTTTCAGGAAAACCCTGAAATCAAACGGCAGCTGAGTTATCTGCAGGAACAACAGTTCAACTCGATCCTGTCGTTTACGATACAACGCGACATGACCAACGATCTGTTTTCTCCCACGGAAGGGTTTGTTCATGCGGCAACGATCGAGGAGGCCGGCTTCCTCCCGCTTGTCGCGCGCAGCGTCTTCCCGACTCTTCCGTTTACGCAATTCGTGCGGGGCGTGCTTGTCGGCCGCTGGTATTCCGACAAGACAGATCACCGATTTCTGATTCTCGCCAGCAAGCTCAAGGCAGGCATCGAAGAAAAATACGGCGATAGCCGGGGAGATTCCTCCCGCACCATCCCGCAGACGCACCGGTTCTATGCCGGCGGCGGCAACAGCATCAGAGGGTGGGCCTCCCGCGACCTTATCGCCTCGGGCGCTCCCGAACTCGGCGGGAATCTCTCTCTTGAGGCCAGCCTTGAAGCACGGGTGAATCTTTTGCAGAGCCTGCGCGACGGATTTCTCGACAAAATGTGGGTGGTGAGCTTCATCGATATAGGCAACGTCTGGGGAGATATGAGAGACTTTCGCCTGTCGTCGGTTGCCATGGCGACGGGCATTGGCATCCGCTATGAGACACCGTTCGGGCCTTTCCGTCTCGATTGGGGTATTCGCATCTACAATCCTGCGGAAGCGAAAGGCCATCAATGGATTTTGCAGCGCCGATTGATCGGGGAGACATTCAGCGACGGGGTGTTCCATTTTGGGATCGGCCATGCATTCTAACACCCTGTCACCCCTCCTCTGGCCCCGCGTTATCGGGCAGGCGCGCGTGAAGAGCTTGCTGCTGAGCACCATCCGGAGCAATCGTCTAGCGCATGCGTATCTTTTCTATGGTCCGGAAGGTGTCGGGAAGGATGCCCTGGGGCTGGAAATCGCCCGGACGCTTCATTGTGAGCTGGGCGGCGACACGGCGTGCGGCGTATGCGCATCGTGCGTCAAAATGGATTCGCTCCAGCACCCTGACGTTCGCCTGATCACGGCACTTCCGGTGGGGAAGAATGAAGACCGTAACGATGGACCACTGGACGCGCTGACCGCGGCGGAAATTGGAGAGATCCGGACTGAGCTGGCAAAGAAGGGGGCTGACCCCTATTACAGGCTTTCCATTACGCGGGCGAGCAGCATCAAGATCAACAGTATTCGCGATATCCGGCGTGAAGTACCGCTCTCGACTCTCGGCCGGCAACGGCGGGTGTACGTCATCTCCAACGCTGATGAAATGGGCAACGAAGCGGCGAACATGTTGCTGAAGACTCTGGAAGAGCCGCCACCTCAGACGATGTTCATCCTCACGACGGCCCATCGTGAAGCCCTGCCCCAGACAATCGTGTCGCGATGTCAGCAGGTACGCTTCGATCCCATCACGGAACCGGAAATCCAGTCCGCATTGATGGAGCGCAAAGCCGTTGACAGTGCCCAGGCCCAGCTGGTGGCCCGGCTGTCGGCCGGCAGCTACAGCTGGGCGCTGGAGCTCCTCGAAAAGGACCTCATGCAGGAACGCATGGATGTTGTGGACTTCATCAGCAACACGCTGGGGAGCCGGCACATCGAGGTCGGCGAAATCATCGAACGTATCACTGCAGAGCGCGATCGCGATCGGGTGGTGCGCTTCCTTCATCTGATGCTGATCTGGATGCGTGATGCCATGGTACTCGCACGCGGCGGGTCGGTCATCAACGTCGATCAGTCAGAACGATTGTCGAAGTTTATCTCGGTGTTCCCCCTCGCAAACCTGAGTGCCGCGATGGCCGACATAGAGCACGCAATTTCGCTTGTAGAGAGAAATGTGTACATTACTCTTGTGCTGTATTCCCTTGCCGGCCGGCTGAAAACGAATATCCTTTGAGCAGCTCATGAGTCACCACAAACGGATTCTGGTTACCGCGGCACTGCCGTATGCGAACGGTCCGATTCATCTCGGCCACCTCGCCGGAGCGTATTTGCCGGCGGATCTGTATGTGCGGTACCAGCGCTTGAAACAGCGCGATGTGCTGTTTCTCTGTGGGTCGGATGAACACGGGGTGCCCATAACGATCACGGCCGACAAAGAAGGCATCACGCCGCAGGCAGTGGTGGATCGCTATCATCTGCGCAACAAGCAGGCATTTGAACGGTTCGGGATGAGTTTCGACAACTACTCCCGGACGTCACTTCCGCTGCATCACGAAACGGCCAGGGAGTTTTTTGCCGAATTTCACAAGCGCGGGATCCTGAACGAAAGGCAGGAGAAGCAGTTTTTTGATCCCACAGCCCAGAAGTTCCTGCCAGACCGGTACGTCGAGGGGACCTGCCCGGTATGCGGCAACCCCGATGCCCGCGGTGATCAGTGCGAAAAGTGCGGCACATACCTCAGCCCGCTCCAGTTGATCTCTCCGCGAAGCAAGATCACCGGCGGGACGCCGGAGGTGAGGGATACTTCTCACTGGTATTTTCCCCTAGGAAAGTACCAGGAACGGCTGGAAGCCTATATCCGCGAGAAGAGTACTGCAGAGAGGTGGAAGGAGAATGTGCTGAACTATTGCAGGGGCTGGTTCACCACGGGACTCCAGGATCGTGCCGTGACGCGCGATCTGGACTGGGGTGTGAAGGTCCCGCTTGAGGGGTATAGGAACAAGGTCCTGTATGTCTGGTTTGATGCGGTGCTTGGCTACATCTCCTCCGGAAAAGAATGGGCGGCGCTGCGTGGCAGCCCTGATGAGTGGCGGAACTACTGGCTCTCACCCGATACAAAGTACGTTGCCTTCATCGGCAAGGACAACATAGTCTTCCATTGCATCGTTTTCCCTGCCATGCTGATGGCTTGGAATGACGCAAACGACACGAAGTACGTGCTGCCGGACAATGTCCCTGCCAATGAGTTCCTGAATTTCGAAGGGGAGAAGTTTTCGAAAAGCCGCGGTTGGGGCATCTATGTCGAGGAGTTTCTATCAAGGTATCCGGCTGATTTGCTGCGTTACTACCTCGGGGTAACGCTGCCGGAGTCCCACGATTCGGATTTCTACTGGAAGGAATTCCAGGCGAAGAACAACAGCGAGCTTGCCGATATCTACGGAAATTTTGTGAACCGTACTGTGGCATTCTGTGAGCGGACGTTCAAGAGCACTGTGCCGACGCGCGGAGCGCTGAACGCCGTGGATGAAACAATGCTGGCTGCTCTCCGGCGGACCCCATCGGCGGCGTCCGATTGCTTCGAGCAATACCACTTCCGTGATGCAATCACAGAAGTCATGAATCTCGCCCGCGCGGCGAACAAGTATTTCAATGACAGCGAACCATGGAAGACAGCCAAGGTCGATGTCGCCCGTTGTGGTACAACCATCAATCTCTGTCTGCAAGTGACCAGGGCATTGGCGATCATGATGCACCCGGTCGTGCCGCAGTCTTCGTCCCGACTTTGGACCATGTTGAAACTTCCCGGCAAGGTCGAAGACCAATCCTGGAATGGCGCGTCGGATCTGGCGATTCGCGACGGGCACGTCATCGGGAAGGCGGAGATCCTTTTCACAAAAATTGAGGACAAGACCATCGAAGAAGAATTGAAATCACTGGGGATCACCGCTGCACCGGCATCACCCGTTCCGGTGCCGATCCCGGCGCCGGCGGTTCCGGCGAAGCCCACCATTACCTACGATGATTTTGTCCGGATCGACCTGCGCATCGCGAAAGTTGTTGCGGCAGAGAAAGTGCCGAAGTCCGAAAAACTGCTGAAGATCCAGCTGGACATCGGCAACGAGCGGCGCCAGGTCGTTGCAGGCATCGCTCAACATTATGCGCCCGATGCGCTGATCGGTAAGTTGGTGGTCGTTGTATTCAACCTGCAGCCCGCGAAACTCATGGGGCAGGAATCGCAGGGCATGTTGCTGGCGGCTTCGGATACCGAGGGGCATTTGTTGGTTGTGACGCCTGCGGGTGATATCCAGAGTGGCAGCATTGTGAAGTAGGGGAACGAATTGCATGTTCATTGACACGCACGCGCACTTGACATCGCGCGAGTTTGATAGTGATCGGGACGCAGTAGTCACCCGTGCGCGCGAGGCGGGTGTTGACATCATCATCAATCCCGGGACCGATCTGGCCGACAGTCGCCGGGCCGTCGAGCTGGCCGACCACTACCCCATGGTCTACGCTGCCGTTGGAATTCATCCGCACGAAGCCCGGCAGGCGACCTCTGAGATTCTCCAGCAGATCGAACAACTCTCCCGCCACCCGAAGGTGGTGGCGATAGGAGAGATCGGCCTGGACTTTCATTACGACGTATCTCCGCGCACTGTACAGCAGGAGGTGTTTGCGGCTCAACTCGAGATCGCCGTGCGCCGGAATCTGCCCGTGATCGTCCACACACGAGAATCGCTGGATGAGACGATCGCGGCTGTCGCCCGGGTTATCGAACGGTCACCGGAGTGGCGGACTGTGCGAGACACGGTCAATGGACGAAATACCTCCGCCCGGGGTGTCTTCCACTGCTTTTCCGGTGATGTTCCGACAGCATGGCGTCTTGTCGGCATGGGATTCTACATTTCACTGGCAGGGATCGTCACGTTTAAGAAATCCGGTGCAACGGCCGACGTGGCAGCAAACGTTTCTACCGAACACCAGCTGCTCGAGACTGACAGTCCGTACCTTGCGCCGGTACCACACAGAGGGAAGAGGAACGAGCCTGCCAATCTCCCTTTCATTGCAGCGCGCGTGGCAGATCTCCAGCGCCTCAACGTGGAAGATATCACCCGTGCGGCCAACTACGGTGTGTACCGGTTATTTGGTATCGGAGATCCTCCCGCGCCGCGATTCACGTATCCGCTGAAAAACTCGCTCTATATCAATCTCACCATCAGGTGCAATGCGGATTGTGTCTTTTGCGATCGCAAGGGGGAGGCCATCGTCAAGGGTCACAACCTGAAGATCGAACGGGAACCGTCCGCCGAAGAAGTGATTGTGGAAATTGGCGATCCTCGACGCTACGACGAGATCGTCTTCTGCGGGTATGGAGAGCCGACAATCCGTCTGGATGCACTTAAACAGGTGGCGCGATGGGTGAAAGACAAAGGCGGGCGGACGCGCCTCAACACTGACGGACACGGCAACGTCATCAATAAACGGAATATCGTCCCCGAACTTATCGGGTTGATAGATGCGGTCTCCATCAGTCTTAACTCTACCGACCCGGTGCAGTACGGGGCTCTCATGCGCCTGGATGGTGTGCGGTTCTTCCCCGCAATGGTTGAATTTGCGCGTGAGGCTGTACGATCACTCCCCCGGGTGGTTATGACGATTGTGGATCTTCAGGAAGTAGACGAAGACCGCGCCCGCAGGTTTGTTGAGGATGAAGTCGGTGCGCTGTTTTCGAAAAGGCCGTACTTCTAGCCATCTCATTGTTCCTGGTTTCTGACTCTGTGACACAATGAACCCCCGCAACATCCTCGTTCTTGCCGAGGGGCAACTCGGTGACCTTCTCCTGCTCACTCCGGCTCTCCGCCTTATCAAAGACGGTCTGCCCGATTCCCATAGTACCGTGCTTATCCTTCAGCGCCGCGGAAGACTGCGTCCGGAGCCATCAGAAGCTGATCCCGTGCGTGATGCCGATCCGCAGGGAACGGCGGCGGTGTTGCTGGGAAGTGGTTCCGCTGACCGTGTTGTTGAACTCCAACGCCATTTCCTTACATCGTTGCACGGCATCCGGCGGTTGCGGGGTGAATCGGGAGTCGTGCGGTGGCTCCGCAGTCAGAGGTTCGATGCCGTCCTCTGCACATTCCCGGAGGACCGCTTCACCGTGCTTGCGTACATGTCCGGGGCGAAAATCCGCGTGGGCCAGCGCCAGCAGCGTTTTCACTGGCTGCTGAATCGTACACCCGATATCCAGAAAAACGAAACCGGTGTGTTGGAGTACTACTGCAGCCTTGCCCGGGCTCTGGGGGTGCAGGGGAAGTCGCCCAGGACGGGGTTTGCCGTGAGCCCTGAGGCAATGCAGTGGGCCCGGGAGTGCATTGCGGATCAGTGCGGGGAGGGCACGGCAGTCGTGGTCATTCATCCGGGAGCGAGCGGAGACTACAAGATCTGGCCGCCGGAGAGGTTTGCGGCGCTCGTGGATCGGTTGCACGAAAAGGATATTCCTGTGCTGCTGTGCGGGGGCGAAGGGGACCGGGAGGTGGCGCACATGATCCGCTCGCGCGTGCATCACACGCTGCCTCTGGTGATTACGGAGGGGAGTCTTCAGCGGTTGGCGGGAGTGTTTGCGCAAAGTGCTTTGGTGGTATCGAACGATTCAGGCCCGCGGCATCTGGCGGTTGCGGTAGGCGCAAAGACCCTTGCATTCTTTCGCCAGTATCACGACCGCGAGTGGAGTGTCTATCCCGAGACTGACAGCTGCAGGATTCTTCGTGGGAGGGATACGTGCACATTATGTCCGGCAGGTCTCTGCGCTGACCGCGTTCCGCCGGGCGAGCAATACGGATCGCACTGCGTCCGCATGATCACCGTCGATCACGCTGTGGCAGCGATCCACACAATGCTTACCTCTTCTTGAGGCGGTACTCGTCGTACGTCTTCTGATGCGACGGATCGATCTTTGAAAGGACAATGTAAAAGTTGGGGTCCGGATACTCTTGAAAAGTCTCCGCGATTTCCAGGTACTTTGTGTCAAACAAGACTTTCACCATCAGATTGCGGGCGTCGATCCCTTTCTTAGCCGCGCCGATCTGCTCAATCGCACCTTTCATCTGTTCCCACGCCTTCTGTCTGTCTGACGCAAGCGAATCCAATCCGTTGAAATGATACCGGTAGAAGGCCGCGCGAACCGGATTGGTGGTCGGGTTCAGAATATCCGTCACCATTTGCGTTCTGCTGTACCCCGTGGTAACCAGCTGCCACCCCTTCTGGCTGCTGGAACGTGCCATGCTTGCGACATCTGATGCCTTTTGAAACCACGGTGTTCCGCCGAGGCGTTCGTAGGAATCGTAGTCATATCCCAGAATCAGGTAGACATAGAAGTCGAGTACACTGGTGAGATCGTTGAATGCATACGGATTGTGGCTGATCGGACGTTCTTTTAGATAGGTAAACTCCCACGCCTCATCGAATAAGCGAATAGATGCCGTGCTCTTCTTCGTCCCAAAAATCGGTCGCTGACTCCCGACAAACAGCTGTGCCATGTACCTGTTCTCACCCGTCGCACTCTGTATAAACACGTCGATATTGCACTTCACCTTCTCCTCGAGTTGCTCCGTTCCCCATTGATAGTTGTTGACATAGTTACGGATTTCGTTCTCGAAATCGCGCAGGAGGTCCTTGTTGGCGGTGCCAACGGCTTCGTAGTTGACTGTCACAGTGCATTCCACCTGCTGGGATAGTGCGGGCAAAGCACACATAAGCATGAAAGCGCCCAGCGCACCCCAATGCGGGGCATTCGATCGGGTCATAGTTGCTCCTTCTACGGTATAGATAAACCAATATACTGCTTTCTCACCATCTGTTCAATGCTCTTATCGTAAATCTGACGCTTTCCGTGTAGTAACAACGGAGGTGACCGATGCCACCCGCTGCCGCACGGACTGCAATGATAGTCGCAGTCTTCCTGTGTTCCCGCTCGTATGCGGCATTCGAGGTTGCTGCCGCCGGGACAAGGTCTGCTTCGCTCGGGAACGCTATCGTTGCCGCCCCGCCTGACGGTTGGGCTGCGTTCATGAATCCTGGCGTGGTGGGGTTCTGCCGCTCCATGGGCGTCGGTGCCTTTCATATCCCGGGTCTTTTTGGAATGACCGAACTGCGTGTCTCAGGGTGCGGGTTCGCACTTCCTGTGGCAGGAGTCGGCCTGGCGATTTCTGCCACATGGTTTGGGTGGGATTTGTATAAAGAGACCATCTTCCGGTTTGCGGTTGGCAAGGAGGTATCCTCAGGGCTTGGACTCGGCGTGCGGTGTCAAATGAATAGAGTGGCAATCAGCGGCTACGGTTCATGCACCATCGTCACTCTTGATCTGGGCATTCGCATCGAGTGTTCGCACAGTCTTGCAATCGGAGGGCAATTGACGAATGTCTGTTCATCTGTGCTGCACTCCTCCGGTGAGGGGCTTCCGCAAGAGTTAAGCGGGGGAATATGGTATGCCCCGATTCCGGAGCTGCGCATTGCACTCGAAGCGGGAAAAGAGTTGCTCTCGTCGCCGGAGATTCGTTGCGCAGTGGAGGTCGACATTCACAAGCACGTGACCCTTCGTGCCGGCATCATCGATACTCCTTCGGTTGTTTCCGGCGGTTGTGCATTCCATCTGGGAGATTTCACGGCTGAATATGCTTTCGCCTATCACTGGGTGCTCGGGGCCACGCATGAGATCGGTCTTACCATCTTCTTTCCGTAGCGCACGGTAATTCATGGGGGCGTCGCTTCCGGCGGTTCTTCTGGTTGTTCTCTGTCCACCGGGGTTGATCTCTGCACACGTTGGGCCACGCGCTGCAGATATCACAGACACCCTTCGTTCGGCCAGCGATACCTCCACAGTGCTCGCACTCGAGGATATTCTTGAAAAATCTCTTGGGCTCGAGATGGACCAGAATCTCTTCGAGCGTCTCATCTGGCTTCGCGATCATCCCATCGATCTCAATGCAACTGGCGCGGACGAGTTGCTGTCCATCCCCGGTGTGTCATCGGCTGAAGTAGATGCAATACAACGCCACCGTCGGACGCACGGACCGTTCAGAGAGATTATTGACGTGGCACGGGTTGAGGGTGTGACCGCAAGAACATGGGTCATGTTGCGCCCCTTCGTCACCGTAGCTCCCCGGCAACTTGCTCTGCTGGATTTCCGCGGACGCACGATCTGTCCGGTTCAAGGCCCGCCCGAGGCTGATACAACCTACCTTGGATCAACGGTCGCCATGTATGATCGGTTGATCTTTTCGCCTTTGAGAGGATGGGAGTGCGGTCTCGTATTTCTGGCCGACAGGGGAGAACGGTTCAAAGACGGATTTCTGTCAGGATACGTCCAGCATGAGTCACCGGGATTTGTGAGACGTGTGATTGTCGGTGATTTTGCCGCGACGGCGGGAATGGGATTGATATGGGGACAGTCGTTGCGAAGGGACGCCTCCATTGCGGGCATGATGAGTGGATATCTCAGTCCGCATCGCTCCTCAGGAGCACAAGGCTTCGTGCGGGGGATTGGCGTGAGCGTTGCCTTCCCTGTTGGGAGCGGCGAGGCGAAACTTCATGCTCTGGCTTCATGTACTCCGTGTGCCGCAACGGTTGACAATGCGGATGAGATTACAAGTCTAGCCGCGGGAGGAGTTTCCAGCACATCCAGTACCTTGCAGAGGGAACATGCCGGCCACTTCTCATCCCTTGGAGGTCGGTTAGAGTTCTTTGCCCCCGGCAAGCTGCGACTGGGGATGACTGCGTTACGATCCTGGTTTGATCATTCAATTCGGGCTGATCGCCCATTTGAATTGTCAGGAAAGGATTTCGGATCAATGGGGATTGACGGTGTGGTGAATGCCGGTCCGGCACAATGCGCAATTGAATACGCAGTCACCCCCGAAGGGACCGGAATTTCTGCATCGATTGATATGAGCATCGCGCGCGGGTGTGCCACACACATTCTTCTCCGGCGTTGTGAGCCCGACTTTCACAGTCTGCTGGCGCTGGGCGGGGGATTTGGTGGCGCCACCCGCAACAGAAACGAAGTGCAGTGGACTCTGGAAGTCACGCCCTCCGGCGATTCGTATGTGCAGTGGGAGGTTGTCCAGTTCAGGAAACCCTGGCGATCGGCAACAGAGGTCTTTCCGGTCGGAGGCAGAGAAATGTCGGGCGAAGCTGGACTCCGCCTGGCGAAAGGTTTCCAGCTCACGCTTCGTGGAGAGGAGCGGTGGGCAGAGCATGCGGTGAAAGGAAACGCAGGAGGGCGGCCGGTCACGAATATTGTCTCTGAACCGCGGCGAAGGCTCCAATGCACGGGGAACTTCACCCGCGGGTCACGCTGGCATGTACGTGGCCGGATCGAACTCTTGAAATTCCTGAATCCGTTGACCGGAGCGGATGAGCATGGCTGGTTGGCAGCTGGAGATGTGCGTTGGGAACCTGCACGCTGGCTGGCGATATCCGCTCGTATGACGGTATTCGAGAGTGATTCGTATGATACCAGGCTCTATGCCATTGAATCAAACGTGGACGGGCTCGCAGGGTCAAAACTCCTTACCGGAACAGGACGAAGATGGTACTGCCTTGTGGTTTGCCGGCCGTTGCCATCATTGCGCGTATCCGCCCGCTATGCTTCCACGGAACATTTCGCCGGTATACGTAGCCTGGGAGTCGAGTCCCAGCTGACGCTTCAGGTTGATTTTCAGATTGATCCACCATAGATTGGGAGAGGGGGCCAGTACCCGCTCTTGAACCGGGAATCACACCATGACTGCAGTTGTCGTCGGCATTGACATAGGGGGAACGAACACCAAGTTCGGCTTCGTTGACAAAGACGGCCGTTGTCTCCGCGAGGCCTCGATTCTGACGAATGCCCATGAGGAAGCTACAGTGTTCGTGAGTCGCGCCGTTGAGGCAATCCAGCACGAGTTTGTCACTCTCAGGGCGGCACACACACTGGTCGGAATAGGCATCGGTGCGCCGAATGCCAACTATTACAAGGGCACTGTTGAAGATCCCCCGAACCTGAATTGGGAAGGAGTGGTGGATGTCGTCGGGTTATTCAAGAGATACTTTGCACTCCCGGTGGTGATCACCAACGATGCCAACGCAGCCGCGCTGGGGGAAGGCATGTTCGGCGCCGCGAAGGGAATGAGGGACTACATCGTGATCACGCTTGACACCGGCCTTGGGAGCGGCCTTGTCGCGAACGGTCGGCTGATCTACGGTGCCGACGGGTTTGCCGGAGAGATGGGCCACACCATTGTCGATGTGAATGGACGCTGGTGTGGATGTGGCATGCGGGGATGTCTTGAAACGTATGCGTCGGCGGGTGGCATATGCCGCACGGTGTTCGAACAGCTGGCAATCCGGCGCGACGAATCTGAATTGCGGTCGATCCCATTCGACAAGTTGACGGCGAAGATGGTTACTGAAGCAGCGCGGAGAGGGGATCCAATAGCGACCGAGGCTTTCGAAACAACCGGCCGCATTCTCGGGATGAAGTTAGCCGAAGCTGTTGCGCACACCAGTCCCGAAGCAATCGTGCTTTGTGGTGGACTTGCCAATGCGGGGGGGGTGATTTTCGAGCCAACGCATCGCTCTATGGAGAAGTTCATGTTGAGCATCTTCCGGAACAAAGTGAAATTGCTTCCCTCAGGTCTTACCGGAGGGAATACTGCCGTGCTCGGTGCAGCGGCTCTCATTTGGAATGAGATTTCCGGCGAGCCTCATTCACGTTGACGCGGCAGTGTGTCGGTCGACCGCCAGAGCCACGACAGATCTGTGGGGCCGTCAGGTTGTGTGACGGCCCCTTTTTTTGTACTTTGCTTAGGAATTGGAGAGGAGCAGGCGAGAGCATGGGGCGCAAACGGGTCGTTGTAGCAATGAGCGGAGGGGTGGATTCATCGGTGGCGGCTGTGCTGCTCCTCGAGCAGGGTTTCGAAGTAGTGGGCATCACGCTGAAGACCTACAAGTATGAAGAGGTCGGCGGGAACACCGACAATGCGTCCAGCTGTTGTTCACTCGATGGCATTAATGATGCCCGTGCAGTGGCTGCACATCTCGGTATCCCGCACTATGTTCTGGATTTCAGCGCCCCTTTTGCCGCCGAGGTGATTGACAATTTTGTTGCTGAGTACCTGCGGGGCAGGACGCCGAACCCGTGTGTGATATGCAACCGAAAGATCAAGTGGGAGGAACTGCTCCGGAAGAGTGCGGCGCTGGGAGCCGGCGCGATTGCGACCGGCCACTATGCAGCGGTTCGCCGTGATAGCGCCGGTGGCAGATGGTTGCTCTCCCGGGGGCGTGACAACCGGAAGGATCAGTCCTACGCACTCTGGGGGCTCACGCAGGAATCCCTCCGGCGCACGCTCTTTCCGCTTGCAGGGATGACCAAGGACGAGGTGCGCGAACATGCCACCCGGTGCGGTCTGCCCGTGGCTGCCAAGGGGGAGAGTTTCGAGATCTGTTTCATCCCTGACAACAACTACGAGAGGTTTCTGAAAGAGCGCTTGCCGGATCTTGAGGAGCGCGTGCAGGGAGGGGAGCTGCGACTCGATGGTCGGACCATCGGATCGCACAAGGGGTATCCCTTCTACACCATAGGACAACGGAAGGGATTAGGCGTTGCGACCGGGGAGCCCCTCTACGTCACCGGCATCGACGCGAACACCAACAGCGTGGAACTCGGGCGTGAGAAAGATCTCCTCGCGCGGGGACTCATTGCACGCGATGTCAACATGATCAAGTACTCCGATTTTCGTGTGCCGATGCATGTGATGGCGAAGGTCCGATACAAAGACGAAGGGGCCGCCGCGAGAGCACGCACATGCGATGACGGCCGACTTGAAGTGCTTTACGATGAGCCGCGGAGAGCCATTACACCCGGCCAATCTGTTGTGTTGTACGAAGGAGATGACGTTGTTGGAGGAGGGGTCATTGACGACATTCTTCGATGATCAGTTTTCTTACGAACTGGAGATCACATGCGCGTAACGACCAGAGGGGTGAATATTTACGGTTTCATCGCCATTGTAGTGATGCTCGTGATGGTGGCGATGGTGTTGTTTCAGTGGGTTCCGAGGATATGGCACTGGCGGCTCTTTGCGATAGCGTTGACGTTGTTCAGCATCCGGATTGCATTGCGGCTCGCGCTCGCGCGCCAGAAACGTATTGACGATGAAGAGCGGGCAAGAAAGCAGGGAACGGGAGACGAAGCCGGCGGGGATGCATCGCAAGATCTCCGGACATGACACGCATCGGCATACTCGGCACAGCCTCTATAGCACGGCTCTTCTTCGGCGAGCCGTTGCAGCATGCCAGCATCGTGGGAATAGCCAGCCGCGACGTGACCCGTGCCGGCGACTTTGCCAAACACTACGGCATCCCGCGCGTCTTTCCGTCCTATGATGCGTTGATCGCCGACAAAGAGATCGACGCAGTGTACATCCCTCTTCCTCCCCACCTTCATTGTGCGTATGCAATACAGGCGGCAGAAGCCGGGAAACATGTTCTCGTCGAAAAACCTGCGGCTCCTTCATCGGCTGAGATCGGACGGATGATCGGTGCCTGTCGCGAGCACAAGGTGGTGTTGATGGAAGGGTTCATGTACAGATTCAAGGCCATCCACCACAGGGTGCGTACTCTCGTCCAGGAAGGTGCTCTCGGTACGATTCGCTACCTTGATTTCAGCTGGGCATTCAACATCAGAAAGCTTGCGCGCAGCCCGTTCCGGCTCGACCGTATGGCCGGGGGAGGGGCTCTGAATGACCTGGGTATCTACGGTCTTGACTTTCTGCATTTCCTGGGTTTTCCCGAACCGACACTCATCCACGCGACCATTGAACGCGACGATCCGGCAGGTGTCGACATGTTCACGCACATGACCTGGCAAGCAGGACCGACGTTTGCGTCACTCACCTGCGGGTTCACATGTGACGCCAACTACTACACTGTATGTGGCGAACTGGGATCCGTGACGGTTCCCGGTTCTCTTTCCGGGCGTATTCGCGACAACATCCTGCATCTGCATCTCCTGCACAGTGATCATCGCGCGGACGAGACTTTCCCTGCTGAGAATCCCTACGTGAAGGAGCTTGATCACTTCGCAACGTGTATTGAGGCGGGGCGGGAACCGGAGACGGGGGGGGAGAATATGTTGCGGAACATGCGTCTCATTGAGACGGTGCGGGAGCGGGGACGGCCGGGTTGAGCGGAACGACGCGGCGCGTTGTTGAAACGCGCCGCGCCGAGGACCACCCCTACTGTTGGTCTTTTTTTCCGGCGATCGTATAGAACAGAACGAGACCTAGTCCGCCGAAAAGGGCCATGAGCCCGGGCACCACACCCTCTGAAAGATTGTACCAGCTGCTGAGGGTCATCCCGACGAGTGCCGCCAGCCCGACGGCGGTGAATACGATGCCCCACATGAGCGGCGTTCGCGGGTTGCTGCGTCGCAACCCACGCTCGTAGAGACTTTTGATGTCTTCAGCTTTGAGACCTTTTTCGATCATGGTCATCCGTTCCCTGTGGCGGGCAAGGATCATTCCTCCCCAGATGACAACGATGGAGAAAAAGAAGAAAATCGATACAAGAATCGGACCGACCGGCATGGTAACTCCTTTGCGATGGATATGCTCTGTGAGTGCTTCCTGTCTGTTTTGACATCATCAGCAGGCAAAATGTTTCAGTTGACGATTGTGAGATATGTGAAACATTTCGGTCCGGGAGTAGTCTAAAGTACTACAGATGATCGCCGATCACGACATTATTGCCCGTATTCTCGCAGGAGATACGCACCGGTTCAGCGTCCTTGTTGACCGCTACAAGGATCGGGCGTTTGCGCTTGCCTGCCGTCTTCTTGGCAACAGGGAGGAAGCTGAAGAGATTCTGCAGGATGCCTTCGTGAAGGCGTACCGCTCTCTGGCTGATTTTAGGGGGGAATCGCGGTTTGGCACATGGTTCTACCGCATACTGTACAATGCATGCATGACGCGTGTGTCGCGCCGGCAATGTGGTGCAGCGTCTCTCGACGATCCCGAAGCGATCGGCGGGGAGACGGCTATCGCTTCGAACGAACCGGATGCGCTGGAAAGCATCGCAGAGGAAGAACGATTTGAGATTCTTGACGCCGAGATGCAGAAATTGCCGGAGAAATTCCGTGCAGTGCTGGTGCTGTTCTACGTTCAGGGCCAGAAGTACGAAGAGATCGCCAACGTACTCAATCTCTCTTTGAGCACAGTGAAGACGCACTTGTTCCGGGCTCGAGCGCTCTTGCGGAACCGCGTACTGGATCGGTATAAAGATGAAATGAGGGCGGCATGACAGAGCACGTCACACATGAATTGTTGCAGCTGCTCGCCGATAGAGAATTGACCGGCGACGCGGCACAATCGGTCGTGCGTCACATACGTGAATGTGCATCCTGTTCAGCGACATTCGGGACGATGGTACAATTCGACCGCTTTGCACGAACAATGCCTGTCCCTGTTCTCCGCCGCGAGTTCACGCGGGATCTGATCTCCCGCCTGGGGATTCAGCCGCACACGCCGATGCTCTTCCGCATCTTCGAGCACGCTGCTTCAGTTGTTGCCGTGCTCCTGGTGGTGATGATGGGTGCTACGGTGTGGGCACTCATTGCACTTTCGGGGGGAGAGTATGGGGTGAAGCAGGAGTTTCCCGGACAGAGGGTTGTCAATGTTGCAGGGAAATGGCTGGAAAGCGGGTATCTACAATTCGGCGACTGGCTGTCACGGATAGTTCCGGAGGTCTTCGGAGGTCAGGCCGCGAGAATTGCCGTGATGCTCTTACTTATGGTGCCCCTTGTGGCTCTCGCGGATTGGCTTGCAGGACGGAAAGGTACTTCAGGGAGTCGTGACCGTTTGCGGCAGCCCTTCCGAAGCCGGCGTTACTCCTTACTTTGCAGCAGAAAGATACTGCACATCTTCTTTGCCCATCATTTCCGCCGAATGGAAGGTATTCCTGGGAAGATCCAACCTATCTCCAGGCTTCAACGTCCACTCGCTCTTGTCCGTGATGATCTTCATCCTTCCCGTGACGATAACGATAAAATCCTCGAACGGATGCTTATGTCGTCCGTACTTCGTCCCCGGACGATCCGCATAGAGCTCATTCTCAAGTCCCTCCGCCCGAAGCCACGCTTGAAGTTCCTCAAGTGTGGGCTTCTTGGGTTTGTTCCAGCGTACAACATCCATCATTGTTGCGCTCCTCGTTTTAGATCGGACGTTTGCAGACACTCCTCGTAATACCGCTCGTAGTCCCCGACGATGCGATGGACGTCGAATTGTTCAACGGCCCGGACCCGGCAGGCGCGGCGGAACATCGCGAGGCGTGTGTCGTTTGTCAGGAGTTCGATTGTATAGCGCGCCATCCGTCCGATGTCGCCGATCTCCGCAATGTATCCTGTTTCTCCATGGATTTGCAGTTCCGGAAGCCCGCCGACGCTCGAAGACACGACGGGTACCTCGCACGCCATCGCCTCCAGAGCTGCAAGACCAAAACTCTCAGACTGGCTTGGCATGAGCATGATATCGGCAGCCGAGAGCAGGGGAACCAGTTCCGTTTGCTTGCCCAGGAATTTTACCAATTCGTGCAGTCCGAGTTCATGGGTAAGATGCTCGCACGCCGAACGGTCGGGACCATCTCCGACGAGGATAAGCTTTGCGGGTATCTTTTTGCGAACCTCGTCGAAGATGCGGATGACGTCAGGCACGCGCTTCACGGGACGAAAATTGGAAACGTGGACGAGTATCTTCTCGTTGGCCGATGCGAACCTGTCGCGTACGCGCTGGCAATCGATGCGCTGGTATTTCTCGGTGTCGACAAAATTCGGGATGACGCGGATGTCCTTCTGGATGCCGTAGTTGGTCAGCGTCTTCTCGCGAAGAAACCGTGAGACAGCGGTGACGCCGTCGCTTTGCTCAATGCTGAACTTCATCACCGGCAGAAAGCTGGGCTCGAGACCGACCAGCGTGATGTCGGTGCCGTGAAGCGTGGTGATCACCTTCAGTCCGTCGTGCAGGATTTGCCGCGCCAGATACGCGCTCGTGGCGTGGGGAATGGCGTAGTGCGCGTGCAGAATATCCAGTTTTTCGAATCGTGATACTTCTACGATTTTGCTCGCGAGAGCCGGCGTGTAGAGCGGAAATTCAAACAACGGATAGCTTGACATCTCGACTTCGTGGTAGAAAATGTTGCCGAGATAGCCGTCGAGCCTCATCGGCAACGCATAACTTATGAAGTGAATGAGGTGCCCGCGATCAGCGAGGGCTTTCCCCAGTTCCGTTGCAATGACGCCGCTGCCGCCGTACGTGGGATAGCAGACAATGCCGATTTTCATCCTTGCTCCTTGGTCGGATGAAGATACATAAGGAGAGGGTAAGCTGCAAGGGACTTTGAACAGGAGCAATGATCGAGTATATTGTGGGCATGATCGATGAATATGCCACGATTATGCGTCCCGGGCACGCCGAAATGCGCATTCTGGCGTCGAGATTCCTTGCTGACGCCGTTCCGGCAGACACGAAAGAGGAAATCGACGCCGTTTTGCGGGGGAATCGCGAGAAACGGCATGATGCAACCCACCATTGTTTTGCCTACCGGCTGGGAACAGAAGGGCAGGACGAGCCGTGCCTCGGATGCAGGTGAACCGGGAGGGACCGCGGGGAAGCCCATTCTTGCCGCAATTGACCGCGAGGGATTAACCAACGTACTTGTCGTTGTTACGCGATATTTTGGAGGAACGAAGCTGGGGAGAGGGGGATTGGTGCGTGCCTACGGTGAGGCTGCAGCTCTGGCCTTGCGCAAAGCGGGGCGCAAGACGCAACTGATCACTGCGCTGCTCTCGCTTTCCGTGGAGCATCCGCAGGTCAGCCAGATAATGCACATTGTGTCTCGTTGCGGAGCGCACGTGGCGGAGACGCGGTACGATAACGCCGTCCACCTCCGCCTGGAAATCCGCCGCTCGCGGCTGGAGTCGCTCCGAGAAGAGCTTCTCCAGGCCACGAGCGGGGGAGTGCGGTTCGAAGACTAGGGCTTCTGAAGTTGCTCCACGATTTCGACGGTGTCGAGTGCGATGACGAGCTCTTCATTGGTCGGGATCACGAGTACCGCGGTTGACGTTCCCGCCTTCGAGATGTTCTTCTCTTTGTCCGGTGATTCATTGACCGCATCATCGAGGTCGATACCCATAAACTGCAGCCCCTCGCAGCATGCTTTCCGGACTTCCTTGCTGTTCTCACCGATGCCGCCGGTGAACACCATAACGTCAATCCCGCCCATGGCTGCGGCGTAGGCACCGATATATTTCTTCACACGGTAGCAGAACACTTCAAAGGCCCAGGTCGCTTTCTTGTCGCCGTTGTTCATTTCGGCGATGATTTCCCGCATGTCGCTGCTGATGCCGGAGATACCCTGGAGGCCACTATGCTTGTTCAGCAGCGTCGTGGCCTCATTCATCGTGAGTCCCTCTTTGGCCATCAGGAAAAGAATCACGGATGGATCCAAGTCACCGCACCGCGTTCCCATCAGCAGCCCTTCGAGCGGCGTGAAGCCCATGCTGGTGTCGACGGAGACGCCGTGGTCGACCGCGGCCATGCTGCAGCCGTTACCGAGATGGCAGGTGACGATTTTGAGGTCGGAAGGGGTGCGCTTCAGAAATTGTGCTGCGCGCAGGGCCACGTAGCGATGTGATGTTCCGTGGAAGCCGTAGCGGCGAATTCTGTACTGCGAGTAGAGCGAATACGGGATGCCGTACAAATACGCCTTCTTGGGCATGCCTTGGTGGAACGCTGTGTCGAAGACGCCCACCTGCGGTATGCCGGGGAGATTGGCATAGCACGCCTCGATGCCGCGCAGGTTGTGCGGGTTATGCAGCGGGGCGAGTTCGATGTTATCCCGGAGGGTGCGCACGACTTCTTTCGTGATCAGCACCGAACCTGAAAAGGTCTCGCCGCCATGAACGACGCGATGGCCGACTGCATGGATATCGGATTTGTCGCTGATCACCCCGTGGTTGCGGCTCAACAGCATGGCGAGGATGTACTCGATTGCCACGGTATGATCGACTATCTCGCCGGCGATCTTGACGTCGTCACCGTCGTATCGCACGTTGGACAATGTTGCACCGCTCATGCCGATGCGTTCCACCACGCCGCCTGCGAGTTTCTTTCCTGCGGTGCTGTCGATGAGTTGATACTTGACCGAGGAGCTTCCGCAATTCAAGACAAGGACATTCATTTTCGTTTTCCGTCTTCGTTATAGGTGAAGAACCCTTCGCCGACCTTTTTGCCGAGTTTGCCTTCGCGGACCATGCGGCGGAGAAGAGGGCAGGGGCGGTACCGCGGTTCGCCGAGCTCGCGCCAGAGCGCATCCATCCACATCAGAACCTCATCGAGACCCATGGAATCGGCCATTTCCAGCGGGCCGGTCGGCATGCCGTACCCCAGGGTCATGGCGGTGTCGATGTCGTCCGCTTTCGCAATACCTTCCATCAACACGTGCATTGCTTCGTTCAACATTGTCAGAATGACACGCGTGGTAATAAAGCCGGGATACTCAAATACCTCAACGGGGGTCTTGCCGATACGCTGTGCGAAGGCTTTGACGAGGCCGAACGTTGCATCGGAGGTCTTCATTCCCCGGACGATTTCGACAAGGGGGACCACCGGCACCGGGTTCAGGAAGTGCATGCCGATGATCCGGTCGGGATACTTTGCGTTCTCCGCGAGCTTTGTCAGACTCAACGAGGCGGTATTCGAAATGAACACCGACTTCGGTTTTCCGATCATGTAAAACTGTTCGATAAGATGCCGCTTGAGATCGAAGTTCTCGTCAACTGCTTCAATGACGATATCGACATCCTTGAGGTCGGCGATGTTAGTGGTCCCTTTAATCCGGGAGAGCACCGCGCGTTTCTCGGACGCCGTTTTCCCCCAGCGCTTGATCTCGAGGTCCATTGCCCGGCTCAGTCCGTCAAGACCGGTCTGCAATGCAGCATCGTCCTTCTCGACGCCAATCACCTCGATTCCGGCACTGGAGATGGTTTCGATGATCCCCTGACCCATCACGCCAAGGCCGATAACACCGACAATGTGAAATTCATCCCCGGCTTTGCGTCGATGAATGAGCGGGGATTCGAGATCTTCAAACCGCAGTTTCTTTGCCATGAAAAGTCCCTTTTACGATCAACGTCGGAAAGAATTGCCGCCAGTGGGGGGGATTGCTGTGTCAATGGAGGAGCACGTCGCCGGTGCTATAGCCGGAATTGGAAAGCATTCCGGAGAACAAGGAGCACGGTGATGGAGAAAGCGGTGGATACCGTCCAGGAAGCGGCGGCCACGAGAAAGGCTTTCCAGATCCTACACCTGCAGAGAACGGCCAACCCCAATGTCACTGACCCCATATACCATAATGTAAACAGATTTATTGAGGTAAGCAAAAGGATGACGCGGTAGTCTGTCACCGCCGGGAACAGTTCGGCGGAGGAAAACGGTGGTTGGACGAACAGCGGCATACTTCCGTTGGTGAAGAATGCCCGAACGATTGCCGCTGAGCGAGAGAGCAGCGGGAATATCGATGCCGCCAGGGAGAGAACAAAGAACCCCCGGAATCGCCCGGCGGAAGATCCCACAAACGCATGTGCAAGAGCGAGCAGAAGCAGCGCTGACAGCGCGCACTCTACAGCCAGGCGAAAAGGAAGCAGGACTGTCCGCCCGGCGAGATCTGTGCCCAGCCATTCACGTACTCGCTCCGTATCCGCGGGCGTTGCAGAGGGGGGGAGATGCGCAATTGTTATGGTTACGGCCAGCGAATGTGAGAGTAGGCTCAATCCCATCGCCAGCAGGGCAACAACTGCAAACGGGCGCCACCAGGCGACGACATCCGGCACGCAGGCGGCGGCGTGACGCGGCCGAAATGCCAGGAGGAATGGGAGCAGGTAGTCAGACATATGAGGGAGGACTCTTCCTCGTTCGGTCGCCCACAAGCCCGACAAACAAATCCATCAACGACTGAGTCGCCGAATGGCGCAGCATCTGCTCGGCATGGTCACGGTACTCGTCCATCCGGCACTCAAGAATCATCCGCCCGTTGTGCAGGATGCCGATATGGGAGCAGAGGCGCTCGACGGTGTCGAGAATATGTGAAGTGATCAGAACTGTTGATCCTTTTGATGCCATTAATGTGAGCGTGTCACGGATGTCTCTTGCTGCGAGTGGATCGATCCCCTCGAACGGCTCATCAAGAATCACCAGTGACGGCTTGTGGATGATTGCGGCAGCAAGGGAGGTCTTCTTCTTCATCCCTGTTGAGAATGTCTTGATCTGTTGTGTATCGGCTTCAGGGAGATCCAGGAAGTCGAGCAATTCCGTTGCGCGCTTGTGGCTTTCTTCCGCCGGAAGCCCGTACATCCGACCGTTCCATTCGAGGTACTCTCTGGCCGAAAGCCAGTCAAAGTACAGTGGCTCGTCGAGGACGAACCCGAGTCGGGCTTTGACGGCGGGATCCGTGCCGCGCCAGGATGACCCGAACAGGGAGACGCTCCCTTCATCGGCTCTCAACAGTCCTGCAATGATACGAATAGTCGTGGTTTTACCTGCACCATTCAGTCCCAGGAAGCCGTAGATCGCCCCCATATGAACCGAGAGGTTCAGACCGTCGAGAACCGTTGCTCCCGACTCAAAGGCTTTGCCCAGTCCTTTGATCTCTAGGATTGCGCTGCGTTCATCCATAGTTCCGGTATGCATTTGGCAATTCGTTCGGAGGTGCTTGGGAGAGACCATCGCGCCCACACGATTGCAGCGAGCACAATGAGTATGCCATACGCCTCCCATGAACCGATCATGTACGTAAGCAAAACAACGGGGATCACGCTTAATCCGCCAACCAGAAGTGCCAGGACCGACGCGGCGAGATCGCTCAGGGTCCACCCCATTCGCTCTCTGGGGCTCACGATCGAATAGCGGTTGCCGAACATCGAAAGTGCCACTCCTGCGATAAGGCAGGTCAGCGTGGCATTGCCGACATCGTGCGGCGCAATCCGTCCGGTGTGAAAGTAGAATGTGACAGCGGCAAAGACCCAGAAGAGAATGAGCGTCACAACGAGTGCCGAAAAATTCTTGACCGCAATAACACGCCGCCAGCTGATCGGTCGAAGGGCGAAGCTTTCCAGTTGGCCCGGCCAGAGGTACCACATGTTGAGGTAGTATGGTTCCATGCATGCAAAGGTCGCTGCGAAGGCGGGGACCAACGGAGAGGAGAAGTAGGGCCAGAGCGAGAGAAATGGCACGAGGAGTGCCACCGGCAGAATCACGGCATTGCGCGGCTCCTCGAAAAACCGACGGAGCTCTATCGTGAAGAGAAGGAGCTCAGGCATATCGAGAACCTCCAAGCCAGCCCAGCCCGGCAAGAAGTGCGAAAGGGGAAAGGGCGAGAATGCCGGCCCCGTAGTTCCCTGCCAATGCGTTGGTGCAAGAGAGCATGCACCAGCGAAGCGGCATGAGTAGCGTGAGCGCGTGCGATTCGGGGGATACTATCGTCGCGGCGGATGTCACACAGGCGATTATGCCGAGTGCAGCAAGAGCAACCGCACCCGATGACGTCCACCGTGCGAACAGGACGAGCAAGGCCGCCGAGACGACAACTAAGGCGACTCCCGGCAGAAGGAAAGCAAAGGCGACAAAGGGCATCGAGACGTGCTGTGGGATGCACCATCATGGTCATGGAGAACACCGCACTCGCCCAGAACAACACGACGAATCGATGCCGCAACAGGGTGAGGGCGACGAAGGCAAACCTGCTTGCCATGATCCAGCGGATGGATCTCCGTGCGCTTCAGGATCGGGTCGATCATCTGAAGATGAATCGCCATCGCGACGGTGATAAGAAGACCGGTTTCGATGGCGAGAAGCGTCACCAGCGCCTCGCGCCAGCCAGGCCCGACGACATAGCGTTCGAAGAAAGCGCAGAGCAAGATATTCGCCAGTGCAATCGCCACCGCGACGATGGATCTCCGCGTGTGTGTTGATGAATTCCCGGAGCCTGACGATATACGACAGCTCCCTCAAGGCGCCGTTCACCTGTCACTCCATGGATCGGAAGGAAACCGTCGGTCTTCGAAGAGGGTAATGACCATCGGAGGACTCGGTTGTCCGGTAAACCCCGGCATACCGGGTGGTGGCGGGGGTGGTTGTTTGATCGGGATTGTGACAGTGAGCGGAGTGCCGGGCAGTTGGAGTTCCAGTTGAGCCTGAGAACGCACCGATGCCAGCAGTGCCCCTGGGGCATCCATCATCGCGAGTTCGTAGAGGATCTCCGCATAGTGGCGTTGCTGGAATTCCCGGCGGCTCTTCTTGCGTTGTTCGAGTTCAGGGGAGGTAAGGCGGCGGATGATATCCTGCAGCCCTTTCTCGTCGGAGGTGTCAACTGCGCCGGGGCTGATCCTCGGCGGAGAAATCAGGTGGAAGAGCCTGATGGCTCTGCGCAGCCGGAGTCTGATCCCGCGGAGAGATTATCCATGATCAACTGGACAATGGACCAGGGACAAGCAACTGGCCAATATGAAGAATTTACATGCCACCGAAGTCCACGAGAATGCAGGCGGCGCCAGTTCCCAACCGACTGTCACTTGTCCATCAAAAATCCCGCCGCTTGAGCAAGACGGCACCACCGAAGAAAAACGCCGAGGCTGAAAGCAGTGACTGGACGAACGGCTTCCATTCCATTTCCTGCAGGAGCAACTGCTGGGCCCCGCTGGCGCGCATCGCGTCGAGTTGGGGGAAGATGTAGTACACTCCGTCGACGACACCTCGATACACAGTGTTCTCGGACATAAGGTACAGGGTTGTCTCCCGATTCTGCAGGATGGGACCGATGACGAACAGATAGAGATACACAAGAATGATAGAGACCGCTGTGTTGCGTGTCATCACCGCAAGGAAAGCGACGATGGCATAGAGGCACGCGAACATGTAGGTGATGGTGAGGGTGGCCACGAAAATCCGGAAATCCCACAGATGACATTTGAGTCCGAAGATGAGCCACGCCCCGAGCATAAAATAGAGCACATTCACGAATATCGCCACAACTGCGCCGAGGTACTTGCCGAGCAGCAATTCCCATCGGGCAATCGGCTTCGAAAGATACAGATCGACTGTTCCTTTCTCGAGGGCATCGGGTATGACGCCGGCCGTGGCGAATATGCCGAAGAGAATGATCCCGGTGAAGAGTCCGCCTGCAAGTCCGGCCTGCATGCCGCGTATGGCCGTGATGACTTGCTCTTCCGGCAGAACAGGAGATACCTGTTGGCCGAACATCTGCAGCACCACTCCGTCGGGTGTCACATTCGTCGACACTGCGGCGGCGAGACCGAGCAGGACAATCGTGGAAATCGCTGCGAGGATGATGATCGTTGCTTTTGCTGCGAGTTCGCGAAGCGTGAGGCGTATGAGAGCGAGGAGTTTCACGATGCCACCTCGCGCTTGATGAGATTGAGGAATGACTGCTCCAGCGTGCTTCGCTCTTTCGCGATGGAGACGATCGGCACCTGGTGGCGCCGGAGCATGTCGATCAGTGCGTTGAGTTCTGCGATACTCCCCACATCGACCGTGAGGCTGCTCTGTGTCTGGCTGAAGGTCAGCACCTTGGCAGAGGCTTCGACCCGGAATGCCTCGGGTAAAACCCCGTCTATCCCGATCTGATAGCGCTCTCCGCTTGTGGTAAGTTCATCGACGGTCCCGACCCTGAGCAATCGTCCCTTGTCGAGGATTGCTACGCGGTCTGATATCATCTCCACTTCGGACAACAGATGGGAATTGAGGAAGATTGTTTTGCCGCGTGTCTTGAGATTCCTGAGCAGATCGCGGATTTCTGCCCGGCCCACAGGGTCAACGCCGTCGGTGGGCTCATCCAGAAAGAGCAGGTCGGGATCGTTGATCATTGCCTGTGCGAGCCCGAGACGTTGCATCATCCCTTTGGAGTATTTCTTCACCTTCACCTTTCGCCAGTCCTTCATCCCCACGAGTTCGAGCAATGTCGTTGTCCGTGATTCCAGAAGAGGGCCTGTGACGCCGCTCAGCGCGCCAAAGGACCGGAGCACCTGTTCTCCGGTGAGGTAGCCGGGGTAGCGGTGATTCTCCGGCAGGTAGCCGGTTTTCACGCGGGCTTGCACATCGGAGACATCATGATCCAGGATCCTTGCGCTCCCGCCGGTTTGGCGGGTGAGAGAGAGAAGAATCTTGATGAATGTCGTCTTGCCTGCGCCGTTCGGTCCGAGGAGACTGAAAATCTGTCCGCTGTCGACTTCGAGGGAGAAATCCTCAAGCGCATGAACCTGGCGTTTCCCGCGAAACCCGGAGGTGTAGGTTTTGGAAAGATGTGCGGTGGAGATGGCGATCATTACCGCACCGCCGCTGTTCGCTTCATACATCGCTCGCGCAGTGTGGCGCCGGGTGAAGCATCCCGGAATCGCTCGTTGACAAACTCTTCGGTCGCCTTGGCGCGCTTGGCCACGACGTCGGGCGCCATGTAATTGGGATCGAAAATCCCGGGTTTTTCTTTCGGCAACCGGGCGACTTTGTTTCCAATGCGCACAAGCCCGCGGGGGTCGTATCCGGCCTGTGCAAGAAGAACCGCGGCGACGCGGTCGGCTTCGAGCTCGTACTCCAGAAGCCGCGGGGAGACGATCTTCTCGTACGTCTGTTGCACCAGATCATCCAGCTCGGCTTCATCCTGGGTCTTCGCGCCGGTCTCTTCTTCCAGTTCGTTGAACGCTTCATCGGCCTTGATATGGACCTTGCGTTTGCTCATTTCCTGCATGCCGTGCTTCCGGATGACATGCGCCATCTCATGAGCGATGATGGCGGCCAGTTCGGATTCGTCTTCGCACATCTGTACCGCTCCTCTGGTAACGAACACGTACCCGCCCGGAAGGGCAAAGCCGTTGACTTCGGGTTCGTCCAGGATGAAGACTGTGAAGTCCCAGTCATACGCGGGAGAATTTGCCGCGAGGGTGGCGGAGATCATGTTCACGTAGTCGACGGCAGTGCGATCGACGATGAATCCCTTCTCGATCAATCGTGCGGCAATGCCGAGGCCCACCTGCTGTTCTCCGATCCCGGCGTCGTAGACAATCGGCCCGAGGTTGAGATCTTCCATCGAGATTTTTTCCGCCAACCCGGGTTTTGAAGCTTCGACATCTTTGCGGAATGCCGTGAGATCTCCCGCACTGAATCCCTTGGCGGAATTCTTCAGTACTTTGTCGACAGATCCCGGAGGGGTCTTGTCGCGCTTCTCAGCGAAGCCGCGGATGGCTGCGGAGACTCCGGCGCGCGATGCCTTCGGCGAACTCCAGACCGTCTCCAATTTCGCGACGCGGGCTTCTGCAGGCTTCGTGTCGGTGAGACAATTGGAGGACATCCATCCGCTTTTCTTATCGGTCAGCTTGACCTTCAGCCACGAGGCCTCGTGCGCGACGACAGTGACCGCGGTGTTTTCCGGAACGACCGCGACCAATTCGAAATAGGCGCCCGGACCTTCCCGTATGTAGTTGTTGCTCCGCTTTGTGTAGACCGGGTCGGCAAAAGCCGTGATTGCCATCAGCATAAGCAGTGCGGAACACAGCGTACGTCGTTTCATGATATGTCCTCCGGGTTATTTCGATGTCATGGTGTACACGCCGTCCCATCCATCGGGCAATGACTGCCGGGAGAGTTCGGCGCAACGCTTCAGATATAATTCTGAAGGCATGGTGTTAGGATCAATGGCCTGGACACGTGTAAACACTCCGATCGCTTTCTCAAATTCCCGCTGCCTGTAGAGTTGCAGACCTTCAGAAAAGGCGCCAATGATATCTGCCTGCAGCTGGGATATTGTGCCTGCACGGCCGACCAGTTCGAAAATGCGGATGGGAATCCCTTTCCCCTTCACCTTGAGGAAATCCAGTGGCCGAGCTGCGATGGTACCCCCGGCCTGCTCGTAGGTGGTTTCGCTGACGATGATGCGTGTGCCAAAGACTTTGTTCACACCTTCCAACCGCGAAGCGACGTTGACCGTATCACCGATTGCGGTGTAGTCAAGACGACTGCTGCTGCCGATGTTGCCGATGACCATATTTCCTGTGTGCAACCCGATCCGTGTGACGAATACCGGCATAGCGGGATCGCGATCGGGCCGTCCATGATATGCCGTAAGAACATCCTGTACTTCAAGTGCGGTGAGACATGCCACCCTGGCGTTATCCGTGCGGGGAATCGGAGCGCCGAAAATCGCCATAATGGCATCGCCGATATATTTGTCCAGCATCGCCTCGTTGCGCAGGATAACGTCACTCGCCACGGAAAAATACTGGTTCAGAAACCGGACGAGCTCCTTTGGAGCGGTACGTTCGGCAAACGAGGTGAAGTCCTTGATATCCGAGAAAAATGCGGTCGCCTCGATGATCTTTCCGCCGAGTTCGACCTGAGCAGAGTTGTCGAGAATATCCGCCACAACATGCGGACTGAAATATCTGTTGAATGCACGCCGCAGCATTCTGCGTTGCTGGCCCTCGACTGCATAGCTGGTGACCGCAGCGAACGCGTAGGTGATTGCCACCGTTGAGAGAGGTGTAACGATGGGCAGCCAGTAGAGTTCCCACCGGAACAGGAAGAAAGCGAAAGCACCATATGCGGCCATCATGAGAAGAACGATCAGAGACGCAAGCCAGACACGATGAATGCGGTAGAAGACAACCGCGGCAATAGCGGCGAGCAGCACCGCAAGAAGCGTGTTGCTCCATGCCGGCGTCTGGGTTACGAAATGATGATTCAAGAGATTGCTCAAGAGCGTGGCCTGGATTTCCACACCGGGGTATATTTCAAGAAATGTGAAAGGGGTCGGTTTGAAATCCCAGAGCCCCGCAGCTGAGCCGCCTACGAACACGCTCTTGCCCCGGAAGAGGTCCGGGGAAATGTCCGGCGTCAACCCTTTGCGCAGTTTCACGCCTGAAACGATGAGTGCATGTGCGGAGTAGTAGCGGAAGACCCCGTTGGGTCCGCCACGACCATACCAGTAGAGGAGGAACTTTCCGTCGCGGTCCTGCGGGATGGAGGCGAGAAGAGCGTCGGCATTCCGGAGCGGTGTACCCGTGGCGGCGAGTGCAGCTGCAAACGCGAACTGCGGTACTCTGGACGTATCCACGCCATACACGAGATTGCTTCGACGGGATATTCCATCGTCATCTGTGTCGAAATTGGTTGCGCCGAGTCGTGCCGCGTTCTGCTGAAAGATCCGTAGTGGTGCGACTGCCCGGTCAAAACGCGCAATGTCAGTACTGCCACTTCTGCCCGACATCACATGTACGGGCAGCAAACTCCCGCTGGGCTGATCTCCCTGTTCGTGCATGGCCAGGTTGAAGCCGAGCACCACATTTCCGCTGGCGGCCATCGCATCCGCAAATGCCGCGTCTGATTCGCTGCCGTCGACCTCAAGCCGGTCTTCGTCATTTTGCGAGAAATCGTAATCGAATGCCACTTCTCTCGGATGGGCTTCCTTCAAGAAACCGAGAAGGAGAGCGTAGTACTCTCTGGGCCACGGCCACTTGATCCCGCGGGTCGAGGCAAAGAAGTCGAGGCTTTTCTGATCAACTGCTACTATCACGATGTTTGTGTCAGCCCATTCCGGGTGGGACCCGTGGTGAAACCGGAAATCCAGCGTCTTGAGTTCGAGGGTCTGGAAAGGCGCGAGGCGAAACAGGCCTATTCCCACAATGCAGCCGACGATCACCACGGCTGTCAACATCGCCGGGCGCGATTTCTGAAGACGATTGGCGAGCGAAGAGAAATGTATCATCAGGCTCAAAAGTACGGTTTGATGCGAATAAACGCAAGCACTCCATTTGCTTGTTGTGCAGGAATGCTTTACATTCTTGCGAAATTGTCACGCTTGAATTTGTGATCACATACTATGAGGAGGTGCCTATGCGTTCTTTCAACAAATGTGCCATAGTGCTCATTCTGGTGCTTGTCGCGACATTTGGCTATTCCCAACAACAAAAGGGAGATGTAGAGCTGCAGTTCCAGGCACTCTACTTTACCACGATTGGGACGGATTTTCAAATCGGGCAGGGGACTATTTCGGCCAAAATCGGGCCGTACATCACCGATAACCTTCAGATTGGCATTGGGCCGACTCTAAGCATAACCACCACGACAGATTTCACCGTCGGTCCGCCGCCAACGTACACTCTCAACAAGGACACCAAGACCACAACGACCTTCGGAAGCACGGCATTCTTCGTCTATTCGTTCCTTATGAGAAATGCCAAAGCTGTGCCGTATATCGGCGCACAGTACTTCAAGCAAGATTTCAGCAATAGCGATGACAAAGGGAGTGTCGGTATCAGTGCCGGTTTGAAATACTTCTTCGCGAAGAAAACGGCGCTGGACATCAGCGGCAACTACCTCTTCACACTGAATACGGAACAACAGGGTGGTATGCTGATGTTTGCAGTTGGACTCAGTTTCCTGATTTAACGGCGTTTACAATACTGGCGTAACAAAGTCGGGACACGATAATGAAACGGTGGCCGCTAAGGGCGGCCACCGGGTTGCTCTCTATATTGTTGAGCATCCCGGTGCCTGCTCAGGATATACGCGTTTCGGCGCATGCTGTTCTTCAGCCTCAGGAGAAAGAGGAGGTGACTGCCCTTGCGTTCTCTGGTCAAGGTTCGCTCCTCCTCTCCGGTGACAAGAGCGGCGCGGTATATTGTTGGGATCTGGAAAAGAAACAGGTCATCGGTACTGCAAAACTCGATGATGACGTGATGTTCCTCGCGTTCCTGGGTGGTGACCGGACGTATGTTGCCGTAGATAAGGCTGGCGGAGTCACCGTTTACGATCTTCTGAAAGGTCCGACCGGGACCTCATTCCGGACAAAAGGCACACCGCTCCGTATAGCGATCGACGCAGGCAGACAGTACCTTGCCGTGGCTACCCGTGACGAGCGTATTGAGATGTTTGATCTCAAGGGCCTTATGCCTGCGGGGGCCATCGATGCCAGCGGCAAGATCGATGATATTCTCTTCCTCGGTTTCGATCGGTTGGGACAGCAGGTTGTCGCGGTGATGCAGCTGGGCGATGTTGTCGCATGGAATCCTGCAACGATGAAGCCTCTGCGCACGATGGCGCTGGCGGGTGGTGAACTACACGGATCGCGATCGGTGGTGCATGCTGCAGCGACCAATCGGGCAACAAACGTGTTTGCGGTCTCACTCGAAGAAGTCGCCCTTCCCAAGGGTGGTGTGATGAGCGGGCGCGATCTCGAGCGCCGCAGCACCATTATCGCCTACGACTGGCAAAGCGGATCTGAAGTGAAGCGGGTCAAGATGCCATCCACCGCGGAACACATGGCCCTCGGTCCGGGTAATGACCATGTCGCCGTCGCGGGAGAAGATGACAATACCATTGCTCTCGTCGACCTCCGCAAGGGCGAGAGTGGAAGCACCGTGACGATGTCGGAACGTCCGAAAGTGTTGGCCGTTTCCGACGACAACGCATGGCTTGCGGCGGGCGGCGATGATGGATCTGTGGCCGTTTGGAAATTGCAGTTCAAGGGCGAAGCGAGTGTGGCGTCGGGCGCGTCTGCCGTCGCTCAGCGGCCGCATCCGGGCACGGGGCGGCAACACCGATCCGGCGCTTCCTCCCGGGACTCCGGTCAAACTTGCCATCCTGTCATTCAAGGCAAAAGGCGTGGCGCCCGAAGTCGCCGATGTGTGCATCAGCACCATGTCCAATGCACTTGCGAATGTAGACTACGTGACGCTTGTCGAGCGCGACCATATTGAGACAATCCTCAAAGAGCAGCAGTTCCAGCTGAGCGGGTTGACCGAGGATCAGGGAGTCAGCGTCGGGAAAATACTGAAAGCCGACGTGGTGCTCCTTGGCAACGTGGGAAGACTCGGGACGAGCATAGTCTTCTCGGCGCGATTGATCAATGTGGAAACCGGCAAGGTCATGAAAGGCCGTGAAGTCATCTGCGAAGAGTGCCGCGATCAGGATTTTTATGACGCTATCAACATGCTGGTGTCAACCATCGCTCGATAACCGGGAGAACAGTCATGCGTCGATGGTTCTTGGTGGCTCGTAGTTCGTTGCTCTTGGTGATGACGCTTCTGAGCGTCCCTGCGATGGCGCAGGATCGCCCCGGGTGGGCGCGTGATCTGCCAAATCTTCCGACGAAGGCGGGCTGGTATCAGGGTTTGGGGATGGCCAAGGATGCAGGAAAAGGCTGACTCCGCCTGGGAGGATGCCGCCGGGCGCGCCCGTGCCCAGATCGCATCACAGATCAGAGTGCGCATTAACAACACCGTGACGCATGCCGTGCAAGAGACAGCGTCGGGAACGGACATGAGCCTGACCGACGCCTACGCCTCGACGACGGAACAGATCACGACTGCCACGCTTGAAGGTATCGTGCTTGAACGGTGGTATGATGAAGGCACTGAGATACTCTATGCGTACGGCGCGATATCGCAGGCGGAGGTGGAGCAACGCTTCCGTGAAAAGATGCAGGATGCACTTGCGTCTGCGCGGGTCTTTCATGCCGCTGCACTCAAAGCCATGGAACAGGATGATCCGTTCACGGCGTGCAGTCGGTTGCTCGAAGCCATGAAGGTGGTCTCGCTTGCCGAGGCATCACTTGAGAGAGTGATCTCTGCTTCTCTTGAGGGTTCGGGACCGAGTGTGCCGGTGCTTCCTGTTCTCCAGAGCCAGATGTGTGGATACTCTGAGCCGGCTTCAATTTGAGGTGCTGGGTGGCGACCAGCAGGAAGGGCAGCGTGGCAAGGCGCTTGCAGAGCATCTCCGCGGCCGTTTGATGTTCCGCTCCGACCGGGGAGTCCTTCCGGTGCGCAATGCCGAGATCGCCGCGGCGTTCGTTGCTCCTGCAACAGGAAAGATCCCCTCTGATTTCCGCACCACGCCACAGGGGGAATTCAGCATCCCGGTGAACGAGATATCCTCCGGCGAAGCTGCCAACAGAATACGCGTGTACGTTAGCGCTACCGGGCCTTGCGGCGCTTGCGGGGCGTTTCCCCGACCTGGCCCGGTGCACGGGTTCCGCATTTCATGACTATGCCTTTTCATTGAAAAGCCGGAGTTCCTCCACCGTGGCGATTCGCATTGTGGAATCCAACCTCGGTGTTCCGCGCGTCAAATCGTCTGCGCAGGAACAGATCCAGCATCTCCTTGTAGGCGGGCGTTACACAGTTATGGAGGATTCAAAAGTCCTCCGGCTGGTGTCCGAAAGTCAACTCACACAGGCCATTACATCCGGCGATTATCATGCGGTTGTTGGATCTCTCGGGAAGATTGCGGAGATTGCCATCATCGGCCAGGTCGAGGCCACGCAGCGTAACAATCCGATGCCGCAAATGTACTTCAGTGCGGGGCGGGCAGTAGTGCGTGTGCTCGACTGCAAGACCGGTGTAGTTCTGGGAAGCGTTGTTCTTGAAAACGAGAAGGAAGGCGGTGCGACCTACGAAAACGCCGGGAGCCGTCTGCTGGAGGCCATGGCGAAGAAAGTCGGTGATCGTATCAAGCTGGAATTGGACAAAGCGCTCGAGTAGTTCCCTTACCAACCGTTCACAATAGGAGGCAGCTATGCGTACAACGATGATGGTAGCTCTGCTCGTGGTGGTCGCGGTCAGCTCTTGTGGGATGTGGTGGAGGGCCGCAGACTTTGCAGTCGACGGCAACCGGTGACATGCCGGTCTGGTATCCAAATCCGCCTCAGGATCCTTTGTATCTGCGAGTCGGCAAATTCGCAAGCCTCCCAGGACATGCAACTAGCTGTTGACAAGGCAACAGCCGGCGCCCGGGTTGAACTGGGCCGCATGCTGGAGACTAAGGTGAATGGCCTGCAGAAGAAGTTCGAAGAAGAGACGGGCGTAGGGCAGGAAGCCCAGTTGCTCATGCAGTTTACACAGGCGTCCAAGATCGTTGTGTCCACCACCATGAACGGCAGCAAGATGAAAGATCAGAAGACCTTGAAAGATGGTGCGATGTGGCGGGCATACGTGATGATGGAACTCCCGATCGGCGCAGCGAATGAAACGCTCCTGGCGGAGATAAAGAAGAACAAGGATTTGTACACCCGGTTCCAGGCTTCGCAAGCCTACAAGGATCTTGACACCGAAGTCCAGAAGTATGAGGATTCCAAGAAAGAGACGAAGTAATCGCGCAAACCACACGGGATGTTTCAGTTGATCCCATTCACATCGGGGATGCTGCAGTGTTATCACGCGGCATCCCCTTTTTTTCGATCGTGGTTTTTTCCCCGCAACTCCGTATCTTGTCCATATTCCATGCAGGGAGTATGGCAGGACCAACGAAACAGATCGCGCATCTTGATCTCGATTGCTTCTTTGTCTCGGTCGAGCGCCTGAAGGATCCCACGCTGATCGGAAAACCGGTCGCAGTGGGTGGCGCACCCGGAGGCCGGGGCGTTGTGGCGTCGGCATCCTATGAGGCCCGGGCGTTTGGCGTGCGGTCCGCGATGTCTACGGCACGGGCATTGCGCCTTTGCCCCCATTTGATCGTCGTCCGGTCGAGGCATCATGAGTATGGGGAGATCTCTGAAAAACTGGCTGCGCGAATGGATCAGATCGCCCCGGTTGTAGAGCGGGCCTCGATTGACGAAATGTACATGGACTTCACCGGGTGCGAATCCCTTTACGACAGGGATCTTCCCGGCTTCATGCGGGTTCTGCAGAAGCTTGTGGCTGACGAATTCCATTTGCCCTGTTCAATCGCCCTTGCAACGAGCAAGACACTTGCCAAGATCGCTGTCGGCACAGTGAAGCCCAACGGTGTCTGTGTCGTGCCTGCAGGTGAGGAGGAGCAATTTCTGGCTCCTCTCTCCATCGCCGTCATCCCCGGTGTGGGCGAGAAAACAGAAGAGTCGCTGCGTGCACGGGGATTTCACAACATCCGTGATCTCCAGAAAGCCACGGAAGAGCAGCTTGTGCGTCTTCTGGGAGCCTCCGGCCGCTGGCTCCATATGGTGGCACACGGACGAGGGAGCGATGCGGTGTCAGTGGACCATACCCGCAAGAGCATCAGCAGGGAAGAAACCTTTGGCCAGGACCTGCGATCTCTTCCCGACCTCGAAGAGGAACTCCACGCGCTTGTGGAGGACGTGAGCATGACGTTGCGGGGAAAGGGGTGGAGGGTCTGCACGATCCAGCTGAAACTGCGGTACGCCGACTTTTCCACGATCACCCGCGCACGAACCATCGAACCGACAGACGATGATCCCGTGATCTTTGAAACAGTCAAAGGGTTGTTTTATGCGGCATATGACTCACGCCAGGCAGTGCGGTTGCTCGGCGTGCATCTCTCAAATTTTGACGATGCCTCACAAATGGAACTTCCTTTGAACCCGCAACGGGAACACCGGGAAGAAGTCCTGAAAGCGGTCGATAAGATTCGTGCGCGTTTCGGCGACGACGTGATTCACGTGGGGCATGCATGAACGAACCGCTGGCCATCGTCGATCTTGAAACAACGGGGATGAGCCCGCTCTATAGCCGCATCATTGAAATCGGCATTCTCCGTGTCGAAGACGGAAAAGTTCAGCGGACGTTCTCTTCGCTTGTCAATCCGGACTGTTACATCCATCCGATGATAGAGCAGCTTACGGGGATCACCAATCGCGATGTGGAGGACGCCCCTTCGTTTTCTTCGATCGCACGCGAAGTGTCGAAGGTGCTCTCCGGCGCACTGTTCGTTGCGCACAACGCGCGGTTTGACTACGGCTTTTTGAAGGCCGAATTTGCGCGCACCGGCCGGGAGTTTGCGCCCCGGTGTCTGTGCACCATGAAACTGTCGCGGCGCCTTTTTCCGCACCACCGCCACCACGATTTGAGCAGCCTGATCGACCGCCACGGCCTTTTGTGCCCTGACCGCCATCGGGCGCTCGGCGATGCGCGGGCGGTGTATGAATTCCTCCGTCGTGTGGAGCAGGATGAAGACCCCGATCTGCTTGCAGAGGTCATACGGCACGTCATGAAGGAGAAGCGGCTCCCTGTGCAGATTGATCGTGCCATGCTGGCTGACCTGCCGGACAGACCCGGAGTGTATCTCTTTTACGGCCCGCAGAACGAACTGCTCTATGTGGGAAAGAGTAAGAATATCCGCGGACGTGTGCAGGGGCATTTTTCGGGAGATGATCGCTCGGCAAAGGGGATGGAATTGTGCCGTCAGATCCATCGCATTGAGACGCGCACGACCGCCGGGGAACTGGGGGCGCTGTTGCTTGAATCGTCGCTGATCAAAGAGCTGCATCCGATATACAACAGAATGTCACGAAGCACGCGCCGGCTCATTCTTGCGCGCAAGTCGTTGACCCGCGAAGGGTACCTTGCTGTCACGCTCGAGAAGACCGAGCACATCGCATCCGACACAGCATCCAACATTCTCGCCGTATTCAAATCCCTGAGGCAGGCGGAGGAGTTCTTGCGCGATGCTGCCAAAGAACACCGTCTGTGTCACAGGCTCACCGGTCTGGAGTCGAAAAAAGGACCCTGTTTTGGCTACCAGATCCACACGTGTGATGGTGCGTGTGTTGGGGAGGAACCCGCCCTGCGCTACAATATGAGGGTGGAGGCGGCGTTTTCGGGAAGGAAGGTCAAAGCATGGCCGTTCAAAGGTCCGATCCTCGTCACGGAACAGACACCCGATGGCGAAACGGGCGAAGCGTTTCTCGTCGACAACTGGTGTCTCATCGGATCCGGCCGCTTTGCAGATGGTGCGGAACACTTTGACAGGCGTCCCTCTCAACGGTTCGATTATGATACGTACAAGATTCTGTTTCGCTTCATCAGTGAACGCTCGCACGGCCGCATGATCCGCACAGTGCCGGAGGAAATGATTCACTCCACGGAGGGTGCACCTCATGAACAGCTATGAACGCCCGCCGGCGACCCCGGAAGATGTCATGCATGATGTTACGGTGGATATCGTCAGTCGTGCCATCCGCCTGGGAAAGAAACGTGCGCGCACTATCACCATATCCAAGACGGCGCGGGGAAAGGGTGTCGATGTGCTCACACTGGATCCGCGGTCACCGGACGGGGCACACCGCCTCGAGGCGTATCTGACTCCCGTGCAAAGGCACTACACATTTTCCGGTCTAGGTGCACCGGAAGAGCCCAATGCCATCAACTGGCGCACCATCTGTCTTCCATTCTCGAGAAGGATGTTGCTTCTGTTTCAGGTTGGTGTATCATTCATAATGAAAGGCACACCATTCAAGAACCGTTGGTATCGATGGATGGGTGCTCATATCGGGAGGAACGTGGAAATCATGCAGATGGTCTGGCTTGATCATTTCAGGCCGGAACTGATTTTTATCGGAGACAATACTCTGGTCGGAGCGTTCAGTCAGATGACGGTGCACGCCTATGAAGGATGTGGAACGTTTCGTTACGGTCTGATCGAAATCGGCGCGAACTGCAAGATCGGTGCGGGCACTGGAATCGGACCGATCAAGATTGAAGACGGCGTGCGGACGCTGCCCGGGACGACACTTTCCCCGTATCTCGTCCGCGTACGCGCCGGGTCGGTGGTCGGGTATGCTCCACCTCCGGTGAAGCTTCCCGATCCGCCTTCCCCCGAAACAACGGCGGCAACAACTACACTCACGCAACTCTCACATGAACGGAGTCCACAGTGAATATCCATGTCGCGAATCTGCCTCGGGAGTATGGCGAAGAAAAGGTCCGCGCTCTTTTTGCAGCACACGGGACGGTGGCTTCTGTGAAACTCGATATTGACCGTATCACCGGACACCATTCCGGGTTCGCATTCATCGAGATGCCGAACGATGATGAAGCCCGTGCAGCAATGACCGCATTGCACGGCAAGAAACTCACAGACTACGCGATGACCCTGAAGGAAGTGCTTCCGCCGGAAGCAGAGCAGCACGGACCGGAGGGTCGCAAAGGAAAAAGCCGCCAAGGCGCCGGCGGGGGTGGTGTCAAGGGAACGGGCAAGGGAGGTGGTTTCCACGGCGGCGGATTTCAGGGTGGAGCCCCCCGTCGTGGCGGTCAGCGGGGGAGCTAATGCATCTTCGGGTTCTCGCGAGCTCGAGTGCGGGCAACTGCACGGTCTTCTGGAATGACGGCCGTGCGTTGTTGGTGGATATCGGGCTCAGTCAACGGTACATAAGCAGACATCTTGAAGACTCGGGGATCTCCTTCCGCACGCTGGGAGGGGTGCTGATCACGCACACGCACGGTGATCACGTACATCCCGAGACCTTTAAGCGCGTTCTTGAACTCCAGATCCCGGTCTACTGTCCCGCTCCCATTGCGGCGACGCTGCAGAAGCACTTTGCCGCCGCCCGGAAGGCTGCGCATCAGGGACTGCTGCGGGTCCTGGAGAACGGTGTCGGAGTCGTGGCGGGATTCGAAGTCGAGTCGTTTCCCGTTCCACATGATGCGCCGGGTGGATGCTTCGGCTATGCCATCCATCATGCTCTGCTGCAGGGCAGCACAACGGCGGTGATCGCCACAGACCTAGGGTACGCACCTGACGGTCTGGCCGAGAGGTTTGCCGATGCCCAGGCGATTGTATTAGAGTCCAATCATGATGTAGTGATGCTTGAGAACTCCGGCCGTCCCGACTGGCTCAAGAAGCGCATCAAGGACATCGGTCATCTTTCGAACGATCAGTCGGCATTGTTGATGCAGAATACTCTCTCGACGGCGAGGGAGATTCCCCGGGCGGTCATTCTGGCGCACATCAGCCGGGAATGCAACACGATT
Source organism: Ignavibacteriota bacterium (assembly GCA_963849385.1). Taxonomy (GTDB): domain Bacteria; phylum Bacteroidota; class Ignavibacteria; order UBA10030; family UBA6906; genus Fen-1255. The sequence goes on along the minus strand of CAWKHH010000005.1, from coordinate 74,167 downwards.
GAGCGTGCGCGGACGACAATGCAGGAGGGCCTTCATTCCGTCGGCGCCGGAGAGCTCCGAGTGGTAGAGAGCTATTGGAACGAGCCCAACGAGATTGTGACGCTTGGGGGGAGAGGGGCCTGACCCCCACGGCCTGACCCGCACGTCCTGACCCGCACGTGTCCTGACCCGCACGTCCTGACCCGCACGTGTCCTGACCCGCACGGCTCCAGGCATTGACATTGAGTCGAATATTCAGTTATCTTCGCAATACCATCCCTCTCTTCCAGGTCGAAAACCGCCATGAAATCGCACCGTCTTTGGCTGTTCCTATCTTGCGTCCTTCTTTTGCCTCCCACAACTCCTGCCCAGTCGAAGTTCTACAACTACTACTCGGACGGACTGGAATACGTGGAGAAGAAGGACTGGCTCCGGGCCATTCAGGAATTCCGGAGCGCGATCTCCTACGAGTTCGAAGATGCGGCACGAAAGCGCACATACGGAACGCATTTCATCGAATACTATCCTCACCGCGAGATAGGGATTTGTCACTATTTCCTGGGTGAAACAGGAAATGCGAAAAAAGAACTGGACCTCTCAACCGCGTACGTCTCGAGTGAACGCGCCAATGAATTCCTGGCGTTCTTGAGAAACAAAGTCCCTCCTTCCGTCGCAATTGTGCCGCAACAGAAGAATCCTGAAGAGGAGAAGCCGGAGGTTGTACCGGAAAAGGAGGAACGGCCAAAAGAAGAGGAGGAGGTGAAAACCAGCACGCTTCCGGTGGGGGCGCTCACCTACGACCCGTCGCGGGTTACGCAGGTCGGCTCGCGGCTCGGCATTGCGGTCATGCCGATCGAGGTGAAAGGGGAGCTCAGCAGCTTTGGAGGTGCTCTCACGGACAAAATGGTCTCACAGCTGGTCAACCTCCGCCGGTTCAAAGTGATCGAACGGACTGCGCTGGACAAGGTACTGCAAGAGCAACAGCTCCAGGTCTCCGGTGTTGTGGACGATGAGACGGCGGTCAAAGTGGGGCGAGTCGCGGGTGCCGATGCCATGGTGATCGCTGGCGTGGTTCAGTACGGGTCCGGCAGCAAAGTGAACGTGCGGGTGATCGACACGGAAACGAGCGAGACGATTGTCGCGCGTGGCGAGCAGGTCGCCGGGAACGATGTGGAAGACTTTGAGAAGGCGATAGATGACCTGGCGATCATGATCTACAACGAACTGCCGATTGTTGAGGGATTCATCGTGAGTGCCGACAAAGACGTATACTATATCGATGCCGGCTCACTGAAGGGCATCCGCAAGGGATGCAAGTGTGTGGCCTTCCGTGCCGGTGAAAACATCATCCACCCGACCACCGGTGAAGTGCTGGGGAAACATGTAACGAAGCTGGGAGAGCTTGTGGTTGTGCAGGTACAACAGAAACTTGCTCAGGTGAGGATTGTGGAAAAAGAGCAGGATATCAAAGTTGGTGACAAGATCGTTGTGAAATAAACCGATCCTCCGATTAACGATCAGGAGCTCTTATGCAAACCCGGACTCTACTGGTTCTCATCGCCGTGCTGACGATCGTGGCTGTAGGGAGCGCGCAGGAAGATTGGAATATTACCGGTGCAGGCGCGCGCGCAGAGGGCCTTGGTGGTGCTTTCATCGGCCTTGCGGATGATGCGACAGCAATTTCCTGGAACCCTTCCGGCCTGGGTCAACTCGAACGGGTGGAATTCTCCGCCGTTGGTCGATGGATGGGAGAAGAGTACAAATTCAACAACCCGGTGCACCCGACATCGAACTATACGATTACGCAATCACACTTCGCGTACAACTTCGCGAGCATCGCCTTCCCTCTGCACGCCGGGAACGTCAATATCGTTCCTGCTGTGGCGTTCCAGAAGCAATTGGACAATTATTCGGAGTACGACACAGGAACCGAATCCTACGAGTCCAGCGGCGGGGCGAACACCATCACGCCCGGAATCGGCCTGAAGCTCCATCCGATGATCTATGTCGGGGGGGCGGTAAACATCTGGCTCGGGAATTTCGCGAACTCTGATCTGGACAAGAGTACACTGTACGGGTCGAGCAACGACGGGTCGTTCAGCGGGCTGAATTTCACGGCGGGACTTCTCGTGGATTTTGAAGGAATGAAAAAACCGATTCCAATAAAGCTCGGCGCGACTCTCAGGACTCCGTTTGACTTGAAGTACGACGGAAGTTATCAGTGGAAGCAGGGGACCAATGTCTACAAGAAGGGTGTGTTCGTCAACACTGTTCAGTCCCCGCTCATGTTCGGGTTCGGGGCGTCCGGGCGTATCGGAGAGAACCTCACCCTTTCCGTCGATTACGAAACCCGACTGTATAGTGACAGGCAGATTTTCAGGACGACGGATGGAGCTGCCATCGATACGATACAGTTGAGCGGGAGCAAAACAGACCTGAACCAGGTGCGTGTCGGTGCCGAGTATCTCATCGTCACCACGGCAGGCGTAATCCCAGTGAGGGCGGGATTCAGGACGATCCCTACGCTTCGGGCAAACTGGGATATCAATAATAAACCTTCCGATCAGGTCTCCGGCACCGGATTTACCGTGGGGACAGGATTCATAAGCCAATCGTTCGCTCTGGATGTGGCCTATTCGCGATCAACCTGGGAACAATCTTTTGCACTGACCGGGGGATCGGCATCCAGTGCCTATACAAGTCAGGTTGTCAGCGCCTCCCTCATCGTGTACTTCTGAGGAGTGGGCATGGTTCCAGTGATCGTTAGTCTGCTCCTTGTCATACACTCTCCAGGCGGTTTCATGTCCGAATCTTCAAGATCCCGTGAGACCGCCACGTTCGGCGGCGGCTGTTTCTGGTGCATCGAAGCGGTATTCGAGCGTCTTAACGGTGTTGATACGGTTGAGGCAGGCTACGCCGGAGGTACAACCGAAAATCCGACATACGATGAAGTGTGTATGGGGAATACCGGTCACGCCGAAGTCGCCCAGATCACCTTCGATCCTTCGAAGATCAGTTACGACAGTCTGCTGACCGTGTTCTGGGAGGCGCATGATCCCACAACGCTGAATCGCCAGGGCGCTGATGTGGGAACACAGTACCGCTCGGTTATCTTCTATCATTCTCCTCAACAACAAGAGCTTGCCGAACGCTCGCTGAAGATTGCCCAGAAGTCGTTTGATGCACCGATCGTCACCGAGATCAAGCCGTTGGTGAAATTCTTCAAGGCTGAGAATTATCACCAGGATTACTTCCGGAACCATCCGAATGCGCCGTACTGCGTGTTTGTGATCAAGCCGAAGCTGCACAAACTGAAGTTGGAGTGAAGCAAAGACTCTGAGATGTTATCGGCGGAGAGGTCTCTCTGTCTACGATTTCTTAAACAGCTTCCCCAGCATCCCCGCCACATCGTCCACCACGCTTCCATCCTTGTTCGTGTCCAGCATACCAAGCAACGATCCCATCACATCCGGGGACGATTGACTCGCGCCCTGCGCCGCGCCTTTGAGCATTCCCGCAAGACCTCCTGCATCGAGTCCCTGTGTGGCCGTCTGGCGTCCGAGCGCTCCCATCACCACCGGAGCCAGACAGCTCCAATACCGAACCCACGGTCGAACTGTCGACACCTGTCGATGCACCGAGCCCTTGCTGTATCTGCTCGCGTTTGTTGCCAAGGATATGACCGAGAATCCCTCCTCCGTTACCTGCCAGACTCCCGCCGAGAAGGCCGCCGATGTTGTCCAGGATCGACCCATCGTGATCTTTCGTGACTGCATTGTGCAATTCCTCTGCGCCCTGCTGCGATGAAGAGTTTTTGGCAAGTGCCGAGACCAACAGCGGTAACGCGGCGTTCACGATGGTACTTGTTGTGCCGCTATCGATGCCAAGTTGGCCGCCGATTTTCTTGACCGCGTCATTGCCGATTGCGCCGCTCAGTATGTCCATTATGTCGCTCATGGCTGATACTCCTTGGAAGTGGGTGGATGTGATGTTGTTCGTTCTGTTGACTTTCTGCGTGTCCGGCAGTACTTTCAATCAGCGCATCTCTCTTGAGGCCCGCCATGTCGACATCGCACATTTTCCTGCGTTTTTCACTCTGTGTGTTCCTCCAGCTGTACGTCGCGTTTGCCTCCGCTGAAGATCGTGTTCCGGCCGTAGCAGGCCAATTCTATCCCGCATCGGCAACCGAATTGCGCGCGACACTCTCCGATTTCTTTTCTCGTGCAGTGCAACCGATGGGGAAAGATCCCGTGCAGGCTATCATCGTGCCTCACGCCGGCTACGTCTTCTCGGGTCAGGTGGCGGCCTCCGGTTTTGCGCAGATCGGCCCTCAGCGCTCCATAGATAACATTTTTCTTATCGGTGTCAGTCACAATGCGGCATATGATGGAGCAGCGGTGTATGTCGCAGGGGACTTTCTCACGCCGCTTGGTCGGGTTCCCGTAAACGCGGAAATCGGACGAATCCTCCTGGAACGGCAGGGGCTGTTCATCGAGAACAACCGCGCGCACGCCGTCGAACATTCCCTCGAGGTTCAATTACCGTTCTTGCAGTACCACTTGCAGAGACCCTTCAAGATCATACCCATACTGCTGGGCACGGCGGACCCGGCGATGTGCACGCGGCTTGCACAGGTGCTCCGGCCGTTCTTCACGGAAAAGAATCTCTTCGTCATAAGTACCGACCTATCGCACTATCCCTCGTACCAGGATGCCGTAACCATTGACAGAAGAACGATAGATGCTGTGCTGTCGCGATCCCCGGAAAACCTGCTTCGAGCAATCGCCGACAATGAACGAACGGGCTTTCGAGATCTGGCAACATCAATGTGTGGTTTGGGAGGAGTCCTGATGTTCCAGGAAATGATCGGGACAGATGAATCTGAAAAGTACACTCTCGTGCAATATAAGAACTCCGGTGATGTTCCGGAAGGAAAAAAGAGCCAGGTAGTCGGATATGCGGCGATCATTGTCACCCGGCCGCCGAAGGAGAAGGAGTCGTTTCATATCGGCCCTGGAGATCGGCGTCGACTCCTCGCGATCGCACGGTCGACCATTGAGGAGCACCTTCAGACGCGTCAATCTCCCTATTTGCATATTGACGGGCTTTCTGCGGCTCTGCGGACGCCCTGCGGAGCATTTGTCAGCCTCAAAAAGCATGGCGATCTTCGTGGTTGTATAGGGAGTTTTTCGAGCACGGAAGAGTTGGCCAAAACTGTTCAGAAAATGGCCATAGCTGCAGCGACCGAAGACTATCGCTTTTCTCCCGTTTCTGCAGCAGAGCTCAAAGGTCTGGACATAGAGATTTCGGTCCTTTCACCGATGCGGAAGGTTGCGTCAACGCAGGAGATACAATTGGGGAAGCACGGTATATATATCCGCAAGGGGAATCGTGCGGGCACATTTCTCCCTCAGGTAGCGAAGGAAACCGGGTGGTCACTGGAGGAGTTCCTGGGGCACTGTGCACAGGACAAGGCGGGGATCGGCTGGGAGGGATGGAAAGACGCAGAGGTGTACGTCTACGAAGCGGAAGTCTTCGGCGAAAGCGACAATGCTACAGGGCGTTAACGGATGGCGCGTCACGACAATGCTCGCGGGTGTCATCACTGCGGGAACGCAGATCGCGTTGCTGCGCGAAGTGCTATCAGCGTTCCTTGGCAATGAGCTTGTTGTCGGTATTATGCTTTTTGACTGGCTCGCTCTCACGGGCATCGGCGTTGTGCTTGCGCGACGGTGGACGGTACGTTTGCGTCCTTCTCTGATCCCGTCAGTCGTTCTCGGTTTGCTCCTCGTGTTCCCTCCGTTGACGCAGGTCGGATTCCGCCTTCTTCCTCTGGTGATTGCTCCACCAGGCAGCATGCTCGAAATCCGGATCTTTCTTGTGGGAGCGGTTCTCGTTCTGAGTCCGGTCTGTTTCATTTCCGGCGCGACGTTCTCACTGCTTGTGCGTGCTTCGGTATCTGGCGGGGGGGTCAACCCCGTGGGGAGGGTCTATGCATGGGAAGCAATAGGCAGTCTGGCAGGAGGTGCGCTCTTTGGTGTACTTCTGTTTGATCTGCTCTCATCACAGGATCTCCTTCTGCTCGTATGTGTAGGATCGGGGGTTGCCGGCGCGGTGATGGCATTCCGCGCTCATGAGCGGAAGAGTGCAACGTTGCTTCTCGCCGGAGTGGTAGTCCTGGTAATTGCACGGAGTCTGTTCGACGTGAACGCGTTAACCTTCAAGCTGCGGTATCCGGGGCACACAATTCTTGCTCACGAGGAAACGCCGTACGGTGTGCTGACGGCCACGCGACTCGGTGACCAAATCACGATCTTTGCGAACAACATCCCGCTGCTAGCCGAAGGGGACGTTCAAAATGTTGAGGAGACCATCCATTTTGCAGTTGCTCAGCGCCCCCGGTGTCCGTTGGTACTGATTGTTGGCGGCAATCCAGCAGCACTTGTTCCGGAGGCCCTCAAATACACCGGGAGTGAAGTGGAGTGCATCGAAGAGAACCCGTGGCTCAGAGAGGCCGAACAGAGATTCCTGCGACCTTTGCAGGACGATCGTGTGCGGTACTTTTCAGGTGATTTCCGGAAGCACCTTGGGAGTTCCGCAGGTCGCTACGATGTGATTGTTCTCGTCTCTCCCGAGCCTTCGACGCTCCAATCGAATCGCATGTATACCCGGGAGTCCATGCGGCTTGCTCATCAGGCACTCACTCCGGCAGGGGTGCTTTGCCTGTCGCTCCCATCCTCAGAGGATTATGCCGGAGATGATGCAAGGAATGTCCGGGCAACCTTGCGAAACACCATGGCAGAGTCCTTCGGGAATGTTCTCGTACTTCCCGCGGGGCATGACATCTTTCTCGCATCTGATTCCACGCTCCGGGCGGACGTTGCCGCTGCCATCGCCGCGGCGGGCGTGGTGACGACCTACGCCAATGCGAACTACATCCAGGACGATCTCCTCGGGGACCGGGCCCGGAGAATGGGCGCCTCATTGCAGAGAGCAACTCCTATAAACACCGACGATCAACCTGTGTTGATGCTTGCCTACATCCGGTACTGGCTCCGGTTCTTCTCTGCTGAAAGCTGGGTTCCGGCGGTGATCTTCCTTGCGGCTCTTCTGGGCGTAGTTCGTGCCGACAGGTTTTCAATCGGCGTGATCGCATCTGGTTGCGGGGGTATTGCCCTGGAGCTGATGGTATTGATGATTGTCCAGGCGGGATTCGGCAACGTGTACAAGATGAGCGGCTTGCTCATCGGTCTGTACATGGCCGGGATGAGTATTGGAGCGTTCGCCGGTGGCAGAATGAAAATAACATCACGTGTATATGCGTTGATGCAATCCGGACTCGCGCTCACACTTCTGATGACTCCTTCTCTGCAATACGGCGCACCTTCGCGCCCCTGGATGGGCGTAACGGGTCTGTTTGTCTGTTTGTTTCTGGGATCCCTGGCTGCGGGGGTCGTGTTTGCTCTTACTTCCCGAATAATGGTACGCGATCCGGTACAAACGGGCTCACGCTTATATAGTGCGGACCTGTTGGGTTCGGCGATCGGTGCATTGCTTGTTGGTCCGTTCTTGCTACCGATGTGGGGCGCGCATGTTGCTGCAAACGCTGCCGCCGGTGTTGTTGTCGTCGGAACAATTGTTGCGTTGACGTCCCCTGTATGGAGGGCTCATGAGAAAGCGTGAATTTCTTGGGTGCTGTGGATGTGGCGCGATGAATCTGTTTGCGGCCAGGCCGCTGCCGCCGCACGTGCGCGCAGAAATCGATGCGTGGCTGAATACCGGCCCGGCCGACGACGGCCTCTGGAAGTGGAGCAAGGAAGCGCTCTTCGTCGAACAGGCAGGCGACAGCATCCATTGTCTCAAATGTCCGAACGGTTGCACGATCCCGGTCGGAGGAACAGGTATCTGCCGTAATCGTGTGAATGTCCGCGGAAGACTCTATTCCATCGCATATGGTAACCCCTGCGCCGTGCATGTTGATCCGATAGAGAAGAAGCCACTGCTGCACTTTCTTCCGGGGACACGCGCGTTTTCCATCGCTGCGGCCGGCTGCAACCTGGCTTGTCTCAATTGCCAGAACTGGCAGATCTCACAGGTGAGTCCGAAGGAGACCGAGAACCAGGAGCTGATGCCGCGTGCGGTGGTCGACGAATGCCGGCGGACCGGATGTGCGTCGGTTGCGTACACCTATTCCGAGCCCACAACGTTTTATGAGTACGCCTTTGATACGGCGGAGATCGCTCATGGAGAGGGGATACGGAATGTCTGGAAGTCGAACGGCTACATCGAAGAAGTGCCTTTGCGAAAGCTCTGTCGAGTGATAGACGCCGCGAACATTGACCTCAAGAGCTTTGACGAGAACATTTATGCACGTCTCAATGCCGGGAAACTGGCTCCCGTGCTTCGGACCCTTCGGATTTTCCACGAAATGCATATCTGGTTAGAGATCACGAATCTGGTGATTCCCGGGTGGTCAGATGATCTGGATATGATCGGGCGTATGTGCTCCTGGCTATGCAAGAACGGACTTGATGATGTCCCCCTCCATTTTAGCCGGTTTATGCCGCTTTACAAGCTCAACCAGCTGGCCCCAACGCCGGTAAAGCGGCTGGAGGAGGCCCATGCAGCCGCGGTGAAGGAAGGGATGAAGTATGTGTATATTGGCAATGTCCCCGGCCATATCGCGGAGCACACATATTGCCATCACTGTAAAAAAATGATCCTCGAGCGGCGGGGATATTCCATTGTTACCAATAATCTCAAAAAGGGTATGTGCGCTTACTGCGGAACGAATATTCCGGGTGTTTGGGGGATCTGACGCTGCAACAGAGTGCTTTGGATTTCGTAGAGTCTTATATCCCTTTTCTTTGCGATCACCATGAGGTTGGTCATGACAAACTGTAGGCCTGCTATCTTAGCATCCCTGTGTATCGTCCTGTGCGCCGGCATGGCTGTTGGTCAGGAGGATTCAGTGAAATCGTTTGAGCGCCATCATTGGAACTGGTTCGAATTCCATCGTAACCCGACGATGAGCATCGTGTACGGTTGGATGCAAAGTGGTCTCGATGGGTCCATGCAGCCGTTCTATGCACCGCGAACTGCCGAGGTTCGCCTCGGGGGACTCCGTCAGTTCGACGTGGACGAATCGGACGAGATTGTCGAACACCGGAATGACTATCTCTTTCTTGGCGTCGCGTCAAAGGAACTTGGAGCCACTGTCAACCCGGGGGAAATCGCGTTCACCGGTTGGCGGTTTGGAGCTGCCTGGGAACAGGGATACGGGTACAAATTGACAAGCGCTTCCGAAGGGCCTTCAATCAACCTGCTGACATCCCAGGGTGCACAGTCGACAAATCTGGCGTTGAAGGGTGGGATCACGAACAGTGCCGACAGCGCGATTCTGGGAATGTATGAGGGGGGAATCCGTTTTGGCACGAAAAGCGGTGCGGTCGTGCGTTTTCACGTGCTTCCTCTCCTGGCGCTGGATGCAAGCTACGAACGGTCCCTGGTCTACCGTCGTCACAAATTCTGGGAGTGGCTTGGGAGTGTCATCGTCCAGGAGTCAGGTGATTGGCTGCTCGACAAATTTGTTGACCAGATCCTCCGTTCGACGCCCGACGCCGTGCCTGTGGTGAACTTCGTTCTGAAGAATGCTTTCTCCTACGGTTTTCATGAACTGCGCAAGAAGAACGGCAACTGGCCCTTTGAATCGGAAGCGCCTATTGGTAATGACACATTCATGATTGGTGTCACGATGGTGTTCTGAAGTCCCTGCTTTTGAGCAATTCCGCAATCTGCACCGCATTCGTCGCTGCGCCTTTGCGCAGGTTGTCGGATACGATCCAGAGATTGATTCCCGAAGGGACCGTCGGATCCACGCGGACACGTCCGACAAACACTTCGTCACGGTCGTGGGCATCGATGGGAAGGGGATAGCGGGCGTTGTGCGGATCGTCCACAAGAATCACCCCCGGGGCCCTCGCCAGAAGTTTCCGCACGCTCTCCGGGTCACACGGCTTCTCGAATTCTACATTCACCGATTCGCTGTGTCCTCCCATCACCGGAACGCGTACACACGTCGCGGTGATTTTTATCGAATCGTCGCCCATGATCTTCTTCGTCTCATTCACCATCTTCACTTCTTCCCTCGTATAACCGTCATCGCCAAAGGTGTCGATGTGAGGAAGAGCGTTCATGGCAATCCGGTGGGGGAACTTCGGATTTTCCACCGTCTTGCCTTCCAGCTCCAGCTCAAGCTGTTGTTGTCCGCGCCAGCCTGCCCCGGTCACCGATTGATAGGTTGAAACAACGATACGTTTGATCCTGAATGCATCGTGCAGTGGCTTCAATGCCACCACCATCTGTATCGTCGAGCAATTGGGATTCGCAATAATGCCATGGTGTCTGAATGCTGCATCAGGATTCACCTCAGGAACAACGAGGGGCACATCGGAGTCCATCCTGAATGCACTGCTGTTATCAATGACCACGATGCCATAGCGGGCGGCAACCGGACCGAACTCCTTGCTCACGGACGCTCCCGCTGAAAACAGGGCGAAATCCGCCTTCGCATTTGCGAGGCTATTGTCTGACAACTCCTGCACGGGGACTTCTTCACCGCGGAATCGCACTGTTCGCCCGACAGAACGGGCAGAGGCGAGAGGGATCAGCGTGCTGACCGGGAACGTGCGTTCTTCAAGCACCTGGATCATCTTCTGACCGACCAGACCGGTGGCGCCTGCAACGATCACTCTGTATGTACGTTCGCTCATCAGTCGAAAATCTCCCTGTTGATGTCGTGCGAATTGAAGAACTCTTCGTGAAGCAGGCGGACGACGCTGTCCAGATGTCCCTCATCCACCACGAAGCTGATGTTGATCTCCGAGGCACCCTGGGAAATCATGTTGATGTTCACGCTTGTGATTGCGTGAAGCACACGCGCGGCAATGCCCTGGGTGTTGCGCAGATTGTCTCCGACGACGCAGACGATCGCTTTCGCTTTGGCGGCGGTCACTGTCGCGAATTGCTGCAGCTCCCCGATGATCTCCTCGAGTCGTCCCGCGTCATTAATCGTGGCTGAAACGCTGATGTCTGACGTGGCGACTGTGTGGACCACGGTGCGGTATTTGTGGAAGACGTCGAATACATTTTCAAGAAACCCATGCGCCAAAAACATCCGTGTGGAAACAATGCTGATCAGCGTGATATCCTCCTTGTAGGCGATCGATTTTACTATGCACTGTCCCGAAGCATCGGACTGGGCAATGATCGCCGTGCCATGCGACGATGGACGGCGCGAGTTCAGTACCCGGACAGGAATATTCTGGCGGATCGCAGGCAGGATGGTTTCCGGATGGAGCACGCGGGTGCCGAAGTACGCGAGCTCGGATGCTTCCATGAACGACATCACCTTAATGCGGTGCGCATCCGGTACGATTGATGGATCCGCGGTGAGAATTCCATCGACATCCGTCCAAATCTGGATCTCGTCGGCTTCCAGGATCGATCCGATGAGCGCGGCAGAATGGTCCGATCCGCCGCGGCCGATCGTCGTGGTAATGCCGTTGGTCGTGGCTCCGATGAATCCCTGGGTGACGACAATTGCCCCGCGTCGGAGCGGCGGGATGACGTGGTCCTCGAGTTTCTGGCGGAGTATGGTAATATCGGGGATTGCATGGGTGTAGTTGCTATCGGTAATCATGAACGATCGGGCATCCACGAGTTCGGCAGCATGACCTTCCGAGCTCAGGTACGCATGGAAGATCAGCGTCGAGAGTCGTTCGCCGAATGAGGCCAGGAGATCAAACGAGCGGGGAGTTGCTTCACCAAGAATGGCAATGCCGTGTGCGAGGTCGTCCAGTTCATCGAACCAGGAATCGATTGTTGCGCAAATTGAAGGGCAGGAAGTACTCAGGAGTTCTTCTGCAATCCCTTTGTGCCGCGCGCGAAGGGAACTCAGCAACGCTGTCGCCATTGCCTCCTGCCCCTGTGCTGCGAGCTCTCCCGCATGGAGGAGCTGGTTTGTAACACCGGCTGCCGCCGAGAGGACAACAATGCGTTCGGGACATTGCTGGGCAAGAACGATTCCGGCGACCCGCTTCATTGCGGTGGAATCCTCCACGGAGGTCCCGCCGAATTTCATCACGATACGATTCATACGCAGGTCTCGCAAGAAAGCGGACACGGCTGCGCCGAGCTGTTCGTACTCTATCAGAAACGCATCGTGTCCATGGGGTGAATGCATCTCCAGATAAGTGCCGCCCGGAAGAGCCTCGGCAATGCTGCGCTGCTCGTGAGCAGGGTAGAGGATGTCGGAATCGATGCCGACGCACAATGCAGGCATTGTCATGCCGGCCAGGACTTCTTCCAGGCTTTCTCGTCCGCGGGCGATGTCGTGCCCGTCCATCGTTCTGGTGATCGACAAATAGGTGTTTGCGTCGAAACGATGGACAAGTTTTGTCCCCTGATACCGAAGATAGCTTTCCACCTGGTAGCAGACGCCGAGGTGGTCGCGCAGTGCGGGGCCCGGGGGCTGCGAGGTGGTGTCGCGATGAAAACGATCCATGAAAGAGATATCGCTGCGATAGGAAACCATTGCTATCTGCCGTGCAAGCGATAGCCCACGCTCAGGCTGTTTGTCGGCCGGATAGGCCCCACCCTGCCAATCGGGGTCATTCATGATCGCCTGCCGGGCAAGCTCATTGAGGCCGATGCACCAGGGGGAATGTTGACCAGCCGTCGCAATCGGGATGAGAGATGCGACTGCTTCGGGAAACATTGCGCCCCACTCAAGCACCTGCATGCCTCCCAGGGAACCTCCGATCACCGTGACGAGCCGTGTTACCCCGAGATGTTTGAGTAATGCATGCTGCACCGTGACCAGATCGCGTACACTCACAGCAGGGAAATGTATGCCATAGGCCCGTTGAGTGGCGGGGTTTATCGACGCAGGGCCCGTCGTGCCATAGCAGCCCCCCAGGAAATTCGAACAGACCACGAAGTAGCGGTCGGTATCGAGGGTCCGGCCCGGGCCGATGATCGGATCCCACCAGCCGATGCTGGCGGGATCCTCCGACGCATATCCTGCAACATGTGCGCTTCCGGTGAGGGCATGGCATACAAGAATCGCATTGTTCCCGGGGGCATTCAACGTGCCGTAGGTTTCGTATGCCACGTCAACCGGCTCAAGCCGCGCACCCGATTCGAGAAGCAACGGGTGCGCGGCATCGGAAAGCCGCACACGTTGTGTCGCGACAAATGTCATTGTGCGGCCTTCAACGCGATGTCGAAGTCCTCTATGATATCGTCGATATGTTCGATGCCCACCGACACACGCACCATGTCCGCTGTCACGCCGGCTGATGCCTGATCTGCGGCCGACAGCTGCTGGTGTGTCGTCGATGCGGGATGGATCACCAGGGTTTTGGCATCTCCCACGTTTGCCAGAAGACTTGCCAGCTCCACCTTGTTGATGAAGTGTTTACCCGCTTCAAGTCCGCCCTTGATACCGAAGACGATAATCGATCCGAACTGTCCCTTCCGCAGATACTTTTTCGCAGCGGCATGGCTCGGGTGATCGGGGAGCCCCGGGTAGGCAACCCAGGCCACCGCCGGATGCTTTTGCAGCCACTGCGCCAGTTGGAGTGCATTCGAGCAATGGCGTTCGACTCTCAAAGAGAGTGTCTCGAGCCCCTGGATCAGCAGAAATGCGTTGAACGGACTGATACACGGCCCGAGGTCGCGTAGTCCTTCGACGCGGGCACGGATGATAAAGGCAATATTTCCGAATGGGCCGTTTGTGCCGAACACATCCCAGAATTTCAGTCCGTGATACCCGGGGCTGGGTTCCGTGAATATGGGAAACTTGCCATTGCCCCAGTTGAACTTGCCGGAATCGACAATGACGCCTCCGATGGAAGTGCCGTGGCCGCCGATCCACTTCGTGGCCGAGTGGGTCACGATATCTGCGCCATACGCGATGGGTTGTGTGAGATAGCCCCCGGCGCCGAAGGTGTTGTCGACGATGAGCGGGATGCCGTGATCGTGGGCGACCTTTGCGATGGCGGCAAAATCAGGGATATTGAGCCGGGGGTTGCCGATGGTTTCGATATAGATCGCGCGTGTCTTTGCGTCGATGGTGCGTTCAAAATCGGCCGTGTTGTCACCGTTCACAAACTTCACGTCAATCCCGAGGCGGGGGAATGTCACCTTGAATTGATTGTACGTGCCGCCGTAGAGATTGCTGGTGGAGACGATGTTTTCTCCGGCGACCACGAAGTTGGCGATGGCGAGGAACTGGGCTGCCTGCCCCGAAGAGGTTGCCAGCGCTCCAACACCGCCTTCGAGGGCCGCGATCCGTTTTTCGAACACGTCGCTTGTCGGGTTCATGATGCGTGTGTAGATGTTCCCGAACTGTTCGAGGCCGAACAATGCTGCTGCGTGGTCGGCGTTATCGAAATTGTACGACGTCGTCTGGTAGATGGGGACGGCGCGGGCATGCGTTGTCGGGTCGGGAGTCTGACCGGCATGCAGCTGGAGTGTTTCGAAGCGGTACGGGGAGCGGTTGGGCATAGAATCCTCTCGGATGTTGTGTAATGAGGCGGCAAGGGTGAACGACAGGAGCGGGGAGGTGTTTTCAATGAAAAACCTCATCCGGTCCTGAAGATGTCCGAATGAGGCTGCCGCATAGTGAGGGCTCATTACGGATTCATCTTCTTCCCGTCATAGACGGGAACAGAACTTAGCACCTGCATTCCGATAAACCTTCTGGGGGTTATCGGAACCGGTTGCTGTGGCTTCGCAGGGTCTGTCCCTCCACCACTCTGGATGAATCTGCTAAAGTGTAGCACTATTCAGAATGATTTCCAAGGGAAAAAAGTTCCGGGGGGACTTGCATTTCATGCGTCGGATTGCGATATTCAAATACAGTATATTGTATACAATATACAGGGAACCACGGCGATGGCAAGAGCGGCACGCGCAGCAGAGGTCGGGCTCGGGGATGTACGGTTGGAGGATGTGAAACCCCTGCGCGATCGCATTGCGGAGATGGTCAGGGAGTCGATCATCGACGGAAAAATCCTCCCGGGAGAGCGGCTTGTCGAGCCTGATCTCGCACGACGGCTTGGCGTCAGCCGCACGCCGCTGCGCGAAGCGCTGTTGCAGCTCGATTCCGAAGGATTCGTGATTGTGACGCCGCGCCGCGGTGCGGTGGTGAGCGAGCTCTCCAGGGAAGACGCCATGGAAACGTATCTTGTCAAAGGAGCGCTGGAATCTCTCGCCGCCCGTCTCGCCTGCGAGGGGATAACCGATGCGGAACTCGTCACCCTCCGGGAAATCCATGACCGTATGATGCGTCTCGCTGCATCCAAAGCGCGTGACAACCGGCGCATCCTTCAACTCAACGCGGAATTTCACACCGCTATCGGCGCCGCCTCGCACAATGAAAAGCTCATTCAGTACATCCGTGTGCTTCGCAGCCAGGCGCTGCGCTACAATTATATCTATCTCTCCGTTCTATCGCACTTATCATCGTCACTTCAGGAACATGCGCGGATCCTCGATGCCATTTCCCGGCGCGATGGTGATGCGGCGGAACGTCTTGTACGTGCACACGGGGATGCCGCCCGTGCGGCGTTGTGTGCATTCATCGAACAGCATAACACTTCCCGAACGTAATCTGTTGTTGGCGGGAAGCCGAACCACACTCAGGAGCAGCTATGGCCACATCCCGCAGTAAAGTCGCTGTCGTCGGATATGGAAACGTCGGACGCTGTGCGGTCGAATCCATCCTCGTTGAGCCGGACATGAAGCTTGCCGGCGTCGTCGAAGTGCCGGCATTCGTCACCAAGCAGGATCGTTTGACCGAACGTGATCCGATCGGTCTCCAGAACGTCAGGTTCGTTTCGGACATCGAAGAACTCGGCCCGATCGACGTCGCAATTCTCTCCTGTCCATCGCGCGCAGTCCGCAAGACTGCAGAGTCGATTCTGAAGCGCGGCATACGTACTGTCGACAGCTTTGATATCCATCATGACATCCCCACTCTTCGCAAACAACTCGACCAGGTCGCCCGTGAACACAACACGGTGTCGATTCTTTCCGCCGGTTGGGACCCCGGCGTCGATTCGGTGATCCGTGGTTGGTTTCAGGCCATGGCCCCGCGCGGCATCACCTACACAAACTATGGACCGGGCCTTTCCATGGGCCATTCGGTCGCGGTGCGGGCTATCAAAGGTGTCCACGATGGCATCTCGATTACCGTGCCGGCAGGGATGGGCATTCATCGCCGCATGGTGTACGTGCAGCTGGAATCCGGGGTAAAGTTCGAAGATGTCGAGCAGGCGATCAAGCAAGATCCCTACTTTGTCAAAGACCGGACGTACGTCTTCGAAGTCGAAGATGTCAGCTCGTTGCTGGATACGGGACATGGCGTGTTGCTCGAGCGCAATGGCGTCTCGGGCGTCACGCATAATCAGTCGATGAGATTTCAGTTGAAGGTCAACAATCCGGCACTGACTGCACAGGTGATGGTCTCCGCAGCCCGGGCAGCGACAAAACAGAAGCCCGGCTGCTACACCATGATCGAACTTCCCGTTGTGGATTTCCTCCACGGCGACGTGGATTCATTTGTGACAAAATTCGTGTGAGGTGACCGTGGCTGATCCCTATGCCCAGAAGATGACCAACCGTACGTTTTTTGCCGCTAAGGCGGACGTGAGCGGCCGTGTGGTGACAGTGTTGCGGGGCACGCTCGAATCGCGCTCGCTCCATTTGATCGCTCCCATCTCACGGGCTTTTCCCGCGGGGAGCATCGTGGAGTTCATCAGCACCGACGAATCCGCTGCCGCGCCGGGGACCACCGTGGATCGAATCGGGTACATTGCCTTCGTGGAACTCACCACCGGCGGCGTCCTGCTTGCGGGAGATCCTGTCGAGTTGGATGGCAAGGTGATCGGCACGATCGCCGGTTACGACGATACGCACATGCCGAATCATCAGAATATCATTCTCAAAACAGATGGACGGTCGACCGGTGAAGGCCTCGGGCTGAAGCCGGGGACGTCTGTCTTTATCCGCGGTTTTCAATCTTAACATCTCTTCGAAAGGAAGAACTCAATGGCACGACCGTCGTTCAAATTCCAGATGTACAAACGGCTCCAGGTGAACACCCCGAAAATCTATGCCGCAGCTAAAAAGGCCGCGGAAACGCTCAATATACCGGCAGAATTGAAGGGTGCGATCGGACTCACAGGAGCGATCTCGGGTTGTCCCTCCCCCTTGCGAGAGGACATTGAGAAGGCAATGGCATCCGAATCACGCAAGGTCGTTTCGCTCAGCGTGTATGTCGACCAGATCCGTGAGATCATCAAAGGTGCGTACGGTGATGACTATGATGCCGCGCCCGTCAACACATGCGAAGGCGGCCTGTGGACCAGCTTCGACTGCCTCGTGACGCCTCCCTTCACGGGCCGTGGTGACAATTACCGCACGCGGTACATCCTTCCGTACGAACGGCACATCCACCACCAGGGTGGCTACGGTCGTCCCTACCCGCCGAAGTATAAAGACATATTGGCCGATCGTGGCAGCACAGCTGGGGAGTTGGGCTTCTATGGTAAACGGCAAAATAACCTGGATGCGGTGTTCGTCCCGATTCCTGGTGCTTCCTATCCGGTGCACGGCATCAAATACCATCCTGTGCCGTTGATGAAAAACGTTGATGCAAAGGCCGGCATTGCTGCAATGCGCACAGCTGCAAAGCAGCATGAGACCCTGCTCGGTGGGTTCGCATCCCTCGGATACGACACCGTCGGGTATGGCTATGGGAAAAAGGACTCAGACGGGACGCCCCTTCTGCAAAAAGGCATTGCAGAAATCGCACAGTCGTACAATGTTCCATACATCATTGACAATGCCTGGGGCATGCCGATTATTGGCAATAGCATCAAGAAGATCGGGGCGGATGTCATGATTTTCAGCATGGACAAGGCCACCGGTTCACCGACCAGTGCGCTGATCATCGGAAAAGAAGAAGTCATGGTCCCGATCCGCCGCGCCCTTGGTTACCATGGTGCACGTTTCGGCACCACAACTTCCTACGGCAAAGCAGCATTTGTGACGCAGGATCCCGGCAAAGAGGGTCTCTCAGGCCAGGTCGCAGCTCTGAAAGTGCTTCGAGACAAGCCCGAAGTCATGACGAAGCCCATCGACGACCTGTATGCCATTACGGTGGAGGAATTCGCCAGGATCGATGCACGGATTCGCCCGTTCTTCCAAATCTCCAAGACCTACAACTCCGGCGCTGTCGAGGTGAACTATGAAGACAGCTGGAAAGACGGCAAGCTCGGTATCCCGATCTTTTCGATCGAAGATATGTATTCAGGCTCGAATCTGTTCCAGGACGGGATGAGCCAGATGGGAATCATCCCCACGATCGCTTACGATGCCAATTTCTTCATCTCCCCCGGTCTGGGGACAACGGATGAGCATGGTCAGCTGATTCCCGAGCGCGCCCGGATGATTATCCGTGCACTTGTGATGTTGATCGAAATCGTCTGCAACGAAGCAGGTATCTTCGAATAATACGGCAATGGGGGTGGCAACAAGTCACCCCCATTGATACCCAATGCAAGCACTTGATGCGGTGATGGATGGTCTCGATGTCGAGACCTACCTTGTGTGCGGGAGCGAACGGGAAGGGAAGGATCTGGCTCTTCGCCTCGGGCACGAGCTCAATCTTGGTGAGGTCGACATCATGTTCTGCGAATTTGACGGCTACGGAGTGCGTGTACGGCTGAGGAAGTACATCCATAAACCGGGTGATCCTTACCGTTGGCTCATGCCGTCACGAGACAAGGATGAGATGGCATGAAGAAGAGAAAAATCCTGTGCGTGCCGCTCGACCCCGTGCATGATGTAGGCATCAAGATCATCCGGAATGCTCTTGCCAACCGCGGGTTTGACGCCGAACTGCTTTCGCCAGATCTGCCGATGGAGGAGATCGTGCGACGCGCAGCGGCCGGCACGTATGACGAGATCCTGGTCAGCCGGACCCTCGGCTATGGTGTCGCGGAGCTCCTGGGCCGGTTTGTGGATCTTCTCGATGCTGCCGGCGTGCGCGAGCGATCGCGGGTGATTCTGGGGGAAAAGCAATCACCTCTGAACTCGCCGCGGAGCTGGGGTTTGATCGCGGGTTCGATGAGCACTCGAGGATCGAAGACATCATTGCGTATATTGAAGGGCAAAGCGCTCAGTCGGACACCGCTGCGGCAGAAAAGCAAAAACCCGACATTACCGCAGGGTACAGCTACCGGGTGCATGACACACGTATCGAGAATGCCCTCGACGAAATTGTCGATAAGGTGCTGCACTGGGCGGGTGGGAAGTCCACCCCGGGGACACGGCGCGCTGCTGTCCGTCAGAGCCTCTTCGAAGAAAGCTCATCAGCCCGTAGAACGGCATTACTCGAGGAGTACCTCTCTCTGTCGGATGCGGTGATCGCAGATGCGTTCCGGCGGGGAATCATGCCCAAGGGCGTGCGAAAGGTGTCAGAGGGAGAACTCGGGCAACTCCAGAGGATGCTGAAAGAGCGGCACGCGTTCCGGCCTGTCTCATTGCGACATTCCGGTGAGCGACCGCTGATATTCAAATTCCTTGGCTCCGGTTGTCCGATGATGGATATCATCCACGCCAAGGTGTGTGAACGGTGGGGAGTCGACGGATTTCTGTTGATCAACCCATCGTGGGAAGCGCGATATGAAGGGTTGTTGGAGGGTGCACTGACGCATCAGAACGATGGTACGGTCACCTCTGTAGAGAACATTCGGCTCATCCGTGATCTTCTAGGCCCTTCAACACTTCTGACGGTTCGCGCACACCGCGGCCTCAACACGCCGGAGACGGTTCTGCTTGCCGCCCACGGCGGTGCTGACATGACCAAGATCGATCTCGTGTATGGGTCCCTTGGCGCCGGTACGGATCCAGCCCGGCTTGCGGTCGACGGAATTGAAGCCTTACGCCTTGCCGCCCGCTATAAGATGCCATTCGACATTCCGGGTAACGACGAGTTAAGCGGTGTCCCCGCGTGGAAGACTCTTGCAGGACTCCTGATCAATGTGCATCTCGGCAAGCGTCTCGGTGCACGTGCGATTCTCAAACCGCTGTTCTGCTATGGACCGCATATAGTCATCAATGGATTGATGCGTCAGACGTTCGTGGACTACAATGCGGCAAAGATACGCGCTCTGCGGGCCATCGTCGACTGTCCCATCTGGCCCGGTGAGCCAGTTGCGTTCATGACCCAGACTGAAGATCGTGTACAGTCGGCTACGGCAACATCTTTTCACGTGGCCCTCGGCACCGCACTCAAAGTTGATGCCATGACCGTGGCATCAACAGACGAGGCTTACTCGCGCGGTCCGATTTGCATGGCTTCGCGTATTGATAGTCTCCAGGGCATTCACGAAGCCGCGCGGTTCATGGGTGAGGCGGGATTTGCACCAACCCCGGCCGCGGATTCGATGACGGAAGACCTGCATGCAAAGATCGCCGATGTATTGGATCGGGTAAGAATTGCTCCAGATCTGCCGGCTGCAATTTCGGAAGGACTTTTGGGGGATCGGGAAGATGGTGCGTATCCCGGAACGTTCGGTAAAGGGACGGTTGCCTGAGCCATGATCATCGGAGTTGCCGGAACAGCCAAAAATACCGGTAAGACAACAACCCTTTGCACGCTTATACAAACGGCGTATGCAAAAGGCCATCTGCCCGGCGTCACCGGCATCGGCTACGACGGTGAGGAACGCGACAACGTCACTCTCCTGCCCAAGCCGCGCATCACGGTGTTCCCCGGCATGATCGTGACAACCTCCGAGCAATGCCTCTCTGCCTCAACGGCAAAACTTCGCATACTCTACCGCACGGGAACCCTGACCGCACTGGGCGAGGTGGTCGTGACAGTCGTTGAAGAGGGGGGGCTTGTCGTCGTTGCAGGGCCGAACAAAACCGCTGACCTCGCGAAGGTGGCCCGGCGCATGGTTTCTCTCGGCGTGTCCGAGCTGCTCGTCGACGGCTCATTGAACCGCATCGCGCCCATGGCTGTTGCTGACCGTGTGGTGTTCGCGACCGGGGGAGCCCGTTCGACGAATCTCGCTTTCCTTACCGAAGAAACCTCAGCAATAGAACAGATCTTTCAGCACGGAATATCCGACGCGGAATACTCAAGCGTCTCGGGGATTCGTCTCGTAGGAAAAGAAGTGCAGATTCAGTGTGCCTCGAGTGCCTTTCATGGCACAGAGGATCTTGTCCGTGCAATGGACCGCATTCCCGAAGGGTTAACCGAGATAATTCTACCGGGGATGGTCACCGCTGATGCGCTGTCGGTGCTCTGTGATCGCCTGGAGAATGCCGATGCGAAGGGTGTGACAGTCGTGTTTGACAATCCGTTCCATCTTTTGCTGGCGGGCGAACCCGCACGCGTTGGCAGTCTTCTCACGATGGTTGGGCGTTCTCTCCGCCAGGATCCGTTACCGCCACAATTCGGATCTTGCCGCAGTGACCTTCAATCCCTACTATCCAGCATTTGACGGGACAACATACCGTCCCGCGCACCTCGATGCTGCGTCCGGTCGCTCGACGCTCGCCGCCGCTCTCACCACCCGGGTGATTGACGTGATGGCGGATGGAGGGGAAGAGCTGTACAGTATGTGTTTCAACTAAGGTCTGAGAGTCGTAGCATTCCTACTTCTTGAGGATTCTGACCAGCACGACCCCATGCCGCGGTACGACCTCCGAGAATTTCGCTTCGAATCTTCCCAGATCCTTCTGCCGCCAGAGGTCCCGCACCAGGCGTCGCCCCTTCAGCCCAAGGTCTGCCCAATGGACGGTGACATCCTTTTTCCAGCGTCCCCTGTTAAAGAGGCCGACAGCGTAGGAGCCGTCTTCCATCTCCTTCGCCCATACCTCCAGCTCGCCTTCCTGTGACACTCTCCTTGCCTGTTTCCCTAACGCGTCTTGATTCACACCTATGACTTCGTCATTGGTGAGCAACCCCAGGGTAAAATCATCCATCTGCGTCATATCGCAGCCGATCAGGAGGGGTGAAGAGAGAAGACACCAGAGACTGATATGTGTGTACTGTTCATTTGGTGTTAGACGCGTGGGGTGAAGTGTAGGTCCCCAACCGACCTTCCCGACGACGAGCATATCCGGATCGTTCCAGTGTCCGGGTCCGGCATACGCTTCATGGCCTGACTGGGAGAAGCCGATCCCTGACATGCTCTCCCATGTATCTTCGATGTCTCCTGTAGTGCGCCACGAATTGCCCCCAACCTTTTCGCCCCATTCCCATACATTGCCCATGCCGTACTGACAGAGAGAGTACACGATGTCACGCGGTGCCATGTCGAGTGCTTCACGCATCATGATGTAAGGCTTCTGAAGTTCCGGAAGGCTCCGGTCTTTCGCGATCTGGTTGTACGAGCACCAGTCGTATTTCAGGTAGTCGATCCCCCATGAAGCGTATTGCCGGGCGTCGTCGCTCTCGTGCATGTAGCTCGCAACATACCCGGCGCACGTCAGAGGTCCGGGAGAGGAGTATATCCCCATCTTCAGTCCTTTGGCGTGTATGTAGTCGCTCAGCGCGTGCATATCGGGGAACTTGGTGTTCGTATTGATCATGCCATTTGCATTTCTGGGTTCACCACTGAGAAGGTGATCAGGACTTCCCGGCTTGATTTCCCAGCAATCGTCAATGTTGACATAGGACCAGCCATGCTGGCTCAACCCGCTGGTGAACATTGCGTCCGCTGCGCTTCGAACGCGTTGATCGTCAACGGCACTGGCGAAACAGTTCCAGCTATTCCAGCCAAGGGGCGGGGTGAGGGCAATTGTCGGGCCGATCACTATCGTGATGGTTCCCTTGGTCTTGCCGCGGACGTTCGATACAGACAGCGGAGACTGTGTACTTGCCCGGTCTATCGGCACGACCGGTGATGATGCCGGAAGCCGGATCGAGGCGTAGGTCCCGGGGAAGTCCCGAAGCCCGCACCATGATCGGTCGATCACCGCTGATCGGGATTGTGAAGAGGAATGGGTGACCTGGTCGCGCTCCGATCCTGCGCGGCCAGTTGATACGCGGTGCTGCAGGGACTTTTGGCGTAAGAATGGTTTTGGTAAGTTCCGCTTCCTTGAAGACAAGATATGCGTTCCGGATATCTGCAAGATCGGATGGAGTTCTCGCAATGCGGGCCTTGATGCCGAGCGCATGAGATTCCGCAAAAGTCTCGCACATTGATTTGTCCGCATAACGGATGGCAAGGGGAAGCACGTCTCCGGGTGACCACTCGGTGGCCCATATACTATCTTCATTTTCCCACTCCATCTCCCGTCTGCTAGTGGAATCCGGGAAATCCCTGCGCACATTTTCCCATAGCAGGCGCATGTCAGAATCAATCAAAGCAAAGAAGAACCCGGACGGTCCAAAATGGTTGTTGATTTTGATGAGGATGGAGTTTGACCCTGAGTGAAGAGATACATTGAGTCTTTCTTGATCTGCATTTGCTCCGCGGTCAATGTTGTGTGCCAGAACCTTCTGTCCGTTCAGCCACACCGTGATTCCGTCATCACTGCCGAGTGAGACAGAGAAGGTCGTATCACGAGGAACCTGCATTGTCCGGTAGATATAGTGAGCGCACATCGTGTCTGATCCCAGGCTCGTCACATACCCGTCGCGCCATTCCGGATGATCCGTCCACCGAAGGGCGTTGTATGTTGAATCAAGCCCCAGCGATCGTTCCGGTGGAAAGACCTCGGTAAACGGAGCCGGCAGCGGTGGCAGCAAAGGGGCCGATATATTTCCAGGGAGAAATGCGCAATTGCACCGTCTCGTTGTCATCCGCACGTTGTGCGGACAGGGCGTCGCGCGAGAGGCGCATGGTCTCATGCCAGGATTTTTGGCGGACATAGTACGAAGGATCCGAAGCGAATGCACAACAGGAAGGGAGGAGAAGGATGAGTGTCAATAGGTGACAATTCATGGCGGGCCTCCAGGTGTGGTCGGAGGAGATGTTACGCATCTTCGAGCTGATTGTCAATGGAAACACTTGACAAACTGCCTGGTCTTATGAATATTGAGGTCGACACTTAACGCCGGAATCATGCCATGAGCTCTGCACAGCGTTTTCTCATTCGTACTGCGCTTCTCCTCGTTTCTGCTCCCGCACTGTTGCTTTGCAGCGGATTCGCTGCCAAATCGACAAGTCTTGATGGTCAGTGGTTCTTTGCCGTTGACAGCGGGGGGCAGTACAGCGTTGCGACGGTGGTCAGTCGTGGGAATTGGCGTCACATAATTGTTCCAGGCTCGTGGCAGGCCCAGTTCGCAGACCTGCGCGATTACCAGGGTGTAGGTTGGTACAGGAAATCGTTTGCCGCTCCCAAGATGCGGCGTGGGGAGACTGTGGTGTTGACATTCGGCGCGGTTGATTATCGCGCAGAGGTTTTTTTGAACGGTGCGAAGATTGGGATGCACGATGGAGGCTACACTCCCTTCCGATTCGAGATTGGGAATTTCATAAAACCCGGGTCAAACGAAGTTGTAGTCCGTGTTATGGATCCTGTTGTGGCAGGCAAAGGCACCGAAGGGGTCAATTACAAGAACATCCCTCATGGGAAACAGACCTGGTATGTTCAGACCTCCGGCTTGTGGCAGAGTGTGTGGTTGGATGTTGTTACTCCACGGAGGATCACGCAACTCGAGGTTACTCCGGATACCACAGGGGTCGTTGACGTCTCCTTGCGCTTGTCTGCTCCAATTGCCGCTGCTGCACACAACCGGCTCGAGATCCGCATCCTTGACAACAAGGGAAGTGTCGTGGCTCGCACCAGAGCATCAATTGCCGTCTCTGATAGCCTCGCGCGGGTCCGGATTGAAATGAAGGATCCTGTGTTGTGGCATCCGAACGCGCCGACGCTGTATCAAATCGAGGCGGTCCTTGATGCGAACGCGCCTGTTCGGGATCGTTTTGGTTTTCGTTCGATCGAAACAGGGGGAGGGAAGATTTTGTTGAATGGCCGTCCATTCTTTCTTATCGGCGCACTGGATCAGGATTTCTACCCTGACAACATCTACACCACTCCTTCGGAAGCGTATCTTCGTGACGAGATGCAAAAGGCGAAGCGCCTCGGACTAAACACGCTGCGCTGTCACGTCAAGGCTCCGGATCCGCTCTACTTGAAAGTCGCAGATGAGATCGGACTTCTTGTGTGGTACGAAATCCCCCATTGGGATGTCTATACGCCGGAGGCGGGCCGGCTTGGAGAACAAACTCTGCGTGAGATGCTGGAGCGCGATTGGAATCATCCGTCCCTGGTCATTCTCAGCATCATCAATGAGAGCTGGGGAGTGGATCTTCGGAACGCCGAACAGCGGTCCTGGCTGCGCGCGGCATTTGACAGGATGAAGAATCTGGCGAAAGGCCGGCTCGTCGTTGACAACAGCGCCTGTGAGGGTAATTTCCATCTGAAGAGTGATCTGAATGACTGGCATACGTACTATGCTATGCCTGATCGCCGGAGAGAGTTCGATAGCGTCGTCACAGATCTGGCCAGGCGGCCCCTATGGCTTTTCAGTCCGCATGGAGATGCCGTAACGTCAGGGAAAGAACCGTTGCTGCTTTCGGAGTTTGGCACGTGGGGGTTGCCGAAAATCCCCGAATCCGCCCCGTGGTGGATGGGCAGACGGTTTGGGAGTGCTGAAGTTGTCTTCCCTCAGGGATACGCGGAACGGTTTGCGCGCTACAACCTACAGAGTGTATTCGGCAGTTACCGGGAAATGCTGGGTGTAAGCCAGAGGGCGCAGTCAGATGCGCTCAAATATCAGATCGAGCGATTGCGGAGCACACCGGGGATCGAGGGGTACGTTGTCACCGAGTTCACGGATATCAACTGGGAGTGCAACGGGCTCCTGGATATGTGGCGCAATAGTAAAGACTGCGAAAAGGTGTTGCCAGCCATCCAGCAACAGGATGTGATAGTTGCGCTTCCGGAAAGGTTTGCGTGGTGGTCTGACGAACTTCCGGTTATCGATATTCGGTGCTCACGATACAGTGCCGAGAGTGCATCGGGAGTTTTCATAAAATGGTGGACATCGCGTGGAGACTCCGGGAGCATTGTGCTCGGGTCGGTATCTCCGGGCACTGTTACCGTCATTCCGCCGATGCACCTTTCACGCAGCGGGGTTCTCCCCGGGGGCACATTGAAGCTGAATCTGCAGATGCTCTCCACGTCGGGGAGAGTGCTCGCAGCGAATTATTTAGATATGGCGGTGTACTCCAGGGAGGCCATGAAAGGTACGGAGGGCGGGTTGTCCGTCGTTGTATCTTCGACGCTGGATTCGGTTACGTGTGCGGCTTTGCAGGGTGGCGGGGATGTGCTTTTGTTGATGGATAGCACCACAGTGTTTCCAGCCGGATTCCCGATGGTGGCTGTCCGAAGAGACACCGGGTGGTACGATGGCAACTGGGCATCGGCGTTGAACTGGGTGCGGAACGACAGGGGGCCGTTCAAAGGGGTTTGTCCTGATCGGCGCTTCGGGTTTGAAACAGAGGGGGCAGCCATGCCATACGCGGTGCGCGGAATTGATCCCGGGCATATCGAGGATGTCCTTGCGGGGCTATTCATCGGATGGATTCAGCGTCATGCAGCGTATGTAGTACAGATGCGGGTGGGGAAGGGGAAGCTTGTCGTATGTGCGATTCCGTTGCAGAGGACCGCGGCGGAAGATCCGTTTTCGGCGACGCTATTGTGGCGTTTGAAGCAGTATCTTGGGTCGTCCGAATGTCAGCCGAAGTGGGTGTGGAATCCATAGGCGGAGGGCTCTCTTTGAAAGGCTCTCTTCGAAAGGCAAGCGCGTCCTTGACTTCGGACTGGAGAATGTTTATATTAGCATGCTAAATGATCGCGGGGTGGAGCAATTGGTAGCTCGTCGGGCTCATAACCCGAAGGTTGCAGGTTCAAGTCCTGCCCCCGCTACTCGAGAGCCTCTGGCAAATCGCTGGAGGCTCTTTTATTTTATGGAGTTGGGGTTGTAGGTGTGGTTGCAGGTGCAAGTCGGGGTGAAAGCAAAAGACCGTACGTGCGACCGAATGTGCGAGACCTTTAGAGTCATTGAGTTTCAATTCACTATTCGTAGGACGCACAGAGTTGTGCGAGGCACAGGATACAAATCTACAACAACGGTTTCCGAGACAAGGCTTCCCAATTACCGAAGCAATAACAATTCGTGTGTCTGCATAAAATCGCCGGCCTGCATTCTATAGAAGTACACGCCGCTTGCCAGACTTCTTCCATCAAATTGCACTTCATGATAGCCCGCGTCCATTTCGCAATTGACCAGTTGAGCGACTTGCCGGCCCAAGGAGCTGTACACGGTAAGGGTCACGTTGGACTTCTGGGACAATTCGTAACTGATGGTAGTTGAGGGATTGAAGGGGTTCGGATAATTCTGGTGCAGGAGTGATCGTGCGGGCCCTCCAACGTTTCGAATATCATCCATGGGCAATGCGGCTGTAGCATGTCGTTGATGCCGAAGGAGCGTACCGCCACTCCCGGCAATTCGGACACCTCCGGCGGCGTCGATGCAGAGGGCGGAGAGATTGTTGGTAGTGCCGACAAAGTCGCGGGTCCAGGTTGATCCACCGTTTGTCGTGCTAAGTACCAGGCCAGATTCACCGCAAATCCATCCGGTCGCTTCATCTGAAAAGAGTACTGCGGTGAGTGTGCCCGTTAATCCCTCGGACAAAGGCTGCCAGGTTGCCCCGCCGTCCATGCTCCTCAGAATTGTGCCATAGTCGCCCACCGCCCATCCATTGAACTGATCAACAAACTCTATGGAAAAGAGAGCCGCAAGTACGGGGACGCAGGAGGCGGCCCATGATTTGCCGCCATCTGTCGTTCCTCGAATCATGCCATCGTTGCCGCCTATCCACCCGTGTAGCTGATCGATAAAATCGACGCTATAGAGGTCGGTCAGCGTCCCGCAATCCACCTGTAGCCATGTGATACCACCATCGGTTGTTCGCACCACCGTCCCATTTCCGCCCACGGCCCAACCGCAATCAGGTCCGACGAAATCCAATGCAGATAACTGGTGCCCGGAAGTCTGGAATTGTACATGCCAGGTCGCACCTCCGTCGGTTGTCCTTCTGATCTGCCCCATGCAGCCACATGACCATCCCGTCGTGGCATCGATGAACCTCAAGGAAAGTGGTAACCCCTCGATGGTCTGTGGCTCCCACAGCGTTCCCCCGTTCGATGTGCGGAGAAGTGTGGAGTTATCTCCGACCGCCCATCCGTTCCGTCTATCGGGGAAAGAAATGGACGTGAGACTGGCACGTGACCCTGCTGTCTGGTCGATCCAGATTGTTCCACCATCAACGGTCTTGAGAATCGTTCCCCGATCACCGGCAGCCCATCCACACTGACTGTCGGCAAACTGCACCGCGGCCAGCCAGGATGCACCCGGGATGCTTCGGTGGATCCAGTCCGCTCCTCCATTTGTTGTCCGAGAAATGGCTCCCTTCCCCGTGCTCCAGTCGCATCCAACGGCCCAACCGTTCAGACTGTCTGCGAAGAGTAGTCCATAGAAATATGTACTGGCATCAAGAAACCTGACGGTCCACGTGAGACCGGCATCCGTTGTGGCAAGTATGATCCCGCATCCAACCACCAATCCGTCATGTGTATTGGTGAAGTGTACTGAGGTCAGCCAATCAGAAGTTCCACTCATTTGGGAATGCCACGAATGTCCCGCGTCAGTCGTGTTTATGATTTTTCCCTTGGAACCAACGACCCACCCAGTTGAAGAGTCGACGAAGAAGAGATCCTGAGGAAACTCCAATGGAAGATCCTCCTCACGAGACCAATTGTTGCCGCCATTTCTTGTCGTCAGAAGTGTCCCATCAGCACCGGCGACCCATCCGTGCTTCCCATCGATGAAATGCACGGAAGTAAACCTGCATTGTGTGGGACTCACCTGCACACTCCACACCAGTCCCCCATCGGTCGTCTTGAGTATTGTCCCGCACTCGCCTACGGCCCACCCGGTCTTTGAGTCGATGAAGGATAGAGAGGTAAGACCGTTGGTGGCCATGCCCGGAAGTGACGATGGTGCCCAGTGTGACCCTGCATCTGATGTTCTGACGATCGTTCCTGCATCCCCGACTGCAATCGCAGAGGATTCCGTGAAGCAGTGGATCGCACGCAATGTATTTCCCTGAGGGAGCGGGTTTTCCCAAGTCCATCCCTGATCGGCAGCACCAATATGGTTAAAGACAAATACGGGAGGCAAAAGCATCAGAAGGCACAAGTAGAGTCTCATGGTACACCTCGCAGTGTGTGAAGATCACTCCAACGGAGGTGACACGGTGGATTGCCTTGCACTCGAATGTCTCACAATAGATTTCACCTTCGGTGGCGACACTGCTTTTGGCAACAAGCGTGCCCGGGGAAAACTTGCGTGTATGCACTCCATTGGGCACTTCGGAATGGCAGACGGAGGCGATGGACGATTTCGTACGATCGTGTGTACGGAAGGGGACGATTTGACTCTCCTCTTCCCCTGCCGTATCTTCTCGACAGACCGGTTATTTGTTCTTGGCTGGCTGCTTCTTCACAACACCAGAGGCATCATGGTCGGCACGACGGTCTCCCACTACAAGGTGCTCGAGCACGTCGGCGGTGGGGGGATGGGCGTGGTCTACAAAGCGCTGGATCGCACGCTTGACCGCATTGTTGCCCTCAAGTTTCTCTCTCCCACCTTCGCTGCTGATCCCGAAGCAAGGCACCGCTTCACCCGCGAAGCCAAAGCAGCCTCCGCCCTCCAGCACGTGAACATCTCCACTGTCCATGAGGTCGGTGAAACCGAGGCAGGTCTTCCTTTCATCGTCATGGACTTCTACGATGGATGCACCCTCAAGGAAAAGATTGGAAAGGGGATGCTACCGATCAGTGGAGCGGTGGATATCGCTCTCCAGATTGCCCGTGGACTAAGCTGTGCGCACGAGCATGGCATCACCCATCGTGACATCAAGCCTGCGAATATCATCATCACAAATGAGGGGGTCGTCAAGATCCTTGATTTCGGGCTCGCAAAAGCTGCGGGAGCTTCAACGTTCACAAAGAGCGGGTTGACACCGGGAACGGCCGTGTACATGTCCCCCGAACAAGTGCTCGGCAACAAAGTCGATGTCAGGACTGATATCTGGTCGTTGGGCGTCGTCCTGTACGAGATGTTTACAGGACAGAGACCGTTCACGAGCGAGGTTGATGCCGGTCTGGTGTATGCTATCCGGAAGACTGAACCGGCACCTCTCCGGGGGTTGCGGCCTGGAGTAGACAACGCTCTGGAGAAAATCGTCAAGAGAATGATGGCAAAGCGGCCCGGCGAGAGATACCAGAGTGCTGCCGAAGTGATTCTCGACCTGGAATCGTATGCATCAGGGCTGCGTCCGACGCAGGGTACCCGGAAATTCAAGTCGCTGACGCCCATGCGCAGGCCCCTGGTCATCGGCCTCTCGGCACTCCTTCTGATTGCAGCAGTGCTCACTGTCCTCATTTCCCGCAGCCGGATGCAATTGGTGGACTCCATAGGCATTCTTCCATTTGAGAACCCATCCCAGGATTCGACACTGGTGTACTATTCCGATGGTCTCACAGACGATTTGATCACAAAGCTCTACACCATTCCGACCCTTTCGGTGAGATCAACCCGGAGGGTCATGCAGTACAGGACTACCTCCAAGCCTCCACACGATATCGCGAAGGAGCTAGGCGTGCAGGCCCTGCTCACAGGGAGGATCCGGTGGGCAAACGAGCGTCTGGTTGTTTCACTGCAATTGACCGATGCAGAAACTGACCGCAACCTCTGGGGTGCAAGCTATGACAGAAGACCGTCAGAGATACCTGCAATGCTGAATGAAGTGGCACAAACGGTCGTGCAGGTGCTAAATATCGAGTTGAATCCCGACACCCGGAAGAAGCTCGGCCTGTCGACGGAAGTCGATCCGAAGGCATATGAACTCACTGTGCAGGGACGGGCTCTTTTCTACAAGATGATTCCCGCATCGGCCAGGAATGCCCTCACCTTCTTCAGCCGGGCCATAGAGATCGATTCCAATTATGCCTCTGCGTACGCTGGTCTAGCCACCGCCTATGATATGCTCGTGACGTTGGGTTGCTTCCCTTCCATTTCGCCCCACGATGCATGGCCAAAGGCAAAGCAAGCTGCTATCAAGGCCATTCAGATAGACCCGTACAATGCAGAGGCATATTCCGTGCTGGCTGAGGTCGCCTCCTATTATGAGTGGAATCAACACGAAGCAGAAACACTCTACAAGCGGGCAATCGAAATAAATCCTTCCTCCGCCGATGCACATGCATTGTATGCATTGTTCCTTCATCTGATGGCCAGGCAGGACGAGGCAAGGTCAGAGATCCGTTTAGCTCTCAGAGTGGATCCTCTTATATCATGGTACAAACACATTTTATCCCTTACCTATTTTGCTCAAGGTAATTTCGGGGAAGCACAAAAGTGTGTAAAGGAAATACTGGAATACGATCCTCAGTATGCTCATGCGCATGAATTGCTTGCGCGCATATACATCAGCACGATGAAGCACCAGGAGGCCCTTCGGGAAATTGAAAAATCTGGGCATACCGCGGCGGAGGGATACGAACAGAACGTTTACCGGGGCTGGCTCTATGCTCGCGCAGGTGCGAGAGCCAAGGCGCAGCAGCTTCTTTCGGGCGTTACGTCTCCGCCGGCCGGGACTAACGTAAGTCCTGCTTTTCTGGCAATGGTGTACTGCGCTCTGGGTGACAACGATTCAGCATTCTATTGGATCGACCGGGCTTGCGAGCAGCGCGACTGTCTTCTGATCGGTACAAAGGCCTCGTTTGAATACGATCCTATGCGCGATGATCCGCGCTTTCCTGTTTTGCTGAAGAGAATCGGGCTGGGTCAAGAATGACCCTGAGCCCGTTGTGCCTAGACATCCGTTTGAGTCACTGTGACGAAGCAACCATAACACCCCGACTCCGTAGTGTACGGGCGTTCGAGTATCTCCGAATCCCGTTCCGGAGTTGTGAGGCGGTCAATGTAGTCGACACACAACTGAGCCTGGCAGAAGATCATGGACCCCAGAACTGACGAATCACAGCAGTTGAGGAGGCGTATCCAGGAACTTGAGGAATTCCATCGCTTTGCGCAGTCCCTCAGCTCCCGCCAGACGGTCTACGATACGCTCAATTTTATTGCAGAGTGGTGCGCGAAACTCACGCATGCGGACCATGCCGCAGTTCTCCTCTTCAAGCCTGCCCCAACGGTATCAGTATGGACTCTTGCTCGAAGCGTGGAAGCTCAGGATGGCGGGATCGACCATGGAATCAACGCCATGGCTTCCGGGTGGGTCAGGGCAAATGGGAAACCACTGATCACTGATGACGCCATCCGCGAGCTTGACATCGACTCGCCGTCGGACCGCCAGAAAATGTTCGGACCTC
This sequence comes from Ignavibacteriota bacterium, assembly GCA_963849385.1. GTDB lineage: Bacteria > Bacteroidota > Ignavibacteria > UBA10030 > UBA6906 > Fen-1255. The sequence goes on along the minus strand of CAWKHH010000005.1, from coordinate 41,629 downwards.
TCCTCGCCGTACCTCTTTTCAGTAAAGAAACCATGATCGGGGTCCTTAACCTTGCCAGGCGTGCGGGGAAACCTCCTTTCACAGACGAGGACTTGCAGCTCATTACCGGCACGGCACCCCTTGCAGCAACATTCATCGAGCGTGCCCGGATTCTCGAAGACCTCACCCTCGATCACGCACGTCTGAAAGCTTCGACGGTCCATCTGCACGACCAGCGGTGGATTCCGAGTGTCAATCGCGAGATGCAGGAAATCACCGATCGCATCGCCCGGGTTGGTCCTTCCCAGGCAACCGTTCTCATCACCGGCGAGACGGGAACGGGAAAGGAACTCGTCGCATGGGCCATCCATCTCCAGAGCCCCCGGGCGGAAAAGCCTTTCGTGGCCATCAATTGCGGAGCCATCCCGGCGACATTGGCCGATGCGGAACTTTTTGGTCACGAACGAGGAGCGTTCACCGGGGCTGAATCAGCGAAGCCAGGGAAGTTTGAACTCGCTAACGGCGGAACTCTGTTTCTCGACGAGATCTCTGCCATGCCCTTGGACCTCCAGCCGCGGCTCCTGAGGGTACTCGAGGAACGCCGGTTCAACCGTATAGGTTCCTCGCATGTGATCAAGGTCGACATCCGCGTGATTGTGGCAACGAATAAAGATCTTGACGTCGAGGTCAAACACGGCACGTTCCGCGACGACCTGTTTCATCGTCTCAACGTTTTTCCCATCCGGCTCCCGCCTCTGAGAGAACGTCGCGAAGACATTCCCATTCTTGCCGCGGCATTCCTTGCAGAGTTTTCGGGACACAAGAGCACTTTTGATCCCGACGCGCTGGAGGCGCTTCAGGAGATGTCCTGGCCCGGCAATGTCCGGGAGTTGCGCAACCTGGTGGAACGGATCTCCATCCTCTCCCACACGAAGGAGATCGCGCGTAACGACCTTCTGCTTGCTGCTGCGGGTAATCCCCAGGAAGTACCCTGTGACTTCCAGACTGCGATCAGAGCCATGCTCTTGCACAAACCACTAGCAACGAACCTCCTCTTCGAGGCAGAGAAGCGTTTCATAGTGCTTGCTCTCGAGGAGGCCAACGGGAACATCACGAAAGCAGCTGATCTTCTTGGCATGGGCAGAGTATCCTTGCACAGGCGCATGAGGAAGTTTCATATAGCTAACCAACAGTAGCTCTCTTCTCCAGAGTCTCGCCGCACCCGGGGGTGTGTTGACAAGTATGACCAACAGATTTGAGAATTCAGAGGCGTGAAGCACGCCTGCCTATTTCCTCGTACGATGTTGCGGAGGTCGATATGAAACGCAGGCTATTCATGCTGTTTGCACCTCCCTGGCTTTTAGGGGCTTCTCTGCTGGCCCAGGAGACCACGGGCAGTCTTGAGGGATGGGTTCTCGAAGGAAAGGGAGAACCAGTTGCCAGCGCGAGTGTTGTAATGACTTCAGTCGTTCTACAAGGAGTCCGCGGGACTCTCACCAACGAGCAAGGTTACTTCAGAATGAGCACTCTCCCTCCGGGAGGCAACTACTCAGTCAAAATCGGGCACATCTCATTCAAGCCTACAGCGATCAACAACGTGCGTGTTTTTCTTGGGCGCACAACCAGCATCGGAGAGATTCGACTTGAAAACCGGGATCTCTTATCCCCCGAGATTGTGATCACAGGAGCACAGCCTTTGATTGACTCCCGCTTAACTACAACCGGAGTGAATCTGACAGATGATCGCTTTGAGTTGCTTCCCGTTGACCGGAGCTATGTGAGTATGGTCCAACTCGCACCCCAATCCTCACCCAGCTTCTATGGCGACGGCACCAACATAGCCGGCGCAACGGGAATCGAAAACCGGTATTTCATGAACGGGGCTGACGTCACCGATGCGTTTCGGGGTTTCGGGGGAGCGCAACTACCCTATAACTTCATCCGTGAAGTGCAGGTGAGGAGTAGTGCTTACGAAGCGGAATACCAGAGCTCACTTGGGGGGATAGTCAACGTCATCACGTATTCCGGCGGCAATGAAATGCGCGGTCAGGCATTTGGATTTTACACAAGCAACCTCTTCTCCGGAAGTCCTCGACTCGCTCTCGGTAAGCCGCCGAAAGGTGATTTTTCCGAGTACGACGTCGGCTTGAGCCTTGGAGGCCCAATTGTGAAGGACAAGGTCTGGTACTTTCTTGCCTACAATCCAAGAGTCGTCAACGAGGTCGTCGCAGTTACAGGACAGTTGGATCAGCGCGACCAATCCACGACCCACATGTTCGCGTCGAAGCTGACGTGGTGCATCAGCGAATCAAACGTACTGTCCTTTTGCATGAATGGCGACCCTGCAACACGACGAGGCGTCGGGGTCACTTTCACGGGTCCGCAGCCTCCGTACTTTGTGTCAGACCTGGACTCGTGGTTGAGCAATATCCGCACTGGCGGGATGAGCGTAGTATTGAACGGCACACATATGCTTGGCAATAACCTCATCCTTGAGTCATCGATCTCGATGGTAAGTCGAAAGGATGAGTACAACCCTGTTGATCATTCGGAACCGTACTTGTTCATAGACTACGGTTCGAATACGATAGGCGGCACATTTCAGCGCACACATGAAGCGACCACGCGGGTGCATGGAGGATTACGCGGCACTCTCGCTCTTGATGAGCACACATTGAAAGCCGGCATCGAATACACGGAGATGGGGTATGAATCCTCAGATGCTTGGCAATACCTGAACAAATTCTCAGATTCCTCCTTTCTGTACACATACCGGGATTTTGCCGGTAATGCCTGGATCAGGGATCCTTCTTTCTACGTGCAGGATTCCTGGCAGATATCAGAGCGGTTATGTGTGAACGCCGGTGTCCGTTGGGATCCACAGTTCTTGATTGCATCAGACGGAACGGTATCGCAGAAGATCATGGGTGGGGTTGGGCCGCGTTTTGGGATCGTCTACAGGCCGGGAATGATCGGTTCGCAAAAGGTCACGGCCTCCATCGGGCGGTTTTATCAGCCGCTAAGTCTCTCCTTGCCAACAGGCTATCACATCAGGCGGGTCAACACCTACGATGTGTCCTACCCTCAGGATCCGAGGGTTGATACCACAGGAGCAGTCACCTACCCAGGAGTGTACGGTTTCTTCGGGAACGTTCCTGACCTGGAAGGCCAATTCTACGATGAAGTGACACTCGGGTACGAGAATGAGATTTTTCGCGGTCTATGGCTGGGAATAAGGGGCACGTATCGCAATTTGGGGCAAGGGATCGAAGATGGATGGTCCACCAAATACTCACGGTATGTCTATGGCAACCCCGGATCGCCGCCGCTGGAAGAGTACCCGAAGCTCAAGAGACAGTACACATCTCTGGAGCTGTCTGCGGAGTGGGCAGACCCAACGGGGCTCAGTCTTCAGGCGTCCTATAGCCTTTCGAGAAACTATGGGAATTTTGAAGGTCTAGCCGATGTGACCTATTCCTCGGTTACCGGAGGCCTTGAGTTGTGGCCCAACACAAGTGTAGCTTTCCAGTTTCCGCAAATGATGACAAATGCCTTGGGACTGCTTCCCGATGATAGGACGCACGCGTTCAAGTTCTTTGGTTGCTATTCCTTTGCTTTCGGTCTGGCTGTGGGTGCTTCGGGCTATTGGATGAGTGGAACTCCCCTCAATGAGCTGGGAAAAGTCCCGGAGTCATGGGCTCCTGCTTTTCTCAAAGAGAGAGGATCCGTGGGAAGGACGCCGTCAATATGGGACCTGAATTTGCGTTTCGTGTACGACCTTGCGAATGCAGCCCAGGCGACCTGGCATCCCCGGCTTATCGTTGATGTGCTGCATGTGTTCAGTCAGAAGGAGGCGGTACAAATGGACCAACAACACTACTGGACGGCAGATGCCAACGGCAATCAGCTGGACCCGAACACGAACTATGGAGCACCCATCCAGTTCCAGCCGCCAATGTCGGTGAGGCTGGGGATGGAAGTGAATTTCTGAGATCGCCAGGTCCGGATGCGTATGTCCGGCCGATTGTCCTTCTTCAAACTCCATCCGGGCCAGAACTCCATCAAAAATCACGAAATCCCCCCTATGCGGGTGAGTGGGTTGGCCTGCGATTCCCGCTCGAAAACCAAGTTATCGCAGCTTTGACTGTTCACGGGTGAATTAGCCTCGCGAAGACCCTGCAGTGTTGCGCAAAGAGGGAAGTGTGGGCCCCCGCTACTTGAGAGCCTCTGGCAAATCGCTGGAGGCTCTTTTATTTCAGGGGCTTCGGGTCGCAGGGGTGGTTGCAGGTGCAAGTCCGGGTGGCATCATACTGCACGAGCGGACTCCTTATCACGTGACTCCTTATCACGTGACGATTCGTTGACATTGCTATTGCTGTTCACTATACTTGCGCTATAGTAATGCGTCCTCGGGGCGGAGACGTGAGGGAGAAATGTGAGGAGAACCTCTCCTGTCCGGAAGGATGGGGGAGGTTTTTTTTCACTCGTTCTGTGCCGATCAGACCAAAGGCGTCGCAAAGTGGACTGGGAGTCAGCGAGCCGCCGAGTGTCCAGTCCTTTGTTCCACCCGACGACCTCCGACGCCTACCTAAGTCGCAAACGTTCCTCCAGAGATGCTGTTGAAAGGGGGAGACAATATGAGAACCAAATCTCTATTCCTCGCACTCCTCTTTGTTCTGCTTTGTTCCTATACTTATGCTCAATGGGGTCAAACCAACGGCCTTAGAGAACGGCAAATCACCTACCTTTCCAGTGTGGGTCCCAATGTCCCTGGAGAGACGGCTCGTCAATTTTTCCAGGCGCTTGCTCGACAAAGTTCGCAGGCCGATGTCAAAGATGGGATCGTCGCCCTTTGTCCGAAGGGTTCGTCATTCCCTTTCCCTAATGACAAATTGACCCCAAACCGGTTTGATAGAAGTCTTAGTCCCCCCCAAAAGATGTTGTCCCCTCAATCGCAACTCTATCTCATTGACACAGCAGTTGTTTGGAGCATGAAGAGTACCAGAAGGATTGTGAATTCCTTCAATGCGAGTGGTAAGAGGATTGCCAATCTGAGGCAGAATTTGAGAAGCGGCCTTTGGGTGGATAGCCTGCGCAGGACGTATACCTATGATGCAAACGGAAGAGAAATCTCCTACTTGTGGGATATTTGGTCGAACGGTCAATGGGTTCATTATTATGGCGACACATTCACGTATGACGCAAACGGCAATACTCTCTCGTGGTTGCAGGAACAATGGTCGAATGGTCAACTAAAGTTTGTCACACGGGTGATTTATACCTACGATACGAGCGGTACAAAGCTCTCCGAGTTTTCAGAAGGATGGGAGAACGGTCAATCCACAAGTACCTACCGCACAACCTTCACGTATGACACAGAAGGAAAGATCCATGTGCGTTTAGATGAGCAGTGGTTGAACAGTCAATGGATGAATGGTTCTCGCTACACGTACACCTATGATGCATTTGGAATATGGCCTTCCTGGTTGTTGGAAAGATGGGAGAATGGGCAGTGGGTAAACAAAAATCGCTCGACGGAAACATATGATGCAAGCGGGCGAGAGCTATCCTACCTGTATGAATGGTGGGGGGACGGCCAATGGATGCCGGACACCCGCTACACGTACACTTATGATGCAAATGGAAACCAGACTTCCTTTGTCTACGAATACGGGTCGAACGGCCAATTGGTGAATGGTGAGCGCTGGACGTACGCCTATGACCCCAACGGGAATAATCTCTCCGAGTTGTATGAAAAATGGTCGGCCGATCAATGGGTGAATGGTTATCGGTACACGTACACCTACGATGCAAACGGAAACGAATACTCCAGCTTGTATGAAGAATGGTCGACCGGCCAATGGGTGAACATGGAGCGTGTTACGCATACCTACGATACAGACGGAACAGAGCTCTTGAGGCTGTATGAAGGTTGGTCGAACGGTCAATGGGTGAACAGGGAGCGCTTCACGTACGCCTACGCTGCAAAGGGGAATCCAGCCTCGTTTTGGCACCAAAGTTGGCTTGATACCTCATGGGTACCAACAGATACACATATGAGCGTATCAGTCACTGACAGTGCAGAGGTATACGTGTTCAGCAGCTGGTACAATATCACCTTTACCTACAAAACCGTTTTCACGGAAGTTGCGTCTGAAGGGGGGAATCTGCCCGCAACCTACTCCTTGTCACAGAACTATCCGAACCCGTTCAACCCGAGCACGACCATCACTTTCGAATTGCCCAAGGCATCAGATGTGAGATTGAGCGTGTACGACATCCTTGGTCGTGAGGTCTCAGTGTTGGTGAACGAAAGAAGGAATGCGGGAATTCACGAGGTTAAGTTCGACGGTTCGAATCTGGCGAGTGGCGTGTACTTCTACAGGATGCAAGCGGGAGTTGTCGTTCAATCGAAGAAGCTCGTGATTTTGAAGTGAATGGTGACTCGATATAGGGGTCAGCGAGTTGCCGAGTGTGTTTGTCTCCTCCGACGGCCCACCAAATCTCATTCGAGCCGCTGAATCCCAATCCCTTTTGCGCCGAAAGGGGGACAATATGAAATCTCAAACCATCTCCCTCGCACTTACCATTCTTCTGCTTTGTTTCCGTGCTTCCGCGCAGTGGGTGCAGACGAACGGACCCTACGGCGGGAATATTCGTTGTATTGTCGGAAGTGGCACAAATCTCTTCGCCGGGACTCAAGGAAGCGGTGTTTATAGGTCTACAAACGGTGGTACATGGTGGAGCGCGGTGAATGCCGGCCTGACTGATCATTCTGGTACCAGCTCATCTGTGTTTGCTCTTGCCCTCAGCCCTGACGGGACAGGCGGCACAAATCTCTTTGCGGGGACCGAAGGCGATGGGGTGTTTCGTTCCACCAATAACGGCTCGACATGGACCTGGACAAGTTCAGGTCTGACATACACGAGTGTGTTGTCAATCGTGATAAGCGGGCCCAACCTTTTTGCGGGGACTGTTGGGGGTGGGGTGTATCGGTCAACAAACAACGGCACAAACTGGAATCGAGTCGGACCGTACGTGAATGTTCTGTGTCTTGCGACATCTGGACCCAATGTCTTTGCGGGTACATCCCAAGATGGGGTCATCTGTTCAGCCGATAGCGGGACAACCTGGACTCCGTCGGGTGCAGGTATAACATGTTCATCCGTCTGGTCTATCGCTGTCAGTGGTGCAAGTCTCTTTGCGGGGACGGCTAGCTGCGGCGTTTTTCGATCCACCGATACCGGCAGAAGCTGGACACTAGCAAGCTCAGGCTTGACGAATATGGATGTCTGGTCTCTTGCGGTATGCGGTACAGATCTCTATGCGGGGACTTCGGGGGGTGGCGTCTTTCGCTCCACGGACAATGGTACAAGCTGGACCGCGGTCAGTCCCGTCTTGACGAACACTTATGTGGGAGCCCTCGCTGTGAGCGGGACGAATCTCTTTGCGGGCAGTTGGAATACGGGTGGTGGTGGCAGTTCAGGAGCTGGTGTCTTTCTTTCTACTGATAACGGGTCTAGCTGGAGCCCGACAAGTTTCGGAATAACAAACACGGATGTCAGGACTCTTGCGGTTAGCGAGCAACATCAATTTGCCGGGACGTCTGGCGGAGGCGTGTTTCTTTCTGCCGACCAGGGGATAACCTGGTTGCCGGCAAGCACAGGCCTAACGTCCATGGATGTCCGGTCTCTTGCTATCCATGGAACAAATGTCTTTGCCGGGACTTACGACGCCGGCATCTTTCGTTCCCCGGAGGACGGGATACATTGGACTGCAGTGAATTTGGGGCTCCCAAAGGTTAGGGACAGTACTGTTTATGCTCAAATTTCAGATTTCGCTGAGATCGGAACGAATCTCTTTGCGGGCACGCTGGCTGGTGTCGTTCTTTCCACCGATCAGGGGGCAACTTGGGCTCTAACTATTGAAGGGCTGACGAATTTGCGTGTTTCATCAATTGCGGCCAGCGGCATGAATCTCTTCGCAGGTAATTCTGCCGGCGTTTTTCTTTCGACCAACAATGGGGCCAGATGGTTCCGCGTTAACTCAGGTTTGACGGATACGCTTATCAGTTCTCTTGCCACGGGGGGTCTCAATGTGTTTACCGGAACTCAACAAGGCAACATCTTCTTTTCCTCGAACAGCGGAACAAGCTGGACCCTGACTTCCCGCCCGCCGGCTGTTCCTAGTTATCCTGTCTATTCACTAGCTATTTCCGGCACTTATCTCTTTGCCACAATTTGGGGTGAGGGCGTCTTTCTCACTACAGACAACGGCACAAGCTGGAGTGAGGTCAATTCTGGGTTGACCAATTGTTATGTCCGAAAACTTGCCGTGGGTGCCACGGATCTTTTTGCCGCGACTTTGGGTGGCGGGGTTTGGCGACGGCCATTAACCGAAATGGCCACTGCTGTCAATGGGCATCCCTTTCTGGCTCGTGGCTATATTCTCGAGCAGAACTATCCGAACCCCTTCAATCCTTCAACCACGATCCAATACGGTCTGCCCAATCGTTCGCATGTAATCCTGACAGTCTTCAATACACTCGGCCAGCAGGTTGCCATTCTCCAAGACAGCGAAAAGGAAGCAGGCTATCACGAGGTCAAGTTCGACGGGAGCGGACTTTCGAGCGGGGTGTACTTCTACAGGATGGAGGCTGGGACGTACGTGGAGACAAGGAAGCTCTTGCTTGTTAGATAGGGACATTTGTCCCCCCGTCGAGACGACGACAGAAGGGAAGCCCGCCGATGCACCAGCGGACATTGCATCGGAATTTCGCTCGAATTAGCCAATTACCACTTCTGCAATTCGTTCGACAGTTGTAAGTCTAGCAATGTTCCTGCCCCCGCTACTTGAGAGCCTCTGGCAAATCGCTGGAGGCTCTTTTATTTTATGGTGTTGCGGTTGTAGGTACGGTTGCAGGTTCAAGTCCGGGTGGTAGCAAACCCGTACGCTGCGAATGTCGGATTTCATTGTGTGAGTTCATTTGGGTGAGGTAAGGTTGGAATGTAAGTTCGGCCCTTGCTTGACAATCGCTTTTCGTTTCCCGTCGGGGGGACTTATTCCATCTGACCTCTGAAGTGCGGATATTTCGCTCTGAAAAGCGTCTCCCACTTTCAGAGCACACATGATAGCCTTCTTCGCGACCCTCCTCCGTTTGTTCTTCCAGGCCTTCCGCTCAAAAAGAAATGTCCTCTCTGAAAACGCACTGCGCAAGAAGGAGAACGAGATCCTGCTGAGGAAAGCGGGGAATAAGAGGGTTCGTTTCAGCTTCTACGACAAGTTGTTCTTCGTTGTTCTGAACAAGGCCGCTGACATCAAATACCGGCTTACGCTGGTCAAGCCGGAAACGCTTCTCGCCTGGCAGCGAACACTGATAAAGCGGTTTTGGACATTTGAACACGCTCCGACGAAAAGGGGTCGTAAGCCTGTCGCCACAGATGTCAAGAACCTGATCTTGTCCATGAAAAACGACAACTTGCTCTGGGGCGTGAGGCGGATTCAGGGTGAACTCTTGAAGGTGGACATATCTCTGAGCACGAAAACTATCCGGAAGATTCTTCAGGGTTTCAGGCGGAGAGGGAAGATCCGGAGTTCACTGACCTGGAAGAGGTTTCTGGAAACGCAGATACGGTTCATCTATGCGATGGACTCTCTCACGGTCGACACTATGTTGGGGCAACGGTTCTACGTCTTCGCGGTCATCTCGCACAAAACACGTGAGATTGTGCGGTTCGTCATCACTGAGAATCCCACCAGGGAATTTGTCCGGCAGCAACTGATGTTTTTGAGCGAAACTATAGCGTGCAGAGCATATCTGATCCATGATCCCGCTATGCGGGACGTTGATGTTCAACATCGACCTATTGGCGTACAATCTGGTAGCAGTCAAAACGGGTGTTGAAGCTCCGAACATGAATAGCATCATGGAACGGTTCTTCGGGTCCGTCAGAAGAGAGGCACTGGACAATTTCCTGATTATTGGCCGGGCTCAGATCGAGAGGATTCTCGAGGAGTACGTCGCTTTCTACAACAGCCAGCGACCACATCAGGGAATCCAGCAACAGATCCCGAAGCCTGGTGAGCTAGAGAAGAAGTGCGGCGCGGTTTGCCGGAGTGGTGTGTTGGGTGGACTGCATCACCATTATTACAGGCGGGCGGCTTGACGGATGGAAAAAGTCCCCCGTACGGGGATAAAGAGGGGCATCAGAGAACCTTTTCAGTGGGAGAAACGAAAGAGAATCCATCACCTATGAGGCTCCATTTTGATCGGCTCCTAGGCTCACAACGTGATCAGCGGCTCATCGACAATAACGCCACAAAGCCCGCTCACAGAGGGATGACGAATGGGGAATGATAGTTTTCGTTGATCAATCTCAATCACTCCCGGTCATGTTGCACGGCCTTCATTTGTGCAGTGATTGTATCCCAGACCCCGTCTTCGTAAGTTGTCTCCACGATATATTCCCAACTGCTCTTTCTACGGTATCTCGTGGAGGACATATGTTTCGCTTGCGAATTCGACCCGCTGCAATCTTTCTCTCCTTCCTTTTGATGGCACCTGCATTCGGCCAAATCCCCCGTACACTCTCCTATCAAGGCGTCCTCACGGATGCTACAGGTACTCCCAAACCGGACGGGGTGTATGACTTCACCATTCGTCTGTACACAGTTGCATCAGGTGGCAGTGCACTTTGGAGCGAGACAAAATCACTTCAAATCAAACGAGGACTCTTCTCCACCATCCTCGGTAGTCTCACACCTCTCCCTGCTTCAGTGAAATTTGACCAACAGTACTGGCTGAGCGTTCAGGTCGCTCCTGACCCTGAACTTTCGCCGCGTATTCAGTTGACATCTGTCGGATCGAGCTTGAATGCACTACGCGCCGATCTTGCGCAGACAGTGCCCGATAGTTCCCTTACGCAAGACAAGATGGCGAGCGGACAAGTGGTGAAGAGTATCAACACACTCAAGGACGATGTCACGCTCTCGGGAGGAAGCAATGTCACGATTACTCGGAGTGGGGACACGCTCAAGATTGCAGCCTCTGGCGGAAGCGGAGGAACAGATTTCTGGGCAGCAAATGGAAACGATATCTCAAATGCCAACACAGGCAATGTTGGCATTGGTACTACCACACCGGCGCACCGGTTGAGCCTGATCGGCGGTCCGGCATGGACGTCGAATGGTTGGACGGGATCATTGGAGTTGGGAAATGCCTCAGCGATCGGATGGAAGGTCAATCTCGCCGGTAAACACTTCGGTATTGGGCAAAGCACCGGCGGACTCTACTTCTTCAACTCGGCGAGTGATCCTGGAACGACCGGGAGTCCGGCCAATAACAAAATGATAATTACCGATTCCGGCGACGTCGGCATCGGGACGAACGTGCCGCAGGCAAGGCTGGACGTAAGCGGGGCCGCCAGTGATGGTGCGATTGGCGTCTCCGCCTCTGCCCCAGGGTTCGCAGGGGTCGGCGTGAAAGCTCTCGCTGGTGATTATGGGATTGGTGTCGAGGTCTCTGCGCCAAGTGGTTCCTATGGTGTGTATAGCTTGGGCAGCTACGGCGTATTTGGCATTGCGAGCCATCCTGCCGGCTTCGGCGTGTACAGCAGTGGGAACATGGGCGCATCCGGTACCAAGCCGTTTCGCATAGACCACCCCAAAGATCCCACGGGCAAGTACCTGCAGCACTACTCGGCTGAAAGCCCCGACGTGCTCAATATGTACACAGGTAACACGGTTACCGATGCCGACGGCTACGCGACGATCGCCCTCCCGGATTACTTCGGCGAGATCAACAAGGACCCGCGTTACACGCTCACGGTGATCAACGAAGGCGGGACGGACTTCGTGCAAGCAATGGTTGTCCAAAAGATTCAAAGCAATCGGTTTGTCATCCGCACAAGCAAACCTGCCACCGAGGTCTCATGGGAAGTAAAGGCGGTCCGGAACGACCTGTGGGTTCGCACCTACGGGGCGCCGGTGCAGCTGGAGAAGCAGGGTGCTGAGCGTGGCAAATACCAACACCCCGAACTCTACGGCATGCCTGCTGAGATGGGCATCAACTACCACCCGGAGATGAATCGTCCTGCGCCGGAGCCGGGATCTGTGGGAACCACACCAGGGGAGAATAAGGCAAAGAATTGAACGGAAGCAAGATCCCGGATACAGCAGGTACTCGCAAACAGAACGGCACGTGCAGCTTCACGATAAGAACACTGAAGGAGAACCGGGCAATGACTACGAGGATCGCATGTGTTGTTGTGGTTGTACTCATTTTGTTCGTGCACACCGTTGATCTTTTCGCGCAGAATAGCGTAGTGTCCTGGTCTGCACTTGATATGGGGGTTGCCTCACCTGCATCGGCAACAACCCAGATATATTCGGTTGCAGGACAGGTACTCGTTGGATCTTTGCGGTCTGATAATACAATGATCGAAAGCGGATTTCTTGCTGATACACTGTTTCGGTCGGTTGTAACTTCGATTGCTGAACACGGCGACGTTCCAATAGAGTACGCACTGCAGCAAAATTACCCCAACCCCTTTAACCCCTCAACGACTATCCGCTACGGCCTGCCCAACCGTTCGCACGTGACGCTGACGGTCTTCAACACGCTCGGCCAGCAGACTGCAATTCTCCAGAATGGAGAGCAGGAGGCTGGGTATCATGAAGTCCAATTTGATGGAAAGAATCTCTCAAGCGGTGTGTACTTCTACAGGATCCAGGCAGGTGACTTCATGGCAACGAGGCGGCTTTTGTTGCTGAGATAAGTGGCGTTGACATGTCGAAAGAACAAATTGCCGCCGATTCACCGGCGAGCGCTGTCTCGGAATTTCGCACGGATTAGCCAATTTCCACTTCTGCGATTAGTTCGAAAGTTGTAGGTGTAGCAATGTTCCTGCCCCCGCTACTCGAGAGCCTCTGGCAAATCGCTGGAGGCTCTTTCTTTTTATGGGTTTGCTGGTGTAAGTCTAGTTGCAGGTGTAAGTCCGGGTGACAGCAGCCCGTTGGGGGGACTTATTACATCTGACGTCAGAAGTGCTGATATTTAACTCTGAAAACCATCCCGCACTTTCAGAGCAGACATGATAGCCTTCTTGGGGACCCTCCTACGTTTCTTTCTCAAAGCCTTCCGGTCAAAAGGGAATATCCTCACTGAAAACGCACTGCTCAAGAAAGAGAACGAGATCCTGCTACGGAAAATGGGGAAGAAGAGGGCCCATTTCAACTTCTACGACAAGCTGTTCTTGGTTGTCGTGAATGGGGCAGCAGACATCAAGCACCGGCTAACGCTGGTCAAGCCGGAAACGCTTCTCACCTAGCAGCGAACCCTGATAAAGCGGTTCTGGACCTTCGAACACCGGCCGGCCAAAAGAGGTCGAAAGCCCGTCGACGCAGATATCAAGAACCTGATCTTGTCCATGAAAAACGATAACTTGCTCTGGGGTGTGAAGAGGATTCAGGGCGAATTGTTGAAGCTCGATATCTCACTCAGCACAAAGACTATCCGCAAGATTCTTCAGTCCTACAGGCGGAGAGGAAAGATACGGAGATCCTTGACCTGGAAGAGGTTTCTGGAAACGCAGATACAGGTCATCTATGCGATCGACTTCCTCACAGTCGATACCATGCTGGGGAAGCGGTTCTATGTCTTCGCAATCATCTCGCACAAGACACGGGAGATCATCCAGTGTGCCATCACTGAGAATCCCACCAGGGAGTTGGTCCGACAGCAGTTGATACTGTTCACCGAATCCATAGCCAGCAGAGCGTATTTGATCCATGATCCCGCTCTGCGGGACGTTGATGTTCAATATCGACTTCCTGGCGTACAATCTGGTATCGATCAGAACCGGAGTCGAGGCACCGAATATGAACAGTATCTTGGAGCGGTTCTTCAGGTCGGTGAGAAGAGAAGCACTGGACAATTTCCTGCTCATTGGCCGAGCTCAGATCGAGAGGATTCTGGAGGAGTACATCGCCTTCTATAATAGTCAACGACCGCATCAGGGAATCCAGCAACAAATCCCTAGGCCGGCTCGACCGGGAATCATGAGCGGTACCATCCGCAAGAGCGCCATCCTGGGTGGGTTGCATCATCACTACTACAGACAAGCGGTGTGACGGATGGAAAAAGTCCCCCGTACGGGGAAGATGTGCCTGACATCCAGATGGACATCGATCAGGTCCAGCAGGTCCTGCTGAATCTCGTGAACAATGCCGTGGAGGCTTTCGCAGATACTGCGATAACCTTGGAGACGGAATACGATGTGATTGAGAACGTGGTTCGTCTTTCCGTACGAGACAACGGCCCGGGCATCGATGATGCCATCAGGGACAAACTGTTCAACGAGAACATCACGACGAAAGTCAACGGTCATGGGTACGGCCTCCCAATCTGCCGGCAGATCGTGGAGCATCACGGGGGGACCATTCGACTCGAATCCCGGAAGGACTTTGGTGCGAAGTTCATCATGACATTCCTGGTGCGACAGGCAGCTGTTACTGAGGCAGCACACTCGTAGAGAGCCCCAACGCCGGAGGGCCCATGTGATGAAGTACCGGCATCGGTGTCACCGGCGTTTTCGCAATTGACTATTACCTTCCTCTCCATTACCTTACGTGCAGTCGTTCTTCGAAATATCCCACGACGCAGTTCAACTCGATAACCCGAAATCGTGTCTCCCAAATCCCTCGTAACATTATCGGTGCTGATGCTCTTCAGCGCGAAGATATTTGCCGCAGGTCTTGACACTGCGGGCGACACACTAAAGAGCGTTTCTCAACAGTCCGTTAGAGTCTACCGCACAACTCGTTTGACAACAGAAAAGCCCATCATCGACGGCATATTGGATGACGCGTGCTGGAAAACGGGAGAATGGGCAGGTGACTATACACAATGGATTCCGAATGAAGGAGCGAAACCCTCCCAGCCGACCCAGGTGAAAATCCTCTATGACGATGGCAATATCTATGTCGCCATCAGGGCATTCGACAGCGAACCGGAGAAGATATTCCGGAAAGCCGGAAGACGTGATGAATTCAATGGCGATGTCGTCGGAATAAACTTCGACAGTTATCATGACCATCGCACCGGGTTTGAGTTCAACATCACTGCCGCAGGTCAGAAAATTGACCTCCTGTTAACCAATCCGAGCCATTGGGATGTAAGCTGGAATGCTGTGTGGTATGCAAAAGTGGGTTGGGAAGACTCTGCCTGGACCGCTGAATATGAGATTCCCCTCAGCCAGCTCCGTTACAGCAGCGATGATGAACAGGTCTGGGGCATGCATTGCTGGCGCTGGATAGACCGGCTCCAGGAGGAAAGCGACTGGGAGCCTCAATCGTCAACGGGCCCCGGAATCCTTTATCAGTTCGGTGAGTTACAGGGAATCAAAGGACTACCCGGGTCACGCCGTATTGAACTCATGCCATACTCGGTGGGGAGACTGAGAACATTCACAAGCGAACCCGGGAATCCGTTTGCAGACAAAGGAAGATCCTGGTTTGGCAGCGCCGGGCTGGATGCCAAAATCGGTTTGTCCAGCAATTTCACTGCCGATCTTACCATCAACCCGGATTTCGGACAGGTCGAATCCGACCCTTCCGTTATGAACCTCACGGCCTTTGAAACACTCTATGAGGAGAGGCGGCCGTTCTTCCTTGAAGGGAAAAACATCTTCAATTTCGATTGTGATGAAGCCAGTCTCTTCTATAGCCGCAGGATTGGTCATGCTCCTTCCTTCAGCCCCTCATTGGGCACTTCTACATACATGGACTTTCCGGAGAATACCACGATACTCAGCGCGGCAAAAATCAGCGGGAAAACTGCGGATGGACTCGCAGTCGGGGTACTGCACAGCCTGACTGCCAACGAACAAGCCCGGATAGACTCGAGTGGAACAGACGGCACCATCGGCGTTGAACCGTTAACCAACTATGTCATTGCCCGGGTTCAACAAGACTTCGAGCAGGGCAATACTGTTTTGGGAGGCATTGTTACGGCTGTCAACCGCTTCATCAATGACCCTCATCTCGACTTTCTGAACCGCAACGCTTTCACAGGAGGGATTGATCTGCTTCATCAATGGAATGACAAAGAATTCTATGTCGATGCAAAATTGGTCGGTAGTACAATCAACGGTAGCACGCAGGCTATCAGCATTCTTCAAAACTCCTCAGCGCGGTACTTTCAGCGACCGGATGCAAACACCGTAGCGTACGACGACACGAGAACTCAACTTTCCGGTTACGGTGGAAGCATCAAAATCGGGAAAGGGAGTAAAGGGTTGTGGCGTTACTCAATTGAGCTTGACTGGCGTTCGCCCGGACTCGACCTGAACGATATCGGGTTCATGCAGAGCGCCGATATTGTGAAGCAGGAGAATGCCATTTCCTATTTTGTGAATCAACCTGTTTCCATTTTCAGGACGTATTCCATCGGCGTAACCCAGTTCAATCATTGGGATTTCGGAATGACACATCTCTTCTCCGGAGGAAGGGTGGCCATATACCTTGAGTTCCTGAACAAATGGGCAATTTCAGCGAATTCCGGTTATACATCCCAGGCTTTGGATACGCGCTTGTTACGCGGGGGATTTGCAGTGCTTGTCCCTGCCGTTTGGAATAGCAGTCTCTATATCAAGACCGATCCTTCGGAAAGAGTGTTCTTTGATATCACTGCCGGTGTTTCTTCCTCAGGCAGCCATAGCGCTCACAACCAATATGTGCAGCCGGGTCTATCGGTCACCCCCTTCAATACAGTAAGAATATCCATTGGTCTCAACTACTCTTCAAACACCGATAACCTGCAGTACGTCGATACAGAATCTACCAATGCTGAAAGCAGATATATCCTTGGCAAGATCAACCAGCATACCCTGGGTGCAACCTTCAGAATTGATTATAACATCACACCCGAGCTTTCCATTCAATACTACGGAAGTCCGTTTGCTACAGTAGGAAATTACTCAGAGTTCAAGACTGTCACCAATCCCCGGGCCGCAGAGTATGCCGACAGGTTTTCCTTCATCAACCCGGACCCCGTCGTTCGGAATCCCGATTTTTCATTTTCCCAGTTCAGGTCGAACCTGGTATTCAGGTGGGAGTACCGCCCCGGCTCGCAGCTCTATTTCGTTTGGTCGCAGGAAAGAACAGACTACCTCATGCCGGGAGGTGATTCCGTATCGGAAGTCTTGAGCGGTCTACGGAAAGTGCATCCGGACAATATTTTCCTCGTGAAATGCAGCTATTGGTTTACACTCTAGCAGGGTTTTCAACCGGTTTCCCAGGTATGATGTACTGTTATGATGAACGAGATGTAACGTTTTGTTCCACTGCTTGATGACCATCGCTCGATTTTCTGTACTGCAAAAAACGCGCTTCACTCGCGTAACCCCGTCGGGGGGACTTATTCCATCTGACCTCTGAAGTGCGGATATTTCGCTCTGAAAAGCGTCTCCCACTTTCAGAGCACACATGATAGCCTTCTTCGCGACCCTCCTCCGTTTGTTCTTCCAGGCCTTCCGCTCAAAAAGAAATGTCCTCTCTGAAAACGCACTGCGCAAGAAGGAGAACGAGATCCTGCTGAGGAAAGCGGGGAATAAGAGGGTTCGTTTCAGCTTCTACGACAAGTTGTTCTTCGTTGTTCTGAACAAGGCCGCTGACATCAAATACCGGCTTACGCTGGTCAAGCCGGAAACGCTTCTCGCCTGGCAGCGAACACTGATAAAGCGGTTTTGGACATTTGAACACGCTCCGACGAAAAGGGGTCGTAAGCCTGTCGCCACAGATGTCAAGAACCTGATCTTGTCCATGAAAAACGACAACTTGCTCTGGGGCGTGAGGCGGATTCAGGGTGAACTCTTGAAGGTGGACATATCTCTGAGCACGAAAACTATCCGGAAGATTCTTCAGGGTTTCAGGCGGAGAGGGAAGATCCGGAGTTCACTGACCTGGAAGAGGTTTCTGGAAACGCAGATACGGTTCATCTATGCGATGGACTCTCTCACGGTCGACACTATGTTGGGGCAACGGTTCTACGTCTTCGCGGTCATCTCGCACAAAACACGTGAGATTGTGCGGTTCGTCATCACTGAGAATCCCACCAGGGAATTTGTCCGGCAGCAACTGATGTTTTTGAGCGAAACTATAGCGTGCAGAGCATATCTGATCCATGATCCCGCTATGCGGGACGTTGATGTTCAACATCGACCTATTGGCGTACAATCTGGTAGCAGTCAAAACGGGTGTTGAAGCTCCGAACATGAATAGCATCATGGAACGGTTCTTCGGGTCCGTCAGAAGAGAGGCACTGGACAATTTCCTGATTATTGGCCGGGCTCAGATCGAGAGGATTCTCGAGGAGTACGTCGCTTTCTACAACAGCCAGCGACCACATCAGGGAATCCAGCAACAGATCCCGAAGCCTGGTGAGCTAGAGAAGAAGTGCGGCGCGGTTTGCCGGAGTGGTGTGTTGGGTGGACTGCATCACCATTATTACAGGCGGGCGGCTTGACGGATGGAAAAAGTCACCCGTACGGGGTTTTCTTGCGGCTATGGAGGTCAGGCGCGAACAGTATCCAAAACAGCGTGTGGATATTTTGCCGCGACACAGAGAAGTACGCGGGCGGCACCTTCAGGTTTTCTTCTGCCTTGTTCCCAGTTGCGGAGTGTTGCCGGACTGATCCCGAGTAGCTCTGCGAATTTCTGCTGAGTGAGCCCCAGGTGCCGTCGGATTGCCGAAACGTTTGGTTTATCAACACGGAATGATCGGCTCGGCGCTTTCTTGCCTCGCAGTATTCTGCCGCCTTGTTCAATACTCATCAGCAGTTCATCAAATACGTCTTTCTTCATAGCAGCTCCTTTGCTGCAATCGCTTTGAGCATTTTGAGCTGATCTTTGCTAAGATCGCGCCGTTCGTTTTTCTTGAACACAAAGAGCATTAGTATGGCGTCCCTTGGCCTAAGCCAGTAGTAGATGACCCTCGTTCCTCCCCGCTTTCCCTTGCCTGAGATTGTCCACCGCAGCTTTCGAAGGCCCTGCTGCCCGGAATGATGTTGCCTGCCTCCGGGTGTTCTGCTATGAAATGCTGAAGTTCCCTGTACTCATCGTCGGTCAGGGCTTCCAGCACTCGTTTGGTGAAGACCGGCGTCTCAATAATGAGCATAGGACAAATATACGCCATTGGCGTATATTTGTCAAGCACAAAAACTTAAGGAAGGTTTGAATTGTCGTTGAGGAATCACCGAAGGCGCAAAACGTAAGGTGCCCGTCGTCAAAATGTCATCCAGGACTAAGTCATACTGCGGATCATGACTTGAGTGCGCTTTTCAGTGCGATGAGGAGATGAATGGGTGAGAGTTGCCGATTCAACGAGAGGCAAGTGCGCTCGGATTGTGTTCCAAGAGTCACATTCTCTCCGGCGGGGAGATAGATTTCCCTTGGTGCATGCGTGGACTATTCGAATGAGAGAGGTGGGGGGCGTGTGAACGTTGAATTCTCCGTCGGATCTCACAAAATGCAGGCGGGGTGTATCGTCAGACAGTTCGACCTGCATAATGCTTGAGCAATCCATTGGCCATCCTATAGATGTCAATGAGACGGGGGATACGGACCACGTTTTTCTGCCGGCGTTCGATATTGCCACCTCGGACACCATAGAGGTCGAAGTTGTGGCATACGATGACAATTACTACAATCATCGCCACAGGGGGACAAAGAATGCAGGACTGACGGGAGGTTATGGTTACTTCAGCTCAGGAGTCCGAAAAATGGGAAGGATGGTTCTCAGGTGAGGGGGTCCCATGCGGCTTTTTCTCTCTCTGCTGTACTCGTGCATCTTGGCCGCGGTGGTTCTTGCCGTAGCCCCAGATATGGCTTTCCCGTACCATTCATCCAAACAGCTGATTCTGAAGGTCTTGATTGTGCCGACGGCCTTCTTAACCCTTGTCCCTCATCAAGATCTCATCCGGGCCAGAACTCCATCAAAAATCACGAAATCCCCCCTATGCGGGGAGTGGTTTGGGCTGCGATTCCCGCGAAAGAAGCCTGGTTATCGCGGCATTGACTGTTCACGGGTGAATGAGCCTCTCGAAGACCCTGCAGTGTTGCGCAAAGAGGGAAGTGTGGGCCCCCGCTACACGGGAGCCTCTGGCAAATCGCTGGAGGCTCTTTTATTTTATGGGGTTGTGGTTGTAGGTGACGGTTGCAGGTCCCGTCCCGTCCCGTTCCGAAAGGAACGGGACGAGGATCTCCCGCTTTCTGGATTCCGCCCATGAGCGGGATTCAAAGAGTGGAACTCGTCCCGCCAACGAAGTTAGCATTGACTTCGTCTCGCAAACCTCGGGCGGGATGGGATGAAAGTCCGGGTGGAGGCCAACCAGAGCATGCGAATGTCAGAGTCTATCATGAAAGTTCATCTCGCTCCACACCTGCGAACACTGCACACGTGCAGTGACCACGTGACAACTAAGCGGCTTTTGTTGCTGCGGTGACCCCCGCGTCGAGACGACGGCTGAGTCGATGCCCGCCGATTCACTGACGGGCGCCGCCGTTTGACAATCGCATGATTCTGCAGTAGATTACAGCAGCATCATGGGGGAATTTCTATGAAGTCAACAACCACGCCTCGCGTCCGATGGGATGAGAGGCGCTCGTGTCTAGCGGGTTGGTCGATGCGGGAATGCTTGTGTGGCATTGCACTGCTGCTCGGCATTGTTGGAGGCGGGCGCTCTCAGACGTATCGCGTCACCTACGGCGGCGTACATCCGCAAACAACCTCCGGGGATTGGCCGTTGATCGGAAAAGACTCCGTCAACAAATCCGATATCGCAAGCACTGTCGTCGCGGATCCGAACGGCAATGTCTACGTCGCCGGGTACAGCACAACATCAACTTCGTGGGACTACACAACTGTCAAATACAACCCGGAGGGGACCCAATTATGGATGGCGCGCTACAACGGTCCTGGCAATCTGCAGGATGGTATCAACGCCGTCACACTTGACAGGAAGGGAAACGTCTATGTCACCGGCTTCAGCATGGGGGCTGATTATGGAGCCGACTGGGCGACGATCAAATATGACTCTCTGGGAACGGAACGTTGGGTAGTACGATTCAATGGTCCAGCTGGCGGCTGGAACGGTGCGACGGGGATCGCCGTGGACGATTCAGGCTTTGTTTATGTCATCGGAGAGGTGACCGGTAAGACTTCGTTTAGGGATTTTGCAGCCGTAAAGTACGATGCGGAAGGCACTCAAGTCTGGGTAGTATACTACAATGGGCCCGCAAACGGCTGGGACTTTCCGGTTGCGATCGCTCTTGATGATTCCGGCAATGTCGTGGTCACAGGTTTCAGTGAGGGTCAAGGGACGGGCCGTGATTTTGCGACAATAAAATACGATGCCAGCGGCATCGAACAATGGGTGGCGCGGTTTGATAATCCGAATCACACCGACGATTCTCCGTATGCGCTCGCCATCGACCGGCTGGGCAATGTCATCGTTGCGGGGACAAGTGGAGTCCCCGATGCTCTTCATCCGCGCATGGACATCTCCACATTGAGCTACTCATCGCTCGGCCAGCAACGATGGGTGTCGTACTACCACCTACTTCAAGATGATCATGAGGATCGTGCCAACGGAGTTGCTGTGGATTCGAATCTAAACGTTTATGTCGCCGGATATAGCTGGGGGAACGGCACGGATGCGGATATTGTCGCGGTGAAGTACGACTCCGCAGGCGCTCAACAGTGGGCCGTCCGGTACGACGGCCAGGGCCATGGGCTTGATGTCGGGAGTGCCATCAAAGTCGACAATGCAGGCAGCATCTATGTTGCCGGATATACAACCGGGATGCAGAGTGTGGACTACGCTCTGATAAAATACTCTGATGAGGGGAGTCAGCAGTGGGTGGCGACATACAACGGTCCAGGGAATTCAACGGACAGGGCTTTTGCAGTGGCTTTGGTTAACCCTGGAAGGGTTGTGATTGGGGGTGCAAGTGTTGGACTCGGCGCGGGATTCGATTTTGCCACAATTAGCTACATGAGCACAGGCAACCGGCAATGGACTGCACGATATGATGGGCCATGGGGAACGCCCGTTTCGGTTGATTCGAAAGGCACAGTCACGCCGGATGCGATCGTGCTTGACCAGAATTACCCGAATCCTTTCAATCCTTTCACCATTATTCGGTTCGGGCTGCCCCTACGAGCGTATGTGATGCTCACAGTCTTCAACACCCTCGGGCAGTCAGTCGCTGTTCTCCAAGATGGGGCACGGGAGGCGGGGTATCATGAGGTGAAGTTTGACTGCAGGAATCTGTCGAGCGGGGTTTACTACTACCGCATTCAAATCCGCCTTCTGGGCTCCGCCGTCGGGCCTGCCTCGCCGGCAGGCAGGCGAGACTCCAAAAGCGACGGAGGCGATTTCGTCCAGACGCGCAAGTTGCTCTTGATCAGATAGTGTGGAGGGTGTTGTGCTGTGGGTAGCGATTTTCCAGCAAAAACTAGGTGATCGCCACTTCGACAGCTCGTTCGAAAGTCGTAAGTATAGCAGTGTTCCTGCCCCCGCTACACGCTACCCCTACAACTTGCGTTGTAGGGGTACTTTTTTGGCAGTTGGTCATCTGCACGAACCTTGCTTGACCTACTCAGTGTTAGCTCGAGGATGGATTTTTGACGAGGCACAGCTAACGAAAATGCAACTCTTTCTTCAATCGCTCCAGCACGTTATAGATGATTGGACAAATTCCGCAGTTCTCAACCATCTCCAGAGTTCTGAATGTGAAGCCGTCTTCTTCGATGTGCGGAAAAGATCGGCAATCATGAGGCCTGGCGTTGTATACTGTACACTTCTTATTGGCCAGGAAGGTGCAAGGAGTATCCTTGAGCATCCTCACGTTCTCATCTGCAACATGTTCGGTGTACTGATCAGCAAAGAGCTCCTTTGATATGTTTACCAGTCTGGACAATCTTGCGATCTCATTGTCAGTAACGACCGGTCTCAGCGTGGCACAGCAGTTCCCACATGTAGTGCAGTCAACCTCATCTACAACATCTGAATTGATACGATGGGCCAGTCGATCGATTCGTGTTGAATCACGTTGTTTGAGCAGAATTCTGAAACGATAGTTTTCTTTCTCCTTCAGGGCTGCAAGAACTTCGATAGATTCAATGTTTTTCTCCAGAACAGACATGCGACAAGAACCACGTCTATTGGACCGATTTCAATATGGGTTGACGATCAGCCTCAGTCCAGCTTTTAATGGGGGGAGGTCATTCGATATTACAGACCAGACTATCTCCAAATCCACACCAAAATATTCATGTACGACCCGATTGCGCAGCCCGACGACTTTTCGCCATGGAATTTCCGGATGCGTCCCTTTAAAGACATCAGGAATGCGTGAAGCGGCCTCCCCGATGATTTCAGGGTTCCTCACAACTGCATCCACCGTGCGTGCATCCCTCAAGAAGGCGTCTTTATCCATCGTTCCGATGTAGGTGGAAATCTTCTCCATCGAGAGCAACATGTCCTCAAGGAGGAGTTGCGGGTTGCGCTTAGACATAGCGAATATCCGGGGCTATGGAATCGTAGCCT
The DNA here is from genome assembly GCA_963849385.1 of Ignavibacteriota bacterium. Taxonomy (GTDB): domain Bacteria; phylum Bacteroidota; class Ignavibacteria; order UBA10030; family UBA6906; genus Fen-1255. The sequence goes on along the minus strand of CAWKHH010000005.1, from coordinate 18,041 downwards.
CTCTGGTTCAGCGCTCCACGCGAGACGAGGTCGACACGCATGCCGAGTATACTCTCCAGTTCATCAGCCAGATCCACAAAGGCAAGTCCGAGGGGGCGCTCAAACTCCACTAGCACATCGACGTCGCTTTGTGGGGTTTGCTCCTCTCGTACGTAGGAGCCGAAGATAGCAATGGTGCGAATTCCGTACCGCTGCGTGAGAGAGGCCCGGTGATTTCGGAGTGTGTCGAGTATTTGCCGTAGTGTGAGCATTGTGTCGATATGTGGTTCTTCTTTGACTAGGGAACCAGTTCAATATAAGCGCCCAGTGGAACGATGTCAAATGCACTCATCGGAGCCTGGGAAAGCACGTTTCTTGTGACCACAACATGGGCTTGAGCGCAGAGGACGGGGTCACGCTAATCCGCACTCTAGCCGGCGCGGGGGTGGAGAGGAGTCTCGAAGACCCTGCAGTGTTGCGCAAAGAGGGAAGTGTGGGCCCCCGCTACCAAATGATCGACAATAGTCCATGGACTATTGACTATCACTACTGTCCGGTTAAAAGTCGAATAGTTTCAACTGGTTAGGATCATTCGCGGTCTGGATCAGCGCTTGGTGATCCATAAGTACTTGATTTATCGGCTCTTTCTCAAAAAGTGTGACGCTCAGAATCTGTAGAATTGTGTAGAGCGATGCATTCGAGGTTGAGTTCTTTCTTGACGATCGCGACCAGAACGAAGACCGTGAGTGCGATCCAGATCTGGGTGTTTACCGCATTGGGCGTCGTGCCGTAGAACGCCTTGATGCGTAAGTGCTGCTTGATCCATTTGAAGAACAGTTCGATCTTCCAGCGCGAGCGATAGAGCTTGGCAATGGTCAACGCATCAAGCACAAAGTTGTTCGTCAGAAAGATGAACGAGCGATCTTTCTCCGCGTCAAAGTACCGAATGCGACGCACGCAATCCGGGTAGCCCTCGACTGAATGCGGGATGACAAGGCGGATCGTTTGATCGACCCTCACGCCCCACGCTTTGTCGACTGCATGCGACTCGACCCGGACAAAGCGGAGGCCTTTCTTGCCGCGGATTACGAAGAAGGCACCGGCATTGTCGATCTTCTTCAAGCGGCCGAAGTCCATGTAGCCACGGTCTAAGACATAAAAGGCCCCGGGCTCGAACAAGAGTTCGTCCAACATGCGCATCTCATTCATGTTGGCCTCGGAAACCCTTGCAAACACAGGAAGATTCGACTGCACATCCAACAGCGTATGGAGCTTCACTCCGGCCACAGTGGCCTGATGGTGCGCAGCCTTCGCCCAAGGAAAGAGCTTCAGGCACAGCTCAATGATCGTGGCATCCAAGGCATAGACCGCCGTCTCGATCTCTGCCAGGAACCGATCGTCACGGTAGAGCACACGCGCTCGGGAAATCAAGCAGAGCGCCAAGTCCTGATAGATTCTCCATGGGCGACGTTCATTGGCATCGGCAAGTGTTGAGCGTGATACTGTCGGATCGTAGTCCACTGTGATAGAGCGTTGGTCCCAGAGAACGAAGACATGCTTCAATATCACGCAAGCTCTCGCGGTAGGTGAGTTGTGCAAATGCCATTGCCAGATACTGTTCCCAACAGGAGAAGTGGCGGACACGACGCTCACCGCGATGGTGTTTGACGATGCGACGGAACTCTTTGTAGGGCACAAAGTCCATCAGTTGCGAAAAGACGGTTCTTCCAACATTCATGCCAATGTCCTTTGGAAAGGGATGCTGACGGAAGAAAAGTCTCTTCCCAAAGGTACATCAGAGTTCAAATCGATCCCAATGAAAAAACCGTCTAACACTTACTTGTCAAAGAACTTACAGCGAAACAAAAACTCCTTAACCGGACAGTAGTGCCAAGAGTTAATGCATCGGTCATGAGGCTGAAGAAGAACCTATCGGAAGACTGCAGTCGGGGGCTCGTGGACGTGCGCGCGAGTATTCCCAGCTGCTTTCGGAGAAAGATACTCTCGGATCGGACTTGAGATGTTGATTTGAATGGCGAAAGACAAAACGAGAGTAAGGGTCTAATCATTTCGGCTTTTTGTCCTGTTCATTCGCACAGAACAAAGTAGCGATTTCAATTTGGATTCGCTATCTTGCTCGCGGATGGAATTTTGACGAGGGTCAGGCGGTTGCCATGGGCATTGAGCTTTTGACGGAGAACAATACCGGGAATTGCAGGGACTTGGAGAGTTCGATACCACAACGTCGAGCTGGCTGAAAACTCCTCCTGATATCAGAGAACTCTGCGGTGCCCTCTTTTGTGATCGTCGCTATGAAATGACGCCCCCGATTAATCCCAAGGACAATATGAGTTAAATCTATGACGCAAATCAAGGTTGAGATTGTTCGCCTTGAGGCTATGCGCGTCGCGAGCGCATATGGCTTCGGCGTGGCCCCTGAAGAGATGGCCTGGAGGAAATTGGCCCAGTGGGCTCGACCCAAGGGTTTTCTCGACGACATACCTAGCCATCCGATCTTTGGCTTCAATAATCCATATCCAATACCCATCAACACTCGCTATGGCTATGAATTCTGGATGAAGGTTGGAGTGGACCTTGAACCTGAGGGAGATATTCGGATAGGGGAATTCATGGGTGGGATGTACGCCGTTACGCGTTGTGAGGTACAAGGTCACCCCGAAAACGCGATCCCCGATGGTTGGAAGGAACTCGCTGAGTGGTGCAAGGAGAACAATCATCCGTTTGGACCGCATACCGCCCTGGAGCGGTTTCACTCAAGCCCTGACGTCTTGAGCGACCTCGTCCTAGATTTGTATTGTCCGGTTATTTCGTAGTCAAGTACCCTTTCGCGGGCGCCTGTCCATCGTCAGTATTCCATCCAACACACTATACCATCGCGATCGCTCAGTTGAGTGATGTTCCACGCATCATGAATGGAATTCAATGGGGTTCTCTTTCTGCAGAGCAGGGAAGGAAACCACATCAGGGGATTCAGCAAGGAATTCCGAGGCCTGGGGAACGAGAGCAGAGAGGTGGTCCTGTTTGCCGGAGCGATGTCTTGGGCGGGTTGCATCATCACTACGACAGACAAACGGCGTGATGGATGCAAAAAGTCCCCCGTATGGGGTCTCGTGGACGTACGAGCGAGTATTTCGAGCTGTTTTCGGAGGAAGATGATCTCCAGCTAAAGCTGATTCCTTGATCTGAAGAATCGGAGACAAAACGAGAGGAAGGAGCTGAGCATCTGGGCTTCTGTCCGGTTGGTTGATACACTTTTCAAAACAGCGAAAGTGGTCCGGATTCGCCATGTTGGACGCGGATGGAATAATGAAAAGTTACAGGATTCGGGCAAGAGTCAAATGAGGATCGCATTTCGCTCGATCGTGAACGGGGTTTCGATCCAGGCAGGGCCGGGTGTCGCTCAACGGAGAACCGGCTGCGACGCCTCCCGCAGGTCGATGAACACCACGGACCCTCTCTCACTACCCGGCCCGCGCATGCTGTCCGGGGCTAGCGGCGGACGGCCGGCTTGCACATGGAGTGTGGTATCGCGGAACCACAGGCGCACTGCCCTGTCGCCTCCAACAGCGTCCAACGGAACTCCGTCGATGAAGACCGTAGCGCCGTGTGGGACGCCCTGAGGACAATTCCGCAGAGTGTCGTATATCGCTTCGACTGCCGCTGTGCGCTTGATCAGATGGAAGTAGCCGTCATTGATGATTACCTGACGGAGGCCTTGCGAAAACATCGATTCCACATGCCAGGCATTCGCGATGGCGATGGAGGCCAGGAAAAACATTGCGGCAGCCGCCCTTCCATTCCGCGACAGGCGAGCTGTGATTTCGCTCAACATGATTGCCGTCAGCATGACCACAGGGACAAGCGGATGGACGCTATAATATCGGGCCGATTGGTTCTTCAACAGGAGGACCGGCATCAAAGCAAGGACGATCCAGCCAAGGAGGAAGAACACGATCGTTGGTGGAACCCTTCGTTCAAGGCGGTAGCGGGCAATCCCCCACACGCACAGCAACAACAGGACAAGGATCGGAACTATGTGGTCGAAGGGATGCGATTCCAGCATCGGCAGGAAGGCTGTCGCAAGCCAGCTGAGATACTCGGAGGTCCGGTCGAGAAGCACAGACCCGGAAAGCTCCATCGCGTGTCCGCTGTCGCGCGGGGTGACAAACGGCGATGCACCAAGGAGTTTCAGACACACATACGCCCCCGTGACGACGCCATGATACGTAAGATCGCGCAGTGGACGATTTGCCAGCAGAACCCAGAAGAGAAGGAGCAAAGGAAGAAACACCACAGCTTCCTTCATAAGGAACGCAGACGCCATTGCTGCCGCTGACCACCTCGCGCGTCCCTGCATCAAGAAGACCATGCTAAGCAGTGCGAACGTCATCGCCCCGACATCGTAGATCCCCACACACCAGAGAAAACAGTCGAGATGGAGAGACGAATGCGCAATGAAGACTCCGCCGGCAAGGACACCAGTCAATTTCTTCCCGGAGAGCCTGGCTCCTATCCATGCGACGATCGTCCCGTTAAGTGCCTGAAGAAGGAGTGCAACCAGGTGGAACGGAAGCGGATTGAGACCGAACAGCCCGAACATGACGGCAAAATAGAACCAAGCAAGCGGCCGATAGATAATTGCACCCACCGGATCAACGTGCTGCAGAAGTGTGTTTAGAATTCCTGCATTCTGCAATTCGTCGAGGACGAACCAGTCGTCGTACACGAAATTCGTCAACAGTGTGCGCCAGTACAGCGTCGCAGTAAACAAGAGGAGCCCGCTCGCCATGACCAGCATGGTACGCGTCGTCCAATCCGGCTCACGTTCGGCGTCCTCCGTCATAGCAGATCCATGCCACAGCGTAATTTCACCATTCGAGTTCCTCGAGACCTGGCGAGCCCCGCGACACCTGTTGACCTTCGTGCACCCAGTTGAAGCCCGTTCGCCTAGTGTGCACCGGACTCAAACTTGTTCGCCCTGCTTGCGGAACAACTAACACAATGCCATTCGAAAAATCAAATGCCGCCATTCCGTCAGTTGACATTCGGGGAAGAGATAAGTACAATCTGCACGGCCACCATGGAACTCCGATGAAAGCGATGATCCTCGAGAGGCTTTCCTCCCTCGACAGTGTGAAAACGCCGCTGAGACTGGTTGACATTCGTGTTCTGACTCCGGGCGCAAACGAGATTCTCGTCAAGCTCTCCGAGTGTGCGATCTGCCACACCGAATTGGACGAGATCGAAGGGAGGACTCCTGTCCCTCTTTAAAAGTCTATCCGAGCAGGACCCACTATGGCCTCCTGATCAGGGCCGGTTTCGTTGACCATGAAAAGTTTGCAGGGAAGGATTCATTGGGTCGGCACTACGATCCTTTTGGGGACTGTACACAGATGGTATACAGCGCGTTCATTCCGTGCAGTTCTCGTAGGCGATTCAGAATGATCTGGTCAATGCTGATGTAGGGATCCCCCCATAAGAACCGCTAGACTCTCTCCAAAAACGACCTGTAGATTTTCGCAGAGTCAAAAGTTCCCGCCCCCGCTACCAAACGATTGACAATAGTCCATAATGTGGTGGCTCGATTACTTCGCAAGGCTCAAAGAAAAAATTGCGCAGGGCTTGACATACATAGAACTGTTATGTATAATGGTGCTATGCATAGCTACATTCGAGCCCATTGACACCGCGCGACGCGCGAAATCATGGAATTCAACAAGGACCTGATAGCCGCTTCTTCGACACCGATAGTTCTGGCGATCCTGTCAGGAGGGGATAGCTACGGCTATGCCATCATCAAGCGAGTTCAAGAATTATCCGGAGGGCATTTGGAGTGGACGGACGGAATGCTCTACCCGGTCCTGCATCGGCTCGAGCGACTCGGCTTTATCAAGGCGCGATGGGAACTTGCGGAGAGTGGCCGCCGTCGGAAGTACTACCGGATCACGTCCAGGGGCAGGGACCAGCTCGTAGATGAACGCAGGCAATGGCAGGCGGTGGACGCGACGCTGCGGGGGATCTGGAAGGCGATCTCCGTTTTCGTCCCGGCCTATCACCCGGCGTCAGCCGCGCCATTACCACAAGGAGCATAAGCGATGGCGAGTCCAGATCAAAAAGTGTCATTCGAAGAGCAGATCGACCAATGGCGGAGCTATCTCCTTCGACGACAGGCGATCCATGTCGTCGACGTAGCGGAGTTGGAAGACCACCTTCGGGAACAGGTCGCAGCTTTGGTCAAGGCGGGGCTCTCGATCGATGAAGCGTTCCTGGTGGCTGTGAAGCGCATGGGGGCGCTCGACGACCTCACGCGGGAGTTCGCCCGCGAGCACTCGGACCGCCTCTGGAAGCAGCTCGTCGTCCTTCCCGATGGGGTTAGGGATCAGGGAGAGCGGACTCGATCGGACGCATATGTCGCCTTTGCACTTGCGGTGGCCGCAGGCGTACTCATGAAGGTGCCGGAGCTCTTCGGGATGCGGCTTGCTGAAAACGGAGGGTTCTACGCACGCAATCTAAGTCTCTTCGTGCTGCCCCTTCTCTCCGGTTATTTCGCCTGGAAGCGGCGGCTCGGCGCCAAGACGCTCAGCTTTCTGGCCGTCGCATTTGCCGTGGCGGGTATCTTCGCCAACATCTATCCCTTGGCGCCTGGAGGATCCAACGAGGTGCTGTCAGTGATACATCTGCCGATCGCCCTCTGGTTTGCAGTGGGCATGTCCTACTCCGGCGGCCGCTGGAATGAGATCGCGGGGCGCATGGACTTCATTCGATTCTCCGGCGAACTGTTTATCTACTACGTGCTGATTGCTCTTGGGGGTGGGGTCTTCACGGCATTCCTGATGATGATGTTCAAAACCATCGGAGTTGATGCAGAGTGGTTCATCCATTCTTGGCTGATCCCATGCGGAGCCGCGGGGGCGGTCCTTGTCGCCTCCTGGCTGGTGGAGGCCAAACAAAGCGTGATCGAAAACATGGCTCCTGTATTGACGCGCCTCTTCACTCCTTTGTTCGCCATTCTGTTGGTCACGTTTCTCGCGACCATGCTCCTGACCGGGCGAGCCCTGGATATCGAACGTGAAGTTCTCATCGCCTTCGACCTTCTGTTGGTGGTCGTTCTGGGCCTTCTGCTCTATTCTGCTTCCGCTCGAGACGCACAGCTGCCTCGGGGGGTTTTTGACGTGATGCAGGTAGTGTTGGTGGTCAGTGCTCTGTTGGCCGATACAGTAGCGCTGTGGGCGATCTCTGCGCGCATTAGCGAGTTCGGCTATACGCCCAATCGGCTGGCCGCTCTTGGTGTGAACGTGATCCTCCTCATTAATCTCACATGGTCTGCCGTTCTGTACATCCGCTTTCTGAGAGGACGCGGATCGTTTGCGGACCTCGAACGATGGCAGACCAGCTACCTGCCCGTGTACGCGGTGTGGGGAGCCATCGTCGTGATCGTCTTTCCGTTCGTGTTCGGATATGTGTGATCGCGTGGGGGGGTCTTATTCCATCTGACCTCCGGAGTGGCGATATTTCCCTCTGAGAAGAGTCTCCCACTTTCAGAGTCAACATGATAGCCTTCCTTGCCACTTTTCTTCTCGTGTTCTTCCTGGCCCTCGGGTCAAAACGGAATGTCCTCTCTAAGTCCCCGATTTGTTCGTAAATCTAAATTACAGAATTCTCCACGAACATCCTCAGTGCCACCCCGACCGATGCCGACTATACTAGACAGGCAAATCAATTCGCCATTTTGTTCAAGTGCCATCTCGACCGGAGCAAGGGGCCAGCGGGAAGCCACTCTCGTGAATGGAGGGTCGAAAGCATGCCGAGCGGGGTTTACTTCTACCGTCTGCAAGCTGGAGATCACAGTGACACAAAGACACTCGTATTGCTGAGATGAGGGGCAACTGATCGTCGCTAGTACCCGAATGGACCATGCCGGGCGAAGTCTCCCGTGGTCCGAGTTTGATTTTTAGCGCGTACGTTGGTACATTCGTGCAGCAATTCTTCGACACCCTATGGCCGGTGTTCCACGCTGCGATCCCGGCTTCTACCAGTTCCACATCATGACCAGCACCTATCAGCAGGATTTCATCCAGTTCACTCAAGAGTCCCTTCACCTCATGACGCTGGAGGCCCTTGCTGCCTCCGCACGACGTTTCCTCATGGATTCCCTGGGGATCTCCGCGGTGGACATGATGGCGGAGGAGGACGACCCCGGGGTGTACCGGAGTTACACCATCCCTGGGCTTCAGCTCCGCCTGTCCTCGACTATAGCTCAACTCTCTCCCAATGAGGTGAAGGCCCACGACATCGTCGGTCCACTGGAAGTGGTCAGACATCAGGAGGTCGCTATGTTGTCCGATTATGACGGCGGCTGCCTTGTCCCCCTTTCCGCGCGAAAGGGCACGCTTGGCGTGCTCCTGGTCGGGCCGCCGTCCCCCCGGCGGGACTTCACCGTCAGCGAAAAGGAGTTCTTTGCGATCTTCGCGAACGGGCTGTCAGCTGCTGCAGCACGCATCCTCCTTGCCGAAAAGATCCGGGTGGAAGCGGTGCGCACCGCGAAAATGGAAAAACTCGCCGCACTGGGGCGGCTGACGGCCGGCATCGCCCATGAATTCCGGAATCCCCTCAACATTATTTCCACGTCGGCCCAGACGATCTTGCGTAACCCCGAGGACATGGCTCTGCACCGCGAGATCGGCAAGTACATCCTCGACGAGGCGGGCCGCCTGAGCCGCACGGTCGATGAATTCCTGCAGTTCGCAAAACCACACACGCCGGTCTGGGAGCCTGTCGGGATTGATACTCTTCTCGACAACGTTTTTCTGGCACTGCGCCCTCGTGCAGAGGAGATCGGGATCCGTATAACAAGGGAGGTGAGTCCCGGTCTGCCCGACATCACCACTTCGCCGCAACACCTCGAGCGAACGCTGGTGAATCTCGGACTGAACGCCATCGAAGCAATGAATCAGACCGGCACCCTCTGCATCTCCGCCTTCCACGGGGAAGGAGGCACGATCAGGATCAATGTGCGGGACACAGGGCACGGGATCGCTCCTGAACATCAGGCACGGTTGTTTGACCCTTTCTTCACGACCAAACCCACCGGTACGGGGCTGGGACTGCCCATCGTCTTCATGTTGATCCAGACCATCCACGGGAGGATTACGTACACATCGAACACTGCCGGGACGACCTTTCACATTGACCTCCCGATCGACGGGAGCAGGCCATGACCTCCTGCACGCTCCTCATCGTCGACGACGAAGAGAAGACCAGACGCATTCTCGAGCTGAACCTCCGGAATTCCTACACGCTTATCCTCGCCGACAGTGGTCTCAACGCACTTCAAATGCTGAAGCAGCACAGGATCGACATTGTGCTCACGGACCTGAAGATGCCGGATGTGGAGGGCGAGGTCATCCTTGAAGAGGTCCGCAAAGGTGATCATCCGGTCCCGGTCATCATCATGACCGCCTTCGGAACGATTGAGAACGCGGTCACCATGATGAAGCAGGGGGCGTTCGACTACATCGTCAAGCCGGTGAACCTTGACCAACTGGATGTCGCACTGACCCGAGCCCAACAGCACGTACTGCTGCTGCGGGAAAATGAGCAGCTGCGCTCACAATTGCGGTCCATCGAAGGGGCTGAGAACATCGTCACGGCGAGTCCGCTGATGCAGGAGGTCCTTAAAACCCTCCGGCAGGTCGCGGCTACGCAGTTTACGGTTCTCATCGAAGGGGAGACAGGGACCGGAAAGGAATTGATCGCGCGCGCCGTCCATGCGCTGAGTCCCCGCTCAGCGAACCCTTTTGTTGCGGTGAACTGCGGCGCGATCCCGCGAGAACTTTTGGAAAGCGAATTCTTCGGAAGCGAGCGAGGCTCGTTCACAGGCTCCACCGCAAGGCGTATCGGCACATTCGAACAGGCGGATCGCGGGTCGTTGTTCCTCGACGAAATCGGCGAGCTCGCTCTTGAGCTCCAGGTCAAACTCCTCCGGGCGATCGAAGAACAGTCGGTGGTACGCATTGGCGGTACCGAGCGGATCCCACTCGACATCCGCATTGTCGCCGCGACCAACCGTAATCTGGGTCTCGAAGTCAGGGAGGGCCGTTTCCGCAGGGACCTCTACTACCGTTTGAACGTGGTTCAGATCCGGATCCCCCCGTTGCGCGACCGTTCGGAAGATATCCCGTTGCTTGCCCAGCACTTCCTGCTGAAACACCGTCAGAGTGTCGACAAGGAACTCAAGGGCTTTGAACCGAATGTTCTCACATATCTGAAAGCCCAGCCTTGGCCGGGGAACGTCCGCGAGCTGGAAAACGTCGTCGTGCGCTCCATGGTCGGCGCACGTGGCGACTATGTCCGTGTGCAGGACCTTCCTTCCGATCAGCCCTTCTCCACGCTGGAGGAGTCGCTTCCCTCGTCGTACAAAGAGTTCCTCGAGCAGAAGAAAAGGCTCAAGGATCGATACCTCCAGGAGCTTGAACGGCGCTTCCTCCTTGAAGGCCTGAGAGCGAACAACTGGAACGTCTCGCAGACGGCACGTGCACTTTCCATGGACCGGCGGATGCTGCAAAATATGATCAAGCAAAACAACTTGAAAGCGACCGATACGCAGGAGTGACTGCTGCGCTTGATCTGTACGCATCGATAAACCCTTTCTCATCTGACACTTAGCTCACTTTCCCCTCCCAGCTGCGCACTATTTATTCGCACCTCATTCTCTCCGGCCTGAATTCTTCCCTCTTTTGCTTCACATTCCGGGTCCGGTGGATGGCATGCTTCTTGGGTGTGTCACTGGTAACCACCAACGAAAGGAGCTGCCGATGGACAGGCACTGCGGACTCTGCGGTAAGACGCACGAGAGCGTCTCCCTCGCCCGATTCTACTTTGAAGACGACTCGTGGCTGTGCCTCGAGTGTTTCGGAACCAAGGAAAGCCCGCCGACGCATAATGATACGCACGGTTCCGAAGTGACACCCGTGCTCTGGCCGGCACGCTCAGCCCGAGCGATCCGTTCTTAGGTCACCCCTAAAGTTCACCATGCATCCAGGGAGGAGACTCAATGATGGCTATCGCTGATGTGATTAACTACCTGAGCTCAAACGCCGTGACGTTCCGGGTTCTCACCCACCCTCCGGTGTATTCGGCAATCGACCTGGCCCGAATCCACCGTGTCGGTGAACGCAACGTCATGAAGACGGAACTCTACAAGGCAGATCACCGACTTGCCCTGGCGGTCTTTCCCGCCGACCGCAAAGTAGACCTCGCCGAGTTGCTCGCCACTCTTCGTGCGAGGGAGATCACCAAAGTGAACGCGTGGGAGCAGGAGCTCCTGTTCAACGGTTGCGACATCGGGACGGCCCCTCCTTTTGGCAACCTTTTTGCCATTCGCGTCGTGGCGGATGCCTCGTTCGAGCAGTGTGGGACGGTGGTGTTCCGCCTCTGCTCCTTCTCGACATCACTGTCCATGGAGTGGCGGGACTACAAGCACCTTGTGAGCCCGCTGATCGATGAGATCGTCCGGCCAGCCGAAGTGTTAGAGAGTGAACTCACCTAAACGCTTAACGTCATGGGACTCTACCGGGTCGGAGACATTGTCGAGCTCGAGGTTCCAGCGGGCACAATGTGCAATAAACATGGCGTGGAGTATCTCGTTGTCGGTGGATATGCATTTGCGCTTCATGCTCACCCGCGGTACACCGGAGACTTGGACGTGTTCGTAAAGTCCTCCGAAAGCAACGCCCATCTGATCATCGAAGCCCTCTCAGATTTTGGCTTCGAGCTCTCATCACTTACCTGGAAAGATTTCGCGACAACCGGACGGGTGATGGCCTGCACCTGAGTCTGGGTCACGGCGAGTTGCTTGTTGAGCGTCTCAAGCTGAGAGGCTTGGCATTTCACCAGATCCTCCAACCCTGAAATCTTCAATGCAATCCTCATGAAGGCCCTTTTCGTTGCCCCATCGCGGTCAATCTGCTCCCGTTTCCATTCAGCATTCTTCGCTTCGATAGCAGCCTGAAGTTCGGCTTCTCGCTGCCTCAAGAAGAGCCGGGGAACTATTCCATTCCACTTCTCGTTATCCCCTTTCAAGCAAGCTCGTTTTCTCGATTTGTCACTGTATCAATCGGATAGGTAGCAGCGCAGGCGAAGGAAACAGTATGACCAAATCGTTACATGGCTTCTCCCGTCAGGTGTTCCTGGCGGGGTTGGTTCTTCTGCCCCTCTTCTATACCGGGGGGCTCGCGCAACAATCAACTTCCCCGACCCGTCTGGAAGGTTCCATCAATCTCTCTTCTGAAATGTATTCATCTCAGGGGATCGATGAACGGCGGCCTCACAGCGCGTATCGTGCGATCTTTGCTCCCACTCTCGTACTCTTCGACCAGATTCGCCTGCCATTTGAACTGTATGTCACGAGTGAAGACCGCGGGTTCCGGCAGCCCTTCAACCAGTTCGGGGTGAATCCGCAATTCGGAGGATGGTTGACGCTTCATGGAGGGTATTTCTCGGAACGGATCTCGGACCTCACGTTCGGAGATTCCCGCATACTGGGCGGCGGCGTCGAGTTGACGCCGGGGAACATTCGGGTATCGTTCCTGTATGGTATGATTCAGAGATCCATTGATCCCGATACGTTGAACGGGTTCCGTGGAGCATACGAACGCTGGGCGTGGGCAGCCAAGCTAGGGTATGGCGCCGAATCGGATTTCCATCTCCACTTGAACATCATGCGCGCGTGGGATGATTCTTCTTCTCTGGCCAACGCTCTTCCCGATGTCACTCCGCTGGAAAATATCGCCGCATCGGTGCAGCTGGGTGTGCCGCTGATTGGCCGGGCCGTGTTCCTGAGTGGGGAGTTCGCCGTCTCGGCCCTTACCAATAATACCCGAAGCCCGGAACTCGAAGACGTCCCATCATCAGTCTCAAATGTCTTCACCCCGCGCAGCTCCAGCCAGGTTGACGGTGCGGCCACTGCATCGCTCATGATCATCCCTTCAAATGTCTGGTCACTCCAGTTCACCGGTCGATGGGTGGGGCCGGGGTACGTGACGCTCGGCTATGCCCAGTTGCCGAACGACGTTCTGGACGGGACGATTGCCCCGACCGCCCGCCTTTTTGGAAACAAGCTTACCCTGAGGGGATCGCTCGGCCTCAGGTATAACAACCTCCGGAACACGCGCCTCGCAACCACGAAGCGTATTATCGGAAACCTTGGCATCAGCCTGCAACCAGCACCTGAGTGGGGTGTCGATCTCCAGTATTCGAACTACGGGATGCAATCGAATCCGCGCAATGATACACTCAGGATCGATAATATCTCCCAATCATTTACGGTGTCGCCGCGTTATACGTTCCAGGCGTTTGGTGCAACGTCGACTGCCTTTCTCAGCTACTCACTCCAGTCGTTCACCGACTTCAACACGGTGACCGGGGCCCTGAGTGACAACAAAACGAACACCGGGGTGGTATCGTGGATCAATGCATGGCCTTCCACGCTCACCTCCACGACGAGCGTGATGTACACGGACGCGGCCACACAGATTCTGGAAACTATCGTCCGGAGCATCAATGAGACGATCGGCTACTCGTTCTTCGACAACAAACTCTCCACAAACCTGACCGTGGGTTACACCGAGGTCAGGACCACCGGCGACGACGGCCAGGTCACCGGCCGGCTCACATTCGGATATTCTCCCGGCACGTGGGGCACATTCACATTATCATTGTCCACGAGCCAGTACAACTTTGATCCCAGCTCCGCGTCGGCGTCGTACAGGGAGCACATGGGCAGCCTGCAATACAGCTATTCGTTCTGAGAGGATGAATATGATGAGACGGTTCACGATAGCGCTTATGATGTTCCTGGCCGCTCAGTCCATGTTTGGCGCGGTGACCATGACGCTTATCTTGCGCAATCCGATGCCCGCACGGCTGGATGTGTGGGAGCAGGATCCCAGCACAATTCAGCTCATCATTCAGACCGACCCCAATGGGGTCTTTCAAAACGCCCATATTGAATTCACAATCCACGATTTGAACACCAACGCTCTCGTGGCTTCCTCTAAGGTGAATGACCCGGCCATTCCGGTATTCTCGATGAACCCGGCCGCCACGGTCACAAAGTTCGGACGCGACGTCGTTGTCGCGTCCGCGGTGTTCCTCGACCCGAAATACAAGAATGCTGCCGCATCTACAAACAGTATTCCGGAAGGGGATTACGAATTTTGTGTGAAGCTCGTGAGCTCGCAGGGAACGGAAATCACAACGACCGGAATCAAATGCAGGAACTTCACGGTCCTTGTACCGGACCCGCCGGTGTTGACCTCGCCAATGGACGGGGCCGTTATTTCATCTATTGTACCACCCACGTTCATGTGGACTCCGGTGACTGTCCCCGGTGGCGCTTCGATTTCGTACAAGCTGGTGATCGCGCCGATCTACAAGGGGCAGACACCGAAGAACGCCATCGACGCAAATCAACCGCTGGTGCAGATCACGTGGTCAGCGCCGACCTATTTCTACGCGCCTGCCAACCCGGCATTTACACTATATCCGTCGGCGGTCGGGTTTGCGTGGCAGGTGCAAGCGGTTGACGCGCAAGGGAAGGCGGCAACGAAGAACGACGGCAAGAGCGAAGTCTCGTCGTTCACAATCGATTCATCAAAGGCAACGGCATCTGCGCCGCAGCAGGCGCAATCCAGCGGGGACTGTAACGATCCGTGTGTCACATCGCTTCCGAGCGATCAAGCTCCGGGTGGGTCCTTTAGTATGGGCGATGTCCTGAAGGTGGGCCTGTTCGCAATGACGTTAACCCAGGCGAGCGGAAGCGGGGCAGCACTCACGGGTGCGGGAACAATCAGCGTTCCGTTTCTGAAAGCACCCGTCCTGGTTGCGTTCAAGAACATCAAAGTTAATGCGGAGAAACAAGTATTTGACGGTGATGTCTTCGCGCTCCAGATGCAGGGTTCGCCCATCCCGCAGAATATCGCCAACGATTTTGGCAATGCCCTCGGCATGTCCAATGCCGACATCACCACCTATTACGGATATGCCTCCCAGGGATCCCGTCTTGTCAGCGCATTCGTATCCTCGACGCCGACCGGCCTGCCGATCGGCGTGGATCAGGAAATTGCGGGAGAGCGGTTCGTCCTTGCGGTGATCGGCATGGTCTTTCAGCCGACGAGCGCGAAACTGAACGCGATCACGTCGTACGACATGCCTGACCTCGGGCCGGGTATGGCGATCGGGCTCGGTGCAAGAAATATATGCTTTACCCCGGGAGGGATTTCCAGCAGCCAGGGTGTACTCTACCTGGCAGCCGACATTGGATATGACAAACCCGGTTCGTTCGGTTTCCGCTTCAAGGCTCCCAGCCTGCCGGCGGATCCGGAACGTATTTCGCCTGGGACTGTAACGGGTTCCGGGAGCTCCGGATTGCAGCAGACGTTTCGATGCCGCGCGATTGGATGGTCCCTAATCCTGACAACGGCGTGGATCAGGTGAAAGCCCACCTGAAGGCCGTCGTCATGAAGAAAGGCGATTGGATCGCCGCGGCAACTCTCGACAAGGCAATGCTGGCAGGGGCTAACGGGTTCGTGCTGAATGTCCAGGAAATGTCATACGATCATTCCGATGTCCGCAACCCCGACGGGATCGTGTTTCCGGCGAGCTACGTCGGAACGAAGGGAGTTGACTGGCACGGGTGCTTCATCCGCAAGGCGTCTCTTACGCTGCCGCCGTCGCTGGCAACACACAATGGCGGACCGCCGACGGTCGAAGTTGATAACTTCCTCATTGACGGTACCGGCATCACCGCTGACTTCCTCGCCGCAAACCTCCTGCAATTCCCCAAGGGCGATTTCGCCGGCTGGGGGGCGAGCATCGACAATCTTGAATTGCACCTTGTGAGCAGCAGTCTTGCCCGCGGGTCGCTGAACGGGCGCCTCATGCTGCCGATTTGCACCGAGGCAAGTCCGCTCCAGTATGCCGCACTTCTTTCCCATCCGGCAGGCCCGACAGGCAAGCTCGCGTTCGACTTCGACATCGTCCCGACGGCGGATATGAAATCGGATCTCTGGGCGGCGACGTTTACTCTCGACAAATCTTCGCACATCGCCCTGAGAGACAGCGCGGGGTCATTCTCAGGTGAGGCGCTCCTCAACGGAAGCCTCCTTATCTCAGGTGATGTCGGCGAGGCTCTCAAGAAGATTCCCATCGTGCATCTTGAGGGGATCAGGTTCCAGAATTTCGGAATTCTCTCGAAGGCGCCGTATGCCACGATGGGGAGCTGGTCGCTCAGTTCACCGCAGCATTCCATCTCCGGCTTCCCGATTTCGATCGACCATATCGGTCCTGCTGTCGGGGGCGACGCGAGTGGGCTGAAGTTGGGCCTCAATGTGGCTGTGGTGTTCGTTCTGATGGAAGGCAACCCGGGGCTTGCAGGAAAGACGACGTTCACCGTCTGGGCCAAGATGCCGTTCAGCGACTTCCCGAAAAAGTTCGCATTCGACGACGTTGAGCTGGACCGGATCGACGTCAAGTCTGATATCGGTGCAGTATCGATCGATGGCAGCATTGCGTTCTATCATGATCACCCGACATATGGCAATGGGTTCCGCGGTGCGGTGTCCGCCACGTTTGCCAAGATGTTCGCAGCGAAGGCAACTGCGCAGTTCGGGTCCGTGAGCGGAACGAACTACTGGTACGTCGACGGGATGTTTGTAACGGATCTCGGCATCCCGTTCGGCAACAGCGGGTTGGGACTGTTCGGGTTCGGGGGGGGAGCGTACTACCACATGACCCGTTCGTCAGCGCAGCCCGACCTGGGCAAGGCCCAAAAATTCTCCGGCGACGGGGCAAACGCACCTGCTGACGACAGTAACGATCCCGGCCGTCCGAGCAATTCCGGAGTGGTGTATACGCCCGATGCCAAGACGATGATGGGTTTTAAAGCGGGAGTAACCATCGGTACGTATCCATCCCCTGCCGCATTCTGCGCCGATGTATCGTTCTCGATGGAGATTCTCTCCTCCGGCGGCATCGGAAAAATCGGCTTCGACGGCGACGCGTATTTGATCGGGCCCGGAGCCGCAGAGCGAAAATCAGCGCTCTTCCTGGCGAATGCGACCATCACGTACGATTTCCCCAACAAGATTTTCGACGGGAATTTCTCTTACTGGACAAGCGACCCGCTCAAGCCGATCGTGGATGTGCATGGCTTTATCAGCTTCCATTTTGATCCTCAGAACTGGCACATCCTGGTCGGAACACCGCAAAATCCGAACTCCGCCACGTTTTATAGTTTGATGAGGTCCACGGCGTATTTCATGGCGGGAACCGACATCCCGGCGCCTGATTTCAACAACTTCCCGATGAAGAAAGACATCGAAGCGGCGATTGGAAGCCCGCTGCCCAACACCCGGTTGCCTTTCTCCGACGGGCCGACGGAAGGACTGGCCTTCGGGTTGACGGCGGCCTATGACACAGGTGATCAGCATTTTGCGTTCTTCTATGGCAGGGTTGGTGTCGGCTTCGGGTGCGATATCGCTCTCACACATGACCTGACGAGAGTGTGCGACAATACCGGGAAGCCTCCCGGGGTCGACGGCTGGTATGCAATCGGTCAACTGTACGGCTATGCGCTGGCGAAGGGAGGCATTGATATCGATCCCTTCGGGAAGGTTGACCTTATCGATGTAGGAGCAGGATTGCGCTGCCTAGTGATGGCCCCGAACCCGATCTATGCGGAAGGGACGTTTGGCGCGCACGTTCGGGCGCTCGGTGGGCTCATCTCGGGGAACGTCCAGTTCACCTTTACATTCGGCGAGCTGTGCCAGGTGCGTTCCGAATCACCCCTGGCAAAAGTTGATCTGATCACCGACATGACTCCCGGAAACGGCGAGAAGAAGGTCTCGGTTCTCGCCGTCCCAACCGCGGCGCTGATCTTTGCGGCTGACTCTCCGCTCGACTTCGGGTCCGTCGATGCCAAGGGAAATCCATATACCAGGACATTCCGCATCGAGGTGGGAGAGCTTCACGGTGACAGATGC
>CAWKHH010000004.1:0-169857 GCA_963849385.1 Ignavibacteriota bacterium | reverse complement strand
TAGAGATTCCGTCAGACCCGCATTGGCCGGCGTCCAACTTGTGCCATTGTCAGTGGAAATGAAAACACCACCGCCACCAGTCCCGGCAAAGAGATTAGTGCCTCCTCCCCCATTGGGGCTTATCGCGAGAGCAGAAACTAAACTATGACCCAATGCGGTATTGCTCCCTGTCCAGCTTGCGCCGTTGTTGGTGGAACGAGACACCCAGCTGCCATGAGACCCCCCAAGAAAGACGGTTGTGCCGGCAAAGAGATTCGTGCCGCCTGTCCCATTGGGAGAGACGGCAAGATCATTGACATAAGAATCCGTCAGCCCGCTCGCAGTCCAACTTGTGCCGTTGTTCGTCGAGAGTAACACCCCGCCTTCCGAGTTCCCAGAGGGGGCGTCACCAGTCCCGGCAAAGAGATTCGTGCCGGCTGTCCCATTGGGGCTCACGGCGAAAGCCGTGACAGGAGTATATGCAGAAGTATCGTACCGCGTACGAGTGAAGCCGGCATTGACGGCACCCCAGCTTGTACCGTTGTTCGTGGAAATGAAAACACCATCGTCACCAGTCCCGGCAAAGAGATTCGTGCCACCTGTCCCATTGGGGCTCACGGCGAACGCCGTGACAGCAGTATATGCAGCAGAATCGTGCGAACTACGTGGGAAGCCGGCATTGACGGCACCCCAGCTTGTACCGTTGTTAGTGGAAATGAAAACACCGCCGCGAAGGGTCCCGGCAAAGAGATTCGTATCCGACGCGGCAAACGAAAGAACAACAGAATCCCGAGCCAAGCCGGCATCCGCCACAGTCCAGCTAGTGCCGTTATCAGTCGAACGAAAGACCCCGCCGTTTGTCCCGGCAAAGAGAGTCGTACCGCTGACCGCAAGACAATTAACCTGACCGCCGTTGGGTCCGTTGGTTTGCACCCATTGCGACTGCACGGTTGAACAAATGCCAACGGAAAGCAGTATGGACATCACAATTGAGCTGTGTTTCATGGAACCCCCGCGGAAGTGGCGTTTTTGAACCGATAAATAGAAAGAATATGTAGGCAGAATGTTCTGTTTATGGACTCCTGGTGGGAAGGAATTGCCCGTGAGGAGCTACGATTCATCAAGCACGATGGGCCATTGCACATGGGAGCTCTCATTGTCGGAGAATCCTTGTTTACTTCATCAGAAGGAACTTTTTCGCGACCACATGGCCCCCAGCTATCAAACGATAGTAGTACACTCCGCTTGCCAGCCCAGTGCCGTCAAACTTCACATCATGGTTTCCAGCATCGATTTCTCCATTCACCAACTCTGCAACGTGCTGGCCGAGGGTATTGAACACGTTCAAGGTGACGTGTGCCCTGATTGGCAGTGCGTAACGGATGGTTGTCGACGGATTGAACGGGTTGGGATAGTTCTGCTCAAGAGACACTTCTGTTGGTAAGACTTTCACTTCTTCAACTTCCAGGCTATTGGGTAAGAATTCGTAGATTGCTGAAGTTCCAATCAAAGGGTGATTTGTGCGTGAGCCGCCATAAACATATATCTTACCATCAAGCACAATACTGGCAAGTCCCGCACGCGCAACCGGCAGAGGGTTTATAGTATTCCATTGATCTCTCTCGGGATTATACATTTCGACCTTATCGTAGATTGGGCCCGGACTCTCGCTCTGGAGCCACCCGCCAATTGCATAAATATTACTATCCAATACACAGCTAGTTAGGTTATATCTTGCAGTTGGCATGCTGGATTTAGTAGTCCAACTATTTGCCTGAGGGTCATACACTTCTGCAGATGCATAAACAGTAGATACAGTTCCAACTGAGACGCCACCAACAACATATATTTTCCCTTTCAGCGCGACGACTGAAAGGCCCCATCGTTTCGTAGGCATATCTGCCAATTGCGTCCAGGTATCACTGATAGTATCATAAACTACGACAGTGTTCAATCCAGCAAAATCAATATTGCCTCCTATCGTTCGTCCACCACCTATTACATAGATTTTCCCTTCAATTGAAGCACAAGCGCAAAGGCTTCTATCCGTGGGCATCGCTTTCTTAGATACCCAGTCACCAGTAGTAGGATCAAACATCTCCATCGTTGCCAGAGTCGTATTACTACTATCATTGCCTCCTATCACAAACAATTTACCGGCAACAACACAACTGGCATGTGCATATATGGATTTGTTATTGAAAAAAGGGATCTGTGTCCATTGTCCTGATGCTGTGTTGTAAACCAAGACTGTTTTCGGGGCCGCACTCAATTGAGTATTCAATCCGCCGACCACATATATTTTACCAGCCAATTCATCTACAGTATGAAAATAGCGACTCTCGGGCATATCGCCAGTTTTGATCCAAGAACTCTGTGCAGAACATAATTGCACAAAAGACAAAAGGAGAGCCGAAGTTTGTATTATGGTTTTCATTCTGACTTCCTCATGTCGAGTGTTTCAGCCCGGATTGCATCCGTCGGTAAAGCACCGAATCGAATTACGAAGTACATAGTAGCGACGAGAGATCGGCCGCGAAATAGTCCAAATGAGGTAATCTTTCAAGTTGAACACGTCAAAATCGACGATTCATCATCATTTTGTCGTAGAGGGGGCTTAAACGGTCCAGGAGGGGCGCGAGGACAATTGCCTGTGAAGCGTGATCTACCTTTTCAGGTACTTCAGAAGTGCTTCCGTACGGGAACGGACATGCAGTTTCTTATAGATATTGCGGAGATGCGCACGCACGGTGGCGTCGCTCAAAAAGAGTTTCTCGGCGATTTCCTTGTCGTGGTAACCTTTGGCCACATAGCCGAGAATCTCCGTCTCCCGCTCGGAAAGATTCTCAGTCTCTTTGGAAGAGCGGCCGGCCCGGCGGAATGTCTCTACCACTTTGCGGGCAATGCCGTCAGACATGGGCGATCCCCCGTCGTGGACCGTCTGAATCGCTTCAAGCAGTTCACTCGGCGGAGTATTCTTAAGAATATAGCCGCTCGCGCCTGCCACCAGAGAGCGAAAGATCTTGTCGTCTTCCTCGTGCACCGTGAGCATAACGATCTGGATATTCGGGTTCCGTTCTTTGAGCCGTTCCACACATTCTATCCCTGACATGCGCGGCAAGTGAATATCCATCAGGACGACGTCCGGCCAATCATGTGGCAGCATCGCTAGCGCCTGTTCGGCACTGTGAAACGTGGCTGCACACAGGAATCCTGTCGAGCCATTGATGAGGAGCGACAGTCCTTCTCGTATCCCTTCGTTATCCTCAACTATTGCAACCTTGATCGCCATTGCTTTAAAAGGACCATTCTATGTTGGAATAAATAGATTTATCTTTCTAAGGTTTCAATCGTTCAAATGAGGTAATCTGCCTTTGGACCCGCCAAAGGCGAATGCGGACCCGTCTGCCAGCGCCGGGTGACGATTGCACTTCGCAGACTCCCTTTGATCTTGGGCCAGCCGCATGGTCATGTTTTCGAGCCCGTTGCCAAACGAAGAGCGCGTCTCAGTTGGAAGATCCCCTCCATTGTCCTCAATAAGAATCTCGATGGTGGTTCCGGTGTAGCGCAGTGTAGTCACGGCTACGGTTGCGGTTGAGTGCTGCACGATATTGTGCAGGCTTTCTTTGACAGCCAGAAAGACCATTGCGCCGGGCTTCAGCGGAAAGATGCGATCTCTGGGACTGTAAGAGAAGTAGATGACACCGATCGGACTCGCCGTGAAGTATTGCACCGCATAGTGCCGGATATAGGCTACGAGGTTCTCCAGCGGATCATTCTTGGGGTTGATCGCCCAAACAATTTGGTTGATACTCTGTGTGACCTCTCGCGATCGATCAGAGTGTGAATATGGACATCTGCGTGGGCTGTCGAATTCCTCTTTACCAACTCTGTCAAATCGTGATTTCTGACAGGGCTGAACCTACTTCGTCGTCCGTGTCCGGGAACACGTACTCTCCCGCTCGAGAGCACGTCCTGCTCAAGCTGCTCGATATGCCGGGTCAACTTCTTCATTTCAAATAGCGAACCGTGCCGCAAGTAACAAGAAAAGTGAAACAAGAGCGAGCGCGCGGAACCATCCCGTTTGCCAGAACGGAGGGGTGATAACGACGTCGATGACAATGCCCTGCTCATTCCAAACGCCGTCATTCTTGGAGCCCTTCACCCTGAAAACGTAGTTACCACCTTCGAGGTTTGTATATGTAGCCGTACGTCTCGTCCCACAGAACACCCAGTCTTTATCAAATCCTACGAGTTCGTAAGCGTACTTGTCAACTGTGGATTACGGTAATCCAGTGCCGCAAATTCAAAAGAGAAAAAGTTCTCATTGTAGGACAGCTCGACCCGATCACATAAGAAAGCAGCCTTCCCAACTTTGCATCCTTGTCGAACTTCCTGAATGCCGTCAGAACGATCGAAGGTACGTGAGCGTTATCCTGAATCCTCCCCGGATCGAACATGTTGATCCCATTTACTCCTCCGAAAAACATGATTTCGTCTCTGGTCTTGCAGCTCGCCCTTATTGAACTCGTCTCCCTGGAGTCCGTCTTGGACATCGTAGTTTCTAAATACTCTGGATGCCGGATCAAATTGAGATAGACCATTGTCGGTACTGAACCAGAGTTTACCCGAATCATCCTCCTGGATATAGTAAATTCTGTCGTTGGGAAGGCCATCATCAAATCCAAAAGCTTCAAAGGACTGTCCGTCTCGATGAAATCTGTCAGTCCTACAAAGTCCCAACCCAAAGCGTTCCTGCTTTGTCTTAGAGGATCGAGAGGACATTGTCATGGCTCAAACTGTTCTTGTCTCCGAATCGATGGGTAAATCTCCGCCAGGTCGAATTTCCCCTCGTGTAGCAGATGAGTCCGGAATTCGTAGTTCCGAACCAGAGTGTCCAGCGTGATCTTCGAGAATTGCATAGACAGGTCCGATACTTGGACGCGTAGAGTCCAAGAGTCTTACGTCAACCGCAACATGCGTTTTCCCTTTCTTGGGGTCGAACGTATTGAGCCCCTCTGTTGTGCCGACCCAACAAATCCCGAGATTGTCCTCATGCATCGTGAGGACGTCATTTGTGCCATCATCGGATGGTCGGTTCGAACCTTATACGATGCGAAGCTGCCATCAGATCTATTCTTGAGCCAACTATGGCCCGTTCCAATCCATTGGTCCAGCCCGATCTTCGTAGATCGACCGTATGAACTCCATGCCCCACTTTGTCCAGCATTTCGTCTGCTTCATCACAGTTGTGAAGATACCACGAACTCTGTCGAATGTACTCAGGCCTCCGCCTGCCGTTCCGACCCAGATCACACCGAGGCGGTCTTCCCGAATTGCAAACACGCGATTATTGTTGAGGGAATGCTTGTCGCCGTCGTCGTGCAAGTAATGGACAAACTTTTCATTCACAATGAACCGGTCCAGGCCCTGGTCCGTTCCCACCCAGTGGACACCTGATGGATCCTCAAGACACGGACGAAGTCGTGGCACGACTCTGAGCAACATTCGGAGCGTGCCTGAACTGGGTAAACTCCTTTTTCAAGGGGTCGAAGGTGTTCAATCCTCCACCGTTTGTTCCGATCCAGAGCAATCCAGACCTGTCTTCGTACATATACCTCACGAAATTGCTGCTCAAATCATGCTCCTGTCCGGGATGGCTGCGGTAGATTATGAAATATATACTCTTTCGGGCTCGAAAACATTCAAACCCCCACCTTCGGTTCCAATCCACCACGCAGATGTATCTGCCCGTATTTCGCAGATGAATCGGATGTAATCATTACTCAGACTGTTCGGACGATGGGGAGAGTGTTGTTAATACACGAGTTCACCAGTGTCACAGTAGAGCTTGACCAGACCCTCACCCCAAGTCCCGATCCAAAGCACCCCGGGTCGAGTTTTCGATTCAAAGATCGCGGTGACTTCTACTCCTTTCAGGCTTGCGAGTTTAGCTGTCCTGCCGCTGGGCGGTTCGAATGTGTTCTCTACTCGATTGAGCACGCTCACCCCATCGCGCGTCCCGATCCATATCGAACCTGCAAGGTCTTCGAAGATCGCATAGACATAATCGTGAGGTGAAGTCCCTTGATTGGCTGCATCGTGTGCGTAGTGAGCAAACCTATCGCTCGCCGGGTCAAATCTGTGCACTCCCTCACCCATTGTACCGATCCAAATTTTCCTGATCTATCTTCCATTAATGAATAGACCAGATGGCCGCGAAAACTAGTCATCTCGCGGGATGACATCTGAACTCCAAGGTCTTGTAACCGTCATACCGAATCAAGCCATCGTTTGTCCCGAGCCAGAGAAAACCTTGTTTGTCCTGTATCATAACGTTGATCGCTGCCTTACCCAGGGCTTGATCCGTAAGGGGGTGTTCAAACTAGAGAGATAAATAAGCAGGCGGAAAGCGTTGTGGTAAGTCCAAGGATCAGAAGTGGCATTACCCTGCGAAAAAGAAGTGGGCCGGGAAGGTATGTCGCGGGTTTGAGGGCAATCAATCCCGTTGCCGCCAGCATATGGCTTTGAGAGTAATGGGTCACCTCTAGGGAGCTCCCGGATCATCCATTCTCGCAGGCATACGATTGGGTCCGGAGACCTGCGATGAGAACATTGCAGCTTCGTCAAATACCGTAACGCGCCCTTTGTTCGCCCAGTTCCGCACAGTCTCAACTTCACTTGAATCAAAAGCTGAAGGCGGTGGAAGGTTCCCATCATTTTCGTTTTCCTTACAATGCCAAGGGCCACAAACCCTGACCAGCAGGAGGGCACATTCATTACGACCCGCCTTAGGTTTAGGGATGCGTGACCGTCGGCAGAACGCGCAAAATCGGTATTGTATTGAGGGATTCCTCTTGGCACTTATGAAGCCATCGTTAGCAGACGGTTAGAAGAGGAATTGTACTAGTATATAGTATCCAGCAATCCAGATGTCAACTACGCCTAGCCGGGGACTACCAACGATCTATCCAGGTTGAAAAAGAAAGCCCACCACGTGCGACGAGGTGATGGGCATTGAAACGCCAATCGAGGGGAATCTACTTCACTACGAGCATCTTCTTCGCCTGAACAACATTTCCGGCCGTCATGCGACAGACGTACACACCGATTGAAAGCCCCGAGCCGTCGAACTTCACCTCGTGATACCCCGCCTCCTGTTCGCCATTTTGCAGTACGGCATCCTGCTGGCCGAGTGTGTTGAAGACTGTCAGGGAGAGCATGGCGCGCGGCTCCTGCGGATATCTGCTTCTCCCCTTCAAATAGGTGTAATCAATCGCAGAACGGTTGTCAAATCAGTGCGAAATCGTGCTCTTCCCCATCCGGCGTCCACTATCATCGGGTTCTCGATTGTTTCCCGTCCACGGTCAAATTCGCCCACGAAGGCGCCTGTAATTCGTTGTATGCGGGCGGAAAGTGTTCACTACACTGTGTGCTTTGTGCACTCGAAATGCGGCAGAGAGCAGAGCGAAGATGCGGAAAATGAGAGGTTCTTGTGCCCTCGGGGTGACTCGAACCCCCGGCCTGCGGTTTAGGAAACCGATGCGGTGTGCGAGTTCATTGGCATTTTGGTGGTGAGTGGTATCAGAATTCGCGCTGGTGACGTATGAATGATACCGGTTTTGATACCGCCTCAATATACGACGAATGCTTCGAGCTCGCAATGGAATTCATAAATGGGTGACAGTCCCAATTCACTCTCACTGTTCTTCTACATCTTTGGGATGTTTGAGTATTGTGTGTGTTTGAGTATTGTGTTGTTGAGTATTGTGTTGTTGAGTATTGTGTGTGTTGAGTATTGTGTGGATCATGCGATTGACACTTCTCAAAGAAACAGCTATCTTTGGAGCAAGAACAACAAGATGGTTCAGCATCATGAAAACAGTATCTGCAGCGCGCGCAAATCTCTCGCGACTACTCGACGAATCTGAGAGATCGCACGAGCCCGTCCATATCTTTGGAAAGAAGAACAAAGGCGTTCTCGTCTCTCTCGATGATTGGCGGGCAATCCAGGAAACGCTCTATTTACTATCGATTCCAAAGATGCGCGAATCGATCCGGCGGGGGATGAAAACACCAGTCGAGAAATGCTCGACGGAGCTTCCTTGGTAATGTGGGCAGTCGTCTTCACAAAACAAGCCCAGAAAGACTCCAAGAGACTCGCCGCCAGTGGACTTAAGCCCAAAGCCGAACGACTGTTGAAACTCCTCGAACTCAATCCTCTTCAAACTCCCCCTCCGTACGAAAAGCTCGTCGGTGATCTCGCAGGAGCATATTCACGCCGAATCAATATCCAGCATCGTCTCGTTTATCAAATCCTCAAAGAAGAGCGAACTGTGAAGGTCATTCGGATGTGGACGCACTACGAATGATCTCCGCGTCCTCAAAGAAGTCAACCGTCCGCTAATCCATCTGCGGTTATTCCTCTTGAGGAGCAAACCCGTACGGGGGACTTTTTCCATCCGTCAGGCTGCTAGTCTGTAGTAGTGATGATGCAACCCACCCAGGACAGCGTTCCGGCAAACCGCACCGCTGTCTTCCCCGGTTCACCCGGCTTCGGAATCTGTTGCTGGATCCCCTGGTGAGGTCGCTGAAAATTGAAGAACAACTTGTCGTAAATGTTGAAATGAACCCCCTGCTTCCCGACTCTCCGCAGCAGGATGTCGTTTTCCTTCTTCAGCAGAACGCTTTTTGAGAGGACATTCCGTTTTGACTCGAAGGTCAGGAAAAACAATCGAAGGAAGGCGGCAAGGAAGGCTATCATGTTGACTCTGAAAGTGGGTATACTTTCCAGAGTAAAATACTGGCGCTTCAAAGGTCAGATGGCATAAGTCCCCCCTAAGCCCTTCCTCCACAAAAGGATAAGGCCCGGGGTGTATTCTGAGCCCTCTCTTTGTCTCACTGAGTGTGGCGGTCGCAGCAAAATGAGGAAACCTCATGGCCCCTGTGCTGTACCTTACGGAGGTATCATTTTGATTAGAGCCAGTTGCTCCTCGCCCCCCGACCCCGAAACACCATAATGATAATACCTGTACCGACGAAGTCCCTCGCCATCAACGTAAACTGCCCTACCATCATAGTACCCCTCCCCAACCGCAACTGAATCGCCTGGATGGGATATTACACGATAGAACTTCAACGGCGCGAACATCCCGTAGGCCATAGCGGCCTGCAAACCGGTTATGATACTGTCCTGTAAAATTGTGATGTCAAACGTTGTCGGATCCACTTGAACAACGGTTGTGTCTATGGGTCCTTGATGGCTCCCAGAAGTATCTATATTCTTCGTCATGACCGTGTCAAGGCCGGTGGCCCTTATCGTGCAGCGTCCTGAGGTTGAGTTGCCGGAAAATCCAACGACCTCCCATGTCCTCGTCCCGTGTTTCTCAACGCGGCCGGCAACAGATACCCACCAGTACGAGCCATATGCATACTCATACGCGTACACCCACTTGGTCCCGACGGCTGTCGGATACTGAAAGACAGGCGCAGCGACTATGGTGGTGTTTGTGCCTACGTCGTCCTTTTTGCAGCCGACAAAAGGCCCGACAGCCATCATCACACTAATGACAAGCAATGATTTCACCTTGAGATCTCCATTGGTCAGAAACGCTTCAAGGGAGGAAGACTCTTGATGGAGAACGAGGCACAGGAGATTGAAACCATTTCCTGCAAACCTCGAGACACTCCCCCTTCTTTCCGGACTGAGAGGCACTCATTGCGAATCACAACAGGGTTGCACTGAGACGCAAAAGCATCTCCATCCACCGGACGAAGAGGCCCCACACAGTACCGTTGTTCATCCCCCGATGCCTGCCATCAATGTACGGCAGGATTTCGGTATTGTCAACGCGGGTTCCGAGCGCCCGCAAACCTTCTCAAGAGCGAGATGTCAAATCAGTGCGAAATCGTGGTCTTCCACATCCGGCATCCACTATCATCGGGTACTCGATTCTCTCCCGTCCATCGGTCAAATTCGCCCACGAAGGCGCCTGTAAGTCGTTGTATGCGGGCGGAAAGTGTGCACTACACCGTGTGCTTTGTGCACTCGAAATGCGGCAGAGAGCAGAGAGAAGATGCGGAAAATGAGAGGTTCTTGTGCCCTCGGGGTGACTCGAACACCCGGCCTGCGGTTTAGGAAACCGTCGCTCTATCCACCTGAGCTACGAGGGCGCACTTTTTGGTGTTCTACTGGTAGCAAGTAGTAGCATGGTGCTACCACCTATTCTCCAACACCGCATGAACAATATAGGAAGGAATCGTTGGAAAGAAAAGATATACTAGGCGTCCACCCGGTCTGTGCCACACTTCCAACAAGTGGTAAACTGCCCCTCTACGTGTTCGCCACATTGTGGGCATTGCCATGATGATGTGCTTCCCGCTCCCAAAACGGCACCGCTGTCGTACCGTTTGATGATCACGGTCGCGCTTTCGATTTGGCTGTCTTCCAGAACCCAAACCGAGGGACTGGTATCGGGCGTGATTGGCACTCCGCCGCGCACTCCGGTGAGATCTTCGCCGCGGACTATGGCTTCAATTCCCTCACTCTGAAGAAGACCTTTCACAAAATGAGCTTCAGCCGGGTGACGAGCGATGAAGACCCGTTTCATAAGATACCTCCGTGCACAACTTAACGCCTCGTGGATTATCTATGCAGCGACGACCGTTGAGTATAGTGATGGATGTAAGATACGATACTTCTTGAGTATTTGATACAAGCTCGCATTCATAGGTATATTCGGGTAGCGTGTGAGGCCGAACCTGAGAGACCACTCGTGTTTCCTGGGAAAGCGAGATTAATCGGAGGCCCGCAGGACAGGTTGCGTGATAACGGGGGACGGGTTCGGATTCCCCATGCGAACAACGATCCGATGCTTGACCAAATCCCGACCCAGAGGGATCACCCCGCCTTTCATCCGCTGCCCATCCATTTCCACCCAGGAGATCCCCCGCTCGCAGTGTTCCGGATTCTCGACCTGTATCTCGTAGATCGCTTCACCGTGGCGATAGCTCATCTGGAAACCATCCCACCATCCGGGGATGACCGGAGTGAGCCGCATGGTCTCTCCGCGCACATGAAGTCCCAGAATCTCTTCAACCCAGGCACGATACATCCACGCTGCCGAACCTGTATACCAGGACCAGCCGCCCTGACCGATCCGCCCGGGCAAGCGGTACACGTCGGCCGCGACCACGTAAGGCTCAATACCGTAGCGCCAGACCGCTTCCGGATCGCGTGCATGCTCAATCGGGTTGAGCATCCGCATCATGTTCGCCGCGCGGGTGCCATCCCCGCTCCGCGCCATGGCCATGGCCAGCCACACCGCGGCATGGGTGTACTGGCCCCCGTTCTCACGCACGCCCGGCGGGTACCCCTTGATGTATCCCGGTGATGGCATCGTCTTGTCGAACGGAGGCTCGAAAAGGAGCACCAGCCCTTCATCCTCGCGGACGAGATGCTTCCAGGCCGATTCCAGTGCTTTGCTTGCCCGATCTCTGTCGGCAGCGCCGCTGAGCCAGGCCCAGGATTGCGGAAGTGAATCGATACGCGCTTCCAGATTCGCCGAAGAACCCAGCGGCGTCCCGTCGTCAAAGGTCGCGCGAAGATACCACTCCCCGTCCCACGCGAAACCTTCAACACGTTCGATCAGCGCTTTCCGGTCTTGATGATAGGTCAGGCTCAGATCCGGCCGGCCCATCTGTTCAGACATCTCGGCCATGCCCTTCAGCACATCCACCAGGAACCACGCCAGCCAAACGCTCTCCCCCTTGCCCCCGGCGCCCACAAGATTCATCCCATCATTCCAGTCTCCGGTTCCCATCAGTGGCAATCCATGGGGTCCAAAGGTCTGGCCGCGCGTGACCGCGCGCTGGCAATGCTCGAAGAGCGTGGCGCGTTCCGATGAGATCACCGGAGATTGGAAGCTCTCGTGCTGGTCTCTTTCCAGTGCGGGTGCATCGAGGAAGCGGACCATCTCGCGCAGAATGTACACATCGCCGGTGATCCTGACGTATTGAGCGACGACGTAGGGCAGCCACAGGAGATCATCGGAAATCCGCGAGCGGATTCCCGCGCCGCCCGGCGGATGCCACCAGTGCTGGACATCGCCCTCCGTGAACTGACGGCTTGCCGCGAGCAGGATGTGTTCGCGCGCCAGCCCGGGATGCGCGTACAGCAGCGCCATCACGTCCTGCAATTGATCGCGGAAGCCAAATGCGCCGCCGGACTGGTAGAAGGCGGAACGCCCCCAGATCCGGCAGCTAAGAGTTTGATAGAGGAGCCAACGGTTGATCAAGAAATCCACGGCAAGTTCGGGAGTATGCACCTGGATCGTGCCGAGCCGATCGTTCCACCACGCTTTCGTTTGCCCGAGTGCGGCCTCCACCGTCCGCGCTATCCCGGTAGGCAAGAACCAACGCCCGGGCCTTCTTCAGCGACACAGCCTGGCCGAGCATGCACGTGATTTCCATCTGCTCGCCAGGCGCCAGTCGCAGGGTTGTCTGCAATGCAGCGCACGGGTCCAGGCCCGCTCCTGTCCTGCGAGAAAGCCCTGTGCGCTCCATCGCCGCCGGGTTTCCCATCGAGCGGTTGCGCCCGAGAAAGATGGTGCGGTCGCCAGTGTAAGACTCCGTCGGCAGGCTTATGGCCGCGAAGGCCACTCGATCCGCATAATCGGGATGGTAGTAGTTGCGAGCGATGATGGCCTCGACTTCGTCATCCCAGTTGGTCACGACGTGCATCTGGGATGATTCACGAAACTCGCCCAATGTCCATTCCACGTAGTATGTCACCGACAGCTTACGCGGCCTGCCGGAATCGTTTCTGAGTAACAGCCTTTGCAGCTTCATCGGCTCGCCCCCCTTGTCATCCACGGGCACGAAGACCGTCAGCTCCTGCTCAATGCCATGGCTGTTATGCTCGAACACCGAGTATCCCGCGCCATGCCTGGCCCGGTAGGCGGTTTCCTCGCGGATCGGCGACGCGCACGGCGTCCAGTAGACTCCTGTTTCCTCATCCCGGATGTAGATCGCTTCAGAAGGCGGATCCATCACGGGGTCGTTCGACCATTGCGTCAGCCGATTGCGCTGGCTGTTGCCCTGCCAGGTGAAGCCGGCGCCGGTTTCGCTGATGAGCGTGCCGAAGCTCGGGTTGGCGATGACGTTGACCCAGGGCATGGGCGTGTTCATGCCCGGACCGAGATAGATTGCGTACTCAAGCCCGTCCGGAGTAAAACCACCGATGCTGTTGAAGTACGGAAGCTCCATGAAAGGGAGCGCGGCCGAAGGATCGCGGGAATCGCGTTTCGAAGCGATGGGCCCGGGCGACTCGGGAACTTCCAGCGACACGCCCAATTGCTGGGGCAAAGTCCCGCGGGCCGCCACCATCACCACACTTGCCACGGCCCGCAGGAGCGTCAGGTCTTCCGCCGGGATCAGATCCGCGCTGCGCAAGAAGATTCCCCCGGGCCGGTCCACCCCGGTGTTTGCCGAATGAGATTGGATCAAGCGTTCGAGTTGTTCATGCAGCGGGCGCTCATAGCCGCGGGCCTCTTCGTTCAGGATCACCAGGTCGGTCGTGAGCCCGTGCATGCGCCAATAGGTATGCGCCTGCAGCATTTGACGGACCAGGCTCAGATCCTCCGCCTCGCCAATGGCGACCAGGGCAATCGGCAAGTCGCCCGAAATCCCGTAGGCCCACAAGCCGGCCTGGCCCTTGCGGTTTTCGGCGATGCGTTCCGCGGCAGAGCGCAGAAGGAGATTCGGAAACAGCAGATGGCTTGCCAGTTGCTGAAAGCGGCGCGCGTCGTCGGGCTGGATGCGCAGGAGCCGCAACTCAAGCTGGGCCGAGGCCCACGCGAAATCCATTGCCCGATCGATCGCATGGGGAGTCGCCGTACTTGCTCATCATGCTCAAGACCTGTTCGCGTGTTGCGGCGCAGGCCAGCACCATGGATACCTGCACACGCTGGCCGGGGCCCATGCTCAGGCTCTGGCGCAGACTGAGGATCGGGTCAATGGCGAAACCCTGGCTATTCCCGGGTTCCTGAACGGCCCCCATCGGGCCGGCGAGCGTTCGTCCCCGGCCGATGAATCGGGCCCGATCGGTCTCGAAGCGCAAGGCTTCAACGTCATCGTGTTCAAGCGTGAAGCGGTGCCCGACATAAATGGGCGGATCGCCGTCCTGCCGGGGCCGGCGGAAGGCAAGGAGCGCGTCGCTGTTCGGGCACCGCCTCAGTCTGGATGAACAGTTTGTTGAACGCCGGATGCTGCCGGTCTGCGTTGTGCGGCGCCAGCGAGAGTTCGATGTAGCTCGTCAGATCGAGCTGGCGGGTCCGGAGAGAACGATTGATCAGCGTCATTCGCCGGATCTCGACGTCATCTTCCGGGGCGACGATAATCTCGGTTTCGCTCTCAATCCCGTTATCGACGCGCCGGAACACGGCCCGGTCGAGAGAGAAGTTGGCGGAATAGCCCTCCACCTTCCCGCCGGTCGGTTGATAGGTGTTGCACCACAACCGGTCCGAGTCGACATCATGGATGTAACAGAACGTTCCCCACGAATCCCGGGTCCGATCCGATCTCCAGCGTGTGATCTCAAAGTCACCCCAGCGGCTGTAGCCGCCGCCGGCGTTCGTCAGCATCAGGCCATAGCGGCCATTGCAGAGCAGTTGGGTCTTGGGCGTGGAGGTATGGGGCGTTTCGAACTGGCTCACCGAAGGCGCGACTTCGCCGATGGCCGCAATCGAAGAGATCCGGGCGCGCGTCGAGATCTGGTTCAACGGCGGAAGGTGCGGAATGCGTTCATGAAGCAATGGCTCGACCGTGCGCACGCGCGGGTCGTCGTGGAAATGGTTCTGGATGGAATTGCCATGGAGGAGATTGGTCAGCGCCAGGAATCCCATTCCTTGATGATGGGCCATATAGGCTCGCACGATCACCCCGCGCTCCCCTTCGCGGGTTGGCTGCTGGCTGAAGTCCATTGCTTCGTAATAGCCGTAATCGTCCAGCAGTCCCAACTCGGCCAGTCGTTTGAGATTGTCGCAGGCTTTCTCGCGGTGCGATACTCATCGCCAGAAGGGTGGCATAGGGCGCGATGACGATCTTCTCCGCCAGGCCGCGCTTGAGTCCGAGTGCCGGCACGCCAAAGGCATGGTATTGATAGGTCTTGTTGATATCCAGATCCCCGGAGGCAGACTCCGAAATCCCCCACGGCACGTGGTGCGTGCGGCCGTAGGCGATCTGGATCGCCACGGCTTCCCGTGTCGCTTTGTCGAGCAGCGAGTTTGCATAGGAGCGCTGGAAAAGAAGGGGCATCAGGTATTCGAACATCGTCCCGGTCCAACTGAGCAGCACCCGGCGCCGGCCGATGGCGCCGTAGGGCCGGCTCATGGCAAACCAATGCTCGGTGGGAATGTCCCCCCGGGCAATGGCGACGAAACTTCCGAGGCGCGCTTCGCTCGCCAGGAGGTCATAGATAGGCGTGATCCAGTCGTCCTTCAGTGACATTGTAGCCGATCGAAAACAGTCTGCGGTCGGCGTTATAGAGGAAGCGCATGTTCATTGATTCGGAGAGTTCACGTCCTGCCTGGGCAAGTCGCTCGCAAGAGGCCAGCATTTCACCGGCAAGCCATTTCGACTGATCGAGGGCCTTGAAAACGCGATCGATCCAGGATGCGACGGCAGACTCGTTCGAAGGCGCTTGCTTCCGGATTTCCTGGAGGAATTGAATCCAGGCGAGATTTCCATTGGCGAGATCCTGAAGAGAAGGTGCATGATGAAGAGCCTGTCGGAATGCCGGCAGGGCGTTCGGATCCAGCACGGCGATCTCTTCCGCCGTCTTCTCGCCCAGGATTTCGATCCAGGCGAGGTAACGATCCGCAATATTCAGCCAGGCTTCCAGCTGGCTCTGCATCTGCCTTGCCCAGTAGGCCACATTCCCTCCAGCCGTGGGTGATGCGCTCGGCCATTGCGGCCAGATCCCTGACGCGTTGTTTCTGCCCCGCGCAGCATGCTGAGCGCGTCCACGATACGGTCCGGTGGGGATTCCCAGGTGAGCAGTAGCTCATGAAGGGCGTGAGTATCCACACCGGTACACTTCTCTGCCGTGATGGCCTGGCGCAGGGCTTCTCCGGCGTCCCGCAAACCCGCAAAGGCTCTCATGTCGAGTAATTCCGCGTGCATCAACACCCCAAGTCCATGGTCGATGGACCATAAGGCGCCAAGCAGATTTCCGCTATCGACGGTGGAAACGTAGCGCGGCTTGAGGGGAGCCAGGGTTTGAATGTCGTACCAATTGAGCAGATGGCCCTCGTGGCGATCCAGTTTGCCGATCGTCTCCATCGTACCCATCAGTTTGCGAGTGACCTCGTCCACAGTGATATATCCGAAATCATGCGCCCCGAGCACGCTGACCATCCAGAGACCGATATTGGTCGGGCTGGTCCGCATGGCCAGTTGATTCTGATACGAGACCTGGTAATTGTCGGGCGGCAACCATGAGGTCTTTTCATTGACAAAGTCCGAGAAATAGCGCCAGGTTCGACACGCGACGTTCCTCAGGAATTGCCGATCCTTCTCCCGGAGCAGTGACTGCGGCTGTTTCGCCTGCGGACGCCGGTTGAGGAGCCAACCGATCACGGGTGACAGAAACCAGAGCATCAGCCAGGGGCCGGCGATGAAGAGGTTCGATGGACCCCAATGTTGCACCCACCACCCCAGCGATCACGCTGAACAGGCTCGCAAGGCACATGGAAAGGAGAAGCATTGGCACTTTGGCCTGGGCA
Source organism: Ignavibacteriota bacterium (assembly GCA_963849385.1). Classification (GTDB taxonomy): domain Bacteria; phylum Bacteroidota; class Ignavibacteria; order UBA10030; family UBA6906; genus Fen-1255. The sequence goes on along the minus strand of CAWKHH010000004.1, from coordinate 153,094 downwards.
TCGTCATGCATCACCTGGGCCGAAGTCCACTCCAACAATCCCCGATGAGAAATGTGGCGTCGATACAGGACGCGCGCGATGGCGTCCAGCGCCAGCCAGGCCTGGTACGGAAGCAATGCGGCTTCAGCGACAACCCGCAACAGATCGTGCGCCACCTTGGCGATGGAGACGCCCTTCGATCCAAGGGAGGTTGTAGCCCAGGTGAAGGGCTGCACCAGAGAATGGAAAAGGAGTTGCGTAGCGACCACGACGGTGGCGATCCAACCGGCCTGAAAAGATATCAACCAGGAGGCCAGCAGCAAGCCCAGGCTGGCTACCGGGAGCAAGCTGCGGCGCAAGTTGTCAAAAATCTTCCCGCGATCGAACCAGGAAAGCGGGTTCGGGCCTCTCCCACCGCCCGGCAGGGGGACCCGCGGCATGATCCAATCCGCAATTTGCCAATCGCCACGAATCCAGCGATGCTGCCGCTTGATAAAGCTCAGATAATCCTGCGGGAACTCATCATAGAGCTCGATATCGCTGGCCAGGCCCACGCGGACGTGAGCGCCTTCGATCAAATCATGGCTGAGGAGCCACGCTTCGGGGAACCTGCCGGCAAGCACCCGGCTGAAGGCGCGCACATCATAGATGCCTTTGCCGTGGTAGGAGCCCTCGCCGGTCAGGTCCTGATTGACATCGGAAACCGCATTGGTATAGGGATCGATGCCGATCGGGTCGGAAAAGAGCCGGCTGAAAGGCGAGCCGCTCATGCTCGGCAGGGAAGGGCTCACGCGCGGCTGGATGATCGTATAGCCGGACAGGATCCGGCCTTTGTCATCGAATCGTGCCTGGTTCAGCGGATGCGACAGGGTCTCGATCAACCGGCGGGCAGTGCCGTTTGGCAGTTGCGTGTCGCTGTCCAGAGTGATGACAAACCTTATGTCGGAGAGTTGATCCGGGTTGCCGACGTGAAGCAGTGCGGCCCGCCTCCTGTGGCCGCGTGCCATCGATCAGCCCATTGAGTTCTTCCAGCTTCCCGCGTTTTCGTTCCCAACCGATGAATTTTTGCTCGGACTCACTCCATCTTCGTTCACGATGAAACAGGAAGAACCGATTGCCGCCATAGCGCTGATTGAGGGCTTCGATGCATCCCTTCGCGGCTTGAAGCAGGGGCTCGTCCGCTTCGCAATGGGCCTGCGGCGCATCCATGTAATCCGAGAAAAGGCCGAAGAGAAGATTGTTCTCTTTATTGGCGAGATAGCGTATTTCAAGCTTCTCCGCCTCATCCTTTATCGTCTCCAGATCCACCAGCATCACGGGCACGACAACCAGTGTCCGGCACGCGTCGGGAATCCCTGAAACCCTGTAGTCCATCTTCGGCAGGGTGCGCGGCGGCAAGAGCCGCATGACCAGGTAATTCATTACCTCAAGCGATAGCTGGCTTGCGGGGATGAGCAAGAGGAGGGCGACCAGAAGCTGAGTGCCGGGTGTCTCGCCGTGCAATCCCATCAGCACAAGCAGAGAGACCAATGCGACGGAGAAGAAACCGAGTCCGGTAAAGTACACCGCGGAATGATGACGATACGTCCAACGCAAGGCGCGGAAACGCAACGCCTCGCGGCACCCGATCATGCGCGCCAGATCCCCTCTTCTTTCGCCGATCAAATATGTTCCAACGTGACTCGACCGCTCATCTGCGGCGGAATCACTGGCAGCCCGGGTGGCCAGATCGAGAACGCGCTGGGCAACCAGGTCCTCGGCCAGACCGGAGCCCCGGTGGAGATCCTCAATTGCCCGGCGGCATCGATCGCGCGTGTTGAAATCCATTCGGGAATAGATGCCGGCGGGATCCTGCCGCAGCAACGCCTCGACCCGGCTCAGCTGTTCGAAACATACTTTCCAATCGAGCAGGTCGAGCTGGCGCAAGCTGGTAAACGCATTCCCGATGGATATCTGATCTTTCGTCTGGCGATTCTTCTCTCGCAGGCTAAGATCGCTCAAGGACTTCTGGAACTTGCGCTCCAGCCAGCTTTGCACCGGCGCCAGCGCGGCCTCTTCGTCATACAGGTAATCGATCAGTTGCGAGGCGAAATACGGGCTCGGGCTTGGTTGGGTTTGGGTAAGTTCCGCCAGAATCGAGAAGATCTGTTCGTGATCCCGCCGGTTGACCGCAATGAGCCTGTTCGCCCAGAAATTGGCGATCCCGCGTTCACGCAGTTCAGTCTGCGTTCTTCCGGCAATTTGCTGGATGCCTTCCATCAGCGCCGTGCGCAGCATCTGAGGAACGGCCCAGAGTTCCCCGATAGATAATCGCACCTTGCTTTGATAGGCCGCAATGAACGCCAGGATGTTTTCCTGGTCCAGGCGCAGGTCCGCATGAGAGACAAGTTCCCGCGCCAGGCCGTAGATGCGCGGGAGTCCCCGGTCGGGTTCGCTCGTGAGTGCCGGCAGCTGCCGGTAATAACGCCGGGGCAGATTCAGCAGAACCTTTCGGGCGTTGCCCTCGATGATGTATTCATTATCGAGGAGCCACTCGGCGGCCGGCGACACGCTCTGTTCCAGGCGATTCGCTACGGTGAGATCCAGGCAAGCTTCGTGGACCCATCTGCGGCCGCGTTCGATCCGCTTGAGCAATTCGGTGTTTTGCGGCGGACCCAAGGCCAACCGGTGGTTCGTGGCCAGGCGTTGGGCATGATCCTGAAGTTGCGCCGGGGTGATCGGTGTCCCGGGGCTCCAATCTTCTCCGTTAGGACTTTCGCGCTTCGGATACAGGATGAAAACCGCCGGCTGGGTCTCTCCGCTCTCCAGCAGAACGGCCACTGGAACCTGCAGTGTCTCGATGGGTGCCTGAAGAATCAGAACGCTCTCGCCGGAAACCAGCCAGCGCGCGTGATCCTCAATAAGTCCCGGGTCTACCCCGAACTTCGATCGTCGCATCCAGGCAACACACAGAAGAGCTCCAATCAATCCACTCGCAAGCACGAGGACGGGGATTGGGGCATAACCCCACATCGCCGGACCAGGCCATTCAAGGGTAAGGAAGGCAACCGAGGCAAGAACCCCAAAAAGGATGAAAGCCGACATGGCTCTGAAAGCCAGGCGCCAATGGAAGGGATCCCAGATATGGACGTCACCATCGGCACTCTTGCTCGCCCATGCGGCACGTCGGTAGCCCTTCCCGCGCAATTGCTTGAACGATTCGCGTGCTTCGTCCTGTTTGCCAAAGTATCCGATGAGAATACCTGCGTACATCCTCAGACCTTGTGGAAATGAGAGAGCCTCGTGCGTGAGGACCAGCGCAGACAGAACGTGTAAGGTTCCTATGCGACGGCAGAGCTTTGAATCGCCGGTCCCGACGAATGATCAGCGGGACCTGGCGAGCCGGATGACGTACAACAGGAGCAGTGCTCCGACTACGGCTGCAATCAACAAGCCGATAATACCTCCGCTTGAAATGCCGAGCAGACCGAATACCCAGACTCCGATGAAAGCGCCTATCACTCCAATGATCAAATCGCCGATGAGACCGAACCCCGAGCCCTTAAAGATCTTTCCTGCGAGGAATCCTGCGACAATCCCGATCACGAGGAAAATGAGCAAGTGTTCCGTATTCGTAGTCATAAGGCATTCTCCTTTGCTGGTTGAGCATATCGCTCATAGCGTGAAACAACGAAACTGTTGTTTATTCCCGTAGTACTGCCAGTTTTCTAAACAAGTCTATTTCCTGTTCACTGAGATGGTCCGGCATCTTGATATCCACCTTTACATACATATTCCCAAACTCATTCTTCCTGCCATAGACCGGCATTCCGAGTCCGAGGAGCCTGAGTTCCGTGCCGTTCAGCGTTTCCTTCGGGATATCAACCTTTACCGTGCCTTTGAGTGTTTGGACCTGCGCCTTTCCCCCGAGCACGGCAGTATACAATTCGACCGAGAAATTGCGGTGGAGATCGTCTCCCCTCCTTTGAAATACCGAATGGGGTGCGATTTTGATGGTGAGATAGAGATCACCGTTTTGGCCGCCGTGCCTTCCGGCACTCCCTTTGCCTGCAACCCTCAAGACCTGCATGTCCGCAATGCCCGGCTTGATCGTTACTCTGATGGTCTGGCCGTGGAGCTGGATGAGCCGGGTCGTGCCGTAATACGCTTCATCCAGTGAGAGCGTCGTCTCCGCGTCGAGGTTTTCACCTCGGGCCGCCGCGCTTCTGCTTCCTCGTCTCTGACCACCATGTTGTCCAAACAGCAGTTCAAATAAATCACCGACACCCCCGTCGGCGAAAGTCGCATCGAAATCATCGCGACTCACCCGCTGTGCTTGTCCGCCCTGGCTGGACGCGTATTTTGACCAGTCAAATCCGCCCGGTTGCGCGCCGGCTTCTTCGTAGTGTTTCCAATCTGCACCAAATTGATCGTACTTTTTCCGCTTTTCCGGATCGCTGAGAACCTCGTTGGCCTCGTTTATCTCTTTGAACTTCTCCTCGGCTGCCTTGTTTCCTCTGGTCTTGTCGGGATGATGCTTCAGCGCAAGCTTGCGATACGCTTTCTTGATTTCCTCCGGCGTTGCGTTTGTCCCAACGCCCAGAACTTTGTAGTAGTCTTTATAGGTCACTGTTTCTTCGCCTTCTCCTCATCATTCCGCCACTTGGACTTGCGCCGGGCGCAACAATTCATTTTTCCAGAGATATCCTTTGCGCAGAACCTCAGTAACGGTTCCTGGTTCCACATCAGCACGTTCTGTCACGGCTACTGCTTCGTGCAGGTCAGGAGTGAACGGCTTACCCACAGGGTCGAAGGCGCTGACTCCTTGCGCTTCCAGCAATGCGACAAGCTTTTGCTGAATGATCGGTACCCCTTTCACAAGGGCCTGCTCCCCATGGCTTGTCCACCGCACCGCGTTGTCAAGGTCGTCGACGATGCCAAGAAGGGCACGGAGCACATCACGCTTGCCTTCCTCTGCGAGCTTATTCCCGTCACGCTCTATACGACGGCGATAGTTCTTAAAATCTGCCAGTGCGCGCAGATGTCGGTCACGCTCATTGCGGAGATCTTCCTGCAATCGTTCAATATCTCCCGCCAGATCCGCCTGGGGTAGTAAGCGCAATTTCCCCTCTTTGGGGAGTGCCGTCATTTTACTTGGTATCAAGAATGATTGGCAAACCGTCTTTCCCCGCACCCACGATGATCACCTTGGTGTTTGGTGAGGCGGCGAGCTTCTCTGTTGCTTCGATCCCCTTCCAGCGCAATAGTTGGTCGCTGATTCCGGCAGCAACAATGGCCTGGAAGTCTGCGATGCCCTTCGCTTCTATCCGTTTTCTGTCCGCTTCCTGCTTTTCCTTTGTGAGAATGAACTCCATGCGCTGGCTTTCCTGATCGGCTCGCTGCTTTGTTTCTATCGCCTCGGTGAGCTGCGAAGGGAGCGCCACATTGCGGATTGGCGTATTCTCAATAGTGACACCGCGAGGGCCAACGGTCTTGGCAAGCTCTTCCTGAATCGTTGCGCCGAGCCGTTCCCGTTCGGTCGAGTACAACGCACTGGCCTGAAAGCTTGCCGTGACAGCACGGCATATGGAGCGGAATTGCGGGATGAGGATGATTGTCTCATAGTCACCACCGGAAACAGTCTTGTAGACGCGGGCCGCAGAGTCGGGGTTGAGCCTGTACAGTGCGCTGACCTCCAACCCGATGGTAAGCCCTTCGCGCGAGAGCACCTGCATCGTCTCCTTGTGCTCCTGCGTCTGGATGGAATACTTGATAACATTTGCCATCGGATTCACCGGATTGATCCCGGAGCGCAACGTCTGCTCTGACACAATGCCGAAGAAATCGACCACCCCGACGTGTCCGGCAGGGATCTGCGAGAAGCACTGGAGCAAGGCAAGAACTCCAAGCACCGCAGCGGCCATGGCACTCACATTGACGACGGAGCGGAATGCGATGTTATTCAGTCGCACCTGTTTTCTGGCGGTTACCCAAACGATAACAGCGACAAGCGCAAAAACTAACGATACGATGAAGGTCATGATGCACTCCTTTTAGGATGAAAAATACGCTATTGAGACGGAGCTAGTCGAACTTCAACGACGCGCCCATGGCCTCAACGTCTTTTCGTTCTTGCTTCCATGCCTCTTCACGATGTTCAAGTGCGGCCGCTTCCTTCTGGGCATAGAGCTTGTACGCTTCATTCGTGGCATTGACAACCTTCTTCAATGCCGGCAACTGCGTAGTGGCGACCTCCTGAAGCTGACAATGCAGTACAAGAAAGCCTCCGTCTATGCTGGCCTCGTGTGTCAGGTTCAACCCTTTCCATTCCTGACCAAAGATGCTTCTCCATTCCGGGGGCGGATGTCCGGACAGCTCGAAATACACATGATACAGCGTGTCCGACCCGATGTCTTTCCGGGTTTTCTCGGCGTTCAACCGCTCGATCCGTATCTCCGGAGCGGATTCCATTGAAATGACTTTCTGGTCTTCAGACATGAATGGTCTCCTGTGGAATGAAGCTGCAGCACAAACATGCGGTCCGGATACTCATCGAGTCTTCCGCTGTTGTCGAGTGACCGTCCAAACAACGCGACGTGGGAGGTGTGGAATTGGCTCCCGAATGGGGGATCCGGTCGTATTGAACCAGATGAAGTATACCGGACAGAACCCCATAATGAATCAACTGAAAGGATGAAAGAATAGTTAATCCCCCGGAAGAGGAATTTGTCGTCGGGGGGCCGGAAATCATCAAAAGAGCAGCAAAGAATGGGTGTGATTTCGGTATGCTGTGAGGTAGGGGAGAAAACTCAAACCTGCTGATTTTGGTAGGAATGCGTCGCAATTTCCAGGCGACTGTGCAATGCCATCTTCTCAAGGATGTTGTGGATGTGGCTTTTTACCGTGTAGGTCGAGAGGTTCAACCGTTCAGCGATTTCCTTGTTGCTCATTCCCTCAGCAATGAGGACGATAATTTCACGTTCACGTTTCGTCATCCGGACGGCATCGAGCAATTTCCCTTTCCCCTTCCGGAGTGCATGGTCGACAACATGCGTGAAAAGCGATCCCGTCAGCAGAGGGGGGAGGATTTTTACTCCCTGGGCTACAAGCCGGATGGTTCTGAGGACATCCTCGATTGTCGCGTCTTTGAGGATGAAACCCGCCGCACCAGCCTGAACGAACTCGATGATGTCCTGCTGTGAAGGGATAAGACCCATCCCGATTATCTTAGTTTGCGGCATTTCCTTGGTCAGATTTGTCACAACACGCAAGCCGTCTGTGTTCCGTAACCCCAGATCAATGAGAACCACCTGAGGTTTCAAGCCCCGAGCCTGCACAAGAGTATCGTGATTTCCTGCGGTCGCCCCCACGATTTTGAGATCTTCCTGCTTGTTGATAATGGCTTTGATGCCATCGCGCAAGATGCGGTTGTCCTCTATAAGAAGAATTTTGGTCTTTCTCATCCAATTGGCCTTTCCAGCCGGCGCACATGCGGCATTCACCACAACAGGTACAATTGGGGATAAGATAGGAAGATTTTTCAAATATCGCAACATACCGCACGAACATCCTCTGCAAAAGATCCTTTTGCAGACCCTTCACGTGATCGTGCAGCTTCGAATGGAGGGGCTTCCTGCCGTGGTGAAGGCGCGATCGGACGGTAACCCCCTCAATTGTTGTTGAGACGGCCAGACTACTGAGCATCTGGCTCAGTGGTATGTGAGGTACCCGCCCTTGGTCCCATGTCCCTCCAGCATTCCCATCCTGAATGGTTCTGTTTGTGCTTCGATCGCCCAAAGCGCGCCGGTCGATAGAATACATCCACCCCCTCGGTCATTGTCGGCAGCACGTAGGCAGGAAGGTCGGCACAATCGCAGTGCTCAACCGTCGCCGTTGAGGCATATGTCCCCCCTTTCAGGCCGTTGAGCATATGATATACACATGGGTACACTGTGGCCAAGAATTCCTGCACGCGGTCCACATCGTACACCGCAACACTCACAGCCGTTTGGATATCTCCTGTCAGCCGGTCAAATGCCTGGTGCGCGAATTGCCTTGCAAAAGCAGTCACATCTCCATCCCGCACACTGAGATCCAACTGCTCCAGCGGATGGAGATCGAAGTACGACAAATGGAGATTGTCGGGAGAAGCGATGATGTATCGCGCAAACGATCCGAGCGCGCCGATAGTGTACGGTGTACCGCCAAAACAAGTGGAAAGGACCAAGAGATCGAACCTCGCGAAATCACGCGTGAAGTCCTTTAACCCGCCCGCAAAGTCCTGAACGGTGAACGGCCGATCCGGATACGATGCATCGTATCCCGCGCCGCCGAACTCGGGAATTTCGTGACCACAGTAGAGGAACAGTCTCACCACCTCGCCCTGATTGTCCGCGCGGAAGCGACGATACAACCCCACTTCAGGATCGAAGTGTGATCTTCCCTGATCGTCGCGCCAGTACGATTCATTCGCAATGAGCCGTCCGTTCCGGTAATAGTAGAACTCTCCATCGCGAAGGGGAAAAACAAACAACAAGTGTCTCCGGGGTCTTTGGTGAAAGATAAACACCTCGGCGTGAGGGTTTAGCTGTGCGACCCTTTTCGCTCCTGCGAGGGCCTCCTCGTCTGCTTTGTATGCAATACCGCTGGTATCGTGGTAGAGATAGTCACCGTCACCGTGGATGACGCACACGATGGAGTACGATACCGCGCGCGCGGCATGCTCTGCCGGTTGCGCTTCACGCTGAACGGGGAATGTCGGCGCTGCACGACAACAGCAACAGGCTGAACGCCACACATCCAACGCTCACGACAAGCATCGAGTACGGGGTGCCCCTGAACGATCGGCTGTGCGGGTCTCGCATATTGAACGCCTGCGCGGTTCTCTCGTGCCGAGACTATCGTACGAGGAGCACGATCAGGATGATGATCAAGAGCAGAGTGACAAGACTGATGGTTATTATCTGGTCAGCCTGCTCCATATCCTGCACGACGTAGTGAGAAAAGGCATTGAGTTGCTCATCCGGTACGCGCACAAAGCCATTGGTGCCTGCAAGCTCATCTTGTTTCTCTTGAAGTGCACCTATGAAGCGGTCGATGCCGACGGCATCGTCTTTCGAAATCGACGTGCGACCCGTGCACCATGTCCAGGGCTGTGGACATGGTGTGCAATGATTGGTTGAGGATCTCACGCTTCTCGGACGGGTTCTCCGTTGCTTTCACTTTGTGTGCTGCATTGCTGAAGTATTGCTGAAGTTCCCCTTTTCCACCCGCATGTGCCGGAAGGGCCAGAAGAAGCATCATAAGGGACGACCCCAGAAGTATTCGTGTTGTCATTATTGTACCTTTCATGAAGGTGAAACGATCTTGACTTGTACTGATAAGCTAGCGGATGGCTTCCCACAAACGTAATCGACCAAAGGAATGAATGAGTAGTTAATCCTTTACCCGCCACGCACATCATGCTAGTCAAACTCCAACGTCCTCGCCATCTCCTCAACGGCTTGCCGTTCCTGTTTCCGGACTTCACCCCGACGCTCTTCTTCTTTAACTTGCTCTCGAGCGTAGAGTTTGTATGCGGCATTCGTTGCGTCGACCGCCTTTTTCAAAGCGGGAAGATACGTCCCGGCGATCTCTTGAAGTGCACAGTGTATCACGAGAAATATTCCGTCTACACCTGCGTCTCTTTGTGAGTTCAGATCTTTCCATTCACGTCCGAATATATCTCTCCATGCCAATGGCGTATTCCCTGAGAGTTCGAAAAACACCTGATACGATGTATATGCTCCGAGCGTTCTCCGGGTCTTGTTTGTATTGAGACCTACGATCCGTATCTCAGGAGTGGCTATCGTCAAAGGACCTTCATCAGTGTGGGCCATATTGTACCTCGCATACACAGAACAATCTTGCTGCGCCTCAAGTATGAAAAGCCGGATAGCTAACCCTTATCTTTGAATATATCCGTCATTGTCTTTCCAATGCCATCCATATCATGCTTGAAGTTCACCTTGAACTCTTCCCATTTGCTTTGTCCCTCATCCTTATAATCTTCCAACTTCTTCTTCAGGTCGCGATTTCTCTGCTCCAACGCTGCCACATCCTTGCTGTACTTCGCTTTGGATTTGGCGCCGGCGGTCTCCATCTTTTCTTTGAAAGCGTCGATCCTCTTTTCATTAGCCGCGATTGCTAGTTCAGATTCGCGCTTGAATGTTTGCCATTCAACAAGATATTCAGTGCGAGCGTCTTTCAGCTCTTGTTTGGCGTCCCCTACATTTCCCTTGGCATTTTGAACTTTTTGTTCTGTCGTTTTCGTACAGCCCGTCAAGAGTGTCCCTGCCATAAACCCCATGACAACAAAGGTGACAATATTGTATTTCATTGTTCTTCCTTGTGATAGCTTGAGACGTTTGTTGAACTCGATTGCTTAGACTGGTCCCCAAACACATCGAGGAAGAGTCACGCGCTCTTTCGTCCGTTAATGACGTTGAACAGAACGGCTACGATGGCGATTACCAGAAGAACGTGAATGAAGCCGCCCATGGTGTAGGAAGTAACCAGCCCTAACAGCCACAGGATGACGAGAAGAACAGCAATAGTATAGAGCATGACAAGTATCCTTTCTCTCTTGGTGTAGTGGGCAACGCAGTGGTGAAGAAGTGTACCAACATCTTTTGCACAGGGCATACGACAACCCGAATCGGTTGTATACTCGCATCAGCTATTCAGCGATTTCTTTCTCCCAAGGAGGAGAACAACATCACCCGGGTGAATCGTTTCTTTGTCCTCCCTGGCCGCACTGCTTGCCCGGCTCAACTCCTCCGGCGATGCTATCCGCACGAAGATCCTTCCATCGGAATGTGATATACCCGTGTATCCGGCCTGGACGTTAACACTCCGGTATGAACGCAGGTTCGTCAGCACAACCTCACCCTCTATGAGTGTGAGCGTGTCGGACAGGGCGCTCGCAACAAACTGTCCACCGGTGCCCCGTATCGAAGCGACTGAAGTCGGGGAGGAGAACCGGAATTCCTCATTAGATCTTTGTTTGTTGATGTTGAATCCCGCTGCACCATTTTCGACATCCACGGATTTTGTGAACAATGATCCGTTCGTCGTCCCGGTGATCGTGAGAATCGAACGCTCACGAACCAGCACGAGGCTCCTATCTTTGAACTTTACGACTGCAACAGAATTCTCTCCGGTCCTAATCCTATCGCCCGACGAGAGTGTCGCGCCGCGCCTGGCAATTTGCCAGTCTTTAAAGGCCTCCCTATATGAGACTTCACGGACCACCTTGCAGACGACAGCGACCGCTGGTTGCATCTGCAGTGAATGTGTGAAGACGTCAGCACGGGGAGTCACCGGATTGGTATCCGGGCGCAATGTCTGAGCTGACACAACGCCCGAGGAGTACACCGCCCCCACGTGCCCGACAGTGACTTGCGTGACACACGGGAAGAAGACAAGCACTCCAAACACACCCGAGGCAAGGGCAGTCACCCTGACAACGGAACGAAAGGCCGTAGTATGTTGCCGCGTTGTTTTCGTGGCGATTCACTGCACGAAGGAGGTAGCGTCGGTAATGATGATCATGACAATATCGATGAACTCCTTCACATGGCTCGTGAGTGTCCGCTTCCCTAATGGGAGAGCCGTTCGGTTTGGACCTGATGAAGTATACCGGAAAGGAGTTTAGATTGAATCGGCTGAAAGGATGAAAGAGTAGCTAATCCCGGGAAGGAGGGGCAGTTAGTTAGGTACCCTGTTCCAGATGTGAATCTCCACCGTTGCTTATGCCACTCTCTTAAAGTCGATGTATCCGCGCTCTACATCCGTGCTGACCAGTTGTACGCGGAGGCGATGGCCGACATCCAGGCCTTCAAAACCGCTCTCCAGTCTTCCTTCAACGGGGGGCTGCAGTAGACGGACCCACGTGCCTTTCTCCGATGCGCCTGTGACGAAGGAATCAAACTGGTCACCAATCCTTGATTCCAGCAGCATGGCGGCGGCTGATTTCGTGACCTGCCGTTCCACCTTCTTTGCCGCGTCTTCCTCTTCGGTGCAATGCTTGGCGAGGGCTGTCAATTCGTCGTTCTCATAGGGCCGTGCAAGCCCGGCCATTGCGGCCTTCAACAACCGCTGTGTGATCAGATCGGGGTATCTGCGGTTCGGCGCGGTGGAGTGCGTATAGTCCTTGACCGCAAGACCGAAATGCCCGCCGACACTGCCTCCGGGAAGTTGGACGACGTACTCACCCGGACCCAGGAGTTTAATGACGCTGAGAGAGAGATCGGGAAAGCGGAGAGGGTCAGCGGCCTTCGCCGATACCAGGAATTGCTCCAGGGCTTTTGCGTCGGGCTCCTTGGGCAGCGCTGCGTTCCGCTCTGCGGCAAGGTCGATGATCCGATCCCAGCGTTTGGGAGAGCGCACCACGCGCCGCACTGACGGAAACCCTTTGGAGGCGAGGAATCGCGCGGTAACGCCGTTGGCGGCGATCATGAAGTCCTCAATAATGTCTTTAGCCCGGTTCCTCTTATCGGCTTCCAGGTCCTTGAGCTCATCTCCGTCAAAGAGCGGACGGGCTTCGATTGTTTCGAGGTCAAGCGCGCCGTGTAGGTGCCGGAGTACCTTCAGTTTCTGGGCCACGCGGTCCTGGAGCCGAATGTTCTCGTCCAGACCGCTGACTGTAGCGATCGCTTCCGGCATCGGCCCGTTATCCTCAAGCCATGCGGCAACGCTGTTGTAGGCAAGTTTTGCACGATTACGCACCGTCGCTTGATAGACATCTGAACTCTGAAGCGATCCGTCCGCGGCGAGAATCATTTCAATGACGATGGCCAGGCGGTCTGATTCATAATTGAGAGAGGTAAGATCCGTGGAGAGCTTCTCGGGCAGCATTGGAAACGTCTCGGCAACCGTGTAGATCGAAGTGGTGTTTTGCCGTGCATGCTCGTCAAGGGCCGACCGCTTTTTGACGACCGCGTCAACGTCAGCAACGGCCACCATGATCTTGGCGCCCCCATCGCGCATGGCTTCGGCAACGGTAAGCTGGTCGAGATCACGCGAATCATCGTTGTCGATCGAGCACCAGAGAAGGTCCCGGAGATCACGCATCGATCCCTCAGCTTGCGTCGCCGGCCCGTGGATTCCGTCGAGCTCGGCCAGCGCCTCGGGTGGAAAATCCGGGACAAGTCCTCTTTGAAGCATCGCACGATGGGCAATGCCGCGCAGAATCGAGCGATGTTGTTGGATGGTTGGATCCGTCATGATGTCACTTTCTAGGAATACCCTGGTCTGCCTGTCGTGTGTGTCTGTCGATCGCCGTGTGCAGCCATTACTTTCCTCTTTTCGACACAGCTGGAGTGCTCTCAGGTAGAATCTCAGGCCCAAGCAAAACGGCTATCCATTCTGTGTCTTCACTTGTCTCACAGGCGAGCTTTAGGGTCATGGTAAGAGGTACACAGAGGAGTGCACCGACCAGACCGAGCAGGTTTCCCCAAAAGATCAAAGAGAGAAAAACAACCAACGTGGACATGCCAAACTTGCGTCCCATGATCCTCGGCTCAACAACGTTGCCAAGCATCGTGCCAATTGCCAGATATCCGGCGGCAGTGAGTGCGGCGGCACCTCCTCCGAGTTGAACAAGAGCAAGGAGAACTGCAGGAACAGCGGCGACAATTGAGCCGACACTTGGTATAAACAAGAGGAGAAACAACAGAAATCCCCACAGGACCGGGAAATCTACACCGAGGATGGACAGCCAAATGGTTATCAGCGTACCCGTGCCCAGGTTAATTAAGGTTTTGATGACCACATAGCGTTTGATATCTTGAACGAACTTCGTGAAATGCAGAAAGGAGGCTTTAGGATTATCCTGGGCAAGGCGAAGCTTGGCCGGAAAGGTCGAGGCTTCGAGCAGAATAAACGTTACAGTAAAGAGAATCAGGAAAACGTTGGAGAGAACGGAGCCAAGCGCAGTGAACAGGCCCGCAGTGAGATTCATCACCGCGCCGGGATTAACATAGCCGAGCAGAGTTTTGTCGGTAATAACGATACCCTTGCTTGCCAACACCTCTTTGAATCCAGCAAGCATGTCATGTATGCGAGTCTGGTAGAATGGCAGTGCATTGGAGAAGTTGTTGATCGATGCACCAACGACTGCACCCATACCCAGCAGAAGAGTTACCATGCCTGCCACCACAACCAACACGGCAACAACTGAAGGAATGCGTTTCCCTTCCATCCAGAGCACCGGCACCGTCCCGATAACAGCGAGAAACAAGGAGACAAGCAACAACACCAGAACCGATTGTGCCTGGTTGATACCCCAGAGGATTATCACAAGCGTTGCGCCTATGATGAGCAGGCGCGTTCCGGGATGAGCTTCACCGTGATCAGTCATAATGTTCCTTTTCCCTTCACTCAGAACCCGGCAACATCCTTTAGTCCGCTGCGAAGGGCGAACCACTCAAACCGGAAAAACGGGTCATCCCGCTTCCGCGTATACTTCACCGCACCGATCTTCACCGAACCCGATTTGTCCGGCAGATTGGTCTTGCGGATCTTGAAGTTGTTGGCAATATACGAAGTGATTGCGTCGGAAAAGCCTTTTTCGCTTCCCGTATGCTTGTTGATGGCGGCAAGTGTCAGGTCTCTGTAGACAGCCCGCACGTGACCAGTGGCGCGCCCGGAAACGACATTAACCTCGAATGTTGCCGCCTGAAGGACACCATCCTTGATGCGCATCTGTTCGGCTATTTCAATGAAGGAGTTGAGGGCGTAGAGATCCATTCTGCTCATCGACCCGGAGAATTGGAAGGAGAACTCTGGCGATGTGACAGGAATTGACATCCGCACATTCATCGTCCCGGCCTTCATGAACTTCCCTCGTGCGTGAATGACGGCGGCATCGCCGGGACCCCCATGATTGGCAATTCCTTGTGCCAACACCTCCATACTATCCATTGTGATCAAGGCCGGCTTCGCGCCAACCGCGAACCTCTCGCCGTACTTGAGCCGTCCGTTCGCAATTCTCAGGCTATCGACCTGCAGAGTTCCCTCAATCGAATTAAGTATGTCGCTCGGCATAGGGGCGCTCAGAGTGTCTTTGGCATTGGCCTTGTCTTTGTTCACCAGAACGTCGAGGAACAAATCGTGGATGTGGACGGAACGAATACGGTAAGACTTCCCTTCCAGCAGTTCGCGACATGCCAAACCCAACACGCTGCATCGTGAACTCACAAAGCTGAATCGCGTTGTTCTGTATATACTTCCTCTGAAGAACTCCTCATCGTCCGCCGACGGATGAAACTCTAGTGATTCAGCCACGATCTCCGAATCCGGCACCGACACGCGCAACCGTTCGCAACGAAAAGCATAGTGTGACTTCGGGAGATTTACCTCGATCTCCTTCGCATCGAGGCGTACGCCGGCAAAGTCCCCAGGACCAAGTCGTCCTCCCCAGAGAAGATGCATCCAGTCGATTCCGATCACGGCGAACGACCTCAGCGAGCTCGAGAATGTGCTATCGACTGCGCTCAATGCAACGGAGTCAAATCCAAAGCGGTTCTCCAAGACGCTGTAGTTCATGTCGCCGATGCGTATCGCATACGCGGGATACGCCTCGGCAAAAGCCTTGGTGATTCTGGGCTTGATGAACCTGTTTACGAGGGGATCAGGGAAAAGCAGGAGAGCCACAGCGCAGAGGAGCACTACTGCCCCAACGGCCACACCCGCATACAACGTTATCTTCAGTGGCGACAGCTTCCGTCGGTCGGTTGGTGGATGCTCATTCTGCATGTGCTCTATCACCTTGTGTTTTTGTAAAAATCACAACGGTCAAATCAGGCTCACGAAGGCAGCAACGCCGGACAAAATGAGCAAGACACCGGCTATCCTATTGACCCATCTGAGTCCGCCGGAGTCCAGCTTTTTCCTGAAGAATTTTGCCACGGAACCAAGAGTCAGAAACCACAGACACGAACCGATGAACACTCCGAAGACAAGAATCGACGCTGAAACGACACTCAGTTTGTGTCCCAGCCCAAAAGCAGCGAAGACAGCAACAAAGGCAAAGATGGTCACAGGATTGGTAAGTGCGAGGACAAATGCAGAGAGGAACGATCCCAACAATCCCTTGGTGTTGAAGGGGAGCATAGGATCCTTGCGCTTGGCACGAAATGTCCGTATTCCAAGAAATAAGAGTAATCCTCCTCCAACAAGGCGCACCCACAACTGCTGGCTTGCGATCAGATCCGAAACAAACGTAAGACCGAACGCAGCGATAGCGCCGAACATCGAATCAACGGTTGCAGCCCCAAGGCCGATGATCAAGCCGCGTGAGTACCCCTCTCCCAGTGTCTTGCGGATGCACAACACTCCGACCGGACCGATGGGCACCGCCATCGCAAATCCAATAATCAGTCCTTTGAGGAAAAAGACGAGCTCCATGATGCTATCGTACCAGGAGCACGATCAGGATGATGATCAAGAGCAAAGTGATAAGACTGATGGTTATTATCTGGTCAGCCTGCTCCAGATCCTGTACGACGTAGTTGGAAAAGGCGTTGAGTTGTCCATCCGGCACGCGCACAAAGCCATTGGTGCCTGCAAGCTCGTCTTGTTTCTCTTGAAGGGCAGCTATGAAGCGGTCGATGCCGACGGCATCGTCTGTCGACATCGACGTCGACCCCCGCACCATGACCAGGGCTTTGGACATGGTGTTCATTGATTGGCTGAGGATGTCACGCTTCTCCGACGGGTTCTCTGTAGCCTGGACTTTGCTTGCTGCATTGCTGAAGTATTGCTGAAGTTCCCCTTTCCCACCCGCATGTGCGGGAAGGGTGAGAACAAGCATCATGATGAAGGATCCCAAAACTATGCGTTTTGTCATTGTTGTGCCTTTCATGAAGTGACGTACCCTGGATCGGCAAGAACAAGTACCTTGCCCGATGACTGACGATTCCGCTCTTCCCTGCCGGGAAAAGCAGCTCTCAACTTTTCTTCGACACCCGAAACAGTCCCACCGACCCGATGGCGATACCGACAACTCCTCCAACGAGCATCCATATTGCCTTGTCTGTGGCTGAACCGGTAAAAAAACGAGAAACGTCAGAGCTGAAGGCATTCGATGCATTAATGCCGAGTATAAGTAACAGAACACCACCGGCAAGAATGGCCAGCGAGATAGCTTTGTTCATAGTCACAGTGGTTTTCGACCTCGAATCACGTTGACCAGGACGACCACGATGGCGATTACCAGAAGAATATGAATAAAGCCGCCCATGGTGTAGGAAGTAACAAGCCCTAACAGCCACAGGATGATGAGAATAACGGCGATAGTATATAACATAGCAGCCACCTTGAGTTGTTGGAGTATGGGTTAATGGGTTGACCTTGAGCGAATTGCTTTCCTCAACGGGTTTCTTGTTCCACCGCGTTTTCCATTCCCCCTCTCTTGGTCGTGCAAGGATTTCTGCAAATGCATCAACTTGATATTCGACTTCTTTAGTTGTCCGATAGTCTTCTTGATATTCTTAACCTGTTGGCTCGCATCGTCTTTCGCTATGCCGTATCTCTCTTGCAGCCTCCCCACGAATTCTTCATACTTCCCCGCAATAGCAGCCAGGTCATCGTTCATTAACTTTCCCCAATGGTGCACGGCTTTGCCCCTGTGCTGCTTCCATTGTCCCTCCAATTGATCCCAGTTCATCGGCCGTTTTCCTTTCGGACTTGTACCATGAAAGGGCTCGTGGTCATTCGGTTCTCCAGGAGGAGACCCGTTCGTGGTGAACCCGATGAAGTATACCGAACAGGACTTCAGGATGAATCAGCTTAAAGGATGAAAGAATAGTTAATCCCCGGGAGGAGGGATATGGTGCCACTTGCAGGTGATCGAAAGAAGAGACAAAGAACCGCTTATCACTTTCGTTAAACGGAGAGGAGGGCGACCGAGCTCAAAGCCCCTGGGCCTCGCGGGAATGTGCCGCGATTTCCAGGCGACTATGCAAGGCCATTTTTTCCAGGATGTTATGGATATGGCTTTTCACAGTGTGGGTAGAGAGGTTCAGCCGTTCGGCGATTTCCTTGTTGCTCAATCCTTCAGCAATGAGGACAACGATTTCACGTTCACGATTTGTCATCCGCACGGCGTCGGACAATTTTCCCTTGCCCCTTCCGGAGTGCTAGCTCGACAACATGACTGAAAAGCGTTCCCATCAGCATGGGGGGAAGAATTTTCATCCCCCGCACTACTGCCCGAATGGTCTCGAGGACATCCTCTATTGTCGCGTCTTTGAGAATAAAGCCCGCCGCGCCGGCCTTCACGAACTCGACGATGTCCGCTGTGAAGGGATAAGACCCATCCCGATGATCTTCATTTGCGGAAATTCCCTGGTCAGCGTCGTTACAACACGCAAGCCATTTTCGTTTCGTAATCCCAGATCTATGAGAACCACATGAGGTTTCAAGCTCCGTGCCTTCAGAAGAGTATCGTGATTTCCTTCGGTCGATGCCACAACTTCTGAGATCTGGTTGCTTGTTGAGAATGGCTTTGATGCCATCCCGCAAGAGGCGGTTGTCCTCTATAAGAAGAATCCTGATCTTTCTCATGACATTTGCCTTTCCGTAGTCCCGCAAAAGGCAGCATGTACCTCGCGTATGAGAGTTGGAGAGAAGATAATGATTTTATTCCGATCGTTGGCAATACACCGAAGAGAGCGACGAGCAATTGTCGTTGAAATTATCTGATTATGGACTATGGTCAGGAGCATGAGAACAACAAGAAGAATGGCGAGCCTCTCGCCCGGAAGGCTCCGGATGTATTTCGAAGGGAGGGAACAGTACCTCCTTGCCATTCTTGTCATTGCAGGTAGCTGCACGGCCGGAATCGTCATCTACCATTTCGACACACATTCTTTTCTCTATTTTGGAGACGCCGCTTCGCATTTAGTGAGAGCACGTCAGTTCTTCGACTCTCAGCGTCCGGGTTTTCACAATATTGGCACAGTCTGGCTTCCCCTCCCGCATCTCATAATCCTCCCGTTGGTGGCGATTGACGCCCTCTTTTATTCGGGAATTGCCGGTCTTCTCGTGGGAATACCCTGCCTCGCAGGAGCGACCATCCTGCTTTTCTTGATTGTCCGGAGAATCACCGGTTCGGCCACTGTTGCGTTTCTCAGCAGCTGTCTCTTCGGTTTCAATCCCAATCTGGTGTATCTGGCGCTCACGCCGATGAACGAGCCAATCTTCCTTCTTCTTGTCGCGCTCGGCGGATATGCGCTTCTGAGGTGGTACCTTGATGACCGGAAATACTGGATGTGGACGTGTGCGGCCGCCGTTGCACTGGCTAGTCTCTGCCGTTATGAAGCCTGGTTTCTTGTGCCGTTTGTCTCGCTCGTGAGCGGCTCTAAAGGGATACTCCTTTGGCGAAGGGGCGAACGAGGAGCCGCCCTCCGGTTGATCATGATTGCCGGAATTTGTTGGGCTGGCGTTGCATTCTGGGTTTGCTGGAACGGTCTCGAATACGGCGATCCAATCAAATTCGCGCGCTGGACGTACTCTGTCGCGCCGGGGTCAGCTCAAGGAAACGTGCGCCAGCCCCCCCTTGACGCCCTATTGACCTTCTGCAGGGCACTTCTGGTCATCTTCGGCCCGGTCGTTCTCCTTGCCGCATCGGGCGCATTCTTCCGCGCGCGGCGTCCTCCTTCCGATCGGATCCGTCCGGAGTTATTGCTTCTGTTCTTCGGTTTGCCGGCGCTCTTCGCGCTGGCTGCGATTATGGCGGGGTTCGTGCAGGTCGATCAGTGGCGCTGGAACTGGCGGTATGTGTTGACGGCCAGTCTTTTTCTCACGGTTGCTGGGGGAATCGGCTTCTCCGAGTTCTGTCGCAGAGTGCGGTCAACTTTTGCGCGAGGCCTGGTAGTTGCCGGCCTTCTCGCCATGCCTCTTATCCAACTTGCCATTCCATCTGTAGGCGTTGCGACCTTCAATGATGCCCAAAGGAGCACCGCCGACGCAACCAGATTCGCGATCGCTCTCGGTGAACAGCTCCACGGAATCTACACGGGTGGTTCGATTGCACTATTGACCGGATACAACCAGGCACAGAGGATCATGATATCGAGCGGATTGCCTTTGAAGCAATTTCACATCATTTATAGTCCTGTCGAGGAAGACATCCTGGGGTCCCTGCTGGATTCTGAGCGTTACCTGGTTATCGGAAAGGATCGAACACCCGAATCGGAGCAGTATGTCGACGACTGGCTTTCCCGAAGGGATGAGTTGCTCCGTTACTACAACATTCGTTCCGAGAATAGCCACTTTATCCTCATGGAACGCGAGCCCGGCTTCACCCCCAGAGATCACAACGAATGAAAACGTACAGCATCAAATCAGACTCACGAAAGCAGCAACCCCGGACAAAATGATCAAGACTCCCGCGATCGTGTTAACCCATCTGAGCCCACCTGAGTCCAGCCTCTTTCTGAATACTGTAGCAACGTAGCCAAGAGTCAAGAACCACAGGCACGACCCTGTAAACACACCGACAACAGGGATGTACGATGAAATGACGATGAGCCTCTGTCCCAGCCCAAAGGCAGCGAACACGGCAACAAAGGCAAAGATGGTCACCGGATTGGTAAGCCCGAGGAGAACGGCGGAAACATACGATCCCACCAATCCCTTCTTTTCAAGCGGGATGCGATATATCCTTGCGCTTGGCACGAAGAGTCCTTATGCCAAGAAACAACATCAGTCCTCCTCCGACCAGACGCAGCCAAAACTGCTGGGCGGCGATCACATCCAGGACAAACGTGAGACCGAACGCAGCGATGCTGCCGCACAGCATATCCGCAGTTGCAGCCCCAAGGCCGACAATCAGGCCGCGGGAGCGTCCCTCTGCCAGTGTCTTGCGGATGCACAGAATTCCGGCGGGCCCAATAGGCACCGCCATCGCAAATCCAATAATCAGTCCTTTTACGAAAAGGATTGGCTCCATGCTCTCACGCGCCGATCAGCGTGTTACTGTTGCTGTTGAATCTTCCTTCACCGCTCGGGGGCGATGATTCCCTGCTGTGTCAATTCAGACATAACAAGCTTGACGATTTCAGGCCGGACTTCATGAGTTGAATTCGGCTCGGGACTCCTGCTCGTGGCACTCCAGATCATTTGCCCTTCGTTCCTGGTGGCCCACACGTCAATACCGCGAATGTCGACTTTTTGAGAATCGACGTATCCTGCGTGCTCTATGTCGCGATAGTATGTTACAAATCTGTCCAGTCGGCGATCAAATCTCATATCCTGTTCTTTCGTCACATATCCCTGCAGGTATTGCGTCTTCGTTTCCGCAGGAAGCAATCGGGAGACCAGGAATCCGTCGAAGTTATTTGTTTGCACGGTCTGAATGACCTGGTTTGAATCCGGGACCGAATCCGGAAACAAACGGTACGAAGGCGTTGCTCCAACGTCATGTTTTGCAAGCTCAACGCTGAAAGCGTCCTCCCAAATACGTCGCTGCGTTGAAGTCCTGCCAACGGAGATGACGAGCACATTCTTCAGAGAAGGAGCCTGAAATGTCGAATCGCTCCATATGTCAACAAGTTCGGATGATGCGCAACCGGCCATCAGGGCGAAGGAGCAGCAGAGCAACCCTCCAATGGCGAACGGTCTGGAGTATTCCATAGGGTGTCACTTGTGCTAGTACGTGGGAATGGCATTAAGAGCCTTTTCGTTTGCAGCACTTCCGCACATGTCATTGGCATTCACACTCTCTTTGTCTTGGATCGCGCTCTCGTCCTCGCTCGTGGTTTTGACTTTACCGGCTTCCTGTCCGCCTTCTTCTGTTTGCTCAACGCTTTTTGCGCTTCGATCAGCCTGTCATTGGATTCTTTCAACAGCTCGACCGTTCTTTTGAATTCATCAACTTGATGTTTTGCTTCCTCTTTGGCAATCCCGTATTTTTCCTGAAGCCTTCCTACGAGTTCTTCGTACTTACCGGCAATCGCAGCCAACTCGTCGTTCATAATTTTCCCCCAACGGTGGATGGCTTTCCCCCGCCGTTGCTTCCATTGTCCTTCAATGCGATCCCAGCTCATAGCCATGCCTCCTTTCCTCAGATACATTCACAACGCTCCCGGGTTTCAACTACTTTGCCGAGTTCCTCACGAGCTCCATTTGAATGACCTGGTAATCCTTCTTCGCCTTGGCGGCGGCTGCATTGACAGCAGCGGTGACCGCGAGCGCTTCGGCGAGCTTGGCTTTGCGATTCGCGATATAGGCGAGATCTCGCGTGCGGAACGATTCAGGATCAGCCATGTAAGACTTCTCAGCGATGGCAAGAGCCAGTTGTGCTTTAAGCAGCTCCTCCGGCACTAATTGTGCCGCTTGCCCCGCACTCAGATGCGCGTACGCCTGACGTGCGTCGATGAGCTCTATCGGAGGTACGCTTGCAGCGCAGCCTGCGAGGAGTCCGGCGCAGGCGATGATGAGACATGTAGTGAGTTTCATGAGGGTACTTTCTGTGTGCATCCTGACATTTCAGATCTTCAGAGCTTCGCGATCACCTTCCGTAGATCTTCCTTGGTCGTCCCGAGTTTCTGCTGAAGTCTTCCCAGCAGTTCTTCCTCCTTGCCCTCTGTAAAGAGCACATCATCGTCTGTCAGGTTGGCATATCGTTGCTTGAGTTTCCCGCTAATTTCTTTCCAGTTGCCCTTCATACTGAGCGAGTTCATAGAGACCTCCTTGAGTGTTTGCATGAAGATTCAAGTACTACGTTCTGGTATAGCTATTTGAGTGTGCCGTTATCCGCCGCGTCCTTCATCTTCTCATTTGCAAAGATCGCAACTTCGACGCGCCTGTTTTGCTGCCGGCCTGCTGCCGTGTCGTTCGAACCCACCGGGTTCATCTCCCCGAGCCCGACGGTGCCAATCCTCGAGCTGGCAACACCCTGACCTTTTTGATAGTCAGCGACAGCCTGTGCGCGACGTTCCGACAATTTCTGGTTATACTCTTTGGTGCCTTCGTTATCGGTGTCGCCTTCGATGAGTATATTTGTGTCCGGATATTTGTTCAGGATCTTCGAAAGACTCTCGATGTTCGCTTTTGCCGCTGGTTGAAGCTCGGAGGAATTGGTTACAAAGAGAATGCCGGAGTCGAACGTAATCTTTATTCCCTCGCCGACCCGTTCGACTTTGGCGTTCGCGAGATCCTGTCTCATCTCTTCTGCTCGCTTATCCATATTATTGCCGATGATAGCCCCGGTGGTTCCTCCCACCGCTGCGCCGATGATGGCGCCAAGGGCGGTATTCCCGGCTGCATTCCCGATGAGACCACCTATGACTGCGCCGCCACCCACGCCTATTGCCCCACCCTTCACAGCGTTACTGGCTGCGCACCCCATCATCGCTATGGAGAAACTGAGCAGCGCTGCAATAACTGCATTCCGGTATGTTATCATAACCGTTCCTCTTTCCGTACATGTGGATGATATGCGGATCTTCGCTTGTTTGAGTATACGGCAAAGGACGCTGGCATGAATCGGCTGAAAGGATGAAAGAGTAGTTAATCCCGGAACTACGGGGATGCGCTGTACTGTGCAGGGAATTGAGAGAGGGATGTAGAGGATAGATTTCACGTTCACGTTTCGTCATCAGTACTGCATTGGGCAGTTACCATTTCCCCTTCCGGAGTGTATTGGTTGACAACACGATTGAAAAGCGATTCCGATATCGTTCGATCGGACATACCCGCGTCCTTTCGCGTAATCGTACAGCTTTGAATGGAGGAGACTTCTGCCGCGGTGAAGACGCGAACGGACAGTGCCAAGAGGACAGTCCACCAACCGGGAAATCTCCTCGTACGTCAACCCCTCAATATCGCATAGTATCACGACGGTGCGAAAATCCTCCGGCAAGTCCCGACACGGCGCTGGTAACATCATCGTCAAGAAGGTTGTTGAACACCTGATGCTGCAGACTGTCGGCGTCTGCGGAATCATCCTGTGCAGATATCGGTATCATCATGTCCGAATAATCCACCATGTCCGGCGCGTTTGAATTCTTCCTGTATAACGTGATGAACGAATTCTTCAGGATCCGGAAGAGCCATGCGCGAATATTTGTCCCCTGATCGTACTTGTCCCAAAACCGGTATGCTTTCAGGTACGTCTCCTGCACCAAATCGTCGGCGTCTGCGGCGTTCCCTGTCAGGCGCATACCAAAACGGTATAACCCGTCAGTGTGGGGAATTGCCTGTTGTTCAAATGACCGCTGTTTCTCGTTTAGACAGCCCGTCATCGGGTCCTCTCGATTTACTGTGGAGTGGTGATACTTCTGTATTCGCACTTCTTATAGTACCGCATTGACCGAAGCTCTCTGACCTGATCTTCACATCCTTCCTCTTGTTCTTGAAAAGAAGCAGAGCATCCACTGGTGCCGCCGAAGGCTTTGCCGCAGGTTTCGGTCACGCTCATTACGCAGATCGTCTCTCCATTTGTCAACTTCCCGCGCCAGATGAGCCGGCGGTAACAGATTCTGATTATGCTCCTTCACCAGTGTTGCCACGGTAGACCTCCTGATTGTTCATCAACGGACTTTTACGAATTTTTTGCCGGGATTCTCTCCCGCGAACAATCCGAAACATCCCATGAGATTAATGCGTTTCTAAGGACAGAAAGTGCAGGCGGACTTTTGCCTCAAGCTGTCGATCGCTCATTTTATCCACCGTTTCGATCCTGGCAATCCGGTCACCGAGCGCTTCGTTTTCGAGACGTGTCCTAAGCTCGACTTTTGCCTCGCCAGGCCCAAGGATCAGGATAGCGCCTGCATCACGGATACAGGACACCACTTTATCGTAATACTTGTCGAGATGTCCCGTGAAGCGCCGGTCACGCTGGTCCTCCGCCGAGGCATCCTGTGCTCCGCCGGAAAATCGGACGCGATCCTCCATGTGAGAAATAATGCGACTTGTCTTCTCGACGTTGCCTGTGAGGCTCACAATAACTGCCTGCCGGTGGTCTATCCACAATCCAACGTTGCTTTTCATTACGTCTCCCTTGCTCTGTCAAATTCACCGGCTCCATGCACGCGGGGTAAAGGGCATCTCGCAGAAACAACTACGAATGCCACAATTGGATATGCGCATCAAATGGTCAGTGATTTCTTCCTACTCATGATGAGCACAACACCACCTATGACCATTACGCCCAGTCCGGCGTACGGTTGCCACTTCACGCTGTGTTGGTTATCCTTCGTTATCTCCAGATTCCCCAAATCCACTACCTTCTCTTTCGTGACATACGTGAAGCCCGTGTATAGGGTCATTACCAAACCCACGATGAGAATGATGATGCCGGCTGTTTTCAAGATTGTATTCCTTCCCTGGTTGATATGCTAAGGCGATCACAGCTACTTCTCGGAGCCTAGAGGAAGCGGAACGCCTGGGACTTGCAGGTTCAGCTTGTGCAGACCATTTTCGGTGACTGTGGAACCCCGCGCCGGGTGATTGGCTGCGGTGACATTATAGAGAGCGAAGACCTCTCCCGAACCCGTCTTTTGCCATCCGAGGAATGTTGCATCAGATTCCGAACCGAACGTGGTTGTTTCGTCTACCATGGTCGCCTCCATTCCCATTGAATCACCTCTTTGTCTTGGATCGCGGGGTCTTCCTCGCCGGTGTTCGTGACCGCACCGGTTTCCTGTTTGCCTTCTTCTGTTTGTTCAACGCTTTTTGCGCTTCGATGAGCCTGTTATTGGATTCTTTCAACAGCTCAACCGTCCGTTTGAATTCATCAACTTGGCGTTTGGCTTCCTCTTTGGCGATTCCGTATTTCTCCTGAAGCTTTCCTGTTAGCTCCTCATACTTACCGGCAATCGCCGCCAATTCGTCGTTCATAATTTTTCCCCAATGGTGCATGGCTTTCCCACGCCGTTGCTTCCATTGTCCTTCAATGCGATCCCAACTCATGGCATAGGCTCCTTTTTGGCAGAAAGGCCCATTTGAAATTTTCGACAGCGCTCCTGGATGAGCGGCCTATCCTTGATAGGGCCACAGATAGCATGCAACTTATTGAGTGCTAATGTAATCGGCCAAAAGGATGAAAGAGGAATTAATCCCCTCGTAGGATTCCGGAAATCATCAACGGAATCCTTCAAAAGGGGCTAAAACACGGAACCCGGAGCTCTCCGGGTTCCGTACTTTTCAGCTGGTAGTAGTGCCCTGTTCCTATTTGGCGACGATGATCTCTACCCGCCGATTGTTCGCCCGGCCTTCAGCGCTGGTATTGTCGGCAACCGGTCTGTCTTTGCCGATTCCCTGGGCTTGAATCATGTCACTCGGGTAGCCACGCGAAATGATGTACGAGCGCACTGCTTCAGCACGCCGCTGTGACAACTCCTGATTGAGGCTGGAAGAACCCCGGGAGTCCGTATGACCCTCAACGGTAAGCTTCCGGTCCTTGGTCAATCAGGAGCGCATCGGCGACACCGTTCAGCCGTGTCTGCGCCGCCGGCGAGAGTGTTGAGTTATTCGAAGTAAACAGCACACTGCCCGAAAGCGTAATGACGAGACCGCGCGCCTCTTCTTTAACTGCCGCGAGTTTCGCTAGATCTGCTTGTGCAGTAGTCGCTCTCGCCTCTGCGTCGAGCCGTGCTTTTTGCTCTACGGCAAGGTCATCTTTTGCTTTCTTGGCGATCTCCGCCTGGGTCGCCTCGAGAGCTTTGGCCGCCTTGGCGGCAGCTGCATTTTCAACTGAGGTTACGGCGAGCGCTTCGGCCATTCTGGCTTTGCGATCCGCGACATAGGCGAGATCTTTCGTACGGAACGATTTCGGCTCGTCCAGGAAAGACTTCTCAGCGATGGCAAGAGCCTCTTTAGCTTTATGCAGCTCTGCCGGAACGAGTTGGGCCGCCTGCCCTGCGCTCGCGTGCTGGTACGCCTGCCGTGCCTCGATGAGCTCTGTCGGCGGCAATGTTGCGGCGCAGCCAACGAGCAGTCCGGCGCAGGCAATGATGATAAGATATGTAATGGGTTTCATCGGTTACTTCCTTTCATGGGGTAATTGGTTGTCCTGTCGGAGTTGTCGTACCCGATCTATCGCCTTTGCGGCCTCCGTCTTGTCGGCGTCCCCGCGGGAAAGCGCTACTGCAAGTTCGCCGTCAGCCTGGGCACGCAACAACATGGACTCGGCTTGTTCGCTTTCGCCCTTTACTGAAAGCGCCTTGGCTTTCTCCAACTCCTCCTTGGCGAGCTGCAAATACAGGGATGCGCTGGGAACGCTGGACGCACCGACCTCCTCAGCGGCACGGATCGCCGATGTGGAAGGCTCTTTGTTGAGAGCCGGGCTGCTTCCGCAACCCGCGATCACTCCTGCAAACAGAACACTCCCAGCCAACATGGCCATGTTCAGATGTCTCATTGAATCCTCCTCTTGTGTTGTTGTGTATCGTGATTTTCCATTCTTGCTACACAGGAAACGCCACTCTCTTCGTGCACGTGAAGTAGTGTACCGATGAAACGATTGCCATCAAATACGTCGAAAGGATGAAAGAGTAGCTAATCCTAACAGGCGAAGCTCGCACCAGATGCATCGCAGTTTCACCAGTGCCCCTTGGAGTGTGGTGACCGTACAATCTTTGATGTTGATTCAATTCCTTTCGAGCGCAGCAGATGCTCGCTGATGCCCGCAGCAGCGAAAGCCTGGAAGTCGGCGATGTCCTTCGCTTCAATCCATTTCCTGCGTGCCACAGGATTCTCCTTGGTGAAGTTGAAATTCATGATAAACTCCTTAGTGGACTTCAGTGGAATACTTTAAGCGACAACAGTGCCTGCGGATGTCTGATCAATCGGCTGACGCAGATCGGATCTGTCTTCTCAACGGATGTCCGGCGGGGGCGCGCTTTCTACCCGCCCCATGTTTCTCATAAACGGACTTCTGCAATTGCATCAAATGACGATTAGACTTCTCGAGTCGTCCGATCGTCTCTTTGAAATCTTTGACCTGTCGGGTCGACTCTTCTTTGGCAATTCCGTAGCTCTCCTGCAGCCTTCCCACGAACTCCTCATACTTCCCCGCAATCGCAGCCAGATCATCGTTCATGACCTTGCCCCAATGGTACTTTGCCTTCCCTCTGCGTTGCTTCCACTCTCCCTCTATTCGATCCCAGTTCATTGCCGATTTCCTTTCAGGCACAGCCCATCACATACTTCGTCTATATCCGCCTCCCCGGCAGGAGATTGCTTTGCCCCGAACTCCTGATGAAGTATACCGGACCGATTTCTAAAATGAATCGTCTGAAAGGATGAAAGAGTAGTTAATCCCGGGAAGGTGGCAGGCGGAGAGGAAAGCCATCAGCGTGTATCTTTTCGCGCCAGGTGACCAATAAAAGCCAAGTTCTGAGACCATGCCCCGAAAAATATGACTGAAACGCTATGAAAGATCTTGGGGAAATCTGGCACTGAGGTTGCTATCCAAAGGGGCAGAGCGCCCAATGACTACTCCAACATCAGACAGTCCCGCCATGCGCGTGCTGATCGTCGAAGACGAGACGATCGTCGCTATGGACATGACCCGAAAAGTCAAGCAAATGGGATGCGATGTGGTCGGCCGTGTCGTCTCGGGGGAGCAGGCGGTCGAACAGGCCCTTATGCTGAAGCCTGATGTTGTCCTCATGGACATTAAACTGCGCGGCAGAATTGACGGAATCACGGCCGCAAAACGAATCCGCCAGCAAGACGACATCTCAGTGATTTTCCTCTCTGCCTTCGTTGCACATGACTCCGTACAAAAAGAAGGCGCCCCCCTTTCCATCGCCATGCTCCCCAAACCATTTGACTCTTTCGAACTCAAAGACGCAATGAGCCGTGTCTCACAATCCCGCATAAAGGACGCGCAACCACTCTTCGATTCAATCTGAAATCCTTCAAATACCGCCATTTTGGGCGCTCTTTGGTGTCTTTTTTTTTGAAAATACACGAACCATTCTGGCTCAGTTCTTGTTATATTAGGTGAGATGAAAAAGGTTCCTTATACAATTTGCCGCCAGTGCGGACGTGATTTCCCTGGAAATCCGAGTATGCGTCGCTGTCCTACGTGCCGAAAGAAGGAAGCGCAGTATCGCGCACAGCGTGAACGGATGAAGAGAAATTTGCCCTATTACCTCAAGACGGACATCTAACTGCAGTTTGGTGTACCGTCACCGGCACAGTTCTTCGTAGAGATCGCGAGCCTCAGGTATTCCGAGAGACATGCTCTTCTGCAGCGAGACACAACCCTCGTCTCTCCTGCCAACGAGATGCTGAAGCTCGCCCAGGTTGAGCCAGCCTCCCCCATCGAGACTGTCATCGATCACGACCTCCTCAAACCCCGCAAGTGCTTCTTCAATCCTTCCGCATTTTCTCAGTGACAACGCTCTGTTGTATTTCACGAGGATGCAACTGTCGCAGTATCGCAGAGCCATATCATAGTCCTCAATGGCGTCAGCGTATCTTCCCATCTCATGAAGCAGCCTCCCCCGCTCATTACGAACATCGGGATCAAAAGGCGACTCCAGAACAGATCTGTCGAGTTCTGTTATCGCATCCTCGCGTAACCCGCTGAGGATTCAGAAGCGAAGCTAACTCCAGCCGGACCGAAACGTCATGAGGATCCAGATGCAGGATTTGCCTCAAATTCTCCATCATGAGGGCCAACAGGGCACTCTTAAGTGTTCCCCATATGGGCCGCTCGAAATTGGTTGCCGGCAACGAGGCCAGGTTTTCGTACCGACGTCGGAGTATCTCGAACCTTGCCCAACGATAGCTAGTGCTGGTGGGATTCAGACGGACCGCGTTGTCAAAGTCCCTCTCGGCACCCTGAAGATTGCCCGATTCACGATAGGCAATTCCGCGGGCGAAGTATCCCAGCGGAAGCATTCGGATAGATCTGGATATAGCGGGTGAACTGAAGTGATGCTTTTTCGTACTCCTGCCGGGAAAGCAGATCTTCTCCCTGGACAAGAAGAGCCTCTCCCGTCGTGACACAGCCGAGCACTACCGACAAGAGGGGGAACGAGCGCAATGAGAACAGCACATACTGCGGCGGCAAAGCCGCGAAGACTCTGAGGAAATCTGCGGCAGTGCGCTATGGCAGGGAGGAAAATGTCACCACGATTGAAGTCCCTGATTCCCGTTTGCACTCGAGAGTCCCTTTCAGTTGTCTCACGAGATGATTCACGAGATGGAAGCCCGCACTCTTCGGACGGTGTGGATCCTCGCCTTTCCGAAGTCCCGTTCCCTTGTCTGCAACGCGAAGCGTCACTTTTCCCTCTCCATTCTGCCGCAATTCCACGGCAACATCACCGCGTGCACCGACAGGGTACGCATGTCGAATGGCGTTGTTCAACAGTTCCTGGAGGATGAGAAGAACCCCCACGGTTTTTTCGGAGTTGAGAGTGCAGGGCTCGGTATCTACCTTATACGTGAGCCGGGAGCGACCATGGTTCCTGAAAAGGTCGGCGGTGAGTGTCTGGAGATGTCTCTCTACCTCCAGAGGGTATTTGCTGTGATAGACGCGCGCGTAAACGTCAAAGATGCCTTGCATATGATGTGTCAGGGGAGACGAATCCGGCGACGCAGCCCGGGGCTTCGCCGCGGTAAGGACGTGCAGCAGGTCCATGAGACTGCAGGTGTATGCGTGGAGATTGTTTCGAATTTTTTGATCAACCAGAGATTGCTCTGTCTGCATAGCTTCGGCGTGCTGTTCTGCAATCGTGCGGTAGCGCTGCTCGCTTTCGCGCAGACGCCGGTCCACCTGATGCCGGTACAGGGCGATCTCGATGATAGTGCGCAGCTCGCGCTCTTCAAACGGCTTGAGCAAAAAGCCAAACGGCTCTGTCACACGAGCGCGCAACAATGTTGCGTCGTCAGAATACCCCGTGACATACACTATCGGAATATCTGCAGCGAGGCGAATTTCCTGTGCCGCCTGGATCCCATCGATGGACCCTTTGAGATTGACATCCATAAGCACAAGGTCAGGATGATTGTCGCGGGCCTTGCGAACGGCATCTTCACCGGTGGCGGCAAGACCGGCGCTACGGTATCCCATGGTGGTAAGGCGACGTTCGATGTCGCGCGCCATAATGAGACCGTCCTCCACAACAAGTATCCGTGCTGAAGAATCTCCGGTGTGGCTCATAGTATGTCGGTGCAGGTAAAAGTGGTTACTGTGGGGGACCGGCGGTGACGCGTGACACTCACTCTTCTGCGCGGCGTCGGATCTCGATGATCGTCACCCGGTGTTCGCCAAGCTTGCTGAAATAGATCAGCACTGCGACCTCTTCAGAGGTACCGGCTCGATCGCCGGCTATCAAGATCTTTGAATAGTGCCAGCGATCTTTGGCATCGTACGTGTACAACCCTGCGGGTTCGCCAAGGGTTTCCCGAACTTCATCGCGGGTCTTGCCCTGCAGGGCCTTCAACTCCGGTTCTGTCCAGACCCTGTCAGAGGGGCCATTCTTCTGCGAAGTGCATCCGGCAACAGCGACGAAACACGCAAGGAGTAGAAGGAGCCGTCTCATGACCGAATGAGGAAATGTACGTTATCAAGTCGGGGAAATCAAGTAGAACCCGTTCTGGAGGATGTAGTGTTCAACCGCAGGAGTCACCATCCAGCGTATTGACCGCCCCTCACAGACCCTCCGCCGGATGTCCCGTGACGCAATGTCTATCTCCGGCACCGCACACATGTGCATACGCCGTGCAAATACGTCGGCGTGCTTCGGCGCCTGATACCCCGGACGGGTCATCACGACAACCCGGGCAATTCTGAGAATTTCTTCAGGATCCTTCCAGGCAGCAAAGTCTGCAAGATTGTCCATTCCGATAATCAACGTCAGGGCCGGTTGCGGAGGCTCCGCCTGCAGGATGCGAAGTGTATCGATGGTATACGACACTCCTCCCCTGCGCACCTCTACGTCGGAAACCTCCATGTGCGGAACACCTGCAACAGAAAGCCGGACCATCGTGAGCCGGTGCTCCGCACCGGTGAGCGGACGATTTCGCTTATGCGGCGAACTCGCGGCGGGAACCAGGATGATCCTGTCAAGCTTCAGGCTTTCGTAAACGTGCGCAGCCGCCAGGAGATGACCAATGTGGGGCGGGTCGAAGGTGCCGCCGAAGATTCCGACATTCTGACTTCCAGCAGATACTGTCATCACCAAGCTCCCAATTCTGCATTCTGAATTCTGCGTTCTGCATTCAGCGTGGCTCTTCTCTACACAAGCAGCCCGACCACCCGGTACTTCACACACCCTTGCAGCATCGCCGCCAGGTACACGAACGGCAAGAGACAAAACCCGACAGTCTCATCAAGCAGATACAAACGCAGACTTCTGATCCCCTGGTATTTGTACCGGAACATCCACCCGCACAGAAAGACCGCGGCCGCTGCGAGCAAAGCAACAGCGGACTTCCCGCCACCACACCTCCAACTACTGCAATGAGAGCAACAACATCCACTAATGCAACATAGTGCTGAGGCCGGTGAATCGTCACCGGACCCAGGGTCTTTGCCTCGATGTACTCTCTGTACTCCCCGGGGTGGCGCTTGTACAACAAAGGATCAAAGCGGTATCTTCGCGCATGCCGGAAGCACGCCGACATGTTGTGAAATTGCGGCGGGTGGATTACCACCAATGACGCCTCAACGTGAATGCGGGCGTGCGCAGCCAACAGGCGAAATCCGAAATCCGAGTCCTCACGGAAGTAGAGGTGTCTTTTGCGATCATAGAAATCGGGACTGTAGCCGCCGAGTGACGCGAAGGTCTTCCTTCGCACGAAGAGGTTACAGGGAATGAAGGATGGTCGAGGGGTCGGTTCGTATTGCCTGACACTCGTCTGCGATCCGGGATATCCGGTGTGTCCCTCCAACACATCCCATTGGTCCCCTTTGAGAATCTCGTACGCCTGGGCAAGCCATGTCCGGGTCGGGTCAACGTCATCCTCGGTAAAGGCAAGGAAGCGACCTTCCGCTTTTCCAGCAGCGGCATTCCTGGCACGGCCCGCTCCGCCGTTTTCCAACTCCAGAATTGTCATCGCGATAGGGAAAGGAGAGTGACCGGAGATAGTCCGCTGTGCCATCGGTGGACCCGTCAATGGCAACAATCACCTCGACTTCGCCAAGGTTGAACGTCTGATTCGCCAGCGCCTCGAGACAACGCCGCGCACCTTCCCGACGATTATACGTCGGCATGACGATTGAAAAGAAGGGAACAGTCATGGATCCCCCCCTCTCTGCAGAAGCAACGCCAGGGTCTTCATGTACCCCCGCAGTGCCGAACGCGAGCGGGTGTGTCGTTCATGGCGCGTGAGCAATGACAGCAATCCCCATACCGCGAGACGCACAAGACTCCGCACGGCAAGAATGCAGCGGAGCACCGGCCCCTGCCATGACGGGCAATGTTTGTGGAAGAAGTGGAGGAGGCTCCGGTGATACGCGACCAGCCGCTTCTCGTCATAGTGTGCAAATGTCCCGCCCCCGAAATGCACGACCTGAGCTGCGGGAACGTACCACACCTCCCCGCCTGCCTGCTTCATCCGTTTACACCAGTCAGTTTCTTCAAAGTACATGAAAAACGATTCATCCAGCACGCCGACCCGATCGGCAGTTTCGCCACGGACGAGCAGGCATGATCCCTGCACGAAGTCGACGGCGCGCGGCACGCCGGGGTCTGCATAGAGCTCGCGATGCCGGCCGAACAGGCGCGTATGCGGAAAAAGCCGGTCGACGAAAAGCGCTTCAACGCACAGATTCCAGAGTGAAGGAAATCGCACCCCGGTTCTCTGGGGTGATCCATCGGCGTTCAGCAGAGCAGGCCCGCATGCTGACACTCCGGGATGGAGATCCATGAATTGGACCAGGGAGTCGCATGCCGCGCGATGTAGAAACGTGTCGGGATTGAGCAGGAGAAAGTAGCGCCCATGGGAAAGAGCAATGCCCTGATTGTTCGCTGCCGCAAAACCCCGGTTCGAAGCATTGCTGCGGCAAATGCTCTCCGGCATCACAGACTGCACATAGTCAAGAGAACCATCCGTTGAAGCATTATCCACCACGATGACTTCAAACGTATGCGCCGCCGCGGCGGAAGAAATGGAGGGCAGGCATACTGCGAGGTCCTCCCGTGAATTCCAACTCACCACTATGATGGACAGATCAATCATAATGCGGCAATCCGACAATACGTGCGTAGGTGCGCGCGCACGCGTTGAGCAGGCGGGACGACCAACCACTCCCCCGTGCGAGATCAGCGCTCATCCATTTCAGAATTGACGCGTCCGGTACGAGACGGGTCCGTTGCCAGCGTCGGCGCTGTGTGAGGATCCAACCCGGATGGCTCATACACCAGAGATATGCGCCGAAGATCCCACGCAATGATTTCCGTCCGCCTACGATGCTCAACGCGGCTTTCGCGCAAGCATCAGCAAGCCCCAGCGGGAGAAGCTTCAGGAGGGTTCCCGGAGCATACAGTATCAGACAATTAAGCAACCTGTTGCGCTCCTGGTAGAACGTTACCACATGCCCCGGTTGCTTCTTTGTAGTCGCGCTTCCCCGGTGGTGCACAACAGAATCCTGTGCCATACGCACGTCACAACCTGCGAGCCGCAACCGCCACGACAGGAAAAGATCTTCCTGATACAGGAAGTATTCCTTGGGAAACGGTTCGCCGACAACGGATTTGCGGAACATCACCGATGCACCACCTGCGAAAAAAACATGCGAAAGGTCGGCAAACACCTTCATGATATTGTATCCCAGGTAGTTCACCGAACCGTTCATCGCATAGAATTCTTCAGGGACACCGTCGGTCACAACGCGTGACGTCACTGCGCCGACACCGGGCTTGTTCAGCATGTTTAACATCCCCGTAATCCATCCCGCTTCGACTTCGGTGTCATTGTTGAGGAGCACGACGGTGTCTCCTTTTGCCGCACGCACGCCGACATTGTTCCCTTCGGCAAACCCGAGGTTGCCTCCCTGAGGAAGCCACACCACGGAGGGAAACCCCCTCCCGACGATCTCCCGGCTTGCGTCCGTCGATCCATTATCAATCACCAGCACTTCAATAGGCCTGTACGGTTGGGTCAAAGACACTCCGCAAACAGGGCTGCAGTACTTCCTCGCCGTTGTAGTTGACAATCACGATGCTGACAAGTTGCCCTTCGGCTCCAGGCGTACGTCATTGCGGTTTCCGTAGAACAATGACGGCTTCTCCGTCTCCCTTCTGGATGCATTCCAGATCGTACTTCACGCCGATCACGCCGGGAGCCAGTCTGAACAGATCCACAAGATCCTCAAGTGTCCAGACGTGATAGTGAATGCTATACCCCTGTGCCATTAATTCATTCGTTCGGTGTTCAACCGCAGGCTGATTGGGCGATGTGTTCGACATTGCGCGTCCAATCCCTGAAGTGATCAAGTCTGCACCAGGCAGGGCCTTCACGATAATCCCGCACAAGATGCTCGAAGGGTGTTACCGCGCGCGGCGCATCGAACGTGTACCGTTTGTCAGGGATGCACATGAACAGGATCCCGCGGGGGCGCAGAACCCGGACAAGCTGTGCCAGCGTACTGAGCGGATTCTCGCAATGCTCAAAGAAATGGTTTGCCACGATAAAGTCCTGCGAGGACGTCCTGAAGGGTGGACAGGCGTTCGCCGTCATCAATAATATCCACCGGAACGAGATCCCGCCGGGAAAGTTCCGGATAGTGTTTCCGGAGATCTTCACGTGACATCCGGTCCACATAGCGCACGTGAGCCGCACGCGGGAGCCTGAGAGGATTATGGAGAGCCCCGATTTCAATGCCTTCGCCACGGAGATAGTGGGCAGCGATTGCTTCACGATCAAGCCCCCGGAACATCCGGAGGAACTTGCGGGCATCAACAATGGCGGATTTAATACGTCGGCGCAGATCCATAGGAACAGTACGATGCCGTAAACGTGAAAGTTAGCTTACTCAAGCGCAATAAGACGGTGATCCGTCATCGCGAGCCTGAGATTCCTTCGTCGTTGAAAAGCACTCCGCGGAATGACTGTATGAATTCAGCGAATCAGCAGTTGTCAGTCATCTTCATCACCCTCGCAGAGCGCCATACCGGCAGAGCCCACCAGAGCGTCTTCCATGAAAACACCATCATATGCCGAGCATGCTCCGATGGCCTCAGGATGCTTAGCACCGACCATCCCAGTGACCGGAGGATGAAGCCCTTGAACGTCAGAAGTCGATACAGCACAACCGAAAGGCGACCGTAGTGCTTCTGATAGAACAGGAGCACATTCTCATGCAACACCTGAAACAACACAAAGCTGCGGTTGACCATACCGACAGTACTTCCGAGATGATGCACGACACGGGCTTCCGGAACATACCAGAGTGTCCAGCCGCTGGCATTCATTCTGAAGCACCAATCCATGTCGTTATAATAGACTGCAAAGCGTTCATCCAACAGGCCGACCTCTTCGAGGACCTCGCGTCGCACGAGGAAGGCGGCGGCCATGAGATGGTCCACGGCGGCGGCTTTGGAATAGTCAAAGTAGAGCATCTCTCCCTTTCCAAAGAGACGGGAATTGGGGAAGAGCCGGTCCAGGAAGAACATGTCGCAGAAATGGGTGACAATGGTCGGAAATCCTTTTGCGGATCGCTGCGTGCGTCCATCCGGATACACAAGCATGGGCCCGCACGCACCGACGTCGGGATGTTCATCGAGAAACCGGACAAGCGTTGCACATGCACCGGGATCCACGACCGTATCGGAATTGAGCAGCAGGACATGCCGGCCTTTTGCGAGTTCCATGCCGACGTTGTTGGGACGTGCAAAGCCCTCGTTCGTGGCGTTCCTGATCAGGGCCACCGACGGAAAGTC
Organism: Ignavibacteriota bacterium; assembly: GCA_963849385.1. Classification (GTDB taxonomy): domain Bacteria; phylum Bacteroidota; class Ignavibacteria; order UBA10030; family UBA6906; genus Fen-1255. The sequence continues at coordinate 116,240 of CAWKHH010000004.1, read as the reverse complement.
CGAAAGGACCATCACGGCGCTGCCGTCCGACGAACCGTTGTCGACGACGATAACCTCCATCGACAGAGATCCCGTGCTCCGCAAGACCGATGCAAGGCACTCACGCAGGAGTTCCCTCGTGTTGAGGTTCACGACAATAATGGAGATGTCCGCCGTCACGTTACGATCCGAAAAGCGAAGCGATGTAGTCTGCGGGCACGGAGCGGAGGTCAAGTATACCTTTCCGCTTCCGCAGCATGTGCGGAATAAGAACGACGCCCTGCACCAATCCGCCGAGTGCGGCCGGGCCGGCCCCTGCCAGGAGTTCCCTCCAGAGCCTTCGCACCCTGCCGATACATATCGATGGGGCCTTCATCAGCATGACAGAAGCAGGAAGATTCTTGACATGGAGTGCAGTGAGATTGCGTTCCTGCATCCGTACGGGGAAATCCTTGAGAAGCGCGGATGTTGCTCCCCGTTTGTGATAGCAGATGGCCGTCGGGACGTATACGCAGCGGTACCCTGCCATCTGCGCGCGAAGTGAAAGATCAACATCTTCATAGTACGAAACAAAATCCTCATCGAACAAGCCGATGCGCGAAAACATGTCGCGTCTATACAGGGCTGCCCCGGCACACGTGCCGGGAACATACCTGCGAAGATTGTACCTCTCGCCGTCCCGCTCGCCTGCCCCGCGTGTGAGCGGTGAACCGCCCCGTGTCAGGGTGTCTCCCGCAGCATCGATTGTCGTACGCTCATCGAACCGGAGCATCTTGCAGGCTGCCATGCCCGCAGAGGCGTCCGACTCCAACTCCCTGAGCATTTCCCCCAGCCAGCGGACATCGAGCTCGGTGTCATTGTTGAGGAGGGCCACATACTCTTCATGCGAGGCCTCGATTCCGCGATTCACAGCAGCGGCAAATCCTACGTTCCGTGGCAGCGTTATACACTCCACCCACGGAAACCTGGCGGCAACAAATGCCACCGAAGCATCGGAGGACCCGTTGTCCACAAGAATCGCACGATCCGGACGTCTCGACTGGGCTGCAATGGAAGTCAAACAGACGTCCAGATGTCTTGTGCCGTTCCAATTCGGTATGATGAGTGAAACCGTGGCCACGGATGCTGTCATCTCCACGGACGTCGAACGGGATTGACGAAATGCCAGACGCTCCGGAGTATCTGCATTGACCGTGACGAATAGACATCGCGGTAATGGAGGAGCGACATAAGTCCATAGAGATATGCGTCGCCGTTGTTCAGGAGCAATTCCCGGATTGCATCACATGTGTGTATTGTCGCGTCGCCGAATTCGATAACGAATACCGTGGAAGGAAGGACGTACGAGCGGATGCTCTCGCCTTTTCGTTTCAGATCGTTCACGATCGCGTCGAGCGCGGGGAAGACAATATTACCGTCATGAAACACGACAACGCCGTCTTTCCGAAGGACTTTCCGGCAGAACGAGTAGTCCGCCAATGCTGCGCGTTCGGTATGTTCTCCGTCGATGAAGCAGAGATGCGGCGGCGAAGGAATTTTCGTGAGATCCACAGCCGACGCGTCAGCGTCAATGGTGATGATTTTCCCGACAGTCTCCCCTGCGACGTTGCGCAGAAGGTGAAGCATATTCTCCGTGGAATTGGCAGGGTACGGAACTGCATCAACACGATCGTCAGAAACTGCAGCCGGCCTGGCATCGATGGAAATGATTCTGCTGCAGTGTGGATCGAGCACGTGCGGTTGAAGACTTCCCCCGAGATGTGACCCGATCTCCAGATACGTGTATCCCGTGTACAGAATGCGCACGGCCCACTGAATAGCCAGGAGAGAACGCTTGTCGGCGTCCGTCAGCTGCGCGTGTATAGGCGCGAAAATGCTGATGTCCTGGTTCCTCAGGGCCGTTTCGAGAGATTCAGCGTTCATGCGGTGATCTCATTCTGTGTGGAAGGGCATTCCGCAGAAATCCGACGTCATCAGGAGTATACGCGCCGGTGAGCCGCAGGAAGGCGCCGTACACCGCAACGAAGAGCAGTCCGGCCACGCCCAGGACGACGATCCCGATCAATCGTGATCCCCCTGAATTCAGGTGGTCTCCCAGGGCCGCAACCAGATACGCCCCGACAAGCGCGGGAATCACTGAAGCAATGGGCCTGAGAAGTGTTCCTGCAAGATAACGGAAAGGAGCATCCATAACACGACGACCGTACGTGTAGTAGAACAGCACTCCACCAACAATCATGGAGAGTGTCGTGCCCGTGACTGCCCCCATGAATCCGTAGTGCATGACGAGCACTGTTGAGAGAACCACATTGATGATCGCCTGAACAAGGGTCGTCCGCATCTGGAACTCCGGTTCCCCTTTTCCGAGCGAGACCAGCGACAGAGCGCTCATGATAACGGCAACGCATGAACCCACGGACAGGATCTGCAGTGTGTATGCTGCCAACTCATTGCCGGGCCCTATCCAGAGCGTCATCAGACGCTGTGCAAAGAGTATGCACAGGGAGAAGAGCGGGACCGCTATCAATACAAGATAGCGCGTCGACCGCACAACAGCGGCCCGGATACGGGCATCATTCTCGTTCGCATCGAGAGCAGATACTGCGGGGATGAGGGACGAGATTGCCGTTACCGGGAGCGTGCGCAAGCGATTGATCGGCCGCGAGCCATAGTCGTACATCGCTGTTGCCGACAATCCCAGGTACCGGGTCAACAACAACTTGTCGAAACTCATCTGCACGATATCGGCTACACGGCTCACCTGCAGACGGAGGCCGAACTTGACCAACGTCCTCATCAATGTCTTATCGTAACCGTCCCAGCGGAGGATGAGTCCGGGAACGGAGCGGCGTGCGAGGTAGATCACCACGGGAATGCTCATCAACGTGGCAGCAAGATCCGCGACAAACACACCGCGAACTCCATACCCGGCCATGAGCACAGCGCAGGTGAACGAAAACTTTACAGCAAGCAGACCCACAAACTGCAGGTTGAAGGAATCCATGCGCTGGACTGCGGCAAGGATGCTGCCATAGACTCCTGCAACGCTTGTCACGGCAAAGACCGCTACCGACAGGTACAGGGCTGACCGGGCGGTCGCCCAATCGGCCTCCTTGATGTTCAGAAAGTCGAACAACGCGGGATAGGCGACCATGCTCACGATCAGCATGACTGATGAGACAAGCAGATAGAACATGAGGCCGTGCGTAACGACGCGATTTGCAGCCTTCAGATCCCCAAGCGCGACATACCGTGCGATGTAGGTGACAAACGAAGTGCTCACACCGAGGTCTGCAAGTCCGATGTATCCGGTCAGCGCCAGGACGGCGGTCCACAGTCCGTATTGTTCTTTCCCGAGAAAACGCGTTGCCACGGGGACAAGGACAATCATATAGAGTGCGGAGGCCAGAAACCCTGCGATATTGTAGATTCCGCTTCGCACGACAACGCGTGAAGACGAAAGATGCTCGGCCGTCTCCATCATCGGACCTCGGCCACTGCATAGAGGCGGAAGTAGAACGCAGGCGGGATGACGTGAAGACGACCCAGGACTTTGCCGAGCAAACGCAGCGGGCCCCCCGGGAACAACGCCATGGGGTTCATACTGTCACCCTTCCAGACCCGCACGCGGGGGAACGTCCCGCGGAGGAGATGCTCGAGCGATTCGATGGTGAAGAAGTTCTTGTGATCAAGGTCGGCAAAGTGCTCGTAGAGCAGACCCTGGTGCTGCAACAGCGCGATATCACCGCAGTGGGGAGTGGTAATCAGTACGTTGCGTCGTGCGATGCGCCGTGCTTCAGCCAGGAGGGGTTCGGGGTTCTCCACATGTTCCAGCACTTCCGACAGCAGCACGCTGTCGCATGACGCATCATCGAAAGGTACGCGACCATCAATGACACGGGCATCGACACCCCGTTCCTGCGCGATCCGGACATACGCCGGGTTGATGTCGGCGCCCACCATCGAGTAGCCGAGAGAAGCCAGGTGCAGACAGTAGTTGCCGGTCGCGCATCCGAGATCGAGAATCGCCGGACCGGCATACTTCTGCACGAACCGGATATGGGGGCGTGAGACGATCCCGGCCGGATACGCGATATAGAGGTTCTTCGTATCCCGGAAGACCCCATCTCGTATGTCGCTTCCGATCATGCCTGCCAGTTCCCCGATTCGAGAGTAAACAGCCGGAAGGCCATGCTGCTGCGCGTCAGGAGGAAGAGACGCACCATCAGAATAGGTGTGAGCACCCAGCGTCCCAGCGGCCCTGCGTATACTCGAAAGTAGCGGAGGATATTCCTGTACATTTCGAGACGAACGCCGGGTGGGGCCGAACGCGTGGTCATGCTGCCATAGTGGATGATCTCCGTATCGGCGTTATAGTAGATTTCCCAACCCCTCGCTCTGATGCGCTGACAGAGATCGACGTCATTATAGAGGATTGTCAGGCGTTCATCGAACCCGTGCAGTTCTTTGAGCAGGTCTTTGCGGACCATCAGACACGTCGCCGCAGGCTGCTCCACCGCTTGTGTACGGTAGAACTCAAACCCCTTCATGGTATAGCGCCGCGCGAGGGAATGCAGCGAGAGATACGTGGCGACGGCGTCACGCAGTCGGGGAAAGCGACGGCAGGACATCTGTGGCGTACGATCAGGATTCAGCAACCGGCAGCTGACTGCGCCGACATCCGGATGCGCGTCAAGAAACGAGGCCAACGTCGATATGGTTCCCTTCTGCAGAACGGTATCACTGCCGAGGAACAGCACACACGTTCCCCGGGTCACGGCGATCCCCTGATTATTTGCGCGGGCAAATCCGAGGTTTTCGGTATTCCGGATCAACCTCACCCACGGATACTTGGCTTCCACCATACCCGGACTGCCGTCCACCGATCCGTTGTCAACCACGACTGTTTCCGTGCTGCCGGATCGGGCCAGCTTGGCGATGGCGTCGAGAGCCCCATCCAGAAGCTCACAGGTATTCCAATTCGTGATGATGATGGAAACGACGGTTTCCGGGGGAGTGGTCATTCCTGCTGCCGCGACTTTACTTTGATGAGGCGAATCCGTCGTTGACTCTTGCGAATGATCGTAAACTGCCATCGGCCGTGGGTGAGCTCTTCGTTCACTTCGGGGATGCGACCCGCCAGTTTGCACAGGAAGCCGCTCACGGTCTCGTAGCCCTCGCTCTCGGGAAGCGATGCGTTGAAACGCTCGTTGAAATCGCCGATCCCGACACGGGCATTGACGACATAGCTTCCGTCTGCCGATTGTTCGATGTCACGCAGCTCCTCGTCGTATTCGTCATGGATCTCCCCGACAATCTCTTCGAGGATGTCTTCCATCGTAATGATGCCCTCCGTCCCGCCGAACTCGTCGGTGATGACGGCCATATGGATTTGCCGATGCTGCAACTCCTGCATCAGCACGCTGATCTTCATGGAATCGGGGATGAAATACGGAGGGCGGAGGATGTCCTGCAGGATGATGGTGTTGCCGTACTCAAGAAGACCGAGCAGATCTTTCGTGTACACGATGCCGACGATGTGGTCGATCGTGTCGCGATAGACCGGCATGCGCGAGTACCCCTCTTCGAGCACAATTTTCACAAGGGTATCTCGCGACAGGTTGATATTCAGCGCCAGCACATCAGTCCGCGGCACCATCACTTCTTTCGCGGTCGTCTCGGTGAATTCGAAAATACTCTTGATCAACCGTTGCTCTGTCTTGTCGATCGCCCCCGACTTCGTTCCTTCTTCCAGCATGAGCTTGAATTCTTCTTCCGACATGCGCGATTCGGTGAAGGTGGTGCTGTCTTTGAACGGACGGAGGACAACATTGCTTGCGAACGCGAGCAAGCGCGCAGGATAGCGGAAGAGGGACCGGAACAGCAGCATTGGCGAGGCCAGCTTGAGGGCGACTCGTTCCGCCGACCGCAGGGCGAGCGATTTCGGGACAAGCTCTCCGAATATGACGACCAGGAATCCAATGGAGATGGCGATGACGGCAAGCGAAATCCACGAACTCGCGTTACGCACCCACAGGATTGCGCTCTCGTTGAGAGCAGGTGACAGCTGCTGCACCCCGATGATGCCGCCCAGCCCTGATGCCACAATGAGGGTGAAGACTACACCGACGTGTATGGTTGCGAGAAACTGATCGGGGTTCTGCTGGAAGGAGAGAACGACGGCAGCCCGCCGGTTCCCTTGCTCGGCAAGCTCCTGCATGCGGCTCTTGCGCGTACCAAGCACCGCCACCTCAGCGGCGGAAAAGAAGCCGACAAGGAGAATCATGAACAGCACCCCGAGAATCTCGAGCCAGAAAGTCTCCATAGCAGCTGTCGTGTCGCGCCAGTGGGTGTACTGTCCGGAAGAACTACCTGGCCTGGCGCAGGAATTCGAGCCGCGTCCTGAGCCGGTCGGTGGACATGAGCAAACGGTCCTTTCCGAATATTGCATCTTCGGTCTTCAGGAATGTCAGCTCATATTCGTCGCTCATGATGATCGCTTCTTCCGGGCAGGCTTCCTCGCAAAAGCCGCAAAAGATGCATCGCAACATGTTGATTTCGAACTTTACGGGGTATCGCTCTTTGGCAAGATCGGTCTCTGCCGCCTGCACTTCGATGGCCAGTGCCGGGCAGACGCGCGCGCACAGACCGCACGCTACGCAACGCTCCACGCCCTGCTCTTCAACCAGCACGGGGCGTCCACGAAACGACGGCGGAGGATTCCAGCGCTCTTCAGGATATTGCCGTGTGAACTTCGGACGGAACACCTGCTTGAGCGTCAGTGCCATTCCTTTCACGATTTCCGGAATGTACGTGCGCTGCAATAGCGTCAGATCCTTGCTTCGAATTTGCCGCACTTTCGTGTCGTTCGTCTTCGCCATAGAAATGAACTCCAATCACCGTCCCCAGATGTAGAGCCACGTGCCCGTGATCACCACGTTCAGCAGGGCCAGGGGTAGCATCACTTTCCAGCCGAGATTCATCAACTGATCATAGCGGAATCGCGGTATCGTCCAGCGGATCCACATATAGAACACGATGACCGCAGCAACTTTTACGACGAACGCCAGCACCTGCAGAACGCTCACCAGCAGGGCAGGCAGACCCCAGCTCTCGAGAAACGGGAATTGCCACCCGCCGAGAAACAGCGTCACGATGATCGCGCTTGACGTGATCATGTTCGCATATTCGGCAAGGAAGAACGTGCCGAACTTCATCCCGCTGTACTCCGTATGATACCCCCCAACCAGTTCAGGTTCCGCTTCGGGGAGGTCGAACGGCAGCCGGTTGGTCTCGGCGAATGAGGCCACGAGAAATGTAATGAAGCCGATCGGGGTCAGAAAGGCATTCCATGCAAACCCGGACTGCAGTTCCACAATCCTGTCGAGCTCGAGTGTTCCGGCAATCATGATCACACCCACCACCGAGAGCCCCATCGAGAGTTCGTAGCTGATCAGCTGCGCTGATGAGCGCAATCCGCCGAGCAGGGAATACTTGTTGTTCGACGACCACCCGCTCAGCGTGATTCCGTACACACCCATCGAGGTCAGAGCGAGAATATACAGGATGCCGATGTTCACATCGGCGATCATCAGCTTGATCTCATATCCGAAGAGTGTCACCGTGTTGCCAAAGGGGATCACGGCGAACGTGCTCATGGCAACGGTAATGGAGATGATCGGTGCCAGCGTGTGAATGACGTTGTTGGCCTTCGCCGGGACAATATCTTCCTTGATGAACAGCTTCAGCACGTCTGCGGGTGCCTGCAGAAGTCCCCACGGACCCGTGCGGTTGGGACCGATTCTGTTCTGAATCGATGCGCTGATCTTGCGTTCCATGTACACAAGGTTTGCGACCGTGGTCAGGATCACCAGGAGGACGATCACAATCTTGATCAGCGAGATAACCAGAAATTCCATGCACGTGTTCCTTGAGTAAGGCCCGGGTCAGGTGCGTACAGTCGCTTCTTTGGGCGCGTTCAGCACGGCTCCCGTGGTGCCGATCTTCCGGTAGTCCAGCCCGCGGAAGGCCGGAACGGCAGACGAGAGTTCGTGAAAAATCGTCTTCTGCAGTCAGATATTTGTACTTGAAACCCATCACCGACGCGATGCCCGCGATGATCTTCCAGGTCGGCCGGGCATCACGCTTCTGGCCTCTTCCCCACCGGTCAAATGTCGTTCCGAAACGGTCCAACCGGCTCATCGCAAATCCATCCAGCGATCGATCGAGATCCAGCGTGGCCACGGACGGGCGGATACGTTGCACGCGTCCCTGGAAGTTCGTGTAGCTCCCGTTCCGTTCTGCGAAGGTCGATGCTGCAAAAATCAGATCCGCCTGACGTGTTGTCTCATTTTCTGTTGTGGCATGGAGAGCCACGAAATCCAGCTTTGTCAGCGCAGCCGCAACCTCCGGGATGTGCGCAAACATTCTCTTCGACAACGTACAGTGCCCGGATCTGGCCTTCGTGTATCCGTTTCACCAGCGCATCCAGGGCTGTAGCGGTCGTACGCATCCACTACTCCGAGCGACAAAAGCCCGCGTGCATTCGGCGCCTTGTCCGGACGGATGAGGAGCTGATCCTCATCGCCCGGCACCACGTGCGGTACGACCGCGAGATGCTTTGTGCCCAGGACGTCGCGCGAGAACTTGTGCAGCAGATAGAGGTCTTCGTTCGTTGCGTGTGCAGATGCGATCACGCCAATTTCGTTCTTGCGGTAGACGCGGAACTCCGACGCGGCGCGGGCAATCGCCTCATCCCATCCGACTTCCACAAGCTCGCCCTCTTTGCGGATGAAGGGCGATTTGATCCGGGTTTCGGCATTCACCTGCGGAAACGTGGTCAGCCGCCCGTGGTCACACATCCAGTGGTCGTTCACCGCGGGATTGTAGCGCGGCGTCTGGCGCAGGATTTCGTTGTTCCGCACCCATGTGTGCATGTTGCAGCCCCGGGCGCATCCGGGACAGATCGTTTCTGTCGCCGACATCTCCCACACACGTGCCCGGAAGCGGAAATCCCGGCTGGTCAGCGCACCGACGGGACAGATATCGATGACGTTCATCGAGTAGGGGTTGTCCAGCTGTTCGCCCGGAAACGTCGTGAGCTCGACGTGGTCGCCGCGATCCGTGAACGTCAATTGCGGAGTATGGGCGATCTCATCGCAAAACCTGACACACCGCGAGCACATGATGCAGCGTTCCGTATCGAGCAACACGTGCGGACCCAGCTCCACGCGCTTTGGCTTGTGCACTTTGTCCTCGTCGAAACGGCTGTACCCGATGCTGTGCGCGTACGCATAATCCTGCAGCTTGCACTCCCCCGCTTCGTCGCAAATCGGGCAATCCAGCGGGTGGTTGATCAGCAGAAACTCCATCACCGCTTTCCGTGCTGCAAGCACCCGTTCGGTGTTCGTGTGCACCACCATTCCCTGCGTTGCCTGTGTCGCACAGGCGATGACCAGTTTCGGCGAACGTTCAACTTCGACGAGACACATCCGGCAATTGCCCGACACCGACAGCTTCGGATGCCAGCAGAAATGCGGGATTTCAACGCCGTGTTCCCGTGCGATTTCGATGATGGTGCGCCCTTCCTGCACCTCAAGCGACTTGCCGTCGATGACAAGGGTGATCATATCACGCGTTTTCCAATGCTCGAACATAATTCTCGTGGAACGTCTTCAAGCGTTCCACGAGGCTTTCAATCTCATCCCGGGGGGGGAGAAATGTCGTGCGGAAGTGGAGTGTGCCGGCCCGCTGACCGAATCCCGAGCCCGGGACGACACAGATGCCCGTTTGCTCCAGCAACGCAAGGCAATACTCGGAGTCACGACCACCTTCATAGGCGCGGCGTTCGTCCGCCGACATGGCCTCGACGTCTGACACCTTTCTGCGCCGGCAGGCAGAAGCGGACAAATGCGTACATTGCCCCTCGCGGAATGTCCACCGACATGCCCGGAATGGAATTGACGCCGTTGCCGAGAATTTCCGCCTTTGCCTTCAGGTCTGCCAGCACCGCATCACGTTCACGGACGTAGGTCTCATAGCTCTCGTCACCGGGTTTCGGCGGAGCAACCATGAAATAGGTGGCAAACTGACCACTGACATTTGCGCACAGGCTGATGGATTGCAGTTTGATAAATTCGGCAAGGACGGCGTCAGGGACGTTGCGGAGTTCAAGGTACCCTGCCCTGTGTCCGCACTCGCCCAGAAAGCCCTTCGACACGGAATGGAGACTGAAGAGTGAGATTTCCGTCTCGTTCATCTCCGACATCACCCGGGCAAAGGAATTGAACCGGAGTTCCCTGTCGTACACATTCTCCTGATACACTTCATCCGCTATAATCGCCAACCCATGGTGCACGGGCGAAGCGCACGATCATCTCCACGTTTTCGCGGCTCAGCACCGAACCTGTCGGATTGCCGGGATTGATCACCACAATCGCTTTGGGTCTGACGCCTCGGGCGATGGCTTCTTCAATGCTCGCGGTGAGAATCCGCGTGGTTCAGCTGCCAGCGATTCTCTTCGTCCAGGTAGTACCCGATCTGCGCGCCCGCCATACAGCGCCAGTGTGGCGCTGTACAACGGATATTGCGGGATCGGAATCATCACGCCGTCCCCCGGGGATGCTGAGCAACGCAAGCAGCACGGCCTGCACGCCTTTGCTCGCTCCGTCGGTGAGAATGATGTGATCCTTGTCGGAAGCGACGCCATCGCGCGCTGTGATGAAATCTGCCACAGCCTGCCGGATGAAGGGTATGCCGGGGCTCTGCGTGTACGCCCCCGTTCCGTGCGGATGATGTTTCAGGAGTTCCCGGACGCGGGACGACGATATCTTTCGGATACGCGGCAAGAACGGCGGGATTATCGAGCAGTTCGGGGTTTTCCAGCAGGCTGAGCGCCTGGCGGAGGAAGTGCAGCGGTCGTTGTTTGAGCGCCTGCGGGTTTCCGATATTGCAGTAGATAATCTTCCTGCCCCGTGCCTCCAGCTCCTGGGCGCGCTGTACGATCGGTCCGCGCACGGCATACTCCGCTGCCAGCACGTTGGGATTAAGGTCTTGTATGGTGAGCATTGTCACTGACTTCGCTATGATGGTCGGATCACCACTGTTGAGAACCGGTCATCGTGAAACACATCATTGGACCACTTTCAGGATGTCCTCCGGCGTGACCGCATCCACCTTCTTCAGGATGGTGTCAAGCGAGATGTACTGACTCCAGATACAGTTCCGCGCTGCCGAGTCGTGTCATTCTGCCGGACATATTCTCCAGGCCGAGCATGAGTGTGCCCTTGATCTGCGACTTTGTGCGTTGGAGCTCGGCCACGGGAGACGGGGCGCTTTTTCAGCTTCTCAAGCTCGTGGAACACCAGATCCACCGCAGCAGTGATGTTCTTCCTGTCTGTTCCAAGATACGTGCCAAACACTCCCGTGTCGCTCAACAGGCTGACAAACGAATAGACGGAATACGCCAGTCCGTGTTTCTCCCTGATCATCTGGTACAGCCGCGAACTCATTCCTTCGCCCAGCAGTGCATTGGTCACCATCAACGGCGTACCGTTGCGGATGCTGGATGCTGAAGCAAGCGTTCCCAAGGCAGATATGGGCCTGTGTTATCGGCCGTGGATACTCCTTCACTTTCTCCGGGCGGGCTGTTCCGGAAACCGGTTGGCGGGGTATCTGCTCATCATCGCCGCGAAGCCGGCCGAAGTACCGGTTGACAAGGCGGACCAGCAATTCATGATCGACGTTCCCTGCCGCCGCCACGACGAGTTGAGACGGGCGGTAGTGCGGCATGCACATGGGCCTTCAGATCTTCCCGGCGGAACCGGCGGACGTTCGCTTCTGTGCCGATCACCGGATTCCCGAGCGTGTGCCGCGGGAACAACGTACTTTTCGAAGTAATCGTGAATAATATCTTCCGGATCATCCTCGGCGTTTTTCAGCTCTTCGATTACCACGAGCTTTTCCTTCTCCATCTCCCGGGATTCGAACGTCGCGTTCAGCATCAGATCTGCAAGCACGTCCATCGCCTCGCCGATGTTCGTATCCAGCACGCGGGCATAGAAGCAGGTCTGCTCTTTCGTCGTGAACGCGTTGAGGTAACCGCCGAGAGACTCAAGACTCTGCGCAATCTCACGAACATTGCGATTCTTGCGTCCCTTTGAACACCATATGCTCGAGGAAATGACTGATACCGTTCTGTGGCTTTGCTTCGTCTCGCGAACCGACATTTGCCCAGATCCCGAGGGACACCGAACGGACGTGCGAAATGGTTTCGCTTACTACTCGGATGCCATTGTCCAGCGTGGTCTTACGGTAGTGAGCATTTTCGAGCTGACGGTGTAGCGAAGAAGAGGAACGTGTGACACGTGGCATAGAAAAATATACCCATTCTCGGGGGCAGAGTCAACCCGGACCATTCCGGATCAACTCCGGAAGTTGTGGAGTTATAGTGGGTTAAGGAAGAATGGTGTCGTGGAGGAACTCCGCATCGTTTCGATTGCGGTAGTCTGTGGTGACGTGAAGTCCCCTGCTTTCTTTCCGTTGCATTGCGCATTGTGATTACGAGCATAGCACACAGGGCAAGGTTGCGCAATTCGATCAATCCTTCGGTCACCTTCGTTCGCTTGTAGAAGTCTTCTACTTCCTTCTGAATGAGCTCCAGGCGCCGCAGGGCACGGCCGAGACGGAGATCCGATCGCACGATGCCGACATAATCCCACATGATCTGCTGGATCTCTCGACGGTTGTGCGCAATAAGAATCCATTCCTCGCTGTTCAGTGTCCCGCTGTCATCCCAGGAAGCGACTTCGGGAACTTCCGCTTTCACAATGTCACGGCCGGCCACGAAGTACGCAGTGCGCGGTCGGAGAAGACCAGCGCCTCAAGCAGAGAATTGCTCGCAAGACGATTCGCCCCGTGAACACCGGTCATGCTTACTTCTCCCGCGGCAAACAGTCCGAGCACATTCGTCCGACCATTGACATCGGTGACCACGCCCCCGCATGAATAGTGGGCGGCAGGAACAACCGGAATGGGTTCGGCGGTAATATCAAGCTTGTATTTTGTCAGACATGTAGAGTAGATGTACGGGAAGTGGTCACGCACGGCGTCCGGCGGCAGGTGACGGAGGTCCAGCAAGACATATTCATCCCCCCGTCTTTTCAGCTCAGTGTCAATCGCATACGCAACGATATCCCGCGGGGCGAGTTCCTTGCGCGGATCGTACTGCATGCATGAATTCCTCGCCGTTGCTTAGTCCGCAGGATTGCCCCGAACCCGCGGACCGCCTCGGAGATCAGGAATGACGGCGAGCCGGAATTGAACAGCGTCGTCGGATGGAACTGGATGAATTCCATATTCCGATCGTCGCTCCCGCCCGGCAGGCCATGGCGACCCCATCGCCCGTGGCGATAGGAGGATTCGTGGTATGAAGATAAACCTGCCCAAGGCCGCCGGTGGCAAGCAGCACAACGGGGGCAAGGAACGTCTCCACGACTCTGGCATGGCTGTCAAGCACGTAGGCACCCCAGCAATGAATGCGCGAACCATCGCCGGTACGGTGCGGAACGAGGTGATGTTCGGTGATGAGCTCCAGCGCGACATGGTCCTCGAACATCTGAATCGTAGGAGCGGCCGCCACCGCAGCAAGGAGTGCCCGTTCGATCTCGTGGCCGGTAAGATCGTGCGCATGGACAATTCTGTTCGTGGAATGGCCGCCCTCGCGTCCGAGATCGAGCGCGCCGTCTTTATAGGTGAATTTCGCGCCGATCGCGATCAGATCACGGAGCCGTTCCGGCCCCTCCTGCACCATGATCCTCACGGCATCCTCATGGCTCAGCCCGACCCCGGTGGACAACGTATCACGGACGTGCATCTCGAAGGAATCGACCTTTGACATGACGGCCGCGACTCCGCCCTGCGCATAGTTCGTATTCGACTCCGCCTTTTCCTTTTTTGTCACGACGGCGACCGTACCGAACTGCGCCGCCTTGACGGCGTATGAGAGTCCCGCAATGCCGGTGCCAACGACGAGGAAATCAAAATGATGTGTCATGGGAAATCGCTGAGAATGAGAAAAAAAGGGCGGCTGCCGCAGAACGGAGCCGCCCCTGGTTCATTCAGACGGCAGACTACTCAAAGCAATAGCTGAGTGTAACATAGCCGAACGTATTCACATTGTCCTGCGACCCTATCATGCCAAGGCCCCGACGGAGTGCCTGCTCGCTGACGGTCGCATCCATGGCAAATCCGCCGAACTTGAGGCCGACGCCGAGCGTCATAAGACCATTCTCGTCATTCGCGGCGGGACCATAACCACCCATCCCGACGTTGCTATAACCGATGAGGCGGTTCTGTTCGGATGTCGCGCCGCCGTCAACTTCAGTCTTGGTTCCGAGGTTCGCGAATGCCCGATAGTACCCGCCGCGAACCGTCAGCCAGTCGAGCACCGGATATTCCACACCGAGGTTGAACACCGGAAACGCGGTGATCGATGCGGTGACGGTCGTCGTTTTGTCGGTCGGCGTGGCGTTGGGATTTGTTTCGGTTTTATCTTTACGGGTTGCGAAACTCACGCCGCCTGCGAGGTAGAAGTCTTTCACCTTCACTTCGCCGCCGACGCCCACGCTGAGTGAGAGCACGCTGTTCTTGTAGGAGTATTTCGTCTCAGCCTGCCCATCCAGACGGCCATCTTCTTTGGGTTCGACGGAGTATGTGCGCAATGCCGCATACGGTACCAGCGTGAAGCGTCTCGACATTTTCAGCGCCAGGCGGGCCGTGGCCTCCAGTTCGGTTGTCCCGGCACCATACTCGCTGGTCCCTGTTCCGTTTCCCGTGCCGCCGATTGTGTATTTATCTGTTGCCTTGTTCAGGCGGGCCGCCACGGCTGCTTCAAACGCGGAGCCGCCACCCATGTCCATCCGCATGCCTGCACGGATGCCGATTGTGCGGGCAGAGAGAGATCCATCCGAGCTATTGGTTGCGGGCGGGGCGGGGGTGTTCGTGAAATCCTGATTTGAGCGGCCGTAGGACAGGCCGGCGCCGAGTTCAAGGCCGCCCATATCGAATGCAGCCAGCACTTCAAAAATCTCAACTGCACGAGGGGCACCGCCGGCAGCTGCCGGGTTCGCCGCAGCCCTTGTCGAGCGTGCAATATAGGCGTTCAACGGGGTCCAGAGGCTGTTCGTCACCGAGGGATCGTAGGAGAGAATTGCACCGACAACGAGTTCTTTCCCGAACGAGAAACTCACCCCTCCGAACTGGTTCCCGTAGATATTCTCACCGCCGTAGCCGTTCACGGTACCACCGGCAATGTTGAACCATGCATAATCGGGATACTTCATCAAAAATGCAGGGTTGCCAAGCAACCAGGTGGGGTCCATTACAATAAATGGATTCAGCGCGATATTGCGGTCTGTTTTCGCGGCTCCCATCGCCAACTCGCGCGCGATACCACCGGGCTTCGCCTGGGCGAAGAGCGTTGTGCTGGCAAGCACCAGGAGAAGAAGAACAATTGTAGCTTTGCGCATCATGTAGCCTCCTTGATGTTAGTGAATGGTGCGAGAACAATTGGGGAAAATATACGATGCCCGTGTTTTAATAGCAAACCAAAACCGGCGTCACAGTGCACGTTACGGTACACGGCGATACAGTGCACGGCATTACGTCGCAGGAGCCATCGCACGGAGAAGTGTGTCAATAAATTGCACCTTTTCCTGGAGTGCAACCGCATTCTCTTCGTTCCGGATGACGAAGTCGGCGAGTGCGGCTTTCCTGGCAGCGGGAAGTTGTGCGGCCATGCGGAGGAGCACGGCATCACGCCCCACCCCGTCGCGTTCCGTCACTCGTCGCACCCGTGTTTCCTCGTCCGCGTCGACGACAATCACCTGATCGAGAAGCTTGTCCATCCCGCTTTCGTATATCAGCGCAGCTTCCACAAGAACGTAGGGGCGTCGTTGCCCCTGCGTCAGAGCCAGGACCCTTTTCTCAATTTCCGCTATCACACGGGGATGAATGATGCCATTCAATGCACGGAGAAGGGCGTGATCGGCAAACACCCTGCCGGCAACGTAGGCCCTCTCCATCGGTCCGTCACCGCGATATGCGCCGGCCCCCAGCAGCTTCGTAATTTCCCGACGGACAACGGGGTTGGTGGACGAAATTTCCTGGGCGACAAGATCTGCATGGAGCACGGTGCGACCAAGATGTTCGAACACAGAGCAAACGAGAGACTTGCCGCTTCCGATGCCTCCGGTGACTCCGACCAGCAGATGGTCCCGCTTATTTGGCATATGCCACTGCCCGGTATTCGCGGATAACCGTGACTTTGATCTGTCCGGGATATTCCATCTCGCGCTGGATCTTTTCCGAGATATCATGTGCAAGCTGATCAGCGCGCGCATCATCCACCCTATCCTGCTCGACGACGACACGCACTTCCCTGCCTGCCTGGATGGCATACGTTTTGGAGACACCGCGGAACGATTGTGCAAGCTCCTCCAGTTTTTCCAGGCGTTTGACGTATCCTTCCACAGACTCTCTGCGGGCGCCCGGGCGGGCCCCGCTGATCGCATCGGCTGCCTGGACGAGTGCGGCGATGGGTGATTCCATCGGGATATCCTCGTGGTGCGAACCGATGGCGTTTGCCACCACTGCATGCTCACCGTACTTCTTGGCTATCTCAAACCCGATCAGGGCGTGGGGTCCTTCAATGCTTTTGTCGACGCATTTCCCGATATCGTGAAGCAGGCCTGCCCGTTTGGCGAGCATTGGATCAAGGTGCAGTTCCGCGGCCATTGCCCCCGTGAGGAAGGCCACCTCAATACTGTGCTGCAGCATATTCTGGCCGTAGCTCGAACGGTACTTCATCCTCCCGATCAGTTTCAGGAGTTCCTTGTGGGCGCCATGCAGACCGACTTCGAGCATGGTGTTTTCGCCGACCTTGAGGATTTCTTCTTCAAGTTCGGCGCGCACTTTGTCGACGACCTCTTCAATACGAGCGGGATGGATGCGTCCGTCCGCGATCAGGCGCTCAAGCGCAACGCGGGCCACTTCGCGCCGGAACGGATCGAACGCCGAGAGGATGACGGCTTCCGGGGTGTCATCCACGATCACGTCGACACCCGTGGCCGCTTCGAACGCCCGGATGTTGCGCCCCTCGCGGCCGATGATTCTCCCCTTCATTTCGTCGCTCTGGATATTCAGCACACTTACGGTTGTCTCAACAGAGTGATCGGCAGCCGTCCGCTGGATTGCCTGAACGACAAGCTTCTGTGCTTCCCTCCGCGACTCGTCGCGAGCGGTGTCACGGATTTCCTTGAGCATCATGGCGGCTTCGGTTCGTGCTTCGTTTGCCATGTTTTCGATCAATTGCCGTTTTGCTTCATCCCGCGTCAGGCCCGAAAGGCGTTCCAGACGGATGTTTTCATCCGCAAGCATGCGTTCCAACTCCTCCTGACGCGTTTCAATGGCACGGCTCCTCTCGTCCATTTGGCGCTTCAACCCCACCTGCTCCCGTTCTTTTCTGCTCAGCAGTTCAACTTTGCGGTCGATATTCTCCTCGCGAACGTCGAGAGCCTTTTCCTGGGCGGAGAGTTTGCTGCGTTTCGACTGCACATCGGCATCAAATTCCTTCTTCTTCTGGTACCACTCGTCCTTCACTTCCAGAAGCTTCTCCCGCTTAAGTGTGTCCGCCTCTTTTGTTGCGTCGTCGAGAAGCTTCCGTGATACCTCTTTTGCCGTTGCGACCCGCGCGGCGGCCATCTTCTTGGTGACCACCCAGCCGATCGAGAATCCGAGCACTGCGGCTGCCACGATGATTACGGGCAGCCATGCACTAAGCTCCATACCACCTCCGATTGTCAAAGTCAGGCCGAAACAAAAAAAATCCGCACGACGTCAACCCTTCAGGAAGGCACATAAAAGAACCCTTCCGTCACAGTGGGTGCCTGCCGGAGCGTCTCTTACTTCCACCCTCTCGCTCGTCCCGCACAAGGCGGAAGTCATCGCAAGAATCCCGAACATCCGGGATGAGGCATGTAATCGACGCCCGCGAGTCGGGCTCCCATGATTACACTGTTGGTTCTTTATTTGTGTAAGTGAAGCGGTTGACGGTGCGGATGTAATCCCGTACGTCAATGTCTCGACGACATTCCCAAAGAACAGTTACTCGGTTTTCATACATGCATCAAGATGATCGGACATCTTTACAAGCTCATCTTCGAGCAACGTAGCGACTGTTCCCGCACGGTCGCGCTCCTTGAAGAGATCCTCCGTGATGTTGAGCGCAGAGAGGACGGCGACAGTCAGTGTGGGTTGCTCGGGGATTTTGTCGTGAATGGTGGTAATCATTTCATCCACGTAGGTAGCCACCCGGCGCGTGAAGTCTTCACTCTCTCCGCGCAGCGGGTACTCCGAGCCGAATATCCGAACCTTAATACTTTTCTTGTCCATTGTCATCGTCGAACGTCGTCAGCCGCATCATAAATACGCTTCGATCCTCGCAAGAAGGTCTTTGACTTTCTGTGCGAGAGCTTCGCGTTCACCATTGCCGAACACCCTGGCAGGATCCCCTTCGCGGGATGACGGCATCGACACAAGGATCTGCTCCTTGCGCGACAGCTCATTCTGCAAATGCTGCACTTCGGTACGCAGCTGTTCCACTTGCGTCAACAGCGCCTGCCGTTCTTCGCGCAGCTGCTGGATGAGATCGCCCGCCCTCCGGACCCTTTCCCAGAGTGCCTTCAGTGCGTTCTCAACCGACCGAACATCGCCAGAATCATCAGATGGTGTTGTGCCGGATGAGTGTTCCAAGCTATCGCTGTTGTTGTAGTGGCTGTTGGGTGTTTTGTACGCCGCGCAGCGTTGCTCCACACTCTCTCTCCACCTCACCGACAACACGCTGCATTACCGCTTCAATCTCGGCATCGGTTAACGTCTTCTCCCGTGACATGAGTTTGAGTGCCAGAGCGATGCTTTTCATGCCCTGAGGGACATTCGGCCCTTGATAGACATCAAACACGTCCACGGACTCCAAAAGTTCTCCGGCTGTCTTCCGAATCACTTCAAGCACGCTTCCCCGCGCTTGTGTCCAGAGGCACACCGAACGCGACATCCCGTCGCACCCGCGGATATTTTGGCAGAACTCGATACTTGACCGACCCGCGCATCGCGAGACCGGAGAGTGCCAGCTCCGCAACGAAGACGTCTTGCTCTATACCAAAGAACTTTACAATGCTTGGCTTGATGATGCCGGCATAACCAGCGTAACTGCCAGCAATTTCAATAGCTAGAGTACTTTCAGTTAAACCGCTTGCGGTAGGATAAGAAATTACACGGCATTTGTCAAGAGCAAATACTTCAAGCAAACCTTCCGCAAGTCCCTTCAGGTCGTAAATATCCGCGACCCTCTTCTTTTCGCTCCAATGGCCCGTGCTGCCTGCCCCGGTCAGAACAAAGCCTAACCGCTCTTCTTCCAAAAAATCTTCCACGAGCTTCGGGGCCGCGGAGGCATCTCTGCAAAACACATGACCAATCTCGAACAGGCGGAGATCGGGCAGATTCACGTTGATATTGCGCACAACGACATCAAGCATCCCGGGCATCAGACTTGTGCGCAGGAACCCCATCTCCTGATTCTGCGGATTAAGGATGGAAACCGGTTCGGCACCGCTCAGGCGGGCACGCATCTCGTCCTGCATGGAATTCGTAATAACTTCATTCAGCCCTGCGGCGATAAGGCGGGTTCTGATGGGGTCCGCCAGTGCCACCCGCGGGAACAGCTGCACAAACTCCACGCTTGTGCGTGTCTTGTCGTCGATGTTGTCGTACCCGTATATCCGTGCAACCTCTTCGATAATATCGATCTCCCGTTCGAGGTCCACCCGGAATGTCGGCACCGCGAATGTCACGGTGTCCTTCGTCTGCTTCACAGGCCGCAATCCCAGAAGCCGGAGCGAGCGGATCATTGCCGGGGCGGGCTGGTCAATGCCGATGACGGCATTCGCGCGCGCGGGCCTGAACGGTACCAACCGTTCCTTCACAGGTTTGGGGTAAACGTCGATGGCGCCCTTCAGAATCGTTCCGCCGGCCAACTCTGCAACAAGAGCAGTCGCACGGTTCAGAGCGTACAATACGCCGTTGGGGTCCGCACCACGTTCAAACCGTTGTGACGCATCCGTACTGATCCCCAGAGCTTTGGCGGTACGTCTGATGCTCGACGGATTCCAGTATGCACTCTCGAGAACCACATCGACTGTAGAATCCTGAATCTCTGAGTTCTCCCCACCCATCACACCGGCAATCGAAACGGGTTTGCTGCCATCGCACACCATGACAGCCGTCGCGGGCATGTCATGTTCCTGGCCATCCAGCGTGCGGAACCGGAGACCCTCACCGGCCTGCCGGATGACGAGCCGGGCATTCTCGAGCAACGCGTAGTCGAAGGCGTGCATCGGATGCCCGCATTCGAGCATGACGAAATTGGTAATGTCCACGACATTGTTGCGCGGACGTAATCCCGCAAGTCTCAACCAGTCCTGAAGCCATCGCGGTGATGGCTTGATGGTGACTCCGCGAATCATCCGTGCCGCGAATCGAGGACAGTTCTTCCTGTCGTTCGACCGTGATGCGGAGGTATTTGCGGATCGGCACCTTGCCTTCCTTGACCCGCACCTTGGGTATCGTCACCGGCTTTCCTGTGAGCAACCGGATTTCCCGTGCAAAGCCGAAATGACTCAGCCAATCGGGGCGGTTCGGAGTAATCTCGATGTCGTAGACGACGTCATCCACGCCAAGGTATTTCGCCAGCGGTTGTCCGGTTTTCGCCTTCGGGTCCAGCACGAGAATGCCATCGGCATCTTTACCGAGATCCAATTCAAATGCAGAGCAGATCATGCCGGAGGATTCAACCCCGCGCAGCTTCACCTTCTGGAGCACAAAGGGCGGACCGTTGGGGTCGTGTTGATTCCGCGGCACCGTGGCACCAACACGTCCGACAGGTACTTTCTGACCCGCAGCGACGTTGGGAGCACCACAGACGATTTGGAGTTGCTCCTTGCCGACATCCACGACGGCACACTGTCAGGCGATCCGCATTGGGATGACGTTGCGCCTCGAGCACCTCGCCTACCACAAAGCCCTGATACTTGTCGCCGGGGTTTGTTATTGCCTCGAATTCGAGGCCGAGCATGGTCAACCGGTCCGCCAGCTCCTGCGGAGCCAGGGGGACGTCGGTATATTTTTTGAGCCAACTTTGGACGATGCGCATGGTCAGAACTGATTCAGGAATCGCAAGTCATTTTCAAAAAAGAGCCGGATATCGTCAATGCCATAGCGCAGGAGTGCGATGCGTTCGATGCCCATGCCAAAAGCATACCCGGTGTATTTTTCGGAATCATATCCCACGGAGCGGAAGACATTGGGGTCAACCATTCCGCAACCGAGGATTTCCAGCCAGCCGCCCTGCTTGCACAACCGGCATCCTTTGCCGCCGCAGATAAAACAGGTAATGTAGATGTCGGCGCTTGGTTCGGTAAACGGGAAGAACGTCGGCCGGAACCTGTACTTCAGGCTGCTTCCGTAGAACTGCTTGATGAAGGAGATCAGTGTGCCCTTCAGGTCGCTGAAGGTGACGCCTACGTCCACGTGGAGGCCCTCGACCTGATGGAAGAGGCAATAGCTGCGCGAACTGATCGCTTCATTCCTGTACACTTTCCCCGGCATGATGACGCGCACCGGAGGCGGATGCTGCTCCATGACACGAATCTGTACAGGTGAAGTATGTGTGCGCAACAGTGCCTCTGCGCTGAGGAAGAAGGTGTCCTGCATATCTCGCGCCGGGTGATCGGGCGCAAAATTCAACGCCCCGAAATTATGGTAGTCATCTTCAATCTCCGGGCCATCGGCTATGCCGAAGCCCATCGACACGAAGATCGCTTTGATTTCGTCGAGCACCTGTGTCAGCGGATGCTTCGAGCCGGTAAAGAGACGGCGTCCGGGCAGTGTCAGGTCGAGCGACGGGGCGGGACGGTGTTCGTCTGTCGCACCAGCGGAACGGTGATCGAACAACGCCTGTACGTCAGTACGGAGCGCATTCAGATGTTTGCCGAGGAGAGGTTTCTGATCGGCCGGCACGGTGCGGAGTGCATCGAACAGCTCGGCGATTTTCCCTTTGCGGGCGAGATAGGTGATGCGGAATGTATCGAGCGCTGCCCTGTCAGTGGCGGCAGCCAGGTCCTCCTCCGCCTGTCGCCTGAGGGCTGCAATCTGGTCAAGCATGGGAGACCCCTGCGCAGAACATGACACTCTTCCTGTGCATCGGCGCCGACGGTACGACGCATGCCGTGCACAGGAAGAGCATGAAGATTCAGGAGAGCACGAACTTCACAACTTCGGCAAATGCCGCGGGGTTGTGTACCGCGAGATCCGCCAGAATCTTCCGGTTGATGTTGACTTCTTTTGTGTTGAGCCCCGCAATGATGCGGGAGTATGTTGTTCCATTCAGCCTTGCCGCCGCATTGATGCGGACAATCCAGAGCTGGCGGAAGGTCCGCTTCTTCGTCTTGCGATCACGGTAGGCGTACTGCATGCCCTTGTCGATGTGATGCTTGGCGACGGTCAGGACCTTGCTTCTCGCACCCCAGTAACCTTTCGCTTGACTGAGAATCCTTTTGCGACGGCGATGGGAGGCAACTTTGTTTTGCGAACGTGGCATAGTTGCACTTGATCCTTGATGTGTGAGTACGTAACCGGCGTGAACCTGCTGCCGTCCGGGGTTAACCCTCAGACATGCAGCATTCTCCGCACGGCGTGTTCATCCTGCTTTGCTACAAGATGGTCGGCGCGAAGCTTGCGCTTGCGCTTTCGGCTCTTGGAGGTCAGGATGTGGCTGCGGTATGCCGCAGCACGCTTGATTTTGCCCGACGCAGTCAGCGTGAACCGTTTCTTCGCGCTGCTGCGCGTCTTGCCCTTGGGCATGATAGCATCCTTTCATTACGTTGTGCTACTTGCCGGCGCTGTCGCGCCGTCGGCCGCCACCGTTGGTGCATCGGCCTTTTCCTGTTTCGTCTCCGGTTTCTTCTTCTTTTCCGGCACAAGAATCGTAATCATGCTCCGGCCTTCCATGTGTGCAGACTGATCGACCTTCGAGCATTCGGTGAGCGATTCCACCAACCGGGCGAGCAACACCTCGCCCTTTTCCTTATAGGTGATCTCCCGTCCCTTGAAGACAACAGTTGCCTTGACCTTGTGGCCCTCTGCGAGAAATCGTTTTGCATGCCGCACTTTGAATTCAAAATCATGCGTGTCGGTGTTCGGATGAAACCGGAGTTCCTTGAGCAGGGACACATGCTGGTGCTTCTTTTGCAGCTTGTCCTTCTTCGCAAGCTCATACTTGAACTTGCCAAAGTTGATGATCTTGCAGACCGGCGGGTTGGCGTTCGGGACGATCTCGACGAGATCGGCTTCGCGCTCCCGTGCCATGCCGATGGCGACAGCCGGCGTCATCACGCCAAGCTGGCCGCCATGCTGATCAATGACCCGTACCTCGGGGACACGGATTTCGTCATTGATACGAGGGCGTTTCTCCTTGCTGATGGATGCGCCTCCTAGGAAGTGAGTGATTTATCGTGAATCATGTGCTGTAGCTGGACAATCAGTTCAGCGGTGGGCACCGCTCCCTGATCCCCAAGCCGGTGCCGTCGCACGGCAACAGCGCCGCTCTGACGCTCTTTCTCTCCCACGACGAGCATGTACGGGACTTTCTTTGTCTCCCATTCCCTGATTTTATATCCCACTTTTTCGTTCCTGTCGTCGATCTCCGCACGGATGCCTGAATCGACCAGCTGCTTCAGTACTTCTTTCGCATACGGCAGCTGCATGTCGGTGATCGGCATGACCACCGCCTGCACCGGCGCAAGCCAGAGCGGAAACTCGCCCGCATAGTGCTCGATCAGGATGCCGATGAAGCGTTCAAGGGACCCGAACGGCGCCCGGTGAATGATCACCGGACGGTGCTTCTGACCGTCGCTCCCCGTATATTCCAGGGCGAACCGCTCGGGCATGACGTAATCCACCTGCACGGTCCCGAGCTGCCAGGTGCGTCCCAACGCATCCTGCACCATGAAGTCGATCTTCGGTCCGTAAAACGCCGCTTCACCGATCCCGATGAAATAGTTCAACTTCATTGCGTCTGCGGCTTCCTTGATGTCGCGTTCTGCCTGGACCCAGAGGTCGTCCGGACCACCGTACTTCTCACTGTTTTTCGGATCGCGGAACGACAACCGCGTCTTGAACTCCTTGAAGCCGAGCGATGTGAACACCAGCTGCGTCAGATCGATGACGTCACAGAGCTCGTCTTTCAATTGATCCTGGCGCACATACAGGTGCGAATCATCCTGCGTGAATGATCGCACCCGGGTCAGCCCGTTCAATTCTCCTGACTGCTCAAACCGGTAGACCGTGCCGAATTCCGCGAGCCGTATCGGCAGATCACGGTAGCTGCGCGGCTTCGCCAGATAGACCTGGTGATGATGCGGACAGTTCATCGGCTTCAGCAGAAAATCCTCGCCGTCCATCATGATCGGCGCAAACTGGCTGTCCTTGTAGTACGGATAGTGTCCGCTCTGCCGGTACAGATTCAAATTCGCAATGTGCGGGGTGACCACCGGGAGATACCCGCGCTTACGCTGTTCCACACGGAGGAATGTCTCGAGCGTCTCGCGGATGATCGTGCCTTTCGGCAGCCATATGGGCAGCCCCGCGCCGACAGCAGGCGTGATCAGGAACAGTTCGAGTTCGGCACCAAGCTTGCGGTGATCGCGACGTTTTGCTTCTTCGAGGCGATGCAGGTGTTCGTCCAGTTCCTTCTGACTCGGGAACGTCACCCCGTAGATGCGCTGGAGCATCTTGTTCTTTTCG
Organism: Ignavibacteriota bacterium; assembly: GCA_963849385.1. Classification (GTDB taxonomy): domain Bacteria; phylum Bacteroidota; class Ignavibacteria; order UBA10030; family UBA6906; genus Fen-1255. The sequence continues at coordinate 91,346 of CAWKHH010000004.1, read as the reverse complement.
TTCCCGCGCCAGTACGCACCGGCAACGCTCAGAAGCTTGATCGCCTTAATCCGTCCGGTTGACGGGATGTGCGGGCCGGCGCAGAGATCGGTGAAGGTGCCGCTGTGGTAGAATGTGATTGCCTGGTCGCGCAGCCCTTCGAGGAGTTCGATCTTGTACTGATCGCCTTTCTGCTCGAAATACTCCACAGCACTCTTCCAATCCCGGTATTCACGTTTGTAGGGGGAGTCGCGTTGCGCAAACTCCCGCATCCGTTGCTCGATCTTCGCCAGGTCGTCGGCTGTGAGCGAATGCTCACCGAGATCGAGGTCATAGTAGAAGCCGGTTTCAATGGCGGGACCGATGCCAAACTTCGCGCCGGGGAAAAGCGATTCAATGGCCTCTGCCATCAGGTGGGCGGAGCTGTGCCAGTACGCACGCTTTCCCTGCTCATCCTTCCACGTGAGGATGCGCACGTCCGCGTCGTTCGGGATCGGGCGCGCCAGATCCCATGTATCGCCGTTCACGAGCACGGCAAGCGCCTCGCGCGCGAGTCCCTTGCTGATGCCTTCGGCAATCTGCAGTCCGGTGACGCCGCTTTCGAACGGTCGCACTGATCCATCGGGAAGAGTGATATTGATCTGGCTCATATGGCTGTCTGGTATAAAAAAATCGTCCCTCCGGGGGGACGATCGTCCTCAGTGTGGGCGATACAGGAGTCGAACCTGTGACCTCTACCATGTCAAGGTAGCGCTCTAACCAACTGAGCTAACCGCCCATGGAGCATTAATATACGAAGGGGCAGAATGAAACGCAATGCAAAAAACCCCGGGTTCCGGGGGCACGCTGCTAGAGGATGCCATGATGTACCGGGGGCGGGACTTGAACCCGCACGGACCTTGCGGCCCAAAGGATTTTAAGTCCTTTGCGTCTACCAATTCCGCCACCCCGGCAGGGTGGGCTCAAGCGAAACGCCCATCGGAGATGGGCGTTGGATGCTGTCGGTCGATTGAGGCGACGATCGGATTCGAACCGATGCATAGAGGTTTTGCAGACCTCCGCCTTAGCCACTTGGCTACGTCGCCGGGAGCTTCCTCAGAAACAAAACCCCGCCGCCTGGTGGGATTGGGGGCGGCGGGGCAATTCACACGAGGAAGTGTAGCGGAAGCTCGGGCGCGTTTGCCTCTGCTTCCTGTCCCGGTGCCACGGGACAGAGCGGGAAACGGGATTCGAACCCGCGACATCAACCTTGGCAAGGTTGCGCTCTACCAACTGAGCTATTCCCGCGGTACGTAAACCGAATATACACATTCGAACGGGGCGAAGCAAGAACTTTCTCGGGGCGACAATCCGGCGGAATTACACTGGAATTCCGTGGAATTCCACCGTAATTTCATCCAATCCAGGTACTGCCAGAATGTCAATGATAAGGGGTCCGGCCCCGACAGATCGTCAAATTCGTCTGGACTATTGATTGTTGGCGGCCAAATCTGCATAAGAACAGCCAATCCCTTCTTCCTCCTCCAGACCAAAGGCTGTGCGCAACAGAACCATCGTCCGTTCCGCTATGGCAGGATCCTCGTTTGTCACTTCGAATTCCAAAAACGTCCCCAGTCCCTCAACTTCATCAATGTGAATCCGCGCGTCTGAAACGAGGAAAAGGTGGCGTTCTTTTCGGACCACGCAGGCAACCCCCAATGCTTGCGAAAACGCTTTCTTCAAACCGGCGCAGGCCGTCACCTCAATTTTCTGATAGTCGCTCCAGCGATCTCCCTTCTGATTCGGCCGCTCATACACGATGAGTTCGGCGGCACCCGAACCGTGTTCGCGGAGCTTCATTCTTCCGCGGGGAACCATGAAATAGGTGTCCTCCTGGGCAAGGACACCGTGGGGCTGGGCGCCGAGCGCGCGGGCACATTCACAAGCTATCGCCCTGCTGGCAATCCGGCACTTGAGCTCAAGATTGCGGGGCACAGGAATGTTCTAGCGGGAAATGTCGAGAATTTCGTATTTGAGTATTCCAACAGGTACTTTGATTTCCACAGATTCCCCCTTCTTCTTTCCCAACAAGGCTTTGCCGATCGGAGAAGTCACCGAAATCTTATTCATGTCAAAATCCGACTCCTCGGGGGAGACGAGCAGATACTCACACTGTTCCTGCGTCTTCAGGTCTTTAAGCTTCACCCTTGTCAGGATGTAGATCTTGTCGTTGGGCAGGTCTTTTGCTTCGATGATCTTGGCGCGTGAAAGGGAGCCTTCGATCTTGGCGATCTTCAGCTCGAGGTGTTGCTGCTCTTCCTTGGCGGCGTCGTATTCGGCATTCTCCGAAAGGTCGCCGTGCCCGCGTGCTTCAGCGATTTTTTGAGCCATGGACCTGCGCCCATTGGTTTTCAACTCCCGCAACTCCTGCTCCATCGCCGACAGCTTTTCGCGTGTCAGATACACCGTCCCGTTAACCCCGTCCCCTTGCATAACGACTCCTCGCGCAATAAGAAACGACAAAAAGAATAGCCATCATCCGCCTGGCGAATGGTGGCTATGCACAATGATCGATTGATCACTTACAGAAGCTAATGTACGACAACCCCGGGAAGAAAGTCAAGTGGAAAGTGTAATTACTTGGCCTTCCGCTCGTCCGGGTCGAGCAGGATCAGATGGCCCAGCTTGTCGCGCTTGGTTTGCAGATAGCGCTCATTATGGGGGTTTGCGCCCATTTCGAGGGGAATACGTTCGATGATGTCGAGCCCGTACCCTCCCAGCCCGACCACCTTTTTGGGATTATTCGTCAGAAGGCGGATCTTCCCCACCCCGAGATCGCGCAAAATTTGCGCGCCGAACCCATAGTCTCGCAGATCCGCCCGGAACCCCAGTTTTTCGTTGGCCTCAACGGTATCCAGGCCTTCGTCCTGCAGGCGGTAGGCTTTGAGCTTGTTCACAAGACCTATCCCCCGCCCCTCCTGCCTCATATACACCAACACTCCGTTCCCGGCCTGATCGATCATTCTGAGCGCGGCATTGAGCTGTTCGTTGCAGTCGCACCGGGAGGAGCCAAACACATCGCCGGTGAGACATTCCGAATGAACACGAACCAGCGTCGGCTCATCCCGGTGGATCTCCCCTTTCACCAGTGCCAGATGCTCCTTCTGATCCAGGAGGCCGCGATAGAGGTGAAGGGTGAACTCTCCGTGGCGTGTCGGGAGTTGAGTGCTCACCAGACGCTCGACAAGGTGTTCGCTGCGCATACGGAAGGCGATGAGATCCTTGACAGTGATGATGCGCATGCCAAACCGCTTTGCCAGGACGAGCAGTTCAGGCACTCGAGCCATGGATCCGTCTTCGTTCATTATCTCGCACAGCACGCCGGCAGGAGTAAGTCCGGCGAGCCGACAGAGATCGATCACAGCTTCCGTGTGACCCGCGCGCCGGAGGACGCCGCCGTCAAGAGCACGCAGCGGAAAGATATGTCCGGGCCGCGCCAGATCCGCCGCAACGGTTGAGGGATCGACCAGCGCCCGCACGGTTGCTGCGCGCTCGGCAGCCGATACGCCTGTGGTCGTCCCCGCGATGACATCCACCGACACCGTGAATGGTGTTTCATGAACTGAAGTGTTCGTATCCACCATCAGCTCAAGGCCGAGAGCTCGCGCACGTTCGGCCGTCAACGGGGCGCAGATAATGCCGCGGCCGTTGGTGGCGAGGAAATTAATCACCTCGGGCGTGACGAATTCGCCCGCGCACACAAAGTCGCCTTCGTTCTCGCGGTCGTCATCGTCCACGACAATCAACATCTTGCCGGAACGAAAACTCGCGAGGGCATCTTCAATGGTGTCGAATCCCCTGGACACGATCTGCCTCCTGGACAGTAGCGGTCGTCTACTTTTCGGGGGTTTCGCTCTCGCGAACCACAGCCGTGACCGCCGTGCGATCGATCTTCAGCTTCACATTCTCCGCCACCTGCACGAGTATGGTCTTCTCGTCAATACCTGCGACGGTACCGTGCATTCCGCCTGCAGTTACCACTTTATCCCCCTTCTTCACCGCATCCAGCATTTTCTGGCGTTCCTTCTGCCGTTTCTGCTGGGGCCGGAGGATCATGAAATAGAAGATGGCAATGATCAGCGCGAACATGACCAGCGTGCTGATCAGGCTCCCTTCGGGGTTTCCACCCTGCGGTGGTGACATGGCAAGAAGAAAGACTGCTTTCATCAGTACCTCCAGTGCAAGTGATCAGTTATCAGTAGTAATGCGTTCATCAACCCCTTGAGCGAGCGTGGCAAGAGTCGTCAGTCTTCCAGGCAGCAAACCGGTTCTCAAGAATCGCCTCCCGTGCCGAGCGCACGAGCCACAGATAGAACGCACAGGTTGTGCATCGACGCCAGTTGCAGAACGAGAATTTCGCGCGCCTTTGTCAGATGCCGCAGATACGCCCGCGAAAACGTTCGACAGGCGTAGCACGTGCACCCGGCATCGATTGGTGTGAAGTCGGTTGCGTACCGTGCATTGCGTAAGTTCATTCTGCCGTGACGCGTAAACACCATGGCGTTGCGTCCGTTACGCGTCGGCAAAACGCAATCAAACATGTCCACACCGCGCGAGATGCTTTCCACGATATTCTCCGGCGTGCCGACACCCATCAGATACCGTGGCTTCGCCGGGGGAAGAATCGCCGTGCACACCTCCGTTATGGCGTACATCATTTCTGCAGGCTCGCCGACGGACAAGCCGCCGATGGCATAGCCGTCAAATTCCAGTGCCACCAGTCCGCGCGCCGATTGTTCGCGCAAATGCTCGTACACACTCCCCTGTACAATGCCGAAGAGCGCCTGGTCATGCCCATACACCGGCGTCGTGCCCTGGCAATCGCCGCCGGCATCGTTCAGCCCATCGGAGTGTGAGTTCATGCGACCGTACTGCGTACGCTTCATCGCACGGATATGGCGTGCACTCGTCCAGCACCATCATGATATCCGAACCGAGCGTCCGCTGGATATCGACCACACTCTCGGGAGTGAAGCGATGTGACGACCCGTCGAGATGTGAGCGGAAGACCACACCATCCTCATCAATGCCCCGGAGGTCCGAGAGGCTGAACACCTGGTACCCGCCACTATCGGTCAGGATCGGATGCGGCCACGAGGCAAAGCGGTGCAATCCGCCGGCCTGCTGCATGATGTCGCATCCCGGCCGGAGATACAGATGATAGGTATTCCCGAGAATGATCCGGGCACCGATCTCTTCGAGTTCCCGGGGCTCGACAGCCTTAACAGTTCCCTGTGTCCCCACCGGCATGAATATGGGGGTGGGAATAGTACCGTGGTCGGTGGTGATGCTTCCTGCCCTCGCCCCACCGTCGGTATGTTGCAGGCTGAATTTCAATCTATCAAATTATGAAAATCGGTGGGGAAATGCAAAACCGTCATGATTTCGGAGATGTGTGCTTCCAGTGGTTCCGTCGCGACAGGTATGACAGCACTACCACGCAGAGAATACCACCGGCGACATCGGCGATCCAGTCAAATACGTCCATTGTCCGCCCGGGCACAAAATGCTGGTGGAATTCATCGGTCATGCCGTAGAAAGAGATAATGCCGACGGTCAGGATGGCAGCGCGGGACCGCACGGCGGAAGAGATTCCTTCGAAGCTGAGGAACCTGTAGACGAGGGCGGCGAAGACAAAGTATATCGCGAGGTGAATGAGTTTGTCATAGCGAAAAATGGGCACTTCAGGGATATCCTCCGAAGGGATCGATGATGCAACGAAAATCAGCGCGGCCCAGATAATCGCAGGAAGGAGAGCGCGGAACCATTGGCCGCGATGTGTCGAAGGTTCGTTCATGGAGCGAGGGCCTGCAGGGCATTGGGAATGTGGGAAAGAATATCGGTCGCTAGAATGCTCCGCTCACCAAATGCTCTTGCGGCGAGATCGCCTGCTTTGCCATGGAGGAAGACACCGGCGTATGCGGCAGCGAAGCTGTCCATATGCTGACCGACCAGTCCTGCAATCGTTCCGCACAGGACATCTCCCGATCCTATCGTCGCCATGCCGGGATTGCCGGTTGCATTAACGACCACTGTCCCCTTCTCTGCCGTCACCGTCGGTGCTCCCTTCAGCACAACGATGCTGCCGAGAGCGCGTGCAGCATCGCGTGCAGCCTCAACCCTCAAGCGATCGTGTGCATCGCTCTCCCCGCCGACAAGGCGCACAAGCTCTCCGGTATGCGGCGTGAGAATTGCCGGGGTCTTCCGCCGCTTGAGAATCGCCGTCGCTCCACTGATGGCATTCAGACCATCGGCGTCCAGAACGAGCGGGCTGGGTATTATCGGAACAAGGTCTTTGACAAGACGATCGGTCTCTTCATGACGCGACAGACCCGGCCCCAGAACAACAACATCGGCCCAATCCAATTTCTTCTCAATTTCGCTCCGCGCTCCGCCCCCGAGCGTCCCCGCAGATGTTTCCGGACAGGGTAAAAGGATCACATCCGTGAGCTTTCTCACGAGGAGACCATGGATTGATTCGGGCACGCAGAGAACGACTGCTCCGGCGCCGGTCTTCATGGCGGCCAGAGCCGCCAGCACCGGTGCGCCGGTGTAACTTCGTGAACCGGCGATGATCAGCACCTTACCGACGGTGTACTTGTGTGCATTGAACGGACGATACGGGAGAACGCCGGCCACGTCGTTCTCCTCGATGAGGTAGGTAGAATGCCGGGGCGGCGTCATCGCCTCCCCCGGGATACCGATATCGACTATACGCACCTTCCCGCTACACACACGGCCGTCCCCGATGTAGTGGCCGATCTTTGCCGTCCCCATGGTGACCGTAAGCTGGGCTCGAACAGCGGCGCCGGAGGCTTCACCGGAACTTGCCGCGATCCCCGAAGGGATATCCACAGCGACTATCGTGCCTTCGCGCCCGTTGATCCATTCGATGACGTCATGGGCCATCCCCTTCGGCACACCGGAGAAGCCTGTTCCAAAGATGGCGTCGACGACGATATCGGCATCTTCATACGCTTGAAGAGGGCTTTTGCGGGAAAGGCGTACGACACGCAGACGGCCTTTGGCAGAATGCTGGAGCCGTTGGAGCATTCGCATGTTCGTCGCGGCATCTCCGGCCAGGGCTCCGGAGAAAGCGAGGAGAAGGACATCGACCCGGGCTCCACGGTTGTACAGGTGGCGGGCGATAACGAAACCGTCTCCACCGTTGTTTCCTTTGCCGCAGACGACAACGACATGTTTCCCGGCCGGATCACCCGTCGCGACGATCAGTTCGTCGGCGCAACAGCGGCCGGCGTTCTCCATGAGCACAAGACCGGGGATTCGGTAACGCTCGATCGCCGTCCGATCGAAGCCCCGCATCATCTCCGCCGTTGCGAGAAGCTTCATGGCACCACCCGCATCAAAAGAATAGTGAAGTGACGTCAATGATGGTCGAAGGAAACAGACCGAGGTAGATCAGTGCGATCATAGAAATCCCGAGGGCGAGCATACCGGGAGAGGAGAGTGCTACCTGTCGGGGTCCGCTTTCCGCCGTGAAATACATCATCACCACGAGACGGAGATAGTAATACGCGGAGACGACGCTCATCAACACGCCGACGATGGCGAGCCAGGTGTAGCCGGCCTGGATGGCTCCGACGAATACATAGTATTTGCCGAAGAATCCTGCAAAGGGAGGAATCCCGGCCAGCGAGAACATGAACACGGCCATCATAAAGGCGAGGAGTGGCATTCGCCTGCCGAGTCCCGCGCAATCTTCAAACGTGAGATTCTCTCCGCCGTCCTTTTCAAGTAGTGCCAGAGCGCCGAACGCTCCGATATTCATCAGGGTGTAGGCCATGATGTAGAACAGTACTCCGTTGCCGCCGGGGGCGTTGGCCGCGACGACACCCACAAGAATATAGCCCGCATGAGCGACGCTGGAATACGCGAGCATGCGCTTGATGCTTGTCTGCGAGATCGCAATGACGTTACCGAGGATCATGGATGCGGCCGCGACCAACGCCAGGATTTCGCGCACGACTCCCGCGCTCCACAATACCGGCGGTGCGAAGACAATGAGTAATACCGCGAACGCTGCAGCTTTGCCGCCGGTGGCCATAAATCCGCTGACAGGGGTCGGCGCGCCCTCGTACACATCAGGGGCCCACATGTGAAAAGGGACTGCCGCGATCTTGAACATCAGGCCGGTGAGCAACATCCCGAGGCCGACGGTGAAGACAGGCATGCCGGCAAGACCCGGCACTTTTTCCCTGACTGCCGCAATGTTTGTGGTTCCTGTAGTCCCGTAGATCAGAGCGATCCCGTACAACAGAAAGCCGGTGGCGAACGCGCCGAGAAGGAAGTACTTCATGCCCGCTTCATTGCTCGTGGCCCGGTTGCGAGCAAACGCCGCGAGCACATAGAATGGGATGGACATCGTTTCGAGGCCAAGGAAGAAGACGACCAGATCATTCGCCGCCCCCATGAGCATCATGCCGAAGACGGCAATCAAGAGCAGGGCATAGTACTCGCCGAGCCGGGTCTGTATTTTGTTGAGATAGGCCGGGGAAAGCAGAACGCTCAACCCACCGGCGATGCTGAAGACCAGAGCGCAGTAGCTCGCGAACCCGCCGGTGCGTACGGTGCCGGCGAATGCGAGCCCGCTCCATCCGGTGGTCAGAGCCGCAACGGCACCGGCGGCGAGAAATCCCGCAAGGGCAAGCCAGCGGTTCACCGCCTCCCCGTTGCGCAGAATGCTCTCGGCAATCAATACCACGAGTGCAGCGATGAACATCACGCTGATCGGTCCGGCTGCAATAATGTCGGCAAATGTCACTGGGATACCCATGGAAGCCCGATCACGTATGAAGAAGAAATATTAATGCTCTGATGCCGGACCCTCGATGTTCATCGGAGAAACAACCACCAGATGACAACGAATACCGGCATCAACACCGGAATGGAATACAGGGCGATGTATCCGAAAAAACTCGGACAACGAACACCCGAATGCTCGGCAATGGATTTGACCATGAAGTTCGGTCCGTTGCCGATATAGCTGCACGCACCGAAAAACACCGCACCCAGAGAGATCGCCTGAATGTGCAGCGCATGATTTGCCAGCAATGCGCTCACCATAATCTGGTCGACCGGCACATTTCCTGCGGCGACAAGATCATAGTGATAACGCACCAACGATTCATATGTGGCGCGAATCGCCGGGGCATGTTCGCCTGTGAGCCCGGCGAGTGCTGCGCCCTTTGTGGCAACGATCTGCTGAACACCGGCGACGAGCTCAGGCCCCACATGCACTCCGATCGCCGCACTTAAGAAGTTCAGATAGGTCGGAGCATTGTCAAGGAAGGCCGAAAGAGACCCGGAGGCGAAATAGAACTGTCCGGCACTCACGATTCCCAGGGATGCCGCATTCAACTCAAGCCAATCCAGTGCTGGAATCATTGTGGCGAATATTCCTGCGAAGAGAATTGCCACTTCTTTGATGGGGATGAAATTGAAGTCGTTCTTCCTGTGGATCTCATGGTTGGTCGTCATATACGAGCCGAGCGCCGCGAGCACCATGAGAAGCTCCCGCACAACGGCGGGTCGGTGACGAAGACTGCGACGAGGATCAGCGCAAGAAAGAAAACATTCTGAATCCCCGAGGCGGCGCCTTCCTCGGGCGCGCCTTCAGCACCATGGCGTTCCACCGCAGTGAGTGCGCGGTAACTGAGAGTATCCATCACGAAGAAGACGGCCAAGTACCAACGCCATGGTCATCAGCCACGGAAACCACGACCGCTCCAGAATCCAGAAAAATGGCACGCCCCTCAGATAGCCGAGGAACAACGGAGGATCGCCGATTGGTGTCAGTGCCCCGCCGATGTTGCTTACGACAAAAATGAAAAACACCACATGAAACGGACGAACGCGGTACCGGTTGACGCGAAGATAAGGCCTGATGAGAATCATCGATGCGCCCGTGGTGCCCACGATATTTGCGATGACGCCGCCGATCGCAAGGAGAAAGACGTTTGCCAGAGGGCGCGACTTCCCTTTGATCTGTATGTGGATCCCTCCGGCAACGACGAAGAGTGAGCCAATCAGGGCAATGAAACTCACGTACTCGATAAGCGTGGACAACAACCGTTCAGCATGCCGGAGTCCGAAGATGTAATAGAGAATGACAACGGCGCCCAGCCCGAATGCAACGAACGGGTAGTTGTGCTCCCACCAGTGACGATTGATGAACGGTGCCACCGCGATCGCCACAAGCAAGGCCAGAAAAGGCACAACCCATCCGACATGCACAGGCACTGCATGCGCCGATTCAACGGCAAGCGGGACCATCACTGCCCTCCCCTTCCCGCGTCCGCGGCCCGCTCAACCACTCCCGGTCTGGCGGCGCCACGGCGAGCCTCTTCCAGCTGGTGCACGACGTGGCGTGCGGCCACGGCACTCTTGTCAAGGAAGGTCTTGGGATACACACCGATCCACACGATGAAGATGACCACCGGAACAAGCACCGCCCATTCGCGGACGGTGAGATCCTTGAGCGATTTGTTGTCGGGGTTTTGCAGGCGGCCGAAAAAGACCCGCTGGTAGCTCCACAGAAGATAGACCGCCCCGAGGACCACACCGCTCGCTGCCACAATGGCGTACCACGGACTGCCGAGCATGCTCGACTTGAAGGCGCCGAGAAGAATCAAGAACTCACCGACGAAACCATTCAATCCGGGAAGGCCGGCAGACGAGAGCATAACGATCATGAAAAATGTGGCAAAGACAGGCATGACCTTCGCTATCCCGCCGTAGTCTCTGATCATACGCGTATGCCGCCGGTCATAAATCATTCCCACAAGGAGGAAGAGCGCTCCCGTGGAAAGACCATGATTGATCATCTGGATGATCCCCCCCTGCATGCCTTCTTCGTTCAGCGCCGCGAGACCGAGGACCACGAAACCAAGGTGGCTGACAGACGAATATGCGACAAGTTTCTTCAAGTCAGGTTGCACCATCGACACCAGCGCGCCATAAATGATCCCGATAATAGCCAGGAGCGCCACGTACGGCAGGAAGGCGAATGTCGAAGCGGGAAAAAGAGGCAGGCAGAATCGTACGATGCCGTACGTGCCCATTTTGAGCAACACGCCGGCGAGGATCACGCTGCCCGCCGTCGGCGCCTGCACGTGAGCATCGGGGAGCCACGTGTGCAAAGGAAAGAGCGGGATCTTGATGGCGAAACTGAGCGTGAAGGCCAGGAACATCCACGACTGGAGGCCGAAGGGAATGCCCGGTGCGATGGCATAGAGCTCAAGCAGATTGGTGGTGAAGTGGCCGCCCTGCAACGTCGAGGCATAGTAGCCAAGCCAGATAATGGCCACAAGCATCAACAAGCTTCCCGCCATAGTATAGAGAAAGAACTTCACGGCCGCATAGATGCGCTCCTGTCCGCCCCAGATGCCGATGATGAAGTACATCGGGATGAGCATGAACTCCCAGAACAGATAGAAGAGCAGCAGATCGAGCGACATGAACACACCCAGCGTGCCGACTTCCAGGAGCAACATGAGAGCGACGAACCCCTTGATCCGGTCCTTCACCGAATCCCAGGACGCCAGCAGTGCAATCGGCGTCAGGAAGGTTGTCAGAACTACAAGCAAGAGCGAGATGCCATCGATGCCGAGATGATAGCTGACATTCAAGGCGGGGATCCAGAGCACTTTCTCGACGAATTGCATCCCTTCCGCTGCCGGATCAAAGCGGACGAAGAGCAGCACTGACGCGGCGAATGCCAGGATCGAGGATATGAGTCCCGTTATCTTCACGGCCCGTTCGGCGTTCACTGGGAACGCCATCACCGCCGCTGCACCGGCAAGCGGAAGAACAAGGATCACACTCAGGAGGTATTGATCAGTCATAACCGTTCACATCAAGTTGCAGAGTGATGAACTGGACAACGCAGTCAATGGGCGAGGATCCATCCCACGATCGCCACCACGCCGAGGAGAAAGATCAGGGCGTAGCTCTGTGTCACACCTGTCTGGACCAATCGTAGCGTCCGTCCTATTGCACCCGTTGTGCGCGCGACGGCATTCACCGTCCAGTCGATGATGCCCACATCAACGATCCGCCAGAGGAGTTTGTCGGATACCCAGGCGATTGGAGTGAGCACTACTGCGTCGTAGATTTCGTCGACATAATACTTGTTGAAGAGCACGGTGTACGCCCATTGCGCTTTCACGCTCAGCGTCTCGGGAATATCCTTCCTCTTCAGATACCAATTTCGTGCGACGAAAATTCCTGCAAGGGCAACCCCGACCGACACGGCCATGAGCAGATACTCCAGCACATGCTCTTCGCCTCCGGTAGGCGGAAGGCGGTCAAGCGCCGGTTGGAAGACCGGTTCGAGCCAATGCTCGATGGCATTGCCGCCACCGAGGCTTGCCGGAATGCCGAAGACGCCGCCGGCGACTGAAAGCAGTGCCAGCACCATCAGGGGAATCGTCATGGTCCGCGGTGCTTCGTGCGGATGCACACCATGTACCCACCGCGCATCTCCTTCAAACGTCAGCGTCACGAGCCGGAACATATAGAAGGCCGTGAGCACGGCACCGGTCAATCCCATAGCCCAGAGGACCCAATGCCCGCCGGAGAATGCCTGCCAGAGAATCTCATCCTTGCTGAAGAAGCCCGAGAGAGGAAAGATTCCCGCGATGGCCACCGCACCGGCGAGGAAGGTCCAGTAGGTAACGGGCATGGCGCTTTTCAAGCCGCCCATCTTTTGAATATTCTGTTCTTCGTGCATCGCATGAATCACCGAGCCTGCGCCCAAAAAGAGCAGCGCCTTGAAGAACGCATGGGTCATGACATGGAAGATGCCTGCACTGAAAGCTCCCACTCCCAACGCGAGGAACATGTAGCCGAGCTGGCTGATGGTGGAATACGCCAGCACTTTCTTTATGTCATTCTGCACAAGGCCTATCGTTGCGGCAAAAAGTGCGGTGCACGCACCGATGATGGCGACCACGTGCATTGACACGGGCGCCAGAGCGTAGAGCACCGAGCATCGCGCGACCATATAGACGCCGGCCGTGACCATCGTCGCGGCATGGATCAATGCACTTACCGGCGTGGGACCGGCCATTGCATCGGGAAGCCAGACAAACAGCGGAATCTGGGCTGACTTCCCCGTAGCGCCCAGGAACAGGGCGAGTGTGATCGCAACGATCACCGGAGATCCGACAGCAAATTGCTCGGCCTGACCGAACACCGTCTGGAACTGCAGCGAACCAAAGGTTTTGAAGATCAGGAACATGCCGATGAGGAAGCCGAAATCGCCTATGCGGTTGACAATAAACGCCTTCTTCGCCGCATCGCCGGTGGTGCCCTTTTCGAAATTGCGGTCGTACCAGAACCCGATCAGCAGGTACGAGCAGAGGCCGACGCCTTCCCATCCGAGAAAGAGCAGGAGGAAGTTGTCTGCCATGATCAGATTGAGCATGGCAAACACGAAGAGATTCAGATACGCAAAGAACCGCCAATAGCCGGGGTCGCGATGCATGTAGCCGATCGCATAAATGTGGATGAGGAACCCCACGCCGGTGACAATCAGCAGCATAGTGACGGAAAGAGGATCGATTTGATAGGCCACGGCGGTCTGCAGGCTGCCTGCGCCGATCCAGGAGAAGACCGTGATAACGTGCGTGCGGGCATCGGCGGGGAGCGAGAGCAGCTCGCTCAGCACGAAGCAGCCGATGATAAATCCGGCGCCGACTGTTGCGCTGCCGATCGCGCCGATAAGGCCCTCTTTTTTCAGGTACCTGCCGGCAAGACCATTGATGAGAAATCCGATCAGCGGGAGTGCGACGGCGACGGGGACGAGAGTAACTGTGGTCATCACCACTTCAGGATATTGATTTCGTCGATGTTCACGGTTTGTTTGTTTCGGTAGACGGAGATCACGATTGCCAGCCCGACCGCCGCTTCAGCAGCCGCCACCGCCATTACGAAAAACACAAGTGCCTGACCGGTGATGTCTCCGAGGAACGAGGAGTAGGCGACCAGCGTCAGATTGACGGAGTTCAGCATGAGCTCTACGCTCATAAAGACTACGATGACGTTCCGGCGTGAGAGCACACCGATCACGCCGATGGCGAAGAGGACAGCACTCAGGCCCAGGTAGTACGGCAGTGGAACGGACATGCGAGAACTCAGGCAGTGTGTTTCTTTGCAAGAATGAGAGCGCCGATGACGGCGGCAAACAGGAGCATTCCCGTCGCCTGCAACGGCAGCAGGAACCGGCTGAACAGAGCAAACCCCATGCTCTCGACCGTGCCGACGCCCGGCGCATTGGGGTGCATGGCCTGAAGGCCGTCGGCAACTTGTGTTTCCAGGAATAGATACAGCATTTCCAGCGCGAACACGAGCACGACGCCGGCAGCCAGCATTGTCCGCACCCCGAAACGCTCTTCCAGTCTCTCTTCATTCCCGAGATTCAGGAGCATGATCACGAAGACGACAAGCACCATGATGGCACCCGCGTACACGGCAATTTCCAGCACGGCGAGCAGCTGTGCCCGCAAGAGCAGGTACAAGCCGGCAAGACAGAAGAAATTGCCGATGAGACTGATTGCGCTCATCACAGGATTGCGTTGCAGAACCATCGCAACAGCGGTGGTCACGGCGGCGGCAGCCAGGAAGACAAACACCAGCAATTCAGTAATCACGCGTAAAACCTTTGCGAGAAGACAACACAGTTCTTCAATTTGTCAACATACAAGAATTCTCCAAGAGAAGCAAAACATACTGCGCTTTCGCCGGAAGAGACGTTACCGCTCATCGGAAATAGTAATGGATTCCCAACTGGGGCAACGGCAGCACCGTCCCGTCGCTGAACGCAGTAAACAGCAGTTCTAACGTCGTGTGGATCCCTGACCCGGCATACACTTCGCCTCCCAGTCCGACCCCGAGCCGGCTCGGGCCGTCCATTTCGTTGTGACTGGTCTTGCCCGAATAGAAGTAGGAGGCGCCAACCGCTGCGAAGAAACGTACAGCTTCGGTCCGCGAGAGGTCCACCTGAACCTCCCCGCCGATCGAGTACTCCATCCGATCATCCACCTTGATGATCCCACCGATGATCTGATAGCTTAACGTCGACGGAAGGTGATGACGAAAACTCAATCCCAATCCCGAGGCTGCGCCACCTGCGAATCCCAGCCCGTAAACGCTCCGCTTCATATCGGCGGCACCGTCACGCTCAGGCATGACAACTTGTGCGAGCGAAAGACTGACAGCCAGAACCATGACCAACGCCAGCACAGGCAACGTTTTCATCGGCGTCATCCGTTTCTAATCCATCGGAGGATTTCTTTGAGTTTCGGACTCTTACCTGTGGAGAGGATGCCAATTCTAAAGATCCTCCCGGCAGCCACCATGGCTCCGGTAATGGAGATGAGCATGATGACAATCGTCAGCAGTATCTCCCAGAGCCCGGGCATTTGGATGGGAATACGCAAGGCCATCATGGTCGGCGTGAGGAATGGAATATAGGTGAGGACTTTGATCCATGTTGCGTTCGGGTCCTTCATTGCCGGCAATGCGAGGACGATCGGAAGAATGAGCACCAGTACAAGGTAGGACGTGATCTGCTGGGCTTCCTGCTCGGTATTGAGCGGCGACCCCGCCGCAATGAAGATGGCGGCGTAGAATAAATACCCGAGAATGAAATAGACGACCAGCAGGAGCGCGTGGCCCGGATCGATCAGTTGCATGCCGAACTGCAGTGACGCGGCAACGCCAATGAGAGCCCAGAACGCCATCTGCGTCAGGCCGAGCCCGCTCAGTCCAAGGACTTTGCCGGCCATCAATTCGGTCGGAGAGCAGGACGATACCAGCACCTCGACAATCCGGTTGGATTTTTCCTCGATTACGCTCCGTACCAACATTTGTCCTGATGTGACAATCAGCAGGAACAGCATCATGAGGAACACATAGGCGGAGAGAAACACGCGTTCAAAGCCGGCATTTTCCTTCTCCCCCTTTGCCGAGAGCTTCACGCTGCGTATGTCCATTTTCACTTCGATCTGCCGGAGTACTGCGGGATCGAGGCCGAGGGACTTCACCCGCTGTTCCGCGATGATGGTCTTGAGCACGTCTTCGATGCGCGGAGGAAGGGCAAAATCGCCGACTGTCTTCGAACGATACTCGATCAGCGAATCACGGCCGCCTCCGGGAAAGACGAAGTAGCCGTCGATCTGATCCGATGCAACCCGCCGGTTCGCGTCGGCGACAGCCTCGTCGACGTTGATACGGGTACCCGCAGCTAGAGGTAGCACGATGTAATTCGGCTGTTTGTTCTTGAGGAGGTATCGTGTTTGCATCCGCTGTGTGAACGGTTCGATGATCGTGCCGGTGGGATCGATCACGCCGATGATCCGGCTGTGTTCATCTTCCTGCGACACGAGCAGCGTCGGCAGAACACCCATCCCGACCATGATCAGCGGCGTCAGCAGCAGCCCCACGAGGAAGATCTTGCTCTTGACCTTCTCCATATACTCCCAGCGCGCAACAGCGAGGATCTTCTTCATGCGACCCCCTCCTTTCCTTTCGCCACCGCTTCAGGTTCGCCAACGGTGTGAAGGAAAATGGCGTGGAGTGAGGGTTCGAGAAGTTCAACCTTGCGCAGATCCAGACGCGGATTCATGACGGTGATGATGTCACGCGGCGTCACCCCCGGCATGAGTTCCATTTCGGCGCTGTGTTCGTAGAGCATCACATTTTGCACACCAGCCAGCGTATTGAGAAACGCACCATCACCGTCGAAATCCACGTGCAGCGCATTTTTTCCGTACTGCTTCTTCACGTCGCGCACCGTTCCGCCCAGCACCACGCGCCCTTTGTTGATGAGGCAGAGCGCATCGCTTAACCGTTCCGCCTGATCCATCTGGTGTGTCGAAAAAATGATCGCTTTCCCCTGCTGCTTCATGTCGAGCAGGATGTCTTTGAAAATATTCTGGTTGACGGGATCGAGACCCGAAAATGGTTCATCAAGCACGACGATGGCGGGATCATGCAGCACGGCTCCGATGAACTGGACTTTCTGCTGATTTCCTTTGGAGAGCTCTTCGACTTTGCGTTGAGCGGCATCCCGCAAGGCAAGCCGGTCAAGCCACATCATCACTGCGACCCTGGCCTTTGACCGCTGCAAGCCGCGGAGTTCCGCCAGATACAGCAGCGTATCGATAAGCCGGCTTTTCTTATAGAGTCCGCGCTCCTCCGGCAGGTAGCCGAGAATGTCGCGCGTTGCTTCAGTGAAGCCGGCTCCGTTGTAGGTCACCATCCCGCTGTCCGCTTCAAGGATGTGCAAAATCATCCGGATCGTCGTGGTCTTTCCGGCCCCGTTGGGTCCGATGAGACCGAAGATCGATCCGCCGGGGATGTCGAACGACACGTCATCCACTGCCAGAACAGAGGTAAACTGTTTTCTCAGGTGTTGTACCGAGAGCATGGATTCTCCTTATGGAGTCAACCGATAGATCATTCGGGGGAAGGGTATCGCTTCCCGCAGATGTTCGAGTCCGCAGATCCAGGATACCGTACGTTCAACGCCGAGTCCAAAGCCCGCATGGGGCACACTGCCGAACCGGCGGAGGTCAATATACCACTCAAAGGCCTCCTGGGGAAGGTTGTGTTCTTTGATTCGCGCGACCAGCATGTCGTAGTCATCCTCACGCTGGCTCCCGCCGATTATTTCACCATATCCCTCGGGGGCCAGCACGTCAACCGCGAGGGCGACTTTGGGGTTCTGCGGATCACGTTTCATATAGAACGCCTTCACCTCGGATGGATACCGGTGTACCATGACGGGGCGATCGAACTGTTCGGAGACCACGGTTTCATCACTGCCGCCGAGATCATTCCCCCACTCGAACGGGAGGCCTTTTGAATGAAGAATGTCGACTGCCTCATCATACGAAATGCGCGGGAAGGGACGCCTCACCTTTTCCAGTTTCGCAGTGTCCCTCTCCAGTGTCTTCAATTCCGCCGCCCGGTTTTTGAGGACGGTCTGCACGATATACTCGAGGAATTCCTCCGCGAGATCCATGTTGTCGTTCAGGTCATTGAACGCCACTTCGGGCTCAACCATCCAGAATTCTGTGAGATGGCGGCGGGTTTTTGATTTCTCTGCGCGGAATGTCGGCCCGAACACGTATACTTTACCGAACGCCATTGCCCCCGCCTCGCCGTACAACTGACCTGACTGAGTGAGGTAGGCCTTGCCGAGGTCGAAGTAGTTCGTTTCGAACAGCGTCGACGTACCCTCGCAGGCAGCCGGGGTGAAAATCGGCGCATCCATCAATACGAATCCCCGGCTATCGAAGAAATCGCGGATTGCACGGATGACTTCATGCCGGATGCGGAGAATCGCATGCTGCCTGCTCGAACGAAGCCAGAGGTGGCGCCGATCCATCAGGAAATCGATGCCGTGCTCTTTCGGCGTGATGGGATACTCATGCGCGATCTGGATGATCTGCATATCCGCCACATCCAGTTCAAAACCACCCGGGGCACGCTGCTCCTGACGGACTGTCCCGGTCATTGAGAAAGAGGATTCCTGGGTGAGCTGGTCAAAGCGGTTGAAAACGTCTTCTGGAACGGCTGCTTTTGCCACGACCCCCTGCACCAGACCGGAGCCATCGCGCATGACGATAAACCGGATCTTGCCGCTCGATCTCTTGTTATACAGCCAGCCACGGAGCGTGATGGTTTCACCGATGTGGTGCTGCAGTTCTTCGATGCAAATGCGCTTCATAGGATCGCCTTTGAACGAAACGGAGGAAAAATGCGGAAAGCGACGGTAACATACGCAATAATTTCGACAGGAGCAATTGGAGCAGCGTCAGCTCATCGCAAGCATCCGCTGAATCGGGGCAAGGGCGCGCTCACGTATGACGGGATCAAGTTCGATCTGCGGCGAACGGTCCTTCATACAGAGGTAAAGCTTTTCAAGGGTGTTCAGCTTCATGTAGGGACAGTCATTGCAGGCACAGTTCGCCTCGGGGGGCGCAGGAATGAATTCTTTCGCCGGTGCAGCTTTTTTCATCTGATGGATGATTCCCGGTTCCGTGGCAACGATGAAGCGTCTGCTAATGGATTGCGACACGTACTTCAAGAGCGCGGAAGTGGAGCCAATGTAAGCCGCACGGGAGAGGATGGGTTCTTCGCACTCGGGATGCGCAATAATCTCCGCGTCAGGGTACTCGATTTTCAGGGCGAGGAGTTTTTTAACACTGAACGTCTCATGGACAATACAGGACCCATTCCACAAGAGCATCTCTCTCCCCGTCTTTTTGCTGAGGAAGCGGCCGAGATTTCTATCGGGCGCAAAGAAGATTGGCTTCTCGGGAGGAATCTGTTGAATGATCTTCGCCGCATTGCTGGAAGTGCAGATAATGTCGCTCTCGGCCTTCACTTCCGCAGAGCAGTTGATATAGGTGATGGACACATGGTCCGGGTGTTGCCGGCGCATTTCGCGAAAGGCGTCAGCCGGGCAGCCTTCCGAAAGCGAGCAACCCGCGTTGAGATCGGGAATAAGCACCTGCTTCGTCGGGCTGAGGATCTTTGCGGTTTCCGCCATAAAAAGCACCCCCGCGAAAACGATAACGTCAGCCTGGGTAGATGCCGCGCGCCTCGAGAGATCCAGACTATCTCCGATGAAATCGGCGACATCCTGGATCTCCGGTTCCTGATAGTAATGGGCAAGAACTACCGCATTCATCTCGCGCTTAAGCTGCGCAATCCTCATCACGAATTCGTTGTCGGTCATATCAAGCGCCTTCTTTCGCTTCCTGCTCAGTGCTCCCGGAGCATCCGCCGCACCGATTCCAATACCACCTCCACGGTAATATCTGCGATCATCCCCGAGTCGCATCTTAAGTAACGATTTTTCTGCCCCGGAGGTGCCCACTGGCACGGGTTGGTGGGTCCGAACAACGAGAGAACAGGAGTGCCTGCGGCTGCTCCAACATGCATGACGCCGGTGTCATTGGAAACGAGAAGATCAACAGACCTAAGTACTGAGGCGATTTCTCTAATCGACCTTTTTTCAATAAGATAGTGCGGTACATGTAATCTTTTTACGAGATCATCAACCGGAGCGTCATCCATGGGTCCTTTGATGACTAGAATCGTGCAACCGGAGCCAGAGTGTAATTCGGTAATGACTCGAGAAAACGAAACGGCCGGCCAGCGGTTTAGAACTTTGCCGGCTCCGGGATGGAATGCTACAACGGGTCGTGCTCCCACTCTAAGCGTATCAACCTCTCTCCTCCCTGCTTCAGCCTCTTCAGGGAGCAGTGTGAGCTCGAGCCCGAGGTCCGGGGTGGGAAGAGAAAGGCCTGAGCATACATCCATGTTCCTGAGCGTTTGATGCCTATCCGGTGAATCTTGCCAGCCCAGCTGGATGGGGTGAGTGTAGAGAAATGCCCCTGGATTCTTCTTGCCGTCGAGTCCGCCCGGGCCAATCCGCCACCGGGCGCCTGAAAGGTACCCCAACAGGTCACTTGTGAACGACATGGAGACAGTGGCAGGAATGATTGCCAGGTCAAATCTGAAGTCCCGAAGCATCCGGATAAACGCTCTGACGGTCTTTGTCTTGATCC
This sequence comes from Ignavibacteriota bacterium, assembly GCA_963849385.1. Classification (GTDB taxonomy): domain Bacteria; phylum Bacteroidota; class Ignavibacteria; order UBA10030; family UBA6906; genus Fen-1255. Next base: position 70,722 of record CAWKHH010000004.1, on the reverse strand, counting down.
GCCCCCCACCCAGAAATTCCCGTTTATCATAGTTCACCACCTCGTCCAGGAGGCGGTGATGGAGCATGACGGCGTGGTTAACCGGGCTTGTCAGCAGGACAAGCCTCGAGCCGGGAAACCTGGCGCGAAGTGCACGAAGGAGAGGAACAACGCAGAGCATATCCCCCAGCTGGTTGTGCTGGCGAACGATGAGAATACTCCTGACCCGGGTCATGTCGATTGCGGTATTCCTGGGGGAACGCACAACCGTCCGTGCCAGCCCAACGGCCAGCTTCTTGAGCCCCCGTTGACCGCTATCACGCAGGAGGGAGAATGACATTGCTACGGAGTTCTGGGCGGGTTGGGTGGAGTTTTCGAAGATGGCGTCAGATCTTCGAATTCGGCATCCTTGATGTTGCCGTGTTCGAAGTCGTCAGGTCCATGACGTTGCGGAGGATTCCCCTGGGACCCGCTGCCGGATTGTTGTTCTCCCGGTCCGCGCTTGATCCTCATGAAGGCGCCCACCATCCGCATAACGAGCCAGCCAATGACAGCGACGAGGAATAACCGAAGCAGCGACATTGTTCTCCTTTCAGCCGGGGCGCCGGGGATTATAATATTCCACGGGTGCGCGCGTAGGCCGCAAGATCTCCCGCACGAGGTCTTCATAATGCTCCTGATTCCCCACAAAATCGATCTCCGTCGAGTTCACGATCAGCAGCGGAGTGGCTTTGTACCGGAAGAAGAAGTAGTTATACGCCTCCGCAAGATCTTTGATATAGTGTTCAGTCATGTACGACTCAAACGATCGTCCCCGGTTGCGGATATTTTGCATCAGACGTTCCACGTTGGACTGCAGATAGACCACCAGATCCGGGGTCGTAATACTGTGTTCGATGCTGCCCACCAGCGTCTCATAGAGTTTCAGCTCTTCGTCCTGGAGGTTGAGATAGGCGAAGATCTTATCTTTCTCGAAAATGTAGTCAGTCACGAGGATTTGTTGAAAGAGGTCACCCTGGTAGAGGTTGCGTTGCTGTTTGTATCGCGTGAGCAGGAAGAAGATCTGCGTTTGGAACGCAAACCGATCGGGGTCACGGTAAAAGTCCTTGAGAAATGGGTTCTCTTCAAACTGTTCAAGAACGACCCGGCCACCGATTGTTTGTCCCAGCTTTGTCGCCAGGGTGGTCTTGCCTGCACCGATGACGCCTTCGACGGCAATGTAGTGCAGATCGCTGTGTGTCAGAAGCTCTTCTATTGATTCCTGCTTTGCCACGGGCGGTCCTTACCCTGATAAGATTCTAGAGGAGGTGGAATGAGGTCTTCACGACGCGGCCTTGATCGGCGCACGCAGCGGCAAGCTCGGTGATCGTCAGACCGTTCACCGGATGGACGACGTCCGGTGCTATTTCGCGAAGCGGGACGAGGGCGAAGCGGCGGTGCTCGAGATCGACATGTGGCACGGTCACGATGTCGTCACTGTAGCGCAGACCTTCATAAAGGAGAATATCCAGATCGATTTCGCGGGGGGCCCACCGTTCATGGCTTGAGCGGCCGAGTTTCTGCTCAATGGACTTGAGCTCCGGCAGAAGTTCGGAGGGGCTCAGTGTCGTTGTGACTTCGGCCACGGCATTCAAGAATTTCGGTTGTTCCGCTTTCCCCCAGGGTTCCGCTTCGTACACGGGCGAAAACCAGACGAGCGACGACTCACGCAGAGATCGCAATTCTCCCGCTGCTTTGAGCAGGTATGCGAACCGGTCGCCCATATTCGCGCCGAGTCCGATGAAGACGCGGTATGACTTCATCGTTGCTCCGTGATTTCGACTTCCACGTAGTCGATTACGCCGCGGACTGGCGGATGGGGTTTACGAATACGCACGGTCACTGCCTCAACATTGAAGAACTCGCGCAGAAGTCCGCGGGCGATGACATGCGCAAGGGCTTCAAGGAGATGGTACTTCTTTTCGAGAACAGTCGCATGAACGAACGCGTACACTTTTTCGTAGTCTACCGTCTTCTTCAGCGAATCCGATTCCGCGGCCGGCAGGAAATCACCGTACAAATCCAGATCCAGTTCAAACTTCCCCCCAAGGTTCTGCTCATCGTCCTGCACGCCGTGATACGCATAAAAGGCTGCGTTCTTGATCCGGACTATTTGCATCCCGGCTGCGTTCTCCAGAAGTTTACGATCCTGAAATATAGACATCGCCGCTCCGAGAATCAAACAAGTGTCTGAAGAGCCCGCTCCAGACGACGCACACACGTTGCCTTACCCAGCACCTCCATCAGCTCGAAACAGCCCCGGACCGGTGGATTTCCCTGTTGCTGCCAGCCGCACCGGGTGAATGAGTTTGCCCGGTCCCACCCCAAGCTGCTCTGCAGTTGTTCTCACAACTTCCTCGATGCCGGCAGCGGTGAAGCCTTCAAGAGATCGCAGAGCAGCCAGAACCGCAGCCACATACTTCGGACTCTCCGCTTTCCAGTTCTTCTTGCGGGCTTCTTCATCATAGTGGACAGGATCGGCGAAGAAAAAATCTCCCGTCTCCTTGAAATCACACAGCGTTGTCACCCGTTCCTTCATCAGCCGGATGACGTGCCCGAGGTACTCGTCACTCCAGCCCGTGATCCCGCTCGCTTCCAGCACCGGACGCACGACGCTGACAAGTTCCTGGTCCGTTTTTGCGCGCAGGTACTGCTTATTCACGGAGTTCAGCTTGTCTGTATTGAACACCGCCCCCGATTTGCCCACACGCTCAAGACTGAATTCCCTGGTCAATTCCTCCAGAGTAAAGATCTCCCGCTCATCTCCCGGATTCCATCCAAGAAGAGCGATGAAGTTCACAAGGGCGTCAGGAAGATAACCCTTCTTTTGATAGTCTTCAACAGCCACGTCGCCTTGACGCTTGGAGAGCTTTGTCCGGTCTGGATTCAGGAGAAGCGGGAGGTGGGCGAACACAGGCTTCTCCCACCCGAAGTAGTCATACAGAAGCACGTGCTTGGGGGTACTCGGGAGCCACTCTTCCCCCCGGATGACATGCGTGACACCCATGAAGTGGTCGTCCACGACGTTTGCCAGATGATAGGTGGGATAGCCGTCGGATTTGAGAAGCACCTGGTCATTGACGAGATCGCTCGCGAACTCCACGTGACCACGAACGACATCATCGAACGCGATCGTAAGGCCATCGGGAACCTTCATACGCACAGCGGCAGGTTCTCCAGCGTCGAGTCTGCGCCGGACTTCGTCACCGCCGAGGAGAGTTGATCGACGCGCTATTTTCGGTTGTTCCCCTTCCCCACTCTTCTCCTGCTCGTCATCTTCTTCCTGGTCCATAAAATCATAGTATGCCTTCCCATTCCGGATCAGTTCCGCCGCACATTCTGTGTACCGGCTGAGTCGCTCTGACTGCACGTACGGCCCCCGGGGACCACCTTTCACGGGACCCTCATCATACTGCAGTCCGGCCCAACCCAGTGTCCGAAGAAGATTTTCAACTGCGCCGGGGACATAACGGTTGCGATCGGTGTCCTCAACACGGAGGATGAACACCCCGCCATGTCTTCTCGCGAAGAGATAATTATAGAGAGCAGTGCGTAGACCGCCGACGTGGAGGAATCCTGTGGGACTCGGTGCGAAGCGAACGCGAATAGTCGACAATGCCCGTAGATCAGGTGATGGGGAGACAGTTCCGGCCTTGGAATGAAGGCGCCGTTAGTTGCTTAATTTAGGGAAAACCGACGAGAGTTGCCACCGTTCGATTGCCTAGCGGCGTTTCACACCTCTCATCAGGTCGGGCACTTCATCGAGAACCTGACCGTGTTCGCTGACAACTTGAAGGCTGAGCATACCGGCTTCCGCACGTATCATAACAGCGTGCGCAAGAGGCGTAAAATACATCACGCTCTTGCTCCAGGGGGCAGCCTGCTGTGTATAGTAGGGAGCCCCGGCACCTCCGGAGATGACAAACCAGGTGGGGAATGAAAAGGCGGTGTCGGGAGAAATTTTGCCATCATCCAATTTGCCGTTGCCGTTGAGATCATCCTTGAGAATGCCCACCCGGGTCGTGTCGGTGATCAGCATACGGTGATAGTTGTGCTCGTCAGATGCAAACACCACCGCAACCTTAGGAGTGCGCGCGACTTTCTCCCAGAACCGATTGCGCACTTCAAGGATACCCAGGGGAAACGGAGCCATGACCCCCTTTTCGTTCAATCGGAAAGCCCGCACATTATTGTCGCCGTTATGCCACATGGCGTCTCCGAGATGCCCCCCGCCAGGAAACGAGGGCTCGTGCCCGAGGAGAATGATGTACTTGACCAGAGGATCCGCCTGGCCTTCGTCAATTTCGTGTTCAATCCATTCAAGCTGGTTCGGCAGCAAATATCCCTCGGGTGAGCCGCCGCACTCGGGAATCCGGTTGTGCGATGACCACCAGTAGTTCGTGTTGAGTACAATAACCTTGATGGGGCCATAGTGAAACGAGAAGACATTCTCGGAGTAAGGAGGAAATCCCGGATACGGAACGGGAGCATTCACGGGATGGATGAATTCCTGCGCAAACACCGCTTCCGAACTCACGGAGTCGTACGGCCAACGATCCATACCTGTGCCATACCGGCTTCCATCATCAAAGATGTGCAGCAGCGCTTCGTGGTTTCCCATCGCCGTATAGATCGGACGGCTGTGAACAAAGGGTGCGAGCCCCTGTTTAAAAGCCTTGCTCTGAAATCTGTATCCGTCAGGAGAGTTGGTGTGCCCTGACATTACATCTCCGCCAAAAAGGAAGAACTCGGCGCCCAGGCGGTACGTGACGGCAGCGAGATTCCCAAGCACCCGTTTGTTGACCCCGAGGACACCGAAATCACCACCGCCTGCAGCCGCTCTGGCATCTCCACCGTAGGCAAATCGAACGGGGGAATCTCCCTTCACGGGGGCCGTTCGGAAACCGATCCACGGTGTGGATGCCGTATCACCGTCGCTCACGGCATGGAAGCGGTATCGGTATTCTTGTGACGGCTTCAACCCGTTGACGGTAATCTCGTGCCGGAGCGAAGAAGTGTTGCTCTCGAACCTTCCGTGCCCTTCGACTTCAACAGAAGCCCGTGATGGTCTGTCAGTCTCTCCTGCAATCACTATCCAGTCGGGGTGATCGCTCACGATAAGTCCAACCGTCCGGTCCTTCGACGATTGATACGATAGGACGAATGCCGGCCGGCGTGGACCGAAACCAGACTTGAGAATCAAAGTAACCCGTGAGAGCAGGCTTGTCCCCTTTCATTTGGATGAGGTCCAGCCTGTAGCCAAGAACGCCTGCATCCTGCCAGTTGTTGGCATTCATCGTCTCGGCCGGATCCAAATACGGGCGCACCGGGAGAGTTCCCTTTCCGCGCTCAATCGTGATGGTTTGGCGATAACGTGGTTCAAGGTAGTCGGAATGTGCGGGATCGAAAAATGCGGGCCCTGCATGAAGTTTTCCAAACAGTGTTGAGTCGTGGAGGTCAACGAGGAGTGCATCGCCTTTCTGATCAGCCCGGAACATCTCGAGTGGTTGGAACTGCCGCCACTGCAGGGCCGCCAGACGCCCGTTCGCTTCTCAGGGATATGCCCGTGCCTGCCGGAGGCTTCACCGGAAGTTGGGTCTGGGCAACCATGGGTTGTGCTGCAAAAATAGCGTTTATGAGCAGCAACACCGTTACACGGACAGGAAGTGTCATAGGATGACCGTTCAATAATGAAGAGATGTAAGATACAGATCTCCGGCCGCATCATCAATCCCTCCACGAAATTCGCTCCCGCGACGAGGTTCACCGTGAGCGTTTGAGACATTATCGAAATTCAGTGGACGGTACCAAGAAGCAAGGATGGGTCCATGATTTGGGGACTTGACAAATTCTTTGTATCTTTTCTTCAGAGTGTCAACCCTCTCTCACCATAACACACACATATGTCAACACGCATCCAATCCATAGACATCTTTCGTGGTCTTACGATTCTTACCATGGTATTCGTCAACGATGTGGCCGGTGTCAGAGATATCCCCGTCTGGATGAAGCACGCGGTTGAAGGCTCCAACAGCATGACATTCGTTGACGTCGTTTTTCCAGCTTTTCTGTTCATTGTCGGCATGTCTATTCCCTTCGCATTACAGCGACGACGTGCGCAGGGGGCATCAACGTCTGCACTGTGGGGTCATGTTCTCATCAGATTCGTCGGGCTTCTGGCGTTGGGTTTCTTCATGGTGAACATCTCCCGCCTGAATCCTGAGCTGACAGGAATGGACCGCCATGTCTGGTCAACACTTGTGTTCCTCGGTGCCATTGCCGTGTGGTCACAGCCCGGCGATCTCCAGGGCGGGAAGCGAGTTGTGTGGAAGCTCGTCAGAATTGCGGGTGTGGTACTCATCATCATACTTGCCGCAATCTATCGGAGCGGCGATGCTGCAAATCCCGGATGGTTGCAGACGCAGTGGTGGGGCATCCTCGGACTTATCGGCTGGACCTATCTCGTCTGTTCGGGAGCTTTTATTCTGATTGGAGCGAACATCCCGGCCCTGGCGGGACTGCTCGGACTTTTTGTGTGCCTGTATATTGGCGACGAATCCGGAGCTCTTGCATTTCTCGGTCCGGTCAACAATGTACTCTGGATTGGCGGACATATCGGCGGACATGCTTCGATTGCTGCGGCGGGGATGATCGCCGGACTTGCATTTGGCCCATCTTCTCCGGTCGCAACCTCAAAGGACAAAATGTTCTGGCTCATCGGCATGGCGCTGATTCTTGCGGTCGCCGGATATCTGCTGGGACCGCTCTACGGCATTTCAAAGAACATGGCGACGCCGACATGGTCTCTCTATAGCGCATCAATATGCTGTCTGATCTTTATGCTGTTGTATTGGCTAGCTGATCTCCATCAGAAAGGACGGTGGTTTGCTTTTGCAGAACCGGCCGGATCAAATCCGTTGCTTGCATACTTGCTTCCCGACATCTTCTATGGAGTGCTGGCAATCGTGGGGATAGAGCATTTTTGGGGAGCGATGGGATCGGGATTGGGGGGAATTTTGAGATCCACTCTCTTTTCCCTGGCGATAGTGTGGTTGACGGGCAAACTCACCCGCCTGGGGCTGCGCCTCAAGCTTTAGGGAATGAGGTTCAGCTGCTGCGAAGTCTTGTTCTTCCCGGTGTGCGGATTACTGTAAAACGGCTTACGAAAGGTGTTTCTGACCTCTCTGCAATGGCACATGAGTTGTTTGGATTCAAGAAGCAGAGGGAGATATTGTATGGCTGATGATCAGTCGCTACAGGTTGCCGGCACCATGATGCAGATGCTTGCGTCGAGAGGGTCTTCGGAGTTGGGTGTGAAGTTGATGAAGATACAGGCGCAGCAAGAACAGGCTGTTGTCGCGATGCTTGCCAACCAGGCTGCATCGCTGAAAGACGCGGGATACGACAGCAACGGCGCATTCATACTCCATATCCAGCGGTCGTAGCCCAGGGCTCGGTGGACGTCGATCGGTCTATGTTCAGCGGTTCTTTGTGGGAACGATGAGTGGCAACCTCAACCAGGCAACACCGATGTCACGCCGGGTATGGCCGTGACCCCTCCCCTCCAGCCCGTCATAGAATAGCGCCAACCGATCTCCAAACCGTATCACGCTCGGAAGGCCTATCACTCGCTTTGACCAGCTGCAATTGCGTCTGTCGAGAACCACTGCCTTGTCAGCAGGGTTCCACTGTGTAATGTCTTTTGACCAGTAGACCCAGATAGCATCGGTGTACTCTTCCTCCCCTTCATACCATCCCACGTGATTCGTAAAGAGGAACCATGTATCGGTGGCTTTTTCGAAATACAGGGCGGCATTCTCGATCTGCTCGTCCAAGGGTACGATAGGATCGGCCGAGAGTGTCCAGCTGCTGTCGAGATTCTTCGTTCGTGCGATTCCCAGCGTTCGCCGTATCGAGCCGTTCATCGCCGCGGCGCTGAAAAACTGCAGGTACTCGCCATTGTGGCGTACGATCTGACCGGGACTTGCGGTGTGGGAATAGTACGTTCCGGGCGACGGGCGCAATGCGACCACGCCATGTTGTTTTTCCCACGGACCGAAGGGAGACTTGCTTCGCGCTTTCATGGTCAGATATGGAAGCGAAGGCACACGATCCGGAGGAGGTGAAGTAAACCGGGTTCCAAGATAGAACATGTGCCATTCTTTGCCATCCGTTGCGGTAATTCCATACGAGGCACTCTTCGAGTCTTCATCTCCGTCTTTTCCGAGGGTGAGCACAGGACCATCGATGGTCCAGTGGAGAAGATCGGCGCTACGGGCGCGCACAGAGAGCCACCCTGACGGTCCTGCGCCATCAAAGTGCATGATAAACACATCGTTGGCGTCGTACACCCAGGCATCGCGCGCACCATACGCATCACAGCTGTCCGGCCCCGTTCCATGGCGTAGCACCACACCCTGGTCTCTGGGCGTCCATTCTCAGCAGAGGCTCCGGCCGGCGATCGAAATACCTGCTTGTTGTTCCGCAACCCACAAGCACCGAGGCAATCAAGAGCAAGAATGACAGCCTCGCAGCGTCACGTAGCCGAGGCGCTCAGGAGACTGTTGTTTCATTGTGTGGTACCGCTTTCGGAGTCTGGAGAGGGCATGATCCCGCGTTGCTGACGAAGCTCTTCGATTTCTCTGAGCGGTCGTTCGAGTGCGCGCCGCCGGGTGGAGGTGAGCTGTTGGTATTCGGTCTGGGCATCCTCAATTCTCTTTCCCATTTTCTCCAAACCCGCAACAAACATCTCCCATTGTTTTGCGAAATTTCCGAGCAGCGCCAGGATCTGGGCGGCGGTCTGTTCAAGATTGAAATTGTCGACCGCCTGCCGGATCACCGCCAGAATAGCATAGAGGGTCAGCGGCGAGCAGAGAATGATCTTCTGCCGCAACGCATCATCCATCACGGTCCGGTCGTTATCATTGATGAACGCGTAGATCTGCTCATTCGGAATGAAGACCAGCGCATAGTCGATCGTCTTTTCGGCGGGATTGATGTATCCCCGTCCGGTGACTTCTTTGATGCGTTCCCGCACGTCGGCGAGAAATCGCCGCTTCGCCAGCTGGCGATCGGCTTCCGCTTCGGCTTCGACATACTGCATGTAATTGTCGAGCGGAAATTTCACGTCCATGTTCAACTGAAGCTCCTGTGGAAGGAGAAACGTGAAATCAGGAATGGTGGTTCCGCCGGGCATGGCGCGCTGCTTGACGTAATTGATCCCTTCGACAAATCCGGCAAGGCGAAGGACATCCTCCGCCATTCGCTGACCCCACTGACCTCTGACGTCCCGGCTCGCCAGTGCGCGGCGGAGATGCTCGGTAGTATCGCGGAGGCGTTCGGTTTCATCCGCCGTTCGGCGCAGCTGATGCGTCACCTCGCCGAACTTCTGTTCGCGGTCTTTCTCAAGGCTCCGTCACCAGATGTCTGCACACCGAGGAGATCCTTTTCGATTTGAAGGAGCGATGCGTCGATCAGTGCTTTCTTCCCTTCAAGTTCTCGTCCCCCTGCCATGGTTTGACGGGAGAGGGATTCATTTGCCAGACGGAGGAATTCGCTGCTGTTCCGGGATAGTGCGTCAAGGGAGAGCGTACCGAAGGAGTCTTTCACCCGGTCCAGAAGGATCTGCACTTCACGGGCACGTTGTTCGTTGTTGTCAGCAAGCAGCTGTCCGGCCAAAACCCTTGCCTGACGGGTATATAACAGACCAATGACGAGCGCGACAAGCGCACCCGCCACGGCGCCAACAATGAGAGCAAGTGTCGTCTCCACATTTACCACATCAAGTTCATGCGCAATGAAGCGTGCATCAGCCTGCGAACCAGGGCGTAATATACCGTGAATGTGCCCGCAAATCAAGGAACGCTGCCGTTCTTGACAACGCGGATGTCGTTTGGTATAATTAATCCTATGGAAATTCTCGATGCGCTCCTTGGCCGGAGAAGCATACGTCGGTATCGCGCTGGAGAGGTTGACCAGAACGATCTCGCCACGATTCTCCGCGCCGGCATGGCAGCGCCATCCGCCGGCAACGAACAACCCTGGCACTTCATCGTAATCCGTAACCGGGATACGCTCAGTGCCCTCAGCGTTGCCCATCCGTACGCGGATATGGTTGCCGACTGCTTCATTGGCCATCCTCGTTTGCGCGGATACCGATCTGGTGAAGCACCGCGATTACTGGCCACAGGACTGTGCAGCTGCCACGCAAAATATGCTGCTCGCCGTCCACAGCCTGGGTCTGGGAAGCGTCTGGGTGGGTGTGTATCCCCGGGAAGCCCGGGTGGCCGAGATCCGGCGTGTCATCCCCTGCCCGATCGCATTATCCCGTTCAGCCTCCTCCCGGTGGGATTTCCCGGGGAGACGAAACCCCGGATTGACAGATTCTCCGAAAACAGAATACATGAGGAACTTTGGTGAGCGAAACGTTGCCAGCCGCAAACGATGAACGATGGATGGACTACGCATTGAAGGAAGCCGGGCAGGCGCTCAAGCGCAAAGAAGTACCCATCGGTGCGGTCATTGTGCGCGAGAACAGGATTATCGGTCGAGGATACAACCAGACTGAGACGCTGCAGGATCCAACGGCCCATGCGGAGATGATCGCCATCACCGCGGCATCAACGTATGTCGGAAGCCGCCGCCTGGAGGATTGCACACTCTACGTCACCCTCGAGCCTTGTGCGATGTGCGCAGGGGCCATCGTTCTTGCCCGCATTCCGCGGCTGGTCTTTGGCGCATTTGACCCGAAAGCCGGCGCCTGTGGCACATTGTACAATCTGGTCCAGGATGCGAGGCTGAATCATCGGGTCGATCTGGCAGGAGGAATCAGCGCGGAGCAGTGCGGTGTGATTGCTGAAGGAGTTCTTTGCCAGTGTGCGGACGGGATCAGACCCCACACAACATCGAGGATCGAAGATCGAGGATCGAAGGCTGTAAATGTATTTCATTCCACAATTGTGGATTGTGGATCCACGATCCACAATTAGTCTTTGCTCTCCCCGCGAAGCTTCTCTGCTTTTTCTGCAACTTTGAGTTGCTCCAGCAACTCATCCAACCGGCCGTCAATGATCTCGGCCAGATTATACAGGGTCACGCCGATCCGATGATCGGTCACACGATTTTGCGGGAAGTTGTAGGTCCTGATTTTTTCACTCCGATCGCCGCTCTTCACCATCATTTTCCGCTGGGCTGCAACATCACCGGTTTGTGACCGAATAGCCGCTTCATGGAGCTTTGCACGGAGCATCTTTAACGCCCGCTCACGGTTTTGGAACTGGGAGCGTTCCTGACGGCATACGACGATGATGCCGCTTGGCTTGTGGGTGATCCGCACCGCCGTTTCAACTTTGTTGACGTTTTGCCCCCCCTTGCCTCCCGAACGGAACGTGTCCATTTCCAGATCCACGGGATTGATGTCAACGTCCACCTGCTCCACGTCAGGGAGAACGGCCACGGTTGCCGCCGACGTGTGCACACGTCCCTGTGATTCGGTCTCGGGCACACGTTGCACACGATGCACACCGCTTTCAAACTTCATGCTCCCGTACACGTCTTCGCCGATCAGGCCGAATGAGACCTCCTTGATTCCCCCGAGCCCGGTATCGTTCACATCCAGGACATCAACTTTCCATCCTTTCTTTTCTGCAAATCGCGAATACATGCGGAAGAGATCTCCGGCAAAGAGGGCCGCCTCGTCACCTCCCGTGCCGGCGCGAATTTCCACGATAACGTTCTTGCTGTCGTCGGGATCACGCGGGATGAGAAGAACCTTCAGCTCTTCTTCCAGGGCTGCCAGCTTGGCCTTGGCATCGTCCATCTCGCCAAAAGCCATCGCCTTCATCTCTGGATCCCCGGACTCCTCGGTAATTTGCCTGAGTCCGTTACAGGTCGGATTTCGCTTTGAGGTATCGTTGATACGCCTGAATGAGCGGCGTCAGGTCACTATGTTCCTTGCTCACCTGGCGAAGACGGTCCTGGTTTCCCAGAATCGCCGGGTCGCTCAGCAGCCGGGTCAATTCTTCGTAGCGTTTCCAGACATGTTCGAGTCGATTGAGCATCGTGCCTCATGCCTCCACGGCGGCAGCGTGAGTTCTTGCCGGGGTTTCCTGCCAATCGGCCGAGAGCGACGCCCGGAGAGCCGTCAGGGCCACTTCCAACTGCTGCGCGTCGGGCTCCCGGGTAGTGATGCGCTGGAGCAGGAGCCCGGGCAGGGAGAGCCAGCGGGCCCATGGGGCCGCAGCGTGACGCGCTGAAAGACGGATCACCTCATAGGAGAGTCCCGCAACGAACGGCACCAGCGGAAGGTGCACTGCCAGGCGCACAGCCACCGAAATGGAGCCGGTCCATGCGAGAATAATGGCGTCGGTCACGGCAAAGAGGATGATCGCACTCAGCATCACAATCAGGAGAAAACTTGTTCCGCACCGCGGGTGAAACCGGGACCGGGTGGCGGCCTCCTCTACCGAAAGTACACAACCCTGTTCATACGCAAACACGCTCTTGTGTTCCGCACCATGATAGGCAAACAAACGCTGGATGTCCTGGAGTTGAGCGATGACTACGAGGTACACGAGGAACAGCACCATGCGGATGATCCCTGCCGTAACGTTGAAGAGCACCGCTTCGCGCTCGACATCAAACAGAAACGTCGTAATAAGCAACGGCGTCACGAAAAACAGGAGGAGGCCGAGGAGAAGTGCCACGATCACCGTGCCCGCGAGAGCAGCGTTCGAGGTCTTCTTCGTGCGCGCACTGCCGTTGCCGGTCACAGCCTCCATTGCCACATCTGCGGAAAAATTAAGCGCACGAATGCCGACCACGAGCATCTCGATCATGCCGACCGCCCCGCGGAGGATCGGCAGCGAAAGCACCTTCACCCGTTGCCCGATCGGGATGAAGGTTTCTACGTGGACTGCGATCGTGCCATCGGCGCGACGCACAGCGGTGGCAATACGCGCTGGACCGCGCATCATGACGCCTTCGAGCACAGCCTGACCGCCCAGGAGAATTGACGTCTCCGGGGTATCTTTGCGTTTGGATGTTTTCATCATGATTCAAGCTAAAAGTTTGGGGAGACAATTGCTACAACGAATCGGGCGGCGGCGTGCCCCGCATCCCTTGAGAGACCTACAGTACCTGCCACGTTTGCGAATATCTTCAACTCGCCAGGGACAAAGAACTTCATACCATGCAACAGAAGCGGGAACAGCACGAGTGCCGCCGCCTTCAGCAATAGCGCCAGTGGGCTTTGCTGGGCCCAGAGACCGGCGCCAACGACCACAATTGATGCAAGCGCAATTTTGCCCAGCCTTCCCCATTCGTAGTGCACCCGATAGATGCGCTGCACCATCACATAGAGCATTCCGGCCATGGTGACATAGCTTATGAGTGTTGCCAGGGCGGCACCCATGACACCCCATGGAGGGATCATGAGATAATTGGCAACCACATTTACTGCGGCGGCGGCAAATGTGACAATAGGAAGAAGAGCAGTCCGCTTTTCAATGTAGATCCCGGCGATTAGGTTGTTATAGATCCCCAGGAACAGATAGGCCAGGAGGATCACCGGCACGATCTCAAGTCCCACCCAATACTTGGGCGCAATCAGCGACCTGCCAAAGAAGATATGCCACTTCACAGCATCCGCCAGAAACAGCGTGAGCACGACCCACACTGTTGACATGAGGAGGACGAAGTAGGTCAAAATGCGGGCAAACAGTGCACGTGCCTCGGGATCCCTGGCGTGGGTGAGAAAGAACGGGCGCCAGGCGAAATCGAACATGGACACGAGCAGCATCATGAAAATACCCAGCCGGTAGTTGGCCTGAAACATACCCACCGCCGCTGCTCCGCTGATCGCCATCATAATCGGTCGGTTAATCACTTGAATCATCATCCCGGCGATACCGGAAGGAATCGATGGAAGCCCGAACCGCAGGAGGCCGGGCAGCAGCGGACGCGGGAGCGACCACGTAAGATGTTTCACGATGACCGGCATCAGCATGAGGACGCTTGCGGCAGAGGAGATCACGCCGCTTAGGAAGATCCCTTCAATGCCCATTTTGAAAACGAACAGTGAAAGTATATTCAAGACTACGTTCAGCGCAATACTTACAGTCTTCACGGTGGCAAAGAATTTGGCTTTCGACTCCATGCGCAAGGGCGGCAAAAGGGATCACCGTCACAGCATCACAGAAGAGGATCAACCCGGCATACGGAATGATATGGCCGTACGCCGCCGGCACATCAATAAGCTGGGCCAGGGGGGAGGCGAATCCGAAGATGAATGCCGTGAAGAGCGTCGACGTGCCCAGGACAGAAAGAAACGGCACGCTGAAGACCTGCTTCCTGTTGCCAATTTCGAGGGTCGAAACGTACTTCATGAAGGCGCCTTCCATCCCGTAGCCGTAGATTACGTTGAGGAAGGCGACATAGGCATACACGTAGGCCACAACTCCCAGGTCTTCGGCCGGGAGAGCGTGGGTATAAAGAGGCGTCAGGATAAAAGTCAGAAACCGCCCGAGAATCGTGCTGATCCCGTACACGGCGGTTTCGGTCCCCAGACGCTTGATCTTATCCAGCATAGGAAGCGAGCTCGAGGGAAACATCCAGGGCTATAACGGAATGGGTCAGGGCGCCGATGGAGATCACATCCACGCCGGTCCCGGCGACCGAGCGAACGGTGGCGAGTGTAATGCCTCCGGAGGCCTCCACTTCGACCCTGTGATCGATCATCCGCACGGCTTCGCGCATGGCGTCCAGGTCGAAATTGTCGAGCATGATGCGTGACAGTCCGGTGCACCCGAGAGCTTCGCGCACCTGCTCCAGGGAAGTCGTTTCAACTTCGATGCCCATGGAGAGTCCGCGCTCGCGCAGATAGGCCGTGCAACGATGTCACCGCCGTCGTGAGGCTTCCCGCTGCGGCAATGTGATTGTCTTTGATGAGCACCATATCATCCAGTCCGAACCGGTGATTGACTCCCCCGCCCATCTTCACCGCCATCTTATCAAGCCACCGTAGTCCCGGAACGGTCTTACGGGTATCGGTGATCCGTGCCGGGGTTCCGGCCACGGCGTCGACATACGCTCGCGTTGCGCTCGCGATGCCGCTCATGCGCTGCAGGAAATTCAGGGCTGTACGTTCCGCGCGAAGCATTCCGCGTACAGAGCCGCACACCCGCGCGAGGTTCTCTCCGGGATGCACGCGGACTCCATCTTCCGCAAGCCTTTCAAACGAAGACTTCTCATCGCACAGGGTGAAGACAAGAGCCGCGACGTCGAGCCCGGCGACAACACCATCAGCCTTGCAGAGAAAGATCCCTTCACCTTGCTGCCCTTCAGGCACCGTCGCATTGCCAGTGACGTCACCGATTCCAATGTCCTCGAGCAATGCCGTCTCCACCGCACGGACGATCCGGCCATCATCGACACTGAGCATTACGACTCCTTCCGGGTGGGCCGCTGCAACGCCTGTTCTACTACTTCCAGGAAGTGTTCTGGTGCGCGGGTAGGTCGGCCGGTCTCAGCATGGACAAAACTGTGAATCGTATACCCCTCCGCAACCACCTCCTTACGTGTTTCGTCGTAAATGCGGTAGTCCAGGCGCACTTTTGCCACAGGCTTATCTTTCAGCATCGTGACGATGTGTAACAGGTCATCATAGCGCGCCGGCTTTCTATACACCGCATGAGCTTCGATCACCGGCAAATGGTACCCCATCGACTCAAACTCGGGGTACGGAAGGCCGATGGAGCGCATGAGATCGGAACGCCCCTGTTCAAAATAGGCGAAGTACATTCCATAGTACGCATGACGCATCTGGTCGGTATCCGCATACCGTACACGCAAGCTTGTTGTGCACTCAATCATTCCCTTTTCTCCTCGTCATCCAATATACACTCCCATCTTTGAAAACTTCTCCACCCGTCGTTCCACAAGCCGGTCGGGCTTCACCTTCTTGAGCACCTTGATTTCCGCCAGGAGTGTCTCTTGAAGAATGGTCGCCATCTGCTGGTGGTCACGGTGCGCACCGCCGAGAGGTTCGGGAACGATAACATCGATGATACCTGCCTTCTTGAGATCGGGGGCGGTAAGCTGCAGCGCTTCCGCCGCCTGTTCTTTGTATTCCCATGTTCGCCAGAGGATGCTTGAACAGGACTCCGGGGAGATGACAGAGTACCAGGCATACTCAAGCATCAGAATGCGATCGCCCACGCCCAAACCCAGTGCGCCACCGGAAGCTCCTTCACCGATGATCGCCACGATGATGGGAACTTTCAAGCGCGACATTTCGAAGAGATTGCGTGCAATGGCCTCGGCTTGACCGCGCTCTTCGGCTTCAAGCCCGGGAAACGCTCCCGGCGTGTCGAGCAATGTTACTACCGGCTTGCCAAATTTCTCCGCCAGCTTCATCAATCGCAGGGCTTTCCGGTATCCTTCCGGATTGGGCATGCCGAAATTGCGGTAGACATTTGATTTGGTATCGCGCCCCTTCTGGTGGCCGATGATCATCACCGGCTGCTCCTTGATCCGTGCAAACCCGCCGACGATTGCTTTGTCATCGCGGTAGGCACGGTCACCGTGCAGTTCGATGAAGTCGGTGGTCATCAGCTGGATATAGTCCTGGGTGTAGGGACGATCTGAATGACGGGCAAGCTGCACCTTTTGCCAACGGGTGAGCCCGGCATACACGCTTTGCTGCAACTGCCGCACCCGTTTCTCGATCCGCGTGATCTCCTTCACAATGTCCGGATTGTCGGCATATTTCCGCATCTCCTCGACTTTGCGTTCGAGCTCGACGATGGGTTTTTCAAAATCCAGTATCATTTTTGCCATGTCCGACCTCCCGTTATCCCCTGACAGCGTTCATCATCGACTTAAGCAAGATCTCGATATCAAGCAACAGTGATTGGTTCTTGGCATAGTAAAGCTCATATCCTTCCCGTTCTTCCCGGGAAAGATCTTTTGAGGCGTGCAATTGCACAAGGCCGGTAATCCCCCTCGGTCCAAGGTATGTTCCGGTCAGAAGAAAGGGGGATGTCTCACCACGTGTCGGGCCGTCGGAAACATCTGCGGACCGTCCGACGAGACTCAGATCTCCCCACAAGACGCCTGGCATACGCTCAAAGACCGCTGCAACGAGAGCCTTCTTCGGCAGCAACCGGAGAAGACGCAGAATCCACACGATGGGATACAGCGTAAGGAGGACCAGAGCGCTCACTGCTATATCGAAGAGTCTTTTTGTCACCCTGTTGCGGAGACGGTGGATATTGTAGTCGATTTCCACGAGTGGCAGCGTGTCCAGATCGTCGATACGGGTTTTGCCGATGATAGACTCGAGGCTTGTCGGCACGAGCCGGAAATTCACGCTCCTGTTGTTGCTGCGGGCAATGACGGTGAGAATCGCGGTGTACGGAAGTTCGTCAGTGGAAAAGATCACGTCTGTGATACGCCGCTCATCGATTACCTTGCCGACGTTTTCAAGACTTCCGACGATTTCAACGCCGCCGATCCGTTCACCGATATGAGCACTGTTTGTGTCAATGAACCCGTGCACGTCATAACCGTCAGCGACTCTGGCACGCAATCGCCGCAACACTTCTTGAGCCGCGATGCCTGTTCCCACAATCAAGGTGCGGCTGCCGAAGATACCGTGATGTTGGGCCGTCGAACCAGCCCTTCCGCCTGCCAGCCGGAGAAGCAGCCGCCAACCCGGAAGGAGTACAAAAGCCAGGCCGCCCGAAATCACGGCCACCGCACGGCTAAAGGCAAACTCTTTGAAAAAGAAGACAGTGGCGGCGATCAGAACGTAGCTGATGACGACCGCCGCGGATGCCCTGCGGATACTTCCACGGTGGGTCGCATAGACACCAAGGAAAGAGCCGACCAGCAACACAATCGCGGCCGGGATCACCCACAATATCGGATATGCGTAAGGCGGAAAGCGGAACAGGTGGCCGAAGTAGAGCAGCTCAGCCATCATGAGCGTCGATGCGACAATTGCTGCATCAACCAGGGCCGAGACAAGCGGACGAGAGACGCGTGCGATCACTGCCGCCGCACCTCGCAGCCCAATGCCCAGCCGAAGGAAAAAACGTCCAACGCGGGATTTGCTGAAGTGCTTCTCGACAAACAGTTCCATCGCACCGTAGAAAACGCGTACTTCATCGATATTGCTTCTGCGCGTGCTCTCGCCTTTGAAGTGCACAATCTGCGTCGAGTGCACGTAGCAGACGGCGAACCCTGACTGACGAACGCGATAGCACCAATCGAGGTCTTCGCCATACATAAAGAACGACTCATCAAGTCCACCCACCTTTTCGTACGCGGCCCTGGTGATCATCATAAAGGAACCGCTGACCGCGTCGACTTCGTACGACGCATCAGGATCAAGATATGTCAGATTGTACCGGCCAAACAGACGAGAGTGCGGAAAAAGCGCGCTCAGGCCGAACACCTTCGTAAATGCCACCCACGGTGTGGGGAAACTTCTCCTGCACGGAAGCTGGAATGACCCATCGGGGTTCAGGATCTTGCAGCCGGCGAGCCCGGCCTCCGGATGTGTCCGGAAAAATTCCAGCATGACCCGGAACGTGTCTTCCTGCACGATGGTATCCGGGTTGATCAGGAGCACATAACTTCCCTGTGCACCGGTCAACGCAAGATTGTTGGCACGGGCGAATCCGAGGTTCTCCCTGTTTGCGAGGACACGCACGGCGGGAAAGTTTTTTCGGACCATCTCGACACTCCCATCATCCGATGCATTGTCCACGACAATCACTTCGCCGTCAAGCCCCTCCAGCGCCCGGAAGACCGACGTCAGGGCATTCTCCAGGAATTGCCGGACGTTGTAGTTCACTATGATGACGGAAAGCGTCATAACTTGTGCGTCAGACTCATCATACGAAGCTTCATGAGCATGAAAAAGGCTTCGCGCACGATGGATTTTGACATCTTGGATGAACCGGATTGCCTGTCCAGAAAAACGATGGGAATCTCTGCCAGCCGGAACCCCTTTCGCCACGCCTTATAGCTCATTTCGATCTGGAACGCATAGCCATTCGACCGGATTTTATCGAGATCGATTGCCTCCAGAACGGCCCGCCGGTAACATTTGAATCCACCTGTAGCATCGTGCAAAGGCAAGCCGATGATGAACCGCGTGTAGACATTCGCAAAGTAGCTGAGCAGAAGGCGGTTAATGGGCCAGTTGAGCACGCGCACCCCGTTTGTGTAGCGGGATCCTATCACGAGATCGGCATCTTTGATGGCCGTCAGAAAAGCGGGAATCGCGTTGGGATCGTGCGAGAAGTCGGCATCCATCTCGAAGACCACCTGATAGCCGCGCTGGATGGCGAACCGGAAACCCGCGACGTACGCCGTACCGAGTCCCTGTTTCCGTTCTCTGACGATCAGATTCACCCGGGGATCCTTTCGCACCGATCTCCCGTACGATCGCCGACGTGCCATCAGGAGATCCATCGTCGACGACAAGCACATCCAGCGGGCCTTGCTGTAAGATGATCGGGATGAGACGGGAGATGTTCTCCGCCTCATTATAGGTCGGGATGACGACCAGCCCCTGCCATTCCTTCTGCTCAGTGCTTGGCATAGAACCCTTTGATGGAATCCGTGATATATGTCAGTTGCTCCTCGGTCAACTCGGTATGCATGGGAAGAGAGAGCACTTCTGCCGTAGCGCTCTCCGTCGCAGGGTAATCCCCTTTCTTGTTCCCGGCCATGGCGAATGCCTGTTGGAGATGCAGCGGCACCGGGTAATAAATCGCGTGAGGAATCTCCTTCTGCTTCAGATACGCAGCGAGCTCGTCACGTCGTGGCACCCTCAGGGTGTATTGATGAAAAATATGTTCCACATGGGGCAACACGAACGGAGTGACCACGGGCGTCCCGTGCAGCGCTGCAGTATAACGTTCCGCCGCCTTCTTCCGTGCCGCATTCCATTGATCGAGATATGCACATTTGACTCCGAGAATCGCCGCCTGCAGTGTGTCGATCCGGCTGTTAATACCGAGCACTTCATGATAATAGCGCACGCGCGAGCCGTGAGCGGCGATGATGCGCATACGCGCGGCAAGATCTTTGTCATTGGACACAACCATACCGGCATCGCCGAACGCACCAAGGTTCTTGCTCGGGAAGAAGCTGATGCAGCCCACGTCGCCGAAGGTGCAGACCTTCTTCCCTTTATACGAAGCCCCCAGTGCCTGTGCCGAGTCTTCGATTACCTTGATCCCGCGGCGCCTCGCTATGTCCATGAGGGAATCCATTTCTGCGGGTTGACCGTACAGATGCACCGGGATGATCGCCCGCGTCCGGGTCGTAATCGCGCGTTCGATCAGGTGTGTATCGATATTGAATGTCCGGGGATCGATATCGACATACACGGGTTTTGCGCCGAGCAATCCGATGACTTCCGCCGTTGCGACGAACGTGAACGGTGTCGTGATGACTTCATCACCCGGACCGATGCCCAGCGCCATCAGCGCTATTTGCAGGGCATCGGTTCCTGAAGCGCAGCCAACAGCTTCGCCTACCCCGAGGTAGTCTGCGATTTTGCGTTCGAATTCTCCAACCTCTTTGCCGAGGATAAATTGGCCGGACTCCAGCACGCGGTGAATTGCTGCATCCACGTCAGCCTTGATGCGGTGGTATTGTCCTAATACATCAACCATTTGAAGTTTCATGATAGTTCCGGTTAAGGTTTAGGTAAACTGCCGTTGTCAGCCGTCGCATCTGAATGACCCGTTCCTTGTGCCGGCGAACAATGGAGCGAGCACTTTATCTCCAGCCAATTTCCGATACACAATCGCTAATCCAGTCTTCGAGTGCCAGGTTCCGCGTTTCGTTCGGCGCACGGCAGCGATTCTGATTCGTACGACCAAGACTATGCATGTTTTGCCAAGAACTCCGATGGAGAGATCTTGTTTTGACTCAGTACTTCAAATGTGTAGCCGAGCCCTTCTAGATACTCTAGACAGGTTGACCGAAGCGTATCTGAATGCGTCGATAGGAAAATTGTCGGCTTCGCTTTGCGTAGGGTAGCCTGAGCTCCCTTCAACACCGAAAGCTCCGCCCCTTCCACGTCTATCTTTATTACATCTGGAGACACACCCAATAGCTGAACGATGGCATCCACCGTAACAGTCGGGACTGGGAACGCCGGCTCGGTTGCAGCGGCCTCCAAGCGCATATTGTTGGTCAAGTGCCCCATCGCAAAGTTCGGCCCTACAGAGAAGAGTGTGAGCGATACGGTGTCAGAACAGGCAGCAGATATGATGGTGACATTGCTCGCTTTGTTCAATATGGTGTGTTGATAGAGATAAGCCAGATTTCTTACCGCAGGCTCAAATGCAAAAACTCTACCCTGTGAACCAACCAATTGGCTCCCGAGAATTGTGTAATACCCAACATTGGCTCCAATATCAAAGAACACCTGCCCATTTTTCAGCGTGTCTACGAAAGCCGAAGTTTGCTCGGGCTCAGACATATTGAAGTAGACTGTCGCCCCGCCGCCTTCCCCCGCTGACGTCCCAAGGATAAATCTAGCACCTCTCAGAGGACCACGCAAAACGGGATAAGCCAATCGTGGAAGCAACCTTCCAAACACGAGGCGAATACTGGCTCTGATCAATTTATTCATACGTGTTCTCTTATCTCCTTGCGACCCTCGCCGAATATGCCCCTGGCATAAGCAGACCTACTGCTTGCCTCGCTGCGTTGCGCATAACGAGTTTAGGTTCAGACGAAGATTACGTAGTTGGCAAAATTCTTCCTCTTTGACAGAAGAAACAATTGACACTCTCTTCTTGTTCGTTCTCTCTCCGACACGGGCGACTGTCATCCCGAGCCCCGCTCCTTAGTCTATCCGAGGCGGGGCGAAGCCAGCGGTGAGCGAAGTCGAACTCGGATCTACTGTATAGCACTCAATACTCGACGCGCAATTGGAGGCTCACCGCGAGATCGCGGCGGAGGGACGCGACATCCCGTGTGCTTGTCCATTCTGCAACTCCTGCAAGGAACAAATCAGTTATCGGTTCAAAGTCCACACGCAGGCCGGCACGATACGTAATGATGCGCTCTCCGTCAAGAAAACGCGCACTCTCGCTGTCACCCTCACGATGACCCTGAGTCACTGATCCGCCCACATTCCGCAGAACCGAATCCCCTGCCATCACGTTTTGGCCATGCCGCTGATATGCGAAGTGCAGGCGTGTGCGCAATTTCTCTGAGAACCTCAGCCGGAGTTGTCCGAGAATCTCATCGGAATTCGGCAGGAGTTGATGCCCAAGTCCGACCCCGCTGTGCGAGTAATCATTTCCGGCAATGCGGTTGCTGTATACATACGGTTCGATGCGCGTATATTCCACGAGGGCGTCGAGAGCAGGCAGCCCGGCGACATCGGCCAGATACGCGCCGCCCTGCCAGCCGAACTCATTTCCCCACCACCCGGTACCAATACGACTGAAATCGATATCGTCGATCAGCCAGCTGCCGTACACCTTGTATCCCGGCGCAGCGAAATACTCGACATCAAATGCCAGCAAGGCATTGTCGCGATCGCGCAGGGAATGTTCGGCCGATTTGAAGAAGTTGACGGGATTCAGGTATGCAAACTCGGGAGACAGCCGCTGATAGATCACCATTTCGCTTGCGGCAATATTCACGCGATCGAACAGCGTGAACTGGAAACGATGTAGTGCGAGGTATTTGGTCGCCAGGTCAGACTCCTTGACCAGCAGTCCCGGGAACAGCACGGGGTCCCTCAGCAGCGCGCCGTGGAGGAATTTGAACCGAAATGCCTTGTAGTGGACATCGATTCCGAGAGCATCAAACGCGGGAGCATTGTCCGAGAGCAACAACCGATCACCGTAGCCAACGCCGATGGTTGAGAATTCCCTTCCGAACTGCACAGCCGCCCACCCAAAGGAAAGGCGCACATAGGCCTCTGTCTCATCAAAGTTGGGGCTTGTCAATGCGTTGAGCTTCTCATTCGTCGCCAGGTGCGGGTCGGACAGTGCGTAGGTCCGGTTTCCGGAGAGCACGCCATTGGTGGATTGCAGCAGGAAACCCACCCTGCCGGCGATAGTTCCCCGGAACCGACCGCCGATAGTCTTCAACGTGGCATCGACATCGCCGTAGGTATCACCGTGCATCGAGCGGTACTCGATGGATCCGAGCAGTTCGCCGTACACTATCGCCATGGAATCGACAATGGCCACGAGGTACTTCTGTTTCTGTGAAGCTAATCCGTCAAGAAACCCGCTAAGGGAAGCGTGGTCTCCCACTATTACCATATCTTCTTCGGGGCGGGTCCCCGCATCCGGGGCAAATCCTCGGAGATATTTGTCGAGTGTCACGACATCGACCCTTCCCAACAGCGAACGCGACGCCGCAGTGAACTGCAGCAAGGACGCGACCTCACCCCGATCCAACGGCAGCATGGACGAGCTCTGTGCAGGCAGGAGTCCCTCGACCCCAAGTCGATCGAGGAACTCGTACACTGGGTGAGTGATGGGAACATGCTCCACCTGTGCCAGCGTTGATGTTACGCACAGCACCGACATCGTGAAGAGACGCAACCGTAGAGTGCGGCCTGTCATCACCGCCCTCGTCCGAGAAGCATATGTGACACCGTGCTGAGGAGAATTTTCAGGTCCATTCGCAAGGACATATTCTCGATATAGAACAGGTCATAATGCACCTTCTTTCGCACATCCTCGATGGATTCATCATAGACGTGTTTCACCTGAGCCCATCCGGTAATGCCAGGCCGCACTTTCAGCCGTCGCAGATAGAGAGGGATTTCGCGCGACAACTTCTCGACGAAGACCGGACGTTCGGGACGCGGTCCCACCAAGCTCATGTGGCCTGAAAGCACATTCCAGAGCTGTGGGATTTCGTCCAGATGCAACTTGCGCAACACCCAACCGATCTTCGTTATCCGCGGATCGCGACGATGAGCCCATTGGGGCCCGGAGCGTTCGGCGTCTGCAACCATGGAGCGAAATTTGATGATATTGAAGTGCTCTCCATCCTTCCCCACCCGTTCTTGTTTGTAGAGTACGGGTCCGTCAGACTCGATCTTGATGGCAGCAGCTATCAACAGCCAGAGGGGAAGGCCGACGATGAGTGCAATGGCGGAGACTCCCACATCCAGGAGTCGCTTCGTCGATT
This sequence comes from Ignavibacteriota bacterium, assembly GCA_963849385.1. GTDB lineage: Bacteria > Bacteroidota > Ignavibacteria > UBA10030 > UBA6906 > Fen-1255. Next base: position 46,509 of record CAWKHH010000004.1, on the reverse strand, counting down.
CTTCCCACGGGTGCATGAGCACCGGAGAGATCTCGATCAACGGAAAGCCGTAGATCTGGTTTGTGCGGGCCTGTCCGCTGATGATATCATACAGATCGGGAACAATTTTCATACCGACGGGATGTGCACCGCATCGCGAGATGATATCGAGCAGGCGATTGTGGTCTTTGGAGTCAAGAGCAACAAGCACTTCCCGAATTTCATACTGTTGAATAATTGCCGAGAGGTCTTCGAGGCTGCCCAGCGTCTTCAGCTCTTGCTCGCGCGCCGACGCCTTTTTTCGTTCCGTTTTATCGACGCGGACGGCGCCAAGGACACGGTAGCCGAGAGCGGGATACTTCGCCACCTGTTCATACAACTCGCGGGAGCGGACTTGAGAACCGACGATGAGCGTATTGTGGGCACCGATACCAGCAATCAGCATCTGTCGTTGAACGCTGCGCAGGAGCATTCGTCCTGAAACAACAGCAACGAACATAAACCCCCAGTAGACGGCGATGAGCAACCTCGAGTTGGTCCCCGGGGGAGTACCGGCATCGTCGATGAAGATGACAAAAAAGAGGATGAGCGTGCCCAGAACGAGCGTCTTGAACAGCAGTGCAACTTCGTCGAATCGGGATGCAGCGTACCAGGGGCGATAGAGGCCGACAATGAAGAAGAGCAGCACCCAGAAGAGTGTTACCACAACCATGGGCAGCAGGAAATCCGGTTCCGCGCTGACGATCAACATGCCGCTCCTGACACGGATCAGGTAATACATGGTCCATGCCAGAGAAATGGTCAGGATATCGACAATCAACAGGATCGGTATTTCGTGCCGGTTGGGCTTCTTCATTCTTTCTTGTCCTTTTCCAGCCCTTCCTTCACCGCGCCACCTCCTGGAAGGCCGAGGGGGCATGGTGTACACCGTTCGTCAGGGAGCGGGCGGTGTGTTGAAGCAGAGCTCGGCCAGGGCTTGTTGGACTTCGTCTACAGTAATCCGGGTAATGCAGTGTGCCGCAGCTGCCTGGCACCCATCGACGCACGGAGCCATCGGCTCGGCGGGTTGCAGCACTCTTGCGTTCTGACCCCATGGTCCAAAGCGAAAAGGCGATTGAATATCCATCCGTGAGCCTTGACGTGGATGGCACGAGATCTCGACTGCAGGGACGCCTGCAGCGACGGCAAGATGCAGGGGGCCGGAATCATTCCCCACAAATGCCACACAGCGTTCTAAGAGCGCAGCGGTCTGCCTGAGTGTTGTCTTTCCGGCAAGATTCACCGCACCCGCACGTATTCCGTTCACCACCTGCTCAGCACGCAAGTGATCCTGCGGTCCACCAATCACTGCGACGGCACAGCCGTGTTCCTGCACCAACCACTTCCCCACGGCGGCGAACGACTCAGGGCTCCATTGCCGACGCGCCCTGCCGGCACCCGGCGCGATCGCTGCCACGCGAGCATCCGCGGGAATACCCTGTTCGGTCAACCGCCGTGCGGCGATCGTTCGGTCCGCGCTGTCAAGCCAGAGTTCAGTTCCTCGAGTGTCCGGTGTGGCGCCGAGGAAGCGGAGAAGGCTGAGCCCTCGATCGATTTCATGTTTCGCATCCCGATCGTCCACCACATGTGTCAGCAGAGCATCAAATCCCCTGTTATAGAATGACCTTCTCAATTCGACGTGCTCCGAGTATCCCAGTCGCCACCTACTGCCTGCACAGTACGCCAGAACGGTGGCATAGTGCGCATCGACATCCCACCGTGGTTGAATGGTCAGAGAAATCCCCCGTCCGGCAAGGTGCCTCCTTCCGAACGCCATCATGCGCCAGGGAAGAAGAAACCACCGTGCAAACAGATTGCAGGTATTCCTGACCGCGAGGACATCATTTACATAGGGGCAGTGCTCCACAAGATTCCGGACTTCTTCCTTCACAAGAAGGGTGATGCGGGACCGGGGACGCCATGCTCGAAGATTTCGCAGAAACACCGATGACATCACAAGGTCACCGATCTCATCGACCCGGATCACAAGAATCGACGAAACATCCGCAGGGATGATTGGTCCGGACGGAGACACGGTTTCCGAGGAAAACTTGCATAGTGATCCCATCCACCGAATGAGGCCCGATTGCGCCGCCATGAGCGCTCCGACGCCGCGCCAGAGGTGTGGAACGGGTGGCACAGCATGCTGCTCTCGTTTTTCCGGGTGCATTGCCATCACTCTCTCACCGTGCAAGCGATTCGAACAGCGCGAGATATCCATCGCTGCCGGAATACTTTTCTTCGGCGACTTTCCGTGCCGTCGCGGACATTGTGCATAGCTTTTCGGATGATTGCGACGCGTTCATAACAGCGTGTGCGAGCAACTCCGGCGATCTGGGAGGGACCACCCATCCCACATTCTCTTCGCGGACCACGCGTGCAATCTCGGAATGCTCATGGGCAGCAACGATCAATGGTTTTCCTGCAGCAAGGATGTTGTAGATCCTGCTGGGCACCGACACACCCAGCATGTCCGGAACCAAGGCGATCACCGCGACATCTGCGCCGTTCAATGAGGTGCAGAGTTCGCCGCGTGCAAGTGGTTGAAGGATGGTGACGTTTCGTAGCCGGCGCTGCGAGCAAGCGGCACGCAACCAGCTTTCCTTGCTCCCCCAGCCAATCAACAAAAAATGAATCCGCTCCTCCGTTTGGAGTATAGCAGCACATTCGACGATACTCTCGATATCATGTGTGCGTCCCATGGTCCCGGAATACTGAACAACGAACTTGTCGCTCAAACCCAAACGCCGGAGGAGTTCATTTTCCTTGCGCGGGCGAGGGAACACCGCTGCAATATCCGCCCAGTGCGATATACGGGTGAGCTTGCCGGCAATCTCAGGATATCGATTGCGCAGTTTCTCCTCAGTGTCTCTGCCAAGCACGACGATGCGTGTCGAAAACCCGTACAGTGCTTTTTGCAGACGATCAAACACCCGCGTAAGGATCGATCCAGCGGCAAGCACGCCGGCAGCGACAAGGGCGTCGGGATAGAGATCTTCGATTTTCAGAACGAGTTGCGCCCCGTGGAACCGGCAGGCGATCGCTGCGACAAACGGCAAAGTAGGAGGATTTGTCACCGAAAATACCACGTCACCGCGGCGAAGCGACATCAGGGTCCGGAACAGTATTGACAGGCTGATCGTGACAAGATTCACTGAGCGGAACAGCAGATTATCCTTGTTCAATGTGGTTCCGGCGCATCTGCGGATGTTGACCCCGTTGTGCATCTCGACCTTCGGCGCCTTCGTGCCTCGTGCCAGGTACGTTGGCTGCGCGCAGAGCACGTTGACGCTGAAGGCGGGAGCGAGACGTTCAGCAATGCGGGTGACATAGTACCCGGTTGCCGCTTCCTCGGGATAGTACAGTTCAGAAAGAATCCAGATTCGTTTTGCCATTAGTGCATATGCGTCGGCTGAGTGAATGGAGCATCCGTTGATGTGGGCGGTTGATGTCAGGACATCCCCAGAGATTTCGATGCAATAAGACTGCGTACGAGAAGGATATCTTCTTGCCCGATTCCCTTCCAGAGGAGGAGGATCCCGACGTAGGCCATGAGGCCGACAATCACCACAACAGGCATCGGGACTCCGACTGCAAGAGCAGCAACCGCCCCACCAGGAATGATCGCCACCGCGGGTTTGACCACTTGCGTCAGGAGCTCGGGGAAGCGCACACCGCGAAATGTCGCCATCAGATACACGAGAAACGAGGCCTCAGCGACGACACTGGCCCAGGCGGCACCTTCAATGCCGACGGTCAGCATAAGCGCCGGCGTCGCAAGAGTGTAGACGACCGCCAGAAAACCCATTCCCATCAAATAGTCCCGTTGTTTTTCCGCGGCAAGCAGTGCGATTTCAAATATCGATCGGACCATAGCTATGACCAGCGCGACGAGAAGAATCTGAAAGACGCCGACTCCACTAGCGTACTGCGCACCAAAAAGAAGCGGAAGCATCACGGGTGCAACAACAATCCCAATAAAGGACAGAGGAATCGCGGCCAACGCAGCGAGCCGGAAAAAACGTTCGATGAAACCGATAAACTGCTCGCCTGATGCGTGGTAGAATCTCGTGAGCGAGGGCAAGAGCACTCGATTCGAACTGACGATGACGTAGGCCCAAAGAAAAATCACCGGACGATGTCCCGCCGTATACAACCCAAGGTCGTTTGCCGGCCACAAGTATCCCCCAAGCAGAGTTCCCAGGAAGAAGCAGTATTGTGCGAGCAGCGAAATGAGTCCAATAGGCCAGCCCTCCGCCAGCAGGCGTGGTGCTTCTCCCCACGCCGCCCCCACACTCCCCCATCCGAAGTGCCGTATTGCGACCGTACTGAGGATGACGACCGGAATGGCGATACTCACCACGTACCCGATGGCAGCCATCCGGGAGGGGGGCCCGCTATTGAGGGCCACGATGACGAAGGCTGCGAACAGGACACCCTTCATGATCCGGGCGAGGCTCACGTAACGTACCTCTTGTCTTGCCTCGTACACCCACTCCAGTGTGGCGGCTGTTGGGAGTAACGCAATCGAGAAAATCATCGTCAGCCCGACAGACTCGATCGGGAGCAACCCCAATGTGACCGCAACGCCTTCGAGAATGAGCAGGACGAGGGCGATCGCCCCGCGGGTCAAGATGACAGAAGTAATCCGCTGCCGCGTCGTCTCCAGATTGTGCGCGACTTCTCGAATGGCGCGGACTTCCAACCCAGGGTCTCCCACGCGCAGGAGATAGAGCATAAGCACCTGGGAGAAATTCCATGTGCCGAACTCCGCCGGCCCTAATGCCCGGGCGACATAGAGCAGGCCAACGAAATACGCCAACTGTCCGATTACATTTCCGCCGAACAAGACAGTAAAATTTCCCAGCAATTTCTTCCCAGAGACACACTCGCCTCAATTGAATGAATAGCGCATATGTTTCAGACTGTTATCGTCTTTCGATTCTGAGTGCCGATACGCTCTGTGAGGTGACAAGGAGCATCGCCAGTTCGAACCAGAACATCTCGGTAAACCAATTGTCGGAGGAGGTGAGGAGCACGAGATAACTCACCGAACTCCAGAAGTACACGGCGACGAGCGCATCCGTTCTGATAAGGCGAAAGGATCGTCGACCAAGCCCCCACAGAAACCAGCAGAGACAGATGAATCCAGGAATACCCACATCAGTCAGAAACGAAAGCCAGACGTTCAGCGGCGTCGCCATAATGTTGAACTGTATTCCTCCAAGGCGCGGATAGAGAAACGCATAGCCGCCGGGGCCGAGGCCGAAGACCGGATGCTCGAGGAAAACCATGAGCCCTGTGGCGGCGCGGAACAGCCTGTCGAGGGTTGATCGATCCGACAGCGCAAAGATCTGTGTTACGCGCTCCGCCACCATAGATCCCAGAGGAGTGAAGAGCATGAGCAGCCCGCCTGCGAAGACCGCAAGCACCGAAATCCGGATGAGGGCCCCGGACCTTCCCACGGAGGTACCCCAGATCAGAAGGAAGACAAGCACAGTTGTCACAATTCCTGTCATGGAGAAATTGCATGCCAGCGCGACGAACAATGTGGCACTGACAACAACAAGATGCCGTTTCCCAAGCACAGGCAACTTTTCGAGCCACACGACACTTATCTTTGCCACCAGGGGCACGAGGAAGAACGCAAAATACGCAGGCTCGCTGAAGATGGAGGTTGCGCGGAACACCGTTTTCCTCCCCAGCAGAAACAGTGATGAGCGCAGGGTATAGGCCTCATTCGTGGGTTCGATGATCGGAAATATCGACGACCCCAGAGAGACGTACGAGGCAAATTGCACAATGCCGTAGACGGCAACGAGGGCTCCCCCCCACAATTGCACGCGAAGGATGTTCATCAGAACTCGCCGGGGAGCGCCGGCCAGCAAGTTGACAAACGCAAAATACGCCGCAACGACATTCAGCAGTCGAAAGTCGACAGCAATAGCTCGATCGACCTGGCTTCGACCCAGCCAATGCAGATTGCTGTCCGAAAGTGCCAAGTGCAGCGTGGACAACCCATACAAGGCAAGAAGTGCCGCGAGCGGCCACAGGCTCGCATCGACCCAGAGCTTCCCCTGGTTGAATGCTGATTCCAGAATGACCACGCACGAAATACATACAACGATCCAGAAGGGAATCGAATCACGAGAGAAGAAGACAGCAATCATGAAGAGCGGATAAGCTGCGGCATAGCCGTAGGCAAGCCAGTCTTTCAAGGGAATCTCGAGAAACTCGATCCACCGCGGAGGGCCCTTCCAATGGGAAATAGGATTCGATGCCAAAAGATCCTCGCCTACCGAAAAAGATTCTTCCAACGCAGCTCTTTTCCGATGAACGACAGTTTTCGCTGAAGCTCTGGTGTTCATCTTTCGACTTGCGGAGCCCCTCCACAAAGAGCGCTATACCGCAGGCAAGCAGGAACGACAGAATAACGGTGGCTGCCAGAATGAGCATTCTCTTGGGCTTCGTGGCCCGATCGGCTGGAACAGCCGTGTCAAGGAGAAGCACTGAGGGCGTGTTGCGCTGTTCTTCGATCCGCCTGTTCGTAGAGTGGCAGGAGCAATTCGAGGAGCTTCGATTGAAGTTCCAGTTCGCGATAGTACCGCAGGTACTGAATCCCTATTTCAGGGGCATGTTCGAAGGGAACGAAGATGATGGATCGATCCTGCGGCTGCGCCGATCCCTTCTTCATGGCCTGTTGCTGCTGACGCAGTGCACTCGAGTTCGAGCTCAAGCAACTGCCGTTGAGGATTTTCTTCGGTCGCGGTCTTCTGCAGTATGCCGAGCTGGACATCTTTGACGACGATCTTGGATTCAAGCATCGCGGCGGCCTCGACGGAGGCCTTTATTTGATCCGGGATCGAGTAAATGCCGTGTCTCTCCTGAAATGCCCGGAGTGAATCTTCGGCAGTTTTCAAGTCCGCCAGATTCTGTTTGTAGCGTCGTTCAAGAAATTCGCGGTTTGATCGTGCCTCGTTCACCGACAGGTCAAGATACACGAGATTAAGCATTTCCACGAAGTAGTTCGCCATGTCGGCGGCTCTGTACCGATCCGTGTCATACACGGTAATCACAATAGAAACATCTTCATCCCCAAGTCCGACCTGCATGTTTCCCTGGAGCTCTTTTCTCGTCTTGTTCAGCTCATCGAAATTGTAGACATTCATCAACTTGTATTTCTGGATCACGGAGTCAAGGACTCTTCGGCTCAGAAGGATAGTCTGGCATTTGGAGAGTTCCTCCCCGGCCCCGCCCATCGCAAGATTTCGCAGCGAGCTTGCGCCTCTCGTAATCCCTCCGAGGAGCGCAAGCGGATTCTGCTGTTTGGGCGTCATGACGACTGCGGTGGACTTGTACCATCGGGAGAGCACAAGAAACAGCAGCACCGCTGCAACGACTGTGACACCAAGAGCAAACCGGAGAATGAATCGCTTGTGTTTCGCCAGGAATACCCCCAGTCAAGCACATTCACCATTCTCAGTTGTTTGTCTCGCTGCTCAGGTTGTTCCGTTTCAGCCATGGAGACGAGGTTCTTTCTTTATTCGATTCGACAGTTGGAATCAGGCAGACAACGCTACTTGAACGTGTTGATCAACAAGGCGACTGTCGCCACCGTGCCGATGATCCCTGCTATTTGTGCGTAGGTATTCACGTAGTAGGAAAACGGGAACTCCCTATCCTTAGGCACCCAGATCAGGTCACCATCCTCAACGGATGTTTCTCCGGGGTCGAGCCATGCCCGTGTTCCCCCTTTAATCACCTTTACATCACCGGGTCGGGCATCGTTGGTCATTCCACCGGCTCGTTCAATGTAATGTTTGTATCCCTCCCCTTCCTTATACAAGACATGTCCTGGCGACACGACCTGGCCAAAGACATACACTGTGTGTTGCTTTCCGGGGATGACGATCCGATCATGTGCACGGAGCGTGATGTCGCAGGTGCTATCTCCGCGCACAAACAAACCCAGGAAATCGACGACGACCTGTTCCTCTTTCAGCCTCAACATACTCTCGACGTGATAGTAGCTCGTATCCTGAAAGGAGAGAGATGCCCGAAGGCTCAGCAAGCGTTCACGTTCCGCAAGGAGGCTGGCATCAATTTCCCCGACCTTCGGCCGGTACACCAATCCCCCATTGAGATTGACTCGTTCGGAGAATCCGCCGGCCTGCCGGATAATGTCGGAGAGTTTCGTGCCGTCCCGTGTGATCGGATAGGTTCCGGGTTTCTTCACCTCCCCCTCCACGGTTACGTAGGCATTGACTGCCATGACAGGAAGCACCGGAACGACAAGCCGGTCGCCTGGCCGCAGTGCGATATCGGACGCCCGTCCCTCAAGAATTGCCAGGGCATTGACAGGTACGGTCTCCATGGTCATCCCGTCGGGCGACAGGCGCGAGAGCTCGGCGTGCGCAGGATCCGCATTCATCTGAAAACCCATGCTCATTGACACCAAGTTGACAGACTATCCCCATCTACAAACTCGAAGTTCGCGTGTTCTATCGCGCCACCAAAAATGCCGATAACGTTGTCATCATCCGTTCGAGGGGGGACATAGACAACATCCCCTTCCCGAAGATACGGGTTGTACTTGCCGGAACCGGAGACACGATAACGCACAAGATCGACATTGCGTCGCTCTCCCCCGCGATGCTGCAACACGATTTTCCGTTCTGATCGTCTCGCCCGCATCTGATTGAGTTTGTCCGCAAATTGGTCAGCATCCATCCTTCCCGTCGGGAACTCATTCCCGAGTGCGATCAGATCCTCCACCCTTTGGGATGCGTACACATTCTTCTTGCCCTCGTCTGGCACCTGCCCGAGTATCGTCACCGAGACTTTCCGCGGAACAAGAAGAGCAACGGAGATCTCGGCGTTCAGGTACTTGCGGCCGACGAGCGAGGACACTTTGGTTTTCACCTGAGCCAAGGTCATATCCCGAACACTGACAGACCGAACACCCGGAATAATCAGCAGGCCTTCGGGGGTCACTGTCAGCCTTTGCTCTACTGGGGTACTCGACCAGACATTCAACGCCAGCCGGTCGCCGGGCCCGACGACGTATTCGTCCGCATTGACAGGCGCATCGACCGAGACTGCTTCAGTGGCTTCCAGAGGTCGCGCCTGCGCGCCGAGAGTAGATTTCAGCGATTCAAGATCAGGAGCGCCGAGCTGTTCCTTCGTTTGTCCCGCGACAGGTGATACGAGAAGCATCTGACCAACCGTCACCGCAAGAACCATACTTGCCGCAGACGCAAGCAGACCGTTCATCCTTTACGCCTCATGATATTGTTGCCTATAGTACTCCTGATACGCCCCGCTCATGACCCGTCGCCACCAGGTTTCATTGGCCCTGTACCACGCGATGGTATTTTCCAGCCCCTTTTCGAATGTCAAAGAGGGCGCCCAGCCGAGCTCCCGAGTGATTTTTGCCGCATCGATCGCATAGCGCATATCATGGCCCGGGCGGTCCTTGACATACCTGATCAGACTCTCGGGCTTCTCCAAATTCTTCAGCAGTAAACGCACGATATCAATATTCTTCCACTCATTGTTGCCGCCAATATTATACACTTCCCCCACCCTCCCCCGTTGAAGCACGATGTCGATGGCTCTGCAATGGTCGGAGACGTGGAGCCAATCCCGCACGTTGATCCCCTGTCCATACACAGGCAGAGGCTTGCCATCGCAGCGCATGTGCGATCATCAACGGAATCAACTTTTCGGGGAACTGATACGGTCCATAGTTGTTCGAGCACCGGGTGACGACAACCGGAAGCCCGAAGGTGTGTTGATACGCCAGTGCCACCATATCCGAGGATGCTTTGCTTGCCGCGTACGGACTGTTCGGATGCAGCGATGTCTGCTCGGTGAACTTCCCTTCCGCACCCAGAGATCCGTACACCTCGTCGGTCGAGACATGGACGAACCGTTCGATGCCAGCAGTCCCTGGCGACATCCAGCAAGACCTGCGTCCCCAGCACATTCGTTGTGATGAAAATCCCTGCACCGAGGATGCTCCGATCAACATGGGATTCAGCGGCAAAGTGCACAACTGTGTCGATGGGGTGGTTCTGGAAGGCGGCCTCGACCTCTGCACGTTCGCAGATGTCACCACGGACAAAACTGTACGCGTGGATCGCCTTTAATGTCCTTCAGGTTCTCGAGATTTCCGGCGTAGGTCAGCTTGTCGAAATTGACAACCGCAACATCTGGATGAGCACTCAGGAAATACCGCACGAAGTTGCTGCCGATGAACCCGGCCCCACCTGTGACTAGAATGTTCTTCATGGATCAATCAAGACGGAAAATGGTGTTGGCGTCATTCTCATGACGAACCTCGTCAACGGGTTCCCGTTTCCCTTTTCCAGCAAACAATGCATTCGGAAGATTGATGACCATCCCGGGCTTTCCACCGATATTCTTGTACGCATGCACCACGCCCGGAGGAATAATGATCGTTCGAGGGGCGTCCTCACCGGCATAGATGATCTGCCGAGCCATATGCGTGAGGGAGTCTTTGCGGTTGTCCCACAGAGTAGACCTTGAAATTCGAGGGCCCGATGAAAGCAAAGTAGTCGGCCTGTGCAACATGTTCATGCGGCCCGCGGGCAATATCGGGAAGGGTCACGGAGACGTATCCCATCACAGGCTGGTACTCACTGGAAACCTCATCCGCGCGAAACAGCTCGGTGAGCCAGCCACGTTCATCAACGGATTTCATCAAATCTTTTACAACGACATCGTGGATTTTGCCGTTCTGGAACATTTGCATCTCCTGTGTAGTGAGCAAGCGTCTCGCGTCCTACCACATGCTGGGAAAGGGCAAAAGGCCCGGAAGTTCGGGGCGAAGGTTGATCGACAATCTCAACTTCAGTAGCAAGATGAGGAGAGGAAACTCCCTTAACTGTTCAATTTGTACAACTTAACAAAACATGGCTGCAAAGTCAATTGCGCGTCGTGGGCGTACCGATCAAACGGCGATTTTCGCAGGAATTCAACGATCTACATCTTCTCCGGGGCGCTGATTCCAAGGATGGTAAAACCATTCCGAAGGACAACCTGCACCGCCTGACAGAGCAGGAGCCGGGCGGATGTCACAGCGCTATCGTCCGTGACGACGCGGTGTTCATGATAATAGCCATGGAACAGTCCGGCCACGTCATGAAGGTAATCCGCAAGGCGATGAGGTTCGTGTGTAACGGCACATGATTCGATAGTCTCCGGAAATTGCAGAATCTTCCTGATAAGAGCTGTTTCCGCGGGTTCAACAAGAAGGTCCACTCCCCCCAATCCCTTCGCTCCGGTGCGTCCCTCTCCCTCTGCAACACGTTGAATATTACATATCCGGGCATGAGCATACTGCACGTAGTAGACCGGATTATCGAGTGAGGTCTGCCGTGCGAGCGCAAGATCGAAGTTCAAATGACTGGAAATTGTACGCATCAGAAAGAAAAACCGGACAACGTCGGCTCCCACATCGGCAATTAACTCATCGAGCGTAATGAAGTTTGCCTTGCGGGTTGACATTTTCACCACTTCGCCGGCCTGGGTGATTGTCACGAACTGATGAATGAGCACCTTGACCTTCTCCGCATCGTAACCAAGAGCTTTCAGCGCGGCCAGAACGTCAGGATACGTTGCGATGTGATCGGCACCGAAAATGTCGATCATCAGGTCGTAGCCACGGCGGAACTTCTCAACGTGGTAGGCGATGTCGGGCAGCCGGTACGTCGGTTCTCCCGAGCTTTTGACAATCACCTTGTCTTTTTCGCTTCCGAGCGTCGAGGTCTTGAACCAGAGGGCCCCCTCCTGTTCGTATGTCAGACCGCGGTCTTTCAAGGCCTGAATCACCGCCGTGATCCTGCCGTCCGTGTAGAGCGAATGCTCGTTGTAGTACGTCTTGAACACAATGCCGAGCGCGTGAAGTGTCTTCCGGATATCAGCGAAGATTTCTTCCTCGGCGATGGTCTTGAAATACCCCTCTGCGGGTTCGGCCCGCAATCCATCTCCTTTTCGATCTCGCGCGAGGCGGGCGATGTCACGGATGTATTCGCCCTGGTAGTAGTCCTGGGGGAACTCGATGAGCGTCGCCGAGCACTTCCAGATACCTCAGGCGGACGGAATCACCGAGAATGCGCATTTGCCGGCCGGCGTTGTTGAAATAGTACTCCCGTTCAACCTCGTGGCCCGTCCATTCGAGCAGGCGGGAGACTGTATCGCCAAAGACTGCTCCGCGGCCATGGCCGACGGTCAGCGGCCCGGTCGGGTTGGCGCTCACAAACTCCACCTGCACACGTTTCCCCGCTCCCAAGGTCGATCGTCCGTACTGTTCGCCCTGAGCGAGCAGCTCCTGAAGCTGGCGGCGGAAGAACGATTCCGTGAAAGTCACATTGATGAAGCCCGGTCCCGCGACTTCCACTTTCGCCACGGTCGTCGGGTCGACAGACAGGTGATCGGCAATGCGTTGCGCAAGGTCGCGCGGCTTCATACCGGCCTGTTTGGCCATTGTCAGCGCAACATTGGTGGTGAAGTCGCCATGGCCTTCCTGCCGCGGGCGTTCGATGACAATGGGTCCCGGTGAGGGAATGCCGTTCTTCTGCAGAGATGCCGTGACGGCAGCGCGTAGATACTCTCTCATGAAGCGATTTTTCTCCGTGGTGCGACTTTCTTCGACGGGTGTTCTTCGTGTTGCTTTCTTCGCGGTGGCTTTGCGGGCCGGGGCTTTTTTCTTGGGCGCGGGGACTGCATCCTCCACCCGTTTGATCTGCGCGTCTCCCCAGAGCTTTTCAAGGTTGTAGAACGGCCGGGTATGTTTGTGGAATACATGCACAACAACATCGACATAGTCCAGCAACACCCAGTTGGGACTGCCGACTTCCCTGTGCCACGCCGCTACTCCTTTTTGGGCGAGTCCGTCTTTCACTCCATCAGCAATGGATTTGATCTGCACATCAGAATCACCTGAACAGACAACAAAGAAGTCGGTGACGCTGCTCAGGCCGCGGAGATTCATGATCACCACGTCCTGCGCTTTCTTGCTGAGGGCCAGATCAGCGACGTGCTTCGCCAGGATTGCGGGTTTCACCGTTCGTACTCCCTACTGTGATGGTTTCAGTGATTGAAAGTCGTGGCCGATGACCACCGACACATCGACAAAATATTCCGGGTTGATCTGCTGAATGATGTACGGTGCCGATACGCCGAGTGCAGTCGCCACTTTCTCGGCGTTCCGGAGGTTCGCTGTTCGTGCAATAACGATTGAATGCCGGACATCGAACCGGTAATAGTTGCGCACTTCCACGACATCATACCCCCTGTGGCGGAGATACTGTGTGAATTGCGTTCCGACCTTCGCTGCGCCACATCCGTTGATGACGTCCACCTGTATTGCCTTGCCCTGCAGATCACCGTCGCGCACCGCATCGAGGCTCGGCGCAACGGTCAGCCGCAGCACGAAGGAATACGCCAGGTATGCCACAACAAGGAGAAGGACGATGATCGCCAGATTGAGGATAACACCGGTCGGGAATTTGCGTGCGGAGTAGCGATTCTTCATCAATTCCACTAACAGAATGAAAAACCGAGAACCACCCGCTCACCGCGGATGTCCTCGGTCCGTGTACAGATACACCTCTGATCAGACGATGCGTGGTTGTCAGTACCCATCCCCACCAAACCAAGGTGATGCAAACGGGGAATAGTAGGAACCGTACGGCAACTGCCGGTACTGGAACTGCACAGAAACATTTTCCCAGGGTTTGTAGTTTATCTCCGCCCTGCTGAGATAGATGGAGCTCAGGCTGTTCTTCATCCCCTTGTTCATGAATGAAGAACTCGCGAATGGCGAGTAGCTCAGACTTACGTCAGCCCGGGCGTTCAGGTTGTTCGCGAATTCATACATCATGCTGTTGGTGTACGTCCCGAGAGAAACGCCCTGTCCTCCCATTGTCTGGTAGGAAAAAGAGAGCGAATGGCTCATGTGGAATTTCTCCGGGTTGAACCATCCGAAGAGAGACGTCTGCTCTGGCTGCTGGTAAATGCCGTTGGAAACCCGCGACTCTTGTTCGATCTGGGTCTTGAATTGAGCCCGGGCGGTCGATCCGACCAGCGCGAGAATGACGAGTGCCGTAACAATGTACCGTGTCATCGCTTCTGCCCTTCTGTTCACCTTGTACGGGAATACTCAAGTGTAAAATACACAATCCACCGAGCTTTGTCAACTCTTGCGTTGTGCATAAGCCGCTCTGGCCGCATCCAGCTGCTCCACCGTGTTGATCCCCTGAACCTCGACCACCTCTTCCACCGGGACAGCCCTGATCGGGAGGTGCTTCTTCCAGAAATACTGAAACACGTCCGTCAGGTAGTACTCCTTTTGGACGTTCGTGTTGCTGATATGTTGCAGTCCTTCAAACAGCTGATCCTTGTCAAAAACATAGATTCCGGTATTAATTTCGCGGATTTCACGTTGCTCCGGAGTGGCATCCCGGTGTTCCACAATCCCCACGACATGGCCTGTTTCCACACCATGGGAGCCTTCGTCCAGGCACTTGCGATTATCCCGCAGAATGCGACCGTACCCTGTCGGGTCGTCGAGAATCGCCGTGAGGAGAGTTGCGGCGGCGGGTGCCGACCGGTGATAGCTGATGAGCCGATCCACCGTTGATCTTGAGAGGAGCGGCACATCCCCGGAAAGGACGAGGACATCTCCCGTAAATCCCTTCAGAGGTTCCTCCGCCTGCATTACGGCATGCCCGGTGCCGAGCTGCGGAGTTTGCTCCACACACGTGACAATGTGGCCGGAGCGCTGCAGGTGATTGATTATCGAATCCTTATGCCAACCCACGACAGCGACTATACGTTTGGCCTTGAGGTGAACCGCCAGGTCGACGACATGCTCCACCATGGGCTTCCCCCCTATGGCATGCATGACTTTTGCCATGGTGGAATTCCCCATGCGGGTACCCTTCCCCGCAGCCATGATCACAACCGCTAGATGTCTATCCATGAGTCCCCCTCTATGGTCGCCTTTCGTTACGTGTGAGATGCCGGTACGAGAATATTGTCTATCAGCCGGGTTGTCCCGAAACGCACGGCGAGGGAAATGAGCACCGGACCGTCTGCCACCGGTCCGTGCAATTCCTGCAGACTCCCTGCATGAGCAATGGAGATGTAGTCAATCACTCCGGATGATAAGGTGGAAATGAGCGCACGCATTTCCTTGGTGACGTCGGCGGGATCCACGTCACCCTGCCGGATCCGCCGTTCTCCGATCTGCAGTGCGCGGTAAAGAACCGGTGCTTCGCTGCGTTGACGTTCTGTCAGATAGATGTTCCGCGAACTCATGGCGACCCCGTCGCGTTCCCGCACCGTCGGCACAACGACCGGCGTGATGTCGATATTCAGATCGTTCATCATGCGAACGATCACCGCCACCTGTTGCGCATCTTTCTGTCCAAAATACACAACGTGAGGTTTGATGATATTCAGAAGCTTTGTCACAACGGTTGCCACACCGCGGAAATGTCCGGGGCGCGCGGCGCCCTCGAGCACGGCGGTGATCCCTTCAACATCGACATAGGTTGCATATCCGGCAGGGTACATCGCGCCGGCTTCCGGCGCGAAGACCAGATCAACCCCGGCCTCGCCCGCACGCTGCAGATCCCGATCGAGCATCCGGGGATACTTCGAAAAATCCTCCCCCTTGCCGAACTGGGTCGGGTTGACAAACACCGACGCAACCAGCACGTCCGCATCGTGACGGGCGTTGTGCATCAATGCCGTGTGGCCTTCGTGGAGAGCACCCATGGTCGGCACAAAGGCGATGCGCTTGCCGGCCGTACGCCAGGCATCCGCCGTGCGTTGCATGGCGGCGGGTGATTTCTCGATGATGGGAATGGTCGGGGGCATGCGATCGCCGGCTAGTGCCACATCGATAAGAGTTGATAGACTGTCTGACGCATATCCTTGCGATGCACCACCATGTCAAGGAATCCGTGTTCGAGAAGAAACTCGGCACGTTGAAAACCCGGCGGCAAGTCCTTGCCGATGGTCTGCTTTATCACCCGTGGGCCTGCAAAGCCGATCAGCGCGCCGGGCTCGCCGATGTTCACGTCCCCCAGCATGGCGAAGCTCGCAGTGACTCCACCGGTCGTTGGATCGGTCAGTGATGGAAATGTAGGGAACGCGCGCGTCCGAGAGACGGGCCAGCTTGGCACTCGTCTTCGCCATTTGCATCAAGGACAGCGCACCTTCCATCATTCGTGCGCCGCCGCTCGACGACACCACAATCAAGGGGGTGCGCGATTTCCATGCGCGATCGATCGCCCGTCCGATCTTTTCTCCCACCACCGACCCCATGCTTCCCCCGATGAATCCGAAATCCATCGCCGCCACCACCACCGCGAGCTTTTCCATCGTGCCGGTTCCCCAGCGCACGGCGTCATACAGGCGGGTCTTCTTATACGCATCCGCCGTACGGTCTTTGTACCGCTTGGTGTCGACAAACTTCAGCGGGTCGCTTGACCGCATGCGGCGATCGTGTTCCCTGAACGAATCGGGATCGAGCATAAGCTCAAAGTATTCAGCGCTGCCGATGCGGAAATGCGCACCGCACTTCGCGCAGGTCCAGATGCTCTTCTGCAGTTCCATCTTGTGGATGATCTCGCCGCAGCTCTCGCATTTCGTCCAGAGCCCGTCGGGGATCTCCCGCTTCTGGGTTTCCGAAGCGATATTTTCTTTTGAACGTTTGAACCAGGACATGGCGTCACTCCGGTGTGCGGAGAAAGAACTCTTTGATATAGCGTGGTTCCAGTACGTCGACATCGCAGGTCTTCCCCTCTGCAAGAGACTCGGCACCGCAGCGGGCTACCGCCACCGCCGAGCATCGGGCATTGGGTTCCGAAACTACAAACAGGCGGCCGGCATCAACACCTTCCCGGGCCAGCACGGCGGCCACCGCATTCCTCGCCTCGCCCGTGAGTCCCAGAATTCCCGCAGGAAGAAGGTCTGGCAGGCGAACCATGAGCGCATCACTGACGTCGGTCATTGCGTGCATTCCGCGAGAGGTCAGGGTGAACAACTGCCAGTAGACTTCTTCCCTCCGGGCTTCAAGAACCGCGAGGACGTTCTCGATGCCCGCAGCCCGTACTTCTTCCGCACCATTACGCGCAAGCGCCTCCAGCGTGGGGACGGGAACTATAGGAATCCCTGTCGCGGCGTGCAGCCCTTTTGCAGCACTCAACCCGATCCTGAGACCGGTAAAAGACCCGGGTCCGATGGAGACTGCAATCCCCTGCAGTTCGCGCAACGGCACGCCCGAACACTCCAGCACATCATCGAGAAAGCCAAAGAGCTTTTCGGCGTGTGCGTAACGCTCTTCGACCGCCTTTTCTGCCAGGACTGCCCCATCTCTGACGAGGGCGACGCCGCACACGGCAGTGGCAGTTTCAATCCCGAGAAGGGTCATGAAACACCTTCAGCCGGTTCCCGGATGGTGATCCTGCGTTCCGTTTCTCGGCCGCAATGCTCGAACGCTATAAGATAATAGCCCCGGGGGAGGAGGTCAAGAACATGTTCTGCCCACTCGATGAAGCAGACGTAGGGGGCCCGGAAATACTCCACCAGCCCGACTTCCGCCACTTCCGCGCGGGAGGCGATACGGTACATGTCGGCATGCACCACCGTAAGCGTTTCAGCCGGGTATTCATTGATCAGCGTGAAGGTCGGACTCCCAAAATGCCCGCCGGCACCGAGTGCCGCACAGACACCGGCCACAAATCGTGTTTTTCCACTACCAAGGGTCCCCATAAGGGCCACGATGTCTCCCGGCTTCACCAGCCTGGCGAAGTCTGCACCCGCTTTCTCGGTCTCTCCGGGTGTTCGTGTTACCAGCGTGGTCATCCCCGCCCTTCCAGCCGAACGACAGGAAGGATAACCTCCTCCAGTGACACGCCACCATGCTGAAAGCTGTCGCGGTACTGGGCAAGGTATTTATGATAGTCCGTCGGATAGACGAAATAGTAATCTTCCTTGGCAACGATGTAATTCACCGCCACGCCCCGCTGGGGGAGTTTGAAGTCCGCCGGGTTCTTGACAAAGATGGCGGTCTTCTCATCACACTTCAGGTTTCTGCCGTACTTGTACCGGAGATTGGTCGATGCTTCGCGGTCACCCAGCACTTTCGTACCCCTGAGGCTCCTGATGCTGCCGTGATCGGTTGTGAGAACAATCGTCACGTTTTTGTTGCGCGAGAGTGTTTTTAGCATGCCGAACAGTGACGAGTGGAGGAACCATGACCGTGTCAGCGAACGGTAGGCAGACTCATCCGGGGCAATCTCCTTCAGCAACGACGAATCGGACCGGCCATGCGCGAGCATATCCACGAAGTTGACGACGATGGAGGTCAGGGGTGACGCCGCATAGGAATTGATGGTTGACTCGATGCTTCGTCCGAATTCGGGGTCTAAGATTTTGACGTATTTCGGATCGGGTTTCAGCGCGATGCGGCGGCGTTCGAGGAGCTTGTCAAGGAACTGCCGTTCATAGCGGTTTCTGCTGCTCTCGTCATCTTCTGCCTTGTCCCACAGCTCCGGATGCCGCTTTTCCACGTCGGACGGGAAAGATCCGCTGAAAATGGCATTGCGCGAGTATGGCGTCGCTGTCGGCAGAATACTGTAGTAGTATTGCCGGGAGATCTCGAAATGCTCGCGAAGCGCTTCTTCGAACACCAGCCATTGATCCAGCCGCATGCAGTCGATAACAAAAAAGATTACCGATTTACCATGCTGGAGCTCGGGAATCACAAAACGGTCCACCACCTCGAGCGAGAGCGCCGGACGCCCTTCCGTCTGCTCGACCCAATCGCGGTAATTGCGTTCGATGAATTTCCCGAACGCGAGATTACACTCACGCATCTGATCCTGCAGCGTTTGCCGCAGACCGAGCTCCGGATGGCGGTCGAACTCCAATCCCCAGCCGACGAGCCGCGCATAGATGTCGATCCACGCCTCGTACCCGGGAGACTGCATGAGGGTGAGGGAGATCTCGTTGAATTCCCGGATGTAGTCCTTCGACAACGCCGCACCGGTGATCTTCCTCCCCTCAAGAATCTTCTTGCACGCCATCAGCACCTGGCTCGGGTTGACGGGTTTGGTCAGGTAGTCGCTGATCTTTCCGCCGATGGCATCCTCCATCAGCGATTCCTCCTCATTCTTGGTGATCATCACCACTGGCATGGCCGGGCGGATCTCTTTGATCTCCTGCAGTGTCCGCAACCCGCCCATCCCGGGCATCATCTCATCGAGGAAGACCAGATCATATGCCGTCTGCCGGACCATTCCCACGGCATCTTCGCCGTTGGTAACGGTCTCCACGGCATACCCGCGCTCGACGAGGAGCCTCACATGCGCTCTGAGCAAGTCGATCTCGTCGTCAACCCAGAGAATACGCCCCTTGGAATCTTCCATACGCTTCGTTCCCCTCCTATTGAATCGATATGTGGATATCCAGTCCGGCTTCGTTGGTCGTGCTTCCCGGAATGCGCGAACCGGAATCATCGGGCGCAATCTTCGAATAGCGGTAATACACCGACGCCGTCACCCTCTGGCTCAACACATATTTGATGCGCGGCTCCATCACCGTGCGTGTTGTGCCTTCCAGCGGCGTTCCCTGCACATTGACGTCCAATTTTGAAACATCGTACGTCGTGCGGGAGTTCTTCGTGACCGAATAGGAGAAACTTACGTCGATGTCATTGTTGAGCGAGATTCCGAAGAACGGGATTTCGAAACCCCTCTTTGAGTATGACCCCGTTACGGATAGTTCTTGAGAGAGTGCTTCGACGATATTCCGCGACGAGGTCGTCAGATCGTATGACGTCGTGCTGTTGTATCGCACGTTCGCGCCGAAGCTTCCCTTCCACAACTCTTTGAAACTGAAGTTCAATCCCACGAGCGGCGCAAAGCCGTACATCACACGTTGACCGTCGGTCCGCTCGCCACCGCCGCCGGGACGGTTTTGGTACTGCCGTGTGTAGTTGGAATTGTACGAGTGGTCCAACGACAGACGGCTTACGAAGTTGGCAAACAGCGGTATCTTTTCGAGACCATCCCAGCGGAAACTCCAGTTCACGCGAGGATAGAAATCGCCGAAGAATTTATTCAAAAACGGCAAGGCCTCGAAACCTTCTTCAAATGCCTGGCTCAGTTTTTCCTCGTCACTCTTCGTGTTCGTGACATCGGTCTTGAGTTCGCCATACCTCTTGCTGACTTCTTTCAGACTGGTTTTGAACACACCCAGGAACAACACATCAGGGAAGGTCAGGAACGACCGGTCCACATTCCCCGACGTTGCGGTGTTCAACAGCTGCGGAATGCCGTAGATCGAGTCGGTCTGAAGATTTTCCGTCCGATTGTAGGCCCAGCCGACGTTCCAATTGAGATCGAGGCGCGCTCCCTCCCAGAGCGAGCGTGAGGTTTTGAACGACAACCTGTTGTTCTGCCGGAAACTGTTCACCAGAACACCTCCGGGTGCGCGAAGACCGGGCTCGACATCCCATCCGAAGAACGGGAATTTGGAGCGGGTTCCGAAATTCGTAAGACGGCCGCTCGGGTCGCTGATGAGCCCCAACTGGTATAACCGGGAGGGACCATACTTGATCTCAGGATCCTGGAAGAAGGGCACGCGACCCCAGAAATTCACAAAGCCCGTGCTTCCAACGACACCGCTGTTTTGTGAGCTGTTGGTCTGTGTAAACGTCATGTTCACGTTGTCGTAGTCGAGGAGCGGGATCTTGATCAGGACTCGGGCCAGATTACCGAGCTGTCCGATGATCCTGTCAATCCCTCCGCCTTTTGCCGTGCTGTCCACAACGCTCGTGGAATCTGCAGCACCCGTTTGCGCTCCGGATTCACCGCTCCCCCGCCGGCCACGCGACGGCGCTGCGGGCGCGGCAGCGCCGGGCTTTGGTTCGAACAGCGGGTCAAAGAGCTGCTTCATCCGGAAGTTGACTGAGAAATTGATATTGGCGTTGTAGCCGGCGGACTTGCCAAGATCTCCTCTGGTCAGTGTGTTCTGCCAGCTGTAATCGACATTATAGCCCGCCTGGATGTCAAGGTACCGCTTAATATTGAAAATATTCGGGATGTTGGGGCGTGTGTTGAAATTGTTCCGCTGACTGTACCGTGTATCCTGTCCGAAGTTGATCAGGTGATCGCTGAAGAAAATGTCACTGAGGATCCGGGAAAAGGTCCGCTGCTGCTTGAATTGATCCAGTTCCAGGTCAAGCAAACTCGACTCGACGCTCACACTGTAATCGCCGGAGAGATTCACAAGGCCGTTTTCCGTGAACTTCCATGCAAACCCCGCCTGGCGTGATGCCGAGAAGTTGCGGGAGATGATTTCCTGTGCCCCTGCCGTCCGTTGCAGCGAGTTGTCACGCGAACGGACCGCGCTCAGTGACCAATTGAATGTTGTGGGGGCAAAGAAGAGCTTCAGATCTTTGTATTCTTCAAGCAGCCATACGCCGTTGAAGAGGCTCCGGAACGGCTGGATATAGTAGTCCGGCGAAAGAGTGAGCGCATACGCGACGCGGGCGTTCCAGGACCAGGACGTTCGACTGATAAGTGCCGGACTATGTTCGGTCGAACGTGTGTAGGTGAACCCGAATGACAGCTTGTTGAAGGTGTCGCGGATGTACCACTCGCTTGATGGAATGTTGATCTTGAAGTTCGGTGCTGCATACGTGTCTGACGCACGCTGGGATTCCGCGTCAAGGAGTTCGCTGGCGGCGGCCGCCTGCGCGTCCTGCTCGGTGCCGCCGTTTTGAAGCACTCTGAGTCTTCGTTGCTCCGCCGCCTTCGTGACAAGCACGTCGGAATTGGGCTTGTAGAGCGGCGATATTTTCGACTCGGTGTGCGAATACGAAACCGGGATGGACGTCCCCGCCCAATCGTCGGTAAGGAGTTTCTCCAGCTGAAAGGATGTATTGAGACCCCAACTTGTAGAGAGTTGGCGTGATCCGAAGCGTTGCTCAAGCGTATGGAAGTTCGGGTCGACACGGGCGTAATTGAAGGACACGGCACCGATGTCCGCAAGTTTCAACTGCGTATCGAACCTGTACGCCCATCCCGGTGTGGCGTCCACCGATGTCAGGCGCAATTCGTTGAACCATACCTGACCGACAAGTGGCTTGTCGGATCCCTTCCCCGGAGGATTCTCCACGCCGACTGCGAGGTAGACGATCTGGGTCAAGGAAGGATTGCCGAGCACGCGGTAGATCGCTCCGGGCGGGCCGCCGAGAACCGGAACGGGGTCGGAAAGCTTGTTCACCGAATCCCGTGCCGCCTTCGCCGCCGTAAGATCGTTAAAGTTGATGACAATATCGTTCAACGGATCCCATCCCGCCCGGATGGGTGCACGGTATTCGTAGTAATTCAGGCTGTCAAGGCCGAACCGGAAGAAGATGTCCGCATCGTACCGGTTTTCGTTCACATACTGGAAGCTCGGGTCCCCGTGCACGAACATTTTCATAATCTTGTAGTTGAAAAGATCAAGTGCACGATAGGTATAAAACTTCACTGCTTGACGGTTCTGGCCGACGGGTAGACCTCTGAACTTCAGTGCGAGAGCCTGCTCATTCGCATACACATTCTCATCCGGTCGCGTGAGATCACGTTCCTGGGTGACCCCCGGCGGCGGGGTGTATTCCGGATTGTCCTCGATGCTGACGACCGTCACGTCGAACAGCGAATCGTCGGCATCGCGCTGGAGCTTCTGCCACTGGTTGCCGACGAGGGAGAAATCCCCGATGCGAACAGCGATCGTGTCGGGGGCATTGGCAAAAGCAACGCGGATGAACTCGATGTTCTCCTGTGTAGGAGTGCCGACCTGACGGACCCACTCGCGCACGGGTATGCGGAATTGATACCACTTTGAATAGGTACCATCGTCCTTCCGTCCGCCCCCCCCTACAATACGCGGGTTGTTTACTCGCACCGTATCGAGCAAGAGCTCGTATTCGTAATAGGAATTCGCCAGGTCGACAACGCCGTTGGCATTCAGATCCTCGGTGTCCGGAATGCGGCCGGACGGGCCGTCTTTGTTTCCATCGGTTCCGTTGATATGCGAAAAGTCTTCTGCAGGTGAACCCACCGTCGCGTTCGTGAAGTAGTAATCATCCCCGGCAGGATCGGCACTCAGCTCGGGATACTTGGCGATCAGCGCGGGATACCGCTCACGTTCATGCGCATCGTCGATCATGTCGATGCCGATGTCCTCCCCTTCCTGAAGCACGCCGTTCGGGTACGAACTGAGCACGAGGTCTTCAGAATTGAGGATCCGGTTGGGGATAACATCTTCGCTGATCGAGCCCAGATCAATGATCATTTTCGTCCCGGGCGGGGCACGGTCGACACGCATCCAGAGCTCTATGAAGTTGACGTTTTCCTTCGAGAAGTTGATGGCCGACACCGAGAGCGGTTTCATCACGGCTCCCCAGTTCCGGGACGGCGTGAGAGTGTTCTCGATATCCATGCTCATGTTGTACTGCCCCCGCTTGGCGGGGTAGTAGCGGAAATCAAGGACTGTAGCCTGGTCGTTGGCCGCGTTGCCGGGTCGCTTGCGCGGATAAATATCGGTAAGAGCCACATCGGTCGGCAGGCGGTTGAACCAGACCATACGTCCCTTGGAGTACGTCTTCACCGAATCGGGGACGTTCCCCCAATGGTAGCTGTCGGCGAGCGGGCTTGCCAGTGTCCACGCAGCATAGGAAATTCCGACGGGAATCGCCCTGCGTGCCGCTTCGAAGTCATCAATATACGCGATGCCTTCACCGTTGTCGCTCGGAATGGTGCTCTTCTTTGTATTCGGGTCGGGCGACATATAGGCCGCTTCGCCGGTCACTTTGAGTTGTGAAGGTTCGCGGGTCTGGAAGAGCGGCAGGGCATCGAGCGCCCGCGTCAGAAACGGCAGGTTGAACGTCGCAGCCCCGTCGACACCGTAGATGGTGTTGTTGTTCGGTTCTTCGCCCAGGCGGACTTTGTCACTCAGTGTCTGCTGGTTCAGGTTCATCACCGTGAAGCCGAAGCTCAGATTCTGGGAGATTGCCACATCCCCGCGGACCCCGAGGAGCGTTTTGGATGCCAGCTGGAACAGATCGTTTTGTTCATATTTGATCTGGAGGTTGGCCCCGGGAACGAGTGCGCGCTCGTTCTTGATTACCACCTCGCCGATGATATAGTCGACGGTATAGTCGATATTCGAGGTGAGGCCACGCCCATCGAGGAGCACCTGCACGCTCCCCTCAACGACGTTGAAGCCCAGTGAGTAGCGCGAGGTCGCCTCACCTGTCGCTTTGCCACGGATCACATACCGATTGCGCAACGCCTGTTGTGCGAAGGTCACCGTCGTATCGTACACTTCTTTGTACCGATATTCGGATGTATCGGCAAGCTTGGTCCCATCTTTCGCCAGGAAGTACGCGTACACGCCGTCATCGAATGGACGCAAGGTCGGGAAAAGGATCTCGGCGCGGGCCTGGTTGATCGTGCGGCCGGGACGATAGTCGAACTGCCCGTCGCCATTCGGTGCCGGTGTGTCATCACTGTTGTATTTGTCAACCCCAAATACGCGCAACAACGGTTCATTGAGTATGCTGTTCTGATCCTCGCCACCCGGGATCCTCCGGACGATATCCAATGAAAATCCCTGCTTCTTCACATTCCGTCCGATCCCCTGAATCGGATAGATGTTCTTGAGCAGCTGGTTCCAAGCGATCGGATACGTGGTCCCGTTGGAGATGAGATTTTTCGGCTTGACCATTTTGAGAATCAGGCGACGATTCAGGGCGGTAGTATCCGTTCCGAGGTCGCGGGTAAACTCTCCGGTCTGGATGCCCTCAGCGGTACGATACGCGATGGCCAGAATTTGCTGATCGCCGACGTTGGCATTCAGCGAGAGGACGCCGAGATATCCATCACCATCCAATTCATACTGTGCCCGGTCGAGTTTGATAAAGGGACCCGTCTCGATCTTCCCCGGGTCGTCGACTGCATTGCGAAGCGCCTCGTTATAGCCCGTACCGATGGGGGGCAAGGTGATGAACGCGATGCCCTGCCGTTCGTTGACATCGGGGATGCCGCCCTGCCGCTGCACCCAGACTTCTTCTTCGACGATCTGCGTCTTGCTGTTGACGATCGGGGGCTCGTTGTTATAGTATGGTTCGTACCCGCTCTTGTATGTTGTGTCGACAAAGAAATGGTTCGTCGCATATTCGAACGCGCGCATCTCGAAGGTCTGTTCCTTTGCGCCGCCGGACACCGCAACCTCCTTGATCTGCCCCTTCTTCTGCGATGCAAGCGTGGTCAGCATCAGAGGTCCCATCTGGAATCTCGCCTTCACGCCGAACAACGCCTGGCTGCTTCCGATGAATGCAGAGGGCGTCTGCAGGGAGACGTTGCCCGCTTCGACGCTCTGCACGATCTCATCGTCATAGCCGGTGTATTTGATCTTCAGCTGATTCTCATACTCAAACGTGCGCTGCGTGTTCCAGTCGGCCAGAATATTCAGCTTGTCGCCGATCGTCCCGTTGACGTTCACCTGAACGTCCTGACTGAAGTCAGGTTCATTCCGGCTCTGGTCAAGACGGGAGATCGTGGTCTGATCGGTCTGTGTATTCCGGAACCCCGCCTTGATATCCACGGCGCCGCTGATGTTCAGTTTGATCTCATTCTTGCCGAAGATGCTGAAGAGAGGATTGGGCGGGACGGGGATGGTGATCTGCGTGATGTTGCTCAGCAGTTCCCCGAGGTCATTCCGTGCAAGAAGGGCTTTCGGCCGGCGCGCCTCGTCGGCAATGAGTTTCCGGAACTCTTCCTTCTCACGGAGACGGACGTACTCCTTGAGCGACAGAGAGACGGGAACACGGACATTCTCACCGCCGACGGTCTCGCGGAAGGAGACCCCTGCACCCGTCGAATCGATGCCCACATCGCGGCGGAAGCCGGACATTTTGCGCACACCGAACAGCGGATAGGTCCGGCGCGGGAAGTACTCCACCTGCCTGGAATCGTGCCGGTAGTCGCTCCACTGTTTGAGGCGCGCCGAAGAATCCAGACACACCACATACGTGCTGTCAATCGTCATGGTGCGCGTCTTGAGTGAGTCACGGCGCAAGCTGTCAGCCCGCGCAACAGCACGCAGACTGTCCGCTGCGTTGAGGTACCTGGGGATCCCGCTCTTCGATGTGTCCTGTTGGCCCGGGAGGAGGAATTGCGTCTTTTTCGTCGTGTCCTGCAACGACGGAAGCCCCTGCGGCGGGGTTGTCACCTGTTGCTCCGGCGGGGCGCCGGCCAATGCGAATACTCCCGCACTCAGAATAAGAGCAAAGGCGCAGCCAGCAACTGTCCACAGGGTCCGGGATTGAACGGGCAAGCGATATGTCGCGTGTTTTGGCAGCAAGGAGTTCAATTCGATTCTCGCAAGGTTTGCACACCATCTACCTTCAGCACCACCCTCGCGCACACCTCGTATCAAACAAAATCGATATCGGACTCCCTTTCAAAATGCGGTATAAAATGATACCCAAAAGGTTTGAAAAACGCAAGCAGTTTGGAAAAACGGGGCACCTCAACTATATTATGGGCGTCATGCTCTTATCGCGGTACATCCTTCGCGCCCATGCCGGTCCGTTCGCCTTCTCGCTGGTGACCCTCATGTTTATCTTCCTGCTCCAGTTCGTCATGAAGTTCATCGACCAGCTGGTGGGAAAAGGGCTGACCCCCTGGGTGATCATTGAGCTTGTGGCGCTCAACCTCGCCTGGATGCTCGTCCTGGCCGTACCGATGTCGGTGCTTGTTGCGACCCTCATGGCCTTCGGCGATCTGTCATCCAGGAACGAAATCACCGCGATGAAGGCCGGCGGCGTCAGCATCTACCGTATGATGATGCCTGTGCTGCTCGCCGGCATCATCGTGTGCGCAGTCATGATCTGGTTCAACAACCACGTCCTGCCGGAATCCAACCACCGGTCTGAAGGGGCTTACCACCGACATCCGCAGAAAGAAGCCTACGATAGCCCTTGTCGACGGAGTGTTCTCACAAGACATTCCCGGCTACAGCATGCTGGTCAAGAAAGCTTCGCATGCCGGCAATGATCTCGAAGGCGTAACGCTGTACGACTACTCCAATCCAACAATGAACGTCGTGATCACCGCGGAGCGCGGAACCATATCGTTCTCGCCGGATTATCGAAAGATCCTCCTGTATCTGGAGCGGGGAGAAATCCACGAGCTCAATCTCCAGGATATGAACAGCTATCGCAAGATCCGATTCACCCGGCATCGCATAGCGATGAATGTCGAGGGGTTTGACTTCGAACGGTCACAGGAATCCGCCTTCTCCCGCGGTGATCGCGAGATGGGCGCGCCGGAAATGCTCGCCGTGGTCGACAGCCTCGAACGGACGCGCCGCGGTCTTGAAGAAGAGCTCGCGGCGTCCACCGCAAACGAAATGAAGACCGTGGCAGACGGCCGCTGGTCCGGGGCACCCGCCACCGGAGGCGTCCCCGGTATCGGTGAAGCACAGACAGCGCTGATCCGGGCGCGCAACCTGAGCGCGAATGTCACGACCACGCTCTTCCGCGTGGAAGCCGTGGAGCGCCAGACCGATCAGTACTGGGTGGAGATTCACAAGAAATATTCCATCCCGACAGCCTGCATCGTGTTTGTGCTGGTCGGCCTCCCCCTCGGGGTCATGGCCCGCCGCGGCGGCTTTGGCATCGCCGCAACGCTCAGCCTCGGGTTCTTCGTAGTGTACTGGGCATGTCTGATCGGAGGAGAGAAACTTGCCGACCGCGCGATCCTCTCTCCCTTCTGGGGGATGTGGATTGCGAACATCCTTATCAGCGCAGTCGGCATGTATCTTACGTACCGCGTCGGACGTGAAGCCCTGATTATCGACTGGAGCATCTTCCGGCGTCTGATTCCACGAAGATGGCGCACGACTCTTCCCGACGAATCGCCGGGCGCTACCCCAGCGCAATGAAACTCATCGACCGCTATATCATCCGGCAATTCCTCTCCACTGCGACGTTTGCGCTGCTGGCGGTACTGGTGGTCTTCCTGGTGATCGATTCCATGGAGAAGCTTGACGATTTCATCGACCGCCAGGCAACGTGGGACATCATCCTGCTCTACTACTTCTACTTTGTGCCGGAGATTATCAAGCTCATCATTCCGGTCGCCATGCTCCTTGCCAGCCTTTTCGTAACCGCCCGGTTGTCAACGCAGGGTGAGTGGACCGCCCTTAAATCCAGCGGCGTCAGTCTCTACAGGCTGATGCTGCCGTTCCTTGCTGTGGCGATGTCGATAAGCGTGCTTTCAGTCTACTTTAACGGCTGGGTTGTCCCGTTTGCGAACAAAAAGAAGTTCACCATTGAACGGGTGTACCTGCACAAAGATGTTGTTAATGCGTCGGGCGCAAACATTTATATCCAGGACACGCCGACGAAAATACTTTCTCTGGGATATTTTGATGATACACGGAATCTTGCTTCGCGCGTCAGCATCCAGGATTTCAATGTGGCTGACCCCACCGTGCTGCTGACACGCGTAGATGCCGTCACGATGGTATGGGACTCCTCACAGCATCAATGGCTACTGCAGAATGGTACGCGCCGGTGGTTCGGGCAGAATCAGGAGAGGATGGAGAGTTTCATCACCCAACCGGCGGGTGTACTGCATTTTGATCCGGAAGACCTGCGCAAGAAACAGGAGAAACCGGACGAGATGAGCTACTACGATCTGAAAGAGTTCATTCAGAACCAGCAACGCGCCGGGCAGGATGTTTCCCGCTGGATGGTAGATTTCTACAGCAAAATCTCGTACCCCTTTGCGACGTTTATTGTGGTGCTGTTCGGAGTGCCCTTTGCGTCAATACGACGGCGCGGCGGGATCGGCGTTCAACTGGGCGTCTCGCTCCTCGTCTGCTTCGTCTATCTGATTTTCATGAAGGTCAGCGAGGTCTTTGGCTACAATGGCGACATTCCCCCGTTGTTGACGGCATGGTCGGCGAACATGCTGTTTTTTGCCGCTGCGGTTGTGGTAACGCTTCGTGTTCCAAAATAAAGCAGGGTCTGGGGGCTAGGGTCTAGGTAGGGGGCTGACCTCACGATTCTCAACCTGAGCTGAGTCAAATGTAATCTCTATCCTCACGGTGGCCATTCCCATCCATGCATAATGATCTCCTGCCGGCACAAGGCGCATGCTGGCAGATGCCTGTGCGTTGTTGTAGCGCAACGCTGACCATGCTCCATCAGCGGCACTGAGCAAATGATTCACAATCGCAACCGTGACCCAGGTGGTTGCAGACCTGTAGTAGTCATTTGCCTTTCCCCGCTCAACGGAGTACCCCAGGTACATAGGACTTAAGTGCGCCTTTATCGTCTCATAATCCGATCCTATCGTAGGATCTGCGTCTCTCCACCCCTGGCTGAACTGCGGATACTTGCCAATAAGTTCGTAGTACTGCTGTTCGTTGTACGGCGGCAATGTGTGTGAATAGTAGCCGGCAATATCCCGCTCCATCTGATTGATCACATCCCAGTTCACCTGGGTCCACGGCCGGTCAAACGGATCCATCCCTTCCGTTCCGGGTTTACGCCAGTCGTACACCTTGCCGGGTTGAGCAAGGTTTTTCTGCGTATACTCGGCGTACTTCACAACGCTCCAATTTGCATTGGCAAAGTTCTGGAAGGTATCGGTCTGCTTGTCTCCCTTTTCATCGTACTTGTAGGCGACGACCCACGCTGCAATATCTATTGCGATACACAGTGCTGCCTCCCAGTAGCTCTCCGTGTAGATTTGCCCCGATCCCGGAATAAGGGCCGACATCCCTGCGGCGAGCCAGGGGGACCTGTGCGATGGCGTTGCCGGTGATGCCTGCGCGTGTTGGAGCTGAGGCCCGGAACCAAGCTCTTTCAGCCCGAATAAGTCAACGCGCAGGTTTCCTGTCATAGCGCTCTTTTCCTGCCCGTCACCCGCAAGAACGTTTCCGTTAAAAACAAGGAACGCGCACCCGAGCGTACAGATGACGTTGATGTGAAGGAATCGCCGTCGGTACCGCTGCACCAAACGCTTCATGCTGATTGCCTCTTAGTCAAAGTCGAACCCGAACAAAATCCCGAAATAGAACCGCCACTCCTTGCCGTAAGTCACGGTCTGGTCACGGCTGCGGATAAAATGGTCAAACTGGTTGAAGCCGTATGCCGCATTGAAGAATATCCGTGTCGGATACGCATAATACGAAAATGACTCGAGCCGAATCTCCACCCCTGCATCGGTTTTGAAATCACTCAGGCGCGGTGAGTACCCCGTCCACGCATTCCCGGCATCCGCGAACACCGAGGCATAGAGTTTGTCGAAATACACCTGCGCAATCCGCATGTCGATATTGTGGAGAAGCGGAAACCGGTACTCCAGACCGGCAGCAGCCATCTCATTGCCGCCGAGCGCATAAAAGGGATACCCCTTAATCCCGATCAGTCCGCCGGCATAGAAATCAAAGAACTCATCCACCGGGGGTCCGAGTATTGACCCACCGCGGAGCTTGACGGTCAGCGTATGATTCTTGAAAAAGAACGGCAAGTACTCTTTCCACTGCGCTTCAACCCGGGTAAAGTTGACGTTCTTGTAGAGGGGGGTCAGACCGGTTGACGTGATCACGTATTCACCGTCGCCATTGAACTTATTCAGTTCGCGGTCCAGACGCACACGGATCCGCCGCCCCACCGGATTGATATCCTGCGTTCGCGCAGGAACGATTGCATCCACGTTCAGTGTCAGAGAAAGATCGTTCGCAATCAGATAGAGATCGCTCGAACTCCCGATAAGTGACGGAGGATTGGTTTCGGGGTTGAAAAACGATTCAATGATGGAGGTATAACGGCTGTGCGCCCACCGGAACTCCGCATTCACAAACTGCGAGAAGATCGGCTGCTGCAGCGCGATATCGAATTCCAGGAGATTGTATCCCACTTCAACAGGGATCGTGGATGCGGGAAGGCTGATGACGTTGTCGGTCTTCCGTGTAATGTTGTAGAGTTCCAATGATGCCGTGGGTTCGAAACCGAGTTCATACAACAGGGGTATACGCCCGCGATAGGTAAATTGGAAGAAGAGATCCCTCTCCAACTGCCGGTTAATCGTTGCCCCGGCAAAAATGCCGGTTTTCTCAAGCACGTCATTTGAGAAAGCAAACAGGCCCACCTTGATAATGTCAATTCCCTTGCTCTTGGGATTGTAGTTGTCCACTCTGATCACCGGGACAAACATCATACTGCCAAAGACCGGTTTGTAGGTCTTCTGCTCGAATGGCTTAAGCTGGAGATCATCGTAGTGGCGCAGACTCTGGACGCCGGAACCTTCCGCCACCGCACTGCCGGTCATGGCAGGTTCCGGAGCCTTGCCATTCGCTACGGCGGACTGCTGCACATACTTCGCCCCATTGTCGGGCAATGGCTGGGGATGCTCGAGCGCATAAATCTTGTAGCCGCCGGAGGTATACGCTGCATAGGCCAGAGCGCCGCTGGAGTTGGTTGTCGGGTAGAAAGCTCCTCCGAGGACATTCGTGAGTTGCCGCACCTGCCGGGTGGTCAGATCGCACTCGTAGATATTGAAAATGCCGGTGCGATCTGAGCTGAACACAAACTTTGACGCGCCTTCCGTGAAGCGTGCCGCCCGCGAATCATCATCGCCGGTGATGAGGAATTCCAAATCGGTGCCATCCGGACGTACCCAGGCGATATCCCGTCCATCACGTACAGAATAGTCGAACAGAATCCGGGCGCCGTCGGGGCTCCAGCAGGGGTTATACACCTGCTCGCCGTTGGCATACGGCGTCACTTGCCTGTAGCCGCTGCCATCAATATTCACGACGGCAAGGTTTGAGGTCCCATCATGGTTGGTGGCAAACGCCAGCAATGTGCCATCGGGGGAGACGGTCGGATTGATTGCGCGCCTGCCGGATGTGACGCGCCGTTCTTTCTCGGTGTTCAGATCATATTCAAAAATGTCGAATTGATAAGACCAATGGGGATTGTCCCTCGTCGAGCGTCCGTAGTAGAGCTTCGTGCCGTCCGGTGACCAGGCAGGAGCGGTGCGTACACCGGACTGCACCAGCTTTTCCTTCTTCGAAGCGACGTCATACACATACAGTGAGGAGAGCACGAAATAGTCGCCGTTCTTCGCGCTCGTATAGGCAAGCGACTTGCCGTCGGGGGAAAAGACCGGATACAGATTCGCGAATCCCAGCGTTGCCGGTAACGGCCGTACGGGAGTGTACTCGCGCGGTTGAAGCATCCCTTCCAGCTTCTGCTGCTCGCCCGGTCCTGGCGTCTGCAGTTCATCTTCCACCTCGAGGGGATGTCCCTGCTGCAATGAGGCCTTGATCGGCGCCACACGCGTCGCGTAGTCCTGGCGGACTGCCGCCTGCCACTCGTCATAGACCTCCCTTCCGCTCTTTCCGACAGCGCGCTCTATGGCGCCGTCGATTGTCACAGCGGTAAGGGAGGCGAGGTTGCGCGAAATTTCCCGGAGCTTGTCCACCCCGTACGTGTGCGCGATGTATCCGACAAATGCAAAGCCGGCGTTGTACGACGATTCGTTGCCGAGACTGGTTTTCCCGAACACCCCCATCTGTTCCCAGGTCAACATGTTTCCGTCAAGGGCATACGAACGGAGGATCATGTCACGGTGGGTGTCCCAGAAGTCATACGTCAGATCCTGATGATTGTACTGGGCAACACCTTCTGCAAACCAGGCCGGTACGACAAAACCGGACAACGGGTACGAAGCAACGACATTGGGATACCCGTACAGCACATCCACCCGGCGCTCGGCTTCGTAGTTCAACCACTGGAGATACAGCGCCGGCATCCGCCGCCCGAACTTCATCGTCGTCTGAATTTGCACGATGTGTGTAAACTCGTGCGTGATGACGTTCCGGAGCCAGTTATGCGTGCCGCGGAGCTCGAAATCCATGCTCGGCGCGAAGATATCGATCTTGTTGTCGTAGAAGTATGCCGCACCGTTGGAAATATCGTCGTAGTCCTTGATGATCAGCGACACTTTTTGATCGGGTTTGTGATTGTACATTGTCGTCACAGGCCCGAAGATTTCTTCTGCGATCTTGGACACTACCCGTGCGGTCCGCTCCGCACCATCATGGTAGTGCACGAGGAAGTGCTCGCTGTCGATGGTGTGCCAGGAGAGTTCGGGATGCGGGAAATCCTCCTGGGCAAGGGCGGGAGAAAGGGCAAGGGAAAGAAAGAGAAACAAAACAGCAAACCAGTGAGCAGGATGGTTGTCATTGCGAGTCCCGCAGCGCCCCGTAGGGGCGGGCGGGACGAAGTCCCGCTCTTGGGGACCCCGCTGTAAGCGGGACCCAGTAGCGGGGCAATCTTGCATTTTCCGTGTACATGGTGGTAAGATCGCTACGCCCCTTCGGGGCTTCGTCGCCCCGGAATACCCGGGGCTCCTCGCGATGACAGGTTGGGTGTTCCGGAATACTCGAGGCGTTCTTCATCAGTGCACCACCGCAATCTTGATCACTACAGCACCGCTGGCCGCCGGCCCCGAAGCTTCGATGTGCGCATAATAGATGCCGGTTTGCACACCGCTGACATCCCACACGGTCTCGTTATCTCTTCCACCAACCCCGGCCCCGTCGAATTCCGTCACAAGATCTCCCGCGAGGTCAAAAATCTTGATATGCACGCGCGCATCGTCATTGAGATAGTACCGGATCTGTGTCGTGCGGTCATACACCGGGTTTGGCCAGTTGTACGCACGGTTCTTCGGGAAGAACTCGTTGCTCAGCGGGACACCGCCCGTGATAACCGAGACATCGAGGCCGGAATGCTGAGCATCGTGTTGGTACTGCGGCCACGGATAGCGGATCGCTTGCGCGGGACCGGATGTCCGGCCCGTGAGCCATCCCGAGACCGACCCGGTTGCCGACGACGCTACAATAAGGAAGACGGAATCGCCGGAAGTGAACATTGCTGCTGTCTGCGGCCCCTGTCCTGCCACGAGCGGAAAACCGCGTACCGGTTTCCCGTGCCCGTCATAGGCAACAACCAAACCGCCATACGTCACGCCGACGATGTCGACACTTCCGTTCCCGTCCACATCGCCTATGATCGGGGCTGACGAGAGGCTGTCCGATGTGGGAAGCGTAACGGGGAAACCATCGAGCAAGACGCCTG
Source organism: Ignavibacteriota bacterium (assembly GCA_963849385.1). Lineage (GTDB taxonomy): Bacteria > Bacteroidota > Ignavibacteria > UBA10030 > UBA6906 > Fen-1255. The sequence goes on along the minus strand of CAWKHH010000004.1, from coordinate 12,227 downwards.
TTGCATTGAATGCGCAGATCCGATTTCCGCTGAAGGCCACGATGTCACGTAGTCCGTCGCCGTCGACGTCACCCAGCGCCGGAGGAGTCGTAATCCTGTCGCCGGCTCTCACCGGAAACCCGTCGCTCACACCAGGACCGGGGTGGAGCAGGTAGACCAGTCCATCACGCGTTGTCACGGCAGCGCGAGGTACTGGCACGCCGGATCCGCCGAAGTAGCTCACTGCAGCAGGGCCTGCAATGGGGTGGCCAAGAGCGAGGTGCATGTCGGCCGGCAGCGGTCCGGCGAGTCGCGGATCGGCAAAGTACACTACGGTGCCGTTGCTCCCCGTGACAACGCCGGCGTAGCCCGCCCCGTACGCACTCACTCCGGCGACGGTTTCAGTGCCGTCACCCAGAATCTTCCGTTCACCGATGGAAGTTCCGTCGATGCCAAAGATATGCACGCGGCCCTGATCGTCGCCGAACAAGAGCAGGCTCCCGGAGACCGCAGGTGCTGCAGTGCCGGTCCCGGTCACATCGAGCTTGAAGAGTTCATCGGCGAGACTGTCGGCATTGGCATCGCGGGGGACAAGGGCCCTGCCGTGAAGGCTTGCCGTGTTGTCTCCTGTGAGAATTTCGAGAGTTCCATCATTGTTCAGATCAACGAGCAGCGGACCGGGCACAAACCCCGCGGTTTGCGCGTTGTCCTGGGCGATTCGTCCGTCAAGAAAACCGCCAGGCATGGCCCTCTGGCCGTTGACCAGCCACGAATACATCCGGGCATCTCTCAATACCTGAGAGAATTGATTTGCCCGGGGCCCCGGCACCGTATCTCTGAGTGTCGAGACGACAATTGCCGGTTGTGCATTCGTTGAAAGCCGTCCGACCGCAAGTGAAGGAAACGGCAGGAGCTGTGCCGTCAGCTTGGGGAATCCCGACAGCACAGCGATCGCGCTATCGCCAACGGTCACCTCGACCGTCATGCGTGGTCCCCTCGCGCTGAAATTCTTCAGAGTGATGTGGCTATCCCCCCCATCATAACTTATTGTTGAGGGGAATGTAGACGCGGAAAATTCGTTCTTGTTTATCGGCGAGTTGCTGCCCGCGTACCAGAAATCGAGCGGTGTGCCGATTTCACTGCCGCTCCCCGCGGAAAAGGTCCCGTAGCTTTGCCCGATATCCTGCGAACCGTCCGCTTCCTCGAGATCCACGCCACGGTGCGCCGGATCGGCGTTCACACTGTTTGTGGTGACATTACGGGCGATAACGCGTTCATCGATGTGCCAGATGAGCACGCCGCCGTCATAGAACGTGGTGCCGTCCACGCCTCCGGGGAGACTCCAGTCGAGGTCTTCGACATTAACGACATTACCGTTCAGCTGAGAAATATCGAACCCATTGAATCCCGTAGTGTCGCGCAGGAAGGTTCGTGTTGTGACGGCGCCGTCATACCGCATTGTCACCGTTTGCCCGTTGCGCTGCGGATCCCGGTTGCGGTTCTCCACGAGGAAGTACTCGCTCGGACCGATCGGAACACGATAGACCGTATCGGCGAGCCCGACCGCGGGCAATTGCAGCGTTGCGCTGCCGGTGCCGACGGTGATCGGGTCGATCCATCCAAGCCAGTATTTCTCCCAGGCTGAGGGTTCGGGGGGGAACGCCCCGCTGAAACTGAAAATCCCCTGTCCATCCATGAGTCCGAACCGGCCGATCGCGGTGGCACCGCTCTTGGTGTCAAAGAGATCGGGGAGCCCGAGAAAATTGCCCAGCGATGCGCATAGTAATCCGTTGATACCGTACTCGAGAAACACATCGCCACCGATGCCGGGAATGTTGCGGCTTTCCGTTTCGGGAAGGACCAACGTATTGTAGACGTACGAGCCGCCATGAACGGGAACGCCGGGAGTGCCCAATGCCTCCTGGAAGGCCGACTCCCCCAGGTACAACGAAGGAATGTCTCTGTCCGCCGGATCGTATCCCAGTGCAGACACAAGATCGATATCATGCCCCACGCCGGCATGGAAAATGACGAACGCGTGATAGTCAGTGAACGCCGGTACGAGATTGAGGCTATCCACCATTCTCCACGTATCGCGTGCAAGCAACGTCACCGGGGTTGTCGGTCCGTTTTTCAACGGGCTATACGTGCTCATGACGTTCGGCAGCGTGATCACCTGGGGGATCAGCGTTGAAGTGATCAGCACCTTCCCTTTTGAGGCCTTCGCGTAATAATTCGCGAGGAAGGTGAGATGATCCGTAAAGTACGACGCATTTCTCGGGGGCGCGTCGATGGGGACGTCCCCTGAAGTCACATGCGACATGTCGAATTGCCCGTTGCCCGTGGTGCGTTGATCGGTGTCGATCTGGAACTGGACCATCACGGCGAGGATATTGATGTGCATGGGCTCCAGAACCCGCTCCCGTGGAGTCCTGGCCGCATCTCCCGGATGCGCACGTGAGAGGATGCAGGAGAAATTGAGCATGCAGTGCGAAGGGGATCAGGAGACTGACAAGGAGCGTTCGCAGGATCGTCATAGGGAGAAACTCGTTGTTCCGGGATTGAACGAAGAACCGGCGGTGTCAGAGAGGGAACAGGGAGCGTGCGTCGTTCTGATGCACGCTCCCTCTCCCTGCTGCCGGTTCCCTGAAGCCGCTCCTACACGCCACCCCAGGCAATCAGCAAGGAGAAGCGGATCGTATCGGAAAGCGGATGATTGTCTGCCGCCGAGATGTAGCTGAAATCAAATCCGTAGATGTCGTACCGGATGCCCGCGCCGAATGTCATGAACTTCCGGTTGCCGAAATTCGGATTCTCATAGAAGTATCCGATGCGCAGGGCGATCAAGCGCGGGGCCCCGTACCAGTACTCCGCGCCTCCGCTCACAATCACTTTCCGTAAACCGCTGCCATCCCCCCACGAACTGATCAACGCCTTGTAGAAGGGATCGGACGTTCCATCGTCATGCCTGCGGACAAGCAGGCGGCTGAAATCCAGACTCAGCTGAAGGTTGTTGAATTCGTCTTCGAGCAATTTGTAGCCCAGCCCGACGCGAAGATTCGTAGGTAACGGGTCGGCCTGTGCCGCGTCGACGTACGTCACCTTCGGCCCGAGGTTCGAAAGGTTCACGCCGGCACTGAACCGATGGCCGACATCTCCAAGCAACGGCACCTCAAGTTTTTCCGGGCGGTACATCAGTGCCAGGTCAAAGCTGACCGTTGAAGCTATGCCGTTCCCCTGTTCCTGTTCCGTGCCGATCGGAGACAGGGCACTATGAATATACCGCACGTTCAAGCCGATCCCCAGATCGTCATAGGCTTTCGTTGCATAGCCGGCCGTCACAGCATATTCAAAAGATTTGAATTTGTCGACAACCTCCGGGCCCTTGGATGTCGTCACAGAAAATTCCCCGAGGCTCAGGTACGTCACGCTTGCACCGATAGTTCCGCCGATAGCATCGATATCCATCCTGTAGTTCAGATGATCGTAGTACAGGTCGGGGAGATTGAATTGCGGCAGCCAGTTGGCGTGCGTGATGCTGATCTCCTGCCCTTTAAGAAATGCCAGTTCGGCCGGATTCCAGAAGATCGCGGACGCGTCATCCACCGACCCTGTGCCGGATTCTCCCATGCCGCTTGCACGGGAATTGGGGGCAATGAGGAGGAACGGTACCGCCGACTCTCCCTGAGCCCGTGCCTCGGTCAGGGTCAGCAACCACCCTGCGGCAAAAACGACGAGCGCACTTGCTGTGCGGAACCGCGTGAACTTCTTCATAACGACTCCCTTCAAATAAGAATTGAGTAATCCAGACAAAGAAAGACTTTAACGCGCTATTGAAAGTTTGCCCAGCGCTTCGCTGGTGAACCGGCCGTCCAGAGTACGCACCATGACCTTATACAGATACACACCGTTGGCGATCCTGTCGCCATCGCGGTCGCGCCCATCCCACGGGACGCGGACCATCATCTCGCCTGTCGACGTCGTGTGAAGCAGTTGGATCAAGCGACCGGCGATGGTGTACACTTTGATTTCCACATCCAGAGCCCCCTGCTGGTTGTGGCGGAACGTAAACTGTGTTTCCCCGGCAAACGGATTCGGATAGTTAAAGAGGTCCGCAATGGTCAACTGATCCGAGGAGGCGACCTCGAAATATGTGTCGGCGGTCGCGGAGTTGTTGTAGGAATCCCACGCACGGACGCGAATGCTGTTCCGGCCCAGCGGCAATCCGGTAAGCTGCGTCTGCACGGTGCCCTCACGGAAATTGTCGCGCGTGCTTGTGTAGGACTCGGTCAGGTCGCGGCTCTGGACGCTGTTGTTGATCCATCCTTCGATACGGTGGCCGATGCCCGCCGTGGAGGTGTTGATCCCGCTGGAGTCACGCAGATCGACAATGAGCGTCGGGCTGTTCGCTCACGACATCGCCGGCACGGAAGTTTCTGTTGTCCAGGGCAATGCGAATGGCCGGGCCTTCATGATCTGCAATGGCAGCGGAGTCAGTCCCGCTGATCCGGATGGCGTTGGTGAAACCGGCGCCGTCACCCTCCGGACGCGTCAGGTACGCCATGAGTCGCGCCCGGCCGGTAGTGTCGGCATAGGAAATATCCTTGGGCACGATAAACGCTGGCGCGGAACTTCCCCGACGACACCGAATTTTCTCCTTTATAGATAGTGCCGCCGGAGGCCAGATACTCCCAGTTGAAACCCGGGTAGAAATTCACGATGGTCCTCATGCGCGAAACGTCGTTCACACGGAGAGAGAGAATTCCCTGGAACGTCGAATCGGGTCTGTTTGCAGCATCGCGCACCGTGCCAACGACAGTCACACGGGAGAGCGCTTTCAGGGCGATCGGCAGCGTTCGCGCAACACCGCCCACGCTGTCCACCGGCTGCCCGTTGATGCTGTCGATCGACGCAAAACCGCGCGGGTACGCCAGCCGCATGGTCGGATCACCCATGTAGAAGAATTTCTGATCGTTGTCGCCGTTGAAGCTGGATACCTTGTAGAGAAAAAGCGCGGTCGCCAGGCGTTCAACGATGACACGTCCATACGCATCGCGGCCGAACAAACGGCGGTAGGTTCCTTGATTAAGCGCGGCATTCCCGGAAGCAAAAACCTTGCGTGAAGCAGAGATCACAGCTGACGCCGCGCCATCGGGTTTGTTCATCAACAATTCTGAACCGGTGTAATTCTTCGGGTCGTCGAACTGCGAGAAATTGCACGTTGCGAGGAAGAACACCGAAAGACGGTCGGCATTCACCAGCCGGGGAATGGACGTGGTAACCTCGAAGATCATCTCGTGCGCCCAGACTTTTGGATTGCCGTGCCCCGAGTAGTTCACCATCAACACGCCCTGGTTGATGTTGTCAAGGATGTCCTGTGCAGCTCCGGGTTTCCGACGTCCCTGCGAACTGAACACCGTGGGATATTCCGCGATGTAGATCTTCTTTTTCTCCAGCTCGTCGGGAGTATTGACGGGATTTGAGAGCGTTTCTGCATCATTGCTGTGCTCGGGTCCGTCGCCGACTTCTCCTCCTTCCGAGGTCCACGCATCATCACCGACGAACAGCATGCGGGTCTTCCAGCTGTCCCGGGCACTGTTGTCCTCGTACCGGATGATCTTATCGACAACCGTGTGTGCTTCTGCCAGCGTCCGCGAGGAGATGCGTCCGCCCACGAGCGAAGGAGACATGTCAGATCCGAACGCAGTGAAGAAGTCATCCGTTGCATAGCTGTTGACGTCGTGCCGGGATTCCGCCGATTGCCAGGTCGGCACGTAGCTGGATTTGGATCCCAGAATCCCTTTATAGTCATAGGATCCGCCGCCGAAGAAGAGCACGAATTTCGGCTGCGGGATCCACGCGTCGTAGGCAGATTTCAGGAAGTCCCTGATTGCGGAGATATCGGGCACGCCGCCGCTGAACTCGTTGTAGATCTGGTTTACGTCGACAACGGTCGTACTCAATCCGCCGGCCGAGGGTTGTTCGCGGTACGCTTTCAGCCGATCAGCTGCCGCCCTGAATTCAGAGCTTGTCACGATGATGAAATCGGCCCCCGCGCCGTAGCCGTGCAGGTCCTGGTTCGCCATCTTTTGAACGGCGGAAGGCGTCTTCCACGCGCCCGATCCTGCTGCGCAATACTCAGTGACTGACCCAGCCTTGAGCGAATCGCGGAACATATACGACCCGCTGACTCCGCTGAACAACCGCACGTTCGCATAGTCCGAGACGTTGAAGACCATTGGCATCGCGGAAAATTGCTGAAGCCGGAACTCGGCAACGGCCGTGGTGTCGGGCGAGCGGAATCGCAGGAAGTTGTTCACGCCCCAGAGCATGCGCGGATACACAATCTCGATCCAATCGACCCAGCCTTCTGCCGCGTTACTGGGGGAGGAAAAACCGACGTTGAACTGACTTGTCGCGTTTGTCAGGGATGATGTGCCAATCGATTGCCAGATGCCTCCCGTTGCATACAGATAGTCAAAAGTGGGCGGTAGAACGAACGTACCGAGAGTCACACCGCCATCCTTCACGGTGAACTGCGGTGTCGTCCCGTCATGAGCGACGAGAGAGTACCGGTATCGGATAAAATCGTTCGCCACCAGCCCGGGAAGAGCATTGACGTAGGTGAAGGAAGCGCTCGGACCGCTGAGAGACTGCCCGAGCCAGTCCTTGCCGGAGCTGAGAATGTTCACCTTCTCCTCTTCGATGAAGATCGCGTCCGGGAACCGCTCGACCACAACATCCGGAGGGGCTGCGAGGGAGGGCTGGTCGACCATCCGTTTGCCTCTCGCCCCACCGAAGGTCAGCCAATAGTAGTTGACATCGCTGTAGTGGTGTATATAGTGCTGCACGGAACGGGAAACGGGGTCGTAGGTCAGACCCCGGACACCACGTCCGTAGAAGAGTACGTAGTCTCCGGATCCCATCTGACCATCGGCTTCCCCTTCAACGTATATGGCGTTCTCCACAAGATCGGATGGCCGGACGACCGCAACGTCCTCAGAGAGTTCCTTTCCTCCGTTGCCGTAGATCTTGATAGTCCGCGGATCAATCGAGCCCGCGTTGATGCCGGCGGCGGCAAGGTACGCAGCATCGATCTTGTAGATCCCCTCTTCCGAAACAGTGAGCCTGTACCAATCGCCGGTAGCGAGAACGCTGGAGGCAGCAGCGGTTTTACGGATCGAAACCGTTGGTGTACGCCAGAGCTGGAGCATTTCAGGGTTTGCCACGGCATTCGCCAGGAACGTAACGTCACCGCTCTGTACGGCTTCCGGCCGATCCCCGTCGAATTGCACTTCGAGGACGATCCGGGAGTATTTGCGCAACGTGCGTGCAGCGGGATCGTACTGCACCGGCCAGACACGCAAACTCCCGATCAACGCACTGCGCACCTCTGGACGGCCCGGCCAGCAGCGCGATGGGGTCAGGCGACAGGCCGCGCGGCAGGTCGCGTCGTTCGACATATCCGGCAGGCTCCAGAGAGCCATCACGGGTCTCAAGAGACGGAACGGGAAGCACTGAGACGCCACGCAGCTCTTCATAGTCCGCCGCGATGACACGCACCACATTTGTCCCGCGGGTGGGAAATGCAAGGGGGATGTGTCGCCAGGGGAGATCCGGAGTGCCGGCCTGGGTAATAGGGAACGGACGCACTGCCTGGGCAAAGTCTATGCGGAGGTATGCCTTTCCCCCCACAATCACCGTGTCGAATCGCAGAGATGAAGGGCGGTATACGATCCGGAGGGTATTCCCTCCAAGCACCCGGGTATCGACTTCGGGGTCACGGAGCGAGAAGGCCGGGGTATCTGCCGCACGGACAGGGACGGCAATGGCAAAGGCAAAGGCAAACAACGCACAGGTCAGCATAGCCCGACGTGGTGGATGAAAACGAGGGGTCATTGCCGATTGTCCTCCGCACAAACAAAAAACCGAACGTTAGCAGACAACCATAACATTCGGCTCGTGAAGATGTGCATGGAAGTCTCAGCTTCTGTCGTAGAAAATGTTTGTTAAAGGAGTCCGCCTAGCGCGGCCCGGTGCATGCAAACCTTTAACCAAACACCCCTATAGGCTGATCTCCACGTCTTATGAAAGTTTACGCCATGTAATATAGAAATTGACACCCTGAATGTCAAGCGACCCCCCGGTTCTGACGTGCGCCAAGTCACGTAATTTGATTGTTCGTGTGGAATTGTGTACCTTTATAGACAATGTACTGCAACCGAATGCTCAAACCTAACGACCACTCCATCTCCGCGGTATGCCTCGTCCTCTGAACGTTCTTTTTGTTTCCAGCGAAGTCGAGCCGTTCGCCAAGACCGGTGGGCTGGCTGATGTCTCCGGTGCCCTGCCACAGGTCATCCGGCAGATGGATCACGAGATCCGCGTGATGCTGCCGCGATACGGCTGCATCAATGAGCGGAAAGCCAAGCTGCATGAGATGATCCGTATGAAGGATATTGAGATTCCCGTCGGCAAAGTGACCTATGCCGCGAGTCTCAAATCCTCCTTCATCACGACACCGCACGCAAAGGTACAGGTCTATCTGCTTGACAATCACGAGCTCTTTGGACGTTCGGGCCTCTATATCAATCCGGACACCAAAAAAGACTATCCCGACAACGACGTCCGGTTCACTTTTTTTTGCCGCGGGATACTCGAGGTCCTGAAACGACTCGGGTGGGCCCCCGATATTATTCACTGCAACGACTGGCCAACAGGCCTGGTGCCGGCGTACCTGAAGACGCTGTACAAGAACGATCCCTTTTACAAAGACACGCGGACCGTCTTCACAATTCACAACATGGCGTACCAGGGCGTGTTTCCGCATGCATCATTTGCACGCACACTGTTGCCCAGGGAACTCGACGCTGAAGACGGGGTCATCGCCTGGGGCAATCTCAATTTTCTGAAGGCCGGTCTGGTCTACTCCGATGCAATCACCACGGTGAGTGAAAAGTACGCAGAAGAGATCCGCTCCTCCGAGGAATTCGGCTGCGGATTGCAGGACATTGCGGAACGCCGCAAACGCGATCTCACCGGAATACTGAACGGCGCGGATTATTCGGTTTGGGACCCCTCCGGAGATGCGCTGATACCGCAGCGATACGACATCAAGTCGACCGACCTCAAGATTGAAAACAAGCGGGCGCTGCTGGATCGCATGGACCTGCCGTGCGATACATCCATACCGGTCATCGGCATCATCTCCCGTCTTGCGGATCAGAAGGGCTTTGATTTGATCGGCCAGATCATGGATGACCTCATGAAGATGCGTCTGCAGCTGGTGGTGCTGGGTACCGGCGAGAAGAAGTATCATGATCTCTTTGAAAAGGCCGCGCGGAAGAACCCCGGCAAAGTCGGGATCGCCCTTCGGTTTGATAATGAACTGGCGCATCTCATCGAAGCAGGCAGCGACATGTTCCTCATGCCTTCGAGATACGAACCGTGCGGGTTGAACCAGATTTACAGCCTGCGGTACGGCACGGTGCCGGTTGTTCGCGCGACCGGCGGTCTGGATGATACCATCACGGAATTCCAGGCGGCGTCGGGGAACGGAACGGGTTTCAAATTTGCGCGCTACGACAGCGGCGACCTGCTGAAGACAGTCCAGCGGGCGGTCGCAGTGTTCGGCGAGGCGACGGCATGGCGCAAGCTTATGAAGAACGGCATGGCGCAGGATTTCTCGTGGGAGGCGTCTGCGAAGAAGTATGTTCAGGTGTATAGGAGTCTCGCGCGCAAGTGACAGACGGACGTATCGCAGTCTTCTTTGATCGTGACGGCACACTGATAGACGACGTCGGGTACCTTCGCACGCCGGATGAGGTGCGGTTGATCCCCGGTGCGGCGGAGGCAATCCGCATGTTGAATGATCGTCAGATCCTGACCTGTGTGATATCCAATCAGTCCGGCGTTGCCCGCGGCCTCGTGACCGAAGCCGATCTCGTGCAGATTCATGACCGGCTGCAACACTTGCTCGCCGCGGCCGGGGCGCATCTCGACCGCATCTATTATTGTCCGCACCACCCGACGGAAGGCCGCCCGCCGTACAATGTAGAATGCACATGCCGCAAGCCCCGCACCGGCATGATGCAGCGCGCCGCCAGCGAGTTGCCGATCGCCCTTAACAAGTCATTCGTCATCGGCGATAAGACACTCGACATTGAAACCGCAAAAGCTGCCGGCACTCGCAGCATTCTTGTGCTGACCGGGTATGGCCGGTTTTCTGTCGACGAATGCCGTCGCGCCGGCATCGTCCCCGAGTTCATTGCCCCAACGGTGGCAGAAGCGGTGATGTTTATCGTGCAACATCTTGAAGGAGAATTGCATCCCCATGCATAACGGTATCAGTCGCCGGCTGCTTGTGCTGTCCGCGCTCTCCGTGCTGTTGTCCGCGTGCAGCGACGACCCGACAGAGCAAAACGCGTTACTTACCCCGCAACTCCCTTTCGTGGAGATGGCGGTCCGCGAAACAACCATCGTGGCCACCGGCGGTTCGACATTCAAACAGTTCACCGCCATGAACAGCACCGTCAATCTCGTCGGACGGAGCGGGAAGTACACGGCTTCCACGGTACTTGCATTCTATGCGAGCTACTTCCCGAATCGTGATACCGTCAACGTGATCTCCGCTACACTCTATCTTCGGGGAGCCTCGTTCTACGGCGATTCGACCGGCCAGCTCGCCTTCACCGTGCACCGGTTGAACCATACGTGGAACCAGGGAACGTTGACATGGGACAGCGTGCAAACCGATTTCTATGATCCATCCGTCATCCGCGGCAACTATTCCGGCAGAATCGGGCTCGACACCGAAAAAGTGGCAATCGATCTCGATACCGCGATGGCGCGCGAGTGGATGGTAACCCCGACATCCACCGACTTCACTTTGCGCTATGGCATAATTCTCGTGCCGACGGCATCTGCGACCGTTGTCCGCGGATTCCAGTCGTTCGAAAACGATTCCACCGCCTGGGTTCCCAGCGTCCGTCTCATCTGCAGCAACCTTGCGGGAACGGTCATTGACACGGTGACCTACAGTCTGGGCGTCGATACGTTCGTCGGAAATGTCGACGGCCTCGACAGCGATCCAAAACTTGACTACCTGCAGGCCGGGATCGTCTACCGCAGTATCATGAATTTCGACGTCTCTCTGCTTCCGAAAGGGGCGATTGTCAACAACGCCCTGTTAACGCTGCACCGCGATCCGGCGACCAGCTGGCTCAATCGCTTTGCGGGCGACACGGCCGTGGCTGTTCACGTTATGCAGGGGACGACGACCACATCCGCCTTCGAGGCAACGAGCGCCACTGCCAGGATTGTTCCGGGGTCAGCGACGACATACACCGCCAACATTACGCATGCGGTGCAATCCTGGGTGCGCGGACCCAACGACGGGCTGTTGCTGCGCACCGACGGTGCGCGCGAGTTCCACTCATTCGATCTTGTGACGGTGTACAACTACCTCGCGGATTCAACACGCGTGCCGCGCCTGAAGATCATCTATTCCGTGCCGAAGAACTGAGGAGGCCACCACGTGAACACACGTAGCAGGATTCTGACGTTGACCATTGTGCTGGCTTCGCACACCATGCTCGCGGGGAGCGGTGGTTCCATCTACTCTCTCATCGGCATCGGCGACCTCCGGTACCTTCCCAGTGTGCGGGCGGCCGGCATGGGATTTGCCGGCTATGCGCTGACCAGCCCGTATTCCATCAACACACTCTCTCCGGCGACCTGGGGAAAGATCGACCGCGCACGCGTCGAAGCAAGCATGTTGTACGAAGGCTTCAACTCCTCCAATGCGACGACATCGCGGTTCCTCGCACGTGGAGATGTCAGCGGCGCAATTCTTGCCTTCCCCCTGTCGACGGAACACGGCATCGTGCTCGCGACAGGATTTACTCCGTACAGCAAGGTGGACTATAATACCTACTCTTCAGGCTCCTACGTGACACCCGCAGACACCATGCTGTACGGTCTGCACTATACTGGCACGGGAGGCATCAGCAAGGGGCTGATCGGCCTTTCATATGCGCCCACGCACAGCGTGAGCGTGGGGGCTTCCGTTGAACTACCTCTTCGGCACCATGGAACGCGCGACCGTTATGACCCCTCGCACTTCGACGTACAACCCGGGGACGCAAAACGAAGAGACGACGATGAACGGACCGACGATCACCCTATCGGTGCTCCTTGACAGCCTTGGGGGAGTGGGGGACTTCTTCCAACCGTTTTCGTTCGGTCTG
>CAWKHH010000003.1:0-1079462 GCA_963849385.1 Ignavibacteriota bacterium | reverse complement strand
GAGACGACAGGGTCTGGGGTCTTGGGTGAAAGTGATGGGTTTAGGGTCTCGGGTCTAGGGTCTAGTCCTGTAAGGCTCAGCGTGTATGACTTGCTGGGTCGTGAGGTGGCCGAGTCTGGTGAACGAAAGAAAGGGTGCAGGCCACTACACTGTGCATTTTGACGGTTCCGGGCTTGCGAGCGGCGTGTACCTCTACAGACTTCAATCAGGCAGTTACCGGGAGACCAAGATGCTCCTCCTGGATTCGCTAAACCAAACGGTAGATTTCCTCTATGGGACAGAATGTATCTCTGACCACGCGGCGACTACTCCTGTCGATCCGCGCGTGCGCGAGGCGATGGAGCCGTACTTCTCCGGTATTTTCGGCAATGCTTCGTCGGTGCACGCTGCCGGGCGCGAAGCCAAGGCGGCGCTTGAATCGGCACGGGCGACCATCGCGCGCTGCATAGGAGCGCAACCGGGCGAACTGGTGTTCACGAGTGGCGGAACGGAATCCGACAACGCGGCTATTGCCGGTGTTCTCCACGCAGCACCGGCAGCTGGTCGGCGGGGAATTGTGACGGCAGCGGCAGAACATCACGCAGTCCTCTCTCCATGCGAAGAAATTGGGATGTCCGGCCATCCCGTGTTTGTATTGCCGGTGGACGGGTACGGGGTCGTGGAGGGCGAATCGCTGCACTCGGTACTGAAGAAGAATCCGTTGCTTGTTTCGCTGATGTACGGGAACAATGAAGTCGGTGCCCTTACCCCCCTCCGGGAAATTGCCGCGCAGGTGCATGCGGCCGGGGCGTTACTTCACAGTGATGCCGTGCAGTGTCTCGGGAAGATCCCGGTGGACGTCAACGAACTTGGGGTCGACCTTATGAGTTTGACGGCTCACAAGCTGTACGGACCGAAAGGGATCGGTGCACTCTACATCCGGAACGGCACACCGTGGAGTCCATTCCTGTTTGGCGGCGGACAGGAACGGGGGCGGCGACCAGGTACGGAGAATGTTGCACTGGCTGTCGGCTTTGCCAGGGCCGTTGAACTGGCAATTGCGGCAATGCCCGAAGAACGGCTGCGCTTGTCATCACTGAGGGACGCACTGGAGAAGAGGGTCAACGAGGATTTTAAGGGAGCTCTTGTGAATTCCGCATCTCCCGCGCGCCTCCCGAACATCCTGAATATTTCATTTGACGGCGCGCAGATGCCGATGCAAGGGGAGATGCTGATTGTGAATCTGGATCTGGCGGGTATCTGCGCGTCGAGCGGTTCTGCTTGTACGTCAGGGAGCGTGCAGCCGTCCCATGTTCTAACAGCGATGGGAAGGGACCCCGCAACAGCCGCGGCGTCAGTCAGATTCTCGTTCGGGAAGATGAATCGTCCGGAAGATCTGGAGAGGGTGGTATTGGTGCTGAAGGATACTGTCGCACGCATGAGAACCAGTTGACGATAGTCCATGGACTATTGACTATTGTCAAACGGGCTTCTCGTTCCGAAGAACCAATCCGTACCGCAGTCCTTTATCGCTTACCGTCACGGCATTAAACCCGAACCGATCCATGGTTCTCCTCAGAATCAGCGTGCCCGCAGTGATCACATCCGCGCGCCCCTCAAGCACATCCGAAAGCTTTTGTATCTCTGCAGCAGGGAGTCGGTGTAGCTGGTGCCACAGTCTCTCGATGACCTCCCGTTCCAACACGTATCCAGCGACGGCTTTCTGTGAGAATTCCTTCAGCCCCAGGGCGAGAGTGGCGAGTGTGGTTGGTGTGCCCGCGACAGCGACAAGCAGCGCTGCGGGGAACGGGGTGTGTGCGATGGACCCAAGGGCTGTGTCGATCAAACCGCCCGCTTTGTTGATTTCCTCTTCAGAGGGCGGATCGCGGTGAAAACATCGCTCGGTCAATCGGACGGCGCCAATGTTGATGCTTACGCGTTTGTTGATCGTTTGAGCGTCCCCCCAGATCATCTCTGAACTGCCGCCGCCAATATCCAGTACAAGGACCTGATTGGCGGATGGGAGGTCGCTGATGGCGCCAAGGTATGACCAGAGAGCCTCCTCTTCGCCGCTAAGGACTTCGAGGTTCAGACCTGTTTGTTGATGCACAAGACGAATGAAATCGCCGCGGTTTGCGGCATCACGTACAGCGCTCGTGGCGCATACGATAGTCTGATCGGCTCCGTGAGAGGATGCGATTGCACGGTACTCGTCGAGGACAGCGATCACCCTTGCAATTGCATCGGGATCGAGCATCTTCCGGGCGTCGACACCGGTGCCAAGGCGAGGTACCCGATAGATCTCTTTGATGGGTGTAAGGGTCCCGTCTCTGTCCACCCGTGCGATAAGCAGGAGAACGGTATTTGTTCCTACATCGATTGCAGCGACAACGCGACCCATTCGTTCTCATCCTCGCGTGACAGGATGCGGACACCCGACGCTGTTGCAGATTCGGAGACTTCGTCCACATCGTCAAGCAGTAGTCCGGAAAGAAGCAGGTGTGCGGAAGGGAAGAGTCGCTGGACCATCCGGGGCAGCGATGGGCACCAGCACAATGCGTTGAATATTTGCCACGACCAGATCGAATTTCCCGGGTGGGACGTCAGCGAGAGTTCCCTTCAGGATTGTGAACCGGTCTGCAACGCCATTCACGCGTGCGTTCTCCCGGGCGTTCATCTCCGACCATTCGTCAATATCGACTCCGACGGCGGCTCTTGCACCGAGCTTGAGCGCAGCAATAGCCAGTACACCGGTGCCCGTGCCAATATCGAGAACCCGGTCCCCGGGCTTCACGGTGTTCTCCAAAAGCCGCAGGATGAGGCGTGTGCTTTCATGGTATCCGGTGCCGAACGACATTCTGGGATCGATGGTCAGCACCAGATCTTCAGGCTGCGGTGTGTACATATTCCAGGAGGGGGCGATCACGATCCGTCGGCCAACCCGAATCGGCCGGATAGTCTTCTCCCACTCCGCGTTCCAATCAATGTTCTCAATCGTTGAGATGGTAATTGCGGGAAGAGGACTGCGGCTTGTGCTATGGACCAGTCGCAGCACTTCTACGATTTCGGTGTGGAGAGTTGGTGACCATCGTTGATCGCTGATATAACATTTCAGCGTATCGCCATCTTCCCAGAATCCTTCGAACCCCAACTGGCCCAGCAACGCCACCATGCGATCGAAAACTTCCTCACCGGATTGAATTGCCACCTCTTTGTACGTCGCAGGCATGCGTGGAACTCCGGTTCGTGCGTCTCCGCTCTTATGGTGTGCTCTGGTAGATCACATGCGTCAGAACCGTGCCGACGGCGCCGAGACTTTCTGCGCTGCAGTGTTCAGGTGTGTCGTTGTGGGTGTGCCAATAGCGGTGCGAAGCGTCGGGGTAGGCAAAGTCGATAATATCGATGGTCTTGATACCTGCCTCATTGAGAGGAATATGGTCATCGAGGATTTCGTCCCCGATCTGGTCTGAGAATTGGGTGATGCCAAGTTCTCTGGCAGTAGTCCAGACGGTGTTCATCACATCGGGAGCCGAGCGGAGGGAATGCTGTTCCTTTGGAATATCAAGGTTGGCATCGCCGATCATATCGAGAAGTATGCCATACTCCGGCCGGTAGTGCGAGGGTTGGGTACGGGCAAAATGACGGGATCCAAGGAAGTACTGATCAAGATCGCCTTCCTTTCCATAGTCTTCGCCATCGAACAGGACGATATCGACTCCCACGGGGGGGGGAGTCGCTTTCAGAAGCGCGGCGATTTCGAGAAGTACGGCAACCCCGCTAGCCCCATCGTTGGCACCGAGGATGGGTTGATTCCGCCTTGTCGGGTCTTCATCCCGTTCGGCGCGTGGGCGAGTATCCCAATGGGCGCACAGCAGAATCCGGGAGGAGGCTGTCGGCCTGAACGATGCGATGATGTTGGTCAGATGAAGCTTTTCCCCGGCGTATCCGGCGTGGACGAACTCCTGCGTCTGCACGTTGTCAGCGGTGGATTGCAGGGAAGAGAGAAGGAATTGGAGGCAACTGCCATGGCCTGCGGATTCCGGATTTCTGGGCCCCATGGAGGTCTGCTTGAGCAAGAGGTCAAACGCTCGAGATCCGCTGAATTCCGGGTTTGCTGGCATGGTCTTCCTGGCCGTGGTCGATTGGGCTGATACATTTGTGCGGGGCTGATCCCGAGAACAGCTGGCAGCAACGACCGCAAGCATAAGCAGGAGAGAAAGATGGGGCATCGGATCCGGCATGTATTGTGGAATAAGTGGAGAAAACATAGGAAAAAGAGAAAGGAAAAGCAAAATGGGCGCAACCTTTGTTCACCTGCAGTCGTCTAAAGAGGAAGAGTACTCTTCCTACTACTGCATGACTCAAATTCAGGAGACATGGCTATGTCCGCATCTCGTCTCACAGTGTTCGTCAGCTTTCTGCTGGTTGCCGCGTCGATATCCGGCGTTGCCGCAAACCGACGTTTTGAAAAGAAGTTCCAGGTCTCTCCCGGTGGTACGCTCAATGTGAACACGGATGCAGGGTCGATCCGCGTGACCGGTACATCGTCAAATGAGGTGAGCATTCTCGTTGAAATGGAGGGACGGCAGAAGGACATAGATGAGTTTGAGATCAAGGCAGAACAGACTTCCGGCGGTGTCGAGGTGAAGGGAAAGAGCCATAATAGCGGGTGGAAGATTTTCCGTTCATATGAAATGGACGCTAAGTTCACCATTTCGGTTCCCCGCAACTACAACCTCAGACTTGGCACGTCCGGCGGTGATGTGGAAATTGAGGATACCCAGGGATCCGTGGAGGGAAAGACCTCGGGAGGGGACGTGCGGGCGACTAAAGTCGAGGGGAAAGTGGACCTGACGACTTCCGGAGGCAACATCCACGTCGAGTCGGCCAAGGGAAATGTGCGTGCAGAGTCCTCCGGAGGGGATGTGTTTGTGAATTCGGTGACCGGGGACGTAGAAGGCGCGACCTCGGGAGGAAATGTCACGGTTGCGGACGTAGAGGGCAGAGTGCGGGCCGAGACTTCGGGCGGGAATGTCACGGTTAAAGTTCGTGGTGGGAACAAGGGTGTTCATGCGGAGACTTCCGGTGGTAATGTTGAAGTCCATATCGCCAAGGGCTCAGCCGCGAACATCGATGCATCAACGAGCGGTGGTGACGTTCAGTGCGACCTGCCGGTGACCGTTTCCGGGAAAATCAAGGATTCAGAGGTAAAAGGGACAATAAACGGTGGTGGACCATTGATCTACGCTCATACCTCGGGCGGAAACATACGGATTCGCCCCATGGAATAAGGAGTCTCGTTCAATTGTGGATTGTGGAATGTGAATCCACAATCCACAATTGATTCTTCCTGCTTGACACCTTTCCTCCGGTTTGTTAGCTTATGCTAGGTCCCACATTCCCGGAGGTTCCTCATGTTTTGTCCTCAATGCAAGTCCGAGTATCTCCTTGGGATTGCGGAGTGTGTGGACTGCAGAGTACCCCTTGTGTCTGTGCTCCCTTCCGAACCTGATCATTCGAAGAACGGCTATGTTCGCGTTCTGGCGACGTATAACGCCGCCGACATTGCCATCGTGAAGTCCATTCTTGACGATGCAGAAATCGACTACTATTTCGAGGGAGAGGGATTCAACGGAGTCAGCCCGTTGATACAGCCGACGGTGTTGTATGTATTGCACAATCAGGAGGAAGTAGCGAGAGAAGCGCTCCGCGGGGTGGATCTCCGCTATATGGGTCTGACCGCAAGGGAGTAAATGACTCCGACAGCAATGCGCAAATCCTCAAAAGTGCTACAGGTGACGGGTGTTGCCGTGATGCTTACCCTCATGGCCGGATGTTCCCCTACGCCGGATGCATACGTCCGGCAACGTGACCAGATGGTACAATCCCAAATTGTCAGTCGCGGTGTGACCGACGAAGGGACGCTGCGGGCCATGCGCCAGGTGCCGCGCCACCGGTTTGTTCCCGTGGATGAAGTGAGCAATGCGTATGCTGACACCCCGTTGCCTATCGGGGGAGGGCAGACGATTTCCCAGCCCTATATGGTTGCGGCTATGACTGAACTCGTGCGGGCGCGTGCAGGGCAGCGG
This sequence comes from Ignavibacteriota bacterium, assembly GCA_963849385.1. Taxonomy (GTDB): domain Bacteria; phylum Bacteroidota; class Ignavibacteria; order UBA10030; family UBA6906; genus Fen-1255. The sequence continues at coordinate 1,073,394 of CAWKHH010000003.1, read as the reverse complement.
GTGCTTGAAGTGGGGACGGGTTCGGGATATCAGGCGGCAGTACTCGCCACAATAGTGGATACCGTTTTTACCATCGAGATTCTGCCGGCGCTTGCAGACATGGCGCGGGATAGGTTGTATGCGCTCGGATATTTGAATGTCGTCACCCGTTCCGGTGATGGCTATCTTGGATGGCCCGAACATGCTCCCTTCGATGCCATCGTCATTACCGCGGCTGCAGAGGAGATCCCTGCGCCCCTTATTGCGCAGTTGAAAGAGGGTGGCCGGCTGGTGATGCCGGTGGGTTCCCCGTATGATGTACAGACGCTTGTCGTGGGGGAAAGGCGGAACGGGGAGTTCCTGCGCCGCGAAGTCATGCCGGTGCGGTTTGTCCCGATGCAGCGGAACGCCTCCGGGGATGACCAGCATCGGGACGGTCAGTGAACCTTTCCCACCAAACCCTGTCGTTCATCCAGTTCGCCCGGGCGAGTGTCCCGCTGACGTTGCTCCAGGCAGGGGTCTACTGGCAGTTTCTCCGGCTCGTCTGAACACCGTGAAGGGACCAATGCATGACCGATCATGATATATATCTTTTCAAAGAAGGCAACCATTTCCGGCTTTATGATGCGCTCGGATCTCACGTGGGCATCCGGAACGGCATTTCCGGGACCTGGTTTCGGGTCTGGGCGCCCAACGCTGAACGCGTTTCTGTCGTAGGGGATTTTAATGGTTGGACACGCGATGCGCATCCGATGCAACCACGCAAAGACGGCTCCGGTGTGTGGGAGCTGTTCGTGCCCGGCATCAAAGAGGGCATGATCTACAAGTACCATATTGATTCACGCTTTCTCGGGTACCAGGCGGATAAGGGCGATCCATTTGCCGTGCACTGGGAATGTCCGCCAAAGACCGGGTCCGTAGTCTGGTCACTGGACTACACCTGGAACGACGCCGGCTGGATGACTCACAGGCACAAAGCCAACGCGCTTGATGCACCGATGAGCATCTATGAGGTTCACAACGGTTCATGGCGGCGTGTGCCGGAAGAGTCGAACCGGTCGCTCACGTACCGCGAACTCGCGCCACGGCTTGCGGCGTATGCCAATGAAATGGGATTCACGCACGTCGAACTTCTGCCCATCATGGAGCATCCTTTCTACGGTTCCTGGGGATATCAGACCACCGGATATTTTGCCCCTTCGAGCAGGTATGGGACGCCACAGGATTTCATGTTTCTGGTTGATGTATTGCACCAGAACGGGATCGGGGTGATCCTGGACTGGGTGCCGTCGCATTTTCCGGGTGATGAACACGGGCTGGCATACTTTGACGGGACGCATCTGTTCGAACATGCCGATGCACGGGAGGGATATCATCCCGATTGGAAGAGTTATATCTTCAACTATGGCCGCAATGAAGTCCGGGCATTCCTGATAAGCAGCGCTCTGTACTGGCTCGAAAAGTATCACATTGACGGTATCCGCGTGGATGCAGTGGCGTCAATGCTCTACAGGAATTACTCTCGCAAGGAAGGCGAATGGATCCCGAATGTTTTCGGAGGGAAGGAAAACCTGGAAGCTATTGCGTTCTTGAAGCGGTTTAATGAGGCGGTGTACGGTGCATTCTCCGATGTTCAAACATTCGCCGAAGAGTCCACGGACTGGCCTATGGTTTCACGCCCCGTGTATGTGGGGGGACTGGGATTTGGCATGAAATGGAATATGGGGTGGATGCATGACACCCTTGACTACTTTGAAAAGGATCCTGTGTTCCGGAAATACCATCACAATCAGCTTACGTTCAGCATCTGGTACGCTTTCTCGGAAAACTTCGTCCTTTCAATATCACACGATGAAGTTGTGCATGGCAAGGGGGCCCTGGCGGGAAAAATGCCGGGAGATGAATGGCAGAAGTACGCCAATTTGCGGTTACTTCTTGGCTACATGTACGGTCATCCGGGGAAAAAGCTGCTCTTCATGGGATGTGAGTTGGGTCAATGGCGCGAATGGAATCACGAGGAGAGTCTGGAGTGGAACGTCCTTGACTATCCGTTTCACCGCGGTTTGCAGCGTTGGGTGCGGGATTTGAATATGCTCCTGCGTTCAGAACCGGCCCTGCACGAGGTAGACTTCTCGATCGAAGGGTTCAGCTGGATTGATTTTCGCGATTGGGAAAACAGCATTCTTGTTTTTATGCGGAACGACAAATCGAACGGAAGAAAAGTTCTGGTGGCCTGCAATCTCACACCCGTTGTACGCTACGGGTATCGGGTCGGTGTGCCAGTTCCCGGGTATTGGCGTGAGGCCCTGAACAGTGACAGCGATGCATACGGTGGTGCAAACGTCGGCAACAACGGAGGTCTTGACACTGAGCCGGTGCCGTCGCACGGGAGGATGCAATCGCTGTCTCTTACGCTGCCGCCGCTGGGAGTTGTGTTCCTCGTCGCCCCATAACCAACTGCAGGCAGAATGCCGGACTATCCATGACCCATAGCCGCTGGGTCATGGATAACCGGCGTTGTCTCATCGGATGTCCCCCCTCTTCAAGCCTGCCAAATACACCCCTATTGCATCCTGTACCATCCGGTAGGGTCGCGTTGCGCCGGGGTAGTTCTGCATGAGTATCGAAAACGCGAGCATCTCCCCGTCGAGGGTCTGGACATAGCCGGACAGTGCTGAGACCGCACTCAGTGATCCGGTTTTGGCGCGAAGGTTGCCCGCAGCCGGTGTCCCCTTCATTCGTGATGCAATGGTCCCATCGACTCCTGCGATGGGAAGGGCGTGGTAGAGAAGGGGGTAGCTCTGATCATCCCTGTAGACCCTCTCGAGCAAACTCACGATCGTTGCTGCGGAGGTCAGATTGTATCGTGACAGCCCGGAGCCGTCTGCGACGGAAATGCGATTTGTATCCACACCGCATTCCGAGAGATATTTGTGCACGAAGGTCTTACCTGCCTCTGCAGAGCCGGGAATGCCGAGTTTTTCTGCAGCGATGGTCTTGAGCACACACTCCGCCGAGAGATTGTCACTCTCTTTGTTGAGGAATGTGAGAACCGTGTCAATACCATGAACGTAGCGCTCCATCTCGATCATTGCCGCAGTCGTGGTGTCGGCGGTCACTGTGCCTGTCACAGGGATGCCGCAGGTCTGGAGCCGTTCGGCGAATACGGTGCCTGCATACAGTTCAGGCTTCCAGAGACTCAGTTGTTCAGTACGGGTGCGACCGCCTAGTCGGATTTGTCCCGCCACCGTGATGGCGTTGGAGCGTTCCCGCCACTTCCTGGAAATTTCCAGCCGGACCGTGGGTGAATCGACAACGGTGGTGGCGGTATTCTCAAGGGTCACGTAGGAAGTGGGCGGATCAATCCAGATCAAAGGGGGTGATCCTGCGTTTTGGGACGGAAGAACCCTCACGGTGATCGTATTGTTGTTAAGTGTGACCGGGGAGATGAACATCCCGTATGCCGCAGGTTCTTCATCCCACGTCCATCCTGCTCCCCAGGGAAGATCGTCGAAGAAGGAGACATCGACGGCCACACGCCAGGGGGCGGTCCCGGAAAGGTATGGAGCAACGCGCCGTGCGAGCGAATCGATGTCCCCGGTTGACGTAAGCGGATCTCCGTAGCCTTTGAGGATAAGAACACGGCGCAGTGTGTCGGCGAATACGGCCGTCGAGAAGCCATACGATGTGCCGAGATTCACCAGTGCCGTGGCGGTGGTGAGGAGTTTTTCGTTGGACGCGGGGTTAAACAACATCTTGTCGTTCAGAGAATACAGGTGCTCGCCCCGTGTCAGAGAGACGATTTTGATCCCGACATTTGAGGGGGGGAAGAGCGAATCCGCGAGCAACCCATCGATCTGTGACTTTAGCTGCGGGAAGGAAGAAATGCTCAGCGCGTTGAGCGGTGAGATTGGAGACGGCGGGGTCTGCATTGCCTCCCGGCCGCCTGTGCATCCGATGATGAGAGCACTCAGGAGAACACCGATGATGCGGTTTACCATGGAGAATCCTTTCTTGGGAACTCCTCTATTCTGTCAAAGAATCCTTGAAAAATCAACAGATTGCACGGTAGGCGGAATCTCTTTATATTATGCATTAATGGTGTGATATACTCTCCTGCGCGATGGCGCCGGGATCGATTGACGTCGTTCACTCTCTTGCGGTGGTAACCATGTTGGGGATTATCGGAAAGCTGTTTGGCAGCAAACACGAAAAGGATGTCAACGCACTGCTCCCGATTGTTGAGCAGATCAACGCCTTCGGCGAGGAACTGCAGGTGCTGAGTGACGCCGATCTTCAGGCAAAAACGCCTGCATTCCGGAAACAGATCCAGGATGCGGTCAAGGAGACGGAAGACCAGATCGCGGAGTTGCGGCACGATCTGCAGGGGGATATGGACGCCAGTGCCCGGGAGAAGCTACTCGACGACATCACCGCACTGGAGAAGGAACGGGATACCATTACCAAAGATCTTCTCGACGAGATCCTCCCCGAGGCATTTGCCGTCGTGAAGGAAGCCTGCCGGCGGCTTAAAGACCGGCAATGGACGTATGACCTGCTCGGCCATCCCGCGGTCTGGGACATGGTACCGTTTGATGTGCAGTTGGTTGGCGGGATCGTGCAGCATCAGGGGAAGATTTCCGAGATGGCGACCGGTGAAGGCAAGACGCTTGTCGCGACAATGCCGATATACTTGAATGCCCTGGCAGGGCGCGGTGTGCACCTGGTCACCGTGAACGACTATCTGGCCAAACGCGACTGCATCTGGATGGGGCAGATCTACACCTTCCTCGGACTCACGATCGGCTGCATTCAGAACACCATGGACTCTGCACAGCGCCGCCGCGAGTACGGTTGTGACATCACCTACGGCACGAACAACGAATTTGGTTTTGATTACCTGCGCGACAACATGGTGGTTGACAAGATCGACCTCGTCCAACGGGAGCACTATTTTGCCATCGTTGACGAGGTCGACTCGGTGCTCATTGACGAGGCCCGCACACCGCTGATTATCAGCGGTCCGACGAAGAGCGAAGACCACAAATTCAACGAAATGAAGCCGCAGGTAGAGCGGCTGGTCAACGCCCAGCGGACATACGTCTCCAAAATCGTGGCAGATGCGGAGAAATTTCTTGAAGAGGGGAAGCAGGAAGAGGCGGGTGTGCAGTTGCTCCGCGCATCACGCGGTCTGCCCAAACACCCGCGCCTCCTCAAATTGTTCAGCGAGCCGTCGAACAAACGGCTCGTGCAACAGACCGAAAGCGAGTACCTGCGCGACCAATCGCGCCGGATGCACGAGATCGATGATGAACTCTATTACGCCATTGACGAGAAAAACCATCAGATCAATCTGACCGACAAGGGACGTCTCTGCGTGGCCCCTTCGGTAGGGGACAAAGACTTCTTCGTCTTACCGGATCTGGGGACGGAGTTCAGCATCATCGATAATGATTCCTCCCTCGACAAGGATCAAGTCCGGCAAAAGAAGGATGAGGTGAACCTTCTGTATTCCGAGCGGAGCGACCGCATCCATACGGTTTCGCAATTGCTGCGGGCGTATTCTCTGTACGAAAAGGACGATGAATACGTTGTGAGCGAGGATGGCAAGGTGATGATCGTGGACGAGTTCACCGGCCGTCTCCTTCCGGGTCGCCGGTACTCCGATGGATTGCACCAGGCCATTGAAGCGAAGGAGGGGGTGAAAGTCGAGCGGGATATGCAGACGCTGGCGACGATCACACTGCAGAACTATTTCCGTCTCTACAAGAAGCTGGCAGGAATGACCGGTACGGCGGAAACCGAGGCCGGTGAATTCTTCGACATCTACAAACTCGACGTCGTCGTGATCCCCACGAACAAGAACATGGTTCGTGCGGACATGGAAGACCTGGTGTACAAAACGAAGCGCGAAAAATACAACGCGGTGATCGAAGAAATCGAGAAGATGCGCTCTCTGAACAGACCCGTGCTCGTGGGGACAACCAGTGTCGAAGTGTCAGAGACCATCAGCCGTATGCTGAAACGCAAGAACGTTTCCCATAATGTTCTGAATGCCAAGCACCATCAGCGCGAAGCGGAAATTGTGGCCCATGCCGGTTTGCCCGGGGTCATCACGATTGCCACCAACATGGCTGGACGCGGTACCGACATTAAGCTGGGTCCGGGAGTGCGGGAAGCCGGCGGGCTTCACATCATCGGGACGGAGCGACACGAGGCGCGTCGAATCGACCGCCAGCTGCGCGGGCGTGCAGGTCGTCAGGGTGATCCCGGTTCGTCGCAGTTCTTCCTATCGCTGGAAGACGATCTCATGCGGCTCTTTGGCAGCGATCGCATTGCGTCTATTATGGAACGCATGGGGCTGAAAGAGGGGGAGGTCATTCAGCACCGTATGATCACGCGTTCAGTGGAACGCGCCCAGCGTAAGGTGGAGGAGAACAACTTCGGCATCCGTAAGCGCCTGCTGGAATATGATAACGTCATGAACCAGCAACGCGAGGTCATCTACAACCGGCGCCGGAAGGCCCTGGTAAGCGATCGCATCAAAGACGACATCATGGATCTGGCCGAGGAGTATGCAGAGAAGCTGGTGGAAAAATACTACAACGATGGTGAAATAAAGATCGTGCAGGATGACCTTCGCGCGCAGATGCTGGTGGATCTCGACATTACTCCCAAGCAATGGCAGGAGATCGGTCCGGACGGCGTGCGAAAAAGGATTCTGGAAGAGGCCACAGAGTTCTACAAACGTAAGGAAGAGAAACTCGGCTCGGAAATGATGGGGCAGATCGAGAAGATGGTCGTGCTCCAGAATATCGACGAAAAGTGGAAGGATCACTTGCGCGAAATGGATGACCTGAAGGAAGGCATTCATCTCCGTGCATACGGACAGAAAGATCCTCTTGTGGAGTACAAGACCGAAGCGTTCCGGATGTTCATGGACCTGCTGGATCTTGTGAATACGGAAACGGTCACGACCGTCTTCCGCTTGTTCCCCGCGGCGGCACAGCAATTGCCGGTCCGGGGGCCGCACCGTCCACCGCAACAGATGCACATCAGTCACGATGCCACGGAGGGCATGGGATTGCGGTCAAACCGGGCGCCGGACGAAGGCCCCGCAGCAGGCGCAGCGGACGGTCCGCCGCGTGCCGGCAAACCTCAGCCCATCCACGTCGGCGACAAGATCGGACGTAATGACCCGTGCCCCTGCGGGAGTGGCAAGAAGTACAAGCAGTGCCACGGTCGTTAACGAACCCTGAGACTACCAAGAGAGCCACGGCATGAAGAAAATCGAAGCGATTATCCGTCCCTTCCGCATCGACGATGTCCGGGAAGCCCTTGCTGAAATAGGCGTCAAGGGTATGACCCTCACCGAGGTGAAAGGGTACGGCAGGCAGAAGGGCCATACCGAACTCTACAGGGGATCCGAGTACCAGATTGACTTTCTTCCAAAGATCAAACTGGAAGTCGTCGTCCCCGATCGCATGGAAGATCAGGTGATCGAAGCGATTCTCAAGACCGCGCGGACGGGTCAGGTGGGAGATGGCAAGATTTTCGTCTATAACGTCGAAGATGCGGTGCGGGTACGCACCGGAGAAGCGGGAGAGTCTGCCCTCTGACAACAGACCAATGGACAATGGACGATAGACGATGGTGAATGAAGTCCCGGAGACGGAATTCCGCAGCGGGTATGTGACAATCATCGGCGAGCCGAATGTCGGCAAGTCGACATTGATGAATACTGTGCTGAAGCAGAAGATATCCATTGTCACCAACAAACCCCAGACAACCCGGCACAGGGTGCTGGGGCTCCTGTCAACGGACTCTTTTCAGATAGTGTTCCTTGACACTCCCGGTATCATCACCCCGCGATATCTTCTTCATGAAGCAATGATGCGGAGCGCATCGTCGGCCATCGCTGACGCGGATGTTTTGCTCTTCATGGTCGATGCAACCGATCCGAAGATCGGATCGGGACTGGCACATGCCGAAGCGTTCAAACGGCTCGAGGGGTTCCGTAAACCGATTTTTCTTGTGCTGAACAAGATCGACCGTGTGCAGAAAGCGCAACTCCTCCCCATCATCGGAGCGTATGCCAACGCTTTTCCGTTCGCCGAGGTGTTCCCGATTTCCGCTCTGAGCGGGGAGGGCACCGATGTGCTCGTGGGCGCGTTGATTCCGCTCCTTCCGGTGCATCCTCCGTACTATCCCACAGACATTGTCAGTGAACATTCGGACCGGTTTTTCGTAGCGGAAATCATACGGGAAAAAGTATTTCTCACCTGCCGCGAAGAGGTCCCCTACTCGACGACAGTGGATATTGTAGAATTCAAAGAACGTGAAGCGGGGAAGTGGTTCGTCAGCGCAGATGTCATCGTCGAGCGGGATTCACAGAAGGGTATCGTGATCGGGAAGAAGGGTGCAATGCTCAAGGAAATCGGCCGGCTGGCGCGGCAGGAAATTGAGGGGTTTGTCAATCACCCCGTCTTTCTCGAACTGCACGTAAAGGTGCGGGAGAAATGGAGAGAGAAAGATGAATGGCTGAAGAGACTCGGGTACGGTGGGGAATAACGGAGAATGGGAAATGGGGAACTGAGCATTTCGAAGGGTATGCGGTCCGAACGATTTCGCATCTGGCTGGCGTTCATTACCATCTCCACAGTCTGGGGAACGACCTGGTTCGCGATCCGCATCGGATTGCAGACGGTTCCCCCGTTCCTTTCCGCGGGCATCCGGTGTTGCCTTGCCGCAGTCGTGCTCTTTTCCCTGCTGCGGATCAGGGGAGGGGTCATTCCGACTTCTCCCATCGCCTGGAAGGTCTATGCATCACTGGGAATTCTTACGATCGGCATACCGTTTGCGCTCATCTACTGGGGGCAACAATATATTGCGACCGGACTGAGCAGTATCCTCTTCGGTGTGTTCCCGATCTGGGTGGCCCTGCTCTCCCACTTCGTGCTGAAGAACGAGCCGCTGAACATATACAAAGTCACGGCGGTTGTTCTCGGTTTCTTCGGAGTCGTGGTGATCTTCTGGTCGGACATTTTTCTTGCGGATGCCAGGAGCCTCTTCGGCATGCTGGCTGTCCTCGCCAGCACCTTTCTCCAGGCCCTCTCCCTCATTCTCATAAAGAAACATGGCGAGCCCGTCAGTCCCATGGCGATGAACTTTGTCGGCATGGCAATAGGCGGTGTAATGCTGGTGGCCCTGAGTCTGGTATGTGAATCCGGTCTACCGGTGGTGTGGACCTGGTCCGGCATTGCCTCGCTCACCTATCTGACAGTAGTCGGTTCGGTGGTCACCTTTATGGCATATTACTGGCTTCTTAAAAGAATGGATGCTGTGTATCTCTCACTCTCCTCGTTCATCAACCCTCTTATAGCGGTGCTGATCGGGAGTGTGGCGCTGGGAGAACATCTTTCCCCGACAGCTGTTCTGGGCGCTGCCTTTGTGCTGATCGGTATGTTGACCGCAAACGGAAAAGCGATCTATGCGAAAATCGCCGCAAGAGCCTAAACCGCGAAAACACAGGCTGATCGTGCCGTTGCTGGTCTGCTGGTCTGTGGCGATGACCTCGGCTGGAACTGCCGGGGATGTGCGGCATGCGGGCAGTGCACTTTTCCCGGCCTTCGATGTTCTCCACTACACTATTGCAGTGACGCTCGATATGGTCGGAGGGATGCTCTCGGGACGTGTCACGATGACTGCCAGGCTGAACAGCGCGACACATGAGATTGTGCTTAATGCGGCCTGCCTCACGATCGACCAGGCGACGGTCAACGGAGAGATCTGGAGTACGTCGGTGGACTCCCTGCAGGAGACTCTCACCCTTCGTGCGCCCGGCGCAGGCCGTGCTGCGGGTGAGACCGTGTCGGTGGCCATTGACTATCGTCGTCTTCCGGAAATCACCAGACCCGGCGGACGGTGGGGCTACTACTTCTTCCGTGATACGATCGGGCTCCCCTCCAATCTTGGCTATACGATGGCTGAGCCTTCAGATGCGCGCTTCTGGATGCCATGCGTTGATACTCCCACCGACAAGGCATCGGCTGAACTTTTTGTGACCGTACCTGCGGGCTACGTGGCGGCCAGCAACGGGACGTTACTCGGCGTAACCCCGGCGCCGGGAAACACTGTCGATCTGGCATTGGAAAGAGTCGCACCCGATTGCGACGTATCTCATCTCCATTACCGTATCGCAGTTCTCGATCTCCACTCTTCCCTTTGCACGAGCCCCCGGGGATACGATACCTGTCCAGTATTACGTTTGGCCATCGGATTCCGCAGAGTGCGCCGCGTATCTCCCTACTGTCCGTGCGATGATCGCGGGACTCGGCGAACTCTTCGGGCCTTACCCGTTCGACAAGTATGGCATGACGGCCATCGTGCCTTTCGGGTATGGTGGCATGGAACACCAGACCATTACCACGCTGAACCGGTATCTCAAGACAGATGAAAAGGTTGTCGTCCACGAACTGGCACATCAGTGGTGGGGCGATCTGGTGACCTGCGGAACGTGGAAGGATGTCTGGCTGAACGAAAGCTTTGCCACGTACGCCGAGGCGCTCTGGGCGGAACAGAACGGCGGGCGGGAAGCGTTGCGGCAGTATATGCATTCTGCTCTGGAGCATTTCTACTACGGATCATGGCAGGGGGGGCCGTACGATCCTGAAGGACAGGGATTCAATCTGTTTGACGATGTCGTCTACAGCAAGGGTGCCTGGGTACTCCACACACTCCGGGGAGTTATTGGCGATTCACTCTTCTTCAGTAGCGCTCGATCGATACCGGGGACTCTACGCAGGGAAGACAGCAACCACTGAGGACTTGCGCGCTGTCGTCGACACCGTTACCGGACGGAGCATGGGATGGTTCTTTGACCAGTGGGTGTACGGCCGCGGCTGGCCGGTGTATGCCAGCACGTTCAGCTGGGCCCCGGATACGCTGACAGTCAGGGTGACACAGGAACAATCGACCTCGTGGCCAACCTTCACCGTGCCGCTGCAGGTGCGGGCCGGAAATGGGTTGCGCGATACGCTCTTTAGCCATCACCCCTGACGCCCGGATATACACGGCAAAAGTGCCGCTCTCGTTCATGCCAAGTGCGGTCATTCTTGATCCGGATAGCCTGGTGTTGAAGCAGATTGTCACGACCGCAGGAGTGACAGACCTGCCGCAACAGCCCGCAGAGACCGGGCTGGAGCAAAACTATCCGAATCCGTTTAATCCTGTTACCACGATCGGGTTCCGGGTACAGGGTGGCGGGACCCGGGGCGCAGAATCATCAACCCTGAGCCCGCAACCCGCAACCCTGCGCGTACGGCTCGCGGTGTACGACCTGCTGGGGCGCGAGGTGGCGGCGCTCGTGGATGAACAGAAACCTGCCGGGAGGTACACCGTGCAATTTGATGGGACGGGGTTGGCGAGTGGAGTGTACCTTGTGCGATTGCAGGCGGGCGGGAGGACTGAAGTGAAATCGATGCTGCTCATCCGGTAGAGGTTGATGCATGATGGAAGAACGCGTTCCACCGACCATCTCCATCAGGATCAGCGATGAGCTGGTATCGCTGGAACAAAAGCTTGAATCCCTCCCGGCGGGTCCGGGGGTGTACCAGCACAAGGACGCAGACGGGACTGTTCTATACGTCGGCAAAGCGAAAAACCTCAGGAATCGTGTTCGCCAGTATTTCCAGAAGTCGCGCTCGGTTGAACGTCGCATCGAATTGATGCTCCAGCGCGCCACCGATCTGGAAATTATCGTGACGGATTCGGAAGTCGAGGCGTTGATCCTCGAAGCAAACATCATCAAGAAACTCCACCCACGGTACAACGTCAACCTCAAGGATGACAAGAGCTACCCCTATATCGTCATCACCAACGAACCTTTCCCGCGCGTATTCGTCACGAGGCGGATACGTCGCGACGGTTCCCATTATTACGGCCCCTACACCGATGTGAAGAACGTCCGTGCCGCTCTCAAGGCGGTACGGGAAATCTTCATGATCCGGAGCTGCAACTACGCGCTTGACACCGATACTATTGCACGGCGCAAATACCGGCTCTGTCTTGACTACCACATCAAGAAGTGCGAGGGACCCTGCGAAGGGTTGGTGTCGCAGGAACGATACCGGAGCATGATCGATCAAGTTGCTGCGGTCCTTCGCGGGAAAACCGAGTCGTTGATACGACGACTGCAGATGGAAATGGAGAAATTCGCTTCGGAGATGAAATTTGAGGAGGCGGCATTGGTGCGCGACCGGATCACAGGGCTCCGGGCGTACAGTGAAAAGCAGAAAGTGGCCACACTCGACCCGGAGGATCGGGATATTGTTGCCTTCTGGGCGGAAGGAGACGATGCATGCGGGGTGATATTTGCTGTACGCGAAGGCAAGATGATCGGACGCCGACACTACTACATGAATAATGTCGAGAATAGGCCGTCGTCGGAAGTCCTGAGCATTCTCCTGCAACAGCATTATCTTGAGGCGGAGGATCTTCCCGGAGAAATCCTTGTCTCCGAATTGCCTGAAGACGTCACCACGTTGCAGCGGTGGCTGACAGACAGGCGGGGCGCTGCTCTGTGTGTGCGGCTTCCCGCAGAGGGTGAGGAGACCACACTGGTGAATCTCTCGAGGACCAATGCACGCTTTCTTCTGGATGAATTGAAAATTCAACGGATGAAGAAGTCTGACTACGTGCCGCATGCAGTGGCTTCTCTTCAGAAGGATCTTCATCTTGAGCGTCTTCCGCGGCGGATCGAGTGCTTTGACATTTCAAACACACAGGGAACGGATTCTGTCGCTTCCATGGTGGTGTTCGTTGATGGAAAGCCCCGGAAAAGCGATTACCGGAAATTCAAAATCCGGAGTGTGGAAGGTCCCGACGATTTCGCAAGCATGCGGGAAGTAATCGAGCGGCGATATCGCCGGTTGGTGGATGAGCAAGGGGTGTTTCCCGATCTCATCATGGTGGATGGCGGGAAAGGACAGCTCTCGAGTGCGGTCGAAGTGCTTGGTTCGCTTGGACTCGCAGAAGTGCCGATTATTGGTCTTGCCAAGCGGCTGGAAGAAATCTTCCTGCCGGGCAGGAGTGATCCGGAGATCATCGGGAAGACTTCGACGGGCTTACGATTGCTCCAGCAGGTGCGCAACGAGGCGCACCGTTTTGCGATCACGTTTCACCGATCGTTGCGTGAGAAGCGGACTCTCCAGACGGAGCTCGATCTCATTTCCGGTGTCGGCGACAAAAGGGCGAAGGAGCTCCTTGAGACCTTTGGTTCTGTCCAGGGAGTGCGGTTTGCCACGACGGAGCAGCTGGCCGCTGTTGTCGGTGACAAGGTTGCAGGCAAAATCAGGGAGTATTTCAATTCGGAAGATCCGGCATCGGAAGCTGACGGGAGGGCCAAAGAATGAACAGATGGTCAATATTGGACTGTGACGCCGGTGTGGCGGGGGAAGGAGCCGCAATTGGGGCAGCCACTCCGGTATGGATGGTGGTACGAAAGTTGCTCTTCTTCAACGGGGGCGGATGAGATGTTGCACCACATCTCTGGAGAGAGTATGAACGAGCGGAGAAAAGTGATGCAAGAGGCGCCAGAGCGGACCCCGGGGATTTGGATGACGGAGCAACAGTGTATGCAGATGCTGGACGAGCTGCATATTGCTCACATCTTCAAGCCCGAGACGGGGAAGCTGATGCTGACAGTTACGGGACCGGGTGGAGGGGAGACCCTCTCGGTCTCGGAGTTCAAAGCGCGGTCAACGACCACCTTTGCGGAACTCGAAGACCGCAAGATCGACATTGAGAACAATGCCTTCGCCGGCATGATGGACGGCCGACTCCCGACAGGCGGAGAGAAATCTCTTCAGGTGAAGTATCTCAAACGTGATGATCAACTGACGCCGGAAGAAGAGAACGAGAAGCGTCGATTGCTGCGCGAGATCGGCAGGGAGAAGTCGCATCACCGCACCGTTGTTGGTGCGATGAATTACCTGCAGATTCATTTCAGAGAGCTTGAGCCGAGGCTTACGTGCCGGGAAGTGCCCCTGGTAGACACGACACAACGCGTCGACGGCGTGAAACTCCGGTGGACGAAAGGAATCAAGTCCGCCGCCCTCTTCTGTCTGAAAGAGTCGCAGAAGGAAGCGAATGCCGGCAAGAATTTGCTTGATCTCTGCGGCGAGTTTCTTGCACAGTACTCGATTGATGGTGAGGAAGACTACACTCCGGATCAGCTCTACGGAAACATGCGGCAGATCGTTCAACTCGATAGGACGCGATAATACGGCACAGTGCAGATCAGGCAGGAGGTCATGATGAAAATTCTGCGCGGTAGTTGGGAATACCGTGACGCCGCACATCTGACAATGGACCAACTCAATACGACATTCTCAAGCGCCCTAAACCGTAAACGCCCTACGCCGTAAACGCGCATACCGGTTGCACATCCGTGCCAAAAGGCGTATATTGCCCAGGAAGTTGAGGGCGATTAGCTCAGTTGGTTAGAGCGCACGGTTCACATCCGTGAGGTCATAGGTTCAAGTCCTATATCGCCCACCCCCTTTAAATCCTGCCCGGTGAGGCAGGAAAGGGACACAACGTGACCCCATCTACAATTACGGCTTTTCCCACTCGGTCCCGGTTACCGGGACACCTTCTTCCGTGCAGACCGGTTGGCATGCACGGGGCACGATATTTTCTCCTCCGTGTGCAGCATGCAGGCGGAGTTTTTTCATTCCTTTCTCACACTTCTTCTCTCCCAGCACAACGGAACAACCCGATGCGACGACTCAAAGCCCAAATCATTGACACCGACGGTTTCGACCGGACCTTGACCCGGCTGGCACATGAAATCCTCGAAAAGAACAGAGGCGCCTCCAATATTGTTATCGTCGGCATCCGCACGAGAGGGGAGTTCATTGCCCGGAGGGTAGCGAGCATCATCGAAACCGTTGAACATACGAAACTGCACCTCGGCTCATTGGATATAACACTCTACCGTGACGATCTGCTCGGAAAATTGGAGCAGCCGCAATTGAAGGCAACGGAAATTCTTTTCGACATTAATGATCGTGACGTGATTCTGATTGATGACGTCCTGTTCACGGGCAGGACGATTCGCGCCGCCCTCGATGAGCTGGCTGATCTCGGCCGTCCCAGAACGATTCAACTTGCCGTTCTTGTCGATCGGGGTCACCGGCAGCTGCCGATCAGGGCCGATTACGTGGGCAAGAACGTTCCTACGTCAGCGAATGAGTCGATTCGCGTCCATGTGAAGGAAGTGGACGGAGAAGACGCAGTCCTGTTGATGCATCCCGAAGAATGAGAAGCCGATTACCCGGAGAGAACCCCCATGCCACTGCACAGCAAACACCTTCTCGGCCTTGATGGAATGAGCCGTGAAGATCTTCAATTGATACTGGATACCGCGGTGTCGTTCCGCGAGGTGCTGGACCGCCCCATCAAGAAAGTGCCGCCGCTTCAGGGGAAAACCGTGGCCAACATGTTTTTCGAAAACTCCACACGCACCCGGCTCTCCTTCGAGCTTGCCGAGCGGCGTCTTTCTGCCGACGTCCTTGGCTTTGCGGCAACTGGGAGCAGTGTGAGCAAGGGAGAAACCCTGAAAGATACGGCACGGAATATCGAGGCCATGAAGGTTGACATGGTGGTGATGCGCCACAGCGCTGCGGGTGCGTCGCACTATCTCTCGCGGGTCATTGATGCGAATGTCATCAACGCCGGTGACGGATCTCATGAGCACCCAACCCAGGGGTTGCTCGACATGTACACCATTCGTGAGAAGCATGGCCGGTTGCACGATCTCCACGTGTGCATTGTCGGGGATATCTCGCACAGCCGCGTTGCCCGTTCGAATATCTTCGGCTTGAAAACAATGGGCGCCAGGGTCTCGGTGTGCGGACCCGCAACAATGATTCCACGTGACATCGATCGGCTGGGTGTCGAAGTATACCATCACTTGGATGACGTTCTCCCGACCGTCGACGTGCTGAACGTGCTGCGCATCCAGCTGGAACGGGATGCGGGCCAGCTCTTTCCGACGATTCGGGAGTACCGGCAGACATACGGGATTACCCGGCTGCGCCTGGAAAAGGCCGGACGGGTTATCACGATCATGCATCCCGGACCGATCAATCGTGACGTGGAAATTTCTGCCGATGTGGCTGACAGCGAACATTCGGTGATACTCCAGCAGGTGCTGAATGGCGTTGCAGTACGCATGTCGGTGCTCTATTTGCTGTCGACGCGCAACTAGAAGTGCGGGTGAAGAGCAATACCGCAGAGGCACCGAGACGCAGTTCAGGACCTTTACCGCAGAGGCGCCGAGGCGCAGAGAGAATATTTCCGTAGAGGGCTTTCTCCAACTTTACATGCTTTCTCCGCGCCTCTGCGGTGATATCTCCTTATAAGGGTTTTCGACAGGTTTTCAAGGGAACACAAAAGTTGTGACCACCGACCCCTCACCCTTAACACAGGACTCCTATGCAACTCCTTCTTAAAGGCGGCAGACTCATTGACCCCTCGACGGGACGCGATGAGGCGTTGGATATCCTGGTGAGCGATGGCCGGATCGAGCGCATCGGCAAGAGCCTTTCTGAGCATGCGGCACAGGTCATCGAATGCAGAGGGAGAGTCATTGCCCCCGGGTTCATTGATATGCACGTGCATTTTCGGGAGCCGGGATACGAATACAAGGAATCCATCGCGTCAGGATGTGAGGCGGCGGCAGCGGGCGGATTCACGGCTGTGTGCTGCATGCCCAACACCAATCCGCCGATCGACGATGAATCCATCGTCCATTTCATCCATGCCCGGTCGCGTGTCGCACTGGGCGGGCTGGTGGATGTCTATCCGATCGGGGCGGTGACTGCCGGGCGGAAAGGAGAGCACCTTGCTCCCATGGCAGAACTTACCGCGGCGGGAGTGATTGCCTTTTCGGACGACGGCGAACCCGTGCATGATGCCGAGCTGATGCGTCGTGCTCTCGAATATAGCGCCATGTTCAAGAAACCGATAATCCAGCACGCCCAGGAACCTTCCCTTACCAGGGGTGGTGTTGCAAATGAAGGGTATCCTTCGGTCAGTCTGGGACTTCCTCCAATGCCACGCATCGCAGAGGAGATTATGGTCGCACGCGACATCCGGCTGACAGAGTACACCGGGGGGCAGTACCACGTGGCCCACGTAAGCGCCGGCCAGACGCTTGATCATATCCGGAACGCGAAGGCAAAAGGTCTTCCGGTGACCTGTGAAGTGACCCCCCATCACTTCACTCTCATTGATGAGGCCTTGTCTGCGTTCGACACTAACACGAAGATGAATCCGCCACTGCGTACCAGAGACGATGTGGAAGCGATGAAGGCGGGCCTGAAGGACGGTGTTATTGACGCCATTGCGACAGATCATGCACCACATTCCTATGACGAGAAAGAAGTAGAGTTCGCCCAGGCGCCCTTTGGCATCATCGGACTGGAGACGGCGTTGGGCCTGGCTGTGACAGAACTTGTACGTAAGAATGTGCTCTCCCTCTATCAACTTGTGGAAAAGTTGTCGACCAACCCCCGTCGTCTCCTCCATTTGCCAACCATCGCGATTGCCGAGGGGGAAGAGGCGAATCTGACGATATTCGACCCTGGAGCCGAATGGGTCGTGGATCCTTCATTGTTCAGATCGCATGCGCGGAATACGCCTTTCGGCGGAGTGCGTCTGGTGGGAAAGCCCATCGGGATTCTCAACAACGGTATAGCATTCTGGAGTTGACCGTCCACAAAAATAGACGTCTGCATTATCGTTCGTACAGATCCCCCCTTCGTTCTGCCTGAAATTGCGGACTTTGGGGGGATTTGTGCGCGCACTTCCGGTGGCACGTCGTTTGAACCAAGCCAGGCAGGAGTTTGTACAATACACAGGCGAGGTTCATATGAAAACGATTGGCTACTGCACTCTTCCTCTCATCCATTCTGCTGTTCGGTTCCGGCTGCCATCAATGGTTCCATGAACCGGATTTCACCGCTCCGGTACCTCCGACAGGTCTGTATACGGCCACCGGTGACAACTTTATCGAACTGTTCTGGGATCCCAATCGCGAACCGGATGTTGCCGGATACAATGTCTATGTGAGTTCCAGCTACAATGGACGGTATGAACTGATTGGATCATCGGAAGGTGGTTACTATAACGACCGGAATGCCAAGAACGGATCTGTGTACTACTATGCGGTGAGCGCCTATGACTATGACGGCAACGAGAGCGAACTGAGCACCGATGTGGCCTATGATATCCCGCGTCCCGAAGGATACGATATCACTCTAATGAACTCGAACATCAACACCTATCAGTCGGCGTACGACTTCTCAAAATACCTTGTTGTGGCAGCCAGCGATCAGTATGCGGACATGATGTATGAAGGTTCGGCTGGGAACTTCAGAATGAGCGTGGGACAGGATGCCGACATTCAAGATATGGGTCCGACGAAGTCCATCCTGGATATCGGGCAGGCACCTGCGGCTGGATGGTCGACGTCACACGATGTGTCTCTCGCAGTGGGTCATACGTACGTGGTCTGGACATGGGATGATCACTATGCAAAGTTCCGGGTCTCGTCGCTCTCGCCGAATCGCGTCGTGTTCGATTGGGCGTACCAGCTGATCCCGTCAAACCGGTTGATGAAGCGAACTGTACCGTCGGTACGTGGAATTGCAGGGAAGGTTTGACTTTCGTCGCTCTTTGGCGTACTTTTTTCCGCATAGGAAACACATGGGCAACCTGCTTGCTATCATATGCGGCATACTTCTGGTCAATGGGCAACCAGCATCGGACCCCGATGGAGGAGAGGAACGGATCTTTGCGGAGGTAGAGAAGGGGATTGCGGCAGGATCAGTCGCGCAGTTTTCTGAACACCTTGGTCCGCAAGTGTATCTTCAGCTTCCCGAGAGCGAAGGAGCGCACTACAGCGCACACCAGGCATTCTATGTGCTTGATCTCTTCCTCCGGAGGCACAAGATCGCCGGGGTGAAATTCACCACGTTGGGTACTACGGAGTCGAACCCCTATGCCACCGGCAACGTGGCCTACATAGTCAAAGGAGTCCGCCAGAATGCGCAGGTGTATGTTGCTCTCACGCGCCGGGAAGACCGGTGGGTGATTACTCACCTGAGCATCTACTGAAGCACCTCATGCACTACCTTCCACGCCGAATCCTCACCACCTTCAAACGACGGCAATCCCGCGAGCCGGCGATCGTCCTTCTTGTTCTGGGCATTCTCGTGCTGTCGCAGGCTGTTCGACTGGTCTGGGTTTCCTACCTCGAACGGGGATGGGAGAGTATCCAGGAGGAGAAGGCACAGGCGGATATCGCCGTTGCTGTGCAGGAATTTGGCGACCTCCAACAATCGGCCCGGAGCGTTGCCGTGGATGTGGGACAACAGGCGGATGTGCTGGACTATCTGTGCGGGAGGCGCAATGATCGCCGTGCGTTGTTTGCTGCCGTCGCCAGGGCAACCGATGCTCACGAGTGCGGCGTAGAGGTGTACGACACGGATGGTGAGCTGGCCGCCTGGGGCGGATCAAGCGGACCGTCTATTCGCCGTGAAGTGCACATCGCGCTGGATGGCCAAATGACGTCCGTTGTCGTGCGGACCCCTGTCGCTTCGCAATTGCTCGTGGCATCACCCGTACGAAGTGATGGCAAGATTGTCGGCGTCGTAGTCGTCCGCCAGACAGTAGAGCTTGACTACCCGCTGAGCAACAGATTCATATCGTTTGTCGGGCTCAATGACCGTCTGGGAAACCAACTTGGCACGACCGTGGAATTCAATTTTTCTGGTGACACCACGGGCCGGAGAGACGGGCGCTGGCTGACCGCCCCCCTCCATGGCATTGACAAGTCGCGCGTGGGAATAGTCAGCATCCAGCGACCGGCTCGCTCAGCGGTCATTGAGCACCTCCAATCCCGTTTTGCAGCCCTCGACACAACACTCCTCGTGCTCCTGTGCCTCGCAGGACTGGTGCCTCTTGTCCGTTGGCTTCTTCAGCGGCGCACGGCACCTGCAGGGGCAATCGGACTGATTGCGGCCCTATGGTCAGTGCGGTATCTGCTGGTGTGGGTGGGCTTTCCGGGGCGTGTGATTTCCCTGAGCATCTTCGATCCTTCGCTATTTGCCTCGGCATTCGGGGGCGGGCTTGCGCGATCGGCGGGGGACTTGTTCGTTTCTGTGCTTACGCTCTCCCTCAGTCTCTGGTGTCTTGTCCCTGTGACAAGAGTACGGCAAAGGGACGAGCAGCGTTCCTCCGGTGTTGTGCGCTTCCTGTGGCGCACCGTCGTCGCCGTGGTGATGACCTTTTTCCTCTTCTGGCTTTTACGCGGACTCGGTGCGGTTGTCCGCAGTGCCCTCTATGACTCTACGCTGGGGTACGGTGATCCCGGTATTATCGTTCCGTCCTTCGCCATGAGTATGATGATACTGAGTCTCGGGATGCTCTGTGCGGGCATGCTCTCTGTCGCAGTGCGGACGACGGAATACCTTCTTGCATTGCTCGGATCCGGTCTTCCCGGGGGTGCTTCGGGTCATCATTCTCTACGGTACTGCCGGTGTGCTCTTTGGGCTCCTGCAAAACGAACCCCTGATGTCGACACCGTACAGGCTGTTGTGTGCATCGTTGTTCATTGCTGCTGCACTCTTTGTTCGCGTCCCGGGGCCCGGGGCAGCACGGCAGCGCACCGGATCCATCGTTGCCCTCTACGGTGTGTTTTCACTGTTCATCCTGCTTCCGCTGCTTCAGAGAAACATCGAAGAACATGCACAAAGCCGCGTTGAGGCGTTCGCCGTCGAATTCCTGCGACCTGTTGACGGGTGGTTGAAGTTTGTCGTTGAAGATGGGCTGCGTCAGCTCCAGGATGCTTCGTTGTCACAGGCTGACCCGCTCACGGAATCTCCCCCGACGTTAAAGGAGGTTCCGCTCGGGGCCTGGGCCAAGAGCACGGCATGTCGTGAAGGATACAGTGCGCTGTTCGCGGTTCTGGATTCTGTCGGCAGCGAAGTGGGGAAATTCACGATCGGGAGTCAGGCTTCCCTTGTTTCGCCGTTCGCCGAGGCCCTGCCGCTGGATTCGACAGGGATGGTCCGCATCAAGAGCATCGGCGATGGGATCAGTGCAGTAAGGGTGTACGGAGGGACCACTCTCCTGCGGGATCCGTCGGGACGGGCCTCCGGCTACGTTCGCGTTGTCATTGCCGCCGGTGAACAGCAACTCTTTCGCGGTGACAACCCCGCGGTCCTGCGGAGGAGTGCGGGAGAACCCATCGAATCATTCTACCGCCCCATCTGGCTCTCCGAGTACCGGGATGGATTGCTGGCCCGCACCACGAACGCCTCCGTTCCCTATACGCATACGCTCTCGGATGACATCCGGGCTACACTGAACCGTCCGGAGAGTCCTACTGTCTGGAGTTCCGAGACGATCGGCGAAGCGACGTATGAATGCTACTCCATCCGGCGGGGGACGGACAGTCACGATGTGATCGTCCTCAGCATGGAACGGCAGCCGTTTCTTCTCACGATGGTGGGGCTCGTCAAGGTTCCCCTGGTGTTCATCATTGCTGCACTCTTGGGTGGGGGAGTGCTGGCGATCGTCGGCTGGGCACGGGGCAGGCGGTATCTCTTCACCTTCCGTAACAGGTTGCTCACGGCGATGTTGCTTACAGCGTTTGTTCCGCTGGTGGCATTGATGTTCTATGGTCAATATGCGGTGCACCACCGGGTGATTGAGGCGTTGTCCGGGCGCCTCGAAGAGGAAACAGCATCCATTGCACAGGAAATCGCCGGGATCGGCGAGTACGCCGATGTCTCATCGGATCTGACGCTGCGACCCGATCGTGTGGAACTGATTGCGTCCAATGCAGGTACGGATTTCAACGTCTATGTCGGGAACGAGCTGCGCATCAGCAGCCGACCCGAACTGTACGCGACCGGACTGCTCGACAGCCGGCTGAACGGAAGGGCGTATGCTGCAGTTGTGCTTGATGGCCGGCGCTATCACATGGAATCGGAACACGTTGGATTGTATCAGTATGAAGTCGGGTACAGGCCTGTCCTCGATGCAGCAGGGGGGGTCATCGGCATTGTCGGTGTGCCGACGCTGTACAGGCAGGATGAGGTGGATCGAGAACTTTCGGAACGAAATGCCGTGCTTATCGGTGTCTATGCGGTCGTCCTTCTCGCGATCGTGATAGCGACCATGATTCTGGCGAACCGGATTGCTGCTCCCGTGCAGAAGCTCACCGCACTGACGCGGGATGTGGCCCGGGGAGACCTGGAGATCTCCTCGCGACTGCCCAAGGCGGAGGGTGAAATCGGTGAACTTGTGCAGGCGTTTGATGCGATGGCGCGCGATCTCCGTCGCAGCCGCGATGAGCTTGTGCAGGTGGAACGAGAACTGGCGTGGCGGGAGATGGCCCGCCAGATTGCCCATGAGATCAAGAATCCACTGACGCCCATGAAGTTGTCGATCCAGCATTTGCGTCAGACGTATCGCGACAAGGTTCCGGACTTTCAATCGATCCTGGATACGGTGACGCGCACGGTGATTGAACAGATTGACACACTCAGCCGGATCGCGTCGGAGTTTTCGAATTTCGCCAGGATGCCCCGCAGAAGGGTCGAGGCGTGTGATGTGGAGGGCATCGTCCGCGAAGCCGTACAACTGTTCCGTCATGACGCACGGGTGGAGTTCCATGTCGATGCGATAGGCGACCTTCCCCCGCTCCAGG
Organism: Ignavibacteriota bacterium; assembly: GCA_963849385.1. Lineage (GTDB taxonomy): Bacteria > Bacteroidota > Ignavibacteria > UBA10030 > UBA6906 > Fen-1255. The sequence continues at coordinate 1,050,629 of CAWKHH010000003.1, read as the reverse complement.
CCGATCGTGACGAACTGCGTCGGGCATTCATCAACATCATTCGTAATGGTGTTCAGGCAACCACCGGTACCGGGAAGATCGACGTTACAGTGCGACGAAGTGCCGAAGGGGTCAGCGTTGCATTCCGTGACTACGGGTCGGGCATTGCCGATGATATTCGTCCGAAACTGTTCCGGCCGAACTTCTCCACGAAAACCGATGGTATGGGACTGGGTCTGGCGATTGTGAAGAAGACCATGGATGATCTGGGTGCGTCTATTGAGATCGTGAGTGCCGTGAACAGAGGCACGACGGTCATTCTCGATATTCCCGTTGAAGAGGATGCTCGCGCGGTATGATCACATCGCCGTCCATCATACGTCCCTTCGCGTTCGGTCAGAGCGCGGGGATTACTGCCGGATTGAGTACGCGGGACGGTGGACCTGAGGGTTCACCGTTCGGGATGAATCTGTCGTTTAATGTTGGAGACAATGCCGATCTCGTGACTCAGAACCGTGCGCGATTCTTCGGGGCCCTGGGGATTGGGATGGATGAGCTGGCATTCATGCAGCAGGTCCACGGCGGCACAGTAACCAGGGTCGACACCTCCGGCGTGTATCCTGCGTGCGATGGAATGATTACCGATCAGTCACGGCTCTTTTTGTGCGTTACTGTGGCAGATTGTGTGCCGATATTCATGTGTGGACCGTGCCGTGCATGCTCTCGCCGTAGTGCATGCCGGGTGGCGTGGGACGGCGGCACGCATTGTCTGTACGGCGATCGAGGCATTGGGCGTTGCGTACGGTGCTCTCCCTTCCCGCCTGGAGGCATTCATCGGTCCATCGGCGGGAGGGTGTTGCTATGAAGTTGGTGCGGAAGTCGTCAGGGCATTTGATCCTGCGTTTGTCACCGTGCGCAACGAAAAATTCTTTGCAGATCTGAAGGCCGCCAACCGGGCACAGTTGACGGGCTCGGGAGTGTCTGGAAAATCCATCGAAATCCACCCCGGATGCACGATTCATGAGAACTCTCTGTTCCAGTCCTATCGCCGCGACGGCGGTCGTTCCGGTCGGATGATCGGCGTCGCAGGATTCTCCTCGAAGGGTTGATTTCCCCCCACGATTTCCCTATGTTCCACTCTATTGCTTAGTTCTTGATTATCCCGGAGGGAGCCATGTGCGGCATTGTCGGATATATCGGTCATAGGAACTGCGTCCCCATCATTCTTGAAGGATTGCGCCGGCTGGAATACCGGGGGTACGATTCTGCGGGGATTGCGGTATTGCGCGATGGCGCGCTTCATGTCTGCAAGAAAGCGGGAAAAGTCGCTGATCTTGCACAGGCTCTGGGGGAGAATCATGACCTGCTGCAAGGCGCCGTCGGCGTGGGGCATACCCGGTGGGCCACGCATGGTGAACCAAACGACACCAATGCACACCCCCACTGGGATCAGAAGAAGCTCGTGGCCATCGTGCACAACGGCATCATCGAGAATTTCATGGCGATCAGGACGAAGCTGGTGCGTGATGGCCATCAGTTTCTCGGTGGAACCGATACTGAAGTGCTGGCACATCTGATCGGGGTAATGTTCGAGCAGTGTGGAGACCTGGCCTCGGCAGTGCGGGCTGCACTTGCCGAGGTGGAGGGAACATACGGCATCGTGGTGTTGTCGCCCAAAACGCCCGATCGTATCGTTGTCGCCCGCAAGGGAAGTCCGCTCATCATCGGTGTTGGTGATCACGAGAACTTTGTCGCATCCGACGCATCGGCCATTGTTGCTCACACCCGTCAGGTGGTCTACCTTGACGACGGCGAGATTGCAGAAATCACGTCAGAGAGCATTCGGACGATGACGATCGATGATGTGACGGTGGAAAAGTCCGTTCAGCAGATCACCCTTGAACTGTCGCAGATCGAACGGGGTGGATACGATCACTTTATGCTGAAGGAGATCAACGAGCAGCCGGACACGATTCTTAACGCCATGCGTGGTCGTTTGCTGGTGGAAGAAGGGGATGTAAAACTCGGCGGGCTGCAGAACACCATAGGGAAATTGTTGAGTGCCCGCCGGATTGTGCTGACGGCCTGCGGCACGTCATGGCATGCGGCACTCGTCGGCGAGTACATGCTCGAGCAGATTGCGCGCGTGCCGGCGGAAGTGGAATATGCTTCTGAATTCCGGTACCGCGATCCCATCGTCAACATCGACGATGTGGTACTGCTCATCAGCCAGAGTGGCGAGACTGCGGATACGCTCTCGGCGTTGCGTGAGGCGAAGCAGAAGGGCGCGACGGTCCTGGGGATTGTGAACGTCGTGGGGAGTACCATCGCCCGCGAATCCCACGGCGGCGTCTATGTCCATGCAGGTCCGGAAATCGGTGTTGCCTCCACCAAGGCCTTTACGTCGCAGCTCACGGTTCTCGCGTTGATTACCATCATGCTTGCACGGGCACGGGGAATGAGTCGGGACCGGGGCGTGATGCTGGCCCGGGAACTCGCCCTGCTTCCGGAAAAGGTATCGCAGGTGCTGCAGAATACCGAGGTTATTCAGAAGATAGCGAAGGAATTCAAAGACACCCAGCATGTGTTGTATCTGGGGCGCGGGGCAAACTTCCCGGTGGCGCTTGAGGGGGCGCTGAAACTCAAGGAGATCTCGTACATCCACGCAGAAGGCTATCCTGCCGCAGAAATGAAGCACGGACCGATCGCGTTGATCGACAAGAACATGCCGGTGGTGTTCATCGTTCCACGGGACGGCATCTACGACAAGGTGATGAGCAATATTCAGGAGGTGCGGGCTCGCAAGGGACGCATCATTGCCGTGGCAAACGACGATGATACGGAAATCGAGGCTCTCGCAGAGTTTGTGATTCGTGTACCACGGACGTACGGCTTCTTCGGTCCGATTCTGAATATCATCCCGCTGCAGCTGCTCGCATACTATATCGCCGTTGCGAGGGGGACCAATGTCGATCAACCGAGAAACCTCGCCAAGAGTGTGACAGTTGAGTAGCAGAAGAACAAAGGAGGCGCAATGAAACACGAAACCCGTTTCAAATCAAGTGATTGGGCGCTGGTCCTGGGCGCCTCCAGCGGTTTCGGTGGCGCGAGCGCAATGGAACTGGCGCGTCATGGGATGAACATCTTCGGCGTCCACCTTGACCGTCAGGCGACCATGCCGGCCGTGCAGCAGATCATCAAGGAGATCAAACACTGCGGCAGGGAGGCGATCTTCTACAATATGAACGCCGCGGATGCGATCAAACGCAATGAGACACTGGATGATATCCAAGAGCGGTTCGGACGCCACTCTCCCAATACTGTCAAGGTGTTACTGCATTCCCTTGCTTTCGGCACGCTAAAGCCATTTATCGGGGCGAAGTTGGATGAAGGGTTGACCCAGGCCCAGATGGAAATGACCATCGACGTCATGGCGAACAGCCTCGTGTATTGGGTCCAGGGACTGGTGGCACGCGGGTTGATGAAGCGCGGGGGACGGATCCTGGGATTAACAAGTTCGGGCGGACACAGCGTGTTGCCTGCCTACGGTGCAGTGTCTGCCGCGAAGGCGGCCCTGGAGTCGCACATCCGGCAGCTCGCCATGGAGCTCGGTCCTCTCGGGATCACTGCGAATGCGTTGATGGCCGGCGTCACGAACACGCCGGCGCTCCGGAAGATACCCGGCTCGGGCGGGCATGCTTCAGATTGCCCGGTGGAAGAACCCCGGTGGTCGGCTGACAACGCCGGAAGACGTGGCCCGTGCGATCATTCTGTTGTGCGAAGATGGGGCGTCGTGGATTTCGGGCAGTGTGATCGGTGTGGACGGGGGGGAAGATGTGGTGAGCTACGTCGGACAGAAGGGGAGTGAATAGTCCGGGGGAGCCCTTCACGCAGGAATGCGTTGCCGGAGCTGTGCAAGCGGAAAAAAGACAACCCCGTTCTGCAATCGTGCAGAACGGGGTTGTGCGTTATGGACCCCCCCTAGGCGGGAGGCGGCCGACGCGTCACTTTCTTCTTTTCTCGGTCAGCAGGAAGAGTGTACCTACGGCCACCATGAGTGCCCCCCACCAGAGGGCCGGGTGAAGAGAGCCCAGTGTGGTTTGGCGTACCGGGGGTGAGGTGAAGTTGACGATCCCTGCGATCAGCACGAGCACGCCCATGATCGAGAGCGTAAGGCCGACAAAGAACCAGATCGATTTCATGGTGCGTTCTCCTTACCAGAAATAGATATTGAGTGCAACAAGGACAACCACGGAGATGACCGCCCATGTCTGCGGCTTGCGCATAAGGGGGACCTGGCTTTCATCTGTTGCGGGCGTCAGCCATTTTACCAGTCCCACGAGTTCAGACTCCGGCTTCTTCTCCGTGAAGAAACTGATGACGATCGTCAGGGTGAAGCAAATGAGCCATGCCCACCAGGCGCGCCAGAAATTCGCCGCCATGTCGCTGGCAGATGTCGAGAGGGTGATCACGCTGTTGCTGATCCACTGGAATTTCACCGCAAGGAACAGGAAGAAGGATGATCCCATGCCGGCAAGCAGTCCCCAGAAAGCGCCATTGGGCGTGATCCAGCGGACGAACATTCCCAGCAGCATCGTGGCAAACAGCGGTGCGTTGACCCATGAGAAAATCGCCTGCATGTAGTCCATGATGCTGGGGAAGCTCTTGGCCCAGTATGCGGTGCCAATACTGATGATGACGCCGACAACCGTTGCCATGCGGCCCATCCAGAGCAAATGTGCATCCGATGCGGTTTTGTTGATAACCGACTTGTAGATGTCGTATGTCCAGACCGTGTTGAATGCGCTGATGTTTCCTGCCTGTCCCGCCATAAAACCCGCCAGCAACGCAGTAACGCCGAGACCGATAAGCCCGCTGGGGTAGTAACGGGCGATCAGGAGCGGCAGAGCGGAGTCGTAGTTGACCTGCCCGCCCTCCTGGACCAATGCGAACCCGCTGCCGGGATCGCGGGAAAGCACGAGAGCGATCAGGCCGGCAAGGATCACGATGAAGGGAAGCGCCATCTTGAAGAACGAGGCGAGGACCGGGGTCATCCTGGCTGAACGGAGGTCCTTTGCGGAAAATGCACGTTGCACAACGAGGAAATCGGTGGTCCAGTATCCGAACGAGAGGACGAATCCGAGGCCGAGCACGATGCCTGCCCAGGTGATCATCATGCCATTCTGCGATGCATCGCCGGAAGTGGACCAGAGTGTGGAGAACGACTCGGGAACCCGATGGAGGATTTCGTGGACACTGCCGATTTCGATGATGCCGAGAATCGAGACGAGAAAGAGTCCGAACCAGATCAGGAAGAACTGGATGATCTCGGTAAAAATGGCGGACATGAGTCCGCTCATGCCGACATAAACTGCAACCGTGATCGCCGAGACCAACATGCTCACGTTCCAATCCCAGCCAACGAACGTGCGGAGCACCAGGGCCATGGCGTAGAGGTTAATGCCGGAGACGAGGAGAGTCATGACGCCGAATGCGATGCCGTTCAGGACCCGGGTTTTCTCGTCAAAGCGGAGCTTGAGATAACCGGGGATGGATTTGATGCGGCTGCTGTAATAGAACGGCATCATAAAGATGCCGAGAAAGAGCATCGCCGGGATCGCGCCGATCCAGTAGAAATGTGCGACGTACATACCGTACTTGAATGTATTGCCGGTCATGCCGAGAAGTTCCAGCGCTCCGAGGTTCGCGGAGAGGAAAGCGAGGCCGGCCACCCAGGAGCTGTTTCTCCTCCCGGCGAGGAAGAAGTCTTCCTCGTTGGTAGTATAGCGTTTGAGATAGAAGCCGAGACCGAGAACGACAAGGAAATACGAGGCAATGACGAGCCAGTCTACGACACCGAGACTGAATGCTTGCATGGCTGAAGGTCTCCAGTGAATCGATGGTTGTTAGGGATGGAGCAGTGAGCGATCGCTGGTTCCTGAAACACGACGTCTGAAATGATCAGGGGCGTATCGGGCAAAGGGTGGCAATGCGGCGGCATGTCCGGGACCCAATGTCAGCAGATCGCTGAAGCGGAAACAAGGTAGTATGTAGAACTGATGAAAGCAAGAGGTACTTTAGCCTTTACGTCAGGCAAAAACTCTTGACATTATAGATATTTTCGGTGTACTGTTAATACATCATACGTAATACGATATACTTATACTCTTCTTCTTTGATGCATACGCCCTTCGAAAAAATCCAAAGACCTTCGACGCTAAGCCAGGTCATCGTAGAGAACATCGAACTGTCGATTCGTAAACGAGAACTTGTACCGGGGCAAAAGCTGCCCACCGAACAAGAACTCTGTGCGATGTTCTCTGTGAGCCGGACGGCCGTCCGTGAAGCTCTCCGCATGTTGAGTGCACGTGGACTGATCACGATCAGAAAACGGGCCGGAATGTTTGTGAGCGACATGTCTTCCTCGCACGCCGTATCAACGATGGGACTGTTTCTTGAGTTGAAGTTCGATAAGGATTATATCCTTCATGTATTCAATGTGCGACGGGCGATTGAGCCGGAGGTGTGCCGTTGGGCTGCACAAAACCGGACGCTTGAAGACCTCGCCGTTCTGCGGAAGAATCTGGAGCGGATGGAAGGGTGTGATCCTGAAGATCGTGATGTGGAGAGCACGCTCGACCAGGAGTTTCATTCAACCATTACCTCCGCCAGCAAGAATCCCATTGCACCTGTTGTTCTCGAGCCTATCTTCACGCTGATGCCCAAGATCCGTGCGATGGTGTACGGCAACATTGCCGACTGCAAGAGCTCAGCGCTTGACTATCATCGCGAAATCTTCGATGCTATCGAAAAGCAGGACCAGGAGCGTGCATGCGTCTTGATGCGCGAACATATCAATCGTGCCGCCCGTCAGGCAAACGAAGCCATCGACAGGATTAACAGCAGTGCTCATGAAGCCGCGCCCGAAGAGAAGAAGCCGGCACAGTAGTAGTCGTTCAACGACTCCCGGAAAATCCTTCGGGGCTCTACAGAATCCCACGTTCATCCAGATACGGAATCCACACATGATCACTCCAACAGCCGTCAGCCCCGGACGCTTCTTCGAAGGCAACTATCGATGGGTCGTATGTGCCTTGCTCTTCTTTGCCACAACGGTGAACTATATTGATCGCCAGATTCTTTCATTGCTCAAACCCATACTTGATGAGCAGCTGCATTGGACCAACGAGGAATTCGGCATCGTCAACTCTGCATTTCAAGGCGCGTACGGCATCGGGTTGCTTTTCTTCGGGTGGTTCATAGACCGTTTTGGCACCAAGATCGGCTATGCCGTGTCCATTGCCGCGTGGAGTGTCGCAGCTATCGGCCATGCCTTTGTGAGCAGCGTGGGGGGTTTCATTGGAGCCCGGATTGCGCTGGGGCTTGGCGAAGGAGGGAACTTTCCTTCCGCCATCAAGGCGGTGGCACTCTGGTTTCCGAAGAAAGAGCGTGCCTTTGCAACAAGTATCTTCAATTCGGGTACAAATGTCGGTGCAATCATTGCGCCGGCCATTGTCCCCTGGATTGCGTTCACCTGGGGTTGGCAGGCGGCGTTTGTCGCCGCAGGCATCGCCGGATTCCTCTGGTTGCTCTTATGGATACCTTTCTACGAGATCCCTGAGAAGATCAAACATCTCAAGGAAGAGGAGCTTGTCCACATCCGCAGCGACGCGGATGAGACACCCGCGGGAGAAAAGGCTTCATGGGGCAGCCTCCTCCGGTACCGGCAAACCTGGGCGTTCCTCGTTGCGAAAGGTCTCACCGATCCGATATGGTGGTTCTTCCTCATCTGGCTTCCCGATTTCTTCAAACAGACACGGGGACTGGATATCAAGAAGAGCTGGATCCATCTTGTAACGATCTATACTATCGTGACCGTGCTCAGCATCGCGGGAGGATGGGTGACCGGTTATCTTACGAAACGGGGCTGGACGGTGACACGCGCCCGGAAATCAGGCATGTTCCTCTTCGCATTGCTGGTGACTCCCGATCTATGCCGTGACGACGGTCGGCGATTGGACTGCTGTGTTGCTCATCGGGCTTGCCGGCGCTGCGCACCAGGCGTGGTCGGCAAACCTCTTTACCACAGTTTCCGACATGTTCCCGAAGCACGCTGTAGCTTCCGTCACCGGTATCGGTGGCATGGCCGGAGCCCTGGGCGGGATGATGTTTCCTGTATTGACCGGAAAACTCCTCGATGTGTTCAAGGCATCGGGAGATGTCACTGCCGGCTATGCGATCCTCTTCTCCATCTGTGCATGTGCATATGTTGTGACGTTTGCCATCCATCATTTGCTCGCTCCACGTTTCGAAACGTTTGAGATGAACAAGGGATAGCCACCTATGAACACACGACCTTTTGTGCATGAGCATTTTCTCCTGGAGAACGAGATTGCGGTAGAGTTGTACGAACGCTATGCCCGTGATCTTCCCATTATCGACTATCATTCGCACCTGCCGCCCGTCGATGTCGCGCGCAACAGAACGTTTGCCAACATGACACGCGTCTGGCTCGAAGGAGACCACTACAAATGGCGTGCAATGCGGTCCAATGGTGTGGACGAACGGTTGTGCACCGGGGATGCCTCAGATTGGGAAAAGTTTGAGGCGTGGGCGGCGACAGTGCCCAAAACCCTCCGCAACCCGCTGTATCACTGGACCCACATGGAATTGAAGCGGCCATTCGGCATCGACGATATCCTGTTGAGCAAAGAAACGGCCCGCAAGGTGTGGGATCACTGCAACGCGTTGCTTCAGAAGCCGGAGTTTACCGTGCGGGGGCTCCTCCGCCAATTCAAGGTGGAACTGATATGCACTACCGATGATCCGACTGATTCCCTGGAATACCATCGTGCAGTAGCTGCGGATCCGACATTCCAGGCGAAAATGGTGCCGGCATTCCGTCCCGACAAGGCGCATCGTGTCGATGATCCCACGTTCTTCCGAGGATGGGTGGAGCGATTGGCTGCAGCTGCTGAAATGACGATTGTTTCCTATATGGATTTCCTTGATGCGTTGCGCAAACGTCACGGAGTGTTTCATGATCTCGGGTGCCGCGTTTCCGACCACGGCCTCGAAACGATCGTCGCAGACGATGGCTCTGCAACCGAGGTTGCAGGGATCTTCCGGCGGGTGATGGATGGGCATCAGGTCGGTGCCGACGATGTGCGGAAATTCGGCTCGGCCTTGTTGTTCGAATTCGGCATGATGGACCACGAACGGGGCTGGACGCAGCAGTATCATCTGGGGGCGCTGCGCAATACCAATGCGCGCATGTTCCGCACCCTCGGTCCTGACACGGGATTTGATACGATCGGTGATTTCGAAATCGCGCGCCCTCTTGCCCGCATGCTCGGCAAGCTCGATGACGCCGAGACCCTTCCCAAGACCATTCTGTACAACCTGAATCCGCGCGACAATGAACTCCTGGCGACGATGATCGGGAATTTCCAGGACTCCAGCGTTCCCGGGAAGATGCAGTTCGGCAGCGCATGGTGGTTCCTGGATCAGAAGGATGGCATCCAGCGTCAGCTCAACGCACTTTCCACGCTGGGGCTCCTGAGCCGCTTTGTCGGGATGCTCACGGATTCCCGCAGCTTCCTCTCATTCCCTCGACACGATTACTTCCGGAGGGTGCTGTGCAATATTCTGGGCGACGAAATGAAGCGCGGTTTGTTGCCCAATGACATTTCCCTGGTCGGTCCGATGGTGTCGGATATCAGCTACTTCAACGCAAAAGCCTATTTCGCATTCCAGCTCAATACGTCCAAGGAGGCCGCCAGATGATTTCCGACATGGTGAGCACATTCTATGACTTCTCCGGCCGATCAATGGTCATCACCGGGGGGGGTGGAGTACTCTGCAGTGAGATGGCCGTCGCCCTGGGAGCATGCGGGGCAAAGATGGCGATCCTCGATCGCGAACTGGTCCTCGCACAAAAAGTTGCGGATCGCATCGCGGAGAGTGGCGGCACGGCAATCGCCGTGCACGCGGATGTGCTGAGCACGGAACGTCTGGAGGAGGCAAAGAAGAAGATTGTCGATGTCTTCGGACAGATCGATACATTGATCAATGGAGCCGGTGGGAACAATCCGAAAGCGACCACCAACCCCTCCCAGCCGTTCTTTACGATTCCGCCGGAAGCGCTCCGGTTTGTCTTCGATTTGAATATTGTCGGAACGATACTGCCATCACAGGTGTTCGGACGTTCCATGGCGGATCAGCGGCGAGGAGTAATTCTCAATATCTCTTCCATGAATGCGTTCCGTCCACTCACGCGGATCGCAGCGTACTCGGCTGCAAAAGCCGGCGTGAGTAATTTCACGCAATGGTTGGCAGTGCATATGGCCCAGGAATATTCGCCGGACATTCGCGTGAATGCGGTCGCTCCCGGTTTCTTCCTGACCGAACAGAACCGTTTTCTCCTCACGGAGCAGGCGACGGGCGCACTGACAGCACGCGGCAAGAAGATCATTGACCATACGCCGATGGCACGGTTTGGCACGCCACACGATTTGCTCGGGACCATCCTGTGGCTTCTGTCACCGGCGTCCGCGTTTGTCACGGGAGCGGTTATCCCCGTCGACGGCGGTTTTTCCGCATACTCAGGTGTGTGATAACCCATTCTGGAGATCGAAATGAAGAAGCAGCAATTCGGTGTTGTCGGGCTGGGCGTCATGGGCCAGAATCTGGCATTGAACATCGCACGCAATGGGTACAGCGTGGCGGGTCTGGACCTGGATCCCGCAAAAGTGCAGGATGCGAAAGCCAAGTTTGCCGGGGCGGACATGGTCGCAACACTGTCTAAAGAGGAATTCGTCGCGCAGCTCGCTGCGCCCCGGATGGTGCTTATGATGGTCCCGGCAGGAAAAGCTGTCGATGCCGTGATCAATGAGCTTCGTCCCCATCTTGCCAAGGGTGATATTCTCATTGATGGGGGGAATTCGTATTTCGAAGACACCCGCCGCCGGCTCAAACAACTTGAGGGAAGCGGCATACTCTTCATCGGCACGGGCGTAAGCGGCGGAGAAGAAGGTGCGCTGTGGGGGCCGGCAATCATGCCTGGCGGCGACCCCGCCGCATGGCCTCTCATCAAGCCGATCTTTCAGAAGATCAGTGCAAAGGCGCCGGATGGGGCCCCGTGCTGCGAATGGATCGGTTCTGACGGTGCCGGCCATTTTGTGAAAATGGTGCATAACGGCATTGAATATGGCGACATGCAGATGATCTGCGAGGCCTACTTCCTGATGGAAAGGGTGCTGGGCCTGAGCGCGGAAGAGATGCATCGCGTCTTCATCGCATGGAACGGCGGCGAACTGAACAGCTACCTGATCGAGATCACGGCGAAGATCCTGGCCCGGAAGGACCCGGACACCGGCAAGGCTCTTGTTCACGTCATTCTTGACACGGCAGAGCAGAAGGGAACCGGAAAATGGACGAGCACGGTATCATTGGACCTGGGCGTTCCCGCTCAGACGATCGCCGAGGCGGTGTTTGCACGCATGATGAGCGCCATAAAGAAGGAACGGGTGGCGGCTTCGAAAGTGCTGCCCGGACCTCCCGGCAAATTCACGGGCAACAAAGAAGAATTCATCGAGATGATCAGAAAGGCATTGTATGCCTCAAAGATCTGCTCGTATGCGCAGGGATTTCAGCTGTTGAAAGCTGCGAATGAAGAGTACAAGTGGGACCTGCGCTTTGGCTCCATTGCGGCGCTCTGGCGGGCCGGATGCATCATCCGTGCGCAGTTCCTCGGCAAAATTAAAGAGGCATACGAGGGTAATCCTGCGCTGGCGAACCTCCTTCTTGATCCATATTTCACAGGAGCCATCAACAATGCATCGGCGTCGTGGCGGAAGGTTGTTGCGACAGCGGTTGAGCTGGGTGTGCCCGTCCCCGCATTCAGCAGTGCACTGTCATATTACGACGGCTACCGTTCGGCGGTATTGCCGGCGAATCTCCTCCAGGCACAGCGCGACTTTTTTGGTGCACACACATACCGCCGCATCGACAAAGAAGGCATCTTCCACACGAAGTGGGAAGAGTGATCAGGCATGGTGATTGTCGTCGACAGTAAGAATCCGTTTCTTGCAGATGCGCTCGCCGGCGTGGGGGATGTGCGGCAACTGGGCACCGCCGCGATTACCAGCGCCAGCCTCCGCGATGTGGATGCGGTTGTCGTACGCTCTGAGACGAAGGTCGGAGCACCGTTGCTGGATGGAACGGCCGTGCGGTTTGTGGGCACGGCAACCATCGGGACAGATCATGTGGATCTGGCCTATCTGGAAAAACGCGGCATCGGGTTTGCGAGCGCTCCCGGCAGCAATGCAAATTCCGTCGCCGAATATATTGCCGCGGCTCTTCTGGAGACGGCAGCCCGGCTCAACATCTCTCTGAAAGAGAAGATCTTAGGGGTGGTGGGGGTGGGGAATGTGGGCAGCCGCGTCGTGCGCGTCGGTCGGGCGCTTGGAATGACGGTTCTGCAGAATGATCCCCCCCTCGCCCGGGCAACCGGCGACCCGGCGTTCGTCCCCCTCGATGCGGTGATGGACGCGGATGTCGTCACACTGCACGTCCCGTTGACCCGCGCAGGAGACGACCCGACATTTCATCTCTTTGACCGCGAGCGTTTCTCCCGTATGAGACGGGAAAGTGTTCTGATCAACACAGCACGCGGTCCTGTTGTGGAATCGAAGGCCCTGTATTCGGCGCTCGCTTCCGGTCAGCTTGCAGGGGCCGTTCTTGACGTATGGGAAGGCGAGCCGGATATCGATCCGCTCCTGCTCGACAAAGTCCTCATCGGGACGCCGCATATTGCAGGATATTCTTTCGATGGGAAAGTGAATGCCGCACGCATGATGTTTGAGGCGATTGTCCGCCACTTTGAACTCGGGAGGCAATGGCCTGTTCCGGCGAACCTGCCGGCGCCGCATGCCGGCCGGATCGATCTCCAGGCATCAGAGAACACGCAGGAGACCATCCGCCGTGTCGTCGCCCGGTGCTACACCATCGAGGAGGATGACACGCGATTCCGGACATTGGTGAAGCTGCCGGATGACGCACGGCGTGCCGAATTCCGCAGGCAGCGGGCGACCTATCCCGTGCGGCGCGAATTCCACGCGACGCGTATTGTCGCCGCATCAGGCAAGAACTCCGTTTGGGAGTCTCTGGCAACATTGGGTTTCACGATGCAAGTATCTCAGGAGGAAGCATGACCGGGGCAGGATTCATCGATCGCGATCTGACCGTCGGCGAGATCCGTACCCTTCTGGCCGATGCGTTCGAACGGGAGGCGTTTGACGGGAAGCGGATGCTGATGATCATCCCTGATAGTACGCGGACCGCCCCCATCGGTCTGATGTTCCGCGAAATCGCTGCGCTTCTGCAGCCGCGCGTGAAGCAACTGGACGTGCTCATTGCGCTGGGGACACATCCGCCGATGAGCGAGGAAGCCATCGACCAGCGTCTCGAAATGGCTCCCGGTGAACGGAAATCGAAGTATCCCGCTATCCGGGTGTTCAACCACCGCTGGAACGACCCACTCCAGCTGGTAACGATCGGAACGATTACGGAAGATGAAGTTGAGAACATCTCGCGTGGGCTTATGCGTGAACGCGTCGATGTGACAATCAACAAACTGGTCCTGGACTATGATGTGTTGATGGTCGTGGGGCCGACGTTTCCGCATGAGGTGGTTGGGTTCTCCGGAGGGAACAAATATCTCTTCCCCGGCATTTCTGGACCCGAGATCATCGACATGTTCCACTGGCTTGGTGCACTGATCACCAGTCCGGTGATCATCGGCCGCAAGAATACGCCGGTGCGTGCTGTCGTGAACAAGGCCGCGTCGTTGCTTGGTGTCAGGCGGTATTGCTGCAGCCTGGTCGTTCGTGGACATGGATTGGCGGGCTTGTACTGCGGCACTTCTGAAGAATCCTGGGAAGGAGCGGCGACCCTTTCCGACAAGATTCATGTCGTGTACAAGGACCGGCCGTATCACCGCGTGCTCTCATGTGCGCCCGCGATGTACGATGACCTCTGGGTAGGAGCAAAGTGCGCGTACAAGCTCGAGCCGGTGGTGGCGGACGGCGGAGAGGTGATTATCTACGCCCCGCACATCAAAGAAATCTCTGTGGTGCACGGTCGACTCATCGGTGAGATCGGGTATCACGTGAGGGACTATTTCCTCGCTCAGATGGACCGTTTCCGTCATATCCCGCGTGGAGTTCTCGCACACTCAACACACGTCCGCGGGGTGGGTACAATGATCGAAGGTGTTGAACACCCGCGCATCACCGTAACGCTTGCGACCGGAATTCCGGAGAATGCATGCCGGAAAGTCAATCTCGGATTTCGGGATCCCCGCACCATCACGATGGATGAGTGGAAAGACCGTGAGAAGGAAGGAGTGCTCCTTGTTCCGAAGGCGGGGGAGATTCTCTATCGCCTGACGAAGGATCCTTTTCCGTTTGTGTAGCGCGCAGGCTGCAACCCACTGGCGCATTCTGCCATTGCGAGCCATCCGTCGGCGAAGCAATCCATCTTCTCCTCCGCGACAAACGAGATCGCGTCGGCTGAAAGCGCCTCGCAATGACAGCGCGCTGAGTTCTTAGTCGCCACCCCGTAAGCGGCTACTTCACTTCCAGCTGGTCTTTGTCAGGAAGCTTCGGGAACGGCGCGTGCGGTTCTGTCTGGTACCAGAATGTCACCGAAGCGATGTCATCCTGCAGCGGCAGGTAGCGTCCGCCTGACCGCCACCCGAGAGCCTGCATCGTGACCCGGAGATCCTTCTCGAAGCGTATAGGGTCCATGATGTGCCAGCGGTAGAGTCCGAAACGCTGCTGGGAATTGCTGCCCAGACCGTCAGGACGGATCACCTGGGGCATACCGGCATACGGTGTCGTGAATTCATGGTACTGTTTGGTCTTGGGATTCTCGAAGCCATAGGATCCGCAGAAGTAGTCTTCCGTGCCTGTTCCGCAGATCGTCGGGAAGTCACTATCCCCGTCCATGTAGAATTTTATCTCTCCTTCTCCCCACCAGCCGTTGTTGTTGACACCCCATGCCATGTAGGTTCCAACATACTGTCCCCAGCCCTTCACACCGTCGAGAAGAGTGTAATCCTGTTTATATGGAAGGGGGTTCACACGGCGGAACTGTGCGTGGAAGTAGGCGGCATCGTCAGGGATATCGGTGAGTGTGTAGTTGATCTGATAATACAGCACCAGGTCTTCCTCGGCGATATTCTCGACGGTAATCCTGCATGATTTCCTGAAGGGCATCTCCCAGTAACAATTGAAGCCGTTCCCGGGGTTGACGCATACCGGCAAGGAGACAATCGGTGCGAATTGGCACCAGCCATTTCCGAAGAAATCCCCCGTGGGGGCCTCGACCGAGGGGGTAGTCTCGCCGTCCCAGTAGATACGCAGGATTGCATAGCGCCAGTGTCCGCTCGGGGTCATCCACATTTGCTGGATAGCACCGGGGCCTGTGATTTCGGCCATTGTGAAGGACTCTCCTGGCTTGATCTTCACCGACGGAGAGATCTTCCATCCTCGACCGAGATCGCGTGCGGCATTGGCACCTGTACCGTCGGTTGCCATCGCCGCTTTGCCTTTTTCTCCCGTGAAGTTTTCAGCGCTAATGGAGCGCGTTTTCGCGTGTGAGAGCCGTGAGAGAGTGCCGAGCCCCATGCCAAGTCCGTTGAACGATTGTTGAGCCATCATAGTGCCTCCCGCAAAGAGAAGAAGAAAGGGCAGGATTCGGTTATGAATCATGTATCCTCCATGATTGAGTGACGTCAGAAACGCTCCATAATTTCCCGGTACGACCGGAAATGATCATACATCTTCCGGAAGACCCGGTACTTTGCCATATGAAATCGCGCATGCTTTTTTCGGGGTTGGAACCGTTGTCCTGCGGAGCTCATGCGGATTGACGCGTCCATGATGGAAGGGAATTTCCCCGCGCCGACCGCCGCGAGGATCGCTGTACCGAGCAGGACGGCCTCGGGCTCTCGAGGGAGAATGATCTCGCATCCGGTGATGTCGGCATGTTCCTGCAGCCAGAGGGTATTGCGCGTGCCGCCCCCACAGGCATGGATGCGTTTGATGGCAAAGCCGTTGCCGTTCATTTCTTCGATGATGTGGCGTGTGCCGTACGCGATCGCCTGTACGGTCGCATAATACAACCGCGCAATAGCGTCGATGCTGTCATCCAGTGTGAGTCCGCTGATGATACCCCGTGCTGCGGGATCGGCGTGCGGTGATCGATTCCCGAGAAAATAGGGAAGAACATGAAGGTCTTTGACGATTGCCGGGCCTTCCATATCGCGTTGCTTGGCATCGGATACCACACTATTGAGGTACTCGTACATGCTCACGCCCCGGCCGCGTGCTTCTGCGGAGATGATCTCCGAGCGGCCGGTGGCGTGGATGATGAAATCCAGGAGTGCACCGGTCGCGCTTTGCCCTCCCTCAGTGAGCCAGAGCCCCGGGATCATAGCACTCTTGTACGGTCCCCAGATGCCTTTGATGAAATGCGGCGAACGCGAGACGGCCATATGGCAGGAGGAAGTACCGCCGATCAATGCGAGCACCCGTTCGAGGGCTGCAGGTTTCGGGGTGGACGTGAAGCCCATACCCATGACGCCAATGCCGCCGGCATGGGCATCGATGATGCCCACAGCGACTTTCGTGGCAGTGGTCAGGCCCAGGTGACTTGCAGCCGTCGGCGTCAGATCGCCGGCAAGCGATCCCATTGGCAGTATCCGATCGCCGATCTTGTGTTTGGTGATCAGATCATCCATGCCGAGGTTGCGATAGAACGTGGGATCCCACCGTCCGTTCTTGCCGTCGTACGCCCACTTGCAGACGGTGGTGCAGAGACTGCGCACCTCCTGGCCCGTTGCCTGGAAAACCAGGTAATCCGCCAGATCAAAGAACTTCGAGGCCTTTTTCCAGGTCGGCTGCATGTGTTCTTTGAGCCAGAGCAACTTCGGTGGTTCCATTTCCGGAGAAATCTCCCCGCCGACGTACTTCAGCATCGGGTGGCGTGTGGCGTTAATGCGCCGTGCCTGATCGATCGCGCGATGATCCATCCAGACAATGACATTCAGTTCTGCTGTGCCGGTCGGCGAGACGGTAATCGGCGCCAGCGATGCATCAAGCGCCACCAGCGAACAGGTGGCATCGAAGGAAAGCCCTGCCACTGTGGAGGGATGAATACCGGCTCTGGCGACCGCCTCACGCACCGCCTCGCCTGTGCGGGCCCAGATGTCGGCTGATGATTGCTCCACGAAGTACTCTTGAGTGCGCCAGATCTGGATATCGCGCACTGCATGCCCCACCATGCGCCCTTCGAGGTCAAACACGCCGGCACGGACGCTTCCAGTGCCGACGTCAACGCCAATGACATATTCAAAATTCATTCGTTCAACCACTCGCCTCCGTTCTCGATATTGTCGTGTGTGAAGACACGTGAAGGCAGAACGACTTCCTTCCGGACGTTCTTCCCGTTCAGGATGTCCAGTGCTGTGGCGATGGCCTCACGTCCACCGGTCGGATACTCAAACGACGCCGCAAGAAGTCCCTGTCGTACATATATCTGTCCCTCTTGGGGCAGGCCATCGATGCCGACGAACGTGATCTGTTTCTCCCGACCCGCAGCTCTGGCGGCAAGGTAGGCGCCGTGCGCCCCGGGGTCGTTATGGGCATACACCAGCGTGATATTCGGGAAGCGCGCCAGTGCCGACTCCATCTCTTTGCGGGCATTGGGTTCCAGCCATTTCATATCTGCTTCGAAGATCACCGGGACCCCGCTGCCGGCGATTCCCTCGCGGAATCCGGAGTTCCGGTCCTGCCCCGGCGTTGAGGTCATCAATCCCTTTAATTCCACGATAGTGCCTTTGCCTTTGAGCAGGTTGACAATCCATTTTCCCGCAGCGCGGCCGATCTTCTTGTTGTCTGCCCCGATAAAACAGGTGTAGTCGTTGCCCATCACGCGCCGGTCGAGCACGATGACGGGGATGCCACTGCGGTATGCATCGGCAACCGGTTTGGTAAGCGGGGCGGCTTCCTTGGGCGAGATGATGATCAGGTTCACCTTCTGCCGGACGAACTCTTCGACGTGAGCACGTTGCCGCAAGTTGTCGTTTTGTGCATCTTTGAAAATGACACGGAGTTCGGGATGCCCTTCCCCCGCTTTTTTGATATCAGCATTCATCTGGACGCGCCAGGGTTCGCCGAGATTGCACTGGCTCATGCCGATTGTCCAGCGTGGATTCTGTGTGAACGCGGTGGGGATACATGCCGTCAGGCCGGCAGCAAGCAGGAAGAATAATCGGAACATGCTTCTCATACAGTCACTCCTCAGGATTATGTGCCACGCTGGAACAACACAGCAGCCAGAATGATGAGACCGGTGAGCATCAACCGGGTTTCCTCACCCACTGCGTTGATGCTGAGTATCTTTTCAAGACTACCAATGATCAACACGCCGAGCAGCGTCAGCCAGATGGACCCCCTGCCTCCCTGGAGTGAAGTTCCACCGATCACTACCATGGCGATTGCGGTGAGCTCATATGTTGCGCCTGCTTCCGGGTCGCCCTGAAGTTCCTGCGCCGCCTGGCAGATGCCGGCAATCGCGCAACTCAAACCGCTGAGTCCGTAGGCGAGAAGCTTCGTTGATTTCACGGGGATGCCGGCGTAGAGCGCGGCCTCCTCGTTTCCTCCGACGGCATAAATCTGCCGGCCCCACGGCGTACGCGAAAGGAGAATCCAGACCAGAACCAGGCAGACGCCGAGAATCACTGTGACCACTGCAACATTGTCACCCATCATCCGCGCGCTTATGACATCGAAGAGATGGGGTGTGTCCACGTAGTGATACGTGCCATCGGGAAGCTGCACGGCTGTGGAGATCTTCTCTCCTCCGGAGATGAGTTTTGCCAGCCCTCGGGCAAAGACCATCATTGCAAGCGTGGCGATGAATGGTTGCACCCGAAACCGGGCGATGACTCCACCCGAAACCAGGCCGCACGCAGTTCCCAGCACAAGCGTTGCACCAATGGCAACCACATCGGGCGCTCCGCGCTGTATCGAAAGGAGAGAGAATGTGACAGCGCTGAGCCCCAGAATACTTCCCACGGAAAGGTCGATGCCGCCCGCAATGATCACCACGGACATGCCGCACGCAAGGATGCCGTACACCGACACCTGCCGCAGCATGTCCCGCTGGGTTGCCCACTGAAGGAATGTCCCGTCCGCATTGAATACCGCCCCGAGCACAAGTACCAGTCCAAGGGAGAGGAAGGCGCGGGCGAGGGGGTGGTCTTTAATGGACGCCACAGAAATACACCTTTATGCCGAGTGCCCGCATGGCCGCTGCTTTCGCAAACATCGCGCGGCGGGCTCCCGCGGCGTCGGGTGCATAGACCACCTGGATGTGATTGGATCTGTGTCGCGCCATCATCTGATCGCGGGTGACACCGAGGAGCACCGCATGCATGATCGGCCATTGCGCCGTCGTTTGCTTCCACCGGTCCTGCGTCTCTTCCTCCGGAAGCGCAACGGCTTCGCCGAGCCCGAGATCGCAGTGCAGCGCATTGTCTTCGACGAACACGCGGCTCCAGACTATCGGGCCGGGCTTGCTGACGCCTTTCAATGAGGCGCCTCCGAGCCGGAAATACATGGGCGGTTGCCGTTCTCCCACCGCGCCACGATACCCGTCGACCAGATGTGCGGGGGGGACAGCACCCGAGATTTCGAAAACCCACACGAAGCGTTTGCGCCCGTTCACCGTGAAGGACCGTCCCCACCGGACATCGTGCAGTGTGGTTTCCGGTGAAAAGCCCAGCGTACGCCAGAGCCGGTAGGTCACAAGCGCATCGAGACCCGCACACTCATCCACCTCGTTGAAATGGGGGAGTGCTTCTCCTGCATAGAGCTCGCTGCCTGTGTGCTCATGAAGCACCGGCGGACGTTCGACGTTGTTCAGCATCCCCTCAACGAGGTCAGAGGCAGGTGCGAGATCCTTGAGCCCCTGCTGGTACTGGATGCCGATGGTGTCACAACCGAAGTCATCGGCGATACGGAGAGCGGCAATATACATTTTGCACTGTTGCAGTACCTGGGTTTCAGTGAGATGCGTTGCTTCATCCTTGCCGAAGTCGAACCGCATACCGTGCTGGAGAATCCACTCGAAGACCGCACGGGCTTCGTGATCGGGCACGGTGAGCATGCGTGCGTAGAGCGCTGATTGACTCAGCCGCTCCTTGAATATGCCGGTTGCGTGGAGGAGTTCATCGGGTATAATGGCATTGTACATGCCCATGCATCCCTCGTCGAATATCCCCATAATGGCCTTCTGCTTAAGGAACTCAGCGGCAAAACCTGCGCCGAGTTTCTCCGCCGCAACAGGAATGCGAACCTTATTGTACGGTGTCACGTGCGACGTATCATGACGCACATTGCCGGTTTTCATCCAACGTGCCAGACCCTTCACAAAGAAGGGATCGGTGAAATCCTCGCTCCACAGAGTGCTGAACTCCACTCCTGCTTTAGTGAGTGATCCATTGAGGTTCAACATCCCGACAAGTCCCGGCCATGTGCCGCTCCAGTTGGCGACGGTGAGAATGGGTCCACGGTGGGTGATCAGACCGGCAAGAACGTGGTGCGTGTACTGCCAGACTGACTCGGCGACGACAAGGGGAGCAGAGGGAGGAATGTCGGCAAAAACCTCCATTCCGTACTTCTGGCTGTCAATGAAACCATGTTTCTTGACCGGGTCGTAGGGATGTGCGCGGATGACAGTGCCGCCGAGTTTCTTGAACGGCTGTGACGATCTGTGTTTCCATTTCCGCCTGGGCAGACTCGCAATCTTGATTGGCGGCAGGTCGCAAATCGCCGCTCGCAACGAGGTAGATGGGTTTCATGGGTACGTTCTCTGAGGATTATGGAATAGTGACGGTCCGTCAGTGATTTCGGTGAGATGGGCTAGTGAGGATGTACGGTCGAAAGTACAGAAAAACATCCGGAAACACAACTTGAAGTTTCTCTTGATCCTATTTAGATTAAGATCCTACGGCATGACCCCGGCCACACCAACACAACCAGAGGAGCGAGGAGATGGATCAGCAGGGCAGCAGGCCTCTCCGCGTTATCAATAGCGTCGCACCAATCAGGATCGCCGACAATGGCGGGTGGACGGATACCTGGTTTTCGGGTCACGGCAAGATTTTCAACATCGGGGTCTATCCGTACGCCGAAGTGCAGGTGGAAGTGTTCCGGTACGATGGGCGTCAGGACCGGGTGATCATACAGGCGGAAAACTATGGCGATCGGTACGCGGTAGCGCCGGACACCGCGCGGTGGAACAAACATCCCCTCCTCGAAGCGGCGATCCACTACATGAACGTCCCGAAGGAAGTCAGCCTTCAAGTAACGATTTACTCTGAAGCTCCCGCAGGAGCATCAACCGGAACATCGGCTGCCGTCTCCGTTGCGCTCATTGCCGCCCTGGACCGTTTGACGCCGGGCCGGATGACGCCGCATGAAATTGCCCAGGCGGCGCACCACGTGGAAATGCAGATGCTCGGGTTGCAGTGCGGGATTCAGGACCAACTCTGTTCTGCCTATGGTGGAATCAACTTTATCGAGATGCGACAATTCCCGTGGGCCGCGGTGTCGCAAATCCATGTCTCCAACGCCATTTGGTGGGAACTGGAACGTCGGTTGATGCTGGTATTCCTCGGTCGTTCACATGATTCATCAGAGCTGCACAAGAAGGTGATTAAAGAGTTGGAGGATGAAGGGCCGGACTCCGCGCGGCTATCGGTGTTGCGGCTGACGGCGGAAAAATCTCGCGACGCCGTTTATGAAGGGGACTTTGCCGCCCTGGGGCGGGCCATGGCCGAGAACACTGAGGCTCAGGCGCAATTGCACCCGGAACTGGTGAGTGCCGATGCCCGCCGGGTTATTGAGATCGCCAAAGCTCATGGCGCGCTGGGATGGAAGGTGAATGGGGCGGGAGGACTCGGCGGTTCCGTCACTATCCTCTCCGGCGACACGTCGTTTGCCAAACGGCGCATGACGAAGGAGATCGAACAGATGAACCCCCTCTTCAGAAACATTCCGATCTATCTCAGCCGCTTCGGCGTGCGGACATGGGAATCGATCAGCCCACAACGCCCGTAGGACGAAGCGCACACCATGGTGCTGACTCTTCTTGCCGTTTCCGCAATTGTCCCCTCAGTGCTTCTTGTCTGGTATTTCCACGCCCGTGATGTCTATCCGGAACCGGCCCGGATGATATGGACGACGTTCGGTCTCGGCGTGCTGACGGTGCTTCCGGTGTTGACCATCGGTGTTCCCATACATCTGGCTGTTGCGAAAGTCGAACAGCCGGTACTGGCGAGTGCGTGTGAAGCGCTGTTCGTGGCGGCGATCCCGGAAGAGTTCTTCAAACTTGTTGTGCTTGTGATGTATAGCATGCGCAAACAGGAGTTCGATGAACCGATGGACGGCATCGTCTATGGTGTTGTCGCATCCCTGGGATTTGCCACGTTCGAGAATCTTCTCTATGTGATGGATGGCGGGACCGGCGTGGCGTTCTCCCGGGCGTTCTCTGCCGTTCCTCTTCATGCATTTCTGGGGGCGATCATGGGGTACTACGTGGGGCAGGCATGGAACCACCCAGGGCGGCGGTCGGAGTTCATCCTTCGTGGGTACGCAATCGCCGTATTCCTCCACGCCATCTATGATTTTCCTTTGATGATGATGAACGCGTTGGAGGACGAAGGGCCGAAGCTTCTGCTCGCACTTGCGACGCTTGCCGTGCTCGTGGCGGCGTGGAGATGGGCATTGCGACTTACCAGAAGGTTGAGAATGGAGCAATTGGTGCACGGGGTGAGAGAAGCGGTCCCCGGCGCGCCCCATGCGCCCCGGAACCTTCGCCCCGTTCGCGCGTGATGCCGGTCATTCAGATCTCGTTGGGGGTCATCAGTGCGAGTGCGGGGGGGATGGTGGTGCTGGGATTGATGCTGGCATTCATACTGGGTGCCGTCGCCGCCGAGAATACCACCGATGTACTGCTCGGCGGTGCGATGATCGGATTGCTGCCGTTAGTGGCCGGGGGGTTGGTGTTCAGGCACGGGGTGCGGGGGCTGAACCGCAGAGTGGTGGCGGCCTGAGGGTTCTAGTACACGCATTTCCTTGCTTCCTCCGCGAACGCCTCGAGCAGCGGGATGTCGGCGTCGAAGAAGTGATCGGAGGGGCAGAGTATGTAACCGCCTCCGGCACCTGCTTCGTTGAAGCAGCGGCGGACTTCCGCACGGGTCTCTTCCGGCGTGCATTTCGTAAAGAAGTGGAACTGATCGAAGCCGCCGATCATGCAGACGCGGTCACCAATCCGGCGTTTGGCCTCCCCGAGCAGCGTATCACCCCCCATTCCCGCAGGTGTGAACGTTTCCATGGCATCGGGACCCATGTCTGCCAACCGCTCGAGGAAAGGCATCATCCCACCGCATGTGTGGTAGACAATCTTCTGTCCGGCCGCATGCGCACGATCAATAAGCTGTTTGTCGTATGGCGCAACGAACGCATCAAACACCTTCGGTGAGATCACCGTCGACGAAGCATCACCGCCTCCGAGCTCAAGCACGTCAAACTCGGCCCCGCGCAACGAATCCACGAACCTCATCTTGCGTGCAAGAAGAATCTTGAGAAACGCATGAACCCATTCCGGGTCGTCGTACGTGGCCAGAATGAGGTCTTCAATGCCGAACAGGACCGATGCATCCTGCCAGCAGCCCGGCTGACCATAGAGGTCAAAACAGACGATGGTCCCACGGATCATTGCCCGTTCGCCTGTCGATCTGGAAATGGCATTGACCGCGGCAACATCACACAGCGGCATGGGCGCATACGCGTCAATGATATCGATGTCGCCGGGATCTTTAATCAATCGCTCGCTGACCCACGTGGTGTGTTCGTTGCTCTGCAGCACGGTGGTCAACGCCTTCCTTGGCGTGTGAATGGTGTAGCGGATCGTGGCATACTGAGAATCCGGAACCGATTCGGACGAAATGCGCCATTGTTCAGAGATGATTCTGCGGGGTTCAAGATAGCCCGGCGTCTGGGAAGGATCATAATAGGCGCCGCGTGCGGTGTCGGGCAGATGCGCAGAGACCCAGGTGATCGGATCAATGCCGAAGCGCTCAAAGAAGGCACTGTTGTCGATCCCTCCCAGGACATGGTTCAGGAAGGACGGCATGATATGATGTGTTGTGACGGGCAACCGATCTGTCGCCCGCCGTCCCAGCGCCGCACGAAAACGTTCCCTGACTGTCATTGCGAAATTACCGGCATCCTGTGAATGAGCGGATCGGTGAAGATATCTGATGCGTCGTCGCTCGAAGAGGAGAACTCCGAAACAACCGCGCCTTTGGGGCCTGCCTGAAACCAGTGGAGGGTATTGGGAGGGAGGGTGTACTGGTCTCCCGGCTGTAGAACCACTTCGTGGAATACCGTAAAGTGCTCTTTTCGGGCTTTCGGCACAATCGCTTTTGGCTTGCGCACGGGAGGTCCTTCAATGTACAGGTACACAATGCCCCAGCGGCAGCGGAACGTCTCTTGTTTCCCGGGGTTTCGTTCGTTGCGCGGTGGGTGCCGGTGTTCGGGACACGTTTGGCGTGGGAGCAGCACGATTTCCTTTGCGCAATAGCGATCGTTGTTTTCGTACACAACGAGCTCCAGGCCGATTTCGTCTATCAACCCCAACCCCATATCGGTCACTTCGATGTTTCGCGCTTCCTTCGGTGTGACCGCGATGTGCGCCTTGTTGAGATACTGCAGGGTCAACTTCTGCAGTGTGCGGACTTCAGACGTCTTCATATTTCCTCCGGTGAGAGACCCGACATCATGCGCAACAGCTTTTCCTGTGACGCTTCGGCACGCTGCAGTTCGCCGACGATCCGTCCTTCGCGCATCACCATAATGCGTGTGGAGAGATGGAGAATCTCCGGGAGTTCCGAAGACACCAGCAGAATGCCCTTGCCTGATTCCGCCAGAGTGTCGATGAGAGCATGGATCGCCGCCTTGGCGCCGACATCGACCCCGCGGGTCGGCTCATCCAGGAGCAGGACACGCGATGACCGGGCGAGCCATTTCGCCAGGACGATCTTTTGCTGGTTGCCTCCGCTCAGACTTCCGGCCTCACTGTCGAACGATGGGGTTTTGATTCCCAGTTCACCAAAGTACTTCGCCAGGAGAGAATTCTCCATCCGCCGGCGGAGGAATCCTGCTTTGCTGAGCATCCCGAGAAGCGTAAGTGAGAAATTAAGGCGGCAGCTGAGTATCAGAGCAAGCCCGAATCGTTTCCTGTCCTCCGGAACAAAACCGAGACCGGCATTCATGCGTTTGCGTACGGACGCGCCGGAGATATCCCTCCCATCCAGCGTGATCCTCCCGCGGGCGAGTGGGTCAAGTCCAAACAGTGTTTTTGCGAGTTCGCTTCTGCCGGCGCCCACAAGACCGGCGAGCCCGACGATCTCACCGGCGCCGACGGTGAACGACACGTCATGGAATTTCTTCGGCGAACTGAGATGTTCAACGCGGAGGATCTCCGGACCGACTGGAGTGTTGAGATGTGCAGGAAAATATTCCTTGATCTGCCGCCCGATCATCATCCCGACGACCGCATCCTGTGTCGCTTCAGATTTCTTCAGTGTCCCGACCATGCGGCCGTCACGCAACACACTGATGCGATCGCAGAGCGCGACGACTTCGGCCATCCTGTGGGATACGTAGATGATGGTTACGCCTCGATCACGCAGTCGGCTGATGAGGGTGAACAGGCGACCGGCATCGGCTTCCGAAAGGGCGCTTGTGGGTTCATCGAAAACCAGGATGCGTGCGCCCGAACCGACCGCAGCGGCGATCTGCACCAGTTGATGCCGGGCGACGGAGAGATTCCGCATCGTGCCGCACACATCAAGCGAAGCCCCGACATCGGCGAGCAAACGCGCGGCATTGTCCTTCATGGCCCCATGATCCACAAATACTTTGCGGTGCCGCGGGTACTGCCCCATGGAGAGGTTTTCCGCAACACTCAGATCCGGACAGCAGGCCAGTTCCTGGTGAACCATGCCTATGCCGGCTCTCCGGGCGTCGCGCGGAGAAGTGAAGTGCATGATGTGACCGCCAACGCGCAGCGTTCCGCGGTCGGGGCTGTGAATGCCTGCCAGGATCTTTCCCAGCGTTGACTTGCCTGCACCATTTTCGCCCATGAGCGCGTGGACTTCCCCCTGCGCCAGCGTGAGCGTGACGCCGTCCAACGCGATGGTGCCTCCGAACGTCTTGGTGACCGCATCGATTTCAATAAAGGGAGTCATGAATTGTGGCGAACAAGAGTGCTTCAATGTATGAAGAAGGGCAGAAAACTGCAAAACTCCGCACCCATGGGTGCCCGCACCCATGGTGCCCACACCCATGGTGCCCGCACCCACAGGTGCTTGCATCGCTGTAATCTGTTTTCGTAGACTAGTCTATTATGACCGCACTTCCGGATCACCCCCATCGAAGGTTCAATCCGCTCACGGGTGAGTGGGTTCTTGTCTCACCGCAGCGTACACTGCGTCCATGGCAGGGGAAAGTGGAGACCGCTCTCTGCAGCCGCCCGTCCTGCGTATGATCCTCAATGTTATCTCTGCCCCGGTAATGCGCGCTCGGGCGGTGAACAGAACCCCCGGTACAGCGACACCTTTGTGTTCACCAATGACTTCAGCGCGCTTGTGCCACTGAAGTCCCGGATGACTATTGAGGATGGTGATCTCTTGCGTGCCGAAAGCGAATCCGGTGTCTGTCGTGTCGTTTGTTTTTCTCCCCGACACGATAGTACTTTTTCCGGAATGAACACGCAACAAATCACACGCGTTGTGGAAACATGGACGGCGGAATACCGCACGCTTGCCCACCGTGAGGATATAGCGTATGTCCAGATCTTTGAGAACAAGGGCGAACTCATGGGGTGCAGCAATCAGCATCCTCATGGACAGATCTGGGCGCAGTGCACAATTCCGGTCATCCCTGCGGCGGAACAGGCCAGGCAGCAGGAGTACCGTGCAGGGCACGCCTCGTGTCTGTTGTGCGACTATGTGTCGCTTGAGCGGGCGCGGGCAGATCGCGTAGTCTGCAGCAACGAACACTTCATGGCTCTTGTGCCGTTCTGGGCTGTCTGGCCGTTTGAAACACTTCTTCTCCCGATCCGGCACGCATCTTCCTTGTTGGATTTCTCGAATGATGAGCGCGATGCGCTGGCGGATCTGATCCGACGGCTCTCCCTTCGGTATGACAATCTCTTTGGGGTTCAGTTCCCGTACTCAATGGGTATACATCAATCTCCGACCGATACTCTTTCACATCCGGAATGGCATCTTCATGTTCATTTCTACCCGCCGCTCTTGCGTTCGGCCACGGTCAGGAAGTTCATGGTCGGTTATGAAATGATGGCGAATCCGCAACGTGATAGTAGCCCGGAAATGAGCGCTGCCCGGCTTCGGGAATCCTCTGAACAGCTTCTGCCGCTACAGGGTTGACTTCATTGTATCCAGGATGTTTCAAATCATATGCGTAAGGGGTTTCAATGAGACAGTGCCGGATCGTCCGTGGAAAAGAAGTGGTGTTCTGTGTGCTATTCGCGGTTGCGGCACTTGCGCAGCCGAAGCACCCTGTGCTTTCCAACCCGGGGTTCGAAAACGTGGGTCCATCCGGTGAAGTTCTTGGGTGGACTGTTGGCCGGACCACAGACGGCGTCACTGCAGGAGTGGATCGCTCCGTGCGGCATTCCGGCGGCGCAAGCATGAAGTGCGAGATCCTTGTTCCCGGATCGTGGACGATGGAGTCAGGACCGCTCGGTTTGACAGTCGGCCGGATGTACCGTCTGACTGTGTGGATGAGAACCGAACGTGCGGCGGCGGATCCGACGAGCAGGTATCCGACCGCCGTGTCTGCAACCGCTACGATGGCATCGTTTCCGTTCGAAACTCATGCGCCCGTCGTTGGCGGTTCGCACGATTGGACGCGAAGCGAGATCCTGTTCTTTGCCACGCAAGCTTCGGACCACATCAGACTCCATCTCGGTCTGAACGGTCTGGCCACGGGCACAGTGTGGTTCGACGATGTGCAGGTCGAAGAAGTAGATGACATTGCAGCATATGTTCCTCTCGAGACCGTAAAGTGGTTCGGGCCGGCGTTCAGGTACACCGACAAGGGTTGGACATTCGTGCACATCGAGGGAGAGCCCTATCAGCGGGGATACCAGTACGGCTATCTGCTTTCGCGCGACATCGTGACGTTCATTGACAAGCTTGCGATCCGTCAAAACGGCGACAGTCCGCGGTCAGGCTGGAATGAACTGCGAACGCTGGCCGATGCGTTGATGCTCCGCAAGTATGACAAGGAGTATCTGGAAGAGATGAAGGGGATCGCGGATGGTGCGGCAAAGGCCGGTGGCGTGTACAACGGACATCCGGTCGATCTGCTTGATATCGTGACGGTGAACTCCGCGGTGGATCTCGGGCAATTGGGAAGTGCACTGAACGAGACCGCCACACCCCTGAGTGGCCGCAGCTTCAACAAGGATGAAGAGGAGGCGAACGCTGCGGAGCGCTTGCACAAATGCTCTTCGTTTCTGGCTAATGGGCCTGCGACCACGGACGGCAAGATTGTGTTTGCGCAGCTTTTCATGTGGGGCGGCTATACGGGAGTGCACTGGGATGTTATCTGCGACGTCCAGCCCTCCCGCGGACACCGGCTCGTGTATGAGACCTTCCCGGGCGGCATTCACTCGGGTGCGGATTTCTACATCAACGATGCCGGTATCATGATTGGTGAGACCACGGTAATGCAGACACCATTCAATATGAACGGGGAGCCGCAATCATCACGGATCCGGCGGGCTGCGCAGTATGGCACCAGCATCGACGAAGTGGCAAAAATCCTCACGACAGACAACAACGGTCTGTACACGAATGACTGGCTGATCGGCGATGTACGCGCAAACGAGACGGCAATTCTTCTCCTGGGAACCAAGAAGTGGAAGCTGTGGCGGAGTTCCACGGGGGAATTCCCCGGCGATACGAAAGGGTTCTACTGGAGTGTCAACAACGCAAAAGACCCGGAAGTCCGCAAAGAATATGTGCCGGATCCGTCGAATGCGCCATTTGACGTTGTGTATGGCAATGTCAACCGTGATCTCGCATTTACTCAGTACTATCAGCGTGAAAAGGGGAAGATCGATGGCGTAAGCGCAGTGAACCTTATCGCATCATCCCCCATCAATCGCCCGCATGCCTGTGATGGTAAAGTCACGACATCGGAAATGGCGTCGCACATGATGTTTCTTGCGCATTACGGCAAGGTGACATTGCGTGAAAAAATGCCGGAGAAGGGGAGCCGGTTGATGCCGGACCTCCCTAACGCTATTCCGCATCTCTCGCTGGGGTATTCGGTGATGAATCCGGTGTATGTTGTCGAAAAGCTGAAGGGATTGCGGCGATCCGCGCCCATCGATCGGAAGCCCGACGTTGTTCTGGCGGATGTGAAAGAAGTCTACTCTTTTGACAAGCAGAAACTCTGGATGAATACTGTGTATCCTGCCGCTGAGGGGGACAACTGGTTTGTCAGCGGGACGGCCGCGTACTGGAATATGTTGAATGGCATGACGGTTGATCTCTCCTCAACGATGCCACTCCTGCGCGACGGGTTCGCTGACATGAACTGCCGCTTGCTGTACACCATCGCACACGAAGGCGCGATGGCGCCGCTCAAGGCGCAGCGTGTGTACGACCGCTTCAACAATTATGTCGTACCGCGCATTCGGGGCACCTACGCATTGCATCAATTGCGCCTGGCCCTGGGAAACAACTCTTTTGCCGATGTCATGAATGCCGTGCATACGCGTTTCCGTGAGAAGCCCATGAGCACTGCGCAGTTCATTTCGGTAGCGGAAGAGATCAGCGGGAAACCTGTGAGAACCGTTGTCATGCCGTGGCTGGAGCGCGATGATGTGCCGGATGTGCGCATTACGGCGTCCGACACCACGGGGGAGCTTTCTCTTCGTGTCCAACAAGCCGGATCGCCCTATTTCTTTTCCGCTACTGTGGAAATTGTGTCAGCCAAGGGATCTGTGTGGAAACTGGTAAGCGTGAAGAGCGCGGACGAGCATGTGACAGTGAAGGTCACCGACAAGCCCCTCAAAGTGGTGTTCAATGCAGGGAATGACATTCCTGTTCAGCGCAAGGAATCTGTGACATTCGCAAACTTCTTCGATGATTTTTCCGGTACCGCGATTGTGTACGGGACCGGCCGGCAGACCGAAGCGAATCACACTGCCGCATTGAAGTTCCAGACGGTGCTTGCGGATCAGTTTACCGAAAAGTTTGCCCCGCTCCGGCAGGATGCAGAAATGGATGAGAAGGAAATGGCGAAAGGAGATCTGATCGTTCTTGGAGGTTCGGCGGACAACAGTATTTCGGCGCCTTGTGCGCAGAACGATCGATATTGCGCTGGGGAAGAATAGCTTCCGCTGGCGCGGGAAGGTTTTTGCCGATCCCGATGACGGCATGTTTGTTGCGTGCGCGAATCCCTTGAACCCGGCACGGAACATCTATCTGTTCGTAAGCAACAGCGCACTGCAGCAGTATCAGATGACAAAGCGCTTCCAACCGCTGCCGTCATGGGCGGTCTTCAAGGGAGAGCAAGTCGTCGAGCGGGGATACCACTCCGTGCCGGAAATGACGGTGGAGCTCCGGTAAGAAGAAACAATTGTCAATTGTCCATTGACAATTGACAGTCAGCTGTTCCGGGAACGGGGGCCTTCGGGTCCCCGTTTGTCGTTCACGAAGCGCAGGACCCTGAAGAGCGGATATCCCCCCAGGAGGAACAGGAGTCCCACCCAGACCGAACCTGGTTGAGAGAGCACGACGTTGACCGTGATCGCAAGCAACATGACGATGAAGAGTGCGGGAAGAATGGGATAGAATGGTGCGTTGTATGGTTCCCGCGATTCACCGATTCTGCGGGCACGGAGGACAAAGACGGTTGATGCGACGATCGCTATGTTGATGGAATCGAAGAGCATCACATAGTTCATCAGGCGTTCGAAAGTGCCGAGAAGGAAGATCGAAAGGACAATGATCCCCCCGAAAAAGAGGAGGGTGAATTCCTGGGTCTGAGTCCTGGGGTTGACCTGCATGAAGCTGCGAGGGATGGTGCCGTCCGCAGCCATCGCATAGTAAGCGCGGGGGATTGTCATCAACGTCACGTTGAGAAACCCCATCGACGAAAGGAATATCGCGACGGAAATAACGGTCTGCCCGCGGCCACCGAGAACCACGCGTGCAAGCTCTCCGGCGACAAGCTGGGATGAAGCCACCCCCTGCATGCCAAGCACATACACGTAGCAGGCATTGATCAGGATGTAGATGCCGACGATGATCGCGATGCCGATAAAGATTGCACGCGGCATGTTGCGCGAAGGGTTCTGGATGTCTGCACCAAAATTGATCGTCTGCTGATATCCGCCATAGGTATAGAACACCGAAATCAGGCCGATCCCCAGAGCCAACAGGAGAGAGGAATCGGGTGATTGGACCGCGATGGGTGAAGCATCGGCATTCCCGAAAGCGAGCGCCGCTCCGATGAGGGAAACAACCATGACGATCTTCATGATTGTCAGGACATTCTGCGCCCAGGCACCTGTCTTGATCCCTAGATAATTGACACCCAGCAGAACAAGAGTAAGTCCCGCTGCCGTACACTGTGTGGTGAAGGGATTCCGGCCCTCCGGCGGGAAGAGCACATTGACGAGATATTCAGCGCCAATCATTCCGACTGCCGCCCCCCCCACGCCGTTGACGATCGTGACATTTGTGTAGTTCAGCATAAACGCAACCGACGGGTGGTAGAACTCTGCAACTACTTTGTAGAATGCCCCGGGCTGCGGGTATCTCGAGCCAATTTCCGCAAACGTAAGCGCGCCCATGAAACTGATCACCCCGCCGAGGATCCACGCTGTAAAGAACAGCAGCAGCGATCCTGTGTACGTCGCCACGAGGGCCGGTGTGCGGAAAATGCCGATCCCGATCACCAGACTGACGACAATCATGCTGGTATCGAAGGTGGTGAGTTTGGGTTTCAACACAGACGTGGTATCAGCCATAGGGTCTTCCGCGTTGGGATTCTTCGATTGTAGCCAATATTCGTTGAATATCCAAGGTTTCCAGTGTGAAGGATTTTCCCCGGAGGCATTTACCTTTCAGGCGGTAGATGCATCAACACACAGAAGGCAGGATCACGAAAACCGAATTCACCACCAATCGTGTGGAGGTGCGTCATGAGAACAGTCGCAGGGCTTCTACTCACACTGTTCATGGCTGTGCAGGCCATGGGCTTCACATTCCCGCCCCGGGACAAGATCCAGTTTGAAGGGCACGTGACCTGTCCCGCCATATCCACCTCCGGCGGTCGGGTCTATCTGCGGCTTTCCATTGCCACCCGTGATCACCACAGGCCTGCGCGGCGGCCCGTGAACCTGTGTGTCGTGCTGGATCGGAGCGGTTCCATGTCCGAAGAATCGAAAATGAACTATGCCAAGGCCGCGCTCGTTGCGCTGATCGATCAGCTCACAAAGGACGATATCTTCTCGTTGGTGATCTATGACGATGTTGTCGAAGTCGTCAGACCAGCCGAACGTGTAGGCTGGGACAAAGACCGGATGCGGAATCTCGTTGAGGACATCAATCCGCGCGGTTGGACCAACCTGGGTGGCGGGATGCAGGAGGGATTCCGGCAGGTGGAGAAGTACACCAGCAAGGAGTACGTTAACAGGGTCATTCTGCTCTCTGACGGCCTTGCGAACCAGGGGATTACTGATCCCCACCGTCTGCAGAGCATTGCCCGCGCGCAGAGGGATCGTGCCATTTCATTGTCGACGATCGGCGTCGGTCTGGACTACAATGAAAACCTCATGGTTGGATTATCGGAACATGGAGGCGGGAACTACTACTTTCTGGAAGGCTCACGCAATCTCGCTTCTGTTCTTCGAAAGGAATTCGACCGGCTCTCGAATGTGATGGCTCAGAACGTCACCATCGAGCTGGATCTCGGTCGCGGGGTCACGTTGCTTGATGCAATCGGATATACTCATCACGCCAAAGATCGCGGGGTGCAGATTCCTGTCGGCGACCTGTATGGCGAAGACTCGCGCGAGATCATTCTGGAATTGGATGTGCCGCCGGGAACGGGATCGTTGACGATCGCGAAAGGGAGGCTTCTTGCGGCGGGCTCGCCGGAGGGAAGCGATCTCGGTTCGTTTGACAGCGGGATCAAATATGAATCCAAAGCCGCTGATATCGAACGGCAAAGAGACCTCGGCGAACAGGCAAAGGCGGATGTTGCGATTTCCACCCGCAATGTGTTGCGAGCGATGGAATCGCTGGACAAAGGCGACAAAGAGGAAGCTTCGCGTGCGCTGGCAGGCGCCAATGACGTGCTTTTGAACTCGCCCGCAGCGGCCGCACCGGGGGCTGCCGGGAGCGCAATCCGGGAGCAGGTGGAACGTATCCGGGGATATGCAGATACGTTGAGGAGCGACAGCAAGGATGGCCGGCGGGCAAAGAAATCGATACAGTACGAGAACTACCAGCAGCAGAAGAACAAGTAACGGGAAGTGCACAGCGTAAAAAAGGCCGGGTCAGATCCCTTCAGAATCGGAGTCTGACCCCGCCCGTATTACACGTCTGTCATGTGACTGTCATGTGACAGTCATATGACAGACATATGAGAGTCATATGACAGACTTACATATACTCACGCCGCGCGTTTTCCATCCTCTCCCACGCCATCCGGTTCACTGCCCGAGCTGACATGCCTGAAAACGCTGAATACGGGATCGCCGGAAGAATAGTCAGGCGAATTCCGCGGGCGCTGTCGAGTAGCATCCCTCCCTTGGGCAATGCCTGAGCAGTCCCGTCAATCACAATCGGCAGAATGGGACTTTGCGTTCGTAGCGCCAGCTCAAAAGCGCCGTCTTTGAAAGGCCGCATTGCGCCGTCGGGGGAGCGAGTGCCTTCGGGGAACATCATCAGCGAATTCCCGGCACGTAACGCATCTTCGCATGCCCGCATCATCCGGAGGTTCCCTTTCATTGTCCCCCGGGCAATGGGGATATACCGGTTCAGGGTCATGTTCCATCCAACCAACGGCGCCCGGAAGTTCTCCACCTTTGAAACCCACTTGTAGTGGACCCGGAGACGAAAGAGCACAAGAATGTCAACGAATGACTGATGGTTGGCAACGATGACGTGAGGGGAATCTCCCGGGAGATGTTCCTCACCGGTGATCTGCACCTTCCAGATAGGCGTGCACCAGGTGTAGAGTGACCCCCACATGGACGTGAACCGATGGAGAATCCTGAGCCGTTTGTCGAACGGGTATGTCGTAGACCTGATAATCACCGCCACCGGGTACAGCACGAGAGAACTCAGCGTCATAAACGCCCAGAAGTAGACCGAGACGATGACGCGCAACGCCATTGGCTATTTCTTTCTATGAACGAGTTCCATAGCGAACCTTCGTGAAAGTGAGAGCGAGAAAACCCTTCTAGTCCGATTTCAAGACCCTTGTGAGAACTTCCTGCTGCATTCCGTCCACTTGTGCTTTTGTACAACCGCGGTGAAGAGTTCCCTGTGTGCCGATTGGCGAAGGAAGTACCCGGTTACCTCTTCAGCGGGACCGCGAAGACGGTTGTTGGGGTGGATCAGCGCATCACACAGGTTCAGAACAAGAGTCGAGTCAAGGTGGTTCAGTGCGCGGAGTGCTGTGAAGGCATTCACCCGTGTGCGATACTCGAAGGAAGGCCCCGCCATGTCCACCAGGGAGTCCAGAGAAGCACGGACACCGTTTGCCGCGTTGATCTTGTGCCACAGAATTCTGATCTGATTGCCGACGCCACGATCATCTTTCGTCCGTGTCAGGTACGTTGAACGTTGGTCCGGAAATTGCGTGCTCAGTTTTTCCATGGCCGATGCTGCGAGCGCATATGAAGAGTCTGTGACCAGTCGTTCAAATGCGGGACGCATGGCGTCGGGAATGCGATCGACTGCGGCGAAGGCGGCCGAGCGCACCTCTACGGCCGGGTCAGCAAGCGCCCGGGTGAGGAGTGTGCGACAGTCGGGGGAGTCGTCTCCTCCGATCTGCCTGATGACCTCCGCGCGCAGGGGAGGAAAGCGTTCCGTTGTGTAGGCTTCGAATCAGTAACTTCTTCTTCAACGCAACCGCAGTATCCGTCAGTGCGTGCAATGCATCGAAGCGGTCGATCATTTCGGGTGCGCCTGTCAGCTGTGCTTCGAGTTCCGCGAAAGATTTCGTGAAATGTGATCTTCTTGGTTATCCAGCTTCCGGGGTCGCAGAGGACAAATGCTATCTCCCGCCCTTTGGTGTTCGGGATACTCACCGTCTCGGATTCCCGCGCAACCGTCCGGCGGATCCGGTCGACGTCGCCGCCCTGATAGTGCACCTCAAACACCATGGGCATAGCAAACAGCTTGACCAGATCGTTCGTCTCGTGCACCTGGCGTATTGTCACAACCGTCTGACGCTGGCGCGCGCGAGGGGTCACATCCTGATAGGAGACGACGTAATGCGGTTCACCCCCGCGGTAGATCCACTGCTCAAAGAACCAGGAGGGTGACAACCCCAGCACGTCCTGGAACGCCTGGTAGAGATCATTCGTTTCCACGAGCCCGTAGGCATGATGCTTCAGGTAGTACGTGATGACCCGGCGGTAGGCCTCTTCGCCAAACACGTAACGCATCATGTCAATAACGGCAGACCCTTTGGAATAGGCTCTGTCCGATCCGGCCCGGGAGTGCAGGATCGGGTAGAGATTCTGCTCTGATGCCCGGAGGGCGACATCCTGTTCCCGACGGCGCTCCCACTGATAGTCGTCATCACCTTTGATTTCCTTCAGGAAAAGTTTCGCGTAGAACGTTGCAAAGCTTTCCTGAAGCCATGACTGTCTGCCACTCCGTCCGGTGATGTAATCGCCGAACCATTGATGGGTCAGTTCATGCACGTTGACCCCGATATAGTTGCGGTCAAGGAAAGCCCGGCGATCGACGAGGAAGAAATCGGCAAACACTGTTGCAGTGGTATTCTCCATTCCGCCGTAGAGAAAGTCCTGTACAGGTATCTGCGCATAGGACTCCCAGGGATAGGGGATGCCGGTTTCCCGTTCCAGAAAATCCAGCGCTTCCGTGGAATAACGGTATGTCGGCTCCACGCGGTCCGGGTATTCCGGATAATACCAGAGTTTCACCGGAACTCCCCGCTTCGATTGCCGTTCGTCCACGCTGTAGTTTCCGATGCCGAGCATCACCAGGTACACGGAATGCGGATGAGACATCGCATAATGCCAGGTCGTCGTGCCGTCAGCATTGCGGTGCTCGCTCAACAGTACCCCGTTGGAAAGCACGCGGTAGCTGCTGTCGAAGGTGATGACGGTCTCTGTGATAAGCTTGTCATTCTGCTCGTCGTAGCACGGGATCCAGTGGCGATTGTCGACCCCCTGACCCTGTGTCCAGATTTGCTTCCTGCTCCTGCCGGTGGGGTCGTTCCAACCGATGAAGTAGAGGCCTCGACGGGGCGTTGCTTCGTAGTCAAACGAAACACTGTCGGTGGTATTCCAGCCCAGAGGGCTGTCAAAGTGGACGGTGATTCCTTCCGGTGAGCTACTGAATGTTCCTGGGATGCCGTTCACCGTCGCCGAGCGGACGCGGATGCCAGGCCCATTGAAGAAGAGAGAATCCACGCGTTCACGCAACGGTGTGAAGATGTGTGTCACGCGTCCTTTGACGAGCCCTTTCTCCGGTTCGAAAGAGACCTCCAATCGCATGTGCAGCATGTCCACCTGATGCTCCGGCGGCTCGAACTGCGGCTCATAGTACCACCGGGCCGTCGGGCTCTCCTGACCGTGCAGCATGTTCGTTGTCAAGCACAAGGCCAGGACCATGAACCACCAGATCTTCCCGCCTGTTGCCCGATGCCCATTGCCTATTGCCTGACTTCTATTGCCTATTGCCTGACGCCTATCGCGTATTGCCATATCTCTTTTCATTTCAGCTCGACCCCCATCGTCTTCCCTTTGTTGATCGCCGGCACGCCTTCGTTCATCCACACCGGCATGGGTGCATCTTTCAGGAAGTGATCGAAGAACTGCATCATGCGGATAGAGAGATCTTTGGTATTCTTGCGCTGGAGGAGGTTGTGTGCTTCGCCATTGTAGGTCAGCATCCAGGACTGCTTACCGAGCCGCCGGAGGGCAGTGAAGAGTTCGATCCCCTGGTACCAGGGGACGGCGCCGTCGTTATCATTTGCCATGATCAGCAACGGTGTCGTAACCTTGTCGACAAAGAAGAGCGGCGAATTTTCGATAACAGATCGCGTTTCTCCCAGAGCGTGCCGCCAATGCGGCTCTGGGCTTTTCTCGTACTGGTGACATCCGGCTCAAGCCGGATTCCCAGCGTATGCCACCGTAGGCGCTGGTCATGTTTGAGACCGGTGCACCCGCCATAGCTGCGCGGAACATGGATGTTTGTGTCACGAGATAAGCAGTCTGGTAGCCGCCCCAGCTTTGTCCCTGAAGGCCGATCCGGGCGGGATCGACGAAGCCGGTGGCAATGAGTTTCCTCACCCCGGGTACGATGCATTCAACGGCACTCTTTCCCGGATGGCCGACCCGATAGCGTATGTCCGGAACGAACACCAGATAGCCGTTGCTCACGCAGTACGCAGGATTGATGATGGATCTGCTGGGTTGGGGGGGTGTGTACCTGTGCAAATAGTCAGAGTTGCGCTCATAGTAGTATACAAGCATCGGATACTTGTGCTTCGGGTCGAAATTTTCGGGTTTGTAGAGCAACCCTTCAAGAGGGGTATTGTCTGTCGCTTTCCAGGAGAACAGCTCGACCGTGCCCCAGAGATACTCTTGCTGTTGAGGATTGATATCGCTCACCCGTGCCGGTGTCCCGAACCCGGTCCCGCGAACGATATACAGATCGGGACACTCGCTGAAGCTGGATCTTGTGCAGAGAAACACGCTGTCGTTCTTCGCCTTAACAGGCGTGCCAAAGTCATGAGCCTCCATGGTCAGGCGCTGAGGAGCAGCCGGCGTGTCCAGACGCAACGTGGAGAAGCCTGCGTTCTTGGTTGTTCTATCGAATGTTTTGAGGAGCAGAGAAGAGTCCCCTGTGTGATGAACCGTTCCTCCGGGTCGGTACGCACGTACCGGAAGGATATTTTCTGAGCACGCCCGGTTCCTGCCGTAAGATTTATCGCGGGTTTCAATCCTGCAGGGTCCGCCGACCAGATATCATAGCGATCGTAGATGAGCAGCAGTGAGTCTCCCCCGGTCCAGCCCAGCATCCCGTGGGCCTGAGGGTCGTCAGGCACATCGTTGAGTTCGTTGTACAGCGGTACGGGAATATTCCTGGTTACCAGAGTGGTGTGCGTGTCAGTACATCCAGGGCAAACCAGTGCCGGCGTACCATATCGTACCAGCAGACAAACCGGGCACGGGGGGAAAGGGACGCGCTTCCCTTGAGCCTTTCAAGGACCTTTGTCGCGACTCCTGTCCGGACGTCGACAAGATAGACATCATTGAAAGGCAATGCCTCCCATGACACCGATTTGCGGTACGGGACGTCCGATAGTCCGATAGCCACCTCGGCATTTCCTTCATCACCGACGGTCACGTTGGGAATCTGCCGGTTTGCCAGCTGGACAAAGTTGTGCGATGTGAGGTCCAGCGTGGCGAGGTAGGACCGTTTCTGCTCCTCGTCGAGGTCATGCAATTGCTGCGTCTGAAGAAACTCATCCTGCCAGTTCCAGACATCCAGTTTGGCGGTAACTTCGTCATTCATTGTTGTGTCTTCGGGCATCGGGATCGGGGCGGTGCCGAAGAGAAGTCTTTTCCCGTTCTTTGAAAATGCAGGGGTGCGATTCTCGCTGATCAGCCACCGGCCGGGGAAGTTCTTCGTTGTGGTATCGGCAAGCACGTTCGCTGAATCGCTTCCGGACTTCCAGTAGTAGAGCGCGAAGAAACGTTGTTTGTTCTTGGAAGTATCGCGATCGGCGACATACGCGGCCTGGGTGCCCTCCTCGTCCCATGCGAGCTGCTTGTATTTCCCTTTGCCGATGCTCAGGGTATCGAGTCGACGGCTTGCTGTGCTGAAGACAAAGACGCCAGCAGCGACCGTGCTGTCATTGCCGGTGGAAGCGAAAAGGAGTGATTGGCCGTTCTTGGAGAAGAGGAACTCACTGACTGAGGGGAATTGGAATTCCGCCCCCGAAGCAAGTTCACGGGCGACGAGAGTGGTGCCATTCCCGTTCTTCTTGTCGTTGTCATCGCCGGGGGCGTCTGCAACACCGTCCTTTCTTGAACGTGCGCTGCCGCTGTCGTTCTTCGCTTCTTCTTTTTCACGGTGATAGGCGATCCATCCTGCTCCCTTCTCGGGGAACGTGAAGGACTTCACGCGCGGGATGCGAATCACCGAATCCCTGCCGAGCTGCACGAGGCCAAGGGAGTCTTTAGGCAATTCCTCGGGTTTCTTCTTGGCGATCTTTGCTTTTCGCGTATCGGCAAAGAAGGGTTTGATGGAAAAAGCCGCGAACCGGGAATCTTGCGAGAGGCGCGGGCTATTCCCGCGTGCTACGGTATCGGCGTTCCCTGAAGCGACATTATAGATGACAAGTCGGCTGTCCCCTTCCTGGGGTTCAATGACGTAGACAATCCACTTGCCATCGTTGGAAATGCACTCGCCGGCGATTTTGTTCCAAGTGTCGTAGACGCCATGGTTCAGCGGCTTCTTATCAGCCGCGAGCGAACTGAAGAGGGGGAAAGATGCCAGAAGAACGAATGTTGTGACGATGGATGTGCGCATGACGCTTTGGGGTTGTGAATGAAATGCTGAAGTTACGCTCGCCGCCTCTGACGCCAGCGGTCAATCGCCACGGCAAGCACGATGATGAAGCCGGTCACAATTTCCTGCACCCAGTTTGGCAAACCCATCTGGGCGCAGCCTGACCGGATGACCGTCATGATAAGTGCGCCGACGATCGCACCAAGAATGGATCCTTCACCGCCGGAGAGACTGCCTCCGCCGATGACGACTGCAGCGATGACGTCGAGCTCCACCCCGACGGCGACTGTGGGATCGCCGACCGTGAGCCGCGAGAATTGGAGCACGCCCGCAACGCCGGCAAAAGCCCCTCCGAGCGCGTAGACAATGACCTTCACGCGATCGACGGCGACCCCGCACAGTCGTGCGGTCTGTTCATTGGAACCGATGGCAAAAATGTGTCTTCCGATGCGCGTGTACACAAGCATGCCGGCGACCAGAAGGGCGAGGGCTGCCGTGAGCCAGACTCCCCACGGAACGATGCGCCACCCCTGGCCGGGGGGCAAGGCGGCGAGCAGTTCTTTGAGCCAGGTGAGCGGGGCGTCAATTTTCTGTTCGTGGGCAAAACCCTTTGCTGCACCACGCACGACGAGATAGGTACCGAGAGTCACAATGAAAGGGACGACCTTCAACCGGGTGATCAGAAATCCATTGATAAACCCGCAGAGCGCCCCGATGGCTATTCCTCCGAGAGCGGCGAAAAACGGGTCAACTCCTGCCTGCAACAGGGCAGCGATGACCACAGTGACGAGCGCAATCATGGATCCGACGGAGAGGTCAATGCCGCCCGATATGATGATCAGCGTCATCCCGAGTGCCGCCGAACCCACGATGGCAGTTTGTCGTGCGATAGTCTCGAGGTTGTTTGAAGAGGAAAAGCTGTCGGGGCCGATCACAGCAAAAAACAGGAATACGGCGACAAGTCCTGCAATGGGGCCGAGGGTGTGGGAGAGGCGCGCGAGGGAGTTCACGATGCGCCTCGCTGTCCGGTAGCTTCAAGCATCAGCATGTGTTCAGTGCATTGGTGAACGGGATGAGACGAGCCAAGCCGCCCCCGGTGCATGATGGCAATCCGGTCGCATACACCGAGCAGCTCGGGCAGGTAACTGCTGACCATCAGGATGGCTTTTGGCGGGATGTTCTGCGACGGATCGCCCGCAGCAAGACGGTTGATAATGTCGTACAATTGCGCTTTGCTCGCGACATCGATGCCGCGGGTGGGCTCGTCGAGCAGGAGGATATCAACGTCTTCATGCAGCAAACGCGCGAGCGCGACTTTCTGCTGGTTGCCGCCCGAAAGGGCGCTCACAAGTTGACGCGGACCCGAAGAGCGGATACCGATTCTTTCGATCCAGGTTCGGGCCACGTTGTCGAGGCGCGAAGGGGACAGCAATCCCAGACGCCCCGCATCCTTCCGGAGCGTCAAGGTGATATTATCCGCGATGGTCATCGAGAGGGCGAGTCCCTCGGTCGACCGGTCTTCACTCACCATGCCGGTCCCCGCATTCCATCGGGCGGCGGGAGGCATCCAGCCGTCGATGGCCTTCATTCGCACCTGTCCGCTGACGATAGGAGCGAGACCGAAGAGGGCGCGGATGAGTTCGGTGCGCCCGGCGCCGATGAGACCTCCGATCCCGAGGATTTCTCCGCGCCGCAGGGTGAACGATACATCAAGAGCCTTTGGAGGGGAGAGGAGGGAAGAAACATCCACGAGGATCTCTCCCGGTGTTCGTTCCGATTTCGGATACAGTTGATCTATGCGCCTGCCAATCATGAGACGGACGATACCGTCAACGCTTTCGGTGTCTGTTGCGCCCGCTCCTGCAGTGCGGCCATCGCGAAGAACGGTATAACTGTTGGAGATGCGTTTTACTTCTTCCAGAAAATGGGAGATGTAGACGATGGCGTGGCCCCGGCTTCGCAAGGCGGAGATCACTTCGAACAATCGTTCGATATCTGCGAGTGTCAGACTGCTCGTCGGTTCGTCCAGCACCAGCACGCGGCAGCCGACGGCGAGGGCACGGGCGATCTCCACGATTTGGCGCGTGGCAATGGGAAGGGTGCCGATGGGTGTGGTCGGATCCAGCGAGCCGTGCCCGAGCTGTTCGAGCGCGACCATCGCGCGGCGCCGGATCTCGGTTCGACGCCGCATCCCCCATTGCCCCGGCTCCATCCCGAGCATGATATTGTCTTCGACGGAGAGA
The DNA here is from genome assembly GCA_963849385.1 of Ignavibacteriota bacterium. Classification (GTDB taxonomy): domain Bacteria; phylum Bacteroidota; class Ignavibacteria; order UBA10030; family UBA6906; genus Fen-1255. Next base: position 1,008,431 of record CAWKHH010000003.1, on the reverse strand, counting down.
TGAGGTGCGAGAGAGAGCTCTTGATAGATCATTGCGACACCGGCACGTCGGGCATCCTGCGCCGACCGGGGTGTGAATGAGGTCCCGTCAAGCTCCATGGATCCGGCGTCGGGGCGCAGGGCGCCGGAAAGGATCTTCATCAGCGTGCTTTTTCCCGCACCGTTTTCTCCGACAAGAGCATGGACTTCCCCCGGGAAGACCTCAAAGTCGACGCCGTCCAGAGCCATGGTGGCTCCGAACCGTTTGTGGATCCCCCGCATGGCAAAGCGGGGGTCTGACGAAGGAGGCATTATTCCAGCCACTGACCTAAATCCGGTGAGATGAGCTGCTTGATTTCCGGCTGATCCATGTTCGCCGGTGTCACCAGTGTGACGCCGGTATCCACCTTCCGGTCGACCTTCTCTCCGCGGAGATGTTTGACCACGGTTGTGACGCCATCATATCCCATGCGGAAGGGGTTCTGAAGGACCAGGGCGTTGATGGAGTTGTGGTGAAGCGCCTCTACGAGTTTTGTGGAACTGTCAAAACCGACGAAGAAAACATTGCCTGCGCAGCCGGCGTCTTGCAGGGCGAGCAGCATGCCGAAGGTTGTGGATTCGTTGACGGCAAAGATCCCGTTGATGGTAAGCTTGCCGGCGGATGCCTTTAAGGGTGCAAGGAGGTTTTCCGAGGCGCGGTACGCCGTTTCAACAGTCGGGCCGCCGTACTGATTCGCGCTCACAATCGTGATGTCCGGGAATTCTTTCATGGCGTCGAGGAATCCGCGTTCACGATTGTCGGTGCTTGCCGATCCCTCGAGACACCGGAGCATGATAACGCGCCCTTTGCCCCCCAGGAGTCGGGCTAGCTCACGTCCCCCCATCACCCCTCCGAGATGGTTGTCCGTAGCGACAAAACTTACATAGTCGTCACTCTTCAGGTCAGAGTCGATAATCACCACGGGGATCCCAGCCCGTGTGGCATTGGAGACCGGCGTGCGAAGGGCAATGTCGTCAAGCGGGGCAAGCACCATTCCGGAGACACCGCGGCTGATAAAATCTTCGACGACCGAAATCTGTTGATCACGATCGTCCTCACGCAACGGTCCCTTCCAGATGATGTCCACCTTGAGTTCCCGTGATGCCTTGATCGCTCCTGCGTGGATGGACTTCCAGAACTCATGCGTGGTGCCTTTGGGGATGACGGCGATGGTGGTGTTTTTGGTGGTTCCCTGCCTTCCGCAGGAGAGTGGCAGCAAGGCAATCGTCAGCAGGAGACAAACACGGAAAATGCTTTTCATGGGAAACCCTTTCAAAAGAACGGCGAATGAACGGTGTGCTGTGGATTTACCCGTTCATCAAATAGGTAATAATTGCAGCAACGTATGCGCCGAGGCCGATGACCAGCAACGTGAGTTCCACAAAATAGAGCCGGGTTTTGGAATTCCGGTACCGGATAATCCGGGCGATGGTTTCCTGGGAAGACTTTTCAAAGAGCTGTGTTGTCCACCGGATGCGCAATCCCCCGATGAGCAGGAGAACCATGCCTGCAAGGACAAAAACGATACCGAGTGCCATGCTGTAGCGCGCGAACGCATTTGTCTGGGCGATTTTCACGCCGGAAAACCCGGTGATGGTGAGCGCGAGTGTGGAGAGGGTGAGCAGGAGTTGTGATCGCGCCTGGATCACGTCGAAATGGTGCCGGAGGAATTCCATGCACTTCCCCAGGTTCGCAGGCCCGCCCAGCATATCCAGGGTCATGCGTGCTTCTTCTTCCGGGGAGGGCAGTGGTTGTCGTTTCATGGTTGCCAGGTCCGTCGAATGGGATGCGCTTCGGTATTGAAGATCACATTGTCGAAGTCGAGTGTCTCGGGCGGAGCAAAAAGGAGATAGAGATATTTGAGCGTTTCGGCGAGGAAATAGCTTTCCATCCTGTCGGATTTCTCTTTGGTGATGACGTTTTTGATTTCGGCATAGCCGCCATCGACGCGGCAATAGGCCTTCAGACTGTCAAGAAAGACCTTTCCCATTTCGAGGTAACGCTGGTCGTTGGTCTTTTGGTAGAGGTAGTATGCGGATTCCATTATTTCCGGATTAAGGAAGAAGCGAGGGGCTGCAGCTTCATCTTTGACGTAATCAAATTGTTCCGGCTCCAGCCCGTGGCGTTTCCACATATGGAAGCACGATTCCTGAAGTTCCGCGGCGCGGCGGGTATCTCCCGCAAGCGCAAGGACGGCCGGGAAAAACGCGTCGAGTGCACCGAACCATGTCTTTGTGCGTTTCCCGCTGTTCATATCGGCATGTCCGTACCAGATTCCGGATTTCGTGGTATCGATCAGGTACGTCGTGATCGCCACGTAGGAGTCATGCCACATGATCTTGCAGTCTTCATCATTGAAAAGAAGAGCACACTTGACCATGTATTCGTAGTAAGAATCGATACAGGCACTGAGATGACTGTCGGTCTTCAGCCATTCTCCTGATTCACAGTCAATCTGTTCCCCGACTAGATCCAGTTTTGAGCGGGCTTCGAAGATGCTCAGAAGGGCGTGTTTTGCATAGTTGTAATACTTCGCGTCTCCGGTCAGCTTGCTCAGTGTGCCGAATTCGACAAGCATCGTCCCGATTTCTCCAGGATTTGTCTTTGTGCCGCGAACTGCTTTGGTCTTCAAATTCACTTCAACATAAGGAAATCCTGTCGGGGAGAGAAATGCGGGAATGAGCCGGTCGGCGAGATCCGTGGCAAGCGCGAGCAACCGCTTGTCGCCTGTGAGCTGATAGTTTGACAGCAACCCTCCCAGCATTCTGATGTTGATCTCGAACACCTTGACATAGATGTCTTTGTCGAAAGAGAGATTCCGGATGATATATTCACGGGTGCTGTCGGCTTCACTCTGCAATCCCATAAGGATCATTGTGTCCATAGCATCAAGCGGGGTCATATACAGAGGAGAGGAATACCAGTCATAGGGTGTTTTGCTGATGGGGCGCAGTCCATCATGCCCCCAGGCATAGGTTTTGTAGGAATTCCACGCGTGAAGAAATTCGTTTTTCACCTCAGCCGCAAGGGCCGCCTTGTCGATCGAACCGGGTTGAGCGGCCCGGGCGGCGGAAAGAGGGAGAGTGTCCGACAACAAAAGCAAGCAGATCAGCGTGATGATGTGGCGCATATGTACTCCGTATAGGGGGGTGAGAGGACAAGAAAATATACGTAAAGAAATCGACTCGCGAAACGGCTGCAACGATTCAGTGAGGCCGCGTGAGCACAAGGCGAACACCTTTGCCGGATGCGAAGCGGAGAGAATCCGGGGCGGTTTTTGTCTGACGGATCAAGAACCCCGCCCGTTTGAGCTGCTGCAGGTTCAGAATCACCGTACCATGAGCAGCTCCGTCAAGGAGTGGATTCACGATGATCGTCACGCGTGAAGTGTCGCGGGCGACATCCAGCCGGAATGTGCAGCGGCCAAACAGTGTCGGCGCTGCTTTGACCTCCATGTGCGCCCCCGCAAAGTACCATTCTGCAGGGATCCCTGCGAGGAGATCCATCGTGCTGTCCCGTTCAAGGATGATCATGCGGCGTATGAGCTTGATAAAGAGCGCACTTGCTGTGGCATTGGAAGCATCCCCCGTTGTCCTGGTTCCCAACGCGTGCGGGAGTTGTTCTTCAACCCATGTCCACGTGGGGGATGCATGATTGGCCACCGCATACAGGAGTTCGGTCGCGGCATCATACTCCTGTTGATACAGGAGGGCGATGGCTTCGAGTGAACCGAAGAACGGCCAGAGACCATCTTTCAACCAACCGGTATTCGGAGGAAGGCCCTCCCGGGTGTCGGCTCTGAGCATGCGCAACGTGCCGCGTACGAGTGAATCCTCGAGCGGGAAGATATTCCCGAGCCCTTGTGCGTCGAGGATCCCCCAATTTGCCATTTGAGGTGGGGTTGTAGTCGAGGTATCACCGACCTTCATCGGGAGAAAGGGGTTGCCGGATTTATCTGTGCGCTGATCGCGTGCTGCGGCTTTGCGGAAGGTTTTGAGGAGTTCCCTGAAATGATCTTCCCATTGTGCCGCATCGTCACTATGTCCGAGCCATCGGGCAGCCTGCGCTGTCGCAGAGAGGCCTGCAAGTGACCAATAGACACTTCCATATTCCGTTTCAAGTCCGGCCAATCCACCATCGGAGAACCCGGGTGGGAAGAGACCGTACGACACCGCGTGTGGGTCCTTCAACGTGCTGCTGCGGAGATCCCACAACCACCGCATGCCTCGCTGCACGGCAGGCCAGCGCTGTTCGAGCCACGAGCGGTCATTGGTGAGGCGGGCGTACCTGCACATAAGAAACAGCGTCAGCGGTGTCTCCCTGTTCATCGGATATGGCGCCATGACTTCCACCTGACCATTCTGCTTCTGGTAGCGGAGCATGCCTTCAATGCCTGCACGCGCACTCCCGGTGTCACCGAGCATAAGTGCAGCAGAGTTGTGCCACACCGCATCGTGAATCCAGAGACCGCGATAGACGCTGGGACCCGGCTGGAATTGCCTGTGCTCATCCATTGTCTCCGCGATTGCATAAAGATTGCGGATGCTTGCCTCAAGAAGCGACTGCATTGCACTATCGGGGAGGATGATGCGGCCGTAGGGAATCCCGCGTTCTTGTCGCCAGAACCCGCGCGCGGTATCGAGTGCAGCAGGCACAGAAGCGGCTGTCAACTCTTCTGTGAGCTTCGATACGCCGTGTGCGACGACTGCCGCGACCTTCGTCGTTCCTTTCGGCAACTCAAGGATCATCGTATCGCCCTTCCGTTCAGCCGCAATTGCGGCCGGAAAGCACCGGATGTATGGACGGCCGAGCGTGAACACTGTTCCCGAGGTGCTGTCAAATGCCAGTGGCCGTCGCGTGCGGATAATGAGCGTTGGTGTTACCGTGTCTCCCGGAAACGAGCCCAACAGGGCATCTTCGCGGTAGAGATCCGGTTGAGCATCGACCTCCGTGCCGCACCGCCAATAGACTTCCGCACTGTCTGTGAGACGCCCGTGAATCAGGGCGTCAGTGTTAAGTGCGAACTCGCTGCGAAACATCCAGATGGCATTAAGAATGACGTTCGGATCCGGGCTCTCCATTGCCGCGTGAGCCTCAATGATGAGCCACCCGTTGTTGTCAACGTCCTGTGCATCAAAGCGATACACGTACGGGACATTTGTACTCCCGTCTCTGACAGGATCGGCGATGGCGTCACCGGCGCCCTCGACATGGAGCACCAGCACACGCTTGCCGGGCGCCGTCTTGTAAGGCTCACAGAGCCCGAGCACAACAAGATGTTTGCTTCCAGGGGCGACCCGGATTCGGTATGTCACCGGCCTGTTGACCCCCCACGCAGCCCCACGAAATGCCGGGTCGACGTTGTCCGGCGGTGAGGCCCACGCAGAACATCCGGTGAGGCCCTCCCGTCGTTCGAGTTTTCCATCCAAGAACGAATAGAGGGGAACCTGGGGGCCGGAAGGGACGACAGCAAAGAGGAGTTGCTGGACTGTAATGGTCTCATCGCTCAGTTCTGCTGTGGCGATCGGTATCTGCGGACTCTCGAGAAGCACGCTCACTGGCCGGAGCGTATGACCCTTCGCCCCGAAAGTAATCCCGGTTAAGGGGTAGGCGTACGGGCCGGGAGCGAAATCGTCTCCCAGTGTCCCGGTGCTTGTGACGACACTTTTTTGCCAATCGCCCGGAAAGCATATGGCTGTAAACCAGGAAGCAGGGGCATAGGAGAAGTCGACACTCCGTGTTTGACCGGTGAGGAGGCTGGCTGGAAGCATGAGGACTACGAAAAGGATTATGCGTTGCATCCCTTCACCATCGTTTCAAGGAAAGTCGATATGCTGAACCCCAGGGCAGGTGAACTGCCGGATCGAGGATCCTTCCCTGGGCATCGCGAAATCCCGCCCGGCTGAAGGGCGTTAGGTCGATTCTCATCCCCCCGGTGAGTGCGTGCGTCTGCGACGCCTGGATGAGAAGCGAGAGATCCGCGCCATCAGCTGACGTCTCCATCCTCAGGGAAATCGGACCATAGTCTGTCAGCAGTTCCTCTACCGTTGTCCGGGAGTCTCTTTGCAGCCACTCTCCCGGAACTCCGGCGCAGAATACCAGGCTGTCAGGTCGTTCAAGCACGAGCAATGAACTCAATGCACGAATGTAGAGGGCCGAGGCCTCTGCATTTGATCCATCACCTGATGTCCGGGGTCCGTCAGCGCGCAGCTGTTGCTCCTCCATCCAGGTGGCGAGGGGACTGGCATGATCTGCGACGGCCTTGAGACTGGACCAGGCTGCAGGCCCGTCTCCGGACAGAAGATGCGCCATGGAATGAATCGTTCCCAGCCAGGGCCAGACACCGTCGCGCATCCAACCGCTTCCGACAATCAAGCCTTCTGCGCATCGCGCATCGAGCATGGCCAGGTTGCCCTGGAGAATAGCCTTCATCAATGTGTCCGGAGCAAAAAAGAACCTTCCGTAGGACAGAGGAAGGAGAAATGCATATTGTCCGCGTTGCGGCGGGAGAGTGAGGGTTGTCTCCGCCACTGCAATGGGAAGAAACCGATGGCCCAGGGAGTCCACGCGCATATCGCGCGTGGCTGCGATGTGGAATGACCGGTCGAACTTGCCGAGAAGCTCTGTCCAACCATCCGCCTCGGTGTTCCTTCCCAGATCACGTGCCGCCTGGATGGCGTGTTCCAGGGTGAGCATTGCCCACCAGACAGATGCGTAGTCGGCGGTACGATCAGAAATCCCACCGTCGACAAATCCGGGTGGAAGCAAACCGGCATAGGGAGCATCGGGTTCATCGAAGGTTCTCATTCTCTCCGATGCAATCCAGGCTATGCCTTTCTGCACGATGCCCCAATTGCTTTCGAGCCACGCCTGGTTCCCCGCAGTCCGGGCGTAGCGAAACATCATGGTCAGAAAAACCGGTGTTTCAATTATTGATACGCTCGGGTAGAGACTGCGAAACTGACCGTTCGGCATCTGGTGCCGGAAACCAGCCTCCAGCGCCGTCCGCACAGAGGCAGTGTCGCCAAACATCATGGAGACATTTCCCGAGATCAGCACATCACAAAGCCACAATCCACGGTACACCGTGGGTCCCGGTTGGTACTGCAGCCGGCCATCCACTTTTTCGCGAACCTGGTAGATATTGCGGAGGGATGCATCAAGAAGGTATTGCATCCGTTCGTCGGGGACCCGGATGCGCATGCGGGGGACCGGTGCCTCATGGAGCCAGTACGCATTGCAGTGGATCTCTTCTTCACGCAGATCGGGCACCCGCACAGGGTCAGCACCGGCGCCGTTTCCCTGCATGACGACGACATCGGCGCGGCGCGTACCGGCGGGCAGGGTGAGCAGCAACGTGTCGCCATCCCAGCGTCCCGAAGTCGGTGCAGGCCGGCTGGCCAGGAATGGTCTGCCATGCCACCGGACGGCATGCGTCACGGGATCAAAAATCAGCGGGCGGCGAGTCTTGATCCGGATGACCGGAGTGAAGCGCTCTCCTTCGAACGTGGCGAGGAGCGCATCGGTGCGAACATTCGGAGCGAATGCCGTCAGCTCTGTGCCGCAGCTCCAGTGGACTTCGGCACGCGACGACGCGCTGCCAGAGAGAATGTCGTTCACCAAAATCTTCGCATCTGCTGCAAATACCCAGAATGCATTGAGAATGATATTGGGATCAGTGCCGCGTGAAGAGGGGTGAACGGTAATTGCCATGCGGCCGTCAGAGTTCACGTCGCGACCTGAAGTCAGGAGCACCGTTGGCCGGTTCCGTTCTCCGTCAGCCATCGGGTCCACATCGCGCAGCGTATCACCTTCGATCTCAACCGTCATGATCCGTGAACCGGGCCCGGATTTGTACGATTCGCAGAAGCCCAATGCGACTTGCTTGCGGCTTCCCGGCGTGACGCGTACCAGATACTCGATCGGCCGGTTGGTGCCCCATGCCACATTGGCAAAGGAAGGATCGGTACCGGGAGGGGGGTTCGCCCATCCATGAGCGCCGCTCAGGCCATTTAACCGGATCACTCGTGCGCTATCACCTGCGGAATGTAAGCCGGGAAGTGCGTCAGGGACAAGCGCAAAGGCTCGGATGAGGGTGGACAACCCCCCGGCCGAGGATCGTGTCACGACGACCGGCGTGGCAGCCCCGGGGAGCCATTGCTGAACCGTGGGATGCATCATCTCCAGCATGCCGATCTCCACTTCGGTACGAGGAAATGTGTACGGGCCGGGACCGAAATCATAGGCGAGAGATCCAGTTTCGGTGATGAGGGTCTTCTGCCAATCATCGGCAAAGCCGATGGCCGTCAGGTGACGTGCCGGTGAAAATGGAAACCACGTCGAGTGTACCGGTTGAGAGAACGAAGGCAGGGATGCACATGCCAACACTGAACAGAGAAAAAGCCTGCGTGTCGATACGACCATCACTGTCGCCCTCCAATACGTCGCCGTACCGAGACGTTCGAGGAAGTGACCGTGGAGTTCTGGAGTAATGCGTCCGATCGCATCATCACATTCGATCGTAACGGTGCATTCCACGTACGATCATCCCCTCTTTCGCCAGTACTGCTCGATTTCTTCGAGAGTCTTTCCTTTGGTCTCCGGTACAAACAGCCATGTCACCACCACCGTGACCGCGCAGAACACTGCATAGAGCCAGAAGGGGAAGGCATGCCGGAATGTCGCGACAAGCCATGGGTCTTCGTTGATGACGGGGAATGTCTGTGACACCACAAAGTTTGCCGCCCACAGGAGCAGGGTCGCAAGTGCCATTGCGCGGCCGCGGAGACGTGTGGGATAGATCTCCGACAGCACCACCCAGACGACCGGGCCCATGGAGAGAGCGAAGCAGCCGATATACGCGAGGATGAAGATGAGAACCCAGGCCTGCGTCGTGGTATAGTATGCGGCGAGCCCGAGTCCGACGAGCGAGAGGCCCATACCCGATGCACCGATGATGAGGAGTGGTTTGCGGCCGATGCGATCGACGGTCCAGATCGCAATCACGGTGAAGGTGACGTTGAATGCGCCCACGATCACCGTTTGAAGAAGAGCAGTATCGGTACCTGCGCCGACCTGTTTGAAGATTTCGGGAGCGTAGTACATAAACACGTTAATGCCGGTAATCTGCTGCAAGATGGCAAGAGCGATGCCGATCACAAGGGCGATACGCATGCCGGGAGAGAAGATTCCTGCGATCGATTCCGCCTTTTCGGCGAGGGTTGCCTTGATGGCGGCAACTTCCGTGCGGGCTTTCTCGGGAGAGCTAAGGCGGGAAAGAATGCCCAGGGCGCGCTGATCTTCACCGCGTTTCACGAGCCATCGTGGACTCTCGGGGATGGCGAGCAGGGAAAAAAAGAAGAGGACCGCCGGGAGTGTTTCCGATCCGAACATCCAGCGCCATCCCATGGTGACATTCCAGAGATCGTTGCCGAGGCCTGCTATATAATAGTTGACGAAATAGACGGCAAGGATGCCGGTGACAATGGCGAACTGGTTGTAGGAGACCAGCCGGCCGCGGATGTCCGGCGGGGCGATCTCCGCGATGTACAGTGGTGACAGCATCGACGCCATGCCGACCCCCACACCGCCGATAATCCGCGCCACATTGAATTCCACGAGTGTGCGGGGAACGGCCGATCCGACGGCGGAGATTGTGAACAGCACGGCGGAGAGCATGAGCGCTCGCTTGCGTCCATAGCGGTCACTTAACGGTCCCGCAACGGCTGCGCCGAGAATGCACCCGATCAGCGCGGAGGATGCTGCGAAGCCTGTTTCGGCCGGCCCCAAATTGAACGAAGCACGCAGAAAGCCAATAGCGCCGGAAATGACGGCCGTGTCGTAACCGAAGAGCAATCCGCCAAGGGCAGCGATAATACTCAATGAGGTTGCGTAGGAAGTTGGTTTCATGGAGTCGAAGGAAACGATGAAGGAGAAACACACAGGTGGTTTTTGAGAGATACGAAGAAAATTTCAGGGATGCAACGTTGTTGTATTAGGGAAACGGAAAGAAAACCACCGCGGAGGCACCGGGAGGAAGAGAAATGGAACTCTCTCTCGGTCTCCCTGCCTCTGCGGTGTTCTTTCAGGTGAGTGTATGCAGGAAGGCAGTTACTTGCCGTCACCCGGAGGCCGGCCACCCCACCCGCCGGGACGCTGTTTCTTGAATTCCTCGTACTTGGTCTTTTGTTCCGCTGTCAGCAAGGGGAGAAGTTGCTTATCGACCTTTTGCTGGCGCTCGAGCCTTGCCTTCTGCATCCCGTCAGGATCGTCTTTGTACTTGTCCCGGAGTGCACCCCCTTCGGTAAACTCTTTTGTGTAGATGGCTCGGACCTTTGTCACCTGTTCGGGCGTCAGCGACAGGGCAGTGGTGATTCGCTCCACGCGTCGTGTGATCATTGAAGAATCGCGTTGAGCGTATGCCGATGAGGCGACAAGCGCGAGCACGAGAACGCAAAACACAAAGCTTCTGGGGTTCATTGTTGCTCCTTACGTGTTGAACTACTCCAGCGGGGATATCCCGCACATTATTAGACACATCAGCGAGGCAGGGGGTTTATCCCTTCTCGTACAAGTCCGCCGGATCTGTGCGGGCAATATCCACGAGGAACTCCGCGACTTTCTCTGTGACCGCTGCGAAATAGCGTGCGCCCTTGGCGGGGGTGGCGGCTTTGGGGTTCCCCGTGCCCGTGTCGGAAGTGACTCGCGTCCAATCGCGCGGAGTCCAGGCCCACCCCTCGCGGAATGCAGGGATCGTGAGGTGCCGTTCCTTCCCCTCGCCTGCTTCAGAAAGCGGAAGCACAAGGTCCGGCGCAAGAAACATCATGAGACTTGTTTCCATTTCGTCGGCATGATCGCCCGGGACGTCAAAGAAATCCTTCAACGCAACACTCCGATACCAGTTGACAGTGGCGATGAAGAGTGCGTGTTGCAGGCTGAGCTCCCGGATCATCTGGCGGAAGTCATTGCCGCCGTGACCGTTCAGGATAACGAGCCGGGGAATGTTGTGATGTTCGAGAGATGTCGCGACGTCGCCGAGCACCGCCATCTGTGTGCTCGGGTTCATGTTGATCGTGAGCGGGACGTCCAGTTGACCCGTGTTGACGCCAAAGGGAACGGTGGGGAGGAGTATCACCTTTGCTCCTCGTGTCGATGCCAGACGGACGACTTCACGACCGATCCTCTCGGTCTCGATGATATCGGTGCCGTAGGGGAGATGAAGATTGTGCGGCTCCGTTGCTCCCCATGGGAGAACCGCAAGATCGTACTGTGCATTCCTGATGTCGCGATAGGGAGCATCCGCCAGGACGGTCGGGTGGTTATCCATGGAGTTCCCCGAGGAGATTTGCACACAGCAACAGCGACCGCGGGATGTGATAGCACCCCTTCCATTTCCCTCCCTTGAGGGGGATCAACACATCGCCGCGCCGGTCGAGATACCCGAACCACTCTCCATATTCCGGATCAGGGAATTTTCTCCAGGTGTAGTCGTGGACACGCTCGAACCATGTGAGGCACTCGGCGCGTCTGGTGAGGCGATATCCGAGGAGAAGCGCGACAAGGGTCTCGACATGCACCCAGAAGAGTTTCTGATCCCATTCCATGGCCAGCGGTGGCTTGCCTTTCGCGTCGAGGAGATAGAAGATCCCTCCGTGGACCGGATCCCATGCCCGGTCGAGTGTTCGCAGGATCGAATCAAGGGCGCGCGTAATGAGTGCGGTGTCGCCCGTATCTTTGGCAAGATCCATCAGAAACCACATGCCTTCAATGCCATGTCCGGGGTTAATGAGCCGGCCGTCGAACGTGTCGAGGTGGGAACCATCGGGAGCGACGTGCTCATGCACAAGGCCGGTTGCCGGGTCTATGAAGCTAGAGGCGACCTCCTGTATCAGGGCATCCCGCATCCGGGTGTGCTCCTGAGGGTCCAGCATCCAGGAAAGCTCCTGGACGAGATTCAAGAGAATCATGGGGAGCGCGTAGGATTTCACCGGCCGCGTTCCCGGGACGATCTTCGAGTATTTTCCTTTGGGATTGTCTTTTCGTCTCAGGATGTTCCGGTAGCTGCGGAGAGCAATGTCGCGAGCGGTGGCGTCACCCGATGCAAGCGCATACTGGCTGAAGGCCATTGCGGCAAAGCAGTCAGAAAAGACATTATAGGGCTGAACCAGCGGTGCACCGTCGCGCGTCAGGGCAAAATACCAGTTGCCATCACTGTCCATGCCATGAGCGCGGAGAAATTCGAACCCATGCGCTGCGATTTCAAGCCATCGCGGCTTCTTTTCGAGCCGCGTCCAGAGCATCGAAAAGGTCCACGTCTGCCGGGCCTGAAGCCAGACGAACTTGTCCGTATCGTACACATTCCCCGTGCGGTCGAGGCAGGTGAAAAAACCACCATGTGGATCGATGGAGTACTTTTCCCAGAAGGGGATAATGTCGGACTGCAGAGCGGTCGCATACTGGGATTGCAGGGCTCGAAAGTCCATATCAGGCTTCTTTAGTAATAGATTTCAATTCGGGGATGTCGATCCATGCTTTGTTCTTCCAGGACTCAATGCCCATCTCGGCAAGCTGCACGCCACGCGCGCCCTCCAGGAGGTTCCACGGGAAAGGCTCGTCAGCGACAACGTGGCGGAGGAAAAGCTCCCATTGCGCTTTGAATGCATTATCGAAATCCTGTTGTGCCGGTACGCGCATCCATTGATCGAAGAAATTGATCGGGTTGTCGATATCGGGGTTCCAGACCGGACGTGGAGTAGCGTGCGCGGGCTGGATCCAGCACTCACGAAGCCCTGCCATTGCCGAACCATTGGTGCCGTCGACGAGGAGCGTCAGCAGGTCATCACGGCGAACACGGGTGGTCCAGGAGGAATTGAATTGTGCAATGACGTCTCCTTCCAGCGTGAAGGTTGCATACGCGGCATCGTCGGCGGTGCAATGATACGGCGCTGCATGTTCATCCCAGCGGGTGGGGATGTGTGTTGCGCCCAGACAGGAGACCGCCTTCACCTTGCCGAAGACATTGTCGAGGAGGTATCGCCAGTGACAGAGCATGTCGAAAATGATGCCGCCGCCGTCTTCGGCACGATAGTTCCACGAAGGTCGTTGGGCAGGAATGGTATTACCCTCAAAGACCCAGTAACCGAACTCGCCGCGGACGGAGAGGATGCGTCCGAAGAAGCCGGCGTCGATGAGCTGTTTCATCTTGAGGATGCCCGGGAGCCAGAGTTTATCCTGCACCACGCCATGCTTTACGCCTTTTTCTTCTGCGATGAGATAGAGCTCATAGGCCTCATCGGTTGTGAGGGCCGTCGGTTTTTCGCAATAAATATGTTTCCCGGCTTTGACCGCAGCGCGGATGCTGGGCGCACGCTGACTGGTAATCTGAGCGTCAAAGTAGATTTTGTTGTAGGAATCAGCCAGCGCTTTTCCCAGATCGGTCGTCCATCGTGAAATGCCGTTCGCGGCGGCAAGACTTTCCAGGCGTGCCGCGTTCCGGCCGACGAGAATAGGATCCGGCATGATTGTTTCGTGGTCGTTGAGGCGAATGCCACCCTGGCGGATGATCGCAACGATAGAGCGGGTGAGATGCTGATTGGATCCCATCCGCCCCGTAACGCCGTTCATTACGATGCCGACATGGTGAATTGTTGTAGACATGATGCGAGTCTCCGGTGGATTTACATATGTAAGGCTCAGGTTGGGCACGAGGCACTGAGGCACGAGGCACTAGTGCCAGCCACCTATTGCCCAGTGCCTAATGCCTCGTGCCTAGATTTTGCTCCCCTCCACACATTGCGCCGCCGCCCCCGCGGGAAGCGCCGGGGCTTCGATGCCTGCGCGCGGGAGTGTGCCGCTCAGTTCCTGCCGCCAGTGGGCAACCTCGCCGGCGGGGGCATAGCAATAGACCATCCGCAATGGTGTGTTGCCGATGTTTGTGATCTGATGGAACTGCCGGGGGGGAATGTAGACCGCCTGGCCGGTGGTCATCGTCCGGCGTTCGTCCGCCAGGCACATCTCGGCTGTACCTTCGATTATATAATAAACTTCTTCCTGCTCCTGACAATGCCATGGCACCTGGCCGCCATTCGGCTCGATGGTAACATGCCCCATGGCAAAGTGCGCAGTTTGTATCGGTGAAGCGCCGCCCACGAGGTTTTGGGTCCTCCGCCTGGCGGGATACCGACGCCCTTCAATACTGGCAAGATCGGCAATGATCATGCGACAACTCCTGTTTTTTCACCCTACGTGTGCTTCAGACGGAGGACTATCTCCTTCCCCTGTGGAATGGCGTACGATGTGAAGCGGGAATCCTTTCCGCCGGAGACAGGTGCGAGTGCCACGTGTTCGTCCCCGTCGAGCCTCAGCTCTGCCACCATGCCGCCCGGAACACGCACCCGTAATTCGCGGTCGCCTGTGCGCCCCAGCGAGCGGAACACAATGTCTCCGCGAATGGTGCGTGCGGTGAGTTCCAGCTTCTCAAGATCCCCCGGCCGGGGAGTAATCGTGCAACGGGCGAACCCCGGCGCCGTCGGCCTGATGCCGGCAATACTCATGAACGTCACGTAGAGGGGAACAATGGCACAATGGCTCCAGAGATCTCCTGAGTCGGGTTGGGCATTCCAGATTTCTGCGACGGTGTTGTTCAGCCGGACGGAATCCATCGCTGCCCAGCGGTTCCGGAACTCTTTGAGAATAACGTCCGTGTTTCCTCCTTCGGCAAGTGCCCAGTACCGCCAGCCTGCGTTGGCCGGATAGGAGAGACCCATCGTGGGGGGACAGTTGGCCAGGGCATCCAGCGAAGCGGCAGTGTCATCGTCCGGGCAGAGTCCGAAGAGGACGGCTGTAGCCAGCGATCGATCGCACATTCTCGTCCCGCCTTCTTCCTGCCGCCACGGGAGGTTGTTTACAAAGAGCCGATCGGTCGTACTCCAGAAGGCGCGCCGGGCAGCCGAGATAATCCGTTCTGCGAAATCCCGGGCAAACCGTTCCCAATCGGCATATCCGGATGCAGCGGCCAGAGGTGCAAATGCGTCCCTGAGCATTGCGGCTGCATAGAGATTGAACGCGCACTGCTTGTGCCGCTGCTGTTTGAAGGCGTAGTGGTCAATCCACACGGCGGGGAGGCCGAGGTTCATGACAGGCAGCAGGCCATCGGATCCGGCGATACGATGGAGATAGGTGACAAACCGTTGCAGCCGGACCACCGCCTCCGACACCTGAGAGAGATCACCTGAGTAGAGATAGTGATGGTAGCAATCGAAGCCGAATCCCACTCCGTGGTCCAGCAATGGTCCCCAGGGAGTCATGTCCATCTGGCGTTCCATGACGCGGGCAAGACGATCGTACGCGGGCCAGCAATCGAAGAAGTAGCCGTCGATCATCTGTCCCTGCGAGAAGGTACTGATGAACCGGGCCGGGAGCCGGGTTTCTCCGAGTGCGATGTACGCTCCATGCATCTGATGGCTGCCATCCCCGCTGTATTGCTGACGTTCCCGTCCCATGCCATCGACGAATGTCTCCTGGGCGGAGTTATAGAGCGTGTTGACGCACGCCTCCATGAGGCGCTGCAACGGGGGTTCGGAAAATACGAACTCCGGCCGGTTGGGCCAGGGGTACATTCGGCGAAGAACGCCGACATTCGAAATCGCGATATCCCCGTCCGTCCCGTGCACATGCAACTGAAGCCAGCGGAGGCTCTCATAGTCGAGACACCGGAAACGATTCACACCTTGACGGCAGGTGAATCTTGCCCACGCGTGGAAATGCGTATTGAGAAGGGCCGGTCCGCCCGTGCGCATGCGCTTCGTGCACGAGAAGTTCAACGACAGTCCCCTCCGGGGCGTCGATGGTAAACTCCGGAAACCCGACAATCTGCTCCGCAAACTCGAATGTCAGCGCGATCCCATGAGTGTGCCCGAGGCGGAAGTGCCACACTCCGTCCGGACTCGCTTGTGTCCCGGAGAAGGGCGTTTGTGTATAGGCGTCTGCCGGGGCCATGGCGAAGTATTCCTCGGGGGGACGTTTCCATATAATAGAGGATGCTTCGCACAAACGCGAGACGGCGACAGTGTATTCTTGGAGCAGAGGGATTGATCGCGGCAGCAGGCAGCACACCCTTCTGTCCGCCGCAGTCTCCATCAGGTCGTCGGGATAGCGTGAACAGATGGGCGGAAGGGACGATGGACAGGGAAGAAGCATGGGCGGGATCCATCCTTCGTCGGCGACGAATCCCTGATTGTCCCAGCCATATGGATAGAGCCGTGCATCGAAATTCTTCCTGGAACGAGCGGACGTACCAGCGTTTGTACTGGCCGGGAGGCCAGCTCGTTGCGAGGCGACACTGCCACTCTTGATCACTGGTGATTGTGAGAGTGGATCCGTCTGTGCATTCAATGGTGAGAGTGCAGAGGAATCCGGGCTTGCCGATCGGATGGGTTCCATCGCCATGTCCGTAGTACAGGACGGTTGCGGCGATGACGTTATCGCCCTGGACGAGGCGTGCGGTGAGGTCCAGCGGATCGACTTCCATGCGTCTCGGATCCGACGGCGCAGGGCCCCACTGGACACGCTGTCCATTTACGACAAACAGATACCGGCTGTCGGCCGCGATCCATCCGCTGGCCTTCCGCACGGGAGATGGGAGAGTCAGGCTGTCGGCGGAAGAGCACGACGGTGTTGGGAAGTGTTCGCGTCGATGGATACCAGATCCAGGATGCGGGGGCCAGATCGAGGCGATGTTCGGGTGCGGGAAGGCTGATTGCCGCCACAGCCGGTGGGGAATCCGGAAGGGATGGGGTATTCGGCGCTGCGATTGATGGCACAAGTCCGAGAACGGCGCCCGCGCCCGCCGTTCGTTTCAAGAAATCACGTCGGTTGGTCATGGAATGTCGAAGTCTAATGAGTATGGAGGAAACCGATGACAATGTCAAGGTGTTGAAGCGGGGATTTGGAATTTTCCGGAATATTTTTTTTAGGTTATGCTTGACAATACAGCCTACACTTCGTAATATCCCTATGATGAAACGCCGTTTTACAGATGGACCACTCCGCGGTTCATCTCAACGAACGCCATACTCGTAGTATCCCGTACATTCACATTCCTTCCCCCATATTCTTCGACGCGGGTGATGCACACCCCGAAAGGAGGTTTCAGATCAACAACTATACTGCCTGCCTACCAGTCACCATTCTGTAATCATCCAAGGAGCAACACCATGAGATATGCTTGGTTACGAGTTCTACTTCTCGGATGCCTCCTGATCATTCCAGCCGCGATGAGTTTTGGCGCGAACGGAAAGATCCGGGGCACGGTGCGGGATGTTGCAACGAAACAGTCTTTGCCTGGAGCGAACGTTGTTGTGGTGGGGACGGCACTGGGTGCGATGGCTGATGCCCAGGGACAATATACAATTCTGAACGTTCCTCCCGGGCAATACCGCGTGCAGGCATCCGTGGTTGGATACCGCCGCGTGGTGATCGAAGACGTCCGGATCAACCTTGATCAAACAGTGGAGCAGAACTTCGATCTTCCCTCTGAAGCAGTCGAGGTGGGCGAGGTGCTGATCTCTGCGGAACGGCGCGTGGTCGATAAGAACCGCACGTCAACCAAGAGCACGGTCACTTCCGAGGAAATCTCGAATCTCCCGATGGTCACTGCGCTCGATGTTCTTAACACCACACCCGGGCGCCTTCAAAGGCTTCGTCCGCGGCGGCAAGATCAACGAGACAAAGACCATTATCGACGGCGTGGATGTCACCGATCAGTACTACGCCGTCGCCGCCGAACAGACCAACCAGGGTATTCTGGTTGCTGCAGGCTTGACGCGCAATACCGAAAGCCAGTTGAGCAGTGCTGCCAGTGTGAACTTTGCGGCAGTCGAGCAGATGACGTTGAACACCGGTGCGCTCGGTGCAGACAATCCGAGTGCGACGGCCGGAACGATTACCTACGCATTGAAAGAAGGCCGCGGCGCGCTGAGCGGAGGTCTCAACGCCCGCGTCAGCCAGTTCAACGGCCTGAGCTACAACGGACCGAATGTGTACTGGGATGACTTCCAGTTCTTCGGCGACCAGTATTCCACAAAGCGCAGACTCGACTCTCTGCGTACGATCCCACGTGGACCACGGCCGTACGGAACCAGATCACGGCAGACAGCACGCGCTACAGCAAGTTGAAGTACTACAAGGGCAAGTACGACAATCAGAACAAGCCGACGATGGATTTCGAAGGCTTCCTCGGTGGCAACATCACCGAAGACTGGCGGTTCTATCTGTCGGGCCGGTACTATGATACGCACGGACGTCTTCCCAACCAGCGCAACCGTCAGGCCGACATCACCTTGAAGACCGGCTACAACCTTACGAATGACATCAAGCTGGATGCGTTCGGCATCGTGAACGACAAGGGATCACTCTTCGGCTGGAAGAACACCGACTACAACGACCGCATCCGCTATTTCCTGGAAGGTGTTCCGAAGAACAACGGTCTGGATTACGTCGGAAGCTTGAAGCTGACGCACGTGCTCTCGCCCTCCACATTCTACGAAGTGCAGTTGAGCCAGACGTACAAGAAGACGCAAGTACGGTTACACCGATGCGAATGGCGACGGCTATCTGCGATCTGAACGAGGGCGGCGACTTCCTCATGATGGACAACACCGCATCGAATTGAGCAAGTACATTTCGCAGGCAGGCGACGAACTTGGCAAATTCTTCCGTATCGGCGACGAAGCGCAGCCGAGCTTCCTCGGGCCTCCAGGCGCCGTCGGCAATATGCAGGTCGGTTTCACGCGTCCGCAGTTCGTCTATGACAATATCAAGACCATCGCCAATACCATACGCGCCGACATCACGAGCCAGGTGACCTTCAATCACCAGCTCAAGGCCGGATTCCAGTTAAAGCTGCATGATCTGTCCCGCGTCGAACGCAACTCGACACTGGGTGCCGACGCCGCGGACCTCCGCTCGCGTCTATTTGTGGAAAAATGGCAGTTCTATCCGAGCGAACTCGGTGTCTATGCATCTGACCGGATGGAGTTTGGCGGACTCGTGTTGAACCTTGGTGCGCCGCCTCGATCGGTTCGATGTCAACGTCACGGACATCGCGAACTACTACAATCTACTTCAGAGCGGATACCGTCAACGTTGACGGCCAGGCTCTTCGTGTAGAATATTCCGATCCGCGGCATGACGAAAGAACCCGCAATATGGTTCTTCTCACCGCGCATCGGCGTGTCGCACCCGGTGGGCGATCAGGCTGCGCTGTTCTTCTCGTATTCACGTCAGGGCATTGCCCCGCCGTTCTCCCGGCTCTACTCCGCCTACAACCTGCTGTTTGGCGCCCCGGGAAGCTTCCCGAATTCAATCACTGAACAGCCGACCTGATCAAGTCGTCAAACTATGAAATCGGTGTGCAGTGGGAATTCATGCCGGCGCAGTTCGGATTGAACTTCACGGCGTACATGCGCGACGTCGAAAACTACTGCACCCCGGCGTTCACTCTGCAGCTTGCCAACGGGTCAGAACCATCGCTGTACCTCAACCTGAACGGCCAGTACGCTGATGCCCGCGGTATCGAAGTGACGTTGACCGCACTGCGCAAGCAGTATCTCGATCTCGTCTGGGTGTCCGGTCGTGCGAGCTACGCGTACACGTACGTGAAGGCTTCCGGATGGACCGGCAACGACGGTCGCCCAGCGCACGTCATTCACTTCGGCTGACTCGAACCAACTACAACAACAAGCTGCCGTACAATGACTTCATCTACTACAACAAGGTCCAGAACAACGTCACGGGTAGCACCAGCACGCTGACCGGCGGTTACGATCGCGAGCATCGCATCAGCTACACGCTGGTTCTGGGCTTCCCGTATGATATCCAGCTGTCATCCATCGGCACGTTCCAGAGCGGCTTCTACTATCCATTGTCGTATACCGTAGATCCGCGCGTTGCCAGCCGTCAGCTCGGCCGTGTCGCCGTGGAACAAGATGGTGGACTTCCGTCTGGAGAAGGCCGTTCAAGTTCGACAACATCCGCTGGCGGTCTATGCCGACGTGAAGAATGCGTTCAACTGGGTGAACATCATCGGCTATGACAACACCCTATCCGGTGCCGCAGCTCTGGGAGAACTACCAACGCCGGCAAGGTTATAGATCCGCAACCAATACGGCCGCGGGCCCGGATCCGACTGGTACGTACAAACGCCCCATCAGTCTTGACAACAGCTTGTTCTATGACATCCCGCGCGAGTACTACTTTGGTGTTCGCGTTGAGTTCTAAGCACGAATGGATCAACTCCATACACTAGGAGAGAATCATGAGTATCAAGAATCAACGAACACTACTGATAACGATCGCGGTCTGCGCACTCGTCATGTTGCCGCTGATGGCGACGAGGCCAGACCACGATTGGCTATGCCGGCGGCGGCGTCATACAGGCCGGTGATGTTTGGGAGTCGTTCCTTCCGCAGGGCTTCGTCCCGAGTTACAGCGACGCGGGCACATATCACGACACTCGGTAACAGGACATTCATCCGCCTGGGAAATTTCGACCGTCGGTTGGACACGCCGGGTACGCACTGGCCGAACGCATATCCGATGACCCCGTATTGGTACAAGAATTGCCAGATGTTGGTCTACGATCCCGATCCAACATTCAATCCCGAGACGATCGGTGGCGCAGCCAATCCGAGCTACTTCTGCGGCGCTCGTCCGACCGGAACACGACGAATCTCTATTCGAATTTTGCCCAGTTGACCTATTCGGAGAAGCTCCAGGGTGCGGTTGCGCAGGTTGGCACAACCTTAAAGACCGGACCGCGGAACTACACGAAGGACGCGTACTGGGTCGACGGGACCAGAAGGCAGCATCAAGTCTACGAAGCCGCATGGCCGACCAACGTGGGCATCGATGTGAAGATGCGTGCGCACGGCTTCCAGGGCCCGAACTGGGACAACCTCAACGACTTCGTCATCGTCGAGGTCGAGCTGAAGAACACCGGCGTCGTCGATATGAACATGGACGGCGTTGCCGAGACAGCTCGACCAATGACATCACAGGCTCTGGCGTTCCAGTTGAACGCAGAAGCCTACATGTCGGTGTCCAGCTATGCTGGCGGCGGCCGGAACGTCAACGATATCGTCCCGACCATCATTGCCCGCCAGTCGTGCTGGATCGACGACCTGGATGAGAACGGCGAGCCGTGGGCATTTGCATTCTACCGTACTGCCCCGACCACGGGCACGTGCGTCAACCCTCCGACAGCCGGCAACTGGGACTTCGGTTTCAACGGCGGTGACACCGAAGAACTACACCGATATCTATACCGGCTGGGTGATGCATCGATGCGAAAATCGGAGGGCTGCCGGCAGATGCCTCCAAGTCGACCTCGCCGCTTCCGACGAAGACACAACATCTTCGGCGACAGCACCCGATCGGTGTCGGTCCGCAACGCGGCTGGTTTGTTTCAGGTCAGTCTAACCGCTTTGGCTGCACGGCAACGGCGATCCGCTGAAGATGTTCTATAGGCCATCGCTCAGCATTCTTCATCGACGGCGGCAAGTCCAGCAGACCACAACGAATTTTGACCTCTACAACCTGAATCCGAATCCTGCGATTGTTTGCCTCGGGGACGACCGGTGATCCGACTGACGTTTGTTACGAAACCCGAAGCGACCTGGACGCGTCCGAACGGCTCCATGCAGGCTGCCGGTGTGTTCGATCAGGTATCAACCGAAGACGGCAAAGCCGATGCAACGACGAACTATCCCACGGGCTACGGCACGTTCTCGAAAGGCGCAAGCCATACGGAGAACTTCGACGGCGACGCCTACAGCGGCATCGGTCCCTTCTCGCTGAAGAAGGACTCCGTCATGACCGCTGGTGTTTGCCACCGTTGCGGGCTACCGTCTGGAAGGCATTCAGAAGGCAGTGCGCGCTGCGCGTTGGGCCTACAAGCAGGACTTTGTGATTCCGCTGCTTCCTGCATTGCCGGACATGAAGGTCTCCAACACCCTGAGCAAGTCCTCGAATGATCGAGTGGGACAACAAGGCCGAGACCGATGCGGAGTTCGCAGGGTACAAGATCTACCGTTCCGCGCAGTTCAAGAAACTCAACTGGCTGGATGAGGGCATGCGTGTGGTCGACAGGTACCAGGAGCAGATGACGGTCGGTCCGCGGCCGGCGTCAGTGTACAAGCCGGTCAATCCGAAGTTCGATGCATTTGCCAAGACACAAAGCACGACGCTGAAAGGCACCTATCAGCCCGACACGTGGGGGACCTGGGATCTGCTCAAGGTCATTCCCAAGGCCGAACTGGCGACCTACAAGCCAGCCATCACCAGCGGCTACACGTACAAGTACGAGGACAAGGATGTTATTCTCGGGTTCACGTACTGGTACTACGTTGCCGCATACAAAGAGGGCAACTACACAGGCCCGGGTGGCGAAACCACAACACGGATCGAGACACACTCGACGAACCGGAACGGTGCGACCGGTCTCTGGACCGGGACCTGGCCATTCGCGTTCAACAACGTGAACTACCCGAAGGATGCGGCCGGTCTGAAGAACATCGGTGCCGGCCAGATTGTCTACTCGGCCCTGGCCCCGAAGGGCGATGTGAGCACTGTTGGCGTGCGGCCGAATCCGTACAAGCGTGCCGCGTTGCATGACAACCGGACGCTCGTGTATGACCACAAGCTGCTCTTCTACAACCTCCCGCCGCAGGCAAAGATCACGATCCTCGATGTTGCGGGTCAGGTGATTGATGTCATCCAACTTTGCCTCGAGCGATGCCAGCAAGGGAAGCGTGTTCTGGGATATGTTCTCCAAGGACGGTATCGAGGTTGCGAGCGGTCGTCTACGTGTATATCGTCGAATCCCCGAGCGGCAGCAAGACCGGGTATTTCTCGATACTACGATAATCCATCAGCTACCACGAGGATAAATCCTATGAAATCGAAGTGCCTTGTTGTACTAATTGCTTTGCTGGTCCTCGGGATGGCTGTGCAAACGGCCGATGCCCAGACCCGCAAAGCCGGCATTAACAGTGCCGCCTTCCTTAAGATAGGCGTGGGTGCCCGGCAGGTTGCCATGGGCTCCGCGGTCACGTCGCTGAACGGCGATGTCAACAACATGTTCTGGAACCCTGCCGGTATTGCGCTGCAGAATGAAACGATGCAGGCATCATTCACGCACAACAACTGGATCGCGGGTCTGAAACAGGAAGTTGCCGCCGTAAGCTATAACCTGCAGGATATCGGAACGATCGGTGTCGGTGCAATCATGTTCGGCGTATCGGGCATTCCTGCCGACCGCGACTACGGATACACCGATCCGCAGCTGCACGCACAGGAAATCGATCTCGTCGGTACGTCGACGTATGACTACCAGGATCTGCTGCGCTGCAGGCGACGATCTCCCGCTATATCACGGACAACCTGACGCCTGGGTTTGTCTGCGAAGTATATCAGCGAGAAAATCGACGACCAGAGTGCATCGGCGATCGCCTTTGACCTCGGTTCCGTCTACAACATCGGCGTCATGGGATGGAGCATCGGTGCACGCATCAACAACCTGGGCAGCGACATGAAGTTCTACGACTATGCTTCACCGATTCCGTTGACCTTCAGCATCGGAACGTCACTGGTCCCGATCAGATGTCGGCAAGAGCTCGGTGCTGCTCGCCGTGGACCTTGTGAAACCGCAGGATGGTCAGCAGTACTACTACTCCGGTATGGAGTTCAACTACGACAAGACGCTGTTCCTGCGGCTCGGGTGGAAGTTCAACTACAGCTACTTCGGCCTGATCGGGGATGGTATCGACGGCGGAACATCACAGCGTTCGCCGATCACCACCAGTCTCGAGAAGGGAAGCCTGGGTGCCGGCGTCCGTGTGCCGTTCGAAGGATACACCGTGTCGTTCGACTATGCGTACACGGTCTTCTCGGCGCTGCAAGACGTGCACCGCTTCACGATCAATTTCGCGATGAAATAATCGGGCTGCATGCCTTGGTTTCTGGAAATAGTCAGGGTGGCCAAACACCCTGACTATTTCTTTTTGCGAATCGGCTTCATGACAGGCTGTTCCACTCAAACGCCAATCGTTCAGGAGCTCTACCCATGCCACTCGCTACCGCTCCTCCCCACCACCGTCATCGGCAGCTACCCGTTTCCCAACTGGCTGGGAACCGTCCGCGACCTCGGCACACAAGGCACACTGACACAGGCAGACGTGGTCGAAGCACACGATGCCGCAGTCCGCTCCGCCATCATGGACCAGGAGTCGGCCGGCGTCGATATCATCACCGACGGTGAACTCCGCCGGGAAACGATGGTCAACTTCTTCTCCGCCCGGATTCACGGCTTCGACATGAGCGGGAAGATGAAGCCGATCGGGAACCTGGATCCGTCGATCCAGATGATGATCCGATCGTGCGCGAAAAGGTACGGCGGATCAACGGCCTGGGGATGGACGAGCATTTCGCATTTCTTCAGGCGCACGCAACACATGCGACCAAAGTGTGCGTCACCGGCCCGCAAATGCTCGCCAAGAGGGCGACCAATGAATACTATCCGTCGGACAAGGAGCTCGTGTTCGACCTTGCCGGGGTCCTGAATGTGGAACTCAAGAATCTCGTCAAGGCGGGATGTACATTCATACAGATCGATGAACCGGTGTGGGTCGGTTATCCGGACGACATGCCGTGGCTTGTGGAATCGTTCAACAGGCTGGTCGACGGCGTCGATGCCAAAATCGCCCTGCATGTGTGCTACGGCAACTATCAACTGAAGAAACTGTTCAGCGGCGAGTATGCGCAGCTCTTTCCGGCCATCCTCGATACAGATGCGGACCAGATCAGCATGGAGTTCGCAGTGTCGGACGGCGTAGGGTTGGATCTGTTCAAGAAATACAAAACCGACAAAGAAGTTGTTGTCGGTGTGATCGATGTGAAGGACGATGACGTGGAAACTGCCGGCCGTGGTCGCACAACGCATCCGCACAGCATTGGGATTCATCCCGCCGGAAAAGATGTACATTTCTCCGGATTGCGGCATGAAGTTCATGCCGCGCGACAGGGCCTTCGCGAAACTCAAGGCGATGGTTGAAGGCACGAGGATCAGGGTGAGAGGCAAAAGCGGAGCCTAGAAGTTTTTCTCTGTGTCTCTGCGGTGAACGCAGGGTTCGACCCGTTTTCTAGAGCAGAACACACATGGAGAATAGTCTCACCGTGCGGCAGGCGTTTTTGGCGATTCGCCGGATCGGCGTCAGGCAGGCTGATCCGGTAGTCTGCAGAACAGTGGCGGAGGAATGGCGTGAAAAGCTCTCGCCGGATGCGATCATCACCGTGAGTGCAGGTGCTCCTGCCGTCCGGACCCGGCACTCTTGCGATCTCACTCGCTCCCACTGGAAGGCGCAGCTGCGGAAAGCAGACTGGTGTGGCTGGGAAAATGGTGCGGTGGAGGTGAGCGCCTCTCATGCATCGGCTCTCTTTCCCCTCTTTTCTTTGATCGAGGGGGAATGGTCCGACAGACCCGTCTCGGTGTTTGCCAATGGCGTAACGTACCGTCCGGCATTCCCGTGGTTGCGCAATCTCAATGATTTCTTCGTCGGAAGTCTGCGCACGGCACGAGGATTTGACCGGGAATCGTTTGTACGGCAACTTGCCCGAACAGGATTCACCCATGTGACCGTGAACGGGCTCGGTGTTCCGCACCCCTTTGAAAGCAGTCCGCCCGGAGATGTCTACCACTGGTTCTATGACTACAGCCCCGATCTTGATCAGTTTGTCGACAGTGCACTCGTGCGCGGCTACTATCCTCCGGATTACCTGCGCGCGAACCGCACAGCGCTCCGTGCCAATGCAGCGCTTGCCAGAAAGTACGGCTTGATTCCGGGTCTCCATATCAATTCGCCCCGGTCGATGCCTGAGGAATTCTGGCATCGCTATGGGTATCTGCGGGGCGCAAGAGTGGATCATCCCCGCGAGACGCTGCGGCCGCGCTATACACTCGCAATGGCGCACCCTGCGGTGCAAGGTCATTACCGCGAGTTGATCCGGAACATCCTGGCGGAGGTACCCGACCTCGGGTTCGTACACATCTGGACGAATGACAGCGGGGCAGGGTTTGAATTTGTCAGTTCGCTGTATGCCGGACGCAATGGCGGTCCATACCTGCTCCGCGAGTGGAAAGGGGATGATGTGATTGCCCGCTCGGCTGCAGCAAACGTTCTTGACCTACTACCGGCTGCTGACAGAAGAAGGGCGACGGGCAAACCCGGATTTCCGCCTCATCTGCGATCTCGGACCGTTCTTTGCAGAACGCAAATACATCATCCCGGAGTTGGGCAACGGCATCGATGCCGGCGATTTTGCCTTCTTCGAGGAACAACCTGGCAGTCCCGGACGCGAGGCGATTGAGGCAACGGGGGCAGATGTTCATCTCAAGCTCGATCTCAGCGACAACAACGTGCTTGGGGTCCCGGCGCCGTTTCTTCTCTATGAACGGCTGCACGAGGCGTACCGCAACGGGGCACGAGCCATACTGACGAATATCGTTCCACCGTCACTGGCGAAATACGACATCAACGGAGAGGTCGTACGGAGCTTCCAATTGCATCATGACGAACCGTTGGAGTCGCTCCTGCAGCGTTGTGCAGAGCTGTGGGCCGGCGAAGACCGCGCGGCCCGGCTCGTGAAGGCGTGGACCCTTTCTGATGCCGCCGTGCGCGCATACCCATCGGACATCCCGATGAGCACGTTCGGTTTTCCGTGGTTCCGCCTCTGGGTGCGTCCCTTTGTGCCCAATATCGACGCCATCCCGGAGATCGAACGCGCCTACTATGAGGATTTCCTCCTGGCAACGTTCAACAATCCGGCCCGCGTGGATCTGAACAATGACATGATGTGGAATTTTCTCACTGTAGAGCAGGCGGGATCGCACCGGCGCGCGGTGGATGAGTACGTCCTGCCACCACTTGCGCAGGCAATTGTCGCTCTGCTCCCCGTTGCCGGTCGGGGAAGACCGTGCGGGAGATGCCGCCCCGGTCTTTGCCGACCTGCGCGACCGTCTTATTGCCGCACGATGCTACTATTCAACGATGCGCAACACCGTGGCATGGATCGAGGCCGTCCACGGCTACATGCAGGCCTCCACGGCGGCCGATCGCGCCCGATTCCGTAACGCCGGTGAAGAAATGGTCGCGAGCGAGCTGGCCAATGCCCGCACACTGCTCGTCCTCTGGAACGGCCCGGCCATTCCCTTCATGCCGGTCTCCGCCCTGGGTGAATCGCTCCATATCTATGGTGAAAATTTCGGCGAACTGCTCGAACGAAAGATCGCGTTGATGGAGCGTCATGCACACGATGAACCGTTTATCGATCCGGACTACATGTGGAGAATGAGGAGTTGAGCGGGGAGCTTTTTGCGAACAGCAGCGAGGAGGTGATATGTACGGAGGCCGGTATGCATTGCGGGAAGAACAGGTGAAATTCTATGAAGAGAACGGCTACATCCAACTGCACAATGTGCTGACGGCGGAGGAGGTGGTGGTCGCTCCGGAACGCACTGGACATCGCAGCGGCGGACCGGAAGAAGCTGCAGGAGAACTGGGGGCCGCGCACCGATGAAGGCTACAGCAAGGTGTTTCTGCAGATGGTCAACGTCTGGGAACGGTACCCTGTCGATCGAAGAGTATACGCTCAGTCCGCGCATCGGCGATATCGCACGGCAACTCACCCGCGCACCGCACGTTCGTCTCTGGCACGATCACGCACTTGATCAAGTACCCGAACGACAGCAAGGCGACTGCATGGCATCAGGACAAGGTCTACTGGCCGATGCAGGAGAACGGGGCCCTCTCGTGCTGGATGGCGCTGGATGACGTGACTGTGAAGAAAGGATGCATGTGGTTTCTGCCCGGTTCCCACAAGCTCGGCCCGCTCGATCCCGTGGATCTTGGCGTAGCGGACGAAGAGAGTTTGCTGCGGGCACTCCCTTCATCGATGAAGGATGTCCGTCCGGCGGTCATGGAAATGAACGCAGGGAGCTGCACGTTCCATCATGGACTGACGTTCCATTATGCCGGACCGAACGTCACCGACGGGCCCCGCCGCGCGATGGTGACAATCTTCATGCCCGCAGGGACGCACTACAAGAAGCAGGAGCATCTCGTGGGTGACCGGGGGAATCTGGCGGAAGGCGAGGAATTTCATGGGCCGCTGTTTCCGGTGGTGGGTCGGTAAGTGTTTCTTCAAAAGGGAGTGCTGAGGCCATGCTGACACAGGCAGAGGTGGAAGAGTACCGCCGCGACGGATTCCTTGTGGTGAAGAATCTCCTCTCGGCACAGGAGGTGGAGCGGTTCGTCAGCTACGAAGCGACGCAGGATCCGCAATGGCGCGACCGGTTGGATAACCACACGCGCGATCCGGAATGGATGCGCGTGGCAAAACATCCCCGCATGGTGAACATCGCCCGTCAGATTCTCGGGCAGGCGCCATTGATCGTCCAGTCCATGTACCTCGAGAAATATCCCGCGGCGGAGGGCAAAGGGACCGCGCCGCACCAGGACACGCACTATTTGCCGAACGAGCCCAACACCCTCATGGCATGCTGGCTTGCGATGAGCGATACGGACGGTGAGAACGGCGGACTGGTGGTGCTGCCGGGCAGTCATACAGGCGGACTGCTGGACACGCACAAGGCAACGAACCTGAAGGACCATCAGGTGTGGGAATCGGAACACCTGATGCGCGACCGCGAAGGGAAGGAATGGAAGCAGGTGTTCTACTCGTTCGAAATTGACAATCTCGACAGACACCGTCTTCTGCAGCTCCGCGTGCCTGCCGGTTCGGGCGTATTCTTTTCCGGCATGACGGTTCATGGTTCATTCGGCAATCGCAGCCGTGACCGTGTCCGCCGCGCGTTTGCGACGCATTTTGTGGCGCAGGGAACATGGCTCTATCGTGCCGATGTGCAGAGCCTGGTTCCGGCGGAACATTGATCGCGAGGACACCGAGGAGCCGGGGGAGTTTCTTGCTTCGCACGGGAGAATACCATGCGGTATTCTTAAGACGAGAAGCTCATATGACTGATAGATCAACATCGCTTTCAACCTCCGATCCACGGCTCAACGCTCTTCTTCCCCGGATCAAGGGCTTTCTCGATCAGGATGTCTCAGAAATGAACTCGATGGGTTCCCGTGTGCGGGGATATCGATCCCCCGACGGGCCGAGCCTGTGGCTCCGCGACCATACGGACATGATGCGCGGCTTCCGCTACTGGGAACAGGACATGACGAGTATGGTCGAACATTTTGCCGAAACACAAACACAGCGCGGATGGCTGTTCGACTATTTCACACTCACACCGGATAAGCTTCCGTGTGAACGGGAAAACTGGGCGAAGTACGTCAGGGTTCCCGTCGAAGCGGATGTCGAGTACCGGTTCATCAACGGCATCTACCTTGCGTGGCAGGCCACCGGTGACGATGCCTGGATGAAACGCATGCTCCCGCACGCCGAACGTGCCCTGGCGTACATCTTCAGTGATCCGTGGCGCTGGGATGCACGGCGCAGACTGGTCAAGCGCGCGTACACCATCGATACGTGGGACTTCGACTACACGGCAGGGCGGCATCCGTGGCTGAACTTCCAGATCACCGATGACACGTTCTGGGGGATCATGCACGGTGACAATTCGGGATACTACGAAGCCTGCATGCGTTTGGCCGCCCTTCTCGACCATGTGCGCCGGAGAAAACGAGCCGGCTACTGGAGGCGATTTGCCGCCGGTCTGCGCCGGCGGGCAAACGCCCTCTGCTACAACGGACGATTCTACACGCATCACGTGCCAATCGTGCCGGTAACGGTTCCCGGGGTCGATACAACGGCGCAACTCAGTCTCAGCAACCCGATGGATATCAACCGCGGTCTGGCGACTCACGCGATGGCAACCTCGATTATTCGTGAATACCAGGAACGCGGCACGGCCACCGGTGCATTTGCAGAGTGGTTCAGCATTGATCCGCCATTTCCCGACGGCATCTATGGTGACGAGAAGATCGTCGGCGGTGCATACTGCAACGGCGGCATCATGCCGCTGGTGGGCGGCGAGCTCGCCCGGGCGGCATTTGAACACGGCTTCGAAGCCTATGGCGTCGAGCAGCTCTACAAGTACGCCGGGCTGACGAACACAAACGAGACCTACCTCTGGTATTTCCCGAACGGGCAGCATGCCACGCGCGAGACCAGCACAAGTCCCGAAGCATATCCCACTGACGGGTGGGGATCCTCCGCAATGCTCTATGCCCTGATCGAAGGGCTTGCCGGCATCGTCGACACGCACAAATGCTTTGAGCGGGTGACGCTCTCACCCCGATGGACGGCGACGGGGCAGAACGAAGCCGAAGTCGTTGCGGCCTACGGTGCAAGCGGTGCATCATTCGGCTACCACTATCGTCATGATGCCGCGCGAGAGGCGATCTCCGTTGACATACAAGGTAACGGGGAAGTCGGCCTTCATGTTCTGTTACCGCCCAATACCCGGGCATACAGTATGCGAGTGAATGGTCGATCCATGGCGGTACGCCCTGCAAAGATCGAACACAGCTCCTACGCGGACGCCCACACGACGGTGCGAGGCGCATCAAGGATTGATATTTCCTATAGAAAACGAGCGAGAACCATACCATGAAACGCCGTGAATTCCTGAAAGCGCCCGCTGTCAGTCTTCTCATCCCCGCTGCCGGTGGATTCTCCCTCAATGATGCATTTGCCCTGGGCCAGCCGGACGAAAGTTCTGCGCAGGCGGACGGTGCCCGGAAGCATCCGCAACGGCTCCACCAGGATTTTTCCACCTACGAACCCGGCATCGAATATTTCTTCCTGGGCAACGGTGACATCCAGGCGGTCGTGCAGTACGCTCCGGACCGTTCCGGCGAGCTTCCACAGACGTTTCTCGGGCTCACGCTCATGGATGCGGAAAGATTCTCGAGGAAATGGAGCACCTACCTCTTTCATCCCGAGCGCGGCTATGAGAATTCGAAGCTCTTTGTCATAGTGAACAATCGCAGCTACTCGGTGAGTCCCGAAACGCTCGTCGAGGTGAAATGGAAGCTCGTGGAGACCGTTCCGGTGGTTTCGATTCAGTGGAAAGCGGGAGACATAGCTGTCGAGGAGGAATTCTTCGTTCCTGCAACCGGCGGCTATCTGATCCGTCAGGTCCGGGTGCACAATACCGGTGCGGTGGTGTCCCCAGTAACTCTGCGGCTGGCGCTTGTTCCCAACTTCACCATGTTCGATGACATCGGCACTGATCCGAAGGCCAGAATCGCGTTCGGCCGGGGGTACACAGAGGTTACGCTCTCGTGTCTTGATGGTGAAGCAAAGGCAACGGGGCGGTATGAAGTATCGACTGTGCTCGCTCCGGTTGCGCCGGGGATGGAATCCCTTGCACGCTTCGTCTATACTATTCGCACCGGTACCCCCCGGCTTCTGGCGAAGGATATGTCAAAAGTCTGGGGGGATACCGTTGCGTACTGGATGCCCAAACCGGTTCTTGTGACCGGAAACGACCGGCTGGACCACATGTACGCGGTCTCACGGAGCGGTCTGAAGGCGTTGCTGGCACACAGCGGGAAGCGCGATGGTGGATACTGGCAGTACAACATGGAATGGGTCCGCGACGACGTGATGATGATTCAAGCGTTGTCAATGGCCGGCATGCATGATGAGGCGCGTTCGCTGCTGGTGAAGAACCTTTCCAGGAATGTCAGTGCAGACGGTTGTCTTGTCGAATCAAGCCGCTGGTCGGGATATGACTACACCGAGCTCGATCAGAACGGCCAGCTCGTATACGCCGCGTGGCAGTATCTCTGCTGGACAGGCGACAGTGCATTGATCAAACACTACTGGCCGCAGATTGTGCGTGCGGGAGATTATCCTCTGCAGGAAGTGTTCCGCGGCAAGCGTACCCGGTTGTTGCGGAACAAACGAGAGTTCTGGGAACGCGATGACCGTTTCGGTGTGGAAGATGGATTCGAGCTCGCGTATCAGTTCTGGGTGATGCTCGGACTGGAAAAAGGAAGCGAAGTTGCCAGGGAGCTCGGCGATACGGTGACCGCGAAGAGATGGACAGCGGCTTCAGAGGAATTCAAGCAGATACTCTTCGAAGATCCGGCGTTTCGGTTTATTGAAGAAGGCCGCCTGATCAAGAGGCGCACCCTGGACGGCCGGTGGCAGCGGTACATGATTCCCACCAATCGTGCATCGATGCCCCCGGGATCCCCGATGGCGCTCAACGACAAACCGGAATGTGAACCCGACAGTGCGAATGTGTATCCGATCATCTACGGATATGTCGATCCCGGGGGGGAGGTGGCGCGCAATACCCTGCAGTGGATGGATGTCCTGTGGAACCAGCAATGGAACTACGGGGGGTATGCGCGATACAACACACACAGCGAACCTGATCTGCCGGGACCCTGGCCTATCGCGTCTCTCCTGATAGCCCGGGCTGCAATTGAGATGGGAGACGATGAACACGCCTGGCGCGCGATCGACTGGGTTGCGACAATCCATGGTGCAAAGTCCGGAGGATGGTTCGAACGGTATGCCCCGAGTATTACACCACCGGCTCCCCCTGTTTCCGTAGTGGGATGGGCGTGGGCGGAAGTTGTCGTGCTGCTCGTGCAACACTTGATGGGATTCCGTCCTGCGCTCGATACTATCACGATCCGTCCGCGCCTTATCCGCGGGGTGGATCAGCTTCGGACCACATTCAAGGTCAGGGGTGCGAGCATTGAGGTACTCGTGAAGAGGTCCGCCGCATCGACAGCAACCGTCAACGGCAGGAAGAACGAAGTGAAGAATGGTGCGCTGACAATCGGCCACCCGAAAAAGGGAGGCCGCGTCGAAATCGTCCTGGAGGTACCGGGCAAATGAAACGAAAGGATTTTCTTTCCACGTGTGCGGCAGGTCTTGTCGGCAGTGCCGTTGTTCCCTGTTTGGGGCTTGCGGAATCCACCGTGCCGCCTTCGTGGCCGACGGTGAGCAGTGAAGATGAACGGTTCTGGGGGTTTTTGCGTGATCAGTTCCCCCTTACACGCGATCGGGCATATTTCAATACCGGCGGCCTGGGCGCATCGCCGTATGCCGTGATCGATGCGGTGAAGTCCAAGATGGATGAATTGGAACATGTATGTGAGACCGGGCACAATGAAGAGCTCTGGAAATCAGTGAAGGGGAGTGCGGCGGCGCTGCTGGGGTGCGATCCGACGGAGTTGGCATTCATCCGCAACACCACGGAAGGAATCAACATTGTCGCCAATGGTCTTCCGTTCAAAGAGGGCGATGAAATCATCCTCAGCACGCATGAACATGTTGGGAACGCACTGACATGGTTGCCGTTGGCCAGGCGGAAGGGGCTGACCCTCCGGCGATTTGAACCCTCGACGGCATCGGCTGCGGAAAATCTCGCGCGGATCAGCACGCTGTTCTCCCGACGCACCCGGTTGATCTCGATTCCCCATATCGTGACCACAACCGGACTGGTACTGCCCGTGAAGGAGATCTGTGCACTGGCCCGTGCGAGAGGCATATGGTGCTTCCTCGATGGAGCCCAATCGGCGGGCATGATGCCGTTCAATCTCCATGATATCGCATGCGATGCCTATGCCACCAGCGGTCACAAATGGTTGCTGGGGCCGAAGGAAACGGGATTGCTGTACGTGCGCAAGGAGATGCTGGATTCCATTGTGCCATTGTTTATAGGCGCCTATTCTGCGGACTTCGATTTTCTCAAGGATTTCTATTCGTATGAAAAAAGTGCGCAGCGCTATGAATACGGCACAGTGAGCATTCCGCTGCGGCATGGGCTGGGTGCTGCAATCAGCTTCATTCAACGCATCGGTATAGAGACAGTCTGGAAGCGCGATTGCGCGCTGGCTGACTATCTGTCCAACGGGTTGCGTGCGATACCCGGCGTCAAGGTGCTGTCGCCACAGTCGCCGGATCTCCGGAGCGCCATGACAACGTTCATGCACGACCGGCTCCCGCACCTCGAAATGCAGAAGCATCTTGATACCTATAACCTGCGGACGCGCAGTGTTACGGAAGGCGGGCTGGCGGCGTTGCGCATTTCGACACACGTCTACAATTCCTTTGAGGAAGTTGACCGGGTCATCGCGGGCGTGCGTTCCGCCTAGCATAGCGTGAGACCCAGACCCTAGCCCCCAGACCCTAGCCCCTGCTTCCCGGAGTACACATGAAATCTGTCAACATCTTCGATTATCTCGTCATCGGTGCCTACTTCCTGTTCATGCTCGGCATCGGCATATACTTCATGAAGGTCAACAAGGGCGCGAAAGAGTACTTCGCCGGCGGGAGCATGATACCCTGGTGGGTTTCGGGGATGACGCTGTACATGGCGAACTTCAGTGCATGGACGTTTACCGGCGCCGCGGGCTTTGCCTACGCCACGGGGTGGTTTGCCATATGCTACTTCGGGACGTGGTCGGTATCATACTATTTCGGGTCGCAATTGACTGCGGCGCGATGGCGCCGGACGCGGTCGATCTCTCCGGTCGAGTATACCAACACACGCTTCAACTTCACGACCCAGCAGTTCCTGAGCCTGGTGATCTCGCTCAATTTCACCCTTTCCGCGGGCGTGCAACTCGCGGCGACGTGCAAGCTTCTCGCCCCGGTGATGGCACTCGATATCGTCACCGTGACCATCGTCACCGGCGTCGTGATTTTACTGTACACGTTCATGGGCGGGCTATGGGCCGTATCGATCACAGACGTCGTGCAGGGTGTGATTTTGTTGAGCATCACGTTCATCGTGATGCCGCTCGCGCTCGGATTGGTGGGAGGGCCCGGCAAGCTGATCAGCGCATTGCCACCCCTGAGCTTCGATCATGTCTACAACGGTGTGCACTACACGGAACACTGGCTTGTCTCCATCTTCCTTATCATGTGTCTCGGTACTGCCGCGGGAGCCGCCCAGCGGTTCTACAGCGTCAAAGACGAGCGGGACGCGAAGCGGGTAGGGAAACTCGCGGGCGGACTCTTCCTGACCGTCCCGCTTGTGTTCGGCATCCCCCCATTGGTTGCGAGCGTCATCTGGCCAGATCTCAGCCAGGTTGAGTTCTTCAAACCGTATGTGGGAAAGAACCCGCAGGATCTCGTGTTCATTGCATTGTGTCTGAAGCTTCTACCCAACGGGCTGATCGGTGTGTTCATAGCGGCAATGCTTGCCGCAACAATGAGCACACTCAGCTCGGTGTACAATATGGTCTCATCGATTCTCACCCGCGACATCTATCAGGGGTGGATTCGTCCGGAGAGCGATGATCGCCATCTCCTCAAAGTGGGGCGCCGGTTTTCTGTGGTGCTCGGGCTCCTCGTCGTGGTTCTCGCGGTGATTTTTATTACGAGTGAGTTCGGGATTTTCAATCTCATGCAGGCATTCTTCACGCTTCTGAATATCCCGGTCGTTGTACCGACAGCGTTTGGCCTGATATTCCGCCGCGTACCGAAATGGTCTGCAGTGGGCTCCATTGCGTGGGGATTGGTCGTAGGGGTGACCACTCGCTTCGCGCTCGGATGGGACATCGGCCCGCAGGTATATATCGCATTCGTCAGCAGCTTCGGTATCTTTGTCAGTTCGTACAGTCTCGGGAAGCTCTATGGCCGCAACAAGGCACTTCTTGCTGTTCTGATGCTGGTGGTTGGCGGGGCGTTCTTCGCAGTCTTCTATGCATCGCTCCCCGCAGAGGCCGCCATGTGGCAGCGGATCATTGCGGTGGTCAGCGCTGCGGTCCTCGGCGGCTCCGTCTTTGGCTTTGCCGCCCTCTTTTCCCGTGAGACGCCGGAGCAGCGCAAGATCGTGGAGGAGTTTTTCAAGAAACTGGACACTCCCGTGGATGTGGCGAAGGAGGTTTTTGGCGCCGGACGGAAGCAGATTTCGACATTCCCGCTCGTTGGCGGCACAACCATTGTCATGGGACTACTGATGAGCCTGATCTTCTTCACAAATCTTACCGGTGGCGAACAGGTCATACTTGGTGTCATCATTGCGATTATGATTCTGTTCGGCGTCTTCATGTGGTACTTCGGCAAGAAATCTGAAATCCGGAGTGCGGCACAGTACTCGGGACGCCAGGAGGGGGACAGCTAATGCGCATACATCTTGCCTACGGACGGACGGGGCTGGACATCGACATACCGGACCGGAATCTTGCGGGCATTCTGTCCATGCGCGGAGCCTCTGCTGTTGCCGATGCGGAGATGGAAGTGCGGCGGAGTCTGGAATCCCCGCTCGGAGGAAGTCCTTTGAGTCAGCTCGCCGCCGGCAGGAAATCGGCGTGCATAGTGGTGTGCGATGTCACCCGGCCGGTTCCGAACATGATTCTGGTTCCTGCGTTGCTGGAAGTGCTGGCGGAGGCCGGGATCTCCCGTGAACGAATATCGATTCTGGTGGCGACCGGATTGCACAGGCCAAGCAGCGCCGAAGAACTCCGTCAGATGCTGGGTGACGATATCCTGCGATCGTACCGGATCGTGAATCATCGGGCGCGTGTTCGAGAAGAACAGCAGGATCTGGGACGCACACCGGCAGGGGTTCCAGTGTTCATCGATAGGGAATACTGCCAGGCGGATCTCAAGATCACGACGGGGTTTATCGAGCCGCACTTAATGGCGGGGTTCTCCGGCGGGAGAAAACTCATTGCCCCGGGATGTGCGGGTGAGGAGACGATCAAGGCGTTGCACAGTCCGCGGTTCATCGAAGACCCGCAGTGCCGCGAGGGGATGATTGATGGAAATCCACTCCACGGGGAACTTCTTGCGATTGCGGAGTTGGCGGGGCACGATTTCATCTTGAATGTTTCGCTCAATGCGGAGAGGAATATTACGGGTGTGTTCGCCGGAGATCCACTCACGGCGCATGCCGCAGGAGTCGCTCATGTGCGCAATGCCGTGTCGGCGTATGTGCGTGAGCCGGTGGACGTTGTGGTCACGACATCTGCCGGGTATCCATTGGACCTCACGTTCTACCAGTCGGTGAAGGGAATGACCGCGGCGGCCCCCATTCTGAAGAAGGGCGGGCTGCTCGTTCTCGCGGCTGCGTGCACGGAAGGTCTCGGCAGCGAGGAATTTGCCGCAATGGCGACGGCGTACGCTTCGCCGGCGGCGTTCCTGGCGAGTCTGCGGGGCCGGCCTGTGCGCATTGATCAGTGGCAGCTTGAGGAATGTGCGAGGGTTGCCCGGGATGCCGATGTGGTGTTGGTGTCCGATGGCATACCGGAGGCACAGCGTGACCGGATGTTTGTTCGGTCGGTGCCCAGCGTCGAAGTGGCGGTGGCCGAAGGTATCGCCCGGTTCGGCCGGCGGGCATCGGTGGCTGTCGTCCCCGGGGGGCCGTACACGCTGGTGGGTATTGACTCCCGGTTGCCGGGTTGACGGGTGCCGGCAGCCGGGTATTGTTTCTTTACACTAATTAAACGATATTTTACTTGTTAAACAGGGAGGATTATGCCGAACGAGTATACTGTCCCCGCCGTTCAGCGCGCAGTGGAAGTGCTCGAACTGCTCGCAGGGTCTCAATCAGGAATCTCCCTGGCCGACCTGTCGCGGCAGACCGGGTTTCCGAAAAGCTCACTCTTCAGGATCCTTCTCACGCTCGAGAAGTCGTCCATCGTCCAGCTGGACCGCACGCGCAACATCTTCACGCTCGGCATGAAGCTGATTGACTGGGGGAACCGGGCCCTGGAGAAGATCGACCTGAAGACTGTGACCCATCCGCATCTTGTGCGCATGGCGCACGAGACCCGTGAAAGCTACTACGTTGCCATCCTTGAAGACAACGAAGTGATAATTGTCGACCGTGCTGACACGCCCGAAATCTGGCGCATGGTCGCCCGGCTGGGGCAACGTTCACCCGTGCATGCCACGGCGTCTGGGCAGGTGCTCATGGCGGAAGCCCCCGACGAAGTGCTGCAAGCGGCTATTCAGCGGACCGGGCTCAAGCGTTTTACACCGCAGACGATAACCAGCGTGGCGCGTTTGAAAAGCCGTCTCAAGGAAGTCCGGAAGGACGGCTACGTCATCAATGATGCTGAGTACAAGCCTGATCTGTGTGTGATTGCCGCCCCTCTGCGCGATCATTACGGCAAAATCGTTGCGGCACTCATGACCGCACTGCAATCCGAACGTGCCCGGCGCAACAAGACATTGGTGATGTCGATAGTCGAAATCCTCAAGCGGGAGGCATCGGTCATTTCCAACGAACTCGGTTACCAGGGGCCGCAACCATGAATGCACCGAACGATCTTGCACTGGGTATTGTCAGCGATGAAATTGCGGCGGACTTTCCCACTGCTCTGCGCCACGGCATGCAGTGGGGCATCACCCGCTACGAATTGCGCTGCCTCGTCAGCGGGCGCGTGCCGAGTGTAGAACCACGGGAGATCGATGCGGTGGCCACCCTCGTGAAAACGGAAGGAGTACGCATCACCGCCCTGTCGCCGGGGATGTTCAAAGTCGCATCTTGCCGACAGTGCGTCAATCGAAGACGAGCTCCGGAGCGTGCTTCCGGCAACACTCGATCTTGCCGCCCGTCTGGACTCCCGATTGATCATCGTCTTCGGATTTCAGCGGGAAGCCGGCGAGCCCGCTGCGTCGTTTCAACGTGCAGTGGACTATATGCGCCGCGCCGCGGAGCTGGCGCAAAAGGCAGGCCTCCGCATTGCCATAGAAAACGAACCGGGATTCTGGTGCGATACCGGAAAGAACACCCACGCGTTGATTACCGCTGTGGGGCATCCGTCGCTTGGTGCAAACTGGGATCCCTGCAATGCCTACGGTACGGATGAAACGCCATACCCGGCGGGCTATGAAGCCCTCAAAGAGGTGATTCTCAACGTCCATGCGAAAGATACCACCAAGGGATCGCTGATCCAGTGTGTTCCCATCGGTACGGGCGCACTCGACTGGAAAGGGCAGGTACAGGCGCTGTATGCGTGATCGCATTGTCAAACACATCACGATCGAGACGCATTGTCATCCCCTGATTGAGAATTCCCGGCACAACGCCGAGACCCTGCGCAAGTACATGCAACTGCCACTGCCCTGAGTCAATTGTGACTACGACACGCCGCGCATTCCTCCAGCAAACTGCCGCCGTCGCAGCAGGTCTCTCCCTGGACGGTTCCTTCGCGAACGCGAATGAGCAGATATCCCTTGCTGCCACCTCCGGACCGCATGCCCTCTTTTTTGATCCCGGCGATGTTCCCCGCCTGCTGGAGACCGTGCGCCATCCGCGGTTTGCACCGTTCTGGCGATCCATGACGGGGGCGGACCTCGCCGCGGATACGACCTTTCTGCGGGACGAACTCAAGCTGAACAACCACGTCTCCCACCTTCTCCGGGCCCGGCAGATCCTCGAACGCACCAGCTTCGTGTACGCGTTGACTCAGGACCCTCGCCAGCTTGAACTCGCGCGCAGAACGATTGACCGGATCCTTGAATACAAGCGATGGGACTATTTTCTCGAAGGCGGCGAAGAAACCATCGGGTTACAGCGCGCGCCGGAAACCACCATCGCCATGGTATGCGCACTGTGAGTGGTTGGAAGCGGCGCTTCCAGCGGACCTCAGGCGCGAGATGGAACGCCAGATTGCCGAAAAGGGAGCACCCGCCTGTTATCGTACATTGTACGGTCTGAAATATCCCGAACGCGTGCGCGGTTGGGGTTTCGATCCGACGAGCGATTACAAGTACCGGTTCGACCTCAGCCGGTGGCCGCTCATTCTTAATTCCACGAACCTCAAAGTCATCCCGATCGCCGGTCTTGCGCTTGCCGGGTGTCTGCTCCATGACAAACATCCGCAGGCTCCGCGGTGGCTGGACATGGCTCAACAAAGCGCGCGTGCCTTCTCCACCATGTTCGGTGCCGACGGCACATACGATGAGGGAGTCGGATACTGGGGCTACAGCGCACTTCATCTGACCCTCTTCGCCGAAGTGATGACACGGCGGCTGGGTCTTGATCAGCGAAATCTCATCAACTTCCCGGGAACGGTGCGGTACGCTCTTGCGATGGCGATGCCCACCATCGGGCGCCCGAAGGACTGCGTCAACTTCGGCGATGCATGGAATATGGGTGATGTCTCCGTCGCGGCGTGGACCGCGCGCAAACACAACGATCGCCTTGCACAATACGTTGCCACATCAATCGGCGAAATCCAGAGCCACTTCTCCATCATCTGGTTCGATCCGGGTGTGCCGTCAACACCCCCGACGGCAGCACTCCACAATGTCCGCCTTTCAAACGATCTCGTGATCAGCCGGACAGGGTGGGACGAACAGAGTAGTGTGGTGGCACTGCGTAGCGGCGGCCCGGCCAATCATGAGCATGCCGACCGCAACAGTGTGATTTTTGCCGCACATGGCGAGCGACTCTTTCATGATCCGTACCATGCCGCGTATTCGTACACCGATGCCCTCTGGTGTCTCAGAGCCACCGCGGCGCATACGGCAGTCCTCCTCAACGGAAAAGGACATCAGTACCACGACGGGCACGAGGGAACCAATGCATCGTGGGCGGAGGCGGAGGTTCTTTCCTATGCTCCAGCGGATCATGCCGTTGTTGTCACGAGTGATGCCACGCAGGCCTACCGGCTGGTGATGCCCGAGACCGCTCTCGTGCGGCGCACGCTCGTGTTTCTGAAACCGGACATTCTCCTTCTTCTCGACCACGTCCGGTTCAATCAGAAACCCGGATCAATGCAGGTGCGCTTCCAGGTTGACAATTCCGACGGGAAGGGATCGGTGACGGCCGATGGTATGGCGTTTGTCATTCACCGGCCTGCGGCAACAGCGCGCGCAATGGTGGATGCCGTAACGCCGGTCAAGATTACCGCCGCAATGCATCCGGTGGCGGCGGAGCACGGTGTGTATCCCTTTGCCGAGGTTTCTTCGGGGGAGGCGTTGGAGCACCGGATTCTCACCGTCTGTACCGCACAACAGTCGGCGAAAGAGCACGGAAAGCTCTCGTTGTCACGGGAAGGAAACATCTGGACCGTGAAAGGCGTGCATAATGCCAGCGCCGTGAACATCCGCGTCGACTCATCCACAGATCTGCCCACGGTGGGCTTATGAAACCTTCTGACAGGCATTTCGAGGAAGCGCTGCGCCTCATTCCCTGGGGAACGCAGACAAATGCGAAGCGTCCCTACGCGGCCTTTGAAGAGACCATGCCGAAATTCATCGTGCGCGGGAAGGGGTGCCGCCTTTGGGATATGGAAGGGAAGGAGTATATCGATTTTCGTCTCGCTCTGGGACCGGTCACCCTCGGCTACTGCTACGATGAAGTTGATGACGCGGTCCGGGCGCAGATGTCCAACGGCGTTCTGTTCAGCATGGCGAGTCCCATCGAACTGGATCTTGCCCGGCTGGTCAACGAAATGGTGCCGAACGCGGAGATGGTCCGTTTCATGAAAACAGGGGAAGACGCAAACTCCTGCAATGTCCGCATCGCCCGCGCGTACACAGGGCGTGACATGATTCTCATGAGCGGGTATCACGGGTACCCAGATTGGTTCGCCACCGAAGATAGTCCGAACAACGGCGTTCCGGAGTGTCATGAAAGAGTATGTGAAGATCATTCCGTGGGGCAACTGCGAAGAAGCCGAGCGTCTCATCCGTCTCTACGGGGAACGGCTGGCATGCGTGATCACGATTGCGTACGATTTCAACGATGATACCAGCGGAACATATCTCCGTCATATCCGATCTCTCACGCCGGGAATACGGCATTCTGCTTGTGCTGGACGAGATCCTGACCGGTTTCCGTCTGGCTCCAGGCGGGGCGCAGGAATTCTTTGGCGTTGAGGCGGATCTTGCGGGATATGCGAAGGCGATCGCAAACGGCTACCCCCTCTCCGCCTACGTCGGGCACCGGAAGTATATGGAGACGCTGTACCGTTTCAAGATGACGACAACGTATGCGGGGGAGGCCCTCTCCATCGCAGCCGCAATTGCCACACTGAAGATCATGAAGCGTGAAAAGGTTCATGAGCATCTGCGCGCAATGGGCCGGAGGTTGATGGAAGGGTTCAACAGGATTGCACAGGAGATCGGTGTGGAAGGAAGTGCTTCCGGAATGCCGATCGCTCCGTACCTGAAGTTCTCGGGTCCTGACCCCGGATTCCATGCCCGTGTTGGAATTTCTCTGGCAGCGGGAACTCTATCGTGAGGGTATCTTCGCAAATCCGCGCTGGTTCATCTCGTACTCCCACACAGCCGCGGATATAGATGAAGCGTTGGAAAAAGCAGGCCGCGCATTGCGTCGCGCGGTCGATGCCGAAGTGCGTGAACGATCAACCGTCAATCCAATCTGGTGGTGAACATGAATGCACGACTCTATCTTGATTGCTCGGCCATGATCGGCAAGCGTGGTCCCAAGGATCAGGAAACCCGCTTTGAAACCGAAGTACTGCTTGAAGAAATGGAATGGTGCGGCATCCATGGCGCACTGGTGGCGCACTGGACAGGGAAGGAATATGACCCGTCGTACGGGAATCGGAAGCTGCTCCGGGAATTGAAGAAGAGTTCACGACTTCACGGCGTATGGTCTGTCATGCCTCATCACACGGGCGAGATGCTCCCGCCGCGGGATGTGGTCCAGGAAATGCGCGACAACGGGATCCGGGCGGCAAAGATGTACCCGCGTACCCACCACTATTTCTTTAACGAAGACACCTGTGGCGAGCTGCTTTCCGCTTTTGAGGAGGAGGGGACCCTCCTGCTTGTCGAAGGCGGCGCAATGTACGCTCCTGACATCTTCGATGCAAACAATCAGGTGCTTCTGTCGGAGCTCGATGCGGCGATGAGTGGTCATCCGCGGCTGCGCGTACTGCTGCTGGGATCGCGCTGGGAAGCGACGCGCTATCTTCATACGCTCATGGCGAAACATGAGAACCTCTACCTGGAATTCTCGAACCATCAGGCCAACCGCGCTCTTGAAGTGTACTCCGGTTGGTTCGGCACAGAACGGCTCCTGCTTGGCACGGGAGCACTCGATAAATCCATGGGTGCGGCAAAGGCATTTGTGGATTACTGCACGCTTACGGATGAACAGAAGGACCTCATTGCCGGCAGGAATCTGGCCGGGCTGCTGCACCTGGACTCTCTGCCCGGTCCATACCGGACGCAGTCCGTACATGACCCCATACTCCGTGCAGCGAAAGCCGGAAAGGCGCTCCGCGATACGCTGATCATAGACTCCCACGCCCATATTTCCCATGAGGGCGCCCGGGGAACGGGATTCATGCATCAGCCGTTTTCCGATGCCCCTTCCATGGTGGAGCGGGCGAAAACCATGGGCATATCCACAGCTTGCATTAGTGCGTGGATCGGCGTCTGGAGTGACTATGAAGAGGGGAACGAGATCGTCCACAATGCCATGCGCCGGTTTCCGAAGTTCTACCGCGGATACGCAACGCTGCAACCCCAGTATGTTAAAGATTGGAAGCGCGAAATTGCGAAAGTCCACGGGCGGTACCGCATGGGAGGGTTGAAGCCCTATTTTCCGCGGACAGGGCTCGCCTACAGCCATCCCGGTTGGGCGCCCTGGTTCGCATTCGGCAACCGTCATCGTTGCTACACGCTCATCCATCCGTCGGATAACTTCGTGGCTGACATGAACGCCCTTATCCCGCGATATCCTGACATGTGGTTTATTCTTGCGCACACAGGGGGTTCCTTTGGTTCGGCGCGGGATGGCATTGAGATCGCGAAGAAATTCCCTAATGTGTCGCTGGAAATCACCCTGACCAGCGTCACCTATCGCGTGATCGAGTTCATGGTTGACCACGTGGGGGCCGACCGCGTACTTTTTGGCACCGACCAGCCGATGCGCGATCCCATCCCTCAATTCGGATGGCTGGCATACTCCCATTGCACTCCGGGACAAAAGCGGAAAATTTTCGGAGAGAACATGCGCGCCATTCTGCGGCGCGTCCGGTGGTAAATGACTCTTCTCGCGTTCTTCATGACGGCGGTGCTTTCCGGCGCTCCGGCTGAACAGGAGTCACTGCTCGTTCTGAACAATCACCATGTGCGTCTCGAGGTGCGTCGGTCACAGGGCGCCTGGCGCGAGACATACGCTGCACGCACAGCCGGAGGGTGGCGCACGGTGCTCGTGTCAGGCCATACGCTGCGTCCGGAGCCCTCCGTGATG
This sequence comes from Ignavibacteriota bacterium, assembly GCA_963849385.1. Classification (GTDB taxonomy): domain Bacteria; phylum Bacteroidota; class Ignavibacteria; order UBA10030; family UBA6906; genus Fen-1255. The sequence goes on along the minus strand of CAWKHH010000003.1, from coordinate 964,168 downwards.
CATGACGGGGTGCGATGGGAGCAAGGGTTCTCCGGTGCTGCACTTCAGCTTCTGTCCGATGGCGATCAATCCATTCTGCTCGTAGCGGCCCAATCCGGGAGGTCTGTTTCCAAGCGGATCACGTTACACGGACAGGAAGCGCATTTCCGTGTGGAGGTCGCGTGCTCTCTCTCCGCACCAGTGGCAGTCTCCCACATACTGTCGAGCTACGCATTTGTGCCTGATGGCGCACAGGATGCGGCCCGGTGTTTCCCTGACTTCGTCTTCACACCGCAACTACGGCCGGAAGAGAATGATGTCATAGGGGATCACACATTCCGCGCGCCTGCGCTGATGCTGCAGCGCAAGAACTATTTTGCCGCCCTGGTTCCCGATATTACGGCGATCGATGTCCGCGATCGGAGAATCCAGAGCGGAGCGGATGTTCGAGTGGATTCGGCGTCTGTACCCATGCTCTCCTACGGCCTGCTTCCCTGGGCGAAACGCGCGCATGTGTACTATACACACACCGACAGCATGGCGGTGTCGCTCCATGATACGACCGTACGGTTCGCGTATACTCTCTTTCTCCGGGGGGATGCCCCCGAGAAGACCGGATACCGCGAAGTCGTGCGATTTCTCTGGGAAGAGACCGGGAGGAAATCACTCACTGCCGGTGCAGGTCCCCAGATGGAGCCGTTCTCCTCCTACATCAACAAAGCCTGGTACACGTACCTTCCGCAGGTTGCCCTTGACACAACATACAACGGCATTCCGGTGACATTGCTCAGGCAGGGGCGCCTGGCATGGAGCAACAAACTCCCTCCCGCCGCCGACAATGATGCATGGTTCAACGTCTGGTTCAATTCACTGAGGACGGCATACGGCATGTTCCTGTACGGACGCGCCAGCGGGGATCGGCACCTGGCTCGGTCAAGCCGAGCGGGTGCTGAATCTTGCTCTTGCCGCCCCCAATGGCAGAGGGATCGCGCCCTCCATATTCTATAGTGACAGTCGTCGGTGGACACTGGGTTGCAGATCACGCATGGGGCGGGATACGCAATGGCGAGTATCTGGCGATGTTCCACAATGCGTGGACGTGTTACTGGCTGCTGCAGTGGTCTGATCTGGTTCCGTTGCGTAAGCAAGAGATCTTCACCTATACGCGTCGGTTTGCAGATTTCCTCTGTGCGCATCAGTCGCCGAGCGGGGTAATTCCATCATGGTATCACCCGGGGACTTTTGAACCCGCCCCGGAGTTCCGCGACGAAAATGCTGAGACGGCCGGGGCGGCACTGTATCCTCGCAGAGTTTGCCCGGCGTCACGCATACTCCCCGCTACCGCGATGCCGCAGTGAAGGCAATGGAGTACATCTTTCGCGAAATTGTCCCCCGGCAGAAGTGGTTTGACTTTGAGACCTTTTTCTCCTGTTCGAGCAAAGCCCCTCGGCTTTTTCGATCGCTTCACGCATCAGTATCCCCAGAATACACTGTCTATGCACCAGGCTGCTGAAGCGTGCCTCGTGCTTGAACAAGTGACCGGCAATCCAATGTATGCGAAGCGCGGACAGGAGATACTCGACTACCTTTGCCTGTACCAGCAGGTCTGGAGCCCGCGATGGCTTTCCTGTCCGCTCTTCGGCGGATTTGGCGTACAGAACACCGACGGGGAGTGGAGTGATTCGCGGCAGGCCTACTTCGCCGTCACTCTCATGCGGTACTATCAGCTCACGGGACGGCGGGAGTATTTCGAGCGGGCGGTCGCAGCGGTGCGCGCGCAGTTCTCGCTTTTTGAATCTCCTGCTTCACCACGCACAGCCGAGAATTATGCGCACAGTGCGTATCGACAGGCTCGCCGGCGTTACCGGTCTGCACTGGGGCACCGGAAGTGCCGTCACGTCGGTAGAACTGCTCACCCGGCAGTTCGGAGATGCCTACGTGGATGTCGGGGGGCGGTGGGGGATCGGCATTGACGGGTGCACGGTGGAGAATGTCGAAGTGCGTCAATCGATGGTCTCCCTCCGGATACGGGATGATGTTCACACCCCGCGCACAATCCGTCTCCTGTGCGGCAATGTGACCCGCGATCGGTACTCTCTCCGGGTGAACGGCCGGAATCAGGGCACGTTGTCTGCAAAAAAACTGCGAAACGGCACGATGGTGACTATTCCATGAACACGCGGGGCGCACGACGGGTGTGTCGATCAATTGCCGGAATTGTCGCCGGAGCGGCGTTCGGTCTCTCCTGCACATTCGGGCAGGTTAACACGATCTACATGGCGGTGCTGAATTCGCGGGCTCATCAGTGGAATCGAGCCGATAACCCGATCATCGGACTCTTTGTCAGTACTGATCGGGGAAAGACGTGGCAGCATCGCGGATGGCGTGAGTATATCCGGACCTTCCATTCTGTCGAAGGTGCGGATGGTATCATATGGTCTGCATGTGGCAATGGCGTACTTCGCTCGAAGGATGGAGGTGCGTCCTGGAAAGTGACGACCGGATGGGAGGTGACGGAAGTCCTGCGGATTGCGGTCGACCCGACGCGTCCCGGGCACGTCTTCGCGGCCACTGCATACGGCCCGATTGCTTCAACCGATGGCGGTGAAACATGGGAATTTCGCAAGAATGGTCTCACGCGTCGGTTTGCCGGAGACATCTGCATTGACCGCACGCGCGGCGCACATCTGCTGCTTGCGTCGGAAACAGGGGTGTTCATGAGTAATGATGAGGGGCGCCATTGGCGGTCGACGTCTCTGCGGGGAAAGGATATCCGGACCATCGTTCAGGATCCCGCGGTCGACGGCATGTTCTGGGCCGGGACGGAGAACGACGGCATCTGGTCATCCTCAGACGGTGGACGAACCTGGCTGCCCGCCAACAACGGTCTGGTGCACCGGACGGTATATGCAATCGTCGGTGACGCGCAAACGCCGGACCTGATGTTTGCGGGAACCCACGGCGGCGGGGTCTATCGTTCGACGGACCATGGTAAGAATTGGCAACAGTGTGTCAGTGGGTTGACCACTCTTGATGTCCATTCAATGACAGTACTTCATGCTTCCCCTTCCATAGTGTTTGCCGGTACCCTCAATGGTGGATTGTTTCAGAGTACGGATCAGGGTGAAACATGGACATTCAACAGTCAGCCTGAAGCGCAGGTCTGGGGATTGAGCATTGGCGAAGGGAGGAGGGCAGGGACGAGGTGTTCCCGGCCTGTGTGATTCATCAGCGTTGGCTGTGTCCTTGCCGCACTCGGCGGGACCTGTGTGGCCGGCGCGCGTTCGGCGAATCCGACTTTGCCTCGCGCAAGGCGCGTGTGCTCGAAGTTGCAGCGGGAGAGTCGGAATACAATCTTCTCACCATTGCAGCCAAACTCCGCACGGGTCGAGACCTCCCGCAAGCATATCACATGCTCGATTCGATGGCACATGACCGGGCAATGGGAGGGATGTTCTTCTCGCTATTCGATGATCGGTGTCTATCTTTTCACCCATGACGTCTTGCCCGATTCGCTCGCGAGGAGCATCCGCGAAGCGTTCAGAGTGCGGACGATGTACCGGGGTGATACCGAGAATCACTGGGTGATGTACTACACAGGTCTCTATCTTGCCTCCCAGACCTGGCCGGACGATCCCGGCACCATGTGGTTTAACGGGAAGAGTTCCGCTGAGAATTTCACGGAGTCACGCGAATGGCTTGAGTACTGGATGAAGACGACAAGCACAATCGGACAGGGCGAATTCGATTCACCCACGTACATGACCGTGTTTGTCTCGCCGATGCTGGTCCTTCGGGAGTTTGCCGGGGACAGCGTCATGAAGAGGCGAGCCGACATGATGGTCGATCTGCTGATGGCGGACTTTGCCGCCGAGCATCTCGAGGGGAACTACGGCGGTGGACACAGCCGGGATTATCCGGAGGACATCATCAATCCGCTCGGGGCTCCGAGCACGATGTGGGCCTGGCTCTATTTTGGCCGCCCGCGTTTCGAGCAGTGGAATGAAGCGCGCTATCGCCCGCGCAACCGTGGGTCATGGGAAACGGTGTTCGGGGCGTTGAGCAGCTACAGGCTGCCCGTGGTCATCGAGCATATGGCTCTTGACCGGACGCAACCCTACGTGCACCGGGAGAAGAAACGCACGCGCAACATTATCCGGTTTCACGATGAGGCGAATCTGCCGGTATACAAATATACCTACATGACCAAAGATTTTGTCCTGGGATCTCTGCAGGGCGGAATACTGCAACCGATTCAACAACACACATGGGATGTCACATTCGCGGCGCCCGAACCGAACAATACCCTGTTTACGCTTCATCCGTACGCTTCCGGAAGCGAGCTGGCGATGTTCTTCCCCGAGGAGCAGGCATTTCTCGCCGCAGAAGTCGATCGCTACCATAAAATATACACGAGCCCCGACAAGTGGAACTCCAGTTCTCCTTTTGAACAGACGTTTCAATATCGCGGTTCGCTGATCGTCCTGTACGACATCGCACCAGGGACGCAGCAATCCCACATCGACGGATTCTTCCCGTCGAATCTCGACGAGCGTGCCGTGGATAGCTCCGGGTGGATATTCTGCCGCAAAGGATCTGTCTATATCGGTATCTATCCGCTTGCGCCGTACACGTGGATTGATGAAAAGGTCGACTGGCGCTTCCGCAGCAGCGCATTGCGCAACGGTGTGATCGTGGATGTTTCGTCACAGTCCGAGGCCGGCTCATTCACAACGTTTGCGAACGAACTCCGCCACCGGCACATGGATATCGGCAAATTCCATTCTGACCGGACTGTCTCATTCACGGCCCGGGATGGCACCCGGATGCAATTCACCTACGGCGGAAAGCGCCTGCTGGACGGCCGGACAATGGCATTCCCCGCTGACAAGCTGTATGACGGACCATGGATGCAGAGCACCGTGGGGACCGGTGTAATCCGCATGACCGATGGAATCAGGACGCTCACACTGGATTTTCCCCGCGCACAAGTGAAAGAACACTGAGAGGAAATAATGACTCAACGGCGATTGCTGCTCATGTGTACGATTGTTGCCTGGAGCGCTGTGCACCTCCTTGCCCAGGAGTCGACTGTCTACTTTTCCGTTGTTGCCACGAAGCTGTTTGTTGTCGGTGCTGCCAACCCGCGAACCGGCGTGAACCTCCAGCATCCGAGTGCAGACACCGTCTGGACGCATATCGGGCCGACCAACATCCGTGCATTCGGCGTCGCGGTGCATCCGGGCACAGGACAGCAGGTCATCTACATCGCAGCCGGAAACGGCCTGCACAAGTCCTCTGATGGCGGCAAGACGTGGCGGATCACCACGGGCTGGAATATCACGGAAGTGCTTGGCGTCTGTCCGGATCCCCGGGACGTGAACACGGTGTACCTGGCGTGCGCCTACGGAATCTTCCGCAGCACGGACGGGTGTGCCTCCTGGACCGAATGCAATTCGGGCCTCGGGAGCACATTCACATCGATGTGTTCTCGCCGATAATGCACATCCGGGTAGAGTATTCTGCGCGTCAGAAGATGGGGCGTACGTCAGCACAAACAGCGGCAGCTCCTGGTCGAAGATGGGTCTGAGCGTGCCCGGTGTGCGGACCATCGCCCAGAACCCCTCGGATCCGGACTTTCTCATGGTGGGGACCGAGAACAACGGAATCTATTTCTCCACCAATGGCGGCAAGTGGTGGAGCAAATGCGAGGCGGGCATCGATCATACGACGTTTTACACGATTGCTTTCGATCCGCAGAATCCCTCCACCATCTATGCTGCCGGCTACGTGACCGGCGTGTACAAGTCCACCGATCGCGGATCCAGCTGGAGACGCATGAACAACGGTCTGAATGTGTTGACCTTTCATTCGCTTGCTGTGGATCCGCGGAACAGCTCCCGCGTGTATGCAGGTGCCTACTGGGGAGGGATCTTCAGATCCGACGATGCTGCGGCGACCTGGCGCAGGACCGGTGTCGCAGATTCCCAGGTATGGACTATTGTCATTCACCCGTAACTGAAGAGTACTGCCATGAACTGTTTTTCATTTCTCGCTTCCGCTCTCATCGTCTGCGCGTCGTTCGCATCTGCTCAACAACAGAGCAGAGTAGAGTACCTGCGTGCTTTTGATCAGCGCGCACGGTTTGTCGTGTCGGCGTTCGATACTTCCCACGCGATGGACTATACAGTGATAGCGGCGCGGTACGCAACGGGAAGGAATGTCCGGCTCGCTGACAGCATGTTTCAGTCGTTACTCCGTGTGAGCAGCGCTGATATGTTCTGGATGTACCCGGTGATCGGAGCGTACCTGCACGGCAAAGACAAGATGTCTCCTGCAACACGGACCGCCGTGCGGAACGCGTGGAAGACCTACGCCCCGTACAGGGGTGACACGGAAAACCACTGGGCGATGTATTATTCCTCTCTCTTCCTCGCCGCGGAACAGTGGCCCGGCTTACCCGGTTCGGAGTGGTTCAATGGCAAGAGCTCCGACGAGAATCTGGCCGAAGCACGCGACTATATCGAGCACTGGACACGCATCACCACGACGATTGGCCAGGGTGAATTTGACAGTCCGGACTACTTCCCTGAATACGCCGTCTCGATGTCACTCCTCGCTGACTATGCCGGGGATCCGGCGATGCGGACACGCGGGAACATGATGATGGACTATCTGCTCGCCGATTTCGCCGCCGATCAGCTCGATGGCCAGTATCTCGGTGGCTTCAGCCGCATATACCAACCCGCCGTTTTCAAGCCATTACTCTCGGGCGCGTCGGCATTCGCGTATCTCTTCTTTGGCAACGGGGAACCCACGCAAAACTCCTGGACGCTCCTCCCGGCGATTGGCAACTACCGCATGCCGGATATCATCTACAAGATTGCCACGGACCGCTCCACTCCCTATATGCACAAAGAACGGAAGCGCGTGCGCAACATCATACGTTTTGGAGCTGAAAGGAATCCCCCTGTATACAAACAGACGTATGTGACCGCGGACTACGGCCTGGGAGCGCTGCAGGGAGGAATCCTGCAGCCGATCCAACAGCATACCTGGGGTGTACGCTTCATCAGTGGTTCGCCCACAACGACCATCTTCGGGCTGCATCCGTACTGGTCCGCCTATGAGCTGGGAATGTTCTTCCCCGAAGAACTCAAGCCCCTGATTGCGGACGTGACAATGTCAAAGGGGACTTACAACAATCCGGACAAGTGGACGGGCGGGTCACCCTTTGAACGAACGTTCCAGCACAAGAATACGCTGCTCGTGTTGTATGATATCGCCCCGGGCACCATGACAGAACACATCGACGGTTTCTTCCCCGGAAATCTCGAAGAACGCATTGCGGATTCATCGGGATGGATTTTCTGCAAGGCGGGCCGGACATTTGTCGGATGGTATCCTCTTCAGGACTACGTGTGGATGGAAGAGCGTGAGACGCCGGCTCAGAAAAAGAATGCCATCGGGCGGCCGGAAGATATCGACCCGGAAAAGAGCGTCAGGCATTGGCGCCTCAGAAGCCATCACCCGCAAAACGGATATGTCATTGAGGTGCGATCTGCTGCGGAGGTAGGAACATTCGAGAAATTCTGTGCGGGGTTGCGAACGCACATCCCCCGGGCAACCCTGGCCCCGGGGAACGTCCGTGTCGAATATGTCACGCTCGAGGATCAGCGGATGCAGTTCGCGTTTCCTGAAAGTCGCACGTTGAACGGCGCGGCCGTGGATCTGACAACCTATCGGTTGTTCGAAGGGCCCTTCCTCAATGCGGACGTCGGCAGTCAGAAGTTGCTGATGACCTACAAGAATCAGCGGCGCCTTCTCGACTTCAGGACGCTGAAGGTGACAGAGTGAGTGCTGCCCCGTCTGCATTGCTCGACGTGGTTGTTGCCGGGGTTGCCGTCGCGGATGTCATTGGCCGGCCGCTGGACATCCGTCGTCCTCCCTCAAAAGGGGGACTGCAACTGCTGGATTCGATTACGCTGACGACGGGCGGCAACGTCTCCAATTCGGGCATCGATCTGGCGAAGATGGGATTCCGGGTTGCGGCAATCACCCGCGTTGGCAATGACACACTCGGGGAATTCGTCCAGAGCCAGTACAAACGACACGGTCTGCGTACAGAGGGGGTGGTCGTGGATCCGCGGCTGCAGACAGCGGCAACGTTTGTGGCGGTTGATGAACAGGGGGAACGCACGTTTCTGCATACGCGGGGATGCCTTGAGAGATTCCGCAAGCAGGATATTCTGAAGAGTCTTCCCAGTATCAGGCGGGCGAAAGTCTTCGCCTTCGGATATCTGGGTCTGTTGCCTGAGATCGAAGAAGATTTGCCGGCCATCTGCGCGGCGATCAAGAAGCAGAGCCATGCACAGATTCTCGTGGATACGGGCGGAAATCCACGCAGGGTACCCGCACTCATGCGTCGCCTCCTGCCGTATGTCGACTATTTCATCCCGAGTCACGATGAGGCTGCGGTGCTCACCGGTGAACACAAACCCGAGAGGATCGTCAGGCAGTTGCGCCGCTGGGGTGCGGCGGGCGTCGTTGGGGTGAAACTCGGGGCCGACGGGTGCTACATTGCATCACCCGAACGTGCGGCGTATGTTCGACCGGTCCGCGTGCGCCGCGTCGTGGATGCGACCGGTGCAGGAGATGCATTTGTCGCGGGGTTTCTTGCGGCGACACTCAAGGGCTTCGAACCCGTGCGCGCTGCGCGGGTTGCAAATGCCGTTGCAGCAAGTTGCGTCACGGCGGTCGGTGCATCGACGGCCATTCACCCATTCACATACTACGTATGACACCGACATATCACATCGTCGCGCACACCCACTGGGATCGCGAGTGGTACAAATCCTTCGAGCAGTTCCGGAGCATGCTTGTCAACATGGTCGACGACCTCATTGACATCTGCGAACGGGATCCGTCGTTCACCTGTTTCACGCTTGACGGGCAGGCGATAGTGCTCGAGGACTACCTTGCGGTCCGGCCGGAACGTGAACCGGTCTTGCGGGCGCTCGTGCAGGAGGGGCGCCTGGTGATCGGTCCCTGGTACGTGTTGCCCGACGAGTTTCTTGTAAGCGGTGAGTCGACCGTGAGGAATCTGCTGTACGGGATGGATGCCTGCCGGCGCTTCGGCACACCGATGAATGTCGGCTATATTCCGGATTCGTTCGGTCACATCGCGATGATGCCGGCGATCCTCCGGGGATTCGGCATGTCGTCCGCACTGGTCTACAGGGGATTCGGCGGTGAGCCGGGTCAGACGTCATCGGAGTACTGGTGGCACGCACCGGACGGGACCCGTTGCATGCTTATCCATCTTTTCCGCCACGGGTACAGTGCGGGATATTTTCATCAGGACAAGGACGAAGAAATCGTCGCCCGGTTCCGGTTGCTCAAGGATGAAGTCGACGCGCGGGCAACAACCTCACACCGGCTCATTATGAGCGGGGGGGACCACCATTGGCCGGATCCCCGGCTGCCGCAGACCCTGCAAATGCTCCGCCGCGAGTTCCCCGGGTCGTTCGTGCAGAGCTCCGTGCAGAAGTACGCCGACGCCGTTGCCCCTGAGGTCGGCGTATTGCCTGATATCCACGGTGAATTGCGGTTTGGCTACCGGTATGCGTTTGCGGTAATGGGTGGCGTGTATTCCAGCAGGATGTACATCAAGCAGGCGAATTGGCGTTCGCAGCTTCTCCTCGAACGTCTTGCCGAGCCGCTCAATGCGATTGCGGTGGCCACCGGCATGCGTTCCCAGCGCCCGCTCCTTGTTCACGCGTGGAAGACTCTTCTGAAGAACCACCCTCATGACAGCATCTGCGGTTGCAGCATCGATCCTGTCCATCGGGAAATGATGACCCGCTTCGCTGCGGTGCAGGATGTCGGGACGATGGTGACGGATCACTCGTTGCAGCATCTTCTTCCGGTGGATGATCTGGCGTCGGGCGACGATCGCTATCTCTTTCTCTTCAACCCGTCGCCCGTGCCACGGTCGGAAGTTGCGGAGGGAGAGATCAGATTCTACCTGCAGGACATAGTTGTCGGTTTGAATCCCGATGTCAAGGTTGCCCCGAAACTCCCTCCGGTGCGGGGATTCGCCCTGTTCGACGAAGAGGGGCATGAAGTGCCGTATCAGCGCCTCCGGCGCTCCGAAGGATACGATATCACCTACACGAACTACAACTATCCTAAACAGACCTACGCAGAGCGGTTCTCGATTCTTGTCGATGCGCGACAGGATTCCGCCGCTGGGCTTCAAGGGGTGGACGGTACGGAAGCAGTCACATTTCCCGACGTACGAAAGTCGCGTCAAGTGCGGTCGCACCTGGATGGAGAATGCCCTGGTGCGCGTGGACATTCATCCGCGCGGGTGACATCTCGGTCACCGACAAAACCACCGGGGCGGTGATGCGGGGACTGCACGTCTTTGAAGATAGCGGAGACGTGGGGGACGAGTACAACTATTCGTATCCTGCCCGTGACCGGCGCGTTCTCTCCACCCGGTCGCGCGCGAGGGTCTCCATGGTTGAGCGTGGTCCGCTCCGGGCAACGCTGCGCATAGCTCTCGTCATGTCGGTGCCCGCAGCAGCCGCAAAGCACCGGAAGGCGCGCAGCGCGCGTACGGTCCGGCTTCCGATTGTGACCACTCTGTCGCTTTCCGCCACCGGGCGCCAGGTTCTGTTCGAAACGACAGTGGAGAATCATGCGCGGGATCATCGGTTCCGGGTGTTGTTTCCCTCCGGCATTCGCACCGATGCCGTTGACGCTGACGGGCAGTACACGGTTCTTCATCGTGTCCGGAAGCACTTCGATGTCCGCCGCTTCAGCATAGAACATCCGGCCGCGGTCGCGCCCATGCAGCGGTTCGTCGCTGTCCGGAACGCGCGCCGGGCGTTCGTGGTGATCACAGACGGCCTGCCGGAATACGAGCTGCTCCCCGATCCGCACGGCACCGTTGCCGTCACGCTTCTCCGATGTGTCGGTCTGCTCGCGGGCGAGGATCTGATCACACGTCCGGGTGGCAAGGCGGGGTGGCACAACGAGACACCCGATGCGCAGTGTCCCGGACGTCACACGTTCCGTTACGCCGTGCTTACCCTCAGCGCTGCGGACTATGCAGATGGACGATCGCTCCAGCAGGAATGCGAGCGGTTCAATCTTCCGTTGGTGCCGGTACGCCGGAAAAACCCCTCACCCCTCCCGATGGAGGGATCGTTTGCTGCGTTGGGTTCGTCGCGACTTGTCATGAGCGCATTGAAGGAAGCGGAAGACGGCGGAGGGCTGGTGATGCGTTTCTGGAATCCTTCACGTACCACTGTAGAAGACATACTCCGTTTTGCCGCGTCCCCGTCACGGATCGCCGCATCACGGCTCGATGAACATATCGGCGAAGCACTTCCGATACTCGACGGGCGTGATGTGAAATTGCAGGTTGGTCCTTCAGAAATCCTCACACTCCGCGTCTGGTTCGCAGGCGCCCCCGGCTCCTCACTCTCCGATGCAGGAAAGGATACGCCGTGAAGATCGCCCAGTATCAACACGCTCATGGCCTCGCCGTCGGTATTGAGCTCGATGGCCGCTGGATCGACTACACCAAGGCATATGCCGTATACACTCTTCTCGAGCGCGGTGTGGCAATGCTGCCCCGCACGACCATCGATCAGTTGCTCCTCCGTGGAGAGTTTGATGAAAAGCAATTCCGTGCCGTTGCAGCATTCATTCGAAAGAAGAAGATGCAGCGTGATCTGCGACTTCCGTCCGATGTCCGGCTCTGCGCACCGCTCCTTCGCCCCGGGAAAATTGTCGCTCTCGGCTTGAACTATGCCCTGCACGTGAAAGAGGGAAGTTTCACGGTTCCCAAAGAGCCCATCATCTTCATGAAGGCGGGTTCGTCGGTGATCGGGCCCGGCGAAGTGGTACGCATACCGCGCGGGCTCGGACGGATGGATCATGAAGTGGAACTCGCGGTCGTCATTGGCAAAACGGCCACGGAGGTAAAGAAACGCAGCGCCTGGAACGTTGTTGCCGGCTACACTATCTGCAACGATGTAACCGCCCGGAGCCTGCAGACACGCGATATCAACAATCGCCACCCGTGGTTCAGGTCGAAGAGCTTTGACACATTTTCCCCCGTGGGTCCCTGGATCGTCACCAAAGACGACATCCGTCCGCCGGTGCACCTCGACATTGAGTGCAGGGTCAACGGGAGGATCCGCCAGAAAGCGAACACGCGTGCGCTGCTCTTTGACATCCCCGCGATGATCGAATTCATCACGCGGTACATCACCCTCGAGCCAGGTGACCTAATTTCGACAGGAACCCCTGAAGGGATCGGACCCATCCGTCACGGCGACACGATGGTATGCCGCATTCAGAACATCGGCGAACTTCGCAATCCGGTGCGCTATCGATGAGAATCGACCGGGTAACATTGACGCATGTCCGCATACCGCTGGTGGAGGCGTTTCGGATCGGCAACGGTGTCGTTGCAGAGAAGGATGCCATCCTCGTTACGGTGGATGCCGATGGTTTGACAGGTGTTGGCGAGGCGTCGCCGATGTCAGGAACACTGTATTCTCCCGAGACCCCGGAGAGGACCTGGGACGACCTGGCACAACGTATCATTCCGGCCGTCGTCTCCATGAGGCCGAAATCTCTTGATGACGTGTGCGGAGTTCTGGAGGCCATCGGCGGCAATCCAATCGCACGGGCGGGTGTGGAGACCGCGTTCTGGGATATTGAAGCGCAACGGAGGGGGCAACCGTTGTCACGGTTGCTTGGCGGCAGCCGGACCCGGGTTGATTCGGGCCTTGCCGTCGGCATTGCCCCGACGATTCCGGATTTGCTTGCGATGATTGAACCCCGTCTTGCCGACGGCTACAAGCGGCTGAAAATCAAAGTGCAGCCCGGATGGGATCTTGAACCCCTGCGTGCGGTGCGCCGTCAGTTCGGCGACATCCCCCTGATGGTTGATGCCAACTGCGCATACTCCCGCGAGCACGCCGATCATCTGCGCCGCTTCGATGAATTCGAGATGATGATGATCGAACAGCCGCTTGCGAAAGACGATCTTGAAGGGCACGCACTGCTGCAGAACATGATGGCGACGCCTGTGTGTCTGGACGAGGGTGCAGAGGATCCGACGGCCGTTCAGCATGCCATCGAGATCGGCGCCTGCCGAATCATCAACATTAAAATCCAACGCGTCGGCGGCTTGCGCAATGCGGTGCGTATCCATGACATGTGCGCCGCGGCGGGGATTCCTGTGTGGGCCGGCACCACGCCTGAACTTGGTATCGGTGGTGCGCAAACGGTGCATCTGGCAACACTGCCAAATTTCCGCTATCCCACCGATGTACAGGCATCGCATCGGTGGTTCGTGGATGATGTTATTGTCCCGTTGCTCGAAGTGCATGATGGGGAAATCCAGATCCCCATGGCAACCGGAAATGCCTATCAACTGGCAACCAAGGTCGTGTCAAAGTACACGGTGCGCAAGGAGGTCCTGGTCTGATGTTGGCCACCTCGTTTCCCGGCATGGAACCCGTGATCCGGCTCCTCGCCGATCTTGTGCGCATCCCCAGTATGAACCCCATGGGCCGCGCACGTTCCGGAAAGGAGTATGCCGAGGAATCTATTGCGCTCTTTGTCGCCGACTACCTCCATCGTCGGGGCATCGCTGCCGAACTTCAGGAGGTTGAACCCCACAGGCTGAACGTGGTGGCGCATGTCGATGCGGGCGCGGAGCGCACTGTTCTCCTCGAAGCCCATCTCGATACCGTCCATGCAGATGCAATGGCTTTCCCGGCGTTCGAGGCGACTATCGTCAACGGTCGCCTGCAGGGAAGAGGAGCGTGTGATACAAAGGGATCGCTGGCGATGTTCATGGACGCTCTCTGCTCGCTGGTCGCAGAGGGGACGAAGTTGCGGTACAACGTTTTCCTTGCTGCAACAGCCGACGAGGAGTATCAATTCACGGGTGCGCAAACCGTAGTTGCCCGCGGGATGTGGGCTGATTTCGGCATTTGCGGCGAACCGACACGCCTGCATATTATTCGAGCCCACAAGGGCGTCACGCGCTGGCGGATCCGGACGTCAGGACGCGCAGCACACTCCGCGTATCCCGATCGCGGGGAGAATGCCATCTACACCATGGGACATGTGCTCACCGCACTGGAACAGCACGCACGTGAACTGACGCTGCGACCCCCCCATGCATTGCTCGGGGTGCCAACGATGAGCGTTGGAGTGATCGAAGGAGGACAGGCGGTCAATATCGTTCCTGAACAATGCTGGATCGAGATCGACCGGCGGACACTGCCGGGCGAACGGAGAGAGGACATTCTTGGCGATGTGCGATCTGCACTCAAGGATATCGGTGACTGGTCTATGGATGCGCCGTATCTGGAGGCCGCCGGGATTGAAGTGCCCGAGGCTGGCGAGGATATCAATCGTCTGCGAACGGCAATAGCGTCAGTCGGGCGGAGCGGTGGTCGTGGAAAGCGCCCAGTACGCAACTGACGCCGGGATGTATTGTGCTGCGGGCATACCGTGCGTTGTGTTCGGTCCCGGTGATATCGCCGATGCGCACACCGATGCCGAATCCATCGACATTAAGGAGCTCCTGACAGCCCGGGAGATTATCAGGAGATTCCTGACGTGAAACCGCAGGGCATCATCGGCGTGGATATCGGCGGTACCAAAACGGCAGTCGTTGAAGGAACAGCTGACGGACGTATTCTGCGACGCAGACAATTTGCCACTGCTCCGGAGCGCGGCTTTGACGCTGTCTTCGAGGATATCGTCTGCCGCATAGAGGAGCTTGTGGCATCGGCACCACATGCTATCGTGGCCCTCAGTGTGGCTGTGGGAGGGCCGTTGGATGTCCTTCAAGGTATCGTACTCTCGCCTCCGAATTTGCCGGGGTGGGACAGGATTCCACTGAAGAAGCTCCTGGGAGAGCGATGTACATTCCCTGTCTATGTCGAACATGACGGCAATGCCGGAGCTCTGGCGGAATGGTATTTCGGAGCGGGGAGGGGGACCAGGAGCATGGTATTCCTGACTATGGGAACGGGCTTTGGTGCCGGGTTGATACTTGATGGCCGGCTCTATCGGGGAGCATCGGACGTTGCCGGGGAGGTGGGGCATGTGCGTATTGCCGAGGATGGTCCAGACTGTTACGGCAAAGCCGGATCGCTCGAAGGGTACGCAAGCGGCACCGGTATAGCGCGGCTGGCGCAGTCACTCTTTCCGCTTCGATGGCCATCCTCTCCCGATATGGTTCTGCTGACCGCGGCAGCTCGCTCGGGAGAGCCGGATGCCCTGAAAGTGTTCGCGACAGCATCGCGGTATTTTGGGCGCGGTCTGGCCATGCTTGCCGACACGCTGAACCCGGAACGCATCATTCTGGGCGGGTTGGGAATGCGGTTGACAGACATACTTGTCACACCCGCCCTGCGGGTGTTCAATGAAGAGGCTCTGCCACGGGCCGCCGCAGTGTGCAGTATTGTGCCTGCGGCGCTCGGCGAATCCATCGGTGATATCGCTTCCCTGTGTGCAGCGCTCGATCAAGGTCACCTACTGCGAGAGCCATGATCACAGAGTCGTACAGTCATATCCCGCTCAACCGGCCTGCACCGGATGCAGCCGGGTTTATCGAGAGTCTGATGCACGGGGGTCGGACACAACGTGTTCCGCTTGTGGAGTACATCGTAGACGACGTGGTGATGCAACCCGTTGTCGAGCAGTTGCTACACCGGCAATGGGTACCGCCGGGGTCAGGTCTGGCTCCGTGCCGGGAGTATCTTGATAACTTCATTGCGTTCTGGCTGGGGATGGGGTACGATTTCGTGCGCTTCGAACTCTCCCTGCCATTTCCTGAACGGCATACGCTTCTCGCCGACGCGGCGCCGGGGAGCACAAAAGACCGGTCGTGGCAGGATGAACATCAGGGCATGATCACCACTTGGGAACAATTCGAGCGTTATCCGTGGCCAAAGGTTGAGGATTTCGATTTTACCCCTTTTGAGTATCTGAACGATCATCTCCCCGACGGGATGGGATTGATCAGCAGTCATGGCGGGGGGGTGTTTGAGCATCTCTCCTGGATTATGTCGTTCGAGGGGCTGTGTGCGGCTCTGTATGAAGATGTGTCGCTGGTGCGGGCCCTGGCAGACAAGCTGGGTGAACTCATGCTGGGCTTCTACAGACACCTTATCGATCTGGACCGTCTCATTGCGGTGTTTCCCGGCGATGATATGGGGTATCGTACAGCCACGATGATTGCGCCCCGTGACCTGCGGCTATACGCGATTCCCTGGCACAAGCGCTTTGCGGCACTCGCGCATGACCACGGCGTACCCTATTTCCTGCACTCCTGCGGCAATCTCTCAGCGATAATGGACGACCTGATCACAGATGTCGGCATCGATGGAAAACACTCCTATGAAGATGCGATTATTCCGGTGGAGGATTTCCAGCGCACGTATGGAGACCGCATCGCAGTGCTTGGCGGCATTGACATCAACATTCTTTCCGGCGGAACACCCTCACAGGTGCGGCAACGCGTACGGTATCTCCTCAGGCATTGTGGAGCGGCCGGCCGCTACGCCGTCGGCTCTGGTAACTCGATTCCGAGTTACGTGCCTGCAAACAACTACATCGCAATGATTGATGAGACCCATGCAACACGACACGATTCATAAGGGCGCCAGACGGCTGTGTCTTGTGGTCGGGTTCCTTGTTCTGAGCCACACGGCACCGGCACAGAAGGCGTTGTACCTTGCCGAAATTGAGAAGGCAACAGGAAAGTGCTGGCGTTCGCTCCCGTCGGAGCTCGAAGCCTGGAAGAAGAGTCCCAATCACAGCGTCCTGTGGGGCTATAATCCACCCGGAACCCCAATTTACCTTGCCGCCACATACGGCTATCTCTATTCTCTCAACCATGATGAAGTCTATGCACAGCGGGCGCTCCAGTTGCTTGCCGAGTACGGAAATCTGAGAAAGACGTTGCCGGCGGACTATGCGTCATCGCGCGCCGAGTATGCGCACGGTGTTCCTCCGTTCACCAACTTCTTTTTCATCGCCCCCTTTGCACAGGCATATCTGGCTGTCCGCGACAGCCGGTCGGCGACGCCTGCACTGCGGGCGGCGATTGAGCACGACCTTGCAGAATGTGTTGACTTCGTCTATACATTTCCCGAATGGGGAAGCCATAACCGCGCGATGTTGCGTGCGCTGGGATTCCGTCTGGGAGCCCAGGCCATACCACACCATCCGCACGTCGAACGGTGGACACGCATGGCCGAAGCCATCGCTGGCGACAATCTTCAATCATGGGAGGTTGAAGATGCAACGGTATACCACCCGGTATGGCTCCACGCCCTGCTCCGCTATGCTGAAGCCGCGGATAAGCCGCAGGTGCATTCCTCCGTCTTCCTGCGTTACTATCTTGAATACTTTACTCACCTGATTTCACCGGCCGGGCTTGTCCCCGACTTCGGTGATGCTTTCTGGGTATCATCGCTTGAAGCTCTCCGGTTTGTTGCAGTGTTCGAACGGGGCGCCGCCGTGTTTCATGATCCGACGTTCCGGTGGGCTGCCGCTACCTTGTTGGCAACCTCACGCACGCGAACCGATACGGCGAATATCGGCTGCCGCGTATCACCTCTGTGATGCCCATCGCTGGACGGATGAATCGATTGCGCCGAAGCCACCCCAAACCGGAAGCGAAGAGGTTCTGGAGGACGTTATCGGCAAGAAAGTGGTGTTCCGCAACGGCTGGGATGAGCGGTCAACGTACCTGTTGTTGAACTACCGGGATGAAGGTGACGGCGGATGGATGAGCCGGAACTATCTTCGGAACACCATCACTGTGGAAGAAGAGAAAATGCATCACGGGCATGCCGATGAGAACAGCATCAGCCTGCTGATGCACAATGGCTCCGTGTTGCTTCACGATGCGGGCTATCGCGACGGCCTCCCCAGCGGGCCCTACGGGTCCTGGCGCCAGGACTATTTTCACAACCGGCTCGTCGTGCGGTCCAACAAACGTGATCAACGCCAGGGCGTTCTGGAATTTGTGCACAACTCCGGTGCGTACCGGCCGGTGGAGACCCGCAAGATCGACTTCGTTCGTCTCCGCGATGTGGACATGAGCCGGACCAGGGTGAGCGAGTCGGTCCCGGGTTATGATTGGGACAGAATCGTGGTGTACGCGAGGTCACAGGGGGTGTTCGTGGTTATCGATGCGGTGAAGGCGACACGGTCAGACTATCTGACGCTCACGTCATTCTGGCACGGCCAGCAGGTCCAACGCATTCGCGAGGGGGTCTACACAATCGCCGTTGATTCGCTGCAAGCTGTGCGACTGCCGCAGCGATCGGCATTGCGTGTGGAGTTCCTCGAACGGACTGCGAAGACCGAAGGGGCAGAACCGGTGTCACGGCACGGCCAGAATGAATCCGCACTCTACCAGACAATCTCAAGCCAGTACAAGACCGGTGACATGGAGGTCTTTGTCACTGTCCTTACCCCGTTCGATCGGGGATCACGGCTTGAAGATCTGCCCCGCGCATCGCTTCTCCCGACCTCCATGCCGTCTCGTGCCGTCGCGGTGCGGCTTGAGTCCGGAGGCCGCACGTTGCTTATTGCGGCAAAGCTCGACCTGGAATCGGAGATTGCGCGTGAAAACATACGGCCGCGATACCAATATGGCCTCGGTAAGACAACGTACGGGGAATTTGAAACCGATGCACATTTCTTTGTCGCTGACGAAGCGGAACTGTCGCCGCGCTTCAGTGCTGTGAATGTTCTGAAAGTGTACCACCGCGGGAAAGAAGTGATGAGTGCGCGACTCAATGCCCACGCGCTACAACCTGATGGCAGCCCGGATCGTATCGGCATCTCCAAGTGGCGCATTTTTGAATCTGAACCATAACCCCAACATCAACCTGACCTCGGCCTCAACCATATGACGACAGGCAAAGAAGTACGGCTGCAAAAGATCTGGAAGCACGGGCGTGCGGTCATTATTCCCTATGACCATGGTTCCTTTGGAGGCCCACAGCCGGGTATCGAAGATCTGGTGCGACTGACGGATCGTATTGCGCGTACGCGGGCAGACGCTATACTGGTGTCCGCGGGGGTCGTGCCGCAGATTGCTTCGGTGGTAGGCGGGCTTGGCATCGTGGCGCGTCTCGACGGCGGGTTTACGAAGTTTGGTCTGGAGTTGCGCGACTATCAGCCCATGTGGAGCGTTCCCGACGTGCTCAAACTTGGAGCGGACGCCGGCATAGTGTTTACGTTCATCGGCACTCCGGTAGAGGCGGTGTCTATGAAACGCCTTGGCGCCACAGCCGCCGAAGCGCATGCCTGGGGTCTGCCGCTTGTTGCAGAAATCATCCCGCCGAGCTTGCTGAACAATCACTTCGGGACGACGATCTTCGCCAAGCCCGGAAAGCACGCCGACGTGCACGAAGAAATCATCCAGGTTGGCAGGATCGGGGCCGAAGCCGGGGCAGATGTTATCAAGACGCGGTACGGAGGGGATCGGACAGAGTTCAAACGAATGGTACAGAGTTGTGGCGCACGCGTGATTGTCGCAGGGGGTCCGCCGATGGGGGGTGGTGATGATGCGCTGCTCCAACTCGCCTACGATTGCGTTCAGGCTGAAGCGCATGGCATTGTCTTCGGCAGAAACATCTGGCAGCATCCGCGCATGGAGAAGATCATTGCCGCGCTCTGTGCGATCGTGCATGATGAAGAAACCGTGGCGCAGGCGCGCAAACTCCTCCGATGATCACCACAGTCACACTCAACCCCATGCTTGATAAGACGGTGCACCTGCAGCGCATCGCCGTGGGGCAGATCACGCGTGCCGATCAGGTATCCAGCATCGTGGGCGGCAAAGGAGTGAATGTCGCCCGTCAACTCCACAGGCTCGGGTGTCCCGTGCAGGCGACCGGCGTCTGGGGTGGAGAAGTAGGTGCTCAGCTGGACCGTTTGTTGACAGCAGAGGGCGTGCCCCATCACTTTGTGCCAATTGGCGGAATGACAAGGGAGGGCGTGACGTATCTTGACGCAGAGGGGGGTATGACGTGCGTCTTTGAACCGCCCCACACCATCACTCCGGCGGAAGCTGATGCGCTGCTTGCTCAATGCCGCACGCTCCTTTCTGACAGTACGTGGTTGGCATGCTGTGGCAGCTCACCGGCGGCGTCAAGCGATCATGTGTACGCGGATCTTGTGCGCGACGCACGTGCGCACGGTGTCCGGTCCGCACTGGATTCGTACGGCCTCCCGCTGCGTCTGGCACTGGAGGCGCTGCCCGACGTTCTCAAAGTGAACCGCGATGAGTATGAGAACACCATCGGTGTTTCACTTGAGCTCGAGCACCATATCGTTGATGCGTTGATAACGCGTGCCGAACAAGGCATCGGTCTCACCATAATTACCGACGGACCCCGCCCATGTTACGCGGCGAGCTCTTTCAGGATGCTGGAAGATCACTCCACCGCCTGTAACGAGCGTCAATCCAACGGGATCCGGCGACAGCATGCTGGCCGGCATCCTCTACGGGTTGTCGCGGGGGTGGGATGAGCCGAAGAGTGTATGTCTTGGCGTTGCCGCCGGTGCCGCAAATGCGGCGGTCCGGGATGTTTCCTCCGTATCGATGGAGGACATTGTGGCTCTGCTCCCTGCAGTCTCTGTTGTCGAGCTTGATTTTTCCTAAACCTCGTACTTCGAAAGGTATCTGTCATGCCCACGCTCAAAGCATTTCTCTCCGGTGTCACTGCTGTTGACATTCAACCATCCGGACCGATGGTTGAGTCGACCGTCGCAAACGAGATGTGCGTTTCGCTGTCTCCAACAGCGTCGGTGCGGCGTTCCCCGGGTCTTCTCTTCCGCCCCCCGGAGCGTGCGTGTTGGCGTCGTCGAGAATGCCGCGATGTGGAAGACGAT
The DNA here is from genome assembly GCA_963849385.1 of Ignavibacteriota bacterium. Lineage (GTDB taxonomy): Bacteria > Bacteroidota > Ignavibacteria > UBA10030 > UBA6906 > Fen-1255. The sequence continues at coordinate 943,222 of CAWKHH010000003.1, read as the reverse complement.
CCATCCGGCACTCGCCTCTCATGACCCGCTGGATGATGGTGCGTGTCAACGGAGAGGCGGCGGAAATGCTCGCGTCGCATACACATCTCCTGTATCAGCTCTGGACATTGGTGAAGGACGAGTGGGCAGGACTGGATGTTGCCGCGCTGCGGGAAGGGAAGATCGTCGTCCCGACGTTTCCCGCGCTTGCGGCCGGTGTACGACATCTTCCTGACGCAAATTGCACGCACCGCGCGCGATTTCAGCAAAGAAGAGCACTTCAAGACCCTCGCACGCTTGGGTTCGAACTACGCGGAAGTAAACGGCCTCGCCTTCCCCGTGCCGTTCGAGACCGGTCCGCGTGGGCGAATTGCTCCATCGCTTCTACACGTATTGCCCGGCCCTTGACCAGTTTGTTACGAGCCGGCTGAACAAGGGATTCTACGACAGCGACTATCTGCAGGCGAATCTGAACAATCTGAAGAACAACGCGGCACTGGCGGAAAAATATCGGTCTTATGCCCGGACTCGTCTGCTTCGAACCCCGCTCGGTGCCTGATGAACTCCTGCAGCGGTATCCGGTCCTTCGTGGTGCACGCGTGGATCATCCGATGCGAAGCTTCAGACCCCGGTTCAATCTCTCTGTCGCGCATCCCGTTGTATTGGACCATTATGCCGAGATGATGGAAAACCTGATGCATGAGGTGCCGCGGCTCGGACTACCTCTCGATCTGGTCCAACGACAGCGGTGCCGGCTTCGAGTACACAAGTTCCCTGTACGTTGGCCGCAACGGTGGGGGGTACCTCGTCCGTGAATGGCTTGCGGCGAAAGACATCGCCTCAGCCGCCGCTTTCAACCTTGTGCGATTCATGAAAACGCTCAGGGATGCCGGACGTACGTGTGAACCCGCGGTTCCGCACGCTCATTCGCCTCGAACCGTTCTGGGAGGAGCACGACTACATCTGGAGCATGCTCGAGGATGGTCTTGATGTCGAAGTCTCATCACTGCTTACGAAGGGATGGGACCTGGCGTACAAGCATCCGCGGTACGAAGAGGTTCCGCAGATTCACGGTACTGCGCTCTACTGTACTTTTGTACAACAGGAACGCGCAGTCCTCGATGATCTCGAAAAGAAGGGCTCTCATGCCGACGTCTACTTTGTTCCCGGTATTCTGGGAAACCACGAGCCGATCATCGGCACAGCCTTCCCGCAACTCGTTTACCGGAAGCTCAAAGAGATGGCAGATCTTCACGTGACGACTGCGGCATATCAGGGTGGAGCCGCGCAACCATCCTTCGCGCCGTACAATATCAATCAGGAAGTCATACGGGCATTCCAGTTTGATCGAGATCTGGATCTCCCGGCCCTGCTTCAGCGCAAAGCTACTGAATGGATAGGACAGGAACTTGCTGCCGACCTGGTTCGCCTCTGGGAAACCACAGATGACGCGTTCACGTGTTTTCCCCTCCCGATCTGGATTTATTCCGGCTGGAGTGTGTGGTACAGACTGTTCATCCGCCCGATCGTTCCCAATATCGAGGCGATTCCTGAATCCGATCGTGCGTACTATGAGGACTTCCTGCTTGCGACGACGCACAACCGGACGAGGGTCGACTTCCGCTTTGATGTGGGATTTGACCTTTGCGAACCCGAACGCGCATGGCTTGCGGTGAAGCATATGCGTGAAGACCTCTTCCCGCGGATGGAACGCGCCGTTGCGCTGGCGCAATCTCTTGTCGAACGCGCGTCCGGCGACCATGCCCGTGCCTGTGCCCGGGATCAATATGACCGGACGCGCGCGCTGCTCTACTGGTATCGCACACAAAGAGCTGTGACCGCCTGGGTGGCGGGTGTGCACACCTACCTGACGACCGGGGATCCGGCAAAGAAGAAAGAATGCCGTGAACTTTTGAGGACCATGGTGCTTGATGATATACAAAACACCAAAGACCTCCTGCACCTCTGGGAATCATCCGGCACGAACTGGATAATGATCTCCGACGTAGGGGAGACCACATTCATCTATTACAGAAACTTCGGAGATTTCCTCAAACGCAAAATCGAGCTGGCCACCGGTCACGAAAACGATGAGCCGTATGTTGATCCGGAGTACCAGTGGCGCGTACCGGGGTTCACGAAGGAGGTCACACAATAGTTCGCGACGGCGAGATATCGATTCTCATCGCCCCTGACTCCTTCAAGGGATCATTGAGCGCTCAGGAGGCCGCCGAGGCAATGAGGGAGGGCGTCAGGGATGCCCTCCCCGATGCGCGGGTGGTGATGATTCCACTCTCCGACGGGGGTGAAGGGCTGCTGGGTGTTCTGCTTCCCACACTTGGTGGGGAAATGTGCACGGCGATGGTTTCCGGGCCGCTTCCCGGCCAACAGGTTAACGCACGCTGGGGATATGTGGAGAGCTCTCATACCGCCATTGTAGAAATGGCGGAAGCTGCCGGGTTGGGCCTTGTGCCGGAAGACCAACGCGATCCACTCGTGACGACCACATTCGGTGTTGGCGAACTCGTCAGGCATGCGCTCGATCGCGGTGCGCGTACTCTGCTCATCGGGATTGGCGGAAGTGCCACGAACGATGGGGGGGCCGGAATGGCACAAGCGCTCGGCGTACGATTGCTGGATGACGCAGGGAACATGCTCCCGCGCGGTGGGGCGGCACTGCTTCACCTGACCTCGATCGACATGGAGGGTATTGATCCGCGCATCAAAGAGGCGACCATTGGCGTAGCGTGTGATGTTCGCAATCCACTGACAGGCCCGGAAGGGGCTTCCGCCGTTTTTGGCCCGCAGAAGGGTGCTTCTCCTCGCGACGTTGCTCTCCTCGACGCTGCGCTCACGCGCTACCGTAAACTTCTTCAGAACACAGTGCATATTGACGTCCAGCAAGCGGCCGGCAGCGGCGCTGCGGGGGGGCTCGGTGCCGGGCTTTTAGCCTTCTGTGGTGCCACGCTTCGCCCGGGCATCGATCTCGTGCTTGACCGGACCGGATTCGACGTGGCGCTTGCGAAGACTGACCTTGTGCTGACGGGAGAGGGTAGAATCGACAGCCAGACCCGCTATGGCAAAGTGCTTTCCGGGGTCCTCTTCCGCGCGCAACGCCTGGGCATTCCCGTTGCCGCTATCGTCGGAGACATGCGCGGTAAACGAAGCGATTTTGTCGGTACGGAGGGTTTTCTGGACCTTACTATTCTGGTTGATGAACACGTAACAGCGCGCGAAGCCATGGCGCATGCAGGGCTTCATGTGCGTAAGAAGACTGCACAGCTCGTTGCACGGCTCATTCCACATCTCACCACACAAACTTCCGGTCCCCATGCTTCTTAGCGAAATCAAAAACGTCAACTACCTTGATCTGCTGGTGATCGCCGGCTATCTCTTGCTGCTCACCGGAGTCGGCATCTATTTGACACGGTTCAACAAGACGGTGGATGACTTCTTCAAAGGGGGCGGAAAAATACCCTGGTGGATCTCCGGCCTCTCGACATTCGTGGCAGGGTTCTCCGCATTTATGTTCGTCGGCGCCGCTGGATATACATACAAACATGGCACCGGCGCGATCATCCTGTTCACCGGCGCATTCTGGGGCTACGGATTGGGGTATTTCGTGTACGCGACTCTCTGGCGTCGGTCGCGTCTTTCTTCGCCAATGGAATTTCTGACGAAACGGTTTTCTCAAGGAACGACATACTATTATACTCTCCTTTCGATAGTTCCTTCCATTATGGGGCTCGGCCTGGGCATCTATATCCTCTGCATTTTCGTGGCATCAGCATTGGGAATCATGGGATGGTCGGTGGACCTGGGACTGTTTCGGGTGACCGGACTCGAAGCCTCGATGATTATTACCGGTCTCGTCATGTTGATCTACACGAGTGCCGGCGGACTCTGGGCGGTGGTAATTACGGACTCTCTCCAGTTCTTCATCATCCTCGTGGTAAGCTTGCTCATATTCCCGCTTGCCTTCATGGCGCTTGGTTCCGGTGATTTTCTGTCAGGTATCGGCCGTCTGTTCACAGAGGCTCCGTCGGAGTATCTGAGCTGGCGCGACGTGCTCACTCGGCCGGAGTTTTATGTTGCGTATCTCGTGAGCTCGCTCATCGGATATAACGCCGCATGGCATATCGGGCAGCGATACTACAGCGTGCCCACTGAACGCGATTCGCGGAAGATGGCCATGCTGTGCGCGGTACTGAGTCTCTTCCTGCCTTTTTTCTGGATTGCACCGACGATGGTAGCGCGCCTGCTCTTTCCGGATATGGCGCATATGTGGCCGCAACTGGCTGAACCGGCCGAAGCATCATACGTGACACTTGCCCTGACACTGCTCCCGAATGGCCTGATCGGCCTGACGGTATCCGCTATACTGGCGGCGACCATGACGTCCATTGACACACAGCTGAACTATCTCGGTTCCATCATCGTGCGGGATGTGTATGTCCGCGTGCGCACGGTTGTCCGTCACGCCGCGCCGCCCGAACGTGAACAGCTGTGGATGAGCAGGATAACAGCGTTCACTCTGGGTGTGCTTGCCATTATTACCGCAATTATCGTTCAGCGCTCGAAAGGAGTGTTTGATTTCGCCCTGATGTACTACTCCTGGTTTGCGCCTTCCATGTTGACTCCTGTCATGCTGGGTTTCTTATTCCGGAAGACGCCGTCGTGGTCGGCGAATGTCGCTGCCACCGGTGGGCTGCTGTTTGTCCTCCTTGTGAACGTCGTCATCGATGTGACGCCATACCAGTATGAGGTGAATATATTCGGCGGAGTTGGTATCACGGCGGCACTTTTCTTTCTCTCGGCGCTCTGGAAGGAGCGGGATCCGGAAAAGGTGCGGGTGAGGCAGGCGTTTGAAGCAGACCTGTCCGTGCCCGTGACGGATGAATCGCTCCGGTGGTCCGGCAATGCGCTGGAATCGTACCGTATCGTCGGTTTTCTGACGGGAGCAATAGGTCTCACCGTTCTGGGCCTTGCTGTCGTCCCTGCTGCGCCTCAGGTGCATGTGTTGAGTGCCGCCCTTGGACTTGGGACGGCATGTGTGGGCATGTTGATGGTATGGTATTTTCGCAAGCAGGCGAGAGGATCGGCTAACCTGAACAAGGAGGACCCGCAATGAGCCGCAGTATAAGGGTGAGTGCAGCACAACTCCCTGCCGTTGTGTCCGGATCCACGGTTACGGCACGTCGCGTGCGCAACCGGAAGGACATCCTTGCCATGCTTCGTCTTGCCGGCGAACGGCATTCCGATCTTGTGCTCTTTGGCGAGTATGCGAATCTCGAGCATCGAGCGACGTCGTCGAACAAACGGGACTACGCTCCTGAGAGCATTCCGGGAAATTTCACGCGGCTGGTTGCACGTGCCGCCCGTACGTACAAGATGAATGTCGTGATGCCCATGCATGGCATATGGCGCGGCGAGGTATCGAGTCATGCGGTGATTTTTGACAGACAGGGTGCAATCGTCGGATGTTATCAGAAATCACATCCGACCCAGTCGGAACAGGATCTCGGAATGCGACGGGGGCAGGATCTCCCGGTGTTCAGGCTCGATTGTGCCACCATTGGCATCATGACGTGCATGGATATCGAATATCCTGAAGTGGCGCAGGTGTTGATGTTGCGGGGAGCGGATCTGTTGCTGTTTCCGCATGTCCAGTCGAGCTGGGGCGAGGTGGACTGGGAGATTCGCTACAGGGCCCGCGCCATTGATACCGGACTTCCGCTTCTCTCCGCGTGCTATGGTTACCCTGAAGGCACCTGGATGCCCGGCAAAATGATCGGGCGAACCAGCCTCGTCGGTAGAGACGGGTTGATTAGTGCCGATATCGGCCGTCACATCGGCGTCCTGACGGCGGATCTGAATATCAAGCAGGGACGTGTGACGCAATTCTACTTCACAACGGCACAGCCGCGCACGCTTGCAGTGATTGCGTCTCGTCGCCCTGAGTTGTATTATGAGTTGGTAAACACTAAAAAAAGAGATCGGGCGCTGGAGCGCCTCCACATGCTGCAGGAAGGAAGATCACATGGCTGAGAGTTCTCCGGTTGCTCTTGTTTCAGGAGCAAGTCGCGGGCTGGGACGGGGTATCGCGGTGCGGCTGGCAGAATTGGGTTTTTCCGTCGTCATCAATTTTTCCGGGAACACCGCTGCAGCGGGTGAAACCGTCGAACTCTGCCGCTCCCGCCAAAGCCACATCGACCAACGCTTCATTCCTTTCCAGGCCGATATGGCCGAACAGGCAGATCGTGTGCGGCTTGTCGAACAAACCCTCAGCGCTTTGGGAAGAATTGATGTCCTCGTCAACAACGCGGGAATCGGTCCGCTTGTGCGCGCTGATGTCACCGAAACGTCGCTGGAGTCGTTTGAACAAGTTCTCCGGGTGAACCTGGAAGGACCGTTCTTTCTCACGCAGGCTGTGGTAAACTACTGGCTCTCACAGCGACCCGATCCACTGCTGCCTCATGGGTTCTCCATTGTGAATATCTCCTCGGTATCGGCAAACACGGCATCGCTCAACCGGGGTGAGTACTGCATTTCCAAAGCCGGACTCGCAATGGTGACACAGCTCTGGGCGACCCGCCTCGCGTCCTCGCGCATTCATGTCTTTGAACTCCGTCCCGGTCTCATGACGACAGACATGACAAGCGGGGTAAAAGAAAAGTACGACCGGATGCTGGGCGAAGGCCTGGTACCCCAAAACCGTTGGGGCCGTCCCGATGATGTTGGCAAAGCCGTGGGCGCTCTCGTGACAGGCGCGTTTCCATATTCCACGGGAAGCGTGATCTATCTTGATGGTGGAATGCACCTGAGAAGACTATAACCACACCCATGATCCACATTGACTACACTCTGAGTGCCGAAACACTTCTTCCGCAGATTGAGGCGCTCTTCCGTCTTTCGGCAGTCAAAATCGACACCCTGCAGAAGCGCTGGGATTCCTCGCACGGCACTCCGGTGTTCACCGCGTGCGGAGAGTACACTTCACGCGGGTGGACCGAATGGACGCAGGGGTTCCAATTCGGGTCCGCGCTGCTGCAATTTGATGCCGGAGGTGATGGGCGCTTCCTCGAGATCGGTCGCGATGCGACCGTGAAGTTCATGGCCACCCATGTGAGTCATGTGGGTGTGCACGACCATGGCTTCAACAATATCAGCACTTACGGCAATCTCCTGCGATTGATGGACGAAGGCAGAATCCCGGAGAATACGTGGGAACGGTCGTTCTATGCGCTGGCCCTGAAAGTGAGCGGAGCAGTACAGGCCGCCCGGTGGACTGATCTCGGGAACGGAGAGGGGTATATCTATTCGTTCAACGGTCCGCATTCGCTGTTCGCCGACACCGTGCGCTCTCTACGCTCGCTCGCTGTTGCCTACCGGCTCGGTCATGTGTTGATGGCAGAGAAGGACCGGAAGATATCACTTCTCGAACGCCTGATCCTTCACGCCGAAGCGACGGCAAAGTATAATGTCTACTTCGGCAAAGGACGCGATGTCTACGACATCCGTGGCCGGGTCGCACACGAGTCGATTTTCAACCTGAACGACGGCTCCTACCGTTGTCCAAGCACGCAGCAAGGGTACGCGCCGTTCAGTACGTGGACCCGGGGTCATGCATGGATTCTGTGCGGCTATGCTGAACAACTCGAGTTTCTGGACACTCTCTCTGTTGATGCCTTTGTGTTTGGAGCATCGAAGGCGGAGGTGATAGAGAGATTCTTAAACACGGCAATAGCCGTGGCGGAGTTCTACCTGACCCAGACGCCCGTGGATGGCATCCCGTACTGGGACACGGGAGCACCCGGTCTTGCACACATGGGGGACTATCTGAACCGACCCGCCGAACCTTTCAACGACCATGAACCTGTGGACAGTTCTGCCGCGGCGATTGCCGCGCAAGGGCTCATCCGCCTGGGCGGCTTCCTCGCAGGACGAGGGAGAAAGGCAGAGGGCGAACGTTACTTGAAGGCAGGACTCACTGTGACGCGGACCCTCTTTGGAGAGCCGTATCTTTCACTTGATGCCAGGCATGAAGGCTTGATTCTGCACTCCGTATATCATCGTCCGAATGGTTGGGATGTTGTGCCTGATGGCCGCAGCATACCCTGCGGAGAATCGACGATGTGGGGAGATTACCATGCCCGCGAACTCGCACTCCTTGTGCAACGTATGTCGACGGACCAGGTGTACTACAGGTTCTTCTCAAACCCTCCTACGCGGTAAGAAACGTCCAGATGTTTTGCATCGGCGCCTGAGCGGGAACGTCACAGCCGGAGGAGATAACGAAGTTCTTGTACTGCGCGGTCGCCTCAAGCAACTTCCGGGTCTTCAAGCGGACTTCTGCGACCGTGCCATTCACGAAGACCTCTGACGGATCAAGGTTCCCGCACAATACCACATCTTCCGGCACCTGAGAGAGCGCTGCGACGATATCCATCGGTTTGCCGAAATGGAAGATCCTTACTCCGGTATCGAGTTTGGCATTGAGGTGGGCGAGCTTGGCTCCGCAATTGTGCAGGATGACCTGGAAGTTCTTGTCATTTACTGCTGAGGCGATCTGGCGGATGTACGGCGTGCAGAATTGCTGCATCGAACCGGGCGACATCAACCCTGCGGTTGGTTCGGCGATAATGACCCCGTGTGCACCCGATTCTTTGAAGGCTCGGGCATACGCGGTGAGAAACGTCGTTGTCTTCTCCAGGAGTGCGTGCATTATTGCGGGTTCGCCAATCGTCTCGGCGAGCGCTTCACTCACCCCGTAGAGTCTCCCGGCAAGCGAAAACGGACCGATCATGCCGCCGAGCACGAGGGCATCGCTGATAGTCGAGCGAAAACGGCGCACGGTATCGAGATACACGTGTGTTCGCATTGCCCCAATCTGCGGGACGGTCAACCGTCCGATGCCGTCGACATCCGTTACGTGACGCCCGATGACGGTGGGGACTTCCCAGTCTGCCATCCGGATCGTTGCTCCGAAAGCCTCCGCCTCCACGCTGAGGTCCATTGCAGACATGACGAATGGTGTCTGGAACTGTGAATGCAATACCTCCTCAGCCGCATATTGCTTCGCCGGATCGGTGACCATTTCGCGAACAGTAGTATTCGCGAGCCGTGCACCCGGGAACGTGAGAATGGGCATGGCGAGGCGAAGGGGAGAGGAGAGAATTGTTTCTACGAGGTATGATGTCCCTTCCATGGAGCGCCTTTTTTCGTTTAAGGTTCATCGATACGTGTCGGGAAGACCATTTCTTCGACATACACATCCTGGAATTCGGGCAGTGCGTTCAAGGACACGTGCACGATGCGTTGTGCAAGAGCGTCAAATATGGCCGGATCGGTAAAGAGGGCCATCTTCGCCCCGAGGAGGGCAGTATTGCCCGCTGGATGAATCTGCTCCGCTGCAAACTGCAGCAAACCAATGCGACGGGCACTCGCGGTATCGATATAGTTGCCGAAGGCGCCCGCGAGATGGACACGCCCGATGTCTGATTCCCGAATGTTGAATTGTCGCACTAGCAGCCGCGCGCCCGCTGCGATGGCGCCTTTTGCGAGTTGAAGTTCCCGTATATCGGTCTGTGACAGTTTTACCGGGTCACACAGCATGAGGGAATTGTCCCCGCCTGCAATACGACCTCCCGGCAGAATATACTCCAGTTCCAGTGCACAAGCGGCGGCATCCACCAGCCCGCTTCCGCAAATGCCACGCGGAGCCACATTGCCAAGCACGTGACACGCAAAGTGTCCGTCCTGGATTCGTACCGCCGAAACTGCGCCCGTCGATGCGCGCATACCCATATAGATGCGCGCGCCCTCAAAGGCCGGACCTGCCGCTGTCGAGGCGCAGAGCATGTGTTGACTGTTGCCAATCACGATCTCGCCATTGGTACCGAGGTCAATCAATGCATTCAGGTGATCCCCGGTGTGCAGTCCTGTGGCGAAAACGCCGGCAAGAATATCGCTCCCGACAAATCCTCCGATATTCGGAAGAAATCGAACGGGAGGCGAGCCGGAGATATTCCACCCCAGCTGTCCCGCGTCGAGGGTGGTTCCTGCCAGGTGCTCCGGCTCAAAAGGATAGTGTGAGAGCGGTTCAACACTGAAGTCACAGAAGAGGTGATGCATCACCGTGTTGCCGACAATGACGATATCCGCCACAGGGGAATTCCGCCGGTCTCCCGCTTCAAGAAGCTCCTCTATCATCTTCCCGATCTGTCGGCGAAGGACCTCCACGAGCTTGCCCTGGCCTTTCTCGGTTACGGCGTAGCCCACGCGGGACATGATATCGGCGCCGAATCTGGCTTGCGGGTTAAGCGCTGTGCGCACAGCCAGCACTTCCGCTCGTCCCAGGTCCAGCAGTTGAGCCACCAGAGTCGTCGTCCCGATGTCGATGGCAATGCCAAGACCGGTTTTCGGAGCGAAGGTAAAGCTTGTGGTGTCCGCCAGGATCTGCGCTTCCCATTGGGCAAGCTCCAGCGCCAGGTCATGTTCCGCGCTGCACTGACAGGAGAGACGCCAGCCTCCAGCGCGTTCCTCCGGGGTGAGCATGCGTTCCTGTTCGGCATTGAGCGGGAGGGTCCCCTCAATGACGCGCACCCGGCACCCTTTACATTTCCCTTTGCCGCCGCACGGGAACTCAACGCCAAATGGGAACAGGACATCCTGCAGGGGAGTCCCGCGCGGGACTTCGATCGCAGCACCCATCGGGCGCAGCCGGATGCGTACCGTGTCACTCATTCCTTCACCGGCTGGGAAGCGATGATGCGCTCGTCAAAGGTGGTCACGACCTCATATCCCGGCGGCACGACAAGGAAGTCCTCTTCATTCCACTCCGCACGGACCAGGCGTTCGAGGAGGGAGAGATTGCCCTTTACCGCATCGAACTTCCAACCATGCTCTCCGGCGCGAGCTTCAGCCTGTTCATGAAAGCGGTTATCCGGGTCGACCCCCATGTCGATATACGTGATCTGGCGGTAGTGTCTGGTGGTATCATACAGTTCATCGAAGAGATATCGTGCGTTTTCTTCGCCATACTTTTCGACGAGCTTCTCGAACGACAAATCCATCCCGTTCTTGTTCTGGATCGAAAGTTGTCTGAGCTCGCCGGATGCCTCTCCGCGCTCGATCCATCCGGAAGTAAGGAAGTAGGTGCCGGGATTGTCGTTGAAGTATTGCTGGTAGCGTTGGCGGCTTCCCAGGAAGAGCGTCATACAATCGTGTCCGCGCGGGATGACGAGGGGGAGCGTCCGGGCGCGGAGCCCGCAGATGCCGTTGTTGCAGAGGGCATACCCCATGAGCAGGGCATCGTACCCCGGAGTGTCGGCGGCGTCCACGGCTGCCTGCAGGCGGGTGGCCATCCCCGATGCCCCGATGTCATGAAGGCCTTTCGGAAGAAACGCGAGATCGACCTGATGGGGCGAGCGGGCAATGAGGGCGCACAACTCGCGGTAGAGGACTTCACACGCTACGAGTTTGAGTTTCACGGGAGTTCTGCGAGGGGCGCTGCGGACTATATCCGCAGCGCCGTGTACAGAGCGTGGATGAATTCCGGGGAGGTTCCGCAGCACCCGCCGACAAACGCCACACCGGCCTGACGCAGAGCCTGTGCCTGATGGGCGAACTCTGCTGGCGTAGTACGGTAGACGATATGTCCATCGACGAGCTCGGGGAGGCCCGCATTCGGTTTTATCCAGATGGGCAATGCAGTCGCTGCGCGAAGGCGTTTCGCAACCGGGATGTACCCTTCCATGCCCAATCCGCAATTTGCACCGATCACATCCGCACCGGCTTCCGCAAGTGCTTCGGCGACCTGCTCCGGTGTCGAACCCATCATCGTGCGATCTCTGTCTTTGCCCGAATCGAAAACCATTGACGCGACCACCGGGAGACCGGTGGTCTTTGCTGCACGGATGGCGATTCGTGCTTCTTCGAGATCGGTCATCGTTTCGATAACAATGGCATCCGAGGTGCCGAGTGCCTCTGCCTGTTCAGCAAATGCCACGAACACTTCTTCCTCGGTGACTTCACCCATCATCAACATCTTGCCGGTCGGTCCCATTGACGCGAACACTTTTGCGCGTGTGCCCGCGGCAGAGCGCGAGATTTCCACACCTGCACGATTGATATCGACCACGCGATCGGCCAGTCCGTGGCCGGTAAGGGTGATCCTGTTGCTCCGGAACGTATTGGTGAGGATCACCTTGCTGCCGGCGTCGACGTAGCTTTGAGCCACCTGGCGGACATAATCGGGGTGGGTGAGATTCCACCCATCAGGACATTCGCCGGCAGGCAAGCCCAATGCCTGCAGCTGAGTACCCCATGCTCCGTCGGTGATGACGAGATCGGGGCCGAGCAGTTGAGCGAGCAGAGAGGTCATGAGAAGGCTCCTACGCCGCGACAAGCTTCCGGGCGAGTGCGACCGCCGCATTGGCATTGCTGCTATAGCCGTCGGCACCGATTTCGTCAGCGTACTTCTGTGTCACCGGAGCGCCACCGATCATGATTTTCACCTTGTTCCGGACTCCTGCCGTCTTGAGCGCCTCTACCGTCGTCTTCATCGAGTTCATGGTTGTCGTGAGCAGGGCGGACATGGCGACGAGGCTGGCATGCCGTTCGTTCAGTGCAGCGATGAATTTTTCCGGGGTAACGTCCACGCCGAGATCAATGACTTCGAAGCCCGCGCCCTCGAGCATTGCGGCCACCAGGTTCTTCCCTATGTCATGCAAATCGCCCTTGACTGTTCCGATCACCACGCGACCCGCCGGTTCGGTACCTCTGGCCGTAAGAAGCGGACGGATGAGTTCGAGGGCTGCCTTCATCGCACGAGCTGAAATCAGCAGTTCCGGCACGAAGTACTCGTTGGCCTCATAACGGCGACCGACCTCGTCCATTGCGGGAATCATCTGTTCCTGCACAAGCACCTGCGGATCCACACCTGCTGCGAGTGCTTGCTGGGTGATTTCCCTGGCGGCTTTGAAATTGCCGGTGAGGATTGCGTCGTACATCTTTTTCAACTCTTCCATGGAAGTCTGTCTCCTTCTTATTGAAGTTTTCGGGAGTGCGTTACACTCCGTGTTCGTATATCGTTTCGTACAAGGTAGTGATATTGACGGTCGGCGTCACCGGCTGGAGATTGTGGCAGGGGGCGCAGATCCAGCGGCTGTCGCGGAAGATGCGAATATTATCCAGGACTTCATTTCTCACGTCCGCAGCAGTACCGAAAGGAAGCGTGAACTGGTTGTCCACGGCCCCATGGAAAATCACGCGTTTGCCAAAGTCCCGCACGAGGCCCTCCCGCTCCATTCCCGGGCATCGCCATTGAATGGGATTGAGGATTTCAATACCAGTAACATCGAGCAGATCCGGTATGATTTCGCGGGCTGCTCCATCCGTGTGATAAAACAGATGAACACCAAAACTGCGTGCAAGATCTGCCATCTTTTTTTGCCGCGGGAGGATGTATTTCCGGATCTCCGGCACACCGAACAGCAGAGAAGTCTGGCCGCCAAGGTCCTCCGCCACATAGGTCATGTCAATCCGGCCTTTCCCGATTTCGAAGAGCCGGGCATTGAGCTGGTAGTGGTACTGGAAGATGTGATCGAGGGCAGCATCGACGATTTCCGGTTCGACCTTAAGATCCATCATGGCCAATTCCATGCCACGCAGGGCACAGTACAGCAGGAACGGCTCGTAGTTCCCGGCGGAAAGGATGCGATGGCGCGGTGCGGAAGCGACGTCGTGCGCAAACTGTTCAAAGTCATTGTCCTCCGCGCGGGGCCATGCATATGCCTGGATCTCTTCAACGGAACTTACCTGCTCGAGGGGATGATTGTCGAACTCATCATAGCTGCCTGATCCGTAGCTTATTGCTTTTCGCCGGACTCCCCATATATCCGCCAGAGGATCGGAAGGGAAGTGCTCAACGGTCCGCACCGGTTTCACATCGATGACGCCGTCGATCCGCAGTGCTCTGTAGAGCTCCTCTTTATCCACGCAACGCAGTTCGCGCAAGAGGCGTCCGGTCACTTCGTCAGTGGCCCAATAGTCAGTGGGGATGCGATCCGGTCGTTCGCCGTGGAGAAGGGCAAGCCATCGTTCACGTGGAGTCATCATTTCAAAGATGCACGAAAAATCTTCCAGAATCAACCCTCTTTCGTGACTGTTTTACCTGCAATCCATTGTTTCAAATGTTGCACGCCCGGAACCTCGCTTGATTTGCACACGAAATACTCCTATTCTAGCTACGGCAACGAACTAAGGATGCGCATGCTACGATGGGCCATTCTGACGGCGATGGTTCTGGGTGCCCTTCCGGTTGGCTCTCAGACACCGGGAGAGGATGCCGGTACACTCGCAGCGCCGCAAAACACACAGGCAGGCGTGCTCTGTACCAACAGCTTCCGCTCCGCCATCTACCTTGTCGATTCCGGGCAGCTCCGTGAACTGATTCATGGTCCCGGCGTTGGGTATCATGTCGCGGTCAGCCCGAACCGGCGGGATATCGGCATCAAGGTGATCGACGATCGGGGAATGCAGACACCTGGTGTTATCGACCTTTTTTCAGGCACATTCCGCCCTCTCCACGATCCTGCAAGACGCGCCGGACAGGTGAGTTACACCAACGACGGATTGATGGCGTTCACGATCGGTACGGAGTTCCTGATAACGGATGGCATCGCCTTCCGGACGATTGACCTTGGCTGCTATGCGAATCAAGCGCCCGTTTCTCCCGATGCCGCCTCTGTCGCCTACAACGATGCAAATGATCAGATACACGTGCGTGACCTTCGTAGCCAGATGGATATCACCGTGACGTCCGGACCCGGGGGGTATTTCAATCCGCAATGGTCACCTGATGGCCGGAAGCTTCTTATTTCAGGGCTTGATGGCCGGATGTACGTGTACGACACCATTCACGCAAGAACTTCTCCCTGGGTGCCGGAGATCGCCCGGCGTGGTCGCCCGATTCGCGTACCATTGTGTTTGGGCGCGTTGTCATCGAAGGGACCCGCATAGTCAATGCCGATCTGTTCACGGTGGGATATGCAGGTGGGGTTCCCCTGGCTCTTACACAGACAGACGATCTGTGTGAAATGGAGCCGCGCTTCACCCCGGACGGCGCTGTTCTGTACCATACCCTCGACCGACGCGACATACGAGAAATCACCCCGTCGTCGGATGGAATTCTTGCTGCGCGACTCATCGCTGCCATCCCGCCGTCGTTCGCTTTTCGTCCTGCAGCACCTGCAGACGTACGCGGCGCCTGAGATTCAGCTCGATATTCCCTATGTGCATCAGTTGTATGATACTCCGGATTGGTTCAATGGCAATTCTGCATGTGCGCCGACACAGGCAATCATGGTTCTCGCGTACTATGGTTTGCTCCCACAATGGAACATCACATGTTCAGGACCTTCCTACCATGTCACGCCATGGGGCAACTACGTTGCGGACAAGTACCGGTTTCGTCTCACTGAGTTCAGCGCCCAGGCGGCCTCAGGGAGCACGTTTGGAGCGGGAGGCTACGGATATATGTGGGCGAGCGGGAGCCCCCATACGCGAATGGCCGACTATTTCCGTGCGCACGGAATGACCGCGGAACAAACGGAAAGCACTCCGCACAGCGTTGCTCTCGCGGAAATCGCCGGCGGATATCCCTTCAGTATGTGCGTGTTGTTGACAACCGCCGGACACCTTGTTCTTGCTCACGGAATCGGTGTGGAGCCCCACACGCTTGTCTTCAATGATCCCTATGGCGACAAGAACAGGGGCTACCCGAATTACTATGGAAAAGACGTCCGGTATGATTGGCCGGGATATAACAATGGGTACCAGAATCTCAACCAGGTGGCCTGGTGCATCGCGACACGGGCGACGTCTCCGCTGCCTGCCGACACGCTTGTCGACGATCTGCAGTTTGGTCGCGGGTTTGTGATGCGCAACAGCGCCCCGGCATCGATGTGGCTCTACAAAGATTGTTGCGCGGCATCAACGGACACATGTGGTATGCGTACACGAAGGCAGGTAACGCCGATACCTGTCTGGCAACATGGACTCCCAACCTTTCGCAGGATGGCATGTATGAAGTACTGGCGTATATACCGCTCAGCAATGCAACTGCCGCCCCGTATATGGTCACATACACCGGTGGCTCGCAAAAGGTTTTGATTAACCAGAAATCTTATGGCAATGCCTGGGCATCGCTGGGGACGTATCCGTTCACTGCGACCGGCGGCGCATCTGTTGCACTTGGTGATGCGGGGCTCAACGCCGGGCAGGAGATCGTGTTCGACGCGGTACGCTGGAGCTATCGCGGGCCTTTGACAGGCATCGCAACACGCGGGGTTCTGCCGGTGGGTTTTCGGCTTGATCAGAACTCCCCCAATCCGTTCAATCCTGCGACGACCGTAGCGTATACGCTGCCGGAGAAATCATTCGTGACGCTCGAAGTCTGCAACCTGCTGGGCGAACGGATCAGCCTTCTGGCCGCGTCGACGAAGTCGGCCGGAAGGCATCATATTGGATGGAATGCCGCAGGACTTCCGTCCGGTGTCTATCTTTGCCGGCTGAAGGCGGAACCGGTCGACGGCGGAGAGACATTCCTTGCGACACGGAAAATGATCTTGATGAAAGTGACCCGCGAAGGTGCATGCCGTGCTGTCCATTACTGCTTCTGCTTTTCTTTGTGGCGGGGGATTCTTCCGTGCGCCGACACAACACGCTCGCTACACAGTTATGGCGGCATCGTGCGGATGGATACTACGCAGCGGACGATCTACCTGGTATTCACGGGGCATGAGTTTGCCGATGGGGGAGAGAGTATCCGGAAGACCTTGCATGGACAGGGGATCAAGGCGACGTTCTTCTTCACCGGCGACTTCTACCGCAATTCTTCCTTCCGCTCGGTGATCGCCGGACTGCAGGCAGACGGGCACTATCTCGGTCCGCATTCCAACAAGCATCTTCTGTATGTACCCTGGGAACATCGTGACTCGCTGCTCGTGAGTCGCGAAGAATTTCTGCGGGACCTCAATGACAACTATGCAGCCATGGAATCGCTGGGTATCCACAAAAACACACCGTTGTACTTCATGCCTGCATATGAATGGTACAATGACTCCATAGCTGCCTGGTGCAACCAGAACGGCATCACGCTTGTGAACTTTACGGCGGGAACCTCGTCGAATGCAGACTACACCGTCCCGGAATTGGGTACACGCTACGTCCCTTCCGATACGATCTTCACAAGGATCCTTCGTGTTGAACAGAATTCGCCGTGTGGATTAAACGGCTTCCTGCTCCTTACCCACATCGGTGTTGATCCTGCCCGGCCTGACAAATTCTATCGCCGCCTGGATTCCCTCATCACCGTCCTCCGAACCAGGGGATACCGCTTCCGCATGCCTGGGAGGCGAGTGAAACCTCTCCCCTGCCATTCCGTACCAGCATGGAGAATGGGAGAGGAGAGAGACGATGAATCCACGTCAAGCATTGAGCGTCGTGGTAGCTGCCAATAGGTCAGCTTCCGGTGAGGCGTTGTTGCGCTGTCTTCGTCAGAACCGCGCCGTGGACATCGTCGGCACAACGTTTTCTGTGGAGGAAACACGAGCGTTCCTCGGACTGCACCAGGTCGATTTGCTCTTTGCCGATGTGGATCTTCCCGGTGGCGGCGGTTTTGACCTGGTCCGCACTCTGGTAGCCGGCCCGAAACCGGATGTCATTTTTACCGCAAACGACGATTTCCAGGCTATCGAGGCCTTTCGGTACCAGCCTCTGGATTTCATTGTGCACCCGGCGACTGCCGATCGTGTCGATGATGCCATCGCACGCGCACTGGATCGGATGCTTGTCAGGAGAATGGAGGCGGGAGACCGGAGAGTTCAGGAGATGTTCTCCCATGCAAAACGGGGAGTGCAGTCAGTCCTGCGCCTGATGGTAAAGACGGCCGGTCGCATCAGTTTTGTCAGAGCGGAAGATATCGATTGGGTGGAAGCCGATAGAGACTACGTCCGGATACATAATTCCGGCAAGAAGCATCTCCTGCGTCAGAAGATATCACATCTTGAACAACAACTTCCCCAAGGCCGCTTCCTGAGAATTCACCGATCCACTATTGTTAATATCGATCGAATCAAGGAGTTGCAGCCGCTCTCTTTTGGAGAGTACTCAGTTATTCTCCTCGACGGGACTCGTTTGACCATGAGCCGATCGTTCCGGGATCGTGTTTTCGAGAGGCTACAGTCGGCAGCCTGACCCGTTATTCCCGCGACTCGACGCCCCTATACGCGCTTCGTCGCTCCCTGCGTTGTATCACGGTGGAAAAAAGAGTAGTTTGTTGGCATGAATATGTGGCGAAGCGTGACCAAAGCCTTGCTGCTCTTTTGCTTCCTACCATTTCCCCTCCTCGGGGAACCGGCGGGGCTTGACCCTTCGCGTGAGATCGGGCAATACTCCCACCGCGCGTGGACAAAGCGCGATGGATTGCCGCAGAACTCCGTCACTTCCATTGCCCAGACACCCGATGGGTATCTCTGGTTTGGGACCATGGAGGGGCTTGCGCGATTCGATGGCACCTCATTCTTCACGTTGAACACCCGCAATACCCCCCAGCTAGGAATGAATTACGTTCTGGCACTCTTCGCGGACCAGGATAGCACCCTTTGGATAGGAACCAACGGGGGCGGCGTCTTGCGCATCCGCAATGGAGAAATCACAAAGCTCAACGTGCCTTGCGAACAGGAGCATCTCGTTGTGCGCGAGTTCAACAAGGACCGTCATGGAAACATTTGGGTGGCAACGACGGCCGGACTTGCGCAATTCAAAGGCGATTCGCTCATTCACCTCTTTACCGTTGCTGATGGTCTTCCGGCAAATCTGGTGTATTCTTCGGCACAGGATCAACGAGGACGCATACTTGCCCTTACACCCAAAGGAGTCTGGATTCGCGAGGGCGATTGCTTCGAACCGTACATTGTACGAACCACCTGGGGGTCAGGGGTCAAGATGGGGAAGCCCATCGGACCCACAACGTCTGCGGGCAAACGCGAACTGAACGCAGCACCGACAAAGCTCCTGTGTGATCGCCGTGGAGCGCTCTGGATCGGAACGGCGGAAAACGGGCTCTTTGTTCTGACCGGGGATTCGATGCACAACATCGGCCCAAAGGAAGGCCTTGGGTCCGGTGCGGTGTCTGCACTTTTCGAGGATCAGCGGGGGACTCTCTGGGTTGGGACGACGGCGGGTGGGATCTCGCGTGTGGTGAACAGTCGTGTCACACATTTCGCTTCGAGTGATGGTCTCTCAGGAGATGAAGTGCTCTCCATTGAGGAAGATCGGGAAGGAGTGCTCTGGGTAGGAGTATCGACGGGAGGCGTCAACAGATTCATCAACAGCAAGTTCACGACATTCCGCACCGGTGTGAGCGCCGTGGAGAATATGGTGTGGGGGCTCTTTGCCGATCCATCGGGACGGTTGATGGCATCGACAGCCGCGGGCACGCTTGTGGAATACCGCAATGGGGTGTTTGTTCCGTCGGCCATTATACCGGGCAAGAAGCCACGCGAGGGAACGATCTTTGCCTTTGCCCAGGATCACCGGAGCAATCGATGGGCCGGCTATGCGGACTGGTGTCACGCGTTACTCCGAACATGGTGTTCGGTACTACTCTGTGGGCAGTACAATGTCCTTGAAGGAGGATCGTTACGGACGGATCTGGGCCGCTTCTTCAGAGGGGCTCTGGTGTTTCACCGGGGATCATCGCTATCTCGTTCGAACCTCTGCCGGCAAGCGGCCTGTCAGATTGCGTGAAGTAACGACAGACAGGTCGGGGAATCTGTGGGTGGCTTCCCGCGACAGCGGAATTACAAAATACCGGCTGCCCGCCCTGTCGGGAAAGGAACCTGTTCTGGATGCAAGCTCTGCGGTGGAATTCACGAGACGGCAAGGACTTTCCTCTGATTGGGTGACGGCGATGGTCGTAGACTCCGGAGGGACCGTCTGGGTAGCGCCGCTCGCCGGCGGGTTGAACGTGATTCGCGGGACCAAGATATCGGTATTGACCTCAGCACAAGGGCTGCCGGAGGAGGGTGTCATGGGCATTGCGCTGGATGGTCACGGCTGGGTATGGCTGACGTCAAATAATGGTGTTCATCGTCTTGAGGTTGCCGAGGTGTTTGACTACTTCGATGGTCGGCGGGCATCGATTTCGGTTCAGTCGTTCGGCACCAGCGATGGCATGTTCAGCGACGAGTTTAACGGGGGATATCAGTCCTGCGTAGCACGCACGCCCGACGGCAAGCTCTGGTTTCCATCGACCTTTGGCGTGGTAATGGTGGATCCCGCGCACCTTCCGACGAATACGGTCCCACCTGCGATCGTGCTGGAGAGGGTGAGGATAGACAACATGGAGGGGGTCCCCCGTTCCGGTGCAGAGTATCGACCCGGCAATGGAGAACTGGAGTTTCATTTTGTGGGACTGAGTTCGAACGCTCCGGAACGCATACAGTTCCATTATATGCTTGAAGGGTTCAACAAGGATTGGATTGATGCAGGCACGCGTCGCGAGGCATTTTACACGAACATCCCGCCCGGGAGGTACCGCTTCCGGGTGCTCGCGCGAAACGCCGATGGCATCTGGAATGAAGCGGGTATCTCCTTTCCCTTCATCCTGCGTCCGCATTTCACTCAGACGGTATGGTTCGGCGTGCTGATCGGCGTGCTGGTCATCTCGCTGGTGACAGCAGTGTGGTATTTCTACAAGCGGGATCGTGACCGGGAGCTGCAGGCATCACAACTGGAGTCGAAGCTTTCGCAGGCACAACTGCAGATTCTTGAAATGCAATTGCAGCCGCATTTTCTTTTCAACACGCTCAACGGGATCATGGTGCTGATCCGGCACGATCCCGACATGGCAAGCCGGATGATCGCGCGGTTAAGCGAATTCCTGCGGCTGACCCTGGAAAGTGCGGGTGAGCAGGAGGTGACCTTGCGGCGGGAGCTTGAGTATCTCAACCGTTACATCCAGATTGAACAGCTCCGGTTTGGCGATCGACTTACTGTGGAGCAGCGCATTGATCCGGATGATCTTGAAGCGCTTGTTCCGAATCTCATCCTTCAACCGCTCGTTGAAAATGCCATCAGGCACGGTGTCTCCCAGCGGCGTGGTCCTGCGCATATTAGCGTGGAGGCGATGCGCGACAACGGCAGTCTCACGATTCACGTGCGCGACAATGGCGGGGGGCTACAGGGAGGGAATGGCGAGGGTGTCAAAGAAGGCATTGGCATTCGGAACACGCGGACCCGCCTGCAGTATCTGTATGGAACAGCGCAGGGTTTTGACCTTTCCAGCCCGGAAGGCGGAGGAGTGGATGTCAGATTGACCATCCCGTATCACAAGTTGAAGGCGGTCTGATGGAACGGATTCGCACATTGATCGTCGACGATGAGCCTCTCGCACGGAAAGGCGTACGTCAATTCCTGGAAGAAGATCCGGAGGTGGAGATTCTCGGGGAATGTGGCGATGGCCTCGAAGCAGTCGAGCAGATCAAGGCGCTTCGTCCGGAGTTGGTCTTTCTGGACATTCAGATGCCCGAAATGGACGGCTTCGCAGTGCTCGATGCCATCAATCCTGATGAACTCCCGATCGTTGTGTTCGTGACGGCGTACGATCAACATGCGTTGCGAGCGTTCCAGGTGCATGCGCTGGATTATCTTTTGAAGCCGTTTGAGGAGGAGCGCTTTCAGGAGGCGTTGGCGCGTGCGAAGGCTCAGCTTCGCCAGAAGAACGGCAGCCAGCTTACGCGCCGGATCATCGAAATGCTGGATGACAGCCGTGAAGAACGCCAGGCGCCGGGCCGCATCATGGTGCGCAATGCCGGGCGCATAACATTCGTTCGGGTCGAGGAGGTCGATTGGATCGAAGCGCAGGGGGATTACGTATGCCTGCACTGCCAGGGGAAGAAACATCTCGTGAGGGAGAAAATCAGTGACATGGAGACCCAGCTTGCCGCCGATCGATTTCTCCGGATTCACAGGTCGACGATAGTGAGCATCCCGCGCATCAAAGAAATGCAACCACTCTTCCACGGCGAATATGCGGTGGTGCTGCAGGATGGTACGCGGCTCACGATGAGCCGATCATTCCGTGATCGTGTATTTGAGCGGCTCTCAGGTACGCATTGACCGGTGGGGGGTGGACAGCCGCCCGGGAGGAGGGAACTCTCCACGCGCCGCACACCGGCCAATAGAAGGGAGCTACTTGCCGCCGTATTCCTCAGGTTCAGCAGGTGTGATGGTGATGAACTCAAACGATCCGGGTTGCACGTACTGATTATAGAACCACGCGCAGAGCGTCCGGACCCTTTCGCTGTTGTCGAACTTTGCGGCCATGCGCACCGCATACACCCCACGCGGTTCACCCATTCTGCAAAGCGACAGGGCGGCGACAATCCGCGACGACTCTTCTTCGCTGTCCCGCAGCATTTTCATCAGCGGTACAATAGCCCGCGTAATCTTTTCCTCCCCCAGCACAAATGCAGCGTTCTCCCGCACGCCTTTGTTGTTTGAGGCGAGCCCGTTCATCAGATTCAATGTGATCAGCTCCTTGGTGACACGCGGGGTAACCTGAACTTTGTCCGTCGCGAGCGCCTGTCCGGAGATGCCGGCGACAAGCGCAACGAACACCACCACACACAGAGCCCTGGTCATGTGATCCTCCTTTGTGATAACACTTGTGGATTCCGTTGCATGTGAATATACCATGGAACCGCAGGGGAAGATGCACAATTGGGACGAAGGTGTGTATGGCGTCGACGAAACACCCGGACAGCACGACAGAAAGTGCTTTCCCGTGGTGAAGATGAGCGCCGGTCCTCTCCATTTCAGCCTCTCAAACCTGCATTTCGTCGCAAACGGATTTGCGATTGCCCCTGCTCGTCGTACCATTATCCGGAAGGAGGTGGTGCGATAGCGGATCTTGATACGCCTTTCGGAGTACCTCATCATCGTCTGTGCGTTACCCGCCCCGGGTTGCACGAGAGTGTGACCGCGTTTGGGTGCAAACACCCGCCCGAACGGGAAGGGAGAAGTCTATTCTTAATTCACCATAGCAAGGGAGAGCAAACATGTTCAAGAAACCCCTGCTTCTTGTTGCGCTACTGATGATACTTCCCGCGTTGCTGTTTGCTTCGGGCATGATTCGCGGCAAAGTAGTCGACAAGGACAGTCGCGAACCGCTGGTCGGCACAAACGTCTCCCTCCAGGGGACAACACTTGGTGCCGCCACAGACGTCAATGGCGAGTACATCATCGTGAACGTGCCGCCGGGCGTGTTTACTGTTAAAGCCACATTCATCGGCTATCAGCCGTTTTCGGTATCCAATGTGCGTGTGAACAACGATCTGACGACGACGATCGACTTCGTTCTGGCCGCGGAGGCCGTTGCCCTTCAGGCGGTGGAAATCGTTGCGGACCGCCCGCTTCTCAACAGGAGCGCAACGAATGCGGTACGCATAAGCACGAGCGATGACCTTGATGCACTTCCCGCGCGCGGCATCAACAGTATTCTTGCAGTGACGCCCGGCGTTGTCGTTCAGGATGGTGCCGTGTTTGTGCGCGGCGGCAGGCTGGATGAAGTGGGCTACTATCTGGAGGGAATGTCCATCACCAATCCGATGGCCGGGGGCCGGGCAGTGACCCTGGTTCAGGATGCGGTCGAGGAGATCCAGGTTCAGGCCGGCGGCTACAACGCCGAATTCGGCGGTGCCAATTCCGGGATCATCCAGCAATCCCTGAAGACGGGAACGTCCGCGTGGAAAGCCAGCGCCCAGTATATCACTGACAACATATCGTTGAAGACCAGGAGCAAAGCGTATGACGGCGAGAAGCAACTGGGTGCATACTGGTTTGGTTACAACGAATTTACCGGGACTGCCAGCGGGCCGTTGGTCAGCGAGAAGTTCAAATTCTTCGGCCTGTTCAACTATCTGTACCAGCGCGACCAGAATCCGCAACCGTATCCTGGAATCAACCTGGGCCTGATTTCAGGTCCGACGAACGACACGATCAACCTCGTCTATCCCGCGGGGGCCCTGCGGCAAAATCCGCGGCAAGACTACAACGTAACGTCGACGTTGACGATGGACTTCAACCCCGTCACCGCGCGTCTGGCCGGAACATATACGGCCAGTAGCCAGACGAACATCTACAATACCTGCCGGAATGCGGGGGCGATTGCCAACATCCTCAACGAATCCCGGACCGAGGAGGTGAAGAGCTACAATGGAAGCGGAAGTCTGAGAGTGACGCACCTCCTGAGCCCGAAGACCTATTACGAAATAACCGCCGGGTATTTCTATCAGTCCCAGAAGAACTGGGATCCGTACCTTCAGGACAACTTCATGGCATACGGCGACAGTGTAGCCAACGCGGCTGCAGGGTTCGTGTGGACCCGCACTGCGGCAGAGGTGAGCAGCGGCCAGACTGGTCGCTACATCCGACAGGCCCGCAAGTCGCTGTTTGATTATGCGTTCAATGCGCCGGGTGATGTCGTTGCAGGATATGCAAAGTTCAAGCGTGAAGGGATTTCTCTTACAGGAGCCCTGGTCACGCAGCTGGGTTCCGAACAATCGCTGAAGATCGGCGGGGAGTTTTCGCGGTATTCAATTCGCAACTACGCGCTGGGGAACGACAACGTGTTCTCGCTGGCCGGCATCATGGCAACAAACAGCGCACTGGCCGATGGTGATCCCAACAAACTCACTCCGGAACAAGTGATGGTCAACGTAGGGGTGAACAGTTTCGGATATGATGCGCTGGGCACCGAGACGAATGAAAGCGGTATCCTGGGAGCCCGGCACCCGGTATTTGCATCGGCATACGTCCAGGACAAAATCGAGTACAAAGACCTTATTGTCAACGTTGGTCTCAGGTTCGACTACATCAACACCGACAACTACAAGATGGTGGATCTGACCCGTCCGGAATTGTCGATGGACTACTACAGCGGTGCCATCCACCCCGAAGGAATGGTAAAAGTCTCTCCATTCCAGGGGCTCAGTCCGCGCCTTGGTCTTTCCTTCCCGGTGACGGACCGGACTATCTTCCACACGCAGTTCGGCCAATTCGTCCAGCAGTCCCGACTGCGTGACCTCTACCAGGGATACTATTCGACCTCGCAGAATGTTCGTGGCGGATTCTTCATCCACACGCCGGTGGGCTTCGATGTCCGGCCGGAACGGACGACGCAATACGAAATCGGTTTCACACAGCAAATGGGAGACTTCATTTCGGTTGACGCGACGGCGTTCTACAAGGACATCAAGGACCAGGTATTGTTCGAGCAGGTGAACACGGCACAGGGTTCACCCTTTGGTTCGTATTACATCTTTCACGAACGGCGATTTTGCCACGACGAAGGGCATCGAGCTGTCGTTCAACATGAGACGGATCAAACGGCTGCAGGCGTCAGCATCTCTCTCCTTCCAGGATGCCCGCGGCACAGGTTCCTTCCCCAATTCCAATCGCGGCATTGTCGGCGCCCCGCTTGACGGCGTCACTCAATTCAAACCCCAGTACGTTTCACCGCTTGAATACAACAATGCGATCAGGGGAAACATCAACCTGGATTACCGGTTCGGCAAGGACGAAGGTGGCCCGATTCTCCAGATGCTTGGCGCGTCCGCGTTGATCACGTTCAACAGCGGGCATCCGTTCACCCGTGGTATTGGCGGTCTGGACCTCGAAGGCGAAGCCCGCAGCCGGACTCCGGTGGAACCGCTGAATGCATCAACAACTCCATGGAATTTTCAGATCGATCTCCGGATCGACAAGACGTTCCGGCTGTTTGACGCTGTCAACGCAAACATCTTCGTATTTGTGATCAACGTGCTGGACACGAAGAACGTGCAGAATGTGTTCCTCAGAACGGGAACGACGGATGACAATGGCGTTTTGAGCAATCCCAACCTGGGTGGACCGCTCATCCAAACCTATGGTCCCCGGTATGCTGCGACGTTCAGGGCAATCGACATCGACTACTACCAGCGATATCAAAACAATAACGCGGCGACTACTGTGCCGTACTTCTTCGGCCCACCGCGGCAAATCCGCGTTGGTGTGCGCCTTGAATACTAAGCCAGGGAGGAACTCACTACTTATGAACGCGATTCGATGCATTGTGGCGGTCCTGAGCGTCCTGCTTCTCACCGGCGCAGACGGATTCGCAAGAGAGAAGGGAACACAAGCGCGCACTTCCGGTGCTTCGCTCCAGAAGACCACCGGCACGCCCGTGTACACCTACATGAACATCAACAATATTTCCACTGTCCTGCGTGACAACGGGACGGCGGATATCGACCCAACACAGAACAATTCGGGACTTGTCTTCCCGAAAGGCAGCCGGAAGACGGCAATCTTTGAGAGCGGGCTTCTCTGGGCGGCGAGGATCGCCGGTGATCCACAAGTCCGTGTCGGTGGATCCGCGTACTCGTCCGGGCTGCAGCCCGGGAAATACATTTCCCCGGGAGTTGCCGAGGATCCGAATCTCAGCAAGAACAGGATCTACCGGGTGAGGGCGGACTACAGAACAGGAGATCTGAGTTCTGAAATCAATGACGAAAAACAGACAGCCGCTGATATTCGTGCCCAGTACGCACGCGACTGGAACGAATGGCCATGGCGCGATGGTGCACCATATGTTGACGTCGACAGCAACAATGTCTATGATCCGAACGTCGACATACCCGGTGTAAAGGGTGCGTCCCAAACGATCTGGTTCGTGGCTAACGACGCTAACGTGACAAACGTCTACAATCTCTACGGCGCACAGCCGGTCGGCATGGAGTGTCAGTTCACATACTGGGCCTATGCCCAGGAAGGTGCTCTCGGGAACATGCTCTTCAAGAGTTACTTGATGATCAACAAGGGAACCAACCAGCTGGACAGCATGTATGTCTGCCAGTGGGCTGATCCGGATCTTGGGTTCGCCAACGATGATCTCGTGGGTTGCGACACGTCGTTGAGTCTGGGGTTTGTGTACAATTCCAACGCAACCGATGCGACGTATACTCCCCTCCCGCCGCCCGCGGCTGGATTCGATTTCTTCCAGGGTCCCAAGGTCCCCTCCCCCGGCAGCACGGCGATTTTCAGGGGCAAGCGTCTGGACGGTTACCGCAATCTGCCCATGACATCGTTCTTCTACTTCATCCTGTCCAATCCCAATCTGGAAGATCCCACACGGCAGGATCCTTCGGGGTCGACACAGATGTATAACTACATGCGCGGCCGGATCGGCCGATCGGGTGCATTCTTCCAGGATCAACAGGGAAATCCAACAACATTCTGTCTCACGGGTGATCCGGTCGCAGGAACGGGATGGCTCGATGGTCACGATTTCCCCGCCGATGATCGCCGGATGGGGCTGGCTTCGGGTCCATTCTCTATGGCCCCAGGCGATACTCAGGAAGTTGTCGTTGCCGAGATTTGTGCAGGGGCAATCCCCGGCGTCGATCGTCTTTCTGCAGTCTCGCTGCTGAAGTTCTATGACAAGGTCGCTCAGTTGGCCTATGACAATTTCTTCGAGGTTCCATCGCCGCCTCCTGCGCCGAATGTCGTGGCGACAGAGCTTGACAGGGAGATCCTGTTGAACTGGGGCTCCGACGAAGCCGCGGTCCGTGCAACAGAATCCTCGGTCGTGGGAAATTTCAGGTTCCAGGGGTACAACGTGTATCAGTTGCCGACGGCTTCCGCATCAATCTCCGAAGGGCGGAGAATCGCGGTATTTGACATCGCCGATGGCGTCACGCGAATCACCGATCAGGTGTTTGACGCGAATGTGGCCGTGGTCACGTCGAAGGTTGTGCAATTCGGGACGGATAGCGGCATCAAACGGTTTCTCAGAGTCAACGTGGATGCGCTCAAGAGCGGGACTCAGCTCATTGACGGTGTTCGCTATTACTTCGCCGTGACGGCGTACAGCTATTCGAACGATCCGAATGCAATCCCGAATAACCTCGAGACGCCGGTCAAGTCCGTGACCGTTGTGCCGCACAGTATGAACCCCGGCGTGCGGTATGCCGTGGTGGGTGGCGATACGATTCATACCGTCAATCATACGGGGCCGAGCGATGGGAGCGTCACGCCAATCATCCTGGATCCATCAAAGACAACAGGCCACACTTACAAGGTCACGTTTACGGAAGGCGCAACCGGAACGAGCTGGAAGCTGCAGGATGTGGATGGTGCAAAGACCATGCTGGATGGACAGACCAACCAGAGCGGTGACGATGACTATCTCATCAGCGATGGGATCCAGGTGAAAGTGCTCGGTCCTGTTCCAGGGATGAGGGGATATGCGACTGCGGAAAACGGCCAGCGTGACATCACGTTTGCCGGAGCGGACCCGACCGGGGGGTTTCCGGACTATCTTGAGGGCTACACCCACGCGATCGGGATGGGTCCGAATTGGGCTGCCTGGGCCGGCTGGGATCCACTTGTGACAGCGGACAAGCTGAAAAATGTGACGCTGCGGTTCGCCGCGGCTGATGGAACATGGGATCCGAAAACTGCCCAAGCAGATCCCAACTTCTCCCGTGGACACCGCTATCTGCGTTCCGCCGCCGCCGCGCCTGCCCAGCCGGCATTTGCGCCGTGGATCACCAATCCCGGTGCCGGCTATGCGTACCAGGACTACAACTGGAGCGTACCGTTTGCTGCGTATGATATGGAGGCGAATCCTCCGCGGCGGCTCATGGTAGGGCATCTTGAGAACAACCGCACGGGCGGCAGTGTCGACGGCCGCTACTGGCCGCCTTCGAATGCCGATGACGGAGTTGACAATATTGCCAGCGAGCAGACGCGTGAATGGTTCTACATCTTTGATGTGGAATATGACGCAAATGCACCTTCGGCACTGTTGACAAAAGACATTCTCAACGAACCCGTTCCCGTGATGTGGTGGGGAATCGTTACCCGGCGGGCGGCGGCTCCGAACACGAATGGGAATTTCCGTGCAGGTACCGAGTTCACGATCCAGGCCAACCACATCAACACTTCGGCAGATGTGTTCACCTTCCAATCACCTGCCGTGACATATGATCCCGCAGGGGCGAAAGAAGATATATCGAGGATCAACGTGTTCCCCAATCCGTACTACGGAATCAATACTGAGGAACTCAACAAGTACAATCGTTTCGTGACGTTCACGCACTTGCCGCAGGAGGCGATCATCAAGATCTTCAACCTCGCAGGAGTGCAGGTCCGGCTGATCCAGAAGAACAGCACCACCCAGTTTGAGCGCTGGGACCTCGCCAACGAGTCCGGTCTTCCGGTTGGAAGCGGCCTCTATATTGCCCAGATCGAGATGCCCGGGCTGGGGACGACCAAGATCCTGAAGGTGGCGGTGGTGCAAGAACAACAAATCCTTGATCGATACTAACGGCAGGAGTTGAGAGTATGAAACACGCAGCAATATCCATCGCCATCCTGGTGCTGGTGGCACTGACGATGAGCCAGGCTCTCGCCGGCGCCGGGAATCGGGCGGGGACGAACGGAGCCCCCGAGCTCCTCATCCCCGTCGGCACTCGCGACATCGCTATGGGTGGGTCGACCGTATCGACCGCCGCAGGTGTGGAAGCTATCTTCTGGAATCCTGCGGGGACAGCTCGCATGAAGAACTCCGCGGATATTTACTTTTCCCATATGTCATACTTTGCAGATATTGGTGTGAGCTATGGTGCAGTCTCCGCCAATATCGAGGGAGTCGGCGTACTCTCGCTGGCTCTCAAATCTCTCGCTATCGCCGAAATCCCTGTCACCACAACGCGCGACCCCGATGGAACCGGGCAGACATTTCAGCCGCAATACTTTACCGTGGGCCTGACCTACTCGCGGCAAGTCAGTGAACGGGTGGCTGTGGGTCTCACAAGCAATCTGATTACCGAACGGCTCGGAGATGTGAGTGCAAC
The DNA here is from genome assembly GCA_963849385.1 of Ignavibacteriota bacterium. Lineage (GTDB taxonomy): Bacteria > Bacteroidota > Ignavibacteria > UBA10030 > UBA6906 > Fen-1255. The sequence continues at coordinate 913,274 of CAWKHH010000003.1, read as the reverse complement.
AGGGGTTTCCTTTGATGTCGGTGTGCTGTACGACAATCTGGCCAGCGTTGCCGGCCTGAGCTTCGGAATCGTCGTGAAGAATATCGGGCCGCAAATGAAGTTCGATGGATCAGGCCTGCTCACAACAGCCACCGTTGCGGATCAACATCGTCCCGCTACCCTCTATCAAGTACAGGCAGCCGCGTTTGAACTCCCGTCGTCAATCCAATTTGGAATGGGATATGCGCGCCAGGTTTCCGATATGATAGGGATACAGGGCACAACATCCTTCCAGAGCAACAACTTCTCCGACGACGAATATAGAGTCGGCCTGGAAGGATCTTACCAGGATCTGCTGTTCGTGCGCGGAGGTTTCAACTTTGCCCAACGAGAGACAGCTGAACGGGACTTCTTGTTCGGCCCGACATTCGGATTTGGCGTGCATTCCGCGTTGGGCAACACCGACATCAGCATTGACTATGCATACCGGTCGATGAAGACTTTCGAAGGTAATCACGTATTCTCGGTGAAGCTCGGATTCTAGGCCCCCTTTCAACACCTGGGGCGTTGTGAAGGGTGTTGGAACGTGATAGTGCGAGCCCTCTTCTGGCGGGGCAGCTCATCGGCAGGTCACATGAGATTGCCCCGCTCGCCCCCCTTCGCGGCTTCCGGGTCCCGCGTGGAGTGGTTCCGCTCCTCAGAATCCCGCTCTGAGCGGTTCCGCTTTCCCGAATCCCGCTCTGTGCGGTTCCGCTTTCCCGAATCCCGCTCTGTGCGGAATCCCAGAAGGCGGGAAATCCCAGAAGGCGGGAAATCCCAGAGGGCGGGAGACCCAGGAGAACGGGACTTCGGCCGGAGGAGGGCGCTCGCATTGAAAGCGGTTCACTCAAGTTGGTGTTCGGACAGCGGAACTGCAGAGAGATGTAAAGCGGAGAAACCTTCTACACTGCTTGAACAGGGGTGGTGGTCGACTTTTCGGCGGGCAGCCAATTCTCTCCGACACCGTAGACATGGCGTAGATGCCAGAGCACTCCGGGTTTCGGCAGGCAAACGCCTTTTTCCCACCGCTCGACTGCAACCCACGAATACCCTATCTGCGCGGCAACCTGCTTTAGTGTGAAGCCGGAGGCAATTCGAGCTCTGCGTATGCGATCTCCCAGTGAAGACGTGGATTTGCATCGGTCGATCAGCCTTTCTACGAAGGAGGTCACTTCGAGTGCCTTGCGTTCGGAAACGGGGGTTTTGCCGTATAGTACCTGCCAGATGTACTGCCGTGAGACGCCCATCTCCATCGCAATATCGGTAATGGTCACACCCCATGGGCGCATTCGCGTACGAATGCGGGCCCCGATTGCAGGCGGGTGTGGCGGCTCGTTTTTGAGCAAATGAAGGATATGTCCACGAGTCATCATGGTGCTTTATGATAAGGGCTTTGCCCTGACTTTTCCAGCAGTATGAGACGAGATGCTCCTTCTGTAGGACGAAATACAGTATTCGTCGACGAACTGCAGTCCAATGTTGGGAACAATGTAGCCTCCCGGAGGGTTAATCGTATCAGAGTTCTGCCGGATGAACAGCAGCCGTTCGTTGGTATATCCAAAGCGTCCGGAAAGAATATTCCACCCGAGGCGGTGCATCCGACCACACTTATGTAGGGAGGTTTTCCATGAAGCGTGCATTGAAAGTGATTGGCATAGTTGCCGGCGTTGTGGTAGTAGGTATACTCGGGTTGGTTGCATATCTCTTTTTCATGCTGCCCAACGCGGGTCCCACTCCCGTGCTCACCGTCTCGGCGACACCGGATCGGCTCGAGAGGGGCAAATACCTCGTCAATCACGTTTCAGTCTGCATCGATTGCCACTCGACACGCAATTGGGCGTTCTTCTCGGGCCCTGTGACGCCAGGGACCGAAGGCAAGGGGGGTGAGCTGTTCGGTTCCAACGTTGGCATTCCCGGAACGGTCTACTCAAAGAACATCACTCCTGCAGCGCTTGGCAAAGTAAGCGATGGTCTCCTGCTCCGGGCGATAGCGGGTGGTGTGGATCACAACGACAAACCCCTCTTCCCCCTGATGGGCTACATGTCATATGCAAAACTCTCCAGGGAGGACCTCTATGCTATCATCGCGTATGTCCGAACGCTGAAACCAATCGAGAACGCAGTTCCCGATCATCAACTCAACTTCCCGCTGAATCTCATTGTCCGGACGATTCCGGGTCCCTACACATCCCAGCCTGAACCCAACAAGAACAATCCGTATGAGTACGGCAAGTATCTCGTCAACGCAGCAGGCTGCATTGAGTGTCATACACAGAAGGTCAAAGGGGAGAAACTGAAGGGATTGGAGTACGCAGGTGGGTGGGAAGTACAGTTGCCAAACGGTGTTGTACGTTCAGCAAATATCACGCCGGAAGAGGAGACCGGCATCGGCCTTTGGACAAAGGACATCTTTGTGGCCAAGTTCAAAGAGTGGGAGAATGCCGACACCACGAAGTTGAACCTCGAACTGATGGGACGCCAGTCCATCATGCCTTGGACGCAGTTTGCGGGGATGACGGAAGAGGATCTGGGAGCGATCTATGCGTACTTACGCACCGTTCCTCCGGTACTAAACCGGGTAGAAACCTGGACACCATTACAGGTGGCGCAGAAGTAGCAGAGAATCGGAAGCCTGACACAGGAGTCCTCTTTGTCAAGCCCGATTCCGGATCGTGATTACCTGTTATTTCGCCGTCAGGAAGGTCACGACCCCTTTCATTACGGCATCCCTCGCTGTCTGTGTGGTTATCGTTTCAAACGGAAACCCCATGACCACCACGTTGGCCGTTCCATTGTACCCCACCGCTGCGCCAAAGAGATTTTCCGAGTACCTGAGCAGCATCGACCCGCCTTTCACGGGTGCCAGGGCGTCAGGAGACTCGACCGGGTAGATCCGGTCATTGAGGTCGACGGAAAAACTCACAGGGACATTGAGGTTCAAAAACGGAGCAGCCACGGGTGTGATGCCGCCCGTGTGCGATGCGTGGCCTGTTACCCATGAGCATTTCAGCACTTCACGGGCGAACCGCATTCCGGAGCTGTCGCGCGGGAGCGTGGAATACAGGTCCGTTCCCACATAGCTGCCGGAGACAAAGAGCGATCCCCGCGCATCAACAAATGTGCGGATTGCATTACGGAGTCGTTGCGGGAAAACGGCGTACCGGATTCCCCGAAGCGAGTCGATGTCCGGCCGCACACGCGGCGTGCTCTTTTGTTTTCCCAGTATCGCGTCCATCAACGCATACGATCGAAGGTCTATCATCGAATCCTGGAGAGCCTCGGCGCTGCACGAGCTGACTGCAAAGCCTGCCGCATTCAGCGAAGCGCCATGAATGGACGTGTAGTCGAGTGTGTTCCCGGCGATGATATGAGTCTCATTGTCGGCCATGCTGGCTCCGTGACCGGGGCTGTCATTCGACCGGAAGGGTGATTTCGGATCAAAATCATACTGCTGCCCGGTAAAGTTATAGTCGATGTGGTCCGGAACGCCGGCGTCCTGTACATTGACGAACCCGCTGTACCCCATGGTTTCGACCACCCCTGGAGCAGCGACCCTGTGGAAGCCGTTCACCACCATGGCTGCGGGGGCGCCTGCCCGGGCCCTGCATACCGCAAGAATTTCCGATGGGAAACCCTCACCCCCTGCGTTGACACCGGTCACTCTGAAGCTAAGGACCTTTCCTGTTGGAATGTCGTGGAGTATGCATGTTGGTGAAGTGACGAGTTTCCCGTTGTCGAACCCTCCGTCACCGACACGCGTGTACACGATATAGCTGTCGGGGAGGGCGGTCGGTTCGAGGGGATCGGCAACAGGTTGCCAGCGCAGTAGCACGTCGCCGCCGGAGGTCAGCTCCGCGGCGAAATGGGAGATGGGCAATGGCTGAACGACGTAGTTCGGATTTTCCGGCACTGAAAGGAACCGGAGCATGGATTTGTAGATTGCCCGGGAGGCGTCGAACCGGAATTGGGGATCCTGCATGAACTTCATGTCGAGGAGATTCTGATGCGATAACAGCTCGAGAAGGACTCCAGGGAAATTCGGGCGGACGGATTCGCTGTAGTCGGCGTTTTTTAGTTCCCTGCGCCGCCATTGAGGATCGTGCAATACACGGAGGTCGTTCACAATCTGGGTCTGCATGATGTCCGCGATATCCCTGTTGGCAAGCCGTGAAACGCCATCGGGAAAGGTCAACAATGAATCAAATGCTTCGATGCTGTAGATCGACAAGGTGCCGACCGTCGTGTCATTCGACGTGATGCCGGCATCGGTATGGAAGGCCAGCGACAGATCCATGGGGATACCGAGACCGGCGACCGTTCTATTCTTGTTTGGTCCGAACGGAGCACCATAGAGAAAATTGCCGTACTCCGCGCGGCTCTGGTAATCGTCTTTGTAGTCGTTGGTGTTGTTGTTGAGACTGTACACGAGAGTGTCCGGCATTCCGGCAAACTGCAGGTAGTACCGTGCGCCTTCAGTGAACTTCGGGCGACCGCTGGAAGCGCCACCCCGTTCGATGACTCCCGTACCTCCTCCGAAGCGGACTGCATCTGCAGTGACGAACCTGCCCGTCTGCGCACTCTTATTTGTGAGCACAACCTGGCCACTGTCCGGATGCGTGCCGGCGCGGAATCTGAAAACACCGAGATACTCCCAGGTTCCGCCGCCGATCCGCTGGTTCACGCGAAAGGTTGTGGCACCGCCTGCATGATGAACCGTATATTCTGCATCGGAAACGTTGCTGTCGGCCATAGAGAAAGAGATATACACGGCATAGTCGCCGGTTTCAGGAATGGCGGGAATCCAATGGACTTCTGCAGATCCACGAGAGTCGCTCACCGCCCTGCGTGCTGTGCCCATCTGAAAAGGGTTCGCATTTCCTGAAATTGTTCTGGTCGTCCTGAACCCGGGAGTGATGCTCTTCCACGCATGCAGCGTGTCGTTATGCAGCTCGGCATAGGATGACGACAGTGAATCGTTGTCGACGATCACTTCGTGGGTCTGAATATCGCGTTCACGCGGGACAAAGACGTGCGCGCCGGCATTCTCCAGCATCGGGATGAGATAGGGGAGCGTAAACGATAATGGGCCGAGGTCTTCCACAGATTGGAAGAGCCGGGGTCGTTGCCACTCCCATCGCGCTTCAGTGTTATTGTAGTACCATCCATGGCTGTGCCAGAGAGAAATATTACGATTGAGCAGGCCCCGGACCGGCGTGGAGAGACGGCTGGTGTTTGAGACCACCGGCTCCCCGCGCGGAGAACGTGGCATAGAGATGCGCTTCTTGTCGTATCGGGCAGGATCGGTTCTGAAGAAGTTCGGGACTAGTTCCTCGATGGGGGTACGGAGCGTGCGGACGCTGAGGTGATACGCCTTGTATCGATCGCCGAAGAACTTCCGCATGCCTTCATAGATGTGCTCTACATTCTCCTGGCGGAAGGGCATTGTGGAAAACTCCGGACTGAGTGACACGGTCAGTGTGCGGGACGTGTCATCAACTACTACGGTATCGATCTTTGTTCCGGGAGGGATGAAAAACGGCAATTCCTGTTTCTGGAGTGCTTCGCCGAGTGCACGCCGGTATTCCTCGGTAGTAGGTTGCGTCGTGATGCAGCCTGAGAGGATCGCTGCGAAAAGGACAAGCACCAGGGTGATGTCCGAACGGTCACGAGTGAGAGCACGCATGGGACTCCTCAGTAGAAATTCTTTTCCCATGCATGCTCACGCAACTTCGCGATCATGGCAGGAGAGAGCCGTCGACCATCGGAGACGGGACAATTGTGTTCAGCGTTTGTTGTGCTACGCATTCCGGGGATCACCGTGGAGACAGCGGGATGATGAAGACAGAAACGGAGTGCGAGTTCCGAGAGGGATGCCGCTTCCTCGCCGAGACATGTCTTCAGCTTTTCCACCCGTTCGAAGACCTGTTTCTTGCGGTCACCACGGAAATACCTGTTGCGAAAATCGCCCGGCGGGAATGTCATGTCGGGAGTGATGGCACCGGTCAGGGCGCCCTCGTCGAACGGCACTCTCACGATGACACCGACATTCTGCTCAAGGCAGAGCGGAAGCAACAATTGTTCGGGGGTCTGGTCGAAAATGTTATAGATTACCTGGACGGTGTCGATTTTTCCCGATCGGACCGTCCGGAGTGCATTGTCGGGTTGATGATCGTTGATGGAGATGCCGACGTAGCGGATCTTGCCTTCCGCCTTTAACGTGCTGATGGCTTCATACCATTCGGCAACATCTATCCAGTCATCCTGCCAGACGTGCAGTTGTTGAAGATCAATGGTATCGGTTCCGAGGCGCTTCAGGCTTTGCTCGGTGCTTTTGATAATGTGGCCATGAGGGAAGGATTCGCTCAGTTGGCTCCCGGGTTTGGCAGGCCAGATCATGTTCTTGGGAGGGATCTTCGTTGCGACGAATACCTCCCCGTTGCGTTCCCGCAAGAACCGGCCGACAAGCTCTTCGCTGTGGCCATCTCCGTAGACGGAGGCTGTGTCGATGAAATTGACCCCCAGATCGGCTGCGCGGTGGAGGGTGCGCAATGACTCGTCATCGCGTGCCCCTTTCCACATTGTTCCGCCGATACCCCAGGCGCCAAAGCCGATTTCTGAGATCTGAACGTTTGTCCTGCCAAGACGGCGATACTTCACGTGATTTCCTGCAGTGGTCAAATGTCGGGTTGAGGCATATGGAGTATAGCAAGGGGGAGAGAGAAACACAAGAAGGGAGGACGAGAAGGGAGAAATAGAACGGACGGGGCGCTTGATGGTGTTAAGGCGTTTTAGTACATTAGGCCAATGGACCAATCAGGCTCAAACCCTCTGGGTGCCGCCCTCCGACCCGCGATACATGTGACCCTCATTCGCGACGGTGTTCCCGAGCTCGCACTGAAGTTCCGCGATCGTTTTCTCATCGGCAACTCCGACGAGTGCGAGGTCGTGCTTGAAGACACCGACGTGAGTCCGGTCCATGCGGAAGTGTGGTTCGAGAAGGGAAGTTGGTGGCTCCGGGATCGAAGCGGCAAGGGAGAAACATACATCAACGGTCAGCCGGTGGACACCGTCGAACTGGAGGGGGAGACCGAGGTCCTGTTCGGCATGGGTGGCCAGGTGTTGATGCTTGATGTCCGTGAAATGCCCCACCATGTCCTGACCAAGGCCGTGCGCCAGGCGTTTCGTTCGAGCGGATACGTTCCTGTGGGAGAGTACCGGATGGCGACCCATCGGTTACTCACGCGGTTTCTTCACCGGCAGGCGAAGAAATATGGCTGGATCATTGGTGTGCTGGGGCTGGTGGCCGCGGGTGCGGCCGGCTATGCGTACATCAAACACCGGCAGGTCGAAAAACAACAAGCGCTTGCGCAGGACGTCTTCTATGAGATGAAAGAGTTCGAACTTTCGCTCTCGCGGCTCGAACAGCGGATTACCGATCGGGGTGACACGCTTTCCAACGCCGAAATGAAGGCCTCGCGTTCCCGTTTGTCCCAGTTGAATGCAAGCTACGACAAGTACATCAAAGAGCTTGGTGTGTACAAGGAAGGAATGGATGAGGGTGAGCGTACGATTATCCGCGTGGCGAGAGTGTTTGGTGAATGCGAACTGACAATGCCACCGGATTTCGTCGGAGAGGTGAAGCGCTACATAAGCCTCTGGAAGCTCTCCAGCCGGCTTACGCATTCGCTCGAACGGGCGGAGGCGCGCGGATACACCACGTCGATCACCAAGTCACTGATGGATGAACACATGCCTCCGCAGTTTTTCTACCTTGCACTGCAGGAGAGCGAATTCGACAGTTCTGCCGTCGGGCCCCCGACGCAATTTGGCATTGCCAAAGGGATGTGGCAATTCATTCCTACCACAGCAACGCAGTACGGTCTGAAAACCGGGCCGCTGAAAGAGTTCGCCCGTGCCGACCCTCGCGACGAACGGCACAGAGTCAACAAGGCAAATGTTGCTGCTGCGAAGTACATTCGTGACATCTATACCACCGAAGCCCAGGCATCCGGCTTCCTCGTGATGGCCTCCTACAATTGGGGGCACAACGCCGTCAAGAAGCTCGTCCGCCAACTCCCGGAAAATCCACGGGAACGCAACTTCTGGAAATTCCTGGCTGCATACAAGGGCAAGATCCCCAAGCAGACGTATGACTATGTGTTCATGATCTTTTCAGCCGCCTGTATCGGTGAAAACCCGGGGGTGTTCGGTTTCTCCTTCCCCAATCCTCTGCGTGATGCCGCACAATAACACCCTGCATATCCTCGGTTTCGATTTCGGTGCAAGCAGTGGCCGCGCCATCCTCGGGCGCTATGACGGTCAGCGGCTGAGTATAGAAGTTGTTCACCAGTTCCCCAACGGGCCCGTGTACTGCGCAGGCCGGATGCATTGGGACGTCCTCAGATTTGTATCGGAGATACAGGAAGGGATACGCAAAGGAGTCAGGGAGGCCGGTGGCCCGATTACATCGATGGGTATCGATACATGGGGTGTCGATTTTGGCCTGCTGGATAGGCGGGGTGAATTGATCGGCAATCCGTATCACTACCGCGATTCCCGGACGGACGGGATGTTTGCAGAGGCCTTCCGGAGGATGTCGCGGGAGAAGATTTTTGCCCTCACGGGTGTGGCATTCCAGCCCTTCAATACACTCTATCAGTTGCTCGCAACGCGCATCGGAGCGCCGGGGATTTTGGAGAATGCATCAAGCCTTCTCATGATGCCTGATCTCCTCGCGTATCTTTTGACGGGCGAGAAGGGGACAGAATATACTGACGCGAGCACAACGCAGATGCTTGATGCCACTGCGCGGACGTGGAACACGCAGCTCCTCAAGGCTATGGATTTTCCCGAGCATCTCTTCACAGCCCCTTCGGCCCCCGGTGTGACCCGGGGTATGCTCTTGCCCGCCGTCTCGGCCGACCTCGGCATCGCACCGTTTCCGGTGATCGCCGTTGCCGGTCACGATACGGCTTCGGCGGTGGTTGCCACTCCACTTGACGGGCCACGAAGCGCGTTTCTCAGCAGCGGGACCTGGTCCCTCCTCGGCGCAGAAATTGACAGCCCGCGTCTCGGACCCGAAGTGATGGGGTGGAACTTCACAAACGAGGGCGGGGTGGGGGGGACCTACCGGCTGCTTCAGAACGTCATGGGGCTCTGGATACTGCAAGAATGCCAGCGACATTGGACAGCGGCGGGAAGTACGCGATCATACGCCGATCTTGTCGCGCTTGGTGAAGCCAGCGAGAACGCCTGTGCACTTATCGATCCTGATCACGCGATGTTCTATGCTCCAGGCAACATGGAAGAGCGGGTCAGAGCATTTTGCCTCCGCACCGGCCAGAGACCTCCCGAGACGGAAGGTGCCATCGTCCGCTGCATACTCACCAGTCTCGCCTTCAAATATCGATTGGTGATCGAACGTCTTGACCACCTGGTAGGTGCACGCGTGAGTTCCCTCCACATCGTGGGAGGCGGAACACGAAATCACCTGCTCAACCGACTCACAGCACATGCCATTGGCAGACCTGTATTTGCCGGTCCGTCAGAGGCTACCGCAATCGGCAATATTCTGATGCAGCTGTCACGCCTGTGGAGAACTCAACAACGTCGGAGAAATGCGCTCGCTTGTGCGAAGCTCATTCCCCGTGCAATCATACCCCGCATCCGACACTCTGGAATCTGACGACGCGTATGAGCGCTTCCTGCAGGTGCTCCAATCCGGATCGACTCAGGTCCACCCTGAAGGGTAATTTTGGGGTGGTGACCATGTTCAGTCATGCTCCCGCTCACTGCACTGCGGAGCGAAGTGCATTATCTTGAACATGTCATCACCTAAAAGGGGTTCACATGGAATACTTACCTGTCGTCGGGCTTGTTCTGGGTGTATACGCGGCATTCGTGGTACTGTTCTTCCGTTTCCTGAGCGTAATGCGCCAGAAGGAAGAGTCGGTTGTGCGTCACGGGGGGAATCGTTCCTGAAAGGGTTGAAGTTTCTACATCCCTCTGCTGACTCATCTCTGGTGGCGTTGCGCGTCTCCTCGCTCGTGTTTGTGGCGATCAACTCTGGCAAGGTTTTGCGGAAAGCCGTATATTGGCATACACGCCTATGCGCTTCAACCGCGATGAATACCTTGGCTTGATGACCTTTGGCCATGCCGAACGGTCCATGTTCGCCGAACTCTTCGGACTTCTCGTAGGAGTGGACGACGAATGGCGCTCCCAGGGCGCGACCCATGCCGAAATCTCTCTTGAAGCTTTCGATTGGGATTTTGTGCCGGTGATGCCGTGCGGGGGATCCACCGGTGTATTTGGAGGACCTGCCCCCGTCACGCTGGAGGAGACAGATGACATTCTGATTCAGCGCGACATGCTCGGCCGCAAAACTAAACTCTTCAAACGCGCTGCGACAATCCCCCTCCCTCTTGATCACCCTGTCACCGATATGGACAGCTGGCTCAGCGTGAAGCCTCTCTTCGCGTATCGGCCGGATCGCGTCGACGAGCAGGCGTTGGCTGATGCACGCCGGGCGCAAGCCGGCGGTGCCCTCGTGGTTGCCTACATACCCGGTGGATTCGATATCCCTCGAGAGCTCATGGGTGAAGAAAACGCCTGCATGGCGTACTACGAACAACCCGAGCTGATGGACGACATTCTCACCACACTCACCGAAACATCACTCCGTGTACTCGAGCAGGTGACCGATCGCATCATGGTCGACCAGCTCTCCGTTCATGAAGATCTTGCAGGGAAGGGCGGACCGCTCATCGGTCCGCAACAGATCCGAAACCACATCAAACCGTACTTCCGCGCCGTCTGGGATCTTGTCTCTTCCCGCGGTACACGGTTGTTCGATATGGATTCGGACGGCAACATGTGGCCGGTGCTGGATGCGTTTCTCGAGTGCGGCATTAACTCCATGCATCCGATGGAACCGGCTGCGGGAATGGATATCGTCGAAGTGCGCAAAAAGTATGGTTCACGCCTCGCCATCCGAGGTGGGATCGATAAGCACGTGCTTCGTAAGGGCAGGGAAGCGATTCGCGCGGAGCTTGAATACAAGATGCAGCCGATGATGTGCCAGGGAGGAACGGTGTTCGGTCTCGATCACCGAATACCCAACGGGAGTCCGCTTGAAGACTACCGCTTCTATGTTGATCTCGGCCGTTCGTTGCTCGGCATTCCGCCCCGGTCCGCCAACTCGACCGGCTGGCAGCGGATGGCTTTCTAGGCCTCCGTTGTGGCTCATGGGCCGCGAAAGCTGTATATTCTATTCTTCAGCCACCCACAATCGACTCTTCCGGAAACGCCATGAACCGCCCTGCATTCCCTGCGTACATCCTGATCGCCGCCCTCTTCTGCACCTCGTCTCTTCATGCCCAATGGGTTTCCATCGGCCCGCCCGGTCCGGTGACATCAATCACGAAGGCTGGTAATGTGCTCTATGCCGGTTCTGTCTATGGCGGCGGTGTCTTTGCCTCGACGGACAACGGAGTATCCTGGCGGTTTCGGTCGTCGGGGATGACGAGTCTGAATGTCACAGCATTGACCGCGATAGGTACAAACGTGTTTGCCGCAACCGGCGGTGCGGGCGTCTTCATGAGCTCGGACGGTGGATCCAGCTGGAATCAAACAATTGCCGGGCTCATCAGTCTCGACGTCGGCACGTTGACGACGGTGGGGACAACCCTCTTCGCAGGCCCGGGGAACTTCGGGGCATTCATGTCGACCGACAATGGAGCAATGTGGACACCTGCCGGGAAGGGCTTCGCATCGGGGTCAGCGACGTCTTTCATCGGCGTGGGCTCATTGTTGCTCGGCGCTTCATCCTCGGGTGGAGTCTATATCTCCAGTGACGGAGGCAAGATCTGGGTACAATCGAACGGCGGTCTGACCACATCCGCGATTGTTGCCCTTGCTGCCAACGGCTCGAACATCTTTGCCGGTACGTCGAACAAGGGGGTATTTCTTTCTACTGACAATGGTGGATACTGGAACCCCGTTATTTCCGGCCTTGGAAGCCTCAATGTCGTGGCGTTGGCGGTCGTCACGCCGGCTGGTGGAAGTGCATGCCTGCTTGCCGCCACAATCGGCGGTAGGATGTTTGTCTCAACGGATAATGGCACGGCATGGAACGAAGTTGACCTCGGACTTGTCAACAAGATGGTTGGATCACTGACAGTTTCCGGGTCGGTTGTCTTCGCCGGCGTCGGCGACGGCGTAATGATGTCCACCGATGGAGGATTTCATTGGACAAATATCGGTGCGGGGCTCACGAACTCCAACATCCTGTCGGTACTGCCCGGGAATGGCGCACTGGTCGCGGGATCGAAAGGGGGAGGGGCCTTCGTCTCATCAGACGCGAGGTGCGTCGTGGTCACATCATAATGAAGGATTCTCCTCGACTGGTGATCACCTCGCTCGTTCGCAATGGCGCGGCAGTTTTTGCGGGAACCGGCGGCGGCGTCTTTAGCCGCGTCGATGGAGATTCGAGTTGGACCAGAAAGAGCGCGGGTTTGCCGAGCAGTGCCATCAACGCACTCGGGTTGATAGGGTTCAACACTCTATGCCGGCCCAGGTGGATCGGGAGTGTACATTTCCACCAATAATGGAGGGGCATGGACATTCGGAAGCGGGAGCATATGGGATCTTGCCGGCACAATTGTTCAGGCCTTTGGTGGCGAGACTGGATCGGTTCTTGCCGGCACAAGCGGAAAGGGGGTACTGGCATCGTACGACGAAGGCAAGAGCTGGAGGACGTTCAATTCCGGTCTGACCCCAACCGAAGTCTATTCCGTCGCCCGGCTGGACACACTTCTGTTTGCCGGCACCGATGTGGGGCCGTATGTGTTTCCTGACGGAGCAGAGCGATGGCACACGAGCAATGCCGGGTTTGGAACGAACGCGGCACTTGCCCTTGCCGTCAGTGGCCACACACTCATTGCAGGGACGAGTCGTAGCGGTGTGCTGTTGTCCACGGACAATGGATTGACTTGGGAGGCTGCGAATGCCGGATTGGCGGTGAGCTCGGTGCAGACGCTTGCTCTTGACGGGACGTACGTATACGCCGGGACGAACGGCGCGGGTGTATGTCGCCGCCCGATTGCCGAGTTAGTGGGTTCTCTCGCCGTTGATGAGTCGCCGTTGATTCCACTGCACTTTCGTCTCGAACAGAATTATCCCAATCCGTTCAATCCGAGCACAAAAATCGGGTTTGGCGTCTCGGGTCCGGGGCCTAGCTGGGTGAGGCTCGCCGTGTACGACCTTCTGGGGCGCGAGGTGGCGGTGCTGGTGAATGGATGGAAGGAGCCGGGGAGCTACACTGTAGCATTCGAAGCAAGCGCCAGGGCGAGTGGTGTGTTTTTCTATCGGATTCAAGCACGCACAGGTGGGGCCGGCGCGGTGACATTCAGCGATGTCAAGCAGATGATGTTGATCCGGTGATGATGGGACGAGAACCTAGCGTGTAATGGGGTAGGACATAGTCACCGTTGCCGAGCTGCCGAACACTCCGAGGCCGTTGGGGATGTTCGTGTAGTCCGGTTGATCCAGCCTGATGCTCGACTTGTCGGGCGGGCCGTTGTTGACAAAGTAGTAGTCGAACAACACATTGTCGATCTGCGTGAGCACAAAGACTCCCCGCAGCCACACCACCGGTGCAGCAGGATATGTGGTAATGGCTTCGGCGCGGGTCCGGGAGTATTGAAGAGTATCGAAGATGATCTTTACCTCCTTCTGGGATGAGGCGAGGGGCTGGACAAGCGCCAGAGAAGGATATACGTTTACCAGGTTTTCATTCTTGTCGAAGTGACTGCTCTGCGGGACCTCCGCCCTATGCAGTTCCCATCCTCCGTCGACAAACGCGTAGAAATCCAGATAAAAGTGCATCACAAATGCACCTGTGAAACTCCCGAACGAAGTGCTCAGCGTGAGCTGCTCATTGGCCAGATGATTAAGAATCTTGGGGTTCTTCAGGAAAAACGTCGGAGGGTTGAGCGACGTCGTGCTTGCTGATGCCGACAGCCCGGAGGGTATTGAAACGTTCAGGAGGTATCTGCTACCGGGACTTATCGGTTGGTTGTATGCAACATAGACGTTCATCGGAGTGGCGTGTCCGTCTGCATCTGTGGATACGATTGTTGTGTCACTGAACAGAACGGTTCTGCCGTTGTACGCCATTTGGACTGAAGCATCGTGTATTTCAGGTCCGGGCGGAGTCTGGAATGTCGTCGACACACGCACGTATTGTGTCGTGGATGCGGCGTTGAGAACGCTGTAGACGACGAGCTTGCTGTTTACGGGTCCGTCCGGCTCAAAGGGCTGATTGCACGCTGGCAGCACGAAGCACAGAAGCACGACGAGTCCTATGTGAGAGCGATTTCTCACGGCCTAGAACTCGAGAGAGAGAGAGGCGGTGGGGAAGAACGGAATCATGTAATCTGTTTTTCCTGTATTGCGGTCGTAGTAGAGAATGTTCTTCTGATCGGAGAGATTAATGACGCTGGCTCCGACCGTGCCGCGGAACCCGCCAACGGAGATCTTGTAAGTTACGCCTGCATCCAACCGATGATACGCCGGAAGCCGCGCTACATTTTTCGGGCCGAGGGTGCGTGACGGCGATCCTGTTCCACCGGGGAATGGATCTGTGCCAATGCCGGAGAGGGAGAGACGGTCGTAGAAGCCCGCATTCTGGGTGAACGGATAGCCGCTGCCATAGTCCCACCGTAGGGTGAAATCGAGTCCATCGACCAGATGAAACGTTGACACAGCCTTGAGTGTGTGCCGACGGTCGTATCTTGGGGCATAGGTCGCGTTGTTTACGCTCACGGTGACATCCGAGAGTGCATACGAGGCAAGGATGTCGACAAATGGCGAGGCAAAGCGCGCGAGAACCTCCGCTCCCCGGGCGCGGCCTGTTCCGTTGGTATAGTCCGGATCCTCCGGGTATACTTTGAGAGTGTTGTACAACGTCAGGGAAGTGTAATCCTTTGAATATGCCTGGACGCTGAGGGCGAGAGAAGGGAGAAGGTTTCCTTCCAACCCCAGCACATAGTGATGAGCTACTTCCGGTCGAAGCTCGTTGGGGAGGAAAATCCAGGCATCGAACAATGTAATCAAGTCATCTTCGTTGCTGACCGTGATCAGGTCCTGTGTGAACACTCCGAACGAAGCCTTTGCTACCCAGGTTCTCCCCAGATCATAGGAGAGTGTCAGGCGTGGCTGCAATCCTTGTTGAATAGGATTACCGCTGACCAGCAGCAGCAGGTCGGAGTGCACACCTATGTCGTAGCCAAAATCTCCCCCCTTTCCCAGGTACCGGAGCCATGCATACCAATTGATCTGGCTGTCTTTGAATTCATTGGGGAAAGATGTTATTTGTGTACAGAGAATCGTCGATAGACGGGAAGTTTATTTCGAACCCCTCAAAAAAGGTGTCTTGATTCTCCATGAACGAGGAGAGTTCCACCTTGAGTCCCAGCTCTTCCAGCTTTGATGAAGCGGGCGTCACCGAAACCGCCTGTCTTGGTTCCCGGGTATTCTTGGTGTAGGAGTACGTCACGGTGGCGTCAAAATACGTTCTGTCGTCAGCCACGCCGGAGAGGACGGCAGACAACGCCGCGTTACGCCAGGAGTGGCTGGGTTGATCGGGGGCCTCGGGTAGCACGTCGTCACCGCTGGTATAGCCGCGAATGCCGATTCTGCCTGTGGATGTGCCGATCGTTCCTTTGAAGAAGACATCATAGAAGGAAAGCGGCGCCGGGTTTGGAATAATCCGGTCGACAGCGTGGCTGAACAGCGACGATCGCCCGCTGACGAGCCACGAATTCTCTTCGGAGAAGGGTCCGTCAAGTTCCAATTTTCCAGACAGGAAATTAACGTTAGCGTTCCCCGATACCCTGGAAAGGTTTCCTTCCTTTGTCGTCACGTTGACTATGGAGGACAGGCGACCGCCGTAGCCTGCGGGAAAGGCACCCGTATGCACTTCCGCTGATCGGACAATGTCGGGATCAAGAATGCTGAACAACCCGAAGGCGTGGAAGGGGTTGTAGATCTTCATCCCATCAAGCAGAATGAGGTTCTGATCTCCCGCCCCTCCCCGGACAAAGAATTTCGCGCTGACATCTGACGTCGATGTGATGCCCGGAAGCATTTGCAGTGAACGCAGGAGATCGCTTTGTGCCATAGCGGGGAGCGCCTGGATTTCCTTCGGCGTCATGATATGGACGCTCGCACTTCGTTCGGTGAGGGCAGAAATGCCTTCAGAGCGCACGACGATCTCTCCCGTCTGGATAACTCGGGCGGTGAGCTTCACATTGACAGATAGTGGTTCGGTACCTGAGACCCGTACCTCGATACCCCGTCGTTCGTATCCGACAGCGCTTGCGGTCAACTCGTACGTTCCCGACGGAACGCTGGTAATGATATAGAAACCGCTGACGTTGGTCGTCGCACCCCGGCGTGTTCCTTTAAGAACGAGGTTTACGCCAAGGAGGCGCTCTCCTGTCGCGCTGTCAGACACCACACCCCGGATGTCTGCGGAGAGCTGCGGCTTCTCTGACGCTGCTGGCGCGGACTGTGACCGGAGTGCCGTTGACGGGATGAACAAAAGCAGGAGGAGTGAAGGTGCGCACAGGCGATTCACCGGATTAGTGCCCCACCAAAGAGGTGAACATGCGCTTTGAAAGGTACCAGAACATCGCCGTATGTGCGATCGGAAGGCTTCGGAGTTGTTGCATCTTATAAAGGAACCAAGACTTCTGCAAAACGCCCCGCTCGAACGTGCGGGGTGATTATTCGAAAGGTGTAGCCTTAACGGGGATCGAACCCGTATTTCGGCCTTGAGAGGGCCGCGTCCTAAACCGTTAGACGATAAGGCCATGACAATTGACTATTGTCGATTGACTTTAGTCAACCGGCTATCGACTATTGTCCATTGGTTGCTGCCCCGCAAGGATTCGAACCTCGATAAGCAGATCCAGAGTCTGCTGTCTTGCCATTAGACGACGGGGCAATCGGCTAAAGCATTCAAATATATGCTTTCCCCCCGAAATTGTCAACATCGCAGTGAGGAGCCATGTGTGACCTGTCACCGATGTCTGTACCGATTGCGGTATCTTGACTTTCCTTCGACTTTACCATACTATAATACGATTCTGTCTATTCATATCGGGGAGGTTGGCCATGCATAGGCTGTTCACACTCATAATCGGAGTCTGCCTTTGTGCCCTTCTGCTCTCGGAAGGTGCAACTGCGCAAAATGTTGAAGGTCGATGGGCACTAGGTGTGTTGGGTGGAGGCAATATCTGGATCAACGACCTCAGTCAGACGAAAATCGGCCTCGGGCGGCCTTCTCAGTATCCGTTACGGACTCAGCCCGGTCTTCTCTGTTGGTTTCACTGGCGGATACGAGGTGCTGAAATCGGGTCAGGATCCCCTCCTCCCCGGGTTGAGCTATTCGTACCTTCGTGTCAATGCCTTCCCGGTTGCGCTTCAGGGGTACTTCCGGTTTTTCCCCAATTCAGCGCTCTCTCCCTACGTACGCGTCGGCGGTGGAATGATGCTCTACAGCCGCAAGACGGTCGGTGGAGCTCCTGCACCCGATGATCAGCAACATACAGCGTATGTCATTCCCGTAGGCCTGGGCATTGAAGCATTTACATCGAGCAATTTTGCCATTGATGTCGACCTCGGAGCCACGAACTTCTCCGATGCATTGGACTTACGGGAAAACGGTTCTCCTGACGGCTCCCCGTCACTCAAAGTCGGTTTCCACTGGTTTCCAGGCAGAAGTGATGCGGACGACGATGACAATGACGGGCTGACGAACGGCCAAGAACGCAGACTGGGCACTGATCCGCTCAACCCTGATACCGACGGAGACGGGCTGTCCGATGGGGATGAAGTCCGCAAGTACCATACAAATCCTCTTCGTGCCGATACAGATGGTGACGGTTTGACCGACGGTGAGGAAGTTCTAAAATATCACACCGATCCGACAAAGTATGATACCGATGGCGACGGGCTCTCTGACGGCGACGAAGTGCTGAAATATCATACCGACCCGCTGAAACCGGATACTGACGGTGACGGCCTGACCGATGGCGACGAAGTGCTCAGATATCATACTGATCCTCTAAAAGTAGATACTGACGGCGATGGTCTTTCCGACCGCGACGAAGTAAAGGTGTATCACACGGATCCTTTGAATCCCGACAGCGATGGTGACGGTATTGTGGACGGTGAAGAGGTGATGAAATACCACACTGACCCTCTCAAGGCCGATACAGACGGCGGCGGTCTGATCGATGGGGCTGAGATCATCCGCGGGACAAATCCGCTTGATCCCAAAGACGATGTCTTGAAGGATACCATCATTCTGGAGCGCGGCAAAGCAGTGGTTCTCCAGGGGATCAAATTCCTCAGCGCTAGCGCAACATTGACCCGGGATTCGGAGAACATGATGGAACGGGCCTATGCAGCCCTCCTCACGAACAGCGATCTGAAGGTCGAAGTCGCCGGGTACACGGACGACGTTGGATCGCGTATCAGCAACGAACAGCTCTCACTGCGGCGCGCTGACACTGTACGCTCGTGGCTCATTGCGAAGGGTATCCCCGCAAGCCGGCTCACGGCAAAGGGATATGGCCTCCGCGATCCAATTGCTCCCAATAGCACGGCCGAGGGCCGCGCTCAAAACCGGCGCATCGAATTCCACGTGAAATGAGTTCCTCAGTATTCGCTCCCCAGCCGGCTGGTCCGGACTGGGGAGCGAGTTTTTGACTTTCTGCCTACCTTTTGGTACTTTGATACGATGAAATACTCTCCGAGCCATGTTTTCCAACAGGACCCTCCCCGGTGATCACACGCTACGGGTACGATGTGGTCGGCGTGGTGGTGGTGCTCGTTCTCGTCGGAACCCTCGTTTCATGGCTACTGTTGGACGATCGCGTTGTTAAGGCCTCAATCGCAGCAGTACTGGCGTTGCTTCTTGCGTTTACGCTCTATTTCTTTCGCGATCCGGAACGGAGCACCCCGGGCGATGGCGACCTGGTGATTGCCCCGGCTGATGGCAAGGTACTGTTTGTCCGTGATGTCACGGATGCCGAGTACCTTCATGGAGCCGCGATTCAGATAAGCATTTTCATGTCCCCGCTAAACGTGCACGTTAATCGGTACCCGGTGAGCGGTACCGTGGAGTACTTCAGGCATTTTCCGGGAGAATACCTGGTGGCGTTCGATGAGAAGGCTTCGTTGCGAAACGAGCGAACACATATCGGTATCGCCCACCCGCGTGGGCGGGTGCTCTTCAAACAAATAGCGGGATTCATTGCGCGGCGCATTATCGCCGAGGTACGCGAAGGCGATGCGGCGGTTGCCGGAGCCAGGTTCGGCATGATCAAATTCGGTTCGCGTGTTGACGTCATTCTTCCGCGGTCGGTCACCGTCGACGTGACAGCCGGGGAAAGTACAGTGGCAGGAGAGACGGTGCTTGCACATTTTTCGACACCCGGATAGGGCAATGAGAATCACACGTGCGGTTGTTCCCAGTCTCTTCACCGTGCTGAATATGTTCTCCGGCTTTATGTCCGTCATTCACTCAAGCCGCAACGAATTCATCCCTGCCTGCTGGTTCATCATCCTCGCGGCGGGGTTTGATGCCCTCGACGGCATCATGGCTCGCATCACGAAATCCACGTCGCAGTTCGGCGTTGAGATCGATTCGCTCTCGGATGTGATATCATTCGGCGCAGCGCCGGCTTTTCTGGTGTATCAGTTTTCCCTCCATACGCTTGATGGACTGGGGATTTTCCTCAGCTCGCTCCTGATGATCTTTGCGGGTCTGCGGCTCGCACGCTTCAATGTACAGCTCGTTGGATTTGACAAAGACCATTTTGTAGGCCTGCCGGTTCCCGTCAGCGCTATCACTGCTGCATCGTTCGTCTTTAACGCTGTGAACGGCACCGAGCCGTTCCGGAGCTATGCATCAGATGTGCTTCCGTGGTTGAGCATTGTGCTGGCATTGCTCATGGTCAGCAAGGTCAGGTACGACACGCTTCCGCGGGTTTCTGCGCGCGCAATACGGAAAGAGCCATGGAAGTTCATATTCCTCACGCTTGCGGTGATCGTGGGATTCATTACTGCAGGGAATGCAATTTTTCCCTTGTTTCTGTTGTTCATTGTCATAGGACTGATCCGGTATGTCGGAGGACTGGTGAAACGATTAGCGCACATCGGGTCGCAGTATGATGAAGAACGCATCAGTCATCCGCGGGTGGATTCCTGAAAGAGGCGCTATGATTCGTTCCCGGATCCATGTCACGTTACGTCCATCGATCCTCGATCCTCAGGGCAAAGCGGTGTCGCATGCTATCGGGTCGCTGGGTATTGCCGGGGTGAGTGCCGTGCGTATGGGGAAATATGTTGAGGTGACATTTGAAGGGAACGATGTCGATGCTGCGCGTGCCGCGACCGATGAAATTTGCCGGAAACTTCTGGCGAATCCGGTGATGGAAGATTTTCGATTTGAAGTGGAGAACGAAGGGTGAAGAACGCGACGGTCCGATTCGGCGTGGTGGTGTTCCCGGGGTCGAATTGTGACCATGATGCATACCAGGTGTGCAAGAAAATCCTCGGACAGGACGCGGTCTTTTTGTGGCACAAGGAGCACTCGCTGCAGGCGGCGGATGTGGTGATCCTGCCCGGTGGATTTTCTTACGGCGACTACCTGCGTTGTGGCGCAATAGCGCGTTTCTCGCCGGTCATGCGAGAGGTCGCGGCGTTTGCGGCGGACGGCGGGCTTGTTATCGGTATCTGTAACGGGTTCCAGATTCTTGTTGAAGCGGGACTACTTCCCGGGGTCCTGTTGAAAAATGATTCGCTGCGCTTCGTGTGCCGGCATGTACATGTGCGTGTCGATAATGCCTTCACCCCGTTTACCGGGGAATACGCGCCGGGGGAGGTGTTGACTATTCCCGTCGCGCACGGCGATGGCAACTACTTTGTGGACGAGAAGACACTACGGGAGCTGGAGCTGAACGGGCAGGTTGTTTTCCGTTATTGTGACGCCACCGGTGCGGTCACTCCAGAAGCGAATCCCAATGGGTCGTTGGCCAATATCGCGGGGATCGTCAATGCGGCGGGCAATGTGCTGGGAATGATGCCGCATCCCGAACGGGCATCCGACCCTCTCCTGGGGTACGCTGACGGACGGCGGCTCTTCGACTCGATCCTGAATCATGTGATGTCTTGTGTCGTGCCGAACAGTGTCGCAGAAGGCACGTATGTTCAACAGAGGTAAGTGAGGAGGAAAAGCCAATGGGCAACATCGGCACAACAGAAATCATCCTGATCATCGCCGTGCTCTTTCTATTCTTCGGCGCGAAGAAAATCCCTGAACTCGCACAAGGGCTCGGCAAGGGCATCCGCGAGTTCCGAAAAGCCTCGCGCGAGATGCAGGATGACGTCGAGACGGAAACGAAAAAGATCGACGGCAAGACCCCGGAACAGAAAGGATAGCAGCCCGTGTTGTTCGACAACATTGGCGGTTCGGAGCTGTTCGTCGTCATGCTCGTCATCTTCATATTTTTCGGGCCGAAGAAGTTTCCCGAAATGGGGAAGAGCATCGGCAAAGCCATGCGCGAATTCAAGAGCGCCATGCGCGGGGTGAAAGAGGACCTGGAGAAATCGACTCGCATCGAACCCTAGTGTCATGCCGCGTGAGATCACGCTGATTCCAGCATCCGCCACATATGACCGTACACGCCGCGCGCTGGACTCGGGTACCACGACATGCGTTGCGACAACGCTGGAGTATCTTGCGACGATCGAACGCAGGAGCGGGTTGAACGCCTTCCTCTCGGTATTCGGCGAGAGAGCCCTGATGCGCGCGCGCGACATCGACCGAAGACGTGAGGAAGGTCGGGCGGGCAGGCTGGCGGGTATGGTCGTCGGCATTAAAGACGCCCTGTGCATTAAACAGGAGCGCGTCACCTGTGCCTCCCGAATGCTCGAGCATTTTGTGTCGTTGTATGACGCGACAGCCGTCGCGCGTCTCGAAGAGGAAGACGCCATCATCATCGGCAAGACGAATCTTGACGAGTTCGCGATGGGTTCGTCCACGGAAAATTCCGCATTCGGACCGGTGCGCAATCCCGTCGACGAATCGTGCGTCCCTGGCGGGTCCAGTGGCGGGTCCTGCGTTGCTGTTGCCGCAGGTATGGCACACACGGCGCTGGGTACCGACACCGGTGGCTCGATCAGGCAACCGGCGGCATTTTGCGGCGTTGTAGGGTTGAAACCCACGTATGGCAGGGTTTCGCGATACGGACTCGTCGCTCTCTCATCGTCCTTCGATCAAATCGGCCCGTTTGCCAACTCCGTCGCCGATGCGGCCCGCGTTCTGCAGGTGATCGCAGGACACGATCCCCGGGATTCCACTTCTGCCACGGTGCCCGTTCCCGACTACGAAGGCTCATTGACCCGTGATGTGCGGGGACTTCGCATAGGGCTGCCGCGCGAAGCGTTTACAGAAGGATTGAACGAAGAAGTCCGCACAGCGATTGAAACGACAGTCGATGCGCTGCGCCACGAAGGGGCGGTCATCCGGGAAGTTACGCTGCCGCACTCGCGATACACGATCTCGACCTACTACATTTTGATGACGGCAGAAGCATCCTCCAATCTTGCGCGGTACGACGGCGCACGCTATGGCTACCGTGCTCCTGCCCCACGTGATCTGACGGAGATGTATGTGCGTTCACGGAGCGAGGGTTTTGGCGCTGAAGTCAAGCGGAGGATCATGCTGGGAACCTATGTGCTCTCCGCGGGGTATTATGATGCCTACTACCGCAAAGCGCAAAAAGTCCGGCGCCTCATTCAGAATGATTTCGTTGCGGCGTTCCGGGACGTGGATTGTCTGCTGATGCCCACGACTCCCACAACCGCCTTCAAGATTGGCGAGAAGATTGACGATCCACTCGCAATGTATTTATCAGATGTCTATACGGTATCGGCCAATCTGGCGGGTGTGCCGGCGATCAGCATTCCGTGCGGCACGGACCGTCACGGGCTGCCTATCGGTGTCCAATTCATAGGCAAGCAGTTCGACGAACCTACAGTCCTCCGAGTCGCGGACGCCGTGGAGATTCTTCTGAAACCTGGATCTCCACCGTGATCCCCGTTCTCGTGTCACGTTCGCAGAGCGTTAGCCAAATCCTCAACCTCACACTCAACCTCAACTCATGAGCATCCTCGTCAATAAGAACACGCGCCTCGTCGTGCAAGGCATCACCGGTGGTGAAGGGACGTTTCACACCAAACAGATGATGGAATACGGGACGACGGTGGTCGCCGGCGTCACTCCAGGCAAAGGCGGAACGACGTACGGCGGAACGGAGAAGGATCCATTCCCCGAGGCGGTGCCGGTATTCAATACGGTGTCTGAAGCCATCAAGGCAACCGGCGCCAATACCTCAGTGATCTTTGTGCCTGCGGCATTCGCAGGAGATGCCATCATCGAAGCCGCGGATGCAGGTGTGGGCTTGATCGTTTGCATCACTGAAGGCATCCCGACCCGTGACATGTTGACTGCCTACGAATATGTGACGAAACGCGGGGTGCGCCTGATAGGCCCGAACTGCCCCGGCATCATCTCTCCCGGCCAGGCCAAGGTGGGCATCATGCCCGGGTTTATCCACAAAAAGGGGACGGTGGGAGTGGTGTCGAGAAGCGGGACACTCACCTACGAGGCAGTCTGGCAGCTGACCGAGCTCGGCATTGGACAGTCCACATGCATCGGGATCGGCGGAGATCCGGTGATCGGAACACGATTCCTTGACGCATTGAAGATGTTCAACGAGGACCCCGGAACTTCCGGTGTTGTGATGATCGGGGAGATTGGCGGCACCGCCGAGGAAGAGGCTGCCGCGTACGTCCGCAAGTTCATGAAGAAGCCTGTTGTCGGATTTATCGCCGGTCGCACGGCTCCTCCCGGGCGCCGCATGGGTCATGCGGGTGCGATCATCTCCGGGGGCAAGGGGACCGCGCAGGAAAAGATGGATGCAATGACGAAAGCGGGGATTCATGTAGTCGAGAGTCCGGCCCTCATCGGCGAAACGATGGCGCGTGCATTGAAGAAGGGCAGACCCAAAGCAGCCAAGGTCGCAAAGAAGAACATCGCGCGCCCCAAACCAAAGGCGAAGAAGACAACGAAGCGCGCAAAGACACGTGCAAAGAAATAGCACTGTCTCTCATTCACCCCTTATCAAAACCTAAACCTTGATCCATGGCCATCGAACGCACACTTGCAATACTCAAGCCGGACTGTGTCCGCAAGAACCTCCAGGGCGAGGTCATCGCTCGGATTCAGAAATCAGGATTCAAAATCCTCGGAATGAAGATGGTGCGGTTGAGCCCGATCGGTGCCCGCGCCTTCTATGCCGTGCATAAAGAGCGCCCCTTTTTCACGGGTCTCGTCGAGTTCATGTGCAGCGGGGCCTGCATGCCGATCGCGCTGGAGAAAGAGAATGCTGTGGAGGACTTCCGCACCTTGATCGGCAAGACTGATCCTGCAGAGGCCGCTACCGGTACGATCCGCAAACTCTACGCGGACAGCAAAGGCGAGAATATCGTCCATGGCTCCGACTCGGCCGAGAACGGAATCATCGAAGTCGGGTTTTTCTTCCCGGAGAAAGAACTGGCGGAAAACAGGTAATAGATCATCCAATCCACAATCGTGGATTGTCGGTCCACAATTCACAATCAGTATGGCCCTTCATCCCTGGAAGACACTGTCCCGATCCGTCCAATTCAAGAATCCCTGGTGGAGCTATGGGCGTGATACCGTTGTGCTTCCTTCGGGCAAAGAAGGAGAGTATCACTACGTTCATTCTCTTGGGTCAGCATGTGTGATACCGATAGCAGACGATGGCAGAATCCTTCTTGTGAACCAGTTTCGATATCTCGGGGGTAAGGGAGAGTCTGGAGTTTCCGTGTGGTGCTGTGAAGGATGGTTCGACACACGATCAGACGGCTTGGCACGAGCTTGCGGAGGAGACGGGGTTTTCGGCCGTCTCGCTTGCGTGCATAGGGGAATTCAATCCGTACAACGGCGTCACCGACGAACTTTGCCGGGTGTATA
The DNA here is from genome assembly GCA_963849385.1 of Ignavibacteriota bacterium. Taxonomy (GTDB): domain Bacteria; phylum Bacteroidota; class Ignavibacteria; order UBA10030; family UBA6906; genus Fen-1255. The sequence continues at coordinate 888,118 of CAWKHH010000003.1, read as the reverse complement.
TTGCGCGTGATCTTCGCAGTGTGGGGGCATCGCCCGACGAGACCGAACAATTCGAACTCGAGCTCTGCTGGCCCGTCGAGATCAACCGCAAAATCAGGGAAGGCGAGATCTGGGACGGGATGAGTATCGCTGCGTGGTGCATCGCACGCGAGAAAGGGCTTGTGTGAATAACTGCCATGCTCAAACAACTTGCCATCATTACCATGCTCACTACTGCCCCTGTTAATGCCTTCGCCCGGCCTGCAGTGAGTACGGGTGCCGATTGCCTGGTTGCACGGCACCTCCAGATACTGGAGGGCAAGCGGGTTGGCATGATCATCAACCACACGAGCAGGCTCTATTCCGGACAGTTGCTGCTCGACAGCCTGCGACATGCGGGTATTACCGTGACTGCACTATTCGGACCCGAGCATGGGATCCGCGGTGCAGCCGGAGCCGGTGAGAAGGTCGGCGATGGTGTCGATACGACGTCGGGGCTCCCCGTCTTTTCGTTGTACGGTGAACAGAACAAGCCTACGGCGGAAATGCTGAAGAATGTCGATCTGCTCCTGTACGACATTCAGGATGTGGGGGCGCGGTTCTACACATACATCAGCACGCTGAAACTCTGCATGGATGCCGCCGCGGAGCATCAGATTCCGTTTGTGGTTCTCGACAGACCCAACCCTCTCGGAGCTGGTGTGGATGGACCATTGCTCGAAGATTCTCTTCGATCGTTTGTCGGCATCGGTCCGATTCCCGTCGTGTATGGTATGACGTGCGGTGAACTTGCGACATTCATGAACTCCTCGGGCTGGCTGGATGGAGGCAGGAAGGCGGATCTCAGGGTGATCTGGATGGAAGGTTGGGGGAGGGATATGGATTGGAGTGACACCGGACTCACCTGGGTTGCCCCGTCGCCGAACATTCCGACTCCCGAGACAGCAGTGGTGTATCCTGCCACGTGTTTTCTGGAAGCTACGAACGTCAGTGAAGGGAGAGGCACGGCGGCTCCGTTTTTCTTGCTGGGGGCACCATTCCTTGATGGAGATTCCCTCTCTGCGGCGCTCAACGCCCACCAATTGCCGGGAGTCACTTTTGTGCCTTCGCATTTCACACCGTCATCATCCAAGCATGCAGGGGAGTTGTGCCACGGCGCCAGAATAGAAATGCTTGACCGCTCCGTCTTCCGCCCGGTGCTCACCGGGCTTGTGGTGATTTCCGAACTTCTTCGCCAGCGGCCAGCGGTGGTGAAGTTGAACTATCGTTGGTTGGGGAAGCTGTTGGGGAAAGCGTCTGTAGCCGGCTTTCTGGAGAAGGGCGGAAATCCTCTGTCCCTCGAAGACGAGTGGAATGCGGAAAACGCAGGTTTCTTGAAGGAGAGCAAGAAGTTCTTGCATTACCCGTCGCGATAACCCTGTTTCGCTGACGCTGTTGAATTCTATTCTTTTGCGCCGATTATCTTCCGTTTTTCTTGACTTTTCCGGCGGTTTTTGTTAAATTTTAACGATATTGTGTTATCTGACCCAAAATTGCACAACCAAGTTCACAATCTTCTCGGTGGCATGAGCCTGTTCCTGTACGGGGCATTAGCGGGAGCGGGTTTTTTTGCCTTCCCGCCGTGGAGAAAGCACAAAGGGGCAGGGAAACGAGAAGAAACAACCGAGGACCACGCCGTGGATCCCGAAAAGCCGGAATCGCAGCAGACGCGGATGCTCTTCGACGACTATCAGCCTGACGGTCGGGAGTACGTCGTGAAGCATCCGGAAGACGAGCCGCATGTAGTTCCGTCGTCAAAATCGGCGAAGCCGATAATTGATGCGGGCGCACCTGTGTTGCGCGAGACCGAGATCGTGGATTTTTTTGATCTCGACAGCGAGGCAGCGGGACGGGAAAGCGAGCCGCGGGTGGAGTTTCACTCACTTGTCGACAAGACCCTTATTGTGGTGAAGAACACGCTGTTTGCCCACAGCGCGGCATTCTTCTGGAAGAATCCTGAGCGCAATCAGATTGTTCTGGAAGGAGTTGCCACTGACAGCGAAGCGTTTGCCAAAGTCCGTCGCTTTGACGTTGGCACAGACCTGCTGAGTACAGTCGCGACGAGCGGTAAGCCGCAGATATTGTCTGAGGTCAACCCGGCGGCGGAAACTGAAATGCTGCGGTACTACGAAGCAGCAGCCGGTGTCCGGTCTGCAGTAGCGGTCCCGGTGTTCTTCAGAAGCAGCATCCACGAAATTGAGACAGTGGGCGTGCTTGTTGCCGACAGCACGGCGGAGGACGCCTTCGGGCAAGAGACGGTGGACCTGCTTGGACGGTTCACGAAGCTCATCTCCGCACTCATCAAAAGCTATACAGACAAGTATGATCTTATGCTTGACTCCGAACTGCTCGGTTCGATCCGGCGGTTGCAGGATCGCCTGAAAGCAGATCACTCGGAACTCGCGGTCATGAATGCCCTGGTGGAGGAAATCGGTCGCCTCGTCAATCCTGCGGTGCTGACGGTAACGATGTACAACGATGATGTGCGTGGTTGGACGGTGCAGAAGGTGGTCAACCCCTCGGGGCAGGTCACGGTGCTTCCGTCCCAGCTGGTCGACGTCGCGCAAAGCCTGGTCGGTGAAGTCATTGCCAGCAACAGAGTGGAGGTCATCCCCGATCTTGCCGCGGAAGAGCGGCCGCGGTACCACCGAGGAGAACAGCTCGCCAAGGAAGGCGGGTTTGTCTGTGTACCGATCAGTTCGTATAACCGCTGTTATGGGGCGGTTGCGGTGGAAAGCCCGAAGAATTCGAGTTTCTCTGGGCAGGAGGTGGAGATGCTGTACCGCCTGGTGGAGAATGCCGCCGCCGTACTTGAGGTCGGGTTCATGAACGAAGTGGTGAAAGAGTATCTTTCGGTCGACCACCTGACCGGATTGATAACGACAAAGTTTTTCCTGCGCCGGATTGAGGAAGAAGTGCAGCGCGCCGAAGACATGAACGGTGAACTCGCGCTGGTGGTCCTGACCGTTGATGGACTCGATGAGCACGTGCGGCGGTACGGCCGCGAAGTCACCGATGTGATCTACCGCGAAGTGACGTCGCTTGTGAAGGCGCAGATGCGTGCCTACGACGCTGTGGGCACGATGGAGCAACGGACGTTGGCGGTGGTGCTCGCGAACATGACCGCAAGCAATGCATACCTCTGGGCCGAGAAAGCCCGGAAGAACATTGCCAGCCACGTGATTTCGTACGGGAGCAAGAATTTTTCCGTCACCGTGAGCATGGGTGTCTGCGGGTTGAGTGAGGGGATGCGGTCGCGCGAGTTGATGACAAACGCCGGCCAGGTGCACGCCAAGGTGGCGACCGCCGGTGGCAACGGCGTACGAGTGTATTGATCAACATTACTGTAACGAAAGGAAGTACGTTTCCATGGCAAAACAGCAGAGCTTTGCGGATAAAGCAGCCAAAGCCGCGATGATGAAGGGGTCGAAGTGTCCCACATGCGGTGAGATCTTTCAGCCTATTCTCATGGTGACATCCGAGAAGTCCTCCCAGAGTAATTCGTGGAAGTTTAATGAGCACCGTGTTCAGGTGTGCAAGTGCAATGAGAAGAAGGTATACTCCTGATCGACGGGAAGGTCGTTCTGGTGGTACTCGATGGGGTCGGGATAGGCGCACTCCCCGATGCTGGCCAGTACGGCGATGAGGGAAGTAACACGCTCGCACACACCGCCGAGGCCGTTGGAGGGTTGCGTCTCCCGGTTCTCGGTGCGCTCGGTCTTGGCAATATAGCCGTCATCCGCGGAGTTGACGCAGCAGAGAAACCGGGAGCGTCTTTCGGTCGCATGGCGGAGAAATCGTGCGGGAAAGACAGCACAACGGGACACTGGGAGCTGGCGGGAATTGTAGTCGAACAGAAGTTTCCCACGTATCCGGCAGGGTTCCCGGCTGATCTGATGAACCGGTTCCTCTCGATCACCGGATGCACGGGGTTCCTTGGCAACACAACGGCCTCCGGAACAGCGATCATTCAGGAACTCGGGGCAGAGCATGTGCGAACGGGGCAGCCCATTGTGTACACCTCCGCCGATTCGGTCTTCCAGATTGCGGCACACGAAGAGATCATTCCCCTCGAGCAGCTCTACAGAATCTGCCGGCAAACCCGTGATCAGGTGTGTACGGGTGCGGCTTCGGTGGGGCGCGTAATCGCACGACCGTTTGTGGGCACAGAGGGCGCGTACGTCCGCACCACGAACAGGAAGGATTTCTCCCTCGATCCGCCGGCTGACACCTTGCTCGATCTTCTGGCATCTCACGGAATAGAGACCGTTGGCGTCGGGAAGGTTGACGATCTGTTTGCCCATCGTGGACTGGCGCGCTCACGACACACCCGGACGAATGCGGAGGGTATGGAAGAACTTGTCGCGCAATCAGGCGAAATGTGCCGCGGTTTGATCATTGCCAACCTCGGGGATTTCGATTCACTCTATGGTCACCGGAACGACCCGAGGGGATTTGCGGCCGCGCTTGAGTCTTTCGATGGGATGCTCCCGCGTCTGGTGGAAACTGTCCGCGCCGGAGATCTGTTGATACTTACAGCGGACCACGGCAACGACCCTGTCACCCCGAGTACCGACCATTCCCGGGAATATGTACCGTTGCTCTGTCTTACCGGAGGGCGGAAAAAAGGGACGTCCCTCGGCTCACGCTCAACATTTGCGGATGTGGCCGCGACAGTCGCCGACTATTTCGGCATTCGCAGTTCGTTGGCAGGAACCAGCTTTCTGTCGCAAGTGCGGTAGTGTGCTGCAACGCTTCAGCGTTGCAGCCGTATGATAATGCAGAAACCGGACATGAGGTATGCATGGTGAAGATTACCAAGCAGTATACGAATCGAGAAAGCCAGTCGCTCGATAAGTATCTGCAGGAAATTGGCAAGGTCGATCTGCTCAAATCAGATGAAGAGATCGATCTTGCCCGACGCATCAAGAAGGGGGATCAGTTGGCCCTGGAAAAACTGACCAAGGCCAATCTCCGGTTTGTCGTGAGCGTGGCAAAGCAGTATCAGAACCAGGGACTCTCGCTCGGCGATCTGATCAATGAGGGAAACCTCGGCCTGATCAAGGCTGCAAAGCGGTTCGACGAAACCCGCGGCTTCAAATTTATCTCCTATGCGGTCTGGTGGATCCGGCAGTCCATTCTTCAGGCTCTTGCGGAGCAGTCGCGAATTGTGCGGTTGCCGTTAAACCGCGTCGGAGCACTGAACAAGATCGGCAAGGCGTTCAGTTCGCTGGAGCAGGAATTCGAGCGTGAACCGAGTGCCAGCGAGCTCGCTGAAGAGCTTGACATGTCACTTTTTGAAGTGTCGGATACCCTGAAGATTTCGGGGCGGCACTTGTCGATGGATGCGCCTTTTGCGCAGGGGGAGGACAACCGGCTGCTCGACGTCATTCAGGACGAGCGTCAACCGGCGCCGGACAGCGAATTGATGAAGGAGTCGCTCAGCCGTGAAGTGGAGCGTGCGCTGTCAACGCTCAGCGACCGGGAAGCGGAAGTCATCCGGTTGTACTTCGGGCTCGGGCGCGAGCACTCCTTGACGCTGGAAGAGATCGGAGAAAAATTCAAGCTGACACGCGAACGCGTGCGGCAAATCAAAGAAAAGGCAATCCGCCGTTTGCGTCACGCGTCGCGGAGCAAGCAGTTGCGTGCATATCTGGGCTGATACCGGCACGGCATGCAGACCCCGCGGAATGATCGGCAGTTGGCGCTGAGAGGGGCGGTGGCACTGCTGTGTGCCATCGCCCCGCTGTTTCTCGAAGGATGCTCATCGTCCAGTCCCCGCTTCCGTTCCGGCGCGACAATGGACGCCCGGGTTGAGGAGGACAACGAGATGCGCTTTGCCACGCGCATCCGGGCCGAAGAGGAGCGTGAGGACGACCGGAAAGTGGATATCGACAAGGTGCGCACCCGGCTGGCCTCTAGGACTGCGCCCTCATCGCGGTATTCCAATCGCACTCCTGCAGGATTGGATCGCGACCGGCTCCTGCTCGACGTTGTCTCCTACCTTGGCACTCCGTACCTGTACGGAGGGAACACGAGGGAGGGTATTGATTGTTCTGGTTTTACAGCCAAAGTGTACGAAAGGGGCGCCCAACAGCAGCTGCCGCGATCTGCGCGGGAGCAGTTCTCGGTCGGTTCGCCCGTGGCAAAGAGCAACCTGGCGTTTGGTGATCTGGTGTTCTTCAATACCACCGGCTACCGTCCGTCGCACGTCGGTATTTACATTGAGGACGACCTGTTCGCTCACGCCAGTGTGAGCCAGGGAGTGACGCTGTCATCGCTGGAGAGTACATACTATCGGAAGCGGTTCGTTGGTGCGCGTCGGGTAGTGAGTTCCGGGGCGCCGGCATCGTCACATTGACCTTTCTATAGCGGGATATTTCGTGGAGCACACCGTGGCACTGCTGCCTATCTATACGTATAATCATGCTGTCCTCAGGAAAAAGGCACGGACGGTCAAGCATCTGTCGGCAACCCTTGTGCGGGCCGCCGACGATATGCTGGAGACGATGCGGAAAGCGAATGGTATCGGCCTCGCCGCCAATCAGGTCGGACTGTTGCAGCGTCTTATTGTGGTTGACATGACCGGCAGCGAAGGAGTGGAGAACTTCGAGCCTCTCGCCATGTTCAACCCTGAGGTCCTGGATGAAGAAGGCAAGTGGGTCCTGGAAGAAGGATGCCTGAGCCTTCCTGAACTCCGGGATGAAGTGCAGCGTGCGGAACGGATTCGCGTGACGTACCGCGATCGGAATTTCGATGCGCGGGAAATCGAGGCCGCGGGCATGCTGAGCCGCGTCATCCTCCACGAAGTAGACCACCTCAACGGTGTGCTTTTTGTCGACCGCCTCAGTATGATCAAGCGCAAGCTCCACCGTGGCCGCCTCAACAAGATCGACCGAGGCGAACTCGAAGTGGAATATGATGTCGTCCCAAACCAGTACAAAGTGATCGGATAGGCGTTGCTCAGGCTTGTGTTCATGGGAACACCAGACTTTGCGGTGCCGAGTCTGGAAGCTCTGATTGCGGCCGGGTATCCCCTTGCCGCAGTTGTCACGGGCGTTGATAAGCCTCGGGGACGGGGCCGGCATCTCACGCCCACTCCGGTAAAAGAAGTTGCCCTTCGGCACAACATCCCGCTGCTGCAACCATCCCGCGTTACGGATCCCGAGTTTGCTTCGGCTGTCCGTGCATGTGCGCCGGATCTTGCTGTCGTTGTTGCTTTCCGCATTCTACCCCGCGAAGTGTTTGCACTCCCCTCACGCGGGACGTTCAATCTCCACGCATCACTTCTTCCGCGCTATCGCGGGGCGGCACCGATCAACTGGGCGTTGATGAACGGCGACGGCGAGACCGGCGTGACCACTTTCTTTCTCGAGGATACGGTCGACACGGGGAATCTGCTGCTTCAATCTCGCCTGCAGGTCGGGCCGGACGACGATGCCGGAAGCGTTCATGATCGTCTCGCCTTGCTCGGTGCCCGGCTGGTGGTTGAGACCGTGCGACAGATTGAGGCAGGGACGATCGTTGCGCAGCAGCAAGACGGCACTCTGGCTTCGCCGGCTCCAAAGATCTTCCGGGAGCAATGCCATATTCACTGGAGTGCTCCTGCTCTTCAGATACACAATTTTGTCCGTGGACTCTCTCCTCACCCGTGTGCCTGGACGATGCACCGTGGGCGGCAGTTGAAGATTTACAGGACGCGTGTGACTCCCCGGGTGGCCGATGGTCCGCCGGGGACCGTGTGTGTGGCCGGTCAATCCCTATCAGTGACTTCAGTCTGATGCCACGGTGGAAATCCTTGAGCTGCAACAGGAGGGGCACCGGAGGATGACGACATCCGAGTTTCTTCGCGGCTACACGGTAGTCTCCGGGGAATGTTTCACGTAGGCTTCCGTCAATCCTCCCTCCCGCTTGTACTCTCGTAGCGAGCTCAACCTCAGCCATGTTCTTCTTATCTCTTTTCTTCCTGTCCCTTCTTGTCCCTTCTTGTCCCTTCCTGTCCCTTCCTTGTCCCTTATTGTCCCTTCCCCTTCCTTTGCTTCTCCCTCCGGAATGCCTTATATTCACGTACTACACACGTTCCACGGGGTTCCACGCTTTTGGGTAAGATCATCACGATTGCAAATCAGAAGGGGGGAGTGGGGAAGACCACCACAGCGGTCAACCTCGCTGCATGCATCGCTGCCGCAGAGCGCAAGACCCTGCTTGTTGATGCCGATCCGCAGGCCAACGCGACGAGCGGTCTGGGTGTGCAACCGCCGGCTGACGGTTTAAGCACGTACGAAATGCTCGTGGGGGAACGTACCGCAGAAGAGATCGTATGCCAGACACAGATGCCGCACCTGTCAATTCTTCCCTCTCACATCAATCTGGTTGGAGCGGAGGTGGAGTTGGTGGATTTGGAGCATCGCGAGCGGCGGCTCAAGATGGGGCTTGAGTCCATGAGGGACCGGTTCGACTTCATTTTCATCGATTGCCCCCCGTCTCTCGGACTCCTCACGCTGAATGCTCTTACCGCAGCGGATTCCGTCCTCATCCCCGTGCAGTGTGAGTACTTTGCGCTCGAAGGGCTGGGCCAACTGCTGAACACCATCAATATGGTGAAAAAGCAATTGAACGAGCGGCTGGATATCGAGGGTGTGCTGATGACGATGTACGACAGTCGTCTGCGACTTTCAAACCAGATCGTTGAGGAAGTCCGGAAATACTTCGGTGAGAAAGTGTTCAAGACCGTTGTCGCGCGCAACGTGCGCTTGAGCGAAGCGCCGAGTTTCGGCAAGCCTATCATTCTGTATGATGCAATCTCGTCCGGCACCAGACACTACATGGACCTTGCCGCGGAGGTGCTCTCGCGCAACAATCACACTCCCGTACCGGGAGCAGGTGCCAGCCGGTTGGCAATAAGGACCCTCCTGTATGTCAAAGAACAAGTTCGCCCTGGGTCGTGGACTCGCATCGCTGATTCCCCGCCCCGTGCAGCAATCGCCGGAACCGGTCCAGCAGATGACCGACGATGGCTCCACAGATCAGGTGATTGTGCATGTAGCTCTTGACAAGATTGAGCGCAACCCTTACCAACCCCGGGCAGATTTCGATCCGGTTGCGCTTGATGAGCTGAAACGCTCGATCCAGGAGAAGGGTATCATCCAGCCCATCACGGTCCGCCGCGCGGCCGGCGGGTATCAGCTCATATCGGGCGAACGCCGTGTGCGCGCAGCGCGGAGCGCGGGCCTGCTGAAAATTCCCGCGTACATCATCCGTGTTGCGACCAGCGAGGAGATGCTGGAACTGGCGCTTATTGAAAATCTCCAGCGCGAGCATCTGAATCCGATCGAAATTGCCATCTCCTACCGGCGCCTTATCGAAGAGTGCAGCTTCACGCAGGAAGAAGTCTCCCACCGGATCGGCAAAGAGCGCTCCACGGTCACCAATTCGTTGCGCTTGCTGAAGCTTCCCGAAACTATTCAGAATGCGGTGCGCAAGGGGGAACTGAGTGGAGGACACGCGCGGGCTATTGCAGGTTTGGAGGACACTGCGTCACAGCTTGCCGTATTCAAAAAGGCGATAGCCAAGGGGCTCTCGGTACGTCAACTCGAACGCCTCGTCCGCGATCGTGGGGAGAACACCGGAACGCGGAAGGGCAAAGCGGCGAAGGAAACTTCCGGACAACTTTCGACAGTTGAAGACCGTTTGCGCAGACTCCTTTCCACGCGTGTTCATGTCCGCCAGCAGCAGGGCGGGAAGGGAGAGATCGTTGTGGAGTTTTACTCGGCAGACGACCTGGAACGGCTGCTTGAGTTGTTCGAAAATGTCCAGGCATAACACTCTGAATGAAGGATACCCATCGACCATGGAACGCTCAGTCGTAGCAACGAAAAATGCGCCCGGCGCTATCGGCCCCTACAGCCAGGGGATCAAGGTTTCGGGCGGCTTGGTGTTTACCGCAGGTCAGGTTGGTCTTGTACCTGCGACAGGAGAGATTGTCGCTGCGGACATCGAGTCACAGACCCGGCAAGTGCTGGAGAATCTGAAAGCCATTCTTGAGACCGCCGGCTCGGGTCTCTCGAACGTCGTCAAGACGACGGTCTATCTCAAAGATCTGGGTGATTTTGCGGCAATGAATGCCGTGTATGCGACGTTTTTCAAAGACGCTCCGCCGGCCAGGACAACCGTGGAAATATCACGCCTCCCGCGTGATGCCCGCGTGGAAATTGACGCCATTGCAGTTATTGCAGGATAGCGTTCCGTGGCCCGGTGCCTCCCGACGTTGTGCTTGTCGCTGCTGATCGCGTGGACGGCCTGTCATGCGCAGATTGTGCCGGGTGACACGACCCCGGTGAAGGATTCCACCGTCGCCCGGCCGGGCACTCTCACAGCCGATACACTTCACCTTCCTCCTGCGCCTGCAAAGTCTACCGGCCTCGCGATGCTGTTTTCAGCGGTACTCCCCGGCGCGGGGCAAGTGTACAACGAGTCCTACTGGAAAGCCCCGTTGATTCTGGGCCTTGGCGTGTATTTCGCAGCAGAGTTCATACGGTACAACCGTTATGCAGATGACTACCGGCAACTCTATCTGGCATACCCGGACGATCCGAGGGCTGCTGCGTACAGGAGGATCCGTGAGGACTACAAGAACCTGCGTGACGCCGACGCCTGGTATTTCGTAATTCTGTATGTGTTGAATATTGTCGATGCGTACGTTGATGCGAGTTTGTATGGCTTCGATGTGAGCCCGACCCTTTCGCTGAGGGGTCCGCTGAGCACGGTCGGGCTTTCATTGCATGTTGTGTGGTAACTTCTCCTCATGCTTTCCCCAAACAGCTGGAGTCGCAATGCTGAACTACATCTGGATTGGCTTGATTCTCATCGGACTGTTCGTTGCCGTTGGCAATGACATCGTCGATGAAGTGCAGAATCCGTATCGCAACGGAGAGCCGTTTGTATCGACCGTGCAGCTTGCCAAAACACCGTCAGGAATTCGGCAGACATGGGAAGGGGATCTTGTGGCGGCGCCGGACTACTTCAACGCTTTCTACGGAACACAGCGCACCCTGGACCCGGTACGGCAGCCCGTTGTGATCTCGAAAGGTGCCGACGGAACCGCTTCGCTGACAATGAACATCACCGACGCCTCCCCCGCCTGGTGGCGCGAGATGGCGAAATCAACAGGCAGCAAAGAGCGCCTGCTCGGCAGAGTCGTGGAGTTCAGCGTCGCTGATGACCAATCATCTGCACGGGTGCAGGTCGTCCTTGAATCGGTACGATTTGTCAAGTTGAAAGCCGTCACGCAGGCGGCGCTGGACTATGCTGCAATTGCGGTGAATATTTCGCTTGGCCTGATCGGCATCATGGCGCTCTGGCTCGGCATGATGAAGGTGGCTGAAGAGGCCGGTTTGCTGCATGTGCTGACGCGCATACTGACTCCCGTGACGAAGCGGCTCTTCCCGGATGTACCACCGGACCACCCGGCGGTGGGGGCGATCATCATGAATATCGCCGCGAACATGCTCGGCCTCAGCAATGCAGCAACTCCTCTCGGCCTGAAGGCCATGGAGGAATTGAATAAACTCAATCCCAAAGTGGGAACCGCCACGAATGCGATGGTGACGTTTCTGGCAATAAATACCGGGGGATTGATTTTGCTGCCTGCGACAGCTATCGCCGTCCGTGCAGCCGCGGGTTCATCAAATCCCGGCATCATTATCGGAACCTCCATCGTTGGCGCAGGATGTGCGACGATTGCCGGCGTTGCAGCATCAAAGCTGCTGCAACGGTTGCCCCGGTACAAGAAAGCGATGGAGGCATAACATGGGCGAATTCCTGAAAAATCTCGTCGAGGTCGTTTCCTTCATTGCCATTCCTCTCATGTTTCTCCTGTTCCTTGGCTGGGGACTTGCGAAAAAGGTAAAAGTCTACGAGGTGTTCGTCGAAGGAGCCAAAGATGGTTTCAATGTGGCCATCCGCATCATCCCTTATCTGGTGGCAATGCTGGCGGCGATAGGGATCTTTCGCGCCAGCGGGGCACTGGAGTTGCTCATAACCGTTTTGTCACCGGTCACTGCGTTGATCGGGATGCCTCCTGAAACGCTTCCCATGGCGCTTATGCGGCCATTGTCGGGAAGCGGTTCTCTCGGCATTATGACGGAGCTGATGAAAGTCCACGGCCCGGATTCTCTGATCGGCATCATGGCATCGACGATGTACGGCAGTTCTGAGACAACATTTTACGTGCTGGCGGTCTACTTCGGCACTGTCTCCATAAAGAATACCCGACATGCGGTACCTACGGGTATTATTGCAGATGTTGCGGGTATGCTTGCCGCGGTTTGGATTGTGAATCTGCTCTTTCGCTGAGAGGGGCTCATCGGTTCCTTGCATTTCAGGGGTACCGAGGGTATATTGTGGACACAAGCTGCATCTGCCTGTCCATTCTCACGTGATTCCCCGGCTCGATCCGAAAAGGCTTCGATTTCACCACTTTTTGAGACAATCCCATGCACGTTGTAAACAAGATTGTTGTTGCAGCAATCCCGCTCGTCCCGCGCCGCATCATACGGTTTTTCGCCGGCCGCTACATAGCCGGCGAAACGCTTGATGATGCCGTCCGTTGCGTCCGGCAACTCAACAGCGAGGGAGTGTGCGGGACGATGGACGTTCTCGGCGAGGACATCACCACCCGTGCCGAGGCGATCGCCGCCAAAGACCAATCCGTTGCCGTACTCCACACCATTGCGAAGGAAGACCTCGATTCGAACCTCTCCATTAAGCTGACCTCACTCGGTTTGAAAATTGACAAGCAGTTTTGTGTCGCAAACGTTCGTGACATACTCACTGTCGCCCTCCAGTACAAGAATTTCGTAAGAATTGACATGGAGGATTCCGGCTGCACGACGGAGACGATCGATGTGTTCCGGACTGTTCACCGCGAGTTTGCGAATGTGGGCATCGTGGTTCAGGCATATCTCTTCCGGACCGAAGAGGATGTGCGTGGACTGGTGAAGGAACGGTCGGGATTCCGTTTATGCAAAGGCATTTACAAAGAGTCCGCGGAAATCGCCTTCCAACAGCGCGGTGAGGTACAGAAGAACTACATGAAGCTGTTGGAACAGATGCTGCTTGGCGGAAGCTATGTCGGCATCGCCACGCACGATAGCGTTCTCGTGGATGGTGCGGTGGCCTTGATCAAGAAGTTGGGATTGCAGAAAGACCGGTACGAATTTCAGATGCTGCTCGGTGTGCGGCCTGAACTCCGTAAGAAACTGGTACGTGATGGGCACAAAGTGCGGCTCTACGTCCCCTATGGAGAGCATTGGTATGGGTATTCAACGCGGCGATTCAAAGAGAACCCCGCAATCGCAGGTTATGTGTTCAAAGCCCTGTTCACCCGTAATGCCTAGCCCACGACCTGAAACTCAACAGGAACCTCAACCTTAACAAGGAGCAACTATGGCGGAACCCACTCATAAGCCCTATGTCCCACCGGACACGGACATGAAAGAGTTCACCATCCGCGCCCTCATCATCGGGTTGGTGATGTGTGTCGTGCTCGGCGCTGCAAACGCATACCTCGGCCTGAAGGCGGGCATGACGATTGCCGCCACCTATCCGGCTGCGGTGATCGGCATGGCGATGCTGCGTCTATGGAAGGGAAGCATCCTCGAAGAGAACTTTGCACGAACGGTCGGATCGATCGGCGAGTCAGTGGCTGCCGGCGCCGTCTTCACGATCCCTGCGTTCGTTGTGCTCGGACTCTGGAAATTCAGTCCGGAAACGATGTGGACCGAATATCTTACAGCTTCCGCGCTCATGATACTGGGCGGAATTCTCGGCATCATGTTCGTGACGGTTCTGCGCCGGGTCATGGTCGAAGACACGTCGCTGCCGTTTCCAGAATCGGTGGCTGCCGGCGAGATCCACAAAGCCGGACAGCGTGGGGCAGACGCCGCACTTCAGTTGTTCAAGGCGATGGGTGTCGGTGCGGTGATCAAGTTGCTTGATGGCCTCAGAGTGTTCCAGGCATCCAACGACTTCCAGGTGACGGTCGGGCGTGTGAAGGAGAGTTTTGTGAAGCTGGGGCTCACCGACAAGGCAGAGAAAGATCGCTACCGGCGGCGTTACGACGATCTCTGCACCCGCAGCAACACCGGCGTATATCGGCGTGGGGTACATTATCGGTCCCGAACTCGGCGCCTTGAACTTCGCCGGGGGATTGCTGGCGTGGGGTCTCTTCGTTCCGCTCCTCGTCTTTTTTATCGGCCCAACAGAGATCGACAAGTATCTGTTGAACAACAACGGCAACTCATGATGCTGCCTGGGCGGCTCTCACCGGACATCTGTACAGGTATATCGTTCGGCCCATTGCCGTGGGCGGCATGCTCGTCGGTGCAACCTACACGCTCTGGAAAATGCGCAAAAACCTGATTCTGGGGATCAAGCGCGGCATGGCGGATGTCAAGAAATCGGCGAGCACCACGAGCGCTGCAAACCGGACGGAGGAGGATCTTCCATTCAAGCTGGTGTTGTTTGTCATTACCATCGTGTTCGGATTGATGATCGCACTCTACTTCTATTTTACCGGGATGGTCCTCGGGGCAATCCTCGCTGCCCTTGTGATGCTGATTGCCGGATTCTTCTTCGCTGCGGTCTCGGGGAACCTTGTCGGCATGATCGGTTCTTCAAACAACCCGATTTCCGGTCTGACACTTGCGACAACAGTCATTGCGGCACTGACCATGGTTGTGATCGGGCTCAACGGGCCGTCAGGTGTAGCTGCTGTCCTCGGCGTTGCAGCCGTGGTGTGCGTTTCCTCCGCTGTGGCAGGCGAGATGCTGCAGGATCTCAAGGTCGGATACATCCTGGGTGGCACGCCGCGCAAGATGCAGATCGGTGACATTATCGGCGTCATTCTTGCGGGCCTCGTGATGTTCTTCCCGTTGTACGTTTTGCATAATTCCGATCTGGCTTCAAACCCCGGCGGCGGATTCGGTGGAAAAACCCTCCCCGCTCCGCAGGCCGGCCTTATGGCCGCACTCTCGCAGGGAATTGTCGGCGGCGAAATGGCCTGGCCTCTGGTCGTTGTCGGTATCGCCATGGGTATTTCTCTTATTTTGATAAAGGTGCGGAGCCCCATGCTGTTTTCCGTGGGCATGTATCTGCCGCTCGAAACAACCTTTGCGATATTTGTGGGCGGTGTCATCCGTGGCATGGTCGACAGGATGGCGAAGAAACGTGGATTCAATGATGCGCAGAAGGCACGCGTCGAGAACGCGGGCATCCTGAGTGCATCCGGTTTGATCGCCGGGGAGGCGCTTGTCGGATTGTTTATCGCCGTGGTAGTCTTTGCGCGCGATCAGATGGGTGAGAAAGCGGAGTTCTGGACTATGCCGGGATTTGAGACCATCGGTCCGTGGCTCGCACTCCTGGTCTTTGGTGTTCTGGCCGCCTATCTGATTCGTGTGCCGCTGTCGAAGGCCGGCAGCCCGGATGAACCCGCACCACCCAGTGCGATGATGTGAGAAAAGCAGGCAATCTATTTGCCTAAATCATCCAAGAATATCCCAGGAGGAAGAAAATGTCCAACGCCATCGAAGGATTGAAACCAGCGCTGGTCTGGAAGTACTTCGCGGAAATTGCGAAGATCCCGCGCTGCTCCAAGCATGAGGGAGCAATTGTGAAGTACGTCATCGAAACAGCCAAGAAGCTCGGCCTCGAGGCGAAAGGAGACAAGTTCGGGAACGTTGTCGTGCGGAAACCGGCATCACCCGGACGCGAGCACGTCGGGAGTATTGCGTTACAGGGACATCTTGACATGGTCTGCGAGAAGAACAATGACACAGTGCATGACTTCTCGAAGGATCCCATCGAGCTTGTCCGGAAAGACAATGTGCTCATGGCAAACGGAACAACGCTCGGTGCTGACAATGGCATTGCCGTTGCCACAAATCTTGCCATCATGGAAGACCGCTCATTGGAGCATGGGCCGCTCGAGTTTCTCTTCACCGTCGATGAAGAAACCGGGCTTACCGGTGCCAGCAATCTCGCAAGCGATTTCCTGACGAGCAAGACCCTCCTCAACCTGGATTCGGAAGAGGAAGGCCATCTCTACGTCGGGTGTTCGGGGGGCCGGAACACGCTTGCTTCCTGGAAGCTGGCCTCGGATCCCGCCGGCGCCGGATTGGCCCCGGCTGAACTTAAAGTGGCAGGCTTGAAGGGTGGGCATTCCGGTCTGGAGATCGACAAGAACCGCGGCAACTCCATCAAGATCATCACCAGAGTGCTTCAGCCGCTTGTCCCTCCTTGGTGTTCGTCTGGCTTCGATCGCGGGAGGCAACAAACACAATGCAATCCCCCGTGAGGCAACGGCGACTCTCTACATTCCGAAGAAGGCCTGGGCCGATGCCGCCAAAACCGTTGCGGCGTGCGAAGAGATCATCAAAGCGGAACTTGGCAAGGTGGATCCTGAGCTTGCGATCACCCTGATGGAAAAGAAGGGAATGAAGCGTGGAAAGGTCATGAAAAAGGCCCTGCAGAAGAAAATCCTGCAGACTATCAGCGCGTTGCCGCACGGTGTCATCAAAATGAGTTCCGAAATACCTGGACTTGTGGAGACATCGACTAACGTTGCCACCATCACCACCACGAAGAAAGCCGTGGAAATGGCGACCAGTCAACGCAGTTCCGTGGCATCGGAAAATGCCGAGATCTGTCAAACGGTGCGGATAATTTTCGAGCTCGGCGGTGCCGTTGTGAATCACAGCGACGGGTACCCCGGCTGGAAACCCAATCTTGACT
Organism: Ignavibacteriota bacterium; assembly: GCA_963849385.1. Lineage (GTDB taxonomy): Bacteria > Bacteroidota > Ignavibacteria > UBA10030 > UBA6906 > Fen-1255. Next base: position 871,309 of record CAWKHH010000003.1, on the reverse strand, counting down.
CCCCGGTCCTGGCAGTCGCCAAGAACACCTATCACGACCTTTACCACAAATTCCCGGAGGTCAAGGCAATTCACGCCGGACTCGAGTGTGGAATCATTGGGGAGCGCTATCCCGGCATGGATATGCTTTCGTTCGGGCCGACTCTCGAGGGCGTACACTCTCCCGACGAAAAGATGCATATCGACACTGTGGATAAGTACTGGCAGTTTCTGCTGGGGATTTTGAAGAACGCCAAGTAAACCGGCCGTGTGAAGTCGGAAGCTGTCTAAGCAATCCACGCAACGCCTGGGGCGGAGGCTCCGCGCGTTGTACGTTCTCATTCACCACATGCAGGAGGGCACATCATGAATAAGAAGCTCTGGTTGGGTTTCATCGCGGTCCTTGTGACCACGGAGATTTTCAATTTTCTTGTGAATGGTGTTCTCCTCATGCCGGACTGGCAGGCGACGCAAAACCTCTGGCGGCCCAACATGATGTCGTACATGTGGGTCTATCACGTGCTTATGGTCGTTGGTGCATTCTTCTTCACGTTTATTTTTGCCAAAGGATACGAGGGGAAGGGAATGATGGAAGGAGTGCGTTACGGCTTCTACATTGGTGTCTGGCTCAGCATGGGCATGGCCTATGGTACGTACGCGATGATCGCGATGCCGTACGGTCTAGCGTTGAAGTGGTTCCTCTTCGGCGTTGTCCAATATGTGATCATGGGAATCGTCGTGGCGCTGGTGTACGGGAGGAAGAAAGACAATTGAAGATCGAGCATCGAAGATCGAGGATTGCTGATTACTTTGCAGTCCTCGATCTCTTATCGTCGACTACTCCGTGACTACGGGCGGACGCGGAAGATTTCGTACAATCGCCCCCGAAGCTGACGAAATGCAGTCACGTGTTTCCGGGGGAGTGTGTCCGCCGGTTCCCGCCAGCTGCTGTCCGACTGGGCGAGCGCCTGATCCAGTGTCCACCGGTGTTCAAACGTGGCACCATGGAGGGCGGCAAGCGAGCGGTGTTGTTCGGGCGAGAGGGGCAGGGGCTCGCGCTGCGAAAAGGCCTGCACCGTATCCACCACCATTGTGTCAAGGTCGGCACAATCGAACAGGATGACCATCTGTTTCTCAGACCAGGGCTGGATCCGTTGGAGGGTTTGACGGAATTGGGCCGAGCCGATGATCTTCTTTCCGTCAAGTTGTGCAAGAGGTTTGCTGTCAAGTCCTCTCTGCAAGAGCTCACTGCGAACTCCGGGGGTGATGGCATAGCTTGAGGTTCTCACCACCTCCAGGGCAAAGACGTTCTGGACGATGAAGAGTGCAATGTAGCAGCTCACCCCGGCGACAATCGGTGCAACGGCCCATCCCCCCGCAATTCTTCCGAGGACACTGTATTTGATCCCTTTGCCGCCCTTGGCGAGGCCGACGCCAATAACCGCGCCGATAACAACCTGCGTACTCGAAAGGGGCACAAGAGGAATCGTGGGGAATCCTGCATGCAGCAAGAGTGCTTCGAGTGTTTCTGATGTGAAGAGAAAAAGAACGAGGACTTCTGCAAATACGACGACCAGACCCGCCAGGGGAGTGATCTTGTAGAGGTCACGGCCTACGGTGGTCATGACGTGTTCGCCATAGGTAAGGATGCCGACGGCAATGGCAAGACCCCCGAGGAAGAAGAGCACCCGCGTACCGCCTACCGTCAGCAACCCGGCAAGAGAAACGTCGCCGAATGGAACAGCGGGAACAAACATGCCCATGACGTTTGCGATGTTGTTTGCTCCGAGCAGGTATGACGCCAGTGCTCCAAGTGCAAGCAACCCCGTGCGTGTATATGCGTCGAGTGTCAGGATGTGTATGCGCCTCCCCCGGAGGACAGCAGTCAGCATCTTAAACGCAGCAAAGGCGAACACCGCGGAGAGGAGAGGGCCGACGAGCCACGTAGTAACGATGCGAGAGAGGGAGTACGTATCCGTCGGTGATCCCGTGAAGAGGTTCCACCCCACAATGCCGCCGACGACTGCCTGGGAGGTGCTGACGGGCAGCCGGATTTTCGTCATCCAGGTAATCGTCAGGCCGACTCCCAGGGCGACGGTAAAGCATCCAGCCAGCGCATTGACAGCGCCGAGGGTTGTGAGTGTTCGCGTCGTCCCGGCGCCGCTGACTACCGCTCCAAAGACAACGAAGACTCCCGCAACAACAGCCGCTGTGCGGAATCGCACCATCCGCGAGGAGACTGCGGATCCAAAGACGTTCACCGCGTGGTTGGCGCCCAGTGACCAACCAAGGAAGAGCCCGGTACTGATGAACAACCATTCGATCATCGGACGGCCTAGAGACTGCGCTTGATGGTAGCGATAGCCAGGCGATCGCATACGTCTTCGGCTACATCGGAAATAGTTTCGATGTGATAGGCGAAGTATCGCATGTGGACCTTCCGGCTGAGGTCGATATTCATCCTGAAGACTTTGCGCTTTATTTGATCACCCCGGCTGTCCGCCTCATGTTCATAGAACATAGTCTTGTTAATGTAGTCCCGGACACGCTCCGGGTCGCGGAAATACGAACGCCCGGCACTGACCATGGATTCTACCGCTGACATGGAAGCTTCCGTCAGTTCCATGAAAAGGGGTTTGAGTTCCTCGATCAGATCGGGCATTTCGACATCAAATTGGGTCAGCGTTTCGGCCGTGCGGTTTAACACGTGGTCAATGTTTTCGAGGAGACCAAGAACGTCGCCCCGTGATTCGGGGATCAAGGTCTCGGAATAGAGTCGCGTCTCGATTGCGCGACGCAGTGCGTCGGCACTGCTTTCTATAGCATCGAGATCCCGCAAGTGAGCGGTAAAGTGTTCGATGTCTCCGGTGCAGTAGCATTTGAGCCCTTCTTTGAAGAGAAGAGCGCCCCGAATCACCAGATCGAGATAATCGTCAATCTGGTGTTCGAGATTGAGAGTCTTGCGGAGCAGGATATCCATAGACGACCTCCTTCACTCTATAGATACTCAATTCTCACGAGTTTTGCGAGAGGGAAAGCATGCCGCCGCTTTTTTTCCAGAATCGGGAATATGTACATTCTATAACTGTGCCATTTCTCTTTGACGAAAGACCTCCATGGACGAAACATCCCATTCTGCGCCGACGCTCTCCCCGCCTCCCGGGTGGTTCCGCTGGCTCGTGCTGGTTCTCATCAGCCTCGCGATGTTCGGGAATTACTATATCTACGACAGCATCAGTCCGCTCGCCGACGTTCTGAAGGCCCAACTGGGCTATTCGGATTCTGAAATCGGACTGCTGAATGCCATCTACAGTTTTCCGAATATCATCATGGTGCTGATCGGCGGCCTGATTATTGACCGTATCGGGACCCGGAAATCGGTAATGATCTTTACGGCAGTGATCATGGTTGGTGCCGCCGTCACCGCGGTTTCGGGGACCATTGTACCCATGGCAGCCGGCCGGCTCATCTTCGGGCTCGGTGCAGAGTCCATGATCGTAGCCATCACCACGGCGATCGCCCGCTGGTTCAAAGGCAAAGAACTCTCCTTCGCCTTTGGCATCAATCTCACGATCGCCAGGTTGGGATCTTTTCTTGCGCTTAATGCGCCGACCTGGGGAAAGCATCTCTACGAGTACTGGCAAACACCGCTGCTCGTCACCGTTGTGGCCGGTGTCTTTGCCCTCCTCTGCGCAGTGCTGTATGCAATTGTCGATCGATCGGCGACGCGGTGGTATGCGGTTGGACAAGATGGACAGCAGGACAAAATCGTCCTGAAAGAGATCTTCAATTTCGGAGGATCATTCTGGTACATTACGGCCCTGTGCGTCACGTTCTATTCGGCGATGTTTCCGTTTCAAACGTTCGCCATCAAATTCTTCCAGGAGGCGCACGGCACGACACGTGAAGTTGGCGGCAATCTTTCCAGCATGCTGACCCTGGCTGCGATGTTCTTCACACCTTTGTTTGGGCTCCTCGTCGACAGAATCGGGAAGCGTGCGTTGTTCATGATGTTCGGCTCCATGCTCATCATCCCCGTCTATCTGATGATGGCCTACAAGGTTGACCTTGTGACTCCGCTCGGACTCTCGGGGTTTGTTGAATTGAACAGCAATTTCTTTGACATCCATTCGCGGATCCCCGCGTACCTCATTGTGCCAATGTCGATGATGGGGATCGCCTTCTCATTGATTCCGGCAATCATGTGGCCTTCCGTTGCGTACGTTGTCGATCAGGCGAAACTGGGTACGGCCTACGGACTGATGACGATGATCCAGAACATGGGGTTGTTCGCGTTCAATCTGTTGATCGGCTGGACGAACGATGTTGCCGGTGCGGGTGCAGCACATCCCGAGGGATACACGCTCGGGATGTGGATATTTTCATCCCTGGGATTCTTCGGGTTTGTCTTTGCATTCTTGCTGCGCCGGCGCGAGACCGGGCCGTATGCGCACGGTCTCGAGACGATAACGACAAAAGCAGTATAGCCGGAGAGGCCGAAGCAATGCCGTTTACCCTCGTTTCTGACTATTCACCCTCAGGCGACCAGCCGGAGGCAATCCGGCAGCTCAGAGAAGGCATTGTGCGGGGTGACAAGCACCAGAGTGCTCCTCGGTGTAACAGGGAGCGGGAAAACGTTTACCATCTCCAACGTTATTGCAGAGATCGACAAGCCGGTACTTGTGCTCTCGCACAATAAAACGCTGGCGGCGCAACTGTACGGTGAGTTCAAGAACTTTTTTCCACGCGACCGGGTGGAATTCTTCATCAGTTACTACGACTACTACCAGCCGGAAGCGTATGTTCCCTCCACAGACACGTACATTGCGAAAGATGCGTCGATCAACGATGAGATCGACCGGCTCAGGTTGCGGGCCACAAGCGCGTTGCTGAGCGGCGACCGTAACGTGATCGTGGTGGCTTCGGTGAGTTGCATCTACGGCATCGGCGCACCGGAGGAATGGGCGAGCCAGATTGTGGTGGTGCGAAAAGGGGAAAAGATCGACAGAAACTCCCTCCTGCGGAAATTGCTGAACATCTTCTACATGCGGAACGATTTTGAGTTCGTCCGCGGTACCATGCGAGTGCGGGGCGATGTGGTGGAGGTCATTCCGGCCTACGAGAACGAAGAAGCTGTACGCATATCGTTCTTCGGGGATGAAATCGAGCGCATCTCGTATATCAACAAACTTGACGGGAAGGTGCTGGGAGAAACGGACTATGAAGTCATCTATCCGGCCAAGCAATTTGTGACTTCGCGGGAGACGATTGACCGGTCCATCAAGGGTATTGAGATCGAACTCGAGGAACGGCTTGTGGAACTCCGGACACTGAACAAGCTCGTTGAAGCCCAACGGCTCGAGCAGCGAACACGGTTCGATCTCGAAATGATGAGAGAGGTGGGATATTGCTCCGGCATCGAAAACTACTCCCGTCACCTGGCAGGAAGACCGCCCGGATCACGGCCGGCGTGTTTGCTCGACTATTTTCCCAAAGACTACCTCGTGGTGCTGGATGAGTCGCATGTCACTGTTCCGCAGATTGGCGCCATGTACCACGGAGATCGCTCGCGCAAGGTAACACTTGTTGAACACGGATTCCGGCTTCCATCGGCCCTTGACAACCGCCCGCTCACATTTGATGAGTGGGAACAGATTGTCCCCCAGGTGATCTACGTCAGTGCAACGCCCGCCGACTATGAGTTGAGAAAGTGCAAAGGCGTCGTGGTGGAGCAGGTGATTCGCCCGACGGGGCTGGTGGATCCATCCGTGGAAATCCGGCCGGTGAAAAACCAGATCGACGATTTGATTGCCGAAATCCGGAAGCGTACGGCCGTGAAGGAGCGTGTGCTGGTCACGACCCTGACGAAGCGCATGGCGGAAGACCTCACGGACTATCTTACCGAAATCGGCATACTTGTACGCTACATCCATTCGGAGGTGGACGCGCTGGAACGCGTCGAGATTCTGCGCGATCTCCGTCTGGGCGATTTTGATGTGCTTGTCGGCGTCAACCTGTTGCGCGAAGGACTGGATCTCCCGGAGGTGTCCCTCGTGGCGATTCTGGATGCCGACAAGGAGGGTTTCCTGCGGTCCGAACGGTCGCTCATACAGACCGCAGGTCGTACGGCCCGCAATGTCAACGGCCGGGTCATCATGTACGCTGACAAGACCACCGGTTCGATGCAGCGGATGCTTGATGAAACAGACCGGCGGCGCGAAAAACAGGTGGCCTACAACGTAGAGCATGGCATCAACCCGGCGACCGTGTACAAATCGGTAAACGATGTGCTTGCTGCAACAGCTGTGGCAGATGTCAAGGCGCAACGCGACGCCCGCCGGGAGCGCGGCAAAATGCCGAAAGTGGCCGAACAGGTCGTCCGGTACCTTACGCCCGACCAGAGGGCCGACCTGGTTGACGAATTGCGGAAGGAAATGCACCAGGCGGCGAAAGACCTGGAATTCGAACGCGCGGCGAGTCTCCGGGACGAGATCGAGAAACTGGAGGCGATGCAGGATACCAGGGATAAAAAGAACCGCCCCCCGTCGTAAAGTCTTCCGTCCTGAAGTAGTAATGGAAGGGTCACGAACAGGGTTTTGGGGTGAAACGGAAACTTCCACTACGTATCGGCGGCATCATTCGCGCACTTGCCGATGTACTGTTTCCACCGCTATGCTATTCCTGTGGTACTCTTCTCCCCCCGCGGGAGCGCATGATCTGCCCGGAGTGTGTTGCTGCCATGCATCTCATCGATGCCGCGGAACCTCTCTACCAACTGGCCCGCGAGCGGCTGTGTGCTGACAGCGTTGTGGATGATTTTCTCTCGCTCTACAGGTTTGAAAAGGGCTGCGGGCTGCAAACGCTCCTGCACCAATTGAAATACACAGGCGCAGTGGGTATTGGTCTCTGGCTCGGAGAGCAACTCGGCCGCGCAATCCGCGACAAGACCGCGGACCTGCAACTCGAGGCCATCGTTCCTGTGCCGCTGCACGTTGTGAAGAAACGAGAACGGGGATACAATCAGAGCGTGCAGGTGGCGAAAGGGATCGGACGGATCGTAGGATTGCCGGTCATGCCGGATGTGATCCGGCGGACCAGGTACACGCCCACGCAGACTGCGCTGGACATTGCAGGGAGGAAGGCCAACATGGACGGTGCATTCGTCGTTCCCCGGAAGCATTGTGCGGAGATACGCGGAAGGAGACTTCTCCTTGTTGACGATCTCGTCACCACGGGTGCGACTGTGCGTGCCTGTGGTACGGCCCTCCGGCTGGCGGGTGCGCGATCGTGTTGTTGCCTGCTCGGTAGGTCTGGCCGATCGCACGAGTCTGCAGTGAGCGGGCTCCCTTGACTATGAGCAGTCACCTTGGTAAATTGAGTTGATTTTTGCGTTTTCCTCGTGCCCACAGAACAGCATTACGCTCACACGGAGGTTGCTCATGGCAATCAATATTGGCATAAACGGTTTTGGTCGTATCGGTCGCCTGGTCTTCCGGCGCATGCTGAAGACCGGTGGTTTCAATATCCTTGGCATCAATGATGTCACCGACGCAAAGACACTCGCCTATCTTTTGAAGTATGACTCTGTTCACGGCAAGTTTGACGGAACGGTGACCGCAGAGGCGGATGGCATCGTGGTTGACGGCAAGAAATACAAAGTCATGGCCGAGAAAGATCCCGCGAAGCTGCCCTGGAAGGATCTCGGTGTCGACATCGTGATCGAGGGGACCGGTGTCTTCACGAGCCGCGAGAAACTGGCGATGCACATCACCGCCGGCGCAAAGAAGGTCCTCCTTACCGCCCCGGCGAAAGACGAAATCGATGCGACGGTCGTGCTTGGTGTGAACGATAATGTTCTTACCGGCAAGGAAGTGTTCCTTTCCAACGCTTCCTGCACGACCAACTGCCTCGCGCCGATGGTGAAGGTTCTTCACGAGACGTTCGGACTGGACCACGGCTTCATGACCACGATCCACTCATACACGAACGACCAGCGGCTGCTGGACCTTCCGCACAAGGATCTTCGCCGTGCCCGTGCAGCCGCGCTCTCCATTATTCCGACGACGACCGGTGCGGCCCGCACGGTCGGCAAGGTGATTCCCGAACTGAAAGGGAAGCTGGACGGGTTCTCCCTCCGCGTTCCGACCCCCGATGCGTCGATCACCGACCTTGTGGCGATCCTGAAGAAGCCGGCCACGAAGGAAGAGGTGAATGCCGCGATGAAGCACGCGGCGGCAACCTCGCTGAAGGGCATCATGGAATACACCGAAGAAGAGCATCGTCTCCACCGACATCATCGGCAACCCGCACTCCTGCATCTTCGATTCGAAGCTGACGATGGCGATGGGGAACACGGTGAAGGTGTTCGGCTGGTACGATAACGAATGGGGATTCTCCTGCCGGGTTGTCGATCTGCTGAAGAAGATCGCCTGAGTATTTTGGCATGATCACGCGGCTGCCGGATCCCCCAGGGAAACGGTAGCCGCATTTTTTTTCCACAAGGACCATAGACCATGACGACGAAGACCATTGACGATCTGAGCCTCAAGGGCAAGAAGGTGCTTGTCCGCGTCGACTTCAATGTCCCCATGACATCCGACTTAAAGGTGTCCGACGACAAGCGCATCGTAGAATCCCTGCCGACGATCAAGAAGATTCTGGCGGAAGGCGGCGCAGTGATCCTGATGAGCCATCTCGGACGGCCGAAAGGGAAACCCACCCCCGAGTTTTCTCTGAAGCCGGTGGCCGAACGTCTCGCCACCTTGATCGGCAAAGAGGTGAAGTTCGCCTCCGACTGCGTCGGCAAACCCGCGCGGGCGGCGGTGGATGCGCTGAAGCCCGGTGAAGTGCTGCTGCTCGAGAATCTCCGTTTCCATGCTGAAGAAGAGAAGAACGATGAAGCATTCGCAAAAGAACTTGCCTCCCTGGGTGATGTCTACGTGAACGATGCCTTCGGCACGGCGCATCGCGCACATGCATCCACCGAAGGCAGTCACACACTTTCTGAAACCGGCCGTTGCCGGGTACCTGATGAAGAAAGAAATCGAGTATCTTGCCAGGGCCGTCACCAACCCCGAGCGCCCGTACGTGGCGATTCTCGGCGGTGCGAAGATCTCCGGCAAAATCGATGTCATTCAGAACCTCCTGCCGAAGATCGACGCGCTCATCATCGGCGGCGGCATGGCCTTCACATTCTTCCGGGCGCAGGGAATGGAAGTCGGCGACTCTCTGGTCGAGCAGGAGAAGCTCGGCCTGGCAAAGCAGATCCTCGACGAAGCCAAAGCCAAACACATGCGGCTGATTCTTCCGGTGGACTGTGTTGTTGCGGACAAATTCGACAATGACGCGCAGCGCAAAGTTGTTCCCGTGAACAGGATCCCGGTCGGGTGGCGCGGACTGGATATCGGACCGGAGACGGTGAAGATCATCAACATGGAACTGCGCCGCGCCAAGACCATCGTCTGGAATGGGCCGATGGGTGTGTTCGAGATGCCCAACTTCGCGAACGGCACGCTGGAAGTCGCCAAGTTGCTCGTTGATGCGACGAAATCCGGCGCAACGACGATCGTCGGCGGCGGAGATTCAGCGGCTGCGATTGCGCAGGCGGGCTACGAAAAAGAGGTGTCGCACGTCTCCACGGGCGGCGGAGCATCTCTTGAGTTCCTGGAAGGGAAAGACGCTGCCCGGACTGGCCGCACTCGACACAAAGTGAACCAGCCGCGATTGCGGCGGTGTTACTTCTGCATACGGAGGAACCGGACGATGGCGTATCATACATCCAGTGAGTCAGGCGGCTACTACCGGCCACGCTTTTTTGGCGGGTTCAGCATGTTTCCGCCCGTAATCAAGGGACTCATTCTGGCAAATGTCATTGTCTGGTTCCTCTTTGATTTCCTCTTGAGTCCCTTCACGCTCTCCGGCGTTCCCATATTTGAGATTCTTGCCGGATACCTGGCACTCTGGCCCATCGGGCCGAACTTCTATCCCTGGCAGCTCCTGACGTACATGTTCATGCATGCAGGGTTCCTGCATATCTTCTTCAATATGCTGGCCCTCTGGATGTTCGGCATGGAACTCGAGAATGTCTGGGGGTCGAAGAAATTCCTGATCTACTACCTGATGTGCGGGATTGGCGGCGGGCTTTCGAATCTTCTCGTCGGTTTCCTCATGGGTCAACGGGCGCCGACAGTCGGTGCCTCCGGCGCAGTGTTCGGCGTGCTGCTCGCGTTCGGCATGCTCTTTCCTGACCGCCTCATCTATATCTACTTCTTCCTCCCCATACGCGCGAAGTATATGGTGATTCTCTGGATCGGGCTGGAGCTGGTCTTCGGGGTCACCGGTACGAAAGATGGTGTTGCGCACTTCGCCCATCTGGGCGGGGCGTTCGTCGGGTTCATCTATATGGCGGTGGATCTGAATCTGATACCCCTCAAGGGATGGTTCGAAGGGTTGAAGCGTCGGGAGCCCCAGCCTTACATGGGATCACCGCGGGTGCGGCGGGGCGATCCGCCCATGCGGGATGCGCAGTTTTACGACATTCAGACCGGCCGCCCGGTGGACCGCGATCAGAACGGCCCCCAGGAAGTTACGCAGGAGGTGATCGATGCGATTCTCGACAAAATCAGCACCGGTGGCTACCAGAGTCTGACAGATGAAGAAAAACGCATTTTGAACGAAGCCAGCAAGCGGATTCATTAATCTCCGGATGATATGGAAATCCCTGTTCTCAATCTTGCCGATTCACCAGCAGGCGACCCGCGCAGTATGCAGAGCGGAATCCGCCGGATGACGCGGCAGGTCAACATCGGCGGCATCAAAGTGGGAGGCAACGCTCCTATCTCCGTGCAGACGATGACGAAGACGAAAACCGCTGATGTGCGGGCAACGGTCGCGCAGATCGTTGCGGCAGCGGAGGCGGGATGCGATATCGTGCGCGTCACGGTCAATGACAGAGAAGCCGCGGACGCGATCGGCGAAATTGTGCGGCAGTCGCCGGTGCCGATTGTTGCAGACATCCACTTCAATCATGTCTTCGCGCTGAAAGCCATCAGCGGGAATGTGGCTAAGGTGCGGATCAACCCCGGAAACATAGGGAGCCGTGACCGCATCCACCAGGTTCTCGGCGCAGCCCTGGACAAAGGGATTCCGATCCGTATCGGTGTGAACAGCGGTTCTCTCGAGGAAGATATTCTGGAGAAGCACGGCTATCCGACCGCAGAGGCCCTCTACGAAAGCGCGATGCGGCATGTCGGGATCTGTGATGAATTCGGCTTCAGGGATGTGATCATCTCGGTCAAATCCACAGACGTGCGGCTGATGATCGCAGCCTACCGCCTGGTTGCACAGCGCACGGATATTCCCCTGCATCTTGGTGTGACCGAAGCCGGACCGACGCGCACCGGCACCATCAAATCGGCGGTGGGCATCGGAGCATTGCTCGCTGAGGGTATCGGTGACACGATCCGTGTCTCGTTGACCGATGAGCCGGCAAAGGAAGTGGAAGTAGGGAAAGAAATCCTCCGTTCGCTCGGGCTGGCAACCCGCAACGTGGAGCTGATCGCATGCCCGACGTGTGGACGGCTCGAAGTGGATCTCTTCGGTATCATGGCCGAACTTGAAAAACGGCTCGACGGCATCAAGAAGCCTGTAAAGATCGCCGTACTCGGGTGCATTGTCAACGGCCCCGGAGAAGCCAGCGAGGCGGACATCGGGATCGCGGCAGGGAAAGGCGTGGCGATTCTCTACCGCAAAGGAACGATGATCCGCAAGGTGAAGGAGTCCGAGATTGTCGACGTGATCGTCGAAGAGGTCAAGAACTTCCAGCCCGCCACCTGATGCCATCACACCTGAACATTCTTTTCGTGGGCGATATTGTCGGAGCGCCGGGCCTGGACCTGGCCGCATCGTTGCTCCCCGGCCTCATCAAAAAGTACAGCGCCGACCTTGTGATCGTCAACGGCGAAAATACCACAGAAGGCAAAGGGCTCTCTGAGGAGCACGCAAAGAGGATCTTCGAACTCGGTGTGCACGTCATCACTACCGGCAATCACGTGTGGGATCGATGGGATAGCCGGAAAGTCCTCGGGAGCGACAGACGCATTCTCAGGCCCCTGAACTACCCCAAGGACAACGGCGGCAACGGATTCATCGTTGTGGATCTCGGAGAGAAAGGAAAGGCGGGGGTGTTGAGCGTTCAGGGGCGAGTCTACATGCAGCCCATTGATGATCCGTTCAGGGTTGCTGAATGGGCGGTGGGGAAAATGGTGGAGGAGACCAGGATCATCGTTGTGGACTTTCATGCCGATGCGACCGCCGAGAAAATGGGCCTGGGATGGTTCCTTGACGGGAAGGTCACTGCGATCGTGGGCACACACACGCATACGCCGACAGCCGACGGCCGTATTCTGCCGCGGGGGACGGCATTCATCACCGATGTGGGTATGACCGGACCGTTTGATTCTGTGCTGGGGATGAAGAAAGATGCTGCGCTCCGGCGCATGATGCTGGGTACACCCCACAAATACGAAGTTGCAACCAACGATGTGCGGTTGTGCGGACTGTTTGTCCGTGCCGATGCAGAAACAGGCAAAGCCGTGTCCATGGAACAGATCATCTTCCCGCAATTTGGATGACGACAATGGCAGCTTCGATCATTGACGGCAGGAAAATTGCTTCAGACATCAAGAGTGAAGTACAGGAAGCAGCCGCACGGCTCAAAAAGGAGCGGGGGATCGTTCCCGGCCTCGGGTTCATTCTGGTTGGAGAAAACCAGGCGTCACAGTCGTATGTGCGCTCCAAGGGGAAGGCCTGTGCCGAGCTCGGGTTTTATTCCGAAACGCTGCAATTGTCTGAATCCACAAGCGAACGCGATCTGCTGTTGCTGATCCGTGCATGGAACACCGATCACAACATCCACGGCATTCTGGTGCAACTTCCCCTTCCTCCGCAGATCAACGAACAGCGCGTGATTGAAGCCATCGATCCGCGAAAAGACGTGGATGGATTTCATCCGACGAACGTCGGCCGGCTGGTGATCGGGTTGGAGTGCTTCAAGCCCTGCACGCCGTTGGGGATCCAGGAATTGCTGAAGCGCAGCGGCAACGACCCGGCGGGGAAGCACGTCGTGGTGGTCGGGCGGAGCAATATCGTGGGGAAACCCGTGGCAAATATACTGTTGCAGAAGCAATCGGGCGCCAATGCTGTTGTGACGGTAGCTCACACCGGCGCACGGGACATCACACGCTTCATCAGCGATGCCGACATCGTCATCGCAGCGGTTGGGAAGGCGGAGATGATCACAGGCGCCATGCTCAAGCCCGGGGCCGTGGTCGTTGATGTGGGAATCAACCGCATTCCCGATCCGTCCTCCAAAACCGGGTCACGCCTTGTCGGCGACGTACACTTCGCTTCGGCTGTCGAAGTCGCCGGAGCAATTACTCCTGTTCCCGGCGGTGTGGGGCCGATGACGATCGCGCTGCTGATGCGTAATACGCTCGTCGCAGCCCAGCAATGGGTTGACTAGAAAACCGGTCGAAAACCCTCGCAGGTGAATATCACCGCAGAGACACAGAGAAAAACTCCTGAATTGGAAAATGTTCTGTTTTCCCAAAAAGACCTGCGCCTCAGCGGCTCTGCGGTAATACTTCTGGACTGCGTCTCAGTGCCTCTGCGGTAATGCTTTTCAGATGCACTTCTTGCCTCTCATACGAGTATTGCAAATCTTGCCTGTTTTCAATACCTTATAATACTGTACATCAGTTTTCCACTCCGAATCCTGCGAGTCCCGTATAGCAAACTTACCGCGAGGCGCCAATGGCCATCCCAAAATTCAAGAATGAAGCGGTTCTGGATTTCACGCGACCGGCAAACCGCAAGAGACAATTTGACGCAATCGAGAAAATGCGCGCCGAATTGGGGAACGAGTATCCCATACTCATCGGCAACGAACGCATCACCATGCCCCAGAAGTTCAACTCGTACAATCCCTCGAAGCAGACTGAGGTAGTGGGGGTGTTTCAGAAGGGTGACTCCGCCACGGCGAACAAGGCCGTGGAGGTGGCTCGAGCGACATTTGAAGAATGGAAGCGCGTCCCGTCGAAGAAACGGGCGGACTACCTCTTTAAAGCGGCGAAGTTGATGCGCAAGAAACGGTTTGACCTGAACGCAATCGAGATCTTCGAGGTCGGCAAGACCTGGCCTGAAGCAGATGCCGATGTGGCCGAAGCGATTGACTTCCTGGAATTTTATGGCCGGGAGATGTTGCGGTACGGGGTTGATCATCCCGTCGTCAAGAATCCGGGCGAGAAAGGCAAATTGGTCTACATTCCTCTCGGCGTCGGTGTGGTTATCCCGCCGTGGAATTTTCCTCTGGCGATTCTTGCCGGCATGACCTCGGCCGCAGTAGTTACGGGCAATACCGTGGTGTTGAAACCTTCCAGTGATTCCCCCAGAATCGGCTGGGCATTTATGGAGATCATGCAGGAAGCCGGATTGCCCGCCGGTGTCATCAATTTCGTGAGCGGACCGGGTGGTGCGGTAGGGGATGCGCTGGTCACCCATCCCAAGACACGCTTCGTCTCGTTCACCGGATCCAAAGAAGTGGGCATCCATATCAATGAAGTTGCGGCAAAAGTGCAGCCCGGCCAGATCTGGCTGAAGCGTGTTGTGGCGGAGATGGGGGGCAAAGACAGCATAGTGGTGGACAACGGTGTGAATATCGAAGCTGCCGCGTCCGGCGTGCTGGCATCTGCATTCGGGTTTCAGGGACAGAAATGTTCGGCATGTTCACGGGCGATCGTAGTGGAGAAGGAATATGGCAGGTTTGTAGAGATACTGGCGAAAAAAGCGGAAGCTTTGACTGTCGGCGATGCGGCCGATCCGGCCAACTACATGGGCCCGGTGGTCAACGAAAAATCCTTCCAGAGCATCATTGGCGTATGTGCAAAAGGGAATCGCTGAAGGCGGTCGCTGTGTTGCCGGAGGAGTGCGTGCAGCGGAAGGGGGGTATTTCATCCGCCCGACCATCATTGCCGATGTCGATCCGAAGGGGACAATTGCACAGGAAGAGATCTTCGGCCCTGTGCTGGCCGTCGTCAAAGCACGGGACTTTGACCACGCGCTGGAGATAGCCAACAATACCGAGTTCGGGTTGACGGGTGCTGTCTATTCGAAGGACAAGAAGCATTTGAGGAAAGCGGACGAAGATTTCTTTGTCGGCAATCTCTACCTGAACCGGAAGTGCACGGGGGCGCTCGTGGGCGTACATCCCTTCGGGGGTTTCAATATGAGCGGCACGGATTCGAAAGCCGGCGGACGCGACTATCTGCTCCTTTTCCTCCAGGCGAAATCGGTTGCAGAAAACGTCAGACACTAATCAGCAGGAAGAACTCCGATGAAAGTCCACGAACACCAGGCGAAGGATATCCTCAAGAGATTTGGAGTGGCGGTCCCCGCGGGGAAGGTCGCGCATACGGCAGAGGACGCTGTGCATGCGGCAATGGATCTTGGCGGTGCGGTGTGGGTGGTCAAGGCGCAGATCCACGCGGGGGGGCGCGGGCAAAGGCGGCGGGGTCAAAGTCGCACGATCACTGGATGAAGTGCGGACGTACGCCGGACAGATGCTCGGCATGCATCTGGTGACGCACCAGACAGGTCCGGAGGGGCGGGTGGTAAAACGGCTGCTCGTTGAACAGGGAATTTCTATTGCCCGCGAACTCTATATCGGTATCACGCTCGATCGGGCGACATTCCAGAACGTGGTGATGGCTTCCACCGAAGGAGGAATGGAAATCGAAAAGGTCGCTGCGGAGACGCCGGAAAAGATTCGCAAGGTGTTCGTGGACCGGAGCACGGGCTTCCGACCATTCCAGGCGCGAACGCTTGCGTTCGGCCTCGGCCTCACGGGCGAAGTGCAAAAGAATGCCGTGAAGTTTCTCCAGGGATTGTACAAGGTCTATGAGGAGATGGATTGTTCGCTGGCGGAGATCAACCCGCTCGTCGTGACGTCCCAGGGGAACGTCCTGGCCCTTGACGCGAAGATGAATTTCGACGACAATGCGCTTGACCGGCATCCGGAACTCGGTCCATTGCGCGACCTCGACGAAGAGGATCCCCTCGAAGTGGAGGCTTCGAAATCAAATCTCAACTACATCAAACTGGACGGCAACGTCGGTTGCATGGTGAACGGGGCCGGGTTGGCGATGGGGACGATGGACATCATCAAGATCGCCGGCGGGCAACCGGCCAACTTTCTTGATGTCGGGGGCGGAGCAAGCGCTGAAACGGTGGAAGCCGGCTTCAAGATTATCCTTGCCGATCCCCACGTCAGAGCCGTGCTGATCAATATCTTCGGCGGCATCGTCCGCTGTGACCGCGTCGCAACCGGCGTCGTGGAAGCGGCCCGCAAGGTGCATGTACAGGTTCCTGTTGTCGTGCGACTGGCAGGAACAAATGCGGAAATGGCAGGAGAAATCCTTGCCCGCTCCGGGATGAACTTCCTCGTCGCGGCAAGTCTGAAAGATGCGGCTCAGAAGGTCACACAAGCCATCGCATGATCTCTGCAACGGAGTACGAGCCTGTCATCGGTCTGGAAGTACACGCGCAGATGCTTACCGAAAGCAAAGCATTCTGCGGGTGCTCCAGCCGGTTCGGCAGTGAACCGAATTCACACGTGTGCCCTGTCTGTCTGGGCATGCCGGGGACGCTGCCGGTGCTTAACCAGGCACTTGTAGAGTTCGTTCTCCGCATGGGTCTCGCCGTCAATTGCACAATTGCACGCCGATCGGTGTTCGCCCGCAAGAACTATTTCTATCCCGATCTCCCCAAAGGATACCAGATCTCCCAGTACGAAGAACCGATCTGTGCTGACGGAACAATCGAGATTGATGTCGACGAAACGATCCGGAAAAGCATCCGCGTCAAGCGGATACACATGGAGGAAGACGCCGGCAAGTCCATTCACGATCAGGGTACGGATACACTGGTGGATGTGAACCGGTGCGGCGTGCCGTTGATTGAAATCGTGACAGAACCGGATATCCGTTCTGCTCATGACGCGTACCTCTATCTCCAGCGCGTGCGACAACTCGTTACCTATCTCGGCATTTGCGACGGCAACATGGAAGAAGGCAGTCTGCGGTGTGATGCAAATGTTTCCGTACGGAAGCGCGGGGAAACCCGTTTGGGGACGAAGACGGAAGTGAAGAATATGAACTCCTTCAGGAACGTCGAGCGGGCACTGGAGTACGAGATCCGTCGTCAGATCGCCCTGCTGGAAGACGGGGGACAGATCACGCAGGAGACGCTTCTCTGGGATGCCGATGCGGGGGTTGCGATTCCCATGCGGAGCAAGGAAGAGGCGCACGACTACAGATATTTCCCCGATCCCGACCTCGTAGCCGTGGTCGTCGACGACACCTGGTTGACTGCGGTCCGGGCCGTCGCTCCCCGAATTGCCGCAGGTGCGGCGCGACCAGATACATCGACACAGTTTGCGCTCCCCCGGTATGATGCGGATGCTGCTAACGGCGGAGAAGGGAACAGCGGAGTATTTCGAATCCGCGCTGGACGCACTGAACGCGAAGTCCACGTTCCGATCCGAAAGAGAACGCGAAGGTGGTGAGCAACTGGGTGATGACCGATATTCTCCGCGTGATGGGCGAACGTAAGGTCGGTATCGAACAGTTTCCCGTCCAACCTGCGAGGCTCGCGGCGATGATCGGGTTGATTCAGAAGGGGACGATCAGCGGGAAGATTGCCAAGGAGGTGTTTGAAGAAATGCTCTCCTCGCCTGAAGAGCCTCTGGCGATCGTTGAACGAAAAGGGTTGGTCCAGGTGTCCGACGAAGAATCGATCGAACGGATCATCGATCAGATGCTGGCAATGCATGCCAAACAGGTCGATCACTATCTTGCAGGGAATGACAAGATTTTCGGTTTCTTTGTCGGGGAGACGATGAAGTTGACGAAGGGGAGAGCCAATCCCCGCGTCGTCAACGAACTCCTCAAGAGGAAGCTCTCCGATCGTAAAGGCTAAGAGATGTACGAACTCCGCAACATACTGGTTCCCACCGATTTCTCGTATCATGCGGATAACGCACTCGAGCACGCGTTGTTTATGGGATCGCGGTTCAAGGCGAACATCACGGTGCTGCACGTCGATGAGTATGCGGTGTCGCCTCTGGGTGCGCGCGAAATAGACGACGAAGCGGTGCGCCGGTACAAGGAGCGGAAGAAGGCTTTTTTTGAAGAGCAGTTTGCGCGAATCCGCAAGGGCGTCGAGGGATACACGGTGACACTGGACACCATGGTCACGCAGGGACGATCCTACAAGGCGATTGTTGAAGAAAGCGAACGGAAGGAATACGATCTTATCGTCCTTGCGACCCGGGGGCTGACGCACCTGGCACAGCACCTCATCGGGTCGACGGCCGAACGCGTCGTGCGGTTCTCACGGCAACCCGTCCTGAGCATCCAGCAGGCGCCGAAGCCGGGCGGTGTCATTGATTCGGTACTGTGCCCGACCGATCTCTCTCCAGCCGGCAACGTAGCCCTGTCGTACGCCATCTCCATTGCGCGACAGATGAATGCCAAGCTCTATATCCAGTATATCTCGGAGTTGGAGAAGCCAGAGTCACGCGAGCAGGTGCTCAAGAACCTGCCGCCTCTCACCGAGCATCATCCCCAGGCGGATGAAGTGAAGTGGGAGTTCATCTGTGACCGTGATGTCGAACCCAGCAACTCCATTATCAGATTTGCGGAGGATCGGGATATCGGGTTTATCGTCATGTCCGCTCATGGACGCAAGGGGCTGCGGCGTGCCTATATCGGCAACAATACCGCAGAAGTCGTGCGCCAATCCACACGACCCGTTCTTACCGTCACGCACCCGTTTCACCGACGCATTTTTGCACATCCGTCGACCGAAAAGTCGCGGTCACGGCTTCCATGATCAACCACAACAGCAACTCAGGAACATACTCATGCGAACGATGATTATCGCCGGCAACTGGAAGATGTACAAGGATGTTCAAGAAACGACGGATCTCCTGACACAACTCAAGGCGGCCGTGCCCCAATTGCCAGCCGAACGCGGTGTCCGTTGTATTCCCCCCTTTTACATCGCTGCAAACCGCAGCAGCAATGCTGAAAGGTTCGGCATTCAAACTTGGTGCGCAGAACATGTCGCAACATGACGAAGGTGCACACACCGGTGAGATTTCCGGCAAAATGCTGAAAGCGGTAGGTTGCGAATATGTGATTCTCGGGCACTCCGAGCGCCGCCAATACTACGGTGAAACTAATGTGCTGATCAATCAAAAGGCCAAAAAGGCGCTTTCTCTTGGACTGATTCCCATTATTTGTGTAGGCGAATTGCTTCAGGAGCGTGAAGCGGGAATCACCGGACAGGTGGTAACAACGCAGATCAAAGGCGCCCTTTCGGGGATTGCACCGCAGGATATGGCCAAGACTGTGATTGCGTACGAGCCTGTCTGGGCCATTGGCACAGGCCGGGTTGCCACGCCCCAACAAGCACAGGAAGTTCATCAGATTATCAGGAAGCAGATTGCACAACTTTATGACTGGGCTCTGGCTGAGAGGATTGTTATTCAATATGGGGGAAGCGTAAAGCCTGACAATGCGGCAGAGATACTCACGCAAAATGACGTAGATGGTGCGCTTGTGGGAGGCGCATGCCTCAAAGCTGACTCATTTGCGGCGATTATCAAGGCCGTGAAACGCTAAAGCCTAGGTTTTCCATTGCTTTCGCGCCTTTCTCTCCGTATATTAGAAAGAAGGACTCGATAACCTCCTGAAAATCAAACTGTGAGATTGACATCGGTTCGTGGGTCGGCAGCTCTAATTTTGGCCTTCCTCTCCCTGGAATTCTCCCATCCTCTGTGTTCCTCAGCCGGGACTCCCAGATTCCTTGAAAGGATATCCCGGGGCTCCCCGACCGTGCAGGGAAGCTATCTCTCTTCTTCGCCGACAAGGATGAAGATTGAATTGGCGGGTCCCTGGATGTATGTACTCCAGAACGGCGAAGCCGGCACGGTCACCGTCCCAAGCGTTTTTGATTTCGTAGGTTCGGTGGAATACCAGCGATCATTTGAAATCGCCAGCCAGGACCTCGACACCCATCAATTTCAGCTCGTTGTGTACGGCGTTAACTATAATTGCGACGTCAGCATCAACGGCGAGTTCATCGGGAACCATGCAGGGGGATACACCTCGTGGACCATCCCGATTCCCACCGAAATCCTCCAGGCGGCGAAGGACAACACCATCCGGCTCCTCGTACACAACGAATTGGACGCCCGGACCACTCTCCCCCTTCGCCCCCTGACCTGGGGAGCAAGGAACTACGGCGGTATTCACCGCGACATCTATATTCTTGCCACGCCAAAGGTTTTTCTGCGTGATGCTGCGATTGAATGTCTGCTCGTTTCGGAATCCAGCGGTCCTGCCAGACTTTCAATTGCTCCCCAGATCGAAGGCAAGAACCCGGCTTTTCCGGAAGGAGCGGTCTTCGGGTTTGCCGTCGATGTCGTGGAACCAATCTCCGGCATTTCCGTAGGCCGCAGTGCGATAGTACCTGTGCAGGTGAAAAATGATGCATGGAACGCCGCCGGCAAGGCCGAAGTGACTATTGCCGCACCGCGGCTGTGGTCTCCGGATACTCCCGATCTGTATCTCCTGAAATGCCAGCTGCTCATGATCAACGGTAAGGAGAGTTCTGTCATCGACGAATATCAACTGCCGTATGGTGTTCGGTCAGTCGTCCTCCGTAGCGGCGATATTCACCTCAACGGCAAGCGTCTTGTCGTGCGTGCGGTCTCCTGGTATGAAGACCATCCGAATTGGGGGACCGCAATTCCCTATGAAGAACGCGAACGCGACATCGTCCAGATCAAGAACCTGGGAGCAAACACCGTTCGATGTGTCGGCCATGCACCAGACCCGACAATGCTGGATCTGTGCGACCGGTACGGCGTGTTGGTGATGGAGGATCTGCCTCTGGCAGACTGCCCCGCCGCCGTGCTCACCGGTGACGCTTATCAGGAAATGGCAGCGGGGATGATGCGGGAGATGGTGCTCCGGGACAGGAATCATCCCTCGGTCCTGGCGTGGGGTGTGGGTGATGAGATCCAGTGTGAGCCCCACCGAGGGGGATCCCTTGTCAACCTCCTCGTGGAAACCGTCCATGCTCTGGATCGCCGTCCGACGTATCGGGGTATGAGGTTGGGAGTGCAGGATAGTTGTCGTGGCGTGACGGAGATCGAGGTGGTGAACGTCTATGTACAGGACGCAAAGCAGATGCGTAAAGCGCTTGAAGAATGGCGGGCGGAGCACAGGGAGAGTGTCGTGTTTGCCAGGATCGGTGCAGAGGTGGACCAGGCAAACCTGAAGGGATTCAACGACCCGCTCTCCCAGCAAGCGCAAGCACGGTTTTTCATTCAGCGATTGGACATCCTTCGGTCACTCGACTTCGATGGGGTGGTGATCTGGTCGTTCAACGACTGGCGGGGGGATCGTCCTGCATTAACGGTGCATACCGGGGATCCCTGGATGCATACCATGGGCCTCGTGAGCGATCGACCGTGAGCGACGGCTGTCGTATGAGGCCGTGCGATCGGTCTTCCGGGGGGAAAAGGCGGCGGCACTCTCTTCCGGTTTCTATTCTCCACGGGTGCCGATCATTTACGTGCTTATCGGCTTCATCGCGCTCATTCTCGCAGCGTATTTCTACAACGCCAATCGGCGATTCCGTGAGCACGTCAACCGCTCGGTGATGAACGCCTACAATTTCTTCGCCGATGTGCGGGATAAGTTCGCCGTCTCGATCCTGCACACGACATTTCTCGCCGTTATCGTCTCTCTTGCCACGGCCATCGTGATATCCAGCGTGATGCTTCATTTCCGGGACAGTCTATTTCTGGATAACCTTCTCTCCTATCTCCTCGTGTCCGATGATCTGAAGGCCTGGGTGGTCCGGTTGATTTGGGACCCCCTGCGCTTCATCGGCGTTCTGACCCTCGTCGTGTTCCTCTTTCTCATTGTGCTGTCCGGCGTTGTGCACCGGTTGCACTTTATCATGAAGGCGAGGGTGTTTGCCTACCAGGCCTACACCGCCACGATCTGGTCCGCCACGCCGTTGCTGGCGTTTATCCCGATCGGGATGATTCTGTACCGGGTGATGGAAGGAGCCGTGTACGTTGCATCATCGCTCATCATCATCGCGGTGTTCCTCTTCTGGGTTCTCGTGCGGTTACTGAAGGCCGTGTCGATTGTGTATGATGTCTATCCCCCGAAAGTGTTCGCTGCGGGGTTCCTTGTTCTTGTGCTGTGCGGTGGCATCGGATACCTCTACTTTGATCTTGTGCAGTCAGCGCCGATGTATCTCACATTTCTCTACACGATGGTGGGTGCGGGCCGGTAATGTATCTCTCGCGACTAGAAATTCAGGGCTTCAAATCCTTTGCCCAGCGTGTGGCGCTGCGCTTTGACAGTGGCATCTCCGCCATCGTCGGTCCCAACGGTTGCGGGAAAACCAACATTGTCGACGCGATCCGCTGGGTTCTGGGTGAGCAACGCTACAGCGCGCTGCGCAGCGAGAAGATGGAAGACGTCATCTTTAACGGCACCAAGACGCGCAAACCGCTTGGGATGGCCGAGGCTTCCCTCGTGATCGAGAACACCAAAGGCATTCTACCTTCCGAGTACACGCAGGTCACAATCGGACGCAGAATCTACCGTTCGGGTGAGAGTGAGTACCTCTTGAACGGTTCCCCCTGCAGGCTCAAAGACATCCTGGACCTTTTTATGGACACCGGGATGGGCGCCGATGCGTATTCGGTGATCGAGCTGAAGATGATCGAAATCATCCTGAGCGACCGTACCGACGAACGCCGTCGCCTGTTTGAAGAAGCCGCAGGGGTGACGAAATACAAGCACCGCCGGAAAGCAGCGTACAGGAAGCTGGAAGCGGTCCAGGCGGACCTCCTGCGTGTGAACGATCTCGTGGCCGAAGTACAGAAGGCGGTGAATTCGCTGGAACGGCAGGCACGGCGCGCCGAGCAATTCAACGACGTGAAGGGGCGGCACCGTGCCCTGGAAATCGACCTTCTGGAACGCGAATTCGCGCATGTGCACATGCGGCTGGAACCGCTGCTGGCTCGGAAACAGGCGTTGCAGGTGGAGCGTGCGGTGACGGACGAGGACCTCGGTCTCATCGAGGGGCGGCTCGAGGAGCTGCGCACGGCGTTGCTGACATCGGAGAAAGAACTCGCCGAGGCGCAGCGCGATGTGTCCCTTCAGCGTGAAGAAATTCACAGAATCGATGAAAAGAACCTCGTGGCAACGGAACAGGCCAAGGCCGGCCGCGCGCTCATCGCGCGCCTTGCCCGCGAGGATGAGGAGCTGGAACAGGAGCGAGCCCGGCAGGAAGCGCTGCGCGAAGAGTACCAGCTCAGCCTTACGACCCTCGCGGTCCGCGAAGCAGGCATTGCCGAAGACAACGTGGAGCGTGAGTCGGAACTGCGTGAGACAGCGCAACAGGTCGAAGAGAAAAAGGCCGAAGTGCGAGCTCTGAACGAGCTTCTGTTTTCCGCCGTGCAGCGCAGTGCAGAACGGCAGGCGGAACACAGCCGTCGCAAAGTGCGCCTCGAAGTCCTCCAGACAAATGTGAAGGAGGTTGAAGAGGATAATGCGGCGTATGCGGTGGATCTGGTCCGGTTCGGCGAAAATTTCGCCGCGCTGACGGAGGAAGACCGGTTGCTGCGCCGTGCGTTTGCGGAAGCAGAGATGCGATTCTACGCCGCAGAGCAGCAGAAGCGCGCCCTTCGTGATCGTGCAGACGAACTGCAGCGTGGAGCAACGGAGCTGCGGACAGAGATCGAGCGGGCTGCGGGTCGACTGGAGTTTCTGCAGGGACTGATCGAGAGCCGCGAGGGCTTGCCGGAAAGTGTGCGGTTCCTGGGTGTGACCGATCAATGGTCCTCGCGACGCGCATTGACTGTCGCCGATGCGGTGCATGCAGATGAGGAATACCGGGTTGCCATTGAGGCGGCGCTGGGGGATACAGGAGGCCTGGTGGTGGTCGACCGGGCTGAGGATGCGGAACGGGGAGTAAGTCTCCTTAGAGAACAGGGCAAAGGGAAAGCAACGTTTGTGTGCCTCGACCGCCTCCCGGTGATCAGCAGCCGCTATCAAATACCCGCGATCCCCGGGGTGCGAGGTTGGGCAATCGATATGGCGCATTTCGACGCGGAGCTTGCGCCCCTCTTCGGGTTTCTGCTGGATCGTGTGCTTGTGGTGGATACTGTGGACACGGCCCGCCGGGTATCGCGGGAACGTACAGGCATTAAATGCGTGACGCTTGAAGGGGAGATCGCCACTTCGGTGGGCGTGGTGCGCGGCGGCAGCCGTCGCCACGAGGAGGGCGGGGCGATCGGCAAGCAACATCAGAGTGAAGAACTGCGCGGACGGATAGCGGAACTGGGCTCCCGGATGTCTTCCATCACCGCCGAGCGGAACGCAGTGCTTGCAGACCATGATGCAGTCGATCTCAAGCAGCACCAGGATGCTGTGAAAGCGATTGAGAAAGAGATGCATGCGATCGAAATGCGGATCGCACAGGTGGCGTTCGAAAAGAAACGCGCAGAAGAAAGCATCGCTGCAAGTGAAGAACAACGGGCCAAACTTCTCGCAGAAATCTTATCGGTCGACCAAGGAATAGCCGACGACGAGCCTGCGCTGGCCGCGGTGCAGCGCGGAACAGGAACATGTCGAGCACCGGTTGCAGGAAGCCCGCATTGCCCTGGATCAACTCGAACACGAATCGGCACGCCGGGCCCAGGTTGTGCAGGATGTCGGGCTGGACCTTGTGCACCTCCGCAACGATGCGCAGGCCGCCACAGGCAGCCTCGAGCGCGCCGCAAAGACACTGGTCACAATTGCGGAGTCATTCGAAAGACACCGTGCCGACGCCGAACAAACGCGGTCGGCGATTGAAGCTGTTGAGTCGGTCATGGAAGTGAACCGGCATGATCTCGAGCGCCTTCATCAAGAACTCCTTCTCCGCGACCGCCACAGGACCGAGGCTGAAAAAACCGCGGCGCGCCAGAGGGACGAGATGCACGCCGCTGAGATCCGCATCCGCGACCAGCGGCGCGTGCACGATGACGCTCTGCGTGTCCTTCATGACACCGAACTCAAGATTTCCGAACTCCGGGCCCGCGTCGAGCATCTCACCGGTCGTGCGAAAGAGGAATTCGAGGTTGCTCTTGAGTTGAAGACCTATCCCGATTCCGAATTTGTGGACTTCGCGCAGTTGCGCGAAGAAATCCAGGGAATGAAGGACAAGATCAAGTCGCTGGGAAACATCAACTTCGCTGCATTCGAGGAGTACACCGCCGAAAAGCAGCGCCTCGAATTTATGGTGGGCCAGCGGCAGGACCTGCTGGAAGCGGAGAAAACCCTTCTGGCGACAATCGAAGAAATCAACGCGACAGCCCAGAAGAAATTCCTCGACACGTTTGAGCTGATCCGGAACAACTTCATCGAAACCTTCAAGAGTCTGTTTGATCCCGGCGACGAATGCGATCTGAAGCTCGAAGAAGGAGTGGATCCGCTCGAAGCGCGAATCGAAATTGTGGCGAAACCCCGGGGGAAACGGCCGACATCGATCGATCTCCTTTCGGGAGGAGAAAAAACCCTCACGGCAACGGCGTTGCTCTTCGCCATCTACCTCGTAAAACCCAGTCCTTTCTGTATTCTTGATGAAGTGGACGCGCCTCTGGATGATGCCAATATCGACCGATTCACCCGCATCCTCCACAAGTTCTCCGTGAACACACAGTTTATCGTCGTGACGCACAACAAACGGACCATGGAGGCGGCCAACGCAATGTATGGCGTCACCATGGAAGAGGAGGGGGTCTCGAAGCTGGTCACGGTGCGGTTCAATCAGGAGTCGCAGATTGCCTCCGCGACGGTGGCGATTGCGTGAGCACCGGCCTGAAGCTGTTCATCGACTTTGATGGCACGATTGCCTGCGGGGATGTCGGAAACGCCTTCTTCGGCCACTTTGGCGGTGCCGTCTGTAACGAATGGATCGCCAGATACCACGACGGGGTAATATCGGCGCAAGCGTGTTTTGAAGGGGAGCGTGAGGCGATGGGACGCGTGCGGCGCGGGGAAGCTGACGCGTTTCTTGAAACGTGCGCGATCGATCCCGGATTTTCCACCCTCATCACATTTTGCCGCGGGGCAGGCATTCCGGTCACGATCCTGAGTGACGGTCTGGACTACTATATCACCGCGCTGCTTCAGCGCAGTGGACACGACGATCTTCCGTGCTTTGCGAACCGGCTCGAGTGGGGACCTGTGGGCGGCGACGGACGAGCGACTCCCGTTCTCTTTTTCCCCTTTGGCAACGCGGAATGCGATAGGTGCGCATGCTGCAAGCGGAATATCATGCTGGGCGCGTCCGGGGAAGAAGACGTCATTGTGTACGTGGGCGATGGGTATTCAGACCGGTGCCCCGTGGAATATGCCGATGTGGTGTTCGCCAAAGGACACCTTCAGGCATGGTGCCAGAAGCAAAATATCAGTCACTATCCGTACCAAGATTTGCACGACGTCCGGCGGCGCCTTGAGGGGTTGGTGCAGCGCCGCACCGTGCGGCGGCGTCCGCGGGCGGAACAACGACGCAAAGAGGCCTTTGCATCGGAAACATGAGCACGACACAGCATATACGCGGCTGGATGTTCAGGTACAGGAGCTATACACCGCTTCCTTTTCTTCTGGCCATGGTGGTATTTGCCCGCCCGTCGCTCGCAAGCCTGTGCGCTGGCTTTGTCGTGATCGTCCTTGGAGAAGCGATCCGGTTCTGGGGAGTGTCGATCGCCGGATCGGAAACCCGCACGACGGGAGCCGTCGGGGGCACCTATCTTATTACCACCGGGCCGTTCGCCTACGTCCGGAACCCCTTATACGTCGGCAATATGCTCCTCTATGCCGGCGTCGGTATCATGTCCATGGCGCTCTTTCCATGGTTGCTGTGTATGGCAGTACTCTGGTTTGTGATCCAATACACTCTAATTGTGCTGCAGGAAGAAGAGTACCTCGCCGGTCACTTCGGTGAGGCGTATGCAGAATACCGGCGGAACGTGCACAGATTTCTCCCCCGGGTTACGTCGTACCGTGATGCATCACCGGCGTCGAAGCGTGCGAATGTCGCCGAAGGCCTTGCGTCCGAACGGCGCACGCTGCAAGCCATAGGTTTGGTGATCCTTGTGCTGATCGCCCTGTTTGTGTGGCAGTCAGGAAGAGTGTGACGTCGTGGTGAAACGCGTGATGGTGATCGCCGGCGAGGCTTCGGGAGATATGCACGCCGCGGGAGTGGTGCGGGAGTTGAAGAGGCAGAACCCCTCGATCGATATCTTCGGCATGGGGGGTGAGCAGATGGGGCGGGAGGGAATGGACCTGACCGTCCACCTGTCGCACATGGCATTCATGGGATTTGTCGAAGTGGTTCGCCATCTCCGGACCATTGTTCGGGTCCAGCGTGCACTTGAGCTGGAAATGGACAGGCGGCCGCCTGATGTTGTTCTGCTTGTGGATTATCCGGGATTCAATCTGCGTTTTGCACAGGCGGCACATCGGCGCGGAATCCCCGTGTTGTATTACATCAGTCCACAGGTGTGGGCCTGGCACCGCAGTCGCGTCAAAAAGATGAAGCGGCTGGTGGATAAGATGCACGTGATTTTTCCGTTTGAGGAAGAGATCTACGCGGCCGAGGGAATCGCGGTACAGTTTGTCGGTCATCCCCTCGTGGAACGGTTGGTCGTGCAGACCACGAAAGAGGAATTCCTGCGCCGGCAGGGGTTGTCGGCGGGCAAGAAACTGCTGGGGATGTTTCCGGGCAGCCGGGCGCAAGAGATCGAGCGGATTTTGCCGACCATGATCAGGGGCGCGGAAATCCTGCGCTCAATGATGGATCTCGAGGTGGCAATTGGCGTCGCACCCAATCTTGGCCGCGAAGCGCTTTCTGCCTATATGCCGGCGTCATCGGGTATTCACCTCATTGAGAACGCAACGTACGATCTCATGCTTCATGCCGACGCCGCGATCGTGACCTCCGGAACTGCAACGCTCGAAGCCGGTTTTTTCGGAACACCAATGACCGTCGTGTACAAGACCTCTCCCCTCACCTATGCGCTGGGCAGGGTGCTTGTCGATGTACCGCACATCGGTCTTGTCAACATTGTTGCCGGTCGTGGGATCGTGCCGGAATTGATCCAGCATGAGTGTACCCCCGGAAGGCTCGTGACTACGATGACACCGCTTCTTACACATGCTGCTGCGGCTTCCGCCATGCGACAGGCTCTTTCGGTGGTTCGTGAACGCCTGGGTTCCGGGGGTGCTTCGGCAAAGGTGGCGGCATCGATACTTTCGTGGGGAGCAGCATCATGAATTGGCGGACGCCCGGAGCCATAGTGCTTCTTCTGACAGTTCTGGCGGGATGCGGGCCGACAGCCGAAACCCCGCGTCCGGAACCGGCGCCGATGAGCAGAGATGAACTCTACCGGGCAGGGCATCAGCTCTACCTCGAATCGCGGTATGATAGCGCAGCAGCGTTATTGCAGCGGGCAAGTGCTATGGATACGGGGTTCGTTGAACCCGTCCGTGATCTTGCCCAGCTGTATTATGAGCGGGCCATGCGTGCACCCGAAAAGAGTCGCGAGCGCGCGGAACATCTGCGTGCGGCGCACACCGCTTTCGTGCGAAGTGATGCACTCGGCGACCGCTCGTCGGACATGTACGAGCGCCTGTGCGAAATCTCCATTGCGTTGAATGACGATCGTTCATGTGTGCGTTATGCAAAGAAGAACGCCGAACTCTACCCCTATGATCGTCAGCTCTTCAACCTGGCCCGTGCCTACTTCGAAGTAGAAGACTATCAGAACGTCATCACGTCCACCAAGACATCCATCGACCGCTTCACGGGTTCACCCTACAGGACCAGTTACTACCGATTGCTCGGGCGCTCGTATATGAAGATCGGCCGCGATCAGACGGCGGAGAAGGCGCTGGTTGTTGGCGTCAAAGCAGCGGATGTACGCCTTGCGGATCTGCGAAAGCAGGGTATGGGGCAGGGGAATGATCAGTGGCGCCGTGCTCATGACGACAAGATTAACATGTTGCTTGCGCTCAAACAGCTTCATACCACCTACCATGCTGACGACAAACTCGGGCAGGTGGAGCGACAGCTGAAGGAGGAGGGGTACGACAAGTAAGATTCTGCTCCCTCTTTCGTGGGGATACGGAGCCATCGTTGCGCTGCGCAACCTGGCATTTGATGCCGGGGTGTTCAGAAGTCGCAAGGTGGGTGTGCCGGTCATCGTTGTTGGCAACATGACCGCAGGAGGGACCGGCAAGACTCCTGTCGTGGAGTTAATCGTACGATTACTGATGCGGCGCGGGGTCCGCGTGGGAGTGATAAGCCGCGGCTATGGCCGTACGAGCCGCGGAGTGGTGATTGTTGCTGACCGTGAGCGTGTACGCGTGGACGCGCAGACAGGTGGAGACGAACCTGTACAGATTGCCCGCAGGTTTCCGGGCGTGCCGGTGGTGGTTGGTGAGCGACGGTATGATGCAGCACGTACCGTCGTGGAGGAGTGCGGGGCGCAGATTGTCGTCTCCGACGACGGGTTCCAGCACCGGTGGTTGCATCGCGATCGTGACATAGTCGTGGTGGATGGCGCAAAGGACCTCGCTGCCGAACCGATGCTGCCGGCGGGGTTGCGGCGCGAATCCATGCGTGGGTTGCGGCGCGCCCACCTGGTTGCCGTGACGGCGTGCCGTGATGACGGAGAACCCTCGATGAGAAGTGTCGCGTTGCGACGATGGTTCGACGGACCCATCGTCGCCATAGAGAGGTCACTGGAGAGTATTGAAGAACCGCGCTCCGGAGCACGTCTTTCCATGGAGCGCTTGATCAGGGCGGCGTGTTTTGTGTTCAGCGCCATCGGCAACCCGGAAAGATTCACAGCTGACCTTGCCCTGGCGGGAGCACACGTGGTTGGTGAACGGCGGTTTCGCGATCACCATCTGTTCACCTGTACGGAATTAGGCGAGATCGTGCAACGTGCACACGAGGTGCACGCCGAAGTCCTGGTGACGACAGAAAAGGATTTTGTGCGCCTGTACTCCGCTCCGGATGCCTGGAAGCTCTTGGCCGGAGAATTGCCGCTCTGGGTACCCGTACTGGAGGCACGCGCGGTTCCGGCGCAGACACTCGACGCGATGGTTACGGAGTTGTTGGAGGAGTTGCCATAATGCTTCATGTTGCGCTCACGGACTCCATGGGGTCGCCAGTCAAAGCAGCCCGCTACAGCGGGTGGATCGAGCACTGGGTTCCTGATGTGGAAATCCATCTGCTCTCTTATGGCCGCGACAATCTTGCGGAATTGGAGCAGTGTAGCGGTCTTGTTCTCTCAGGCGGGGGTGATATCGATCCGCTGCTCTACAATCGTCCCGATGAGCTGCCGAGGGTGTCGGAGGTTGACAAGAGACGGGACGCTTTCGAGTTGCGGGTGATTGAGACGGCGTTACGGGGGAGTATCCCCGTGCTCGGGATCTGCCGCGGGACGCAGCTTTTCAACGTATTCCAAGGAGGCACATTGGTGCCGGATATCGAGGCGGCCGGGCACCCGTCGCACAGAGGCGACGAGGGCGACCGCCGCCATGGAGTGGAAATCGTCCCTGGAAGTACCCTGCATGCGGCATGCGGGGTTGCGTCCGGGGAAGTCAACTCTTCTCATCACCAGGCCATCGAACGGGTCGGACGCGGACTGCGCGTGGCGGCGCGATCGATGGATGGCATCATTGAAGCGGTGGAATGGGAAGATGCGCGATCGCAGGTTCCGGTACAGCTCGTGCAGTGGCATCCGGAACGCATGGATGACACGGAGAATCCTTTGACAAAAAAGCTCATTCTGCACTTCATATCAACAATTCAACGCATGATCACTACCTGAGGACGTTGCATGAAAAAGTACGTGTATTACTTCGGCAAGGGGAAAGCGGAAGGCCGCGCGGAGATGAAAGAACTCCTGGGCGGCAAAGGCGCAAACCTCGCAGAGATGGCCCGGCTGGGCATTTCCGGTCCCGCGGGATTCACCATCACCACGGAAGTCTGTACCTATTACTATGACCACAAACGCACCTATCCCGCATCGCTGCAAAAGGAAGTCAATGTAGCCCTGAAGCGCATCGAATCGGTTATGGGTATGAAATTCGGCAATCCGTCGAATCCGCTGCTGGTGTCCGTCCGCTCGGGTGCCCGCAAATCCATGCCCGGAATGATGGAGACGGTACTGAACGTCGGTCTTTGCACCGCGACGATTCCCGGCCTTATCGCCAAGACCAAGAACGACCGCTTCGTCTGGGATGCATACCGTCGTTTGATTATGATGTATTCGGATGTCGTGATGGAGAAAGCCGCGGGCGTGGAACCGGCGGAAGGCAAGAGCATCCGGCTGCAGCTCGACAAGATGTTGCACGATCTGAAAACCACCAAGGGATACACTTCCGATGCCGATATTTCGGCAGGCGATCTGAAAGACCTTTGCGAACGGTTCAAGGTTCGCGTCAAAGAAGTGCTCGGGAAGGATTTCCCGGATGATGCACGCGATCAATTGTGGGGCGGTATCGGTGCAGTGTTCTCTTCCTGGAACGGCAAGCGCGCGGTATCGTACCGCCGCATCGAGCGTATCCCGGACGAGTGGGGAACGGCAGTGAACGTTCAGGCCATGGTATTCGGGAATATGGGTGAAACTTCGGCCACAGGTGTCGCGTTCAGCCGCAACCCCGCGACAGGAGAAAACAAGTTCTATGGTGAGTGGTTGGTGAATGCCCAGGGCGAAGATGTGGTGGCCGGCATCCGGACGCCCAGCCCGCTGAACGAGTCCACCAAGAGCGAACACAATCGCCATCTTCCATCGCTTGAAACAGCAATGGCCGGTATCTACAAGGAACTCGACCACATCCGCCTGAAGCTGGAGAAGCACTTCAAGGACATGCAGGACATCGAGTTCACGATCCAGGAAGGGCACCTCTGGATGCTGCAATGCCGTGTGGGCAAGCGCACCGGGACGGCTGCGCTCAACATGGCAATGGATATGCTCGGGGAAAAACTGATTGACGAGAAGACCGCTGTAAACCGGTTGACACCCGATCAGCTTGATGAGCTGCTGCACCCCATCGTGGATCCGAAAGCCGAGAAAGAAACTGCACCGGTTGCCGGTGGGTTGCCTGCAGGTCCGGGCGGCGCATTCGGACAGATTGTCTTCACGGCGAACGATGCGGTTGAGTGGGTGAAGCAGGGGAAGAAAGTCCTTCTGGTACGCGAAGAAACGAATCCGGAAGATGTCGAGGGTATGCGTGCAGCTGAAGGCATTCTGACGGCCCGCGGCGGCATGACGAGCCATGCGGCCCTCGTTGCCCGCGGCTGGGGAAAATGCTGCATCGTCGGTTGCGGTGCGCTGCATATCGACGCTCACGCTAAAACCATGGTGGTGGGGGGGAAGACGTACCATGAAGGCGACTGGTTCACCCTTAACGGTACACGCGGGTACGTGTATGCCGGCAAGCTGGCCATGGTCAGCTCGACGGAAAATCCGCGGTTCGTGGAGTTTATGAAGATCGTGGACAAGTTCCGCACCATCGGTGTACGCACGAATGCAGATACGCCGGATGATGCCCGGAAAGCGCGCAACTTCGGCGCTGAAGGTATCGGTCTTTTCCGTACCGAGCACATGTTTTACGGCAAGAACTCCGAGCAGCCCCTCTTCATCCTGCGGAAAATGATCATCTCCCGCACTGAGCAGGAACGCCGGGCGGCGCTGACGGAGCTCTATCCGTTTGTTAAGAAAGACATCAAAGACACTCTTGCAGTCATGGATGGCCTGCCGGTCACGGTCCGTCTGCTCGACCCGCCGCTGCACGAATTTGTGCCGGAAGGTATGGCAGAACGGGCTAAGCTGGCTTCGGCTCTCGGTATCACGGTCGATGAGATCGCCAGCCGTGCCAATGCGCTGCATGAGAGCAATCCGATGATGGGGCACCGCGGCGTTCGCCTTGGTATTACGTATCCCGAGATCACCGAAATGCAGGTCCGCGCCATCCTCGAATCCGCGGTGGAACTTACCGCAGAGGGCAAGAAGATCCTCCCCGAGATCATGGTGCCGGTGGTCGCTCTCAAGAACGAACTGGACCATCAGCGTGCTATCGTGGATAAAATCTACGCGGAAGTGTGTCAGAAATACTCCGTGAAGAAGATCGAGTATCTTTACGGTACGATGATCGAGATTCCCCGCGCGGCACTGACGGCCGACAAGATTGCGGAAACCGCCGAGTTCTTTTCGTTCGGAACGAATGATCTGACGCAGATGAGTTTCGGGTTCTCCCGTGACGACATCGGCGGGTTTGTGCCGGACTATCTGAAGCTGAAGACGATGCCCGTAGATCCGTTCCAGGTTCTGGATCAGGAGGGCGTCGGGCAACTCGTGCGCATGGCCATTGAAAAAGGACGTGCGACCAGGCCCAAGCTGAAGATCGGCATTTGCGGCGAACACGGCGGCGAACCCTCGTCGGTGGCATTCTGCTACAGGGTCGGTATGAACTATGTTTCCTGTTCACCCTTCCGCGTACCTATTGCACGGCTAGCGGCCGCGCAGGCCGCGCTGGCTGATCGTGCCACAGCGAAGAGGACGACGAAGGCCGCGCCGAAGAAGGCTGCACCGAAAAAGGCCGGGAAGGCTGCTAAGAAGGTTGCTTCCCGGAAGCGCAAGTAACATAGCCCGATGCATGCCCCGCGTGCCCCCGGTGTTCCCGGTGGACACGCGGGGAGTTGTCGATCATTCAGGAGTAGACGCAGTATGAAACTTTCGGACTTCCGCTATCCTCTTCCGAGGAACCTGGTAGCCAAGTACCCGGTAAACCCTCGTGACAACGCACGCCTCATGGTCTTGAACCGCGCTGACGAATCCATCGAGACCATGCGGTTTCATGATATCACCCAGTTCTTCAAGAAGGGGGACTGCCTGGTGGTGAATGAAACCAAAGTGTTTCCGGCCCGCTTGTTCGGTCGGAAGGAAAAGACCAACGCCAAAATCGAAGTATTCCTCCTGCGTGAACTCAACAAGGAGGAAAACATCTGGGATGTGATTGTCGATCCCGCCCGCAAGGTGCGTATCGGCAACAAGATCTTCTTCGATGAGGGTCGGTTATGGTGCGAAGTCATTGACAACACCACCTCGCGTGGCCGCACCGTTCGCTTCAATGTTACCGGCGATTTCTTCAAGATTATTGAGCGCATAGGCAAGATGCCGTTGCCCTACTATATCAAAAGGGAGTCCACGGAAAAAGACAAAGAATCGTACCAGACCGTTTTTGCCCGATCCATCGGCGCAGTTGCTGCGCCTACGGCGGGTCTCCATTTCACCAAACGGTTGCTGGCAATCCTCAAACGGAAAGGCGTGAAGATCGTTCCGGTGGTACTGCATGTCGGCCTCGGATCATTCCGGCCCGTCGAAGTGGAGGATCTTACCAAGCATAAGATGGATTCCGAGTACTATGAGATCCCGGGAGGAACTGTCGAAGCGGTGAATAAGACCATCGATGCCAAAGGGAACGTGTTTGTGGTCGGTACGAGCACGTGCCGGGCGCTGGAATCGAGTGTCACAACCGACGGCCACCTGAAATCCACTCAGGGATGGACGGACAAGTTCATTTTTCCTCCCTATGATTTCAAGATTGCTGACAGGTTGGTCACGAATTTCCACATGCCGGAATCCACCCTGCTGATGCTGGCGTCGGCATTTGCCGGGCGCGATTTCATGATGAAAGCGTACAAACGGGCGATCAAAGAAGGGTACAGGTTTTTCAGTTACGGCGATGCGATGTTGCTGAAGTAAGCCGTACAGGTCCCGATCTTTTCATGAAACTCGCTCTCCTCATAATTCTCAACGTCGCCGTCATCGGGTTCTTCGTGCGTCTCTTCCGCACGAAGAACCTGCTTGCGTATTTCAGCGGCGGCCGGTGGTGGCTTACCTGGCTCTCCATTGCGGTGATCACGCTGATGGACGAGCTCACGTCGATCTTCTATGCACCAAGCGAGGCGTTCCGGTTCATCGGGGTCAACGCGATCGTTTTCATCGCGCTGACCTCGGTCTTCATGCGATTCCTCTCCACCCGTATGGTCGAAATCGCGGAGATCCTCGAACATCACAACCTTCGCGGAGGTGGGGTCTATTCATTCTCGTATTTAGTCCTTGGCCCCACATTCTCCTTCATTGCAGTCTCGTCCATCATGGTGGACTATGTCCTCACGGCCTGTATCTCGACGGTGAGTGCCGTGGAGAATGGCCTGACGTTTTTTCCGCTGACGGAGACCACGAAGTTTGTGATTCAGTTTGGGATCGTCTGGGGTATCGCCGGGCTGAATATCCTCGGCATCAAAGAGAATGCACGGTTTACGTTTGCCATCTTTTTCGGCGTGACTATCGTCCTCCTGACGTTTCTTGCTTCTGCTCTCTTCGAATCCTCGGCGGCGTCCTGGACATATGTTGGAACCACTTTTGTTTCCTCAGCCCATCAGGCAGGGAAACTGGGGGTCTTCGGAGGCTTCGGTTTCCTCATCGTCGGGATATCGCAGCTGTATTCTTGCCTATTCCGGCATAGAGTCGGTGGTGCAGACCGCTGGACTGGTCCGTACCTGGAAGGATATTGCGAAGGCCTATTGGTTCCTCGCGCTTACGATCGGGATATTCACGCCGCTGATTACAGTCCTTGTGCTCAGCTCGGGCATCGACCCATCACTTCACGAAACGGATTTGCTGACCCAATTCGCGGCGAAAATCAACGGCATCCCGTTTGGTATGACCGTTGCGGTCACTGCCAGCGTTGCGCTGATCATGGCGGTGAATACGGCATTTGTTGCCTCAAGCGAGCTGATCGAGCGGGTGGCGCATCGGTACAACTTCAGTTGGATCATCAAGACGAACGCCCGTCAATCGCTCTACCGCGTTCATATCTTGAATGCCATGTTCTACTCGTTTATCATAGTACTGACAGGCGGCAGCCAGAGGATCCTGGCAGAAATGTATGCTCTCGGCCTGGTAGCCAGCTTCACGCATCAACATGGGGAGCTTGCTGATCTATCGCTATTCGACCGGGACGAAAGAAATCCGCGAGTATCAACACTTCCCGTTTGGGGACGTTGATCGTGTTCATCATACTCTTCTGCTGTCTCGGATATCTCGCGTTCAGCAAACCATACGGGCTTGCACTCTGGCTCAGCGCCACCGTATTCTTCCTCATTGTCGGATTCCGGGTCGCACGGCAGCGTGCGCCGGAGAATGTTCAGGTGGCACAAACGGATACTCCGATGCAGCTGGTGTTTGCCCTTGCCGATGCACCGGGAGACACGATCGACATTTTTTTCAAGCGGCCACAGGAAGAAGGGTTGATCCCGAATGCGCAGGTGGCATTTGTCACATTCTACTCCCCCCGGACGGGGATTCCGCCGCGGCTTGCCGACAATCACTATAGGTTTGCGCAAACCGGCCAATCGCTCTTTGATAACATTACCGAGCTATTGTACGTGCTGAAATACGAACTTCCCCACAAACAGGCGACGATACACATCGGCTGGCCCCGGTCATCCTGGGTGGATCGGTTGTCCATTGGCGTCATGGTGTTCAGCATGATGCGCTTGCCCGATATGTTTCCGGAATTTCATTTTATGATTGAATACTTCCCCAAGAAGAATGCGTGACATCGCGGTGATCATCCCGGCGGGTGGGGCGGGAAAGCGCATGGGGACGCGTGCTCCCAAGCAATTCCTTCCCCTTGGGGACCAGCCTATACTGCTGCATTCGGTGCGGGTATTTGAACGTATCGCTGCAGTGCGTCAGATTATTGTCGCTGTTCCTGCTGCGTATATAGAACGCACCCGGCGGTTGCTGCGTCAGGGACGGTGCCGGAAGGTGACAGCGGTTGTGGAGGGCGGCCGCAAACGGCAGGACTCGGTGCGGATGGCACTTGAGCAGTTGGAGGGGGAGCCGACACTGGTTCTCGTTCACGATGCTGTGCGTCCCCTGGTTTCCTTGCGTGTCGTCAGGGAGGTGATTGGGGCGGCGGAGCGATGGGGTGCCGCGGTCGTTGGCGTTCGGGTCAACGATACGATCAAGACCGAGGGTCAGCGTGGCTTTTATGGTTCTACGATCCCGCGGCACTTGCTCTGGGCCGTGCAAACCCCGCAGGGTTTCCACACGCATCTCATCGTAAAGGCTCACCGCCTGGCCCACCGGGCCCGGTATACAGGTACCGATGATGCTTCATTGGTCGAAAGATTGCGCATTCCGGTGCGAATTGTCGAGGGAAGCTGCCGGAATCTCAAAATTACCACAAAAGACGATCTTCGGATTGCCGAACTCTGGTTGCCCGGAAGGGCCTGAGTTGCTTGTCGATGCCTCTTTAGGTATATTACACATTGATTTCTTCACAGACGCAGGTCTTCATGCTTCCCATAAGCATCATTGCAGTCCTAAGCTACCTGATCGGATCAATTCCGACCAGCATCATCGTTGCCCGGAAAGCCCGGGGCATCGATATCCGCCACTACGGGAGCGGGAATGCTGGCGGGACCAATGTAATCCGCGTGCTTGGCTGGAAATCGGGTGTTTTCGTGATTGCGATGGATATGGCCAAGGGACTTCTCGCGACGATGGTTGTGGCGCGATTTATGTACGGAGCGCTGCCCTTTTCGAACGCGACACCATTCGATGATTTCACCGTCGTGCGCATCATTGCGGGGTGCTCGGCAATTCTCGGGCACATATGGACGGTGTTTGCCGGATTCAAGGGAGGAAAAGGAATTGCGACTGCCGGTGGTGTGCTGATCGGTATTGCTCCTGTGGAGGTCGCAGTTTCGATTGGCGTATTCGCCATCGTGTTCATGCTTACCCACTATGTATCGCTCGGCTCTCTGAGTGCTGCTGTAACCTTTCCGCTGACGATGTTTTTCCGGGAAAATGTGTTCATGGTGGATGTCGAAGGATACGGTACGCTGATATTTTTCAGCATCGGCATCTCGCTCTTGATCATTTTTACTCATCGCGCGAATATTCAGCGTCTTTTGCGGGGAACGGAAAATCGGATTTCGACGCTCCGTCTCTTCCGCAAGAAGGAAGACCTCGCCTCGCGCGCCGGCTGACCACCCTCACTTGCCTTTCGTATGCGCATCTCAGTTCTTGGTGCGGGGAGCTGGGGAACCACCCTGGCCATTCTCCTCGCGGAAAACTCGCATTCCGTCACACTTTGGTCCTACGTCGAGAAAGACGCACAGACCATTCTGCGAACGAGGGAGAATCCCTCGTACCTTCCGGGGATCACCATTCCCGAGACAATCGCCGTCACCAGTGACCTGGGAGAGGCACTCCCTGATCGGGAGATGCTTGTTGTCGCGATCCCTTCGCAGTTCATTCGCAATTCGTTGAAAAAGTTCCACGACATGGGCATTCGAAAACGTCCTGCTGGTGAATGTCGCAAAGGGTGTCGAAAACGGCACGCTCATGACAATGTCGGAGATGTTGCACGACACGCTCCCGCGCCTTACTCCTGATCGCATTGCGACACTCTCCGGGCCGAGTCATGCAGAAGAGGTAAGCAGACATATCCCGACCACCGTGGTTGTGGCGTCAACATCCCTTGAAACTGCTCGGGCCGTCCAGACGGTCTTCATGGTGCGCTATTTCCGCGTATATGCCAGCAATGACCTTCGGGGTGTGGAATTGGGCGGATCGCTGAAGAATGTGATTGCCATTGCCGCAGGAATCGTGGACGGCGCCAACCTCGGTGATAATACCAAGGCGGCGCTAATGACGAGGGGGATTGCCGAGATTGCCCGGATCGGTGTCTCGCTGGGGGCCCAGGAACGAACCTTCGCCGGACTTTCCGGCATCGGCGATCTGATGGTCACCTGTATGAGCCGCCACAGTCGTAACCGGCATATCGGAGTCGAAATCGGCAAGGGTCGGAAACTTCCGGACATCCTGGCCGGGATGGTGATGGTCGCCGAGGGTGTTGCGACGACGCAATCCGCCTATGACCTGGCGAGGCGTGTGGGTGTGGAAGTGCCCATCATCGATCAGGTGCACAGGATACTGTTTGAGGGGAAAGATCCGCTGAAAGCCTGCTACGATCTGATGACGAGGGACCCGAAAGGGGAAGTGTGGTGAAAAACCCCGCCGGAGATAAGTTCCGACGGGGTTTCTCTTTTGCGACCTTGCTTCTCCCCGCTTGACGTCCCTTCTTTATTCTTCGTGTGCTTTGCTGCCTAGATGAACAGAGGAGCCAGCACCAGCGTAATCGTGCTCAGCAGCTTCACCAGCACGTGCAACGAGGGCCCGGCCGTATCTTTGAACGGATCACCCACCGTGTCGCCTACCACTGCTGCTTTGTGAGCGTCTGAACGCTTGCCGCCAAAGGCACCGGTCTCGATGTACTTCTTGGCATTGTCCCATGCGCCACCGCCGTTGTTCAGGAAGAGCGCCATGAGAATACCGGTGATTGTGCCAACCATCAGGAATCCGCCGACAACCTCCGCGCCACTTGCGCCAAAGGTCAGGTCTGCCGGCACAGGTCGTACATCCAACGGAACAGCAAACCCACAGCGATCGGCATACCGACCGTGAGCAGAGCCGGTGCAACCATTTCGCGTAAGGCTGACTTGGTGGCGATATCAACGCATTGGCCATAGTCGGGTTTAACTGTACCCTGCATGATCCCCGGGTTGTTCCTGAATTGCTCCCGGACGTTGTTGATGATCGCCTGGGCGGCCTTGCCCACGGCTTTGATGGCGAGCGATGAGAAGAGGAACACCAGAACGGCGCCGAGCATCGCACCAACAAACACTTCCGGCTTGTTCAGGTTGACCACTCCGGAGAACGAGGGCATATACGCCTTCACTTCATCCATATATGCACTGAAAAGCAGAAATGCTGCGAGTGCTGCTGAGCCTACCGCATATCCCTTGGTCAGCGCCTTTGTTGTATTGCCTACCGAATCCAGCCGGTCGGTGCGGTCACGCACTTCCTTGGGTTGCTGGCTCATCTCCACGATGCCACCGGCATTGTCGGTGATGGGCCCGAAACGTATCCATGGCGAGCACGTAGGCGGCGGTTGCGAGCATACCCATCGTCGCGACGGCGGTTCCGAACAATCCGGCATGTTCCAGACCGGATGTTGATCCGAGAAAGTATGCTCCCACGATTGCCGATGCGATGACCAGCACCGGATATCCCGTGGATTCCATGCCGACCGCGATACCGCTGATGATGTTGGTTGCCGGCCCGGTTTTCGATGCCTCTGCGATGGAGAGGACCGGCCGGTATTTGTAGTCGGTATAGTAGATGGTGAGCAGCACGAAGGCGAGCGATGTCAGCACGCCGACAAGTCCGCAGAGGAAGAAATTGAAATAGTACTCCGGAGCCGAGCAGCCACCGGGAGGCCACATAGAACCCGATCATGGCAATGAAGGCGGTGACATAGAATCCGCGGTTCAAGGCCTTCATCGGGTCCTCTTTGTCATTCGCTTTCACGGCGAGGATGCCGAGTGCGGATGCAATGATACCGAACGCGCGGGCGACGAGGGGGAACATGATAACACCTCCGAGCGGCAGGCCATGTGCTGCAAAGGTCTCCTTATTGGCGGCAAAAAGGCCCGCTGCCAAGATCATTGCGCCGATATTCTCCGCTGCCGTCGATTCAAACAGATCGGCGCCGCGGCCGGCACAGTCGCCGACGTTGTCGCCTACAAGATCGGCGATGACGGCCGGATTGCGGGGATCATCTTCAGGGATACCCGCTTCCACTTTGCCTACCAGATCCGCACCGACGTCGGCGGCTTTGGTGTAGATTCCGCCGCCCAGCTGGGCGAACAGAGCCACGAAACTTGCCCCAAACCCGTACCCCACGATAAGCAAGGGGATCTTTGCTATGTCCTGCGTGACACCGGAGGCTTCCACGATGGCAAAAAGTCCTGCGACACCCAGCAGGCTCAACGCGACAACAAAGAACCCCGACACCGCTCCACCGCGAAGAGCCGGCTGCAGTGCACTGTTCATGTCCCGCGTTGCGCCCGCCGCTGTGCGGATATTGGAGCGAATGGCGACCCACATGCCCATGTAGCCGGCAGCAGCAGAACAGAGTGCGCCCAGAACGAACGATAGCGTCGTCCACAGGGCAAGTTCTGCCGGCGAGGCAGGATCGTTGGCATTGTGTGCGCGGACAAAGGCGTAGAGGATGTAGATCGCACACGCCAGTGCAACGGCAAAATAAATGATCGTGCGGTACTGCCGGCGCATGAACGCCTCTGCGCCTGCCTTGATGGCATCCGAGATTTCCCGCATCTTTTCGGTTCCGGTGTCCCGGCGCAGCACATTACTCATCAGGTACAGCGCAAACAACAACCCCAGTACACTGATACCCAGAATTAACATGAGTTCCATATTGAGGAGTTCACTCCTTTCTTATTGAGTGTGAAGGGGTGAAACGAGAGTGAATGAACAGTCTGCAACGTGAGCTTACGAAGACGGAGTGCCATTTTCCGGGGGGTGTTCCGCCGCAAGTTCACGGCGTACAGCCATCCGATGCCGCACATACTTGTACAGCAACGGGGAAATGGAAACGAAGATGACAATGGCGATAACATATTCGATGCGTTTTTCAATGCCCGGGATCGAGCGACCGAGAAAATATCCGAGCAGCGTCATGCTCGAGATCCAGAGAATTGCCACCGCCGACGTTGAAGGATGCAAACCGGCGGTATGTCATCTCTGCATCACCGGCGACCACGGGTGCAAACGTTCGCGCAAAAGGCATAAACTGGGCGAGACGATGGTGATTCCCCCATACTTCTCGTAGAACTCATGGGTCTTGATCAGATGATCGCGCCGGAACCAGCGCGACTGCTGGCCGATTGTACAGGGCCTGTCCTGCCTTGCGGCCGATCAAGTAGCCGGCTGCGTCTCCCAAAATCGCCGCGATACAAAGGAGGGGAATCAGGACCGTGATGTCCAGCTGCCCCCGCGCGGCAAACAGACCTGCGGTAACGAGAAGAGAATCCCCGGGCAGGAAGAACCCAACGAGAAGTCCCGTTTCAGAAAACACGATGGCAAAGAGGCCCAGGTATCCTCCCCAGAGTATGATCTCTTCTAGCGTCGGCAGCTGATCGAGCACTGGTCCTCTCGAGTGTTTGAGTTTTCGACAAGATACGACCTTTGACGCTAAGAGACAACCGGAAACTTGCGTGTGGACGTGCTCAATCGTATCTTGCTTCAACCACCGCATCCAGCAAGGAGACTGAATGGCTGATCCCAGTATGAGTTCGCCCGCTTCTACACCTCAGCTTGTCCGGCGTCTTGGACTTCCTTCGGCAATCATGATCGTTATCGGGTCCATCATCGGTTCGGGTATCTTTCTTACGCCGCAATCGGTCGCAGCGGCAGTGGATGTGCCCGGTGTAATGATCCTCGTCTGGGTATTCACCGGCCTGCTCACGCTGGCTGGCGCCCTGACCAATGCCGAAATTGGAAGCGAGATTCCGGAGGCGGGTGGTCACTATGTGTTCTTCCGGGTGCTCTATGGGGACTTCATAGCATTTCTCTTTGGGTGGACGACGTTTATTGTGTATCAGACGGGATCCATTGCGGCAATCGCCGTGGCTTTCTCTCGGTACTTCAGTTTCTTTTTGCCCTTGCCGCAACTGAGCCCTGCCCTGGAAGCGTGGAAGATCCCTTTCATCGGTAATATTCACCCGTTTGCCGATATAGGCATCAAAATGGTTGCCGTTGGAATCATCATCCTTCTTACAACCGTGAACTATTACGGAGTGCGTTTTGGCGGAATGATTCAGAACGTATTCACCTCAATGAAGATCGCGGCAATTGTGGGCATTGTGATCATCGGATTCAGTGCGGGGACGGGGAGCGTGTCGCATTTCCTCCCACTCTGGGGAATCCCGACGTCCGGTCCCCTCCTCCCCGCGATCGGCATTGCAATGATTGCGACACTCTGGTCGTACGACGGCTGGGCAAACCTGACGTTCATCGGCGGGGAAGTGCGGAATCCACAACGGAATATCCCGCTGGCCCTCTCCCTCGGCACGATCGCCGTCATTGTCATCTACGTGTTGACCAATCTGGCCTACCTGTATGTGTTGCCAATCAATGAAATTGCATCTTCCCGCCTGGTTGCCGCAGATGTCATGGAGAAGATTTTTCCGGGATACGGCGGAGCAGTGATCTCCATAGCAGTCATGATTTCCACATTCGGGTCGGTGAATGGGTCATGCATGACCACCGCCCGCGTCTTTTTTGCGATGGCAAAGGACCATCTCTT
Source organism: Ignavibacteriota bacterium (assembly GCA_963849385.1). Taxonomy (GTDB): domain Bacteria; phylum Bacteroidota; class Ignavibacteria; order UBA10030; family UBA6906; genus Fen-1255. Next base: position 827,862 of record CAWKHH010000003.1, on the reverse strand, counting down.
CTTCAAGGGGTTGGCGGATGTGCACCCCCGATACAATACACCGGCCAAATCGCTGGTTGTCCAGTGCGTCTGGGCGTGCCTGTTGACGCTTTCGGGAACGTTCGACCAGCTCTTCACCTACGTGATGTTTGCCGGATGGATTTTCTATGCTCTGGGTGCGGCCGGCGTGTTCATTCTTCGCCGGAAGTTCCCGCGCACCGACAGACCGTACAGCGTTCCCGGCTATCCCTGGGTACCGGCCCTGTTCGTCGTCGTGGCGACCTGGTTCGTCATAAATACGTTTGTGAACCAGACCGCAGACTCGATGGTGGGGCTGTTGTTGCTGGTGACGGGCGTACCTTTTTACCTGTATTGGAAACGGACGATGTTACGCTCCGCACAATGATGGCGCCTGGAAAATCGCTTCTCTCACAGCCTGTGCAATTCCTTAAGGGCGTAGGTCCCCGCAAGGCGGAGATGCTGGCAGGTGTTGGAGTCTCCACGGTGGGGGATTTGCTGTTCTACGTTCCGCGGCGCTATCTTGACCGGACCTCCGTAACAACGATCGCCGACCTGCGATCGGCAGGGGACCTGCCGGACCTTGCACCTGACGCGGAGATCCGCCGTGAAGCCACGGTTGTCGGCACGGTGCGTTCATTCCGGGTGATGGGGGTCGGGCGGAAAGCACGATTCGTGCTCATCCTGGGCGACGATACCGGTTCGCTCCAGTGTGTCTGGTTTGGAGGCGTGCACTACTGGAAGACCCGTTTTGCCATTGGCGATACGCTTGCTGTCTCCGGCCAGCCGACCAGGTTCAGTAATGTGTTGCAGTTCGTGCACCCGGATGTCGACTGGATTGGAGGGACGGGAGAGCAGGAGGGGACTGTTGACTGGAGCCGTGCATTGCATGCGGGCGGGCTCGTCCCGTTGTATCCTTCCACGCAGCAGCTCTCCGGTGTCGGATTGGACAGCGCCGGGTTCAGACGTTTGCTGGGGAATATTCTCCGCGTGTACGCGGAAGGAAATCACCGATCCTTTGCCGGACGTGCTGCGCGGGAAGCACCGGTTCGTTCCGCTCGCAGAGGCGATCGTGAATGTGCACTTCCCCCCCGGGTCCCGCGAGCTTCAGGAAGCGCTGCGCCGTTTGAAATACGAAGAGTTGTTTGAGTTTCAAGTGAAGCTCGCATTGCGTCGTCAGATGCAGCACCATGACATGCCGGGGATCGCCTTCGCAGTTCAGAGCCGGCTGGCGCGGCAACTTGTGGATAGTCTTCCGTTCTCGCTGACCCGTGCTCAGGTGCGCGTCATTCGCGAGATCCTTGACGATATGTCCGCAGCGAAGCCGATGAACCGTCTTCTTCAGGGAGACGTGGGGAGCGGCAAAACCATTGTTGCGCTTGTGGCGATGCTGGTTGCGGTGGAAAACGGGTATCAGGCGGGATTCATGGCACCCACGGAAATCCTGGCTGAACAGCATTATCGCACCATTGCCTCTCTTCTTGGCACATTGCCGGTGAATCATCGGTTGCTTGTCGGGGCACAGCGCTCAAAGCTGCGACGCGACGTCCTGGAGGACATGCGGCGCGGGTCCGCACAGATCGTAGTGGGGACGCATGCGTTGTTTGAAAAAGAAGTGTCGTTTGCCCGTCTCGGAGTACTCGTCATCGACGAACAGCACAGGTTTGGTGTACTGCAGCGCGCACAGCTGCGTGCAAAGGGAGAGAACCCCGACGTACTGGTGATGACGGCCACGCCGATTCCGCGGACCTTATCGCTCACGATCTTTGGCGATCTCGATGTCTCGGTTATTGATGAATTGCCGGGGGGCAGGAAACCGGTACGGACAGTACTGAAGTACGAGGACGAAAAGGAATCGGTCCACGAATTTGTGCGCCGCGAAGTGCACAAGGGCCGGCAGGCGTATTTCGTGTACCCCCTTATTGAAGAGTCCGAGAACCTGGACCTGAAGGCGGCGACATCACATTGCACGGCCCTGCAGGAGCGGGTGTTTCCGGATCTTCGCCTTGGGTTGTTGCACGGGCGGATGGGTAGTGAGGAGAAGGACGAGGTCATGCGGCGCTTCACGGAACGCGCCCTCGACATCCTTGTTGCGACGACGGTGATTGAAGTCGGCATTGATGTGCCCAATGCGTCGGTCATGGTGATTGAAAACGCCGAGCGGTTCGGTTTGTCGCAATTGCACCAGTTGCGTGGACGTGTCGGGCGGGGGAGTGAGCAGTCGTATTGCATTCTGCTTGCGGAGCGGTGGATGGCACGGCGTGTGCTGGACGCTCAGGAGAGTGACCGGCAGCACCATGCAGCGCAGCGCCGTCTCGCAACCATGGTGCAGACCACCGACGGGTTCCGCATTGCCGAAGTTGATCTTGAAATACGCGGCCCGGGAGACTTCTTCGGCACCCGGCAGAGCGGGATGCCGGAGTTCAAGGTGGCAAACATCGTGACCGATGCTGCAGTGCTTGTCCTGGCGCGCGACGATGCCTTTGCGCTCGTTGCCGGCGATCCGCATTTGCGCCGTGACGATCATCGTGCACTCGCAGATCATCTCCGGTCGCGCTTCGTCGAGGAGATGACCTTGCTCCAAGTCGGCTGAACAGTGCACTTTTTTCTTGACAACCTCTCCAAATTGCGTATATTACGAACCATAATGAGTTCGTTGAACATTGCGGAGAGGTTCTGGTTCCTTCACACACACAGCTTCCGTCATCACCGATGACGATCGTTCTCATCTTCAATGCCAAAGCGGAAGCCCCACCCACCTCAGCGATTATTCCCGAGCAGGCAGACGAGCCTCTACCCAACGCGACATCCGCGGGTTCTTCATCGCACACGTTGCACGCGAATGATCTGTACGCGGAGTGGGATACGTACGACACGATCCATGCAGTGCGTGATGCGATTGCCGAACGCTACAATGTGGAGTTGGTCGAGGCGAATGAAGATGCGTTCGAGCGTCTGCGCCGGTTGCGTCCGGCGTTCGTGTTCAATATCGCCGAGGGCCTTCATGGAGTGTCACGTGAAGCCCAGGTGCCCGCGATGCTCGAATTGTTGCGCCTCCCGTATCTGGGTTCTGATCCGCTTACGCTCGCCCTGTGTCTCGACAAGGCTCGGGCGAAGGAGATACTGGCATACAACGGCATTGCCACAGCTCCGTTCGTGGTGATTCACACGATGGATGAGTTTGAAGACGCACGTGTGAAGTTTCCGTCGATAGTGAAGCCGCTCCACGAGGGATCGAGCAAAGGGATCTACAACTCCTGCGTTGTGCGGACACCTGAAGAGTTGGAGCGCGAGGTGCGCACGGTGCTCACTACATACAACCAGCCTGCGCTCGTGGAAGAATTTCTGCCCGGACGTGAGTTCACAGTGGCGATCCTTGGCAACGGCGATGCAGTGCAGGTACTGCCGATCGTGGAAATCCGCTTTGACGCATTGCCGCCCGGCATGAATCCGATTTATTCCTATGAGGCGAAGTGGGTGTGGGACACCACCGACAAGCCGCTCGAGATTTATGCATGTCCCGCGCCGCTGCGCCCGGAAGAGGCGGAAGCGATCGGGGCGCTTTGCAGGAAGGCCTACCGGATTCTGCGGTGTCGTGATTGGACGCGCGTGGATGTGCGTCTGGACTCTCACGGGAGACCCCACATCCTGGAGTTGAATCCTCTGCCGGGGATCCTCCCGCGCCCGGAAGACAATTCCTGTTTTCCGAAGGCCGCCCGGACCGCCGGTATGAGTTACACTGAATTGATCAATGCCGTTCTGGATATCGCGATGCAGCGCTGCGGTCTTCCGGTTCGCACTCCTGCGCTGACACCCCTCGCGACACAATAACGGACATTACATGCCAAAAAAATTACGAATTTCTATTCTTTATAACGAACCGATTGTTGGCAGCCGAAATGGCCCGCCAGTATATCTCCGCAAGCGGCAGTCTCCTGAAGGGTACTATTATAGATGTTAACCATGCCCAGGCCGTTCAAGAAATGCCTTCTCCCGTGGACCTCTCGGAGGTGGGGGTCCTGGAAGAAATGGAAGATATCAAGGTGGCGATGGATGAGCTGGGATACAAAACGCGGATTTTTAATGTCAACAGCGATATCTACCGTCTCATCGATTTTCTTCGCTCCGAAAAGCCCGATCTGATTTTCAACCTCGTCGAATGCGTCGAAAACGAGTCGCTTCAGGAAATGAATGTCGCCGGTCTGTACGAGCTTCTCAAAATACCGTATACCGGCGCCGGTCCGCTCGCACTCGGTACCGCTCTTCACAAGCCGCGCGTCAAAGAAATCCTGCGCGCACGCGGCATTCGTACACCCGAATATCAGGTCTTCCGTTTTGCCGACAAAATCAGCCTCAAGGAAGGGATGACCTTCCCGTTGATCGCAAAACCGGCGCACGAAGACGGCAGTGTGGGCATTAGCGATGCGTCGATCGTCACCTCTCTCGCCGACCTGCGTAAACGGGTGCAGCATATCCAGCAGGAGTTCGATCAGCCGGCGCTCGTCGAGCAGTACATCGAAGGGCGCGAACTGAATGTCGCCATCCTCGGCTACCTCAGCCGCAGGTATTGCCTATTTCCGAAATTGATTTTTCCGGACTCCTCCCGGGCATGCATCACATTGTGAGCTACGAAGCGAAGTGGCTCCATGGCACGGTGGCCTATGAAGGAACGCGTGGGCGTTTGTCCGACCAGACTCCCTGCCGGCAAGGATGCCGAGCTCAAGCGGGTCGCGCTCGATTGTTTTCATCTCATCGGCTGCCGCGACTATGCACGCATTGATTTCCGCCTGACCCCCGGCGGTGATGCGTACGTGCTGGAAGTGAACCCCAATCCTGATATCTCGGATGACGCCGGTTTTGCCCGCTCTGCCCGGAATGCAGGGTATTCGTTCCCTGACACCATCGGAAAGATCGTGGAATCTGCGTCTGGAGCGTTCACGGTGAATAGACGTCCTGTCACGGTGATCCGCTCAGTTCGCCGCACCGACCGCGAACCGCTTAAGGAGCTGATCGAAAAGACCGGAGTATTTTCCGATGCTGAAGTGGATATCGCCCTGGAATTGATTGACGTCGTTCTGGATAGCCCGGATCAGAGAGATTACTCGATCGCGGTGAGTGACGAGGGAGGAATTCCGGTGGGGTACTATTGTCTCGGCCCGACCCCGGGAACGATGGGCACATACGATTTGTACTGGATTGCCGTTGCGCCGTCACGACACGGCCAGGGCATAGGGGCGGCACTCGATGCGCACGCCGAAGCGTTCGTTCGCTCGTCCGCCGGACGTCTCATCGTTGCAGAGACGTCCTCCACCCCGCGCTATGATAGCACCCGGGGGTTTTATCTTCGGCGCGGGTATGCTGAGGTGTCCCGCATTCGGGACTACTACAGCCCTGGCGATGATTTGGTGGTATTCGGTAAATATCTCGTCCCACAACACGGAGGATGACAGGTACGTATGGAACTCTGGCAGGAGATGCTGCGACAGAGCGTGGACAGCGGCAAGGATCTCGTGGAGCATTTCGGGTTCAACAAGGAGCTGGCGGACCGGTTGAACAGTCTGTTCCACATTCGGATCAACCCCTATTACCTCAGCTTGATCCGGTACCCCGGCGATCCGATCTGGCTTCAGTGTATTCCCGACGCCAAAGAACTCGAGGAAGACGGTCTGCCGGAAGACCCCCTCGCCGAGGATTCCCATAGTCCCGTGCCGAGTATCGTGCACAGGTATCCGGATCGCGTGCTGTTCCTGACGACGAGTCAGTGCTCTATGTACTGTCGTTTCTGCACGCGAAAACGCAAGGTGGGCAATTCCAGCAAGATCAACATGAAGTTCATTCAGGACGGGATCGACTACATTGCCGCCCATCCGGAAGTACGCGACGTGATCCTGTCAGGCGGCGATCCACTGATGCTGACCGACTTCATGCTGGAACGAATCCTCGCGGGCCTCCGGGCCATTCCGCACGTGGAGATCATCCGTCTGGGCACAAAGATGCCGTGTGTGCTGCCGCAGCGGTTCACCCCGAAGCTCGTGAGAATGCTCCGGAAATACCACCCGCTCTACATCAATACCCACTTCAATCATCCGTGGGAATGCACGCCTGAAGCCAAACGCGCATGCGAGATGATCGCCGACGCCGGCATCCCCCTCGGAAACCAGGCGGTGTTGATGAAAGGGGTGAATGATGATCCCGATGTCATGCTCGAGCTCATGCGCAAGCTGCTTGTCATGCGCGTGCGTCCGTACTACCTCTACCAGGCCGATATCACCAAAGGCGCGAACCACTTCCGTACCCCGGTGAGCGTGGGGCTTGATATCATGGACAAGCTCCGCGGGCATACCTCAGGTCTGGCTATTCCGCAATTTGTCATTGATGCGCCCGGCGGAGGTGGGAAGATCCCCCTGTTGCCGCAGTATGTGCTCGGCCGGAATGGCAACCAGATCATCCTGCGCAACTACAAGTATGACATTTACACTTATCCGGACGTCGAAGAAGAACCGAAGATCCCGACGCCGACGGTAGAACGCCGCTTTACGCGCCGCAAAGCGCGTCCGGCCCGCGGGCTTCCGAAATATGTCAAAGAGGAAGTCCAGATCTGATTGCCAGCGTCCGTGGCTGAACAGGCGCACTGCGCCGGCGGAGAGTGGACTCCCGCCGGCGCTGCTGTTTGACCTCTGCGGCCTGGGCGGGGCACTTCTGGTCCAGCTCCGGACGGTTTCCAATGCAGTGTGGCGCAGTAGGTCCCATCGCCTTGATCGCTTCAATCCACGATTTGAGCAACTGCATCCTTTTCCTCCGCTCGTCACAGAATCACTATCCTTTTCTTCAAATGTCTCTCCCGGGCTCGGCGGGTAGCGTTGCCGGACGAATTCTGCAGCTGCGGCCCCTCCAGCGTTCCGTCGGAGGACGACTGGGCTGGCGGAGAGACCTGCCTGTCCCGCCATCTTCTCCGTCTCTCTTGACGTTTTCTTTATGCGTCAGCCCCCTCCTTTTACGATCCCTTCATTTACATCGCTTCGCCGCATAACTATATTCGTGTGTTGCGTAACTGAAAGGATGAATATCATGTCTGGAGATCTGATTGCACTAGGCGTCGTCGCTTTCTATCTCTCTCACACAATCCTTTTTTGGCGGAAGGGAAGAAAGCCCGAGGCGAAAGAAAAGCACGATCAATTTCCGGATCGTGATTTTTCGGAATACCCGGGTTTCGAGCAAAGTGCACGGTTGACTCACTTCGCTAACACCTTGGGCAGACATTACTCGACCAGAATTTCAAAGAGCACTCACTAGAGGAACCATCGTATGGTACGAAAGCAAATTCGCCCGGCAATAATCACTATGATCCTGTTCACAGTGATCACGGGATTGCTGTACCCGCTCGCGGTGACCGGAATTTCCCAACTCGTCTTCCACGAGAAAGCGAATGGGAGTCTTCTGAAAAAGGATGGACACATTCTTGGCTCCGAGCTGATCGGTCAGCCGTTCAGCGATCCGAAATACTTCTGGAGTCGTCTCTCTGCAACCGGTCCATTTGCATACAACGCAGGTGCGTCATCGGGGTCGAACTATGGGCCACTCAACCCCGCATTGCTGGATGCCGTACAGCAGAGGATCAAAGATCTGAAAGGCGCTGATCCACAGAACGTCAAGCCGATTCCCGTCGACCTGGTGACGGCATCAGGCAGCGGTCTTGATCCGCACATCAGTGTCGCAGCTGCAGAGTACCAGATCTCCTCGCGTAGCTCGCGCCCGTGGAACAGACGAAGCGGCGATTCGATCGCTCGTGGATAAGTACACCGAAGGGAGACAATTCGGTATTCTTGGGGAACGCCGGGTCAATGTGTTGAAGTTGAATCTTGCGTTAGATGGCATTCAACCCATATCGGAGGCAAAGTGAGATGGACATCATCTACGTTGGTATCGTTGTCGCGTTCTTTCTCTTGACCTGGGGGCTTATGAAGGTGTGCGACATTCTTGGAGAACAACACACAGGAGACAAGTCATGAGTTGGCTCTACGTCATTTCGGGACTGATTGCGGTCGGTCTGTTGATTTATCTCTTCATCGCATTACTAAAACCGGAGATATTGGAATGACACTCCCTGGTGTTGCACAAATCGTTCTCTACCTCGTTGTGCTGGTGTTGTTGGCCAAGCCTCTCGGTGCCTTCATGGCCCGGGTGTTCCAGAGAGAACATACATTTCTCGATCCCGTCTTTGGCCCCGTAGAGCGACTCATTTACCGGCTGGCGAAGATCAATGCCGATGAAGAGATGGACTGGAAAGAAAATGCCATCGCCATGCTCGTTATTCAACTTTGTCGGATTCGTTATCGTCTACGCTCTCCAGAGGCTTCAGCAGTTTCTGCCGTTGAATCCACAGGGATTCGGTGCAGTTTCTCCGGACTCTTCCTTGAACACGGCAGTGAGTTTTGCCACGAATACGAATTGGCAAGGATACAGTGGCGAGGTGACATTGAGCTACCTGACGCAAATGGTGGCATTGACAGTGCAGAATTTCGTATCTGCTGCGTCGGGGATCGCCACGCTCACGCTCTTCATTCGCGGAATCGCCCGTCACTCGGCAAAAACGCTCGGGAATTTCTGGGTCGACCTGACGCGAAGTACGTTGTACGTGTTGCTTCCTCTTTCGTTTGTGCTTGCCCTGCTTCTCGTTTCGCAGGGAGTAATTCAGAACTTTTCGCCGTACGCGTCAGTGCCGCTCCTCCAACCCACCACAACTACGGACTCGGCTGCCACGAAAGTGACCGAGCAGGTGATCGCCATGGGACCCGCTGCTTCGCAGATTGCCATCAAGCAGCTGGGGACCAACGGGGGAGGGTTTTTCAATGTGAACTCAGCCCATCCATTCGAAAACCCGACGCCGTTGTCGAACTTTCTTGAGATGCTGTCGATCTTGCTTATTGCTGCCGCCCTCTGTTACACGTACGGGCGTATGGTCGGCGACACTCGACAGGGGTGGGCGCTACTTGCCGCAATGATGATCATTCTGGTGGCTTTCCTCGGCGTATGTGCGTGGTCGGAGCAGCAGGGGAGTGCATCGCTGGCGAAGCTCGGTGTCGATCAAGCGACGAGTGCCCAGCAGGAAGGCGGGAACATGGAAGGGAAGGAAGTGCGGTTCGGCATTGCCAACTCCGCGATCTGGGCGACGGTCACCACCGCCGCGTCCAACGGCTCGGTGAACTCCATGCACGATTCTTTCACGCCGCTGGGGGGACTCGTGCCGCTCGTGATGATGCACCTCGGTGAGGTCGTGTTCGGAGGTGTCGGCTCCGGCCTGTACGGCATGCTGGTCTTTGTGATTGTTGCTGTGTTCGTTGCCGGATTGCTCGTTGGACGGACGCCGGAATATCTCGGGCATAAAATTGAAGCATATGAAATGAAGATGGCGTCGCTCTTGATCCTCATCATGCCCATCACCGTGCTCGTGTCTGACTGCACTGGCTGTCCTGACTGCAGGTGGAAAGGCTGGGATTCTTAATCCGGGTCCTCACGGTTTCAGCGAAATCTTGTACGTCTTCACCTCACAAGGCAACAATAACGGCAGCGCCTTTGCGGGAGTCAGCGCGAACACGCCGTTCTACAACGTAACCGGTGCTATCGCGATGCTTATCGGCCGCTACTGGCTTGCAATTCCGACGCTCGCGCTCGCGGGATCTCTGGTACGGAAGAAGATGGTTCCCGCAGGTGAAGGGACCCTTCCGACGCATACTCCGCTGTTTATATTCTGGCTGATAGCTGTGGTGCTCATCGTTGGTGCGCTGAATTTCATTCCTGCACTCGCATTAGGACCAATTGTCGAACACTTCATGATGGTGCAATAATATGCTAGTCGAAACGAGTTATCAGGCGCCTGTAGCAACGCCGCAGGCTGCACAGCTGGTCAAGAAACCAGTAGGATTAACGGCGGAGATGTATCGCCGGGCATTGATCGATTCGTTCGCGAAACTGAATCCGCGCTTGATGGTGCGCAACCCGGTCATGTTCGTCGTTGAGGTGGGAAGCGTGCTTACCACGGCGCTGTGGGTTCAGGCGTTGTTTGGCACAGGCGAGGCACCGGCATGGTACATTGGCGGCGTTTCACTCTGGCTCTGGTTCACCGTCCTCTTTGCAAACATCTCAGAGGCATTGGCTGAAGGTCGGGGAAAGGCCCAGGCCGAGGCATTGCGCAGGGCACGCCAGGATACCAAAGCAAAGCAACTGCGCGACCCGCGGCATGGCTCAGCATTTACAATCGTGTCGTCAATTGCGTTGAAGAAGGGCAACGTCTTTCTCGTGGAAGCCGGCGATACCATCGCTTCGGATGGTGAGGTGATTGAAGGCGTTGCATCGGTGGATGAAAGCGCAATTACGGGCGAGAGCGCGCCGGTGATTCGCGAATCCGGTGGCGACCGGAGTGCTGTCACCGGCGGCACACGCGTGCTCTCGGATTGGCTGGTCATTCGCGTGACGGCTGAGCCCGGCGGCGGTTTCCTTGACAGAATGATCAAGCTCATAGAAGGCGCAAAGCGTCAGAAAACGCCAAACGAAATCGCGCTGAATATTCTGCTTGCTGCATTCACGATCATTTTTCTCGTTGTCTGTGTCACCCTGCTTCCTTTTTCGCTTTTCAGCGTGGCGGCAGCAGGTCAGGGAACGCCGATTACGGTGACGGTATTGGTTGCGCTCTTAGTGTGTTTGATCCCGACGACAATCGGTGGCCTGCTTTCCGCCATTGGTATCGCCGGGATGGACCGAATGATCCGGCACAACGTGATCGCCACTTCGGGTCGCGCCATTGAGGCGGCGGGCGATGTTGATGTCCTGTTGCTGGACAAAACGGGGACCATAACACTCGGCAATCGCATGGCCACGGATTTCACCCCTGCGCCGGGAGTGACAAAGGAACGTCTCGCCGACGCCGCACAACTCGCCTCGCTTGCCGATGAGACTCCGGAAGGGCGGTCGGTTGTTGTCCTCGCCAAAGAAAAGTACGGTCTGCGCGGCAGAGATCTCCACGAAATTGCAGCACAATTTGTCCCATTCAGCGCACAGACGCGAATGAGCGGGGCGGATATTCATCCTGAAGGGAAGAACGGCGTCAGAATCATTCGAAAGGGCGCGGCCGACGCGATCAGGGCATTTATCGAACAGCAGGGCGGGATTTTTCCCGCGGCGGTCCAGCAAGCCGTGGAAGAAATCAGCCGGGTCGGTGCAACCCCTCTGGTTGTCGTGGAGAACAAGGAAGTCCTGGGCGTCATCCATCTGAAAGATATCGTCAAAGGAGGCATCAAAGAGCGGTTCGCCCATCTGCGGCAAATGGGAATCAAGACGGTGATGATCACCGGCGATAACGCCCTTACGGCAATGGCCATTGCAGCGGAAGCAGGTGTCGATGATTTCCTTGCGGAGGCAAAACCGGAAGACAAATTGAAGTTGATTCGCGATTACCAAAAGGGTGGGCGCCTCGTAGCGATGACGGGAGACGGGACGAACGACGCACCGGCGCTTGCCCAGGCAGATGTCGCTGTCGCAATGAACACCGGAACACAATCTGCACGCGAAGCGGCGAACATGATCGATCTGGACAGCAACCCGACGAAGCTGATGGAGATCGTGGAGATCGGCAAGCAGCTCCTCATGACGCGTGGTACGCTCACGACGTTCAGCATCGCCAATGACGTCGCGAAATACTTCGCCATTATCCCCGCAGCGTTTGCGACGACGTACCCGGCCCTGAATGCGTTGAACGTCATGCGTCTTGCCAGCCCGGAAAGTGCAATCCTCTCCGCGGTGATCTTTAATGCATTGATCATCGTTGCGTTGATTCCGCTGGCACTAAAGGGGGTGAAGTATCGCGCGGTGAGTGCCGTTCACCTTTTACGAAGACATCTCCTTATTTATGGCGTCGGTGGGATCATTGCTCCGTTCATAGGCATCAAGCTGGTTGATGTGGTACTCGTCGCATTGGGATGGGTGTGATGTGTGCATGCGAGCATCATGTACCTGCCGGTCTGCATCAAGAAAGGCAGAGATGTATGAAAAAGATTGAAGCACTTGTTCGACCGGATTGCGTCAACACTATTCGCCAATCCTTGCTGAATATCGGTGTTTCGAACATGACACAGCTGGAAGGAAGGGCGATGGGAAAACTGAAGGGCCCTACGCAAATCTACAGAGGAGTGAGGTTCCAGCGTGATTACCTTTTGCATGTTAAACTGGAAGTGTTTGTTGCCGAACAAGTAGCGCACGCGGCGGTTGCGGTCATGGTCGACGCTGCCCAGGCTGGAGAGGTCGGCAAAGGAAGTATCTTTATCTCGAATGTGGAAGAAGCAGCCTCCGGATGAAATCGGCTGAGGAACCAGCGCAGTCAACTGGCTAGGAATGTGATGATAGGTACAGTAGGCACGGCAGGGCAAACAGCACAATGAAGATTAAACATGTCCAATCGAGGTACAGAAAGGGATTGGCTCTGAATCACATGGCCTGCAAATTCTTTAGAGAACACAATATTCAAGGAGAACATGAGATCCTCATTCAGAACCACGTGTATGACTCTTCTTGTTCCATTGACGATGTTGGCACAAGACTCGTCAAAAATATCCATCAGCGGATTCGTTGATGTCTATTACAGCAAGAGCGTCGCAAGCCCCTCGACCCGCATGAATACGCTGAGGAATTTCGATATAGTTGAGAACCAATTCAATCTCAGCTTGGCAGAACTTGTCGTACAGAAGAAGGTGGATCCCGTCGGCTTCCGAGTTGATCTGGACTTTGGAACTGCGAACGATGTCGTGCAAGGAATAGCACCCTACGGCACTACACCATACAGTACCCTGACAAATGTCCAGCAAGCATACCTGAGCGCGGTCATTCCAATTGGGGCAGGGCTGACTGTCGACGCAGGGAAATTCGTTACGCACATGGGATATGAGGTGATCGAATCAAAAGATAACTGGAACTATAGCCGCTCGTTGCTTTTCGCCTGGGCTGTCCCGTACTATCATACTGGTATTCGCCTGATGTATCCGCTCGCGGGCAATCTCACGGTTGCTGTTCATGTCGTCAATGGTTGGAACTCTGTCGTCGATAATAATGACGAAAAGTCCCTCGGGTGTACTGTGAATTACGCGCCGGGCCCGTCAACATCCATCGTCCTGAATGTGATGGATGGTTTCGAACAGCCCACAGGAGCCGATATCGGCAAGAAGACTGTATTCGACTTCATCGTGACGCACCAATTGTCGGATGCGGTTGCATTGACGCTGAATGCAGAGTACGGCGATGAGCGGCTGGCGGTGATGGGAGCTCTCTCAACTGTTCTTCCGACATGGAAAGGATTCGCGATCTACGGTCGTTGCACGATCGGTGCGAAGAGCGCGCTTGCGTTGCGAGGTGAGATCTTTGACGACCCGAAGGGCTACGCGACGGGCCTGGGCGTTCCTGGGCTCGATGTTAAGGAAATCACGGCAACGTACGAATACAAATTCGCGGATGCTCTGTTAGTTCGAGGAGAAGCCCGTTATGACTTCGCAAACGCAACCATATTCGACAAGAAGGCAGACGTACGGTCTCAACGCAATCAAGTGACATTTCTCGTCGGGCTTGTGGCAATGTTCTAGAAGTAATCCTGGGAATCTCAGCTCATGAAGAGCTCGAAGCGATTATTCAACTGCACCAGATCGTTGAGATGCAAATGGCCGTGACAGAAGCTCTCTTTCACCCCATTGACGCCGAGTAGAGTGATGGCGACTGCAGGCACAAGGGACATCCGGGTTAATCATACAACACAGCCCGCCGGAGAGTATTGTGCAACACCAGGCGTGAGACGATGTATCATATGGAACATCTCGGACAGACATTTGTGCCTAACGCGGTCGGCTCATTGGTCGTGAATGAATTGAGGGAACTCGTCCATGATCTCCTCGAGGATCTTGACGACATGAATCGAGCAATCGAGGAGGGAAAGGCGCTGGATCACATTCGAGAACAACTTCATCACATTACATGGAGTCGAGGACGTCATCGTAGACCGTCAGCGCCCCTTCGTCTCGCCACTGGATTGTCCCGCGGTTCTCGTCATTGTCGCGGGCCGATTGCTATCCGAAACCCACTCCCAAATGAACCATGTGCTCATCACGGTGAACAAGAGATATGGGACGGATATTCGTGCACGTGTCGTTGATTGGTAAGGACATGACGGTGTTCACTATTATGGCAATCACGTCCGTCACAATGCATCCGGAAACGCTTCTGGTCAGCATTCACTCCGTGATTGTCATGCCTGGTTCCCTACAGAAACACTTTGGGGTGACATAAGCATTCATACCCACCGGTCCTTGGAGATTCTTACCTCGATCTTTCATACATTCTACTGACTATGGAACCCGAACAGACACCACGCCCCGATCCCGACGATCTTCTGAACGCTTTAAAGCGGCAGGAGGAACAGGCGCACAAAGGGAAGCTGAAGATATTCTTCGGCATGTGTGCCGGTGTCGGCAAAACGTATGACATGCTCAAGGCTGCTCACATTCAAAAGTCCAAGGGCATTGATGTTGTCATCGGGATTGTCGAAACACACAAGCGGAAGGAAACCGAAGCTCTCCTCGAAGGCCTGCCGGTGGTCCAGCGCAAAGGGGTGGAGTACAGAGGAACAGTTCTTGAGGAAATGGATCTTGATGCGATTCTTTCGCGCAAGCCCGCGCTGGTTCTCGTTGACGAACTTGCGCACACAAATGCACCTGGCAGCCGGCATGCGAAACGCTATCAGGATGTGCTAGAACTTCTCGACAATGGGATTGATGTCTACACCACGCTGAATGTGCAGCATCTGGAGAGCAGGGCAGACACGGTCGCACAGATTACCGGCACCATCGTGCGCGAAACCGTGCCGGACTCGATACTCGAAGTCGCTTCGGAAGTAGAACTGATTGACATTCCTCCCGATGAACTTATGAAACGACTTGAAGAGGGAAAAGTCTATACTGTCGAACGCTCACGTCAAGCCATTCAGAAATTCTTCCGCAAAGGGAATCTAACCGCATTGCGCGAGATGGCGTTGCGCCTCACCGCCGAGCGCGTCGATCATCAGCTGCGCGACTTCATGAAGTCGCAGGGTATTGCAGGTCCCTGGAAATCGGGACAGCGCCTCATTGTCGGGATCAGCGCAAGCCCGCATAGCGTGTCGCTCATCCGATGGGCGCGGCGTACTGCGTACGCGATGGATGCATCGTGGATTGTGGTCTATGTGGAATCTTCCACGCCGCTGAACCCCGTAGCGAGAGACCAGCTTGACAAAAGTATCGCTCTTGCACGCGAGTTAGGGGCAGAAATCATCACGACGGCGGATGAAGACGTCGTCGCCGGATTAATACGTGTCGCCAGAGAGCAAAACGCAACACAGTTGTTGATCGGCAAAACGTCACACTTCATTCGGCTGCGCAGAAGCATGTTCGATAGACTTGTCGCGCTGAGCGGAGATCTGGATATTGTTGTTGTTGGAGGAAAAAAGGGGAAGCACGAGTGGGCTGCATTCCATTTGCCTGCACGGCATTCTCCGGTGTTGCAGTATGTTCAAGCGCTCGGAATCGTCTTCGCTCTTGCAGGTCTGTGCTATCCGTTAAGCCAGTTCATCGGGTACCAGACGGTTTCGCTGGTCCTGTTGTTTGCGGTGGCTCTCCTTTCCTTGAGGTTCGGGATCGGTCCGGTGGTCGGGGCTGCCGCAATGAGCGCACTATTGTGGAACTTCCTCTTCATTCCGCCATCGTTTACGTTTGCAATCGGGTTGCCGCAGGACATGTTGATGTTTGCCGCATATTTCGTCATTGCGGCAGTCACCGGCGTGCTGACCACAAGAATCCGTGCGCGGGATCGTGCGGTCCGGGTACGAGAAGAACATGCTGTTGCTCTGTATACGTTGACCAAAGAACTCTCCGTCGCACACTCGCTGGATGACGTCGTCGAGGTTGCAGTGAAGAATTTCAAACGATTCTTCGACGCCGACGTGGTTGTCTGTTTGAGCGAAAGTGATGGCGATCTGTTTACAAAGCCCCATCCGGCGAGCAGCCTGATGATCGACGAGAAAGACTTCAGCGTCGCGGCATGGGTGTATTGGAATGAACGAAGAGCAGGGAAGTTCACAGAAACTCTTCCGTCAGTGCAGGCAACGTACTATCCGTGCTCCGGTCCCCGTTACCCGCTCGGCGTAATCGGCGTGAAGCGTTCATCCGACCTGCGACTCAATATCGAACAGGACACGCTCCTGGAGAATTTCATCAGCCAGATTTCGTCGAGTCTTGAGCGCGAGCAATTGAATGATCTGACACGAAAGACATTGATTGTTGCGGAATCGGAGCGCCTGTATAAGAACCTCTTTGAGTCGATCTCCCACGAATTCAAAACTCCAATTGCGACCATCCTCGGATCTGCAGAACATCTGCTGGACAGCGATCGTCGCGACGAGGCAGCATCGCGCGAACTGGCGCAGGATATCCATCAAGCCGGCAGCAGGCTCAACCATTTTGTCGCAAATCTGCTGGATATGACGCGGATTGAGTCAGGCATGCTGAAACCTAAGCTCGACTGGTGCGATCTTTCGGATATTGTTCGGAGCACCATCCACAAGCATGCAGGGGAACTTTCCCGCCACAACGTGAAGGTTGAGGTTGATTCGGCCTCACCACTCGTCAAACTCGACTACGGCCTAATGGAACAGGTGCTCTGGAACCTACTAAACAATGCGGCCGTCTATACACCGACAGGAACAAATATCACAATCGCAGCACGCGTTGAAGATGACACCACCTCATTACCGTGTGCGATGACGGTCCCGGCATACCGACTGAAGCATCCGAGAAGATCTTTCAGAAATTCTATCGCGTGCCGGGGAGCAAATCCGGCGGCACAGGTCTCGGCCTATCCATCGCACGGTGCTTTGTTGAAGCGCTGGGTGGAAAGCTCACTCTGGTGGATCGCCCCGCGGGAGGAGCGTGCTTTGCCATCGCGCTGCACACGACAATTTCTACAGGCAAACACGTTGTCGTCTAGACTGCCTGGCGCATGGATGCAGAGCAAATTCCTTCCTCGTCGAACGGGCACAAAGAGATGCTCTTGCATGCCGCTCTGGTTTGTCGTAAGAGTATTTACTTGAAAACCAATGTTCTACATATCGACCTTCACTGATTGTTCAGAATGAGCCGGATCTTGTGTCTGGGTTGGTTCATCCTCTTCTTGTGCCAAAACTCCTTTACAGTTCTTGTGGATCGCATTTCTTTGGAATCCCCGGTTTCAAGCAAAGTGCACAGTTGACTCATTTCGCTAGCACCTTGGGTTGACATTTCTGAAACAGGATTGTAAAGCGCACTCACCAGAAAAACCACATATGGGCTAACCCTGCGCCTCCAGCCTGGTTTATTGCCTCTCTCTCTCGCAATCCGTAGATTGTCACCATGCGTATTCCGGATGACAAAATCGAGGAAGTCCGCAATGCTGCGGACATCGTCGATGTGATCGGAGCGACTGTGCGCCTCAAGAAGCGTGGTCGCAGCTATGTCGGCCTCTGTCCGTTCCATCAGGAAAAGACCCCCTCCTTCACCGTGAGTCCCGAAAAGCAGATGTTCCACTGCTTCGGCTGCAGCAAGGGGGGGAACGTGTTTACCTTTGTGATGGAACGGGATAAGATGACATTCGTCGAGGCGGTCCGGTTTCTGGCGGATCGTGCCGGCATCCGTCTGCCCGCGGAGGGGGGTGAGAACCGCGATGGCGAAACAGAGCAGGAACAGCTGCTCGAAGTGTGCAGGCTCGCCGGCCTGCATTTTCAACAAAATCTTCTGAATCACGCCGAAGGTCGGCTTGCGCTCGAGTATTTGCGCCACAGGGGATTTACCGACATAACAATCCGGAAATTCGGGCTTGGCTATGCGCTCAACTCGTGGGAAGACATGGTGCAGTTTGCCCGGCGAGAGCATCTTGATTCGGCCCTCGTGGAGAAGGCGGGCCTCCTGGTCCGCAGAGAAGACAATACGGGATTGTACGACCGGTTCCGCGGGAGGGCGATGTTCCCCATACATTCTGCCGGCGGGCGAACCATCGCTTTCGGTGCCAGGAAACTGCGCGAAGATGATCCGCTCGGGAAGTATATCAATTCGCCCGAAACACCGATCTACAACAAGAGCCGGGTGCTGTACGGCCTGTTCCAGGCCAAAGAAGCTATACGTGAAAAGGAATTCGTCGTGCTGGTGGAAGGGTATGCCGACCTCATCACGGTGGTCCCAGGCAGGTATCGAGAATATTGTGGCTTCGAGCGGCACGGCACTGACCGAAGAACAGATCCAGCTGATCAGCAGGTATGCCAGAAAGGTCACGCTGGTGTACGACGCGGATTCCGCCGGCTCCAAGGCGACACTCCGCGGCGGTGACCTGATCATCGAGCGTGATCTGGATGTGCGTGTGGCGGCGCTGCCGGCAGGCGAGGATCCCGACTCATTCGTCCGGAAAAACAGCGGCAAGGCGTTCAGTGCGCTTGCTGGAAGCGGCCGAGTCGTTTGTAGATTTCCGCGCGCGTCAGCTTCATGCCGGAGGGTTGTTTGCCACCCCCGAAGGGAAGACCCAGGCCATCAGGTCGCTTGTGGAGACGATTGCCAGGTACCCTGACGAGCTCAAGCGGACCTTCTATTTGAAGCGCATTGCCCAGGAATACGAGGTGTACGAAAGTGTTCTCTTCCGGGAAATGGAGAAGATCACTGGACGCCACGCGACACAACACCGCTTCGGCAAAAAGCAGGATACCCCTCAGGAGTCGAGGACACAACATGCGCCTGTCGGCGGCTCTCAGGGATGACCGCCCGGTGCCTCCGGCGGAACGCGATCTCCTCCGTCTGGTGCTGGAGCACAAGGGGGCGATGCTTCGCTACATCTTTTCGCGCATCGACAAGGACGTCCTGACGTCTTCCGTGGTGAGGCAGATCTTTGAAGCTGTCGACGGTCATGAAGAAGGGGGCGAACCATGGGAGCCAGGTACTCTGGTCGATGAATTGGGGAATCATGAGGCCGGACAGCTGGTGGCGCGACTGATGATGCCAGAGCATGAATTGAGCAAAGGATGGAGAGAAATGGGGTCGGATCCTCCTCCACCCGATCCCTATACAATTGCGAATGACTGCATTGAGCTTCTCCGCCAGCAGCAACTTGATGAGCGGATTGACAGCGTGTACCGGACGATGAAAGACGCCGAGTTGCGGGGAGAGGATGTCACATCACATCAGGAAGAGATTCACGCTCTGCAAAGGGAAAAACGGAGTTTCAAACAGAGAAGCAGCGGATAGCAGTCGGATGGTCGTCGTGTTGCAGGTCACCACAACGTGCGGTATATTAATTACTTATGCTGACTGGCAAAGGTCGGGAAAGCGAACATCGCAGAATTCTGGTCATCCGGACGGATCGCCTCGGGGACGTCATTCTGACGTTGCCGATGCTCCCCCTTGATCAGGGAGTGGTTCCCCGGTGCCCATCTGGCGATGATGCTCAATCGCTATACCGGCGGGATCGTCCGCGGTAATCCATCGCTGAATGCCATTATCTGGGATGACTTCGACGGTCGTCCGGCACAAACGGACGAGCTACTGCGCACTCTGCGGGCACAGCATTTCGATACTGCATTCGTGGTTCATCCGACACCCCGATTGGCCTGGCTGGTTGCCCGGGCGGGCATTCGTGAACGTATTGGCACCGGCTACCGCCTCTATAGTTTCCTCTTCAACCGGAGGATTTATGAGCACCGAAAAGACGCCCGGTTCCATGAATTGGAGTACAACCTCCACATGTTACGGGCCATCCGGCCGGAGTTTACCGGAGAGGGAGTAGTCCCGCAGTTTGACATTCATATCGATCCTGCTGCCCGATCGGTTGTCCGCAAACGGCTTGGTGCCTCTCCCGTCGACCGGCCGCTGATCGTTCTGCATCCCGGCAGCGGGGGGTCGACATTGAATTGGCCTGCGGAGCACTTTGCCCGGCTTGCCTCGCTCATAGCTGTCGCAGGAGAGGTACCGGCTTGCGGTGACAGGGGGAAAGGGGGAGGAGGAACTCGTCAGAAAGACCGGTGATGCAGGAAAGACGGATTTGACCTTTGCGGGTTCGCTGTCATTGCCGGAGCTCGCAGCACTGCTTGCTGATGCGCGGGTTGTTGTCGGCAATTCGACCGGGCCGCTGCATCTCGCTGCAGCGGTTGGCACGCGGGTTGTCGGTCTCTACCCGCAAATCACTGTCATGAGCCCTGCGCGCTGGGGCCCGTGCACGGACCGGAAGCGCGTGCTTGTTCCGGTCATGCCTGTGGATTGCAGCAATTGCAGGGGTGGAAAGCCTTGTGCGTGCATGGCGAGCATTACAGTCGATCAGGTATGGCAGGCTGTGCGGGAGCAGGCAGATGAATAAACTTCCGATACTTCTGGCGATTGTCGTGATGATCGCCGCTGCGTTTCTTGGCGCAGTGGAGCCGCCGCAAAAGGGGAAGAAGAAATCTGCAAAGACCGGAACGACACAGACCCGGTCAGCTGCACGTGCCGACAGCATTGCACGGTGGCGGGCGGACTCTCTTCTGGCGGTCTCCCGGGCCAAAACCGTGGCCGATTCACTCGCCGCGCAGCGCCGTGCGGATTCACTTGCCGTCCATCAGTTGCGCCGCATCAAAAACAGCGCATTTGGTGTCGGGGAACGACTCGTGTTTGATGTCAACTACGGGTATATCACCGCAGGCGAAGCGCTGATGGTAATCCCCGCGTATGACACTGTGGCGGGCCGGAAATGCTTTCGTGTTCAATTCACGGTGAACTCTCTCCCGAGTTTTTCCTGGATTTACAGGGTGGAGGATCGCTATCTGACGTTCATCGATGTCGAGGCGATTGCCCCGTTGCGTTTTGAACAACACATCCGCGAAGGTTCCTACAGCCGGGATTTCGTTGCCGAGTTCGATCACAAGAAAAAAATCGCCAAAACGACCGAGGGCCAGTACCCGATTCCAGAGTACGTCCACGACATACTTTCTGCATTCTATTTTGTGAGGACCGTCGATTTCTCGGCGTACAAGACCGGGGATATGTTGACCCTTAACAATTTCTACGGCGACAAAAGCTATGAACTCGGCGTACGATTTCTGGGCAGGCAGGAACTTGAGGTGGCAGCGGGAACATTCCGTACTTTCGTCGTGGAGCCACTCGTGAAGGAAGGGGGACTCTTTAAGAGCGAGGGAAGAATTGTGGTGTGGCTGACGGATGATGCCCTGAAAATTCCGGTTCGCGTTAATACCAAGGTGGTGATAGGCTCCATCGACGTGGAGCTTCGCGAATATTCCGGCATGATGGCGCCGGTGACCTCCCGCGTGCGGTAGGCGAGTGTACTAGGGAAGCCCGATTATGAAACCTGTCAGGAAAACAGTATCCCGGAAGGGCCCGTCCGTCCGCCGCCCTGCTGCCGTCACCGCGAACCCGCGCGTGGACCTCAGGAAGGTGCGCACAATTTCAATCCGCACGCGCAAGAGCAAGGTGCAGACTGCACAGTTCGCAGGGGTGTTTGATGCCCGGCGTGATTCGTTCAGGGCATTCGCCGGGACCCTTCCGGATATTCTTGTTGCCAGAGATCTCCGGATCCTGGTTGACGACATCCTTCGCGCCCGCCGCAAGGGCAAACCGCTCATGCTGCTGATGGGTGCACATGTCGTGAAGGTGGGATTGACACCGGTACTTGTCGACCTTCTCGACTCGGGTATCATTACCTCCGTTGCGATGAACAGCGCATCGGCGATCCATGACGTGGAAACGGCGCTGTGGGGACAAACGTCGGAAGATGTCGCCGTGAATCTCCTTGATGGCACATTCGGCATGGCCCGGGAGACGGGAGAATTCATCAATGGGACCCTGGCGATTGCCGCCCGTGACACGACGCTGGGCTACGGCGAGGCTCTCGGGAAGCGCCTGATTCAGCTCAAAGCTCCCAACGCCCGAAAGAGTCTCCTCGCGACATGTGCTTCACTGCATGTCCCGCTCACCGTGCATGCCGCCATCGGAACCGATATCATCCATCAACAACCCACGATGGACGGAGGGGTTACCGGAGAAATGACGTTCCGGGATTTTCAGACGCTGTGTGCTCTGTGCCGCCGGTTGACCGGAGGCGGGGTGGTGCTGAATGTGGGCAGCGCGGTCATCATGCCCGAGGTATTCCTGAAAGCGCTGACCGTCGCGCGGAATCTGGGGTCGAAGGCACGCGGATTCACCACCGCCGTGTTCGATATGAACGTTCACTACCGGCCGGTCGTCAACGTTCAGCGTCGTCCAACCCAGGATGGTGGCAGGGGTTTCTATTTCACCGGGCATCATGAAATCATGATCCCGTTGCTGGCGGCGCTGATCAAGACGAGACTCAGGCATGGCTGAGGTGATCCTGACACCGGAACTCACGCCGCCACCGAAAGAGCCGTTCTTCCGGAGAATCTCGCCGGTCGCCTTCGTCCTGCTTTCGCTTGCCCTGGTGTTTGTTCTCTATCAGGTCGTAGCCGGTGTCGTGACAATTCTGCTTGTTGGCCAGATTGCCACTCGAGAAACGGCGGTCTGGATGCGGATCGCGACTGCTGCGGGACAGATCCTCTGCATTCTCCTGCCCACGATCCTTCTCGCGCGTGCGCGGTACGGGCATGTTGTTGGACCGCTGCGTATGCGCTTGCCATCGCTGCGCGATACTGTTACTGTGTGCATTGCAGTTGTTGCGCTCCAGCAGGTCCTCCAGGGCTACATGATTGCCCAGGACGCGATCCCGCTTCCCCCGCAGATACAGCGGTACGTTGACCTGTTCAAGAACCTGATCGAGGAAACGTACCGTCTGCTGGTGACGGCACGATCGCCGCTGGAATTCGCGGGAGTCGTGGCCACGGTCGCCCTGGTACCAGGGATCGTCGAGGAGCTGCTCTTTCGCGGGTTGGTTCAACGCGATCTGGAAGATGTCATGAGCGGGATGGGTGCTGCTGTCATGGCCGGCGTGATTTTTGGATTCTACCACCTGAATCCGTTCAGCATTATTCCGCTTGTGGTTCTGGGTGTCTTCTTCGGATTTGTTGTGCATCGATCGAAAAACATCACGCTGGCAATGACCGCGCACTTCCTCAACAATTTCATCGCCTGCTGTGCCGTGTACTTCAACCTGGGAGACGACTTTCTGGTGTTTGCGCCCGGCGCCGGGGCGAGCCCGACCGCGGTGTTGTTCAATACGCTGGCAAGTGCGGTGGTTTTTGTTGCATCAACGTACTACTTTGCGCGTGGTACTGCACATGACGATGTTGCCTGACAGGCTCCTCGAATGGCACTGAGCAATCTCACAACGCGAATTCTTGTTGCCCTCGTGGGCATTCCGGTTATTATTGGTGTGACACTGGTCGGGGGATACCTCTTCTTCTTCCTCATCGCAGCGATCGCGCTGGTCGGGCTTCTCGAGTTGTACGGATTGGCGCGGGCAAAAGGGATAGTACCACAGACCGCCACCGGCGTCATTATGGGGATCTGTCTGTTGACGGTCTTTATGTACGATAAGCTCCATGTCACCATTATTGGAGCATGTGCCGCTTTGGGCATGGCGGTGCCTTTCCCATCGATGGCACAGGAGTTTCTGATCCTCATGCTGATTTTCCTTCCCCTGATTCTCGGTGTGGAGTTGTTCCGCAACAAACCGGGCGCGCTCGCGAATATCGCGGTAACGCTCCTGGGCGCGCTGTACGTAGCGTTCTCGCTCGGTTCCTTTGTGGGGATCCGCGAACTGTTCGTCCCTGCAGACTTCCCGGTATACGCCCACTTCACGGTGCCCGGTCCCGCTGTTCCTGAGGATATTGCAGCGCAGATCTATCGGTGGGGAGGCTTCACCGTCCTGAGTATCTTCGGGGCCATCTGGGTCTGTGACTCCGCGGCCTATTTTGCCGGTCGGGCATTCGGACGCCACAAACTGTTCCCGCGGGTAAGTCCGAACAAGACATGGGAGGGGGCAATTGCGGGATGTGTTGCAGCTGTCCTTGCCTTCGGAGTGCTGCAAAGGCTGTTGCTGCCGTACCTTTCAATGCGTGATGCATTGGTGTGCGGTGCGCTCATCGGTCTCTTTGGCCAGGTCGGTGACCTTGCGGAATCACTTCTGAAACGTGATGCCGGCGTGAAGGATTCTTCCACGCTCATCCCGGGACACGGAGGAGTGCTGGATCGTTTCGACAGCCTTCTGTTTGTTGCTCCCTTGTTGTTCTTTTATCTTGACTTCATTGTTTTCTGAGGTGCGGATGGCGGAGATGAAGGGTACGAGAGGAAGAAAGCCACGTGTGCACATCATCACGATGGGGTGCGCCAAGAACACCGTGGACTCGGAAAAGCTCATGGCGCAGTTGCGGCTTAACAGAATCCCTCTGGCCGATGACATCGCCGATGCCGACATCGCCGTGATCAACACCTGCGGCTTCATTGATGCGGCAAAGCAGGAATCGGTGGACATGATCGTTGCGACTGCCCGACAGCAAAGGAAAGGGGCGTCTGCGCCGGGTCTATGCGATGGGGTGCCTTGCCGAACGCTATCGGATCGATCTCGAGAAGGGAATTCCGGAGGTTGACAGGTTTTTCGGGACTCACCAGCTTGCCGACGTGCTTGAAGAGTTGGGCGGGCATCTGAAGAAAGAGCTGTTGGGTGAACGGGTGCTCACAACCCCCGGACACTCCGCCTATTTGAAAATCTCCGAAGGATGTGATCATCCCTGCTCGTTCTGTGCCATCCCGCTCATGCGGGGAAAGCATCTGAGCCGGCCGCTCCAGGATATTCTCGACGAAGCGGAGGGGCTGGCACGCGGCGGAGTGAAAGAACTGGTGGTCATCGCCCAGGACACCACGGCATACGGTCGTGGATCTCCACGGAAAGCGGCTGTTGCCGGAACTGCTCGGGCGCCTTGCCGACGTCGACGGGATCGAATGGGTGCGATTGATGTACGCGTATCCGGCGCATTTTCCGCTCGAAGTGCTCGATGTGATGGCCGGCCATCCACACATCTGCAACTACATCGACATCCCGCTCCAGCACGTGTCCGGAAGAGTGCTTACGTCCATGGCAAGGGGAATGTCCGCGCGTGCGCTCCGGGAGCTCATCGAGAAGAATCCGCGAGCGGGTGGCCGGCATAGCGATCCGTACAACGATCATTGTTGGGTATCCGAACGAGGGGGATGAAGAGTTCGAAGAGTTGCGGTCATTCGTTGAGGAACAGCGGTTCGAACGCCTCGGCGTATTTACCTATTCGCTTGAAGAGGGAACGACCGCATTCCTCCTCGGAGACCCGATTGCTACGGCAGAGAAAGAACGTCGCCGGTCTGTGATCATGGAACTCCAAAGGGATATTTCTGAGGACCGGAACGCCGCGCTGGTTGGTACGCGACAGCGTGTGTTGATTGATCGCGTGGAACAGGGGCAGTTCTTCGGCCGGACGGAGCACGATGCACCCGAAATCGACAACGAAGTGATCATTGCCGGCGATTCCGACGTAAAAATCGGGACCTTTTGCACTGTGGAAATCGTTGAATCTTATGAATACGATCTCTTAGGAAGGGTGATCACATGAACCCGCGCTGGGGATTCCCGCTGATGGCGCTCCTGCTGTTGTCCGGAGGGCTGGTTTTCCTTTCCGCTCAGGTGGAAGTAAGCGGTGTAAACCCTGAACGCGGGGAATCGTCTCTTCAGATCGATGCCATCAGCTTCGCCGCTCAAAACGATCCCGACGGCCGCCTGGATGTCTTCGTACAGGTAGGCTATGATCTGCTGAGTTTTGTCAAGAACGGTGACCTGTATGATGCTGCCTATGAAATGACCCTCTCTCTTTTTGACTCTACGGACGCCCTTGCCAATGAGAAGCTGTGGACGGAGAATGTCAAAGGGATTCCGTTTGACAAGTCGGCATCTCCCAATGCGTTCAGCATTACCCACAGGAGTTTCGAGGTAAAGGGGGGGCGGTACATGTTGCGGCTTGTTATGCGCGACAAGGAGAGCGGCACGTCACACGCGTTTTCGAGAAAACTCACCGTCCCTGATTTTTCGGTCACGGATTTTTCTTTCAGCGATATCATGCTGTTAAGCCGTGTGAGTGCCGCGGGGGAAAAACGTTCCATTTCGCCGAGCGTCTCTTCGAACGTCGGAACAATAGCCGATGCCTTTCATGTCTACCTGGAAGTGTACAACAAGCGGGGAGTTGATTCCGTACGGTTTAGAATGGACATCATTGCCCAGAAATCCGACAAGACGTTGTCTGTGGATACCCTCACAGCGTTGAAGCCAGGGCGGGGAGAGTATATCCTGCGGGTGCCGCATGGAACGCTCCCCCTCGGCGACTACCGTCTTGTGATTTCGGCTCGCCTTCCCCATGCTCCCCTTGAGGGCGAAGAACACATCCTTGCTTCGGCCAGCCGATCTGGTCACAGCACGGTGGTATGGATTGCCGCGTTCCATCAAAGATCTCGACCTGGCCATCGATCAGCTCAAATACATCGCCAAGGATGATGATGTGACCAAACTCAAAGAGGCAAAGACGG
Source organism: Ignavibacteriota bacterium (assembly GCA_963849385.1). Classification (GTDB taxonomy): domain Bacteria; phylum Bacteroidota; class Ignavibacteria; order UBA10030; family UBA6906; genus Fen-1255. The sequence continues at coordinate 801,283 of CAWKHH010000003.1, read as the reverse complement.
CTGACGAAAAGATGTCGGCCTTCATGGCTTTTTGGAAGAAACGCGATCCGAATCCCAATACCCCGCGCAACGAGAAGATGGAAGAGTACTATGCACGGGTCGACTATGCCAACAAGCACTTCAGCCACTATATCGACGGATGGCGTACCGACATGGGGATGGTGTATATCATGTTCGGCGCTCCCAATAATGTTGACAGGCATCCCTTTGATCTGGATGCGAAACCCTATGAAATTTGGGCCTACTACGACCTGAACTACTCCTTTGTCTTTGTCGATCAGACGGGCTTTGGTGACTATCGGCTTGAAACACCTGTCTGGGACGTGTGGAATCGAGTGCGCAACTGATTTGCATCCCCGTGCATGCCGGGGCAACCGTTTCGCCGAACGGCTACCCCTACTGGCCCTCGTTGCCACCCTGATGCTCCAGACACATCAGCTTCGTGCAATGACGCCTTCGGTGGTGGGGCATGTGACCATCGATGGTGCGACGGCCTTTACTCCCCGCGATATCCTTTCGTGGATGACCCTTCGCCCGGGTGCATCGTATTCCTCTGCCACCTGGCACAACGACTCTCTTTCCATTGTCGAACGCTTCCGGGCCGAAGGCTATCTGGACGTGCACCTGCAAATGCAGGAGCTCTTTGCGGCAGACAGCAGCACCGTGGATCTTGCCATCACCATCGATGAGCGCCGAAGGACCGTGCTCGGTTCATTGAGGGTTACGGGCAGCTCCGCGATCCCTTCCGAAGAATTGCTTGGACTTCTCGATTCTCGCACCGGATCACCGTTGGACCAGAACCTTCTGGAATCCGACGTTGCAGCGCTCCTGGCGAGATACGAAAAGCGCGGTTATCCTTTGGCGCGTTGCACTGTCGACTCCCTCGTGTTCAGCAAGGGGGAGACAACAGACTCTCTTTCGGTGACGCTGGTGATTGAAGAAGGGCCGCGTGTCCATATCCAGGAAGTGCGAGTCGAAGGAAACCGCGAGACGGCTACCGGCGTTGTCCTTCGGGAGTCGCGGATCCGGATGGGAGAGCTCTACGATCCGGATCGCATGCAGACCGTTCGCCAGCGTCTCCTCCGACTCAATATCTTTTCATCCGTCTCTGAACCGGAACTCTTTCTTCATAAGGATATCGGTGGGGTGCTGATCCGGGTGCAGGAGGGTTCTACAAATACTTTCGACGGGATAGCCGGGTATATGCCCGGTACAGGTGGGGGGGACGAGGGATATTTCACCGGACTGGTCTCGGTTTCCATGCGGAATCTCTTCGGCAGTGCCCGGAAGATGCATTTTCGATGGCAGAAAGAGGACAGGCATTCCCAGGAACTGGCGATAGGATATGTTGAGCCCTGGCTTTTCGACGTGCCCCTGAATGTCGGCGTAGACTTTCAGCAACGACGGCAAGACACCAGCTATGTGCGGCAAGGCGGCAGTATACGTGCTGAATGGATGCTTTCCGAGGTGCTTGCGGTGAGTCTCATCGGGAGTACGGAAAGCGTAATTCCGTCCGCGGATAGCACTATAGCGCGCGTACCGCGAAGTTCCACGACGAGCGCCGGGATAGAGGTCGTCTACGACACCCGCGACGATCTCTACAGCCCGACAGGAGGAGCCCGGTACCGCGCCGATTTTCACTATGGGCGCAAGGTAGTGAACGATGCACGGTCGCTTAACGGACCTTCCGGGGACGTGCAGCGATTTACCGTGGACCTTGATTCCTATCGTACGGTTTTTTCAAGGCAGGTCTTTGCGTTGGGAATTCATGGGCGACAGATACAGGGTGCCGCTGTTGATGAGAGTGCATTCTATCGTTTCGGAGGTGCGAACAGCCTACGGGGGTACCGCGAGAATCAGTTTGTGGGGACCCGGGTGGGGTGGGTCAACGCAGAGTACCGGTTGCTTCTTGCCCGGCGGTCATTTGTGTACACATTCCTCGATGCGGGCTACTATTACCGACCGGCGAATGCACTGCAAGGGATCATCGTTGGAGAGGCATTCCAGTACGGGTACGGAATAGGACTCAGGTTCGATTCTCCCCTGGGCAACCTGGGGGTCAGCTTTGCGCTCGGCAAGGGAGATTCTTTCGCCCAGGGGAAGGTGCACATCGGGATACTCAATGAATTCTGACGTTTCCCTCATTTTCGAACAAACCTTCTGGCGTCTGGGCGTACAACGGGTTGCCGGCATCGATGAAGCGGGTCGGGGGCCGCTCGCCGGTCCAGTCGTCGCCGCTGCCGTCATCTTCCCTGTGGAGTGCTTTGTGGATGGTGTGGACGATTCGAAAAAGCTCACGCATCGCCGACGTGAAGAGCTGTTTCCCGAGGATTCAGGAGCATGCGATATCCATCGGTACCGGCATCGTAGATCAACGGGACATCGATGAAATGAACATCCTGCAGGCGACATTCAGAGCCATGCACATAGCCATTGCCGGCCTGACCGTACGCCCCCAACATATCCTGGTAGATGGAAACCGGTTCACAGGGAACGAGCTGCCATTCACCACCATAGTTGATGGAGATGCACGGTGCCACGCAATCGCCGCCGCCTCGATTATTGCCAAAGTCACCCGCGATAGGATTATGGTGGAACAGGATGCACTGTACCCGGAATATGGATTTGCCCGCCACAAGGGATACGGGACTGCACAACACCGCGCCGCGATAGTCCAGCTACGGCCTCTGCCCGATTCACCGCCGCAGCTTCTGCCATAACGTGCGACGAAAGGACCAGATCGATGAGCGACCTTGGCCGCTACGGTGAGGAGCTTGCCCGGGAGTACCTTGAAGAACAGGGGCTCAACATTCTCGAAACCAACTACCATTTCCACCACGCAGAGGTGGACATCATCGCTGAAGAGGGGGAGCTTCTGGTCTTTTGTGAAGTCAAGACGAGGAGCAACGATGAATTCGGTGCCCCGGAACAAGCCATCACGCCTCTGAAGGCTCAACAGATCCGCAAGGTAGCCGGCGCTTATCTCACGATGCATCGGATCCGTGGTCGGCAATGCCGGTTCGATGTGATCGGCATCATGGTCAGAAGTGGCGTGGCGCGCTTGAACCACCTGCGAAATGCGTTCTGGTGACTCTTGAAGTTCGCAACTTTTTCCTTATTATTCAGGGGATGTGATGCCCCTGCGGGGAGGGCGTTGTTCATCCAAGTCGAAGGAACGTCCTGATGCATGCTCTTCCGTTGATCCTTATCGCGCTCTGTCTTATGGTGATTGCGTACCGCTACTACAGTGCATTCATAGCGGCGAAATTGTTGGTACTCGACGACACCCGTGTTACTCCCGCCCATCGGCTTCACGATGGGCAGAACTACCAGGCGACCAACAAGTGGGTGCTGTTCGGCCACCACTTTGCCGCGATCTCCGGTGCCGGACCGCTGATCGGCCCCGTCCTCGCTGCGCAGTTCGGTTTTCTCCCTGGTTTCCTCTGGCTCGTTGTCGGTGTCGTGATTGCCGGCGGAGTGCATGATTTCACCGTTCTTGTTGCTTCCACGCGTCACGACGGGAAATCACTCGCCGAGATCGCCCGGAATGACATAAGCCCATTTGCCGGACTGATCGGGTCGATAACGATTCTCATTATCCTGGTGATTGCGCTGGCGGGATTGGGGCTCGCGGTCGTGAATGCGTTGAGCGAAAGTCCATGGGGGACATTCACGATTGCCATGACCATTCCGATTGCCCTCTTCATCGGGCTCTGGATGTACCGCCTCCGTCCGGGGAGAATCGTCGAAGCGAGCATTATCGGCGTCATCGCGGTTATCGCCTGTGTGGTGCTTGGCAGCTATGTCCCGGGTTCGTTTCTGGCCCCGTATTTCACCCTTTCCCGGAACGGGATCGTGATCGCCCTGATTGTCTACGGTTTCTTTGCTTCTGTGTTGCCCGTGTGGCTGCTTCTCGTGCCGCGCGACTACCTGAGTTCGTATATGAAGATCGGTACCATCGCGGCTCTTGTGGTCGGGGTGATTCTGGTAAATCCGACGTTGCATATGCCTGCGCTGACCCAGTACATCAACGGCGGTGGGCCAATAATCGGCGGGAAGCTCTTTCCCTTTCTGTTTGTGACCATCGCCTGTGGTGCAATTTCGGGATTCCATGCGCTCATCGCCTCAGGAACGACACCAAAGCTGCTCGACAAGGAAACCGATGCCCGATTCATCGGTTACGGGGCAATGCTCATGGAGGGTCTGGTCGGCATTGTTGCGCTCATCGCAGCATGCTCGCTCCATCCTGCCGACTATTTTGCGATTAACCTTCCTGCGGCAAAGTTTGCACAACTGGGGATGGTTCCGGTAAATCTTGACATGCTCTCCCGGGAAGTTGGCGAAGCTGTTGCCGGTAGAACGGGGGGTGCGGTCTCTTTGGCGGTTGGGTTTGCACAGATTTTTACGGGCCTGCCGGGTCTGGAGAAGTTGATGTCGTTCTGGTATCACTTTGCGATCATGTTCGAAGCCCTGTTTATTCTCACCACGATCGATGCCGGCACGCGGGTTATGCGCTTCATGGTGCAGGAATTCTCCGGACGGCTCTGGACACCAATGGAGCGCACCGATTGGCTCCCGGGCAATATCATTGCAACCTCCATCGTCGTCGCGTCCTGGGGCTTCTTCCTCTGGACGGGAAATATCAGCACCATCTGGCCAATGTTCGGAACGGCCAACCAGCTCCTGGCTGCCGTCGCCCTCTCTGTCACCACGAGCATCCTCATCAACTCACGAAAGCAACGCTACGCGTGGGTGACGATGGTGCCAATGGTGTTTGTGGCTGTGACGACGCTGACTGCTGGTGTACTGAATATTACAGACAACTACTGGCCGCTGACGTCAAATCCGGCCACCGCGGTGCAGGGGTACGTGAACAGCACCTTTACCATTGTCATGATCGTCTGTGCGGTTGCAGTGTTGATTGAAGCGGGGAAGAGGTGGTACGCGGCGCTCTGGCTGGGTCAGTATGAAGTGAAAGTGCCGCCCCGCAAGCATGCGCATGCTGATCCGCCGATCGTCGGGTGTTGCTGAGCTGGCCCTAGCGCCTGGTGGCTTTTCTTTTCCCTGGATAGGGAGGGTTGTTCGTGCGCCTTGCCGCAAGGCAGGGCGCATTCTTGTTGTTGTACGCGTGTATGAGAGAGCAGTACACCGCCTGTTCGCGCCGGCACGCCCCCGAAGCATCATTCGGAGCGAAACCGGCATGCGGACACGCGTTGTCGCAAAAGGCGGGGAATGCTTCCGTGCGCTTTTCTGCCGGCGTGCTCATGTGTTCACTACGTTTCTTTGTTCCCCCCGTTGAAACGCCCTAATGTTCTCCACCACCTCCCTGAGTAACCGCGCTCGTGCCGCAGTGCTGGCCCAGGCGAAGTGCGGCGTGATTGAACAGTTCCTTGCCGCTAACAGCGGGTTCCCTGCAGGCGGTGGTTCTTCAGAGAGGACATCGAGTCCGGCTCCGGCGATTGTGCCGTCGTTGAGCGCCTCCGCAAGCGCATTGTTGTCCACCAGCGGCCCTCTGCTCGTGTTGATGAGGTAGGCTGTGCGTTTCATGAGTGTGAAGGCGATCGCGATTGACAAGTCCCCGGGTCGCAGGTGTCAGCGGGCAATGGAGGGTGACGACATCGCTTGTTGCGAACAACTCTTCGAGGGAAACCATCACGATGCCCGCCGGGACCTTCGAGCCAGGTGAAGGATCATACGTTATCACCTTCATGCCGAAAGCCATCGCAATACCGGCCACTGCGCTCCCGATGCGGCCGAGGCCTACAATCCCCAGTGTAAGGCCGGACACCTCGATCAATGGTGAGTCCCAAAAGCTGAAATCAGGGTTTGACGACCAGCGTCCTTCGCGCACTGCAGCCGTATGATGGCCCATTCCGTGCGTGAGATTGAACAGGTGTGCAAACACCACCTGAGCCACCGACATCGTACTATAGGCAGGAACATTCGTGACGGGAATCCCCCGTTCTTTTGCTGCATCCACATCCACAATGTTGAAACCTGTGGCGAGCACACCGATACAGCGCAGCGACGGGAGCGCCGCGATGGTGGATCTGGAAAGAGGAGTTTTGTTCGTGAGAATTATGTGCCCGCCCGCACTATGGCTGAGTATGTCCCCCATGGCTGTCCGATCGTACACGGTACAATCGCCGAGTGCATACAGTTCGTTCCAGCTCAGATCGCCGGGGTTCAACGTATAACCGTCAAGAATGACTATGCGCATAGAAGATCCTGCGGTTGGAAGATGACCACATGTTCTGAAGATACCACGAAATGTCGGAAAGTCAATCTTCGGAATGTAGACCGAAAATCCTCCGAAGGACGCCCCGAAGGAGTCCTTCGGACCTTCGGGGGGGAGAATGGACGAGACGAATGAGAATCTATATATTGCACAAGACGCCCAACGTTCGTATATTTCGCTCCGACCAATACGGAATACCGCTCGTTGCCCAAACGCACTGACCTTAATTCCATCCTTCTCATCGGGTCCGGCCCCATTGTTATCGGCCAGGCCTGCGAATTCGATTACTCCGGTACGCAAGCCTGCAAAGTCCTTCGGGAAGAAGGGTACCGCGTCATCCTGATCAACAGCAATCCCGCGACGATCATGACCGATCCGGATATGGCGGACCGGACATATATCGAGCCGATCACACCCGAATTCGTAGAAAAGATCATCGAGAGGGAGCGGCCGGATGCATTGCTCCCGACGATGGGTGGCCAGACTGCACTCAATATTGCAGTGGCTCTCGCGGAGAGCGGCGTGCTGTCGCGCTACAATGTCGAGTTGATCGGCGCCAAACTTGAGGCGATCAAGAAAGCCGAGGACCGTGAGCTCTTCAAGGCCGCGATGGATGCTACCGGACTTGAAACGCCGAAGGGCGGGTTTGTCCGCTCACTCGAGGAGGCCGCTGAACTCGTCAACACGATCGGTTTTCCGGTCATCATTCGCCCCTCATTCACCCTGGGCGGCACGGGTGGTGGCACGGCAATGATGCCCGCGGAGTTCGAAGAAAAAGTCACGCACGGACTTGAAGCCAGTCCCATACATGAAGTGCTTCTCGAAGAGTCGATCATCGGATGGAAAGAATTCGAACTTGAGGTCATGCGTGACCTCAAGGATAATGTGGTCATCATCTGCTCGATCGAGAATTTCGATCCGATGGGGGTGCACACCGGGGACTCCATCACGGTTGCGCCACAGCAGACGCTGACTGACAAAGAGTATCAGGCGATGCGGGATGATGCGATCAAGATCATCCGTGCGATAGGTGTGGAGACGGGTGGTTCAAACATCCAGTTCGCGGTGAATCCGGCGAACGGACGCCGCCTCGTGATCGAGATGAATCCCCGTGTTTCGAGATCCTCAGCCCTCGCCTCGAAGGCCACCGGTTTTGCCATCGCCAAGATTGCCGCGAAGCTCGCAGTCGGGTACACGTTGGATGAGATACCGAACGACATCACCAAGGTGACGCCGGCGTGCTTTGAACCGACGATAGACTACTGCGTAGTGAAGATACCGCGCTGGGATTTCGAAAAATTCCGTGGAGTGGATGAGGTGCTGGGCGTCCAGATGAAGTCGGTTGGCGAAGTGATGGCATTCGGCCGTACCTTCCCGGAAGCCCTGCAGAAGGCCCTGCGCTCGCTCGAGCAGGGGAGGCATGGTCTTGGCGCAGATGGCAAGGACATCATTGACGTCGCCTCAATGACCGACGTCGAGCGCGATCCCTGGCTGGCCCATGTGAAGGGATACCTCTCCAGGTCCCGTCCGGACAAACTGTTCTATTTGCGCTATGCGATGCAGCTGGGCATGACGGATGAGGAGATCTTCAACCTTACCGCCATCGATCAGTGGTTTTTGTGGAATCTCCGTTCGATCCTGGGCGTTGAGCAAGAGATCGCCGCTGCACCGACCCTGGATCGGGACCTGTTCCGGAAAGCGAAACGGTACGGCTTCTCCGACCGGCAGATCGCCTTCCTCCGCAAGAGCGATGAGAAGACTGTTCGTGCGGACCGGATTGCCCGGAACATTCTTCCCGTCTTTAAAACGGTCGACACCTGCGGCGCCGAGTTCAAGGCCGAGACACCGTATTACTACTCGACGTACGAAATCGAGAACGAATCGGTGCGTACCGATCGAAAGAAAGTGATCATCCTCGGGGGCGGTCCGAACCGTATCGGACAGGGAATCGAATTCGATTATTGCTGCGTGCATGGCGTGATGGGCCTCGGCGAAGAGGGGTATGAGGCGATCATGATCAACTGCAACCCCGAGACCGTCTCGACGGACTATGATACAACGGACAAGCTCTACTTCGAGCCACTCACGCTTGAAGACGTGCTGAATATCTGTGATCTTGAGAAGCCGATCGGGGTGATTGTGAGCTTTGGCGGCCAAACACCTCTCAAGCTTGCCAAAGCGCTGGAGGCGAACGGGTACGGCATTCTGGGCACGTCGACGGAAGGCATCGATCTGGCAGAAGACCGCAAGCGGTTCGGGGCGCTTCTGGACGAACTCAAGATTGCGTGTCCGGCGTACGGGACTGCCTCCGCTCTTGAAGATGCCCTTGTCGTAGCGCATCGAATCGGGTATCCCGTGCTCGTACGTCCTTCGTACGTGCTTGGCGGAAGAGCCATGGAGATTTGCTACAGTGACGAAGGTCTTCGTGAGTACATGGGCAGGGCGGTGAACGTGTCTCCCGAACATCCCATTCTGATTGACAGTTTTCTGGAGGACGCATTCGAGTTTGATGTCGATGCGTTGTGCGACGGAACAGACGTGTTTATCGGCGGGATCATGCAGCATATCGAGGAGGCGGGGATACATTCGGGTGACAGCGCCTGCGTGCTGCCGCCGTATGCGGTGAACCCTGAACAACTGCACACCCTTGTCACCTACACCCGTCAGCTTGCTCTGGGATTACACGCGGTCGGGCTCGTGAATATTCAGTATGCAATGCAAAAGGGTGTCGTCTATGTGCTGGAAGTGAATCCCCGCGCATCGCGGACAACCCCGTTCGTGAGCAAAGCGACAGGTATCCCGCTTGCGAAAATTGCGGCAAAGCTCAAAGTGGGGCGAACGCTTGCGGATCTTGGCGTTCACGGATATCCGTGGGCCAAACAGGTATCGATCAAAGAGTCGGTATTCCCCTTTCCGAAATTCCCGCAGGCGCGGCACTTCCTCGGTCCCGAAATGCGTTCGACCGGCGAAGTCATGGGGATCTCCGACAGCTTCGGCGTGTCATTTGCCAAAGCCTCTGCTGCGGCCGGGACCAATCTTCCGATTGCCGGAACGCTGTTTGTCAGTGTGAACGACAATGACAAGCAGATGCGAACGATCAACATTGTCCGCGCGTTCCTGCGGCTCGGGTTTAATGTGATCGCCACCGAGGGCACTTCGGCATTTCTTACGAAGAATGGTATCCGCAACCGGCCTGTGTTGAAGGCGAGTGAAGGCACGCTCAATATTATTGATGTCATCAAGAACGGATGGGTGCAGCTGATCATCAACACCCCGCTTGGCCAGGTATCCCGGCAGGACGAGCACGCAATCGGCCGGACGGCGTATGAATACAAAGTGCCTTTCCTGACCACGCTCTCTGCTGCAGCTTCTGCCGCAAAGAGCATTGAACAGCTGAAGACGCGGAAACTCGGGGTATTCAGTATTCAGGAGTATCACGAGCTCGCCAGGCAGGGAGGCGCGGCCGCCCGTCTGGAGACCCTCGAAGATTGCACGCGGCTGGTCGAATACATCAAATCCTTCCAACTCTGATTCCCGCCGTGGCTCCCGCACCTGCCAGCATACTGGGTATTTCCTGCTTCTATCATGATTCCGCCGCCGCCCTGGTGTCCAATGGGAAGATTGTTGCAGCGGCCCAGGAGGAGCGCTTTTCCCGTAAGAAGCACGATTTCGATTTCCCCTCCCAGGCCATCGCTTACTGCCTCGGAGCAGGCGGCATCACTGCAGCGGATCTTGCTGCAGTGGTCTTCTATGACAAACCGTTGCTGAAGTTTGAGCGCATCCTCGAAACGTACCTTGACTCCGCACCTCGCGGGCTCCGTTCGTTCCTTCTGGCGATGCCGTTGTGGCTCAAAGAGAAACTCTGGATCCCCTCGCTGATCAGGGAGGCTCTTGAGTACGATGGCCTGCTGCTTTTTACCGAACATCATGAAGCGCACGCCGCTTCAGCGTTCTTTCCGTCCCCATTCAAGCGTGCTGCGATTCTCACGATGGATGGCGTGGGCGAGTGGGCTACGACGAGCTATGGCAGCGGCGAGGGCAACCGCATCACACTGTGTGGCGAGCTCCGCTTCCCTCATTCACCCGGACTTCTGTATTCCGCCTTCACGTACTTCACCGGCTTCAAGGTCAACTCGGCCGAGTACAAAGTGATGGGCCTTGCGCCGTACGGTGAGCCGAAGTACGTCAAAGCGATCTATGAACACCTGATCGACCTGAAGGAAGACGGGTCGTTCAAGATGAACATGGAGTATTTTGACTACTGCGCAGGGCTGACGATGACCGGGCCGAAATTCGCCCGGCTTTTTGGCGGTCCTCCACGCAAGCCCGAATCGCCTCTTACACAGCGTGAAATGGACCTTGCCCGCTCGGTGCAGGAAGTCACAGAAGAAATCATGCTGCGCATGGCACGTCACGTGCACCGGGAAACCGGTGAGGAGAACCTGGTCCTTGCAGGTGGTGTTGCGTTGAACTGCGTCGGCAACGGCAGGATACTCCGCGAAGGACCATTTGACGATATCTGGATACAACCCGCATCGGGCGATGCCGGTGGGGCATTGGGGGCGGCGCTCTTTGCCTGGTACTCCTATTTCGATAAGCCCCGATCCGCGGAAGGGGAGAAGGATGCACAGCAAGGGTCCTATCTCGGACCTGCATACAACGATGAGGAGATTGCGGAGGTTCTCGAGAACTGCGGTGCAGTCTATCACCGGATGGACCGGCAGGTATTGATCGACCACGTCGCTTCGTTGATTGCAGCCGAGAAAGTGATCGGTTGGTTTCAAGGGCGAATGGAATTCGGTCCCCGGGCATTGGGCGCACGCAGTATTATCGGCGATGCCCGGTCGGCGAAGATGCAGTCGGTGATGAACCTGAAGATCAAGTTCCGGGAATCGTTCCGCCCGTTTGCTCCCTCCGTCCTTGCCGAGAAGGCATCACAGGTCTTTGCTCTCGATCATCCAAGTCCATACATGCTTCTGGTCGCCCCTGTGCGGCCCGAACTGCAGATCACCATGACCGACGAACAGGATGGTCTCTTCGGCATAGACAGACTCAACATCGCGCGCTCTTCTATTCCCGCAGTGACGCACGTCGACTACTCTGCACGAATCCAGACAGTCGAGCGGAAGGACCATCCTCTGTACTATGATCTTCTCCGGGCGTTTGAAGAACGAACCGGTTGCCCGGTCATCATCAACACATCGTTCAACGTGCGCGGCGAGCCGATCGTGTGCCGTCCGGAAGAAGCATACCGCTGTTTCATGCGTACGGAAATGGATCACCTGGTGATCGGGAGTTACGTGCTGAACAAGGCGGAACAAAGGCCGCTGACGGAAGACGCCGACTGGAAGAAGGAATTTGCACTTGATTGAACGGCCCGCGGCGGGAGATACAGACGTCCGGAAATTCGGACTCCTCTTTGCGGCACTCGGTGTGCTGGTAGGTGCGTACATGGCCTGGAAGGGGAGCGGGAGGCTATGGATACCGTTCGGTCTTGCGGGTATCTTCCTGGTGACAGGGTGTGCCATCCCCCGCATGCTCAGGCCGTTCTATGCCGCATGGATGCGGTTCGCATCGATCCTTGCGTGGGTCAATACGCGCGTGCTCCTTTCGGTGTTCTTTCTTCTGGTGTTGACCCCGATTGGTCTGGTGATGCGGCTGATGCGGAAAGACTTGCTTGACAAGAAGATTGACCACCCAGCCAAAAGCTATTGGGTGAAGCGTGCCCCCGGGGCAAAGGGGCATAAGAATTACGAACACCTATTCTGAAGTGATACCATGAAAAACCGGACGTTCTCCCGTCTGTCGATTCTTGCCGAGCTATGGGCCTTTATGAAGGTTCGCAAGAAGTGGTGGCTCGGTCCCATCCTCATCGTGCTGCTCTTGCTCAGTCTGCTCATCGTCCTGACGCAAGGATCGGCTCTGGCACCGTTCATTTATACGTTGTTCTGAGGAAGTCCATCAAGTGTCTGTTCACCGCTGCGGGGTTTTCCATCGGGCTCATATGCCCTGCATCCGGCACGATGTGAAGTATTGACCCGACGATCCGTTCGTGCATGGAACGCGATGCTTCGGGGGGCGTAATCACATCACGGTCTCCGACGAGAATCAAGACGGGGATGCGCAAGGCTGCGAGTGAAGCCGTGGTGTCGGTGCGTGCCGCGAGTGCCAGCAGCGTGCCGGCGATCACGAGCGGGGGCGTGCGGGTGATGATCTTCCGTATCAACGCTACTTCATCCGGCAGGCGTTGAAATGACTCCGGGGTAAACACTTTTTTCAAGAAATCCTCTGCAAACGATGCCGAACCCCGCTGCTTGACTTCGGTGATTGCCTTGGCGCGGTTCAGGCGGCCCTCGCTTGTATCGGCTTCGCTTTGGGTGTCGCACAGAACTGCCGAAGTGAACCTCTCCGGATTCCGCTCCATCGCCCGCAAGGCAACATAGCCTCCCATAGACAGGCCGACGATCGCCGTCTTCTCAATCTGAAGATGGTCCATGAGTGCAATGAGGTCATCAACATGGCCCTCAACGGTGAAGAGCCCGTCTCCGGAACTGCTCTCCCCAAGTCCCCGAATGTCGTACGCCACAGTTCTGAATTCCTTTGCCACCGGCGGCAACTGATTGTGCCACATGGCATGGCTGAACGGGAACCCGTGCACGAAGATCACTGGCCGGGCTGCCGGGTTGCCCGATTCAGCGACATTGATCAGTGCACCATGGATTTCGAGTTTCATGGGATTTCCTCCAGTGCTGGCTTGATAGTCCACCGATTGAATGGTATCTTAATCTATTAACAAAGGACGACAAGCATGAATTCCCCATTCTCATTCATCGACGCCAATACCGATCGTTATCTTAAAGAACTCAGCGAATGGCTGGCAATTCCCAGCGTCAGCAACGATCCCGAGCGGGTTCCTGATATGCAACGGTGTGCAGAATGGCTTGCCGGCCATATGCGCGGCATCGGTTTACAGAACGTAGAGATTATGCCGACCCAAGGGCATCCGGTGGTGTATGCCGAGTGGCTTGGGGCGCCCGGGAAACCGACGGTGTTGGTGTACGGTCATTATGATGTCCAGCCACCGGAGCCGCTCGATCTCTGGACGTCTCCGCCGTTCCAGGCAACAGTCCGTGGAGACGATCTCTTTGCGCGGGGATCGTCTGACGACAAAGGACAGACGTTTATTCACTTGAAGGCTGTTGAAGCGTTTTTCAAGACACAAGGCGCACTTCCGGTGAACGTGAAGTTCCTGATCGAGGGTGAAGAAGAAATCGGCAGCGACCATCTGGAGGGTTTTGTTCGCGATCATGCGGCGATGCTCAAAGCGGATCTGGTGCTGATATCGGACTCCTCCATGTTTGCCAAGGGGGTTCCTTCGATCTGTTACGGTTTGCGCGGGCTGGCCTACATGCAGGTTGATCTTGTTGGTCCGAATCGTGATTTGCATTCCGGCTCCTATGGCGGTTCCATACTCAACCCGATCCAGGCTCTCTCGGAAATCATCTCGCTGCTTCACGACAAGAATGGCCGCGTGACGATTCCGGGCTTCTATGATGATGTGCGGAAGCTCTCCACAAAAGAGCGCACGGCGTACAAGAAGCTTCCCTGGAGCGATGCGAAATATGCCCGTGATCTGGGTATTCGCCGGTTGTATGGTGAAAAGGGGTTCACCACGCTCGAGCGTCTCTGGGCGCGCCCGACGGTCGAATGCAACGGCATCTGGGGCGGGTTTACCGGTGAGGGAGCCAAAACGGTGTTGCCCTCCCGGGCTTCTGCAAAGATATCGATGCGACTGGTACCAGATCAGTCCTCCTCAAAGGCTGCCCGTTTGTTCGAACGGTTCATCAAAGCGAACACGCCAAAGGGCGTGAAGGTGGCGGTACGATCGCTTCACGGAGGTGAACCGGTGATCACACCGATTGAAAGTGCCGGTGTACGCGCTGCGATCGTCGCCCTTGAGCGTGGGTTCGGTAAGAAGCCTCTCTATCAAAGGGAGGGCGGATCGATCCCCATTGTGGTGCAATTCAAGAAGCTGCTCAAGATCGACACCGTGTTGTTGGGATTCGGCTTGCCTGATGAAAATGCGCACGCGCCCGATGAGTTTCTCCACCTGCCGAATTTTTACGGCGGGATACGGACAGTCGCCCACTTCTTCGAGGTCCTTCCGGAAACATCGCGGACCTGAATCGTGAGCCCGGGAGGGAAAAGGCTGCGGGTAAATCTTCTCATACATGTTCACACGGCAGGTTTGCGTCAGGATCTTCAGGTGTGGCGGCGGGCGTTGAGAGCGAGCGGCGTTGAATTCACCGTCACTGCGTTCAATCCTCAGCTCCATAGTAAAGCCATCCGGGCCGTGCGGAAAATCGCGGGCCGCCTGGCTCCGCGGTCTCCCTTCGATGTCAATATTTTTGTTGAGAATATTGTCGAGAGCTGGTGTCCGCTTGCCCGGGTGAATGTCTTCGTTCCTCACCAGGAGTGGGTGTCCGGAGATCTTCGGGCCAGGATTCACATGATGGACTATGTTTTCTGCAAGACCTCGTATGCCGCACAACTCTTTGAAGCAACCGGAGCAGAGGTGCGCTACATCGGATTCACCAGCGTCGATCGGTATGATCCTGAGGTGAAGAAGGACTACAACCGGTTTCTTCATGTCGCGGGTTCGAGCGTGCAGAAGGGGACGGCTGCCGTCAATGATGCATGGCTCCGCCATCCCGAGTGGCCGCACCTGACTCTGTGTTCAAATCAACCCAGTCTGCGGGTCACCTCAGCTGCGAACATTGCCGCGCTCACCGGCTTCATCAAGGAAGCTGTGTTGCGTCGCATGCAAAATGCCAACGGAGTACATCTTTGTCCTTCTGAGGCCGAGGGATTCGGTCATTACATTGTGGAAGCTATGAGCACCGGCGCACTTGTTGTTACAACCAATGCTCCCCCGATGAATGAGCTCGTTCGGCCAGATCGCGGAGCACTCGCAGGGTACGGACGAACCGCGCCTCAGGGAATGGGCACTAATTTCTATGTCGATACGGAGAATCTTGAGCGTGCCATCCGTGGCATCCTGGGGATGGATGAACATGTGAGGAAGAGCCTGGGTGAACAAGCAAGGGCATGGTTTCACGATAATGATCGGGCCTTCGTCGCGCGACTGCGGAGTGTTCTTGATGAGATAGGCTATGGAAGGCCGTAAGACACTTGGTTTGTTCTCGGGGAGTGATGTCGCTGATGTTCTCTCAGGTACGCGTGCTAAATTCCGAGATGCACACACGCGCTGATTCTGCCCGGGGTCACTCCCGTCTTGAGCGAGATCGAGCAAGCGCCAGTGTGAATCTCGAGTAGCGATCTCGTGGTATTGTTCAAGTTCTCTCGATTGATGCGCTGAGCCGAAATCGGCGCATCAATCACACCCCACAGGTATGATGTCGCGACCATTCCGACGCCGATCCAGCCCTTGGTACCGATGGAATCATACGTGTCACCAATACCAACCGCAATGCACACCGCAATGCTTCCGAGGAATCCCGCCATAACGGCAGCCCCTTTGAGTATCTCCCCATTGTAGACCTGACCCAGCCCTGGGACCAGGACGGAAAGCGCTGCCGCAAGCTCCGGTTTCTTCAGCACACCTGAATGGTCAGCAGATCCAGCGGTCAACTGGAGGAGCGCGAGCGAGTCATCTGCAGCGGTTCTGGATGCCACGACAGGAGAACCGGCACATTGCACAGTCCCGAGAATCTGCGCGTTTGTGGCGCTGAAGTCTGGCGTGAGCACAAGCAGCACACCGCCCAGGCAGAGAAGAAGTCTCATACGCGCACCAGGTCAGTTGTGATGGTCGGGCTCATTTGAGATTGAAAAGATATGACCGCGGTGCTTTTCCCTGTGTGAATTTAACCGCCGGCGCCGGCAAGTGAAGCAGGTCCGCAATCCGTGTGGCCAACACCCAGTCGTCATTTTTCGGACTGAACAGCGACTCAAGGTTCAGATCGAGCCCAATCGTCACCTCCCGCCGGGTTTCATTGTCGTCCACGCCGTAGCCCACCGCGAGTCGAAGAAACGCCGGCCAGTATGCGTCCAACGACGCAGGGAGCAGATTATGAACATTCACGGTCATCCATATCGTGAGAGCATCGTAGTCCGTTGTGAAATTTGCCGGGGATGTGAATCCCTTTTTTGACCAGTAGCTGAATTTCAGAGTGAAGTCCTGAAGAAACGGCACCTGTGACTGAAGCATCCCGTATCCTACGCCCGCAAAGTCGAAGACGAGATCCTGGTAGTCGAATCCATACGGAGTGAACGCGTCGCCGATCTCGATCTCAAGGCCGTTCCAGAAACCGATGCCTGCGGCCCACCAAAAGGCTGTGGAGCGATCGTAGCCACCCCAGAGCAGGGCATTGTGGACCATCTTGAACATTGCATAAGCGCCGAAAAAGTGCCCTGGTTTGTCAATTCCCAGGTGCGCGCCGGAGAGCCAATTCTCACCCGAGTGACCCAGAAAAGAGAACGGCTTCTCCGCTGTTGCCCACCAGGTAAAATAGGAATCGATCAGTGTCCCGGTTACCAGAGTGCCCACCATGACTGTGGCGATCGTCTTCTTTGCCGAGCCACCATCAACACGTGTGAACCCATCTGTCACTTCAAGTGAATCCTGCGCTGCTCCCCGGGGAGCAGCGCAAAGTACAAGAAGGAGAAAGAGTGCTAATCGTTTGATCACAGATATCCTACAAGAGTATAACCCACACCGGTCATGCCCGGTGCGGACCGGGCTGCAGGCATTGGGAAGACGCTGAGATCGGCACGCCTGCGAAACTGAGATGAGCTATCCACCGGCCTTGTTCATTTGTTCCTGTATGCTATTTATGCGGGCTTTGATCGACGGATCGTCAGGATACTGACGGGCAAGTTTCTGTAAAAGGGACAGGGCTTTCGGATAGTCCCGTCGCATTTCGTACAGCTCGAGCATTGCACCGTACACATAGGGGTCCGCAGCAAGACTCTGCGGCGACATCCCGGCAAACTGCTGTTCAACGCGATCTGCCATCGCATTGAATCTTTCCAGCTGTCCGATGCGAAGGTAGATGGAAGCGAAATTCACGATTTCCTCAATCGGGACAGCCATCCTCGACGGTGGCATGATCTGCTGAAGCCGATCAACTACCAGCGCCGCTTTCTGCGGATCATGTTGCGCTTCGAGGTAGTAATAGGCGAGCGACCGGAAGGCCGACCGTAGACCAAAGAGAATCCGAGTCTCATTATCGTCGAAGAACACCGTCGTGTCAGCAACGGTCCGCAACTTGAAACCGTATTGCTGCTTCTGAGAATACCCTTCAGGTTCATGCATCACGTTTGCGGCCAGGACCGGTTCGTTCACGCCTACATCGTGCGGTGTCGCCTTCGCGGGCGTCAGGCGGTAGGCGAAGCCGCAACTCTTCAGATACTCGTCCAGACCGATTCTGCTGTCCGAAGCGCCGGTGACTGCAAAGTAGATTGGCCGTTTCCACTGGTTGGTTTTGATGATATCGAGCACGACGATGTCCTGCACCCGGATGGCCTTGGTGTTCCCGAAGTCCAGCGTGTTCTCCATGCGCCATTCGATTTTCCCTGCATTGGTTATCGCGGTGTCGGTGATGCCAAACGCGGCGTACGCCTCCTTCGGGACGGGCACGGTGACCGTCTGTGGTTCCCAGAGAACGGGTTGGATCGTGGCAATGCGGCTATCGCTGATCGACAGGGGAACGGCTTTCGCCTCAGCGAAATACGGCCGGTCCTTGAGCTGTTGCACATACCAGTTCGTGTTGGCGAGGCTGAGGCAGACGACCCTCACGTCGCGCCTGATGCCTTCGACGTCCTGAAGAAACCAAAGGGGAAAAGTGTCGTTGTCACCATTTGTAATCAGGATCCCGTCCTTGTCGCATGTCTGGAGCATGTTGTAGCCGGTTTCCCATGCCAGGCGGTTCTTCGATCGGTCATGCGTGTGCCAGTTCGTCCATGCCATGCGGAACGGGATGAACACTGCACCGAGAAGCACCACAGCCGCCATTCCGAATGGGGCGAGCCTGGGTGCCCGGAGGTTGTTCCTGACCAGTTCAATCAACCCTTTCATTCCGATCGCAATCCACACGGCGAACACAAAATAGGCGCCCCCATAGAAGTAGTCGCGTTCCCGTGGCTGCGGCTCCTGCTGGTTTTGATAGAAAGCAATCAGATATCCCACAATGACAAAGAGAATGAGAAAGACGCTTGCCATCTGCCAGTTTCTTCGAAAGTGAGTGTACAGGCCGAACAGGCCGATCAGCAGTGGGATGCCGAATAACTGTGCCGCCGTCCAGTCAGCATCCTGGTCGCGCGAAGCGCGCCCGGCATAGTTGAAGAGCAAATACCGTGTGAACATGTGATACATCTGATAGCGCCAGAAGAAATCGAAGTCCGTTGTGTACTTTCTGAACGTCTGCTGGCGATCAGCGTCCGGACTCCAACGCCGCTTGAAGATCGGGAAATCACCGTATTGTTCGCGATTCAGGTACGTAAGCAATCCGGAAAATGTTCGTGGTTCATTCTCATTCATCGGGGTGTGCTTGTTCGACCTGATGAGAATCATCGTGTAGGTCGAGAAACCCAGAATCATCAGAAGGACGCCGGCTGCAAAGAGGTGAATCAGGGTATGTTTCCGGCGCCTGGCCCAGAAAGCGAGTGCTCCGAATGCAGCCACCACCCCCAGAAGGATGAGCCCTCCTGTGGTGCTATCATCCGCCGACAACAAGTGAATCAGCTGAGGCAGTTTCTTGATGACGCCGGGGTATGCGATGCCAAGTGCGATTCCAGCGGCCAGAAGCGCGAGATACACGGAGTCTTTCCGGAACACCTGCTTCCAGAACAGCCCCACAACGCAGAGGCTCGTTGCGGCCATGATTCCAACAAACCGCTGATCATAGGCCTTTGCGTCTTCAATGGAAGGTGGTTGGGCCGAATTCAGGCTGCTCCACATACCAAACGTCACGATCAACAGCACTGCAATGTGCAGCAATAACACATAGGTCGATGTTTTGCAGATGTTCTTGTTTGTCGTATACCGTCTGAACACAACGATCATGACGGCAGCAAAAATCGCCGGGACGCTCATCAGATGGACCCCCGCGGAGAGCCCGACGAGATAGGCGATCATCAGCAGGTAGCGGTCACTCATTGGCTGATCCGCTTGCTCGTTCCACTTTAACATGAGCCAGATCATGATTGAGAAGAGGAGCGTGCTTGATGCAAAGTAATTGGACTCCACTCCGTTGAACCAGAATGAATCACAGAATGAGAGCGCCAAAGCGCCGATCGCTGCAGAAAAGTACGTGCCCAGGGCATCGGTGATCGATGTCGTCGGCCCGCTTCTCATGTCTTCGATGAGTCTGACCGCAATGAGATAGAGGAAGTACACGGTCGCGATGCTCGCACACACGGACACCAGATTCACTTTTACACCCAAGTCTCCCGGAATAGGCAGGATATAGAAGATCCTCCCGACCAGTGAGAACAGAGGTCCTCCCGGCGGATGGGGGACCTGGAGCAGATACGCGGCTGCGGAGAGTTCGCCGGGGTCCCAAAACGGGACTGTGGGTTGGACGGTAGCAAGAAACTGAACAGCAGAGACCGCAACGACGAATAGCCCGACCAACCTGTGGAGAATTCGTGGACTCATCGGATGACCCTTAATCGAGAATGGCGGAGGTGGACAACACAGGGACTCTCCATGTGAACAAACAATATACATCAACCAGTCGACGGTTTCAAGTTCTGCAGAACACAAGTTCATGCGGAACCAACCGGCCCTCGAAAGAAGATCCAAGAAACGGGAACATCGAGACTCGATTCAGCGTTCCAAAGGTGAGCCCGTTGGTAAACGCACCTGAACAATGCACAGCGAACCCCCCCCTTGACACAAGGCAGGAAGTCCCGTAGCTTACATCTCAGTCAAGCATCGCCCTGAGAATTTCGCCGGAAGACGGGGCAACGTCGGTACGTGTGTCAACGGGATTACGCGATGACGCGGAAGCAATAGGAAACATAGGGACAAGCGAACTCATACTGATATTCGCCATGGAGGAATAACCGGCCGTGCTATTCGAGAACATCGGTAGTTCGGAACTCCTCGTTGTCATGCTCGTCATTTTCATCTTCTTCGGGCCGAAGAAGTTCCCAGAAATGGGCAAGAGCCTCGGGAAAGCCATGCACGAATTCAAAAGCGCCATGCGCGGTGTGAAAGAGGACCTGGAGAAATCGACGCGCATCGATCCATAGATTTTTGGCTAAGATTTCAAGATGGAATCCCAAACGCACCCGTAAAGCACGCACTCTGACGTTTCTGGCTGGGTCTCACCTTCCTTCCGGTTCCCTTGCTTCCTTTCTTGACTTTGCCCTTGCTTCGACATACTTTTGTTGGATTCGTTTTTGTCATAGGAGTGGAGGTCGGCCATGAACAGGGTGCCTCGATACGTCCTCGGAGTTGGCCTTTGCGTCCTCATGGTGTCGGGGAACGCGGCCGCACAGAATGTCGCCGATCGCTGGTCGATCGGTGCGCTGGGCGGAGGCAACGTCTGGATCAATGACCTTAACAAAACGAAAGTCGGTGCAGGCGGTACGGTCAGCATCCGCTACGGGGTCTCTCAAGTGTTTTCCATTGGCCTCCTCGGAGGTTTCGAAGTTCTGAAAGCGGAGCAGGATCCACCGCTGCCGGGGCTGCCGTATACGTATCTCCATGTCGATGCGTACCCAATCGCTCTGTCGGGGTACCTGCGTTTTGCCCCGAACTCCCTCGTGTCGCCCTATTTCCGGTTCGGCGCAGGCATGATGTTCTATGACCGCCAGACGGTCAATGGCGCGCCTGCACCGGATGACGCGATCCATACGGCCTACTTTATCCCTATAGGTCTCGGCATTGAAGCGTTCACTTCGAACCATTTCGCTGTGGACGTGGACCTCGGCGCTGCCAACTTCAGTGATGACGTGGACCTGCGTGAAAATGGATCTCCCGACGTATTCCTCTCGGCCAAAATCGGATTCCACTGGTTCCCCGGCAGCAGCGACAGTGATGATGACGATAACGACGGTCTAATCCAACGGAGAAGAACGTCGACTCGGTACGGACCCGCATAACCCGGATACCGACGGTGACGGGCTGTCCGATGGGGACGAAGTCCGCATGTACCATACAAATCCTCTCCGTGCCGATACAGATGGGGACGGTTTATCCGACGGCGATGAAGTTCTGAAATATCACACTGATCCGACGAAATTCGATACCGACGGCGACGGGCTCTCCGACGGCGACGAACTGCAGAAATATCATACCGACCCCCTGAAACCGGATACTGACGGTGACGGCCTGACCGACGGCGACGAAGTGCTCAGGTATCATACTGACCCTCTAAAAGTAGATACTGACGGCGATGGTCTTTCCGACCGCGACGAAGTGAAGGTCTACCGGACGGATCCATTGAATCCGGACAGCGACGGTGACGGTCTCTCCGACGGTGAAGAGGTGATGAAATACCATACTGACCCGCTGAAGGCGGACACAGATGGCGGTAGTGTGAATGATAGTGCTGAGGTCCTCCGGGGCACGAACCCGCTTGATCCCAGCGATGATGTCGTGACGGGAACGATCATCCTCGAACGGGGCAAGTCGCTCGTGCTCCAGGGTGTTACCTTCATCTCCAGGAGCGCGAAGTTGGCTCCGAGTTCCGAAGAGACGCTGGAACGGAGCTACGTAGCACTTTTGATCCACGCGGATCTTAAGGTGGAAATTGCCGGATACACCGACAGCGTAGGGGTCCAGGCCGCGAACGTGAAGCTGTCGCAACGACGCGCGGATGCCGTGCGTTCATGGCTCATTGCCAAGGGCATCTCTCCCGCCCGGCTCACGGCAAAAGGATACGGAATGCGAAATCAGGTGGATACGAACTTCACCCCGGAAGGCCGTTCAAGAAACCGGCGCATCGAATTCCATGTCAAATAGTGAGATGCAGGTCACTCCTCCTGCCGTGTGATGTTGAATCTGTTTACGGAATTTTCTATATTTTACCTTGTGTTTTGGAGAGAAGGGGACCATGATTGACCCCGATTGGTGTCAGTTGTGGTACCAGTCAGGCTCCCAACCTCGAAAAATACCTTGCTGGCGTAGCTCAGTTGGTTAGAGCACCAGATTGTGGATCTGGGGGTCATAGGTTCGAGTCCTATCGCCAGTACTCCTCCCTCCCATGTCATACGCTCGATGATTCCCGATGACGACTGAACAACGTATTGTCGAACCCCGGTTGCTGCGGGGTTTCCGTGACTACCTGCCGGCACAGATGAATGCCCGGCAAAAGATCATTGGCACTATCCGTCAGATGTATGAACGGTACGGATTCCTTCCCCTGGATACTCCGGCCCAGGAATTCCGCGTTACGCTCATGGGGTATGGCGAAGAGAACGCGAAGCAGATTTTTGCATTCAAGAACCCGGAGGAGGAGGATGTCGCTCTCCGCTTCGACCTGACGGTGCCTCTTGCCCGCGTCGTTGCCCAGTATCCGGATCTCCCCCTGCCGTTCCGTCGCTATCAGGTCGCTCCGGTATGGCGGGCCGACAAACCCGATCCCGGGAGATTCCGGGAATTCCTCCAGTTTGACCTCGACTCTGTTGGTGTTTCTTCCAATGCCGCCGATGTAGAAATTCTCTGTGGCATGTACGACACTCTTCGTGCACTGGGCATCGAGAACTTCCGCGTCAGGTTCAGCGACCGGAAAGTACTCAACAGTCTTCTCGACTATGCCGGGATTCCGCGTGATATGGCACATGGGGTCTTCCGGGTGCTGGACAAGCTTGAGAAGGTCGGGCTCGACAACATCGCAGCCGAGTTGACAGGTGGTCGGGTGGATATTTCAGGTGACAAAATCCCGGGTCTGGGCCTTGCGAAAACCTCCGTTGATCGTATCAAAGAATTTCTCGCCCTGCCCAAAGGCAAGCGCAAGGATGTGCTTGCGGGCATGGCCTTCCTGTTCAAGGATGTACCTTCGGCAGCAGAAGCGGTGTCCGAGTTAGACTTCATCTGTACGGCACTTGACGCGACTTGAAATTCCGGATGACCGGGTGACACTCGATCTCAGCATAGCCCGGGGACTGGATTACTACACCGGGCCCGTATTCGAGGCGATTCTGACGGATGCGCCGGAGTTCGGTTCGGTGTTCGGGGGCGGTCGTTACGATGGACTCGTAGAACGGTTCCTCGGACGGAAAATTCCAGCTGTCGGTGCTTCGATCGGGGTGGATCGGTTGTTTGCCGCCATGCAAAAGCTCGGCCTTGTGCAGATGGTGTCATCCACCGCACAGGTTCTGGTAACCGTCATGGAACCGGCGCGGATGAACGACTACATGAAGCTCACGCGGAGACTGCGGGCCGAGGGTATCAACACGGAACTCTATCTCGGAGAAGAATCCGGTCTCGGCAAACAGCTCCAATACGCCAATCGGTTGCAGATTCCCGTTGCCATTATCATGGGAAGCGACGAATTTGCCAACAACGAAATCACCGTGAAGGACCTTCTCCTCGGGGCGACGTTGCAGGACCGAAAGAAGACGGCGCAAGGGAAAGGAACGGGATGAGTGGCTTCTGCTCTCCCGCAAAGCCCAGACTAAGGTGCCGGCGTCGGAGGTTCTTGCATGTGTTCGTGAAATTCTCGCGCGTCCCCGTCCGGCCTGATCATTCGGTTCTTCGGAGGTAGTGATGGCTCAACGCATTCTCTTGACCGGTACAGCTCTGACGATCGGCCAGGTGGTTGCAGTCGCACGAGACAGCGTGCGGGTCGGTCTTTCGGTATTGTCACGAAAAGCCATGAAGCAGTCGCGAGAGTGGGTTGAACGTGCTGTGCGCGAGCATGCTATCGTGTACGGTGTGACCACCGGATTTGGTGCATTCCAGAATGTCTTCATCCGCTCCGACCGTCTGCGCGAACTCCAACGGAATCTCATCCTCAGTCATTGTGCCGGAGTGGGTGACCCGTTTCCCGAAGAGGTTGTCCGGGCGATGTTGCTGCTCCGTGCGAACGCACTGGCCCGCGGCTACTCGGGAATCCGGGTCTCAACGGTGGAACGTCTTCTGGACATGCTCAACCGCGGGGTTCACCCTGTTGTGCCGGAGCAAGGATCTGTCGGTGCAAGTGGTGATCTGGCGCCCCTGTCCCATGCTGCAGCGGTGCTCATCGGTGAAGGAGAGGCCTTCTACCACGGGAAGCGCATGTCCGGCCGCAAGGCCTTGCGGGCGGCACGGATAGCCCCGGTGGTTCTTGAAGCAAAGGAAGGCCTGGCGCTTAATAACGGTACTCAGGCAATGACTGCCATTGGCGCACTTGCAGTGCATGACGCACGGCGGCTGGCCGATATTGCCGACATTGCTGCGGCGCTGTCCGTGGAGGCGGTCAAAGGCAAGAGTACTCCGTTCGCCGAAAACGTCCTTGCCACCCGGCCGCATGCGGGTCAGGGAGTCTCCGGACGCAATATCCGCACCATGATTCGTGGAAGCCGCCTGGTGGATCGCGTGGATCACGACACGCGTGAGAAAGTGCAGGATTCCTATTCGATCCGTTGCGCACCCCAGGTACACGGTGCCTCTCGCGACGCCATAGACTACGTGGCAAAGGTCGTCGAAACTGAAGTAAACTCCGCCACTGATAACCCGCTCATTTTTCCTGAGAGTAACGAGATCTACAGCGTAGGTAATTTTCATGGCCAACCGGTTGCCCTGGCGATGGACTTTCTCGGTCTTGCCGTGGCCGAGCTCGGGAATATATCGGAACGACGCACTGCAAAACTTCTCGACCGATACCATAACTGCGGACTGCCGGCATTCCTGGCCGGCGATGGCGGGGTGGAGTCGGGTCTTATGATTGAACAGTATACCGCTGCCGCCCTCGTCTCTGAGAACAAAGTGCTGATACACCCCGCAAGCGGCGACTCGATTCCCACGTCGGCGAATCAGGAAGACCATGTGAGCATGGGCACCATCGCTGCCCGGCAAGCGCGCCAGATCCTCCGCAATGTTGAACATGTGCTGGCAATTGAAATCCATTGCGGCTACGAGGCGCTTGGTTTCCGGACCGAGCGGCCCGGAACCGGGACGCGAAAAACAATCCAGCGGCTGCGTGACGTGATAGCTCCCCTGCGTGGTGATCGCGCGCTTTCGCGCGACATCGAACACATTGTTGACCTCATTCACAATGATGCCTTCGCCGGCGTCCTGGAGGATTGACCCATGCCTGCCTGGATATCCAACGATGACCGCTATGGCACGATGCCATACCGGCGCTGTGGGCGGAGCGGCCTCAAACTCCCGTTGTTGTCGCTTGGGCTCTGGCATAATTTCGGGGGTGTCGACCGGGCGGAAGATGCGCGCGCGATGGTACGTCGGGCCTTCGATCTCGGGATCACGCACTTCGATCTTGCCAACAACTATGGACCACCTCCAGGTTCGGCAGAGGAAACCTTCGGTGCGCTGCTCCGGACCGACCTCGTCGACCATCGCGATGAATTGATCATCTCCACCAAGGCCGGTTATCTCATGTGGCCGGGACCGTATGGCGAGTGGGGTTCGCGCAAGTATCTGGTGGCCAGCATCGACCAGAGTCTGACGAGGTTGGGACTGGACTATGTGGACATCTTTTATTCCCACCGTTTTGATCCCGACACTCCTCTTGAAGAAACGATGGGAGCTCTCGACTACATCGTACGGTCTGGAAGGGCTCTCTATGCAGGCATTTCCAACTATTCCGCAGAACACACCCATCGCGCAGCGGCAATTCTGAGGGAACTCGGTACACCCTGCCTTATTCATCAACCAGTATACAATATGTTCAACAGGTGGATCGAGGAAGAGCTTCTCTCAACCCTGGAACAGGAGGGCATGGGCTGCATTGTCTTTTCGCCGCTGGCGCAAGGACTCCTGACTGACAGGTATTTGCACGGGATCCCCGGTGATTCCCGTGCCGGGAAGCCGCACGGATTTCTGCGTCCCCAGCACGTTACCGATGAGAAGATTGCCAGGGTCCGTCTCCTGGGCAACGTGGCCGTATCGCGGGGGCAGTCGATTGCACAAATGGCACTCGCCTGGGTGCTCCGTCACTCAGCAGTGACATCGGCGGTGATCGGTGCAAGTTCGGTGAAGCAGATCGAAGACAATGTTGCGATCATCTCCCGCCTCGAGTTTTCGTCAGACGAATTGCACAGGATCGACGAGATATTACGGTAGAATAACCGTTGGGGAACTTCCATTCGCCATCCGGATGTTGTTCATAGTACTATGAAAGCAGTCATTGTTGCGGCGATCCTGGTACTGGGTCTCTCCGTCGTTATCCTATGTTCTCGCCCAGACATCATCGAAATCCAGCTCAAAAGGGAGCGCGCCGGCGGACACCGTGATAAAAACCGACGAAGAGTGGAAGAAGCAGCTCACCCCGGAGCAATACGCCGTCACCCGCCAGAAAGCGACAGAGCGTCCGTTCACCGGTAAATACTGGAATGTTACGGATGCGGGAGTCTACACCTGTATAGGTTGTGGTCAGGAGCTGTTCACGTCCGCCGCGAAGTTCGATGCCGGGTGTGGATGGCCCAGTTTCTGGGATGCGGTTGACAACGGGAGAATCCGCACGGTGGTTGACACCAGCCTTTTTATGACAAGAACTGAGATCCTGTGCGCCCGCTGCGGGGCACATCTGGGGCACCTTTTTGATGATGGCCCCGAACCTACCGGCAAACGATATTGTGTGAACTCGGCCTCGTTGAATTTCATACCATCCCCGAAAAAATGACGTCCCCTCCCGGGACGTCATGATGTTGCAACTCAATCCGCTTTGGTGTATCTTTTCAGGCAGTGATAAGCTGTCCAACTCCTTTCCGGACGCGCGCTTGCCGCAACGCTCGATACTTTTCACTTCCTCTTTCACTTCTACATTCATACTTGACGATCTGGCACTTTTGCGCCGACGATTGCGCGGTTGAACACCTGCTGACACGCGGACCACGTGCGCTCGTCGGGATCGTTCGCGGAGTGCGTCGCAATGATGTGATGTTCACCTGGTTTGCGTCGGTGTACTCTTGTGCCGTGGTCGCATGTTCCCGGCTCTTCGGCAAACCATCATATATTGTCATCGCCGGTGCGGATGTGATGGGTGTCGATGGTGTCAACTACGGTCCTTGGCGGTCGCCGTTGAAGCGGATGATTGTCGGGTGGGCGATCCGGCACGCTACCGCCGTACTCCCCGTCGCCGAAGAACTGCGCACAGCCGCCATGCGCCTTGCCGACTATGATGGCGGCAATGCAGTTGTTGTCCCGACCGGGTACGACCCGGCACGCTGGTTTCCATCCGGATCCAAAGAACGGATAGTGCTCTGCCTGGCTGGATGCGAAAGCCGGGCGCGACTCCTTGTGAAGGGTATCGACATTCTCTTTGCATGTGCAAGGGAATTGAAGGATGAGCGGTTTATTCTGGCCGGGACGCCGATGGACATTCTGAGTCGGCTCGGAGAGTCCGTACCACCCAATGTCCGGGTGCTACCCCCGATGCCCCGGGAGGAACTTCCGTCGCTGTACCACAAAGCCAAAGTGTATGTGCAGCCATCGCGGAGCGAAGGGTTGCCAAACGCCCTGTGTGAAGCGATGTTGAGTGGCTGCATACCGGTGGGGACTGACGTTGGGGGGATGGAGACCGCGATCGGGGAGACCGGCTATATTGTTCCTGCAGCGGACGTCGGCGCACTCGTTGACGCAATCCGGGAGGCGCTCGAGGCGTCTGAAGATCGGGGTGTGCGGGCGCGCCGGCGCATTAGTGCGCTCTTTCCGGCTGAACGGAGGGAAGTCGCACTGAGTCAATTGCTGTACGGGAAGAATTCATGAAGCGATTGATGCGAAGCATCGTGTCGCTTGTCTCCGGTGATGCGGTGGGAAGAGTTATTGGCTTCGTGATCACCGTCTATCTGGCGCGCAAGCTCTCGCCGGCCGGCTTCGGCCTCTTTGGCATAGGCCTCGCAGTGCTCGGCCATTTGCAGTTGATCGCCAATCCCGGCATACAACTCATTGAAACCCGCAACATCGCTGCAGAATCGAGATCAATGTCCGAGCGCATCGGAGGGGTGCTTGTCGTGCGGATCACCCTCGCGACGGTGCTGGCGCTCCTTGCCGGCATCCTCCTGCCCTCTGTTGTGAGTTCTCCGGAACTGGCAAGCTGCATACTCCTCTCTTTGCTTTCGTTATTCCCGATGGCGTTGTTCGTGGACTGGGTTCTGCAGGGGAAGGAAGACTTTATTCCTCTCAGTGCCGGGCGTGTCGCGGGTTACGCCGCGTATGCGGTCGGGGTGTTCGTTCTTGTGCGCTCATCAGCCGACGTGCTGTATGCGCCGGTGGCCTTCTTCATCGGCAACATGGTGGTTGCGTTGGCTCTGCTGGGAGGCCTGGCCGTGCGTTACGGGATGCCGAGGATGGTCTGGTCGCCCGCTCTCTGGCGGACGATTCTGGTGGAAAATGCTCCAACCGGCGCGGCGATGTTCTTCGGCCAGATGGTGTTTAATCTGCCCCCGCTTGTGGTTGGCTATTTTCTCGGCACACGTGACGCTGGCCTGTACAGCGCAGCAACGAAGTTGATCTTCCTCCTGCTGATGGGAGATCGGATACTGAATGCCGTTCTGCTCCCTTCCCTGACGCGCTTGCTGGCTGAGGCATCGGACGAGGTGCCGCTTGTCTTGACGCTCATTGTGAAGCTCATCTGGCTTATTGGCGTTCCCGTTGCACTGTGCGGTGTTCTTCTTGCTCCTGTAGCGATCGATGCCGTATTCGGGGGCGCCTATGAAGGCGCTGCGGTTGTCACGCAGGTTCTGCTTGTCTATGTAGGGCTGACGTTGCTCAACTCCATCGCAGTTTGCACGATCGTTGCTACTAAGAACGAAGCTGCATACGCACGGCGTATGATCGCAGGATCCGCCGTTCTCGCTATCGCTGTGATTGTTCTCACTCCATTCTTCGGTGTCGTTGGAGCGGCGGTCGGGGCAACGGCGGGAGAAGGGGTAACGCTTGTGCTCATGGCGAAGAAAGCCATGAGCTTCCAACCGCTGGTGAGGTCAGGTCTTACGTGGCGGGGTGTCGTGGTTCTCCTGCCAGTGCTTTTGACCGGTTGGCTTGTACGCACGCTCCCTGTGTCAGTGGCAGTAGGAGTGCTCCTTGGTGTCTGGGGGATCCTCACGATGTTGACGCAGGTCTTCGACACACACGATCGCGCGCGTTTGCGCGCTTTGCTGCTATGAAACTTCTTGCCGGTCTGGTTGCGCCTTCACCTGCATGGGAGACCGTTCTTTCGCAGGAAGGGCTGCCCTGGATGCATCTTCCTTCACAGGAAGAGTGGTTCGATATGTGCAGCGTACTGATCGTCACGCGCCGCCTGGAAGGGAGAGATCGCGATCATGCCGCACATTTTTTGCAGAGGGGTGGGGCGATCTTCGGTTCGGCGCATCACTTCAACGGGCTGGCGAAGATGAGCAGTCGTCCGGTTCACTTGCGATACATTATCTCAGAGGGCGATCCTCTCTTTGCGTCTGTCCGGCTGATCGATCTTGCCATGCCAGGCCACATTCCCCGTGAGGCAAATCACCTCCGTACAGATGGTAACGAACATGCCGTGTTTGCCGGAGAACTGGGGGGAGGAATTGGGGTGGTGTTGCCGTTTGACATGCAGGCTGCCATGGCGGACGCGCGGGTGACATCCAAAGCCTTTTACTGCCGCCGTGAACGCCTCCCGTCCGAACGCGTTTCACTCGTCGCCCGGGGAGAGATCCGGCATCTCGTCCGGTCAGGGCTTGCCTGGCTCCACAACATGCGGGGACTCCCCTACGCACATCTCTGGTACTTTCCCGGTGATTCGGCTTCGGTGGCGACATTGCGGGTTGACACTGACGGAGCCCCACGGGAAGATATCGATGCTCTTCACCGTATCATGCAGGATGCTGGAGTTCGAGGTACCTGGTTTCTCGATGTGCAGGCCCACGAAACCTGGCTGCCGCATTTCCATACGCTCGCCGGCCAGGAAATCGGACTCCATTGCTACGAGCACCGGTTCGGCAACAACATGACGGACGATGAAGCGAACATGCGTCGCGGCACCGGGCTCCTCCGGGCGGCGGGATGGACCGTCGCCGGGTTCGCGGCTCCGTTTGGCACATGGACGCCGGCCTACGGAGCACTTATTGACAGGATGGGCTTCACGTATTCTTCGGAATTCGGTTGTGGCTACGACACGCTTCCCTTTTTGCCGGAGCGTCATGCTGCAACCTCCACCACACTGCAGGTCCCGATACATCCCATTAGTATTGGAAGCTTAATGCGCACCGGAGCCAGCGGACGATCAATGCAGCAATATTTTGAAGACACCGCTGCTGACCTGCTGTCACGTCAGATGCCGCTCTTCTTCTATCACCACCCGACGCATCGCCACTGGGACGTTGTCCACGCGATGGTAAGCACCTACCAATCTCCCGGCATCGTGAAGCTGACACTGGGAGAATATGCACGGTGGTGGCAGCAGCGCGCACTGCTCGATGTGGCGATCGAGGTTGCAGGTCACCACATCATGGTGCGGAACGGTGATATCGCGAACGCCGCAGATGTCTCTCTGCATGTTATCCGGCCGGATGGACGAGAGGCACTGGTTTCACCCGCGCAGCCGATCACCCTTACGACTCTGCATTGTGAGCACCCCAGGCGGCCGATTGTCCCTGCCGACCTCCGCCGCATTCGTGACGTTGATCCCCGCCGGATGCTCGGTGAACTCTATTCCGCCATGCTCAGGAGACTCAGGTGACTGTTCACGTAGGAGGCTATCAGGCCCTGTCGATACTGCGCGGAGGGCCGCTAACGCAGATCCGTGAGACCGTTAACGGCCTGCGCGAGAAGGGGGTGGATGTACGGCTGTTTGACCCATGGAATCCTGCACCTTTTGCTGCAGGTGACATCTTCCACCTCTTTTCGGCGAATATCGGGACGTACCATCTTGCGCGTGAAATCCATGCACTCAACGTGCCACTCGTGGTGTCACCAATAACCTATTCGCGGCATTCTGCACGATTTCTGCAGGCGGGGTTGGCATTGTCACGTGTGATGCAGAAGATGGGTCCCGGAATCTGGTCGGACTACGCACTCTGTGCAGACATCTGTTCGTGGGCCGCGGCGTTGCTCCCGAACACCCTTGCAGAAGCGGAGCTCTTGCAGAAGGGCTACGGACTTTCCCGGCAGAAAATCACTGTTATTCCCAACGGCGTCGATGCGCGTTTCGCGAATGCCGACCCCACACTGTTTGAAAAGACGTACGGGCTGAGGAATTTCATTCTGAATGTCGGCCACATCGGCCATGCACGGAAGAATGTCCTCGCACTCATCCGTGCCCTCGCAACGATTGACCATCCTGCCGTCATCATCGGCCGCATCATATCCGGGCCGTATGGCGACGCATGCGTGCGCGAAGCGGCAAAGCACAAACACATTGTGTTGATTGACGGGTTGGCGAACTCCTCCGAAATGCTCGCGTCGGCGTACGCCGCCTGCGATACGTTCGTGCTTCCGTCACTGTTTGAGACTCCAGGCATTGCCGCGCTGGAAGCCGCTCTCGCCGGGGCAAAGATCGTTATCACCCCGTATGGGGGAACCGCTGAGTATTTTGGTACCCATGCATGGTATGTACGAGCCCTCATCGGAGCCATCCATCCGGAAGGGGATTGTGGAAGCATTGCAGGCGCGAAAAACAACTGCATTGCGCGATCACATCTTGAAGAATTTTGTCTGGAAGGTAGTTGCGGAGAAGACTGCAGCAGCATACAAAGCGATGGGCGGGGATCCTTATTGCCCGATATGAAGTTTGACGTCCTCTCCGCTCATGATCCCCACCACGATGTCGTAGCGTTCGCCCCCGATTGTAATTGTTCCCCAACCTGCAGTTGCGTACACGCCGTCGACGGCGCGGCGCGCGAAAGCGAGGACGATACCCTGCCCGAAGTCCACGGAAAGCCAGCCGTCTCCCTGGTCAAGAATCCGCCCCGGGGTTGTCTCCTTGATCTCCAGGATCCGCCGTCCGCTTTTCTTGAACGGGGTGTTTTCCACCACCGGATCCAGTTCGCGCAACGACCGGAACTCCAGGGTCGATGAGACATGGAGCACGAGCGACCGGATGTCCTGCTCGCCAACATTCTTCCTGTACGCCTCGGTGAACAACGGGAATCGGGGTCGCACATCCTGCAAGCGCAAACACCGTGAAGACAAAGAGGGAGAGGTTTCGGATGAGACGCATAGTGTGTTCCCAAGAATGTGCAGTTCAATATGCGGCTACACGACCTCGGTTTCCCCCGCGTGATGAAGAAAACCCTGCTAGACGATAGGTTTCCGTGCAAGAAGAAGAACCGGTCGTCAGCAAGAGACGATTACTCTCCGTTGCCTGAGGGTTCAAGAGTCCTCCCAGCCACCACCAGATCCGGTGCCCGACATACACGGGGGAGACCAAGGCAACAGCGAGCGGCCGTGGCATAAAAGGGAAAAGGCCGTTTCCCAGCAAGGACATCGGTACAGTCCATCGTGGATTCGGAGCGATGGCCTCGACTGCAAATCCTCCCTGCTGCAGGAGTGCATTCAAGCCCAGATGTGTGAAATGATGGTATGTCTTGAGATAGGATTCGAGATAGGCAGCAGAGCCGATGAACAGGCCGCCCGGCGCAAGAACACGGAAAGCTTCCCGGATCATCATCTCGGGATGCGGGACCTCCTGCAAGACCGAAATGGACAGAACAAACTCAAACGAAGCATCCATGAATGGCAGGGCTTGAGCGTCACCAAGAAACATTGCTTCAGGGTTGTAGCGGTCCAGACCTACGTACCGGAATCCTTTATGCTCACCCAATTCCCGGTGAAGCATCTTTCCACAGCCCAGGTCCAGCATTAGCGCCGTTTTCGCTATGGGTTTGGGGAACTGGTCCGCCAACTCCATCGAGATTCGGGGGGGCAGTCGGGTCAATCGATTCTCTGTGCCTGGCGGCTTTGCGCCCTTGAGAGGCTCAAACGATAGTCTTGACGAGAGAGGAGAAGGTTCAATCGTGACCACATTCTGGTACTTTCGAGGGAGCTGCAGCCGAAGATCCACTCCTCCGTTCGGCAGTGCAGGAAATGTGGTATTGCACGATTTGCAGGAAACGGCCCCGTTGATAATCTCAACTGATCCAGAGCATTGAGGACAAGACAGTAAGGCCCAGATTTCATCTGATATTGTGACGTTCATACATTTCCTGGGGTGTGCCGGAAAAGTTCAGACTTTGCCAAGGACAGTGATTTCGGAAGATACAACACAGCATTCACCAATGCTATATAGAATCCGTCAGAGTGTCAAGTGGTCAGCACTATGCCGGAAACAATGGACCCGGCAGGAGTATTGTGCTCACCACGAGGGAAAAAAGACACTGCTGGATTTCCGTTGCTGTATTTCGTACATTTTCCTAATACACCTGTCTTTCATACCTGGAACAACGCAATGGAACTCGGGCGCGTCGAAGGGACTGTTGTCTCCACCGCAAAGGCGGAGCGCCTGAAGGGGCGCAAACTGCTTCTCGTCAATCTTGTTGGTCCGGATACCAAGCCCTCCGCCAACCATGTCGTGGCAGTTGACGCGATGGGTGCGGGTGAGGGCGAAATAGTCATCGTGGTCCGCGGCAGCTCAGCGCGACAGGTAGACGATCTCGCGAATGTTCCTACAGATACCAGCATAGTCGCCATCGTCGATTCGATTGAGTACGGTGGGAAGACCGTGTTCCGGAAACACTGATGAAGCTCGGACGCATCACCGGAAAGGTCTGGTCGACCGTCAAAGACCCCAAGCTGAACAGTCTCACGCTCTACGTCATGCAGCCCGTCGACGAACATGACACACTGCTTGGCACGGAGCTGATCGTTGTCGATACCGTTGGATCCCGGGAAGGCGATCTGGTCTACTGGGTAGGTGGTGCCGAAGCCACCTTTCCATTTCACGGCAGGCAAATTCCCAGTGACGCCACGATCGTCGGTCTGGTAGACCGGCTCGATACACAACCGGACGGCAAAGCATGATTCTCTGCAAAGTCGTCGGAAGCATTGTCGCGACGATCAAACACGAATCGTATGACCATCAGAAGATACTTCTGGTTCGTCCAGTGACGCCCGAAGGGGAGCTCAAATCCGGAACCATCGTCGCCGTGGACACTGTTGGTGCCGGTGAGGGGAACATCGTACTGGTCGCTTCCGAAGGGCGCGCTGCGATGGAAATCCTGGGCTTCCCTGCCCGTCAGCCGCTGCGTAGCGTGATTGTCGGCATCGTTGACCGTGTCGATCGCGAAAGGAGCAGCGGATGATCGAGGGTGATTTGCGCAGCGTTGTCGAACGCATGGTACGGGAGGCGGTGGAGAAACAGGGCAGGGGCAACGACGTCAGGGCCGTGCCGATCAACATTTCAGCCCGGCACATGCACGTGCGTCAGGATCATCTGGAGACGCTCTTCGGGCCAGGGGCAACGCTGACGAAATTGCGCGATCTTATGCAGCCCGGCGAGTTTGCTGCCAACGAGACTGTTGCAGTCGTGGGCCGTAACCGGCGTATCTTCGAACAAGTGCGCATTCTTGGTCCTGTCCGCAACGTGACGCAAGTTGAACTATCGTACACTGATGGCCGGTATCTCGGAATGGATCTTCCCGCCCGGATCTCGGGAGACATTGTGGGAACGCACCCGGTGATTCTGATCGGTCCCAAAGGCGTCGTGCAACTTCATGAAGGAGTCATCCGGGCGCTCCGGCATATCCATATCGGTGAAGGGGATGCAGCCGGCATCGGTTTGCACAACGGACAGATAGTCGGTGTGCGGACCATTGGACCGTTGGGCGTGACATTTGATCAGGTGCTGATCCGTGCAGGAAAAAACGCCCTGCGCGAAATGCATATTGATACCGATGAGGCCAATGCAGCAGGCCTGGGAACCGGTGCTGCCGGCGAAATATTGCTCTGACCATCGTTCATTGCCGAGCTCAAATATCACATGACTCTCGACCCCTCAACTCTCTCTGATATTGTTGAAACCGTCGTCGCCCGTCTCCAGGCTGAAGGGGTGCTGCTTCGTGGCGGCCGCCGTTCAGCGGGCGACGAAGGCGTTTTTGATGATGCCGGCGATGCCATTGCGGCTTCGCAAGAGGCACAAAGGCAGTGGGCGGAGTCCTCGCGTGAAACACGGGATCGGGTTATCGAAGCGTTGCGGCGCGTCATGCACGAGCATGCAGAAGACTTTGCCCGCCGGGAACTGGAAGAGACCGGGCTCGGGCGATTCGATGACAAAGTGGTGAAAGTGCACAATGCGGCAAATGCGACACCAGGGACGGAGGATCTTACCACCCGATCGTGGAGCGGCGACAAAGGGCTGGTGGTGGAGGAATTTGCACCCTACGGGGTGATTGCGGCAGTGACTCCTTCGACCCACCCGATTCCGGTCCTCTTCAACAGTCTTGTGATCATCATCGCTTCGGGAAACAGTGTAGTGTTCAACGTGCACCCCGCGGGGAAGAATGTCTCCGCGTTTGCGCTGCGGCTTTTCCATCGGGTCATCTGCGATAATGGAGGGCCGCAGAACCTTGCGACGATGATCCGCGTCCCCACGCTTGAAAGCGCCGATACACTGTTCCGTCATCCCGCGGTGCGACTCATTGCCGCGACGGGTGGTCCGGGGCTCGTCAAAGCCGCATTCTCATCCGGCAAGAAGGTGGTTGCTGCCGGTCCCGGAAATCCTCCGGTGATTGTGGATGCAACCGCAGACCTTGACCGTGCGGCCAAAGCCATTATTGAAGGGGCCTCATTCGACAACAATATTCTCTGCATTGCAGAAAAAGAGGCGTTTGTCGTTGATGCGGTGTACGACCGATTCATGGAAGCGATGGCCCGCAACGGAGCAGTACGACTCACCGATCCGCAAATCAAGCTCCTTGCCTCGAAGGCGGTGCCGAAGAATGCGCGAGGCGAAGGGATCGTCAATAAAGACTTCGTGGGAAAGGACGCGAGTGTCCTTGCCGCCGCCGCGGGTACATCGGTACCGGAAGGCACCCGCTTGCTGTTCGGTGAAGCCCGGTTCGATTGCGTGTTCGTTCAGGAAGAACAAATGATGCCATACCTTCCTGTAGTTCGGGTGCGCGACATCAATGAAGCCATTGCGATGGCCGTCAAAGCAGAGCACGGGCACGGTCATACCGCAATGATTCACTCGCACAATCTCGACACGATCACCCGGTTCAGTAAAACCATCAACACAACGATTGTTGTGGTCAACGGCTCGAGCCTTGCAGGCCTCGGTGGCATAGGAGGAGAAGGGCAGTTCTCGCACACTGTCTCGAGTCCGACAGGCGAAGGAGTCTGTACCCCGCAGGATTTTGCGCGGGTGAGGCGACTGGCGGTAAGTGGAAATCTGCGGATTGTGCCGTAACGCAGCAATGTTCAATCCTCAACTCTAAGGAGACACAGACATGGCAATGGAAGCACTTGGAATGATTGAAACCCGCGGACTCGTCGGGTCGATTGAAGCTGCAGATGCGATGATGAAGGCTGCGCGCGTGCAGCTTGTCGGCAAAGTGCTTGTGGGTGGCGGACTTGTGACGGTATTTGTCCGTGGAGACGTGGCCGCCTGCAAGGCTGCCACGGATGCCGGTGCAGCAGCCGCGCAACGCGTCGGCGAACTCGTCAGCTCCCATGTCATCCCGCGTCCGCATGATGACATTGAAACTATTCTCCCGCAACGTAACGAGAAGTAACCGAAGGGTCAACGTGTGAGCAATCTCCTCACTCTCAAACGAGAAATTGTGGAGGTCGGACGCCGCGTCTATCAGCGCGGATATGTAGCCTCCAACGACGGCAATATCAGCGCGCGCCTGGATGAAAAGCGCGTGGTGATTACTCCGACGGGTGTCAGCAAGGGCTTCATGACGCCGGAAGATCTGATCGTTCTCGACATGGAAGGAAAGGTCGTGTCGGGTACCAAGAAGCCATCGTCCGAGATGTTTATGCACATCTCGGTGTACAAACATCGCCCGGATGTGATGAGTGTCTGTCACGCCCATCCGCCCTATGCGACGGGGTTTGCAGTTGCCGGCATACCTCTCGACAAGTGCATCTTGCCCGAGGTGATCATCGTCCTGGGCGGCATTCCCATTGTCGAGTACGGGACGCCCGGCACCGCGGAATTTTTCAAGCCGGTGCTGAAGATCATCGACAAGTACGACGCATATCTTCTTGCGAACCATGGCGCGCTCACCATCGGCAAAGATGTGATCAATGCGTACCACAAAATGGAGACGCTTGAACATTTTGCACACATTGCCTTTGTCGCCCAGCAACTGGGCCACATGAACGTCCTGAACTCGGAACAAGTGCGCAAGCTGACGGATTTGCGTTCGAAGTTCGGAATCCGGACGAATGTCGGGTGTGCGACCTGCGAAGAGGAGGAATCCTGCCCGTCGCCGGACGAAACCGGCGGGTCTGGAGAGCAGGGGAATGACGATGTGATCGCGCAGATCACCGATGCGGTGATGCAGAGGCTGAAGAAGCTCACGTGAACGTCGTCGTGTGCAACATCGGGTCAAGCAGTTTCAAGTTCCAGCTGCTTGACATGCCTTCCGAACGGCTGCTTGCCCGCGGGTATACCGAGCGTGTGGGCAAGGATGACGCGATCATCACCTACTGGGTGGGGGAGCGCCAGGTGGACAGCCGCATACTGCCGGTACCCTCCCACCGCGAAGCAGTAAGAGACGCCTTGGAGTTCCTGGTAAAACCATCGCATACCGTGCTGCGCGATCTTCGCGACATCCATGCCATCGGCTTCAAGACCATTCAGGCAGGCGACAAGAACGGCTCAGTAGTGTTGACGGACGATGTTCTGGATGCCATGGAGGCGTACCGCGATCTTGCTCCTGCCCACAATCCGCCGTACCTCACCGCGATCCGGATGTTCAAGGAATTACTTCCGAAAACACTTCTCGTCGGGGTATTCGAACCAGGATTCCATACCAGCATCCCCGAGTATGCCCGTGTGTACGGTACCCCCTATGAGTGGTATGAGCGGTTCGGAGTGAGAAAGTACGGCTACCACGGCGCGTCTCACCGCTTTATCGCGACGGAAGCTGTCCGCGTTCTCAAACTCCAGCCGGAGAACCACCGGCTCATCTCCTGCCATCTCGGCGGATCGTCTTCCCTCTGCGCGATCAGGAATGGAACGTCTGTCGACACTTCCATGGGCTTCTCGCCGCAATCCGGCCTGCTTCAGGGGACACGCGTTGGCGATATCGACCCGTTCGTATTTCCTTACATGATGGCGAAGAAGGGCATCACGCTGGACCAGGCGCTCGCCGAGTGCTCAAAAAATGGAGGGCTGGCGGGGATCTCCGGCATCTCGGCAGATATGCGGGAAATCAACGCCGCGATTGCCCGGGGGAACGAGCGGGCTCTCCTTGCGCGCCAGCGTTTCATCTACGATGTCAAGAGATACATCGGGGAGTATCTGGTGATTCTGGAAGGGGCGGATGCGATTGTCTTCACGGGAGGTATCGGACAGCGCGATGCCGCATTGCGGCACGACGTGTTGAGCGCTCTCGGATTCCTCGGCGTGAAGCTGGATGAGGAACAGAACCGCTCGCATGCAGAAGTCGTCACTGCCCCCGGATCGACGATCATCGGGTCGGTGCTTGCCACCAATGAAGAGCTGGTTGTCGCCCGCGAAACAGTAGAAGTTCTCTCCGCCCGCCGCTAATGGTTCGACTTACCTGTCCGGTTCCCCCACATCCTGCGCCGGCGCCTCTTCGATGCTGGATGCGATATTCATCACCCGCGACTGATGATAGATCGATTCCTTGTGGATAATCTCGAAGAGCTTCTGCACAAAATCGGCAGTGAGATTCTTTTCCAGACCCACTTTCATCCGGTTGCGCACGATCTCATCCCACCGGTCTGATTGCAGAATCGTAATGTTATTGTCCTTCTTGTAGTGGCCGATCTCTTCGGCGACCGACATGCGGTCCGCCATAATCTCCAGAACGTCCCTGTCGATCTTGTCGATCTTCTCACGAAGTTCCACCAGCTTCGTGCGCGTAAGGACATCATCGATCGATTCATGACGGAACACCAGGTGAGACAGCATCGTGTCCAGATCCTGCGGTGTGAGCTGCTGCTTTGCATCACTGAGTGCCTCGGCCGGCCGGATATGCGCCTCGATCATCAGGCCGTCGTAGTTGAGGTCGAGCGCGGTCTGGGAAACGGCCTGGAGGAGTTCGGTCGACCCGCAAATGTGGCTCGGATCGCAGATCAGGGGAAGGCCCGGGACGCGTCGTTTCAATTCGATAGGGATTTCCCAGTTGGGTTTGTTGCGGTACCGCGTCCGCTCGAAGGTGGAAAACCCGCGGTGAATCGCACCCAGTCGCGTGATACCGGCCTTGTTGATTCTTTCGAGGGCTCCGATCCAGAGCTCAAGATCGGGATTGACCGGGTTCTTCACCAGGATCGGGACATCGGTGCCTTTGAGCGCATCAGCGATTTCCTGAACTGCAAAGGGGTTTGCCGTAGTACGCGCTCCCACCCAGAGGATAGATATTCCAGCTGCCAGGGCCTGTTCAACGTGCCGGCTGTTGGCCACTTCGACAGCCGTCGGAAGACCCGTCTCGACCTGTGCGGCGCGCAGCCACGCGAGCGCAGGACGCCCCATGCCTTCAAAGGCCGAGGGTCGCGTACGGGGTTTCCAGACTCCGGCCCGCAGGATGTGCACACGCTTGAGTGCGGCAAGAGCCTTGGCAGTGGACACCACCTGCTCCTCACTTTCGGCGCTGCACGGCCCGGCGATGATCAACGGACGCTCCGTTGTGAGCCCCAGCAACCGGTCCTTCATGAAATGCAGGTGCGCTTCCATTAGTGTGTCCTCTCGTCGTTGACTGGTGCAGAAGGCGGGATCTTGCCGTTATAGTTCATGCCGGAGAGCACTCGGCGTATTTCATTGGCCTGTTCCATGGTTCTGTGCAGCCCCTGTTGCTCGCCGGTCTCTATCATCTCTTTGAAATGGGTGATATTGCGGATGTATGCATCCAGCGCTTTGCAGACGAAGGTCGCATTCTGCATGAAAATCGGCGTCCACATGTCCGGAGAGCTTTTAGCGAGACGCACAGTCGACTCAAAGCCGGAACCCGCGAGATCGAATATCGTCGAAGTGTTCTTCTCAATCTCCAGGACTGTGGTGGCGAGCACGAAAGAGGTGATGTGCGATATGTGAGAAACATACGCAACGTGCAGATCATGAGTGTCCGCCTCCATTGTCAGCATGCGCATACCGACAGTGTCGTACATCCTGCGGATAAGATCGACGGCGTCCGGATCACTCTGCTCGAGATCACACAGGATGCCCAGCTTGTCGCGGAATAGTCCGGAAAGAGCGGCTGCCGGACCGCTGTTCTCAGTACCGGCGATCGGATGTGACGCTACGAACCGCCCCCGGCGGGCGTGGCGTGCAACCGCAGCGCATATCCCGTGTTTGGTCGAACCCATGTCGGTCACCACCGCCAAGGGGGAGATCCCGTCAAGAATCGCCGGCAGGAGGACAGCGGTAGCTGTCACTGGAATCGCAACGATCACCAGATCGGCGATTCTCACCGCATCCCCGAGGGGAAGGACTTCATCAACCAGGCCGATCCGCCTGGCCAGGATCGCGTTCTCGGGATTATTTTCCACGCCGATGATGCGTGATGTGAACCCGGCAGCCCGGAGATCCTTTGCGAATGACCCGCCAATCAGGCCGATACCGATCACGACGGTCGTCATAACGCCCTCCCCGCGGAAGAGGCGGTGCTGCTGCGAATAAGGGATAGTGCCTCATTGAGTGTGGGGACAGGGCTGCACAGTGACAGCCTCAGATACCCGGAGCCGCCTTTGCCGAACACGATCCCGGGAACGAGAAACACATGCGCCTTCTCAAGGACGTGATCGGCAACCGCCGCTGCATCCAGGGATGCGTCTGCGATGCGGCCCCAGACAAACATACCCGCTTGGCCGGGACTCGCCGTGCAACCCAGCTCGTTGAGGATGCGTTCGCCTACAGAACGGCGCGCGTTGTACTCCGCGCGGAGACGCTCGTACCATGAACGGTCGCTCTTGAGGGCGATCGTGGCCGCATGCTGAAGGGAGAGTGACATTCCTGATTCAACGTTGCTGGCGACACGTCCAAGGGCGTCGATATACTCGGGTGATCCGGCTGCCCATCCGATGCGCCACCCGGAGAGATTGTGCGACTTGCTCATCGATTGGAGCTCGATTGCCACGTCTGTCGCTCCAGGACATGTCAGGATGCTCAGCAATTCTTCACTCCGGCCGAGTTGGGAATAGGGATTGTCATGGCAGAGGAGGATTCTGTGCTTTCTGGCAAACTGCACGAGGTCGTTGAGCACACGTTCACGTGCTGGTGCGCCGGTGGGCATGTGTGGATAATTCGCCCACATGAGTTTGACTCCGCGCACATCCATTTGAGCGAGAACGGACCAGTCGGGAGCCCATCCGTTTGCCGGATCGAGCGGATATGACAGAACACGCGCTCCCGTCATCCGTGCAACACCCGTGTATGTCGGATATCCCGGATCAGGAACCAGCACGGCATCGCCGGGATTCGCGAAAGCAAGTGTCACATACAGCATTCCCTGTTTCGAACCGGGCAAGGGAAGGATTTCAGTTGCCGGGTCAAGTGAGCACGAGAAGTGTTCTTGCATGTATCCCGCCATCGCCACACGGAGTTCGGGTATGCCCTTGTACGGCTGATACCTGTAATGACGTCCATCTGCCGCAGAGGCAACCAGGCTGTCAATCGTTGACTGCGACGGCGGGAGATCCGGGCTTCCGATTCCCAGATTGATGATACGGTTTCCCGCAGATTCCATTTCCCTGATTTGCCGCAACTTCGTAGCAAAGTAGTATTCTTCGACGACACCCAGGCGTGTTGCGAGAGGGACGATCATACATTCTTCTTTCCCCGCGGATACTCTCCGAGGATTTTCATCTCATGAACATGTGGTGCGATTGCCTGCAACGCCGCATGGTAGTGCCCGGCAAGCTCGAATTCAAGATCCACGTGCATGTAGTATTCCCATTCGCGGCCGAGAACCGGCAGAGACTGAATTTTGGTCAGGTTGCATCCCTCATCGGCGAGGATGGTCAGAACCCGTGCAAGACTGCCGCGTGCATGAGGGACATGAAACGCCAGCGAG
The DNA here is from genome assembly GCA_963849385.1 of Ignavibacteriota bacterium. GTDB lineage: Bacteria > Bacteroidota > Ignavibacteria > UBA10030 > UBA6906 > Fen-1255. The sequence continues at coordinate 758,730 of CAWKHH010000003.1, read as the reverse complement.
GCCTTGTCCGGAGGACCTGCGGTGCCGTTCATCTCGGAACGATGATGGAGTACAAGGAAGCGGGTGAAATTCCGTTTATCGGTTTCAATGCCTGCAGCCAGCACATGAAGTCCAAACAGATGCGCAGCCCGCTTGCTCGCAATTGCTCCGAATCCCCGCTTATGGTGTTCGGCAATCCATGAAGCACTTGCGGCCGTGTCCGACGATTCCACAAGGCGGATGTGCGGATGTTTCTCGAAATACGTCTGGCATTGCTGGATTGCCATGGGGTGTGAATGCACTTCCCGTATCTGTTCGAGTTTCTGTCCCGGAAGGCACAGGAGATTCTGGCGAATTGCCAGGTAGATCTCCCCGATGATTGCCATCTCGGAGGTCCGCAGAAGCGCGTAGTTTGGCAGGATCGTCCCGGCGACCGTGTTTTCGATCGCCATCACGGCGTATTGTACTTTTCGCTTCTTCAGTACAATAAACATGTCGCGGAACGTCTCACAGGGGACCGGTTCGTACCCGTCGCTAAAATACCGTGCCGCTGCCTCGTCGTGAAATGATCCGGCAATCCCCTGAATGGCGACGCTATGTGAGGTGGTATCCATAGTAACGAAAAATCCCGACCTGGTGTCGGGATTCCTTGCATGTGCGATGGTCAAAGGATCGTCATTCCCGACAGGAGGACCTCACGGGGTAGTAAAAATAGAAAAAGCAGCCGGTAAATGACGTGGAGTTCATAGTGTTGAATTTAGAAAAACGCGGTTGAGATGCAAGGGAAAAATGACTGCTGGTGTTCATGGCATTGATCGGAGATTTCGTCCGAGAGAAGATCAGGGCATGTACGTCAGCCTGCAGGCTGACGTACATGCCAGGCAGCACTCTCAGAGTACTTTGGCTTCTTTGAGAAACGTGCGGATCATGCCGTAGATACGGATCATGTCCTCGCGGGAGAACCCTCCATGCTTGCCGCCGGGGATAGTAACCAGTTTGTTTGTTACGCCTGCGGCCGTGAGCGCCGAATGCAGCCGCACTGCGTGTGTGTAGGGGACAAGATCGTCATTGTCGCCATGGATCGTGAAAATCGGTGGCAGGTCTTTGCGTACATACGTTAGCGGCGACACTCGCGTGGCAAGATCGTTCCGGTTGGGCTGGCTTCCCAACCATGAAACGGCGTAATTCTGCCGGTTTGTCCCCGAGAGCAGGTCCTTGACGTCGGTAATGCCGAACCAGTTGATTATTGCCGCGACCTTCAACGGGACCGTGGTTTGGTCCCACTCCCGCGTAGCATCGAACCCTGCCGTTGAATCGAGCATGCCCGTCATGAGCGCGAGATGCCCGCCGGCCGACCCTCCCGTGACGATGATGCGGGTAGTATCAAAATTGTACGTCTTTGCGTTTTTCATTACCCACCGCAATGCCAGTCGGCAGTCTTCCACGGCGGCAGGGGCGAGGGCAACTCTTGCGAGGCGGTATTCCACGTTCACGACAGAAAGGCCCATCTCCAGGTAGGGGAAGAGTACAAGGCCGGCGCCCTCCTTCGTCCCGCCCACCCACCCGCCGCCATGAATGTAGATAACCGTAGGAACGGGTGTGGGTGATCCTTTGCGCACATATGCATCAAGCTTACAGTCGAAGTTGTCAGCTGTTGCATAGGTAACGTTTGACACGATCGAGTAGTTTTGAGAGAGGTCAATACTCCAGCCGAACCCATCCGCGGACGGAGTTTGTGCAAAAGACACTGTCAGGCTGACGGCGATAACACAGATGAGGGTGTTCACATTGCGGCGCATGGTATTTCTCCTTGTGTGCTAGTATTGGATGGAGTCAGCAACTACACAATTCTTTCCAGCGGCACCTGAAACAGACGGATCTTATCATCCGCGCGATGTATCTCGTTGTTTGCGCTGACAATCCCCTCGACGAGTTTCTCAAGTGCGTCTTCCTCCCGGAAGGCGATCATCAGCACCGAATTATGCCCCGGAAAACTCCGTGTCCCCAGATGCGGCTCCGTCCCGTGTCCCTTTCCTGTCACCTTTTCCCATCGCGTATAGTAGTCGATTCCCAATGTACCAAGAATAGACAGCAGACGGGGGTAATACACTTCGTTGCAGACCAGGAATGCGATCTTCATGACCGGGGTTTCCTTTTCATTCCGGGAATCCCATGCGCAAGTTTGCGGAAGATTCCGGCAATTGAGAAATCGTCAAGAACAGAGTAGACCACCGGCACCACGAAAAGTGTCAGCAGGGTCGAAGTGATGAGACCGCCGATCACCGCCTGACCCATGGGGGACCGGAACTCGCTTCCTTCACCGAACGCAAAGGCCACCGGCATCATGCCGAAAATCATTGCGAAGGTGGTCATCAGAATCGGACGAAGACGTGTCGCGCCCGCCATGAATCAGGGCTTCGGATCGTTCGTGTCCCCTGTCGCGAAGCACGTTTGCGTAGTCGACGAGCAGAATGCCGTTCTTTGTGACCAATCCCATCAGCATGATGATCCCGATGAGCGACATGACGGAGATGGCGCTCTTGAACACAAGGAGCGCGAAGACGGCGCCGATCAGTGACATCGGGAGCGCGAGCATGATCGCAAAGGGATACTTGAAGCTCTCAAACTGCGAAGCCAGCACGATATAGACGAACACGATGGCAAGGCCCAGCGACATGAGGATGTTGCCGAACGACTCTGCCTGCATTTCCCCCAGACCGACGACACCGATGCTGTACCCCGGGGGAGTGGCAATGGCTTTCGTGCGTTTCTGGACGTCGCCGAGCACCTCCCCGAGAAGCCGCCCGGAGAGGTTAGCGTCAATGCGAATCTCCCGCTGGCGGTCGAAGCGGTTGATTTTCGACGGCCCAGAGCCCTGCCGGATTTCCGCCACCGAACCCAGAGGTATCAGGACTTTCTGTCCGTTGCCGGCGTCCTTGGTGCTTTTGATGGACATCGCCCGCACGTTTTCGAGTGACGACCGGTCGGTCTTGTTCAGTCGGACACGGACATCGTACTGCTCCTCGCCTTCCTGGTATTTTGTCGCCACAAAGCCATCCACCATGGCGCGGGCACTCTGTGCAATCAAGCCGACATTGATTCCCAGGTCCGATGCCTTTTCGCGGTCGATGGTCAACCGGACCTCGGGCTTTGAGGTTTCGAGGCTGTTCTCCACATCGGCGGCACCCGGCGTCGTGCGGAAAATGTACTCGACCTGCTGTGCAAGTTTGTCCAGCGTGCCGAGGTCTTCTCCCCGGACGCTCATGACGGCTGCTTTTTGATTTCCTCCGACCCCCCCGGGGACCTGGATACCGAAATTCGCTCCCGGGATCCGGCGTATCTCACGCCGGGCCTCTTCCATCAGCTGCTCCACGCCCTTCTTACGCTCAGCCTTCTTGACAAGCTTGACCAGGATGCTCCCTTTGGTCACCGGATCGCTGCCGGCACCGATGGTCGTCAGGGTTGTGATGACTTCCGGATGCGTCCGGAGGATTCCTTCTGCTGCCGCGCAGATCCGGCTGGTCTGTCCGAGAGAACTGCCCGGCGCGGCGGTAACGACGACGATATATTCGCTCTGATCCATGGAGGGGAAGAACGACGTTCCGAGGAAGCGCATGAGGAAGAAGCTGGACACGAATATGCCAATGGATCCGAAAATGACGGTCTTGCGATGGCCGAGCGACCAGCGAATGGCATTGCGATACCTCGCGCTCATCACACCGAACGCGTGATTAAACCAGTACAGCCCGCGCCGGAGCAGATTTCCCTCGTTCTTGAGTTCTTCATCCTCTTCTTTTAGCCAGCGGGAGGAGAGCATGGGTGTCAGTGTGAACGCCACAAACAATGACACGAGAACCGACACCGATACCGTGATGCCGAATTCGTAGAAGAATCGACCCACGATTCCCGGCATGAACGCCACCGGAATGAACACCGCCACGATGGTGAACGTCGTTGCCATGACCGCAAGGCCGATCTCGCTCGTCGCGGCCTTTGCCGCCTCCATGGCCGTCTCGCCATCCTGCATATGACGGTAGATGTTTTCGATGACCACGATGGCGTCGTCGATCAGCAAACCCACGGCCAGGGAGAGCGCCAGCAGCGACATGGAGTTGAGCGTGAAGTTCAGCGCATACATGATGATGAAGCTGGCAATGATCGACGTCGGGAGGGCAATTGCGCTGATCAATGTCGATCGCATGTTCGCAAGAAAGAGATAGACCACGATGACGGCGAGCAGACCACCGTACATAATATCAAAGACCACATCATTGACCGAATCGCGGATGAACGTGCTATTGTCCCGGGCAATGGTCAGGTGCAGGTCGGAAGGGAGTTCCGTTTCGATCCGTGAGATCTGTTTGCGGATGGCGTCGGCCACGCGCACCGTATTGCTGCCCGACTGTTTCAGGATGCTCAGACCGACCGCCGGCTTGCCGTTGACACGCGAGAGGCTTTCCTGTTCCTTGATGCCGTCTTCCACAGTGGCGATCTCCGACAGGTGGACGACTTTGCCGCCGGGCGTTGCAACAACCACATTGTCAAAATCGTCGACGCTTGTGTATTTCCCCATCGTCCGGAGGAGGATCTGCCGGTTGCCCTGTTCGAGATTTCCCGCGGGAATCTCGACGTTGGCTGCGCCAACGCTCTGGATGACATCCTGAATAGAGAGGTTGTATGCCTGCAGCCGTCGCGGCATCCACCGTCAATCTGTATTTCCCGTTCCGCACCGCCGATCAGATCGACACGACCGACGCCGGGGACATTCTCAAGCCGCTTCTTGATGACGTTCTTTGCGTACGTGGTGATCTCTTTGTCGGAGCGTTCGCCGGAGACGGTCAGCGTGAAGATCGGCTGGCTTGCAGGATCCAGACGCTGAATGACCGGGTCTTTGATATCCGTCGGCAGGTCGGCCCGGATCGCAGCGATCTTCTCACGTACTTCCTGGGCCGCCTGTTGCCCCTTCACCTCCAGTTTGAACTGGATGATGACGATGGACACCCCCTCCTGGGAAATGGATTGAATATGATCGATGCCGGCAATCGTGTTGACGGCGTCTTCGATCTTCTTTGTGACGTCTGTTTCGATCTGTTCCGGGCCCGCGCCGGGAAGCACCGTGGTTGCGGTGACATACGGGAAGTCGACATCGGGGAACTGGTCAATATTCAACTTGAAATAGGAAAACAGCCCCAGCACAATCAGCGCAAGAATCATCATCGTGGCGAAGACCGGGCGTTCTATGGAGACATCAGCAAGCTTCATGGTTTCCTACCTTGTTGTTCACTGGACATGACTTCAGTGCGAACCTGCCTGCTGTGTGACGATGACGTAGCTGCTGTCGCGGACATTGTTGATGCCGACCGTTGCCACGCTGTCGGCGGGGAGGATTCCCTGCAGGATGGCGGTCCGTTCTCCATCACTCATCCCGACCTGCACCGTGCGCTGGTATGCCCGTCCGTCCTTCACGACAAAGACCCTGCTCGTCATGCCATCCGTCTGGATCGCGGTATTCGGCACCATGAGGACCGCAGCATTGGAGGAGACCTGCAAATGCACGCTGGCGAACATCCCCGGTCGGAACCAGCGGTCCGGCGTGTTCGTAAACATGCGCTTTCACTTCAAACGACCGGGAGCGGACATCGGCCGAGCGGGAGATTTGCACGATGCTGCCCTTGACGCTGAGATCAGGCCGTGCCTCCGAGGTAATGCGCACGGTCTGGCCGATGGCCAGCGCCGTGACGTCAGTTTCGTTCAGATTGAAAATCGCCTTCATCCGGTCGATCTTCGCGACGGTGGCCAGCACCGCGCCGGGCACTGCAAGATCTCCGATATTGGCGTTGACTGCCGTGACGACGCCGGCGATTGGCGTGGTGAGCTCAACCATGCTGCGGGCGGCGACGTAGTTGGCACGCGCCACGTCGTACGCCGTTTGTGTGGCGTCGAGCGTCTGGAGGGAGACCGCACCTTCGGCGTAGAGCGATTTCATCCGCTCCAGGGATTTCTCCGCATTTCGATACCCTGCCTCCGCCTGAAAGAACTGCGATGATGCCCCGGCTTTGTCGAGCGTGAGAATCAACCGGTTCGCGGGAACGGTCATGCCGACCTGGACATGGACGCCGGCGATGCGTTCCGAGATTTTCGGAACGATATTGGCCTGCTCCTGACCTTCGAGAGTTGCAGAGTACGTCCGCCCGACAGAAAGGGCTCCCTTGTTGTACCGCGGCGACCTCAACGGGAACGGTGATTTTCGCTTCACCGGATCCGCCCCGGGCGGGATCGGTCTTTTGTGATCCGCAGCCGGCCAGCAGGGCCAGGACCGCGACGCCGGCAACGCCCGCGCTCCGGGCGAGGATGGTCTGAAAAGTCGTCTTCACGTGTGTGGATCTCCTGATTATTCGCAATGACTCGCTTGCTGTATGTCTCCGTAACACATCTCGTCAGCGCGGTTGTCCGACCGCATTCTCCCATTCGGCCCGTGCGACGAGATAATCGTAGATCGCCTGGGCATAGTTCGTTTGTGTGCGCGTCATGGCGACCTGCGTGTCCATCAACTCCAGCTGTGTCCCGACGCCGCTTTTGAACCGAGTCTGTGCGATCTGGACGGCCTTCTGTGCCTGCCCGAGAGATTTCTCCTGGCCCTCGATCCGCTTCTTCGCTTCGCTCATGCGCAGCTCGAGCGATTGGACGCGAAGTTGCAGACCTTCTTCGGCCTTCTGCCGTGTTGTCACGATTCTTCTGATGGTCGATGATTGCCTGCTCCGTGCGCGCACTCGCCTTGAACCCATCAAAGAGCGGAAACGAAAGCTGCAAACCGACGTTGAGGGAGTTGGCCCAGAGGTAGTTCTTGAAGTGGAACGTATTGTCCTGGGATTGCCACTGGTACGAGCCTGTCAGGTTCAGGGTGGGATAGTGAGCCTGCCCGTTCGATACTGATGTTCTTCTGGAGCAGGGACTCCTGCAGAGCGAGCTGGGCGATCCCGGGATTTGTGGCGATCGCTTCGGTCCGGCGTTGCGCCACGACATCCGGCTGGAGCTCCTGATACGCGAGATCTCCCTGAATGTCGATCTCCTGGTCGAGGGGAAGCGCCAGGATGTTCTTCAGGGAATTCTTGGCGAGCTGGAGCGAATTCTCCGCTGCAATGAAGAGCGGTTCGGTATTGGCAACCTGCACTTCGGCCCGCAGCAGGTCAAATTCGGCTGCCGTCCCGTTCTTGAACTGTGCGCGGACATTTTCCAGATTCGCCCGCACGACGTCGAGTCCTTCGCGATTTGCACGGACGAGCTCTCGCATGAGCAGGGCGCTGTAGAAAGCCTTCCTGGTCTGCAGCACAACATCTTCCTGCGTTGCCTGATAGGCGCGTTCGACGTAGTCCGAGTATATGTTCGCGATGTCCATGGCGACACCCACCCTCCAGTTGAACAGTGGTTGAGAGAGTGTGGCCCCTGCCTGGTAGGCGTTCGCCGAGCCCAATTCAAACGTCTGGGTCTTGGGTGTCGGGTTGATGAGCGTGTTGGGTGGAATAAAGAGCACCGCGTTCTTGATGTTCCGGGTGTAGACGGCCGAGACATTGAGCTGGGGGAACGCCCCCGAGCGCGCCTCGGTAATCTGAGCGTCGGCTTTCAAGCGATCCTGATCCGCAATCTGGATGTCGCGGTTCTGCCGGGCGGCGATCTCCAGCGCTTTGTCCAGTGTGATGACCATCGGTGTCCCGGCAGCCTGTGCTTGCAGCTGGAACGTGCTCATGATGGTGAGAAGAAGAACGGCGCCTCCGGCGACAATGCCGAACAGGGCCGGACGATGAGCATTCATAACGTTATCCTTTGCCTTTTCTTTCTACGATTCCGTCAAGAAACACCGATGTGATAAACTCCGCAGCTGCAGAGAAATCATCATCGGGGCGCGTGCGCTCGACCTACAAATTGCTGGAAACAATATCCCCTCAGCATCCCGTCAAACAAGACGACCAGTTGCAGGGGATCGCAATTGCGCAACGTGCCGTCGTCAATGCCGGTCCTCAAGGGTTCGGCAAGTACCTCCCAGACACCACGGGCGCGGTCGATGATCTCCCGCAGCTTCGCGACGTTTGCCGGGGCATCGCCGCGGTGCAGCTCATGATAGATGAGGTGGAGGAACTCCCCGTTATCCCTTACGTAGGATATCAACCTGTGAGCATACAGGAGCAGCTTCTCCCGGACGCTTCCGGGTGCTGCTATGGATTCACGGGCGATTGCCAGTGTCTGTTCGACAGCCTGATCGACAATGCCGAAGAAGATCTCTTCTTTACTGGCGAAGTAGTTGTAAAGGGTGCCTTTGCCAAACTCGGCATGATGTGCGATTTCATCGAGGGTGGTCTCACGAAAACCTTTGGAAACGAACAGCTCGCGCGCCGCCTTAAGGATCTCCTGTTGCCGTGAAAGTTTCTCTCGTTCCTTGCGGGAAAGGGATTCCTGTGAAAATAATTCGCTCATGCCGTCCAGTGAGTCCTTGTGATGACTATACCGTACCTAATATGACCACGTGGTCACATTATACTACAACGGGTCAGAAAAGTCAAGTGCTTTTCTTTGCCCATTTTGAATAAACTTAGGGATTGCATTGAAAGCATGTGTTTACTATACTTTTCCCATGGTCCTCGGTGGCGTTTCTCCGTCCGTGTGTCCGCAACGCCGTCACCCTGGTTTCCTCCCGGATCATGTCTGCTCTCACACACAGGAACTCATGGATATCCTCAGCCTCATCCGCGGCCTCGGCGGACTTGTGTTTGTTACCGCTCTGGCTTTTGTCTTTTCCCGCAACCGCCGCAGTATCAACTGGCGCCTGGTGCTCATTGGCATTGTGCTGCAGTTCGCTTTCGCATTCCTTGTCCTTCAGACCACGATCGGTCGCGATATCTTCTTTCAGATCAGCCGGTTCTTCGTGGTGCTGTTCAGCTTCGCGGCCGATGGCGCGCAATTTGTTTTTGGTTCGCTGGCTAAAGGGACCGGGCACTGAGGGGAGCATGGGATTCTTCTTCGCCTTCCAGGTGCTGCCGACGATCATTTTCTTCGCTTCGCTGATGGCGGTGCTCTACTTCCTCGGGATCATGCAACGCATCGTCCAGGGCATGGCGTGGGTGATGGCGCGGCTGATGCGGACGAGCGGGGCGGAGTCGTTGTGCGTTGCCGCGAATGTCTTCATCGGCCAGACTGAGGCGCCTCTGGTCATACGTCCCTACATTGCGGGCATGACCCAATCGGAGCTCCTGACAATAATGACCGGCGGGATGGCACATATTGCAGGCGGTGTGCTTGCAGCCTATATGCAGATGCTGGGAGTTGCCTACGCGAAGTCCCAGGGTGTGCCCATCGAGTCTTCACAAATCATGTTTGCAGGCCATCTCCTCGCAGCAAGCATCATGGCTGCGCCTGCAACGATTGTCGTCGCCAAGATGCTCTATCCGGAGACAGAAACACCGGCAACGCTCGGAACAGTGCGTGTAAAGATCGAGCGCGCCCATTCCAATATCATCGAAGCCGCTGCGGGCGGGGCAGGGGATGGGCTCCGGCTGGCATTGAATGTCGCCGGCATGTTGCTGGCATTCATTGCACTGATTGCGCTCTTCAATTTCCTTCTCAATGGAATCGGCGACGTCACCGGTCTCAATGCGCTTTGCGTGACCAACTTCGGCAAGCCGCTTTCCCTGGAACTCCTCTTCGGACTTGTATTCCAGTTCATCGCCGTCATCATCGGAGTTCCGTGGAAAGACGCTTTAAACGTCGGATCGTTGATGGGCATCAAGCTTGTCCTCAACGAATTTGTCGCATACATGCGCATGGCTGATCAGATAAGCGCGGGCCTGCTGTCGCAGAAAGCGATCATCATCGCCACATATTCCCTCTGTGGATTCGCCAACTTTTCTTCTATCGCAATTCAGATCGGCGGCATCAGTCCGCTGGCCGAGAACCGTCGAAGTGATATTGCGAAATTCGGACTCAAGGCAGTACTCGGCGGTACCATTGCGACGTGGATGACCGCATCCATTGCCGGCATCCTGTCATGATGTAGAGACTCTCGACACATGTTTCACACCTCCAGATAGGATCATGAACGAAACCACAGTTCGTTATCGCTGGTTCGCCCTCGGGGATTTGAACGGCTTTTTCGGATTGATGTTTGATAATCTCACTGTACTCTCGTTCCTTGCGGGAATCCTGACGTTCGCCTTTGGTTTTCCGGCCGATATTGTGTTCACACGCATGATTCCCGGCACCGCCTTCGGCGTACTCTTCGGTGATCTCGTGTATACGTGGTTGGCATTCCGCCTGGCGAAGAAGTCGGGCAACCGCACCGTTACCGCTATGCCGTTAGGGCTGGACACGCCATCCACGATTGGCATTGCCCTTGTCGTTCTCGGACCGGCGTTTCTCGACCTGAAAGCTTCGGGGATGGCCGAACGCGATGCTGCCATGATGACCTGGTACATCGGTATGGCCACCATGGTCATGATCGGTATCGTAAAGTTGATCTTCTCGTTTATCGGTCATTGGGTGCAGAAGATCGTTCCCCAGGCAGGCCTTCTCGGTTCCCTAGCGGGCATTGGGCTGGCCCTCATCGGCATGATTCCCCTCGTCGATGTCTTCGGCATTCCGCTTGTAGGTCTGGTCGCACTCGGGCTCGTGCTGTACACCCTCGTTGCAGAAATCAGACTTCCCTGGAACAGCCCGGGTGTTCTGGTCTCCGTCCTGTTCGGCTCAGTGTTGTACTATCTTCTCGGGCATACCGGTTTGGTCGGGGGAATCTTCCCGGGACTGCCGGCGGCAAATCTTCATTTCGGACTTCCGATTCCGTCCCTCTCATTCCTCGATGGTATTGTGCCGGCGCTGAAATATCTGCCAATAGCCATTCCATTCGGGATTCTGACCATTGTCGGGGGAATCAACGTGACGGAGAGCGCACGTGTGGCGGGGGACGATTTCAAGACGCGGGACATACTCCTTACCGAGGCAGTGGCGACGCTCATCGCCGGCATCTGCGGCGGTGTTGCGCAATCGACGCCCTACATCGGTCAGCCGGCCTACAAACGCATGGGGGCGCGTTCCGGCTACACCCTTCTCACCGGCATCTTTATCGGCCTCGGCGGGATGCTGGGATATGTCTCATTCATCATCGAGCTGATTCCCCGTGCGGTTCTGGCTCCGATCCTTATTTTTGTCGCCCTCGATATCATTGTCCAGTCGTTTCAGGCCTGTCCGGCTCGTCACGCTCCTGCAGTGGCCTTTGCCTTCTTCCCGACCATAGCCCGTCTCCTCGCCATTAAGCTGGGAAATCCCGAGATGGTGCTCCCCGCCACATTCGACAAATTGATGAATGTACCCGGAAGTTCATTGCCGGAACTGCTTGTCACCGTTGCTCTCGGCAACGGGTTCATCATCACAGCGATGCTCTGGGGCGGCTTCCTCGCTGAATTGATTAACCGTCGTCTCCGTGTATCCGCGGTCTACCTCCTCGTCCTTGGCGCGCTGACCTTCTTCGGGGTTATTCATTCGGCGATGCCCGACGGGAGTATGTATTTCCCCTGGACCCTGGCCGGACTGGCGCAACAGATCCCTTATCAATTCACCATGGCGTACGTCGTGCTCGCGCTCCTATTGATGCTCTTCTCATTCACGAAAGAGAGCAAAGAGCCCGTTCCGGAAATTCTGCACGCGGCATGAAACAATGCTGCGACCTGCTGTCTGACCAAGCATCTGAAGGAGCCCGATAATGTCCGCACCACAGGGCGCGCACCCTGACCCCGGAACGGCTGGAGGATTCAAGAGAGAGTTGAAGCTTCTTGATGCCACGATGATCGTGGTGGGTTCGATGGTCGGGTCAGGTATCTTTATTGTGAGTGCCGATATAGCCCGCACCGTCGGCGGGGCGGGGTACCTCCTTCTGGTGTGGCTTATTGCCGGTCTCATCACCGTTGTAGGCGCACTGAACTACGGCGAGCTTGCGGGCATGTTCCCGCACGCCGGCGGACAGTACCTCTATCTCCGCGAGAGCTACAATCCCTTTGTAGCATTCTTGTATGGTTGGACATTCTTTGCAGTCATCCAGACCGGAACGATTGCCGCGGTGGCCGTGGCGTTTGCGAAATTCAGCTCCGTGCTTATCCCGTCGCTCGGGGTGTCGGTCCTTCGGATTGGCGGTCTCCACGTCACCGGGGCTCAACTGTACGCAATTGTGAGCATCCTCCTGCTCACATACGTCAGCACCAAAGGAATTCGGGGGGGAAAAATCCTTCAGGATTTCTTTACCATTGCGAAGCTCCTCGCGCTGATCGGGGTGATTCTCGTTGGTGTGCTCATTGGCAGCAACTCCCACGCGATCACGGCGAATACGGCGACGTTCTGGAACGCCACGTGGACACATGTGTCAAACGGCCAGATTGTGAGTATCGACACGCTGACCGGATTCGGAGTGATCGCCGCACTGGGTGCCGCGATGGTTGGTGCGCTGTTTTCAAGCGATGCCTGGAACAACATCACGTTCACCGCTGCCGAGGTGGTGGAACCGAGAAGGACAATTCCCCTCAGTTTGGTCATGGGGACCGTGACTGTGATTGTCCTGTATATGCTTGCCAATATCGCGTATGTGCTCGTGCTGCCGGTACAGGGATCTCCCGATGCTCTGGATGTTGCGGGGAGAGGGATTCAATTTGCGACCGAAGACCGTGTGGGTACGGCGGCGGCCTCTCTGTTATTTGGCGACACCGCAACTCTGATCATGGCCGCGCTCATCATGATCTCCACCTTCGGATGCAATAATGGGTTGATACTTGCGGGGGCGCGAGTGTACTATGCGATGGCCAGGGATGGACTGTTCTTTAGGAGTGCCGGGACACTGAACAGAAGCGCAGTACCTGCCGTAGCTCTCTGGGTACAGGCGCTGTGGGCAAGTGTACTCTGTCTCTCCGGCACATATGGTGATTTGCTGGACTACGTGGTCTTTGCGGTGTTGCTCTTCTACATACTCACCGTGTGGGGCATCATGATTCTGCGCCGTAAGCGCCCCGACGCGCAACGTCCCTACCGTGTCTGGGGGTATCCGGTACTCCCCGCTCTCTACATTGTCGCCGCGGCATCCATTGCCATCGATCTGCTCATTTTCAAACCTGCGTATACACTCCCCGGTGTGGGCATCGTCCTCCTGGGAATACCGATCTACTTCCTCTGGCGACGGTTTGGGAAGAGTCCACAGCCGGGTGCCGGGCACTCTTCACTCTAACCCTTATCGTACCAGCACCATCTTCTTCACCCCGACATACACCCCCGACTGCATACGCGCAAAGTATGTCCCGCTCGTAAGCTGGTTGCATCAAATTGACCTCGTAGCTCCCGGATGCTTTTTTCTCGTCCACCAGCACGGCTACTTCACGACCCAGCACGTCGTACACGACAATCGTTACCCAACTAGACCCAGCTCCCGGACCCCGGACCCCAACCGATTGTCAAATGTCAATGGACTACCGTCAATTGACGTTGACCCAACCCAATGCTGGCTGCACTCGCGACCCGTGAAGCTGATAGTAGTAACCGGATTGAACGGATTCGGATAGTTCTGCTCAAGCCGGGTTACCTGTGGATGGAGCTCTTCAGCCTGCACGGAATTGGGCGTCCCGTACGCGCTAAACACCATCGGTTTCACCAACGGGTTGGGTCCGGTTGTCGCAGCAGACGTAAGCACCACGCCACTGTAGTACACAACTCCGGGCTGAAGGAATGCCTGGATAGACAGTGAACGTCATTGCTTTGTTTCGCCAGCTCCCAGAAGTGAAAAACGTTGGTGAGACTGACACGGCGGAGTCTGTCGGCAGATTGACGTTATCGAGACTTATGGTAACGGTATCCGGTGCGCCTCCCGTATTTGTCGCAGAGAGGATGGTATCACGTCGTCGCGAGTGCACGGTCGAGGTTTCCGAGGTCCAATGGTCGGGCATCGAATGAAAGATACGCAGGTGGTGGTGAATTGAGTGCGGACAGGCTTCGGTGAACAATGACGCCACTTTGTGAAGCTCCCCAGACATGGCAGCTGTCACCATCGCGGCAGGCGGCGAGGGTGAGAATCAATCCGAGGGGCGGGATACGTTCTGTTCCCCACGTGAGGCCGCCGTCATCCGAGTAGGTGACGTGATCAGTGAAGCCGGCGGCCCAGATCTGCGTCGTTCCTGAAGCGGCAGTCAGGGCGCTGATTTCGGAAGAAGACGCGGCGGTTGCGATCCAGTGCTCGCCTCCGTCGTATGATCCGGGAAAGGTATGGTTGGCTACGTGAGGACCCTGCCACGCCAAAGCCCGCAGAAACGAACACAGACTGCACGGGCGTGGTGTTATCCGACCGTGAAACACTCCAGTGCCTCCCCCCATCGGTGGTGCGGCTGACGCGTCCGCTATCTGCACCGGAAAACCAAGCCCGCAAGCTGTCGAGCATGACAGAGAGTATTCCGTGTCCCATGCCATGAGCCGACCGATGAGCGAGGGGCAGGATAATTCTTCCATGTGGCCCCGGCATCACCGGTGATCACAAACAGAGAGGAATCCGTGCTGGCAATTGCGAGGACTCCTGCACCGTTCCGCCGGTCCACAAATCTCAGTCCTTCAAAAAAGCTTCCTGAAGGGCCTGCATACACCTGTGACCACGAGTCTCCGCCGTCCGTCGTGCGGTGAATGGTGCCGTAGACTGCACCTTCGCCCTCTGCAACATAAGCGGTGAGGTCATCGGCGGCCGCGACGCAAGACAGATTGGGCGTAGAGGATGGGACTGTACCGGTTGACCAGGTGAACCCGCGGTCGGTCGTCCTCATGAAATTCCCGTTGTCAGTGATACACCATGCAGTTGAGCGGTTGACTGCGCTCATGTCTGTGAATGCCGATTGCGGGAATGAAGCCTGCTCGCACCCAGGGGAAAAACTCCAGGCAGGCAAAATCGCCGTAATCCCGTTCCCGGATCTGCGATGTCCAGCCGGACAATCGGCTGGCTAGTGTAATCGATGGTCTGTGAAAGCACGATGGCGAATGTCACGTCGATGGAGTCTCCGGTGGCGATAACGCCTCCATTCTGATGGTCGATGATGAGACAATCTGAATACCAGGAGAGGCGCGGAGAGCGAATTGCGCATTCTGGGCTGGATATCCATAGTTCACGATGTGTGCCGATACCGTTGCTGTGGCCGGGACATAGACGAAAGATCGTACTGTCAGACCGGGGAGCTGTTGGGTGAGCGCTGCGTAGGCGTCAATGCGGCCGTGGCCGAGTTTCCCCGCAAAGGATGGAGGATTGGAGGCATCGATGGAAAACGATGTTGCACGTATCTGAGCGCCTATCCTCCGGGCTCCCCAGTCGGGGTGCACCGTTTTAATCAGTCCGGCAAGCCCGGCCACTATGGGAGAAGAAAAAGATGTCCCGCTCCCGCCCTGGAAATACCCCCCGAAATTGCAGCCATTGATGCCATTCCCCGTGGCCAGTACATCAATCGTATAACCGTACGAAGAAAATCCCGATCGGACGTTCGGTGTCCCATTTCCTGCGAAGTCCACTGAGCCAACAGAGAGCGCGCTGGGATATGCGGCAGGGTAGTTCGGCGTGTCATTGTTACTGTTACCGGCAGCACACACGACGAGAGTGCCTGCGTTCGTCGCAAACTCGACAATATCGTTCACTGCGCGTGAATAGAAACCTGAACCGAAGCTGCAATTCGCTGCGACAGCGTTATTGACTGCTGCATACAGTATCGCCTCGATGTAGATTCCTTTGACAGCCATGTACCGGCATTGGTAACCCGACCCCGAGATCCCTATGCCGTTGTTTGTGTGCCCGGCGGCCATACTACTTGTGCCTGTTCCATGGTTCTCGGTGGTTGGCGCGGGATCGTTGGAGTTGTCGTCGAAGTTCCATCCTCTCCAGTCATCGACATACCCGTTGCCGTCATCGTCAATCCCATTGGCCCGTTTGTCGCGTCCCTGAGAGTCACTCCCCAACTCGCCGGAGTTTGTCCAGATCTTCTCCATGAGATCAGGGTGCGTGTACTGGACACCGGTGTCAATGATGCAGATGACGACTGTCGAGTCGCCTTTGGTGGTATCCCATGCTGCAGGAAAACTCTGATAGGTGAGATAGGAACCATAGAGAGGATCGTTGGGGATGGACGATGGGCTGCCGGAGCCCGGTGCACGCGTACAGGTCGTACAGGGGTTCAGGTTCGGCGTATTCGATACCGGGAACGCGTGAAAGCTCGGCGGCGACCACATCTGGATCGACGGCGGACGTGTACCGCACACGATAGATGCGTATGACCTCCGACGCGAGATGCTCAACCCGGGCAACGTCCGAAGACAGTTCAACGCCGGTTCCTTTCGCGCTCCGGCCAAAACGGCGTGCGATAGTCGATGTGAACTCAGGCTTCCACACCTGAAGCATTGGACCGGCCCCGAAGTGCGCCAGAGCATGGGCAATCGCGTTTGCCTGCGTGCTCGAAGGAGAAGAAGAAGGATTCAGCAGATCCGGCCGGAGCTTGACGATCACTGATCCCGGAACGAACCGGGGTGATCCGGCAAGGAGTGATGCATGGGCGATCAGGAGCATGAAGAACCCTGCTGCTGTCATAGATACGCATGACTGCAGAGTTCCCTTCGGTTGCGTTACCAGATCTTTTCGCGCTCGATTTCGGGTGTGAACATCGGGGTTCCTTCTTTCACGTCGAATGCCCTGTAGAAGTCCGGCACAATGGAAAAGGACGGGTTGGACCCGTTGTGAACAGTGACTGAATATACGGAATAAACATATCTGGTGGGGAGGACGGGTGGTCGCGGAGGACCCCAAGGGGGAGTACGACGCTAGGTCTGTGGGACCGGTACAGGAGTTTGCATAGGCGTTGCAGGAGTATCTTGGAAGAGCCTTCGTGTTTCGTCATTCATCAGTACCCAGATCGAGTACACTCCGATGGCGGTACCTATGGGGATATCGATAAGACTCAGGATTCCTACGACAAGCGCCATGATCCGTCCCCACTCACGTCTCATGAGCACTCCGATCCCCGCGATGACACTTGGTACGGCGAGAGCAACGAAGAGAATCATCAGCGCGGTGCCGATGAACCCTAGCACGCCCAGCGCTGTATTGTCTTCAGAAATCACACCGATTCCGGTGAGGATGGCAAAGAGCAGGACACCAACGAGGAGGACGAATGCCCCACGTGCTATATGCAGCACGCCGAGTAAGGTAATGTGATTCTGTTTTGACATACCGGGCCTCATGGAATGCCGTGGAGTATGAACTGTCAGCCGTTCCTTCCTTCATCATACGCCGTCGTGGTGGAGAATGTTTCACCATTGAAAACCCTGTGCGGGGGCTGTTTCCGTAGTGCGTTGAGCATAACGCGGAGTGGTCTGTCGATGGGGTATCGAAGCTGACCCGTCACGTGCGGGGCAGTGATGCAGTGAAGATCGTCCGTTCGTTGCGCGCGAAGGAGATGCGACCCCGAAGTTGTTCCACAAGAAGCTGGATGATGCGCATACCGAACCCGGATGATTGGTCGATGCTGAATCCCGGGGGGGGGCCAACCCCATCGTCAGAAACCGTCACAAGAAGTTCCTTTCCGTGATCGGCAACTTCGATCCAGATGTGACCTCGCTGTTCGTCCGGAAACGCAAACTTCAGTGCGTTGGTGAGAAGTTCATTGAGTATAAGGCCGCATGGTGCTGCCATCTTGGCGTCTATCTCAACCGGATCATACCGTTGTTCGATGTGAATATTCGATCCCTCTCTGATGTATGTCGCGGAGAGAGATTCGACAATATTTCCGAAGTAGTCATCGACATGAATCCGTTGGACTTCGCCGGTGCGGTCCATCAAGGCGTAGAGTCGGGTGAGAGAATTGACTCGGTCTCTGAGATGGTCAAGCACCGTCCGCGCAAACGGGTCATTCACGCGGCTGGATTCCAGTCCGATCACGCTGGTAATCATTGTCAGACTGTTCTTGATTCTATGCTGGAGTTCTCTCAGGAGCGCACCTTTTTCTCCGAGGGCCAGGGCGAGAGCATCCTCAGCCTGCTTCCTGTCAGTGATGTCCGTGTAGAAGTGTAATGTTGCGGGCATGCTTCCCCAGGTGATCACCGTGGACTTCACTTCCACCCATCGCGTTTCGCCGTCTTTCCGGACAATTCTGGAGATTTCGGCACCTGGGGGAAGGGGTGCACCCTGCAGGCGGAGTTGATGAATCATTCGCACGCGTTCGTGATCCTCGGGTCGAGCGAGATCCAGGACCGGCTTGCCGATCAGTTCTCTCTTTGAATATCCACTGAGTTTCTCGCCCTGGCTATTGACGAATCTAATACTGCCGTTCTGTATGACCACGATGACTTCCGCAGCGTTTTCGATCAGGACGCGATAACGCTCCTCGCTTTCGCGGAGCCGTCGTTCAGCCTCCTTGTGGCGTGAGATATCCTGGAGCGTGGAACGAATGCCGACGGTTGTTCCGTTCCCGTCTTTAAGGATCGCATCGTCGATATATGCCAGGAATGTCGAGCCGTTCTTGCGCCGGAACGTGCGCTCGTAGGTCTGGCCGGGCTGGAGCCTGCCCGCCAACTTCGCCGTCGTTGCCGCCTGTGACTCCAGTTCTGTAATAAACTTCCAGATGGGCTGGCCAACCATCTCGCTGTGGTCGTAGCCAAGCATCTGCAACTCGGTTCGATTAATATTCGTAATCCGCCCATCAGTGTCCAACTCATGGTATCCAACCGGAGCTTCATCAAACAGACTACGATACTGGGTTTCACTTATGCGCAGGGCGAGCTCACGATCTTCAGCTGCCTTGCGGGCATCATAGAGGCGGAACGCCATCTTGACCGACGCGATGAGGACTGTTTCGCCGGCGTTCTTCAGCACGAAGCCGTAGGAGGAAACATTCTCAGTTCGCGTCACGAATTCCGGTTCGGTGTGGCCTGAGAGAAAGAGGATTGGGGTCCCGAATTCGCGGATGATGATCTCCGCGGCCTGCACGCCATCCATACCTGCGCCAAGCTCAATATCCATCAGGATCAAGTCGGGTCGCTGCTCCTGGCGGACTACCTTGAGTGCCTCTTCTGTTGAGGCAGCGTTGAGAGTTGAATACCCATGCTTCTGGAGGATTCCTGAGATGGTATGTGTTACCAGGGCTTCATCGTCAACTACCAGGATGGTCCTCTTGTGAAGATCGCTCATAGATGCTCTTGCTTTGGCGCCCTGAAGGGCGTGTTTTTCTCCGGACAGTAGAAAAGCTACCTGCGACAAGATAGGGGAGGGAGATGAAAGAATCAAATCCGCGTAACTGATCCGGGGTATCATGCTCCGGGGCATTGGATGAGGAGCATGGTGGTCCGGGAGGACCACCATGCCGTCAACTTCGACCTGGTTATTTCACCACAACCATTCTTTTTGAGTCGAGGAAAGAACCGGCGATGATACGATAATAGTACACGCCGCTCGCCATGCCGCCGGCGTTCCACGTCACCGCGTAGTTACCGGCTGGATGCTGTTGGTTCACCAGCACGGCCACTTCCCGCCCCAACATGTCGTACACGCTGAGCTTCACCCAACTAGACCCTGGACCCGAGATCCTATACCCGATCTTCGTACTTGGATTAAACGGATTCGGATAGTTCTGCTCCAGTGTGTACGCTTCAGGTGCCGCAGGCTCATAACGGATAGCCGTGGCGATGTCGGCCTTCACACGTCCATCGACATACGGTCGTAACGTACCGGCGGCAATAATTCCTGCAAGAAGCGTCTGGAATTCGGTGGTGTCACCGCCACAGATGTGCAGATCGGAGAACGGAATCCCAATGCTGCCGAGGATCATCGGAGTAAACGCGTTTGAGACAACGGTGTATGTCGCAGCAGGGTTCAAGGGCTGACCGCCGACCGTCACAGTTGTGATACGGCTGTAGACTGGCAGGGTAGGATCATAGGCATACGTCATGCCGGATACTTGAATGAAGAAATCATCAACCGACGAAAGATCGGATACACCCCACTCAAGTCCAGCAACGAGATCAGCACCGTTTATGGAGAAGGTTCCCAGATTGAAACCCAGGCCGTTCACTTCATTGAATCCGTACCCGACAACTCTGAATACATCGGCAGCGACGATGGGCCCGGGATACAGCGGATGGGCCGTCGATCCTCCAGCTTCAATGGCGATCTGTGTCCCGAGGGTCTGACGATAGATATCGGCAACAAGATTGCCGATGGGTGTGTCTCTCCATCCCTTTGATGTGAGTGAATCGGCAACTTCTTCAAAATACGCCTCGACGACCGCGACCGGCTGAGTACACAGAGGACCATATGTTCCTTCGATGCCCGAGATCAGTTGATCGACAGCGGCGGCGACGGTTGGTTCTTCCGGTATGCTGCCGTCAATAGTGAGCAGAGTGGATTCCAGCAACCTGGTTTTCCCCCCCTGCACCTGGAGACGCACTTTTCCCATATGCTTGTAGAAGGCGTCAGCCTGCACAATCCACGTGGTATCTCCGGTTGGCGTGATTGCGGCAACGGGTTCGTCGAAAGCGAAGTGATCATGTCCGCCGACGATCAGATCAATGCCCGGGACATAGCCTGCCAGAAGCCGGTCATACGCCCCGCCGAGATGTGAAAGGCAAATCACTACTGTACATCCCTGTGTCCTGAGACTGTCCACCTCTTCAGCGGCAATGGAGACAAAGTTTGTGTCAAAGAATACCGGCGTCGGGTTGGAGATTAGATTGGTTGCTGGTGTGGTGAGGCCAAATATACCGACTTTGGTGGAGCCGATGTGCTTGATCAGGCGATGACCGACGTATTTCTTCAGGCCGGACACGGCCGGATCATCGAGAACAGCGTTTGCCGAGAGGAGCGGCATTGGTCCGCCGACAAATGCGCTGTCCAGCATCATTTCGAAATATGAAGGTCCCAGGTCGAATTCGTGATTCCCGAGAGTCACCGCGTCTACCCCGAGTGCGCCAAGCAGACGAAGCTCGGCCACGGCAAAGTACTTCGTATAGAAAAGATCGCCGATGGACACATCGCCGGCATGCAGAACCAATGTGTTTGGATCTGCCATTCTGGCCATGCCGATCAGCGTGGCAGCTCTAGCAATGCCGCCGTAGGCTCCCTTCAGGGATCCGTCACGCGGTCCGATGGTGGAGAGGGTTGAATGTGTGTCGTTGAGATGCAGGATGGTGACGGTATCAATTTGTGCACCGGCCCGGCCGGCCAGGAGTGCGATAACGAGGACTACAAAGAGCAGTGCTTTCATGGAAACCTCCTTGAGTTATGGTGTGACCCAGTATACTTCTCACAAGAAGGAGTGATGTCACCGTTTTGTCAGAAATGCGTCATGATCCTTGGATTCAGTAATTGAAAGCGCTACATTAGTTCAGTGCATCCACTCCAGCAGGATCCAGCGATGAGAGCCTTCTCCCTTGTTCCGGCCGTGTTCGTTATTGCCGCCCTTTCTCCCTTGCGTGTTGACTCGCAGGACATCCCCGTCGGCGGCGGCGGCACTTATGATATAGATCGATGCGTGAACACCTTCACCCCTGCCGCGGTTGAATCGACCCAGGCCGGGTACCAATACTGGTTCGCCGACAAGAAGTTCTTGGATGGCCGGACCCTGAAATTGAGCGTTGTCCGGCCCCATGAAGCCACACATCCACCGCATGCACACCCTGAGGACGAGTTCTTCTTCGTGCTGGAAGGGCGTGCGGAGTTCTTTCTCGACGGCCACACCAGAGTGGTGAGTCCCTCTACCAGCCTCTACTGCCCGCCGAACGTGAAGCACGGCATCCGCAATGCCGGCGATGGAGAGCTGAAGTATCTGGTGATCAAGAAGTATCCGATGCCCGGGCAAGAGCCGCCAGGCAAAACCGATACGATAAGCGTCTCTGAATTCCAGGACAGCGCACATCACTGGTACGATATTAAGGATGAGGCGCGGGAAATCGAACCGCTGCCCGGTCAACCACGGTACGACGCCCGTGACATAACACGGATTGCCGATAATATTCTTCTCTATCAGAAGAAGAATGGCGGTTGGCCCAAGAATTACGACATGCGCGCAATTCTCACAGATGCTCAGAAGCAGATCCTCGCACAGAAGAAGCACGGAAGATCGACCACTTTTGACAATGGTGCCACTCATTCTCATGTGAGGTATCTTGCCGCGGCCTACGAAACGACACGTGATGTCCGGTACCGCGATGCTTGTCTTCGCGGGATAGACTTCATCCTGAAGGCTCAATTGGCAAACGGAGGATGGCAGCAATTTTTCCCCGATAGCTCCGGCTACCGGGGGTATATTACGTTCAACGATGGTGCGATGATCGGCGTGATGAAGGTTTTGCAGCGTATTGTGGAAGGGAAGCCGGAGTTTGCATTCGTCGATGCCGCGCGCCGCAACAAAGCGCACACGGCGTACAAGCAGGGAGTGAAGTGCATTCTGCGATGCCAAATCAAAGATGCCCATGGCCTGACCGCATGGTGCCAGCAGCACGATAGCCACGATTTTCGACCCCGTCCTGCGCGTACGTTTGAACCTGTGGCAATTGCGGGGATGGAGAGCGTGGATATTGTTCTCTTCCTGATGTCATTGCCCGAACCAACGGCGGATGTCGTAAACGCCGTCCAGGGTGCTGTGAAGTGGTATAATCGATCGCGCATTCAGGGGGTGCGGGTGAGGGAAGTGCGCGCGCCCCGTGCCCGGTACATGTACCATGAGACAGAGAGTGACAGAATTCTTGTGACCGACCCCGGGGCTCCGACACTCTGGGCGCGCTATTACCAAATCCGATCGAATGTTCCCATATTCTGCAACCGCGACGGCAAACCGGTGTACTCACTTGCGGAGGTAGACCGGGAACGCAGAACGGGTTACGGCTGGTACACTGCGGCTCCTGCGGAGATTTTCGAAAAGTATCCGGTCTGGCAGAGAACTCATGCGCCGGATGCGAATGTCATAGGGATGCAGACGGCACCGAATACCGTGTCGCCCCCGATGGATACATCCTTTACGACATGGAGTGCCTGGCAGAAGCTGCTTGCGCAGTATCCACGGGCGGTGCCGGCAGTGGTTCCGCCGTCTCCTGATGTGCGGGTGTGGGTGAACATGGTCTACACCGCGTACGGATACCGGCATCTGGCGCTCGACCTGTTCGCTCCGGAAGATCAGGGGGAGGGCCCATTCCCTAGTGTCCTGATCATTCACGGCGGAGGCTGGCGTTCTGGGAATAGAAAGCAGGAGACGGCCATGGCGCGGGAACTTGCCGCTCAAGGGTATGTCACCGTTGTGGCCGAGTATCGTCTTTCACCTGAAGCGCAGTATCCTGCGGCCGTGCATGACCTCAAAGCGGCGATCCGCTGGATGCGTGCACATGCTCGTGAATATACGATCGACACATCACGTATTGGCGTGATGGGAGGTTCTGCTGGAGGAACGCTGGCAGCCCTTCTCGGAACGACAGGGGACCTCAAAGTATTCGAAGGCAAAGGCACGCATCCAGGGTATTCCTCTGCCGTCCAGGCCATCGTCGATATTGACGGGGTCGTTGACTTCACGGACAGTTCGGAAAGCGGAAAGGATGCTGATCCTGCGAACCCGTCAGCGGGCAAGCTCTGGTTCGGGAGTGCCTACCGTGATCGTCCGGAACTTTGGAAGAACGCATCTCCGTTACGCCATGTGAGCTCCAGGACTCCGCCGGTCATGTTCGTCAACAGCTCGATAGACCGGTTTCACGCAGGCAGGGATGCAATGATCGCAAAGCTGAACCAGGTTCATGTCTACTCAGAGGTTCATACGCTGCCGGACACTCCGCATCCCTTCTGGCTTTTCCGCCCGTGGTTCGGAGAGACCAGCAAGATGGTCATTTCGTTTTTCGACCGGGTTCTGAAGAACAGGCGCTAGTTTTTGAAGCGTGCAAGCACTTCACGGGCAGCGTCCCGGTGCACTGTAATGCCGAGCATTTTCAGCTTCACATAGTCTTCGTGATAGAAGTAGTAACCCGGATGTGCGCTGTTGTAGGCGGTGCTCCACGAATCCTTGATCAAGTACCAGTCCTTGCCATCCTTCTCGGTGTACCCGACGAGGTGCAAACCGTGATCATCTCTGGTAGTGCCGTTGCTGAAACGGAACTGGCGTGACAGTTCGTCGATCGCCGAAGGAGGAATGTCAAAAGTGGGAACGACGGCGAGTCCGGCGGCACCATAGGAATACCCTGCCTCGGAAATATCCCCCCCGATCGCCACAGAATACCCATGACGGATGGCGGTCTTGACGACGCCCATGAAGTCATCGAGGGGGATATTGTAGTAGTCCTTGCTGTGCCACCAGTTGTCCGGTACTTCAAATTCCACTTTCTGGAAGTACGGCTTCTCCATCAGGGAGAAGAGATCGACATAGTCGTCAGGATTCAGGCGCACGACATTGGCAAGATACTCCTTTGGGGTCATCTGTTTGCCGTCGACCGGTACCGTTGCCGGCGGAGGACCGAGGTAGTGGTCAAGAATGGATCGGACTGTCGCAATGGCCTCTTCTTCATTCCAGGCATCGCGCGTCTTCACGCTGTTGAGGTAATTCTTGATTTCCGGGAAAAGCGTGTTCTCATGGTCATGATACTTCGCGCTGTCGGTGAGTCCCGTGTATGACTGTCCGGGAACGGCGCCATACTTCTTCCAGATGCGAAACACGGCGTTTGCTTCCGATCCTTCACCGAGGTAGGATTTCCCGCGTGTACGAACGAACTCCTTCGCTTTTTCAACATATTCCCAGTAGACAGTGTGCATTTCCGAGAGTTTCATCCTGCGTTTCGACAGTCGATAGACCTCCGATTCAAGAAAGGAGGTGGTCGAGAAACACCAGCACATACCGGAAAGGCCCTGGAGGATGGGGGGGAAGTGCCACACGCTCGTGAATTCGGAAACAGCTGATGGGGCCTTGATCGCCGAGAAGTCGAGCTGCATCTTTTGCTTAGGGGGCTCATCGGGCTTCGCCTTCTTGAGTTCCGTCTTTATGGAATCGATCATGGCGTCATTCTTCACTTCGAATACAGCCCGATCGCGCCGATCCTGTGCGCGTACAAGGAGCACCGAAGGAAGGAACACCAGGAAGAGAACACAGGCAAATGGTTTCACGTATGCACTCCGGAATTGGTGATTCTTCATGGGCGTGGTCCGATCTCTTCGAATGGTATTCGTTGAAATCCCGGCAGGGACCGGTACACATCTGCATCATCCTTAAGGCGAAAGTCGAGTTTGCCGGCGTTCACGAAGCCCGGGTCCTTCTGGGTGATGAAGTTGTCGCCGAAATCGCATTGTGCGTATTTGCCTACCAGGCGGAATGTTTCTTCATATTGCACAAGGACATTCTTGTCGAACGTGTTCCGCCGGGGGCGCATGCCGACAAAGGTCTTGCCGTCCGGAAGGAGATCGAGCCAGTCTTTCAGCCCCGGGTACCGCTCACTATAGGGAGGCTTGCGGATATTCACTGAACGAGTCAGCCGTGTAGTGTAGATGCCATCCGTACCGAAAAAATAGGGAATTTCAACCATGCCAAAATCGTACCACATGGACTTGAGCTGGTATGCCGGTCCGTAGCCTTCGATGAAGATGTTATTGCGCACGGTGATATCGTGGCCGCCGTTGCTGTACACAGTTCCGTATGAAGCAACGTGGTAGAACACATTTCCTTCGATCACTACTCCGCATGTGGCATCGTCACAATACACGCCCATCGTCCATTTCCTGTCAGGGCGTCCGACCTCATAGAAAAAATTCCACCGGACGACGTTACCCTGGTCGCTCGGGTCACGTCCGAGATACCAGGCCGAAGCATCATTGGAATTGCGGGCGACATGGTGGATGCGGTTGAACTCAAACAGGTGATCATTACCGTGGACGATAATCGCCTGCAGGTCGCCGTCGAATATCTCGTTATGCACGACACGATTGCCACAACCATCGACGACAATGCCAGCGGCTCCCGCCTTGTTTCTTCGGGTGAATTCATGAATCCGGCAATCTGTCACGGTACATCCTCCGGCAACCAGCTCCTTTTTGCTTCCGCCGCCAAGAATGATTCCTCCGGATCCGGTGTTGAGTATCTCGCATCGTTCGATGATGTGACCTGTGCCGGCATTTCGCTCCCACACGGTATTGCGGTACGCATGGGAGTGGAAGGTGCCGACTTCACGCGATACGGGTACGCCGGTGTAGTCATCGGCGGTGATGTGGGGGAACGTCTGACGTGCCCCCTGGCCCAACATCACACCCACCGTTCCCACATTTCTGATGGTACAACTCAGAAGGTGATTGCGCGCGCCTCCCTCGATGTAGACGCCGAGTCCACGGCCGTTTTCGATAACCAGATTGCGAAGGACACAATCCGAGGCCTCTTCGATGGCGACAAGTGGCTGTTCCAGGATTGATGCCACGATGCGTGCGGTTGCCATCTCTCCGGGCGGCCAGAGGAAGAGCAGACCGGAGGAAGAGTCGACGTACCACTCCCCGGGTGCATCAAGTTCTTCGAGGAGATTGAGAGCAACATACTGATTGAAATTTTCGCCGCTGCCGAGACCGTACATATGCGGAGCTGACAGGGTGATCTCCTGGTGGACGGTGTCGATGCGTGCTATCCTGATCTTGTCGTCGGCAAAGCCATAGCGGAAGTACCCCTGTAGCCAGACGTTCGTAGCGGACGCCCACCTGTTGTGGCGCGGATCCGTGTAGCGGAATCGTCCCCCCCGGTTGCTGTAGTCACCAATACGAGGCACGGACCCCGTGTCCACGACGGGACCCATCAAGATCGCGCCCTCGTTGGGGTAGCGGGCAAGCTGCAGCACCGAATCATTCCAGAAAAGCTCCAACGGGGCGGGTACAATGGGCAGCCCATGACCGAATTGTCTATGTGTGCCCATGTCTTTTATCCCAAGGGCGCGCAGATCGGCTTCGAGAACAGAGGCCCGGGATGATGCGGGAAGGCGATTCAGGGCTTCTGCGTTGCGTACCGGGTGGAATATCGAAGGGGGGAGAGGGATGCCTCCTGAGAGGCGAACATTTTCGTCCCCATACGCCGAAACAACAAGCGGTGCGCCAGGCATCCCCGCATCCGGTTTCCCGAGCTCAAACGTCTGGTCGAGAGCGTATGTTCCCCCACGCAGCCATATGGTTGCATGCTCGCCTGCGGGAATTCCACCCCGCGCTTTGACGGCCCGCACTTGGTCCCTGGCACGTTCCAGAGTCCGGAAAGGACTGTCCCGTGTTCCGGTGTTGCTGTCGTTGCCGCCCGGAGCAACGAAGATTTCTGTTCCATAGGCAGAAGAGACGAACACGCAAAGAGCCAGGGCAATGAGAGGTTTCATGAATGGATACTCGCTGATCGTCGGCAATAATCTATCATTCGGCGAAACTAATGTCAAAAACTAATGTCACAGGAGGATGCCCCGTTGAAGGTGTGGAGCAATCTTCCTATATTTGCATCGCATCGACTCAAACTAAAGGCCAAAAACCAATGAAGCGTTCAACAGGAGCTTTTCTGTTTTCCGCTGTGGCGATTGTGTTCTCTCTTCACGCGTATGGACAGCCGGAGAAGATCGATACCGCGGTGGTCGCCAAAATCAAGGCGGAAGGTCTCAGGAATTCACAAGTGATGGACCTTCTGAGTTCGCTCTGCGATGTCTATGCGCCCCGTCTCTCCTGGTCGCCGGAGTACAGGCGTGGCGCCGAGTGGGTAGGCAGGAAACTCAAGCAATGGGGGATTTCGAACGTTTCCTTTGACTATTGGTCGCCAATCGGAAAGGGCTGGACTCTCAAGAATTTCTCTGCAATGGTTACCGCTCCGGTTCCCTATCCACTTATTGCATATCCCGCGGCCTGGTCGCCTGGCCTAAAACAGAAAGACGCGGAGGTGCTCTTTCTCGATGCCGGCAAGCCAGAGGCTCTCGAGAGCTATAAAGGCAAACTGAAGGGCAAGTTTGTACTTATTAGCGATCCTGTAGAACTGAAGCCCCATTTCGAAGCACCTGCCGTGCGGCTCGCAGATTCTGTCCTCTTGCGCATGGCGAACGCCGATCTGCAGGCAGGTCGCCGGGGAGGCCGCCGCGGTCCGGGGTTCAATCGGTTGACCCCTCAAAACATCGATTCGATGATTACCGCCACCATCGCAATGTTTCCGGATGCTGATACGGCCGCGATGCGCCGTCGAGTCATCTCCATGCAAATGGGTCCATTGAAACTCGCTTTTGCCTACAGAGAAGGTGCTCTCGCAGTGCTCAGTGCCGGAGCGGGAGATGACGGCACGGTTCTCGTTCAGGCAGCCTCGCTCCCACGAGCGCCCGACGCTCCTGTGGCGCAACGCATGGGAGTGTATGATCCGAAGGCTCCCGAGACGATTCCCCAGGTGGTTGTAGCTGCGGAACATTATAATCGGATGATCCGCATGCTCCGGAAGGGCGAGAGAGTGAACATGGAGATGGAGATCCAGGTCGCTTTTGCGAAGCCGGATTCCGGGTTCAATATTATCGCAGAGATACCCGGCACAGACCTCAAAGATGAAATCGTTATGCTGGGAGCCCACTTTGATACGTGGCATGCCGGGACGGGAGCGACGGATGACAACACGGGCACGGCTGCATGCCTGGAAGCGATGCGTATCCTTCAGATGCTTTCCGAAACGCAGGGCCTGAAGCCACGTCGTACGATCCGCATGGGACTCTGGGGAGCAGAAGAGCAGGGCCTGATCGGTTCCCGCGAGTATGTGACAGAGGTGTTTGCCAGGAGGGATAGCGCATCGGCCGGTGGTCAGGCGTTCGGCGGACCGTCCGGAGAGATCACCCGACTGGCCGCATATGACAAGCTCTCCGTGTACTTCAATCACGACAACGGCTCGGGCAGGATACGCGGCATATATTTGCAGGGCAATGAAGCCGCCCGCCCGATTTTTCGGAGCTGGCTGACAGCATACGGCGATCCCACGGCGCAGACGATCACGGTTCAGAATACCGGCGGCACAGATCATCAATCATTCGATGGAGTGGGTCTGCCGGGATTCCAGTTTATCCAGGACCCCCTTGAGTATGAGAACAGAACGCACCACTACAATATGGACGTGTATGAGCGGATCCAGGAAGAGGATATGAAGCAGGCATCCACAATGATGGCATTTTTTGTCTACACTGCGGCGACACGTGATGCCAAATTTCCCAGGAAGCCGCTGCCGTTGCCGGGACCCCGCTAGATTTCGGGGCGTTACTCGAATTCGATGAGAAGCGTTCCTCGTGGCACCATTGCACCGACCTCGACGTGGACCGTCTTCACCTTTCCCTCGACAGGGGAGAGGATGTCGTTCTGCATCTTCATTGCTTCGAGGACCAGGAGGCGTTCGTCGCGTTGAACTTTCTTGCCCCGTCGCACATAGATTTGCAGGATCACCCCGGGAATAGTGCAGTAGAACATTTTAGGGTCCGGCATGCTGTATTTCCGCCGCCGCTCGAACTTACCAGTATAGAGAGTCTCGTACTCCCTGCCTTCAATGACCAGTGTTCTCATCGCCTGGGGTTGTCCTGTGATACTTCAGAACGGCGGTATGCCGTGTTTCTTTCTCGGGCGGGATTCGGTTTTCTGTTTTGAAATCTGGATTGCGTGCAGCAGAAACTTTCGTGTGTCAGCAGGGAGAATGACGGCATCGACGTGTCCCGCTGCTGCAGCAACGTAGGGATTCGCAAACTTCTCCGTGTACTCCACGACTTTTTGTTTGCGCATGGCCACCGGGTCGGGCGCAGCAGCGATCTCATTCCGGAAGATGATATTTGCAGCACCTTCGGGTCCCATCACGGCGATCTCTGCTGTCGGCCACGCAAAGACAAAGTCAGCCCGCAGGTGACGCGAGCACATGGCGATGTAGCCCCCGCCGTAAGCTTTCCGCAGAATTACCGTTGTCTTGGGAACGGTGGCTTCGCTGTATGCGTACAGGATTTTTGCCCCATGGCGGATGACCCCTGCGTGTTCCTGATCCACGCCCGGCAAATAGCCGGGGAGATCGACAAGCGTCACAAGTGGGATACTAAAGGCGTTGCAGAAACGGATGAACCTTGCTGCCTTGTCCGATGAGTCCACGTCAAGAACGCCGGCGAGGACGAGCGGTTGATTGCCCACGATGCCGATGGTCTCACCATTGAGCCGTGCGAACCCGATCACGATATTTGCCGCCCAGTGCTGCTGGACTTCGAAGAAGTCGGAGTTGTCGCACACCGCCCTGATAATGTCGCGCACATCATAGGGTTTTGACGATTCCGAAGGGATGATCTGCTCGATGTTGTACTTGGCCTTCGGGGGTGCTGGTGGCTGCGGAATAGGTCTCTTGGTGTTGTTCCCCGGAAGGAATGTCATCAGCTTCTTTATCTGATGGAAGCATTCCAATTCGTTCCGTGCGAAAAAGTGGGCATTGCCTGATATCTCGGTAGTGCACACGGGCACCGCCAAGGTCCTCCATGGAAATCTCTTCGCCAAGGACGGTCTTGATGACCTCGGGTCCCGTGATAAACATCTTGGAGATCTGGTCAACCACGAAGACGAAGTCGGTGAGAGCGGGGGAGTAGACTGCGCCGCCGGCACACGGGCCGAGAATGACGGAGATCTGCGGGACCACTCCTGACGCTGCGGTATTCCGGTAGAAAATCTCGCCGTAGCCGGCAAGCGAATCGACACCTTCCTGGATGCGGGCGCCCCCAGAGTCATTGATCCCGATGATCGGGAGCCCCATTTTGATGGCGTGATCCATAATCTTGGTGATCTTCCGGGCGTGCATCAATCCGAGCGAACCACCGGCGACAGTGAAGTCCTGCGCGTAAATACACACCCCTTGTCCTGAAAGTGTCCCGGTGCCTGTGATAACCCCGTCACCGGGAAGCACCTTCTTATCCATGTCAAAATCTTTGCAGCGGTGTTCCACGAAGAGATCGTATTCGTGGAAGGAGGAGGCATCGAGAATTGCAGTAATGCGATCACGGGCTGTCAGCTTGCCCATGGCAATCTGTCTCTCAATGGCTTTTTCGCCCCCGCCCCGCAGGGCGCGGGTCGACCGTTTGACAAATTCCAGATGTTTGAGTGTGGACGATGACACGGGAGTATCCTCACAAGGTGAATCGGAAAAGACAGCAAGAGGTGGATCGAAAAGCGAAAGAGCGCAGGGCTCGCTGCCATAGGTAGCCGGGCAGCAATTGGTTGGTACTGGTTGAATGATGGGAAGAATATGCTTGGAAAGCAAGCATATTTGGGGTATGGAACGTCGGGGACCGGATGCGTAGGGATTCCCCGACATGGTTTTCAGCGTTTTGCTGATATCCAATTGCCGTCGTTCTACCGAGCTTGCACCCGGTTCGTGCAGCACCGGAAACACGTCAGTTCAGTGCCCCCCCGCACGAAAAACTCAACAGCATGGAGGGTGTCATGTCGGACTATATCAAAGACCTGATAGCTGAGGTCAAGGCGAAGAATCCCGCAGAACCGGAATTCCATCAGGCGGTCGAGGAAGTCGCACAGTCGCTTGCGGTCGTATTTGAGCGCCATCCCGAGTATCGCACGGCAAGGGTCCTCGAGCGTATCATCGAACCCGAGAGAGTAATCATGTTCCGGGTGCCCTGGGTCGATGACCAGGAGGGAGTACATATCAATAAAGGCTACCGTATTGAGATGAACAGTGCTATTGGCCCCTACAAGGGAGGGCTCCGGTTCCACCCCTCGGTTACACTGGGCATTCTGAAGTTCCTGGCCTTCGAACAAGTGTTCAAGAACAGTCTGACAACTCTTCCCATGGGCGGCGGAAAGGGGGGTTCAGATTTTGATCCCAAAGGGAAGAGCGACATTAAGATCATGCGTTTCTGTCAGGCGTTCATGCAGGAGCTTTTCCGCCACATCGGCCCTGATACGGATGTCCCGGCCGGAGACATCGGTGTTGGCGGCCGAGAAATCGGATACCTGTTCGGTATGTACAAGAAGCTTCGCAATGAATTCACCGGTGTCCTGACAGGAAAAGGTCTGAATTGGGGCGGTTCCCTGATACGGCCGGAAGCCACAGGGTACGGTGCAGTGTATTTCGCATCGGAGATGCTTTCTACCAGAGGGACGTCGCTGCAGGGAAAATCCTGTCTCGTTTCAGGGAGCGGGAACGTCGCACAGTACACAGTCGAGAAAATCAATCAATTGGGAGGGAAAGCCGTTACGATGTCTGATTCCAGCGGCTACGTCTTTGATGAGGAAGGGATTGATGCAAAGAAGCTGGCATACGTGATGGATCTCAAAAATGTCCGGCGTGCGCGGATTCAGGAATATGTGACGAAATACAAGAATGCGGTCTATTCGTCTCTCGACACGAAGTCTGCGTACAACCCTCTCTGGGACCACAAAGCAGACTGTGCTTTCCCCAGTGCCACGCAGAACGAGATCAACGGCAATGATGCCCAGAATCTTGTTCGCAATGGAGTGCACTGTATTGCGGAAGGTGCGAATATGCCTACCACACCGGAAGGCGTGGACATCTTTCTTCAGGAACGGATTCTGTACGGTCCGGGGAAGGCGGCGAATGCAGGGGGGGTAGCCACATCGGGACTGGAGATGGCTCAGAACAGCATGCGGCTTCCGTGGACCCGCGAAGAGGTCGACGATCGCCTCCGGCTGATCATGAAGAGCATTCATCAGACGTGTGTGCAGACTGCCGAACGCTTCGGCACTCCGGGGAACTATGTCAATGGTGCAAACATCGGCGGGTTTCTGAAGGTCGCAGACGCGATGATGGATCAAGGTGTGGTCTAACGACCGGGAGGGGACGTCGGTACCACCGTAGAGACGGGATCCTCCCGTCTCTACGGCTATTAGGGGGGGAACTGTGATTTCTCCCTAAGAATTGTTATCATGCACATGACATGGCTCTCTCGGGTCCACACGCCAACGGCGAGGTGACGTCCAGCACTCTTGATGATCTGCTGGTTGAGCACGGGTACGGAAACCGCTTTCAGGGGTTCCAGAACCTGATGCGGCTGAGAATCCGTGATATCCTCCTTGTTTCAAGTCTGTACGACCTTTACCTCTTCGAAGAAGATGGTCGACTCTACGAGTTGATCCGCAACGAGTATCAGGGCTTCAACCTCAGTCATTCCCCGGAACTTACTAGAGTATCGAGCGGTCAGGAGGCCATCCGGCTGGCAAGCGAAGAGAACCGGTTTGATCTGATCATCACGACGTTGCACATTGATGACATGGATGCGGTGCAGTTTGCACGCAAGATTCACGAGTGCGGACTGAACACTCCGGTGGTGCTGCTTGCCCACGACAACCTGGAGTTGCGCTATCTCATTGTGAACAAGAACGCCGAGGTGTTCAACAAGGTCTTTATCTGGCAGGGTGACTTTCGCATCATCATCGCGATCATCAAATATTTTGAAGATCGCATGAACGTTGACCATGACACGCGGATGGTCGGCGTACAAACCATTATCGTAGTTGAAGACAACGTCAAGGACTATTCTTCATTTCTTCCGATAATTTACACGGCTATTCTGAAGCAGTCGCAGCGGCTCATCTCAGAAGGCATCAATCTTACGCACAAATTTCTTCGCATGCGGGCACGGCCGAAGATCCTGCTGGCATCGACGTACGAAGAAGCATGGGAGTACTACCAGAAATACCGGGATTACGTTCTCGGATTGATTTCGGATATTGATTTTCCCTATGCAGGGCAGCAGGATCGGGAGGCGGGAGTCTTGCTCGCTGCATCGGTGAAGCACGATAACCCCGATCTTCCCGTGTTACTACTCTCAACAAACGACGAACACCTGACCATCGTTCGCAGCATGGGCGCTTCGTTCCTCAGGAAAGACTCCAATCTTCTGTTGAGTGAACTCAGTCAATTCATGACGGCGTACTTCAGTTTTGGGGACTTCATATTCCGGATGCCTGACGGACTCGAAGTCGGGCGGGCGGCGAATCTCAAGAATCTCGAGGAAGAACTCCAGCGCGTACCGGAAGAGAGTATCCGGTATCACGCGGAGCGAAACCACTTTTCCAACTGGCTCAAGGCGCGAACGGAATTCTGGCTCGCACATCGTCTCCGTCCCCGCAAAGTTTCGGATTACCCGTCGGTGCAGGCACTTCGCAAGGATCTGGTGGAATCGCTCCATCACTATCGGGCAATTCGTCAACGTGGCATCATTGCGGATTTCAGCAGAGACACGTTTGATGCAGAAACGAGTTTTGCCCGTGTCGGGAGAGGGTCCCTTGGAGGCAAGGCGCGGGGCCTGGGGTTTGTGAGCACGCTGCTCAACGACTACAACGTGCGGGATCGCTTCGAAGGGATCAAGATTCACGTTCCGCCTGCCATCGTCATCGGCACGGAGGTGTTTGAACAATTCCTCGAAGAGAACAAGCTCTGGGGATTTGCGATGAACTGCGCAGACGACTGTGAGATCACTCGCCGGTTTCTGGAAGCGCCGCGCTTCCCGGAACAGATTCTCGGTGACCTCGCAGCCTTCCTTGGTATTGTCGAAACCCCTCTCGCCGTCAGATCGTCAAGTCTTCTGGAAGACTCACAATACCACCCGTTTGCCGGTGTGTACGAAACATATATGCTTCCCAATAAGCATTCCAACCCGCTCGTCCGTCTCAATGACTTGTTGATGAGCATCAAGAGGGTATACGCATCATGCTTCTATCAGAGCACAAAGACATACTTTCATCTTACCTCGAATCGGCTCGAGGAGGAGAGAATGGCAGTCATCGTGCAGAAGATGGTGGGCTCAGCGCACGCTCAGCGTTTCTATCCTGAAATTGCCGGGGTCGCGAAGTCACATAATTTTTACCCGATCCCACCGCAAACCGCGTCTGATGGAATCGTGTCTGTGGCTCTCGGATTGGGAAAGTACGTTGTGGATGGCGGGAATGCCATCCGGTTCTGTCCCAAGTATCCTACCGATATCCTGCAGTTTCATTCCACGGAAGAGACCCTCAACAGCACACAACGCAGCTTTTACGCATTGCAGCTTGATGCGAGCTCGGATTTTGGGTACGAGACGCATGACCCGCTGCAACGCGAACAAGTGCTTGAGGCTGCGGAAGCTGATGGTACACTTGACATGGTCGGTTCGACATATTCACAGGACAACGACGTCATGTATGACGGTCTTGCTCGTTCAGGGATCCGGCTGGTCACGTTCAACCCGATCCTCAAGCAAAGACTGTTCCCGCTTCCGCAGATCCTTGAATTGATTCTCGATATGGGGACGTGGGGAATGGGTACTCCGGTGGAAATCGAGTTCGCCGTGAGGCTCAGCGCTCCCGCTGGATCCCCCAAGGAATTTGCAGTCCTGCAAATGCGACCACTGGTTGTTCACCATGAAGAAGATGCATTAGACGTGGACCATGTCGACGGGAAAGCGGTCATTTGCACAAGCAACCGCGTGCTCGGGCATGGAGTGATTGAAGACATCTGTGATGCTGTAGTGGTTGATTTCTACAACTTCGACCGTGCCCGAAGCAGAGAGGTGGCAAAGGAGGTTGCGGCATTTAACGCCCAATTGATCGAGGAACATCGCCCGTACCTGCTGGTAGGCGTCGGCAGATGGGGCTCGCTGGATCCCTGGCTGGGGATCCCGGTCTCCTGGGGAGATATCGCCGGTGCGCGGGCAATCGTGGAATCCAGCTTCAAAGAACTCGTCGTCGCGCCTTCACAGGGATCACATTTCTTCCATAATATCACCTCTTTTTTGATAGCGTATTTCACCGTGAACAGCAAAGGGGAAGATGAGTGGGTCGATTGGGATTGGCTTCTGTCGCAGCCGCCCCTTGACGTGCGCAGCTGCACGCGGTTGATCCGATTCCGGAAACCCCTCACCATCAGGATCAACGGGCACCAGGGAAAGGGTGTCATCTTGAAACCGGAGGAGTCCCGTGGCTAAATCCGAAGAGAGCGCTACGCCAAAGGTGTTTGAATCCTGTCCCCACTGTGGACATCAACTCAGCCCATGGGAGAAGGTGTTGCTCAGCGTTGACAGGGCTCTGATGTGTAAACACTGTTGGTATCGGATCATCATGGACATCCCATCCGACGCACAGAAACCGAAGAGGGATCGAGAATGAGATCATACAATTCGTTCGAAGTTGAACAACAGCAGGTTCTGGAAGCTGCCCGAATCCTGAAGCTGGATGCGCCGACGACCGAACTCCTCCTCTGGCCTCAGCGCGAATACAAGTTTACTATGCCGGTGAAGATGGATGACGGATATTCGAGAGTGTTCCACGGGTACAGAATCCAGCATAACGCTGCGCGCGGTCCGGCAAAAGGTGGTATTCGTTTCCATCCGGACGAGACCGCCGATACCATTCGCGCATTGGCAGGTTGGATGACATGGAAAACCGCTGTGGTCGATCTTCCCCTGGGAGGTGGCAAAGGAGGCGTCGTTTGTGATCCCCGCACGTTTTCCGAGCGCGAGTTGGAGACTATCGCGCGCGCATACGTTCGTGCGGTCGTGGATCTCATTGGCAGTGAGCGTGACGTTCCTGCGCCCGACGTGTACACGAACCCGCAGACCATGGCATGGATGATGGACGAATATGAGACGATGGTGCGCCACCACGACCCCGGCGTGATGACCGATAAACCGACACAAATTGGCGGAACTGAGGGGAGGCGCGATGCAACCGCGCGTGGCGGGGTCATCACCGTTCGTGAAGCCTGTAAAGTCCTTGGCATCAATCCGCACGGGACGTATGCAATCCAGGGATTCGGCAACGCCGGTCAGCGTGCAGCGCTTCTTCACCAGGAGCTTCTCGAGGGAGGGGCGCTCATTGCGGTGTGCGATTCTCGCGGAGGTGTGTACAGGGGGAACGGACTCAATCCCGTGGACCTTGTTACCCACAAACTCAAGACTGGTTCAGTCAGCGGTTTCCCCGGAGCTGAACCGATGGACCGAGACGCAGTGCTGGAACTCGGGGTCGACATCCTCTATCCCTCTGCGCTTGAAAACTCGATCAACGAGGCAAATGTCGACCGCATCAAAGCGAAAATTGTGTGCGAACTTGCCAACGGGCCGACAACACCTGAGGCGGATCTTGTACTCCACGCCAAAGGAATCCACGTGATTCCGGATATTCTCGCAAGTGCGGGTGGAGTTACGGTGTCATACTTTGAAATGGTGCAGGACAAATACATGTATTTCTGGGATGAACCTCTTGTGCATAAACGCCTCGATGCCAAACTTACGGCAGCATATCACACCGTCCGCAAAGCCATCGAAGAGAAGAGAGTCCACCCGCGACTTGGAGCGATGGTCGTCGCCGTTGCGCGTGTTGCAGAAGCATGCAAGCTGCGTGGATGGGTATAGCGGGACTTCCCGGTGGTCACTCGATTAAACGGTGGAGCAACGCATAGCGTGTGATCTCCACATTTGTTCTCAGGTTCATCTTGTCTAACACGCGCGTTCGGTACGTCGTGATGGTCTTTTCGCTCAAACAGAGCGCGCCGGCGATGTCACAAATCCTTTTTCCTTCCGCCAGCATGCGCATTACCTGGAATTCACGATCAGACAAGAGATGATGGGGGAGCGTGTCCCATTCGGAACGGCGCGTTGCTGCGAGCATGTGGGTTATCGCGGGACTGGCATACGTCCCGCCGCGTGCCACCACGCGAATGGCGGAAACCAGTTCCTCCCCCGCACTCTCTTTGGTGAGATAGCCTGCCGCGCCCGCCTTCAGCACCCGAACAGCGTACTGTTCCTCCGGATGCATGCTCAGGACAAGAACTCTGAGCCGCGGGCACTCCAACACAAGGTCACGGAGGATGTCAAGACCGCCGAGGCCGGGCATGCTGATGTCGAGAAGCACAACATCCAGTTCCATCTCCCGCGCAATGGCCAGAGCTCTGCGACCGTCACGTGCTTGCGCGATGACCTGCATGTCCGGTTCTTTCTGCAGTATCTGGTTGATTCCTTCCTGAAACATGACATGGTCGTCAGCGATAAGTATGCGTATCACGGCTGCGCTTCCTCATCCGTCGTGGGAAACGTGATCGTAAGCAAGGTTCCTTCCCCCGGCTTCCCCGATATCGTCACGGTCGCCGCGTAGACTCTCAGCACGTTCCCGTATGCCGAGCAGCCCGAACGAAGTGCGGTGCCCGGTCTCTTCCGTGGTGATACCCCTGCCGTTGTCTCTTACCTCGAACTCAACGTTCCCGTCGATATCCGTCAGGCTCACGGAGACCGCTGTGGCTGCGGCGTGCCGGACCACATTCAAAAGAGCTTCCTGAAGGACACGAAAGAGCACGGTTGAACGGTCTCGATCGAGAATTATTTCACGAGGATACACCGAGAGGGAGACGGGAATGCCTGTCCGTTTTTGAAAATCTGCCGTCTGCCATTCGATCGCTGCAGTGAGACCCAGGTCATCGAGCAGGCGTGGACGGAGTTCAGAGATGATGCGTCGGACTGAGTGGATTGTCCCGTCCACCAGTTGCGACATTTCTCTGACCTTCCGGCGAACGACTGCTGCTTGTTCAGGAGTCTCCCGGTACAGGATCGCCAGATCGAGTTTAATCGTAGTGAGGCATTGGCCGAGGTCATCGTGAATATCGCGAGCGATGCGGGCGCGCTCTTCCTCACGGACCCTTTGAAGGTGCCCGGACAGGTCGCGGAATTGCGCCCGGGATCGGTGAAGGTGCTCTTCAACCTGCAGCCGTTCGGCGATTTTCGCCGCCAGTGTATCTGCCATCCGGTTGAAACTCCGGGCGAGCCTGCAGAGCTCATCTGCGGAACTGAAGTCGGCGCGCCGGGAGAAATCACCTGCACCAAAATCATCGATAGTGCGCGCAAGGTCCGCAAGTGGACGGGTGATACGTCGTGAGGTGACCGTCCCGGCTATCGCCGCCAGCGACACGAGAAGTGTACCTGCGACCAGCTGCCCGGCAATGTCCCGTCCGCCTGTGAATGCGATCAATGCGCTTATGCCTGAAGAAAGCAGAGAGATGAGCACAAAGGCAAGCTGTAAGGTTGTGCGGAGATTCATGTCGAGTCTTGGTCGAAGGTTGGAGGGAGTAGAACTCATAGAGAAAATACGTTACGTTCCGCATATCTGCAAGTTGTCCGGAATCAGAGCTGAAACAGAAGAATGAATCGCGATGTAATCGTGTTATCGCGTTTCCTCGTACGCATAGAGGATGTCGGCAGTGTAGCTGAGCAACTTGATTTCCTCGTTGCTCCGCTGCAGACGGGCCTCAGAGAGAGAGACCCTCACACGCAGGGTCCGGGAGACCGCTTCTGCGTCCATCGCCGCAGGCAAAATGTCATCGGCGCCCAGGTTGCCATGATTTCTGAGGACTGTTTTCACCAGACGCCCGACGTCGATGTTGAGGGAGTCGCCGGAAACCCCGTTCCGGTGGAGGACAACGGTCAGAGTATCAAGACCGCCACTTGCCCTGTAGCTGACCGTTCCGCACACAAACGTCTTGCCTGCCTTTCCCGGGTGAACGTTTTGGGACCTCAAGAGGGTCGTGTATCCCCTGAGATCCATGGTCTTGTTTTTGTCCGTCGTCAGGAAAATCACGCCATCCGTATTCCTTCCGGACACGAGTGTATTCAATGCCCATCATTGTCGCAACGTCTGCGGCACTTTTGTACCTGACCCCCGGCATGGTTGGATCTTCTCTCAGCAGGTCTTCAAACCAGGGCTGGATGGATTCATAACCGTGCATATCGTGCAAGTAGGTGAGAACCGCACTGATTTCCCGTGTATCCGAGGATGGAACGCCTCCGCTGCTTTTTCTTGCCTTGCCGTCAACAAGGATGGAATCCCTTGTCAGGAGGGTTCCAAGGCGTGAAACCTGGCTCTGTTCTGAAACCGTGAACACCCCCCATGGTCCAAAGCTCACGAGCAGCGTACCCAGGCAGAGAGAGACCGGAATGAATTTGATGTTCTTCCGGGGCAGGAGCAGGAAGTACACAATGACGATCACAAGCCATACTCCGAGAGCGATAGCGAGATACCGACCTTCAGTGATCCCGTATTGCGACACCCTTCGCCAAACCGCAAAGAAGAGCATCACAACTACGGGGATCAATACCACATAATACCACCTGGTGACCGTGCGGATCCAGATATTCTCTGTTTGACCGCTTATCGGATACAGAAGGAGGAGAGAAAGAATTCCGGTGCCGGAGAATCCCAAAATGAGCTTGCTCACCCAGCCCTGAGGCCAGTCCCACGAGATGAGGATCTTCCCCATATACGCATAGAGGATCACGAGATAGACGAGCACAATAGGCAGGAGGATGTATTGTGCAAAAACCTTCAGCCCTTTCGGATAGTCCGTTGAGGCGTCGCATTCATCGAGGTTCTTCGGGATGCCTGCCAGGAAGTACCAGGTGGTAAACAGTCCGATCACAAGCACCCAAAGCTCCGCGTATCGCTTGCCAGAAATGTGTATTCCGAAGAGGTTGTCAAGAGCCGCGAGCGCAAACGCGAGACCCGCAAACACCACATGGGCAAAGAGGACAGCGACAAGAATCCGAAGGAAAAGGGTCTTGTTGTAGTGCCAGAATCCATTGATTTCGTCTCCGGTCATGAACGGGCCAAAGGCCACGAACAGGTATGCGGCAGAGGCCAGCAGAAGGAGGCGAATGAAATGCATTGCAGGCGCATCGCTAAGGTCGGGCGGTATCATGCACGCATAGGCGACGAGCAACAGCAGCGCTGCAATCTTCACGCTCCATCCCACTGAAGGGCTCGACTTGCTTTTCTCGACGAAGAGGGAAGTGCCTGTGAGGAGTGGAAGGCCGAGTATTCCGCAAAAGAGAACACCCCACAACATTGTCGGCCGGGCTGCTCCTTCGTGATCCATGAGGATTACTGCGGCAATCGTTCCGGCAACGGCGCTGATGAGGGGGAGGGGAAAGCGGGCAAACGTCTCCAATGCGTCGCGGGAAATCTTTCGAAAGGATGGTATTCTCATGCTACTCTCCGGTTTGTGCAGTGTGCACAAAATAGTACTCCACACATGCAAGGAATATGTCAAAGAAATGTCACAAATGCGTAAAGCATTTGGAAACGGTCGCGGAATTCCCCATCTTGTGTGCAGGATTACCGATGCATCAGACAAAAGGACCGAAACGCATGAATCTCTTCATTGGAAACCTTACCCGCGACGTGACAGAAGCCGATCTTCGTGAGCTTTTTGAACCATTTGGCAAGCTCGACTCCGTGAGCATTGTTAAAGACAAGTTCTCGGGTCTTTCCAAGGGCTTCGCATTTGTGGAAATGCCTGTGAAAGCTGAGGCTGAGGCTGCCATAGCAGGACTCTACAGAAAACAGCTGAAGGGTCAATCCATGGATGTTACGGAGGCCCGCCCCCGCG
Organism: Ignavibacteriota bacterium; assembly: GCA_963849385.1. Taxonomy (GTDB): domain Bacteria; phylum Bacteroidota; class Ignavibacteria; order UBA10030; family UBA6906; genus Fen-1255. Next base: position 717,343 of record CAWKHH010000003.1, on the reverse strand, counting down.
AGACCAGGAGGCCTGGCTCAGGCAGTCGTGGAGGGGGAAAGCGGCGCTAGTAACGGACTTACAGGTGCTGCCGATTTCATTAGGAAGTGATCAAGGAAATCGCTACTATATCGTACTGCAAGCCAGCGACATGCCGCACCCGTCATAGTGAATGTGGAGCGGACATTTGAGACTCGCTCTCCGATGACGATGCGTTAGGTTTTGTCGGGACTGATGTTGTTGACCGCTATCCGTTTTTCTCCCCGGGTACCGATTCCTCCTAAGTTTATCGACACGACACTCGCCTCCAATCTTACCGGTGCGTTCCGCTGTATTGTAGGAACGATTCAGCATTTTCAATCATCTCTACAAGGTTTTCTTATGGGTTTTACATCTTTTGGTCTTTCCGAAAGGATCATGGACGCCGTCCGGGCAGTCGGTTATACGACGCCGACCCCCATTCAATTGCTCGCCATCCGTCCGGCACTGGCGGGGAAGGATCTTATTGCCAGCGCGCAGACCGGTACCGGAAAGACCGCAGCATTCGTGCTGCCGATACTTCATCGGCTTGCCGAAATCGATGCGACGCACGTTCATCACCGCAATCCGCGCGCTCTCGTCCTTACACCGACTCGCGAGCTTGCCCAGCAGGTGCAGCAGGCGGTATCCGACTACGGCCGGTTTCTGTCGTTGCGTGCGATCGCCGTCTACGGCGGGGCGAGCATCGATACACAATTCAAACAGCTCCGTCGGGGTGCAGACATCGTCGTCGCGACTCCGGGCCGGTTGCTGGACCATATGCAGCGGGGTTCCATTGATCTGTCACATGTCGAGGTCCTCGTCCTCGATGAGGCCGACCGGATGCTGGATATGGGATTCATTCAGGATATTCGTAAGATTGTTGGGGCCGTTCCTAAGAAACGGCAGACCATGCTGTTCTCAGCCACCATCTCCGGGGAGATTGCATCGATGGCTGCCAACATCCTGAACGACCCCCAGACAGTTGAAGCGGGTGAACGACGCAACCCTGCCGAGACCATTGAGCAACATTTCTACGGTGTGCCGAAAGAGCGGAAAATGGATCTGCTTATCCATGCACTCGAGACGGAGAAGATGGAGAGCGTGCTGGTCTTCTCACGCACCAAACACGGTGCAGACAAGATCACGAGACGGCTTGATCAGAAGGGGCTTTCAGCGGTGGCTATTCATTCGGATCGCACACAAGGGCAACGGGAACGCGCTCTTGAGGGCTTCCGCCGGGGACGTGTTCGCGTGCTCGTGGCGACCGATATTGCCGCCCGCGGTATTGACGTCAGCGGCATCTCCCACGTCATCAATTTTGACGTTCCGCTCTACGCCGAAGACTACATTCACCGGATTGGCCGTACCGGCCGGGCCGGGGCAACCGGATCGGCCCTTACGTTTGTGAGCAGGGACGAGCAGGACTACCTTCGCAAGATCGAAAAGTTCATCGGACGGAGGTTTACGGTGAAGCAGTATCCCGGTTTACCTGCGGCGATGATGACCGTCGAAGCAATATCGAACGAGAAGCCCAAGGCGCCCGGTCACACGTATCCAAAGGGTCCCGGACACAGTTATCCGAAGGCTCCCGGACATTCGCATCCGAAGCCTCATCAGAATGATGACTATCACAAGCGTCCTCGCAACAAGAAGGCGCCAATAATGACTGCGCGGAAGAGAAAGCCGATCGGAAAGATGGAGTCGTTCTCGTCGTCCGTCGGCGAGCAACGCTGGTCGAACCACTAATCACACCTGGAGGTTGTACAATGAACGCATTCTGGGCCGCTGCCCTTGTGGTGGGTATCGCTGGATGTCAAAGCACGAGCGAGAAGCAAGTGAAACTCGAGACACAAACTGACAAAGTGAGCTATAGCATCGGCCTGAACATCGGTCAGAACATGAAGCGGGATTCGATTACACTCAACCCGGAAGTGTTGGTCCGCGGTATCATGGATGCGTCGCTGGACAGCGCCCGCCACCTCATGACGGAGGCGCAAATCCAGGAAACCATGGTCGCGTTCCAGAAGGAAATGCAGAATAAACAACAGGAAAACGCCCGCATCGCTGGAGAGAAGAACCGTGCAGAAGGCGATGCCTATCTTGCCGCCAACAGCAAGAAGCCCGGCGTCGTGACGTTGCCGAGTGGACTGCAGTACCGCATCATCACCCAGGGAACCGGCAAGAAACCGTTGGCATCCTCCACAGTGTCCACTCACTATGTCGGCCGACTGCTCAATGGCACCGAATTCGACAGCTCCGTGAAGCGCGGGCAACCAGCCACGTTTCAAGTAAACGGTGTCAACAAGGGATGGAGCGAAGCGCTGCAGCTGATGCCTGTGGGATCAAAGTGGGAACTCGTCATTCCCCCGTCACTGGGGTATGGTGAACAAGGAGCCGGCGGAGTGATTCCGCCCAATGCGGTATTGGTCTTTGAAGTGGAGTTGTTGTCAATCAAGTAGCGTTCCCCCGGTACAACTGCGGGGTCGCACTCTGAGTATGGGGTGACCAAACGTGCGTGCTGACTTTTTGGCCACCCCCATACTCTATCTTCTGTAGCGAGAGATGAACTCCTCGACCTCCGGTATCCCTCCCTGGAAGATCAAGTAGCCATTGCTTGGTTCACGCTCGGTGATCTCCCCGGCAATCGACGTCATCATCATCTCCCGCACCTTCTGCAGGTCGTTCACTTGTCCCAGCACCCAGCCCAACTTTACGTAGGCCACCTCCGGTAACATGTTTGCGCCCGGGACGACACCCAGTTCCATCATGTCGCGACCCGTATCGTACACGTACATTTGCACATATCCCCAGAGAGTTTGCACGGTCATGAACACCGCGATATTCTTTTCCCGTGCGCGTTTGAGCGATGGGTAGAGTGGTTTGTTGACATGTCCCAGACCCGTGCCGGCGATGATGATTCCGCGGTAGTTGTTATCAATCAGGGAATCGATGATATCCGGCTTCATGTTGGGGTAGTAGTACACGATGCTGACCTTCTCTTCGAAGGACGTGTTCACCGTGACATGCCGGTCTTTTCTGCGGCGCTTGTAGTCTTGCCGGAGCGGAGTGATTTTCTCCCGGCTGACCATCGCCAGAGGAATATCGCCGATCGTGCGAAATGTCGAGCGGTAGCTCGAGTGCATCTTGCGTACCCGTGTGCCGCGATGGAGGAGGCCGTAGGCGTCCGAGGTGGGCCCGAACATACATAGCATGGTTTCAGCAATGTCGCTCTCTGCGGCGGTCTTGACGCTGTGCATCAGGTTCAGCGCGGCATCTGATGACGGCCTGTCGCTCGAGCGTTGAGAACCGACCATGACGATCGGTACAGGGGACTCCTGCACCATGAACGACAGAATGGCTGCAGTATGATGCATGGTATCCGTGCCGTGCCCGATCACAATACCCTGAACACCTTTTTCGATTTCCCGCCCGATTGCCTCCGCGGTACCAACCCATTGTTCAGGTCCCATATTCTCGCTGAAGACCCCATAGAGCTTTTCAGTCTCGAGGTTGCAGATATCGGCGAGTTCCGGCACTGATCCGTAGAGCTCACCCGGCGAGAAGGCCGGAATGACAGCTCCCGTGCGGTAATCCAACCGGCTGGCGATGGTGCCGCCGGTGCCGAGCAGTTTCACGCGCGGCTTTTTCGGATCAAACGGGAACTCCTTTTCGGGAATTTTGTAGTGCGCCTCTTTGCGTCCCTGGACGGAGATGGCTTGAACGCCTCCTGCTGCAATACCGACGTTGTACCCGCTCCGGAGCTTCAGAACAATATGGTATGGATCGGCGGTCTCGGAACGGGGGAGCACAATTCCTGTAAACGATCCTCTGTCGGTCCGCACTTCCACGTCGCTCCACACCTGTGCATCGTATTCCTTGAGCCTGCTGAGAGCCTCCCCACGGTAGCCACGATAGTTGTCGCTCACGGCAGGGCCTCCGTTTCGATCAGTCCAAGATGCCGGGCGACGGTGCGACCCGGGATGCGCCCCCGAACGCGGTTCATTACAAGACCCATCAGATATTCCTTCGTTTTGCCCTGAGAGTGGATCGTGCTGGTCGCGAGTTGGGCTGTACAAGCGTCGACAATCGTTTGAAACTCGCTCTCAGCACATGGTGGCGGGAGAGCGGTATGCACGAACGCATTGCCCCGGGCGACATCAAGAAGCGCAGGAAGAATACCCTCTCTTGCAAGATGTCGTTCGCGAATTGCCAGAAGAACCTCTCGCATGGTCTCCTCCGTGAACGCCACCGTACGCGCAAGCTTCTTCCGGACCCGTTTGGGAAATTGCACAAGTGTTTCAGCGGCGACGGCCGGTGTAATGGCCCATTCCTTCACCGCACGGGCAAACAGGTTGGCAAACAGAGATATGCTGAGAGGAATCACAAGATCTTCAGGGACTCCGAGTGTGCGGTACCAGCGCTCTCGTTCCCAGTAGGGCGGAGGTATTCCCGTCCGGAGCTTCTGCAGTTGATCAACCGTGATACGGATGGGGGGAAGGTCCGTATCTGGATACATCCGATCCGGGCCCGGCAGGATGCGCTCGAAGCCGTTCGTTCCGTCGCGAAGTGCCTGACGTGTTTCGGAGGGGACTCCGAGGGTTGCTTCGCGTGCCCGGAGAGCGATTTCCGACGCGCCCATTGCCGCATCTTGCATCGTGCCCCACAAGGCAACGAGCGTATCCTCATCCCCCGCACCCATGCTCTTGCGAAGAGAGCGCCACTCCGATGAGGAGAGAGTTTCGCTCGGGCTGTCGGAGTGGATGATATTCGGCAGCGTGGTGAGACACGCCACGACCCTGACGCGATCAGATATCTCGCGGGAGAAATAGGTGTCTGTCTGTGTCTGCCACCGGAGCAGACCATGAAATCCCCGCAGCAATACACAATTGACCACGAACCCTTCGGTGACGGCGTTCCTTATCGGTTGGTAGCGGGTTTTGCGCAGGAGCTTTGTGACCTCTTCAGTCTTTGTCTCGAAGGATTCACTTGTAATGCCGCGCCGGTGCAGTTCGTCCCTGAGTCGAAGCAGGTTGTACTGCCGCGTGGCTTCGTTGTAGGTAAGGAGCGGGATGTCGGGGATGCGGGGGACTCCTTTGATTTCAATGCGTGTTCCCCCGGTAACGCTCACGTTCACATCCTGCCGGGCAGCTCCGCCGCCGACACGGACCTTGCCTGTACCCCGAACCAGCCTCCGGAGAATCTCCGCGACTTCGGCGACCTCCTGCGGGGTCCGCATATCCGGTGCGGTGACTGTCTCAATCAGTGGCATGCCGAGCCGATCGGTGAGGTACACCCTGCGATGCCCCGTATCGCTCACCTCGCGGCAGGCATCCTCTTCCAACCCGAGCTGTATAATCCCGACATGCCGATCTTTAAATGGGATGGACCCATCGACTCCGACGATTGTGGTCCGCTGGAATCCGGTGGGTATGCTTCCGTCGAGGTACTGCTTCCGGGCGATGTGGATCTCGTCGACCATGGCACATCCGTACAGCATCCCGATACCGAGAGCGATATCCAGAGCCTCCCCGTTCAGCTCGAACGGGGGAGTGTCATCCATCTCATATGTGCATACCGTGTCGCGATGTATCTGATAGATAATCTCTTTTTTGGTCTTGAACTCCATCAGTGCCGTGCCGTCGTATTCCCCGAACTCGGAGAGCGTCGGACGCATATGCCTCAAGATCTCCGCATCGAAGTGATCACTGTACATGCCGGCAGGACACCGGCAAAAGAGCTTTTTCGATGTGAGGAGTTGCTGATGGATTTCGAGACCCGACTTGAACCCGAGAGCGGCGTAGTCGTTTTCGGTCATTTCTACGAAGGGTTTGATGTCCATGGGCCGGAGGATTTGCCGTAGTATTTTCCTCAATCTACGCATTCAGCATCGGAATATCCATGTGTTGTGACCTCGAGGCAGGTATCTTTTGCGGGTGGGAAGACATTTCGCTTTCTGACATCCGTGGCGCTGGCAGGTGACGCTTGACTTTCTCTCCGGGGGCACGTTTATTGCGTCAACGGTATGGATGCGGATCCGGTGACTTTTCATAATCCTGGAGGGCAAAGAGATGGTGACGGCTCGCAAGCTAATGGAGCGCAAAGGAACGAAAGTGATCACCATAGAGGCCGGCGCCTCTGTGTTCGAAGCCCTCCAGCTCATGGCCGACAACAACGTCGGCGCGCTCATCGTGATGGACAGGGAAAAACTCGTGGGTATCTTTTCTGAACGAGACTATGCCCGTAAAGTCATCCTGAAAAACAAGTTTTCCCGCGATACATCGGTTCGCGAAATCATGACCGCGAGCCCCATCCTCGTGACACCGGAATCGGAAGTTTGGGAATGCATGCGTCTCATGACCGAGCACCAGGTGAGACATCTTCCGGTCGTCGACAGTGACAATCTGGTCGGGATTATCTCCATTGGCGACGTTGTGAAATGGATCATCGAAGACCAGGCTGACTCGATTCAGTTCCTGGAGAAGTACATCAAAGGCAGGTGAATGCATTATCCCGGGGATGACAGACCCCGTTCGCGGGAACTCGCATAGCCGGGCTGCTGTTCTTGTAGTAGAGAGTTCAAGAATGGTAGGGCATATGCATATTCTGCTTGCGTTTCTTCTTCCACTAGTTTCATCCGGCAACAGCACTCCGCTCTTCCCCGGTGATCTGGAGTTTGCATCCCGTGAGTACACATCTGCGATAGCTGCTTACGAGAGACATCTGCAGAATTCCACCGACTCAGCTGAGGTGTTCTGGCGATTGGCGCGCGTGCAGATTTGTCTTGGTGATGTTGTGGAGGATGGCGAGAGTGAAACGTACTACCGTAAAGCGGAAGAATTCGCTCAGACGGCGGTCAGACTGGATTCAACGAATTCCGACGCTCATACATGGCTTGCGGTTGCGTTGGGGAGCATTGCCATGTTTGAAGGCAGCAAAGCGAAGATTCGTCTGTCCAATGAGATCAAGTATCATCTCGACAAAGCCATCAGTCTCAACCCCAACGATGACGTTGCATACTCCGTCCTTGGAAGTTTCTATGCTGCGCTCGGCAATATCAGCTGGCTGGAGCGTCAGCTTGCCAAGGTATTCCTCGGTCGGGTTCCTGATGGGGGATATGAAGAAGCGGAAACGGCATTCAAGCGAGCCATTGTCATCGCGCCCACCGTCGTCCGCCACCATTATGCGTTGGGGCTTCTTTACAAGTCCCTTGATCGTGAACCGGAAGCAGCCGTGGAATTCGAGCGGGCATCATCTTCTCCGGTGAGGCTCGCCCGTGATGTGAATGACCAACGCGCAGCACGAGCATATCTTGCTGCAATACAGTAGCGCTCTTCGCGCGTGGCTACTCATTCCCCGGCAATATCCTGAGTTCTCTGACTCTCCCTGCGTCACCGTCCCCCCCGTTTCCATTGAACGAACAATTCGGAAATCACCGTTACGCCGATAGTATCGGACAAGCAGCGGATGATTGAAAAACCCGTGTTTTTTCCGTATTGTAGTCAATACCCTCAATTCATCCTCCGGAGCACCACGTCTGTGAACGAAAAAGCCGACTTCGTCCGAGAAATTGTCGCAGAAGACATCCGCACGAACCGATACCAGGGTCGGGTGCATACACGCTTTCCCCCCGAACCCAACGGATATCTCCACATTGGCCACGCGAAATCCATCCACCTCAATTACGGAATTGCCAACGAGCATGAAGGAGGCATCTGCAATCTCCGTTTTGACGACACCAATCCTGAGAAGGAAGAGCAGGAATACGTCGATTCCATTATTGAGGATGTGCGGTGGATCGCCGGGGATATTCAGATGAGGGTCTTCTACGCTTCGGACTATTTCGAGCAAATGTATCAGTGGGCGGTGAAGCTGATAACTAAAGGGAAAGCGTACGTGTGCGATTTGACCGCAGAGGAGATCCGCGAAACGCGCGGCACGCTTACCGAACCGGGGAAGGAGAGTCCTTACCGGAACCGCAGTGTGGATGAAAACCTGGACCTTTTCGCAAGAATGCGGAAAGGGGAATTCGCGGATGGTTCGCGCACGCTTCGTGCAAAGATCGATATGGCTTCGCCGAACATCAATCTTCGCGACCCGATCATGTATCGGATCGTCCATGAGTCTCACCACCGCCAGGGAGATGCTTGGTCGATTTATCCGACCTATGACTGGGCGCACGGTCTTGAGGATTCGATTGAGGGGATCACCCATTCGATATGCACGCTGGAATTCGAGAACCACCGCCCGCTCTACGATTGGTATCTGGAATCTCTTGGCATATTCCATCCACAACAGATTGAGTTCGCGCGATTGAATGTGAGTTTCACCGTGTTAAGCAAACGAAGACTCCTGCAGCTCGTTCAGGGGAACTACGTCTCGGGATGGGATGATCCACGCATGCCGACCATTGCAGGGTACAGGCGTCGTGGATATACACCGGAATCGATGCGTACGTTTTGTGAGAAGATCGGAGTGTCCAAGAAAGACAGTATCATCGATGTGGCCGTGTTGGAGTGGAGCATCCGGGAAGACTTGAATGCACACGCACCGAGAGCGATGGCGGTGCTCAATCCGCTCAAAGTGGTCATCACGAATTACCCGGAAAACAGGACGGAGGAGCTCCCGGCACTCAACAATCCTGAAGACGAAGCCGCCGGGACGAGAATGGTGCCGTTCTCAAGGGAGATCTACATCGAGCAGGACGATTTCCGGGAGGTCCCACCTCCGAAGTATCATCGACTCTCCCCGGGGAAGGAAGTGCGTCTTCGGGCCGCGTATATCATCAAATGTGAAAAGGTCATGAAGGACGGCGCGGGAAATATCACGGAACTCCGCTGCACGTACGATCCCGATACAAAGAGCGGGGCTCCGGCAGCAAATCGCAAAGTGAAAGGTACGATCCACTGGGTCTCTGCAGCGCATGCCGTGAATGGTGAAGTGCGTCTGTATGACCGACTGTTCGTCAAGGAAAATCCGAACGAGGTTGCAGAGTCGGAGAATTTGCTTATGAATCTCAATCCGGAATCGCTAAAGACGCTTACGCACTGCAAGTTGGAGCCGATGCTGGTCAATGCCGCACCTGGAGCGCGCTTCCAGTTCGAACGGGTGGGCTATTTTTGCGCAGACATGAAAGATTCCGTGCCGGGCTCTCCCGTGTTCAACAGGGTGGTAACGCTCAAAGATACCTGGGCGAAGATAGAACAGAAGGGGAGAATCAGCTGACAACTCCGGGTTTGGAAAAGTCACATCCATCGCTCATGCACAGGTCCGTTCCAATCCGTATTGGTGTCTTTGGCGTGGGGCTGGATACCTACTGGGGACAGTTCACCGGTCTGCACCAACGGCTGGAGGGCTATCTTGGCGCGATCCAGCGCAGGCTGGGTGGAGATGGCATTGATGTGATATCCGGGGGACTGGTGGACAACGTTGAGCAGGCACGCCGTGCTGCCGTTCTTTTCAAGACAAAGGATGTCCGGATCATCTTTCTGTATGTCTCGACGTACGCCCTGTCCTCAACGGTCCTTCCCGTGGTTCGCGACATGCACGTCCCGGTCGTTGTGCTGAATCTCCAACCCGAGAAACGCATCGACTATGACCGTTTCAACGCCCTTGGCGATCGCGGAAGAATGACCGGCGAGTGGCTTGCATTCTGTCAGGCATGTGCCGTCCCTGAAGTGGCCAATGTGTTTTATCGTTCGGGTATCCCGTTTCACCCGATAACCGGAACACTGTCCGACCCCGCCTCCTGGTCCGAGATTTGCGAGTGGGTCGACGCAACGCGGGTTGCAGAAACACTGCGCACAAGTCGGCTGGGTATCTTGGGGCACTACTACAACGGGATGCTCGATGTGTACACCGATCCCGCCATGCAGACTGCGGTATTCGGCACACACATTGAGCATCTTGAGATTGACGCTCTGAGGTTCCAGTGGACGCGCGTTATGCCCGAGGAGGTGACGGCAAAGACCGAGGAAATATTTCGCTCGTTCGATGTGTCGTCTGAGTGTTCGAGCGCCGAGATCGAGCGGGCGGCGCGCACAGCGTGTGCGTTGGATCGGTTGGTCGAAGAGAAACAGCTCGGCTCCATTGCCTACTACTATGAAGGGATTCCGGGCAGTGAGGAGGAGGATATCGTCACGTCGATCATCGTGGGCAATTCACTCCTTACCGCGCGGCACATCCCCGTGGCAGGGGAGTGTGAGGTAAAGAATGTGCAGGCGATGAAAATCATGGATGCCTTCGGATCCGGTGGATCATTCAGCGAGTTCTACGCGATGGATTTTGAAGACGAAGTTGTGCTGCTCGGCCATGATGGCCCGGGGCACATCGGGATCGCCGAAGGCAAGCCAACGCTTAAGCCGCTGGGAGTGTACCATGGCAAGCCGGGGCAGGGACTTTCTCTGGAGATGCGAGTGAAGAACGGTCCGGTGACGCTCCTTGCGGTTGTGCAAACGCGTGAGGGAAAGCTGAAACTCCTGACAGCTGAAGGGGAATCAGTGCCAGGCCCAACGCTGCTGATCGGTAACACGAACAGCCGCTACAGGTTTACCATCGGCGTACGGAGGTTCATCAATGAATGGAGCAGCGAAGGGCCTGCGCATCATTGCGCGATTGGGGTGGGGCACATAGCGTCAAAGCTTGGAAAGCTGGCGGAGATCCTCGGCCTGGAATTCACCAGGATTGGGTGAATGCCGGTTTATTTGAACCGCCTCCGGGGTGGGTTCGATCTTCTTCTCTCTTGAGAAGAATGTGTACATCGCAGGAATGACAAAGAGGGTCAGGACAAGGGAGAAGAAGAGGCCGCCGATGACGACGATGCCCATTGACACGCGGCTCCTGGCACTCCCCCCCAATGCAAGAGCGATCGGCAAAGCACCGAGCATCGTCGCAAGGCTCGTCATCAAGATGGGGCGGAATCTCGCCGCAGCGGCGAACCGTGCAGCCTCCAGAAGGTCTTTTCCTTTTTCTTTTTGCTGATTTGCAAACTCCACGATGAGAATACCGTTCTTCGTGACCAGACCGATGAGCATGATAATGCCGATCTCGCTGAAAATATTCAGCGTCTGGCCGAAAACCCAGAGGGAGAGGAGTGCTCCCGCCAGAGCAAGAGGGACAGTAAGCATGATCGTGAACGGATCTCTGAAGCTCTCAAACTGCGCTGCAAGCACAAGGTAGATCAGCACCAGTGCCAGGAGAAACGCGAACACGATGTTTGACGAACTCTCGGCGTAGTCGCGGGAGGGTCCTGACAGTGCGGAGCGAAATGAATCATCCAGCACGCTCTTCGCGATGCGATTCATCTCGGCGATCCCGTCACCCATGGTCTTGCCTGGAGCGAGTGAGGCACTCACGGTTGCCGCCTTGAAGCGATTGAAGTGATACAGTTGCGGGGGAGCGCTCTCCTCTTTCATGTTCACCAGGTTGTCCATTTGTATCAGCTGCCCCTCGTTGTTTCTCACGTACAGCGATTTCAGATCGAGCGGTTCGTCGCGGTTTGCCCTGTCAACCTGACCGATCACCTGATACTGGAATCCGTTCATTTCGAAGTAGGAAAAGCGCTGGCCGCTGAAAGCCAGCTGGAGCGTTTGGGCGATGTCCATGACGGACACCCCGAGACTCCGTGCACGGTCGCGGTCAATGCTCAGATCGATCTGTGGTTTGTTGAATTTCAGGTTGACATCCGATGTCTGGAACACACTGCTCCTGTTCACCTCCTCGATGAACGTTGGGAGTGCCTGGCGAAGTTTTTCGAAATCCTGATTCAACACCACATACTGAATGGGCAGACCGCTGCGCGCACCGCCGCCGCTCGCAGAAATGGTCTGTTCCTGGTTGACAAAGACGCGTGCTTCGGTCATGCGTCGCGTTCTGGAGGCAAGGTAGTCCGCGATGTTCTGTTGGGACCGTTTTCGTTCGGACGGATCGGTGAGCATGATACGCACGCTCCCGGAATTCACGGACCCGCCGCCGTATCCCGGCGCGGTGACACTCATGCAGACGCGATACTCCGGGATAGAGTCGGCAACAAGCGCAGCCACGCGGTCCATGAACGCGTCGGTGTATTCAAACGATGCTCCTTCCGGAGCCGTGACATTCATACGGAGAAAACTCCGATCATCAAGCGGCGCCAATTCTGATTGGAGTATGTTGCCAAAGAGCAGAACGAAGAGTAGACAGAGCGCAATGACACCGAATGCCCATTTGCGGTGCTTCATGAATACATTGAGGAGAAACTCATAATACCGGTTCATCCGTTCGAAATACGGCTCTGTCAACTCGTAGAAGCGGGTATGTTTCCGTCTCTTGCGGATCATGCGGGCATTCAACATGGGTGTCAGGGAAAGCGATACAAACGCCGAAATGAGGACGGCTCCGGCAATGATGATGCCGAATTCCCTGAAGAGGCGGCCGACAAATCCTTCCAGAAAAATGATCGGGAGAAATACCGCGGCGAGGGTAATCGAAGTGGAGATGACTGCAAAGAAGATCTCTTTTGATCCGGCAAATGCCGCCTCCATCGGCTGCATTCCCTGCTCGACCTTTTTGAAGATATTCTCCGTGACCACGATGCCATCGTCGACCACGAGGCCGGTCGCCAGCACGATCGCCAGCAACGTCAGGATGTTGATGGAGAACCCCATGATGTACATGATGAAGAAGGCGCCGATGAGCGATACAGGGATATCGATAAGCGGTCGGAACGCGATGATCCAATCGCGGAAAAAGACCCAGATAATGAGGATGACGAGGAGGACGGCGACAAAAATGGTTTCCTCGACTTCCGTGACGGATCGTCTGATGAAGCGGGTGTTATCGACCGCGAGATCCACTTTATAATCTGCAGGCAGGTCTTTCTTGATTTGCTCGAGGCGCTTGTAGAATTCGTCGGCGATCTCCACATAGTTGCTGCCCGGTTGAGGGACAAGCCATACCCCGACCATGGGCGTGCCGGCCGACTTCAGCAAGGTCTCTTCGTTCTCGGGGCCCAGGTTCGCGGAGCCCACGTCTGCAAAGCGCACCGTATTGTTGCCGTCCGCTTTGACGATAAGATTATTGAATTCGTCGACGGTCTTGAGCCGGCCTTTGGTGTTGACGATGAGTTCGGTCTGATTGCCCGAGATCTTGCCGGACGGCAGCTCCACATTTTCGTTGCTCAGGGCGGTCCGCACATCAAGCGGCGTGAGTCTGTAGGCAGCAAGTTTGGCGGGATCCATCCAGAGTCGCATCGAATAGCGTTTCTGCCCCATGATGTAGGTCGCGCTGACTCCGGGGATCGTTTGCAGTGTCTGGGCCAGAACGTTCTCGGCGAAGTCGCTTATCTCAAGCTGGTTCTTCGTGTCGCTCGTGACGGTCAAAGAGATAATGGCATCCGAATTGGCATCGGCCTTCGTCACGACCGGGGGCGCATCGATGTCCTGGGGGAGGGAACGGAGTGCTCCGGAGACTTTGTCGCGGACGTCGTTGGCGGCCTCCTCGAGGTTCGCATCGAGGTTGAACTCCACCGTGATGCTGCATGATCCCTGGCTGCTGGTTGACGAGATGATGCGCACTCCCGGAATGCCGTTCAGGGCTTTCTCGAGCGGTTCGGTGATCTGCGATTCCACCACGCTGGCATTGGCACCTGCGTAGTTTGCCCGGACGCTGATAATGGGAGGATCGATGGCAGGGTATTCGCGGACACCGAGGAAGGTAACGCTGATAATGCCAAACAGCACGATCACCAGCGACATGACGATCGCCAGGACCGGGCGTTTGATGCTTATGGAGGCAAGACTCATTGTTCCCGCACGCTCACATTGACCGGTACACCCGGACGCAATTGCATAATGCCTGTGGTAATGACCGTGTCGCCGGCGGCAAGTCCAACGGTGATCTGTACGCTGGTCGATGTGCGGATCCCGGTCTCGACGGGGATTGACCGTACCACACCGTCCTTTTTCACCAGGACGGTTTGACCCTTGAGAACCGGAATGATTGCCTGCGTTGGAATCATCAATGCATCGGCAATGCGTTTAAGACGAAGTTCAATGTGCACGAACGCCCCGGGAAACACCTTCTCCCCCTTATTGTCGAACATTGCGCGCAGCTGAAGAGTACCCAGTTGCTGATCGATTCTGGGTTCGATTGCGTAGAGTTTTCCCGTGAATTCCAGATTCGTCTCTTCGCTCCGGAGAATCACCCGGTCACCAATGCTGACCTGGGCCGCGTATCTCTCCGGGATGGAAAAATCCACTTTCATAGGGTTGATTTTCTGCACCGAAGCGATACGTGTTGTGGATGTAACGTATCCGCCTTCGCTTACGTACCGGAGGCCTACGATCCCGTCAAATGGCGCCCTGACCTCCCGCTTTCTGATGGATGCCAGGAGATTGTCCCGATCGGCTTTCAATGTGTTCAGCTGATTCAGGGCAATGTCGTACTGCTCCTTGCTGATCGAGTTCTTTTCGAAAAGATACCTCTGGCGCTTCTCCTGGTCGGCGGAAAGTTGAATCTGCAGTTCGGTCTTCCGCAGTTGTGCCTGCAGATCGTCGTCGTTGATCTTGACGAGCACATCATTCTTCCTGACGTGCCCTCCTTCCTGAAACGTGATCTTCTCGACGCGGCCGGGTGCTTCGGGAGCCAGATCGACTGCCTCTGAGGCGAGCACGGTTCCGGAAGAGCGAACCGTATTGTCGAGGGCCTGGGGTCGTGCCACGATGCCATTCACGGTCATCGATGACGGTGGTGCGGAGGACCTTGGTGCGGTATCACCGCTCTTTGATCCACAGGAGGAGAATATGAGAGGGCAGCAGAACGCTGGAACCAGGACTGAAACACGAAGAAGATTGGGCATAATCCGATGGACTTTTCCTTAATATCGGCAAATAACTCACGAAAAGCAACGATAGGATCTTGTTTGCTATGTTTGTGTTGACTATTTGTGACGTACTTCAAGTCCACTATGACTTTCCCTGCAGGGCCACCGCAATGACCGGAAGACCATGGTTCTCGTACCTTGCCGCGTTCTTGTTTCTGCTCGCTCGTGATTGCCAATCTGTATGTCTTCTTTTCGCGCGAATGGGAGTCGTCGTTTGCACCGACCTCCTTTGCGACGCTCTATTACCCGCTTGATGTTCCCACCATCCGGAAGTGGACGTTGCCGAGCCGGGACACGATTCAATTGCATCTCGTCTGTACGCAGAACATCGCGGAGTGGAGGATCCTTACGGACGGTGGGAAGCCCCAGACGGGTCACGGGATGGAACCGGTATTTCGGATTGATACGACGTTCAGCGAATTGCACACATACAGACTCATCCCGGTACCGGAACAGGCCTGTCCGGCAATAGAGATAGGCATCCGGTTCTATTCCAGTGAATTCTACGCATCCCTCGGGATGCAGCACGACGATGCGTACATCGTGCGTTCGAATGTTCCCTGCGGAGAATTCGAGCAGTACACGGTCGGCGATTGGGTGGATGACTACGGGTATGTGGGAGAGAAGAACCTGGCCGACGCACAGCGCGTCCTGAGAGACGATGTGGGAATCAGGAACGAGGAGTCGAGCTTCGCCAAAATGGAGAAATTGGTCCCCTACCTCCGGAAGAAACTCAAGGGATCGGGCGGGGTGCCCAAGGACGATGAGCGATGGATGAATCCGTGGATGCTGTACAACGAGATGGTCACGGGGACCGGAAAAGGGTGGTGTACGCAAAACGCTCAGGTGTACGTCTTCTGGGCGAACCAGGGCGGGCATACCGACACGGTTTGTGTTTGGCGCGAGGACGCAGGATAACACTATCGTGTACACGGGACATGCATTTGCGGAGTCGTACATACGCGAGCAGAATCGGTGGGCATACGTGGACCTGAGTCAAGGGCAGATCTACATCACCAACAAGCTGGGAGAGGTCCTGAGCACGGCGGAGTTGTTCCACCTGAACCAGCACAACGCATTCGACAGCACTCTCGCGAGAATGTACGTGGATCAAACCTGGGAGAAGCTGCCCGGTGTGACGCGGACAGATACCGTCATGAGTGTACCTTTTCCGCTCTGCAACGCACTCGTACGGAGTGAATTCACGGCGCACTCGATATTCAAGTACAGACGCCCGCCGAACGTTGAGGATGTGCGGGAAATCTATACCGGTTTCTTCAAAGACTGGACATTCCTGGCGGGTAATCTCGAGCGCTACCTCTTCAAACCTCAACTGGCATACTCATTCTACCCGACCGAAGGAGCGCAAACATACCTCGTGCGACGCTCTTTATTCGTTGGCCTGCTTGCGACCTTGCTGCTCTGGATTGGAGCAGTGATGATTGCGAGGGTCAAGAAAGGGCGCACACAGGTCGTGAACAGATCGTGAACAGGTTGGGCAGAGCCGCACTCCGAACGGGTAGATCCTTCAAGCCAATGAAACAGGCGAGACTCACCATCCAGGTAGGTGAGTCTCACGGTAACCGGCACATTCCAGTTACTCCTTCTTCCGATGCCCGTTCGTTTTCCATACAAACAGCCCGCGCTTCTGGTATGAGGTATGGAGGAGGTGATGTGCGAGATCACCAAGAGGAGTCTTGAGCGATTCCTTATAGAGCGTAACGATCTGGGGATTCTCGTGTGACTTCCGGATTGTCTTGCCCAGATCTTCAGCGTATATGGATTCCGCCCGTTTCTTCCTGATCTCCCATGTTGTCGGAATCGGCTGACCCCCGCCACCCAGACATCCACCGGGGCATGTCATTACCTCGATGAACGCATAGGGCGATTCTCCGCGTACAATTTGTTCCAGCAACTTCCGCGCATTGCCCAGCGTGTGGGCGACAGCCACCTTCAGCTTCTCACCGTTGAGATCCACTTCGGCTTCCTTGATTCCGTCCATGCCCCGCACAGCGGCGAAGTTGATGTCGGTCAGCGTCTTCCCGGTGACGACCTCGTACGCCGTTCTCAACGCTGCCTCCATGACGCCGCCGGTCGCACCGAAGATCACCGCAGCTCCTGTAGACTCGCCCAGCGGATGATCGAATTCTTCGGCGGGAAGAGAGGCGAACTGGATGCCGGACTCCTTGAACATCCGGGAGAGTTCCCGGGTTGTCAGCACGTAGTCGACGTCATAGAACGCATCATTGGCAGACCACGCCCTTTTCTCCTTCCAGTGCTCGAATGCGCTCATCATCTCGGGCCGGCGTGCCTCGTACTTCTTCGCCGTGCAGGGCATCACCGAGACGACCACTATCTTGCGCGGATCGATGTTCAGTTTGGCGGCGTAGTACGTTTTTGCCAGCGCACCGAACATCTGCTGGGGGGACTTGCATGTGGAGAGGTGAGCGAGCGATTCGGGGAAGAAATGCTCGGCAAACTTGGTCCAACCGGGAGAGCAGGAAGTGATCATTGGCAGCACCCCCTTGTTGGTCAGACGGTGTACCAGTTCGTGCGCCTCCTCGACAATGGTGAGGTCTGCTGTGAACTGCGTATCGAAAACCTTATTGAACCCGAGACGTCGTAAGCCGGCGACCATCTGGCCCGTGACAAGGCTTCCGGGTGCCATTCCCATGGCTTCGCCGATCCCGACGCGGATCGCGGGCGCGGTCTGTACCACGACCACTTTGTCGGGGTTCAGAAGTTCTTCGAACACTTCGTCGGTGTCATCCCGTTCGACGATGGCTGCAGTGGGACACACGAGTGCGCACTGGCCGCAGTTTGTGCATGCGACGTTGCCCAGACCCTTCTCCATATACGTGGAGACCCTGGTCCTGATGCCACGATGGGAAAGGCCGATGGCATGTACGGTCTGGACATTCCCGCACACGGCAATGCATCTGCCGCAGAGAATGCACTTGTTCGGATCTCTGACGAGCGAAGGGGAAGTCGTATCCCAGTCCATTTTCTTTTTCGTCTGCACAAACCGGTCGTGCACCACGCCGAGTTCGGCGGCAATTTCCTGCAATTCGCAGTTCTGATTGCGCACACAGGAGAGGCACTCTTTCGGGTGATTGGCGAGGAGAAGCTCGACATTTGTCTTTCTCGCGTCTCTGATCCGGGCGGAATTCGTGATGATTTCGATGCCCTCCCGCACGCACGCTGTGCAGGAGCGCACGAGGGATTTTGCCCCCTTCACTTCCACCAGACAGACGCCGCACGACGCATTCTTCGCGACATCCTGGAGGAAGCATAACGTCGGTACACTGATCCCGGCGCGCTTGCAGGCTTCGAGGATCGTCCCACCTGAGGGAACGCTGTACTCGCTCCCATTGATTCGTACACTGACCATTTTGCTCTCCATGGGAATCACTCAGTTTCCTGTTCTTCTTGGCATTTGACATCGCAGCGCAAGCAACGTTCCGCTTCCTGGATTGCCTGCTCGCCGGAGTATCCGGCCAACACTTCCTGGAAGCTTGCAATACGTTCCTTCACCGGCAGTTTTTTCGGGTCGATTCTCTTCAATACATCCGGTTCCATCAGAACCTCATCTTTGTACTTGAAGTCTCTGAACAGACGATGGAACCTCTTTTCTTTCATGAGGTGGAAATCGATGGCTTCGGCGGCACTGCGGGCTGTTCCCATGGCTTCAGAGACGGTTGCGGGCCCGGTCACTGCGTCCCCTCCGGCCCAGACCTTTGCGACATTTGTCTGATAGTGAGGCTGGTGGGCTCTAATTGCGCCATTCTTCCGCAGCTCGAGCCCGATTTCTTTACCGGGCTCGAAATCCACCTTTTCTCCAACGGCCAGAATGACGGAACTGCATTCCACGATGCACGTCTCGTCCGTTTCTACAGGTTTCTTTCTTCCGGAATTGTCCAGCCCGTCAAACTTCATTTTGCGGACCTCAAGCCCGGTGACCTTGCCTTTGAGGTCACCGATGATCCGATGAGGGGCCGACATGAACATGAACCGGATGCTCTCGTCCATGGCATCTTTGATTTCGTGTTCGTTCGCCGGCATCTCATCCCTGTCGCGTCGATAGACGACGGTCACATCTGCGCCGAGGCGCAGGCATGACCGTGCCGCATCGATAGCAACGTTGCCTGCGCCGACCACGACGACATTCTTGCCGATGGGGAGTTTCTTGCCGAGGGCGAATTCCTCAAGAAATTCGTATCCCTGCAACACCCCTTTGAGATTGCGGCCGGGAATCTCAAGCTCAACATCCTTCTGGGCGCCCACCGCGATGAATACCGCATCGTTGGATCTTTGCAGCGCTTTGAACGCAATATCCCTGCCGATACGGGTGTTGAATACGAATTTGACACCGAGCTTCCTGAACAGCTCAAGCTCTTTGTTCAAACCGTCCTTAGGCAGGCGGTACGCCGGGATCCCGAACTGCAGAATTCCTCCCGCCTTTGGATGACTGTCATACACGGTCACGGTGTGCCCGAGGCGTACCAGGAAGTACGCCGCTGTGAGCCCTGCAGGTCCTGCTCCGACGATCGCAATCTTCTTTCCGGTGGGGGAGAGCTTTTCACGGACAAGCTTCTGATAGATGTCCTTTTCCTTGCCCATCTTGTACATCGTGTCGGCGAGGTAGCGGTGGATTTCTCCCTGGGACACGGGATCGTCGACCATGTCCCTGCGGCAACGCATCTGGCAGTGGAAGTAGCAGATCCTGCCGACAGTTCCCGGCAAGGGGTTATCGCGCAAGGTCAGTTCAAATGCCTCCTCGATGCGCTGTTCCTTAAGGAGCTGCAAATACCCGGGGATGTTCATGTGCAACGGACAGCTGTTTTCACACAGCGCCATGAAGAGATTCTCACACACGCCGGCTTTGCACCGCTTCTGGATAATATGCTTCTCGTATTCATCGCGGAAATAGCGCAGGGTGGTCAGGACCGGGTTGGAGCTGGTCTGCCCCAGTCCACAGAGCGAGGCATCTCTAATGACATACGACAACCGTTCGAGGGTGTCAAGATCCTCCATGGTCGCCTCACCGCGTGTGATCTTGTTCAGCAGCGCGAGAGCCTGCGCGAGACCCTCCCGGCACGGCGTACATTTCCCGCAGGATTCGGCGTAGGTGACCTCAACGAAGTACCGAGCGACGTCAACCATGCAGTTGTCCTGATCCATGACCACCATACCGCCGGAGCCCATGATCGTCCCGAGCTTCGTGAGCGACTCATAGTCCACAGGCGTGTTGAAATGTTCGACCGGGACGCATCCGCCGGAAGGGCCACCGGTCTGGACGGCCCGGATTTTCTTCTTCGTTCCCGTTCCTTCGCCCATCTGATAAATGATGTTTGCGAGAGGCGTACCCAGAGGAAGTTCGACAAGTCCGGTGTTCTTCACCTTGCCGACCAATGAGAATACTTTTGTGCCCGTACAGTCCGGCGTGCCGAATTTGGCAAATTCATCTCCGCCAATCGTGACGATGACCGGGACGTTAATCCATGTTTCCACGTTGTTGATATTCGTAGGTTTGCCCCACAGACCCTTCTGCGCAGGGTATGGTGGCCGTGGCACGGGCCGGCCGGCCCGCCCTTCGATTGACGCGATCAGTGCTGTCTCCTCACCGCACACAAATGCACCGGCGCCTTCAACGTAGGTCAGGTCGAAGCTGAATGACGATCCGAAGATATTTTTTCCCAGGATGCCCAATTCCCTCGCGTCGGCAACGGCCTTCTTGAACCTCTCAACGGCCAGAGGATACTCCGCACGCACGTACATCACGCCCTCGGTGGCGCCCATGACGTAGGCACCGATCATCATTCCTTCGACCAATGCATGCGGATCGCTTTCGATTTCATTACGGTTCATGTACGCGCCGGGGTCGCCTTCATCGGCATTGCAGATGATGTACTTCTTGTCCGTCTGGACGTTCTTCATCATCTCCCATTTGACCGCAGTCGGGAACCCCGCTCCGCCGCGCCCGCGGAGCTTCGACTTCTTAATCTCATCAAGCACACCGTCCGGTGTCATCTGCGTGACCGCTTTGAGCAGCGCACTGTACCCACCCACAGCAATGTATTCCTCAATGTCTTCCGGATCGATCAGGCCGGCCTCGCGCAACACAATCTTTCTCTGTCCCTTGAAAAAGGGGATATCGTGCCATACCGGGACTCTGCCCAGGCCCGTGCCAAAAACCGCCCTTGAAGTGAAGAAGTCCCATTGCTCGATCTTGCAGAGTGCCTTCTTCAACGGAATCATCCCGCGCGATATGCCGGCAATGATGCCTTCCGCATCTTTAGGAGTGACCTTGTGCAGGATAACGAGAGGCTGTCCCGGGATGTAACAGTTCACAAGGGTCTCCTCGGAGCAGAAGCCAAAACACCCCACCCGATTCAGGTGGATGTTCACCCGGTTGGCCTTGATGACTTTCTGAAAGGCTTCAAAGACCGCATGCGCTCCGTTGCCCATCCCGCACGTACCGGCGCCGACGGATATCTTTGGAACTTCGGGGACAAATTTTGCCAGACCGAGTTGGCGGATCTTTTCCAGTGAAGAAGCATCACGGACCTTCATGATGTGATCCTCCTTCTGGAAAGTCTTTTCAAAAGCTTCTGCAGCGCTGCCGTGGTGACATTGCTGTGTATGACGCCATCAATGGCGACGACCGGTGCAAGCGCACACTGGCCAAAGCAGGCCACCGTGGAAATGGTGTACTCATTGTCCGGCGTGGTGTAGCATGCTTCACCATCTTCCAGTGCTTTTCCGCATCCAAGAATGAGGCCAAGATCGTCCAGAAGGGCTTTCGATCCCTTGGTGTGGCAGGCGGTTCCCCTACAGACCGTGATCTTGTGCTTCCCCTGGGGCTTAAGATTGAAGAACGAGTAGAAGGTCACGACATTGTAGACTCTGGAGAGAGGGACGCCGGTTCTGAGGGCAACGTGATTGAGCGCCTCCTCGGAAAGAAACTGTGCCTCATTCAGGAGCTGTGTTTCCTCGAGAATTCCGAGCAGCTCCCCGTGTTTTCCCCGGTGTCTGAAGATGACTCCATCGATTTCCTGAAGTTCCTTCGATAACGTCTCTGTTCCATCCATACCTGCTCCTGTGTGAGATGTGGTATCACTGATAAAAAATCAAACCTGTTGTGGGCGTGGTGGTGTTGACGACCATGGGATTGTGCCAGGGCAGCCGGCAAGTCAAGACGACGGGTCACGAACGGCTCGATATGTGGCGTTTTTTCTTCCTGAAAGATTGACCTGATGGTCATTTCCTGCGTATATTGTATAATCTATCGATACAATTATACCGATATAAATATACCGATATATTTTTATCAATTCAAGAGGATTAATGATGAGAAACGGAAAATTCAAAGCGCCCGCGCCGGTGATCCGGCGCCTTTCCAACTATCATCATCTCTTGTTGGGCTTGAAGCAACGCCAGATTCAAAATGTTTCAAGCACCACGCTCGCCGAAATCCTTGAATACAAGCCCATACAGGTGAGGAAGGATTTGCAGTTGGCTGGACTCGTCGGGAAGCCTAGAACAGGCTTCCGCATCGACGAAATGGAAGAGGCCATCAGCAGATTCATGGGGTGGTCGCTGGACTGCCAGGCAGTTCTGTTTGGCGTCGGCAATCTGGGGAGTGCGCTCTTGAACTACCCCTGGCGTGAAGAATATGGCTTGAGATTTATCGCAGCGTTCGAAAGTGAAGAGGAACGCTCGAATATTTTGATCAACAATATTCCGGTCTATCACATCAGTCACTTTCCGACATTTGCAGAAGAACATACGATAGACATAGGCGTCATCGCTGTTCCGCCAGAAGGAGCGCAAGCCGTTGCGGTGATGATGGTGGAAAACGGTATTCGCGGCATCTGGAACTTTTCTCACACTCACTTGAAGACCACGGGCAAAGCGACCGTAGAGAACGCGCTCTTCACACAAAGTCTTGCCGTTCTCACGCGCCGGCTGGTGGAATCGCGAACGAAGGGCGCTGAAGAATGAGGGATCGTTTGGTCAGGAGCTGCCGAATCGGGTATACGATTGTTGTGTTGTGCGCTTGTGCGATGGCTGCCATTGCGCAGCATCTGCCGCTTTCGGGCAAAGTGATCGATGGCGCAACGGGTCAACCCGTACACCATGCGATTGTGACTCTGGTTGAAACGGGACACAAGACAATCACTGATGCACAGGGCGGTTTCCGTTTCGATTCCCTCGCGCCCGGCCGGCACACCCTGAGCATCCATCATCTCGCTTATGCATCCGTCGAACGCGCAATCCCGCCGGTTCCCGTCGCTGAAGGCATCCTCATTGCGCTGGAGCCGGTGGTGCTCCCGACGAACGAGGTGATCGTACTATGCACGCGCACCGCCTTCTCCTTAGGCACCACTCCTTATCCACTTAATGTTGAACTTCATGACGCAATTCTTCGATCACCCGTAGTGACGCTGGCAGATGCGCTGCAACGGGTGCCAGGACTCGCGCTCGTGCGCGATGGTCCCTGGGAGACCGCAATCGCCATCCGCGGATTGAGCCGCTCGAATATCGTCACCGTGGTGGATGATGCAAGGATCGAAACTGCGAATGATATTGCGGGGGCACTCTCCCTCATCAACATGCATGACCTGGAAAGGGTAGAAGTGGTGAAATCCCCGGCGTCGTCGCAACACGGCACGGGAGCAATCGGGGGGGTGGTGCAGCTGGTGTCCAGGAGGCCATCGTTCACCGATCAGTTGCAGATGAGCGGGGAACTCACGAGCGACCTTTCGAGCGTTGACCTCGGATTCTCACAGTTTGCGGCACTGGAAGCCACTGACAGCCGGGTTGCCCTCCGGCTCAGCGGGGGGATTCGGAAAGCAGGGGACACGCGAACGCCCGAAGGTGACCTGGCGAATTCGCAAGTTCACGATTTCAGTCTTTCGGGTTCACTTGGCATCGCTGTGGGAGGCGGACAGTCGGCACTCCTGACCTACCAGCGTGTTCAAGCCACCGACACCGGCATTCCGGGGGGCGCCCCGTTTGCCGCATCTTCGACCGCACGATACACTCTTGCGCGTCGCGAACTCTTCGGGGTGGAGTACCGCATGCCGAGTCTTACGTCGCTCGTTCCACTTCTCACTCTCCGGGCGCAGAGACAGGAAATCGTGCGCAACGTTGAGATCAGGAACACGAATTTCACGATAGTGACGCCGCACGCCGTTCACACGACAGTCAGCGCGCAGGCCGAAGCCCGCCTCACGCCGCTTCCGGAGCTTCTGATCACGACAGGTATTGAGGGCTGGCAACGGGAGCTGGACAGCAGGCGTGAGCGGCAGACCGAAAGCGGTATCACCGGTGAACGGCCAATACCCTTTTCGCGTTATTTGAGTGCGGGAGTGTTTGTTCTCAACGAATGGAGTGCCATTCCCGAGCGGTTGACCGCGACATGCGGGGCACGGTACGATTGGATCCGGGTCAGCAATGAAGAAGTGCTGAATCCCGAGTACGTCATTGCCGGCGGTGTGGTGAATACCAGGCCGGGGAATCAACGTCTGTTATGGAACAGCGGCCGGGAACATGACGGATCCTGGAGTGCCCATGCAGGCTTGCGGTACATGGTAACATCCGGCATTGATATCACAGGCCTGTACTCTGCAGCATTTCGCTCGCCGTCTCTCGAGGAGCGTTTTGAGTTCATCGACCTAGGCAGTGTCGTGTACGTGGGAAATCCGGACCTGCGTTCCGAGAGAAGTTCGTGCGTCAATGCCGGAATCCGGGTTCAGTGGGAAGGAGTAAGAGTTCGGGGGGATGTCTTTTTGAACTCCATGTCAGATCGTGTCAGCCAGATGCCCGGTCTGTACGAAGGGCGCAATGCATTCTTCAGGACGAACATCGGCAGTGCCCGGTTGTACGGATGGGAACTTGAGATTGAGCGGGCGGTCACGGGATGGAGTGCGATCGAGTTGACTTTCGCCTACGTGCGCGGCGAGGATAGATACAACGGCACCGATTTGCCACAGATCCCGCCAGTAGGAGGGCAGGTGGCCCTGAAAGGAATCATTGGGGGTTGGGGGACGGTGACGATCAGCATACCCTGGGCAGGTACGCAAGGGAATCCCGGCGCAGGTGAGGTCCGCACGCCGGGGTATGCAATTCTTAGTGCCGGCTTCTCGAGCATGCCCTGGACAATTGGATGGATGAACCTCTCGGTGCGCACTGAAGTGCGTAACATCTTTGACAAGGCGTTTAGGAACCATCTTTCGACATTGCGTGGCGTGGTGCGCTGTGAGCCCGGGAGAGATGCGGTGCTTTCGGCTACGTTAACCTATTAGCAAGGGAGTTGTGAAGCACATATGGTCTGGTTCATTCTGGCGTCCTCTTCCGCAGTCCTGTCAGCTGCTGCAGCCATCATTCAGAAGAAGGTTCTGCTGCGGGCGCACGCTCTGGAGTTTTCTTTCCTTGTCTCGCTCATAATCATGGTGCTCTCGATGTACGTGCCGCTCACCATGGACATCACAGGGCTTCAACAATCAACGCTGCTGATTATTCTCGGCAAGAGTATTTTAGGTGGAGTGGGGTTCCTTCTGGTGATGATGGCGTTGGAACGTGAGCAGATTAGCAGCGTTTTGCCGCTCCTTGGATTGACGCCGGCGGTCACCGCGCTTATCTCCTTTTTGGCCACGGGGGAAGTGCTGAAGGGGTGGGAATGGATCGGTATCGGGTTGGTGGTCGCCGGGACATACTTGCTTGAACGCAGGCCTGCAGGGAATTCCTTCTCGTCACTCTCAGTACCGCGTTTTCCGACCAGCCACTACTACATCGTAGGGGCGCTTGGTCTTTTCGCCGTTTCGTCTGTGGCTGACAAGTTGCTTGTGACAGGGTACAACACCGATCCCCGCGTCGTCCTTGTCTATCAACACATCGTGTATTGTTTCATCTTCGGCGTGCTTCTCCTGGTTCGCAAGATTCCTGCGCGGCTGGTGTTTCAGAAGGGGCGGGAGCACTGGCCGTTTCTTGTGGCGATAGGTATCCTGACGATTGCCTACCGGTTCGCACAACTTGAAGCAACGAAGGATGCGCCCGTTGCCCTGGTTCTTGCCGTCAAGCGCACATCGATTCTCTATGCGTCTCTCCTGGGGGGGAAGCTCTTCTCTGATGACCGGCTTGGAGTGAGACTCGCCGGCGCTTCACTCATCGTGGCTTCGGGCTTCGTCATACTCCGCAACGTGTCATAGTCGCGACACCCGGTCGGAGTCTCGCATTTCGAACCTCTGTAGGTTTCCCGCCGGCGCTTCTCCCATCGTAACGAATCCTCCGGCGTGTGGGGTTGGTCCTCGAACCGGGGAAAGAGATCAAAGAGGGCCAGAGCTGTGCATAGGCCGGAGAACAATGCCTCTATTTTACCAAAAGCATCGTACGCGTCTGCACGAATCCGCCAGCGGATAGCCTGTAGAGGTACATACCGCTTGACAATCCCCGTGCGGAGAAGGGAACGTTGTATGTGCCTGGCTCTTTGGGCTCATCTACGAGCACCGCCACCTCGCGGCCGAGCATGTCGTACACTGCAAGCCTCACCCGCCGGGTTCCGGGTTGCGGGTACCGGGTGTTCGAGGCCGGGTCCGCGGGTCCCGGGTTTTGTGACCCGACACCCTGAATCCGGAACCCAATCGTGGTAACGGGATTGAACGGGTTGGGGTAATTCTGCTCAAGCGCAAACGTTGCCGGACGTTCATTGCCGGCGGGAGCATCCGCTGACCCGGAGATGCCCAGCTCATCGGCAATCCCACGAAGAATGGCATTCGCCGTGGAATCAAACGCATGAGCGGATGCGTCGTTCATGTCTTCGTACGTGAGAGCAAGAACGCTCGCGCCACAGTTTTTCCAGAACCAACTCTCGGGGTAGACCAGCGACGGTCCACTTGTCCACGACACAAAGAAGTCATATGGCCGGATTCCTCCCGGGAAGTAGCTCCGCACTGCGTTGATGAACCGTTGTTCAACTGCTGCATAGCCGGCTGTGGTACCCGTTGCGGTATGGTACACGAAGTAGCGATCTGTTCCGTACGCCGAGTGCATATTCAGGGCGATACGGATAGGGTTGGGTTGTGACATGAGAGCTACAAACATGGCGCGCAACGTCTGCACCTCGGGCTCCCCGGGGA
Organism: Ignavibacteriota bacterium; assembly: GCA_963849385.1. Taxonomy (GTDB): domain Bacteria; phylum Bacteroidota; class Ignavibacteria; order UBA10030; family UBA6906; genus Fen-1255. The sequence goes on along the minus strand of CAWKHH010000003.1, from coordinate 690,346 downwards.
CGGCCGTCCAATTGCTCTCAATGTCGATATTGTTGGCGTTCTCTCTGGGGTGCTTGAGCTCCACACCATCGGGGTTGATCATCGGGAGAACGTTGAAGACGCACCCGCCCCGCAATTGCCGCGCCAGCTGCGATGAGCCCAGCAATTGCGTGATGATCTGGTTCGTCACCCACGTTCCCTGAACTTCATTGGGATGTGTGCGCGCGTGAATCCAGACCCGTTTCCGCGGGAGGAAGGCTGTTGCCGTGTCCTGGATGGTCAACAGATACAGGGCTCTGTTCTGCACACTGGCCCCGATCGGAATCCACGTGAGCAAACGGGCTTGCAGACCACCGTGCGATATCGGTGCGCAGGCTATCGTATCCGTACCCCCAGTTCAGCGAGGCCGCAAGGCGATATGCGGGTAAAGTTGTATCAGGAAGACCGCACGGGTCACCGTCGCGCGGGGAGGGTGCACGACCATGCTGGCCGGCTGTGCAGAACTGGGCAACGAGTGCCAGGGCTATGATGAATAGTGCAACGTTCTGTGAAGCGGTGGGAGATACATAAAAGGTCTTTGTCATCCGCACAATATCGCAACAAGGGCCGCAATTCGCAATAACAGAATACTCATTTCTTACTTACTCATTCCTTACTTACGGCACTCATGATGAAATCCACGATGGGTTGGGGATTGGGCAAACTGTGGGGGTGGTGGCCGATACCCGGCTTTCGAATGACCGTGATGCGGCCGCCGAGTGCGAGGATCTTCTTTTCAAAGATGTCAGTGTTTTCCTCTATAGGTACTGTCGTGTCGGCGTCGCCGCAAACGTGAAGCATGGGGAATCCGGCTTCTGCAATCTTCGGGGCGAGGTCGAGAGGATTCCCATTGAACGCAAGGGCTTCTTCTTCGGAAGCGAGGTCAAAGTCCTTTTTGAATCGTTCCCATTCGGTCGGGTTTCCGCCCCCCCGCCCTCTGCCTCCCGGCCAGCTCTTGAAATCGAAAACTGGTGCATCTGCATAGATGCAGGCAACGCGATCGGGATGCAATGCCGCCCATCGGTACACGTAAATACCACCTCTGCTGAAGCCTTCGAGCACCGCCTTGCCGGATAGGCCGCGCTTGTGTGAGCATGTCGTAGAATCTGTTCCATATGCCGATTGCCTCGTCGTTGCCGAACAGCTCGGCAACATCGCAGTAGACAAGATGAAAGCCTCGTTCAAGAAGAGCGATCTCGGTCTGCGGCTCGTGCCCCCAGAATCGTGCCCGCCAGATCCACGGATGTCCCGGAGCCGTTTTCTTTGGTCGCACAATCTTGGCATTCCTTCCATCAAAGGTGAAGTCACAACAGTCGAAGCCGAAATAGGACGTGTGCACACCCGCGATGCGCGTAGTCGCCAGAAGATCAAACGGGGGAGCTTCACCGAGGGAAACGATCTCTTTCATCCTCGAAGCGATCAATGCGGCCCCGACGGGGGATGGGCCTCTCTTTTCCGAGAAGAGATGCTCGAGTCCGAGGAAAAAGGTGTGGAGGTTTATGATTTCACATCCGGACGCGTAGGCGAATTGTTGAAACCGGGAAACAATGAGGCTGTCCATCAGGGTCCGGGAGGTATCTGTGGTACCGATCGACGAAAGAGACGGCGGAATGAGCAAGACAACGCGTGGATGTGAGGGGAGTTGAAGGAATGGCTGGACGAGATTTCCGACATCAAGGAAGACGAGATCGGGCAGAAAACGAAGGGCCTCCCGGACATCCTTCTCTGCCCCGAATGTCCGGACCTCACATCCTTCTCCCAGCATCCTCTGGAGTTGAGCTGGAGAAGAATTCGTATCCGTGCCGGGCATGCCGGCTCCAAACGATGAAGCGGACCCGATGCAGGCTATCCGGATACGCTTCGGTTGTCCGTTTGTCGAAGCAGACAGGAAGATGAGGCCCGCCGCCAGAAGTAGCGGGTAACGGAAGCTCATGGTTCGAATGCCGTGCGTCGGCATGCAGAGCTACTCCTTCATCCCCAACACATCGAGCATGAAGGCGTATTTCAACGCCGTGAGCTTTTGACGCTCGAAACGTCCAGATTCGCCCGAGTGACCGGCACCCATGTTCACCTTGAAGACCACCGTGTTTGTGCCGATGTTGTGCTCCCTCACTTTCGCCACCCACTTGGCAGGCGAAAAGTACGGCACCTGCGTATCGTTCAGACCACCTGTTGCCAATATTGCGGGGTACTTTGCATCCTTCACGTTATCGTACGGCGACCACGTCAGCATGTAGTCATACTGCTCTTTGATATTGGGGTCGCCCCATTCTTCATATTCAAGTGTCGTAAGTGGAAGGTCGGGATTCTCCATGTCGGTGATGACATCCATCCACGGAACCTCGGCGAGGATCCCTTTGAAGAGGTCCGGACGCATGTTTGTTATGGCACCCATCAGCATCCCCCCCGCACTGGCACCATTGGCAAAGAGCCTGTCAGCAGAGGTATACTTCTGATCGACCAGGTACTGGGCACAGGCGACGAAGTCCATGAAACTGTTCTTCTTCTTGAGCACTTTGCCATCCTCGTACCAATGCCTCCCCATTTCCTGTCCGCCACGGATGTGCGCGATGCCATACACGAAGCCACGGTCAAGCAAACTGATCACCGAAGAATTGAAGTATGGGTCGGAGTTGGCGCCGTATGAACCGTACGCATACAACAGCATCGGGTTGGAGGAGTCGTGCTTAAACAACGCCTTCTTGAATGCGATACTCACCGGAACCCGGACACTATCAGGAGAAGTCGCCCAGATGCGCCTGGTCTCGTACAGGGAGCCGTCAAAGCCTCCTCCGATTCTGTCGCGTTTGAGCAGGGACCGATCGCCGGAGGTAAGGTTGTAGTAGAAGTCTGAACGCGGCGTCGTCAGCGATGAGTACGAATACCGGATACTGTCCAAATCATACGCATCGGTTGCAGGGTAGAAATCGGCGACGTACGTTTGCTCCCCGAAGTCCACATAGTTCGACCGCTTCGTTTGCCGGTCGAACACGAGTATCTGTGTCAGACCATTGATTTTTTGTTGTGCCACGATGTAGCGCGTATACACCGCCGCCTCCTGGAGAAAAGCCCCGGGGTTGTGCGGGATGACATCCTTCCAGTTCTTGAGCCCGGGTGATGCGAAGGATGCCTGCACGAGCTTGAAGTTCTTTGCATCCTTGTTTGTTTGAATGAACAGGGCATTCCCTTCGTGATCCAGTACCGTGTACAGGAGGTCTTTCTGACGGGGCTGGATCAACACCGGTGAAGCCCCGGCATTGCCGGCGACAATGTATCGCCATTCACTGCTGAGCGTGCTTCTGGACGAAATGAAGATGTACGCATGGTCGTGTGTAGATGATAGCGACACCCCGAATGTGCTGTCCGACTCGCGGTACACCTCACGATCGGACGAAGGATCTGTCCCGCGGGCATGCTTCATCACCTTGTAGGCGCGAACGGTCTGGTCGTTGAGCACATAGAAGAGGGTTGAGTTATCGTTTGCCCATTGATAGTCGCTGCTCGTGTTCAGTATGGTCTCAGGAGCCTCCAGGCCGTTTGTGAGGTCTCTCATACGAAGGACGCACCTGCGATCGCCGGAGGTGTCAATGCCGTAGGCCAGCCAGCGATTGTCCGGACTCACCGCATATCCGCGTACCATGAAAATGGTGTGGCCCTCAGCCATTCTGGGAACATCGAGAAACACTTCTTCCGCGGCAGCAAGGGTGCCATTCTTGCGACAATACAGGGGGTACTGTTTTCCCTCTTCATACCGGATGTAGTACCAGTTGCCGTTTTCTTTCACCGGCAGTGACTCGTACTTCTGTTCAATTCTTCCGACCAGTTCGTCATAGATCTTCTTCTGCAGCCCTTCCGTGTGCTTGAGCACCGCCCCTGTGTACGCATTCTCCCGGCGGAGGTGATCGATAACCGTGCTATCATGAGAGTTGTTCAGCCAGAAATAGTCATCGGTACGCTCATTCCCAAACTCAACAAAGGTCTTTGGCACTTTCTTCGTCTTTACCGGCTCGGGTTGACCACACCCGAAAAGAAGCAGCAATGCAAGAATAGCAGAGAGCCACAGAGGGGATTTCATGGTCCGGACCTTTCCTGAAGTACGCTATGATACGAAGTGACCAGACAAAAAGACAGGAGAAAGCGTTATATTACGCCGGACAATCGATGAAAGGTATCCGATAATGAACGTGCACCGTGTGTTCCTGTTGATCTCTCTCGGGCTGACAGCCGGGATGGCGCATGGACAGTCTTCCCGCTGGGTTGACTCGACACTTGCCTCTTTGAGTCTCGAAGAACGGGTCGGACAGCTCTTCGTTGTTGAGCTCGCAGCAGTATACACACACGAAGACGACCAGGCCTACCAATATGCCCTCGAAATGATCAATCGCTACCATGTCGGTTCATTCATCCTTGGGGGTGGAAATGTATTGGATATTCCCGTCATCACAAACAAACTGCAAAGAATCTCGAAGGTCCCCCTCTTTGTCAATGGGGATTTGGAAGCCGGAATGACGTATGGCACGTCCTGGCGCCTCTCCCGCGGCTGGACCGATCGACTGCCACGATTCATCCCGGGGGGAGGAACGCAGTTCATTTCTCAGATGGCCATCGGTGCAACCGGCAACCCGCAGTATGCCTACGAATTCGGACGAATTACCGCTCTCGAGGCGCGTGCGATCGGGATTCAATGGAGCAATTCTCCGGTGGCCGATGTGAACAGCAACGCCGACAACCCCATCATCAACACGCGTTCGTACGGCGAAGATCCGAATCTGGTGGCGAGCATGGTCACGGCCTATGTCCATGGGACGCGGGACGGCACAATGCTCGCTACGTTGAAGCATTTTCCAGGACATGGAGATACTCGAGATGACTCACATATGAAGCTTCCGGTGTTGTTGAGTGACCGGCAGCGCCTGGACAGCGTTGAATTCGTTCCATTCAAGGCTGGAATCGAGGCCGGCGTCGGGGCGGTCATGACCTCTCATCTTGCTCTCCCGCACATTGATTCGACGGGCCGCCCGTCGACCCTGTCCAAACCAATCATCACCGGCCTCCTGCGGAATCATCTCGGATTCGGCGGCATCGTTGTGACAGATGGCATGCGCATGCAGGGGGTCACAGATCACTTTGGATCAGCGGAGGCGTCCGTGAGTGCAATTGAAGCAGGAGTAGATGCCGTGCTCGGCATAGAGGACATCGACAAAGGATACACCGGCGTACTGCAGGCAATTCGCACCGGACGTCTTTCGGAAGAACGGATCAATGAATCGGTTCGACGCATACTGCGCGCAAAGGCTTGGGTAGGTCTCGACCGGCATCGGACCGTCAGCATCGATTCCATTTTCAAGGTTGTCGGCGATCCCAAATTCCAGAAGATCAGCGAAGAGATCTCGGATGCATCCGTCACGCTTCTGAACAACTTCGGAAGAGTGCTCCCTCTTTCCCGCACCGCCCGCGCACAGGTTGTCACGATCACCGAAGAACCCACAAGTGCGGTGGGACTTGAATTACTGAATGGACTCCAATCGTCCATTGGGTCGGCAACACTAACCAGAATTTCGAATGACACCGGACGCGAGCGTATTGCCCAGCTAAAAGACGATGCGAAGCATAGTGATGTGTTGCTGGTGGGGATCTATCTTTCGGTTGTTGCATGGAAAGGTGACCGCCGGTTTTCACAAGCTCTGGAAGAGTTCCTCGTGGGTCTCCGCCAGTTATCCGATCCCGGTCATTCTCGTCGCTTTTGGTGATCCGTATGTTCTGGGCAAACTGCCGAACACCGCGGTCGTCATGTCCCCCTACAATGGGACATACCTCGCGGAACGTTCTGTCGCCCGGGCGGTGACCGGGAGAATCCGAGTGATGGGGAAACTGCCGGTGACGATTCCGGGCAGGTACCGGAGGGGTGAGGGAATTGACATGCCCGGATTCTGAAGTCGAAAAATGCCCCTCCCACCGTGCGCGGTTTACCTTGCGACGTGTATTTGCACTGTTGAAAGGAAGCGGGGCTGCCGGCGAGCCTTCGTAGCTTGCTCGTACGCATAGGCAAGCCTGATGAGCAAAGCCTCGCTCCAGGCCCGTCCAAAAAATGAGATACCGACGGGCATTCCGAACACAGATCCTGCCGGGACGGTGATGCTTGGGTACCCTGCCACTGCGGCTGCCGTTGAACTTCCCCCGATGTAATGATCGCCTGTAATGAGATCTGTGACCCAACCGGGGCCGTCGGTCGGAGCGACCAGCGCATCAAGCTTCAACTTGTCCATCACCGCATCGATACCTTCTTTGCGCGCAAGCTGATGATTCTTTTTCAAAGCATTGAGGTACTCTTTGCTGCTCAACGGGCCCTTAGCCTCCGCCTTCAGAAACGTCTCCTGCCCGAAGAAAGGCATCTCTGTTGTTGAATGCTTCTCGTTATACTCGATGATCTCCTTCAGCGAATGGACGGGGGCTTGCGGACCGAGCCGGGCCAGGTAGGTATTGAGATCCGCCTTAAGTTCATAGCGAAGGACGATAGTCTCCGAATCGTCGAACTTCCCAATGGTTGTGATATCCGCCGGGTCGATAAGAATGGCGCCCTGCGCCGTGAGAGCATCGAGTGCCCCCTTCATGATCTCATCCACCGCCGGCAGGAATCCGAAGTATTTGCGTACAACACCGATGCGTACTCGCTGCAGGCCGTTCGCATCGAGATGTCGCCCATAGTCAGCTGGTGTCCGGGGGCTCCTGGATGTTGCGGGATCGTTCTTGTCAATGCCGGTGAGTGCGCCAAGGAGGATTGCGGCATCCCGAACGGTACGCGCCATCGGGCCGGGCGTATCCTGCGAGTGTGATATCGGGATCACACCCGTACGGCTCACCAATCCGACCGTCGGTTTGAGCCCGACGATTCCGTTGACCGACGAAGGACTGACGATAGAGCCGTCGGTTTCGGTACCCACTGCAGCAGCGCAGAGATTCGCCGCCACCGCTGCAGCTGAGCCTGAGCTGGATCCTGATGTGTTGCGGTCGAGGGCATAGGGATTCTTTGTCAGCCCACCCCGTCCGCTCCATCCGCTGGTGGAGTGATTTGAGCGGATGTTTGCCCACTCGCTGAGATTGGTCTTGCCCAGGATGACGGCACCGGCCCGGCGGAGCTGTTGCACGAGAAACGCATCTTCAGGGGGTCGTGCCCCTACGAGCGCCAGTGAACCGGCGGTGGTGGCCATTTGATCGGCCGTGTCGATGTTGTCTTTGATGAGGATAGGGATGCCATGAAGTGGTCCGCGCGGCCCCTTTTCTTTTCTTTCTTTGTCAAGTGCATCAGCGATCGCCAATGCCTCGGGGTTCAGTTCGATAACGCTGCGCAGCACAGGTCCCTGACGATCTACAGATTCAATGCGGGCGAGATACGTCTCTGTGATCGATCGGGAGGTGTACGTGCCTGATGTCATCTTCTCTGCGAGATCGCTGATCGACACTTCATCCAAGTCACCGGGTTGGATGTCGGCAAAGGGGAGGGGAGCGTGAGAGGGCTTTTCTGCCATCGTCAGCGTTGGAAACGCGGCAGCAACTGCAGCACCTGTCAGACTCTTGTGCAAGAAGCCCCGACGGCTCAAGTGGCTAGTAGTCATTGCAGATCTCCATATTTCCGGATTCTTTCCTTGAATACCTCGTCCTGGCGGGCGAGTATGGCCTGATACCGTGGATTGCCACGCAATATGTCGAAGTGTGGATTCGTGGACAGTGCTTGATATTGATATTCTGCGCTCCGCCCTTCCAGTTGTTCAAGAAGACGGAGTGCATCCTGCTGCATTCCAAGCATCGAGAGAATCTCCGGGTCCCGGCAAAGCTTCAACGCTTGATCCCGCTCGCCGCGTAACGCATGGATGAGCGCCCGGCAGCGTACATATTCCGGATATCCCGGGTCAGCGATCGTGGCCTTCTTGAGAAGATCAGTCGCTTCTTGCAGCCTCCCGGTCTTGATGAGGAGACTGATGAACGACGACCTGTAGATTCTGTCATTGGGGGAAAGGTCGAGTGCCCGCCGGTAGTAAGAGGTCGCTTTTTCGAATTCAGCTTCGAACTCGAACGCAATGGCGATTTCTCCGATGCTCAGCAAATAGTATGGATCCAATGAGATTGCCCGTGCGAAAAATGTTTCAGATTGCCTGTTGAGGCCGATTTTGGCAAGAAAAACAGCGATCAGGTGGTTCACAAACAATGATCGTGGTTCCAAGGCCAGGGCGGTCCTGCAGAAGTGATATGCCCCGTCGTAGTCTCCCTTCATATAAGCGAGATATCCCATACCTGCGTTGAGCGACCCGCTCAATGAGTCCAGTCGATAGGCGCGCTCAATGCAACGTACGACCTGCTCCCGATCAGCCGGACTCCTGTGCCCATTGTAGACATACCGGTGTTCGTACGCCCAGGCCATGCCGCCGTAGGCCAGCGCATATGTAGAGTCGGAGGCAATGGCCGCTTCGAACATGTGGATGGCTCTCTGGATATCCTGTTCCCGGTAGGATATGAGGTAGAGTTTTACAAAGTACGCTCCTCTCATCCAATGCTCGTATGCCTCCACATTCGCAGTTTGTCGCGGGACCATTCTTTCTGCGGTTTGTGGTGCCAGGGTGATCTTAAGTGCCGCAGCTACCGAGCGCGCGACTTCGTTCTGGATCGCGAATATATCCTGGAGGGTGCGATCGTACGTGTCCGTCCAGATTTGAACCCCATCGGTGACATCTGTCAGCTGGGCGGTGATGCGGAGTTGATTCCCGTCTTTGCGGACGCTCCCTCCGAGCACTGTGGCGACGCCCAGTTGTTTTCCCATCTCTGTGATGTCAATCGAGTTCTTTGTGAGAGTGAATGCGCGCGTCCGGGACACAACTTTCAGTTCAGGGATTTGCGAAAGGACAGTGGTCATTTCTTCCGCGATGCCGCTGCAGAAGTACTCTTGGTCTTTCCCTGAGCTGTAGTCGGTAAAAGGAAGAACGGCAACGGAATTCCTTTGCGAGTCCACCACAGGCAGAGTGCCGGGTCTGGTGGTGGTCGGTCCTCTCGCTACGATGTAGATCGTGAGAGCACCGAGGGCAGCAATTGAAATCGCAGCACTGACAATGATGTTTTTCGAACGGATTCTCCGCAGAAAAGAAGGTGCCCGCTCCTCCTTCAGCTGCTCCTGTGGTTCCATGATTGCCTGGAGGGCATCGGTCATTTCCTGGACCCTGCCGTACCGATTGGAAGCTTGCTTTTCGAGAGCTTTCTGTAGCACAGCATCCAGCCTCTGGCGAAGCCTTTCGTTGAGGCCGGTGAGTGGTTTCGGCTTCTCGTTAAGGACGGAATAGATCACGCCCTGGTCGAAATCCCCCCGGAACGGTAGATTGCCGGTGAGCATCTGATAGAGCATCACACCCAACGACCAGATATCTGTACGGTGGTCAACCGGCTCACCTCGTGCCTGTTCGGGCGACATGTACGCAGCCGTGCCCAATGTCGAGCCTGCTTTTGTGAGCAACGTCTGACCGCTCAGTTTTGCCAGGCCGAAATCCACAATCTTGGCTACGCCCTCTTTGGAAACCATGATATTGGCAGGCTTGATGTCACGGTGGACAATTCCGCGAGCATGCGCTGCAGCCAGCCCGTGGGCAACCTGGACGGCGATCATCATCGCTTCGTGCGACGGGAGACCCATTGTTTCTTGCCCATTGCCGGGTGTTCTAACTCTGCAGTTCTGGATTCTCTGTTTCACCGATTCACCTTCGAGGTATTCCATGCAGATAAACATCTGGCCGTCATCGGTCTCGTCAATGTCGTAGACTACGCAGATATTAGGGTGTTGCAGGGCGGAAGCAGCTTTGCCTTCGTGGATGAGGCGTTCTTTGGCCTCGGAATCCCGGGTGAGTTCCGGGGGAAGGAACTTGAGGGCGACGGAGCGATCCAGCTTGAGGTCGCGGGCTTTGTACACGACGCCCATCCCTCCGCCGCCGAGTTGTTCGAGGATCGTGTAGTGGGAAACAGTCTGACCGGCAAGAATGGACATAGGTCTTCCTTCTCAACGGCGAAAGATATTGCATATTGTTCGCGGAATTCCCGTCACTTCTTCAGAACCTCGACCGCCACACAGGAAGGATACTGGGAAGATCTATATACTCTCTGAGTTGTTCTTTGGAAGTCCTTTTCTTTCGCGGCAAAGATGTCGAGAAATCTCCCTGGATTTCTGTCAATCATCGGAAACCAGGAGCTCTGGACCTGGACCATAATGCGATGCCCTCGCCGGAAGGTGTGGAAGGCATCGTTAAGAACGAAGCGCACCGCTGTAATCGCTCCGGGTGTGCATGGCTCGGGATACGAGAGACTATTGCGGAACTTGGCGCGCTGCACATCACCCCGAACGAGCATTTGATACCCACGAAACCGATCTGCGGCCGGACTCCGTGCGAGCAAAGCCCAGGGACCTGAATGCTCGAGCGTGTCGGGAAAGACATCGATGAGTTTCACAATCCAATCCGCGTCGGTTCCTGTTGTGGAGACAGACAGGTTGGCTTCAATGGGACCCGCCACCGTTACCTCTTCATTCAATACGGCACTATGATATACAAGCACGTCAGGCCGTCGTGAGGCAAACCGCTGATCTTCGACCATGAATCCGGGTTTGTACCAACGGACAGTTTCGGCAGTATAGGGCACAGGCTTTGATGGATCATTGACATACTCATCGAAGACGTTGCCTGAGGAGTCCGGCTTCTCCAATGACAACGTGGACTTGTCACCGAGGTACAGGTTCGTTGTTACGATTCCTGGGGGTGGCCAGACATCAAACCGCCGCCAGACGTTGGCGCCAGTATTGAATACGAAGGCTTCGGCGCGGGGAGGCGACCCTTCACCACGAAGGTAGTATCTGAAGAACGGCATGTAGATGCTGTCGAGAAAATACGTCGCCGTCGGCGAACCCCATTGCACAGGGCCGAGCGAATCCCCCGTGTCGGCATTCCACTGTCCGTGGGACCAGGGACCAATGACCAGCGTGGTGGTTGAATGCGGACTTTGACGCTCATTCGCTGCGTAGCTGTTCAGAGCGCCGAACAGGTTCTCGGTATCGAACCACCCGCCGGTGACCAATGCAGCCGGTTGCAGGTTCTTGAGGTGAGGCAAAATGCTGCGCTCTGCCCAGAAGTCGTTCCACTTGCCGTTGCGGGTGATCGTCGTCCAGAACGCAACGCTATCATGGAAGCAGTTTTTGTTGACGTTTGTCAGGGGACCGAGGTCAAGGAAGAACTTGTACTCGTCGGGTGTTCCCTGGTCATATCCTTTGTCTGGTTCGCTTTTTGGATAAGGGCGTGGCCATCCGAACCAGCCGTAGAAGTTGAACGCGTGCGGAAGCAGCAGAGCGCCATGATGGAAGAAGTCGTCGCCACCCATCCATTGTGATACCGGTGCGCTCGGATACACTGCCTTCACAGCCGGGTGTGCATCGATGGCTCCCATCCAGGCGTAGAAGCCGCCGTACGAATTCCCCTGAATGCTCACTCGACCATTGTGGTGCCGGACATTCTTGACGAGCCAATCGACAGTGTCATACGTGTCAGAAGATTCGTCGATATCCTTCACAGATTTCTTCACGGGCTTGTACGGTCGGACGTCTTCAAAAGTCCCTTCGGACATGTACCGTCCCCGCACATCCTGAGCGACGATAATACATCCATCGCGGATCAACAATTGGAAGAGACGCGAGTCAAGAGTGGGCCAGAATCGATTGTCACCATACGGACCGATGGAATATGGCGTTCTGAACACGACAATGGGTGAGTGTCGGGCGGTGTCTTTCGGAGAATAGACCGCAGTAAACAAACGGAGCCCATCCCTCATGGGGATCATGTATTCGTGCTTGGAGTACGTTGTGCTTACGGATGCAGAATCTTGCCCCCGTAAGCCCCCGGCACAAATCAGAACGCTCAACGACAGCATCACGAGGGTGGATTGCGCGGATCTGCGGGGCAACGTTGTGACAATGGGGCCTCGATACACGGAGAGGATATGATTCACGAGCGCATCTGCATCTGAAGTATTGAACGTTGAAATAGTGGTGCGAACAAGGTACGCGAAGGGAGCCCAAGAGTCAATTACAGAACAAGGCGAAAGAAAAGCGAAAGAAAACGCTTCACCCGCCACTTTTCACAGCAGCTTCATGCTATGGGGGTGAACATCAACGCGGCGCCGGTGTACGTGTCATAATCGGGTTCGCGTTTGGCTTCGTGGTGGAATCCATCAATCAGGTCCCACTCTGGATCGTGAGCGCATTGTACGGCGGGTACACCGCCTCGAAAATCCTCAAATGGTACTCGTGGAGGTTCAATGGCTACGGCTATTTTTGGAGTATGATCGCAGGCATTGCCGCATCCATAAGCTTCTCGAGTGTGAGCATAGCCCGGGCGTGATCGCGGATGATCCTGAGTGTTGAGGTGTCTGAGACGAACACCGAGTTTCTTCCCTGTGGTTCCTGCGGGGGGTCACCGACGAACGGATCACCTTGTCTCCACATCCCGTCGGGATGCTGTGCAGAGCCCTCCCCGCCCCACGCCCAGAAATTTGAGCCCGCGACGGGAGCGCCTGCACGGGCGGAATCTTCCAGAACGTTGCAGATCAGCCGGAAGTACCGGTTCCGCGCCTGCGTCGGGGTACCGGGGAGGATCATTCCACCGTCGCGTCCAAGTCCGAATTCATCCATGACTATCGGTTTGGAGAGGGTCCGTGCCAGCGCAATGTGCTGGTTGATGTAGGCGACGGCGTTCTTCTCGGTTTGCGGAAGAGTCTTCTCCCACGCTGCGGGATCGAACCAACCCCAGTTGAGCGGCCAGAGATGGAAGTTGAGATAGTCCAGATGAGGGGTTTGGAAGGCACGCAGGAAGTATTCTTCGGATTTCAGCGTGCCGACCGTCCCTTCACTTCCTGAGCAAACCAGATGATGAGGGTCGAGCGTGTGAATGAACGATGCAGTTTCTTCGATCCAGCGATAGAACGCAGGGAGGTTTTTGACACCGGGTTCACCATCACGGCCCGGGGCGCGGTTCATTCGCCAATTGCCATGACATGATCGTCGGGTCATCGGCATAGGCCCTGTGGTTCACGGTATTCGTACGCGTGATGATTCGCCGGACAAACTGCCTGAAGAGCTCCATGGCCTTCGCATTTGAATAGAACGTCGCTGAAAAGTCCATGAACGCGCCCCAGCCCTGGGAGGTATCTTCCGGATCCACGGTGTGGCCGCCTGTCCAGACATTGTACTGGGAAAACCCCCCGGACCACTCCCAGTAGTTGCCAAGGTAAAGAACTGCATGCATATCGCGCTTTGCCATTTCGGCAAGGAGAAAATCGAGACCCTGCAGCAGGGAGTCATCGAGAACACCCGCTGCCCGTTGGATTGCCGGCTTCACTGACCGGCGAATGGCGGATTCCTCTGAGGCCGCAAGCACCCTGAGATTCGTTACTCCATAGATATTCAGCGAATCGAGCTCTCTGACGAGTCGCGGTCTGTTCACCCGTGGAGCCGGGCGATCCCAGGTAGACAGCCGTACCACATGTTTGTTCCGGCAAAATGGTACGGGGCGCCTCTATGGATGAATCTTGTTCCGCTGATCCTGATGAAGTCTTCCTGTTGATGCTCTGTCGACAGGAAAGAGCAGGAGGCAAAGAGAATGGCACTGATGCCGAGCGCCATGAGGGGCGGAGTTCTCTGTGGGTTCATGGATGACCCTTGCTCAGAATTTCGGGAGAGCTGCCTTGGCATTGTCAAAGCACAGCACATACGATGCCAGAGTGACGGCGCGAAAACCTGTTGAAGCATACCGCATTTTGCTTCTTGCCTAAAGATACGCTCCCACTAGACGTTGTCAAGGAAAGAAAGGATCATTAGTATGATAAACAGTGCCGGAAGAATCATCTTTTCCGTTCTGATTGCACTGCTTTTGGGTACATGCCGGCACAATGCCGGCCAACACCATTCAACCTGGCTTCTCTTATCATAGACAACATGGTGCTTCAACGGGAGACCAATGTTTCCCTGCGGCGTCACGGGTGTAGCGTGTCAGAGCATTGAGGACCAAAAAGGAGTGGAACGGAAGAGGTGGTTTTAGGTATATTTGTAGCGTGTCAGGACCAAAAAGGAGTGGAACGGATCTACCGGACTAACTACTTCAAGTACGTCCGCAGCATCTCCAGCTCCGATGCAAACACGGCGGAAAAGGAGGAACTTCTCGGATGACTTCCAAAGAACGCATGATGTGTGCACTCCACAGGGAAAAGCCCGACCGACTGCCCGTGTCTGTGCACCAGTGGCAGGGATACCATCTGAAGAAGTACTTGCAGGGTGCGACACCGCTGCAGGCATTCCGGATGTTTGGCATGGATGCGGCGGTACAATATTTTGAGGATATGGGCCAGTTCTGGCTGGTGGATGCCGACTTCGCGAAATTCTCTACGCCACAATGGCGCGACGAGGTCAAGGTCGTCAGCGCCGATCCAGACAACAGAATCAACCACCACATCATCCATACGCCGGAAGGCCGGCTGTCGTACAAAACCGCCGGGGATCAGAAAACAACCTGGATCACCGAGTATCTCATCAAACACGACGAAGACATCGAGCTTATCCGGAAGTACATGCCTGTTCCGATACTCAATCTCGAGCCCCTCGCACGGGCATACAATGAGGTCGGTGACAGCGGCATCGTACGCGGGTTTGTGTGGGGAGACCAGGCGGGATGCTGGCAACATGCTGCCTGTCTGATGGATATCACCGAATTGATCTTCAGAACAATGGACACTCCAGGGTGGGTTCACGCGTTCCTGCAGATTCTTCTTGAAAAGAAACTCCGGTTTGTCGAAAGGATGAAAGGTGCGAAATTTGATGTCGTGGAAACCGGCGGAGGATCATCATCAACTACGGTGATCTCGCCGGATCTGCATCGGGAATTCTGCATGCCCTACGACCGCAAGCTCCATGATGCGTTGCACGATCTGGGCTTCACGGTGAGCTATCACACGTGTGGAGGGACGCGCGGCATCGAAGAGCTGATAGTTCAGAATGGTACCGATGCCTCTGAAACATTGGCGCCGCCGAGCATCGGCGGCAATCAGGAACCCTGGGAAGTGAAGGAGAAGATGCGGAACCGGATTGCCCTCATTGGGGGAATGGATCAACATTCCGTCCTCACCGTGGGGAGCATTGCAGAGATCAAGGCGCAGGTGGAATTCCTGTTCCGGAAGGTTGGCTATGAAGGAGGCTACATCCTCTCGTGCGCCGACCATTTCTTCGAAACCCCACTGGAGAACCTTGCGGCATATGCCAGCGCGGCAATCGCGTGTGAGTATTAGATACACGCAGGTGCGGGTGGGAGGGTGTGCCACCGACCAACCAACGACTTGGGAAACCATTGTTGCGTCAATTGTTGCGTCAATCCGCTATGACTTGATTCTGGTGGTCAAATCAGATACCTTTTCCGCACTCGCTATTCATCACGAAGAAGGAGGTGGCATGAAATCATTACGTGCAGCGTCGTTCACGGTGGCCTTCCTCTCCCTATGTCTTGTCGGATGTG
Organism: Ignavibacteriota bacterium; assembly: GCA_963849385.1. Lineage (GTDB taxonomy): Bacteria > Bacteroidota > Ignavibacteria > UBA10030 > UBA6906 > Fen-1255. Next base: position 674,753 of record CAWKHH010000003.1, on the reverse strand, counting down.
CGACAATGGATGACGTGTTGAACAGCAAAGAAGAGGGCACCGTCAAGGTCTATCCGGTGGGGACCGACAAAGCATGGGAAATCGGCATGAAAGTCCTCAGATGGGAGGGGGCGGAGACCATCGAGGAACATAAGACTGACGGATATATGCTTACAACCATCGGTGCCAACTTTGTCTCGATGGGGAGCGTCGTCGGTGTGTGGGTTGAGCCGGCCGGCAAAGGGAAAAGCACAGTGACCGTCGTGACAAAGAGGAAAATGCAGACGAATCTTGCGACCGGATTGACAGAGACTACTTTTCATGAGCGGTTTCAACAGGCGGTGGATATCGTGAAGGCGGGAAAATCCCTTCCCCGTGAGGCACCGTAGCAGATTCCTCAAGGTGCGCGCCACCTGAATGGCAACCACCCGATACTACGACACAGATTACGGGTGCCTCGTGGAGAAGGTCTTGCAGAAGAGCAAAGCAGCAGAGAAACCGGAAGGTCAGACCTGGAATCGCGGCTAGGCGCGCTGGAGCGAAGCCAATGTCAGTTTCAATGTTTCCGCCGAAGACCGGAACCCGGATTTTTCATCTTTGTTGAGGGAGAGTGTGAGGACTTCTTCTATTCCTCTGGCACCAACGACGCACGGGAGACTCAAGCACATATCACTGACGCCATGTTGACCCGCCATGAGTGTTGATACTGAAAGCACCCTGCGATAGTCGCCGAGTATTGACTCCACTATAGCGACCAAACCAAGTCCGATCGCGTAGTACGTCGCTCCTTTGCGCTTGATGATCTCATACGCAGCGTCACGTACCTGCTTGAAAAGCTTATCCATCTCGTCTTGTTTGTACACCTTGCTCTGCAACGGTGCAAACTCCTGAAGCCGCACACCTCCGATGTTCGCAAGGCTCCAGACCGGAATCTCGCTGTCGCCATGCTCACCAATAATATACGCGTGGACGCTTTGCGCATCCACCTCATAATATTGGCCGAGCAGGAATCGGAAACGTGATGTATCCAGAATTGTACCGGACCCGATCACTCGCGATGCGGGAAGTCCGGATACCTCAAGGGATATACGTGTCAGAATGTCGACAGGGTTGGTGGCAATGAGGATGATGCCATCAGGGTTGTGTCGTACCACTTGAGGGACAATTTCACGAAAGATGGCGGCATTTCGGGCCAGGAGATCTAATCGTGTTTCACCGGGCTTCTGTCCCGATCCGGCAGCGATCACAACAACCTGGGAACCCGCGAGATCATCATAATTCCCTGCCAGGATTTTCATCGGCCCTGTAAACGGCAGACCGTGATCAAAATCCATCACTTCGCCAATGGTTTTCTCCTTGTTTACATCTACAAGAACCAGGCGTGTCGCCAGCTGGCGAATGATGAGAGCATAGGCGAACGACGCACCCACAAGGCCCGTCCCAACCACGCCAACTTGGCGGCTGCCTCCAACAGGGGTAATCATGGGGCTGATATGTCCTTCCTCCGGGGGATTGAGGGGTGCGTTGTGCTAGTCCTTGTACTTCACCGAGCAACCATATGCCCTGCTGCTCGTAACCTCGATGCTCTTTCCGGCCAAGGCAAGGTCCAGAGCCTCTTTCACATAGTTACGGGCCTTGGGTACATCATCGATGTTCGTTGATGGCATGTTGTCTATTGCACCACCATAGATGACGGTCCCGTGAGGATCGATAATGATCATCGTCGGCGTGGCTTTTGCGGCATAGAGTCGGCCGACGGTGCCGTCAGGATCAAGAAGGTATGCGGTGGGAGAAGCTTTCATAGTGGACATCTTTTCCGTCAGTTCTCCCCCTTCAAAGTAGCCTTGCTTGCCGGGTGCAGAAGAACAGATCGAGAGCCACACGACATTCTTCGCGGTATAGGTCTTCTGAAGAGAAGGCATGTTCCCGCTATCATAGTGTTTACGGACAAAAGGGCAGCCGAAATTCACCCATTCGAGCACGACGTACTTGCCTTTGAGATCAGACAGAGTGTGGGTCTGCCCTTTGGCATCTTTGAGTGAGAAATCCGGGGCGGCTTCCCCGACCGGGGGAGAGGAGGCTTCTACAGACGAGAGCATCGGAATCGTCACGAGTGCCGCGAGTCCCATCACAATAGTATTCCGCATTGTCATTGTCCCTATCCAGTGTTCTTTTGGGTGGTCTAGTGTTACACTCACACATGTACACAACATGAACGCAGCCGACCCGGTTCCGTTGCTATTCTTAGGATTTGCACCTACTTTTCACAACTATTACGTCATTTTCCGGCCATAATGAAACGTCGAGAGCTATTGATCGCTGGTGCGGGTGCATTCGCCGGACTCACCCCGGGAGCGAGGCACGCGTTTGACCGGATGGAGAACCGAACGAAGCACAACAAGATCCCCCTTGTGCATATAACGGATCTGTACCATCCCCCGCAGGATCCGGATGATCATATTGATCTTGCCACCGTGGCAGCTCTTGGGGAATTTGATCTCAAAGGTGTTATTCTTGACGTTACGCGCAAGTTCTTGCAGGCCTCTCCTGCGGGATTTGACATCCAGCGTGATCCGGGGTTTGTCCCTGTTGCTCAACTCGGATACCTCCTCGGACGCTCGATCCCTGTTGCAGCCGGTCCGAGCCATCCGCTGACCCTCCCCGAAGACGACGTTGCTGGCAGGACCTACGGGGAGCAGGCAGGCGTTCGGCTCCTCCTTGAGATCGTTGAAGGGTGCAGTGACGGAGTGGTGGTGTCAGTTGTCGGTTCCACACGTGTTCTTACAGCGGCGTACAATCGCAGCCCTGAGGTACTTGGCAAGAAGGTGCGGTCCGTTCTGCTTAATGCCGGCTCGACGGCCGGTCCCAAACGGGAATGGAATGTCGCACTGGACCCGGAGGCGTACAGGGGGCTCTGGAGAAGCGGTCTTCCCATTCACTGGTACCCGTGTGCCACCGAGAGCGGTGCGTTCAACCCCGATCACGACCGCGGGACGTACTGGAAGACCACCCACGCGGCGATCTTTCGAGATCTTGCACCTCCCCTCCGCTCCTGGTTTGCCTACGCATTCACAGGAGACCACCGTGGGGAGATCATTGGCGTTCTGGGCGATGAAGTACAGCCCGGCATATGGACCAAGATTCTGGCACAACAACGGAACATGTGGGCCACCGTGTCACTCGTGATGGCTGCAGGGCGTGTTCTTGCGAAGACCCCGAAGGGGTGGCGATTTGTTCCCTCTTCGACGGTGACGACAGAGAGCGTATGGCCCTGGCGCCTTGATCCCATTGAAGCCACTGCGAATGCACAAGCGGATGTGCAGTGGCGTTTGGCGGAAGAGAAGGGAAATGCATTCCTCTTTGGACGTGAGAGGCGCCCCGGATTCGGAGACGCAATGGCCGAAGCCCTGTGCGCGTTGCTAGGTACGCTGTCGGCTTCCCCCTCAGAATATTGACTTTCACCATTGATGCCGCTAAATTACTTTTTCAGATTCATGCGCGCTTTCAGCGGCTGCAGGATAACAGGAAGATCGTTCCAGAGAACATGGAACAAAGTTTCGTGAATGAGAAGTCAACGATGCCAACGGTTACCATCGGACTGCCGGTATTCAATGGGGAGGAGTTTGTTCGACAGACGCTGGAATCGATTGTTCAACAAACCTTCACCGACTTTGAGCTTCTCATTGGCGACAATGCCTCCACCGATGCCACGCTGAGAATCTGCTCTGAGTTTGCCTCGCGGGACTCACGGATCCGTGTTCTGACATCCGAAACGAACAAGGGTGCGGCCCCGAACTATAACCGCCTTGTCCATGAGGCCGCCGGTAAGTATTTCCGGTGGTTACCACATGACGATCTGATCGCACCGACGTTCCTGGAACAGTGTGTGGGATTCCTCGAGGCTCATCCTTCCGTCATCCTCTGCTACCCGACGACGCGTCCGATCGATGAGAATGGAAAACTGTTTGACAGAGAGCCCCAAGATGCGCTCGACGTCACAGCATCACAACCGTCGGTCCGGCTCAGGCAGTATTTCGAGTCCTCCTTTTTGAACCGTCAGTGCAATGCAGTGTTGGGCGTTGTTCGAACCGATGTTCTGCGGAAGACCGGCCTCATAGGGTCGTACACGGGATCGGACAAGATTCTCCTGGCAGAGCTCGCGTTGAAGGGACCATTCCATCAATTGCCGGATGCCCTTTTTTACCGTCGGTATCATTCGAGAGGATCCCTCTCGCTCCATCCGAATCCGGCGGAGAGGGATGGATGGTTCGATTCGATCAAACGCAAACGCCGCGTGTTCGTGCAATGGTCGTGGTTTGCCGCGTACTTCGTGTCAATTCACCGGGCTCGGCTCTCTACAAAAGAGGCGGTGTCCTCGTACCTTCAGATGTGGCGCTATTTCATCCTCTATCGTTTTGCTCTGAAGGACGAGCTCAAGAAGATCCTCCGCGCACTTGTCTCAGGCTCGAATGGAAGGAATACCCCGTGAACCTGTCTGCTGCTCCGATGGTCTCTGTGGTCATTCCCGCCTTCAACGCCGGGAGACATATCGGCAAGCTTCTTGATTCGGTGTTGTCAGGTGACTACCCAAAGGATCTCCTCGAAATCATTGTTGTTGATAATGGATCGTCGGATGATACGACAGATGTGGTTCGTCGGTACCCTGTACGGCTCGTGACGGAGACTGCGCTCCATAATCCCGGAACAGCGAGGAATGCAGGGGTCCGGCTTGTCAAAGGGGAAGTCATCGCTTTCATTGATGCAGATTGTTTCGCCACGAAGAATTGGATTACCGCTGCCCTTGCGGTGATGCGTGACAAAAACGCTGACTTGGTTGCCGGCAAGATTCAGTGGGAGTACTCGACGCCACGGGATGCCGCAGAGTTGTTTGACTCGCTTGTCCACTTGAGGAACGATGTCACCGTCCCCAGATACGGCACCGCGGTGACAGCGAACCTCGTTGTACGGGCAGAAGTCTTTCAGAAGACGGGGTTGTTCCCGGAATGGAAAGCGGGAGAAGACGGAGCGTTCTGCCTTCGTGCCGCTGCGGCGGGCTACCGCATGGTCTATGCCGAGAGCGTTGTCGTTGCGCACAAACCCCGCAAGTTTTGCTCTCTTCTCCGTAAGTCCTGGCGGGTGGGCAGTTACTACCGTAATCTGTGCCGGGCTACCGGAAGATCGCGCGCTCAAATGTATAGCGACGCTTTCGGATCCTTCATCCCCGGCACTTTGTCGCACATACGGAGACTTGTGAGTGAACGTGGGACACAGGATATGGCGCCTTTCATCACGCGAATGTGGTTCATATCGTATGCCTACAGCGTTGTATGGGGAAGCGCCGCTCTCGCCTCAAACCTTCGGAAACCGCCGCAAGATATGACGCTTCAACGCAGAAACGCCACTGAACGCTGATGTTGCCATCTGCTGGGGGGTTTTTCACGCTGGCGTTGACTCTCCCTACCATCAATTGTATATTACATTACTCATCGTACGGGTCACCACTACTTTTATCGGAATTGTTTCTTGCAGGCCTCCATTTTCGCATGATTTCAGAAAGTGAGGCCTCTCGCAAGGAATCCCCGGAGAAATGTTGGTACTCTCCGTCAGGCCTGAAGGAATTTTCGAAAAGTCACAAGTGATTGAAGGGAGAAGCGCGAATGATACATACAGGGCATATTCGTTTGTGGGGTGGCGTTTCTGCCGCTTTGCTTCTTGTTGCATTAGCGGGGAGCATGGCTTCCGGCCAGACAATATTCCGGCATCCACAGCCCGGCGATATCTACAAAGAGTTCAAACGCACGATGATGCCTTACAATGAGTGGCGCGTGACAGACCCCAACGCCACGTTTTCGACAATTCCGCCGTCATACCTTATCAATGAAGTGCTCTATATCAACATCAACGATCTTAGCGGCGCGGTTCGCGCTGAAGCCGTGATAGACCTCTGGCAGGGCCACGCCGGAACCACCGGAAAGAAAATGCGGGTAAACGACCATGCCTGGATTGATATCCCCGAGTTGACCACGACGCCGGGATCCGGAGAGTGTTGGTTCAGTCAGTTCAACGTCGTCGTGGATGTGCCGTTGAGCGATCTCGTTCAGGGGTCGAACTATTTCGAAGGGATCAACGAAGGTCAGACTTGCCACAATTTCGGCTGGGGGCAGCACGGTTGGAACGGAATTATCTTTCGCATTTACTATAATTCCAGCAAACCGCATCCGACAGGCGCGATTACGTCGCATGCGTCAGGCAACAGCTTTGGTGAGTATCCCACAGTCGAAGCCACGGCAAGCAGCGGATCCGGCATCCAGCGGGTCGACTTCCTTGCGTATTATGATGGCCTGGATGAGGATGGTGACGGAGTGTACAAAGACTGGCACTACTTTTACCACCGTACCAAGAATGAGGATGCGGAAGATATTAAGGGGCACGTAGGCACCGCGTACAGCTCACCGTATCAAGCCAGCTGGAACACCGATTTAGTCCCTGACCAGACCTCCGGTGCCGTGAAATTCATTGCGCGCATTCAGGACAATAATGGCGTGTGGTTTGTCACTGATCCCGTGGAGAACCTGACGTTAACACGAAGCGGAACGTCAGTCAAGGTGTACAATTCATATGATGTTCCGGAGGAATACGACGCTCGTGTGGGTAATTCCAAGCATAGCCACATTGATATTCCCGGGGGAGCCGATCTTTCTAATGCGACGTATGCGAAAGTCGTTATTTCCAGTTGGAACGCCGTCAGCGGGGGCAAGCAACCAGGCGACAATTACTACTACCGCTTGAATAATTGGTATGCCCCGCAATTCGGCGAGAATCATTTCTATTCGCTTGATTATCTCGGTATCTCGCCATCGGAGCTCCATACGGGGCAGAACTTGTTTGAGATCTATTCGGAATCGCAGAGTACGGAAATATTTGTTCACTGGCCCGGGCCGCAAATTGTTGTTCGTTATGGCAATGTGCCGGTACCCGTACAGATTTCCTCCTTCACGGCGAGACCGATAGGTGCTGACGGAGTCCGTTTGGAGTGGACGACGTTGAGCGAGACGAACAACTATGGCTTTGAGGTGCAGAAATCAACATCGGAGCAGGGTCCATATACAACCGTGGCGAACGGTTTCGTGAAAGGCAGTGGAACCACCGTGGCCCCGCACAACTACTCGTTTACTGACCCGGATGCAACGTCCGGGATATTCTACTTCAGGCTCAAGCAGATCGATCTCGACGGGACACAGCATCTTACCGAGCCTGTGCGGATTGACGCGACAACGGGCGTCATCGAAGGCACCATGCCGACGAAAACGACGCTGGCGCAGAACTATCCGAATCCGTTCAATCCCAGCACGGTGATCCGCTACGGCGTAGCGCAGAAAGGCCAGGTGACGTTGACTGTGTTCAACGCGCTTGGCGAGCAGGTCGCGACGCTTGTGAATGGTGAAAAGGCGCCGGGGTACTATGAAGTGAAGTTTGCTGCCGACAATCTTGCGGCGGGCATCTATTTCTATCGTCTTGTTGCAGGTGCCTTTGTTCAGACCAACAAATTGGTTCTCGTCCGGTAGTAGCGTCGCACCGTTTGTCGGAAAAGCCCCTTCGTGATTTGCGCGCAGGGGCTTTCCCTTAGACCTTTGCCGTGGTCTTCCAACCGAACCTCTTCATGTCAATGCTCTTCCAGACAAACAAGACTCCTTCTTTTTCGAGCAAGCGTCTCTGTTCAACGCCTCGTTCACCCGGCAGGGAGATTTGGCCGCGTGCGTTGATCACTCGGTGCCATGGAATGTCAATGCCATCCGGCAGACTGTGAAGAGCATACCCGGCTATCCGGGGCTGGGCCGGAAAGCCGCTCAAACGGGCGACCGTGCCGTAGGATGCAACTTTGCCCTTGGGAATGCGGGCCACAGTACGCCAGATGCGAGGGTAGGCTTCGTGTGAAGTTGTGCGCTTCATGTCGGGCTTGTGATCCTTCCAGGCCAAAGTCTGAGTTCTGAGTTTAGGCTTCAGACTTCGTCTTCCTGGCGATAAGTCCCTCCGGCATCTGTACCGCAATGACTTCACCCCGTGCGCAGACTTCTCCGAGCGCTGAGAGTGTTGACGACACGACCACCTTGCGTCCTTTGATTTCCTTCACGATCCCTCGAATCTCCAGTGTTACTCCAATTGGAGTCGGGCGCAGATAGTCTACCTTTAGTGACGCTGTCAAAAAGCGGTACGGGGGTTCACTGTCCATTTCTCTTCCGTCTGCGCGGTACATAGCCGCCGCAGCCGTTCCCGTCCCGTGGCAATCGATAAGGGAAGCGATCAGTCCGCCGTAGACGTATCCGGGAATGGCTGTGTGGTACGGTTTGGGCGTGAAGAGCGTGACAGTCTCGTCGCCATCCCAGACGGTCTTGATCTGATGCCCGTGTTCATTGAGTCGCCCGCAGCCGTAGCAGCGGCCCAGATCGTCGGGATAGAAATCCTGAACTGCCTTGTTGGTTGTGTCCAAAGCCTTAGCTCCATGAAAGGGGGGTCGTGATGAATATACTAGAGGAACGAGTGGGAATCCAGAGAGGTTCCTCCATCCCCCGGCCCATTCAAGAGATTCATGGAGCGCCGCAACCGGCCAGGCGATCCTCCGTAATAGAGAGGAAAGACCCCTTCATCGCATCAGGGAGCATCCATGGTCCGTCATGCCTTCATTGTGTTGATTTTCCTGCTGATCGGCTTCAACTCCACCGTTGCCCAACGTGCATCCCAATCACTTCCTGGCACCTCTGCAGGCAAAAGAGTTGCAGCGTATATCACGGCCTTCAACAGCTCCGATGAGAGCGCACTGAAGAGATTCTTTGAAGAGCATCTGGCGAAAGAAAGCACTCCGGGATCTTCCCGTCGAACAACGGCTGCCACGGGCCCGGCAACTTCAAAACATTGCGGGCACTCTCAATCTCCACACTGTGGTGCGTTCCAACTGATAGCCTGGTGCAGGTGATTCTCCAGGGAAGCAAAGCAGGATGGCTCGATTTCACGTTCGAGTTCGAACCAAACGAACCGCATGGGCTCTCGTTCATAAAAGTGCAGCAGGCCGACAATCCAGATGAGCCGGCACTTAAGCCATTTTCTGATGAGAAGTCGTTCGTCGGCGCGACCGCGGCCTACCTGAATGAAGCTACGAAGAAAGAAGAATTCTCCGGGGTCGTTCTTGTTGCAAAGGGTGATAGTATCATGTTTCTCCAATCCTATGGGAACGCAGATCGTGACAAGAAGGTCCCCAATTCCATTGGGACCCGATTCAACCTAGGATCTATAATCAAGAGCTTCACGCGAATGGCAATCTATCAACTGCAGGATGAAGGGAAGCTTTCTCTCAACGACTCGATCGGCAAATACCTTCCGGACTATCCAGAACAGTATTGCGGCATCGAAGGTGACAATCCGTCAGCTGCTGGAAATGGAGTCAGGGATAGGTGACTTTTTCGGTGACCGGTTCGAGGCAGCGCGGAAGGAAGAAATCCGGTCTCTGCGGGACTATCTCCCGCTCTTCGCCGACAAGCCGCTCGAATTCGAACCCGGTACCAGCAAGCGCTACTCGAACGGAGGATACATCGTTCTCGGGCTCATCATTGAGCGGGCCAGCGGAATGGACTACTACAACTATGTCACCCAGCAGATTTTCAAACCGGCTGCGATGGCAGGCGCCGGTTGGTTCGAGAAATCCGACACGAATGCCGATATCGCAAGGGGCTACATAGGCAAAGAACATTCGTCGAATTATGCGACGTTGCCACAACGTGGGAGCTCTGCGGGTGGGGGATACTGCAGTGCCGGGGATCTCATGCGTTACATTGTAGCGATAAAGAAAGGCATTCTGCGTCTACCAGGGAGCGAAGGAGGACTGGGTATTGCCGGAGGTGCACCCGGACTCAATGCCGCGCTTGAAGTGGATGCCTGAACGCAACTACATGGTGGTCGTCATGTCGAACTTCGATCCACCTGCGGCTGAAACGGTTGCGAGACGAATCCGGCGTACACTGCCGTGACTTGCGTTATCACGGCAGATCCGCACCTTGCGACACGAGAATACTCAATGGTGTGTTACGTCAGAAGCGCACGCCGATTTCTGCAAACACGGAGTGCGTTATCATTCCGTAGTCATCGCGGCGATCGTACGTTGCAAGAAACGTAAGTTGACGGGTCAGGAAAATCATCAGATCGGCGCCAAACGTCCTTCCCTGCATCCTTTCATCCGTCTGTTTTATCGTGTAGCCGTTTCCCAGGAAACGCAGGGTCACGTCAATGCTGCTTGCGATCGTTGTCTGGGCGGTAACCCCATAGACTGTTGAATTTGTATACTGGTTCGTGCTTGTGTTGACATTGGCCCGCAAATTTACACCGGAGGAGAAAACGTCCGAAATACTGACTGAGGAAGAATTTGAAAATTCCTGTCCGAACGGCCCACGGGACGATCGGGGCATGTAATTTTCATACAGCGCAATTCCCCATGGGAGGAACCAGTTCACGCTGAAATTCATTCCGGATCGCAGGGTGTTGATGAGCAGCGAATCGGGGATGTTCCGCACCGCTTCGAAACTGTAGTAGGTGCGCGAGGCTTCAGCACCGATCCCGACGTTGAAGCTGCGTGCTACACGATACTGAAGGTTGGCGTACGCGCTTGTGAGCCTTGGCGCCAGTATGAAATCATCGGCTGCTTTCTTCCGCATATCCATCTCTGCGTTTCCGTAGAGATACAGGTCACCAGTCAGAGCGGTGTTCACTAGCACGCTGACCGCCTCGCGATCGAGGGCGGAATGGAAGTACGTTCGGGCATATGCCCCGGAAACAAGCAATGACATCCGATCGGGAGTACTGTACTGCGCAAAGACCGCAAGCTTTCTGTAGTCCGTGGTGACGTCCCGCATAGACCAGTCCGGCTGGAATCCCACTGTTGTGCCAATGACCACGTTGCCGAACTTCTTCGAGAAGAGGGCACCGTCAATGTAGCCGATCGATGGAGAAAAGGTCGGGATAATCCTTCCGAGCGACGCGACAGTCCCGCCGTCATCGAAGCTCAACGCCAGTTCGTAGATTCGCGACTGATTGACGGCGGTCCGGCCGAACGGGCTCTGATTGCCAATGGAGAGCGACCTGAGGTTGGCGTAGAGGTCAAGCCGCAATGGCACGTCGCGCAAGGTTCCGCGGAGGTTCACCACAATCCCCGGCTGGGCGATATCATAAGCCGACTGATCATATAACGATGTGATGTACTGTGCACTCACTCTTCCATGCAAGTCTGCTGCATTGCTCTCGGATACGGGTCTGGCCCTGCGGACCACCGGCTGCGGTGTCGTGCCAGCCGTCTGTGGAAGGGCCGTACTGTCGGCAAGATTCTGGCTCTCTGCTTCCAGAACAACATCCCCGAAAACGTCATCGCCGATACTGACGGACCTGGACGATGAAACGATGACGCACGAAGATGATTTGGAACTCGCGGCAATGATCTTGACAATCGCAATCGTGTCCCTTCTGGAAACCACAACAAGGAGTGTGGAATCCTTTACACCAAGTTCTTTCCCAAGAGATGTATACACTGAACCCGCGGCAACGTACGTGACCTTGCCACGGACGGGTTTCAATGCCGCATGCAAACCTGTTGCCAGGAGCAAACACAATAGGGTGCCCACCATTCTTTTCATACTTCCCTCTCGCCACTGACCCTTTTGGGTGCCGTGAGAAGACCATTTCCCGTTTGGCCGCATCGGGAGATCCCAACTATACATTCTTATGGCAGCCGTAGCAGTCCTCTCCCTGGTGGTGTGCCGTTCTGTGGCATCCGGTCGTGCAACTGAACGATGTCAGGTTGCCCAGCGCGGTGTGGCACTGACTACATTGGGTCCACCTGCCCCGGTGCGTGCCAGTGTAGATCCGGAAATATGCAGCGTCGTGATTCATCGTGTTTGGAGTCCACACGCTCGTGCTATGGCACATGACACAATCCGTGGGGAACAGTTGGGCCACATGGTTCGGGCTGCTCGGCCGGGCATAATCCACCGAATGACATTGGTAGCAATTCTGATAGGACAGCTGATAGTTGCCGTTCACGTGACACTGAGTGCACAGGAGTGTCGTGTGAGCACCGGTCAGGGCGAACTTCGTCGTTGCATGGTTAAACGATGCAGGTTTCCATGCAGACTGCGTATGGCATTGCAGACAGTCATGGTTGAACAGCCCGGCCACGTGATTGGGATTAGTGACACCGTTGAAGGTCGTGGCATGGCAGTCCCAGCAACCGGCGTGGGGCAGTCCCTTGAACACATTGTTCACATGGCACTGGTTGCAGGCCACGGCCTGATGCGCCCCGACGAGCTGGAAGGCCGTGGTTGTATGGCTGAACGTTGACGGACTCCAGACGGTTGTGCTGTGGCAGGGAGCGCAATCGTGATTGAAGTTCCCCAGCACGTGGTTGGGATTGGTCGGCTGGGCGAACTTCGTCGTATGACAGGCGTAGCAATCGGTGTACTGAAGCTGATAGTTGCCGTTCACATGACACTGAGTGCACAGGAGTGTCGTATGAGCACCGGTCAGGGCGAACTTCGTCGTTGCATGGTTAAACGATGCAGGTTTCCATGCAGACTGCGTATGGCATTGCAGACAGTCATGGTTGAACAGCCCGGCCACGTGATTGGGATTAATGACACCGTTGAAGGTCGTGGCATGGCAGTCCCAGCAACCGGCGTGGGGCAGTCCCTTGAACACATTGTTCACATGGCACTGGTTGCAGGCCACGGTCTGATGCGCCCCGACGAGCTGGAAGGCCGTGGTTGTATGGCTGAACGTTGACGGACTCCAGACGGTTGTGCTGTGGCAGGGAGCGCAATCGTGATTGAAGTTCCCCAGCACGTGGTTGGGATTGGTCGGCTGGGCGAACTTCGTCGTATGACAGGCGTAGCAATCGGTGTACTGAAGCTGATAGTTGCCGTTCACATGACACTGAGTGCACAGGAGTGTCGTATGAGCACCGGTCAGGGCGAACTTCGTCGTTGCATGGTTAAACGATGCAGGTTTCCATGCAGACTGCGTATGGCATTGCAGACAGTCATGGTTGAACAGCCCGGCCACGTGATTGGGATTGATGACACCGTTGAAGGTCGTGGCATGGCAGTCCCAGCAACCGGCGTGGGGCAGTCCCTTGAACACATTGTTCACATGGCACTGGTTGCAGGCCACGGTCTGATGCGCCCCGACGAGCTGGAAGGCCGTGGTTGTATGGCTGAACGTTGACGGACTCCAGACGGTTGTGCTGTGGCAGGGAGCGCAATCGTGATTGAAGTTCCCCAGCACGTGGTTGGGATTGGTCGGCTGGGCGAACTTCGTCGTATGACAGGCGTAGCAATCGGTGTACTGAAGCTGATAGTTGCCGTTCACATGACACTGAGTGCACAGGAGTGGTCGTATGAGCACCGGTCAGGGCGAACTTCGTCGTTGCATGGTTAAACGATGCAGGTTTCCATGCAGACTGCGTATGGCATTGCAGACAGTCATGGTTGAACAGCCCGGCCACGTGATTGGGATTGATGACACCGTTGAAGGTCGTGGCATGGCAGTCCCAGCAACCGGCGTGGGGCAGTCCCTTGAACACATTGTTCACATGGCACTGGTTGCAGGCCACGGTCTGATGCGCCCCGACGAGCTGGAAGGCCGTGGTTGTATGGCTGAACGTTGACGGACTCCAGACGGTCGTGCTGTGGCAGGGAGCGCAATCGTGATTGAAGTTCCCCAGCACGTGGTTGGGATTGGTCGGCTGGGCGAACTTCGTCGTATGACAGGTGTAGCAATCGGTGTACTGGAGCTGATAGTTGCCGTTCACATGACACTGAGTGCACAGGAGTGGTCGTATGAGCACCGGTCAGGGCGAACTTAGTCGTTGCATGGTTAAACGATGCAGGTTTCCATGCAGACTGCGTATGGCATTGCAGACAGTCATGGTTGAACAGCCCGGCCACGTGATTGGGATTGATGACACCGTTGAAGGTCGTGGCATGGCAGTCCCAGCAACCGGCGTGGGGCAGTCCCTTGAACACATTGTTCACATGGCACTGGTTGCAGGCCACGGTCTGATGCGCCCCGACGAGCTGGAAGGCCGTGGTTGTATGGCTGAACGTTGACGGACTCCAGACGGTCGTGCTGTGGCAGGGAGCGCAATCGTGATTGAAGTTCCCCAGCACGTGGTTGGGATTGGTCGGCTGGGCAAACTTCGTCGTATGACAGGTGTAGCAATCGGTGTACTGAAGCTGATAGTTGCCGTTGACATGGCACTGAGCACACAGGGTGGTCGTATGAGCACCGGTCAGGGCGAACTTAGTCGTTGCATGGTTAAACGATGCAGGTTTCCATGCAGACTGCGTATGGCATTGCAGACAGTCATGGTTGAACAGCCCGGCCACGTGATTGGGATTGGTGACACCGTTGAAGGTCGTGGCATGGCAGTCCCAGCAACCGGCATGGGGCAGTCCCTTGAACACATTGTTCACATGGCACTGGTTGCAGGCCACGGTCTGATGCGCCCCGACGAGCTGGAAGGCCGTGGTTGTATGGCTGAACGTTGACGGACTCCAGACGGTCGTGCTGTGGCAGGGAGCGCAATCGTGATTGAAGTTCCCCAGCACGTGGTTGGGATTGGTCGGCTGGGCAAACTTCGTCGTATGACAGGTGTAGCAATCGGTATACTGTAGCTGATAGTTGCCGTTGATATGGCACTGTGCACACAGGGTGGTCGTATGTGCACCGGTCAGGGCGAACTTCGTCGTTGCATGGTTAAACGATGCAGGTTTCCATGCAGACTGCGTATGGCATTGCAGACAGTCATGGTTGAACAGCCCGGCCACGTGATTGGGATTGATGACACCGTTGAAGGTCGAGGCATGGCAGTCCCAGCAACCGGCGTGGGGCAGTCCCTTGAACACATTGTTCACATGGCACTGGTTGCAGGCCACGGTCTGATGCGCCCCGACGAGCTGGAAGGCCGTGGTTGTATGGCTGAACGTTGACGGACTCCAGACGGTTGTGCTGTGGCAGGAGCGCAATTGTGATTGAAGTTCCCCAGCACGTGGTGGGATTGGTCGGCTGGGCGAACTTCGTCGTATGACAGGTGTAGCAATCGGTATACTGAAGCTGATAGTTGCCGTTGATATGGCACTGTGCACACGGGAGTGTCGTATGAGTACCGGTCAGTGCGAACTTCGTCGTTGCATGGTTAAACGATGCAGGTTTCCATGCAGACTGCGTATGGCATTGCAGACAGTCATGGTTGAACTGGCCGGCAACGTGATTGGGATTGATGACACCGTTGAAGGTGGTGGCATGGCAGTCCCAGCAACCGGCATGGGGCAGTCCCTTGAACACATTGTTCACATGGCACTGGTTGCAGGCCACGGTCTGATGCGGCCCGACGAGCTGGAAGGCCGTGGTTGTATGGCTGAACGTTGACGGACTCCAGACGGTCGTGCTGTGGCAGGTCTGACAAGTGGTCGTGAAGTGTGCAGAAGGATGATTGGGGTTTTGGGTTGATGCATAGTTGTTCTGATGGCAGCTATAGCATTCAGTCGATGTCGATTTGAAGACCTGATTCTTATGGCAGTCGATGCACGCTATCGAGCGGTGTGCCCCGGTCAACGGGAATTGCGTACGGTCGTGCTGGAAACCCGTCCCCCATTGCATCGCAAATCCTTGGTGGCACTGAGTGCAATTGGTTGAGAACCCCGCGGTGGAATGGTTTGGCGAAATGGTTCGGTTGAAGTCTTCCCTGTGACAACCATAGCAGTCGGTCGGAGTTCCGGCGAATTGCTTTCGTCCTGCATTTGCATGACACAGCTGGCATTCTGTTGCGGCATGTCTTCCAAGAAGAGGAAACCGGGTCGACTGGTGTTTCTGCACCATGTCGGCAATTTGCCATGATTGCGTTGTGTGGCAGCGTAGGCAGTTAGTTCCCAGCTCGCTCTTATGGACATCTGAGTGGCACGAGAGGCAATCTGATGATTTCTTTTTGAATTTCAATCCTTCATGGCAGCTCAGACAGCGAAGATCGGAGTGTTGCCCTGTGAGAGTGAAGCCGGTTGATGCATGCGCAAACGACGCGTCTTTGCGCATCTTCCATGATTCGGGGGTATGGCAGTCTTTGCATTCGAACCGGATGTTCCCATGCGGGGATTCCTGTGCTGAGGCTTTGCCCGACAGGGCAACGACGCACAGCAGTACAAGTACGGCTGTAAAGATGCCTCGGCAGAAATCAGAACAGCGCATAATGACCTCCGATCGGATCATACTCTTCCCCAGGGCTCTCAGCCCAATCATATGGGCGATAATGTGTACCTTGCCTGTCATATCAGCCATTGCCGACGCTCCCCTGGGCATGGCATGATTCGCACGTCGTTGAAAGCGGTTTGAACCGTACAAGTGTAGTTGTTCCCACGCGTTCCTCACGGTGGCAAGCGCGGCACTCGATTCGCTTATGTGCGCCCGAAAGCGCAAACGCGCTGTGAATGGAGTGGTCAAACAGCAGGGCTTTCCACCCCAGCGGTTGATGGCATTTCTTGCAGTCTGTCCCTCCATTGGCGGCAAACTGTCCGGCATGGTTGTCTTTGTGACAATCTTCGCATGTTGAAGGAGTACCTTTGTACTGTGCAACCTCTACACCGCCGGCATTCCTGGTTTTGTGGCATCCACTGCACTTTGCCCGCGTGTGTTTGCCGACCAGTGTAAATCTCGCCTTGGCGTGGTTGAAGTTCTTCGGCGACCAGTCCTGGGTTGTGTGGCAAGCACCGCAGCTCTGACCCTTCATGTCACGGGCAAATTGCCCGTCATGTCTGTCCTTGTGACAGGATTCGCACATGATGCCGGCGAGGCGAAAGCTCCTTCGTCCATCCGGGCCCTTGAGATGACATTTTTCGCAGGGGGTTGCGAGATGAGCACCGGTCAGGGGAAATCGAGATGTGCTGTGTGCCGTGTAGGAAAAAGTGGTCGGCACAAATCCGGCCGGCGTGTGGCATTTGTCGCATTCCGCATTGTACTTTTGTGTGAGTTCCCCTTTGTGATAATCAGTGTGGCAGGCCGTGCATTTCCCGAATGGCACCCTCAGCGGTTTTCTGGACGAACCTGAACCTCCGGCTTTGTGGCATTTGGCGCAGGGCACGTTTGCGTGGCGGCCCGCGAGTTTGAATGCGGCCAGATTGTGATCAAAAGTCGCTCCTGCTTTTGGCGTCCTCCAGTCCTCCGGTGTATGGCATGAGCTGCATTCTCTCGTTGCCAGATCTTTCTTGTGTGGAGACGTGTGGCAGGGTGCACAGTCGTCACGATTTATGGTTGTGAAAAGCAACGGCCTCGTTTTATCCTTGGTCTCCATTTCCCGATGACATTTGCCACAAGCCACGGCTGTATGTTTGCCAAAGAGAACGAATTGAGTTCTCGCGTGATCGAAATTCGAAGCGGGTGACCATCCATTCTGGCTGTGGCAATTCTGACAGTTTGTGCCGACGGTGTTCTTGTGGCGGTCTTCGTGGCAATTTGCGCACGCCTGCGCCAGACCGCGATACGTTTGCCTGCCGCTCTTTGTGATCTTTTCCAAAACAAGCGGATCGACGATATTCTTTCTTGTATGGCATGTACTGCATTCGGTCGATGCATGCTTTCCGGTACGAATGAAGCCCGTAAGGTTGTGGTCGAACGTTTTCTTGTCAAACGACGCAAGAAGATTGTTCCTCCCCTTATGCTCCCGGTGGCACGCGATGCACTGCTGAGCAGAGACCTTGAAATGATACCCCCGCCTTTCGGTGAAGGAAGTCTGAATCTCCGTGTGGCATATGAGGCACTTCTTTCCTGTAATCTCGTTCGCTGCGTCGTGGCACTGCAGACAGTTATTCACCCCGTCGAGCTGTTGGTGGGAGAGCGACAATTCTCCCGGGGAGAACTGGGCCGTCGCGACTTGTGTCACGCAAAGTCCGATGAACGATAAGGCCGCTATGCGGTAGAGTCTCATGACGGGCAGACTCTCGAGTCTCGGGTTTCGAAGACTTTCTTGTTGCCCGTCAGCATACTGAATGAGCCATGTGAGTTGGGAAGCAGGGACCGGTGAACTGTGGGGCGCTTTCGCCGAGTTGGCTAATAGAGATGTAGCACAAGGTAGCACTTGACACGGAAGATATCAATACAGTGTTTGCCCGATCTGCTTACCATTCGTTCACGACCCTTGTATTATGCGTTTCGGATGAAAGTAGTCCCTGCACGCCTGAGTTTGTAGCAAAGATCGTGCCATTTGGCACCATTCCATAAAGATCTGGGTCTCTTCTACACAATGATGTCTTCCATGCACGCAAGCGGGACTTCCGGCAAAATGGGCACTTTTGGCTGAAGCCTGATTTCACAGGTAATTCTACAACGTCTCAGGAACTATGGCACCAATGACTTCGTTTTGAATCAAAGAGGGATGGTTTGTAATCATTACAATTTCCGCTGGAATTCTTACACTTTGGTCTGCAAAGGGGTTGTTGTCGGGCAAGGACGAATGGTTTCTTCCGAAAAACAGGAACGCTTCCTCTGGTACGGTGTTTGCTCATTCGTACTCCGAAGCAGGGCGCAAACTTCATGGAACGCTCGACGATCGTACTAACGACCCATGGCAGGCTAACCGGTCAATAAGGATGAAGAATGCAGAGATACTATTGTGATAAGTGCGCACGGTATTTTGAGACGGACAATTGTCCTACGCACGGCTCTGAGCGAATAGTGTATCTGGATTCAGACTCTTTTGCTAACGCAAACATCCAGGGAGTCAGAACGCCCGACGCCACACCGTCCGGTGTATCGGTTTCGGCCGCCGGGAAGCTGCAGTCTGATGCACCGGCCGGCAAAGAGCTGCCCAAGAAGATCTCAGAAAAGCCTCTGCAAGACCAGCACCCGAAGAAAACAGGTCCTGGTCAGCCTCATAAGGTCGAAAGCAGGGAGATACTGCGGTTTTTGAAATCAGAACGAAGACTACACTGGTCTATCGCAATTCCATTTATCATCTGTTGGACCACGGCACTGGTACTCGTTTTTGTTTACAATCCCAACCCGCTTCGCCCGTACCGGGACTTGATTTCCTGGATACATCAGAATATCGGGTGTTTGCCTTATCATTCTTCCACCTCTGGCCGTGCTGACCGGATGGAAGGAATACAGAGTCCATCTAAAGAATATCAGGATTGCTTGGTTCTGGTCGTTCCAGGACCTGAAGTGGCTCTTCCTCATGGGGCTGGCGGCAGTCAGTAAGAAAATCGTCCTCCCCGACCAGGACAAGTTCAATGCCGCGGAAAAGGTGAATTTCATATCGGTGATGCTGGCTTGTCCATTGTTTATTGTAACAGGACTGATGATTTGGCTCCAAAGTTGGGGGTGGGCGGCGTGGCTTGTTCATGCATCCCTTGCGGTCCTGGTCAGTCCGACGATGCTGGGGCATATTTACATGGCGACTATCAATCCCGAAACTCGCGTAGGCATCAAAGGGATGATTACCGGGTATGTGGACCGTCATTGGGCTAAGCATCATTACGCGCTCTGGTACCGCGACAATTTTGAGACAGACCGCCACAAACATGATACAGACCGCCACAAACATGATACAGACCGCCACAAACAAGATACAGACCTGACTCGTGTGCTTCCCCCCGATCGACACGTTCACATGAAATGTCCCGGGTGCACGGAGAAGATATCAGTGAACTGGTCTTGGCTTCTTCCAAGACTGATTTCTGCAGCAGCTTTGATTTGCCCCAGTTGTGGTGAGTCGTTCGACGTGTTGGATTCGATCTCAGATCCCCAACAGATGCAATGGATCAGAGATCAATTCCAGCCGGGTCAGACGGGAACGGTTCAGAAAATTGACCCTTCTGGTACGAAGTCGTAGTGCAGGTGTCCCCGTGAAACATACTCCGAAACACAATCCAAGAATGAGTTTGGGCAAGAAAGTCTGGCTTTTGGGTCAGACTTTTTTGTTTCCCATTCGATCTTGTTGAAATTCTCTACAAGTTTCCTTAGATTAGCGAGCCGTTGAGAGTGGCCAATCTTTCTGACACCGGGTCCGTTTCTCTGCGTTATTCCCATTCTCTCAGACACAACCATCGGATTAAGGGCACCATGTATCATTCGATAGTCCTCGTCAAGCAAGTTCCCGGACACTGCCAACATCACCGGCAACGTGATGCAGGAAGATGGGACGGTGAACCGTGCGAAGTTGCCGGCGGTCTTTAATCCGGAAGACCGGGTGGCGCTGGAGATGGCATTGCGCGTGAAAGACCAGTTCGGGGGCAAGATCACAGCGATTACCATGGGACCGCCGCGTGCCTCCGACATGCTGCGGGAGTGCCTGTATATGGGTGCCGATCAGGCGATCCTTATCAGCGACAGGAAATTCGCCGGTGCCGACACGCTGGCAACATCTTATGTCCTGGCCGAGGCGGTGAAGAAAATCGGCGGCTACGATTTCATCTTTGCAGGACGTCAGGCAATCGACGGTGATACCGCACAGGTGGGGCCGCAGACCGGTGAGAAGCTGCACCTCCCCCAGATCACGTATCTCGAAGAGATCCTTAAGATTGACGGCCGCACGGTCACTGCGCAGGCGCAAGATTGAAGGCGGGTATGAAGTTGTGCGTTGCACTCTTCCCGTGCTTGTGACCGTGATCAAGGATGCCGCGGAGCCACGCCCCTTCAGCGCCAGGCGCGTGATGAGTCACAAAGGTGCCAAGTCGCTTTTGGAAATCGAGAAAATGGCCGAAGGGCAACTCCTTGCTGTATGTCGATCAGCTCGTTCACGAGTACGAAGCGCGCGAATTGTTCATTAAGACTCTCACGATGGACGATTTGAAGCTGGACCCCGAACGCTGCGGCGTTGCGGGATCACCGACAAAAGTGTACAAGGTGGAATCCGTGGTGCTCAGCGGCGGCGACCAGGAGATGATCGAGCCGACAAAGACCGGCCTCGGCAAACTGATCGATAAACTGATGGAAGACCATATTCTAGGATAATGCGCTCATGAGCACGATGACAAGCGACGTTTGGGTCTTTATCGAGCAGCGTAACGGGAAGCCGGCTGACGTGAGTCTTGAACTGCTGTGCAAAGGACGGAAGCTGGCGCAGGCAATGGGTGGATCGCTGAAATCGGTGGTCATGGGGAATCACCTCGATGGTCTTGTGGCCGACACATTCCGGTTCGGGGCCGACGAAGCGATTGTGATCGATCATCCGGCTCTCGCACAGTATCGCACGATGCCGTACAGCCGCATCCTTTCGGATCTGGTGCGTGCCCGGTCTCCGCGCATCGTGCTGTTTGGCGCAACGATCATCGGGCGCGATCTTGCGCCCCGGGTCGCCTCGGCGACGCGGAGCGGCCTGACCGCCGATTGCACCGATCTGCAGATTGCCGATGTCGCCTATTTGCGGAAAGACTTCAAGAACCTGCTCCTGCAGATCCGGCCGGCATTCGGAGGGAACATCATTGCCACGATCATCACGCCGGAGAATCCCGTGCAGATGGCGACGGTGCGCGAGGGTGTCATGGAAATGCACGCAGCAGAGAATCCCGTGGCCGGCAGAGTGACCTCGATCCCGTACAGTGCGGATCCCGAAGATGACATCGTGACGATTATCGAACAGCACCGCGAAGAGAACAAAGTCAACCTCAAGGCGGCGCCCATTATTGTCGCGGGCGGCTACGGACTCGGATCCAAAGGAAATTTCAAGTTAGTCTACGATCTCGCTCATGCACTCGGCGGTGAAGTAGCCGGAAGCCGCGCTGCGGTGGATGCAGGGTTTGTGCCGCCCGAACGGCAGGTAGGGCAGACCGGCGTCACGGTTCGCCCGAAATTGTATATCGCGGTCGGCATCTCCGGTGCCATCCAGCACCGCGCCGGGATGCAGGAATCCAACAAGATCATTGCCATCAATACAGATCCCGGGGCGCCTATTTTCGGCATCAGCCACTACGGCATAGTGGGTGATGCGACGGAAGTGATTCCGCGGTTCATCGAAGTGTTCAGGAACAAATTGAAATAGGCGCATCCATGGCAAACTACTTTCTTGACAATGCCGACATCCAGTTTCATTTCAACAGACTCAATCTCCAGGAAACCGTCGCCATTGCCGAAGACAATTACACCCAGTCGAAGCAGTACAAGGATGCTCCGGTCAATTACGATGATGCAATGGAGAATTACCGCAAAGTCCTTGAAGTGATCGGTGACCTTGCTGCAAATCGCATCGCTCCCCGGGCCGCGGATGTAGACCACGAAGGTGCGCAGTGGCATGACGGAGTGGTGACGTATGCTGCCGGGACGCGGAAGAATCTGGAAGAACTCTCCAGGGCGGATCTGATGGGAATGATCCTGCCGCGGAAGTACGGCGGCTTGAATTTTCCGTTCACGATGTACATGATGTCGGTGGAGATGCTCTCACGGGCGGATGCGTCGCTCATGAACATCTTCGGCCTCCAGGATATTGGCGATACGATCGCCAAGTTCGGCAACGAAGCGCAGCGTGAGGAGTATCTGCCGAAGTTCTGCACCGGTGAATACACGGGGGCCATGGCCCTCACCGAGCCCGATGCCGGATCCGATCTGCAGGCGGTGAAACTGCAGGCATACCAGAACGAGAAGGGGCAGTGGTTCCTGCGCGGCGTGAAGAGATTTATCACCAACGGCAACGGGCAGGTTCTTGTCGTTCTTGCGCGATCGGAAGCCGGAACCAAAGACGGCCGCGGCCTGAGCCTCTTTGCCTGCTACGGAAGACGACGGCGTTGTAGTCCGCCGCATAGAGAACAAACTCGGCATCCACGGATCTCCGACGTGCGAACTGCAGTTCAACGATACCCCGGCACAGCTCATCGGCAGCCGCAAGTTCGGCTTGATCAAGTACGTGATCGATCTGATGTACAGAGCGCGCATGGGTGTATCCGCCCAGGCGCTTGGCATATCACAGGCAGCGTACGAGGAAGCCCTGGTGTACGCGAAGGACCGCATTCAGTTCAACAAACCCATCTATTCCTTCCCGGCGGTCTCCAACATCCTGATCGATATGCGTGTCACTCTGGAGATGAACCGGTCGCTGTTCTATCGTGCGGCCCAATCTGTCGACCGGAAAGAGAAGCTGGAAGAGCTCATCGAGAAGCGGAAGGAAGAAGGGGAGTCGGTCACGGACCTGGTGGCGGAACTCCGTCAGGCGACGAGCATTGCCGGACTATTGACGCCATTGACAAAGCTGATATTGACGGAGTCAGCGAACAAGATCACCTATGACGCGCTCCAGATCCATGGCGGCACGGGGTACATGAAGGAATTCAGGGTGGAACGCCTCGCGCGGGATGCCCGTATCACCAACATCTACGAGGGCACATCGCAATTGCAGGTTGTTGCCGCCATCGGTTCTGTGATCAACGACATCATGCGATCACATTTTGAACAGAAGGAAGCGAAAGAGTACCTCGGCGGCCTCTCGCAGCTGGCCACGGGCTTGAAGGAAATCCGGCAACTGTACCTGGACTGTCTACGTTTCGTGGTTGACCGGAAGGACACCAGTTTCCAGGATGTTGCGGCAAAGGATCTCGTCGAGCTCTATGGCTATCTTGTGATCGGGTATCTTCTCCTTGATGAAGCAGAGACCGATTCACGAAAGGTGTTTATTGCGAACCGCTACATCCTTGGTTCTCTTGCGCACGCGAAACGCAACGTCGAGTGCATCAAGAATGGGATGTACGCCGACATCCTCCACGCGGATAAGATTTTGAATGGATGAAACTCCATGATGGGTGAATCCGGGACGAGCATGCTGGACATGGCCAGCCGAAACCCATATCACGGGCAAGGACTACTCCGCGGCGGAGGACATCCCACGCATGGGCACTCACCAGGTAGTCCGTCAGGCTGACTGTCAGAACGATCCCCCCGATGCCGAGCTCCTGTAATCGCAGGAAGCCGGCGCGCATTGTTCCTTCGGTTTCTCCACACCATTCCTCAAATGACGGAACGAATTGCAGTGGCCGATCAGATGCCGGCGGCGCGATGAAGCGGTCATTTATCAACGGATTCCTCCATTGCGTGTGAATGCGTTCTCCAAAACCGCCATACCGCAAGCGGTAGTACTGATGCAATTGCCACACAGAAAAAGAAGAGAACACTGCCCACAAAGGGTCTCGGAGTGACCGTGCGCAATTGTATCCGGATTGCGGCGTTGACGTTGTCCTGCATGATCTTCAACGATTGCATGGCAGTCATTTGTCCGAGCAGCACGCGTCTCATCATAAGTTCAATCTGTGTTGACAGTAAAAAGTGGGTAACGTAGGGTCCCTGATCGTAGGGCCACGGCACGCTCGTCGGCAGCTCGTCCAGGAAAACGCGGTTGTTCATCGTGGATGTCGTGCGGTGGTGAAGGAACGCATCTGAATAGACGAGCGACCGGAGGGCCGGGATGTTGGCGCCGTCGTTGTTGATCATCCTTTGGCCTTCATCGCTCACAAGGTACTTCAGGAACTCCCATGCCTCGTCTTTCTTCGTGCTCTGCGAAGAGATGGCCATCATATGGTTGACGGAGCCTCCTCGCCGGTATGTTCCCCGGGGGAGCGGAGCGACATCCACAGCGCCGGGCGGCATGGAACGCATATACCAGGACGCAGCCCATCGGCCGTTGGCAATCAGAGAGAGACGCCCTCCGGCGAACATGTCATCCCACTGAAGATTCTGGGCCAGCATGCTCCAGGAAACGCCGTACTTCTCCGAAAGATCGACGATATACTGCACCGCTCCTTCCGCTTCGGGTGATGCGACAACGCACGAATCGAGTGTCGCATTCAGTATCCGGCCACCATTCTGATAGATGAATGTCTGAATGATCAGTGTCATCATGCAGCCGTAGCGGACGATGGTACCCCTTTGATCTGTTTTGGTCAGACGTTGCGACGCCCGGAGAAGAGTCTCCCACGTCCAGGTGCTATCCGGATACGCCAGGCCTTCCGCATCGAAGTGGTCTTTATTGTAGTAGAGCACCATGGTGGAGAAGTTGTGTGGGATCGCAAAATACCGATCGCCCACCCTGCAACCGGGGAGCAATGCGGGCAGATAGTCTGTGATATGAAAGCCCGATTCGCGCCCGATGTAGGAGGTCAGATCTTCGACCAACGCTCTATGGACGAATAGCGGAAGGTCTTTGCGGTCGAGATGTATGACGTCGGGCATGTTGCGCGCTGCCGCCTGCACAACAAGCCGTTCCGTGTACTGGTTCTGCTCCCCATGTGAAAGACGTACCTTGTGCAGCGGATGTCGCGTGGCATTGTAGTGTTCGATCACCCGCTGAAAGCTTTCAACTTCAGTTGCTGTCCCCCACGTAGAGAAGATAACGAACTGCGACGGATCATCTGCCATGAGGTAGAAATAGAGACCTACGGTGAGAACGATGAGTCCGAGGAGCAAGAGCGCATTCTTTCCGGACATGGGGGCTATCCTTTGAGACCGGACATGACGACACCGCGCGTAATGAACCGCTGGAAGACCACATACATGAGCATTGCAGGTGCAATGCTGATCATGGATCCAGCCATCAGCCTTCCGTATTCATACATGTAGATGTCGTTGAAATGAGCGAGACCTACCGGCAAAGTGAGCATGCCGGGATCTGTCAAGACAATCGATGGCCAGAAGAAGTCGTTCCACGAACCGATGAACACAAACGTCGCAAGTGCTGCAAGCGCCGGTCCCGAAAGGGGGAGGATGATGCGGAAATAAATACGCAGTCTGCCCGCCCCATCGATCCGGGCGGCGTCTTCCAGATCCCTCGGGATCGTAAGAAAAAACTGCCGGAGAAGGAACGTGCCGTATGCCGAGAATAGACCGGGGAGGATGACCCCCTGATACGTATTCAACAAATGATATTGGCGGAGCAGCAGGTAGATTGGCACTGTGAGGATCGGGCCGGGGATCATCAAGGTCGCCAGGTAGAGAAGGAAAATGGCATCGCGACCCGGAAACTCAAGCCGGGAGAATGCGTATCCTCCGAGCGAACAGGTCACTAATTGGCCGAGTGTGATGCAGAGACTTACAAAAGTGCTGTTGAGAAAAAACTTGCCGAAGGGGACAATGTTCCAGGCCTCGACGTAGTTGCGCCATGCAGGGGAGAATCTCTCGATGGCTGCCCGTGGAATACGTCGCTGCTCTGCGGTGGATGCAATGCTTACAACAAGCGTATCGCCGAGTTCCTGGATCACACGTATCTCTACCTCGCGGCCATCCACGATAATCGTGTGCGACCGCGCATACGGGAGCCAGCGTCCGTCAAACACCATTCCCGGATGCTTTACCGATGTAACCAGAGCCCACGCGAAGGGAATCACGTACCACCCGGAAAGCAACAATAGCAATGCATAAAGAAGTATGGTGACAGGTGCTCCGCGTTTCATATTCCGGCTGCCTCAGGCATACTCCGAATGTGCTCGCAAGTGTTTCCAGTAGACCATAGAGAGAAGGAAGATCGTCAGGAAGAGAACCCATGAGAGGGCTGCTGCATATCCCATCTGAAATTCCTGGTACCCCTTCATGTAGATCTCGATAATGAGGTTGTGAGCTCCGCCTGCGATGCCGTGTGTCATGGCGTAGATGGGAGCAAACATCTGCAATGCTCCAATAGCGCCTGTGATGCCCAGGAAAAAATGAGTCGGCATCAGCAGGGGCATGGTGATGCGCCGGAATTGTTGCCACATCCCGGCGCCGTCGAGTGTCGCGACTTCGTAGAGATGGTCCGGTATCCCCTGAAGTGCTGCATAATAAATGATGGTGCTGAATGCGGACCCCTGCCACACCGCCATCAGACTTATCCCGACACGGGTCCATCCTGCATCAAACATCCACGCGATCCTATTGACTCCGAACACTCCCAGCAGGGCATTCAGCAGTCCATTCTCGGTATCAAGCAGATAGCCCCAGATCATTGCCACGGGAATCGCCGCTAACACAACAGGGATGAAGAAGAGCACCTTGAACAGCAAAGTCCCCTTCAGATTCTCGTTAAGGATGTACGCGGCGAGAAGGGCAATGCTCATCTGGACCGGGACGGTAAGAAGGAAGAAGAGGGAATTGCCCAGATAGTGCCAGAAGCCTGAAGAGGAAGAGAACATTGCCTCGTAGTTGGCCAGGTCAATAAATATCGGCTTCGCGAAGAGGTTCCAGTCAAAGAAGCTCAATAAGAACGAGAATCCAATAGGGCCGAGCGTAAAGAGGAGAAACCCGACAATATTGGGCAGGAGAAAAGAATACCCGATCAGGACATGACGCAACGTTCGTTTCGTCAAGGTCGGTGCGAGGAGAATGGTGCAAGAAGATGGACGCCTTCGAGAACTTTCGGGAATCTCAGGCGTGAACAGTCTGTGCAATAATATGGAACGAAACGGGGAATAGCAAACCAGTTAGATTCTGAGGAGCACCTCTTTCTTCTCCAGATAATAGAGATAATTCGCAAAGGTGACGTCTGCTGGAACCCTGTGGTCCACGCAGGGGATAAAGCGTCCGTGATGAACCAGAGGAACCAGCCGATCGATCTCCTTGTCAATTGCTTCTCGGCCGGCAATCAGCGCCCGCTTGTCTACTCCACCGATGAGCAGGATTCGGTCACCATAGTCTTTTCTTAGCCTGAAGGCGTCAGTGTGCGCTGCTTCGAGCGGGAACATACACGTAATGCCGCTCTCGAGCCAACCGGGGACCACCTCATGAATCCGGCCGTCACAATCCAACACATTGAATTCCACCCCCCGGCTCTTCAGGAACTGCGTGATCTGCTTGTAGCGCGGCACCATCATTTCGCGGAACATTGTGGGAGAGAGCAAGGGGCCGCGATTGTAGCACATATCTTCCCACCACCACGCAATATCCACCGGAGCAACGCTCAGCACGCGTTCACACAAAGTGAGCGTCAGAAACGTCAGGTGGTCCATCATGCGTTCAACCCAGGGGCGCTCGGTCATCAGTGCATAGGAAAGCCCTTCGACTCCCATCCAGTTCCGCAACCATCCATAGAGGGAGCCCGCGTCGAACACGCACGGTTTGCCTGAAATTCTGGCAGCCGACACAGTGCGCTGAAGATCGCCGATTCGACCCGGGGTATCCGGATCAAGGCGTTCATACTTCAGCCGCTCCCAATCGTCCTGAGTCTGGAGTCCGAAATGGATATATCGCGGCATGCTCGATTGTCCCGCCAGCTCCTCACAAATATTTCCTTCTTCATCGTGAACGATTACCCGGTCTTTATGTTCCTCTATAACTCTGCGTTCGAATCGTGGATAGAGACCATTAACGCAAGGGAGAACGGAGAATATCGTAATCCCTTCCAGATTCAGGTGGTGTTCCACGGCCGCATCCGCGCCGGCGTCGTGCGGAAGTCCCTCGGTATGCCAACGGTGTATGGTTTCGTTCCAGTACCCGAATTCCACATTGGGCAGCCTGTCTGGCCGGCCACCTCGAAAAACCGTCAGTATTCTGTCACGCGTGGTCATGGAGTGGGATTGCCCGGAGGAGGTGGGTCAAGGCGTGAATTCGCCCTCTCCAGCCATAGTGTGAGGGGCTTTCCAGATGGTCGTGTGTCCATACTTTAGATAGGTACCTTCGGTGAGCGCGAACAACGATGGCCCGGGATGATTGTGTCTGATCAGAACGAAGCGCGCATCGGTCTCTACAACTTCATCTGCGTATGCCCCATCAGTGAAATACAGATCGTCGTCGAACCCCTCAGAAGAGATACGATAATGACGCGTGGAGAGGGTGTTGGCCGAACGATGTTCTCCGGCATTGCGGAACGGCGCGAGGAGCATAGCGAATTGATGGACAGAATCCCGGCGGCTGACCTGATCAAACCTGATCCAAGAGATTCGTTCCGTCTTGCCCGGGAGAGGATCACTGCTGCTCGCCGCCATTCCGGTACCGAGCCGGGTTGCAAAGCGTTGATTTGCCGGGAGCACTTCGATCCCCGGCGCTGCCACGCTTACAAAGCCCGAGGCCGATGGCTGGAGGGCAGCTGGCGTATGGAAATACCAGGAAAGCGTATCTCCCGATTCCGAGCAGGAAAGGTCATCCAGTACAAACCAGTAAAGTGGTTTCACAAACACAATCTGTCGTCTGTGTTGCACTCCAAACCGTTCATACCCCCTGTGTGTGCCGGAAAAGTAGTCAAACCGACCAGTTGACCCCCAGTGAATTTTTTCCCCCTTGCGATCCTCACGGATGATATTGCTGTCATTGACGACGACCATATTATGCGCGCGTGACGTTCTGTACCATGATTCATACAGCGGATCGTCATAGGTCAGGCCTATGCCCGCGTCGAGGGCAAACGGTTTTCCAAATGCGTAGAGTTCAAAGTCCAGGAGGTCGAAATGCGTATGGAATCCGGCGGAAGGCCCGTGATTAACGGACAGGTACATGGCTTCAGGTGTCCAGTCGCTGCGCATGACGGTAAAGCCCGATGCCGGCATATGCCGCGAAGTGAAAGGAGGATAGACGGGGTTCGCGCCGCTGGTGTCATGAAAAAGGTTTCGAAGTACTCCCGAGACGTCAGCCATCGTAAAGAGCGCGGCTCCATCCTTAAGTATCCGGCTCGGGAAAAGCCCGCGATGACTATCGTTGATGGCGGGAGATTCACCTTTTGGCGTTATCATTGTGAGCCACCATTCAATAGTCCTTCCCATCGATGCCCGGATCCGTCCCGAGAGATCGGGACGAGTATGATATGCGTCGAGCAAATAGGCAAGATTTCGAAAGCTCCCATATGTCGCAAGTGTATAATTGCGCGGGCATCGTTCCGAATGTCCGCCATCTGCAAAAAAGTCCTGTTCAAGGTGTTCGGACATCCTCTGTAGACCGAGGGAGAGCCATTGGGGCGACTCGCGAAATTCCGGAAAAACCAGCGCGATTTGGGTTAGCATGTACGAGCCGTGGATCTGCCAGTTCCCGGCGCGATATCCTTCCCATCGTTCCAACTCGTAGAGCCACCGACCAGCAGCCAGCATGGTCTTGAGCATGCGCTCGTGCGTCTGGAGTGTCCATTTTGTGAAATGCTGAAGGTAGAACTCAATGAAAATCCGATTCCGCACACCAAGCCCCAACTCGTAGTACACGACATCCAAATCGGGAATGCTGGATGTGATCGCATTGCGCTGGTCATACCATCTGTTGAAGAGTTCCTGGAACTTCAACGCATACCGAATGTCACCGGTGTGCAACCATGTCATGAACAGGGGACGGCACCAGAACCAGTAATGAAAGCCATATTTCCCTGACCTGCCGATCTCCCGGTTGAAGTCAACTTTACTGCCAAAGCGAATAATGCTGTCCCCCCAGGTTTGAATGGTGTTATCGAAAATTGTTTCCGCGCGGGCAAGGATGGTGTCGCGTTCAGCCCCCGAACGCTTCATTGTCGTACGAAACGAATCGACATCCGCGAGCAGGTCGGTGTCCAGTAACAGTCGGTCAAGTGTCGTGACGTAGGTGGGTCGTGTCGTGTGATGCCCAGTAATTGGCCCAGCAACGGACCGCCTTACGGTAGTCTCCTCCGGCAACAGCACGACGGGCACCGGCAAGAGCTGGTATGTCTGTATCCAACGCACTCCAGAGATCGGCATCAGAGATTTCCCGGATGTGTTGTCTGACGAAGATCGGATCCTTCAGATGTGAACTGTCGGAGAAGGAATGTTGCGCGGCAGAAACCAGCGGGAATCCGCTCATGAGTGTTACAAGGACGAAAAGCGGGCGCATGCCATACTCCCTTAGAGGGGCTACATGGACTTCCGGTCTCGCAGGAGATCGCGGAGATCGGCAACGCCCTTGAAAGTCACCACAGCGGCAATGCCGAAAAAGAGGATAGCAGACAACGCACAGACTATGAGCCAGATGAGTGACTCCGGAGTCATTGTAGCTCCTTGAACTGTTGACGTGCGGGTGACAGAGGACGTGTCGCCAGGGAGCCGATGATCATTCCTCCGGCCGCCAGGAAGAAGCTGATAAGACCGGCAACGTTCACATCGGTGAGCACAGAAAGCCATGCAGGGAGAATTGCGCGCGACTTCTCGAGCACGAGGAAACCGGCCGGCGCGATTGCGCCAAAGATCAGGGAGGCATAGGCTCCGGTTGAAGTGGCCCGGGGCCAATACAGACCGGCAGCGACGCAACTGAGAGCTCCCGAAATGTACATGGCACCGGTAACATACAGGTACTGAAATGCGGTATCGGGAATCTGGTACCAGAACCCGAAAATGAGCAAGAACACGCCAATGACTCCGGCCGCGATGCGTGTGACGGTCATTGTAGCCCGATCCGAGAGACCACCGGGTCGCACGCAACCGATGACATCTCGAGCCAGAACGGAGCTCCAGGCCAGAAGATACGCGCTGTAGGTAGACATCGATGCTGCGAGCATCCCGGCGACAAGCAATCCCAGGAATCCGTTTGGCACGAATATGCCCAGCATGCGCGGCATCGCAGCGGCGCTAGGCACGCCCGTTCCGAAGAACGCAAGAGCGGCGGCACCCCAAAACATCGGGATCATTGCTCTTCCGGCAAATGTCAATCCTGTCCAGAAAAACACTTTTCGTGCCGATGCGGGGCTTTCCGAGGAAAGAGCCTTTGATGTGGCCGGCTGCCATAGCGACCCGGCGGCAACGCTGCTGAGGAGTATCCAAACCAGGAACGTCCATCCGAACCTCGGATTCACCAGGGGATTTACCCCGGCCTCACCCAACGTACGCGTGACCGCTGCAGCGATATTCTCCGGGCTGACATGACACAGGATCGCGATTGTGGCAACAAGCATGCCGATCGAAAGGACAACAAACTGCATGAAATCGGTGATGACAATCGAAAACATACCTCCGAGTATAGTATATGCGATGACGATGAGAAGCATGACAGTCATTATGACGCCAAGGGCGCCCGGTCCAAAGCCCATCACTTCCGAGAGAAAAATGCCGTCAAACTTCAAGAAGATGCCCATATTCAACACGCCGCCAAGAAAAAGGATCGCTCCTCCAAGGATTCTCACTCTTCGTGAATAGCGGAGCTCATAGAACTCCGGGATGGTCATCACACCCCTGCGCCGGAGGCCGTCTATGATGAAGCCCGTACGACCGACGGCCGCATAAGCGATCATGGCCAGGATACCGATCGCAAAACCTGAGAATCCTGCGATGTAGCCGAGCTCGGCAAAATAGACAAACGTCACCGTCCCCAGTTCCGTTGCCACAAACGTGGCAATGCCAAGAGACACCTTCACTCTTCTGCCGGCAACCAGATAGGAAGGCAGATCTTCGACATAACGCTTGGCCCTGATACCGAGAAAGACGCTGAGAGCCAGGTAGAGCAGAGTGATGAGCCAGTCAAGAGAGTTAAACGTCATGCGAAGAACACCCGCCTCCAGAAGTTTGGATACTGCTTCCATTTCATGAAGTTGATTCCCCAATGAGGGCTCGCGCCGGTGGTCCAGCAGGTCACCCGGCCTGAACCAAATGAACGGGAAGCAAGAAGGGGATACCATTCTCCCGCATTCTTTATCTCCACGATTGCTTCGCTGCCGTCGCGCAACCGGGTCTCATTGAAACCCAGCAAAGGCGGGAGTGTTGACCAGTCTATTCCTTTCACCATCGGGTGGTCCGGACGTGTACATCGCACCTCATAGCCTGCGGTGGATTCGATGAGGTCGTCATGGGGCAGGCAGACGACGGGAAACACATCATGGAGTCTCGAACGACCCCAACCGCCTTTGCCGAGTTCCCCCCCGAAGCTGTACCACCCTCCGTTCATATGGAAGTGGCCGCCACGTCCGATCCAATCACGAAGAATATCGAATCGATCCGGGAATGTAAGAGGTTGCTCTCCCCATCTGGCGCGCTGGAAAAAATCCGGATGCAGCATCAGGCACTTTGTCTCCACGTCGCCGAAGACAATTGTCGAAGCCCAGCGAAGTCTCTCATCGAAGGCTTCGGGTGAAAGATGGTACAGCTCCCATGAAGGCTGTGAGACGACCTCAGTTCCCGGAAGTGCGCGGAGTGCATCCACAAAAGGCTGGGCGTAGTTGAGCATCTCGACATCTTTCTTTTCCGACTTGAACGGTGATTCAATGTATGTTTGTCCAAGTTGGACGCACCAGTTGCCGACATGCCAGAAGTGCATGGGGTTTGCTGTGTTCATAGAGATCCTTCCATTCTTCGTAGGAACGCAATCCCGTCCCGAACGAATGTCCGTCCATCGGGGCAAATGTTGTGGAACATCCCGCGTTGGAATGCAAAATCATCGATAGCTGAATTGTAGCCCTCGAGACCAACATAGCCGTCAAAGCCGATCTCGTGAAGCGTAGCGAACACCTCTGCCCAGGGAACGAGTCCGCCACCTGGGATGCCTCGGTCGTTCTCACACGCATGGAGTCCGAAGAGGCGTTTCCCGATGATTTTCAATGCGGAGGCGTAGCTCCGGATCTCGGTGATGCTATGGTAGGTATCAAAGAGGACGCGAAGACCAGGATGGTCTGCGAGATCGATGAGGCGAAGAAGTTGTTCGGGTGTATTGACCAGGTGAGTGCGAAAATGGCTCATGGGTTCAAGCGCGATGAGGACATTGCGGCTAGCCGCATACTCCGCCAATGCGTGAAGCCCTTCAGCCGTCCAGCCGAATTCACCGGATGGGGGTCGGCGGCGTTTGACAACACCAGGGTGGCCATACATGGCGCCGGCATACGCGATGGCGCCCACTTCCGCAGCAGTGTCGACCTGCCGGGAATGCCAGGCGAGTCCTTTTGCACGGTCTGCCGGATCATCGGCTGACAGATCACACTCCAGGGGCCATGCCCCGCCGGGGCCGATAATGAGCTCGAGTCCGAGAGACGAGGCATGTCTACCGGTACGGCGGAAATCGAATGGGACATCATCCCCCACGGACAGTTCAAAAATGTTCAGGCCGAGCTCTTTTGCCAGATCAAGAAGATTAAGACAGTCGTCAGACCAGCGGCTTGTAAACAGGTAACAGTGAGCACCGTATTTCATCTGTCATCCGTGAACGTTCGGTGATTATGCGTGGAAGCGGGTGGAAAAAGGTAATACAGGGCTTTGCGAGATGCAAGCCGGGATGATGTCGTCCGTTTGCTTTTGGCGAGTTGGCCTGCGTATCTTGTTTCACCGAAGGTCGCCGTCCGTCATGCCTGCAATGGGCCACACACGCGTGACCGCTTTGGGGGACGAGATACGATACGGTGTGATCCGGGAGTTGAACTTTTCGCGAGGTGGATCATGAAAACCTGTCGAATTGCAGCCTTGATTCTCGCCATTGTGCTCGCTGGATGCAACAAAGGGGATGGTTCGTCTCCCGGTGCGAAGGAATCGCCCGCTCCCGCCGCAGGCCGAATGGTCAAATTCTTGAAGCACGAGGTGCGCGATCGGGAGGGGACCGGACTCGTCGCAGCCACATACCTCGTTCCGAAGGACTGGGCAGTTCAAGATCATCTTTCATGGGAATACAGGGACTGTTTCAATCCCATTCGATATTCAGCGAAACTTCAGAGCAGCGACGGTGCGATGAAGATTGAGGTGTTTCCGGATATTGCGGCCTCGTGGTCGATGGGCCCGTACGGAACACAGGGAGTGCGTCCGCCGGCAAACGTCAAGGAAGCATTAAGGCAATTTGTCAACTCCGTGCGTCCCGGCCGCAAGTTGAAGATCCTTTCGGAGAAGGTGATACCGGGTTCTTCGACGCCTCCCACGCAGATGGGTGGTTCCATGACGCAAACGAACACGGCTGGGGGGATACTGCACGTGCAGTACCAGGAAAAGAGCCGCCCTGTGGAGGAGGAGTTCTACGCAACGCTTACCGTGGTCAAAGTGGCATCGCAGGGAGTGGTGTACCTCGAATCGAACGTATGGACTCTCTCCGGTCTCTGCTCGTGCACATCTCCAGGTCGTACTCTGGAAGACTGCCGTAAGTTCGTCCTGATGATCCGTTCGTCGACCCATCTCGAATTGCCGTTCTACAACAGATACGTGCAGGTGCAGAAGCTGCTCCAGGACCAGGCATATGCCCGCATCTATCAGGCTGGGCAGCTCAGCCGCATTATCAGTCAAACAAACGACCAGATTTCCCAGAGCATTTCCGACAGCTACTGGGACCGTCAGAGGTCGAATGACAGGATCAATGAACAGTTCAGCGATTATGTCCGGGGGGTAGACCGGTATTCGGATGGGAGTGGAACAGTGACTCAGCTTCCATCGGGGTACACGAACGCCTGGGTCAACAATCGCGGGGAGTACCTTCTTACAGACCAGACCGGTTTCAATCCGAATGTCGAGTTCAATGAGGATTGGAAACCTCTCGAGAAGAAGTAAGGCCGGACGGGTCAGATATTCGGACATCGTAAGGAGAGAGTCCTTATGCGTGTACTTCTCGGTTTTGCACTTCTGGCATGGGGTGTTTTGGTGTGCGCTGTCACGGGCATCGGCCAGAACATGCAGAGACCTGACGCTGCATTGCTGGAAAAGCATTTCCGGTCGTGGCCTGCAGGTTGCTCACCGCAGGAAATCGGGCAGCGTGTGGCGATGCGTTTCGTCAAGAGTCCGCTCGCTGACATCGGGCGACCCGAGCCGTCCAAATACGTCACGTATCCAGAGACATGCACCTGGTACGGGGCTCTGATGTTTGCCCGGCTCACCGGCGACACGGCGTTGCAGGCGGCATTATGGCAGCGGTTCGAGCCTCTTTGCGGTGAGAGGAAAGAACTTGTTCCCGTGCCCGACCATGTTGATCTCACCGTGTTTGCCGCTGTTCCCCTCGAGATTTTCATGCAGACGAATGATCGGCGCTGTCTCGATCTCGGAAGAAATATGGCCGATAGGCAATGGGGAGAGCCCTTCGGGCCAAACGCAAACAAAGTATCCTGGGACTATTTCAGAAGAGGCCTTACATGGCAGACCCGTCTCTGGATTGATGACATGTTTATGATTACCGCAGCTCAGGCCCAGGCCTATCGCGCCACCGGCGATCGGAGGTACATCGATCGGGCCGCAAGGGAGATGGTGGTGTATCTTGATTCACTGCAACGGCCCAATGGTCTTTTCTATCACGCGCCCGATGTTCCATTTTTCTGGGGACGGGGCAACGGATGGATGGCGGCCGGGATGAGCGAGCTGCTTCGCTCGCTACCCGATGACAATCCCGACCGCTCCCGCATCATGGACGGGTATCGGACCATGATGGCGTCGCTGTTGAAGTATCAGAGGGAGGATGGGATGTGGCGTCAGCTTGTCGACAATCCAGACGCCTGGCCGGAGACGTCATGCTCAGCCATGTTCACTTATGCGCTGATCACCGGTGTCAAGAACGGCTGGCTGGACGGAAGGAAGTATGGTCCGGTCGCAAGGAAGGGCTGGCTTGCGGTCATCAGATATCTCGACGGGAATGCGGATATGCATGAGGTGTGTGAAGGGACAGGCAAAAAGAACGATCTGCAGTACTATCTCGATCGCAAACGGAACGTGGGAGACCTGCATGGGCAAGCCCCCATTCTCTGGTGTGCTGCGGCGCTGCTGAGGTAGGGCGGGGAGGGAAAACCCGCGGCAGATCCCGGCTCATGGTCCTGTCTACTTCAACAAAACCATCTTGTGGGTTTGAACGAAATCGGCTGCAGCCAGCCGGTACATGTATACTCCGCTTGCCAGACCCATCCCATTCCATGTCACCGTGTAGTCCCCGGGCTCTTTCTTTTCGTTCACCAGCACCGCCACCTCGCGACCGAGCACGTCGTACACGGCAAGCTTCACACGGCGGGTTCCGGGTTCGGGGTCCCGGGTAGATGATCCCGGTTTCTGTAATCCGACACCCGGAACCCGAAACCCGATAGTGGTAACCGGATTGAAGGGGTTTGGATAATT
The DNA here is from genome assembly GCA_963849385.1 of Ignavibacteriota bacterium. Classification (GTDB taxonomy): domain Bacteria; phylum Bacteroidota; class Ignavibacteria; order UBA10030; family UBA6906; genus Fen-1255. Next base: position 637,839 of record CAWKHH010000003.1, on the reverse strand, counting down.
CTGCGACAGGCTGAACTCCGTGTACAGTCCCTGGGTCGTCGATCGAACCACTCCGGATGTAAACGAAGCACGCGAGAACGCGATAGTCTTGATTCCGCTTTGACCCAACGTACCGATCTCTGTCCACTTGCCTGTCGCCGCATTCAATCGGGACAGACGATTGGTCGGCGATCCGGTTCCAGTGCCGATGACGCCGAACAGATTTCCCCGTTCATCACATGCGATATCGGCCAATGGTTGATTGAACCCTGTGTTTCCAACGCCCACCGTGTCTCCCGTTTGCAGGGTGATCCCGTATATTCGATCTCTGAGTGAGGCATTGGCACGCACCGATGCCCACAAAGTGCCGGTGACCGGATCAAAGGCAAGCCCTGAAAGGGGAATCTTCGTCGAGGCTACGAGGGCACCAACCCCGGTCACCGTATCAACAGAGTAGATTCGTCCGTCGGCTGCGCCAATATAGAGCGTCCCCTCAGGCGAGAAATCCATACCTTTGAAGTCGGTTGACGTTCCCGGGGGAATGGTGATTCCAACCCGAGGATAGGCCTCTCCGCTGGCACCATCTATATGAACGAGCTCCCACCCGAGGGCATTCGAAAGACCCCAGAATCTCCCGGTCTTAGGATGCACCCGGGCGTTGACGATTTCTCCGTAGAGATATCGGCCAATGCTGATCAGGTTGCCTGTTGAGCTGTCGGCTCTGTAGACGGATGCGCTGTCGGTATTCCCGGAGAGTGCGTACATAACCCCTGGTGGGGAGGGTTGAGTCGCGACCGTCCTCAAATACGCGTTCAGCAGGGCCGTCAGGAATGAGGCTTCATTAGGTTCTGTGGCATTGAGCAAAACGGTGAAGCTTGCATTGGCCTGGGGGAGATATGCGACACCTGATACATAGCCCATCACCTGTCCCCCATGCCCAAGAATTCTCTTCCCTAAGAATGAACCCTGCCTGACTCCCAGGCCATAGCCATTCCATTCAAGGCCGGGCGCACCGGTCGCCGACATGGGAACAAACGTCAACATTTGATCGAGCGATGGTTGCGCCAGGACTTTCCCACTGTAGAGAGCATTGCACCAACGGGCCATATTTTCGGCAGTCGACATCATGCCCCCGGCCGTCCAGAGAGTACTGAAATGTGCTGTAATCGGCGTGGATGAGAAATCGGTGCCCCGGTCCCAGGGGTGTGCGACAGGGCCGCCGTGAGTTTCCTCGATTTCGAGATATGTTTGATCGAGTGAGAGAGGTGTCAGGATGCGCTGCCTGAGCTGTGAGGTGACAGAGGAACCGGTGAGACTCTTTATGATCATGCCCAGAAGGACATAGTTCGTATTGCAGTATCTATATGGGCCCCCGGGCGGTCCGTGGGGCGGACCGACGAACGTTGTAAGGATCTGTTCCGGAGTCCAGAGTCTTGTGGGATTGGCGGAGACCGAATCACCTTGTTTGTTGGAGTCGTTGAGATAATCAAATAGCCCGGACGTCATGTTCAACAATTGGCGGATCTTTACGGACCCCGTAATGTGAGCGTAGTGGGGGAGCCAACGGCTCAACGAGTCGTCAAGCGACAACATCCCCGTCTCGGCGAGCTTCACGATCGTCGTACTGATGAATGCTTTTGTATTGCTCCCGATGCCAAAGAGCATGTCGGGTGTGACGTTTTCGACGGGATTGACAGATGAAACCCCAGACACTCCCAGCCACATTCCCTGTCCGGGAATCAGCACAGCTGCTGAAGCGCCCCTGACATTTTGCAGGCTGCGCACACTGTCGAGTGCGCGTTGAAAGCGATAGGCGAGAGCAGGGTCGAATGCCAAGCGACCCTCGTCGTCCGGAGTAATGATGGACCTGCCTGCAGTGGAGATAGTCGGATGTGGATACGACCGCTGCGCGTTCGTGATCGGATGGATGCAGAGAAGAAGGGCAGACAACCAGCGGACACACCTCTCGTTCACAGTTCCTCCGCTCGCAGGTTGGCTATTGCGCTTTCCGGCTCAGATACGTGCCAGAAGGTGTCGCTTGAAGAAAGTATAGCGAAGTGCGCCCGAAATGTCAACAATGGACCCCTCTAGAGGAGAAAACTGAGACCAACGGCAAAGAGGAGCATTCCGCCCTTCGTTTCGGCATTTAGACTGACCAAGTAGTTGACGCTGAGATCTGCGGCAGTCCTCTTTGTGAAGTAGAATTTTGCCCCTCCATTTCCGCCGATCCACCCGTGATCACTCCCGTTGCTGAAATCGCGCTTGTAGTAGGATGCGCCGAGGTACGGGACAGTTCTGGCGTCATGGAGGAGCAGCGAATACACAACAAATGCCGTGGTGCCCACTGTCGCCTTCGTCGTGGTCTTCGTTACTGTTGCGCCCGTTCCCTGTTCGATCGATGTGGTTGCGCTGGTTGAGATGGTCAACGTAGGGCCGATCCCAACCTGGATGTTCGATGTTACGAAGGGAGCTATCTTCCCTGATATCGTGCCGACGCTGTTCGAAACGTCGCCCCCTACCGTGGTGAAGAAAGACCCCTGGAACTGCACCTCGACATCCCCTTTTTGCTGTTGACCGAGGGCCGAGCCTGCCAGGCTCAGCGTCAGAACAAGAACCAACACCCTGTTTAGCAGTGACATCAGGCCTCCTGTGTGTTTTGGGTATCTTTGATCAGCATGAATTCGAAAACACAGACGGTGGCTCCTGCGTTCCTTGTACGGCGCGATGGGAGAGAGGCGCGAGTGTTGTGGCGGAATTGACACCATGCCTGGTGGGGCAGGGCGGGAGTCGAATGAGGGCCGGATGTTAGTACTTGCTATTGATGCCCTGAAGTAGTATGTTATAGTACTATCATTTGTACATCGTTGTGGGGCTTTGGTTGGCTTCGGGAAACCGGAGGATAACTCGCAAGAGTTCGAAGATCAAACCCGTAGCTGAACGGCAAAAATCGCAACCTTGGGCATCATGAAGCCAGATTGCGATTTTCTTGTTTTTAAGGCACACGAGATGTCGATGACCGTGTCCGCCGGCTGCGGATTTGCATTATTCGAAAGGATCTGTTCCATGGAAAAAGGAACAGTTAAGTGGTTCAACGGAGCCAAGGGCTACGGTTTTATTTCACGCGAAACCGGCGAAGATGTCTTTGTGCATTTCAAAGAGATCATCGGTGACGGGTACAAGAGCCTCAACGAAGGCGACGCAGTCGCATTCGAAGTTACCAAAGGTCCGAAGGGTCTCCAGGCCACAGGCGTAACGAAGGCGTAAGCCTTTCCTGGCTTGTAGGGCTATTCAAGCCCCGGTCGACATCTGTCGGCCGGGGCTTTTTCTTGTCAGATCCTTGAGCAAGATCATAGAGATGTTTCATGGTAGATTCCGAGTTTTGTCAGCACTGCACAGAGCACATCCGGCTTGTCCGTCAAAATGCCGTTGACCCCCGCAACAAGAGAGTGGTACATGTACGAGGGATTGTTGATCGTCCAGTGAAGGACTGTCGTGAGTCTGCTCTCGCGATGATAATCACGATCGCGCGTGGCTTCAATAATCTCCTCCATGTCGCCCGACCGGAACCGCGTACCGATGGACACGACAGTATTTCCCATTTCCCGGGCAACCGTCAAGGGGTTCTTCTTGAAACCGAGCATAGCCCCGAAGCCTCCGGCGGCATCGAAAGCGAACTCGCACCGTTCTTCGCCGGACTGCCGCACCCCTTCTTTCAGGCTCTCCAGAACCTTTCTGCTTGAATTGGCGACTACCAGCCGTTCCGGAAGCACCGGGTAGCGGCGTAACGTCGCCCCGAGTGTTGCGCCGTACATCTCATAGCGCTTTCGATCGTCTTCATCCCAGAAAGGATTCTTCATGTCGAAGAAGAGAAGCTTCAGCCTCTGCACTTCGCTTGAAACAAATGTCAGAAAGTCTTCGAGCGGGGGTATCGGGTACTCCGTTCCCTCGACATGATGATACCGGTACCAATGCTCAACCTGGTCGAGGTCGAGTTTCAGAATATCAAATGACTTTCCTGACCACAGGTGTCTTCGCCGCGCGATCCGGTACTCTCCACCTTTAAGCTCCTTGATGAGTGCGGTATTCCCGTCAAATTCCGGCGACACGAGCTCGTACGGGAAATCTTCGAACATGGTTCGGGATTTGTCGGGACTGGCATCATGGAACACGACAATTCGTTTGTCTTTTGTCAAACAGAGATCGAATTCCAGTCCATTCGCTCCGAGATCGAGTGCTTTCCGGAATGACGCGATGGTATTTTCCGGGAAATGGTACGGCGCTCCGCGATGTCCGATGACGTAGATCCGGCGCACCGGCACCCTGAGCAGAAGCGGAGAGTCGGGAGCGGACACGACTTTCTGGGTATCCTCCCCGAAGAACTCATTGGTCCGGTATCCGTCGTCCCATCCGGAATCCCAGACGGGCACTCGACCGGGAGCGTACACCGGAAGCATGTCGGGATGGATCTCATGTGCATAGTGAAGTTGTTGTGTTGTCTTCGAGAAATTCCGCTTGTCAAAGGAGACCCGAAGATAGTGACCTGAACTCACCCGGAGGCGTTTGTTGGAGGTATAGAACAGCCGCCGTCCCGGATCGGGAGCGAGTGTCACCAGATCGACGGGTTCCTCCGGGTCATCCGGATCGACCTCGGCAATTTGCACCTCAATGCCATCGAAGATCGGGAAGCCTGCCCAATCCTCAGGAGTGTCGGTGGCGGGGTCATAGAGGATGACTTTGACGTAGAGCGGTTTCATATCGAAAACTCCCGCAGCTCGAAGAGAAGGGAGTGAGCGTATTTTCGATGTTCAAGAATGCTTTGTACCTCCGTTGTGCAAAAGACCGGTTGTCTGATTGGCCGCGCTGTGCAGCTCAGACAGGTTCTCATAGAAGCCCTCCGGGAGAGTGAAAGAAAGTTAGTACAAATCCATTTCAATAGTGTCCCTTCTTCATCACACAGCTATTCCATTTTGAGCTTGACATTCATAAGAATTACCGTACTTTATATCGTTATTGAACTCGATGACAGTAGGAACTAAATAGAAGGTTATATGGTTCTTAATAAAAGGAAAGTCCTGAGGGTTTCCAGGCCGAGCCTCCGTTACATCCCGAGTTGGCGCAGCCCATTTTACATCAATGTCCGAAGGAGTAGCATGAAGAAAATCGAAGCCGTTGTCCGGCCCCATAAGATGGACGACGTCCGGGAAGCCCTGCTGGACGCCGGTATCAAGGGGATGACTATCATAGAGGTGCGGGGTATCGGAAGACAAAAGGGGCATACGGAGATGTACAGGGGGTCCGAGTATCATATCGGCTTTCTGCCAAAAATGAAGTTCGAAGTGGTCGTTCCCGACGCGCTGTTGGACGTGGCGTTGCAGACCATTCTGAAGACGGCAAAGACAGGAGAAATCGGAGATGGGAAGATCTTCGTGTCGACAATCGATGAGGTGATACGGGTCCGCACCGAGGAGTCCGGAGACAGCGCGTTGTAGCGGAGATGTGTACCGGCGACCACACCATTATGAGAAGGAAGAGGGGCACGATGAAGCACTGAAAAAGCGCCATTTGCGGTCGTGTTGGCTGCAGGCATTCTGGGTGTATCTCTTGTCTTGTTCCCGCAGCAGTTGCAGGCTCAAGCAGCAACCAGGGATTCAACATCACCGGTCACCATCGGAGGATTTGTGGACGGCTATTTCAGCTGGAACTTCGGCCGGCCGCGCAGTCACATTAACCGACTCGCCAACTTTGACCTCACAGAAAACCAGATCGTGATGTCGACGGCGGAAATCGATGTGCAGAAGGCCACTACTCCGGTCGGCTTTCACATCGAGCTTGCTGCTGGATCAGCTCCCGATATCATCAATGCCGGGAGCCCGGAAAGTGCAAAGCTGTTCCAACAGGCATATCTCTCTGCGGTGATCCCTGTTGGTGCCGGTTTGACGGTTGATGCCGGGAAATTTGTGACCCATATGGGGTTCGAAACGATCAAGGCCAAAGACAACTTCAATTACAGCCGTTCCTTTCTCTTTGCATGGGCCATTCCGTATTACCATACCGGAGTCCGGGCAAGCTATCCCCTGCGCGACAATCTCACGGCGACCCTGCATATCTGCAATGGATGGAACAACGTCTCGGCGAACAGCGGGAAGACCTTTGGTGCTTCCATTTCCTTCGCTCCCACGTCCTCTCTCTTCACTCATCGCCAACTGGATTGGCGGTCCCGCACAACCCGACTCGGTCGGTTCGGATTTCAGACACGTTGTCGAAGGTATCATCACGTTGCAGGCATCGGAAAGACTTGCCCTTGGGATAGACGGGGTGTATGGAACGGAGAGATTGTCGTGGGGAACGGCAACGTGGAAGGGTGCTGCACTGTACGGTCGGTATTCGCTGACCGAGACTTCTGCCTTTAGCGCACGCAGCGAGCTGTACAGCGATCCGGATGGGTACACCACTGCACTTGCGCAGGATCTTGGAGAGATGACATTCACCTATGAACAGCGCTTCCTCGGTGTACTCATCCTTCGCGCCGAATACCGGTACGATTGGTCGACAGGGCACCCGTTTGATGGAAGAGAAAGCGACGCTTCACGAAACAACCAGAGTCGGGTGGGCCTGGCAGGTATTGTCACCTTTTGAGAGTGGCAACCATTTCTGAACAAAGGATAGTAAGGGAGGTTTTCTCATGATGCGATCAATTGTCACTGGCAGGCATGTTCTCTTTACTGCTGTCTTTCTGGCATTCATCTTCTCAATACCTCACTCTTCCCACGCCGAAACAGATCCCACCGGCGCAAAGACGGGAACCATTGCGGATGTCCCGGCGGCAAAACCCGGTGAGCCGACCTTGGCAGAAGTTGCCGACGCGATCGGACACAGCCGGATATCGCTCAATATTGTCTGGACCCTGATCACCGGCTTTCTTGTGATGTTCATGCAGGCAGGGTTCGCCATGGTGGAAACCGGATTCACGAGGGCGAAGAATGTCGCACACACGATGGGTATGAACTTCCTCGTGTACGCCCTTGGCGTTCTCGGCTTCTGGATTTGCGGATTTGCCCTGATGTTCGGAGGTGTCGGCGCAGTCGCCTCTCTGGGTGGGACGCCAGGGCTGACCAGCGAGTTCACGATATCCCTTTTCGGCAAGACCTTCGGTCTTTTCGGTTTGCAGGGCTTCTTCCTGAACAATACCGTCTATGACGTCGGTGTCTACACGCTGTTTCTTTTTCAGATGGTGTTCATGGACACCACGGCGACCATTCCCACCGGTGCCATGGCGGAACGGTGGAAGTTTGCGTCGTTCTTCATATATGCCTTCTTCATTTCTATGTTCGTCTATCCCATCTACGGGAACTGGGTGTGGGGAGGGGGATGGTTGGCGGGACTCGGGACGAATTTCGGACTTGGCCATGGGCACGTTGACTTTGCCGGCTCGTCGGTGGTACACATGGTGGGCGGAATTGCCGCGCTCGCAGGGGCGATCGCCCTCGGGCCGCGTCTCGGAAAGTACAACAAGGATGGGTCTTCGAATGCCATCCCCGGTCACAACATCCCCATGGCTATTGTCGGTACATTCATCCTGGCCTTTGGCTGGTTCGGGTTCAATCCCGGTTCATCCCTTGCCGGCAACGATCTGCGCATCAGCGTTGTTGCCACCAATACCATGCTGGCCTCAGCGAGCGGCGCTTTGATAGCGACGCTCTATATGTGGCTCAAATTCGGGAAGCCTGATCCGAGCATGATGGCAAACGGCATGCTAGCGGGCCTTGTGGCGATTACTGCGCCCTGTGCGTTTGTGAATGCTCCCATCGCGGTACTCATCGGTGCCGTCGCCGGGTTCCTCGTCGTAACGGCGGTGTTCTTTATCGACCAGAAACTTCATGTGGACGATCCGGTCGGTGCGGTTGCCGTTCACGGGGTGAACGGATGCTGGGGAGTTCTCTCGCTGGGACTCTTTGCGGACGGATCGTACGGAGATGGTTGGAATGGAGTTCCCGGAACCGTGCGTGGACTGTTCTACGGCGACGCGGGGCAGTTCTTTGCGGAGGTCATCGGGGTCGTTGCCTGCGCGCTGTTCGTCTTCACATCCATGTATCTCTTTTTCAAAATCTCAAACAGATTTATCCCGATGCGCGTTTCTGCCCAGGACGAGTTTGAAGGGTTGGATCTTCCGGAGATGGGTATCAAGGGATATGAGGATTTGACCGCCCCCGGGCGGGACTAGGAACCTGCCGACGCTGACGGCCGCCTCTTCATTATCGAGCGATCCACACGATAGAAGGGCGGCCCGATGCGTCATGTGCATCATCGCCTCGTAACACTCCGCCGACTCCCGTTGGTTCATCAGGATCGCTGCTTCGCGGCTCAGGATTGATAGTCGGTGACACGCCACCTCTCCAGCACATTGCACTTGACAAGCTGCATCGTGCACCGTATACTATCGCTCAGCAATGGGCTGATCCGACCGCAGAAAATGGCCCCAATTGTTCATCCAAGGAACACACCCCGATGGCGATTGAGATTCACGAAGTGACATCGCAGAGAGATCTTCGGTCCTTCATCCGGTTTCCGTTTGAACTTTACAGCACGAGCCCATACTGGATTCCTCCCCTTATCGCAGAGGAGTTGCTGACGCTCAGGCGTGACAGGAACCCGGCCTTCGAAACCTGCAAAGCCCGGTATTGGCTGGCCAGACGGGAAGGCAAAGTGGTGGGGAGGATCGCCGGGATCATCAACAACGCGTACATCAAGAAATGGGGCCACCGGTACGCCCGGTTTGGCTGGATCGACTTTGTCGACGATAAGGAAGTTTCCGGGGCGTTGTTTGAGGCACTTGAACGGTGGGCCCTCTCGGAAGGGATGGAAGCGGTACATGGCCCGCTGGGATTCACGGACATGGACCACGAAGGAATGCTCGTCGAAGGATTCAACGAACTCGGCACCATGGCCGCCATTTACAACCATCCGTACTATCCCGTCCATACAGAGAGCCGCGGTTACAGCAAAGAAGCCGACTGGGTGGAGTACGAGGTCAAGGTTCCGACCATGATTCCGGAGAAGGCTGAACGGATCGCGCAGATCACGGCCGATCGCCGCGGGGTGCACGTTCTTGACGCGAAGAAACCGAAGGATTTTCTTCCATACGCCCATCAAATTTTCGATGTCATTAACGAGACGTATGCCGATCTCTTCAGCTTCACTCCGCTCACCGAATCACAGATCGCGTACTACACCAGGCTCTACTTTCCGAACATCGTTGCCGACTATGTTAAACTCCTGCTTGACGGTCAGAATCGGGTTGCAGGTTTTGTCATTGCGATGCCCTCGCTCTCACGGGCGTTGCAGAAAGCCCGCGGCCGGCTTTTTCCATTCGGATTCTTACATTTGTTAATCGCGTTGAAACGCCCTAAGTACATCGACCTGTATCTGGGAGCCGTGCGCCGCGATCTCCAGGGAAAGGGGGTTGACGCTCTTCTTATGAGTGAACTCGCACGAACCTGCATTCATAACCATATCATCTCCGCCGAGTCCAACCTGGAGCTGGAAGAGAATAAGCTTGTGCAGGCGCTCTGGAGGAACTTCGAGCGGCGCCAGCACAAACGGCGGCGGTGTTATATCAAGCAACTCCGTTGAACACTATTTTGTTAACAGCATCTTGCCTGTAAAGAGTTGACCGTTGTCGGTGGTCAACCGGATCAGATACACGCCGGAAGAGACCGCCCGGCCCCGTGCGTTAACCCCATCCCACACAAACCAGTGACGTCCGGGTTCGAGAGGCCCCGCAAAGAGAGTCCGCACTTCCTCTCCGAGAATCGTGAACACGCTCAGGGCAACGGTCGAGTTCCGGGGAACGGCCACCGGGATGGTAGTGGAGGGATTGAACGGGTTCGGGAAATTACTCCCCAACGCAAACTCCTTTGGTAGGAGGTCTGCCAGGACGCCACGAGCTGCGTCTTCAGTTCCCACCACGATCCTGAATTGTGATACCGGAGCCGCGGGTACGAACCGGTACATAGAATTTGCACGAAGGTCGATGGACCGGCTACGATCATCATCAATCAGCAAAACCTGGAATTCCGAAGGCACATCCGACACTCCGCTGAACGAGATCTGCGCTGGTTCCTGAACCACCGCCCGGACGCTCATCGGCCAGGTTTCAAGTGTGCCGATCTCCGTACGGATGTCTGTCGCAAAGACGCTCCCACCCGGGTCCCATCCCGGACGGTCAAAGAACACACCCGGCCCCTCCCCAACGCTGCGCGGCATCCTCAGGTCAAGGGGATCTCTACCTCTTTTTGCCGTCGGGGAGACGCCGATACTGGTTGCCCCATCGGTAACGCCCCCGGACAAAAGCTGGATATGAATGTGCCAGAGTGCACGGTTGTCAAACGCAGCCCTTTTTGCGACGAGCCAGGCAAAGGGGATCCGGATTTCAGCATGATTGTCCGGGTTGTCGAGCAGGTATCCCACAAATGGCATGAAGGCTGAGGTCCTCGAAAAAGAACCGTTGTATGCCCATATATCAGGGATGATGGCGGGTCCGTTGGCGCTCTGCACGGATGGCCATTGAACCGCTGTGAGGAGGGGATTGGTGATCAGGTTCCATCCCGAATGAAGGGGAATCGCAACGGAACGTGTTGAATCCAGCTGCAGAGTGGGGACCGATGCATTAATCGTCATGGGGCCCTTGTGCAGAATCCAGAACGCCCTCCCCGGTGAAAAGTTGAAGGTAGCGTTTCCATCAAAAGGCACCAGATAATTGCTCTCGGCTCCGTTGTCCCAGTAAGCCACCCAGTCAACATCTTTGCTCCCCGCCAGGAAACTCTGGAGCGGGACATTGCACTTTCCCGGAAGCCCGACGAGGCGATACTCCTTCGATTGGTATTCCGCCCTGGACGAATACACGGGAAACGCGACCGTATCGGAGAGAGAGAACGATGCCGGGTACGCGAAAGAGGGCGTGAAGGATCTTGTGGGCGAAGGTGCACTGCTTCCCACAAGGTTCCTGGCAAAAACGCGCCAGTAGTATGTGACCCCGTGAACAAATGAAGCTACCTGTTTCGAAGTATCAGCGATGGTGGAATCATCAAAAGTCGTTGTCGTAAATGTCTGGCTTGTCGATATCTGGAGCCGGTACTGAACACCTTTGCTCAACCACGAGTGCCATTGGAACGTCACAACAGTATCAACTCCGGGTGCTGCGTCCGCCGGTGATTTCAGGAGCGGGTATTGTGTCGGAGGCGCGGTGATATGGAATGCGACGCTATCAGAAATGCCGCCGCCGGGAGGTACATTGAATACGAAGACTTTGCGCACTCCTCCCATCGCTGAGCCGGTGATACTGATGTTGGCCGTGAGTTGAGTCGCTGAACCCATGGTAATCGTATTGACGAGGATTCCTGGTCCCATATTCACGCGGGTTATTCCGTCAATGAAGTTATTACCGGTGAAGACCAGGGCCAGTTCCTCGAGCACGGTTCCGCTATCTGGGGTCAATGAAGTAAGCGTGGGAGGAGGATTGTTGCCGACAACAAAAGCACCGGAGAGGGTTCCCATCCCTCCTCCCGGAGGGCCGTTGAAGACAAACACGTCGCGCGGGCCGAGAGCTGCAGCGGTATCGATGCTTACTGTGACGACCATCTCAGTCCCTGAAATGACAGTCGTTGAAGTTGCTATCATGTCTCCAAGACTCACGGTCGTCACGCCCTGGATGAATCCCGATCCCGATACAGTCAGAGCGAGGTTTTGTCCTCTTCTGCCGACGGATGGCACAAGTTTCGTGACGGTGGGTGCGGGATTGACCACGGCAAAGGTGTCTGTACGGCCCGTCTCCGCACCTCCCGTACGGGTTGCCTTGATAATAAACCGCCCTGCATTTTGCATAGCCACAGTATGCGACGGGAGGACGCCCGAGGTGAAGGGAGCTGTGGAGTTCCCTGCCTGGGACAACACACCGTTCGAAGTGATGTCGGCCGTTCCGCTGAACGCGGATGCAATATTTCCATATTGATCGTTTGCGCTGACCCGGATGCTAAAGGGGACCTGTGCGATCTGGTTCCCGATCTTTCCGCCACCTGCTGCATCAACGAGAAATGTATCCACGGGTCCGGGTTGGTTGCTCAGCAGATAGGCGGCCGGTGTTGAAATCCCGGCAACATGTGCAAGTACGGTGAATGAACCCACGAGCGTATTTGCGGTCAGAGTTGAAGCGGTCGCCGAGCCGGACCCATCGGTCCGCACACTGTCGATAAGTCCTCTCATGAATCTCGCGCTTGCACCACTGGAGGGGGCGGTGAAGGTCACCAGGATTCCCGACAACAGGTTTCCGGAGGAATCCGCCACGACGGCACGCAGGCCGGCAGCAAATGGTGATCCCACGGTGGTACTTTGTGGTGTTCCAGCTGCCGCCGTCACAGTGCCGGTCGCACCGGCTGTATTACTCAGCTCGAACACTGCACTGTCGGCGATGCCGGCTGTTTTCGCCACCACCCTAAAGGAGCCGGCAATCGTGTTGGCGACGAAAGCCGGAGCGGTGGCGATGCCTGCAGGACTAGTGACCACGATGACCGTACGGCTGCCGCCGGGGAATGTCCCCCCCGGTCCTGACAACGGCGATGTGAAGGTCACAGAAACTCCGCCAGCGACATTCCCAGATGAATCTGTCACGATAGCCGCAAGGAGGACAGGATACGGTTTGGTCACCTGTGCGCTCTGGGGAGATCCTGCCGCCGTTGCTATGTGGGAGGCGACACCAACGGTGTTAATGAGAGAAAATGTTGCCGTAGCAATGCCCGCGGGAAGAGAAGCTACCACAGTGTACGAGCCAGCGACAGTGTTTGCGGTGAATATACCCGAGGTGGCGACACCGTTACTGTCTGTTGTTGCGGTAGACCCATCCACAGCAAAGGTCCCGCTCGCACCGGACACCGGTGCAGACCAGGTGACGGGGACACCTTTCGTGGCGTTGCCTGCCGCATCCCGAACCCGGGCACTGAATGTCGCGGGGAACGCAGTGCCAGTACGTGTGCTCTGCGGTGTCCCTGCCGTTGCGGCGATTGTTGTCGCCGTCCCGGGAACGACTGTGAGAATTCCGGAGTTGGTTGCAGTGAGAGTCCCAACCGTTGCTCTGATTCGCGCTGTACCGAGGAGCTTGCCGGTGAATATAGCGCTCTTCTTGTCGGCACTCACGGCAAGGTCCCCGTCAACAACTCCGCCGGTTCTGTTTTGGAGGCTCCAGCTATCCGCGGCGGGATTAGAGATGAAATTTCCCGCAGCGTCCCGCCCGACGGCGTATACCATGAGAGCATTTCCTGATGAAATGCTCCGGTCGGTGATGACTGTTCCGGTGCCGTTGGCGGCTGTTTCGACGCGGATCTGGGAAGGAGACCCGGGCACGACAACTGTCAGCGTTCCTGAAGGGACAGAACTAAGACCGCTCACGGTCGCGGTGATCACGGTCGCGCCTGTCAGTTTCCCTGTGAATGTAGCGCTTTTCCGGTCTGCACTCGGCACAAGGTCTGCAGGGACGACACCGCCAGAGGTGTTTACCAGAGTCCATGTGTCCGCAGGGACATTAGCAATGAAATTGTCAGATAGATCGCGGGAGACGGCATAAATCGTGATCGCGGTTCCGGAAGTAACGCTCTGGCTGACAAGAACGATCCCCGTCCCGTCCGGGGCGTTCTCGACTCTCACTTGGCTTGCCGCACCAGAGCTGACCGAGAACGGCGCACTGACAACGGTTCCCGGCGTCATGGACACGGTTGAACCTGTTGCGGTAAGCGTATAGCCGCTGCCTGCCTTATCAATTGAAATATCGCTGAACGTTGCACGGCCTGTTACCAGGTTCACGAGGGTGCTCTTGGTCCCGATAAGAGTTCCTCCCGGCCCGGCATTGCTTTGAATCGCCAGTGACACGGTCTGTGCGACATCGCCTACAGTATTACCAAATGCATCCTCTAAGGTGACGACGGGCTGCACGGCAAAAGGTATTCCGGAACTTCCTCCCCCGGGGCTCGTCGTGAACTCCAGCTTGCTGGCAGCCCCAGCAGTTATCGTGAACAAATCGCTGACTGTTGATGCCAGACCCGAACTTGAAGTGGTAAACTTTTTGGCTCCGGAGAGATTAACGATAAGATTATTGAATGTCGCCAGCCCGGCGGCATCAGTGAGTTGGGGGATGGTTCCCGTCAGTGTTCCACTTCCGGATGACAGGGTGATGGATGCCGATATCCCGGCTGTGCGCACGTTGTTCCCCTGTGCATCCCTTAACTGGACAGTCACCGCGGGGACGATCGCTGCGCCGGCCCGTGCGTTGGTAGGTTGTTGCACGAACACAAGCTGAGTGGCTGCCCCTGCACTGATAGTGAATGTTGTGCTCGCCCCCGTCAGCAATCCGGGGCTCGCCGCCGAGAGAGTTTTGCTCCCTGAGAGATTGATGCTCAGGTCGGTGAATGTCACCGTACCGGAACCGTTGGTCGAGCGGGTAGTTGTTCCACTGAGAGTCCCGTTGCCGGATAGCATTGCCATAGTGACTGGCACCGCTGACGAAGCCACGTCGTTCCCAAGCGAGTCGCGCATCTGTACCGCCACCGCCGGTGAAATTGCCGATGCCGCCACCGCGTTGGTCGGCTGCTGGACAAACGCAAGAGTTTTTGCCGGGCCGGGGGAGATAGTGAACGTATTGCTCACGGCACCCGTCAAACTGCCGCTTGAAGCTCTCAGTGTTTTCGACCCTGCAAGGTTGATGCTCAGATCGCCAAATGTTGCTATACCTGACGAAGTGTTTCTTGTGAGTGTGCCGTTCAGAATTCCTGTGCCGGAAGTAAGTGCGATAGTGACGGGTGTTCCTGTAGTGGTAACATTGTTGCCAAAAGCATCCATCAGAGTGACGGACATTGCCGGAGTGATGACCGCGCCGGCCGTTGTGTTCGTTGGCTGCTGCACATAGTCCAGGCGGGCTGCACCGGCCGGGTTCACCAGAATATTGCTTGAAGTATCAGGAGTTAGAGTTCCGCTGCTAAAGAGGATCGAAACAGTATTTGCGATATTGTGTGAGAGATTCGAAAACGTAGCCAAGCCGTTATGTGTGGTAGCCGTGAGGATACCCTGGAGTGTCCCCACTCCTGTGAGTCGCCCAGCCGTAATCACGGTGCTGTTGGCGGTGGTCACAAGATTTCCACCCGCATCTACCACGCTGGCGACTGGCTGTTGGGTAAACGGTACGCCGGCCGTGGCCACTGCCGAAGGTTGAGTCTGAATGCGCAAGCGGGCCGCCGGACCCGGAGTGATGGTAAAGGAGTTGCTTGTGGCGGGATTATAGCCTGTTCCATCAGCTGCTTTCAGCTTAAACGAACCGGTAAGGTTGATACTCAGGCCGTTGAATGCAGCCAGACCCTGCGCATTGGTTGCCTGGGTAGTGGTCCCACTCAGCGTACCAGTTCCTGAAGCCAGGGTAAGAGTGATGGAGACGCCGGCTTGTGATATATTCTTGCCGGATTTGTCTTTAAGTTGAACCGTGATCGGCGGAGAAATGCTGGCACCGGCTGCGGTGTTTGCAGGCTGCTGACTGAAGGCAAGGTTGTTGGTGGCGAGGCTTACGACGGTGATTGCAGGTTCAGAATTGTGCGGTGGGGTGCGGTTCTGAGCATACACCGATCCATTGCTGGGCAGTAGCAACACAATGATCATCATGAAGACGTGGAGGCATCTCATGATCAGCCCTTCCCCACCTGGAACCAGTTTGCTCAAATGCAATCTAGCACCATTGGGCATTAATGTCAACGAGGAATTCCAATCGCTTTTCATACAATCGCTTTTCATACCCGACGTACTGTACCCTCCATCAGCTCCGCCTTCGGCGGATTTGTGAGAGCTCAGTAAGTCAAGGGCGGGCCTCACCCGCTCTGCCTAGGATTGCGGGAAAGAAGATGAACCCCCAGGTTGTCGAGGATTTCCAGAGCCTTGTGTAGTGTCCGCTTAGGAAGCGATGCCTTCGGTCGATGGGCATAGAGCTCTATCGCCCGTTCTGCTTCGCCAAGATTTGCGGTGCTCTCCAGTAATTTCTCGAGTACCGTGCGAAAAGGCCGACGATATCGCATAGACCAGTAGTGGAAGACGGTATCGTCGCATTGACGAAGCTTGGTCCGTGCTGCAAGGCAGACAGAGAGGGCAAACTGTTCTGTGGTGTTGATTGGGTTCCGTGCGAGAATCTGATCGGTAAGTGCAATCGATTGCTCAATCGTGCCGACATCGGCTGGATCCACGCCAATGACCCCGGCATTCCACATATCCTGTATCGCCGGAATGGGTGCGCCGCTGACAGGATCGCGAATCGTACCGGTGCGAAGGAGCGTGGCAAGATCCTTATGGCTCTGGTCTTTCAGATCACACACGCGTCCCTCCCGGATGTGCATAACGGAATTCCCGGGCTGGATCTGCTTGAACAAGTAGTCAGGGGAGCGGCGGAAGTATGTGTCACCATCAATCAGGACTGTTGGCTCGTTATATGAGTGCAGCACATGTGCGAGAGTGCAAAGCTTGACCCGCCACCCGAAATTGTGTGGGCCGGCCCATTGCGCAAGTCGCTCCTGACCATACTCGACAGTCTGCGCACGGAGGCCCTTGAAATCATTGGCAGAGGGGCAAAACACGATAAAGCGATAGTCTGATCGGGATGGCGGAAGGAACCGGTAGGCAGAATAGAGGGAGTAGGTTATCTCCTGAGAAAAGCGGCCCGCACTGAACATCCCATATACGATGTTCTTCCTTCTGGGCACTATGCCGCCAATCCCTTACGTTCCGCGCACAGTGGTACTTCACACGAAGTGCCGGGAAAAGTGACAACAAGCATCGGTCGTATTTGCACTACCGCATTATCCGGAATGTCACGTTCGATAACGGCATTCGCACCAACCTTGACGTTGTCACCGATGTGGATGCTCCCCGCGATTTTTGCACCTGGGGCTATGAACACGTTGTTTCCGATGACAGGGAAGCCCTGGATACATTTTGCCTGGGAAAAGCCGATGGTGATGTCATGGGTAATTGTCAAATTCTCGCCCGCGATGAGGTCACTAGGGACAAAAATCCCTCCATAGTGAATGATATGGAATCCCGGGCCGATTTGCGCTTCGGGACCTATATCAATCCCCCATTTACCACGGACATGGTGACGTTGCATTGACACGAAAGGCTTCAGGAACACCCTGACAGGGAAGGGCTTCGTCTGCAGCCACTGTCCCATGCGGTATGCCACAACTGCCTGGACCCCGGGACTTCGGAGGCACGCGACGATTTTTCTCGTTCTGGAACCCTTGGCAAACCAATACGCTTTTTGGAGATCCTGTTTGAGCATTTCGGAGATCCTCTATCGGATGTATCACCCTCAAGATAACACCTCCCATCGGCAAGGAACGGTGATGATGGTCACAATCACCATCCAGGGTCGTCCGGTGTGACGGTCCTCACAAAGGGATATCGTACTCCCCAAGGTCCAGAGGATATCTCCCATACCTCCGGACAAGGTTCACTACATACTCGTACTGTTCCCCTGAAATGTTGCTCGGGACGGAATGGTCGGATTGTACAATATATCCTCCGCCCTTTGCGGCATTCAGTTTTCGGAGCACCATACTCTTGAGTTCTTCCTGAGTGCCGTTCGCCCATGTGAGGACGTCCAGGTTTCCACAAAATCCAATGCTGTGTCCAAAACGGCGACGCAGGTCAATGACATCGAGTCCTGCTTTGGCTTCGAGCGGATTGTAGGCGTCCACTCCCATCCCGACGAAATCATCGAAGATTCTGTTGACATTTCCGCAGCCATGATAGATGACGGGAAGACCCACCGAGTGGCACTCATCGATTATCGCTTTGACGATCGGTTTGAAGTGTCTGCGCCAATACACGGGTGAGAAGAACACGTCTTTTGTATATGCGACATCTCCCCAGATGACCATTCCAGCCAGCTTTCCTTCGGCCGCTCTGATTTGCGCTTTTGTGAGTGCGAGAACGAACTCTCCTATACGTTCGATAAACCGGCCCAATTCGTCAGGATAGAGCCCTATCCAGAGCATCACGTTTTCGGATCCGATGATTCGCCAGAGCATTTCGTGACCCTCGCAGATGCTCCCATAGACGGGGAAATCACGATAGAGTTCCTTCACTGTCTCCACCCAGGCCGGTGTGTTGCGGCCAAAACCGTCGCCCACGCCCGCGACCTGGTTGTCACCGGCGCTGAAGTAACGCCGCGAGTCCCAAGGATCGTCGAACCGGAACGACCGGGTTTTTTCGATGCTATCAGTCTCGAATTTCAGGAAGGCCGGCATTGGGTCTGCATACTGCTTCTTGATAACTGCTTCAAATCCGGTGCGAACGACGATACGATCGGGTGTTTCTTCAAGGATCTCAAACTGCTTGACATGGGGGTCCATATTGGGGACCGTGACAATCCAGTCAAGATCGTAGTACTTGTAGATGTCAGTCTCTTTTGGCAGCCCCAGTTCCCGGCGCCAGCGATCCAGAAAACTTCCCCAGAAGAAATCGCTGATCGGCACGCGGTCCGCTTCCTCATGGCGGAGAACTTTATTGATTCTTTCGAGTTTGGCGAGACAGTTGCTTGTGGGTTCCATGAGAAACCTTCGGCCGGATATATGCCGAGCGTGAGCGTGTCGAGTGTGATATCTTTCGGGGTATCTTCTCTATTTGTTGAGGATCTATGAAAAAAGCAACAGAGGGGTGTCACGTGATATTGCCGGACCTGCCGTAGGTTGGCAATGATCATCAAGTTTCATACCTTACGTACGGTGGGAGGTACAGGCCAGGAACTCATGAAATCCTTCTTTCTCGTTTTCGCTTTGCTCATCCCGGGGCTCGCTCGCGGGCAGGAACCGGTCGCATTTGACCGCTACTTTGTCGACTCAACAATGCGCGTCGATCTCTATCATGTAGGCGACAAAAACGACGAGTTCTATACGCTCGACCGCATTCTTCGTGAAGGGAGATGGGCCGGGACGACAATGAATCTCATCGATCCCTTCGACTATGGCCGGTACCGTGCACGCCTGTTCGACATTGCAAGCAACACGCTTATGTATTCCCGGGGCTTTGACACGTACTTCGGCGAGTACAAAACCACCGATCAGGCGAAGAACGGCATCAAAAGGGTCTTTCAGGAATCGATCTTGTGTCCCTTCCCGAAGCGTCCGGTACTTCTCGTCATCGACCGGCGGAATCGTTCAAACGTTTATCAGCCGCTCTTTGAGCAACGCATCGATCCATCAGACTACCACATTATCACCGAGTCCACACCCAGAAACGACATCATTGTCCCCATTGTGCGAAACGGCGAACCTCACCATGCGGTCGACCTTGTGTTCGTTGGTGAAGGGTACGCACAGTCAGAGCAAAAGAAATTTGGCGAAGACGTGAAACGGTACGCGGACATCCTCTTTGAATGGGAGCCGTATAGGCAGAACAAAAGTCATTTCAACGTCACCGGTGTATTTTCCCCCTCACCGGAGAGCGGGGTAAATGAGCCGCGTCAGGGTTCGTACAAGAGAACTTTGCTCAATGCGACGTTCAATTCCCTCGATTCGGACCGGTACCTTCTCACTGAAGAGAACAAACTGATGCGCGACGTGGCCGGCCAGGTCCCCTATGATGCCGTGCTTGTCATGGTCAACAGCAAACGCTATGGTGGAGGGGGCATCTATAACGACTTCACCGCATTCACCAGCGATGGTCCGACGAATGACTACGTTTTTGTTCATGAGTTCGGGCATGCATTCGGCGGGTTGGGGGATGAATACATGGGCGACGTCTCGTACGAGGGATTCTTCCCGAAGGGGGTCGAACCGACCGAGCCGAACCTGACGGCTCTCCTTGATCCGGCAAATCTGAAATGGAAAGATCTGGTCTCGCCCGGGATTCCGATTCCGACGGAGTGGGGAGAGGCGACCTATGACAGTCTCGTAGCCCGGCGGTCTGAGCTATTTGCGGAGCGTGAGAAGCAACTTTCTCTGTTACGGGCCGGGGGAGCGCCGGATAGCACGCTCAAAAAAGCTGGTATGGATGTAGGCAAAGAAATCGGTGGGTTGAACAAGAAGATCACGAGTTTTCTTGAAGATCATCCTCTGAAAGGAAAAGTCGGCGCTTTCGAAGGAGGGGGATACGAACACAAGGGTATTTTCCGTCCTACCGTAAATTCCTTGATGAACCAATTCACAAAGACGGACAAAAGCATGTATCCTGTGAGCGCGCGGGCAGTGAAGAGGATGATCGAATACTACATCCGCTGAATCCCTCCAACATCGCATCAGAGTGAATTGCTAGTCCCAGTCAAAACTTGCCTCGCGTCCGTTCAGCTTCCATTTTGCGGGAACCTGGCGTTCCATCCAGTCCAATGGTTCGCCGACAGGGAGATTGCTGAGATGCCAACGCAAACGACTCCCTTATTGCCGCTTTCTGTTCAGTGCCTGTGGCTTCCGGCTGCGCGGAGATAAAGAGGGGAGTGCCACTGCTGGCCACCAATTCCATCCACTGCTTGTTTTTTTGCCACGGAACTCTGGTGGTTAACCCCACACAATCGGCATCAGCGGCATAGAACACGCCGTGGTGCAGTCCTCTGAACGCCAACGTGTTGACACCCATTTTCCGGGTTCTGTCCCATTCATTGCCCGACGTATCGTCACCGATGCGATTCAGTTCGAACAATCCTGCGGAGAGATGGCTAAAGGTATTGCAGCCGATCACACAAGCATCGCCTGCGGCTTCCCGGATCGTTTCGTACAGCCCCAGGACGATCTCCGCGTTGGTTCTGGTCGTATCCTTCATGTTCCAGTCAGGTTCGGTCATCGTGCGATCCCGCAGCATTTCAAAACCCCACTTGCCGAAAATATCGAACGTCGTGAAGTCGAATTTCACGAGTTCATATCCCCATTGAGTGTAGAGTCGGAAGTATTGTCTGATACGCTCCAGGTTCTCGGGAATGCTGGGATCCAGGACGGGCCGGAGTTCCTCGCGCCCCTTGATGAGAGGTAACATCAACGCCGGGGAGTCCTTGTGACTTCCACACAGCGGACGGGTCCAGATACCGGGACGCATTCCCAGCTGTCTGATCTGTTCGGCCAGCTTTTCCATGTCGCCGAATCGGTTATTGGAAGAGCCCATGGTATCTCCCCAGCAACAATCATCCGGGAATGCAGGAGGCTTTTGAAACCATCCTGAGTCTATCACCGAAAAAGGACGGTTGGACAGCCCTTCAGCCATGGGTGCCATCAGTGCGGTGTGCTCGAGTATGAGCTTCGCGGAATTGTTGCCGTAGGTGAAGTACCAATCGTTGATCCCGTACACGGGTTGTGCGGGCATGCGGGCTTTGTCGCACAATGTTCCCACAAACCGGCGGGTGGTCTGAAAGGGGGTCTCTCCGGGGAAGCTTTTTGTGATTACGATCTCAGCAGCCAGGAGCTTCCTGCCGCCCAAATGAACGCCATTGCCTCCGGAACGGGTATCCAGGGTCAGATTCAGCATTCCATCACGGATTTCCCAGAAACAGATGGAACTGGTCCCGGTCTTCACGCCGAAACCGTTGGTGGACCCGCTGGTGGTTTCCATAAAATACCATGGCAGTATCTCGGAAGTGCGTGGCATGTGCCATGAGACATCGCCATAGGTCCGCTCCCAGTGGTCGTTGAGAATGGGCGAAGAGGCGTTCTTCTCCGTCCTCCAATGCAACGTCACCGCACTGAGACGCGCTCCTGGTGCTTCTATCTCGATACTGACGCTGTTCTTTTGCTCGCGTACATAGACAACAAGCTCTCGGTACGTCCAGCGGGCATCATCGAGGGAATGAAGGTGCACTGTCCGGGCATTGAGTATCGCGGTGACGTCGTCGGGCATTCGCATCAACTGGCCCCCTGGCGGGGGTGAAATAGCAGAGAGTGAATCACTCATGAGGAACGACGCCAATGAAAAGAGGGCCGGGCAATCAAGATGGTTGTTTCTCAAATGTGAGCAGCTCACGACATTCAGAAAGGGGAGACTTTGTTGTTTCCGGAGAACCCGGTCGTTTGGCCACATCGGTATGGCGCGGGAGGTACACTTTGCCATGGGAGACCAGGCCGAGCCCACGCGCCAGCGTTGTTACCTCATATGGAAAATCCACAATGCCGAATTGGCCGGCGGACTGTTCGACGATGATCGACATTCGCCCGCCGGGCTTAAGGATGCGCGCGCTCTCCCGCAGGATCGTCTTTAGCTTCATCAATGTATCCGTCTGTGCCGTTGCAGGAGAGAACTCGGGCTCTGTGCCACGGGGGTAGTAATCGTGTGGAGGGTCGAGGAAGACGTAGTCGATCGAGCCGGTCTGTTCTGGTATGCCGGTCTGGAGAATGTTGGCGCGTCGTATTCGTTCGTCGCTCGGTTCGATGTCATACATCCGGTATTTCCGATCCTGGAAATAAGGGACGGCATCGATCACATCTCCCGTGGTTCCGCTTCCCGCCATCGGATCGACGATCATCCACCCCGGCTCGGTGTAGTAAAAGAATGCGTTCGCAGCGACTTGTCCGGGCAGGCGTCCCGTGGCATTCGGCTTTCCGAATCTTGGGTCGGGGGAATCCACAGACCAGATGTTCTTCTCCTTCAGGTCAAATCCGAAGCGTGTCTTCACATCTTCCCGGCGGGCGTGCTCGTCATCGCGGATCTTCTTCTGGAGGTCGGAGATCGTCCACTTGTTCGCGATGGCCTGCTTCTCGTAGTGATCCCGCTTCCGGCTGTCGTCGACTTTCGTCGCGAGCTCGAAGTAAAACACTTCGGGGAGGGGACATTTTTCCACATCAGGATAGTAGGTATAATAGCGCTGGCATTGCTTCAACATCGAGAAGGGGAATTTGAACCCTGGCATCTCGGCCATGCGTTTAAGAATCTGCTCCGCAAACACCCCTTCTTTGAGCGCGGCCGGGATCACGCGTTCAACGAGAAATTTACCGAGGTCCCAGTAGTGATCTGCAGAGAAGGCATTGACGCGTTCAATCAGAGGATCGAGAGGAGAAGCGGTGCCGGTTGCGGTCGCATGATGTGGTTTTGTCATGACGGGCTTCCTCTCACGGAGTTGAACATCAGGAGTTCATGATTGTGTTATCAGAGGGATACGACAGTTTTTGGACAAACGCAATGATTATCTGTCTCGGATCGTCTCATTCTCGATCTCAATGTCTCGCGCCGTCACAACATTACGAGGATCCCTTGATCTCGCAAAGAAATGCGCACACTCGCTTTCTGTGGTGATGCGACGCCGCTTCTATTGTCATCGTTACTTCTATTCATCCCGCAGCCTCGGGAAGAGGAACCACACCGACACGGCGAAAGCCAAGGCCATCACCGCGTTGATCATAACGGCTTCGGGCTCGCCCAGATGTTCCGCCACCATTCCCACCCATAAAGCCCCGAGAGGCATGAAACCGAAGAAGATCCACGTATACGATCCCATCACGCGTCCGCGAAGCTGATCCGGCACGGCGGTCTGCACAATCGCATTTGCCAGGTTCATGACGAAAATCATGCCGGCGCCTGCTCCCGCCAGCGTGAGGAGGGAAAGCGGAAGCCATCGAACATAGGCAAAGGCAAAGAGGAGCACCGGATAAGTCATCGCACCGAGCATGACAAGCCGGCCGCGGTAGTTGATTTGCCCCAGCGTGGCAATGAGCAAGGCACCGGCCAGCGATCCTGCACCACGGGCCGAGAGGAGAAAACCGTTTGTCGCAGCATTTCCCCCCAACACCTTCACCGCCCACGCGGGCACAAGCGTCGTAAGAGAGAGCGCAAGCATGCTTGTGACGGCTACACTCGCTATCAGCACACGGACGACCGGTTGTGAAGCAACATACCGCAGCCCTTCTTTCAGTTCCGACACGACCGACAAAGATCGCGTCGGCGGGACCCACGGCCGGAGCTTCATCATTTGCAGGGCAACAATCACCGCAATGAAGGAAACGCCGTTGATGGTAAAACACATGCCCGGACCGAACAGGGCGTATGCTAATCCGGCCGCCGCTGGTCCGACAGCGGTTGCACTGTGGAACATCGTCGAGTTGAGCGCAATCGCATTCGTCAGGTCCTCGCGTGGGACCAGCTCACTAACAAAGGCCTGACGGGCCGGCGCATCAAACGAGTTCGCGACACCCAGGCAGAACGCCAGTGCGATGATATGCCATGGCTGTACGATGTGCAGATAGGTAAGCGCCGCAAGGATGAAGGCGAGGACCATCATGACCGACTGCGTTATCGTCATGAGGGTCCGCCGTGAGACACGGTCGGCGATCACTCCGCCATAGAGCGTGAGCAGCCAGGTAGGGATTCCTGATGCAAACCCGACGTAACCGAGGTACTTGGGCGAATGAGTCAACTCGAACACAAGGAAACCCTGGGCGGTCGTCTGCATCCAGGTGCCGAAAAGAGAAACCAGCTGACCCTGAAACCAGAGGCGATAATTCGGGTATTTCAGCGCTGCGAACGTGCGTTGCCATCTGCCGGGATTCGAGACTGCTTGCGCATCGAGCGGGAAGGAATCGGGCGGGGGATGATCCGGTGTGTTCGATTGCGTCACCATGGCATCTCCAAGATAGGAGTATTGATGCGCAATTCAAACAGCATGCTTGCAGAGGGCTAGTAGACGATCACACACACGCAGAAGGCATTTCCTACCTGAGAACAATCTTTTTCGTGTCAATCGCGTATGCAGTGAAGTAGCCCAGCGATCCGCTGCTGAGGTTTGTATTGGGATTCGCCGGCGAGAGAGATGTCGGACTCCGGTCGGAAGTCAGAATATCGTTCAAGGTCCTGTAATAGTCATATGTCGCTTTATCCAGCGACAGCAAATCCACGGTGATGGTGTCCCCCGGGATAATAGTCCTTCGTGCCCGGACCCTGTACAACGCTTCATTTCCATTTGTCAGTTTGTCGCTGTACAATCGGTACCTTCGACCATCAATGGAATCCGGTGCGACCAGTGGATCGCTGACATGGACGTTCACGCGATAATAGTTGCCGAGTTCAGGCGGATCTTTGAAAAGAAGATAGATGTCGTAACCCGGTTCGCCGCCTGAGGCACGGCGCGGAACTGCAAAGAGAGAATCAATCGTCACCTTTTGTGGCATCGTTGAGAAGGCATCGAACCCATTGCCTCCGGTCTCCACTCTGAGTGTATATGTCCTTCCGGGCATTCCTCGAAGAACCGAGGAAGACTGGTAGGTTCCCGGGATTCCTTCTTTCAGCGTATCCCGACTCCCAACATCGTCGGACAGCACTACGAGAGCATGCGTTATGGGCGGAAAATACAGCGACTGCTCGAAGTAGTTTCCGGACTTGGTCAGCGTAACGGAATACGGACCGGGTTGGTCGGTAACGATACCTTCGATGACGACCTGCGGCGCTGCCTGGTTGAGATCAACACTGATGACCTGTTCACAGGAACAGAGGCCCACCGCGAGTACGATCGACAGACCGACGGCCCTTCCGGGAGCAGGCCATAAGAACGTTTTCATGGTTAGTGTATTCCGGCTTCTCATCAGAATGCAAAATTGTATGTGACAGAGGGAATGAACGGGAACAGCGTAATTTGTACGGCCTCTGTTTTTGTAGGATCGCTCTTCATTTGCCTGAAGTAGATCGCGTATGCGTTCATGCGGTTATAGGCATTGTATACAGAGAAATTCAGGCTAGATTTCTCACCCAATTTCCAGGTGGCAGAAAGGTCGAGACGGTGGTAGGCAGGCATCCGGTAGGCATTTCGCTCCGTATAGTAGGGGACGAGCCGGCGGTCTATATAGTAGTTGCCGGCCGGAAAGGTCACTGCATTCCCGGTGTTGTACACCCATACTGCCGAAAGATTCCAGGTACTGTTCAAATCGTACACCACCACAACCGAGACGTCGTGTGTCCTGTCTTGCCGTGCGGGGAACACCTGGCCCTGATTAATTCCATCAAACTGTTCGCGGGTTTGCGAAAGCGTATACCCTATCCACCCCGTCAGCGGTCCGACCTTCTTTCTCAGCAGGAACTCTGCACCGTAGCTCCACCCTTTGCCGAAGAGAAGCAGAGACTCAACATTGGGGTTGAGCTGAAGGTCCGCACCATTCCTGTAGTCAATAAGATTTTGCATGCTCTTATAGTAGACCTCCAGCGACGCCTCAAAGGCATTATCCTCGAAATTCCTGAAATATCCGAGAGCCACTTGATCCGCATACTGAGGTTTGATGTTGTTTGTGCTTGGGACCCAGAGGTCACTCGGATTTGTTGTTGTGGAATTCGATAAGAGGTGCAGGTATTGAGCAGTGCGGTTATAGGAGGCCTTGATTGAGCTCGATTCGTTCAGCAGGGCATTGGCCACAAAACGGGGTTCAAGGCTCGTGTACGTTGTGATGAACTTGCCTGGGGGATATGCGGCAGCGCTTTCGATGTCGCCATAGCTGTCATATGTATAGAGATGTGCGGGGCCAATAAGGCTGAACGAGGAGAGCCGGAGCCCATAGTTGATCGCAACACCTGGAAAGAGCTCGAATTCGTGCGACGCATACAGGGCGTTTTCAAGCGCCTGCTTGTTCTCCAGGGCAATGGTGTTCGTGAAACTCGTCGGCCCGGCGGTTACTGCTCCCGGGAAGAATGTGTGGTAGATGGCATTCATTCCGAACTTCACCGAATTGTGCGATCCAATGAAGTACTGAAAATCAGCTTTGAGGTTAAAATCTTTGATCCCCGAGGTGATTTCATATTGATTCGTGGCCGCCCCCACGGTGTTTGCGTAGGTGTAGTCGCTGAATGTCAGCGTTGTGTTGGCAAAGAATTGTTCCCCGAAAATATGGTTCCACCGGGCTGTTGCGGCGGCATTCCCCCAATTGAAACCGATCACATCGGGGTAGTTGAAATTGTCTCTTCCAAAATACCCGGAAAGAAATATCCGGTCTTTTTCACCCAGCCTGTAGTTTGCTTTCGCGTTCAGATCATAGAAATAGAGGCTGGTGCGATTGATGAGGGTGTCACTTGAGAGTTTCAGAAACATGTCCGCATAGGTCCGCCGGGCGGAAATAAGGTAGGAGCCCTCGTCAGTCACTATCGGTCCCTGGAGTGTGAGCCGCGTGGCGATGAGCCCGACACCGCCTGAAGCTCCGAACTCCTTCATATTGCCATCGTTCGTCCGTATGTCCAACACTGACGAGAGCCGTCCCCCATATTCAGCGGGTATGCCGCCGGTAATCAGTTTGACGTCCTTCACAGCATCGGCGTTGAACACTGAAAGATACCCAAGTGCATGTGAGGGGTTATAGACAGGTGCTTCGTCCAGAAGAATCAGGTTCTGGTCCACTCCCCCGCCCCGCGCGTAGAAGCCCGTGTTCCCCTCGCCCGCCGATTTGACGCCGGGGAGCAGCTGAATGGTCTTGAGAATATCTCTTTCTCCAAGAAGAACGGGTATTGAACGCACCTCCCGCATCTCGAGTTTGTTCTCACTCATTTGGGTGGAGGTCACATTCGCATCGGAGCGTTCGCCGGAGACGACCACTTCTCCCACCTTGATGGCTTCGGGAGTCAACTCGAAGTTGATCGTCTGATTGCGGTTGACCAGAACCGTATCTGCAAGAACTCTGAAACCGAGATACTGCACCAACAGAGTATATCGCCCCTCAGGGATCGTCAGCGAATAGTATCCATAGGCGTTTGACGACGATCCGACCCCTTTGAGCTCTTTCACAATGACATAAGCCCCGATGAGGAGCTCGCCATTCTCTGCACTTTTGATCGTGCCATTCAGGGAGTACTTGTCTTCTCCCATCCCGCGGTCCGGGATGAGCAATGCAAGGAGAATCATCAGGGCGAGGATCGCCTTCAGTGGTGATTTGCGATCAGCCCCAGAGAGCGGTGGACGTTGCGTACAGGAAAGAGGTTTGTTGGATGAAAGAGGGTATAGAGAGACAGGCAATGACTTCATCGATGCGATGCACCGAAGACATCGAGCGAAGTCGTACATGAGGTGCTTCAATAGTATGGAGAATAATGGATGCCGGATCACGCTAGTTTCACCGTTTCAAAATGTTTGTCACACAGTGTCAAGGCCGGTATCCTGCGTTCCTCCTTTTTGCTCCTGATTGCCGATTCCGCCACTTATTGGTTAGAGATGCGGCACTTCACGCCTCATCTCCTGATATCCCTAACAAGGAGAGAACATAATGCGTTCCCCTGAAACGGGCGCTACTGCTTAACCAGTTCCACCCGGCGGTTCTTCGCTCTCCCTTCCTCCGTATCAATGGATTAATCCCATAATCATCCTTTGGATCCAAACATTTGAAAGGGATTATTGCTATTTACGTTCATCTTGCAGAAGGAATGAAACGGCCCGCTCTCTGGCATGCGTCGTTGATTTGTGAAAACGCGTGTATTGAGACCGTCCCGGTTTTCATCAGTTGGCATATGCAGGGAAGACAGATGTCGGACGCCCGTGGTCATATGAGAACTCTTCGCTTAAAAGGGATCTGGTTGTTACTGAAGGATTCTGCAATCGCCTGGGACAACGACAACATCGCACAGCAAGGTGCTGCGCTATCGTTTTTTACCGTATTCTCTCTGTCGCCACTGCTTATTCTGGTAATCGTGCTGTCAAGTGTCGGATTCGGTCAGGAGGCGGCGAGCGGCCATCTCGTGTCTCAGATTCGCGGACTGATTGGAATTGAAGGAGCGAACTTCGTTCAAAGCCTGATCACAAACGCATATCAATCGGGGTCCAATATTCTCGCAGCGACTGTCAGTGTCGTCATGCTTCTCCTCGGTGCGACGGCGGTGTTCATACAACTGCGTGATTCGCTTAATAACATCTGGCGCGTTCAGCAAAAACCGATGGGCACCATTCGCACATTCCTTGGGGCCAGACTCCTCTCGTTTGCCATGATACTGGTAATCGGTTTCCTTCTGCTGGTATCCCTCATTCTCAGCGCAGCTCTGGCAGCAATGAGCAACTATCTGAGTAACCTCCTTGCCTTCCTTGCGGGCCTGGTGAGCGTTCTTGATTTCATAGTATCCTTTGTCGGCATCACTGTCATGTTCGCATTGATATTCAAGTACCTTCCGGCCGCGACTGTGAAATGGAGGGATGTGTGGGTAGGAGCGGCGGTAACGGCGCTGTTGTTTTCAATCGGGAAGTTCATCATCGGGTTGTATCTGGGCAATGGTGCCATAGGATCAACATTCGGTGCAGCGGGTTCGCTCGTCACCATCATGCTGTGGGCATTCTATTCTTCACAAATCGTCCTCTTTGGCGCTGAATTCACTCGCTTGTATGCGATGAGATTCGGCTCAAATATTCTTCCGGGCCCGAACGCGGTTAGCATCATCACACAGACAGTTGAAACCAGGCGACCTGACCTGCCCCGTCGTACTATTGATGAACCCGAGAAACACCATAAAGCAAGGAGTAAGTAAATACCACTTTTCTCAAAGCACAGTTCAAATCAATGGAGAGGTGAAACCATGAATTCAGGAAAAGTATTCCTCGGTGTTGTTGTAGGGGCCGTCGCCGGTGCCGTGTTGGGACTGCTATTTGCTCCTGCAAAAGGCTCCGCGACGAGAAAGAGTATAGCGCGGAAGGGTACAGAGTACGCTGAAGATGGAAAGGAAAAGCTCAACGAATATATCGATGCGATAACTGACGAATATGACACCATCAAAGAGGGTGCCATGGATTTGGTCGATAAGGGAAAAGAGAAAGTTGCCTCAGTGGCGGTAGCAAAACATTCCAAGTGAGGAGAGACCGATCAATGCCAAGCAGGTCCAAGGCACAAGCACGGCTCATGGCCGCCGCTGCTCACAGCCCTACCTTTGCCAAAAGGGTGGGAATACCACAGAAGGTTGCCAGAGAGTTCAATCAAGCGGACGCCGGCACTGGTATTCTAAAAGGCAAGCGAAAACCAGGCCGCCGGAAATTGACATCGAAGGTGAAGGCGGGCTGAATGGCGGTCTGCAAGTCTGAAAGGTAGGGGAAGGATCTCTGCAAGTGATCACGAGATCATATACGAGAATCTTGGTAACAGTTCTCCTTTGTCCTTTCCTGGTATTGCTCATCGAGGGTACAGTGAGAGCGCAGGGACAGTACGTTGTTGTCAATATCGCGCCTGGAGAGGAACACCAGATCGTGTTTGAGCAGATTCAGCAGGTCGCGAAAAGAACAGTCATCCGATCGTGTTGCCCTGGGTATCGGTGCTATCTTCTCGTACCTCAACCAGTCCCGGGAACAATGCAGGAACGATCTGATTGAATTCCTCTCTTTGGCAGAGCGCTACGAAACCCCTATCGTCGTACAGCTGGACGGTGAGCAATGGTGGGGGGCGCGTCCCGACTTGTGGAACTGGTGGGATCCGGAGCGTCCCGGCTATGACCCCGGAAACCGGCAGAACGTCGAGTGGTCAGGATGGGGTCCCGAACACGCAATGAAAATAGCATGGCGGAACTGGGGAAGACAGTTGCGGGTTTTGCCGCCTCCCAATTTCATGAGCGTCCGCTACCGCGAGGCCTGCAACGAGGAGATGCGGATACTCATTCCTTTGATCCTGCGGTGGTGGGGGCAGCTGCCAGAGGACAAAAGGCATCTGCTTATCGGCATCAAGCTGGGATGGGAGAGCGCCATCGGAGTGAACTCGTTTTACTATCCGAATGGAAATGCGCTCCTTGACCTCTCCGAAGACAAAGATCCTCAGATTGAACTCAAGGGTGATCAAATACCCGATCGCGGTGTTACAGCGATCGGGTATGCCGCTGTCATGACCGCTCATCTGGCGGACAGGGGAGTGTTACGGGAAGCTCACCTTGCCGAGATTGTCAGACGACATCTCGACAGCCTGTGCGCGCTGGC
Source organism: Ignavibacteriota bacterium (assembly GCA_963849385.1). GTDB lineage: Bacteria > Bacteroidota > Ignavibacteria > UBA10030 > UBA6906 > Fen-1255. The sequence goes on along the minus strand of CAWKHH010000003.1, from coordinate 606,974 downwards.
TGCCGGGCTCGGAGTGCCCCGCGAGAAGTTGTTTACTCATGTAGGCGGCTGGAAGGATGAAGAGCTTCTCTATGATGCCGCCTTGAACGAATACTCCTGCCCTGGATGGAGCTTTTACAGGTATGCGAGCGACCCGGCAAAAGACAAGGGGGTGCAGAAAGCCTTGCAGAAAAGCAGTGCACCGTTCTGGGCTGCCGTCGAGTGGCTCTTGATGGGGACGAACAACGCGCAAACCTGGCACAACGCCCTAAAGCGCGTGTTGTCAGACCCGAAATGCCGATACGTATGCATCTACAATTGGAATGGCATAAAGGACGACCGGGCAGCAATCGACGCGATTCAACGCATACTTGGTGCGCCCTGAGTCACAACGCCATTTTGACAATCACTGCCGGGACCGCTATATTGCCGACCATCAAACCTGTCCAATCAAAAAAAGGAGCCATCTATGAAATACCGCAGCCTCATTGTTGCCCTCGTGATTCTTCTGTTCGCTGTTTCAACAACCGTCGCCCAGAAGCCTTCTTCCCGAGTTGCCAAGAAACCCGTTGCCCAGGAGACAGCTAAGACCGCCAAAGATGTCGATCTCATCGACCTGAATTCGGCAACCGAAGATCAGCTGAAGACGTTGACCGGCATCGGTGACGCCTATGCAAAGGCAATCGTCAAGAACCGCCCCTACAAGGTGAAGACCGAGCTTGTGAAAAGGAAGATAATTCCGGAAGCAACCTACAAGAAGATCGCAAACAAGGTGATTGCGAAGCAGAAGTAGTCTGCCGGTAACAAGGGAAAAGGGTAGTACGCGACGGGAGGCCCGGGATTAGTCCCGGGCCTCCGCGTGTTATCCGTTGAGCGACTGTAGATGTGCCGGAGGGCGATCATTCAGCGCCCAATGCTTTCAATGCCTGCGTCCCGCCGGCGTTCTTGGGGTTCAATGCCAGTGATTTCTTGTAGAATGTGATTGCTTTTTCCTTGTTTCCCATTGCGGCGTAGCATTCCCCGATGCTGTCGTAGACATTCCAGCTCTTGGGAAACTCGAGCACGTTCATGCTGAACACCGCCTCTGCCTCCGGTAGCTTTTTCTGTCCAAGATAGGAATACCCCAGAGTATTCAATTCGTTTTCAGAGACGAGCAGGGAACTCCTGTTTGCGTAGAGTTTGCTTCGAACACTCCGGAGGGCTCCCTGGAGGCCTTCTGTCTTTATCGCAGTCGTACAATTCGACCGCCAGCGACCTGACTGGGGTTGCGGCTTCATACCCGTTGAGAATTTCGAAAATGCCTTGCGTGATTGCGAGGAGCGGCGCGTCCGATGTATTGCTGACGACGAAGACCATCTGATGGTTTGCGAGGACACGAGAGAACAGGCTGTTGAACCCCGGCAATCCTCCCTCATGAGACATGACAAGGACGCTGTCCCCGCTGCGTGATTTCACACGCCGGCTCAGCGTGAAGCCATATCCGTAACTGGAGCCGGGTTGGAATGCAGGGAAGTACGGGGTGCTCATCAATCTCAACGATCGTCTGGTGATCATGGTCGTGTCATAGAGCGCCTGATCCCACTTTACCATGTCTTCAGGAGTGGAATAGATCGCCCCCGCAGAATAGGCCCAATCGATATTCCATTGCTCTGCCTTGGATGGATCGTCAGAGTAACCGGCAACGTAGCCTTCGGCCCGCCCGGGGATCTCCAGGCCTGTGCAATCAAGACCAGAGTCTTTCATCCCTGCAGGATCCAGGATCATGGCGTGGAGTGCATTGTCATACGTCATTCCCGTCACCTTCGCGATGATTGCACCCAGAAGCACATATCCGGAGTTGCTGTATGCGAACTTGCTGCCCGGTTCAAATTCCAGATCGCCGCTGCAATACGTCCGTATGAGATAATCCAGCGATGGCATCGGCTGCTGCGTCTGTTTCCGCCATTCCGCGGAACTCACATAGTTGGGGATTCCGGAACTATGCGTGAGGAGGTGATGAATTGTCACTTTGTCAGCCACGTCCTTGCGGTAGTCGGGCAGGTAGCGACTGATGGGATCCTGGACGTTCAACTTTCCCTGTTCGGCCAGCTTCATGATCATGGTTGCAGTGAAGGTCTTCGAGATCGAAGCTATCCTATAATGGATCTTCGGTCCGTTGGGTATGTCCTTCTCGCGGTTCGCCAAACCGAAACCCCTGGCATAGGTGATGGCGCCGTTATCGGAAACGATGACTGTGCCAACAAAGCCCCGATTGTCGTGGTACTGCTGCATGAGCTTGTCCAGGCGTGAGACATTGTCCTGAGCGAAAGCCGTAACCGCCGAGAGCGCGAAAGCAATAATCAATGACCGTACCATGGGATCATCCGTGATGTGAGTGGATAACGCGAAGATGAGGAGAATGCGTAGTGTTATTGTATACTCTACGTATACGGATTCAGCGCGCCCAGGTTTCAAATAGATTCCGGCGGATTTCTCACGAAGGTTCTGTTGGGACCACACAGGATTTGCTGAGCAGGTCAGGCTATAATTCCTTTCAGGGATTAGCTACTCTTTCATCCTTTCGACCGATTCATTCCGATGCTCTGTTCGGTATACTTCAGATACAGACAAGCAAAGATCCGCAGGTCTCAATCGTTCAACCAAATTGGAAGGGTAATTCAATGCTGCTCACAATCGCAGTGATTCTCGCCATTCTGTGGCTCTTAGGGCTCCTTACTTCCTATACCCTGGGAGGTTTCATCCACGTACTTCTGGTACTCGCAATTATTGCCGTCTTGGTCAATGTCATTAGCGGCAAACGGGTTGTATAGATGAAGGATGAACTCCCTTTGAACGGGGCTCCAGTAACTCCATGGTCATTGAGCAGAGAAAACACATGATAACACCCGACTATATCAAAATCCTCAAGCTCGACAAGATAGCAATGGACTCAAAGACGCGTCCGGATTTTTTGAGTGCCGTGAAACCCCGTCTCCAAATTGCGAGAAACCTTGGTGTCGAGGGAAGCTTCGTCTTTTTTGTGGAGCGTGCGTGGGGAATTTTCGGCGATGGCGCGTGATCCGGTATAGGAGATGCACGCACTCTCCGCTTCCCCGTGGTTAATACTCCGGCGTCCATAGTGCAGTATCAAGCGTCCCGTGTCTCCCCCTGACGTGTCCCCCTCAGACTGATCTCTGATGTTTATTGGGAATCGGTTACCCACGCGATAGTGGGACCAAACAGAGAGGACCAAACAAAGAGGCGAAGAATGATTGCCTTTGACGCATCGATCCGCTAAGTTCAGTCCATCACCTTCTATGGAGAACTTGCTATGCCGAAGCAAGGATGGGAGAGACTGCTCTCGGACACCCCCAAGAAGAGGGTGAAAGGCCCCTCTCTCATAGCGGCGTATTCGGAGTTCATGCCTCCACCACGGATCGGATGGCGACCGTACGACGCCAACCATCCTGCGCCACGAGATCCACGGAACCCTTTTGCCTGGTTGGTGAGCGAACGAGAACAGGCGTGTGAAGTGCAACCGGGATTGCAAATCATCGCCCGGCAGGTGCTGTCTGCTCTGCAACGGCTTGACCGGAATCAGCCCGCTGAGGGGATCAGCAGCGCCGTTCTTCGAGCGAACAGGTACTGGCCGGAAGAGCTTGCCGCATTGCCTGGGGCCTTGGCACATGAACGGTACGTGACACTCCTCCCATTGGCGCTCTCTCGTACGCAGGACGATAAGGGGCGCGTGCGCTGGACGTTCTTCGGCGGGAGTGAGCAAGGACCGGATCGCGCATTCTGGAAGAGCTTCTGGAACGCACCAGGCCGGGAAAGCTCCCCCGAGTATGCTGTCGATTTTGTCCGCCGTTTGCTCCACAGCGTGTACGGCGAGCCGTACCCGGTGCTCACCGACCTGCGCCTCGCCGGCTTCCGCATATTGCCCGGTTCGGGGGAAACGATCTTCAGACATTGGCGACAGGATGCCCTGCCGTTGTGGACAAGGCCCTTCATCATGAACGAAGAAGAAGCCCTCGAAGGTCTGAAGTACATCCTCACGTTTCGTCCGTTCGGTTCCCTTCCATCGGCGATACGTCAGGCATATCTGTCAGGTCGTATTCATCTCCTGCCATTTCCGGGCAGCCTGATTTTTTGGGGCGTGCCGTCGTTCCTCAATCTTGAGCGTGAGCTCCCGCTGGCGACACAGATTCCGCTTCTCAATGTGTGCGAGCGGCATGAAGCGATCCGGGGATTGCGCATCCTTCAGTCGGGTTGGATGCACGAACCTCACGCGGGCATGCCCCTTGCTCCGGCTGGTCCGCGTAATACGTACAGGCGGACGCATCGCTGGGCGAAGGTCGAGCGGCACACAGATGAGCTGGCTGTTGCAGGCCGAGAGGACCGCGTGGCCCGCGTGCTGTTCAGCTGTGATCCGGTGGACATTGACCTCTACAGCAAGCCAATGGCTCGCAATGCGCAGGTCTGGACGGAACAGTATGAACTGCTTCTCGATGGTCCCCACGCAGCCCGGAAGGAACTGACGCATGCTGCGCGCGTCGTTGCTGCGGGCGGTAAGTTCGGCTACAGGTTCTATTTTCCGCCGATGGTAGTCGGGAAATACGAAGTGTTCTGGCATCTGCCGCTTGTGGCATATCTGGACTCGAAAACGAACACGCCACAGCTTGTTGGATGATGCCCCGCTCGGATATATAACGGCGTATGATTCTCACGCGCCGAGCCTCACATCTCCAGTCGAACTCTGGCCCGAAGTCAGGCGCCGTCCGGAAATGCTGTCCACCGTTCAAGGCTATCACGAGGTCCATGAACACCGTGATCACCAGATCGCGCTCAACGTGCACCAGCTCATGGACGTGTGGGATTTTCTCGGTCAGCAGGCTCTCCCCTGGGATTTTGCGCGAAGTATCGTGAACATCCCTAAGGATCAGACCCTTGGGCATTGGCTGGAAGAGGTCGGCAACTGGAATACCCCGGGAGGGTATGGCGCGCTCATCCACCACACGCTGCGGAACATGATCCTCCCCCAGACCGATGCTTCACTACATCCATCTCCCCGAAGGGCTTACGTTTCAATATACGGCGAATCGGAAGATTCGAGACAACGTACTGGAAGACCATCGCCCAGCTGGCGGCCGGCCGGTTCCTCAATAAAGAGAACGCTGATTGCGTGAACGATCCGCCGTCAAGAGCAGCGCGCAAACACCGGCGCCGTGATCTGGAGGCCCTCGGAGATTGGATCCTTGCGTACTATCGGAAGATCATCACCAGACACGGCATGGGGGGTAAGGCTCGTGCGGGCGAGCTCCCGTTTGAATGGAGCACCGATTTTGACTTTCCCTGGATGGGGGGATGGCTCGACAATCAATCGGGCAAGGCCCAGGAGCGCAATCTCCTGGTCGTGATTCCGGGAAAGGACCATAGAAGGGCCGTGATCATGGCCGATCACTATGACACTGCCTACATGGAAGACCTCTATTATAAAGAGCGTGGAGGAAAGTTGGCGCGCATTGCTGCCGCCGGTGCAGACGATAATCATTCGGCCACCGCCGCGCTTATGCTTGCCGCTCCGGTGTTCCTGGAGATGAGCAGAGCCGGCCGACTCATGTGTGACGTCTGGTTGGTCCATTTGACCGGGCGAGGAATTTCCATCGGACTGCATGGGAGCGCGGCACCTGGCCCAGGGGTTGGTGGATGGGCCGCTCAAGTTCCGGGTTCCCGGCCGGAGGTCAATCGATCTCTCGAAGGTCAAGGTGGAGGGGATTTTTGTTCTCGACATGATTGCCCACAACCGTCACCCTGACCGCGATGTCTTCCAGACCTCCCCCGGTCTGAGCCGCAAGTCATACTGGCTGGCACATGAGGCGTACCTGGCCGGCAAGATCTGGAACAGCTTGGCAGAAGAGTTGAATCGCAGTCCGGAGCGCCGTGACTGCGGACGCGGGCAAAGGAGCGCCAACGGCACGACGATCCCGCCGACCGCCTTGCATCCTCAGCTCCGGGGTGAAGTGCGTGTACCGCGCGATCCTCGAAGCTCTTTGTTTAATACCGACGGACAGATTTTCTCCGATATGGGCATTCCTGTGGTTCTGTTCATGGAGAACTACGACATCAATCGGACCGGCTACCATGATAGCAAGGACAACATGTCGAATATCGATCTGGACTACGGATCCGCGGTTGCAGCCATTGCCATAGAGTCAGTCGCACGAACCGCATGCGCGACACCATTACGACATCGTAACACCCACATCCATGGATCACCTTCGTCCATGTATCAGAGATAGTGAACACCTTTCGAGCCGCGAGGGTGACACATCGCGACCTCCTTGAATGAGGGTCCGGGTTATTTCATCAACACCATCTTCCTGGATTGGATGACATCGCCTGATTGTATCCGGTAGAAGTACACACCGCTTGCCATTTGGGGCGTATCCCAGGTCACCGATGTAAATCCCCGGCTCCTTTTTCTCATTCACCAGCACTGCCACCTCCCGGCCGAGCATGTCGAAGACGAGCCTGACGGCGGGCGGGTTGCGGGTTCCGGGTTGATGACTCAGTGCCCCAGACCCGCCACCCGGCACCCGGAACCCGATAGTGGTACTCGGATTGAACGGATTCGGAAAATTCTGCTCCAGAACAAATTGCTGAGGGTATACACTTCCGATCGTGGTCGGACAATGCGGTGACATCAGAAAGAGGCCGCCTCCAGATTCCTCGAGCTGCGGTCCCGGCGACGACAAATGTACCAGCTATCGCCAGGGCGTTCACACTCACCTGGGGCAAGGCACCGCCTATCGATGACCAATCGCCGCCGCTGGTGGAAAGCAAAACATTCGACACCCCGCTTGGGAAGGTCCCCGCGAAGAGATTCGCGCCACTCGCCGCAAGGGAGTAGATCGTTGTTGTTGTGAAACCCGTCGAGGCATTCGTCCAGTTTGTGCCGTTGTTGGTCGACCGAAATACGCCGCCACCCGCCGTTCCTGCGTAGATGTCTGATCCAACTATGCATAGGGCAAGAACGTTGAGCGTCGTCAAGGTGGTATTCACCTGGACCCAACCTGTCCCATTGTCGGTAGAGCGATAGACACCGCCGGTCTTTGTTCCTGCAAAAAGATAGGTGCCGCTCCCGGCAAAGGCCTGGACGGTGGCATTTGTCATGTTAACATTTGCCGCACTCCAGTTGGTCCCATTGTCAGTCGAACGGAAAACGCCGCTCCCGGCCGTGCCGGCAAATAGTGTTGTACCGCTGCCAAAGAGAGCATACACGACGGGGTTAGTTAAACCAAAGTTCACCGGTGTCCACGTGTCACCGTTGTTTGTCGAACGATACACGCCGGCATCTCTTCCAGCGAACACCGCTGTAGTAGTCGAAGCAAGCGTGAGAATGTCTCTGGGTAGCCCTGTCTTGGCAGCTGACCACGTGTTGCCGTTGTCTGTTGAGCGATATACGCCGCTGTCAGAAGATGAAACGAAGAGAGTTGTACCGTTTAACGTGAATGCTGTTGCAAAGCGCCCGTCTGTTTCAGGGGATTGTGTCCATTGGCCTTGTGCCATTTTAAACGGCAAGAGCGTAAAGCCCCAAACGACACTGGCTGTCAGAAGAACTTGAAGTGAACGACGCACCTTCATATTGGTCTCCTCATTTGAGTCGCACATTGTTGCGACAAACGGACGTAATATTGCTTCGACCGATCTTGCTTCCAGCTGCATCATCGTAGAAGCATGAGACGTTTTGTCTCTGACCGTTGATTGACGCGGAGCTGGTAGAAGTACACGCCGGACGCCATTCCTCTTGCATCCCATGACACTGTGTAGCTTCCGGGTGATTTGTCTTCATTCACCAGCACCGCCACCTCGCGACCGAGCAGGTCGTAGACAGCGAGCCTTACATAACTAGACCCTAGACCCGAGCCCCCAGACCCGGCTGTCACACCCGGCACGCGGAACCCAATCGTGGTAAACGGGTTGAACGGATTCGGATAGTTCTGCTCGAGCTTGAAATCTGCCGGCTTGGTTTTTTCCTCTTGCACACCCGTCAGCGGATCTGTATTCGAACCGAAAATGAATTCGCTGAAGGATGTCACGGTCACTCTGAGCTCGTTGTTGGCGGCATCGTATGTGGTCGGCAACTGGGAAAAGCTGCCACTCCCAGCGGTCGCGCGTCGATAGACGCGTCACATTGGCCGGGTTGAGAATGCCCAGATTCAGGCCGGTGAGTCTAAACCGTACTTCGACCGTAAAAGAAGACAGACCGCTCTGGGTAATCACCCACCTGTACGAACTGAAGTGTGCCGGTGGCGTCCCGGCGAAACCCGGCGACGCCGGCGGGCTGATGTATCGCGATACGGCGATGATCCCTGAATCAGCGAGGCTTGTGATATTCAAGTTGATCGCGGGAAACTGGCCTGGCGCGCGGCACTCGATCAGACCGGGTCCATTCACCGGCGATGTCGAGAACGAGATGGGGATGTTGCCCTGTGATGACAGACGCCATACACCTCCACCGTTGACTCCTGCATAAAGGTCAGTACCGCCCCGGGCAAGACTAGATATGATCATGCGCCTGATGTCCGTCCGTGCCCACGTTGCCCCGTTATCAGTCGAACGAGAGACGCCTTCCAGATTGCCGGCGAGGGTGGTACTCCCGGGAGCAATGACGGAGAACATAGCCCCGGTGGGCAGACCTGTTGTGAGGGCCTGCCAGCTCGCCCCATTGTCCGTTGACCGAAACATCCCGCCACCTGTCCCGGCAAAGAGGGCAGTTCCGTTTGTGGCGAGTGAGTAGATCCATCGTGCGTTGCTCAACCCCGGCGCCAATCCCACGTTTGCTGCGCTCCAAGTCACCCCGGCGTCAGTCGAGAGATATATCCCCTGGTCGCTAAGTCCGGCATACCCGGCAAAAAGGGTGTTTCCATGGAAGATGAGCGCGCTCACGGGCCCCCCGGGCAAGCCAAAGGTACTGCGCTGCTCCCAGCTCTCACCTCTATCTGTGGAAACAAACACCATATTCTGGGAGGCGGCAAACAACTGTGTGTCTTGCACAGCGAATGCGGATGGCCATCTCCCCAACCCCAATCCCACGTCCGACGGGCTCCAATGGTTTCCGTAGTCCGTCGAACGATAGACTCCGTAAGAATAATCCGTACAGAAGATCATGGTATCGATGTTGGCCAAAGATGATGCCAGATAGAAAGGCGGTAACCCGGTGTTCACGGAATCCCAGCTCGTTCCACGGTCAGTGGAACGGTACAAACCGCCTCCCCCTGAGTAATATCCATCGCCTACAAAGAGCCGATTGTCAAGTGTCAGCATTGAACTGATGAAGCCGGTGGCTAAACCTGTACTGTATTCGTGCCACGTCGCTCCGGAGTCGCCGGACACAGAAACCCCCACATTTGTCCCTGCGAACAGGGTTGTCCCTCGAACCGCAAGAGAATATGCTCTCGGGTGAATCTTCGTCCAGTTCGCCCCGTCATTGGTTGATTGAAGAAGGGCGGGCGTACCGGCATAGATTGTCGACCCGGAGGTCACAAGATAGTCGACGTTGAAAAATGTCACCCCGCCGTTTGCCGCCGTCCAGCTCGCTCCAAGGTTTGTCGAACGGTAGACCCCCGCCGTCGTTCCGGCGAAGAGATTATTACCCGAGACGGCAAGTGCAGTGACATACATGCTGCCCAGAGTCGAATTCACTGGCTGCCATGTTCCGTTCCCGGCATGCCACACCCCGGCACCGTTCGTTCCTGCGAAGAGGTGTGTGTCCACCTGTGCGATGCAACTGACCGGAGTCGTCGGCCACAGAAACCCATTGACGATACTCCACGTATCACCGTTGTTGGTTGAACGGTAGACATAGCCGCCGCTGCCGGAGCCACCGAGGCCGGCAAACAGTGTAGTGCCGGTCCGCATCAGTGTGTTCACGGCACGGTTCGCAAGACCGGAGTTTACAGGTGTCCACGAGGCTCCGCTATTTGTTGAGCGGAAAATGCCGCTGTCCGAGGTGGCTACGAAGAGGGTCGACCCATCGTACAGGATCGATCTCACCATCAACGAACTCATGTTGTTGCTTATCGAGGTCCAGCCCACTCCGTTGTTCGTGGAACGGAAAACGCCCCCAGTCCAGGTTCCAGCGAACATATCCGATGTGCCGACGGCAAGGGAAGTGATCTTACCGCCGCCTGGACCGCTCGTCGGAACCCACTGTCCATGGGTCTGGACGTGAGCAACACCAAGGATACATGCGATGGTCCACACGAGTGTCTTTTTCATAACAGGTGCCCCTCCGAGAAGGTGGTGGTGTGTAAAAGGTATTCCCGCATTCTCCAAATCTCAACACATACGTATGTGATTCTTACGGACATTCGGAGTAAAGGAGATCGGGAGGTGTTGCGATGCCGGGAACGGTGAGAATGCCGTCCGACGGTGGAGTGATGAAACTACCTCGGAGGGTGTATAATATGTCTGGCCAGCCCTTTTGCCACTGCTTCCCCTCTGCTATGCGCCTGAAGCTTTTCGTAGATTTTGCGGATGCGGGAGCCGACGCCGTCGACCGAGAGAAAGAGCTGTTCAGCAATGACGTGGTAGGATTTCCCTTCGGCGAGAAGCTGCAGGACATTCTTTTCACGGTCGGCCAACTCGTCATCAGGATGAGCAGGTGCGCGGGATTTCTGAAATGAGGCAATGACTTTCCGGGCAATGTTGGGTGTCATCGGTGATCCCCCTGCAACCGCTTCCCGGAGGGCTCTGATAAGGTCGGGAGCTTCAAGGCCTTTCATGAGATAACCGACAGCACCTGCGCACAACGCGTCGAAAATCTTCTGTTCGTCCTCGTACACTGTACACATCACGACGGCGGTATCCGGAGCGTGCTCATGGATATACTTTGCTCCCTCGATTCCTGACATTCCAGGAAGTCCGATGTCGAGTAGTACCAGATCCGAATCGAGAATCTCAGAAGAGCGGAACGCCTGTTCACAACTGCCATAAGAGCCGAGGATGACGATATCCGGAGCGGCCTTCAGTGCGGCCAGCCATCCTGCACGCACAAAACGGTTGTCCTCAATGATGGAGACCTTGAGTGTCTTTGCGGTTCCTGGGTCGGTCGGGGATGGCATCGGGGATGTGCGCATGGTAATTCTCGCTGAAGAGACTAGCCAATCTTCTGAGCAAAATCATCACATATCTATGTGTTTATCGCGTCGAAGGGCACTGCAATTCCCAGCGCGTACCGTGACCCGGCGATGTCAGGAGATTGAGACTGGCACCCAGTAGTTCTGCGCGTGCATGCATGTTCCTAAGTCCGTTACCGTTGAAAACGACTCCCGGATCGAACCCGATGCCGTTGTCGACGACGACCAGACAATATGATTGCCCGTCTACCGAGAGGTCGATGTGCACGTTGGCACACTGTGAATGCCTGGCAGCATTCGTGACCATTTCTTTGAACAAGAGCCAAAAGTTCCTTCGATGCTCGATGGTCGGGAATGTGAACGGAGCCGTCGCGGGAATGTGAATCTCGTAGGCAATACCTTTGCTCTCGAACAGGTCGGATGCGAAGCGACGCAGCTTTGCTGCTACTTTCTCCCAACAGTCGTTTGACGGGTCGATAGCCCACACGATATCGCTCATCGCATCTTTGGCTGAAGATGAGCTTTCAGAGATCAATGACAGGAGTCTGCTTGTGTTTGGGGCATTCGCAATCCCTGCATCCTGTCGAATCGCTTCTGCAAAATAGGAGATGCTGCTCAGAGTGCTCCCCACTTCATCATGCAGATCTCGCGCAATGCGATTGCGGGTGCGCTCAATCTCCAAGAGGCGGGATACGCGATAGCGATAGAGGATGGTCAGAATTGAGAGGACAATCGCGAACCCTGCAAGTGAGAACCACCAGCGATTCCAGTAGGGAGGAACGATTCTGATGCGCAGAGATCTTCCGGCATCGTTCCACAGGCCATCGCTGTTGGTGCCGATGACACGCAAGGTGTAGTCTCCGTCATCAAGATTTGCGTAACTTGCGTATCGTCGTGTCCCTGATTTCACCCAATTGTGGTCCACGCCCTCAAGCATGTAGGCATACTGGTTCCTTTCCGGAGAGGTGTAATCCAGGGCCGCAAATTCACAGGAAAAGGAGTTCTCTGGAAACGAGAGGGTAATCTGTTCTGTTACTGAGAGCGCTTGAGGGAGGACGATTTCATTTCCAAAGACTTTGAAACTCGTGATGACCAGTGGAGCGACATAGGTGTTGTCGTGCATGCTGTCCGGCTGAAATGCATCACTGTAGTTGGCAAACCTCGCTTGCACCAGCTTGTTGATCCCGCCGCCGAAAGTTCCAATCCAGAGGATTCCGGAACGATCCTGGGCGATGCAGCAGATGGCATTGCAGTTTAACGATCGATCGTCTTCCGGATCGTGTCGATAGGCGACAAACTTCCTTTCGGCCTGATCAAAGCTGTTCAGTCCCTGGTCTGCCGTACCGATCCACAACCGGCCGCGGGAATCCTCAAAGATCGCGGTGATGTGGTTGCTGCTCAAGGAATTCCAAATCAGGGCATCGTACTTGTACGATTGAAAACGTCCCTCCTCCAAACGGCACAGGCCTCCCTCTGTCCCTATCCAGAGCCGCCCCTTTCGGTCGACGCACAGCGCGTAAATAAAGTCGGCAGGGAGGCTCCGGGGATTGTTTGATTCGTGTCGATGGGTGCGGAAGAGTCGCGAGTGTTTGTTGAAAGCATGCAATCCTCCACCATTGGTCCCCAACCAGATCACCCCGGAAGTGTCTTCGGCGATGGCATTGATGTTAGTGTTCGTGCTCTCATCGGCATACGCGTAGGCGCTGGTTTGCCCGGAGCGGGTATCGAACCGAACCAATCGGGTTCCGTTGGTTCCGATCCACAGTATACCGGCGGCATCAATGTGAATTGCTGTGATGCCGTCTTTCCCTTCTTCCATGTACGGGTCGATGGCCCGGCAACGGATGAAGCGATGTTCTCGATTGATATATCTGATCAGACCGCCGTTGTAGGTCCCCAGCCAGATGTCTCCACCGGGGTCCTCGCACATGGAGAGGATGCAGTTGTCCGCGATGGATGTGGTATCATGCCGGTTCCGGCGGAAGATGGTAAAGGCGTTTCCGTCATATCTGTTAAGTCCATCCGTCGTGCCGACCCAAAGAAACCCCTGACGATCCTGGAGAACAGACGTCACGCTGCTTTGCGAGATACCATGTTGAAGGGTAAAATGCTCAAATGTGACGGCCTGCGCAAAAGCAGATGCGCCATGAAGGATGAGAACAATGAGAAGGGTTTGCCGCCTTCGAATGCGCATTGTCGCTCTGACGTTGAACAGAGCGATCCGCCCGCCATGATGCACTCCATTCATACGGATAACATGCTCCGCCGAAATATGGGATCGTGACTTCAATATGTGCCAACAGAAAGAGATTAGCAAGATACGGGTGATGATAGCGCTCTGCGACCATTGATGTTGCACCTGGCAGGCGCTATATTGCTGCAGCTCGGGTAACCAACCACAACGCGGTGAACAAGGCACGCGCAAACGCTATTCCGGAGGTACTTCTTATGAAAAGGACTTTCGTTTCCTTATTGTTGGCCGCGATGTTTCTCGCGGCGCCTCTTCTGCGGGCGCAGGAAGATCCCGCGTTCCAAGCATGGCTAAAGCACGAGCAGAAAAAGCTCCAGGCATTCAGGGATGCCAACGACAGTGCCTTCTACTCGTTCCTGAAGAAGGAGTGGCGTGGAGTCGAGCTGGCGAAGGGGATGGTGAAGGACCCCATTCCTGATTTTCCGCAGGCACCCGTATATCAGCCCCCGGTAATCGAGCAGCCCGCACCTGCTGCAGTAGCGCCGCCGGTCATTCTGCCGCCGCCGCCCGACACACAATCCGTTGCGGTTTCGCCTGCTCCGCGGCCTTCCACCGGAGGAGTTGAAGTAAAATATTTCGGGACGACACTGTCCCTTCCGATCACGTCAGCGATGCAGTTGCAGGTGAACGACAAGCCTGGCAAGGAATCGATAACGGAATTCTTTGCTTCGATGAGCCGCATCCCGTGTGAAGAGCTGCTCCTCGAGACCAAGCTGTTCGCTGAAGCGCGACACCTGAACGACTGGGGGTATTGTCTCTTACTGCACGCTGCGGGAGAACGGGTTTACGGTCAGTCGGGCGACGGCGCGACACTCTTTACGTGGTATCTTCTGATGAAGTCCGGTTTCGATGCGCGCGTTGGTTTCACCCCTTCCCGCGTGATTCTCCTGCTGTCGGCAGAGGAACGGCTCTATGGCGTGCTCTATTGCGCCTTCGGAGCTGACGAACGCCGCTACTATGCTGTTCCCCTCAATACGCGTGCCAAGGCGGATGCATCACAACTCTATTCATATGACGGGACATATCCTTCCGCGACCCGGCCATTGCATTTTGCCGTTGCGAGAATCCCGTTGTTAAACAATCCCGTTGCGGCAAAGAAACTCGTGTTCACTTTCGGCGGGATCAAGCATTACGTGCCGCTGCAGTACAGCCGTGATGCCGTCTCGTTTTTCGAGAACTATCCACAGACAGATTTCGCCGTGTACTTCGATGGTTCGATTTCCGACGGAGCTGCTTCTTCGCTCTATTCTGCGTTCAAGCCGTTACTTGCGGGTAAGAATGAAGTGGAAGCGGTGAATATTCTCCTCCGGTTTTCGCAAACGGCCTTCGGGTACAAGGTCGACAAAGAATTGTTCGGACGCGAGAAGCCGATGTTCCCCGACGAGGTGTTGTACTATGATTACTCAAATTGTAAAGATCGGGCCATCCTGTTCGCGTATCTTGTCCGCCGGCTGACCGGGCTCGAGGTCGTGGGGCTTGACTATCCGGGGCACATCTCCACGGCCGTTCGATTCCGTGGGAACTTGCGGGGAGATGCCGTCCAGGTTCAGGGCGAGCGATTCGTGATATGTGATCCGACCTATATCAATGCTGATGCCGGCATGTGCATGCCGCAGTTCCAGGGCGTTGAACCGTCGATTATCATCTTGAAGAAACCGTCATGATTCAAAACGCAAGGATCCACGCGCGATACAGGTGTACTCTCTGATTGAAAGGGCCGGCATGAAACGTCGTACTGTTCTCGAACTCCTCGGAGCCTCCGCCAGCGAATTCGTTTTCCTTCCACGATCCTTTCTCCGGAGCGGACCTGCTCCCGATCTGCAGGATCGAGGGGGAGAAGTTGAGTCTGCATTCTCCCGTCTCCGGGGGGAAGAACTCTGCCGGGCGGAGGTCAGGAACGAACGAGGTGGGCCGCGGCTCTACATCAATGACCGCGAAACATATCCGTTCCTGGCCCTCAGCGCGGAGCTCCTGAAAACTGCGGCATCGTACCGCGACTCCGGGATCTCCATGTTCACGCCCATTCTCGGACTCAACGCCGCCTGGAAAGCCCCCGGGAAATACGACTGGAGCGCGTTCGACCTTTTCTTTGCCCGTCTCCTCGCCATCCATCCATCGGCGCACTTCCTCCCGCGCCTCCATCTCAATCCACCGGCCTGGTGGAAGGAAGCACACCCCGGTGAGCTCGTGAAGTGCGGACTTACACCCGATCCATCCATGTACCGTCAGCCGGAGCGGCTGGGCGAGACCGGACTCAACTGGAACGGGCTCGCCGATCCGTACGATGCCTCCTGGGCGTCGGAGATCTGGCGGAATGAAATTGGCAGACGTTCTCATATCGTTCCTCCGTCACATGGAGTCATCGCCACTCGCCTCACGCATGATCGGCTACCAGGTGGCGTACGGACACACGGGCGAATGGCACTACACGGGGATGCGTTTTCTTCCGGACTACAGCGAGCCGATGCGGAAAGCCATCGGTCCCATCCCCGAGCCCGCCGCGCGCATGACGACGACGGCCGGACTCCTCCGCGACCCCGTCCGCGAACGGGATGTCATCGAATTCTACGGCCGCCATCACGACTACATTGCCGACACCCTGCTTCACTTTGCACGGATCACGAAGAAAGAGACGGGGCGGCGCATCCTCTGCGGCGCGTTCTTCGGCTACCTTCTGGAAAATGTTCACATCCAGGAGGGGGGACACCTCTCTCCCGAACGTGTCCTTGCAAGCCCGGACGTCGATTTTCTGGCATCGCCGTACACCTACCAGCACACGAACATGCCGTCGAAGGAGCGATGGGAGAGCGATATGGTGGATGACGCGGGGAACTGGCTGGGCCGTGCCCGCGGCGTGGGGGGTGACGGGGGAAACCGCGTTCTCGTTGAATCCATCCACAGGCACGGGAAGCTCTTCTTCGTTGAAATGGACCCATCGACCTACATTGAGCCAAAGAAAGTGGGTGAAGGTGGATCGGGGCACGATACAGTGGCTGGATCGGTAAAGATCCTCCGCCGCGATCTCGGACATATGTTCGCGCAGGGTGTCGGGGGTTGGTTCTTCGATTTCGGCCACCTCTGTCCCCCCTACCAGGCCAACCATGGCTGGTACGACGACCCTCCGCTCATCGAGGCCATTCGGCCGTTTGCGAAGCTTGGCGAAGGACGGGCCCGGATGGACATCACGAGCGCCGCCCAGATCGCGGCGGTCTACGATCCGAAAACATTCTTTGCCACAGAACACTGGAAGGCGGAAGAGCCGTATACGGGGTACGGCATCACCGTGTGCGACCACTTCAATCACTGGTTCATCAACAGCCAGCAGCGGACATTCTCCCGCATGGGGGCACCTCGCGACTCGCTGTACCGGTTCGATCTCACTCCCGCCGACCCACGCCGTTATCGACTTCTTTTCATGGTCAATCTGTTCACGATGGATCGTGCGGAAGCCGATCGGATCCGTGAGATGATGAAAGCGAGTGGCGTGACGGTCGTGTGGTACTACGCTCCGGGATTCATTGCTCCGGACAAGTTCGATCTCGAGCAGATGGAGAGGCTGACGGGGTTCCGGTTCGAGATCCTCGAGGAACCGGGTCCGATGCAGATCCGGGTGGAGAAACCCGCCGAGGGAGGAACCACAATCTTCGGCACGCGTAAGCCCCAGAAGCCCCGGTTCGCGGTGCTGGACGCCGATGCACAGGTGCTCGGGAGATGGGTTGACAACAGCCGTCCCGCGTTTGTCCGAAAAGCAAATGACGGATGGACATCGGTGTACGTTGGCGCCGCACCCCTGACTGCTGACGTCCTCCGCTCGCTCGCACTGGATGCGGGGGTGGCACTCTGGAGCGACCGGTCGGACATTGTCTATGCGACGCACGACGCAGCGACCGTCATTGCCACCATCGACGGCGAACGCACCCTGACGTTTCCGCACGCGATGCGTCCTGTCGAAGGGGGAGCGCCGTCAACGATACACCACGTCACGATGGGCTTTGGCGATGTCCGGGTCTTCGTCACGCCGCAGGTGTGACCTCGACACATTCCTCACGCCCATTCCAGGAGTTCGTCCGATGAAATACACCATTCAATTCTTTTTCCTCTTCGCCTTTCTGAGCTTCAGGGTCTGTGCCGAGGTCATCGTTCACTCCCCGGACGGGCGGCTCATTACCACGCTCAATATCGGGGATGGGCTCTCGCTCAAAGTGAGGGATGAGAATATTCCTCTTGTGTCTCTCTCCGGACTTGGTTTTGCCATTAAAGGGAGATCGCCCTTCGGAGCTCAGGCGGTTATCGAGAAGGTGGAGAGACGTTCCTGCGACACAGTCATCTCCCCTCCATTTCGTGAGAAACTGGCTCTCCTTCGGGATCGCTATAACGAAGCCACCGTCACATTTGCGCAAGGATACGGCCTCGTTCTGCGCGTATATGACGAAGGAGTGGCATATCGATTCGTAACGGCCTTTACGGAGAGCCTCCGGGTAGAGCAGGAACCGTTCGAACTGGCTTTTCCCGACAGCGCACGGCTTACGTATCAATCGAACAGCGACTTCTGGTCGGCATATGAATTCCCGTACGCGACGACGTTTATTGCCGGTGTGCCGGACACCGTTGTGGTCTCGCTTCCCGTGCTGGCTGACCTCAGGAGCGGACGGAAAGTCCTCTTCACCGAGGCGCAGATCGAGAATTACCCCGGTCTCTGGCTGAGATCGACGCAGACCGGAAAGCTCAAGTCGGCCTTCCCCGGGATCCCTCTTGCCTACCTAGATGAGGGGAAGATCTACACGAGAGGAAAGGTGACAAGGCACTCCCGGGAGATCGCCCGGACGTGGGGAAGGAGGAGTTATCCGTGGCGGCTCTTCGTCGTGGCGCGGGAGGATGCAGAACTTCTGACCAATACCCTCGTGTATCGGTTGGGAGCCCCTTGCCGTGTAAAGGATCTCTCCTGGATTAAGCCCGGGCTTGTCACGCTCGACTGGTGGGGGAGGCGGAACCTCTTCGGAGTCGATTTTACCGGCGGGGTGAACACTGCCACGCTGAAGTATTTTGTCGACTTCGCGGCCCAGTACGGGATCGAGTATATCCTCCTCGACGAGGGATGGACGCCGATGGACGACCTTCTGACGACGAACACCGCGGTGAATATCGAAGAGATCATCGCGTACGCCCGTTCGAAGAAAGTGCGGGTCATTCTCTGGGCTGTTTGGTCAACACTCGAGCGGCAATGGGACGCGGCGTTCGAAAGATTCTCCCGCTGGAAGGTGGACGGCATCAAGGTAGATTTTATGAACCGGGACGACCAGGAGATGGTAAACTTCTATTACCGGGTGGCGGAGGAGACAGCGAAGCGGAAGATGATCGTCCTCTTCCACGGAGCGTACAAACCCGATGGAATGCAAAGGACGTATCCACATCTTCTCACGCGCGAGGGGCTAATCGAGTTCGAGCAGAACCAGGTGAACACCACAGATTCTCCCGATTATCATACCGTCCTTCCGTTCATCCGGATGGTGACCGGACCGGCCGACTATCTCCCCGGGACGATCTATAACGCACAGAAGAGCGAATTCGCGATGCTGGGGCAACGTCCGATGGGGCAGGGGACGCGTGCGCACACGATGGCTCTATGCGTGATTCTAGAAAGTCCGATCCGGATGCTCCCCGATTCCCCATCCGACTACTACAAGGAAGATGCCTGTACCCGGTTCATGACGACTGTCCCTGTCGAATGGGACGACATCCGTGTATTGAAGGCGAGACTGGGAGAAGTCGTCGCCATCGCGAGGAAACACGGACGAGAGTGGTATGTCGGAGCCGTGACGAATTGGGAGGGGCGGGATCTGGAGATCGACTGCTCGTTCCTGGCCCACGGGGAAAAGTATCGCATGACGGCAGTGGAAGACGGCGTGAACGCCGACCGGCGTGCTATCGATCACCGGTTCCTGACGAAGGACGTGAGTGCTACCGACCGGTTCTCCATCCACTGCGCAAAAGGCGGAGGCTGGGTGGGACGGTTCCAGCCGATTGACTCGGGCAGGGGGGTGAAGTAGAGTTTCTGACCGGTGTCGTGCTCGGTCTGATCCTTGGAGCTGATCATTGGTGTACTACAAACGAGAACGCTGATGTGAGAAAAGATTTCAATGATCTTCTTAAGGATTAGCTATTCTTTCATCCTTTCGACCGATTCATTCCGAAGTTCCTTTCGGTATACTCTAGCGGGAGAGAAATTGGAAAAACTGTATAAGGAGAGCTTTCGAAATGAGAATACTTCAACAGATTGTTGCTGTTCTGTTTCTCGCCTTGCTGGTTACCGGACAGGCGTGCGCTCAAGCTGAACTGAAGCCGGGTATTGGTATCACCTTCAGCGATATGTCCAAAAGTCCTGCAAACGGCGAAGTCACAGGCCAGCTCGGCTGGCAACTCGGAGGATCCGTCTTGATCGGGCAGAAGTTCTACTTTGAAGGCGGGGTGTTCTACGCCACAAAGAGCACGGCGTTCACGGAGTCAAGCGCGAAGCTGGAGTTCACGAACGATATCAACGGCTTGAGGATTCCCGCAGCTCTTGGCTTCCATCTGATCGGGGAGCAGAAGGGCCAGTTTGCGCTCCGCGTTTTCGGAGGAGGGTCAGCCTTCATCGTTACCAGCGTGAGCGCCCCAGGTGCTTCGAAGAATGACTTCACCAGCCCCACATGGGGTGTATTTGCCGGTGCAGGGTTGGATATCCTCATGTTCTTCGTGGACCTCCAGTACGAATGGTCGCTGAGCGATGTGAGCACGCTGAGCACTGTTGATATCGGCAAGAGCCGCTCGTTCATAGCGAATGCAGGCATCAGGCTCGCGTTCTGATTGAGCTCCGGGTTTCCCCCCGCGGCCCAATCCTTTCAACCCCTCAACGACGATCCGTTACTGATTGCCCCCCAAGTCAGCAGTCCGGCTGTCGGTCTTCAATACGCTCGGCCAACAGGTTGCATTTCTCCAGAATGGGGAACAGGAGGCAGGGTATCATGAAGTCAGGTTCGAGAGCTCAGGGCTATCGAGCGGAGTACATTTCTACAGGATAGAAGCGCGACCGTTCGTGGGGACCCAAAAGCTTTAACTCGTTGAGCTCTGCTGGAGGAGGTAATAAAGGGTTCGGCATTCATCACCGGACCCTTTCGTGTATCATGTCAATCGGGTCCCGCAATTAACAACTCCATGGTCGGTTACTGAATAGGGCTTCCCCGTTTGAATCTCCGCATTATCGTTACAGGAACAAATGCGGATTGATTGTGGTTCTTAATAGTACTCTGTATTTGTGGACGTTTGAGCTGCCTATGTCGACGATTTACAGACTTTATGCGGACTAGTGCGGGTAATTTCTTGACGGATTCATCCCAGCACCTCGTACCTATTGGAAGAGCCTTTGGCTCCTCTATGCGGAGCATCTAAAGAAGGATGCATTCTATGATTGCCCTTCAATTCCTACAGATCATGAGTGTGCTTCTTCCCCTTTCTCTATTGCTGCTCAGTGGATTCCTCGATGAACCATCTACAAATCGATCGCCCCCTGCCAGCCTAGCTGAAACCGGTCTCTATTCGGATATAGCAGCGAAGACCATCGCGCGATCGAACTTGATGTTCTCACCGCAGTATCCACTTTGGGCTGATGGAGCCGGAAAAAAACGGTGGATCTACCTTCCGCCGGGGCGATCCATTGACGCGAAGCGGGTCGATGACTGGGTGTTTCCCGTCGGCACCAAGCTCTGGAAGGAATTTTCGTTTGGGAAAAGGGTTGAGACTCGATATCTGGAAAAAGTGGGGAAGCGGGTCTGGTTCTACGCCACCTACGCCTGGAAAGAGGATGAGTCTGACGCAGTCCTGGTTCCAGAATCAGGCTTCCCTGACCATGTGGAAATCGCTCCCGGCATCCGCCACACCATCCCCGGTGTCGGTGACTGCAAAACCTGCCACGAAGGGCAGGGGCGGGATGTCGTCCTGGGCTTTACTGCGCTGCAACTCTCACCGGACAGAGATCTGAATGCACCGCACGCCGATTCAGTGACACCTGACATGATCAATTTGAAGACTCTCTTTGACAATAAGCTCCTTGCTCATTTCCCGGAGCGCTTCATAAGCCAGCCGCCCGCTATTGCAGCCAGCTCACCGCAGGCGCGTGCCGCTCTCGGATATCTCAGTGCCAATTGCGGCGGATGCCACAACGCGACCGATCCCTTGTCGTCCGTGGGGATGTTTTTGAAGCGATCGGTCGATACGACGCCCGGGGCCACAGAATTGGAAATGGAATCAGTGATAGGGCGTACAAGCAAGTACCCGATACCGGACTTGGGACCCGATCAAAGCTATCGCATCTCTCCCGGCGATCCATCGAGGAGCGCGATTGTGTATCGCATGAGCACCCGGGACCCGTACCGGCAAATGCCCCCCCTCGGAACCAAGATTGTGGACAAAGAAGCCGTGGCTCTGATCAGCAGATGGATTCAAGTAGACCTAATGAACACGAACCAGGAAATCACTTCGCACACCACTAATCAAGGAGAAAAACATGCGGCGACTCGGTAACTTCACTGTTGTTCTGGCGGTCAGCTGTGTTTTCCTGACTACCATGTTCTGGACCGTCAGCGGTCAGGACAAGCCGGATCAGAAACTCATAAAGCGCGGCTCGTATCTTGTCAACGCTGTGGGATGCAACGATTGCCATACTCCATGGAAAATGGGGCCCCAGGGACCGGGACCGGATATGACGCGGATGCTCTCGGGCCATCCGCAGGATATGGTGATGCCACCTTCGCCTGCAACGACTCCCGGACCATGGATGGGTGCCTTCGCCGCGACCCAGACCGCATGGGGCGGCCCATGGGGAGTGAGTTTCACGAGAAACCTCACCCCTGACAAGGAGACGGGGCTCGGCGACTGGACAGCGCAGAATTTCATTGCCACCATGCGGACCGGCAAGCGCATGGGCAAGGGCCGGGCTATTCTTCCGCCCATGCCGGTCCAGGCATTCAAGAACATGACGGATGACGATCTCAACGCCATCTTTGCGTACCTGCAATCGATTCCGGCGATCAAGAACAAAGTCCCCGAGCCGATCCCGCCCGTGGGTCAGCCCCCGCAGCCAAAGTAGCCCCGTGATGGGCCCCGCAGAGCGGACGTACGATGTTGGCTCTGCCATCGAAAGAAAACACGAACGCCCCGACACCCGGGGCGTTCGTGTTATCCATCAAGGAGTTGAACGAGTCGCAGGTCCGGTCAGAGCTTATCCAGATGCGGGAGCTGATCGAACTTCTCGTTCCGCCTCGGTGCGTACGAACAATCTTTGACTTAGAATCTTTCCCGTGATATATTGCTGATAGTAGAAGCTCCATTTCTCCGGTTCCCAGTTGCCAACAAAAGACCTCATTCGACCCGGGTTATTCAGCGCCCTCTGCGAACACGCCGGGTTTAGCAGCGATGAATATACATTCTACTGCAGTCTTCTGACAAGGCGGATTGTCAAGAAAAGAGAACACTATCTGCAAGCAGGCGATATCTCAAGGGCAACTGCGTACGTGAACAGCGGTTGTCTCAGACAATATGTCATCGGCGACAATGCAAAGGAGATCGTCATCCAGTTTGCCACGGAGGACTATTGGATTGGCGACCTGGAAAGCTTTCACTTCGAAAAACCCACTATATTTTATATCCAGGCACTCGAAGACAGCGAATTGCTGGTCCTCTCGCGGGGCAACTTTCTTCGTGTGTGTAAGGAGTTGCCGAAGTACAAGGCCTTCCACGACGAAAAAGTCCAGCGAAATCACTTCGCGACGCTGAAACGACTCTCCATTGCGAAACTGGGGACACCCGAGGAAAAATACCTTCTGCTCGAAAAAGAACAGCCACAGTTATTCCAGCGCATTCCTCTCCACTACATTGCCTCCTACCTGGGCATCGAGGCCGAATCGCTTAGCCGGCTGAGGAAACGCCTCGCGGGGAAAGCCAAAAAATCCTAACCAACGTCAAGGCATTGCGCCTCCTCCCTGGTGTATCATTATATCATCACCAGAACAAAAGGAGGACATCATGGCTACACTCGTGCAAGAGCCGGAGCATCCGACGCTCGTCAAATCCTCACCGTACAAAGTGCTTGGCCCGGGCGAAGGTCTGAGACTCTTTTCCGGCCCCGGCCGTGATCTCATCTTCAAGGTAACAGGCGAGGACACAGGGGGAGCCTTCGATTACTTCATCGTTGAGGTCGCGCCAAAGGGCGGTCCCCCGTTGCATGTTCACCACAGGCAGGAGGAGACGATTCACGTCCTGCGAGGTCAGTACAAGATCAGGATCGGCGAAGAGATTTTTCGCTTGGGGGAGGGTGGCTTTGCCTATCTTCCGTCCAAAGTTCCACACGCATTCCTCAACCTGACGAATGAACCGGGTGAGATCATTGTCGTCTACACCCCGGGTGGAGGGCACAAATTCTATGAAGAGTTCGGACCGGCCGCCCGGAGTGGTCCGCCTGATCCCAAGGTGCTCGGCCCGCTCTTTGCGAAATATGGCATGACGCTGCTGGGGCCGCCTTTAAGTCCTGATTGACTTCAATCGGCAGGGTCATGTGCTTGTCAGTCCGGGGCGGCTGCAGGCGGCGACTGACGAACGCTGCCTGAGCGGTTATTTATTATTGATTGTTATTTATTATTGATCAGGTAGTTATTGATATTGCTGTGGCCGTTCATTATACTTGCGGCGTAAACACGCGTCTTCAGGCGGAAACTTAATGGAGAAATGAGCAGATAACCTCTCTCGTCCGGAAAGACTAGAGAGGTCCTGCCGAAATTCCCCACCGACAATACTCGAGGGGTTCGTCGTTCTGTCACACTGCTTTTACGACACCTCCAAATCGCCTTTCTTGAGGTGCAATCCGTCAGAGAGGCCTTCGTTGGCACAGGAAGTTGCACGTATACGAAAGGAGAAAGGCATGTACAAACCATCGCTTGTCGTCCCGATCTCAGCATTGGCGCTTGTCTGTGCCACCGTCGCTCTCAGCCAGAAGTCAGTCGAGGCTGCAATCCGAGAGCGCGTCAAGCAGTACGAAGCGGGCTACAACGCCGGTGATGCCGATGCGGTCGCTGCCATATACGCAGTCGATGGAACCCACACCTACGCCCTCGGCTTCACCCACCGGGGTCGGCTCGAGATTGCAGATGGTCTCAAAGAGCAATTCGCTGGGCCCATGAAGGGAACTCGCATATCCATCACCCCGCTTCACATCCGTCCGCTCTCTTCACAGGTGGCGGTAGAGGAAGCGTCTTTTTCGGTCTCCGGTCTTAAAGATCCAGGCGGTGCGGCCTTGCCTCCTGTTAAGGGTCTCTGTCTGGGCATCTATCAGAAAGACGGTGACCAATGGTTCGCGGTGGCCGTTCAATGCATGGTTCCACCTCCTCCGCCTCAACCGAAATGAAACGTTCGACGCACCCAGCTAACCCTTCATATACCAGCGCGTCAAGAGAATAGGGTCCTCACGGTCCTAAGTGGATTGGGAAAAGAAAATACCCCGATGTTCTGAGGCATTTGTATTGGGAGAGATCCTTTACGGCACAAACAGGCCCGGCAATCATCACCGGGCCCTTTGCTGACTATCCCCTTATCCCAGGCTACTATTTCGTCACTTCCAACATCCGCACACGTTCGTTCTCGCTGCAGATCCACAACCCTCTCTTTCCGAAGATTAGCTACTCTTTCATTCCTTTGGCGGATGACAATTGTCGGCAATCAGTTGTATAATTGCGGTCAATGATTGCGGGTGTCGTCGTCCGCTCATCGAGAAACGGAGTGAAAACCTGGCAGAGATCTGCCTCCAAGGCGAACTTGACGAATTTGTCTCCTGGGTGCAAGAGGATGTTGGGGCTTGAAGTACGGTAAGAGGATTGATTCTCTCTCAGGCAGGACTATCAGTGCAATCGAGAAGGAGGAGGACTATGAGTATACTGACCACGAAAGACGGAACGCGGATCTACTATAAGGACTGGGGGACGGGACAGGCCGTGCTCTTTATTCACGGCTGGCCCCTCTGCGCAGATAGCTGGGAGGCTCAGATGATGTTTCTGGCCACCAAAGGCTATCGCTGCATCGCGCATGACCGTCGAGGCCACGGCCGGTCGGGCCAGCCTTGGAACGGGAACGAGATGGACACCTATGCCGACGATCTTTCGGAACTTATCGAGAGGCTCGACCTGAAGGAAGCCGTCCTTATTGGGTTCTCCGCTGGTGGCGGTGAAGTGTCCCGCTATATTGGTCGCCACGGAACGAAACGAGTGGCCAAAGTTGCCCTCATCTCCGCCGTGCCCCCCTTAATGCTGCAAACTCCTACCAATCCGGAAGGGACACCGATTGAGAAGTTCGACGAGATACGTAAGGGTTGCGCCGCCGACCGATCGCAATTCTATAAGGATCTCGCCGGCGGTCCGTTCTTCGGCGCCAACAGGCCCGGAGCAAAGGTCTCTCAAGGAATGATGGACTCGTTCTGGCTTCAGGGGATGCAGGCCGGTCACAAAAACACTTTCGACTGCATCAAGGCGTTTTCGGAGACCGATTTCACCGAAGATCTAAGAAGGATCAATGTGCCGACGCTAGTCCTCCATGGCGACGACGACCAGATTGTGCCGATCGGAGCCGCTGGTCTCCGCTCATCGAAGCTTGTCAAGAACGCGATCTTGAAAATCTACAAGGGCGCTCCTCACGGCCTCCCAGAAACACACAAAGAGCAGCTTAACGCCGATCTCCTGGCATTTCTTGAATCATGATGGATTGGAAGATGTCATTACCAAGATAGCGGGCAAAGCCCATGCGCGGATGCACTGTAGGAATTAGCTACTCATTCATCCAAAGGTGCGATTCATTCCGGCAGGGAAAGCGCTACCCTATAATATAGTAATCGCCGAGAAACACCTCCATTGAGAGGGTGAACATTTTCAATCCAACATACCAGGGAGTTACCAACCCATGAGCAGAGCCAAAAAACACAGCAGATCACTTCCTTTTCCTCCGGGAAACGAAGTGATATCGAAGGGCCTTCCGGGATACCCCTTGTACCCAGCCACTGAAGACATGTTTCAGAACTCCCGGGAGGAATCGGACATCGATCCCGACGATATGACGAAGACCAAATCACCCAACGAGAAGCCCGGAACGGAAAACGAGAAGTCATTTGCCGACGATGCCTCTGGAGGGGATCTGGACGTACCAGGTTCCGAATTGGACGATGAGCGAGAGAAAGATGGCAATGAGGATGAAGAGAATAATTCCTACAGTCTGGCAGCCGACGAACAAACCGATCATGATGAAGACAACCAATAGAATAACGCCAATACGCTCTTCGAGCTTTGCTGAAGCTCTGAGTACCTCTAGCCGCAAGACCAAATGGGCGAACCCCGACCGACTTGAAGGTTCGCAATCACTCAGGTTTGCGAACGCGTGGAAGAGCCAGCTTAGGATACTGCGGGTAAAGGGCATCTGGAACGATGTGGCGAATAAGCTCAAGCAACTGTATGTCAGTCTGACCGATGATGATCTTCTCCTGATACAAGGAGATGAAGAAAATCTCTTGGGAAGACTGCAGCGAAGGCTTGGCATGACCTCACATGAGATCCGAAGACTGATTGCCTCACTTTAGGAAATCACTTCCATTGCTGGAAAGGAGTCTCCCATGCCTCAAGGCGACAAATCCAGCTACACCGACAAACAGAAGCGCCAGGCCGCGCATATCGAAGACGGGTACAGGAAAACGGGAATGAGCGCGAAAAGTGCGGGGGCCCGGGCCTGGGCCACCGTTAACAAGCTCACCGGTGGTGGCAGGAAGACCGGCTCCGGGCGGCGAAAAGGGTAGTTACGAGGAAACACAAATTGCCCACATGTGGAGGCTAAACTGAATCCGATAGATTTTCTCCAAATGAACGGCGAAGAGCTTATGGCTGCCCTGGAGAGATCTGAAGACCTCGTTGTCAGGCATATCCCGTGCATCGACTATGAGAAATGGTTCATCCCTATCCTGACCAATATGCATTCCTCAGGTCAATCTGCTTACCTTTGTGTCGATCCCGACCCTCGCTCTCTACGGTCCACTACATGAACCAAACTACGTCGTCGGCCCTGGGCCAGATACTCCAGTCATCGTTGGCGGGGTCCTGGAGATCATCGTGGCTCTCGCCGGCATCAGCACCGCCCTCGTACTCTTCCCGGTGCTCAAAAAGCAAAACGACAGTCTCGCTCTCGGCCTTGTCGCCGCCCGCATTTTGGAATCCGGCACCATCTTCGTTGGTGTGGCGTTCATTTTATCGATCGTGACTTTGCGGCAGGTCGGTGCTGGAGCGGATGCAGTAATCACAAGCCATGCGCTTATCACCCTGTATGACCGCATCTTCCTGCTCGGGCAAAGCTTTATGCCGGCCGTCTGTGATCTGCTGCTAGGAGTCCTGTTGTACAAGGCGCGCCTACTGCCCCGAGCTCTTTCCTTGATCGGAATCTTCGGAGCGCCCATACTTGTCGGTGGTTACATCGCCGTGCTCTTCGGGCTTATCGGGCAGCACGCCCCCTCGACAGCGCTGGCGGCAATTCCGGTCGCGTTATTTGAGTTTTCTCTGGGCGTCTTTCTCGTCGTCAAGGGCTTCAAACCATCTGCCATTATTCAGGTGTATGTCAAAACAAACAATTGAACTTGCGGAAGAAAGCAGAAACGTGAATTCAATCTGACGAAGCTAAAAGAGAAGGGACTGAAAATCCAAGCATATAAAATCGAAAAGGGAAGAGAAAGGGCGGCTGTGATGAGGCTTTCCGTCCCAGACCGGTCTGCCCTCAGAGATGAGAACGGTTCGGAACTCGCGTTGACAATTCCGAAATCCTGCCGTACATTGATGTCAGGCATCGGGGGATGAACAACGGTATATTGCAGACCACTTCGTCCGGTGGATGGGGAGGCGTTTTTGTTTTAGACTTGTGATGCAGCCGATTGCGAACGATATGTTGCGCTGGCGCTGTAAAGAGAACATGTGGATAGGTACATGAGAGTTACAGTGTCTGTGATGATCGCAGGGCTGATCACGGCGGGATGCACATCCACTATTCCAGTTCACGTCGATGAGCCGATGAACAATGATCGGGTTTTCAACTACGATCAAGTGAACAACCCGTTTTCCCTGTGGCACGGCCGGTTCGAGAAGGCCGCCTAGCCTGATGGGGATGCCTCCACCGGTTCTTATCATCGGGCAGTCCGGGGCGAGTGTTTGGCGTTCGCGAGCGAGAGGACCAGCGGAAATTCAATGGAGGAGGTCACATGTTCATTCAATCCACGCAAGAAGCGGATGCTGAGGGCAAGCTCCGCGAGATATATGATGGCGATCGAAAGAGTCTGGGGTACGTGCCCAATCATGCCAGAGTCTTCAGCCTGCGCCCTGAGGTGCTGGAAGCATGGCGCGCCTTTCAGGGGAGTATTAGAAAGAACCTGCGATTGAGACGCTACGAGCTGGTCACGCTGGCAGCTGCGAAGGCCTTGAACTGCCGTTACTGTCTCCTCGCTCACGGCGCAATCTTGACCAAGAACGGGGTCAGCGTGGATCAGTTGCGCGCGATTCTCACGAATTTCCATGACGCGGGGCTGGAACGCGCCGAGGTCGCGATGATGGACTTCGCCCAGAAGATCGCCCGGAACGCCAACGAAATGACACAGGCAGATGTTGACGCGCTACGTGCACTGGGGCTCGAAGACATCGAAATCCTCGACATTACGCTGACGGCAACGATGCGCAGCTTTGCCAGCAAGACGTTCGACGCACTGGGAGCTGGGCCAGACGCTGTCTACGACGAACTCGAACACCAATTGTCTGACCTTCTTCCAACGTAGCGCCACGATGGGTGCCATGAGGTAGTCATCTGTGCGGCGCCTACTCCGTATGATGCACGACCGTCTTCGCGGCGCCGGTGAGCTGCGGCGTTGACCGGCAACTATGCAACTACTCTTCCATTTTGTCGTACATAATTCGGACACACGCAACCTCACACGTAGACAATTGACGAGGACATCATGATCTCGAATCTTACTTCTGAAGAGGAATCTTATCTTCAGGAATTGCTCAGCAGCCGCGGTCGGGGTATTCCGGCACTCGCGATCACTGCCAATCTTCTTCTCCTGTTTGGAGGACTGCTAATCGTTGGCACCGCGATGTTTATCGCGCGACACCTGACCGATGATGTGGTCTATTCTGTTGGCCTCCCAAACTTTGTCGGAGGACTGCTTTTGATTGCCGGGTATGTAGTTCTTTCGAGAAGAGCTGCCCATCTGAAAAGGTTAACTTCTCTACTATCAAAACTAGCCAGCCTGACAGTTGCCGCCTAACACGGCTGCACCTGACGCTGCGTCTGGGGCAAACAGGAATTGACCGCGATTATCTGTTAAGGTTTATGGCCGTAAAGAGTTCTTGTTTTTGCATATGCACGGCGGTCTTCGCGGCGCAGATCCCGCTTTACGGGATCCTCGATTCGGCTGCGACTTAGCTGGAAAACGCTAAGTCGTGCCGAATCGGGATGAGCCGCGAGCCGTCAGGTTGCCGACATTGTCATGAACCATCTACTGATCACTTTCGAAATACTCCTCACCGTCGTTGCTCCCCTTCTTGTGCTCTACCTAAGGGGAACTTGGAAACAACAAACGATGGTGGCGTGCATGTCTACCATTCCGATACTGTGGTATTTCGTCTACGCACCTATACATGAATTGAGCCATCTGCTTGGCGCATACCTTGTTGGTGGTCAGATTGTCGAAGTCAAACTCATTCCTAGGTTTTGGGCTGGAGAGACTGGTGGGGCGTGGATCAAATCGGAGGGCTTCACCAACGAATGGAGCCAGTTGATCATGACTATCTCGCCTTACTTCTTCGATCTCTTGAGCATTGCAGTTGGCGTTTACGTTCTTCAACGGAAACTCTCTAGTAACGCTTTTCTAATTGGATTTCTCTTCATGTTGCTGTGTTTGAGACCTACTTTTGACTTAGTATGTGAAACCATTGGATTTGCTACAGGCTTTAGAGGCGATCTATTTCACATTGCGCTCACTGTAGGTGGTTTCGCTACATGGACCTCCCTAGCACTCTCAATTGCATTTTCTATATATGCCATCATCGTAGTCATTGGGAGGTTCAAGGGATTTCCGCAGGAGGCAGCAAAGGGGGCGACCTCCTAAGCAGCTCATTATAACTGCTGGAAAATGAAGGCTTTAGCTTTGACCATTCTGAGCTGCTTTCTGTAAGAACCTCCCCGCACCACGATTTCATGCATTTCTGTTGGTTGACGGTGTGCATAGACCTGCGTGATCCGCGGATTGCTATGTCCCAGTAGCTTCTGCACCTGATACAGGCTTGCCCCATTCTGCACGAGCCAACTCGCGAACGTGAGAGACCTTGAACGCTCGGAGGAACCAGATCGCTTCTGATTTCAGTGTGGTGTGTGTCGAGACCTTGTGCTTCCGGCCAAAGTCATCTTCGTACCAGAGATAGTACACACCTTTTCCTACCTGTGCCGCCTTGTCACTATTCCCATAGAAATTCCGTGATTCTATATATAAGGGGTGAGCCGTGTGAATGCATTCCGTAGGAGGGACGCGATGAAGATCCTGCCGTGTATTTTGTTAGTCACTCTGCTCGGAGTGACATTTCCCGTTCATTCTCAAACAGTGCCAAATGGTCAGAATGGCACACGCGCAACTGCGTTTGTCAGAGCGGTCGAGGCATTTGGCGAGCGCGAAAGAAACACCGGAAATGAGTCTCTCGACCGTAGACTCGACGCATTCATGACCAGCGTGATATCTCAAGGGAAACATGTCCCTACATCAAAATCTGTTCTCTCGAACGGGTGGGTGAGGTCCTCGTATCTCACAAAGACTTGGTCCAAAGGCGCCTGGGAGAACTTAGTGCAGGCTGCATTCACCTATGACATTTTCGGCAACCAACTGAGCCAGTTAGGGCAAACGTGGGAGAATTCTGCATGGAAGAATAGTCTTCTCCAGACCTGGACGTATGACGAGCAGGGGAATGAAATAACCCATGGGTCCCTGGGCTGGAACGGGAGTGCATGGATCGAGTCCGCGATCGATACGGAGATGTATAATGCGGACGGCCAGAGAACGAGTTTGTTGAGCCGGTACCTGAGCGGCTCCGCCTGGGTCAATCAGTATTTGTACACCTACGCGTATGATGCGAATGGCAATGAAACCATTGATCTATGCCAGAACTGGAGCGGCGGCGCATGGGTGAATTCGCGTCGATGGACGTCCACCTATGACGCGAATGGATATTATGTGAAATTCTTGTGGGAGGTCTGGTCCAACGGGGCCTGGGTAAATTATGGACAATCCATCATAACAAATGATCCCAACGGACGCGAAACATATTCCCTGCAACAAGCCTGGTACGGTGGCGGCTGGGTGAACTATGGGCAGGACACGTTTACGTATGATGGGAATGGCCGTAAAGCCACCGATCTGTACGATACATGGACAAACAATGCATGGGTGCATTCCCAGGTGAACAGCTTCACCTATGATGCGAACGGCAATAAGACGGACGAATTGGAGCAGGCGTGGAAAAGCAATGCATGGGAGAATTCGGCGTGGTACATCGACAGCTGGGTGAAAATAGCGGCCATCCAGATCCAAGTGACGAAGCCTGCCACGTCGGAGGTGGTTCTCGCCGGTGAGCCATACGACATCGGATGGAAATCCGCCGGCATTGATTCAGTGACGCTGGAGCTGAGTCTCGACGGCGGAACCACATTTAGCAGGTTTGTCAGGAGTGTCGCTGCAAGTTCCGGCCAGTATCACTGGGCCGTGCCTGATACACTGTCGGCAAAATGCAAGATCAGAATAAGCGATCTTGCGGATAACACCGTCAACTCATTAAGCAATCAGTTCCGCATCAAGGGGTACATTCTCACCCGGTTCAAAGCAAACGGCGATTTCGAGTCGTTCGATCCCAAGGTCCACGGCTGGCGATTCAGCAATTCCCAGGAGAACATGTGGCCCCAGAGTTGGTTCAAGAAGTTTGACTACGGTATAGGCTACGATCCTTTTACTGCTCAGTACTATCCACGCGACATTTTCCGGGCCCCGCCGGTGTGGGCGCGGTTCCAGGATTTTCCGGACTGGCCGCTCTTCGTGAATACGTTTGGTATCGACACATGTTACGTGGACCCTTCCGTGCCGGTGTATTCTCCGCGGGCGATCACATATTGGCGATTACACAAGGGAGACTGGGGCGGATCGTGTTTTGGCTTCGCGGTAAGCAGTCTGCTGGATTTCGACTTTCCTCAGGCGTTCCGGGCATACTACCCCGTACTTGGTGCTTTCGGCGACGTCCATGATCTTCCAATTAACGACAGTACCCGGCGAGTGATAAATGAGTTGTTCTTGTATCAATTCGGGGCGGGTGATCTTGCCTACGACAGGCAGCAACGGGTGCTCACGCCTCAGCAGACGTTGCAGGACCTGAAAACTGAACTTCTTTCTAACATACAGAACCACAGTCCGTTGGTATTACGAAATCAGATTGGCCTCGGGGTGCATGAAGTCGTTCCTTACAAGCTTAAGAGAAGTGTCCTGACCCAAGACACCTACTTCGATGTCTATCTCTACGACAGCAACTGTCCCGGCGGTAACTGTCTTGGAGGTAGCCAGTCCATTCTTACGATTGATTCTACCACGAACTCCTGGTATTATGCCCACAGGGCAGGCACCATGGAGGGAATCTATCTGGACGCTCCTGCAAACACCTATTTGAACCGTCCGGTGTTCCTTTTTGACTCAACCATAACCACGCCGAGTGCGCCGGCGTTAGGAAAGAGACAGACGCCCGGTTCCTATATTCAACTCATGAATTCGACAACCGCGTCAGTTGTTGTAACGAACCCGGCGGGAGGATCCATCGGTTGTCACGATAGCACGGTCTTCAACACGTTTTCCGACGGCATACCGATTGTGCCCGCGACGAGTACGTTTCAGCCACCGATCGGGTACTACATTCCGGATGATTCGTATTCGATTCGCATGAGTGCTTTTCAGGATTCCATCGCCATGGTTTCGGCATTTGGCGGCTCCACAGTATTCAGTTACTGGCGTGCGGATGCTCTAACAAACCAATCAGATAATCTCTCATACAGCAACGGCATTGCGTGCGGCAATCCTGACACACAGGTCAAGAAGGTGAATCTCGAAGCAATCCTTTCGGCGACTGCCGGCGAGCACCAAATGCAAATTCTCAACTGTCCATTGGCGCAGAATGACAGCCTGCGAATGACGGCACCCGACACGAGTGCGCTGAAGTTCGTGAATCTCGGACAACAGAGGGTCTATGACCTCAATATTGTGCTGGCAGGGAGGGCCTCTCACGGGCACTTCACACACACAGGTATCTCCGTGCCGGCACACTCAACGCATTACATCGTACCGAACTGGCTCGACCTCCCGCACAAGCCGGTGAAGATCTACGAGGACATCGGAAACACCGGCCTGATCCGTGACACACTTACGATTGCCAACCAGGTCACTGGGATTGAAGAACAATTGACGTTGGGCATTCCTCGGGAGTTCCGGTTGGAGCAGAATTATCCCAATCCCTTCAACCCGTCGCACGACGATCCGCTACGGCCTGCCTGATCGTTCGCATGTGATGCTCACGGTCTTCAACACACTCGGCCAGCAGGTATGCCCTTATCCAGAATGGCGAACAGGAAGCCGGTTATCACGAAGTACAGTTCGATGGAAAGAATCTCTCCAGCGGCGTATACTTCTACAGAATACACGCGGGATCGTTCGTACAGACGCGCAAGCTCGTCATTCTCAGGTGAGCTCCGAACATACATGGTATCCCCTGAAGGCTCGGATCACTCCGGGCCTTTCTGTTACGTGCCCTGCAGGGATGCTGCTTGTTCGCTGGGGGACACTCAAACTGAAGAGGTGGGCCGACCGCCTCGTTGAGCGAAGAACCATTACGATTGGTTGGGTTTTGCCGTATTATCGATACGGGAACAAATACGGATAGATAGTGGTTCTGGATAGTACTATGTTTCTGCGATTCTTCTGATCCTGTTCTTTGCCTAGCGATTGTTCGAGTACCTATCCCAACTCACCAGGGAGGTCATCAGCAGCAGTCTCGGGAGGCACCTTGCGTTGCAGGATATCGTGCTCGACGAATCGTTCCTCGTCAGGGAGTAACCGAGACATAAGTCTTTCCACACCGGCCACTCTTTCCCACCAGCACTCAGTCTCCAACACATTCTGCATCCGTATCCGTTCTATTGATCGGTTCACAACCGCCACCTTCGCGGCGGTTCCATTTCCAACGGACGTCACAGAGCCTCCAGTGCCGCCAGTAGGATGTTGTCCCCTCAATCACAGTTTCCGTGGAGCCCGTTATGAAGCGGATGATAGTTCTTTTCGTAGGGGTGATTGCGATGTTCGTCTTTCAGTCCAAGGCGCAGCCGCCGATACCCACCGCCGGTCTCCAACTCTGGCTCAGAGCTGATGCAGGCGTCGACACGCTCTATGGGACGGTGAGCAGGTGGCACGACCAGAGCGGCAAGGGAAATGACGCAATTCAGCTCAATAGTGTGCGTCAGCCGTTGTTTGTGGATAGTGTGTTGAATCACAAACCTGTACTGCGGTTTGATGGCGTGGACGATAGGTTGGGATTTACCGGCTCAACTCCGATGTCCCAATTCACTATTTTCATGGTCGTCAAGAACAACACTCCTGTTCCAGGTCAAGAGCATTCGGACCATGTCATGGGCTTTGGTACACCTACCGGAGAAGGGTATTTTGTCTTATTCGGGGGCTTAGACAGGATTTCGGATCGCATAGAGATTGGTAGCTCTGCCGGCGGGGTACGAGCAGTGATACCCGATATCGCAGCGTTTGGTGAATGGAGGCTCATAAGCATAGTAACAGATCAAAGAATTTACAACACAACGTTGCGAGGAAATGGTATTGATGCAACAATGACACCCAATGGAGGTACTAACATTCCCATCTCCTTACCTATGGGCACTGCTGGTGGAATTGGAGGAGCTGACAATGGCCCTTCCGGACTCTTGCTTACAGCGCACTGTGACTTCGCGGAGACGATTGTCTATGATACGGTGTTGACTGAATCACAACGGCTCGCAATTGAACGGTATCTCAACGTCAAATATAACATCGTTACCGGAGTTCTATGAAGTTCAACTTGCACACCCTTCGAGGGACACACTCCGAATCACAGCCCGCGTTCAGAATACTCTGGGGCATACCCTCAATGTTACAGCGATTCTTAAGGATGGTGTTGGTTCACTCCTCGATAGTCTTTCCCTTAAGGATGACGGTCTCCATAGTGACGGCGCGGCAGGGGATAGCCTCTGGGGTTGCACGTATGTGCCTGCCAGCGACGGCACGATTCACGTGACCATTCGCACTGATGATCTGACTGCTGGAACATCACGAACTCTCGCGGATGTTTCACAAATCGTCTTCACGCGGGGCGCATTGATCGCACTTGATGCCAGCACAACTGATCTCGGAGGAATTAGCAACACGATGCCCCATCGTGATACCGCGTTCACGGTGCGAAATATTGGTTTTGCGTCAGATTCTCTCACGATAATTCTTGACCCGGTCAATGTGATTCCTGAGACAGCCGTCAGCGTTTCCCCGACATCATTCTTCATTGTGCCAGGCGATTCCCAGAAAGTGACGTTCAACATCCAGCCGCAGCTGCTTGTACCGCAGTACTACCAATCTATCATCACTGTTCAGCCCAAGTCAGGACTGGGTCAGGGCTCCTTGTCGAAATCCTTTACGTTTCAGATTGTGACTACGAGTGCAGTTTCCACATCCACGGAAATACCGAAGGATTTTGTTCTGGACCAGAACTACCCCAACCCGTTCAATCCATCAACCACTATCCGCTACGGATCTGCCTCATAACGCAAATGTTTCGCTGACGGTCTTCAACACCCTCGGCCAGCAGGTCGCCCTTCTCGAGAATGGTGAACAGGAAGCGGGTTATCACGAAGTCAAGTTCGACGGCTCAGGTCTCTCCAGCGGCGTGTACTTCTACAGGATAGAAGCGGGATCGTTCGTCGAAACGAAGAGACTCTTGATTGTCCGCTGACGGTTCCCGTTGATCGGGGTAACAGCAAGCTCGGAATGCACCCCGGCATGTTTGTTTGAAGATGACCTATCAAGAGACCCCATGCCTGTAACCATCAAAGGCTGGTTCGATGTGAAGGTGCCGCCTCAGGAACTTGTGTCTCCCGCTGATTTGCCCGGACTGGGCAGAATGTCCATCGACAAGCAATTCCATGGTGAGCTGGATGCAACGAGCAAAGGCGAAATGCTCAGTGCGATGACCGCGACGAAAGGCTCTGCTGGTTACGTGGCCATCGAACGGGTCTCCGGCACATTGCAGGGGAAGAAGGGAACGTTTGTCCTGCAGCTCCGCTACGATGACTCGTGGTGTTCCTGCGCTGTCCATCATTGTCGTGCCTGATTCAGGGACAGAGGAACTGACCGGATTGCATGTGACGATGGGGATCGACACCGTTGGCAAAGAACACTTCTATGCCTTCACATTCGATATTCCCGCCGAGTAAGCGGACAATAACGCCATAGGGATCCGTCGAGGGACGGATGAAGACCATCTTCATGACGGCGTAATGACAAAGAGGAGAATATTCAGATGAAGAACCTGTTTGAGCCCGGAGCCGCAACCGAAATGACGACACGCCTGGAGCGATTGACCCCGGACCGGCAGTCACAATGGGGAAAGATGAATGTCGCCCAGGCCCTCGCCCACCTAGCGGCGACGATGGAGATGGCCCTGGGTGATCGCCGCCCGCCGCGCGCTCTGCTTGGACGGCTGATCGGCCCTTTGATCAAAGGAAAGGCCCTCGCCAGTCCGATGCGCCAGAATAACCCGACGTCCCCAGAACTCAGGATCGCAGATAGGCGGGAGTTTGAACTGGAACGACAGCGTCTGCGCGGTCTCATCGTCCGCTTCGTTGCAGCAGGTCCGAACGGGTGCACCGACCACCCCCACCCGTTCTTCGGGCCTATGACCCCGGACGAGTGGGCACTGCAAATGTACAAACACCTCGACCATCATTTCCGGCAGTTCGGAGCGTAGGAGGGCTGTGCCTCTTCAATATTCCATCCACTGCAAAATGC
This sequence comes from Ignavibacteriota bacterium, assembly GCA_963849385.1. Classification (GTDB taxonomy): domain Bacteria; phylum Bacteroidota; class Ignavibacteria; order UBA10030; family UBA6906; genus Fen-1255. Next base: position 569,413 of record CAWKHH010000003.1, on the reverse strand, counting down.
CACCATGGATCATGAGTTGAGTGCGATGTTCTGCGCGATCATGGGGTGAGCGAGGGAGAGTTGTCGACCTACGAAGAGGGAAGTGCGCACAGATTCTATCCGATGAGTCACATTTCCCTCGGCGGTCAGTAGATTTCCCGCGATCCGTCTGTGAACACTTCGTAGAGGAAGACGAGTACGGGGACCAACTTGAAAGTGATGGTGGGTACAACGAGGAAGTCAACAGAGACGATTTGTGCGGAGTGGTTCTTCAAGAAGATCTTCCAACGTTGGCGTGTTGTTCTATGCTGTCTCTTGCGCACATATTTGTACGGTGGCTTCTGAGATATCAAACCCGAGCTTGAGCAACTCTCCGTGAATCCGGGTGGCGCCCCAGAGAGGATTCTCGTTTGCCATCTGCTTGATCAGATCGATTTGGGCCGGAGGGATCTTCGGTCTGCCCGCTACTGATCGGCTTTTCCATTTCCAAAACAATCTGGAGCTCTGCTGATCTCCAGCTGAAGCTGAATCCTTGATCTGGAGAATCGGAGAGAAAACGAGAGGAAGTAACTGAGCATCTGAACTTCTGGTTGGTTGATACACATTTCAAAGCAGCGACAGAAGGACGCGGATGGAATAGTGACGAGCGGTGACTTAGGTGAGCCGCGACATTTGGTGCTCGGAATATACATTGTTGTGGTGCATTTCAGATTGGAAGTCGATCGCACAGGTCCATCACCGAGACTGCGAACGTTATGAGTTTCTCGCGTATGTCATCCCCCTTTGCCATCGTGCATGCCTCCTTTTGACACTACTACACTTCGACACGGCAATTTCCGATGTCGGTATATCTCGAAATCAATTACCCAGGAGAGGGGAGCTTCACTTCTCAGAACGTTTTCATGGCCAGGAGAGTGGGCTTTGTTGTTTGACTTCAATAGCCCCTTAGGCCAATGATGAAGATGCTAAGAACGTACGGTTGGGATTGGGGAACTCTTCCAATGGAAGGGCCGTTTCAGAATGAAGGTCAAATGAAGTCATTGCGCAACCCCCGGGGGCGGGTTGAGACGGGAACGCGATTGTGCTCCGGCATATCGAGCATTAACTCACAGGTGATGCGATGAAGCTTGCCGTAATTGTCCTTGCCAGCCTGGCATTCGTCCATTTCGTGTCTGGAGGAGTCAGCACATCGGCGTTGTCATCCCTGCCCGCGGACGTGAGGGGAATCTACATTATCAATAATGACGAGGTGTATACAAGTCCAAAGGGACTCATGGTGCAGCAGGCGATGAAGCTGCCAGGTGTCGATGGATTGACCGTGGTGACCACATGGAGCGCCCTCGAGCCAGCATACGGCCAATATAGCTGGCAACGACTGGACAAGTGGCTGGGGCTGGCTGATTCTCTAAAGCTGAAGGTCACCCTGGTCATCAAGTCCGGAAGCGGTATCCCATCGTGGCTATTCCAGGTCGCTCCGGCAGGCGGCGGTGTTGCTCCTTTGAACTTCAGGGTTTCCCCGCATGAGGGGAAGACGGCCATATGCGACACGGAAACAATTGCAGCACCCTGGGATGCCAACTACCTTGCGCTTTGGGACACCCTCCTTGTGGGCGTGTCCGCGCATTTAAAAACCGCGGGGACCTACAAATCGATTACCGCATTGCGGCTGACGGGTATCAACCGCACTTCGGATGAACTCCGACTTCCGGCAGAGACTGCAGAGTCCACGGGGCTTTCGTGTGTGAGCGATGCAATCTCCTTGTGGCAGCTCACCGGGTATCGCCCTGCGAAACTCCTCATGGCGTGGGACGCAATCACGAATTCATTTCTCAAGTCCTTTCCGGATAAGGCCTTTTCCATTGCGATTATTCCCAATCCGCCCCAGCTGCCGTTTCCCCCGATAGATGGGTCAGGCGCGACAATCACCGGAACGGTCCCCGACCAGAACCAGCCTTTGCTGGCCCTTGCCGCCGAGAAATTTCCGGGTCGCCTGCTGGTCCAGTTCAACTTCCTGTTGAACAATACTCCCGCAAATTGGTTTGTCATTCATTCTGCACAAACCCTGGGGACCATGGTGGGGTTCCAGACAAACAACTTCTTTAGTCTGACCGATTCGGGGGCCGCATGTGGAGGAACGCCTGCCAATCCTCTCTCCTGCACGTCCGCACCGTACCTCTCCCAACTTGAGACAGGAATCTATCCGTTGGGGAAGGACTACAGTCTGCGGGCTCAGTATATCGAGGTTTGGCCCATCAATGCAAATGCTTTCCCCGAGGACATTCTCCAGGCGCACCAGGAAATCGTTGCTACGCCGCTGCCTCCCGAAGTGGATATCAACCTCGGCACGCCACAACAGCTCTTCCATGCGGGAAAACCCGACGCAATGGGAATGACGACAGCGCCCGATATGCACACGACGTTTGTCCGGCAGGCTGATTCCACGTACCGTGTCTGGATTACCGGGCACTTCTATAGTGACAGCATCTACGGAGCGACCGGCCTGATCACCACCAAGGACTTTGTGACATACAAACCGGTCGGGAACTCAACCATCGCGCAGGTGGTTCTGGCTCCAAGTTGTCGCCCGGGTTCGGCTGCATGCTGGAACCAATATGATGCAGATTATGCCGGCGCCGACCTGGTCTTTCCGGCAAGTAATGGCAAAGACCTGCTTATGCTCTATCACGGCCAGTCGATATACTATGGGATGCGGACGCCTGACGAAAAGAATGATCCAGCGTGGTGTGTCGTAGGCCTTGCCCGATCGGGGGACAACGGCGTTACGTGGCAACGCCAAGGCGCCGTGATTTCGGGAAGTGATGCCAAGCCTGACACTATTCCAACAGGGGGCATCATGGGTGCCGTTGAGCCGGGTGGGATTGTCGCCGGAGGCTTTGTATATGCGTTTTATGCGTATTTCCCCACGCAAGGTGATTCAGATGCGGGCCCATCCACAATTCAGGTTGCGCGTGCGCCCGTTGCGACTGACGGAGCACCCGGCTCATGGACGAAATTCTACGAGGGTGTCTTTGGCTCACAGCCAGGGCTCGGAGGTTTTGGATCTCAGGTTGTTCCCACGGTGTTCTCGGATTCCCGTCCCGCTCAACCATGGCCTGTGTACAGCACATACCTCAACGCCTATGTCCTGATTTTCATTTGTGAAGGGGGGTGGTATTTCTCCACTTCTACTGACCTGGTTACGTGGACGCCTCCAAAGCAGTTCTTCATCGCTCCCGTCAAGGAGTTCACGGCGGGTCAGCAGACCGATGAAAATGTTGTTTTGGTGACCCCCGGATACCGCGAACAGACCATCGGTCAGGCCGGGTACGTCCTGTATTCCCATACTCCCGCGTGGCACAGTACCCCTGATGAGTTGTGGATGATGCCGTTCGCGTTCAACACCACCACGACCGATGTCCCGAGTTCCGGCCATCCAGTGCCGCACTTCTTTGACCTTCTTCAGAACTATCCCAATCCCTTTAACCCGACCACGACCATTCGCTACGAACTCCCGTTCGCATCATACGTCAGCCTGACGGTGTTTGATGTCCTTGGGAGACAGATCCGGACACTCGTGAACACATTCGAACAGGCCGGTCGCCATGAGGCGAAATTCAATGCCCAGGACGTTTCTAGCGGGACCTACTTCTATCGACTGGAGGCGGGAGGCTCGATTGAGACAAGGAAGCTCGTCGTCCTCAGATAAGTGCCATGGTAAACTGTTCCTGATCTAGCTGGGTGAGGAGCGAGGGCGCTCTGCTCCAAGTCCCAACCGAGACGGTTGTCCCTGCTATGTACAAAGTCAAGCTTTACTGAGTTTGTGTGGATACTTATCTCCCGTGTGCAAAGATCGGCAACGGAGCCAGCCTGCTATTCGTGGTCTCTTGAACGGAACACAGAGCCACAACGTGATTTTGTTGCTCCTCTCCGCTACCTTAGCACGACGTTTGTTCATTGCGCGTTTCTCTTTTGGCGTGTTCTCCCGAGCACCAAAAGAGGCATTCTTCCTTTCCTCTTGACGGTCGGCTACTATCGCTCCAGACGGCCATTGCACAGTACCATTTCGAGAGCCGTAGATGGCTTCCCTTCTCATCTACGGGAAAAGTCAGACGTGCGGATTCCTTCCTCGTCTAGGCATCGCCCAGCTTCTAGCCTTTGCACATCTTCTCTGCCTCTCCCTTTTCGCTCAAGAACGGCTGCTCCCTGTCTTTCACTTCCAGACGCTCGAGGGCATTCGTCCGGAATGGGTGACCTCGCGAGTCGTCCCGGACTCAGTCGGTTTCATCTGGATCGCGAGTGGGGGGATTAATTCCATCTGCCCTCCAGATCACCGATATATCACTCTGGAAAGCACATTCCCTTACTTCCAGAGCTGACATGGTAGCCTTCTTCTCCACCTTGCTCCGCCTCTTTTTTCAGGTCTTCCAGTCAAGAAGGATTATCCTCTCTGAGATCGCACTCCTCAAGAAAGAGAACGAGATTCTGCTGCGAAGATTCGGAAAGAAGAGGGTTCAATTCGGCTTCTTCGACAAGTTCTTCTTGGTTGTACTGAACAGGGCGGCTGATATCAAAGAGCAGCTCACGCTGGTCAAGCCGGAAACGGTGCTCTCCTGGCAGCGGACGCTCATCAAGCGGTTTTGGACCTTTGAACACTCCCCGGCCAAGTGGGGTCGCAAGCCAGTTGCCACCGATATCAAGAATCTGATCTTGTCCATGAAAAACGACCACTTGCTCTGGGGCATGAAGAGAATTCAAGGCGAACTGTTGAAGCTGGACATCATTTTGAGTACAAAGACAATCCGCAAGATCATTCAGTCCTTCAGGCGCAGGGGGAAGATTCGAAGGTCCCTGACCTGGAAGAAGTTCCTGGAAGCACAGATCCAGCCCATCCACGCGATGGACTTCCTCACAGTGGACACGATGCTGGGGAAACGATTCTATGTTTTCGCAGTCATCTGTCACAAAACGCGGGAGATTGTGCAGTTCGCCATCACAGAGAATCCCACCAGGGAATTTGTCCGGCAGCAGTTGATGCTCTTGAGCGAACGGATTACCAGCAAAGCCCATCTGATCCATGACAATGCGTTGATGTTCAATATTGACTATCTTGCGTACAATCTGGTATCCGTCAGGACCAGCGTGGAAGCCCCGAACATGAACAGTATTATGGAACGGTTCTTCATGTCAGTAAGAAGAGAAGCACTGGACAATTTTCTACTTACCGGCAGGACTCAGGTTCAGAGGATTCTGGAGGAGTACGTTGCTTTCTACAACAGTCAGCGGCCCCATCAGGGAATTCAGCAACAAATCCCGAAACCAGGTGAATCGGAGAAGACAGGGGGTGCTGTCCGCAACAGTGCTGTTCTGGGTGGGCTGCATCACCACTATTACAGGCGGGCGGCATGACCGATGGATTAAGTCCCCCGCACGGGTTATTTCCGATGGAGGTTGTCTGCCTTATGAAAAGAAAGACTAAAGTTGTTATTCTTACTTCAGTTTTACCCCTTATGTTGTTAGTCGGTTATGGAGGGCATTTTCTGATCCAAAAGAACAGTCGATTTAAATCTGTCACAAACCAGAGTTACAAAAGCAGCTGTGGAGAATGCCATCTTGCTTATCCGCCTGATTTGCTGCCCGCCGCTTCGTGGGGGAAGATCCTTCTCCAATCAGGAGATCATTTTGGAGTAAAAGTTGTTGTCGACGGAAAGGTCAAAGAAGAGATCGGAAAATATCTCACGGAAAACGCGGCCGACAAATCTTCCAACAGAAACGCGGCCAGGATCGTTAATAGCATCATCGGGGAAGCTCCCCTTCGAATCACCGATGTCCCACTCTTTAGGAAAACCCATCGTGAAATAGTCTCGCAAAATCGTGATAAGCAAGTCCAAGGTTCCATGTCCGATTGTCTCGCCTGTCACAAAGAGGCCGATAAAGGTAACTTTGACGATTAGAGAGATCCAGGAGACTACGCTCACGGGTTACGATGTGCCCAAAATTGACGCTTCAGGACCCCGAGGGGGACATATTTCATCTGACCTTGGATTCTCGATATTTTACTCTGGAACCCATCCCCCATTTTCAGAGTAGACATCTGCGCTGACCAACAGCTTCATTGACGACAAACCGGCCCGGCTCATCACCGGGTCGTTGTATTTCACGCCCTCCTGATCCCGACACACTCCCCACATTTCCTGGCATAAGAACCGATAGGCAACCATACCTATCCATCTTCCAGGAGCCCCCATGTCCCCGCAGGAATTCTCCACGCTCAAAAGATATTCAATGAAATACGCTCGTGACGTCGATGATCAAGACGATCTCGTACTGCAAGCATGGCAGGAAAGTATGCGCTTGGGTGATCGGTCATCGATGCCTCTTCTGGTGAACTTCATGAAGCTCAGAGGAAAGGAACGACATCGAAGTTTTTTCGGCGCAAAGTTTGGAGGTAAAAGCATACGAGACGTATGGCACTACAAACCAGTATCACTGAATGCACCTCGTGATGACGGATTCACGGGCGAGATGGAAGAATCCGTGACAAGGATAGCTACGGAAATGACCCCAATCCACCGAAGGATACAAAACACTGAGATCGGGCGTTCGTCGACTCAAAGACCATATTCCGCTTTTGAGATGGTGCAGGGCACTCGGAACCCGCGTTGACAATTCCGAAAACCCGTCGTACATTGAAAGCAGGCATCGGGGGATGAACAACGGTACTATGCAGGGCCTCTTCGTCCGATGGATGGAGAGGCCTCAGCGTTTTCAGCGGGGCGCAGATGAGGCGCGTGACGTTAGGCAGCCGCCAACAGACCATCAAGTGTGAGGACATCTCATGAGCTTTCTCAACTTTGCGAGTTCCATCGTCGCAATTATGACAGTGATTGCTTCGAGTTCTTGCTCTGCCCAGCAAGAGAGGGATGTCCAAAGGATCATTTCTACACCGGATTCTTTATCGATGACTTTGAGCACCAAACCTGACGAGGCGAAGATTCGAGCGAACTGGAACAAACTGAAAAGGGGCTTGGCATTCAAGCAGGTAGAGTCTTACCTTGGCAGGCCGACCAAGATTGCATCGAGTGTGCACGACGATAGTACCACGTGGTACTACGGGGTTCGTCTTGTTGTCTTCGACAATATCAAGAAGACAGTTCGGTATTGGAGAGAGGAGGAGTGACTTTCCACATCGGACAACTCTTCACAGGTATCCGGAATTGAATGATCTATAGCAGCTAGCCCATTCGATGTTCTCACCGCATTGGGTGCGGCCTCACCACCGGCTGCACATGACGCCGCGCGTGGAGCAATGCAGGGGATTGACCGCGATCATTTGCTGACGCTATTGACACCGGAATAGATGTTCGTTTTCATCTCGCACAACAGGTGTGCGCTGCACGTGAGCTGCGTCAAAGCGGCACTAGCGAGATTGAGGAGGAAAAGTTGCTGACGATGGCATTGGTGGTAGTCCCGATTATCTGGCTGCTCAAGTCATTCACTTATTGGGCGGTATTCCGGTTCCGTGCGATCCCGGCCACTGCAATGAACTGTCTGATAATTGCAGGGGCAGCCTTCCTCATGGCTCTCGTGCCGATTTCCCTCCCTTTTTTCCTCTCCATCCCGATTTCGATAAGTTTGGCAGTATACCTTACGATGCACTACACAGGAGTGGAATTCATCCCCGACGGACTATTCATACCCTTGGGAGTGGAATGCGTGTTTCGCGGAGGTTGGTGGGTGATTCAAGAATTGGGTATCCTCGGATAGAGTTGGCAAGATTAAAGAAGCCGTGAAGAGGCACTACATCGATGCTGCGTACCACTGCTTGTACCTGACGCCGCGTCGGCTCTGCTCCATAGTGGATGATCAGTTCCGAAGAGGTAGCATCTCGACGATTTCGTGCATTTCTGTCGGTTGAAGATGCGCGTAGACCTGCGTAATCCGTGGGTTGCTGTGTCCCAGTAAATTCTGCACCTGATATAGACTTGCCCCGTTCTGAACGAGCCAACTCGCGAATGTATGCCGCAGACTATGGAAATGCAACCGTTGGTCTGAGAGCTTGGCCGCCCGTACGGCCCGTTTGAACAAACGACCTGCATGCTCATCGCGGATTTTCCGACCATTGAGCGTGAAGACATAGTCGGAAGGGGATTGGTGCTTTCGTGATTGCAGGAGGAGAAACGCCGTATTGTTTAGCGCCACGACCCGCCGTTTGCCCTGCTTTGTCTTGAAAGTGGCTGACGAGTGGATATGGACGACTTTAGTCTTGAGATCAACATCCTGCCATTTGAGATTGCACAATTCACCTCTCCGCAGACCTGTTAGCACCGCGAACACCACCATCTCCCGTAGCCAACCTTGATCAATCGTGGCAAGTAGCTTCTCGAAATCGGGGGTATTGAAGAAAATCGGCGGTTCATCAGGTGCAGGAATTGCCGATACTTCTGCACAGGGGTTCTCGGCGATCAACTTCCACCGTTTTGCTACGTTGAATGCGGCCTTGAGCGCCCGAAGTTCGATATTAACGCTAACGGCACTCCGGTTCTTTGAGGCTTTTTTGAATTCGATCTTCTCGCTCAGCCGATGGGCTTTGTACCTGTCGAAGTGCTCTGCCGTAAGTTCCGTGAGGTACAGGTTTCCAACAAGACTGCGGAAACGAAAGAATACCTGCCGGTACAGTTCGATAGTCTTAGGGGAGTAGGTCAACTCGGCAAAGGAGAGGAACCGGCTTGTGAATTCCAATAAGGGGACAGTGGGAACACCCGCGTGTATCAAGTCCTGGAATTTCGCAGGATTGCCAGCGCTTCCGGTTTTGTTGTGGTGTTCGTGGCTTTCCAGCGCCGGCGCCCGTGGTGATAGTACAGGATGGAATACAGGCCATTGCGGCGCTTGTAGAGGCTGAAGCGGGTGAATTCAACGGACATGGCAACCTCCCGAATTGCACCCAATTTCGGTCGAAACTGTTGCAATTCTGTTGCATTTCCGTTGCAGCGGGTGGGAAAAAAAACGCGGGCAACAGTTTACCCGCGTCTTTGCTTGCTACTTTCTGCGGGGTAGACGAGACTCGAACTCGCGGCCTCCTGCGTGACAGGCAGGCGCTCTAACCAAACTGAGCTACTACCCCGTAACAATTGACAACTGAAAATATAAGAAGAATGCACGGAAGAATCAAGATACGAGTGATCTTTCAGTACCACACTTAGTGAAACAACACCTCGCCCGGGATCACATTCTTCCGCACCCCCGTCCACATCCATGAAACAGTCAGTCCCTGCCCCCCGGACTTCTGGAAATACGCCAGACGGATCGGATGATATCCCGCCGCCAGTGCAGTCACTCCCGATACCTCATGCATTCCGTGGAGTCGGTCGTTGTCCACAACCAACGAATCGCCGATGTACAACCTGCTGCCATCATCCGACTCGGTGAAGAACCTGTACACTGTGGTCTCGGGGACGCGAATGTAGCCTGCATATACCAAACCGTAGTTCTCACCCTGCATCGGGTTCGGGAGAGTGAACGAGGATGATATCCCGTGATTGGCTGCCGTAAGAGACGCGAAATCAGGCAGTTGATCCCATGCACCCCGAAAATAACGGAAACCCACGCCGGCTTCGCGCCTGGACAATGACACCGCCTGCTGCGGCTCTACCTTCAGAAAGAACCCCTGGCCTGTCCCGCTTACGGGACGCCCGTTCAGGAAGCAACGAGCGTTGACGGTCGTGGACAAGCGGACGCACACGGGACCGGTCACGCGGGGTGAGGTCGCCAGCACCGGCGTGCCATCAGTTGTATAACGAAGTTCAACGTTTTTCCCACCGGACACAATGCTCACACAGGCGCTGTCGACAAATACCGGATATTCGGAAGAAACCTCCGGAAGGTCGACCACGTCGGGTCGGCCTGCGATTTCCAGGACAACGACTGTGTTCACCGTATCGGAAGCCTTCCGCGGAAGTGTGATCTCGACCGTTCCGTCATGGCGGCGGGTAGAGAGCTGCCGATGGCCCGGATCACCAAGAAGATATGCCGTGCGGGCGCTGTTGAGCAATCCTGGTACCACTAACTGGCCATTCTCTGGCCAGTCGAACACGTGGAGATACAGCCGGGTCCCGCCATCCATGGATTTCTGGGTGCACCTTCCCCACGGCAGAGACTTGAACGGACTGGCCTGGGTGCCATAGATGGCTTCGCCGTTCACACTCATCCATTTGCCCATCGCCTGCAACCGCTCAATGCTCGGGCGGGGAAACTCTCCGTCCGCTGTCGGCCCGATGTTCAACAGAAAATTTCCGCCCTTCGATGCGATATCGGCGAGCATTTGCAGAAGTTCCTTCCCCGATTTCCAATTGTCGTCGTGGCTGTTGTATCCCCAATGATCGTTCATGGTCATGCAGGTTTCCCAATCCACCCCGGGGAAACCGGTTGCGGGAACCTGCTGTTCCGGTGTCCCGAAATCGCCTGCAGCTTCTGCGCTTTCGGAAAACCCCTCCATGCCGGATCGTCCTGCGCCCACCCGGTTGTTGATGATGATGGAAGGCTGGAGCTGCCGGACATACTCATAGAGTTCATGTCCGAGCTTCTGGGTCCAGGTGTTTTCCCACTCGCCGTCGAACCAGAGCACACCGATGTCGCCGTAGTTCGTTATGAGTTCCTTCAACTGCTCTCTCATGTAGTGAAGATAGCGTGAAGTATCCGCGCCCTCCGTCGGACGTGTCGTTTCCCAATCTCTCCGCGGGAGATAGTCGGGGTGATGCCAGTCCATAATTGAGTAGTACCAGCACATCTTCATCCCCTGGCGACGGCATTCGTCCGCAAGCGATTTCATGATGTCGCGCCGGAAGGGGGTGGACATGATGTCAAAATCCGTTTGTTTAGAATCGAAAAGACAGAACCCATCGTGGTGCTTTGTGGTGATCACGATGTACTTCATTCCCGCTGCTTTTGCAGAGCGGACCCACAACGCGGGATCAAAACGGGTGGGAGAGAATTGTCCGACGAACTCTTCGTACTTCTCGAGAGGGATATGTGCAGTTGTACGTATCCACTCGCCATGGCCGGTGTTGTCTCCCCAAGTCCCCGCGGGTATGGCATAGAGACCCCAGTGGATGAAGAGGCCGAAGCGCGCATCACGCCACCATGCCATGCGGGCGTCATGCTGGAGGACGGTCTCTTTCTGGGAGTGCAGCAACGCTGGTTGCGCGCAGAGAAGTGACGTCAAACCGAGGAAAAGAAGTAATCGACGTGTGCTCATCGTATGTTCCTTTTTCAGATGGGGCGAGAAGTTAATGCCGACGGAAAATACAAAAAAGGAACACAAAATAAACCTTGACACTGACTACCGATTTTCTATATTCAATTTCATACAGACTTGTCCGATGGGAACCAGCCTCCATACCGCCAATGACATTTCCGCAAGGCCCCCCCTCGCGGTGCGTGGCGCAGCTGTTTCCCTTGTTTCCATTCTACTCCTTATTGTGAACCTTCTGCTTCTGGGCCTTATTAACTAACCCGGACGCCAGAGGGTAACCAAGCACACCGCAAAACACTTCACACGATGCACCGGTAAGCAAGGTTCGCCTCTGGCAGACCGAGTATGCTGTTACATACGTCTGACTGAGGACAAATGCAATGCCGGATTCTTTTTCGTGGAACCGCCGCAGCCGATCGATTACTGAAGGTGTCCAGCGCACTCCCAACCGTGCGATGCTCAGGGCCGTCGGGTTCGGCGACGAGGATTTTTCCAAGCCGATTGTCGGCGTCGCAAACGCTCACAGTAATCTGACTCCGTGCAATGTCGGCTTGAATGGGTTGGCCGACGCGGCGATGGCGGCTCTCACGGAGGCAGGGGCAATGCCACAGGTTTTTGGCACCATCACCGTGAGCGATGGTATTTCGATGGGCACGCAGGGGATGAAGTACAGCCTGGTGTCCCGCGAGATCATTGCCGACTCCATCGAAGCTGTTTGCGGTGCCCAATGCATGGATGGCATCCTTGCCATCGGCGGCTGCGATAAGAACATGCCGGGGGCACTGATCGCATTCGCCCGCCTCAACATTCCTGCAATCTTTGTCTACGGCGGCACGATCAAGCCCGGCCACTACAACGGCCGGGATCTCACGATTGTCAGCGCGTTCGAAGCGGTCGGTGAGTACAGTGCGCACCGGATCGGAAAAGAGGAATTGCAGCAAGTCGAGCGCCACGCCTGTCCCGGTGCGGGCTCGTGCGGCGGCATGTACACCGCCAACACGATGTCCTCAGCGATTGAAGCGATGGGGATGTCTCTTCCGTACTCCTCGACAATGGCCGCCGAGGATGCCGAGAAAATCGAAAGTACCTCGGCTTCGGCCACGGCCCTCGTCCACGCGATCAAACACCAGATTCTCCCACGCACAATCCTCACCCGTAAAGCCTTCGAAAATGCCATTGCAGTGACGATGGCTGTCGGCGGCTCAACAAACGCCGTGCTGCACCTTCTTGCCATCTCCCATGCAGCCGGAGTGCCGTTGGTTATGGACGACTTTGAGACGATGCGCAAACGGGTGCCGGTGTTATGTGATCTGAAGCCGTCGGGCAAGCACGTCGTGACGGAATTTCACCAGGCCGGCGGCGTGCCTCAGGTGATGCGCATGCTTCTCGATCACGGTGTGTTGCATGGAGATGCGATGACCATCACCGGTCAGACGGTGGCAGAAGTACTCGCATCGGTTCCATCGGACCCGCCGGCGTGGGCAGGAGGTTATCCATTCCTGGAATGCGCCGCTCTATGCACACGGACACCTGGCGATCCTGCGGGGGAATCTCGCGACAGAGGGTGCCGTGGCGAAGATCACAGGAGTGAAGAAAGCGAAAATCACCGGTCCGGCGCGCGTCTTCGATTCAGAAGAATCCTGTCTTGATGCAATTCTCGCCGGGATGATACGGGCGGGGGACATTTTGGTGATCAGATACGAAGGTCCGAAGGGGGGGCCGGGTATGCGCGAGATGCTCGCCCCGACATCTGCAATTATCGGGGCAGGGTTGGGGGATTCTGTCGGGTTGATTACGGACGGTCGCTTCTCGGGAGGAACGTACGGCATGGTGGTGGGCCATGTCGCTCCGGAAGCGGCCGTCGGAGGAACCATTGCGCTTGTGCACGAGCAGGACGCAATAACAATCGATGCGGAGTCACGACAGCTGACACTGCACGTGACGGATCTTGAATTGGAGAAACGGCGCGCGGGGTGGAAACCCTCTCCGTCCCCTGCGCGCGGAGTGCTTGCCAAGTATGCCCGGGCAGTGTCGAGCAGCAGCCTGGGTGCGGTGACGGATCTGTAAATCAACCCTCATTCCAACAGGAGTGCGTATGACACGCGAATCACACAACGATGGCGGATCGGAAGCGGGCGCAGTCATGACCGGAGCGGAGATTTTCGTTCGCTCGCTTATCGAGGAGAAGGTGGAAGTGCTCTTCGGATATCCCGGCGGAGCAACGATCGGCATCTACGATGTGTTGCGCGACCTCTCCAATATACAGCACGTCCTCACACGGCATGAGCAGGGTGCGACTCATGCAGCGGAGGGATATGCACGGGTGACAGGCAAACCGGGAGTGGTCCTGGTGACGTCCGGCCCGGGAGCCACGAACACCGTAACGGGTATCGCCGACGCATACATGGATTCTCTGCCATTGGTGGTTTTCACCGGGCAGGTGCCCTTGCGCCTGATCGGGAATGATGCGTTCCAGGAGGCCGACATTGTCGGCATCACGCGTCAGATCACCAAACACAACTACCTTGTGCGCGATGTGGCGGAACTTGCGAAGACGATCAAAGAGGCTTTCCACATTGCGTCCAGCGGACGACCGGGACCCGTGCTTGTGGATTTGCCGAAGGACGTCATGGCACATACCGCCCCTTTCAAGTATCCCTCCACTGTTGAGATGCGGAGCTACAATCCCATAGTTGAGGGACATCAAAAGCAGTTGAAGAAGGCAGCCGAGGTGATGAACGCTGCGAAACGGCCTGTGCTGTACGTGGGCGGCGGGACTGTGCTCTCGGGGGCCGCGAAGGAACTCACGGCTCTTGCGCGCAAGATGTCGTGCCCTGTGACGACCACCCTTCAGGGACTGGGGGCCTTCCCGGCCAACGATCCGCTTTCGATGGGGATGCTGGGGATGCACGGAACATGGTACTCCAACATGGCGGTCCACCACTGCGACGTGCTGATTGCGGTCGGCGCCCGGTTTGATGATCGTGTAACCGGTAAAGTCGAAGCGTTCGCCCCGGAGGCAACGGTAGTGCATATCGACATCGATCCATCGGCGATCAGCAAGAACGTGCTTGTGGACGTCCCGATAGTGGGTGATGTGAAGCGTGTGCTGACGGCTCTTCTCCCGCTCGTCAGGCCGCTTGATACGACTGAATGGCAGCTGAAGATTGCAGGGTGGAAGCGCGAGCATCCACTGCGGTACCAGACGGGACCGGAAATCCGTGCCCAGCACGTATTCCATTGTCTCGGCGAAGTCACCGGAGGCGAGGCAATCGTTGTTACCGACGTCGGTCAGCATCAGATGTGGGCGGCGCAGTTCTTTCCGTGCATGGAACCGGGCACGTTTGTCACGTCGGGTGGTCTCGGGACGATGGGTTTCTCGCTTCCCGCGGCGATGGGCGTGGCCTTTGCACGCCCCAAGCTCCCGATCGTTTCGATCAGCGGTGATGGCGGGTTCCAGATGAATTCCCAGGAACTGACGACGATCGTCCAGCACAAGCTGCCTGTCAAAATATTCGTCATCAATAACGGCTTTCTCGGGATGGTCAGGCAGTGGCAGGACCTATTCTGGAAACGGCGCTACTCACAGGTGGAAATGACGAGTCCTGATTTCGTGAAGCTTGCCGAGGCCCATGGTTGCCCTGGATTCCGGGCGACAACCTCGTCGGAGGTTGAACCGCTGGTGCGGCGTGCGATGGGCTATACCGACGGACCTGTGCTTGTTGAATTCGTTGTGGTGCAAGAAGACAATGTGTATCCGATGATTCCGGCCGGGCAGACGGTGAACGAGATGATCGATATTCCCCTTGACCCGGCAGACGAAGGAGTTACCATCTTCAACATCGGCAACAAAACTGCTGCGACAGCCCGAAAGGAGGAGCATCGTGGCGTCCACATCCACTAATATCCGCAGATCCGCCTCGGGGACCGAGCAGAAAAGGCGGCACACGATCTCTATTCTGGTGGAGAACAAATTCAATGCCCTCTCGCGGATCGCCGGACTGTTCTCCGCGAAAGGATACAATATTGACAGTCTGAGTGTCGGCCCGACGGAAGACGAAACCGTTTCCCGCATGACGATTGTGACCGAAGGGGATGATCCGATCATCGAACAGATCACCAAGCAACTCCACAAACTGATCGACACGATCAAGGTGGTTGATCTTACCTTCGAGAGTTTTGTCGAACGGGAGCTGGTACTTTTAAAGATTCACACGACCGCGCAGACCCGTCCGGAAATCATGCAAATTGCCGAGATCTTCCGGGCGAAAGTCGTGGATATCAGCCCGCGCACGTTGACGCTGGAAGCCACCGGGAGCAAGCTGAAAGTCGATGCGTTCATCAAAATGTTAAAACCCTTCATGATCAAGGAAATTGCACGGACGGGGCAGGTGGCGTTGAAGAGGGAGTTCCAGGGGGAAGTGTAACAATTGTGGATGGTGGATCCACGATCCACAACTGACATAAGGCCAGGCGATTGGCCACTGGCAACCGGATACAGATGCACAAAGGATTTACCAAGGGAGACAAGAACAATGGCTGACGATCAGGTATACATCTTCGATACGACGCTTCGCGACGGCGAGCAGTCCCCCGGCTGCAGCATGAATCTCGACGAGAAGCTTCGCATGGCCCGTCAGCTGGAGCGATTGGGCGTGGATGTCATCGAAGCGGGGTTTCCCATCGCGTCGGTGGGCGACTTTGAAGCCGTAAAAGCTGTCGCGGGAGCCGTAGAACGTCCGGTCGTTGCGGGCTTGTGCCGGGCGGTGGAGGCCGATATTGCGCGCGCCTGGGATGCACTCAAGTCCGCCCGCCGGCCGCGGCTTCATACGTTTCTCGCAACGTCCGATATCCATCTCAAATACAAACTTCGGAAGGAACGCCCCGAGGTCTTGAAGGCGGTCGATGCGGCAGTCCGTTATGCGAAGTCCCTCTGTGCCGACGTGGAGTTTTCTTGTGAGGACGCATCGCGGAGTGACATCGGGTTTCTCTCCGAGGTCGTTCACGTCGCGATCGAGGCCGGGGCAGGCGTGATCAATCTGCCCGACACAGTAGGGTATGCAATGCCTTCGGAGTATGGTGCGATGTTCCGTCAGGTGCGCGAGCGTGTTCGGGGTATCGACCGGGCGGTACTGAGCGCACACTGTCACAACGATCTGGGTCTGGCGGTGGCGAACTCCATCGCAGCCATCGAGAATGGCGTGCGGCAGCTGGAATGTACGGTCAACGGTATCGGTGAACGTGCGGGCAATGCCGCTCTCGAAGAAATCGTCATGGCGATAAAAACCCGCGGTGAACTGATGGGCATGCATACAGATGTTGTATCGGAGGAGATCGTCAAATCCAGCCGCTTACTGACCAGCATCACCGGTATGATTGTGCAACGCAACAAAGCAATTGTGGGAGCGAATGCCTTTGCGCATGAGGCAGGGATCCACCAGGACGGTATGCTCAAGAGCGCCATCACCTACGAGATCATGACACCACAATCCGTCGGAATCAAACACAGCACGTTGGTTCTGGGGAAGCACTCCGGAAGACATGCGCTTAAACAGCGCTTTGGCGAGCTGGGGTATGCATTGACAGCCGAAGAACTCGACCGGGCATATACTTCTTTCTGTGCGATCGCCGATCAGAAGAAGGAAGTTGCCGATGAAGAACTTGTGGCAATTCTCGAAGACCGGGTGACCTCGCCGGAGGAATACTATCATCTCGAAGAATTGCATGTGAGCACAGGCACACGGGTTCGCCCAACGGCCACAGTGGAGTTGCGGAAAGGGGATGTACGGACTGTTGATTCCGCGACGGGGGATGGGCCTGTAGACGCGGCCTACCGCGCGATTGAACGGATCACAGGCATTTCCGGGAAGCTCACGGAGTATGTGCTCAAATCGGTCAGTTACGGACACGACACGATCGGGGAAGCGTTCGTTCGGGTGGATTTTGACGGCGTTGTGTTTAACGGCCACGCGGCGAGCACGGATGTCATCACGGGAAGTGTCAAGGCCTATCTAGAGGCGCTCAATCGTGCGCAGAATTCAATACGGCTCAAACATGGAGCGGCAACTGCAACAGTCGAGGCGAGAGCATAGGCAATGACAACGCAATATCCCCGGACGTTGTTTGACAAGCTTTGGCAAGCTCATGTTGTCCATGAGCAACCAGATGTTCCGACGCTGGTGTACATCGATCTTCATCTCATTCATGAGGTGACATCCCCGCAGGCATTCGACGGGTTGCGGCGGCGTGGACTCGGGGTGCGGCGCCCTGAACGGACAGTAGCGACAGTCGACCATAGCATCCCGACGAAGCGTGGTCCCGTTCAGGATGCCCTGGCTGCGGAACAGATTGCCACGCTGGAGCGGAACGCACGGGAATTCGGCATCGCGTTATACGGGACAGACCATCCGCAACGGGGCATCGTGCATGTGATCGGTCCGGAGCTCGGACTCACGCAGCCCGGCATGACCATTGTGTGCGGCGACAGCCATACCTCGACGCACGGGGCTTTCGGCGCGCTTGCCTTCGGCATTGGCACAAGCGAAGTTGAGTATGTCTTTGCAAGCCAGTGTCTCCTGCAACATAAGCCGCGTTCCTGCGAAGTGCGGATTGAAGGGACTCTGAGTCGCGGCGTGGGCGCAAAAGATGTCATCCTTGCGCTTCTCGCACGCATCGGCATAGGAGGTGGAACCGGGAGCGTGTTTGAATACACGGGGTCTGTCGTCCGGTCATTTTCTATGGAGGAAAGGATGACGCTGTGTAATATGTCCATTGAAGGAGGAGCGCGTGCAGGGATGGTCGCACCGGATGACACGACGTATGCGTATCTCGCCGGCCGTGAGTTTGCGCCGGCGGCATTTGACTCCGCGGTGAAGAAGTGGCGAACGTACCGCACCGATGAAGGCGCCCGGTATGATGCGACACTTGCGCTCGATGTCACCGATCTGGGGCCCATGGTGACGTTCGGTACAAATCCGGGTATGGGTGCACAGATCACTGCGTCCGTGCCCGATCCTTCGACGATCGAAGATGCGTCGCAGCGCGCGTCGCTTCAGAAAGCCCTCGAGTATATGGGATTGCGGCCCGGGAGCCGGCTGACCGGGCATCCGATAGATGTAGTGTTCATCGGCAGCTGCACCAACTCCCGCATCAACGACCTCAGGCAGGCGGCGACGGTTATGCGCGGGAAAAAGGTTGCCCCGGGTGTTCGTGCGCTTGTTGTGCCGGGATCCTATGCGGTGAAACGTCAGGCGGAGGCCGAAGGACTAGATCGTGTGTTT
The DNA here is from genome assembly GCA_963849385.1 of Ignavibacteriota bacterium. Classification (GTDB taxonomy): domain Bacteria; phylum Bacteroidota; class Ignavibacteria; order UBA10030; family UBA6906; genus Fen-1255. The sequence goes on along the minus strand of CAWKHH010000003.1, from coordinate 550,906 downwards.
GTGGAGGCGGGAGCCGAATGGCGTGAACCCGGTTGTTCAATGTGCATTGCCATGAATGGCGATGAAGTCCCGGCGGGAAAGTATGCGGTCAGCACAAGCAACAGAAACTTCGAAGGCCGTCAGGGCAAGGGAAGCCGCACGTTCCTTTCGTCTCCATTCACCGCAGCGGCATCTGCAGTGACCGGTCGGCTGACGGATGTCAGGAGCATGCTATGACCAGAAATGTCACGGGACAAGGCGGCGAAGCGTTTCACACGGTGACGTCGCACGCCGCGGTATTTCCCCGGGAAAACGTCGATACCGATCAGATCATCCCTGCACGCTTTCTGAAAATCACCGACAAAGCAGGAGTGGGGACTCATCTCTTTGAGGACCTCCGACGCTTGCCAGACGGTACGCTCGCAACGGATTTTCCGCTGAACCTGAGAGAGAACGACGGTGCCGCGATTCTTCTCGCCGGACGCAATTTTGGGTGCGGCTCTTCACGCGAGCATGCGCCCTGGGCTCTTGTCGGCGCCGGCTTCCGTGCGGTCATCAGCACTTCCTTTGCAGATATCTTCAAAAACAATGCACTGAAAAACGGATTACTGCCGGTTGTGGTCGATGGCGCAACATGGTCGGCGCTTGCCGCCGCCGCTTCCACCGGTGGTCAGATAAGTGTCGATCTATTCCATCAGGAAGTGCGATGGCAGGGAGGGAATGTTCCGTTTGCCATCGATTCGTTCGCCCGCGCCTGTCTTCTCAACGGGACTGATGAACTGGGGTATATCCTCGGTCATGAAAAGGAAATCGCGGAATATGAGCGACGCCTGGAGCGGGGGGTACATTCATGACGGCGAAGATCGTGGTACTTCCAGGAGACGGGATCGGGCCGGAAGTAACAAGAGAAGCGGTGGGGGTCTTGCAGGCGATCGCCCGGAAGTACGGCCACGAATTCTCCTTTGAAGAGCATCCATTTGGCGGTGCTTCAATTGACGCGCACGGGGCCCCTCTTACCACCCGAACGCTGCATGCGTGCAAAGAGTCATCTGCGGTACTGCTCGGGGCGGTGGGTGGACCGCGGTGGGACGCTGTTGCGGTGGATGTGCGTCCGGAACAGGGACTCCTGGGCCTCCGGAAAGAACTCGGCGTGTTTGCGAATCTCCGGCCGGTCAACGTGCATCCTGCACTCAAGGATGCATCGCCGCTGAAGGAACATCTTCTCAAAGATATTGATCTCGTGGTGGTGCGTGAACTTACCGGCGGTCTCTATTTTGGAACACCGCGCTTCACACGTGAAGAGGGTGGGACGACCAAGTCGGTCGACACGCTCGAGTATACCAGGATCGAAATTGCGCGCGTGGTTGACCTTGCCTTCCGGCTTGCCGCGAAGCGGAAAAAAAAGGTGACCTCCGTGGACAAGGCGAATGTACTGGAAACCTCGCGGCTGTGGCGGAAGACCGCGACGGAAATTGCGGCATCGTATCCGGACATCACGCTCGACCACATGCTCGTCGACACTGCGGCAATGCGGCTCGTCTCCGCTCCTGCCTCATTTGATGTAGTGGTAACCGAGAATATGTTCGGCGACATCCTTACGGATGAGGCCTCCGTGCTGGCCGGCTCGATGGGAATGCTTCCGTCTGCATCCCTCGGCGATGGAGGTCCCGGATTGTACGAACCGATTCATGGATCTGCTCCTGACATTGCAGGTCGCGGTATCGCAAACCCGATCGGTGCTATTCTCAGTGTCGGCGTTGCTGCTCCGCTATTCATTCGGCAGAGAAGACGAGGCGCGTGCCGTAGAGCGTGCGGTTTCCGCGACGATTGCGGCAGGCATTCGGACCCGTGATCTCGGAGGGAAGGCCACGACACAGGAAGTGGGCTCGCGGATCGTGGAAGAGCTGGAACGCTCCATTTAGGAAGGAGAGTGCACATTGGCATTGACATCTGTCAGGCCGGTGATCTGGCTTGCCGACGGCGGATGGAATCTGAATCAGGATAAAGAATTGAAAATGATTTGTAGATACAAGACGATCGACAACGAAAAGAGGAGCACACAATGGCAGTCATGGATTTTGGTGGAGTCAAAGAGGAAGTTGTCACACGCGAAGAATTTCCCCTGGAAAAAGCACAGATAGCACTGAAGAATGACGTCGTAGGTATTCTGGGCTACGGTCCGCAAGGACATGGCCAGGGGCTCAATCTGCGCGACAACGGCATCAACGTGATCGTGGGCCAGCGCAAGGGCGGACGGGGGTGGCAGGAAGCGGTGCGTGATGGATGGGTCGAAGGAAAGACGTTGTTCGATGACATCGAAGATGTTGTGCGGCGCTCCACCATGGTTCTTTACCTGCTGTCCGATGCCGGACAGAAAGAGCAATGGCCACTGGTGAGGAAGAACCTTCACAAAGGGCAGGCGCTCTGTTTTTCTCACGGTTTTTCCGTTGTTTACCGCGAACAGACAGGAGTTGTGCCGCCTCCCGATGTGGATGTTGTTCTTGTCGCCCCCAAGGGGTCAGGACGCACGGTACGCACGAACTACCTCTCGGGCAGCGGCATAAATTCCAGCTTTGCGGTACACCAGGATGTCACCGGCCGGGCACGTGAACGCGTGCTTGCACTGGGGATTGCCATCGGATCGGGCTATCTCTTTCCGACTTCATTTGAGAAAGAAGTCTACAGTGACCTTACCGGGGAGCGGGGAGTGCTGCTCGGGGCTATCGCCGGCCTGATGAAGGCCCAGTACGAACTTTTGAGGGAAAAGGGACATACCCCGAGTGAGGCGTTCAACGAGACTGTCGAGGAGGCCACACAGAGTCTCTACCCTTTGATGGGTCAGAACGGTGTGGACTGGATGATTGGTGCCTGCAGCACGACTGCTCAACGCGGGGCGCTGGATTGGGCAAAGCGGTTCGAAGAGGCCACCAAGCCTCTGTTTGCGGCGCTGTATGAATCGGTGCATAATGGCTCGGAGACCCGCCGTGTGCTTGAAACGTGCGGTGCAGCCGGCTACAGGGACCGCCTCGAAAGCGAACTGGATGAATGGCGGAATTCTGAAATGTGGCGTGCCGGTGCCACCGTCCGCTCATTACGGCCGGAGAAGTGGAAGAAATAGGAAGATGACTTCCGGTACACAGGCGTCGTATGAGTCATCGGTAAAGTCTGATGTCTCCGACGAGCTGATCAATACATATCTTCTCCGGCCTATCGCCCATCAAATCGTTCGGGTGCTCTTTCCCACCAGCATCACACCGAACCAGGTGACGGTCGCATCAATCATTGCGGGACTCCTGGCTGCGACGTTCTATGCTTTCGCAGGACTGGCATATGCTCCACTGGCCGGACTCTTGATAACGCTCAAAGATCTCCTCGATTCCGCCGACGGCCAGCTCGCAAGAGCCAAACAGATGTACAGCCGGTTCGGGCGGTTTCTGGACTCGGTGGGAGATTTTGCGGTGAACCTGGTTGTCTTCATCGCGATCTCAGGCTTATTGTACCGGGACACCGGATGGTTTCCGGTGTTCTTCGTCGGGTTTGTCGGGTTTTTGGGTATCTCGCTGAGAGTGTCATACCATGTCTTCTATCAAACGTCATATCTTCATCTTCGAAGTGCGTATGCGGTAAATCGAGTCACAGAAGAGATCGAGGAGTTTGATCGAGCGGGGGATCAGCGAACCCTGCGGATGCAGCGACTTTTTCTCCTGCTCTACGGTTGGCAGGACAGGCTCATGATGCGCATCGACACATGGTCGATGAACGGGGTTTCCCATGACCAGCGGGAGGCATGGTACGGCAATCGAACGGCATTGAGACTCTCGGGATTCCTTGGTCTCGGCACAGAGTTGTTTATTCTCATGCTGTGTTCCGTGGCGCGCCGGCTCGACTGGTATCTTGCCGTAAATGTGATGGGCATGAACGCGGTGTGGGCTGTGTGTATTGTGTACCGGAGAGCGGTTTTAGCCAGAAAGCTCAAGGCGTAGAGATCCCCCATGCACCATCTCTTTCAGGGACGCCGCCGCGCCGGGCGCCCTTCCAGCGTCTTGAACAACGCCTCGGGAAATTCCTTCTGCAGCAGGTACTGATAGTAGAAGCGGTAATTTTCCGAACGAAGGTGTGCTGACTTCGGGCCGCCCCACCCATGACGGCCGCCCGGATACAACATGAATTCAAAATGCTTGTTCATGTTCTCCAGTGTATCGACAAGCTGCAGGACGTTCTGCATGTGCACGTTGTCGTCCAGCGTCCCGTGTTCGATCCGGAGAACGCCCTGGAGGTTGTGCGCATGCGTGAGCACCGAAGCCATCCGGTATCCTTCGGGGTTTTCCCCGGGAGAATCCATGTACCGCTCGGTGTAGTGGGAATCGTACAGGAGCCAGTCAGTGACGGAGTAATCTGCAATGCCGTGCGTAAAGAGCTCGGGATGCACCGTGAGCGCCATAAGGGTGACATACCCGCCATAGCTGCCTCCGGTGATGCAGATCTTTGTGGTGTCTACGAACGATTGCGCACGCAGCCATCGGGCTGCGGTTCCATAGTCCGCCATCTCCCATGTCCCCAGTTTGCGGTGCATCAGCGCAACGCCTTTCTTGCCGAAATGTCCTGACCCGCGATGATCGACCGCGATCTGAATGATCCCTTCCATTGCCAACCATTGCCGCGTGAGCGGTTTCCATCCGTCCGCGACGCCGGCGGCTCCCGGCCCCCCATAGATGCTGATTACCACCGGGTAACGCCGCGAAGGGTTGAAGTCGACCGGAAGTGTCCACTCCGCCGGCAATTGATACCCATCGGCGGTCGGAATCGTCAGCATCTCCGTGCGGCCCATCCGGTAGTTGGCGAGTTCCGGTGTAGAACTGTCGCCGAGCTCTCTGATCAGTCTTCCATCGTTGCGGTGAAGTGTCATCCTTGGGGGCGTCGCGACATTGGAGAACATGGTAATAAAGAAGGAGCCGGAGGGGGAGACCTGCACTTCATGAGTGAACGGTCCGCTGGTTAACCGTGTCAGACCTTTCCCGTCCAAACGGACACGATAGAGGTCTTTGCGTGTCGATGCTTCCCTGGATGCCGTGAAATACACGTATCCGTTTTTGTCATCGACCACAGCCACGCTGATCACTGACCAGTCCCCTGACGTGAGCTGCGACTTCAATGTACCGTCCATTGCGTAGTAGTACAGGTGGTCCCAGCCATCGTTGTCGCTGCGGAGAATGAACCCGGCTGAATTCTGCACGAATGTGATTTTGTCGAACCACTCCACCCACGACTGCTGGTGTTCGATGTGCACCATCGAGGGCTTCCCGGAAGCGGGATCCACGGCGTACACGATGAGAGTATCCTGCCCGCGGTTCATCCATTGGATGAACAGGCGTGTCCCATCCGGGGTCCAGGATGGTGGCCCGAAATACTGATCGTCGGCTTCGTTGAATGCAGCCCACACTGTTGTGCCGCCGCCGGCAGGGACGATGCCCACCCTCACCCGCGGATTCGGGTCGCCGGCCTTCGGGTAGCGCGTGTTCACCAGAGAACCATGCGTTCCCGTAGCATCGTAGAGAGGGAACACCGGGACGTCATTGTCATCAAAGCGATAGTACGCGAGGCGTTTGCTGTCGGGCGACCACCAGAATGCGCGATATCTGCTTTCCCTCCCCAATATCTCCTCGTAATACACCCATGATGCCCATCCGTTCATAATAGCGTTGCTGCCATCCTGTGTATACCGGATTTCGTTGCCCGTCGTGACGTCAACTGCAAAGAGATCATTATCCCGGGTGAAGGCAACATACCGGCTGTCCGGAGAAAATGTGGGGTTCTTCTCTTCCGCAAGGGTGTTCGTTAAGCGCGAACACACATGACGCCGCGTGTCCAGCAGATACAGGTCTCCACCCGCAACAAAGAGGACCCGCGAGGTGTCATTGGCTGTCGCTGCCGGGGCGTTTGCGTCGGAGCCTTGCGGAAGGATATCGTTGTATTCGCTGCAAGTTGCGATATGGTGCTTCTGCTCCTGATTCGGCATCAACGACAACCTGCCGTGGCTTTTCTTCGCCGGGAACGCGTTGAGCCAGGAGATAGTGCCGGTCATCCAGCCATGCAGGCATCGCAGGGAGAGATTTCGTCACACGCGGCTCGGCATTCTTGAAGATCTGTTCGAATGAGAGCGTCTTAGGTTGCTGAGCGTGCAGCGTGCCTGACGAGAGAGCGATGACCATAACGCCGGCGAGCGCCGTGTGGCGGGGAATCTGGGATAAGTTCATTGAGCGATGCTGATTCTGTGGCGGATGATGGTATGGGGTGTCTGGTGCTGTTCTCAGCTATGATCATCGATCAGATCATCGACGCCTTTGCGGAAATACCGGGCGGCGACCCAGCCGAGGAGCATGCCGGCAAGCATTGTGGCGATGCAGTAGAGGGGTGTGAAGAAAAAGATCATGGCGCCAACGGTTTTCTCGTCGCCGCGGATTTCGTTGTAGAACGTTTCCCATCCTGCGTAGTAGAGCGGCATCATCAGTGCGACAATACCGATGAGGCCACCGAGGGTGACGGCCCAGAGGGTGACCAGGGACATGCGGCGGGCATTCTTGTACGCGGTGGTTGCCAGAACCGCAAAGGGGAGCATGCTGAACAGATCGAGCATAAGTGCGCGGCCTCTCAGGTGCTCGAGGAGGATATCCATCAACGCGTCGCCTATCCGGATATGCCCGACGTACCGCTGGGCAGCATACCAGACGACAGTTGGGACAATCGCGCCGGCAATAAGGGGCATCACCCAGACGGCGCGGGAGGCGATCGTGGGAGTGCGGCGCGAAGGGTAACGCATCACGTGGAGGAGTTTCTCCCGGGCAGTAATCCATCGGAAAATGGCGGGACGCAGAACGGAGAGGCCCAGCAGCACAGATGCCGCAATACTGATAAGCCGCCACGTATATTCAAATGCACGCGCCTCAGCGAATGGATCGGGATTCGGAAGTTCGAAAGTCTCCGTCGTCGCGAACTTGGGAGCAAGAATCAAGAGTGCGCTCACAACTGCCGCGAACCCGGCGTACGTCAGTGTCGCCCAGAAGCCGGCGGCTGGGGAGCGGATGACCGTGACGGCGATGACAAGGGGGAGAAGAACTGCCGGTATCAGAACCGCAACGAGACGCCATGAAAATGGCATGGGGGTCGCCAGGATGATCCGCGGCAGGAGTTCTCCGAGGATGGGGAGAGCCGACTTCGCGATCAGCAGGGCAACGATGATCTTGACTCCAAGTGGCGTCGATGATGGTGTTGAACCGGGCATCGGTGTTCCTTTGGGTGAGAGTGCAACATTAATAGATACCGAACTTCACAATGAAATGCAAAAAGGGTGTCGATTGCCGGGGAGCGCGAAAGACTTGACTACTGTTCCTGACGCGGGGATGATTTTCTTTGAGAAGTTTTTCGTTATCGCGCAACGAAAAACGCAGGTGGTCTTCACGGGGAGGTGTGCTCGACAGTGCGGCAGGAAAAACGGCGTCTGCACTACCTTGAGGTCTTCGTGTCGCCAAATTCTACGATCCATAATTCGTTTTCACAAAACAGGTTATACGATTTGCCTTGACTTATTCGGTTTCGTGTCGTAATTTATTGCGGTTTTACGTTGGGTTCTAAAAACCGTAGCAGGAACGACCATGGCCACACCGCAAGCAATCGTTATCGTTGAAGATGAGTGGATTGCCGCCGAGGACATTCGCCGGCGTCTGATTTCGTGGGGGTATCACGTTCCCGCGGTTGTGGATACGGGAGAAGAAGCGATCAGATCGGCAGAACGGGTGCATCCGGACCTTGTGCTGATGGACATTCATCTTAAAGGACGGATGGATGGTGTGGAAGCTGGGGAGTGTATCCGCACGAGGCTTCACGTCCCGGTAATTTATGCGACTGCCTTCAACGATATCGATACCAAGGCACGTGCACGTGCTTCAGGTCCATGTGAAATCATCAACAAGCCTTATGATGATATGGAAATCCGGGCAGCGATTGAGGTGGCCCTGAAGCGGGAGAAACCCGAACCCCGTTGTATCGTTCTTTGATCCAGTGTTGGAGGAGGGGGAGACACAACAGGGGGAGACACCTCCCCGAACACACCTTGTTTGTTGTACCTCCTTTGTGTACATTCCGGCGTAGAGAAAGGTCCATCCCGCAGTACTTCATCCCACAATCGGAGGTGTTATTGCCATGAAGCGGATGTTGGTTGTGCTGCCGCTCGCGCTCGCCATGTTCATCTTCGGATGCGGCAAGAGTGCAGAGCAGAAGAAACTCGAGGAAGCCGCAAAAGAATTGGGTGCGGCCGGAGGGAAGATCGCCGAGAGCGCCGAAAAAATGTCGGATGCAATGAAGGAGATGAACGACGGGAAGAAAGTCGAACCCGTTGATTTTCGAGAACTGAAAGCTCTGCTTCCGGAGTCGCTGCCGGGACTGACCCGGGGTAATGTCGAAGGTGAACGGTCGGGCGCAATGGGGATCGATGTGGCGATGGCATCTGCTGACTACGCCAACGAAAACGGCATGTCTCTCAGCGTCAAGATCAGCGACATGGGAAGTCTCACGGGTGCCATGCGTATGGCAACTCTGGGGTGGACGATGGCGCAGATTGATCGAGAAAGCAACGATGGTTACGAGAGGACAACGACATTCAATGGGTATAAGGCCTGGGAAAAATACTGGACATCGACGAAACACGGCGAGTTGCACGTTCTCGTTGCCGGGAGATTTGTTGTCGAGGTAAATGCGAACGAGTGTGAGATGAGTCAGATCAAGGACGCGGCAGGGAAAGTCGATTTCAACAAACTTGCCGGTATGAAAGATGCCGGCGTCGCAAGCTAATCAGGAACCTTTCTAATCATCTGCTTTGACTTCCATCAGCACGATCTTGAACGACCGCTGGACTTCGACTCCTGCGAACAGGATGCCGAGCAGCACACTCACCATTCCCAGAACGAATATACCAACGGCAATGGTGCTGAACCACTCTACCGAAATGAACAGCGTGATGCCGATCGTCACCGATGTGATGACGAAAAGGGCGATTGCCGCCTGAAGGGACAGGATGGCATTGCGAACGAGTCTGCTCCTGACGAGCAATTCCTGTGTCTGCCGGGTAATATTCATGAATCGATGATTATCGGCATACTCCAGCGCTTCGCTTTTCTGGAGCAGCCGCACAAATCTCCGGCGTTCCTCGTTCAACAATCTGATGCGGTTGATGATAATGGAATAACGGTTGTTCAGTCCAAGCAGAAGCAGACCCACGGCCGAAATTCCCAACGCAGGGGCGAGGAGCGTCTGGATAGCCTGGATCGGATTGACGAGTTGGTCATTCATGGGGGTTTTGTGTATCTATAGAAGTTTTATCCAATATACGCACAAACCCGCTGAGATTCGAGATGCCTTTTCAGTGAGTTCTTCGTACAATACGTGCCCCGCACTTTGACATTGGTGAGAAATGCAGCCGGTACGATTTGTGGTCATTGGTCTGGGCGGCTATGGACTCGTCCACATTGACGCGGTGCGTTGGCTTGCGCGGCAGGAACGGGGACGGCTTGCAGGTGTGGTGGCGCTTGCCATTGACCGGGACGCGCGACCCCGGCTTGCCGCCGAACTCGAGAGTGAGGGGGTGGTTCTCTACGGCTCCGTTGAAGATTTCTTTGCGCGGGGTGTGAACACCACCGACGTGCTGACCGTTCCCATCGGCATTCACCAGCATGTGCCGGTGGCGATCCGGGCTCTTGAAGCGGGCCTTCATGTGTATTGCGAGAAACCCGTTGCAGCCACCGTGCAGGATGTTGACCGGCTGATTGAAGCTGAGGCGCGGTCGGATCGGAAAGTCGCCGTTGGATTTCAGCACCTGTACAGCGTCTCTATGCAACGGCTGAAAGAGTTGCTCACAGCCGGACGTCTGGGAAAGGTGCGTGACATTTCCCTCCTGTGCGGTTGGCCGCGCAGCGTGCAGTATTTCCAGCGCAACGAATGGGCGGGACGGCTGCGTGTCGGCGATGACTGGATTCTGGACAGCCCGGCCAACAATGCACATGCGCACTACGTAATGAACGCGCTCTATCTTGCATCGTCTGAACCGGAAGCGGCGGCTTCACCGGAGACTGTACGTGCGGAACTCTGGCGCGCCCACAAGATCGAGAGTGCCGACACCGTGCAGTGCCATATCACGACGGCAGGCGGGGTGCATGTTCGCATACTGGTGACACATGCTGGGGGTGCTCCGAACGGTCCGGCCATGCATATCGTCGGCGACAAGGGACGAGTCTACTGGCTCACGGACGAAGGGCGTACAACGGTCCGGTTTGCCGATGGCGGTCAGGAGTCGTTTGACAACCGCAGCCATGCGTTGTGGCGGTATGACGGGTTTAAGAACTTCGTTGATGCGATCGACGGCAGGGCGAGGGTGATATGCACTCCGGCGATTGCACGGGCGCAGACGCTCGCAGTGAATCTTATGCATGAGAGTTGCCGGTCGATCGTTACCGTTCCGGACGCATTCATTGCGGAGCAGGAAGACTGGGAGATGTTCCCGCCGAACACCAAAGGTCTGTTCCGACGGGTTGCGGGTATGGATGCCGCGATGCACGTCGCATTCCACGAGGGTGCGTTTCTGAGTGAACTGGGTTTGGGGTGGACGGCGGGGATGAAATCACGAACAGTCCCGGGTGTCGGATACCGGGAGTATCCTGCCGGGCAATAACGACGGCGCCCCGCGTATTCGCCGTACGCGGGGCGCCGCACTGTCGACGGTGGGTTACACCAACCCCTGATCCATCATTGCATCGGCAACCTTGAGGAAGCCGGCAATATTGGCGCCGGTGACGTAGTTGCCGGGCGTGCCGTATTTCTCCGCTGTTGTCAAACAGGTGCGGTGGATGTTCTTGATGATCTCATGCAGGCGCTGATCCACTTCCTCTTTCGACCAGGGGAAGCGCATGCTATTCTGACTCATCTCGAGTCCTGACGTTGCCACGCCGCCTGCGTTTGACGCTTTGCCCGGCGAGTACGAGCACGTGTGCATCGAGGAAGATTTTCACGCCGTCCAGTGTTGTTGGCATGTTGGCGCCTTCGCAAATGCAGGTGCAGCCGTTCTGGAGAAGCGTCCTGGCATTATCTGCATTCAGCTCATTCTGGGTGGCGCAGGGGAGGGCGACATCCGCCTTCACCTCCCACGGGCGCTTGCCCGGGTGGAACTCCACCTTGAATTTGTCAGCATAATCCTTGACGCTATCGCGGGCGCTTGAGCGCATTTCCAGCATGTAGTGAATCTTTTCACCCCGGATGCCATCCTTGTCATAGACGAACCCATCCGGACCCGAGAGGGTGACCACCTTCCCTCCGAGTTGCGTCACTTTCTCCACCGCACCCCATGCAACGTTGCCGAATCCTGAAACGGCGACGGTCTTGCCTGCAAACGACTCTCCCTTTGTCTTCAGCATCTCTTCAGCGAAATACACCACGCCATATCCGGTGGCCTCGGGACGGACAAGCGAGCCGCCCCAGTTCAGGCCTTTTCCCGTGAGCACACCGGAGAATTCGCGGGTCAGACGTTTATACTGACCGAAGAGGAATCCGATCTCCCGCGTGCCGACGCCGATGTCGCCTGCGGGTACGTCGGTATCCGGCCCGATGTGGCGGAACAGTTCTGTCATAAAGCTCTGACAGAAGCGCATGACCTCCTGATCGCTCTTGCCTTTGGGATCGAAATCCGATCCTCCCTTGCCGCCGCCCATGGGCAGCGAGGTGAGGCTGTTCTTGAAAACCTGTTCGAACGCCAGGAATTTCAAAATGCCCATTGTGACAGAGGGGTGGAAACGCAGACCTCCCTTGTACGGCCCGATCGCGCTGTTCATCTGGATGCGGAAGCCGCGATTGATGTGGATTTCTCCCTGGTCGTCCAGCCAGGGAACCCTGAACAGGATTACGCGTTCCGGTTCGACCATCCGTTCGAGTATCTTTGCGCTGCGGTATTCCGGGTGACGCTCGAGGACGATTTCAAGCGATTGTGCTACTTCTTCCACCGCCTGATGGAACTCCGGCTCTGCGGGGTTCTTTGCTTTCACCTGTGCGATGAGTTTGCTGACGTATTCCGACATGGTACCCTCGGCAACGAAGTTGATAACTTGGGATTTACCGACTGCAACCGGGTGCAGGTCGAACGACCACGGGCAGCCGGTTCTGGATCGCGGGACTAGCGCCGGAAGAACTCTCCGACGGTCATTTCAAAATCCCGGTCATCCATATCCTGCAATACACCGGCATACACTTCACCCCCGATTGGCGACGTGCTTCCGTCGGGGTTGCGCCGGTTCATCTTGGCGGTCAGTGCCGTCAGACGTTCAAGCTCTTCCTGAAAAAACGCCACTGCGGTCTTCCCGATTTTCATCATAGGGATCTCTGCATCCAGATTTTCGGCGTCAAGGACACACATCCAGTGTTCGGCGTACGGGGTTGCTTCGAGATCTTCAGGATGTCTGGCAAGCGCGGAATTCACTTCGATCACTCTCCCTGACACGGGTGCGAGGAAGGGCACGGAGTGCCGGCCCAGACGCACGGTGAAGAGAGGAGTGCCGCGCTGCACTGTCATTCCCAGATTGGGCAACTCGACGCTTTCCACTTTGCCGATTATCCGACGGGCGAAGTCGTCGAGGCCGACCCGCACCGTTCCGTCTTCGAACGTGGAAGCCCATCCATGGCCATCGGCAATAAAGACCCCGCCCGGGATGGCGAACTCATTGGCGCCGATCCCTTCAAGGGTTGACACATGAGTAATATGGACCTTCGGTTTCAGCTGTTTCTGGATCCGGTCCTGTCGCTTGATGAGAGACTTCTTAACGAAGGCCAACAGCTCGTCTTCGGTGAATGGCTTCTGTACATAATCCATCGCACCGTGTTTCATGCATTCTACCGCCGTTTCCACGGTTGCATAGCCGGTGATGATCACGACGTCGATATCGGGGCGTATGTGTTTCACGGATTTTGTGACTTCGACACCATCCATCGAAGGCATTTTCAAATCTGTGAATACGAAGTCGTAGTGGTGGGATTGCAGCAAGCCGAGCGCTTCCTGGCCGGTTTGCACCGTATCGATGGAGTAGCCATCCAGCACAAGAATCTTTCTAAAGCTGTCGAGGATCACCTCCTCGTCATCCACGCAGAGGATACGCGCCTTCGGCCGCTCGACCTCCGCCCGCTTCAGGCTTTTTGCTTCTCGGGTGAAATCCAGCGAGAGGCTGACGGACAGTGCGCTTTCGCGCTCTTTGCGCAGCTTGTTTTCCTGCATGCGTCGCGACACCATGCGGATAAGAATATCCGCAATAACGAACACGATGACAGCGATGACAAACAGTAACATGGGGGGATACCTCCTTCGTTGATCACGTCAATGGGTCAGAGCCGCACGGCTGCAGGCGTGCGATCTCGTAGTCAACATCCGTCGGGATGGCATGGTAGAGCCATCCTGTAAAGTAGGGATCTTTCTCGATGATTGCAGGGAACGACGTTAACTCGGCGTTTACTTCGACCACCCGTCCGGAAATCGGTGAGAGCACGGGATGCAGCATCCCGTCGAGAGTCTGGATCTGCGCACACGCTGTCCCCTGGATGATCTCGCCGTCGATGCTCACTGTTTCCACGCCGGTGAATTGTTCAATGGTTCGCACGAACAGATGTGTGACGCCGACCGTTGCGGTGCCGTCGCTTTCGAGACAGACCCAGCTGGTGTGACCGAGACGACGGTATCGGGGCGGACAGGGGACGACCAGCGTGCGGTCCCGCGTTGTGCCGGAAGCGAGGCCTGCCAACTCCTCCCGGATGAGACGGTATCGGAAACCGCGCAGGATTGCCGACTTCAGTTCGTCGAATGTAAACGGCTTCGGGATATAGTCCGCTGCTCCGACCGTGAGCGATTGCACGGCATTCTCCACAGTAGAGAAGCCGGTGGCCATGATAACCGGTGTCTGCGGCGCCTTTTGCAGAGCGATTTTGAGAAACGCGAATCCATCCATATTGGGCATCATGATATCGCACAGAATGAGGCCGAACGTATGTTTCTCCAGGAGGGCAACGGCGCTCTCGCCATCCAGAGCGGCCGCGACACGGAATCCCTCCGCCTTACAGATTTTCGTTACGGCGTCAAGGATCACCTGCTCGTCATCAACCACAAGAATGTCAGTGTCGACTTTCATTCTCACTCACCGTGGCTGCTGAAGGGGAAGGCGAATGCGGAATGTGGTCCCCTTGTTCAACTCGCTCTCGACGTTGATGGTACCGTTGTGATTGTCAATAATGCCCCAGATGACGGACAGGCCCAGGCCCGTGCCCTTCTGCCCTTTGGTGGAGAAGAAGGGTTCGAAAATCTTGGGCAGGTCTTCGCGCGGGATGCCGCAGCCCGAATCGGCAACGGTGATCTCGACGTATTCGCGAACACCGTCTCTGTCCACCGATTCCCATCGCTGCCAATCGCAGCCAAACCGGCTGCACGCTTCCCACTTGCCCTGTCCGGGTATTTCGATCCAGAAGGTTGCAGCGGCGCACTTCGGGCAACGGACTTGCGGATCCATCAGGGACACCCCGCACTCCGGACACTTCAGTGTCATCTCCTGTCCGGGGGAAACCGGCAGGCTTGTCATATGCTGGTGCCGCCCATAGACAGGATCAAGATGCATGATCCCTTCCTCCGTTCCCGCGCGCACCTTGACCTTGATGGAAGGGAGGCCGCCGATCTTCACCGTCGGATCAATCAGAACATGTCGCTTGCTGCAGACAGCTTTTTTGACGTGTGCGGTTCCCTGGGGGGAGAGCTTGAGCATTGAAGCACCGATGGTGATCTTGCCGGCTTTCGTTGCCATCGCATCGATCGCGTTGACGATGAGGTTTACGAACACTTGCTGGATCTGGTTTGCGTCGACCGTGACCGGCGGAAGATTCGGGTCGATGCTCCTGGCCAGGTCGATATGATGGAGTGTCAGCTGGTTGCTGACAACGATTGCGGCGCGGTCAACGATGTCTCCGATTTGCGCTTCGGTTTTCTTGGGCACCGATTGACGGGCGAAATCGAGAAGGCTCTTGACAATCTCGCGGCTCCGGAGCGTTTCCCGAACAATAACCTTGAGGTCCTCCTGCAATTCCGGCTGATTCTGCGTCCGCTTCAGCAGAAAACTGCTATAGGTGAGAACTCCCGTCAGGGGGTTGTTGATCTCGTGGGCGACACCGGCTGCGAGGCGTCCGAGGGAGGCGAGCTTGTCCGATTGAAAGAGTTGCATCCTTGCTTCCGCGAGCTTTGCCGTCATATTGTTAAACGATCGCCCAAGGCGTCCGAGCTCGTCGTTTCCTTCCTGCGAGATTTGGTAGCTGAGATTGCCGTCGGCGACCTGTTGAGTCGCTTTCACGAGATCATTCACGGGCTGGCCGACCCAGCGGTGGACAAAGAACCCAATGATCAGGCTGAGGGCCAGGAACGCCCCTGCGGCGAACAGCACCATGTCCAGAACCTGCGTACGGATCTGGCGGTCCACTTCAACGAGGGGCATGGTCACATCAAGAACGCCGAGCACCTTCACCTGTGCTGGATGTACGTGGCACTCGGCGGACCAGCACGATTGCTCGTTGTATATGGGGTTGATGACCGCCAGGTACCGGCTCGCATCCCCGGCTGGTTGGAACAGACGGGTTTTTTGGTCGATAGCCAGATGTTGCAGCGGAGGAGTACTGGCATGACAGACGTAGCAATTCGCGATCTCCTTTGGGATGACGGTGCCCACATCCGTTCCCGTGGAGGAAAACATCACTTTTCCCGCTTTGTTCAGAACGCGGATTTCTCCGATGCCGGATTGCACGCCTATCGCGCTGATGGTCTCCTGGATGCGCTCGCGCTCGTTGCGCAGCATATCCATGCGTGTGCTGTGTTTCACGGTCTCCGTCAGCTGATTGGCGTGCCGTTCCACTTCCGCCAGGAGGCTTTCATTGAGCGCACGGATGTTGAAGTACGCAATAATGCCAATGATCACGATTGCAGTGATCCCCACAACGAGAATGAGCCTGACACCAATCCGGCGAATCATTATGCGGATGACCGGTTTAGTTATTTGTTATTGTGCTGACCATTTTGCCCGGCCGTTGTGCGGGATAGGTTTTGTCCTCATGACAGCCGGCACAGGATGGCGGCTTGGAAAAGTTCATATCAATATGACACGACTCGCACTCAAGGCCTCCGTGTGTATCGTCGAGTTGGAGACCGGTGATCCGATGTTTGAACGACGCAGGCGTCCACCCCTGATGGCAGGCCTTGCACTGTGTATCGACTTTGGTAAAGCGTTTTTTTTCACCGTGGCATTTCTGACACGAAAGCGCGCGATGGAACCGGTTCAGCGCCCAGCCGGCACTTCTGGAGTGATCAAAGGCCTTCATGGGTGAGGCGGCATGGCAGGATTCGCATTTGTCCGATGCATGGCATGCAAAACAGGGCTCGTGCAGCTGCTCCATGGATCGCTGCGTCTTTACTTCCCGGAGCTTCGGGTCTGCGGCCTTGGGTTTCGTTACGTCGTGGCACCGCACGCAACCTTCCTGCTGGTGACAGTCGGCACATTTAAGACCGAACCGTGTTGCGTGGTCGTCGTGAAAAAACGTCACGTACGAGCCGTTCTGGTTGCGGGTTTCATAATCCACCTTGGTCGGGAGAGGAACTTTGGGATGTGCTTTCCCCGCCAGTTCGCGGGCGCGCTGTGCTTCAGCATTTGTCTCTCCAGGTCCTTTCTTCAAATGGCAGCCGTTGCAGTCTGTTGTGTGTGTCCATTGCCGGTGGCAGTCCATGCACTGGCGATGATATGCGCCCTTAAGATCCGGCATGCTGATGTCCGTTCGTGCACGTGATTTCGGGTGACATTCACGGCAGGAGAGGATGGTCATCGCCGTGCTGTTGTAATGATGACATCCATAGCATCCTCCTGCCATTTCCGACATTTCCGCGTGCAGCTTGTGTGAAAATACCACCGGACCGTACTGACTGGCAATGTCGCCCATCTGCAATACGTCCGGTCCCGTCTGCTCGGGGTAATGGCCCGAGAGAAGGTGCATGCGTGGACATTTCACGAGGCATGGGTCGGTTTTTGTGGGTTTCGGACATGCGTGACACGTCTGGCATTGCAGCTCCGAGCGCAGGGGCGGTGCATGTTTTTCCCATTTGGACCCCTGCCCGAAACCGGTCAGGGAGAATAGGAAGAGTGAAATGAGACAGAGACTCCAGTGGTTCATGACTTTTCCGTTCGAATGGCATATTTCGCATGAAGTGCCGGGCGGTCTTCCGGCAGGCTGATCACCGGGAATATCATAACGTAGGCCCTGTACATAAGCGTAAGAAGTGCGATGAACCCCACGGTCACTGAGATCTCCCCGATGGAGGGGAAGTACGAGTGCACGGCATACGGCGGTGTGTAGGCGACAATGAAATTATTGATCCGGTTGAGTGCCACGCCGAACACCACAAGGGCCGCCGCGGTGAAGGTCAACGGCGGCGACTTGAGCACAGAGGGGGACAGAAACATCCGCAGGGGGATGACGATGCCGACGACCACTTCGATTGTCCACATCACGCTCTCCGTGCTGAACTCGGCCAGATACACGAAGGTCTCGCGAATGAACATGTCTCCGAGTTTGAACGCAAGGTACACACCAAGAATCGGTGCAACCATGCCGCCGAGTTTACCGAGGATTTCAGTTTCGGGTTTCAGCTTGAACGAGCGGGCCGCAAGTGTGGACTCGAAGATCACCATGGGGAATCCCACCGCGATCGCAGAAATGAGAAACAACAGAGGGAGAATCGGGGTAAACCACAGCGGATGCATCTTCGCCCCGGCGATGACCATCAGTGTTCCCAGAGACGATTGATGCAGCGTTGAAAGGACAACCCCGGCGATGATGAAGATGAACATGGTTCGTGACAAACCACGGTCCAGGGCGCGGAGAAGCCGGTCCACGGGACGGTTGAGACTCTTCAGGCTGCCCGGGAGGTTCACCTTGCCGATAAAGCGCTCTGTCACGAGCGGGAGGAATTCGATATACAGCACTGTCATATAGATCATCACACAGATGCCGACTTCAAAGAGGGCGGAAGATCCGTTCCACATGACGAGCGGGTGCCAGACGAAATACCATCGGCCGATATCCACGCACACGCCGAGGGCAACGAAAGTATAGCCCAGCATGGCCGTGAGCAGCGCCGGACGAACCACAGCGTGGTACTCTTCGCGATGCATGACATGGCCGAGGGCGGCGGTGGTGAAACCGCCGGCTGCGAGGGCAACGCCTGCCGCAACGTCGACGGCAATCCAGAGTCCCCAGGGGTACTGATCGCTCAGGTTTGTCACCGAGCCGATGCCGAAAAAGAACCGGCCCGCCAGGAACGCAAGACCGTTGACCGCCAGCAGGATCAGCACGATCACTCCGGGGGTGAGGAACTTCGCCTTGATCGGGGTTGGTTTCATGTGTGCTTCCATCTTTACACTCCCTCCTTCCTGGTTTTCGTTATCCACATGATCGCCCCGAGAATTGCGTAGAGTGCGACGGGTGGAACGAAATACGCAAAGATGCCATGCTGGATGGCTTCAGAGACACCAGGTGCGGGAGAAACACCGAGCTTCGGGAACTTCAAGTCTGCAAAGTCCCGTCCGGCCAGGTACATCCAGGCTGTGCCGCCTGCTTCAAGCTCGCCATACACGTGATTGACGTATCTGTTACTGTACGTTGTCATTCGCTGTTTTGCGATACGCACCACCTCTTCGCGCGGGCCAAAGGTCAGTGCTTCGACAGGGCATGCATCCACGCAAGCGGGAAGCTTGCTCTCTTGCGTTCTCGTGAAGCAGAAATCGCACTTCCGGATGTCCGGCTGAAGAGCCTTGTCATACTCGAACGACGGGATCTGAAACGGGCAGGCAGCCATGCAGTACCGGCAGCCGATGCACTTATCGGTATCCCAGATGACCGAGCCGTTTTCCTGTTTGGAAAACGCTCCCACGATGCATGCCGAGACACACGCGGGATGATCGCAGTGCATGCATTGCACTTTCACGTAATAGGGAAGTTCGGATTTCGTGGGATTGGGATACTGGTTGACGACGGTGAGAGCCCCCGTGTTCGGGCGGCGCATCTCTTTGAAGACCGTTTTATCTCCGTACGTCTCAAGCGGGGGTGTTGGCAGATCATGTGCGGTGCGACAGGCATACTCACAGCTCCTGCAGCCTATGCATACCGTCGTGTCCACCAGGACGCCATTGCGGTCAGGGGAGAGGACATTCTTTGGGCCTGCCTTTGCAGTCGCACTGAGACCGGCAACAGTACCACCAGCGAGGGCGGCTGTCTTTAAGAAAGCCCGTCGACTCGGTTGTTTCATGAAGGATCCTTGCAGGTTTGAACGACACTGACCCCCCAACTCTCAAAACTTGCGCCACAAACCCGAAGACGGTTTAAAGTCAATATCCGATTATTCCAATGGAAAATCGGGGCTGATCGGGGTTTCCTTTCCTAAAATGTGGAAAAAATGCACAGTTATTCTTAGTTGTAGGAAAAAAGGGCCTTTTTCGCGGTCCTCTGCGGGGATTGTGGTGGCACGATTTGTGAACTTTCGTCGCAAGGTCTTTCCGACAATGCGCAAACTCAGCCGCATCATCCATACACAGGCGTTCAGAGTCTTCCTGCTCATTGCAGGTATCCAGGCGGTTTTTCTCGGAGCTCTCGCGTGGGCGATGATCACCGTTCACCAGTCGAACCTCCAGGAGCATGTTCTCCTCAGCGGCAAGCGAGTGACAGATCTCGTCATCCGTTCGACCGAGCACAGCATGATCGGGAACGACAAGGAGGAGGCACAGGAAATTATTACGGCGGTAGGATCGGAGCCCGGCATAGAAGGAATCAGGATCGTCAACAAAGACGGGCAAGTTATCTTTGCCACGTCGCAGACAGAAATCGGTCGTCGGTTTTCGATGCGGGAAGAGACCTGTGCGCTATGCCATGATGCCAATGGATTGGTGAGACCCGGGGCGGAGCAAGGTCACAAGTACCGCATATTCACGAATTCCGGAGGCGGGCGTGTGCTAAGTTTGAGCACAGTGATCAGAAACGCCCCCCAATGTTCGAATGCCTCATGCCATGCGCACCCGGCGACCAAGCGTGTGCTGGGAATCATGGATACGGAGATGTCGCTTGCGGAGGTTGACAGGAGTTCCCAGGAGAGCAGGAACCAGTTTATTACCCTTTCGATAATTGCCGTTCTGGTTGTGGCCCTGGTTTCGGGAGGATTCATCTGGTGGTTTGTGCGGCGTCCGGCCCGACGGCTGATTGAAGGGATGGAGCATGCCTCCACAGGCAGTCTTGATCTGCGCCTCGAAGTGCGTACACATGACGAACTCGGTCAGGTGGCCGGGGCATTCAATGCAATGATGGAAGATCTCGCACGTGCCCGCAAGGAGATCACCGAATGGTCTGAAACGCTGGAGGCCAAGGTCAGGGAGAAGACCGCCGATCTTGAGCGGGCGCACAAACGCATGGTGGCGGTGGAAAAACTCGCGTCGCTTGGCAATCTTTCTGCGAGTGTTGCCCACGAGATCAACAATCCTCTCGAAGGGATCTTGACGTTTGCCAAGCTTTCGATTCGACGGATACAGAGGCTTCATCTTCCTCCCGAGACAGCGGGTACCCTGTGTGCCGATCTACAATTGGTCGCGGAGGAAGCGCAACGCTGCGGGGCGATTGTGAAGAACCTGCTGGTTTTTTCGCGGCAGACGCCGGCGATGTTTCAGACCGCAGCGATTTCCTCCATCATCAATCGTTGTGCGCTGCTTGTCAAGCATTACGCCGAGCAGAACAGCGTAACGCTCGTGATACGTCACACACCGGATGACACGTTGATCTGCGATCCCGGGCAGATTCAGCAGGTGTTGATGGTGTTGATGGTGAATGGCATCGAGGCGATCTCGGCGCGACCTGCGCCGTCGTCCGGCGGCGAGCTCAGCGTGGAATCCATAGTTGCAGCGGACGGAGAATCGGTGATCGTGAGAGTTGCCGACGCGGGGATTGGCATTCCGGATGACATCCTCGGAAATATCTTCGAACCGTTCTTTACCACGAAGACCGAAGGGAAGGGCGTTGGCCTGGGACTCTCGATTGCATACGGCATAGTACAGCGTCACCGGGGGACAATAGAGGTAGAATCCGTCCAGGGGCAGGGAAGCGTGTTTACGCTCATGCTTCCACGCACGCAACCATCACTCACTGAATCGGCTCCCGTTATTGGAACGAACGCATGAAAAAGAGTGAACTCGGTATTCTCGTCGTGGACGACGAACTGATCGTTCGTGATTCTCTCACCAAGTGGTTTCGCGAAGATGGATTTCGTGTCGATGCCGCTCCCGATGGTGCCACTGCACTGAAGAAGCTTCAGAGCGAGACGTGGAATCTCGTCCTGGTGGATATCAAGATGCCGGGCATGGATGGGATGGAGCTGTTGCATCGGGTGAAGCGGTTGAACCCGAACACCGTCGTTATCATTATCACCGCCTTTGCCACGGTAGAGACTGCGGTGCGCGCCTTGAAGGAGGGTGCGTACGACTACATAACGAAGCCAATCGACCCCGACTACCTCAATCACATCGTCATCAACGCTCTCGAGCAACAGCTGTTGGTTCTTGAAAACCAGCGATTGCGCGATGCAGTGAGCGAGTTGACTGCCGGTTCGGAAATCATCGGCGATTGTCCGGAGATGCATCGTGTGCTCGAGCTCGTGCATACGGTGGCGCCCACAGAAACCGCGGTGCTGATCAGCGGGGAAAGTGGAACGGGCAAAGAGCTCGTGGCCCGTGCGATCCACCAGGCGAGTCCGCGGCGCTTCTCTCCGTTGATGACCGTCAACTGCGGGGCTATCAGTGAACTGCTCGTGGCAGACGAGCTGTTCGGACATGAGGTGGGTGCGTTCCCGGGCGCTCAACAGATGCAAAAGGGGAAAATTGAACTGGCCGACGGCGGGTCGCTCTTTCTCGATGATGTCGGGAGTCTCGATCTGAAGACGCAGGCGGAGCTCCTCCGCGCCATGGAGATCAAACAGATCGTCCGCCTCGGTGCAGCCGAGCCGATCAGCATCAGTGTCCGGGTGTTGTGTGCGAGCCAGGAGAATCTCGACAAAGCGGTTCGTGAGGGGCGATTCCGGGAAGAGCTGTACTATCGTTTGACGGTGTTTGAAATTCAGCTCCCGCCGCTCAGGGCGCGGCGGGGGGACGTGGCAAAGCTCGCCCACTTCTTTCTCGGAAAGTACGCCCGGGCGATGAATCGCAAAATGCACGGGTTTTCGCCCGATGCCATGCTCGCGCTCAAAGCCTATGATTGGCCCGGTAATGTACGCGAGCTCCAGAACGTGATTGAGCGGGCCCTCGTCGTGGCGCGGGGTCAGATGATCGAGCGGGAGCATCTTCTGCTGCACAGAGACATTGCTTCACCATCGGCGGGTAAACGGCTCGATGATGTCGAGCGCCTGCACATTGAGGGCATCCTCCGTGAAACCGGGTGGAATATCAGCCGGAGCGCAATTATTCTCGACATCGACCGGGTGACGCTCTATCATAAGATCGAGAAATACAGCCTGAAGCGTGAATCGTAGCGATCTCTGACACGTTGATTTTCTGTGCCGCTTTAGCCATATTGCGTAACCTCAAACGCGATGCGCACTTTGCGAGGAAAGCATGGCACAGACAGTCTACGATGTAGTGGTTCTCGGGGGGGGGCCCGGCGGCTATACGGCTGCTATCCGGGCTGCCCAACTTGGTCTCCGAACTGCAATTATTGAACGTGAACGCCTCGGTGGTGTTTGTCTTAACTGGGGTTGTGTTCCCACCAAAGCCCTTCTTCGCAACGCGGAAATCTATCAACTTGTAAAGTCTGCGGGCGACTGGGGTATTTCCGCAGAAAACGTACACCTCGATTTTTCCCGCGTGATCAAACGCAGCCGGGGAATCGCCGATCGCATTTCCAAAGGGGTCGAGTTTCTGATGAAAAAGAACAAGATCGACCTGCTGAGCGGGTCGGGACGGCTTCTTTCGGCAGATGCCATCGAGATACGGGCAGAGGGGAAGGCGACAACAACCGTGAAGGGAAAGCACATCATCATTGCAACAGGGGCCCGTCCGCGTCCGATTCCGGGTGTGACTATTGACCGTAAACGTATCGTTACCAGTACCGAAGCCATGGCACTTCCGGAGCAACCCGCGTCGATGGTGATTATTGGCGCCGGTGCGATCGGCATCGAATTCGCCTCGTTTTATAATACCATTGGTACAAAAGTCACCGTCGTCGAAATGATGCCGACGATCCTGCCGATCGAAGACAAAGAGCTGACGAAAGTGCTTGTAGCCAGCCTTCGCAGGCAGGGAATTCAGTTCCTCACCGAGTCCCGGGTCGAGAGCGCAACGGCCGGTCCCGACAACGTAACCGTAAATGTGCAGAATGCGGCGGGAACACAGGAACTGAGCGCCGATGTTACACTGGTGGCGATAGGCGTTCAAGGGAATGTAGAAACCATCGGGCTTGAATCGCTCGGCGTCAAAGCGGAGCGTGGGCACATTGTCGTGGACAAGAGTTACGGCACCTCCGTTCCTGGCGTGTTTGCTGTCGGCGACGTCATTGGTCCGCCCTGGCTTGCGCATGTGGCTTCGGCGGAAGCGGTGATTTGTGTTGAGGGAATTGCCGGCCGCAAACCCGAACCACTGGACTACTCGACTATTCCGGGGTGCACGTACTGCCATCCGCAGCTTGCCAGTGTCGGCTTCACCGAAGAAATGGCAGCGGCTGAAGGCTACGAAGTCAAAGTGGGTCGATGTCCATTCCGGCCGCTGGGGAAGTCTCTCGCGATCGGTGAGACGGAAGGCATGGTAAAACTCGTGTTTGATGCGAAATACGGAGAACTGCTCGGTGCGCATATCCTTGGCTCTGATGCGACGGAAATGATCGCGGAGCTTGTGCTCGCGAAGAAACTGGAGGCGACCGGGCCGGATATCTTCCGCACGATCCACGCGCATCCGACACTGAGCGAAGCAGTGATGGAGGCCGCCGCTGCGGCGTACGGCGAGGCGATAAACATTTGACCGTGCAAGAACAGTCGCGGCCCATCGATGTTGTGCGATTGGGGCGTTCGCAGTACCGCGCATGCTGGGAGGTCCAACGGCGTCTGCAGGAACGCCGGGCTGCGGGGGACATCAGCGACGTGCTTCTGCTTACCGAGCACGATCCGGTGATAACGCTCGGAACGACCGCGGATGCAAACCATCTGCTTGCATCTGCAGGTCAGCTCTCGAGTGAGGGCATCGACGTTGTCAGCATCGATCGCGGAGGCGACGTCACATACCACGGCCCCGGCCAGCTCGTTGGGTATCCCATTTTCGATCTTACACAGTTGAGGCCGGATCTCCACTGGTATTTGCGGCAACTGGAAGATCTGATAATCGGTACGCTTGCTGCGTTCGGTGTGTGTGCTTCCCGTGTGGAAGGATACACCGGAGTCTGGGTGGGAGAAGAAAAGATTTGTGCAATCGGGATCAACGTGCGCCGGTGGGTGACGATGCACGGTTTCGCGTTGAATGTCAACACCGACCTCTCGTCGTTCCGTCATATCATCCCGTGCGGTATTTTCGAACGGGGTGTGACCTCCCTGGCCGCACTTCTCGGTCAACGCGTCGTAATGCACGATGTCGAGAACGCGTTGATGGGAACCTGCGAACGTATTTTTCACAGAACTGTTCACGAGACCACTTGCAAGGAGCTGGGGATCGATAGTGAATCTCTCCAACGACCGGTTGCTGAGTGCATATAAGACGGTCCTGACCTCCCGTCTCATCGATGCGAAGATCCTGATTCTGTTGAAGCAGGGGAAGGCATTCTTTCACATCGGGTGTTCCGGGCATGAAGTGGCGCAGGTGGCTACTGCTGTTGCTTTGCGCCCGGGAGTTGACTGGGCATATCCCTACTATCGCGATCTAGCATTTTCAATGGCGTATGGTTACAGCATCGACGATGCGTTGCGCGAGGCCATGCACCGCGAAGGCGGTCCCGGCAGCAACGGCTTCGGTATGATGGGACATTACGGTCATCCGAAGCTGCGCATCGTGGCGCAATCGAGCCCGACGGGCACCCAGTACCTGCAAGCGGTGGGGACGGCTATGGGCGCGGTCCGTGAAGGGAAAGAGGAGGTAGTGTACGTCTCATCCGGAGAAGGAGCGACAAGCGAAGGGGAGTTTCATGAGGCAATGAACTGGGCATCCCGCGAACGGTTGCCGGTGGTTTTCCTGATTGAGAACAACCGGTATGCTATTTCCGTCCCGCTGTCCGATCAGGTTGCGGGAGGATCGGTTGCAAAGATGGTGGGGGGGTACGACGGGCTTGCCGCCCACTGTGTGGATGGATGTGATTTCGCGGCGATGTATGACGCTGCGGAACGGGCGGTAGAGCGAGCCAGAAAAGGGGAAGGGCCGACACTGATCGAGGCTCAGGTGGTCCGCCTTCTGCCGCATTCCTCATCGGACGACCAGAGAAAATACCGCGGCGCGAGCGACCTGGAAGAGGATCTGCGACGGGATCCGCTGCCCCTTTTTGAGCAGCTCTTGATCGGGCGCGGAGTGATGACTGCCGGGGATGCCGCCCGGATGAAGGAGGAAGTGCAGTCCGAGATCAACCGTGTGGCGGAGAATGTTGAAAAGCTTCCCGTTCCTGATCCGGCGGAAGTCGAGAGATTTGTCTATTCTCCGGTGCGACATGTTGCGTCTGAAGGATTTGTCGAACCGGAACATGCGGGTCCGAAAACCGTTCTTGTAGATGCCATCAATCACGCGCTGGCCGAGGAGCTGGAGCTGAACCCGGGCATGATCGTGTACGGCGAAGATGTTGGACGAGGGAAGGGGGGCGTGTTTACAGCCACCAAGGGCCTGACGGAGAGATTCGGCGAGGATCGTGTGTTCAACTCTCAGCTGGCCGAGGCGAGCATTGTCGGGACCGCGTTTGGCCTTGCTGTGCGTGGCACCTTCAAACCGGTTGTGGAGATACAGTTTGGCGACTACATTTGGCCCGCGTTCATGCAGCTCCGAGACGAGGTGTCGATGCTGCGGTATCGCTCGTACAACACCTGGTCATGTCCCATGGTCATCCGCGTCGCCGTGGGAGGGTATATCCACGGTGGCATGTATCACAGTCAGTCCATCGACGGGTTCTTCACGCATATGCCCGGGATCCGCGTGGTCTTCCCGTCGAATGCAGCCGATGCGAAGGGGTTGTTGAAGACCGCTTGCCGTGAGGACGATCCGGTGCTCTTCCTTGAGCACAAGGGGTTATACCGTCAGGGCTTTGCTGCATCACCGGAGCCGTCAGCCGACTATCTTCTGCCGTTTGGAGTTGCGAAGGTGAAGAAACCCGGAGATGACATCACGGTGATTACTTGGGGGATGCTGGTGCAGAGGTCGCTGGATGCGGCGCGTGCAGTGGAGGAGCGACTTGGCCTCAGTGTTGAAGTCATTGATCTGCGGACGTTGAATCCGTTGGATAGGGACACGATACTTGCCTCGGTCCGGAAGACGGGGAAGGCGCTGATCGTACATGAAGACACGTTGACCGGCGGCTTCGGCGGGGAGATCGCGGCGATCATCGCGGAGGAAGCATATGAGCGCCTTGATGCACCCGTATTGCGGGTTGCTGCGAAAGACGCGCCGATACCATACGCTCCGCCGCTTGAGTACGCGATGCTGCCACAGGAGGCAGATGTGGTGCGGGCACTGGAGAAGCTGGCGCGGTACTAACGATTCACAAACCTACGGGGTGTAATGATGGCACGGATCGAAGTCATCATGCCGCAAATGGGTGAGAGCATCACTGAAGGCACGATCGTCAAATGGCACAAGAAGGTCGGCGATCAGGTGAAGAAGGATGAGACTCTCCTGGAGATCAGCACAGACAAAGTAGACTCTGAGATTCCGTCTCCCGGCACCGGTGTGCTGGCAGAGATCGTCATTGCCGAGCAACAGACGGTAGCGGTGCGCACGGTGATTGCGTATCTCGAATCCGGGGCGGGGCAGGAGCCTTCTGTGCAGTCGTCGCCTATACGGGAGCCACATGTGCCGGCACCTGCGCCGGCGGCGCAACCGGCCCGGGAAGGTGCGGTCCTCCCCACGTTCGCCCATCCGGAAGGGAGATTTTATTCGCCGCTGGTGATGAACATTGCGCGGGCGGAGGGGCTTCCGCTCGAGGAACTCCAGCGAGTGCCGGGCTCGGGGGAGGGGGGACGGGTGTCGAAGAAAGACATTCTCTCGTATCTCGCGACGCGGGGAACAACTCCGATCGCCGAACCGGATAGTCCACCACCACCGCCACCAGCTCCACCGCAACAACCCGCCCCTGCGCAACAGGCGGAAACCCACGAGAAGTTCACCGTCTCGGACGTTGAGCGTATACCGATGACTGTTGTCGGTCAAAAAATGGCGCAGCACATGATGCAGAGCGTGCAGACGTCACCACATGTGGCTGCGGTGCACGAAGTCGACATGACTGCTGTGGTGAGCCATCGCGCTCGCCACGCGGAGGAGTTCGAACGTCGAGAAGGCTTCAAGCTGACATTCATGCCCTATATCATGGATGCGGTTGTGCAGGCGATCAAGAAGCATCCGATGATCAACAGCTCCGTCGATGGGACCGTCATCATCCGGAAGAAGTCCATCAACATCGGCATTGCGGTCGCGTCTGACAACGGGCTCATCGTTCCCGTGGTCAAAAACGCCGGGGAGAAGGACTTCGGTGCACTGGCGCGGGCGGTGCATGATCTTGCCGAACGCACGCGCACGCGGAAACTGATGCCCGAAGATGTGCAGGGGGGGACGTTCACGATTTCGAACTACGGCGTGTTCGGCACTCTCATCGGCACCCCGATTATCAACCAACCGCAAATTGCCATTCTCGGGACCGGGGCGATTCAGAAGCGCGTGGTGGCGGTGGATGATTCGATTGCGATCCGTTCGATGGCATTTTTCACGATGTCGTTTGATCATCGTGTAGTGGATGGATTGCTCGGCGGGATGTTCCTGGATCAGGTGGTCAAGCATTTGCAGGGCATTGACCCGGCATTGAAAATCTAAGGAGTTCTGGAGAACGCTTTTCGATTTCGCGCAAAGGCGCGGAGGATCCATAAAGAATTGAAGGATGCGGCAGTGGCACAGGAAGGCGGGGTTGGGCGGAGGCCGGAATGGTTGAAGGTGAAGTTCCCGGCAGGGGAAAACTATCTCCGGCTGAAGGAGTTGATGGCGCGGCACAGGTTGCACACGGTATGTGAGGAAGCCCGATGCCCGAACATGGGCGAATGCTGGAGTGCGGGGACTGCGACGTTCATGATTTTGGGTGATGTATGCACGCGGTCGTGCGGGTTCTGTGCCGTGAAGACGGGGCGGCCGGGACTTGTCGATTATGGCGAACCGGGCCGTATCGCGGAAGCGATGCGTGTCATGGAAGTTCGTCACGCGGTGATTACGTCGGTAAACCGGGACGAGCTTGAGGACGGTGGCGCATCGATATTTGCTGCGACCATCCGTGCAGCGCGGGAAGCCCGTCCGGGCATAACGATCGAGGTCTTGATTCCGGATTTCCGGGGGGATGCTGCGGCGCTGCAGATTGTTATGGATGCACATCCGGAAATACTCAATCATAACACCGAGACAATTCCGCGCCTGTATTCGACGGTACGACCCCAGGCGAAGTACGCACGGAGTCTGGAGCTGTTGGAACGGGCCAAGCACGGCGGGATGGTTACCAAAAGCGGCCTGATGCTGGGATTGGGGGAGACGAATGAAGAGGTACTGGAAGTCTTGTCCGATTTGCGCGCTGTTTCCTGTGACATCGTCACCCTTGGCCAGTACCTGCAGCCTACCAAGGAACACCTTCCTGTAGACCGGTTTGTGCGCCCGGAGGAGTTCGCGATGCTGAAGGAAAAGGGGATTGCGATGGGCTTCCGGCACATTGAATCGGGCCCTCTGGTTCGCAGTTCCTATCACGCCGCTATGCACATTAGTGCGTGATTTTCTTGACAAAGTGTTGTGAATTCAGTAAATTCTAAGTCTGAAATGCTTTCCCCCGGTGTCATTATCCTTCTTTGAGGAGTGTTTTTCGTGGAAAAGACAACACGATTCTTTACGGCCAAGGACGTTGAGCAGAAGTGGCATCTGGTGAACGCAGATGGCAAGACTCTCGGGCGTGTGGCCACGCAGGTCGCCCGGCTGTTGCGCGGCAAGCACAAACCGGAATTCACGCCGAACGCGGACCTCGGCGATTTCGTTGTCGTCGTCAATGCTTCGAAAGTGAAGTTGACCGGCAAGCGGGCCGAGCTGAAAGAATACTTTCATTATACGGGATATCCGGGCGGCGCGACCTTTGAGAAACTGCAGGATGTGATTCGCAAGAACCCCGAGCGTGTGTTTGAGCATGCGATCAAGGGCATGTTGCCGCACAATCGTCTCGGGCGCAAGATTTTCAAGAAGCTCAAGGTATACGCCGGGCCCGAGCATCCGCACGTAGCCCAGCAACCGCACACATTTTCCGTGTAACGTTTCTTTTTGCAGGAGACTGAACGCAGCATGCACGCACACATGACGACAGCAGTCGGCAGACGAAAGACTTCGGTCGCCCGGGTCATTTTGATGCCCGGCACAGGAAAAATCACCATCAACCGCCGCTCGCTCGAGGAATTTTTCCCGATCGAGACTCTTCGCGCTGATGTTCTGAAGCCGCTGAATGCGACTCAGACCGTGGGCAAGTACGACGCCCGCGTCAACGTCGAGGGGGGGGGAACCTCTGGCCAGGCCGGGGCCGTCAGGCTGGGCATTGCCCGAGCGTTGGTGGAACTGAGCGAAGATCACAAGTCTGTGCTGCGTGCGGCCGGGTTGCTGACGCGCGATCCGCGCATGGTTGAGCGGAAAAAGTACGGGCAGAAGAAGGCGCGCAAACGATTCCAGTTCTCCAAGCGCTAATCGTTCTACACGCTGTATCTGTAAATACGCATACTCTTGGATTCCGGCGGCAGTGTCCCGGCGATTGTCGGGATTCCGTCGGGAGTTGAAAAGAGTAGAAGATCAACTATCAAAAGGAACACCGCTATGTCCCGCGTAGAAGTCGCCGAACTTCTGGCAGCAGGCTGCCATTTCGGCCATCTCACCCGCCGTTGGAATCCTAAAATGCGTCCGTACATTTTCATGGAGCGCAACGGAATCCACATCGTTGACCTTATGAAAACGCGTCAGCTCATCGAGGATGCCTCGAACGCGATCGCAAACATCACGGCCGAAGGCAAACGTATCCTTTTTGTGGGCACCAAGAAACAGGCGAAGGACGTAATCAAGACCGAGGCTCTGCGCACCGGCGAATTCTATGTGAGCGAACGCTGGCTTGGCGGTTCCCTTACAAACTTCAGCACGATCCGCAAGAGCGTCAAACGTCTGACCAACATCGAAAAGATGGAGACGGACGGGACGTTCGACAAGATTACCAAGAAGGAAGCGCTCTTTCTCGTCCGCGAAAAGGACAAGCTGAATAAAGTGCTCTCCGGCGTTGTCGACATGACCCGCCTTCCGGGCGCGATCTTCGTTGTGGACGTGAAGAACGAAGCGATTGCGGTAAAGGAAGCCCGCCGGCTTGGTATCCCGGTGTTTGCGATTGTTGACACCAACTGCGATCCTGACGGGATCGATTATGTGATTCCGGCCAACGACGACGCGATCAAGTCGGTGCAGGTGATCTGCAAGCTCGTTGCCGACGCCGTGATTGAAGGCAAGCAGCGTGCGGCGTCGACGCGCATGGAGCAGGCGGCGGAAGCCGACAACCGTGGCAAGGACGCCCCGGCCGAAGTGAAGGCATGACAGTACGTTCACACGAAAGAACACGAAGAATGGAAATTACAAGTGCATTGATCAAGAAGTTGCGCGACAAGACCGGCGCGGGAATGATGGACTGCAAACGTGCCCTGGAAGCATCGAAGGGGGACATGGATGCTGCGATCGAGTACCTTCGCAAAAAGGGCGCAGCGGTGGCGCAGAAACGGGCAGATCGCTCGGCAAAGGAAGGCATGATTGTCACCCGCGTGAGCGCCGACGGTAAACTGGGGGTGGTGGTGGAAGTGAACTGTGAAACGGATTTCGTCGGGAAGAGCGACGATTTCACTTCGTTTGCCGGACTTGTTGCAGAGGTGGTCGCCAAGCATCGTCCGGCCACGATGGACGCCCTCTACGGCCACTCCACAACCGCGGGCAAGAAGATCATCGAACATCTTAATGATCTGCTCGCGAAGGTCGGGGAGAAGATCGATGTGCGCCGTTTCGAAATTGTGGACGCGGGAGACGGGGTGATCAGTTCATATACACATCTCGGAAACAAGATCGGCGTGCTTGTTGAGTTTGCCGGCCTGTCCCATGATGATTCGGTGAAGGGCACAGGACGTGACGTCGCCATGCAGGTCGCGGCTATGAACCCGACCGTGATCGGGCGTGATCAGATTGACAAGTCCACGATCGAGCGCGAAATGGAGATCTACCGCACCCAGGCGAAGAATGAGGGGAAGAAGGAACAGATCATCGACCGCATCGCCACCGGGAAGCTGGAAAAGTTCTATCAGGAAGTATGTCTCCTGGAGCAGACGTTCATCAAGGACCAGGGCAAGACGGTCAAAGACGTGTTGCAGGAGGCCGGCAAGAGTACAGGGACGACGCCAACGGTGCGCCGTTTCCTCCGGTTCCACCTGGGCGAAGAGCCGAAGTAACCACCCATGGAAATGACCCGCTACCGGCGTGTGCTGCTCAAACTCAGCGGTGAAGCGCTGCTGGGTGATCAACAGTTCGGGATTGACCCGGCCCGGCTCCGGCAGTATGCCGAAGAAGTGCGGGGGGTCAGTGCCCTCGGCGTGCAGATCGGGATCGTCATCGGCGGGGGGAATATTTTCCGCGGTGTGTCGAACTCTACAAGCGGCATACACAAAGCGACCGGCGACAACATGGGGATGCTCGCGACCATGATCAATGCCCTCGCGCTGCAGGCCTCGCTGGAAAACCTGGGCGTGGTGACGCGGCTCATGAGTGCGATCCGGATGGAGGTAGTAGCTGAACCATTCATCCGGCGGCGCGCGATCCGTCACCTCGAAAAGGGACGCGTGGTTATTCTCGGAGCAGGCACGGGGAATCCGTATTTCACTACTGACACTGCAGCTGCGCTGAGGGCAGTGGAGATTGCGGCGGATGTCATCATCAAAGGGACGCGGGTGGACGGCGTGTACGATGCCGATCCCGAGGTCAACCCCAAGGCCGTCCGCTTCGAGCGCATCAGCTATCTGGATATGCTCAAGCGCGATTTGAAAGTGATGGACCTGACTGCAATCACGCTTTGCCGCGAGAACCACCTGCCCATTCTGGTGTTCAACATGAACCGACCGGGGAATTTGAAACGCCTCATTCTGGGAGAACCGGTCGGGACGTTGGTGTCGGAAGAACAGTTGTCCTAATCCACCATACGAGAACTGCCATGGTCAAGTCAATTCTGAAAGATGCCGAAGACCGCATGCACAAGGCGACCGAAGTGGTGCGTCTGGAGCTGGCGAAGATCCGGACGGGGAAGGCGACGACGGCACTGCTTGATGGCGTCAAGGTCGAGTATTACGGCTCGGCAATGGCGTTAAACCACATCGCCAATATCAGCGTGATGGACCTGCACACGCTGGGAGTGCAGCCCTACGACAAGGGTGCGAGTGAACCCATTCACAAGGCAATCCAGACTGCGAACCTCGGCTTAAACCCGATCAAGGATGGGGACGTTATCCGCGTCCCGATTCCGATGCTCAACGAAGAGCGTCGCCGGGAGCTGGTGAAGCTCACGAAGAAATTCGGGGAAGACGGGAAGATTGCGATACGGAACATCCGCCGCGATACCATTGAGCATCTGAAAAAGGCGGAAAAGAACGAGCATTTCTCTGAGGATGAGCGAAAACGCGCTGAAACCGAAATTCAGAAGACGACCGATAAAGGCATCAAGGAAATAGACGCCCTTCTGACGGTGAAAGAAAAGGAGATTATGGAGGTCTGAGCTCTCCTCCTGCGTGAGACTTTCCGGCCCTGCTCTGGATGTTCCGATGCAGGGCCGTTCTGTTTTTCCCCTGTAACACGCGAAGGGGTCTTGCGTACACTCCAGTAGGAACACACAACCAGGGAGCTCGCCATGACAACGACAGAACGGCGGTTACAGAAATCCCGCACCGATCGGATGATTGACGGCGTTTGCGGCGGCATAGCCGCCTACTTTTCGGTCGATCCCACGCTCATTCGCATTGTCTGGGTGCTCCTGGCGCTCTTTGGCGGGTCGGGGGTGATTCTGTATATTGCGGCGATGATCCTCATGCCAAAGGAAGATCTGGGGCCCGCATCTGTCACCCGCACCGCCCAAAAACCACGGTCACAACACGAAGTTCTGGGGGATCCTCCTCATCGTTGTCGGCGCGTACTGGCTGATGGACAACATCGGATTTCCCCTCTGGCATCACTGGTGGAGTTTCCCCTGGCACATAGTAGTGCCGCTCCTGCTGATTCTGGCCGGTGTGATGTTCATGTTCGGCGGGCGTGAGTATTTTGCCGCGCATCCCTCAACGCCGGAACCTCAGCCGCCGGAAGGCAGTGAAGCAACGAACGCTTCGGGCGCAGCGCCCATCCCAGTCACGCCGTCTGTACCGTTCCCGCAGCGACAAGAAAATCCTGGGCGTGTGTGCAGGGATCGGTGCGCACGTCAATGTGGATCCTGTGATTGTTCGTCTGTTGTTCGTCGTCGGCGCGCTGGCATCCTTCGGTTTCGTGTTCATCCTCTACGTGCTGATGGGGATCGTCATCCCGAAAGAGCCTGAGCCCGTTCCAACGGTATAGTCTTGTCCTTCAACAGGAGCACGCGGTGAAATCACATCCGGTCGGGTTTGGCATCGTTCTTATCGTGGTCGGGTTGGCTATGCTGCTTGACCACTTGAACATCCTGGCAATGAGCTGGTGGCTGATCTTCTGGGCGAGTGTGGCGGCGGGCAGTGCAGTGGTGCTTGTCCGAAACAGTCAGCAGAAGAAGGGAGGCGTCTTCTGGTTGACCGTCTTGTTCTTCTTTGCCCTTTACAAGACGTTGCGACTCCTGGGTGCGCTGGAGTTTCATGAATCGATGGGGCTTCCGCTGCTCCTGGTGATCGCCGGTATCGGACTGGTGGCGATTGTGGTGACGCATCCTGTTCGGTGGCATCTGTTGGTGCCGGCAGTGATTCTCATCGGCGTTGGTGGTGCGATGGTGCTGGCGGAGCTGGACGTCATTACGGCGTCGGATGTGAGGACCGCGGTAAACAACTATTGGCCGGTGGGGGTGATACTGTTTGGCGCGGCAATGCTTTTGAACAGGGGACGTGAGTCTGACACACGAGTCTGACGCACGAGTCTGACATCATTTAGTGCGCTTCCAGCCAGTTCTTGCCGATTCCTACTTCCACCATGATGGGAACCCGCAACGGCAGGGCGTTTTGCATTGCGGCGATAATCAGTGCGCTGGTTTCTTCTGTCTCTCCCTTCGGTACCTCAAACACCAGTTCATCGTGCACCTGCAAAAGCATGCGTCCCCGGAGCCCCCGCTCCGGCAATCCCTTGTGAATAGCAATCATCGCCAGCTTAATCATGTCCGCCGAAGTCCCCTGGATTGGCATGTTGATAGCCTGGCGTTCTGCATTCCCCCGGATATTCTGATTCTTGCTGTTGATATCGGGCAAAAAGCGTCTGCGTCCGAGGAGGGTTTGGACGTATCCGTTTGATCGTGCTCCGGCAATCGTGCTGGTGATGTATTGCTTCACCTTTGGGAAACGTTCGAAATAGCGGCTAATGATATCCCGCGCTTCATGCTGGCTTACGCCGAGGCGATTGGCCAGACCGAACGGCCCGATCCCGTACATGATGCCAAAGTTCACCTCTTTCGCCTTCCTTCTCATTTCCTTGGTTACGTCGCCAGGGGAACTCCGAACACCTTCGACGCGGTGGTGGAGTGGATGTCTTCGTCATGCATGAATGCCTCGACCAATCCCTCATCCCCGCACACGTGCGCCATCACCCTGAGCTCGATTTGCGAGTAGTCGGCGGAAAGGATCTCTTGGCCTTCCTCCCGCGGAACGAACGCCTCTCGTATTGCCCGCCCCATTTCGGTGCGGATGGGTATGTTCTGCAGATTCGGGTCACTTGACGAGAGACGGCCGGTTGCAGTGACCGTCTGATTGTACGATGTATGGACCCGCCCGGTGTCGGGATGGATCAGCGTCCGGCAATGCATCCACGTACGTCGACTTCAGCTTGCTCATCTGGCGATACTCGAGGAGCGTGTCGATGATGGGATGCTGTCCTTGAAGAGCTTCGAGTACGCCCACATCCGTTGAGAATCCGGACTTCGTCTTTTTGGAAGGGGGGAGGCCGAGCTTATTGAACAGCACATCGGCGAGTTGCTGCGTGGAGTTGATGTTAAACGGGGTGCCGGCGTGTGTATGGATTTCTGCCACGATCCTTGTGAGCATTCTGTCGATTTCTTTTGACATCCCCTGAAGCTTCGGGACATCGAGCCGGACTCCGTCGTACTCCATGTCGGCAAGTACTTCGATCAACGGGAACTCCATACGCGCGCAGAGTTCTTCGAGGTTCTGCCCCTGCAGCAGCCGGCGCTGGTGGTGGTAGAGGCGCATAGTGAAGTCCGCGTCTTCAGCGGAATAGTCAGCAAGACGCTCAATCGGAACCTGTGTGATCAGTTTGCGGTTCTTGCCGGTGCCGACCAGGTCGTCGTACGAAACCATGGCATAGTTGAACGCATCGAGCGCCATGGCATCCAGTGTGTGCTGGGCATCAGCGCGCAGTATATACCCGCC
This sequence comes from Ignavibacteriota bacterium, assembly GCA_963849385.1. GTDB lineage: Bacteria > Bacteroidota > Ignavibacteria > UBA10030 > UBA6906 > Fen-1255. The sequence goes on along the minus strand of CAWKHH010000003.1, from coordinate 514,959 downwards.
GACCATGGTGTCGAACGTAACGCCACGCACTCTCACCCCATGCCGCCGCAGGACAAGCATGTCATACTTGGTGTTCTGCCCGATCTTTTGAATTGCCGGATTCTCGAGAACCGGCCGGAGGTAATCCAGAACGACCGGGCATTCCAGCGCGCCGGCCGTATTGTTGAATTGGTCGGTCCCGGCCTCGGCGGCAAAGAGCCCGGCGGCAGCCGAAGGAGCCGCGGCTCTCACCGGAACATACCATCCTTGCCGCGGTGCGATGGAAAACGAGCAGCCAACGAGGGTGGCACGCATTGGATCAGTGGAGGTCGTTTCTGTATCGAATGCGACAGCCTCCGCGGTCTCGAGCCGGCTGCAGAGTTTCTTGAGCTCAGATAGCGTTGTGATACAATGATAGTGGTGTTCGTCCGAGGAGATATTTGTCGGGAGCTGTAATGTCTCTGCGGCCAGTGCGACATCGGGGAGGGGCGCAACGACCACCTGCACTGTACTCTTCGTTTGAGCCGCCTGGTGGTGTTCCCAGATCTTGCGGGCGCGGTCTCCCAGGCTCCTGAACTCGAATGCTTCGAACAAACGCAAAACAGCCTGTAGGTCCGGAGGCTGGGCACGGAGGGAGTGGAAATTGATATCCAGGGGAATGGAAGTGTCGATGGTGACGAGCATTTTTGACAACAGCGCCATCGCTTTGTCGCGCGTGAGTTTCTCGCGCACTCCCTTCTGAGGGATCTTGTCTATCGCAGAGTAAATGTCCTCAACAGACCCAAATTGCTGCACCAGAGGGATTGCGGTTTTTTCACCGATGCCGGCGACACCCGGAACATTGTCCGTCTTGTCTCCCATCAGGGCAAGGACATCGATCACCCTGTCCGGAGAAACGCCGAACTTCTCCAGGACACCTTTCTCATCAACCTCTTCCATTTCGGAAGCATTCTTGCCGGGTCGGAGCATATGGATCCGTGGGGAAATCAACTGCATCATGTCTTTGTCGCCGGTCACGAGGTACGTCTTCACGCCTTCAAGCTCGGCACGACGCGCGAGCGTACCCATGATATCATCCGCTTCGTACCCCGGGAGTTCGACAACCGGAGTGCTGAAAGCGCGCACGATATCTTTGAGTTTTGCGAGTTGCGGAACCATGTCCTCGGGCATCGCCTCGCGGTTGGCTTTATACTCGGGGTAGGCCTTGTGCCGGAACGTTGGCTCCTTCGTGTCGAATGCGACCGCTATGTGATCGGGCCGATCTTCGTCGAGGATTTTCATCAGCGTTGAGGCGAATCCGTAGATAGCGCTGGTGTTTTCTCCGCGGCTGTTTCTCAGTGGCCGCGTGATCATGGAATAGTACGCACGGTACGCCAGTGCCATACCATCGAGAAGGTAGAGACGTTCGGGTGTTGCCATAGGATTACTCGCTTATCGAGGTTGTTCCCGGGGTCGGCGTGACAGCGACGGGTGTGGCGTCGAGATATCGCCAGACCACGGTGCCCATGGCAAGGAGGAGCACGCTGTTGGCGATAAAGGAAGCGTTGATGCCATAGTGGCCGGCGATGAATCCTCCGATTGTCGGACCCAGGAGATTTCCGAAGATAGTCATACTTGAAGCGATGGCCATCATCCCGCCTTGTCTGTCGGCAGGGGCGTACAGGCCTGTGAGAGCGTACAGCGTTGGGAGGATGCCACCTCGAGCGAACCCGAGGAAGGCCCGGAGTGCCCCGAGCTGGTAAAGATCACTTACAATGAGGTGGCCGGCATAGCAGAGCCCCACGACCATGAATGCCACTGCAAGATTCTTCCGTTGGCCCTCGCGGTCATTTCGTTTTCCCCACCAGGGAGCAGAAACTACCATGAACAGCCCGGCGATCGAAAAGATGCCGCCGGTAATCGTTGAAATATACCGCGAGTCGCTTCTGAACCCCTCGACGAAAAGAGCGAACACCGGCTCAACCATGAGCACGGAGATCTGGCCGACTACCAGGCAGGCAGCAACCACGCGCAACCTCCTGTCGGTGAACATGAGGCGGAGGTTTTGCCGGACGGTGTACTTCTTCTGCACTTCTGAGGAAGGGTCGGGTTCAGTGACGAGGAAAATGACGACGAATCCTGCGATTGTGCAGAATGCAGCCGTGATGAAAAAGACCGGCCGATAGCCGAAAAGATCTGCCAGCACGCCGCCGAAGAACGGGCCAAGCACCATTCCACCGGCCGAAGCGGATTGCATCAGACCCATGGCGTATCCCATGCGTTCCTTCGGGGTGGTAGTGGAAACCAGCGCGAGTGTTGCCGCGATGAAACCGCTGATTGCTCCCTGGAGGATGCGAAACATCAACAGCTGCACCACGTCCTGAGCAAAGCCCATCAGCAATTGTGACACCGCCAGGCCGAAGATGGCGCGGATGACCATTGCTCTGCGCCCGTAGCGGTCGCCCAGGGTTCCCCAGAGGGGGGTCGCGATGAAGGAGAGCACAAACGGGCCGGCAAAGACAAGGCCACTCCACCGCGCGAGCTCGTTGGGATCGGTGACGCCCAAATTACGGATGAAGAAGGGGAGAAACGGCACGACAAGGTTCATGCCGAGCATGGCAAGAAATTGCGTGCCCCAGAGGACATAGAGGTTCTTGCGCCAGGGTTGCATAGAAACAAAATGTACCGAATGTGGTGGGGAAATCCAAAGCGAACATGGAAGAACGGGAACCTCTTACCGTCCCGGATGGTTCATTGGTCATGAACATTACCTACAGGAGGTTCCATGAAGAAATATTTCGTTTTCGCCGTGCTGTTTCTGGCCACGGTTAATGCATTGTCGCAATTCAAGCTCGAACCTGTCGAGTACAAACAGGGCGATGCGGTACTTGATGGCTATATCGCGTATGATGCCGGAGCAAAGGGAATGCGGCCCGGTATCGTGATTGTCCACGACTGGATGGGTGTCGGCGACTACGTAAAGATGAGGGCTGAGCAACTAGTAAAGCTCGGGTATGTGGCATTCATAGCCGACATCTATGGAAAAGGAGTTCGTCCGAAGGATGGCAAGGAAGCATCACAACTTGCGGGTAAATTTAAGGCAGACCGGGCTCTGTTGCGGGCGCGTGCCCAGGCGGCCGTTGACGAGTTGAAGAAACGCGATTTTGTCGATCCGAAACGGCTTGGCGCGATAGGCTACTGCTTCGGTGGCGGCACGGTGCTGGAACTCGCCCGAAGTGGCGCAAATCTTGCCGGTGTGATCAGCTTTCATGGCTTCCTTGATACGCCCAATCCCGACGATGCAAAAAACATCAAGGGGAAAGTGCTTGTTTTGCATGGCGCTGATGATCCTTATTCACCTGCCAAAGACATTCAGGCATTCCAGGAGGAGATGCGGAAGGCAAAAGCCGATTGGGAGTTTGATGCATACGGCGGAGCCGTCCATTCGTTTACATTGAAGGCAGCAGGTGATGATCCGACGAAGGGTGCCGCCTATAATGCGTCGGCTGACAAACGTTCATACGCGCGCATGGTGGCATTTTTCAACGAGCTTTTCGGCAGCTAGTTTCAGGCGTGACAGTTGAAGAAGTCATGAAATAGCAGTAGTTTTCTGGTTGGAAGTGGAACCTCCCGGCTTGAATGGCTGTTATATAAGTGCGCCAATAAGCGCATTTTTCTTGCACCAAAGTCGGACTGAATTGGTCGTATATAACTTATGGTACGCCTCTCAAAGAAAGTCGAATACGGGCTGATTGCACTGCGCCACATGGCAACAACGCCATCAGGCGAGATAGTCACCGCGAAGGAAGTGGCTGACCGGTATGGTATTCCTTATGATCTGCTTGCGAAAGTGCTGCAGCGCCTTGGGAAGGCCGGGTTGATCAGTTCACATCAGGGTGTACGCGGCGGCTATGCGCTTGTCAAGGATCCTCGTGGCATCCCTGTGTCGCAGATCATCTCTGCGATTGAGGGGACGGCACCGGTTATCGCGCAATGCCTTTCCGAGGGGCCGGAGAGTTGTGACGTATTCAATTTGTGTACCATCAAGTCACCGTTGACAAAGGTGCAGGCAAATATTGAACGTGCTTTTCACGGCTTAATGCTTTCTGAAATCGTGTGACGCGATGAGACTACCGGTCTACCTTGACAACCATGCAACGACGCCATTGGATCCCCGCGTGCTCGAAGCGATGTTGCCGTTTTTCACGGAGCATTTTGGCAATGCTGCAAGCAAAGCGCACGAATACGGCTGGATGGCGGAAGCGGCTGTGGATGTCGCCCGCGGACAGGTTGCTCGCTTGATAGGTGCCGACAGCAGCGAAATTATCTTCACGAGCGGGGCCACGGAGTCGGTCAATCTTGCGCTGAAGGGTGTTGTTGGAGGGCATCGGCGAAGGAACGGCCGCCAGGCGATGCACATCGTCACTGCTGCTACCGAACATCACGCCGTCCTTGATACCTGCAGAGCTCTGGGAACCTCGGGCGTCCGTTACACGGTGTTGCGGGTAGATCACTTCGGTCGCGTGGAACCTGATGCTGTGTCCCGGGCCATTCAGGATGACACCGTCCTCGTAAGTGTGATGTGGGCGAATAATGAGATCGGGACGATTGCGCCGATGGCGGAGATTTCCGAAGTATGTCGGGCAAAGGGTGTGCCGCTTCACAGCGATGCAACGCAGGCGGTGGGGAAAATTCCTGTCGACATCCGGAGCATCCCTGTTGACCTCCTCTCGTTCAGCGCGCACAAGATGTATGGTCCGAAGGGCATCGGGGCGCTGTACATCCGGGGAAGTGTTCAGCGGATTCCTCTCGCACCCCAGATGGATGGAGGCGGGCATGAACGGGGATTGCGCTCGGGGACGCTGAATGTTCCTGCGATTGTCGGATTCGGAAAAGCCGCAACGCTTGCGTTGGCTGAGATGGCAGAGGAATCGAAACGGGAGGGTGAGCTTCGGGACATGTTGGAACAACGGATTTGTACAGCTCTCCCGGAGGTGCTCATGAACGGACATCCCGTCGACCGTTTGACAAATAGCGCGAGCATCACTTTTCCCGGCCGGCGAGCCGATGCGATGATTCTCGCGATGAAAGATGTCGCCGTATCCACGGGTTCCGCCTGTAGTTCTGCAACGCCGGAGCCCTCGCATGTCCTGCAGGCAATCGGACGATTGCCTGCCGACGCCAGGGCGACATTGCGATTCGGGTTGGGGCGATTCACCACTGAAGAAGAAGTTCTGTATGCTGCACGACGCGTTGTTGAAGTTGCAGCCGGAACCCAGCAGGCAGCGGAAGTATTCCATTCACTCGAAGATCAGGGGAAACATCGATGAAACCAGCCGACGCCGTATTGAACAATGACCAGGAAGTGCTGAAGTATTTGAAGGATCGCTTTCCGGTCTTTCATCTTTCAAATATTTTCTTCCGTGACATTCAATTTGGAATTCAATCTTACCTGAAGGGGCGCGACTTGAAGGTCAACTATCGACTCGCTGAAGAAATTGCCCGGCAGTTTGCTGCGAAGCTGGAGCGGGAAAAGATCTTCCGGCCGATCGACCGGCAAACATGGATGGTGAATTGTGAAGAATTCAAGAAGCCTCTGGTGAAGCCGGCCGCCGCCGTGGCCAGGACCCCGCAGGTCTCGACAGCATCGTAACAGTCTTTCAAGAATGTCACGTTGGAATACCTATGAGCACTGAACAATCAACCATCGAGGAACTCGCGAACCGCGAGTACAAGTACGGATTCGTCACCGACGTCGAAGCCGAGGTGGTGCCGCGCGGGTTAAATGAAGAGATCGTCCGTGTGATCTCATCGAAGAAAGATGAACCGGAATGGCTGCTGGAGTGGCGCCTGAAGGCCTTCCGCCATTGGCAGACGATGACAGAACCCCGTTGGCCGAACGTGCACTATGCAAAGATCGACTATCAGGATATCATCTATTACTCGGCTCCGAAACAGAAAAGTGGCCCCCAGAGTCTCGCCGACGTGGATCCGGAGATTCTGAAGACCTATGCAAAGCTGGGCATTCCGCTCTCCGAGCGCGCACAGCTTGCAGGTGTTGCTGTAGACGCGGTGTTTGACAGTGTGTCAGTCGGCACGACATATAAAGGGAAACTGAAAGAACTGGGCATCATTTTCTGTTCCTTCTCCGAAGCGGTGCACGAGCACCCAGACCTCGTCCGGAAGTATCTCGGCTCGGTGGTCCCTTACAACGACAATTACTTCTCGGCACTCAACTCGGCGGTGTTCAGTGACGGCTCGTTCGTATACATTCCGAAGGGTGTGCGGTGTCCGATGGAGTTGTCGACGTATTTCCGGATCAATGCTGCGGAGACGGGGCAGTTCGAGCGCACGTTGATCGTGGCGGAGGAGGGGGCATACGTAAGCTACCTCGAAGGCTGCACGGCTCCGATCCGCGATGAAAACCAGCTCCATGCCGCGGTCGTTGAGCTTGTTGCGTTGGACAATGCACAGGTGAAGTACTCAACAGTACAGAACTGGTACCCCGGCGATAAGGATGGCAAGGGCGGCATCTACAATTTTGTCACAAAACGCGGCAAATGTGCAGGCGTGAACTCCAAGATTTCCTGGACACAGGTGGAAACCGGATCGGCGATTACCTGGAAGTACCCGAGCGTGCTGTTGATCGGGGACAACGCGGTCGGTGAATTCTATTCGGTTGCGGTGACGAACAACCGCCAGCAAGCCGATACCGGCACAAAAATGATCCATATCGGCAAAAATACGAGTAGTACGATTGTATCGAAAGGTATCTCCGCAGGGTACGGTCAAAATTCGTACCGGGGACTTGTCGAGGTGAAGAAGAATGCCGTCAATGCGAGAAACTTCTCGCAATGCGATTCTTTGCTGTTGGGTGACAAGTGCGGTGCGCACACGTTTCCGTATATCGAAGTAAAGAACACATCCTCGCAAGTCGAACACGAAGCATCGACCTCGAAGATCGGGGAAGACCAGATCTTCTACTGCAAGCAGCGTGGCCTCTCGACGGAGGACGCTGTGAATCTGATCGTAAACGGATTCTGCAAGGAGGTCTTCCGGGAGCTGCCGATGGAGTTTGCGGTGGAAGCCCAGAAGCTGCTCGGGGTGAGTCTTGAAGGAAGCGTGGGATAGTTAAAGAAGGTCAGGGGCTGGGGTTTAGGGTCTAGCCCCCTGGATCCTGGTCCTAGCCCCTAGCCCCGAGACCCGAGACCCTGAACAAGTGATATACAAGGAAAGAGAATATGCTTCTTATCAAAGACCTCCACGCGGGGGTAAATGGAAACCAGATACTTAACGGAGTGAACCTCAGAGTCAATGCGGGTGAGGTGCACGCAATCATGGGCCCGAACGGCTCGGGGAAGAGCACACTCGCAGGTGTGCTTGCGGGGCGCGAGACGTACATCGTCACTTCAGGCGAAGTGCTATACCAGGGACGGGATCTTCTGGAGATGGCTCCCGAAGAACGGGCACGCGAAGGAGTTTTCCTCGCCTTCCAGTATCCCGTGGAAATTCCCGGCGTGAGCAACACCTATTTCCTTAAGGCGGCGCTCAATGCCATCCGAAAGCATCGCGGTCTTGAAGAACTGGATGCGGTGGAGTTTCTCCAGCTTGTGAAGAAGAAACTGAAGATCGTGGATCTTGATCAGGACCTGCTTAACCGTCCTGTGAACGAAGGCTTTTCAGGCGGTGAAAAGAAGCGGAACGAGATTTTCCATATGGCTGTACTCGAGCCGCGGTTGGCAATTCTGGACGAAACCGATTCGGGATTGGACATCGATGCACTGCGCATCGTCGCCGACGGCGTGAATCGCATCCGCTCGAAGGACAATGCAATCATCGTAGTAACGCACTATCAGCGTTTGCTGGAATACATTATTCCGGATTTTGTTCACGTCCTCGTGGACGGGCAGATCGTGAAGTCGGGCGGAAAAGAACTTGCACTGGAGCTGGAGAAACGCGGGTACGACTGGGTGAAAGAAAAGACTCATTGAATACCGAAGATTGAATGTCGAGGATTGCTCATGGGCGCGGCAGCACAGAATAGTACGGATTGGTACCGGTCGCAGTATGAGGCGTTTGAGAAGGGATTGAATGGCGACGCGGGTGGAACGGTGCATGAGCTCCGGCGCAGGGGGATCGAACGGTTTTCTGCCGTGGGATTTCCGACAACACGGGATGAAGAGTGGCGGTTCACGAACACGGCACCGCTTGCCCGTGTGAACTTTGCGGCTGCCGATCGTACGAGCGATCAACGGATCACGCGGGATGATATTGCTCCATACGTTCTGGGAGACGACACCATCCGGCGTGCGGTTGTCATCAATGGCCAATTTGCCCCGCACCTCTCCTCACTCGCCGGTCTTCCCGCGGGCGTGACGGTGATCTCCCTGGCAGAAGCGTTGCGGAAGCGCAACGCCGTTGCCCTTGCGCACCTCGGGCGTCTGGCGGAGATCGATCAGAACCCTTTCACAGCTCTGCAATCGGCATTTCTTCTCGACGGTTTGTTCATCCATGTACCGGATGGATCGGTGGTGGACGATCCCATTCACCTCCTGTTTCTTGCGACGAAGGAAGCTGATCCGCAGGCGATTCAATCGCGTCTTCTGGTTGTGGTGGGAGATCGCACCCGGCTCGCCTTGGCGGAAACCTATGGAGGCCTGCAGAATGCACGGTATTTCACGAATGTGGTGAGCGAGACTACGCTGGGCGAAGAATCGACGCTCTATCATGATCTGGTTCAGGTGGAGAATCCGGATGCTTTTCATGTCGGATCCCGGTACATCACGCAGGGTCGGGCCAGCACCGTAGTGTCGAACGCGCTGACGATCGGAGGCGGATGGGTGAGAAATACCGTGCAGGCGAAGTTTACGGGAGAGGGCGGGGAATGCACACTGAACGGGCTCTCTCTGGCTTCCGGCGAGCAGCTTGTGGATAATCACACGGTGATTGACCACGCCGTTCCCCGCTGCGCGAGTCACGAATTGTACAAGTCCATACTGGACGGCAAGGCGCGTGGGGTTTTCAACGGGAAGATTTTCGTCCGCCGCGATGCACAGAAGACCGACGCGCGCCAGACAAACAAGACACTGCTTCTTTCCGACGATGCGACGATCGACACCAAGCCCCAGCTGGAGATTTTTGCTGATGATGTGAAGTGTACACACGGCGCGACGGTGGGGCAGCTGGATGAGGATCAGGTGTTCTATCTCCGGGCGCGTGGCATTGATCTGCAGACGGCCCGTGACATCCTGACATTTGCGTTTGCCGGCGATGTGGTTGACCGCATCCACATTCCGGCGTTGCGAGCAACACTGGACTTGCTTCTGCGTGCGCGGTTGCAGCAGGGGCGCATTGCACCGGCACTCTCATGACAACTGCATCAGCACCAACAGTTCCAGCGGCAGCGGCAGTGGCATCGTTTCATGATCTCATGCGCATTGCGGGATGTCGCCATCACTTTCCGCTTCTGCGTCAACTCGTCAACGGCAAGCCGCTCGTCTATTTCGACAATGCAGCGACGAGTCAGAAACCGCAGGTGGTTATCGATGCGATGGTGCGGTACTACGAGACGGAGAACTCGAATATTCACCGCGGGGTGCACTACCTGAGCGAGCGCGCCACACAGGCCTATGAGGGCGTTCGTATCAAGGTGCGGGATTTCATGCATGCGGAGGACCAGCACGAGATCGTTTTCGTCCGCGGGGCGACAGAAGCCATTAATCTGGTCGCGCACAGCTTCGGCAGAAGATACGTACATGCGGGCGACGAGATCGTCATCTCTGAAATGGAGCACCATTCAAACATCGTTCCCTGGCAGATCCTCTGTGAAGAGCGGGGTGCTGCACTCAAAGTGATTCCGATGAACGATCGAGGTGAATTGCTTGTTGAGGAATTTGAGCTGTTGCTCAATGAGAAGACGAGGATCGTTGCGGTGACGCACGTTTCAAATGCACTCGGGACCATCAACCCGGTCAAGGAATTGGTTGCCCGAGCGCACGCCCGGGGTATCCCGGTCCTGGTCGATGGCGCACAGGCAGTCCCGCACCTGCGGGTGGATGTACAGGATCTGGACTGCGATTTCTATGTGTTCTCCGCGCACAAGATGTTCGGGCCGACGGGTGTCGGCATCCTCTATGGGAAGCGCAAATGGCTCGAAGCGATGCCGCCGTATCAGGGTGGCGGGGACATGATCAAGTCGGTGACATTTGAAAAGACCACGTACAACGACGTTCCGTACAAGTTTGAAGCGGGTACGCCGAATATCGGCGGTGGCATCGGCCTCGGTGCAGCGATCGACTATCTGCACGAGATCGATTTGAATGCGATCCAACAGCTTGAGCATGATCTTCTGTCCTATGCGACGGAGAAGATACTGACGATTCCCGGTGTGAGGATTATTGGCACCGCCCGGCAGAAGGCAGGCGTGCTGTCGTTTACATTGGAAGGGATTCATCCGCACGATATCGGCACCATCCTCGACGTCGAAGGGGTGGCCATCCGCACTGGTCATCATTGCGCACAGCCGGTGATGAAGCACTTCGGTGTTCCTGCGACCGCCCGTGCATCGTTTGCTCTCTACAATACCAAGGAGGAAGTCGATGCGTTCATCAAAGCTCTTCACAAAGTGATTGAGGTTCTTGGCTGATGTCGGAACTGAGAGATCTCTATCAGCAAGTGATCCTGGATCACAACAAATCTCCGCGCAACTACCACAAGATGGATGATGCGACGCGGCGTGTTGAGGGTTTCAATCCGCTCTGCGGCGATCACTATACCGTGTACGTGAAGCTCGAAGGAGACAGAATAGCCGATGTCAGTTTCGAAGGGGCGGGGTGCGCAATCTCCAAAGCATCGGCCTCGGTCATGAGCAGCCTGGTCAAAGGGCATACTATCGCTGAAGCCGAGGAACTTTTTGGGGAGTTCCATCGGTTAGTGAAAGGAGAGATTGGCGAGCCGGAGGAAATTGAGCGGTTGGGCAAACTGGCGGCGTTTGCGGGTGTGAGTGAGTTTCCGGCGCGGGTCAAGTGCGCAAGTCTTGCCTGGCACACGCTTCATGCCGCCGTAAAGTCGGATTCGAAAGCGATATCAACGGAGTGACCATGGCGGAAACAGCCAATACTGCGGCTGACATCAGTACGGTGGAACAGAAGCTGCTGGAAGGTCAGGCGATTGAGGGCGTCAAAATGTGCTACGACCCTGAGATTCCGGTCAACATATACGATCTTGGCCTCGTGTACGACATTCGCGTCGATTCCAAGGCGGAGGCCACCATTACGATGACCCTGACCTCGCCTTCCTGTCCGGCAGCGCAAACATTGCCGAAGGATGTCGAGACGAGAGTGCGCATGGTTCCGGGGATGCGGGATGTGCACGTCAACGTTGTGTGGGAGCCGTCCTGGAATCCCAGCATGATGAGTGAAGCGGCGAAATTGGAACTCGGTTTCTAACCAAGCGAGGCAACGATGATTGACCCAACGGCGGTAGCTGTGCCGGCAGTGAATGACGAGATTACGTTGACGGAAAAGGCGGTTGCGCAGGTGCGTCGCCTTATGGCTCAAGAGAACACCCCCGATACGCATGGACTTCGGGTCAGTGTAAAGGGTGGCGGATGCTCCGGGCTCTCCTATGCTCTCGGTTTTGATGCCGAGCCGAAGGAGACTGACAAGGTCATGCAGATGCACGGGCTGCGTGTGTTTGTCGATCCCAAGAGTCTATTTCACATTTCGGGCACGGTGCTGGATTTCAGCGACGGGTTGAACGGGAAGGGTTTCGTATTCCAGAATCCGCAGGCGACACGGACGTGCGGATGCGGGAGTTCATTCGGGGTCTGAGGCCCGATTTCACCCCGGGAGTGCACCAGACGGAGAGGTCATGACGTGAGACGACGACTTTTCGTGAAGAGTGTGGCGGTGGGCGGGCTGTTGACACTAGCGCCGCGGGTCAAGAATTTTGGATCACTACTATCTCAACCACTACAACCACAGGAGAATGTACAAATGGCGTATGAATGGAAATTCAATCCCCGTCCCTATTCCGATGAAGAAGCGAAGAAGCTCCTTGCGCCCGTCGTGGATGCAGAGACCACCGATTGGCACTATAACACGCACCACAAAGGGTACGTGACAGCGCTGAACAATATTGAGAAGGCGCTTGAGACGGCCGATCGGTCGACAGCTAATGGCAACTACAGTCAGATCGGAGAGCTCAAACGCCGCTCGACCTGGAATCATGGTGGCACGGTGCTGCATGACGTGTACTGGGAAGTGATGGGAGGCGACGGCGATCCCTCAAAGGGTCCCGAAGTCAAGGCTGCCATCGAAAAAGAGTTCGGCGCTTTTGATGCGTGGAAAACGGATTTCAAGGCGACGGCGCTTTCTGCAAAGTTGAGCGGATGGGGTGTGTTGACGTTCGACATGCTCTACTCGCGTCGTTTGTTGGACGTCCTCGTGGACGAGCATCATTACGGTGCGATCTGGGGTGGCATACCGTTGATCGCTCTCGATGTTTTCGAGCATGCCTACTACCACAAGGATGGTCCGAAGCGCGCCGCGTACATCGACAACTTCATTGCGCACATCCACTGGGGCCGTGTCAACGATCGGTTCAAGAAGTTCGCCAGGTAAGAGGCCAAGGTTCGATGAAATGGACGTGGCAGGATGTTGAGGAGTTGGCGCGTGATCTTGCCGGGCAGTATCCGGACAAGGATCCGTTGCGGCTCTCGTTAAAGGATGTGCAGAATCTCGTCGTCGCAATGCCGACATTTGATGATGAGCCGGATGCGGCGACCGAGAGCATCCTGGAGTCCATTCAGGCTGCATGGTATGAGGATCGGGAAGGATAAGCTGCAAGATGAACCGGGAATTCTGAAATCTGAATTCTTAGGTCTTCATTGGCAGACCCGTCGTCTTCGAAGAGAGGGCGACGGGTCTGTTTTTTCTTGAAGTTCTAAGGGTTTTTCGCTATACTTTCTTCAGTATCCGGTCGTCTATGAACATTACGCAGCTCCCGCTCTTTCCGCTGCAAGCCGTGCTCTTGCCTCATGCAGCGCTTCCGTTGCACATATTTGAAGAACGCTACAAGACGTTGATCCATATGTGCATCCGGACGTCGTCGGAATTCGGCATTGTGCTGAGCAGGGAGCAGTCATTCGCGATGATCGGGTGTGCGGCGGGGATTACGTCGGTCATACGCACGTACGACGAGGGGCAGCTGGATATTCTGGCGGAGGGGCGTGAACGGTTTCGGATTGTCGAAGTGCGGACGGAGGCGGCGCCATATGCAATCGCTGAGGCGGAATTCTTCACAGACGAAGATCCGACCGCCGATCCTGCGCTCGTGAAAGAGACGGTGGCGCTGTACAACGAAGTCGTGCGCATCGTCTACGGCGGGCAGGCGAAGGAACTCGATCCTGATGCCGTGACACCGGGCATTGCATTCGTGATGGCACAAAAAGCCGGTCTGGATCTAGAACAACGGCAGACCATTCTGGAATTCAGGGCGGAACGCGAGCGGCTGGAGATGCTGCGGGACTACCTTGTTGGCGTCGTGCCGCGGCTCAGAAAGTTTGAAGAAGTCGAACGCATTGTGCGTTCGGACGGGTATTTGTAGTGATCCACAGAAACAAGAACTCAGGAGGAACGCATGAACAAGAAGACGCAGAATGCAAAGAAGAAACACGGGAAGGCAGTGAAGCGCGCAAAAGCAAAGCGCAAAGCGCAAATGAGCAAACAGAAGTAATACTCTTCAGGTCAAGGTGATCGTTCCGGTCACCTTCTCTGTTTATGGGAACCGACATGCTCTTCCGGTTTGGCAATCGGGAAGTCGATTTTTCCGCGCGCACACATATCATGGGGATACTCAACGTCACTCCGGACTCCTTTTCGGATGGCGGAGAGTTCATGGACCCGTTACGTGCAGTTGAGCGGGGGCTTGCGATGGTCAATGAAGGGGCGGATTTCATAGATGTCGGGGGGGAATCGACACGTCCGCGCGGAATGGCCTACGGGCAGGGTGCAGAATCGATAACGGTTCAGGAAGAATTGCACCGGGTGATTCCGGTGATCCGGGACCTGGTGCGTCAGACCGATGTGCCGGTCTCGATTGATACCTCCAAATCTGTTGTAGCGCGCGAAGCACTTGAAGCCGGTGCAGTAATAGCCAACGACATCAGCGGCTTCGGAGTGGATGAAGCGATGCCGGAGGTAGTGGCAGCTGCGGGGGCATCGGTAATCGTGATGCACATGCGTGGCACTCCCCGAACGATGCAGCAGCACACAACGTACGAGAATCTGTTCGGGGAGATCAAAGATGTGCTCGCTGCGGCGGTCGCGAAGGCGCGGAGGGCCGGGGTGGCGCAGATCATCGTAGATCCTGGAATCGGTTTTGCGAAGGGGGTAAAGGACAACCTTCGCCTGATGGCGGGAGCGAACGAGTTCCGGTCGCTCGGATGTCCGGTGCTTGTGGGGCCATCGAGGAAGGCGTTCATTGGCGATATCCTCGGTCTTCCGGTGGATGATAGGGTAGAAGGGACGATAGGTGCGGCGGTTGCCGCCGCCATGTTTGGTGCCCACATTGTGCGTGTACACGATGTGAGGCCTGTTCGTCGGGCCCTCGCGATTGCCGACGCCATTCGCCATGCACACGGATGAAATCATGGAACTCTTTCGTATAGGATTCCTTTCCGTTTCGCTTATCGACCTTGTCGATATTGCCCTGGTCTCATTTTTGTTCTACAGGTTATATCTTGCTGTACAGGGGACTATTGCGATTCAGATCTTCGCCGGACTTGTGCTCGTGCTTGGCTCTGCATTCGTTGCGCAGGCGTTCAACCTGAAGGCCATGACCTCCATTCTTCGCACGATCACCGACATCTGGGTTATCGCTTTCATTATCCTCTTCCAGCCCGAGTTGCGCCGGCTCCTTGTTCTGGTCGGGCGGAGTCCGGTGGTTCGCCTGTTCCTCAAAATGGATGTTGACGAATCGATTGACGAAGTGGTAGGTGCACTTGCCGAACTGTCGCGCAAGAAGTACGGAGCATTGGTGGTCTTTGTGCGTGCGACCGGGATCCGCATGCATGTTGAAACCGGGACAAAATTGGACGCCATGGTCAGCCGCACGTTGCTTCTTTCGATATTTAATCCGCGTTCTCCTCTTCACGACGGTGCGGTGGTCATCAAAGATCGGGTCATCGAGGCAGCCCGGTGCACTCTGCCGCTCTCGAATATCACCACGTGGCAGGGGCACTTGCTTGGGACCCGGCATCGGGCCGGTCTTGGCATCTCCGAGCAGGCAGATGTCATCGTGGTCATAGTTTCTGAAGAAACAGGAATCATCTCCATTGCGGAGAACGGGACCCTGTATCGTGAAATTACCGCGGGCAATCTCCGGCGCGAGTTGAAGAACCGGCTCTCCGTGGAGGGCGACCGATCTCTCGCATCCGTCTGGCGGGCGTTGCGCACGGCCAGCTGATGGTCTTTTCGAACCTCATGAGCAATCCAACGAGTGGTGGACGCACTGGTGTTCGGCGCTTTGCCGAGGAGCGCGCCGAAATGGTGCGATTGATTCGCGAACGGGGCGTGAATGACGAGCGCGTGCTTTCAGCGATGAGCCGCGTCGAGCGACATCTCTTTTTGCCGGAGCATTTTGCCGGACGGGCGTACGACGATACGTCATTGCCGATCGGTGAAGGTCAAACGATATCACAGCCCTATACGGTCGCGTTCATGACGGAGGCATTGCGCTTCAAGGAAGGCGACAAGATTCTTGAGATCGGCACGGGATCGGGATATCAGGCTGCTGTCCTGGCGGCAATGGGCGCTTACGTGTTTACGATCGAACGGAGTCTTGAACTGCTCGCCGGGGCGAGGAAGATCCTTGAACGATTACGATACCGGGTTGCGTCGCATGGTGGGGACGGCACTGTTGGCTGGACTGCGCATGCGCCATATCAGGGGATCATTGTTACCGCCGCCGCGCCACAGGTTCCCCGGCCGTTGCTGGAACAGTTAGCCGATGGTGGTCGCCTGGTCATCCCCGTGGGGGGACGGGAAATCCAATCGATCGTTATTGCAGAGCGCCGTGGCGACGCCATTGAGCGTACGGAAGCGCCGGGGTTCAAATTTGTTCCCTTGATAGGAAAAATGGGGTGGTAATCGTGCTCGTGGGGCCGACGGCCTCGGGGAAAACAACCGTGTCGCTTCCGCTCGCAGAGCGGCTCGGGTCGGAAATCATATCAGCGGATTCACGTCAGATCTACCGGCACATGGACATCGGCACGGCGAAGCCGACGGTCGCAGAGCGTACGCGAGTCCCGCATCACTTCATCGACATTCTCGATCCCGATCAGGAGTATAGTGCCGGCGAGTTTGGCACTCGTGGGAGGGAGGAAATTGGGCGCATCCTCTTGCGGGGGCGTGTGCCGCTTATTGTCGGCGGATCCGGGCTTTATATACGGTCGTTGGTTGACGGGTTCTTCGATGGCCCTCCTGCAGATCAGGAAGTGCGGTCAACGATCGAGCGGCGGTTTGCAGCCGGAGGAGTGGAAGCGTTGTTGGGGGAGCTTCGTCGGGTAGATCCTCTGTTTGCGGCTCGTGTTGATCCGACGAAGCCGCGTCGAATGATTCGGGCGCTGGAAGTGTTTCACGCAACCGGAGTACCCATTTCGCAGCTTCATCGGGATCTGAAGGTTGAGATACCGTTCAAGTCGAGGATATTCGGGTTGGCGTGGCCAAAGCCATCGCTTCATGAGAGAATTCGACAGCGATGCACGATGATGCTTGAAGGGGGGTTGCTGGATGAAGTGGAGGATCTTGTCCGGAGGGGATACGGTCCGGGGCTGAATTCCGTGAACACCGTCGGGTATGCCGAGGCATTTGCATACCGAGCCGGGGAAATATCACGGGATGAGATGGTAGAGCTTTTCTGCAGGAACACGCGGCGGTATGCCAAGCGACAGATGACGTGGTTCCGGCGGGATGAGCGGATTGAGTGGGTGGAAATGGTTGAGGGGAGGGAGGTGGAGGGGGTGGTAGAGGAGATTGTGAGGCGGTGTTGATACTTCGTATCTTGCTTCCGTAATCCTGAGAATCTGACTGCCGTGAAAGGAGGCACCATGTTGTCACGAATCGATGATGCATCTGATCGTTTCAGGCGTGGATTCAATTGTGCACAGGCCGTTTTCTCCGCCTACGCCTCCTCGGTAGGGGTGGCAGAGGGGGATGCTTTGCGCATCGCCGCCGGTTTTGGTGGCGGGATGGGCAGGCAGCAGGAGGTGTGTGGTGCAGTGACAGCGGCTCTCATGGTCATCGGATGCAAATCCGGATCGACCACGGTAGACTCCTTTGCGAAGGAAAGAACATACGCTCAAGTCAACGACTTCTCCAGGGAGTTCCGCCAACTTCACGGCTCGCTTCTTTGCAGGGATATTCTAGGCTGTGATATATCCACGGTTGAGGGAAGGCGGCAGGTCGAAGAGAAGCGACTCTCCGCGGTGGTGTGTCTGCCGTGTGTGCAAGATGCGTGCAGGATCCTGGAGAATGCACTGTTGGAAACCGGGAAGGGTCCGACTTCTTCTTGACACGTCGTGGGGACTCTTGCTTTAGGAAGGTTTTTTTTGTAATTTGTAAAATGTGGTATATGTTCGGGGCGTAGCGCAGCCCGGCTAGCGCGCTTGGTTCGGGACCAAGAGGTCCCGGGTTCAAATCCCGGCGCCCCGACGAAAAAGGGCAATTCTGAGGTTGTTGGAAGTACGACTGTAACCAGACTGTAACCAGTGGCGCACTTTGCGGGCGGGGATCTGCCCAAAGCGCGCCATTTTTGTGAAGAAGACGCTCGTGGCTTGTCCAGGAACCAAGCGGTGGTAGAGAAAAGTCCCCGTGGGGAGGACTTATTACATCTGACGTCAGAAGTGCTGATATTTAACTCTGAAAACCATCCCGCACTTTCAGAGCAGACATGATAGCCTTCTTGGGGACCCTCCTACGTTTCTTTCTCAAAGCCTTCCGGTCAAAAGGGAATATCCTCACTGAAAACGCGGTGCTCAAGAAAGAGAACGAGATCCTGCTACGGAAAATGGGGAAGAAGAGGGCCCATTTCAACTTCTACGACAAGCTGTTCTTGGTTGTCGTGAATGGGGCAGCAGACATCAAGCACCGGCTAACGCTGGTCAAGCCGGAAACGCTTCTCACCTAGCAGCGAACCCTGATAAAGCGGTTCTGGACCTTCGAACACCGGCCGGCCAAAAGAGGTCGAAAGCCCGTCGACGCAGATATCAAGAACCTGATCTTGTCCATGAAAAACGATAACTTGCTCTGGGGTGTGAAGAGGATTCAGGGCGAATTGTTGAAGCTCGATATCTCACTCAGCACAAAGACTATCCGCAAGATTCTTCAGTCCTACAGGCGGAGAGGAAAGATACGGAGATCCTTGACCTGGAAGAGGTTTCTGGAAACGCAGATACAGGTCATCTATGCGATCGACTTCCTCACAGTCGACACCATGCTGGGGAAGCGGTTCTATGTCTTCGCAATCATCTCGCACAAGACACGGGAGATCATCCAGTTTGCCATCACTGAGAATCCCACCAGGGAGTTTGTCCGACAGCAGTTGATACTGTTCACCGAATCCATAGCCAGCAGAGCGTATTTGATCCATGATCCCGCTCTGCGGGACGTTGATGTTCAATATCGACTTCCTGGCGTACAATCTGGTATCGATCAGAACCGGAGTCGAGGCACCGAATATGAACAGTATCTTGGAGCGGTTCTTCAGGTCGGTGAGAAGAGAAGCACTGGACAATTTCCTGCTCATTGGCCGAGCTCAAATCGAGAGGATTCTGGAGGAGTACATCGCCTTCTATAATAGTCAACGACCGCATCAGGGAATCCAGCAACAAATCCCTAGGCCGGCTCGACCGGGAATCATGAGCGGTACCATCCGCAAGAGCGCCATCCTGGGTGGGTTGCATCATCACTACTACAGACAAGCGGCGTGACGGATGGAAAAAGTCCCCCGTACGCCCTTACAAGACCTTCTTCGAGAATGATGCTGTAGGATTTCTCCATTGAAATGTCGCCGAGAAAGTTCACTCTTCAACTATCTTTCTCCCAATCCATCCCGGGGCGAAGGGTACGAAGAAAGTCTTTGCAAGGCATGCACTGCACATCCCCCATTCGCAGACGTTCTTTTCCGCCGTATAGGAGAATCGCTTTGGCCATTGGATAATCGGTCTTAAAAGCTTTGAGGCCCGAAAAGTCGGCCGCGCGAAGCCGGGATGTCCTTTTGACCTCAATCGCGATGATCCCCCCGGCCCCATAAAGAATAAAGTCCACTTCCATCCCCGCCTTGGTCCTCCAGAAGGAAAGCGAAAACCCGCGCTCATCAAGATCACAAAACGCCTTCAAATGCTGGGCCACAAGCCCTTCAAGCACCGCCCCATCGATCTCCTCGACCCGGTCAAGCGGCCCTGAGGGACGCAGGGTCCTGAAAATTCCCGCATCAAAGTAATAGAACTTGGGATGCTGGCTGACAAGACGTTTCGCTCGTTTTGAAAAGACGGGGATACGGAACGACAACAAGAGGTCTTCAAGGATCTCAAGATACCCCTCGACCGCCTTTCTTCCGACCTGACACTCCCGCGCCACATCAGAAGAGTTAAGGACCGCCCCATGCGAAAAGCTGACAGCCTCCAGAAACCTCGCAAAAGAACCGATGTTCCTCACAAGCCCTTCTTGCTGAACTTCTTCCTTCATATATAGAGCCGCATAAGTCTTCAAAATATCCGACGGCACATCCGCTCCCAGAACAACCGGCAGCATACCCTGATGCAAAGCCCCCCCAAAATCGAACCGTTCCCCGAGCTCCGCCCCCATGAAAGGATGCATTGATCGCAACACCGCACGGCCGCCCAGCAAATTAACTCCGGACCTTTTCAGTTTTCGCGCACTCGATCCCGTAAGGATGAACTGCCAGCCCTCTTTTTTCTCAATCATCTGATGAACCACGGGAAGAATATCCGGTATCTTCTGGATCTCGTCGACAATCACGATCTTCCTTTTTTCACCTCTCACTCGCTCGGCAAGACGCTCGGGGCGTGCCGCAAGCTCACGAAATACATCCGGTGAAAGAAGATCCAAATACAAAGCTTCGGGATACGACTGTTTCAGCCATGTGGATTTCCCGGAACCGCGGGGTCCAAACAGAAAGAAGTTTCCCTTCGGCTTTTGCAAGAATCTTCTTACTATATCCATTTCTCCATCCTTTTGGGATTCAGTATATCCAAATATACCAAAAGTCGCCAAAATGGCAAGCGAAACGGGGAAACGGGTGTTGTCCCTCTTCAAAATTCCATCCGTGTCGGAACTCCAGGATGAATCATCCGAATTGCCTGCTGGTGAGATCAAATCGTCGCGCCAGCGGGACGAACAGCGTGAAGAAGAATTGCACGGTTGCCGTGCGGATCGCCTTGAAGTAGGTTCGCTTTCGGTCCTCCAGTGAGTGTGAGCAGATTGTGTACGGTTTGTGAAATTCGATGCACTCCATGAAATTCAAATTTGGAAAACTGCCCTGAAATCGCCGCATTACAGGATTCCAGCAATGTTCGGGACCAAGAGGCCGGGGGTTCAAATCCCCCCGCCCCGACGAAAAAGGGCAGTCTTGAGAGGTTGGAAGAAGGACTGTAGACAGATTGTAGGCGTTCGACCCGCTTCACCGCTCAAAATCGGTCAAGATAACCCTATTTTTTGCTGGTAAGAGGTGACGCTTGGCCAGGAACCAAGAGGCCCCGCGGAAAGATCCCGCATGAAGGAAACCAATTTTCCTGCGAGAAGAGTGTCAGGTGACCAGGCTGTGATCTGAAATTGCAGAATTCAGCGAGGTTTCATTCCTCAGCCGTGAGGGATGACGAGCCGCGATGCCGCCAAAATGTCGCGGCTTTCGTGCGTATGAGTGTACCCTTTCGTATCTCCGGATCCCAGTCTCCCATAATCGTTTCAGCTTATATGGTTGCGGTTTGACTCTCGCGCGCCCCCTCCGTATTATTCCGCCGGACTGTTGGTTCTTCGTGCCGCAGGAATCATACACGTCAGTGTAGGTTTCCCATGATCGGCCAGACTGTCTCCCACTACAAGATCCTCGAGAAGCTCGGCGAAGGCGGCATGGGGGTCGTCTACAAAGCCGAGGATCTAAGGCTCACCCGCATCGTTGCCCTCAAGTTCCTCCCCGTACGGGCATTGCTCTTCCCCACAGTCAACCCGTGGCTTGGTGGGTTTTCAGGAATTGTGGGTCTGAGTATCTGGCTCATCGTGGGTGTCTGGGAGATTCTCCGCCGTCACAGTTGATTGTTCCGAATCCCCATCTGCAGGTCATCACAATTCACACAAATCAACATGCGTTGCGTTTACTCAACGGCAACAGAAAGTTGGCAATGACACACCTTCTTCTCACTTCTCCCTCGTCAACGTTGGACTTGCCGCCGAACGTGATGATTTTTGTCGCATGAACTGCAAGACAGGCAATCAGCATCAAATCGCATGCTCATTCGCACGAAATGCCGTCACCTCCCCCACCAGCCATCATATCGTATCCAACGTCGCACTTGGATCACCATCCGCAGCTGAATTGCGCTTCGGATGGAATAATGACGACGGACAGGGCAGGTCACAAGCACCCATACAAGAATCTGGCTTACGTCTTTACAGCGATTTAACCACTACATTGTTTGGAATTAGCGGAGAAGTAACATTCCATTGATTCGGTTTCGCAAAACTACTCTTTGGTGGTGTCGGTATGCTTAGAACAACAGCAGGCATTATTGCACCCGCAGCTCCGTTCGCTACCTGCAAAACCAAATTTGGAAAAGCCGCTGAATACACAACAAAACCAGTATTGGAGGCTACTACATTATTGCCAGGCACCAACTTCCATTTTTGAAGATTAGGATCCCGCGATCCAACAGAACCGAATGGAAATTTCAAATTTTGCTCAACTGGATACACCGGCACGGCATTGGGAAGATGATGGATGGGCTTTCCGGAAGAGAAGAACGGTAACAAACAGCCCTGCAAAAGTTCGGATATACACAAACCCGTCTCCGGCATCTTCAAACTTGAATTTTTGTGAATCAGGTATGTTCATAGCGTTGGCAGGGCTTGTATTGAGCAATGCATGAATCGAACGATCCCCGTTGTGAACATTCAAATTCATTTTCGTATTCTCATAATCCAACGTATATGGAACGAATGGCAAAAATTGATCAGTGCTTTTTTCCATCTCAGTGCTCAACACCTCTGAGAGATCATGCGCCGCAGCATACCTTGCACCCATGTATGGCGGTTTTTGACTCAAAAATCTTCTTGCAATAGTTTTCAATATTGATGTATGGTCAAAATGAAGACTGTCATTAGAAATTGCTGACTTCATCAATTCGTTTTCATGCGGAGGAGGAGTAATTGCTGTGCTATCGTGTCCAAACACAGATCCGCGCTTTATCCAGGGCGAAACAACAAACGTAGGAACACGCAGACCGGTGGTCTTTGGCAATTCCGGCGATACTTGTGCGGCATTAAGAGGCGGCACATGGTCATAAAATCCGCCATGCTCATCATAGGTGATAATCAACAGTGTTTTTTCCCACTTTGGACTGGCGCGAACGATACCGACCAAATCGTCAATGAATTTCTGGCTGTTGCGTATATCAGAAGGTGGCTCATCACAAAAACCGTTTGGTGGAAAATCCTTAAAATGCGGATCGATAAAACTAACCGATGGAAGCCCTCCGGACAAAGCAAGATGAGCAAACCCAGATTTCGGATCGTCATAGCTGACCACGTTTTGATAGTCGAATGTATGCCGTTCAAAAAGCCGCAACTGGCATGGGCTGTGCTCAAAGTATTTCCACGAGACGCCTTGTTCCGACAAATGATCGAATATAGTGTCTGCAAATAAGAAATTTGTGACATTATCAGTGGCATAATCCCACATGCCCCATGGGTCTATATTGGGCCTGCCGGCTAGTTGAAAATAATCGGTTGGGGAATGTTTCGCCGGGAAAGGAACAAAACCAACGATGACAAATAGCAAATTCCCTTGCAAGCGCATCATAGGTCGGCACATTATCGTAGCTATGGTATCCCATCACCCGGTGTGCCAAAGTGTTTCCATATTCATCGGCATATACCTGCGCAAATCCGTCCATTCTACCGCCATTCACTGCTGCGGCAATTGGTTCAAAACTGTTCGATGGTCCCGGTGAAAAAATAGTGTCTCCGTAAGGAAAACGGAAAGGTTTTATCGTTCGTCCATTGCAAATGTTGAACTCTCCCCCCTTGAGACCATCTACATCGCTGCGGTTCATCCCCCCTTTCTCGTATGGGAGGCTCAAATATCCCAACATATGGTCGAAAGAACGGTTTTCCATTGTAAGGACAATGATGTGATCGATATTTGCCAGAGTGCCAGGGTCGAGTGGCCCCCCGGACCAATCTGCTTTGCAGGGCGCCGGGAATTGAAAGTTGTTTTGTGGCCCGATATAATCCAATGTCAATACGCCATTGTTTAAACCCATCCCTGTGAGCCTGCTTGGGTTTGGATACGGCAGCGGCCCGGTATTTGCGACGTTCACAACTCCGCCCATCAGCACCGAACTTGCCAGTGAATTCAATGAATCTCTTGTACCCATAAACTTGTTTTCCGCGATTCCGCTAATCTTATCACCCAAGTAACTTTTTAATTTGCCAATACCCAAAATTGTGCCGAGCAAAACACCAATGCCGACCAGCAACTGCCACCAAAGGCCGGCAATTGCACCTATTATCAATACCACCACGAGGGACAAAGAAATGTCCTCAACATGGTGAAATTCGTACACCTGATTTATCAGGCTTTGTACGAGGTCATCGTAAGTCGCAAATCCGCCAGAACCTATTCCTATTGTACCACTTGTTGGATTTCCCAAAAAAGTGCCACTGTAATTATAGACAGGCTGATTTCCGGAATTCTAAATAACCGAACGTTACTTGTATTTTACTAATATCCTGCATCCACGCCATCAAATCGACAACGCCGTAATCAAGGTCGGGGCGTAAAGTAAGCTTCGCTTTTAGGTAAAGCTGTTCTGTTATATCAATGTCTGCAGCGCCGGTAACTTCTACGGGTCCGCCCGTCTCAAAGTCGATTTCAAGATTTAAAGGGGTTTGCGAATCATTGGTATCGATAGCCAAGCTCAATGATTGCAAATTAATATCATTTACCTGCTCCTGCACCAGTGAGCCCAGGTGAAAACTGTTAAAAAACGTTTGCATGTCGCTCATAGTGTGTGAGTAAGTCAATGCCCATATGCTCGTTTGGCGCCAATATTATGTTGGGTGCTGGCGGAGCATTGTCAATATGCTGTACGTCGCTATAAGATCTGGGTGCAGCATAGTCGTCGTTTGTCTGAAAAGTAAATCCCAGAGATTTTATCAAAGTCATCTGTATTATCAAGGAGGATTTTTACGAGGGGATCCGGGCTTCCTTTCGTTTGCCGGTTGAGCAAAAACTCGTTGAGTTTTTGACGTACATACTCCAGCGAAATGGTTTTGTTCCGAATTATAGGAGACAATGTTAATGGTGCTTGCGGGTGCACAACAACGGGGCGACCGCTATACACCCCCATATGCTTGTGATGCCCGTTATCTAAAATGACGCCCGAAGTGACCCAGGCGTATGGCTGGGTGTCGTCGAAATAGAAAGTGACCGTATAATCAAAAATCCAGGTCTCGTCATCATCGTTCGGAACTATATTGATGTATACAACCGGCAAAACAATGTCCTTGAGAAAGATATTATTCGATGCAATGGGCAGTTCGAAAAGATGATCACTTGGGTCATCAAAATATTGATTTGGGGCGATATCTGATACTACTGAAATGTCCTGGCTTTCCGTACCGGATTTTCTGTTGACAATATGGACGTTCACAGCGGTGCTACTGCTCTTATCATTGTTATGCGTTTTGAATTCAATGGTTGCGCGGCTTAGTATGGGCCCTTTGTATTGTCCCTGTGGTAGTGCGGGGCTGTCGCCGGTGGTTCAATTCGGTGCCTATTCCCGAATAACTGGAATTGTCCTGATCCATGATAATTCCGGTGATTCCATTAACGTTCGAACCAAATGGCGGCAATTGCGTTCCATCGTCCAGCGTTATTGCTAACGGTATATTCAAATTTCCAGGTGTCATCACCGCTTGGAATAATGAAAATAAGTATTTGCGGAAGATTGAGCTCTTCCAACGGGATAGGCTTTTTGCGCAGCGAAATATTTACCCGCTTCGTATCGCCATCGCCAAAACCGCCTCCCACATTTGCACACAGTGCACACCCCAGGTAAGGATTTGTTTCATACCAGGTATTCTCTGCATCTGCATAGTTTTGTATATGCTGCGCCAATGACCCGGGATCTCCAGAATCGGAAGTATCGCTTTTGCGGTTCTTCATAAAAATGTGAAGCTGTGTTTCATCGTCCAGATCATCGCCTGTCATATTGAAGTCAACGGTAATTGAACTGACTACCCGCCCGGAAGCGTACCCAAAATCTGCAAGAACATATTGTGCCGGATAAAACGTGCCATCCCCTTTGTTCATGGCTGTCCACACGCCATCGTCTCCAAAACCAATAATGTCTGCTTTGCCATTTCCATTCAAATCCACCACATACCTTGGATGCTTTTCTACGCGCCAAGCCTGGTTGTACCCAAAATCTGCAACTGCAAAAAAAGGAGATGAAGATGGGTTGGTAAAATCCACGGTGAAAACGCCGCTATCGCCGAAAGCAACCAACTGTTTTCTTTGTCCAGTGCCGACATTGTCGGCCAAAAAAATGAGATAGGGTGTAAAATCAATTGTAGCGTAAAATTGAAAATCCTTATAAAGATACCCGAGGGATATGCCGGCAGCTTGTGGTATTTGAAAACTACCATTACCAATTCCCAATGCAACAAGCACTTCTCCATCCTCTCTTGCCGCAACAATAGATGCCTTTCCAACGCCGAGTACATCGCCAACAAGCCGCACATGCGTACTTACTCGCCAGCCCTGGTTATAACCTAATGCAACAAGGCCCATCTTCACCGGGTGAAAAGTGCCATCCCCTTTATTCATGGCCACATACACACCTGCATCGCCAAAGCCAATTATATCGGGCTTGCCGTCTCCGTCTAAATCCACCACATACCTTGGATGTTTTTCTACACGCCATCCCTGGTTAAACCCAAAATCTGCAAGAATATACTGTGCCGGATAAAACGTGCCATCCCCTTTGTTCATGGCTGTCCACACGCCATCGTCTCCAAAACCAATAATGTCTGCTTTGCCATTTCCATTCAAATCCACCACATATCTTGGATGCTTTTCTACGCGCCAAGCCTGATTGTACCCAAAATCTCCAACAACAAGTTCTACCGGTAGAAAAGTACCGTCACCATTGCCCCTGGCAATAAACACACCATCATCGCCAAAGCCAATAATATCAGGATAACCACTATCTGTAAGGTTCGCTAAAAAACGTGCATGCTTTTTAGTTGACCAGCCCGTTGTTATGCAGAAATCGTTAATGCCAACATTGGGTGGGCTGAAATTCCCGTTTCCGTCGTTTAGAGAAACCCATACCCCATCATAGCCAAAGCCAAGGATATCTGCGGCATGGTTACCAGTAAGATCAACCGCGATCCTTGGGCACTCGGTGCCCCAACTTTGATAGGTCCAGCTCATAATGGTTCTCTGAATTTAGTGTGAAGTTAAGTCTACTGTTTATTGAAAGAAGTCGCCGTGCTCATCATGGATTGCTTAGGACGCGCTGACCGATCAGTTAGGGAGGAAAAAGGGCAGCGGAAGGGTAACATCGAGCGGATCTACAGAGGGGTCAAGCGAGAAGCGACAATCACCCCCAGCTCAAATCCTTCTAATGAGGAAAACCAATGAATTATTGCGAAGGTTCCCATTGTGGAGCAATTCTCTCAAGGGTAAGAATAGACATTCCCAAGGGGCTGGGAAGACAGTGGTACGGCATGGGTATAGATTCCCCCTTTGGGGTACAATCTGGTATCGGTCAGAACAGGAGTGGAAGCGCCGAACATGAATAGCATCATGGAGCGTTTCTTCAGGACTGTGAGAAGAGAGGCGCTGGACAATTTCCTGCTGATTGGCAGAAGTCAGATCGAGAGGATTCTGGATGAGTATATCGCTTTCTACAACAGCCAGCGACCACATCAGGGGATTCAGCAAGGAATTCCGAGGCCTGGGGAGCGAGAGAAGATGGGTGGTCCTGTTTGCCGGAGCGCTGTCCTGGGTGGGTTGCATCATCACTACTACAGACCAGCGGCATGACGGATGGAAAAAGTCCCCCGTACGGGGGTGAAAAATCGATTATTGCAAGGATTGAATCATATCCTTGCTTCCCCGCAGCATTCGATTCACGACAGTCTGCCGATCGATCTTCTTCCGAGTTGCATAATTCTGTATGAACTCAGAAATATCCTTTTCAAGGTAAATCGGAAGATTCAATCGAGCGTCTGGTCGATAGAATTTTCCCCGTTCTCCGCCGCTAAAATCATATTCCTTTTTCATTTCACTACCTTGAATGGTATTGACGACCTTCTTTTTTCGTTGCTCGACGCGCAGAAAGGATGCGAATCGAAGTATCTGATTGATTAACTTCCTTGAATGTGTGAACTACCACCAACGTCACATTGTTTCGATCCTGCCCCAAGGTGATCCACCGATCCTCAGACTCGCTATGGACTTCGTCATAAATTGTCAACATCATAGGGTCGATGAATACTTCGGTCGCCCGGTCAAACCCAACTCTGTGCTTCTTGACATTTGCCTTGGCTTTGGCCGGATCCCACTCAAAATTGTAATTCAAGCCGAGTTCCTCAGCGGTAGTAGCATTACTATACACATTTATTTGATGAATGCCAATTACGCCTGTCCCTTCACAATTTCATCCGGGGTGATTGGTGCCCAGCTTGAGGTGAATGGGAGAGAGTTCTTGAGTCGACGAGAGGGATGTGCGCACAGATTCCGTGAAAAGAGCCACATTGTCCCCAGCGAGGAGATAGATTTCCCGCGGCCCACTCGGGGAACAATATGTCTGTAGGTGCTTTCTATGCGGCGTTTCGGAAGTAGAAGTGATGCGCCCGTTCACCACAGCCACTTTGGCAAGTTTCCCGTTAGCTTGGACTCCGCGCGGTTCTGGTGAGTCCTTTCGGCTTTTCCATTTCCAAAACAATCTGATGCTCTGCCGGTGCCAGCGTATGACGGTCTCGGGCCTGAAGACCAGGAGTGTCTCTTTCCAGGAAGTGAACGCATGGGTCATGACACTGAAGAAGATCCTATCGGAAGGGCGCAGTCGGGGTCTCGTGGACGTACACGTGAGTGTCTCCAGCTGCTTTCGGAGAACGATGTTCTCGAGTCGGACTTGAGATGTTGATTTGAATAGCGAAAAGCAAAACGAGCGGAAGGATCTGATCATCGAAGCTTTTTGTCCTGTTCATTGAACCAGAACAAAGTAGCGATTCCAGTTCGGATTCGCTATCTTGCTCGCGGATGTAGTTGTGGCGAGGGACACCACTGAAAGCATTTTCTCATCAAATACATTGAGAGGGATTCCATGAAAAAGTATTGGCTAGCAGGTTTTAGTTTGTTCTTATTCGCAACCGTTTCTTCAGTTTCTGTTGCGACAGATGAGCAACTAACGAATCTGCTTTCTCTGGAAGAAGGGACTCTTCCGGTGACTGTACCAAAATCTTACGGCGGCTGGAATGCCGAGAATATGCTGGATAACGGTACAAAGTCGGGATGGGCCTGTGAGAAGGGAAATGTAAAGGATAATGTGTTTGTTTTCGAAATGCCAGAAC
The DNA here is from genome assembly GCA_963849385.1 of Ignavibacteriota bacterium. GTDB lineage: Bacteria > Bacteroidota > Ignavibacteria > UBA10030 > UBA6906 > Fen-1255. The sequence goes on along the minus strand of CAWKHH010000003.1, from coordinate 486,115 downwards.
CGGCGGTCTTGGAGCGTTTTGAATTTGACAACCTCTCAGTGGACACTCAAAACGCCGGCGCGAAAGACATTCTGGTGGAAGTTTCCAATACCTCCGAAACGGCCGGCTATGCAAAAGTCTTGGAGACGGCCCTTGCGGATAAACGCGACGGCCAGAGCTTTCCGTCAGCCAAGGCACCGGCCTCGCGCTGGGTGCGGCTGACCATCAAGACCAACCAGGGAAGCACGACATACAGCGAGTTGTTTTCCTTCCGGGGATACGGCAGAAGGCCGTCTTTTTCCACTCCTGAAAATATCTCGGGAACCTACTCCACCAACTATGGCAATTTTCATTTGAGGCAGCAGGGAACCGCCCTTACAGGATGCTATGAATTCAAGGAGGGGCTCCTGAACGGCGCCATCGAAGGCAGGGTCATGAAGCTCACCTGGAAGCAGAACAACGGAAACGGGCCTGCTGTCATGGTCTTTTCCAAAGACGGCAAAACCTTTAAAGGCTTCTGGTGGTACTCCTCCAGTGCAAAAAGCGCTCCGTCCGGCACCTGGACCGGCACGAAGATGTCGAATGATGTTGGAGGCTGCCCCCACTGGTCCGGTTCGGTAGGCAGTGAACTGAAAAAGAAGCTTCTGGACGAGAAGAGGGCCAGGGTCTATGGCATTCTCTTTGACACGGATTCTGACGTGATCAGGTCCGAATCCAGGCCAGTGCTGGAGGAGGTCTTGTCTGTTTTCAAAGGCGAGCCGGAATGGAAGCTCACCATCGAAGGACATACGGACGCTACAGGATCGGACACCCACAACCAGACTCTTTCCCAGAAACGGGCTGAGTCTGTTGCGGCTTATTTGAGGTCAGGAGGTATCGATGCCGGAAGGCTCAAAACCGTAGGCTTTGGGGAATCAAAACCCGTGACCGACAATGACACCGAATTGGGGCGCGCACAGAACCGGCGTGTGGAACTTGTCCGTCAATAAACAGCCTTAATCTTGCTGAAGAATTACATATGTTACAAGTTCCCAAATTGTCCTTCATAGGAGGTTAAATTATTGAGATATTATCCCTGTCCCTTCACAATTCCATCCGGGGTGGCAGCAATACACCGGTTTGGGTGGCAACTTTGAGCTGGAATCTACTTATTGGGAAGTACTTGTATCAGACAATAAGAAAGGGACGATATTATGGTTTCAAATATTCAAAAAGAAAAAGCCGAACTTTTCTTGAAATATCATCACGATAAGGAACTTCTGGTTCTGTTAAACTCGTGGGACATCGGAAGTTCTAAATTAATAGAAGCAAGCGGCTATAAAGCAATCGCAACAACAAGTATGGGAATAGCTGCCTCTTTAGGGTATCCTGACTGCCAGATAATTCAATTGTCAGAAATGATTGAAGTTATAACGGGAATCGTAAATGGAGTACAAGTCCCGGTAACCGTGGATATAGAAGCCGGATATGGGAATGATGTAAATGAAATAATTGATTCTATTAAAAAGATAATTGCAACAGGAATTGTTGGAATAAACATTGAAGACAGTATTGATTTAAATCCGATATTAATCGATGAGCTGGAATTTTGTGAAAGAATATCAGCCATTCGTGCATTTTCAGATTCAATGGGTTTTCATTTAGTAATTAATGCAAGAACGGATTCATTTTATACTTCGTTAGGTTCGCCACGAGACAAATTATTTGAATCTATTAAGCGTGGCAATAAATACCGGGAAGCTGGTGCAGACTGCATATTCATACAACCTGTATGGGAAAGAGAAACGATTTCAACATTGGTTAAGGAAATTAATGCCCCAATCAATATTCTTTCAAACCCTACGATTGGGGTAGGATCACCACTATCTGTTAGTGAACTGCAGGATTTGGGTGTTGCCCGTTTAAGTCTTGGTTCTAGTTTGATGAAAGCTACTTTAGCTCTAATTAAAAAAGTTGCTGATGAACTGTCTGAAAAAGGGACTTACAATATGTTATTAGATACCTTAACACCGCTTCCCGACGCTGCAATGGCCTATAAAATGGCAATAGGGTCGATTAAATGAATAATAGCCCGTGAGGGGTATGTCGCTTGGTCCGGAACCAAGAGGTCCCAGCTATTGCTATTTTTGATGCGGAAGGAGTTTTGACCAGGGGCAAGTTCTACGCATTGACAATTGTCATACCGTTTCTTACCATGCACCTATAGGACATAGGTCTCCATGCGGTGGACGGGGCGGTTGCCGTATAAGACCTGAGAGCCTCAGTCCGCTTCCTGCCTTCGTTCTGTTGCTCGCATCTCTCCGACGGATCCCCCGGGCTTCCCAATGTCGCCGACCATCTGCTGCAGATCTGCGCAAACTCATCGGGCCGACAATGAAAACATTCATCGTTGCCTTGCTTGGACTGGGGTGCGTCATGTTTGACTCAGGTTTGGGACAATGGTCGAAGATTGCCAATCCGGGAGAGGATTTCCAATCGCTGACGTTCTCACAGGATACCCTCTTCGCCGTTGGATCCGGTGCGCGGGTTTTCATCTCCACGGACATGGGCGATACATGGCTAAATCAATACCCAGATAACCCTACGAGATACCTTGTCGCACTGACCTACTGCAAAGTGGCGTCATTACCGAGCCCGGGGGGATATCTTGTCGGCGCAAGCAAAGGGAAGATTGTTCATTCGCAATACGGCCAGGATTGGTCATCCTGGGATACCACAGGAAGCGACGACATCGTCGCTTTCGCGTACAGCCGCAGCAAAAACAAAGTGACAATACTCGCCGGCGGATTTGGAGGGGGAATACGCATCTACGATCTGCCCACACACTCATGGCTCCCTTCGGATTCCGGACTTAGCAATCTGAACGTCTCATCGCTCACGACCGGGCCGTACGTGCCGGACTCGAGCGCGCAGGCGGTTTTCGCGGGGACATACGGGGGTGGAGTCTTTCTCTCCTCCGACAACGGCCAAACATGGGTCCCCCGAAATGAAGACATGTGGGAATCAGCACATCAATGCTGTGGAGGTGTTTGAAGGCACTCTCTATGCCTGCGGGACTGCCGGGGCATGCTATCAATCAACGGATTGGGGCGCAACATGGACCTCGATCGGAGCCGGCCTGCCCTTTGCCGAGGTTCTCTGTTTGACCGCAATGCGCTCGGCCGACGGGGGATATGTCTACTGCGGGACCATCAGCGCCGGGATCTGGCGCCGTCCTTTGGGGGGCGGAGCATGGGTTCAAGTCAGCAATGGGATCGCATCGTCGCAAATAAACTCCATGGTGACCAAGGACAGCTGTGTTATTGCCGGAACACAACACGGCATCTACCGATCGAGGGACTATGGCGCCTCATGGTCGCTCGTGAGCGGAGGGACCACTTCAACGCTCACGAAAATGCACGCATTGCACCCGGGGGAGGGATCCGCCGAGGACATCCTCGTTGCGGGGCGCAGTGGGATCCCTGTGGGCAATTGCTTGCTCTATTCCACACAAGACAACGGCGCTTTCTGGAGCACATCTCCGAACCTGCTCTGGGGGAGAGTCCTCTCCATCACGGATGTTGGGGGAGGAATCTTTGCTCTCGTCAGTGGTACTGCAGACCATGGCCAAACTCCGGCGTACATCTCTCAACCGACAGAGGGGTCACCTGGAAGGTGCTGAGCTGGTATGGTCATCTTTTTAAGTGCATGGAAGTCCGTAAGTCGGTGCGCAACGATGCACTCGAAATCTTCACGTATGACTTTACTGGTCGACTCCTTTGAATTCACTCTGGATACAGGAAGAACCTGGAATTCGATGAGCTCCATGAATATCCGGGCCTTGGGATCTGTTGACTCTCTACTTTTTGCTAGCGACGGCTCAATTGTGTTGAGGACGGTGGACTTCGGTACGACGTGGGTGAATATCACGCAGAAGTTATCCGGGAAAAAGGTGGTTTCGTTCCTCGATGACGGGGGTCGGCTGCTCGCGTGTGTGTCCCGCGATACGAGCGCCGGGGGAGGGGGAGGAATACTGGTCACAACGGATCGGGGCGATTCCTGGGTATCCGGCGGTCTCACAGGCAGGTCGGTCACTTCGCTGGCAGCGGCGGACGGGTATCTCGTGGCGGCAGCCGATGGCAGGGTATATGCTGCCCACCGAGATGCATTTGACTGGACGGATGTGACAGGGAGTCTTGCAGCCACGCCGATCAGCGAAATCACGGCCACGACGCAGAACTGCTTCGTGCTGACCTCTGATGGAAAGGTGATCTGGAAGAGCCCCATGTCCGAGATCATCCAACAGATCATCCCATTCCCCTCCACGCCGACGCTCCTTGCACCGTTGCAGGGGAGTGCTATCAACGCCGACACTGTTCTTCTGCGATGGCAATGGACCGGGCCGATGACGGACAGATACTGGCTGGAATACAGCGTCGATTCAGTTTTCATCCTCAAAGCGATAGACTCGTTACTAACGGACACAACTGCCGTGATCCGGAACCTGATCAAGAGCATGGAGTACTACTGGCGTGTAAGGGCACATAATCTCTCGGGGTGGGGGCCATACAGCAGTACAGGACGTTTCTTGCGTTCACTCACGGCAGTCAATGCTATGCCTCAGGGAATCCCGAGTGATTTGGTGCTGATGCAGAACTTCCCCAATCCGTTTAATCCGAGTACGACAATTACATATGGCCTTCCACAACGGGTTCAAGTGCTGGTGACGGTGTATAACACGTTGGGCGAAACAGTGGCAGAGATCATCGATTGCGAGATGGAGGCGGGCTATCACTCAATCCGATTTGATGCATCAGGTTTAGCCAGCGGCGTGTATATCTACAGGATACGAGCGGGAGCGTTCGTTCAGACGCGCAAGCTGCTCGTTCTCCGATAGTGCCACCAGGGGACAAATGGCCCTATTGACGAAAGTATTGCAAAATATGATCGGGGGTGTTCAATAAAGGCACGAAGCATTATCTTGTTGGCCATTCTCTGATACTGGACCATCGTGTCGATACCGGACGAGGTCATTCGATGACACACTTACGCTGCGCAATCTTCTCCTGCCTGCTGATGTTGTGCGCATATGCAAGCCATGCTGCCTACTTAAGCAGGGTTCCAGTGACTGTCCAACAACCCGACGGCACAATCATACACTGCCTTGCGACAGGCGATGAGTTCCACAACTGGCTTCATGACAAAGAGAATTTCACCATCGTGCAGGACCCTCAGACCGGATACTACGTCTACGCGGTTCTGCAAAAGGGAGTTCTGATCCCGTCCCAATACGTTGTTGGAAGAGTCGATCCTGCGAGCACTGATCTGACGAAAGGAGTAAATCTGTCACCCCAGAGGATTGCCGAAGAAAGAACGGCAATTCTTCGCGTGGGCAGTGGAGACAGCCACCTTGCGCCGCGAAAAGGACAGATCAACCAGTTGGTGATCTTCATTCGCTTCAGCGACGATCCTGCATTCGCGGAGGGGATTCAATACTATGACTCCCTGTTCAATGCACGGGACCCGAGCAGCTTGTCGGAATACAACTACTTTCGTGAGGTTTCCTACCAGCAATTGATCGTGTCGTCCTTCCTCTACCCTCTGCCTTCTGGATCGGCCACCGTGTCGTACAAGGACACTTATCCCCGGGGATATTTCCTGCCCTACAATAGCGTTACAAATCCTCTTGGCTATCGCGGTCAATACGACGGGTGGAGAGAGGACTCACTGCTGAGGCGCGCGATCAATGCAATCAAGGCACAGGTACCTTCGGATCTCGCCCTTGACGGTGACAATGACGGTAACGTTGACAATATATGCTTCATCGTGTACGGCAAAAGCAGCGATTGGGGGACGTTGCTCTGGCCCCATGCCGGCGGATTGTACGCGCCCACGGTGCTTCTCAATGGAAAGACTGTCGGGAACTATACACTTCAGATTTCGGACCTGCCCCTCATCCAGATGCTCTCTCATGAACTTCTCCACATCTTGGGAGCGCCGGATCTCTATCACTATTCCTTCATCACTCCACAACCCGTTGGTGGTTGGGATATCATGGAAGGTGGTCAGGGCCACACCTGCGCATACATGAAGTGGAGATATCTGCAGTGGATCTCGTCCATTCCGGAAATCACCGCGACGGGGATCTATTCATTGTCGCCACTGACTTCAGCGACGAACAACTGCTACTCCATAGCATCGCCACGTTCTTCAAACGAATACTTTGTTGTGGAATATCGACAACAAAGTGGACCATTTGAGTCACTGTTGCCAGGGTCCGGCCTTCTGGTGTATAGGATCGACCGCACTAGGGACGGGTTTGGAAATGCCAGTGGACCGCCGGACGAATTGTACCTCTACCGGCCCGACGGGACGACGACTGTCAACGGCTCCTTGAACATCGCGTATTTTAGCAGTCCCGCAGGCAGGACTTCGATCAACGACGGAACAAATCCTTCCAGCTTTCTCTCCGATGGCAGCCCGGGAGGCTTAGACATTTCGCTCATTGGAACTCCTGGGGCCACGATTTCTTTCAAGGTGACGCTGGGAGGTGCTCCTCGATCGGTGGCACTGACTGCGCCTGTCGGCGGAGAGAGTGTGCTTCCGGGAACGACATTTCAAATCACCTGGAATTCCCTGGGCGTCGATAGTGTCCGTCTGGACTACACGACCGATGCCGGAGGGACATGGTCGGTGATACAGTCACTTGTAGTCGGGACGCCAAGGCAGTTTGGTTGGACTGTTCCGAACACACCTTCACGTACATGCATGGTTCGGGTGACGGCGGCAAACGACCCAAGTGTGTCTGATACGAGTCGTGTCCCCTTTGAGATCATCCCGCTGCGGCAAAACAACACTGTACTCGTAAGCATGAGCACTCTCCCCCAAGTTCCATCTGGTGTGGATGTCCGGGGCAACTATGCGTATGTTGCCGATTTCGATTCAGGACTTCGTATTTTCAATATCATCGATCCATCTGCTCCCTACGAAACAGGGTCCTTTATTTGGGGTGGGCTGTTGGCCTGGGCGGTGTGCGCCGGCGATGGCTACGTGTGCATAGCGAACGGAAGCAACGGACTATGGATTGTCGGGGTGCAAGACCCTTCGCGACCGGACGATCTGGCCTTCTACCAGTTGACTGGGGTGTGCAAGAAGATAAAGATTCGGGGTCAGCTCGCCTATGTTGCCGCTGCCGAGGCGGGCCTTCGGGTTCTCGATCTTTCAAACCCCTCTCAACCGAGAGAGATCGGGTATTTCGATACTCCTGGGTCTGCTCTCGATCTCGCCCTGCGAGACAGTATTGTTGTCGTTGCCGATTATTCGGGCGGAGTACGTCTTATCAACGCTGCAAACCCGGCACAACCAGTCGAAATCGGACACTATGAAACGGACCTCTATCCTAATGTGGTTGATGTCACGGGCAATCTGTTATGCGTTGCGGACAACAGAAGAGTTGACATAGTTGATATCCAGATTCCATCACAGCCACAGAAGATTGCTTCGCTCGTTATGTACGACACGTGGGACGCGACCTTCGGGGGTCACTTTGCGTATCTGGCGAATGACACGGGTCTGACGATTGTGAATGTGGAGAATCCGCATCAGCCGACAATCGTCGGGTCCTTCCGAACTGCGAAACTCTGCAGGTCGGTGGCTGTCAGGGCGAACCTCGCTTTCTTCTGTGACGATGGTCATAGACTGTTCATTGTCCGGAATGAACTCAGCAACGATGGTGACGTCCCGAGACCGATTGCTCCGGCTACAATGGTTGCCGGCCTGGATACTCCGGTAACTGTGAGATGGACTCGGCCTGCAGGGGCTACATCATTCCATCTACAGGTGGGCGGAGATTCCACATTCACTTCGGGACCTGTTCTGCAGGATTATCAAACGGTAGATACGTTTGCGGTCTTGCATTCCCTGTCGTTCCTGACATCGTATTGGTGGCACGTGAGGGCCTACAATGCGGCGATAGGTGTGAGTGCATACTCGGAGGCATGGACATTTTCGACGGGATTATCCCTGCCGGGTGTCGTTTCGCTTGTTGAGCCTTCTCAGAATGCCGTGGTGAACGCTGACACGCTTCGGCTGAGGTGGAGATCGACCGGACCATTTGTGGACAGGTACTGGATGGAGTACAGTATTGATTCAGCGTTCACCATGATAGGGATAGACTCACTACTGACGGACACGACGGCAGTAATCCGAAGCATGATAAAGAACATGGAGTACTATTGGCGAGTACGGGCGCACAACCTGACGGGGTGGGGACCGTATAGCAGCAGGGGACATTTTTTGCGTTCCACTACGGCAGTGAAGGATCTACCGCAAGGAGTGCCGAGCACCTGGGTTCTCTTGCAGAATTATCCTAATCCGTTTAACCCGAGCACTACAATCACGTTTGGGCTTCCACAACGAGGTCAAGTGCGGTTGACGGTGTACAACACCCTGGGTGAAGAGGTGGCTTCACTGGTGGAAGGAGAGATGGAAGCGGGGTATCACACAGTCCGGTTTGATGCATCAGGCCTGTCGAGCGGCGTCTACTTCTACCGGATAGAAGCGGGATCGTTCGTGCAGACGCGCAAGCTGCTCGTTCTCCGATAGTGCCACCAGGGGACAAATGGCCTTATAGACGGTAATCGCCATTGTTGAGCAGAATAACGGAAGACTCGGAAATCGACCCGGGCCTTATCAGAGGGAGGCAAAAACAAGTATAGAATTCCAATTCTCCACGCGGAGGGAGTCTTGGTGGGGCTAAGGAAAGAAAGTCACCAGACGATTTGACGAATCTTGGACGCGTAGGTTCGGCCCACTCTGACTTTGGATCCGTCCTTCAACACTGCCACGAACCCTCCTTCGCCGTCGCCGGAAAGGTGCTCAATGGAATTACAGGCTACGATATGTGAGCGATGTACGCGCATGAAATGGGAGGGGTTCAAACGCTCTTCAAGAGCATTAAGGCTCAAGTTGCAGAGATGAGCGCCGCCTGACGCATGTATGAGGGAATAATCCTCTTCAGCTTCGATCCACAGAATGTCACGTACCTGAACTGGAGTGATCTTCCTTCCAACGCGGACGAAGATGCGTTCGGGAAACTCCCCCGGTTCCTTCGATTGCTGCATGAGCTCAACTATTCGGTCAATATCTCCAGTCGATGTGGTTCTTCTGTCAATAGCCTTTTGAAGCGCGCGGGAGAATCTCCGCCGATCGTATGGTTTGAGAAGATAGTCGACGGCGTTCATTTCGAACGCCTTCAAGGCATAGTCGCCGTATGCAGTCGAGAAAATGATGTGAGGCAGATACGTGAGGTGCTCCAGAACTTCAAACCCATCTATTCCCGGCATGCGGATATCGAGAAACACAAGATCGGGCCGATGCTCGTTGATGGCTTTTATCGCTTGCCTGCCGTTCTTGCATTCGCCCACGATCCTGATATCGGGAAAATCCTGCAGGTACTCCTTCAGCAGGTGACGGGCGAGCGGCTCGTCGTCGACAAGTATGGTGGTCATCTTTGTCTTCATCGTATCGGCAGTGTAAAGGCGACTTCGCATCCTGTCCCGGTGAGCGACCTCATTCTCAACCCGGCCGACTCTCCATAAACCTTCCGCAGACGGGCATCGGTGTTCTTCAGGCCGACGCCTCCGGCCGCTGTCAGCGGATCGTCGCAGGACAAACCAACGCCGGTATCGGTAATGTGGAATGCAATCCCGCCGCTGTCCTTTTGAATCTTCACACAGATACTTCCCCCCTCCTCCGACGGCGCTATCCCATGCCTGATCGCGTTCTCGACCAGAGGCTGAAGAATCATCGGCGGCACAGGATACGAGACAAGAGAATCATCAATCTGGAACTTCGTTGCGAGTCTGTCTCCCATCCGTCGTGTTTCCAGGGCAATGTAGTCCTCCACAAACTTCAGTTCATCCTTCAAGGGCACAAAGTCCTTCTTCGAGCTGTCAGTGGCATACCGGAGCAGGTCGGCAAGCTGCGCAATCATTGTGCGCGTTTCTTCGGCATCGATTGCCGTCATTGCACTGATACTGTTGAGCGTGTTGTAGAAGAAGTGCGGGTTCATCTGCGCACGTAACGTTGCCAACTCCTGTTCTTTCGTGAGAGCCAGCAACTCTAATGTGAGCTTCTCCTTGAGGCGCAGCCTCCTGAGGATGTCGTAACTATGATACAGCGTAAACTGCAGGATGTAGAGAATGAGATTTGAATAGAGCACCCAGGTTGCACCCCCCTGAATTGCCGCGGCATCGGCCGGACTTGCGAACCATCGGACCGACAGGAAGAGATACAGGTAGCCCGCTACTGCGTAGGCCGGGCCGAGCAAGAGATGCACTAGTCCCTTCCAATACCAACGGGTCGCATTCATGCGACGAATGACAATGAACCAGGCGGGGACGCTGAATCCGAACATGGCTGCGTTTTGGTATAGCTGCCAGCTCAGTGCCGTGAAGAAAGGAACACGGTTCGTCGCAGCCAGCGGAAATGCCGCAAACAATGTGTACACGCACCAGGCGGCCAGGACAATTGCCACACCGCGTTGAGTAACGCCAGGCGGATACGGTTCTCCTACTGCAGCGTGAGGAGGGGAGACCTCGCCAGGACTGACTGTACCGTTCATTGCAGGCCGGATTGTGACGTCACTTTGGGAAGAAGCTCATACTTGACCCAACCATAGTCTGGATTGATCCGCAAGGCATTCTCGAATGCCTTGCGCGCGAGGATCGTTTCATTTCTGTCAACATACGCCAGACCGATCCAGGCGTAGACTTCGGCCGCTCCCCAATCGGGCCGGAGGGAGTCCGCGGTGTTCCACCGATCAAAAAGCTCTGCGGCCTTCTTCAACGCGTCAAGGCCCTTCTCCTTTCCTCCGCCGAAAAGTGCAGGGGTGTTATAGGTGCCGATGGCTCCCAGGAGGGCGATTCTTGGATTCTCGGGTGAAAGGTTTTTGGCTTTCTGCATCTCCATGCCCGACTTGGGCCCGAGCACGATAGCTTTGAACGGTGCAAACGAGATCTTTATGCCGTAGCAGCTGGAAAGCAACGCGTGCGCTTCGGCAAAATCGTTCTCCTTTTCGATGGCCCTTGCGAGATGATCAACCGCGCTGTCAAGGTACACAATTGCTTTTTCTTTGTCCATGCGATACACCACGACACCCAACCGATAGTCGGCGTACCCGATGTAGTATTCTGCCAGGGCCTGATACTCATCTCCTGCAGTGCATCTGGTTGAGGAGTGCCTTTGCGCGACAGAAATCCTCCCCGCGGGCCGTGTTATCCCCCTGTCTGAGGCAGTTCTTTGCTTCGATAAGCCATTGTTGTTGTCGTCGGCGTTTGGCAGCACGCCGTTCCACTGGCAAGCAGAATGATACCTGCGATTATCATGCCACATGTATCTTTTCATTGTTATCCTCTCGTTGGATGGTGGAAGGACTAGTCCCCGGCATCTATGGAACCCAGAGAAAGTGAGGTCCCAAAGTAGATGAACCGATGGTAATCTGTCGTTCTGAGTCGTCGTTGCGTATAGTCGGCCGAGTACTCGTAGCGGACAGGATTTGGCCGGTCGAGCAAATTTGTCACTCCGAGGAAGAATGTCACTGAGTTTGACGTCGCCAAATGGCTGGAAGTATGCCAGGGTTGCATCCAGGCGAACAAAAGCCGGCATCCGTTCCGAATTCACCGGGCCCTGGATCGGCTCATAGTAGTCGGCTCCATCTCGCGCGGATTGCCCCCACAACCGGCGTCACAGGTACGCCCGTGGCGTAACGGAATGTGAGTCCAAGGCTTAACAGCTGAATCAACTGGATCTTGCCTACAACAGTGAGGTTGTGGGTAATGTCGAAGGACGAGGGCGCCTCCTCATACACAATCGTCTGCACGAGGTCTCGAGCCTGCAGTCGACGTGCATTGAGGTAGCTGTACGATATCCAACCGCTCACCGGAGTTCTCAGGAAGCCTCCATATTTCAGAAAGAAGTCAATCCCTGATGCAACACCATCTCCCATGTTTTCGTAGTGCGATGACCTCCGTTCGCAGAACGAGATTCGCGTAAGACTTCCGATAGGCCTCCATCCGGCAAAGGACAAGTTCGTTGGAGTACTCCGCTCCTGCAATGAAATGCAGTGACCGTTGAGAGGTCAGGTGAGGATTGCCGGTCACTGCATTGTACACGTACGGCTCGGGGAAACTGATGATAGATTCCCCAGCCAAGCCGGGCGCGCAACTCTTTTGAAATGTCGTATCGAAACGACACTCGCGGATCCACAATCGCTTCATTTGCCAGACTATGGTAATCGCTCCTGATCCCGAGGTTTGCAGTTACTCTCTGAGACAAACGGGCTTCGAGTTCCGAGTACGCTCCGACTCTCACGGCGTTTTGTTCTCATCCAAAACATATGTGCTTGCGTTGGGATCGAGCACCACAGGATTCCGGGGAACGGTTCCTTCAAACCGATTTGTCATCTTCTCACACTCGGCTCCGACGAACAATCGACGCTGGTCATCGAGATCCCCGTCAGCATCGAAGCGGGCTTTGTAGCTGATGTCGGAAGGCTTCAGGTGCAAATTCCCGAGCTCCTGATCGGTAACAAACTGATTCAACGAGAGGCTCCCCTTCATAAGCCATCGTTCCGAGGTCTTGGTCCATTGGAGGTTGTGAAGCCGGTTCAGCTCGCGTGAATCATAGATTCCCGCGAATGAAGGCTGATCTACCTGAACGCCGATCCGATCGCTATTCACAAAGCTGAGGAATTTCACTTGCGCATCGGGTGAGTACTTCCAGATGAGGCTCAGGTTGCCGTCGAAGCCGTCGGGTGGAACTTCGAACTTCCCGCGCGAGCCGTTCATCCTCATCATGGCATCGGTGAAGGTCTTGTTGCATGAAACACGGATCCCGAGCGAGTTCGGGATAATGGGAATGCTTGCGCCAAGAGACCCCGCCGCAAGCCCGACGCCTGCAGACAGTGTAAGCTTTGCAGGCATGTTCATGCTTTCCATCGCCAGGACGCCTGAGAGCGCGTTTCCGTAGCGGCTGGAAAATCCTCCGGACGAGAAGAATGTCCCACCGAGAAGAAAGGGAGGAATAGTGCCGAAGTACCCGCCCGTGGGCGATTCGAATTTGTACGGGTGCACAACTGTTGCCTGGTCAAGAAGGATCGTCGTTTCACTCACATCGCCGCCGCGGACAAAAAGTCCGGCACCTTCGTCGATCGTAACAACCCCCGGCAGTGTCTGTATTGCACGGAGAACATCGGCCGATGCTCCTGCTGTGGTGACGACATCGAGAGAGTGCAGGGTCAAGGCCTCCGGCTCATCACCTATTGTATAGGCGCTCCCTGTCACCACTACCTCACCCATCTTCACCAGTACTTCACCCATCGTCATGCGGAGGAATACCGAATCACCCTGTGACAGCTTCAACGTGATCCTGATCGGTTCATATCCTATCAGCGATGCCCGAAGGACACTCTTCCCGAGAGTGCGAGTGGCAAAAGCAAACCTTCCCTTCGCATCCGTAGCATCGCCGTCGCAGGTGCCTTCCATCTGCACATTGACCATCGAGAGGGGTACGCCGGCGTCATCCTGAATGACGCCCGCAATGACTGCCGGCCCCTTCTCCTGACCGAGATCCATTGCCGGCAGTGCATAGTGAGGAGGCAAATGAACCAGCTGATTCTTCTTGATGACATGATTGTGTTCTCCGTATTCTTGCGCGGTCCGACTGGTGTGGCTCTTAGGAGGATACGCCAAGATCGCTCGAATGTTGACGCGATTCCTGTGAACGGCGGAATGGACCGCCGAGCGGCGGTCGAGTGTGCAGAAGCACTCAGTATTGAGAGGAGCGTGACAATTTTCTGCTGAATGGCAAGAATCGGGTTCGCGCGGCGTTCCCGAAGAAATGGCTCCCGGAAGAGATCGCGAAGGCGAAGAGGTTCATGGATACGCTCGATCTCAGGGTATTCGAGATCATCCCTGGACACGAAGTAGCGATTTGAATTCGGATTCGTTATTTTTGACTTGGACGAAGTTTTGACAAGGGACACGTAGTTGTTTCATCAATTGTAACGAAGTCTATTTATATGTTTAGAGACATTTCTACAGGTGAAGAAGAATCCGAATGAACGCGTATGCTCGGAGGATCCCGTGACCGGAGAGTGCGCGACCCCCCGTAGAGTCAGTCGTGCGTTGCTCGTCGTCAGCGCTATCTCCCTTCTCGTCTTTTGGCCGTTGGCTGCAGTAGTACTGTTCCGGGGAAACGCATTGGGTTTCGCTATTGCTCTCTTCGTTTCGGGGCTCTCCCAAGGTCCATTTCTCGCCGGCTACGCCTTTGCCCGCGCTGACCGCAAACAGTGGTGGCGATGGCTCGTCCTGGCCACCGGTGGATTGGGAATTCTCATGTTCTCATTGGTTGATGCCGTCAACCTCGACCTCGATGGCTTCTTCGAGCTCCTGATCCTGGGAACATTAGGCCCGGCTATCGGTCACACGATGGTGACCACCGTCGTCGGGCCGCTCATCTTTGGCCGAGTTCTGTGTGGATGGGGGTGTTGGCGCGCGATGGTGCTCGAGCGTCTTCCCGTCGGCAAGGGCTCGGGCCGGCGCAAGGGTGTTTGGGTTTGGACACCGCTTGTCGGTGTGGCCGTCAGTTTTGCGGCCGCAGCTCTGTTCGCGCTGGTGTTAGACTCCCAGTCCGGCGGAGCCCGCGGACACATGCGCGGCAACAGCGTTTGGTCCGTTGCTGCCGGCGTTGCCGTTTACTATGCGGCAGCTATTGCGCTGGCATCTGGCTCTGCACGACCAACGCGCGTTCTGCAAGTACCTTTGTCCCACCGGATTCATTCTGCGTTGGACGAGCCGCCCGGCGCTTCTCCATGTCTCCGCCCAGGCCGAGGCGTGCACCGGATGCGAGGCGTGCACGAAAGTCTGTCCGATGGACATTCCCGTGGCTGCGCATGTGAGAATGGGCATACGCATTGGCAAAGGCGATTGCATCCTCTGTCAGCGTTGCGTTGTGAGCTGTCCGACCGGAGCGCTGAAAACGAGTTTCAAAAAAGGCGTTGGTTGAGGCACGCGATTACAATGAAGCGTACTACCATAATCATATTGCTGATATTTATCTTGGGATTTTCAATGGCCCAAGAGAGAGATACTTCTACTTTGCATTATTCAGTGCCAAAGAATAGAACGATTACTTATACGCGCATTATAGAACATGATACACTCAAACATTTATTCCAGGTCAAGGACTATTTCGACAACTGACAAATTCAAATTAAGAATTGTACGATTGGTTTCTAAAGCATGACAAAAGTTTGAAAAAGCAGAGCCAGGAGGGAGTGTAAAGACCTTGTCCGGTGTTCGTTCGCCGAAGACGCTTGGCTTCTTGCTGGGACTATGTGGTTTCCTCGTCGTTATCGTGGCTCCCACCTTTTCCGTCTTTGCCATGGTTGCCCGCAGCGCGGTACTTCTTGCCGGATCGTCCCTGGATCCTACCGCGCTTGCATCATCGATGCAGGTGGTTCTGGCTCTCCTTGTATTGATGGTAGTTTGGTGGATCACCGAAGCGGTGCCTCTTCCCGTGACGGCTCTCCTTCCTGCAATTCTTCTTCCCCTCCTCCACGTGGTAGGTTTACAGGGCGCCTCTGTGGTGGAGTTCACCGGAAAATACACACTGGCACACTATGCGCACCCGGTGATCTATCTTTTCCTCGGCGGATTCCTGCTTGCTGCTGCCATGCAGAAGTGGGGGCTCGACCGTCGTCTCACACTCTGGATGCTGACACGCGGAAACATGGCCAACAGTCCGGCGGCCACACTGCTCGCAGTGATGGGCGTGACCGGATTTCTGTCGATGTGGATATCCAATACTGCCACTGCTGCGATGATGCTCCCCCTCGGACTGGGGATCCTGTCGGCAATGGGATCGGGTTCGCCCCGTTACCGGACGGCTCTGATGCTGGGAATTGCATGGGCGGCGTCGATCGGCGGCGTAGGTACGGTGATTGGCACACCGCCCAACGCGATTGCTCTTGGGATACTACAGTCGACATTTGCCGGCGATCCCGCTTTTCATCGCATTACGTTTCTTGGCTGGCTTTCGTTCGGCATCCCGTTTGTGGTTGTGATGATCCCCGTTGCCTGGTGCGTTCTGGTGCTGGTGAGCAAAGCCCCTTTTTCTTCCGCCGGAAATGTGCGCGACATGCTGTTGCGCGAACGGGAGAGACTGGGTCCGCTCTCTGCCGGCGAACGGGGGACGATCGGCGTGTTTCTCCTTGCCGTTATCTCATGGATCTCGAATCCGTTCTGGAACACCCTCTTT
Organism: Ignavibacteriota bacterium; assembly: GCA_963849385.1. Classification (GTDB taxonomy): domain Bacteria; phylum Bacteroidota; class Ignavibacteria; order UBA10030; family UBA6906; genus Fen-1255. The sequence continues at coordinate 469,837 of CAWKHH010000003.1, read as the reverse complement.
CCCTCCGGCCTTGCGCACCAGCTGGCATGGATTGACGAGTTCAACATCGGCCTGGCGGCCGGCGTGCTGATGTTCTTGATTCCTATAAATTTGAAGAATCGGATTTTCCTGCTCGACTGGAAAGACACGGCAATTGTCGACTGGGGGACGTTGCTGCTGTTCGGAGGGGGGATAGCACTCTCGGACGCGATGTTCAGGTGCGGCCTGGCGACATGGCTCGGCACGGCATTCACAGGGATGATCGGCTCTCCATCACCGATCGTCATGATCTTTTGCGTTGTGGCCTTTTTGGGACTCCTCACGGAGGTAACGTCGAACACGGCCGTGACCACAATGATGGTGCCTGTGGTCATCTCGCTGGCTATGCGGAGCGGCTCGGATCCGGCGACCCTTGCAGTTGCTGCGGCAGTCGGGGCTTCCCTGGCATTCATGCTCCCGGTAGCCACACCGCCCAACGCTCTGGTGTATGCCACGGGCCATGTTACGGTGAGGGATATGGTGAAGTACGGGTTTGCGCTGGAGATCCTCGGGTGGTTCCTGACTGTCGGGATACTCCTGGTGTTTGCCGACTGGATGTTCGGGGTTTTACGTTTTTGAAGGGCTGTCCCTTGGGTAGAATCGCTCCTGTTTCATATTTTGAATGATCGCTTCACCGAGGATTGGAAGATGGCGAAGTTCTTGGAGCTGATTTTCGTGCGGATTGAGTAGGGAATCAATACAGAGAATGAACAATAGAGAATGAACTCGGAGCCGGCTACTTCATGAGAAGTACACACCCTCGAGCAAGGGCGGCGGCTTGGCAAGTATCTTGGCTATCTCGTTCAGCAGTTCGCCCTCTTCAAATGGGAGTGCAAGGAAGCCATCGATCCCTTCCTGCTCCAGATCTTCCACAAAGTCGTCAGGACTATATCCAGAGAGCACTATGATGCGGGCGTGCGGATCCCGAACCCTGATATCAGCAACGACAATGCGGATGTAGTCTGGCGAGAGACTGGTGTTTGTGACGATCACCAGGTCACACAGTATGTCGCGCCATAGCGAGAGAGACGTCGGGGGATGTGTCATAAGTCTCCACAACTGTCACTTCGTAGCCATGTCCCCGAAGTACTCCAAGAAGACACGCTCCAAGAGTCAGTTGATTCGCTATCACCAGTACGCTTTGGATGGTCCCACCTCATGCGGCGACTGAAGTTGGCATGCATATCCCCCCGGCTTCGTAGACCGATAGACGATTCCGGGTTTTAGATCACATCATACGTTCGGCTAACTGAAATGCCTTGAGTTTCAAACGCGCTCCTCGACCGAACCAGATTGATGCCAAGCGGCAATCAGGATTCTTCTCCATCTTATGGTCTGTGTATTCAGTGACGCAATTGAATGCTCCCCATAATGTCCCGCGGGCGAGCTCGGCACCCTGTCCGGACTCGTACAAGTCAAGGCACGTTGTTTGGATTTCCTTGGCCCTCGCTTTGTCCGCATCCTCTTCGTTGTCCGGGACGAGCGCCTCCACGTAGTCCATGAGTTGCTTGTCGGTGATCTTCGTGAGCGCCATACGGTCGAACGTAACTTCGAGTTGTCCAAACAGGGAATTTGATAAGCCGAGCAACGAAAGAGCTTGCGCCAAATCCCCCGGTGCACTTGATGATTGGGGGATACGGACTTCACCTGCGCCCTGGAATGCAGCACTGAGTGTGTTGTTGCAGACCACGCGGACAGGCGTGAGCTTCACTCGCACAGGAGAGCTGCCGTCGTGACTATTTGAGAGCAAAAGGTATTTGTTCACAATGTCTTTACCGCGAACTTGTGATGAACCCGGGGAGTTTGGCCAGGATCCAGATATGCTCACCATGGCCGAGTGCGCCCGCAGCATCGTATATCGCCTCGTCGGTACCGACCAGGTTGTCGAAGAATGCGAATGCATCTCGATTCTGCATCGGTTCGTAGCTGTCTCCCACGATGCCCAGAACCTCGCCCGTATCCGTTCTCACCGTAGCCCAACGATGGGAAACATCGGCTGGGTGGCCCAGTTCCAGGACTTCCTTCAAAGGTTTCTTGACGACGGTGTAGTTCAATCCGGCAGCTTCGATCGCTTCTCTGGCTGTTGCCAAATTGGTCAATTCAGTGCCCAGTTTGTGCCATGGAGATGGTCCAACACCGGAAAAAGGAGACGGAGTCCGTGGAGTGTCGCAAGTGCATCGAGTGAAGGGTCGCTTCAGTGACAGTCGATCGATTCGATGGATGGGACGTCTTCTGGATATTGTAGAGGGGAAACAAATCCCCCGACTTTGTTTCCTGCCATCCAAGGAACACGGCTTCCTGGCCTGGAATTGCCGGCACCTTGATCTCATCTGGGGCAGCAGCAGTGTCGTGCAATGAAGTAGTGCCGCCTTCTGACTTCCTGTGATTAGTCACGTTGACCCCCTTGAAGAGTTGACTCCTGGTTCCACGAACGCGGGGAAAAGTCCGCGTGAGACTCCACTGTCAGGATAAGAAAGTGATGGTAAATTACATCACCCAAAGGGATGAAAAAGGAATTAATCCCTTATACTGTCAGTCTAGCACATCCCAACGCATGCACATCCCAATGCAGGAATCGCGTCTGACAATCCGCGATTCCTGTCAATATTTCGGCAACAAAATGTCCAAAATCTTCGTAATTTAAAGTGATGATCAATCAATTGTCGACGTAGTCAATTCTCCCTACGTTTACGAGGCGCTTCTATCCATCAATCCGGAGCTATCAATGATTCTACTCGTGGTCTTCGGCATACTCCTGCTGTTCCTCTTCTGGGGAATAGGCCAGTACAACAAGCTTGTTACGCTGCGAAATCAAGTCCAGAACGGCTGGAAGCAAATCGATGTTCAGTTGAAACGCCGGCACGACCTGATTCCGAATCTTGTCAACACGGTGAAGGGGTACATGCAGTACGAGCAGGAGACGCTGGACAAGGTGATCCGGGCGCGGAATGCCGCAACGACGGCTTCCGGGGTCGCTGACTCAGCGGTCAAGGAAAATGCGCTCACCGGAGCCCTGGGTCGGCTCTTCGCCCTCGCGGAGAACTACCCGACGCTGAAGGCGAACGAAAACGTGAAGCAGCTCCAGGAGGAGCTCTCGAGCACCGAAAACAAAATTGGATTCGCCCGGCAGTTCTTCAACGATATTGCGACGAAATTCAACATCGCGCAACAGGTTTTTCCCGCCAACATCATCGCGGGCATGTTCGGTTTCCAGCCCTCGGAGCTTTTCGAGGTGACCGAAGCGGCGGAACGGGCCGTGCCGAACGTCGATCTCTCCCTAAAGAAATAGCGGTTCACTGATGCCTCTCGTGCCGAGAAACATCTACGAACAGCAGGCCCACAACAAGACGCTGACTGTTCTGGTACTCGTTGGTTTCGTCCTCTTCGTTGGATTCCTGGGGTTCGGGCTGGATCTGTTCCTGACGGGGTATGGGCTGGAGAGCGACGAGGAAATGGGCTTTCCGATTCCGATTGCGACGTTCATGGCCATGTCGATCGGAGGGATCGGTGCGGTCCGTAGTGCGCGAAGCGGGGATGCGGCCATTCTGGCTTCAGCCACAGCCATCCCGGTGCCGGAAGACGATCCCAAATACCGTCAGCTCATGAATGTCGTAGACGAGATGGCAATCGCAGCGGGCCTTCCCCGGCCAAAGGTCTATCTGGTGCCCGACCAGGACCCCAATGCATTTGCCACCGGCAGGGATCCGGCGCACGCGTCTATTGCAGTCACAGAAGGGCTTGTGGAACGGCTGACCCGCGACGAGCTCCAGGCGGTCGTCGCTCATGAAATGAGTCACATCCGCAACTACGACATCCGGCTGATGACCGTCGTCGCCTCCCTCATCGGAACGGTCTTGCTCATGACGGAGTTCGGAACGCGGGTGCTGCGATTCGGAGGTGGAAGGGGAGGGAAGAAAAGCTCGAAAGGGGGAGGCGGGGGACTCGGGATTCTGATGCTGGTGTGGGTCATTGCGCTCATCCTGGCACCCATCATCTCCCAACTCCTCGCCATGGCGGTCTCCCGCCAGCGGGAGTTCCTTGCAGACGCTTCCGGCGCGGAATTGACCCGCAATCCGAACGCGCTTGCCGCGGCGCTGCAGAAGATCACGGACGCGGACGAACCGACGCAGTCAATCAAGAAGGGGACCGCCCATCTTTGCATTGCGGATCCCCTGGGACGCAAAGCCAACGAACGGGAGGGTATTATGGCAGACCTTCTTGGCACTCATCCGCCTGTGGAAAAGCGGATCTTGCTTCTCAAAGCGATGGCCTACCAGCATTGAAGAGGCAGCAACGGTAGAAATGCGTTTGTGGAACCGCGTGGGGAACAATTCCAAATCCTTTAGTGTTGATCGCCATTACTATGACCGACATCAACTTCGATCCCGGTTTGACGAAATCCTATACCGGCTCTCTGCGACGCGCGATCAACAAAGACGGGTCGTTCAATGTTAAACGTCGTGGTGCCAGGGTTCATGACCTGCATATCTACCAGTTTCTCGTCTCCATCTCCTGGCCTTCATTCATCGTGCTCCTCCTGTCTGGCTACCTGGTGGCCAATGCAGGATTCGCATTGCTCTATCTCTGGATCGGCATCGGTAATCTCGCCGGAGCGGATGCCTCCACGCCGCTGCACTCATTTTTGAGCGCCTTCTTCTTCAGTACGCAAACGTTCACGACTGTGGGGTATGGCACCATTGCGCCATCGGGCTTTGCAGCAAATGCCACAGCCTCGCTCGAAGCCATGATCGGGTTTATGAGCTTTGCCATTGCCACCGGTGTCCTCTATGGCCGTTTCTCCAGGGCAAGCGCGCGATTGGTGTTCAGCGACTCGATGGTGGTCACGCAACACAAAGACTCTCCTGCATTGATGTTTCGTGTGGCAAATCGGAGGAGCACCACCCTCATGGAAGTGGATGCTCGCCTGTTGCTAATGACCGTGGTGATGCAGGACGGGAAGCCAACTCGCAAATACGATGTCCTGGAACTTGAGGTCCCCTCCGTCTACTTTCTGCCCCTGACCTGGACGATGGTTCATCGCATCAATCCCGGAAGCCCGCTGTTCGAAAAGACGGCGGAAGAACTTGCGGCCTTGCAGGCTGAAGTGCTCGTGCTCATCAAAGGGTACGACGATACGTTCCGGCAAACTGTCCATGCCCGCTATTCCTATCGTCATAACGAGCTCGTGTGGGGAAAACGCTTCGTGCCTGCGTTCCATATTGACGACCGCGGGGATATGGTCGTGGACCTCCTGCAAGTAAGTGCCGTGCGATAGCGTTGCCTTTATTCTTTATTCCGGATGTCTTTCGATTGCGTACCCGAAGATAAACGCGAGTCTGCCGCCCTCCGGACTCGTCACAACTGCCAGGTTCACTGGTATGCTCACGCCGCCGAAGTCAAATGTCTCCCCCATCGCGATGGCGAGTCCTGTCGCCACCCCATTGTCTCCCCCGATCAGCACATTTGGTCCGAGCCCGAACTCAAATCCATTTGCCAACCGCATTCCGAATGTCAATGTCAGTCCCCGGAATGAAGGTTCCATATTCAACACCACCCACGAGCAGGATCCATTCGGTGAGGAATGCCGGGCCATTCTCACCGGTACTAATGCGATGTTCCCAGTGCCAACCAAACTGGCTGATGAGTTGGCCGATCCCCTTTTTGTCCAGAGATTCCCGGATTTTACTATCGCCCGGAACAAAGGTGAGACCGATACGGGGTCCGCTGAGATTTCGTTCGGTGAACATGACCTGACGGTGATCGGAAAATGGTTGCGCAGCGATCTTTCCCCAACCCCCACCCAGAAACATCAGGGCGGCAATGGCCCAGATAGGAAGGTTAGTTGCTTTCATGACGTGTCCCTCTCTTCAATAGAGAATCATCGTTGATTCTAAAGAAGATGGGCGATATCCGCCTTTGAGGTGTCATGGAAATGTCAGACGCCTGTAAAACTTCAGGTTGACACATTGCTAAAAGTCCCGTAGCTTGCATTTCAGCCAGGCATCGTCTTAGGAATGAAGAATGAAACGACTTCTCCTCGCACTCCTTCTTGCCGCTTCAATCGCGCAGGGGCAAGAGAGACACACCGAAAGTCTTATCGGCGGACCGGCATCGAACGAGCCAGGCCCCATAGGGACGCTGGCCGGAAACATGTGGGTCGATGGAACGCTGAATCTTAAAATTGCCAATGCCGGCCGGTGGAACGATCAACTCCTGGTTCATCCTTGCTCCGCCACGGGCGATGTGCACAGTCAGCGTAGACGGAACGATTCGATTCGCCGGGAGATTCGGAAATCTCTTCATGTCGCGGGCCAGTATCATGTCGAGCGCGACAGGGAATGACGGATATACCAGCAGGTATTTTTCCGTGACCAATACCGGCCTATTGAACGGGTACACGGCGGGACATAATGCGTACTTTAATGTTCCGTTTTCCGACTCGGTGAACATCACCATCGTGGGTGACACGGCCTGGGCCGCATTCTACAATATCTTCTACGAGATTGGCAGGCGCGAGAGAGGCCGCTACAACGAGTTCTATGCCCGCACCGGTGACAGCCTCCTGACCGACGCCAATGTCAATGACACGCTCCTGACCCTGAAGAATGTCGGCAAGAGGAGCATACTGGTCATTGTATTACTGGATGCTCTCCGACAGCGTCACGGAAAACAACAGGGCATTCGAGGAAAGGGATTTCTATTGTGTCCCTGACGGGAGAAGCGTACATCTGTCCACGGGAACAGAGGACTATTGCGGGTACTACTATAATTGGCAGAGTGCCGCTGGGTTGGGGTCACGAACGTCGGATTTCCACGGCTCCCCGACGTTCGGCAAAAGATCCGACGGGAGATACCTGGACGCCTTCTACAGAATACATGAGTTGGACCGGATCCCATTCGAGAACAACTTCATATTCTATTGGGAATCCTGGGACGGATGGCCCAAGTACCTCCAATCCCGGTACTGTCACATCGGCTACACCATTATCTACTATCTGGAACACCGGAAGCCGGCGTAGTTCTCAATTCGATTTTCTTCTATAACCTAGTGACGGGCGGCAATGCCTGCAGATCTCCAGCTAGCGATCATCGGCTGCGGAAGCATGGGGGAAATCCACGCCCAATGCCTTTCGCGGATCGAACATGTCGCCATACGCGCTTTCTGTGATTCAGAGGAACACCGCGCCCGGTCCTTCTGCGCGAGATTCAAGGGAGTCTATGCCACGACAGATCCCGAAAGGGTCCTGCGCGACGACACGGTCGATGCAGTCTACATCTGCACGCACCACGACACACACAGTACTCTCGCCATCAGAGCCGCGGAGCAGCATAAGCACGTGATGGTCGAGAAACCTCTGGCCCTGACTCTTCAGGAATGCTATGAGGTCGGGAATGCGGTCGAAAAGCATGGCATCACCCTGATGACCGGCTTCAAGATGCGCTACTACCCTTCGGTTGCCCGCGTCAAGGAGTTTATCTCCTCACCCCTCGTCACGATGGGTCAGATGATGGACGCACGATGGCCCGACGACTTCTGGGCCAACGATCCTTTGAAAGGAGGCGGGAACGTCCTATCGCAGGGCTGCCATACGATGGACCTTGTCTGCCACCTCAACCGATCGAAGCCGGTCCGGATATTTCGCTGAAGGGGGCAACTTCACGCACCGGGGGATAGACATTGTGGACAACATCGTGGCGACCATTCGGTTCGACAACGGGGCAGTGGCAAGCATTGTACAGGGTGATTCGGGACAGACCCCCTTCGTCTCGAAGTTTTCTTTTCAGGTTACCGACGGTCGAAAAACCGCGCACCTGAGGAACAGGCTGAAAACGGTCACGCTCTTCGACGGTGAGAACTCGAACGAGATGACCGATCCGGAGGAGTACGGATTCCCCGAAGAGAACACGGATTTTGTCCGCTCTCTGCTCAACAAGACTCCGCCTCCCATCACTCACGTCGACGGGCTCAGGGCCACGCTTCTCATTCTCAAGGCCTTCGAATCGTTGAAGACCGGTCTTCCACAGACGCTCTCCATCTGAATCGTCTCCCATGACAGCTCCGCGTCCTGATCCCCTCGCTGTTCCGCCAGGTGAATGGCACATGTACAGGCGCGACCACCGGCTGAGCGGCCGTTCGCCTCTGCGCGGGAAGATTTCCCGGCCTGCAATACGCTGGTCGTTTCCGCTCGGCGGCTCGGAAAACGAATGCTTTCCCATTCCCGCCGCCGATGGTCGGATGGACCTCCTCTTCGCCTATGGTGGGTGCGTCGTCCGGACAGACGGGACCGGCGCCACAATCTGGAAAAGCCAGAGCTACGGAATCAACGCCATCGGCGCAGTCGAGGATCTCGACGGCGACGGCAGACTGGAAATCGTCTGCAGCACCGGCTACGAGGTGATTGTCCTTGCCGCCGAATCGGGCCGGCTCCTGATGAAACACTACGTGGGCTTTCCGCTTTCCGCCGGGACTCCTGCCGGCACGCTCCTCTGCCACCGATTCGACAGGAAGTCCAGGGGCATGCACCTGATCGCCCCCTTGATGAGCGCGAAGGAGGTCCTGGTGTTCGACTTCCGCAACGGGAAGCGGGAGGGCGTCCTGGCGCATACGCTCTGGATGGATGACGCGTTTCATCCCACCGTCGCGGCGGCGGACATGGACAATGACGGGGTGGATGAGCTTGTGGTCTCCAAACTGTGCGGCCTCTACGTGTTCAACGTCCTGACCGGGACGATGACCTCGTCTGTCCACTGGACCTCCAACGGCGAGCGTCACCGCAACTACGGCCTGAACCAGCTCATCGACATCGATGGTGACGGCGCGCGCGAGGTCGTTATCGTCGCGGAGCGCGTCGCCACGGCATATTGCGGTGATCGACAACGACGGAAACGGAAACCTTCACGCCCCTCTGGGACAGGTTCGTTGAATTCATCTATCCCAACGACACCACGGAGCTTCGCCATACCGGGAATTCGGTAAGGACGTGGACGGCGACGGCAAACCAGAGCTGGTGGTATGTCTCTTCAACGCCAGAAAGGACGGGCGCTGGTGGCTGGAAATCCTCGATCCGAAGACCGGCACGCTCAAGATGGAAATGCCCGACATGTACCTCTGGGGGGTGCAGGATGTCGACGGCGACGGCGTGTCTGAGCTGCTGATCGGCAAGGTTTTTGGGCGCAACCCGGTTCCTTTTTCCACGGTGGAAGTCATTAGTGTTAAGAACCTAAAGCCCGCGACTCTGTGGAGTTGCGATAATGCAAGATTTGCGGGGAGGGCGCTCCGCCCCTCGGGGTGGAAATCGAACTTCCGCCCGATGCAATTCGGCCATGATGAGACATGGACGGAATTGTCCGAAGGTGGCGGGACGATTTTCCTTTTCACCGTCGCGCCGGACCGGACCCGCTCGTTTGCCGAGGTCTCATGGAGAGACGGACGGATTTCAATTCGTTCGACGCCGCTCGGTCTCACCGGCGAGTTTGTTATGACGGCCCTTGCCGACGTTGACGGCGACGGCGTGAGCGAATGCGTGCTGTCGGAAAACAACGGTAGGATCCTCATTGTTCGGGCAGATAAGGGCATCCAGGCATCGTGGGCCGTCGGGTTCCGATTGCAGCTTGAAGGATTCTCCGCCGCCCGGCCGGGTCCCGTGCCCGTGGTCTACCGGGCACCGCAGGAACAGCAACCCTTCGTTACAATACCGGACAACACCAACACGCTTCATCAGTTGCAGGTCGATCGATCAGGAATGACAGTTGTGGAGAAGTGGCAAAAACGTGGCCGCGGATGGATGGGCTACGATAATTGCTTTCATAGTGCCTATGTGCGTGACGTCGACGGAGACGGCACACTGGAAGTGATGGCGGTGAACCCGGAACGGGGAGATTATTCCGAACTCATGGCCCTGAGTCCCGACGGCACGGTGAAACGATCATGGTCTTTTCTCAGACTCCTCCTCCCGGGCCGACACGAATTGGCCTCTATGAATGGGTCGTCGTAAGCGGGAACAATGCAGAAGGGAAGACGGAAGTGACCATTGTCGCTTCGTCCTACGCCTCCTCATTCGATGAACTCCGAGGAGACCGTCGCCATCGACCTGCACAGCAACACGCTATGGCACCGGAGGCAGCAGGGCGAAGGGCGAATGGGGGCGCGGCGTTGGACCGTGGAGCGCGTATTCCGTTCTTCAATCAGCCGGCGAACGGCCGCAGATTCTCTTTCTCGCAAAAGATCTTCTCTGCCACCTGGATGCCCAGTCGGGCGAGTGGATCCGGGAACCGTGGATTCTCTGGCGCGCCACGAATTCCGTGATGAATCAACCTGACTGGGATTTCACGAAGGACCGTCAGGCGGATTTCGGGTCCGCAAAGGATCCGTTTACGGCGTACGGTTCTCCCATTCTTGTCGATGTGGACAATGACGGCCGGGAAGAGATTCTCGTGGGAGGATGCTTCGGTGGATTCGGCGTGTTGCGCGACGACTTTTCCATCCTCTGGTGGATGCAGACGCCGTTTACCGACATGATGCTCCGGCTTCCGGGCATCGCGGACGTGCAGGGCGATGGACGTCTCTGCATCGGCATCTGCCGGGCAAACGGGATCTTCAGCTGCCTCGAGGGAACCACCGGAAGGGTGCTCTGGAACATCGATCTCCAGAGCACCACGGCGGACATCGTCAGCTGCGACATCGACGGTGACGGGAAGGAAGAATTCATCGCCGGGACGACCGACGGCCGCCTCCTCGCCATCGGCACCGATACGTCCGGGCGGGGGGTCATCCGGTGGAGCGTGGATATCGGATGTGCCCTCGGCAATCCGGTTGTTGCGGATGCGGACGGTGACGGTTTCTGCGAAGTCCTCTGTCGTCAGCGGAGACGGATCGCTCGTCTGCGTCGGAAAGGGAGACTGACCATGCGTAACGTGAGAATCGGGACGACGGCGTTTCTGGTGGAAGACTCGCCCCACACGATCGATATGAATATCGAGCGGGCCGTCGGGTACATCGCCCTCGCAAAGGCTCAGGGAGCCGACATACTCTGTCTTCCGGAAATGGTGACCACCGCAAATGTTCCGAAAGACCTGGAGTACCATGCGGAAGAGTATCCCGGCGAAATCACCGCGGGCCTTCCAGCGCGCGGCGCGTGCGCACAAGATCAACGTCATTGCCCCGTATCTCGTCCGTTCGGGAAGGAAGATCTACAACCAGGCAACGGTGATCGACAGGAGAGGGAGGATCGTCGGTTTCTATCGCAAGATCCAGCCGACGGCGGAGGAGAGCCGCATGTCACCCCGGGGAATGAACTTCCGGTCTTTGAACTCGATTTCGGCAGGATCGCAGTCATGATCTGCATGGATATCTATTTCCCGGAGATCCCGCGCATCTATGCATTCAAGGGGGCGGAGATTCTCTTCTGGCCCACGGTCTCGCACGGTCCCACACAGGAAGCCCTCCGCACGCAGCTCACTGCCCGCGCCGTCGACAATTCGCTCATCGTGGCTGAAGCGAACCTTGCGAACCATCCGCCGTATGCGGCGTACGCCGGCCGGTACCGGCCCGCGACGGCTCGCATCATCGATCACAACGGGGACATCCTCGCGCAAACCGGAAGACGCCACGGCGTCGCCACTGCCACGGTCGATCTCGACGAAGTGCGGCTCACCTCGCAGTGCGTGCTGATCCGTGAACCGGACCGGATGCGGGAAGACCTGGAAAGCATCACGCGCCTCGACCTGTATGCAAGGGAATACGCGGGACTGTCCCGGAAGCAGAAGAGGTACTACTGATGTCCCCCCTGCGCATTGCTGTTGCGGCGGTTCTCTGCTCTCACCCTCCTCTCCTGCGGCGGGAAGAAGCAGCAGGAGGGGGGTATCACGCTGACGCTGTATCACTGGATGGAAAAGGATCGGACAGCTCTGGGAAGAGGAGATCATCAAGCCCTTTGAGAAATCCCACCCGGGCGTCCACGTCATCCTGCAGACATCCCCCTACCCGCTCTACGTCACCAAGAGTCTCACATCGATCGCATCCGGGAACCAGCTGGCAGACCTGATGTTCGCCGAGGACTGGTTCGGACAGGAATTGATTCACAAGAACTATGCGTTGAACCTGATGCCGTACGTGAACCGGGATATCGCCGTCGACGACTTCAACAGCGAGACCTTTACCGAATGGCGGGGAGTCGCACAGCGGGACGACGAACTCTACGGCTTTCCGGCATGCCTCGGTCTGACGGTTCTGTTCTACAACAAGGACCTCTTTGACCGGGCCGGGATCCCGTATCCTGACACCTCATGGACGTACGACGATCTCCGCAGGGTCGGTGAGCGGTTGACGGTAGATGCCAACGGTGACGGCATCCCCGAGCAGTGGGGGCTCTCCTTCGACGTGCATTACACCGGCCTCGAGACCGTGCTCTACTCCTTCGGGGGGCGGACGCTGACCGATGACTCGCGAAGGGCCGACCTGAGCGAACCGGCCACACTCCGGGGGCTTCACTTCATCCAGGATCTGTTCCTCGACCAGAAGATCGCATCGAACACGACCTCCTTCGTCAATCCCTGGGATTCGTTTGTCGGACAGCGGGCGGCGATGATCCTGATCGGATCCCTGGGTTCGATGAATCTGGAGGGAAGCTCCGATACGGTGGGATTTGACGTTTCCGCCGAAGGGACCCGGACGGCAGGCGAATGTCGAGGCGGTTCACCATGGCGTTCATGATTCCCCGGAATTCACCCCATCCGGACGAGGCATGGGAGCTTCTCCACTGGATACTGACGAAGAGTCCCGTTGAACAGCTCAACACCCAGTACCTCGGGATGATGCCGACCTACAAGCCTTTCACCCGATCTCCCGAGTGGCTCAATGCACCGCCGCAACCCATAACCGTCATCTCCTTGTCGAACTCGAACAGCGGCATTCGTTTCCGCTGTTCACCCCCGGGTGGCAGGAGTGGCGCGACAACAACCTCACGCCGGAGATGCTCCTGATGATTCAGGGGAAGAAAGACGGTCGAGGAATGTGTTCGCGACGCCGAACGGAGAATCAATGCCGTGCTCGACCGTGTGTACAAGAAATGACAGATCGGACCTCCAATGATCCGCATCGGACTTGTTGACCTCGACACATCCCACCCTCAGGCATTCACGCGCATCCTTCGCACCATCCCCGGCGTTGAAGTCAGGGCGCTCTGGGACGGCCACGACGTCTGGCCGGCGGGATACGAACGCACATTTGCGCGGGAGAACGACATACCGGTTGTCTGTTCGCGCCTGGAGGAGATGCCTGATCATGTGGATGCGGCGATGATCCATGGGACAAACTGGGACACCCATATCGAGAAAGCGCTCGTCTTCATGAAGGCGAAGAAGCCGGTGCTGATCGACAAGCCCGTGGTCGGATCCGCGAGCGATTGCGACCGGCTGCTGAATCTTCAGGAAAAATACGGCTCGCTCGTCTACGGTGGCTCGTCGCTGCGATATGCAAGAGAAGTCACGGCATTGCGCGAGGCCATCGGGCCGCGTCAAGGCCTGCTTTCCATTGTGGCGGCGGGTCCGGGCGATTTTTTCAGCTACGGGATTCATACCACGGAGATGCTTCAAGGGTGTGCAGGGACAGGAGTGCGATCGGTGAAGGCGATAACGCACGCACAAGGTTCCGGTGCTGGCGGTGACCTATGACGACGGATTTGTGGCGCTCCTTCATCTGCAGATGCAGTTTCACGAATGGTCGCTCTGCGCCTATACAGATCAGGGGTTGCGCACGGCGACGGTCAGCGTCGACGGGCTGTATGAGCCCTTCCTGCAGAATTTCATCACTCTGCTAAAGGGTGGGGAGGTCGACTACACGCTGGCGGGTCCGGTGGAAGCCGTTCGCGTGCACCTCGCCGCGAAGATTTCTCTTGAGAAGGGAACAGTCGTGACGCTGGACAGCCTGCCGGACGATTCGGGATTCAACGGGCAGGCGTTTGCCGAAGAATATGCGGCGGCGAAACGGCGGCAGCAGCAACACTAACACCCGGGATTGGGCACGAAGAGATGATAACTCCGACCAGGGCCTTCCGAGTCCTTGAACCGTATCTGTACCTCCTTCCGACGATCATCGGTCTGGTGCTCTTCAGCGCCGGCGCCGTCGCGGTTTCGTTCCTCATGAGCTTCACGCAATGGGACGTCGTCTCATCTCCGGAATGGGTCTGGCTCGACAACTACGTCGCTCTCTGGCACTCGGACCTCTTCTGGGAAGTCTTTCGCAACACCGTCTATTTCATTTTCCTCGCCGTTCCCCTCTCGGTTGCTGCTCCCTCGCCCTTGCCCTCGTGGCAAACACCGGGCTGAAAGGGATTACCTTCTTTCGCACGGCGTATTTCCTTCCGGTCGTCTCCTCCATGATCGCCGTTGCGCTTGTCTGGAGCTGGATCTTCAATCCCGAGTACGGCCTGCTCAACTATCTTCTGCATCTGCTCTTCGGGATCCAGGGACCGGCATGGCTGGACAGCACAACCTGGGCCCTTCCTGCCATGGTCATCGTGACAGTCTGGAAGGGGCTGGGATACTCGATGGTGATCTTCCTTGCCGGACTTCAGAATATTCCCCAGGATCTCTATCATGCCGCGACCATCGACGGCGCGGGTGCGTGGAAAAGATTCCGGCATATCACGCTCCCGATGCTCTCGCCGACGACATTCTTCGTCCTTGTCATCACACTGATCAATTCTTTCCAGGTGTTCGAGCAGACGTACGTCCTCACAAAAGGGGGGCCGGCGAACTCAACACTCACGCTGAGCTACTACATCTACCAGAATGCGTTCCAGTTCTTCCAGATGGGGAAGGCGGCGGCCCTCTCGTACGTTCTGTTTGCGGTCATCTTCGTGGTGACGCTCATACAGTTCAGGATCCAGAAGCGATGGGTGTTTTATGGCTAGGACGATCCGGACGATAGGGCGATACATCCTCCTGACGGCCATAGGCGCGGTCATGGTGGGTCCGTTCCTCTGGATGGTGTCGACGTCGATGATGGACCAGCAGGATATCTTCCGTGTTCCG
Source organism: Ignavibacteriota bacterium (assembly GCA_963849385.1). Classification (GTDB taxonomy): domain Bacteria; phylum Bacteroidota; class Ignavibacteria; order UBA10030; family UBA6906; genus Fen-1255. The sequence goes on along the minus strand of CAWKHH010000003.1, from coordinate 454,786 downwards.
CCGCAGTGGATCCCGGATCAGATTCATCTGAGGAACTACCGCGCCATCATGGAGGTCCTCCCGCTGGGGACGTTGCTCTTGAACAGCTTCACGATTGCCATCAGTGCGACCATCGGTCAGCTCTGCAGTTGTGCGCTGGCCGCGTATGCGTTCGCCCGGATGAAATTCCGGGGGAACACGGTTCTGTACTTCGTGCTTCTGGCGACGATGATGATCCCGGCGCAGGTGACCATGATCCCGGCATTCCTGATCATGAAGTCCCTCGGGTTGATCGACACGCTGTACGCGCTGATCGTTCCTGCGTTTTTCGGGGGTGCCTTCGGGACGTTTCTTCTGCGGCAGTTCTTTGCCACGATCCCCACCGATCTGGAGGATGCCGCCCGGATGGACGGATGCGGGAGGTTCAGGATTCTCTGGTCGATCGTTCTTCCGCTTTCCAAGCCCGCGCTGGCGACGCTTGCCCTCTTTACATTCATGACCTACTGGAACGATCTTCTGGGTCCGGTGATCTATCTGTCCAGCGTGGAGAACGCCACGTTGACCATGGGGCTGGCCAACCTTCAGTCGGGCGTCATGGTGACGAGGTATGATCTGCTCATGGCAGGATCGGTCCTGAGTGTCCTCCCGATTCTCGTGCTTCTCATCATGGGGCAGCGGTGGTTCGTCAAAGGGATTGCCACGACCGGATTGAAGGAGTGACAAACGGTACTTCGAGGGCTTTGGATTACATCATACGTTCGGCCAATTGAAACGCTTTCTCCTTCAAGTGCTCTCCCCGGCCAAACCAGATTGATGCCAACCTGGTGTTAGGATCACCCTCCATCTTATGGTCTGTGTATTCGGTAACACAATTGAATGCCCCCCATAGAGTCCCGCGTGAGAGATCGGCACCCAGTCCAGACTCATAGAGATCAAGAAATCCTTTTCGGATTTGATGAGCCTGCGCGTTGTCCTCCTCCTCATCCTCATTGTCCGGGACAAGCGCCTGCACATAGTCCAGCAACTGCCTGTCGGTGATCTTCGTAAGCGCCATACGGTTGAGCGTTGCGTCGAGTTGCTCGTACAGGGAATTTGACAATCCGAGCAAAGAGAGAGCTTGCTCCATATTTGCCGTTGCACTCGAGGTATGGCGGATACTGACTTCCCCTGCACCCTGCAATGCAGCAGTCAGGGTGTTGTTGCATACTACGCGGATAGGCGTGAGCTTCACCTGAACAAGTGAACTGCCATCGTGACTGTTTGAGAGCAAAAGGTATTTGTTGACAATGTCTTTCCCGTGAACTTTGATGAACCCGGGAAGTTTCGCCAGGATCCAGATACGTTCACCACGGCCGAGTATCCCGGCTGTTTCGTAAATCGCCTCGTCGCTCCCCACCAGATAGTTGAAGAAAGTGAATGCATCTCGATTCTGAACAGGTTCATAAGATGTCTCCCACGATGCCCAGAACATCTCCGGTATCCGTTCGTACAGTCGCCCAACGATCAGATACGTCGGCGAATTTGTTCAACTCTACAACCTCGATCAGCGGCTTCTTGACAACGGTATAGTCCAATCCTGCAGCTTCGATTGCCTCTTTTGCTGTCACCGGATTGGCCAATTCAGTGCCCAGTTTGTGCCACGGAGACGGTCCCACACCAGCATAAGGAGAGGGGGTCCGTGGAATTCGTATGTGCAGTGCCTGGAGCGTGTTTTCCGTGACAGTAGATCGATACGATGGATGGCCTATTTTGTTAATATTGTAGAGGGGAAAAATATCTCCCGATTCTGTTTTCTGCCACCCGAGGAATATGGCTTCCTGACCTTGAATGGCATGAGCCCGGATATCGGCCGGGGGCGCAGACGGTGCGTGCGATGCTCACTGTACGCCTGACGATGTTCTATGCCTGGACACGTTGGCCTCCTTCATACGGCTGAATCTTTGTCCACGCTTGGGGGGGACGGCCCGTCCAATCTCAACAGTGTCACCGGTAGTGCGAATCAGTCCAAAGGACAAGATACGGATCTCCAGCCACGCAGGGATCCCCTTCCAACTGAATACTCGATCCCTCCGTCGATGAAATTAAGTATACCGTTCGGACCTTTGGAATGAATCGCCTAAAAGGATGAAAGAGTAGCTAATCCCGATAGAAGGGAGTGTAGCCCATCGCAGGGAGTCTTTGCACTTCTGTTCGTTTTTCCCTATGTAGATGTGTCCTGGGTGAGGCCATTTGCTGGTTTCCCCGTTGCTGTCTGTGGCCGAAGAGATTGCATACTCACCACTCACAAGAGGCGGCGTCAACGATGCAGGCAAAAGCGGTGGTTTTCACGGGACCGAACAGCGTGTCCTATCAGCCGATTACCTGTCCCGACCCGGGGCCGTCCGATGTCCTCGTGCGGATCACCCATTCCTGGATCAGCAATGGCACCGAAGGGTCGTACTTGCGGGGAGAGCGGTCCGACGGTGACACACCATACCGTCCTGGAGATCCGACCCCATTTCCCGTTGTTGCGGGCTACCAGAAGATTGGAGTGGTTGAGCGAGTGGGGGAGGAGGTTGACGACATGAGGGTGGGCGAGACGGTCTTTGCGACGATCGGACGCGTCGAGGGAATGCATCACCCCTACGGCGGACACGTCTCTCCCTCGGTCTGTCCGCGCGAACAGGTCTGGAAGCTCCCGCCCGGTGCCGACCCGCTCGCATATGCCGGCATGGTTCTAGCACAGGTGGGCTACAATGGCGGCACGCGACCCCGTGTGAAGGTGGGTGATCCCGCGCTTGTGTTCGGCGACGGTATGGTCGGGCTCTGGACAGCCCAGACGCTTGCCTGGCGTGGGGCCGAGGTGATTCTGGTTGGCAGACATGACTATCGCCTGCGGCTCTTTGCGACCCGACCGTTCAGACATGCCGTCAATATCGGGAAGACGGATTGGAAAGATTTTGTGAAGACGCACTTCGCCGACAAATTGCAGGTTGCGGTTGATACCGTCGGTAGAATAGATCTACTGGAATCCGTTCAACCGTTCATGCGCCGATTTGGCCATCTTGTCTCGGCCGGCTTCTATGGTGCGGCCGATCGTCTGTCGCTGCAGCCACCTCGCTATGGCGAGCTTACCATCGACCTGGTATCAGGCTGGAGGCGCGACCGGATGGACGAGACACTGCGAATGATTGCAGGGGGATATCTCGACACCATTCCTCTGATTACACACCATTTCCCGGTTGCGCTCGCAGCAGACGCCTGGAAATTGATCGAATCGAAAACCGAACCCGTCCTCGGGGTCATTCTGGATTGGTGATGCCATGTCACCTCTTTCCACACGGATGCACATTCTCGAGCTCGAAGCGCCCAATCGCGCGACATGGAAAGAAGTCGTCCTGCCGGCCCCGCGGCCGAACGAAGTGCTCGTGAAGATTGTGGGTGTTGCCACGTGTCCTCAGTGGGATCTGCACATGTTCGAGGGGAGCCCGATGTTTCCCGGGGCATCGCTCAATTATCCTCTCGTGCCGGGTCAGCCCGGACACGAAGCGATGGGAGAGGTTGTTTCGGTTGGCGCCAACGTTCACGCATTCTCACCAGGCATGCACGTGGCCGCGTGGCGGGACCCCGGTAACAGGCGTATGGGTTGCTACGCACAGTATGTGCCTCTCCCTGCCGATGACCTCATCGAAATTGATGGATCGTTAACAGCCGAGGAGATATCTTCCCTCGAACTGGCTATGTGTGTGCAAGGATCGTTCAACCGGCTGCGTCAGTGCGGGGGCATTGAGGGGAAGAGAGTTGCGATCGGCGGACTCGGCCCATCAGGTCTGGTTGCCGTGCAACTCGCGCGTGCGCTTGGCGCAAAGAAGGTGGTCGGACTGGATCCTCTGGCGCAGCGGCGACGACTTGCCGTGGAACTTGGTGCGGATGAGGCATGGGACCCTGGAGAATATCGGCTGGCCCGCCGGTCGCACCCAGCCGGATGCATTTGATTGCGCGCTCGATACAACCGGATTGCCGGTTTCGATCGAATCGTTGATGAGGTCGACCCGAGAAAGTGTCGCGATCTTCGGTGTTCTCCGCGAGCATGTCCGTTTCGGGCCCGAACAGTGGTGGGGGGGCTTTGCCCTGCTTGGGTACGGCACGCATACGCGCGCTGCTGCGGAGGAAGCATATGGACTGATCCTGGCGGGCAAACTGCATCTGGCTCCCCTCATCAGTGCAAAACTCCCATTTTCGCGGTATGCCGAAGGCGTGGAACGCCTCCGGAACAAGGAAGCTATCAAGATCCTGTTTGATCCCTGGGGTTGAATTCGCAATAACGGGAATTCTGTGCCCGCATTCCCATGATGCGTCAGATTGTGCTGCGTTGAAAGGACCGACCATGTCCACGAAAGCATTCCCGCTGTTTTTCCTCTTGATATTTTCTGTCTCTCACTCCGTGATTGCGAAGGAACATCAAAAAATGGACACATCTCCGTCACTTCGCATCACCCGGGTTCGGTGCGAAGGGTTTTCCGATCCCATGGGAATCGACGTGACAGCGCCACGCCTCAACTGGATTTTGGAATCAAGCGTGCGAGGTCAGTCTCAATCGGCATACCAGATACTTGTTTCTTCTTCACGGGAACTCCTGCAGAAGGATGCGGGTGACCGATGGAATTCCGGGAAGGTGCCGTCAGGGCAGTCCATCCAGGTCGCCTATGGTGGGACGCCGATGGAATCGGGAAAACGCTATTATTGGAAGGTGAGGGTTTGGGATCGCGAGGGAAAACCATCCGACTGGAGTCCCGTCGGGACATGGACGATGGGCTTACTGAATCAGGACGATTGGAAGGGAAAATGGATCGGTCTGGATGGAGTGGATACCACGTATCATCTTACGGGCACCCAATGGATCTGGTTCCCTGGGGGCCAACCTGACAAATCAGCTCCTGTAGGAACGCGCTATTTCCGGCGTGTGGTTGAACTGCCGGAAAGTCGCATCGTGAAGCGTGCCATCCTGCATGTCACGGCGGATGATGAGGGAGCGTTCTTTCTGAACGGCACGCCAGTATGCTCGACGATGAGTCACCGCGTTCTCACAGAGGTGAATGTCGAAAAGAACCTCCACAGCGGGAGAAACCTTCTTGCAGCGGCCGTGCACAATGCCGGCAACGAGCCAAATCCTGCAGGCTTGGTCGGGATGCTGGAAGTCCGGTTCACCGATGGAACTTCACTCCTCGTCCCCACCGATAAAATGTGGAAGACGACCGACAGTGAGGTTGCGGGGTGGCAATCCTTAGATTTCGATGATGCCGGCTGGGTCCCGGCCCAAACGCTGGGCCCTGTTGGGATGCCTCCCTGGGGGAAGAAGAGCGGTCCGGAGAACAGGCGGCTCGCCGCCCGCTGGCTGCGCAAGGAGTTTACACTCGACAAGTCTGTCCGCAGAGCAACGGTCTTCATGAGCGGGCTGGGATTGTCGGAGCTGTACATTAACGGTAAGAAGATCAGCGATCATGTGCTTTCGCCCGCTTTGAGCGAATACCCGAAGCGGGTGTTCTATGTGACGCACGATGTGTCATCTTCTCTCACCGCGGGGCAGAATACGATCGGCGTCGTTCTCGGCAACGGGAGGTACTATGCTCCACGACTGGGTGAGCCCACAATTACTCAAACGTACGGGTACCCCAAGCTGCTCCTGCAGCTGCATATCGAGAACGAAGATGGCACGCATCGCGATGTTGTCAGTGATGAAGCGTGGAGGTTGAGCACCGGCGGTCCCATCCTGGTCAACAATGAATACGACGGCGAAGAGTACGACGCGAGAGAAGAATTTAGGGACTGGTCCGTGAACGGGTTCAATGACGCCCTGTGGCAGGGGGTGGAGATTGTGTCGCCGCCGGGAGGGGTGCTGAGTGGCCAGATGATCCAGCCGATCCGTGTTGTGGGGACCTTGAAGCCGTTGTCGGTGACCGAGACGCGCCCCGGGACATACATTTTCGATATGGGGCAGAACATGGTCGGCTGGTGCCGCCTTCGTGTGAAGGGTCCACGCGGGACTCAGATTTCACTCCGGCATGCGGAGACACTCAAGCCCGATGGCGGACTGTATCTGGATAATATCCGGGGAGCGAAGGTGACCGATCTCTACACACTGAAGGGTGGAGGAGAGGAGGTGTACGAACCCCGGTTCACGTATCACGGTTTTCGGTTTGTGGAAATGCAGGGATTTCCCGGTCGGCCCGATCTTGCGACCATAGAAGGGCGTGTCGTGAATGATGACGTCGAGCCAGCAGGAGAGTTCACCTGTTCACACCCGGTCATCAACACAATCTACCGCAGCATCGTGTGGGGCGTGCAGGGCAACTACCGGAGCATTCCCACGGATTGCCCGCAGCGTGACGAACGTCAGGGGTGGCTTGGTGATCGTTCCGCGGAATCGCGGGGTGAGTCCTTCCTGTTTGACATTTCAGCACTGTATGCCAAATGGGTGCAGGACATGGCTGACGCACAGATGCCCAATGGCAGCGTGAGTGATGTGTGCCCCTCGTACTGGCCGCTGTACAACGACAACGTCACCTGGCCGAGCAGCACGGTCATTATCCCCGGGGCATTGCTTGATCAGTACGCCGACAGCGCGCTGATCCGTCGTCACTATCCGAGCATGGTACGGTGGATCGATCACATGAGCGAATTCATCAAGGACGACGTTCTTGAGAAGGACACATACGGGGACTGGTGCGTGCCTCCGGAAAGTCCGGAACTGATCCACTCGAAGGATCCGCTGCGAAAGACCGCTCCGGGCATCCTGTCGACGACCTACTTTTACCATGATCTTCAACTCATGTCCCGGTACGCCGTCCTTGTCGGGAACACATCCGACGCCGAACGTTTTGCAGCACTGGCACTCAGTCTGAAGAACGGCCTGAACCGCCGGTACTACAACGACGCACTCGGGTACTATGACAACGGATCGCAGACCTCATGCGTTCTGCCCCTCTTCTTTGACATGGTCCCGGCGCATCTGCGCAACAAAGTGTTCGATCGTCTTGTCAGGAAAATCACAGAAGAGTCCAAAGGGCATATCGGGACGGGGCTGGTCGGCGGACAATGGCTGAACCGGGTGTTGACAGATTTTGGCCGCGCTGATCTGGCGTACACATTTGCCACCAATACCACATACCCGAGTTGGGGATACATGATGGAGAAAGGGGCGACGACGGTATGGGAGTTGTGGAACGGTGACAGCGCCGATCCTGCAATGAACTCCGGAAACCACGTCATGCTTGTCGGGGATCTGGTTATCTGGTTGTATGAGCGTCTTGCCGGGATCGAAGCGGATCCTCAGAACCCCGGTTTTAAACATATCGTGATGCGCCCGACGCTGGTAAAAGAGTTGCAGTCTGTGAAGGCGACGCACAAATCGCCGTTTGGTCTCATTGAGAGCGAATGGAAAAACAGCCCGGGTCGATTCGAGTGGGGTGTTCGTGTGCCGGTGAACGCTACAGCAACAATCTACATTCCGGCAAAGACCGTGGAAAGTATACTGGAGAGTGGCAGGCCCATCCGCAATGCTGAAGGTGTAACGTACGTGCGGATGGAAGGACCTTCCGCGGTCTTTGAAGTCCAATCGGGCGCATATCGCTTTTCATCCCTATTACCCGAATGATCCGAATCAACAGCAGCCACATCGAGGAGGATCTCTAGGACCATGATTTCCAATCCGTTTCTTGGAGTATTTTTCCACTGGCTTGGCGGACTGGCTTCCGGAAGTTTCTATGTTCCCTACCGGGGGGTACGGAACTGGGCATGGGAGGTGTACTGGCTTGTTGGAGGCGTTTTCAGCTGGATTATTGCGCCCTGGATCATGGCCTCTCTCAATACGAGTGCATTAATCGCGACGCTCGGTGAAGCCCCGCGCGAAAGCATACTCTGGGCATATTTCTGGGGGGCTATGTGGGGAGTAGGCGGCCTGACATTTGGATTGACGATACGGTATCTCGGTCTCTCGTTGGGTATGGGAGTGGCGTTAGGATACTGCGCGGCATTCGGGACGTTGATCCCCCCAATATTCCATGGAGAATTTGTCAGCAAAGTTCTGGGCACAACATCCGGGCTGATAATTCTTTTCGGTGTTCTGATCTGTCTCCTTGGCATTGCCATCGCGGGTCTGGCGGGGAGGTCAAAAGAGAAGGAAATGACTGATGACCAGAAGAAGGCCACCATTAAGGAGTTTAATTTCACAAAAGGAATTCTGGTAGCCACATTCTCGGGCATCATGAGCGCTTGCTTCGCTTATGGATTGGACGCCGCGGCGCCGATTGCTGAACTTTCGGCGAAGCACGGCACTTCGGCACTCTGGACGGGGTTGCCAAAACTCTGCGTTGTTCTGCTGGGAGGATTCACAACGAACGCCCTCTGGTGTGTCAGTCTCAACATCAGGAACCGGACGGGCCTTCAGTATTTCAAGGCTGACGGCCCTGAACGCGTTCCGATGCTTCGCAACTACCTCTTCAGTGCGCTCGCGGGGATTGTGTGGTACATGCAGTTCTTCTTTTATACGATGGGCGAGACACAGATGGGAGAGTACAAGTTCTCGAGTTGGACGATCCACATGGCAAGCATCATCATCTTCAGCTCGTTATGGGGCATTGCGCTGAAAGAATGGTCGGGAAGCAGCCCATCCACGAGAAGAACGCTTATGATCGGCCTGGGTACTCTCGTGCTCTCGACGATAGTTGTCGGCTATGGAAACTATCTGGGTGTCGGGGGGAAATAGGCATAATGAAGATCGTCATTCCCGGAGGTTCTGACAATGACCAAATCCAGATCGAAAACAGAGCAGTTCATTCTGCACAGTATCGTGCCGGTGTTGTGCACCGTTGCGGTAGGCTTCGTCTTCTATCAGGAAAATGTGTTCAATCGCCTCTACGGAGCGTTCCAGTTTGTTTGGAGCGGGGTTGTTGCGTCGGTGTTCTATTATCTCCTGGTGTATGTACGGCTGCGTGATGCAGCCCTTGGGGCAATCATTCTGCTTTTTCTGACCTTTCTGACTACTGCATCGACACGACCCGCATATATTCTCCGGGACATCTTCTATGTCGGGGGCATTTGTGTGAGCATCTTCGTGTACTTCAAATATTTCAGAAAAGATGTACCTCTCAACTATGCACGCCCCGCATTTCTGATCGCCGGGATCTATGGCATTGTCTACATTATTGTTTCTGAAATTTACCTTGGCATCCTGCGGAGCTTTGCAATGGAGGACGGCGGGGGGAATGTCGTGAGTCTCGCATCGACTACCGCATTCTTCGGGGTGTTGATCGGTTGTGCCGTCGGGTCCGGAATTGCACTGAACGAGCGGTTCTTCGGTGCGGCCCGCCGATGAATTTCAGGTCCCGCCAGGGGTGGGGGACGCATTTGCCGGGCCGCTCTCAACATAACGGATGAGGCATCACTTGATGAAGTACCATCACATCGGTCTCCCTACGCAGACACCACAGCCCGGGGAGACATACCTCGAGAAGTACAAAATCTTCTGTACCGATCACGAGATCAACCCCTGTGGCATTCAGTGGATGCGGTACGAGGCGGGTTCTCCGGTCCCGGAGTTGGTGAAGACCGTTGCGCACGTGGCATTCGAGGTGGATGATCTGCAGCAGGCGCTCTCCGGGCAGGAGATACTCATACAGCCGAACAGCCCTTCAGATGGTGTTATCGTAGCATTTGTTGTTTGCGATGGGGCGCCGGTGGAGTTCCTACAGTTCCTGAAATGAGGGAGAATGGCTTAGTGGAAACGACGAAGAAGACAATTATCTGGCAGCAGTTCGGGGCATCCATCGACATGCTCGAGAATGCCATGCGCGCTTGTCCCGAGGATCTTTGGGGCGACCGGTCTCAGCGGCCAGAGTTCTGGTATGTGGTGTTTCACACGCTGTTCTTTCTCGACCTGTATTTGTCCGATTCGGATGCGGGATTTTCTCCTCCTGCGCCATTCACGCTTGATGAATTGGATGAGCGGGGATTGCTTCCCGAACGGGCATATGCGAAACAGGAGTTGCAGAAGTATCTTGAGCATGGCCGCGAGAAGTGTCGGGTGACGATTGCGGCCATGTCGCAAGAGAGAGCGAATCGACGTTGCGGATTTGACTGGCTGGACATAAGTGTGGAGGAGTCGCTTCTGTACAATATGCGGCACGTCCAGCATCATGCGGGGCAACTGAACCTGATTCTCAGGCAGAAAATCGATTCGGCTCCACGGTGGGTTCGGAAGACAAACCGAAGACTTGGTGCGGAATGAGAAGCGAAATGCTCACACTGGCAGTGTTTGCCCTCGTCTCTGGTTGGCTTCTCTACGTGTCGCGGCAATCACTGCGCGTTCCTCGTTCTCACGGTTTCTACCGATTCTTTACGTGGGAAGCGATCCTTGCGCTCATTCTGATCAACAGTCGAGCATGGTTCTCTGAGCCGTTGTCGATTCTCCAAATCCTGTCTTGGGTTTTCTTGACTGTGTCTCTGATCTTGTTGGCACAGGGACTCTATCTGATACAGGTAGCCGGCAAACCGGACAGCCATCGTCAGGACGCTACTTTGCTGTCGTTCGAGAAGACGTCGGCTCTGGTGACGTCCGGGATATACCGGTACATCCGTCACCCTTTGTACGGATCATTGCTCTTTCTTGCGTGGGGGGCGTTCCTGAAAGAGGTGACCTGGTATTCGGTCTGCCTGGTGATGGTGGCAACGCTGTGCCTTGTGGCGACGGCGAAAGCAGATGAAGCCGAGTGCGTCCGGTACTTTGGTGCAACCTACGAGGAGTACATGAGGCGGACCAAGATGTTCGTTCCGTTGCTTTTCTAGGGGTTGCTGACTGCGCCGAAACCAGCGGCCCTCCGCAGCGGAGGTGGGATGGCTCTTGTTTGGCAAATACTGTTTGTGCTTATTGAAAAGGAAAGTGGTCTTACCTGATGTCCGCTTCATGTCTATGAACCACCGCGACACTGTGCTGAGGGCAATCCGGTTTGAGCGGCCGGAGCGTATTCCCATGGTGTTTCATATCAACCCGGCGTGCTGGCACCACTATGATCAGGCGGCCTTGCAGGACCTGATGGAAGGGCATCAACTTCTCTTTCCGGATTTCAGAAGGCAGGGATCTGTGAGGCCGGAGTACAGTGTGGACGCGCGAAAGGACCAACCGTACACAGATCCATGGGGGTGTGTGTGGGAAACAACGGACGACGGAATCACAGGGTCAGTGCATCAACACCCCCTGGCAGACTGGAGCAACTTCGTATCGTACCGATCTCCCGATCCAAACGTCACCGACGGTATTTTCCCCGTTGACTGGCAAGCCATCCATGCGGATGTGTCGGGACTCAAGGCCAAAGGGGAGCTGGTCTGTGGCGGACTGCCTCATGGACACACCTTCTTACGCCTTCTGTATATCAGGGGGTACGAGCGTCTCATTCTCGACATGATGGATGAAGATCTCCGGCTCCGTAAACTCATCGACATGCTCGAAGAGTTCAACCACGAGTGTGTGCTGAGATGGATGGAACTGGGTCCGGATATCATGAGTTACCCGGAAGATCTTGGAATGCAGATCGGCCCTTTATTGTCACCGGACAACTTCCGGAAGTACATCAAACCGGTCTATCAGCGGCTCATGAGACCCGCTCGCGACCGGGGATGCATCGTGCATATGCATTCCGATGGCGACATCCGGACCCTGGTTGACGACCTGATTGACGGCGGTGTCGATGTCATCAACCTGCAGGACACGGTGAACGGCGTAGAGTGGATCGCAGAACGGTTGTCCGGTCGGGTCTGCATCGATCTGGATATTGACCGGCAGCATATCACGGCGCGCGGAACACCGGTGCAGATTGACAACCTGATCCTCACCGAAGTTCGGAGCCTTGGCTCAACAGAAGGGCGGACTGATGATGATCTACGGACTCTATCCGGGCGTACCCCTTGAAAATGTCAGGGCTCTCATGGATGCGATGGAAAAGTACGCCACTCATTACTCGTGAGAATTTTCCCATGAAGATCCAAAAGGCAATCATCACTGCGGCCGGCAAGGGACAGCGGCAGCTTCCTCTCCAGACACTCATCGATCGCGATGGCCAGCAGAAATCGGTCCTGAGTGTGATCATTGAAGAGGTGGCACGGGCCGGCATCAGTGACACGTGCATAGTCATTCATCCTGATGATGAGGTCGCGTTTCGCTCCGTTGCAGGTGATCATTCGCGGCATCTGTCGTTCGTGCATCAGAAGGAACCCCGGGGATACGGTCATGCCGTGTGGTGTGCCAGGGAGTTCGCCGGCAAAGAACCGTTTCTTCATCTCATCGGCGATCACCTCTATGTGAGCAGGATGGAGAAGGGGTGCGCACAGCGTATCGTGGAAGTCGCGCAGACAGAGTCATGTGCGATCTCGGCAGTGCAGGCGACGCGTGAGGGTCTGCTGCCGAATTTCGGTACGGTGAGCGGCAAGCGGGTTCACGGCAGGAATGATCTCTACACAATTGACACCGTCATCGAAAAGCCCACACCCACAGAAGCGGAACAGCGGTTGATCGTCCCCGGATTGCGGGCGGGCTACTACCTCTGCTTCTTTGGCATTCATGTGTTGACACCCGGCGTGATGGATATTCTGGATCATGATCTCGCAAACAGTCCGGACCAGCGTCTGGCAACCATCTCCAGTGCTCTGCATCAGCTTGCGCAACGAGAGAAGTACCTTGCGCTGGAGATGAGCGATTATCGCTACAATATGGGTGTCAAGTATGGTTTGCTCAACGCGCAGCTTGCCCTTGCCCTCAGCGGGGAGGATCGGCACGAAGTACTTTCGATGCTCATGGAGATGCTCCTGCTTCGCGAACATCACGCCGACGAAAGGAACAAGGCATGAGCGCGCTGACTGCGATTATCACGGCTGAGGATCAGGCCACCCGTGATCAAGCGCTGGATGCGTTCTGCCACTCGGCATCACTTGAGGAATTGCTGAGTGAGTGCCGGTCCCTTGAGGACTTCCGGCACACCAGCGGGAATCTCTACGAGCAGGTCCGTGCGCTCTTCTTTCTGTATGCGATCCACCGCTTTCACATCCCGACCAAACATGGGCTGCCATCCCGGGGACTGATTTCGTTCAGCGGGTATGAAGATCTCCTGCATCGCCGTTTTGAGGAAGCAATTCAACGGTTTCTCGATGTTCAGTCCGCGACCGGACCCAGTGATGGCATTTCGAGCGCTCTTGCGGCGGCATATCGCAGCCTGGGCTTTCAAACGCTGGCAAATCAAGTGCGCGCCAGCGTGCGCGCGGTGAGGGGAAACCAGTGGATGTTCAGGGCCGGGCATCCGTCTGATCTTCCGTTGCGCGTTGTCCCCGTCACTGCTCCGGAAAACAGCCGGACTCTTTCCTCTCCTTCACGAATCCACTCCTGTGAGGATGGATCTCTCGCACAGTGGCTGGAGCGATATTTTTTTCCTGGGTATGGATTTTCCGGAGGGGGCACGCGTCCTGAATATTTCGATCGATCTTGCTGTCAGGGAAAACGATGGGGAGCAACATCCCCGGCCACCCGTCGAAGCCTATTTCAGAATCATTGATACGCCGGTAATCCGCCTTGTGAGCACTGACCTTGGTGCTGTCACCGAGGTTGCGTCATTCGGCCAGCTCTTTGACTATGCTGCTGACTATCTCGGTTTGCTCAAAGGTGCTGTTATCGCTTCGGGCATCGTTCCTCCCAGCATGGAAGGTGCGAATCAGCCCCTTGCGGATCTCTTATCACGCTTGATCGGACCGGGATTAGGAATTGAGATTGTGAGCCAGGTGAATGGCATCCCCAAGGGATCCCGTCTGGCAGTGTCAACAACGCTCCTCGCTTCTATTATTACCGTCTGCATGCGCGCCACCGGACAGATAGCGTCGCTCACCGGCACAATGACGGAAACCGAGCGGCGCACTGTTGCCGCCAGGGCAATCCTTGGCGAATGGCTTAGCGGGTCCGGCGGAGGCTGGCAGGATTCCGGAGGTGTGTGGCCTGGCATCAAGCTCATTCAGGGAGTGTGCAGCAAAGAGGGTGATACTGAGTATGGCGTCAGCCGCGGGTGCTTGTTGCCCCGTCACACGATTCTCCGGCAAAACGAGGTCTCGAACGAAACACGCACAAAACTGCAGGAAAGTCTTATTCTTGTCCATGGCGGAATGGCGCAAGACGTCGGCCCTATCCTGGAAATGGTCACTGAACGCTATTTGCTTCGTTCGGACGCAGAATGGAAGGGAAGACAACAGGCGCTGGCTCTATTCGATCAGATTGTATCGCAGCTGCGAAAGGGGGACATCCGCGCTCTGGGGGAGTCCACGCACCAGAATTTTCTGGGTCCGATCCAGACCATCATCCCCTGGGCGACAAATCTGTACACCGAATCGATCATTGCGTCTGCCGCCAGAGAGTTCGGGAAGGATTTCTGGGGGTTCTGGATGCTCGGCGGGATGTCAGGTGGAGGGATGGGGTTTCTTTTCGATCCATCACGCAAGAGTGAGGCACGGATTCGCTTGCGGGAAATCATGCGAACGGAAAAGGCGCGATATGAACACGGGATTCCCTTCGCGATGGAGCCTGTCGTGTACGATTTTGCAGTGAATGAACAGGGATCATCATCAGAGCTCCTTGCCGGGGAGGGGGCCGTGTTGCCTCAGCAGTACTATGCCCTCACCGTTCCATCGCTCCTTCGAAGGGACCCACTGAGCATTTCGTCCGATCAGCGGAACGAATTGGAGCATTTCTCGTCAGCGTGCAGGACCAATCCCTCATTGGAGGGAATGTTGCAGCAGATCTTTGACCGCATCCTGCCGGAGGGAGGCACGCAAACCAACCAGCACCAGTCACTCGCGGAGTTGCTGGAACGGTACGGATTTGACCGGGTCCAGCATGAACAAATCAAAGCAGACTTGCGGAGCGGGCGTATTGGACTTGCCCAAAATCGAATTCCCATCAGCACGACAATTGCGGATGTTGAAGAAGAGGATGTTGCCAATTACTCCGGTCTCTCGTCGGCGAGGTATGAATCAATCGGATCTGACGCAATCACATCAGGGACAATAGGTGTGCTGACGCTTGCCGCTGGTGCCGGAAGCCGGTGGACGAAAGGTGCAGGAACAGTCAAGGCCCTGAACCCGTTTTGCCGCATAGGGGGCGCACACCGGACATTCATTGAAACGCACCTGGCGAAGAGCCGCAGAACGATGAAACTCTTCAGGACGAAAATCCCCCATATTATTGCGACAGGGTACCTCACTCACGATGCGATCAAACGGTATCTTGAAGGTGTGCAGAACCACGGCTATGCAGGCGATGTGCATCTCTCACCCGGCAGCATCATCGGACTGCGGGTGATTCCGACGGTACAGGACCTTCGCTTTGCATGGCATGAGATGCCCCAACAGCTGCTCGATGAACAGGCCCAAAAAGTGCTCGACAGCCTTCGCTCGTCGTTGATGGAGTGGGCTGAACGAAGTGGTGAGGCCAGCGACTATACCGATAATGTCCCTTCGCAGTGCCTCAATCCTGTAGGACATTGGTACGAGATACCTAACCTCTTGCGCAATGGTGTGCTGCTGCGACTGCTCGACACGCACCCGAAGTTGAAGCACATCCTTGTCCACAATATCGACACCATGGGCGCCAACATCGATCCTGCCATCCTCGGGCACCACATTGAAAGCAACGCCGGCATGACCGTAGAGGTCATCACCCGGAGATTGGATGATCGCGGGGGCGGGCTGGCAAGGACTGACGGGAGAATCCGGTTGATCGAGGGGCTCGCGCTCCCCCGTGAAGAGTATGAATTTGTGCTTTCGTACTACAACTCTGCAACGTACTGGATCGATCTGGATCGGATGCTCGGCGTGTTCGGACTCGTGCGTGCCGATTTGAGTAGCTCAACGAAGGTGACAGACGCCGTGCGTTCTGTTGCCTCCCGCATGCCGACGTACATTACGCTGAAGAACGTGAAGAAGCGGTGGGGCAAAGGGCAGGAAGATGTGTACCCCACTCTCCAGTACGAAAAACTCTGGGGGGATATGACAACGCTTTCCGATCTCCAATGCTCATATATTGTCGTCCCGCGGGAGCGGGGCCAGCAGCTCAAGGAGCCGGCGCAGATGGATGGCTGGCTCAGAGATGGGTCAGCGGAGTATGTGCAATCACTGTGCGAGTGGTAGAGCGGCGGCCAGTCCGTCGAATCGAGAGATCCTATGATGGAAGTGCAGTTTTTCCGGTCACCGGCGGCTCTCCGGAAGTGGTTTGAGAAGCACCATGCCGCCTCTCAGGAGCTCTGGATTGCCTACTTCAAGGTCGGCTCCGGAAGGGCAAGCATTACGTGGCCTGAATCCGTAGATGAGGCTCTTTGCGTTGGCTGGATCGATGGCATTCGAAAGAGCGTAGATGACATCAGCTACGCCATTCGCTTCACGCCCCGCAGGCGAATCAGCATCTGGAGCGAAGTCAACATCAAGCGTGCGCAGGCACTGATTGAAGAAGGAAGGATGCAGCCGGCGGGTCTCCGGGCATTTGAAGCGCGGAAAGAAAACAGGTCCGGGATTTACTCCTACGAACAACGGAGCCCTGAACTTCCTGATCCGTACGGAAAACTCCTCAGGAAAAACAGGGTGGCGTGGGACTATTTCCACGCACAGGCTCCCTGGTACCGCAAAGCTGTCTGTTGGTGGGTGGTGAGCGCCAAGAAGGAAGAGACACGGTTGGCTCGATTGGGAAAGCTCATTGACGACTGTGCCAATGGGCGCACAATGGCACAACTGACGGGAAAGACGAAATCTGCGTAGGGATAGCGCGTACGGGGAATGCCATAGACGAGAAAGGGAGAAAGATGCGTGACAGCGTCATAGTAATCACAGGGGCGAGCAGTGGCATTGGAGCTGCCGCAGCCATACTGCTGGCAGGTCAGGGGGCATCCGTTGTGCTTGTCGCAAGGCGCGCTGATGCGCTGAAGATTGTTGCGTCTCAGTGTGGTGAAAGGGTCCTGTCGGTCGTGGCTGACATGACGAGGCGGAGCGAGGTACGTCGCGTTGTTGATGAATCGCTCAGGCAATTTGGCCGCATCGACATCTGGGTGAACAATGTGGGTCAGGGGATCAGCCGTCTTCCGTCGCAACTTACCGACGATGACATCGACGACATGATGCGTGTCAATGTGAAGTCATCCTTGTACGGGATGCAGGAGGTGCTCCCGCACTTCAAGTCACGCAATGCAGGGCACGTAATCAACATCACCTCGATGCTCGGACGGATTCCCTACGTAACCATGCGTTCGGCATACAGCGGGGCGAAGCATTTCCTGAACGCCCTCACTGCGAATTTCCGCGAAGAATTGCAGAAGACGCATCCGGGAATTCAATTCTCACTTGTTTCGCCTGGGGTGGTGTACACCGCGTTTGGAGCCCATGCGCGTCATGGCGGGCCCGACTCAAGACAAATGCCGGACGGGCAAAGTGCCGAAGAGGTTGCTGCGGTGATCGCCGGCGTTATCGACTCGCGTCTTCCGGATGTGTATACCCGGCAGGGAGGTCATGACAGGGTGGTATCCTATTTTACCTCGCTTGGGGTGGATTCCTGAAATACCCCTTGACTTTGTCCAGCCCTCTCCGTACCCTTCTGCACATCTCAACCGCCTTTCCAAATGCTCCACCAGGGCGGCGTTCGCTGCGTTTCCGACTAAGCCACAATCTGTAATCCCTTTTCCCAGAAGGATGACACCGGGCCAGACCCCCTAGCATTCTGGCTGACGTTGTAGTCTTTTCCTGAAAAACCTTCAGTTGACTTCGTTCAATCGCGTCAGGAGGATCCATGCGGACAAGAATGCAAATGAGCAAGGAAGAAACTCGCACCGCAATTGAAAAGGAGATTGCTTCGATTACCACCGACCTCGAACGCCTGCGTTCCATCATCCAACGGATTACAGAGGATCAGACGACCCCAGGCTGGTTCGCCTTCTGCTTCCGATGAACGGCACACGGACGTGCTCGTGCACTAGTCCACTGCTCTACAGTTCCATCTCGCTTCTGTTTCGCTTTTCTTGCCTCAGCTACCGTAATTTCCGCCGGTTGCATTCCCGCAATTGGTTTGGTACATTCTTATCACTACACACCACAGATTCGAAGAAAGGACGACTCATGAATCTCCGACGCATCACCACCGCATTCCTGGCGATTTTCGTGCTGGTTGCCGCCCTGGCGAACGCCCAGCCGAAGAAACGCATTGCCGTATCGCGGTTCGAAGACGGTCACGGATACCGCGGCTGTGGCATTGGCGTTTCCGACATGCTTTCAACCGCTCTTGTAAAAACCAAGAAATTCATGGTTATCGAACGCAAAGAGATCGACAAAGTCATTCAAGAACAGAAGCTTGGGCTTTCCGGAATGGTCACTGCCGAAACCGCACCGGCGGTCGGCAAACTCCTGGGAGTGGATCTTCTCGTTATCGGAAGTGTCTCCGAACTCGGCACCTCGAAGCGTGACATCGGCGGCGGCCTCGGGGTCTTCGGGGCCGGGCTGAGCTCGCAGCAGGCACGTGCCGTTGTTGACATCCGTCTCGTGAACACCACAACGGGGGAAATTCTGGCGGCTGAGACCGAAGAGGGCACAGAATCTACTCTTGGGTTCAAAGGACGCTATGAAGATCTCCACTTCGACAACGTCAGCGATTGGAATGATACGGATGTAGGCAAAGCGGCCCGTGAAGCAATCGACAAGACCGTCGAATTGATCACGGACAACATGGAGAAAATTCCCTGGTCCGGCCGGATCGTGAAGGTCAACACTGATGGGACGGTCGTGATCAAACCCGGCTCGGAAGGGAATATCACGACGGGTATGGAACTCGACGTGTTCCAGACGGGCGAGGAAATCAAAGATCCTGACACGGGTGTTTCCATGGGCTCGGAAGAGACAAAGGTGGCGCATATCGTGGTGCAGAGTGATATGCTGAACGGTAAAGCGGCAAAGGCAAAAGTGGCATCGGGAAGCGGCATCAAGGCGGGAGACATTGTCCGCCAGCCGAAGGAGTAGAGCGGCGATCAACCAAGCATGGAGACGTCGCCGGCCCCATTGCGAACAACGACCGGTTCGTCGCCCGTGAGATCGAGCACCGTGGATTGTTCGGAGGAGAGTACGCCGCCATCGAGTATGAGATCGACGGCATTATTGTAGAGCACCTTGATGTCTTCAGGATCATGAAGGACTGCGCCATTCTCATCGGTCACGCTCGTGCTGAGGATGGGGTGACCAAGCTCTTTTACAATGGCAAGCGTGGCCTTGCTGTCGGGGACGCGCACCCCGATGGTCTTGCGTTTCGACACGAGGATCTTGGGAAGCTGTTTCATCCTTGCGGCCGGGAGGATGAACGTATAGGGCCCCGGGACAAGATGTTTCATGATCTTAAAGGCCGCATTGCTCACATGTGCGTACTCGCTGATGTTGGTGAGGTCAGAACACACAAAGCTGAAAGGCTTATCAACCCGCTGTCGTTTGATGAGATAAATCCGCTCGATCGCGTTCTTGTTTACGATGCTGCATCCGATGCCGTACACCGTGTCGGTGGGGTAGATCACGATGCCACCTGCGGCAAGGACCTCGGCCGCCTTTCGGACTATCCGCACTTCGGGTGTTACCGGATGTATGCTCAGAAGCATTGATCATTCCACAGTTCTATGAAGAAAACGTAGGAAGAATACTCCAGAATGGCAACAACCTCACGATGGCTCGTTGCTCTGGTGGGGCGGCCAAACGTCGGAAAATCCACCCTCTTCAATCGCATCATAGGGTACCGACGCGCGATTGTGCATGACCTGCCCGGTGTGACGCGCGATCGGCACTACGCAGATGCGGAGTGGAGCGGCAAGCATTTTACGCTGATCGACACAGGCGGGTTTGTTCCCGCTTCAGAGAATGTCATGGAAATTGCGATCCGCGAGCAGGCGCAGATTGCCATAGAGGAAGCGCAGCTGGTGCTGTTCGTCGTGGATGGGGAAGCGGGGCCGCTTCCCGCTGACCGCGAGATCGCAGACGTGCTGCGGCGTGCGGAGAAGCAGGTGCTCTTAATCGTGAACAAGGCCGACAGCGAGAAGAAGGAACAGGTTCTGGGCGAATTCTATGCGCTCGGGCTCGGCGAACCGATTCCCGTTTCCGCCCTTGGCGGCCGACGCATCGGGGATCTGCTGGATGCCGTGACGCTTAGCATCCCCTCTACCGAACAAGAGGACACTGATCCCCGCCTCAAGATCGCGATCATTGGCAAACCCAATACCGGCAAGTCATCGCTGGTGAACGCGCTGCTCCAGGAGGATCGACACATCGTGACGGATATTCCCGGAACGACACGGGACCCGATCGATGCGGTGCTGAAATACCACGGGGAAGAGATCCTGCTCATCGATACCGCAGGACTGCGCCGCAAAAGTCGCGTAAAGGAATCGGTCGAACTCTTCAGCGCTGTCCGCACGATCAAGAGCATCGAACGATGTGATGTGGCGGTTATTCTGCTTGACGCGCAGGAAGGCCTTGAGCACCAGGATCTGCACATCGTCGAGACCGCCGTTGAGAAACGTAAGGCGATAGTGCTGGCGGTGAACAAGTGGGATCTGGTAGAAAAGGACCAGCATACTGCCGCGCTCTTCGAACGGGCCTTGCGGGAACGTTTGCGCACGTACGATTACATTCCGATCATCTTCATCTCCGTGCTTGACAAACAGAGAATCTATAAGCTGATTGAAGTGGTAAAGCAAGTGGATGCCGAGCAACGCAAGCGGATTACGACAAGCCGGTTGAACGCTGTGATGGAGGTGGAAATCGCCGCTCATCCGCCGCGCAGCAGATCCGGGAAGGAGATCAAGATTAAATTCGTGACGCAGGTGAAGATCCAGCCCCCGGTGTTCGCGTTCTTCTGCAACGATCCGAAGCTCATTGACGAAACGTATGAACGGTTTCTGGAGAACCGGCTCCGCGAACACTTCGGGTTCACCGGAGTCCCGCTTGTGATATCGCTCAAGACGAAATAATGCCGGTTACGAAACGCATCCTGATTATCGGGGGAGTTGCCGCCGGACCGAGTGCTGCGAGCAAAGCCGCACGTACAAATCCGGATGTACAGGTGACGCTCTTTGAGCAATCCGACACAATCTCCTACGGCATCTGCGAGATACCATACTTCATTGCAGGGGAGGTCCGTGCCGAGGATCTCGTGGTGCACACTCCGGGCAGCATGGGGAAAGAGAAGGGAGTGGAGGTGCGGACGCTGCAACGTGTGGAATCCATCTCTCCCACACGACGCAGCATTGCAGTGCGGGAATTGTCGGGCGGCCGGATATACAATGAACCGTACGACCGGCTCGTGATTGCCACCGGTGCGCGCCCGCGTGCGCTCAATCTCAGCGGTGAAAACGCACGCAATGTGTTTCCTGTCCGGTCGTTCGATGGTGCAATCGCGCTGCGTTCGTACATCGACAACGAGCACCCTCATCGT
Organism: Ignavibacteriota bacterium; assembly: GCA_963849385.1. Taxonomy (GTDB): domain Bacteria; phylum Bacteroidota; class Ignavibacteria; order UBA10030; family UBA6906; genus Fen-1255. The sequence goes on along the minus strand of CAWKHH010000003.1, from coordinate 433,302 downwards.
GCGGTGGTCATCGGTGGCGGCTACATCGGTGTGGAAATTGCCGAGGCGCTTCGTGTCCGCGGATGTGAGGTGAGCATCCTGGAGCAGCGCGAGTCGATTCTGCGCGATCTTGATCCATCCGCCCGGAACTACGTTGCCGACCTTCTTGCCTCACACGGAGTTGAGGTGGTGCCGGGCGCGCTGGTTGTCGGTCTCCCCGTCGACAAGACAAATTGTGTGACCCATGTTCTCACTTCTGACCGCACATTTCCGGCTGATCTGGTGATCATTGCCGCCGGCATCGTTCCCGCAACCGGATTGGCATTGGCTGCAGGCATCCGTCTCGGCAGATACGGTGGAATTCTGACCGATCAACGGCAACAGACTTCTCTCGAAGGCATTTTCGCGGCGGGTGACTGTTGCGAGTACAAGGATCTCATCACCAAGAGACCGGTCTACGCGCCTCTTGCCACAAACGCGAACCGGGCCGGGTGGGTTGCAGGGCAGAATGCCGCCGGTGGGAGGGGGGTCTTTCCCGGAGTACTCAGGAGCATTGCCCTGAGAGTGTTCGAGGGCCAGGTGGCGCGTGTCGGCTTGACTGCGAGCGATGCGACAGCCGCCGGATTTCACGCGGTCACGGAGACAATTCTCTCCAGGTCACGCGTCTCGATCATGCCCGGAAGCGTCCCGATCGGTGTGACGATCACCGCGGAACGGGATACCGGAAGACTCCTTGGTGGAACGCTCTGGGGGACCGAAGGCACTGTGTTGCGCAGTCACGCGCTGGCCGTTGCGCTGCAGCACGCCTTGACGCTGGAGCAGTTTCAAAAGACCGATTTCGCTTACGCTCCGTCCTTTTCGCCGCTGTGGGATCCATTGCTCATCGCGGCGAACGCACTCGAGAAACTTCGATTACACGGGATTCGACCATGAAGCATCTGACGATTATCGATCACCCGCTCATCAAGCGCGATCTTACGATCATTCGAAACCAGAAGACCGACAATCATCTGTTCCGCACGACATTGCGCCGGATTTCATCAATCATGGCATTCACCGTGACCCATGATCTTCGCTTGAAGAAGACGCACGTGCAGACGCCGCTCGAACGGACGGCAGGCTATGTTCTCGGTGAAGATATCGTGGTCGTGCCGGTATTGCGGGCGGGGCTGGGTTTGATTGACGGATTCCTTGATGTCCTTCCCGAGGCACGAGTCGGTCACGTCGGTCTCTACAGGAACGAAAAGACGCTTGAACCCGTTGATTATTATTCGAAGTTCCCTGAAGGGTTGGGCCGCAGTCTGGTGCTTTTGCTGGATCCGATGCTTGCGACCGGCGGGAGTGCCTCGGCGGCGGTGACGTTTCTCAAGCGTCGCGGTGCCCGGCGAATCCGGTTTGTGGGGCTTGTTGCAGCGCCGGAAGGCGTCCGCAACATGGCGAGACATCACCCGGATGTCGCGATTTTCTCCGCCGCCCTTGATCGCAGGCTGAATGCACGGGGCTACATCCTCCCGGGCCTGGGTGACGCGGGTGATCGCATGTTCGGCACGGAGAAATAGCATTCCGCCGCGTTGCTTGACAATACCTCCCGGAGCACCTATATTTTTCTCAGGGACTCCTGACGCCGGATGCTATGACAAACCCCAAATACAAGAAAAAGCTTGACGATCTTCTCCTCATCTGTGAGAAGAGCCTTCCACGAGTCGATGACGCGCTGATCCGGCGTGCGTTCGATTTCAGCTTCAATGCTCACCGTCACGATATCCGTGCGTCCGGCGAACCCTTCTTTGACCACCCCTATGCAGTAGCCAAAATTGTCGCGAAAGAAATCCCCCTCGATGATATCTCCGTGGCGGCTGCGTTACTCCATGACGTTGCCGAAGACACCGAGTATCAGATCAAAGACATCCGGGAGGAATTCGGAAATACGATTGCCGATATCGTGGACGGCGCCACAAAGATCTCGGACATCTTCAAGAGCCACGACGTGACCCAGGCTGAGAGCTACCGCAAGATGCTGCTCTCCATGATGAATGACGTCCGGGTCATGCTGGTAAAGTTCGCCGACCGCCTGCACAACATGCGGACGCTCGAGTATCTACCGGCGGAAAAGCAACGTCGCCTGGCAAAAGAAACGCTCGACATCTATGCGCCGTTTGCGCATCGCTTTGGTCTCGCAAATATCAAATGGGAACTGGAAGATCTCTCCTTCAAACATATTCACCGCGAGGCGTACGATCAGATCGCGCGTGATCTGAAGTCACGGCGGCGCGAACGGGAACACTATATCCGCAAGTTTTCCCAGCCGCTCGAACGCCGCTTGAAAGATTCCGGATACAAGTTTGAGATCAGCGGACGGCCCAAACACATCTACAGCATCTACAACAAGATGATCAAGCGGAACAAGCCGCTTGAAGAAGTGTACGACCTCTTCGCGGTGCGGATCATTCTTGATACCGCCGACCCCAACGACTGTTTTGGAGTGTACGGCATTGTGTCGGATATCTACATGCCGAATCCCGAGCGGTTCAAGAACTACATCTCCGTCCCCAAGAAGAACGGATATCAATCCATTCATACGACCGTGGTCGGGCCGGACGGGCGCATGGTGGAGGTGCAGATCCGCACACGGTCGATGCATGAAGTGGCGGAGAAGGGGGTGGCTGCACACTGGATGTACAAAGACAACATTGCCAGTGGTGATCCGGAACTCGCCAACTGGGTGAACTGGGTCCGCGAAATCTTCGAGAATGCCGCCGAAGGCCAGGTACCGACACAACAGCTGATGGAAAGTTTCAAACTGAATCTGTACCAGGACGAGATATATCTTTTTACGCCGAAGGGCGACCTGAAGATCCTTCCGAGCGGATCCACCCCCATCGACTTTGCGTATGAGATACACTCGAAAGTGGGCGACCACACGCTCGCCGCTAAGGTGAACGGGCGCATCGTTCCACTCGATACGAAGCTGAAGAGCGGCGATCAGGTGGAAGTCCTTACTTCAAAGAACCAAACCCCGAATCCGGATTGGGAAAAGTTCGTCGTTACCCACAAGGCGAAAGCCCATATCCGCCGCTGGATCAAGGAAGAGCAACGCAAAGATATTGACGAAGGCCGGGAGCTCTGGGAAAAGCGCCTGAAGAAGTCAAAATTGAGCGTCAACGAGGACGACCTGGCACGGTTCGTACGGGAGCGGAAGATCGACGGGACCATGGCGCTGTATCTGGGTATTCGTGATGGCACGATTGATCCGGATGACCTCATCGCGCAGTATCAGGAAGAACAAAAGCATCCGTCTCCGTCGGGACAGGAGGAGTCGCGCATCGACGGTCTTTTCAACCGGTTCATTTCCACCGCCCGTGGTGTTACGACAGGAATCGTCCTGGACGGGTCGAAGGACAACTTCCTGCACAACTATGCAAAGTGTTGCCAGCCGCTGCCCGGGGATGATGTTGTGGGATTCGTCACTACGGGCGAGGGCATCAAGATCCACAGGCGTACCTGCCACAACCTGCAGACCATGATGGCGACCGCTCCCGACCGGATCATGGAGGTTCGCCTGCCCGCCGAAAACGGAACTCTATTTGTTGCCGGTGTGCGCGTGTCGGGAGACGACAGGCCGGGAATGCTCAACGATCTCACGCACGCAATCTCAACATACCAGAACACCAATATCCGGAGCGTGAGCATCGATTCCGAAGATGGTCATTTTGCCGGGACGTTCATTGTGAATGTGGAACACACCGATCATTTGTCACGAATCGTGGAGAAGCTCCGCAGGGTGCCCGGTATCAAACGGGCTGAACGGTTTGAAGAATAGGCGGACTGTACGATGATGGGGCGCGCACTCGGAATCGATTATGGCAGCAGGCGGGTTGGATTGGCGTTGAGCGACCCGCTGCGCATCATAGCGAGCGGCGCGGGAGTGTTGCAGAATACCCCGTCGCTCATCAACACGCTGGCCAGTTTCGTTGAAGACAACCAGGTCGTCGTCATTGTTGTGGGGATGCCGTACGCTCCCGACGGCGGCCTCGGGAAAAAAGGGGAAGAGGTCAGTCTGTTTATCCAGCGATTGCATGATGCGGTGACAGTTCCTGTGACAACATGGGACGAGAGTAACACCACAATAGATGCAGGTGCCACGCTCCGGGAGGGCGGAATGAAGAAGAAGCAGCGGCGACAGAAGGGTGTTCTTGATGAGATGGCTGCGCGGCTGTTGTTGCAGGAATATCTGGACTCACAAACAAATTCCCTGGATCCCAATCGTTGACTGAACAGACCGTCGGACCGGCCGACGACCCGACCGAACCGTCCTCCGGGCGCATGCAACGCATCCTGAACTGGATGCGGGCGCACAAGTGGAAGACCGCGTTGCTTGTCGTGGCGGCATGTGTTTTTTTAGAACTTCTCACGCTGCCCTATCTCGGGGTGTACCGTCTGAGATCCGATAACCCCTCCGAGACCGCCCTTATGCGACAGCGCCTTCGCGAAGCAGAAGACGACGGGAAGCCCCTGAAGATTGTCCGTCAGTGGGTGCCGCTCTCCAGGCTGCCGAAGCATGTCATCGACGCCGTCATTGTCGCGGAGGATGGCACGTTTTTCGAACATGGGGGGATTGACTGGTTCGAAGTGCAGGAATCGTTCGAAAAGAACCTGGAAGAGGGGAAGCCTGCGCGCGGGGCGAGCACGATCACGCAACAGCTTGCCAAAAATCTCTTTCTGTCAACCTCCAAGGATCCCGTCAGAAAGCTGAAGGAAGTCGCTATCACACTCATGATGGAACGCCTTCTGAGCAAGCAAAGGATTCTGGAGCTCTATGTGAATATCGTGGAATGGGGCAGGGGGATTTTCGGCATCGAAGCTGCCGCACGGACGTATTTTGGGAAACCTGCTTCAGCTCTGACGCTTGACGAAGCTACGCGCCTCGCCGCCGTCATCCCCAGTCCGCTGCGTCACATGCCGAACATCGACAGCCGGTATGTTCTCCGCCGCAAAGCAATCGTGTTGGATCGCATGTCATCCCGTCACTGGCTTCACGATTCATCGGGTGCCAGTGCGGACTCAGTAATGCCACATCAGCACATACCTGCCGATTCGACGCCGCCACCACAGCCGGTGCCGGACACCATAGCGACTGACCAGGGGAGTGGAGATGGACTACAGAGACGTCAATCGCCTGATTGAACAGGGCGAGGGTTTCACTATCGAGTTCAAGCGTAAGGTCTCGACACCGGAAAAGATCGCACGCGCATTGATTGCTTTTTCCAACACCAAGGGGGGGCACATCCTGTTTGGCGTGGATGATGACGGCTCCATTGTCGGTGTTGAAAGCGAAAAGAGCGAAACAGATCTCATCCTCGAAGCCGGATCGGTGTTCTGCGAGCCGGAGATCCTGCCCGGAATCGATATCGTACCGTTCAACGGCAAGGATGTGATTGTTGCAACCGTGCGTGAGAGTACCGACAAGCCCCATTACTTTGCCGGACCGGTGAACGGGTCACCCGAGGGCGGAGAAGGGACGCGGGTGTACATCCGCGTAAACGACAAGACCGTGATGGCGAGCAAAGAAGTGGTGAAGATCCTGCGAAATGAAAGGCCGGATGCGCCCCCGGTGCGGATCGAATTTGGAGAGAATGAGAAGCGTCTCTTTCGCTATCTCGATACGCATGAGAGGATCACCGCGAAAGAATTCAGCAACCTGGTGAATATTTCCGAACACCGTGCATCGCGCATTCTCGTCGGGCTCGTGCGTGCCGGCGTCGTTCGCATTCATACGCTGGATCGGCCGGATTTCTACACCCTGGCCTTTGACGTCAGCAGTTCTTCTTCGTCTCCTGCCAGATTCTGACCAGCTCGAACACCGCGATGCCGTAGGCGACTGCAGCGTTCAACGATTGTTTCACCCCGAACATGGGAATCTCGACTGCCATGTCCGCTTCGGCGAGGATGCCGGAGGAGACACCCGTCAGTTCATTCCCGACGACGAGGCAAAGGGGGAAGAGATCGGGAGTGACCTCGTAGTACGGGATGCTCTCCGTCGTGTGTTCCAGGACGCAGATGCGTGCGCCCCGGCGTTTTGCTGTCTGCGATTCCCTCAAGCGGATCCCGAAAATAGTCCCAGGGGACGGTGGATGTAGCACCAAGCGCTGTTTTGTCAATCTCCTGTCGCGGGGGATGGGGTGTGAAGCCGCAGAGGAGCAACCCGCTTACGCGCGCACCATCGGAAGTCCGAAAAATAGAACCTACATTGTAGAGCGAACGGATATTGTCCAGCATGCCGAATGATCGGCATACGCTCAATGTGAGCGATTTCATGGCTCGGTACCCTGCGGGCCGAGATTTCTTCGTGGTTTAGCTTGCGCATGGCGGTCTCTGCATCTGACTGGAATATAAGGATTTCAGGCCGTCAATCAAGAAAAGGGGAGGAGAAGTTGCCATATTTGACAGATTTGCGTATATTTAATTCCTTTGTGGAAGTCTCTGATTGAGCACTCGGAAGTTCGTGATTGCCATCGACGGCCCTGCGGCGTCGGGAAAAAGCACGACGGCCAGGTTGGTGGCCGAACGGTTGGGCTACCTTCACGTTGACACCGGTGCGATGTACAGGGCGATCGCTCTCAAAGTGTTGCGCAAGGGGATTGGGGTGGAGGAGAGGGAGCGGATCGAAGCGCTGATGCCGACGACGCATGTCGCGATGCAGTTGAAGAACGGGGCGCTTCGGGTGATTTTGGATGGCGAAGATGTGACCGGTGCCATCCGCACTCCGGAAGTCTCAAAGGCCGTCAGTCCCGTCAGCGGCTACGCTGAAGTCCGGCGTGCGATGGTGCGCGAACAGCGCCTTCTGGGAGCAGAGGGGGGAATTGTGATGGACGGACGTGACATCGGGACGGTCGTCTTTCCCGGCGCCGATCTGAAGTTCTTTATGGTGGCGGGAGTCGACGCTCGTGCACGACGGCGACGGGAGGAACTTGCGGCGAAGGGAACTCTCTTGCCGTTGGATGCCGTTTTACTTGATATACAGGAACGCGACGCCCGTGATGCAGGTCGTGCGGAAGCACCCCTGCGGCGCGCCGATGATGCGATCGATGTCGACACCTCGGCGATGACAGTTGAACAGCAGGTGCGTCTTGTTCTGGACACGGTATCCAGGAAGCTGCAGGAGAGTACAGCACCATGAAAGTGACAGTCGACCGCAATTCGGGATTTTGCTGGGGAGTCGTTCGCACGATTGATATCGCTGAAGAGCAGATGCAGGAGGAGCGGGAGCTCTACTCACTCGGTCCGGTGATCCATAATCCGGTGGAGATTGAGCGTCTCCGGGTCAAGGGGTTGACTCCCATAACGCATGACGATCTTCCGCGTGTATCGGGCAAGCGGGTGTTGATTCGAGCGCATGGTGAGCCGCCTGAAACCTTTGCCCGGGCGAAGGAACTCGGGATAACACTGATCGATGCAACCTGCCCTGTGGTGACAAAAGTGCAGGAGCGGATCCGCAAATTCTTTGACAACGGGTATCAGATAGTCATCTTCGGCAAAAGGGATCACGCCGAAGTGATCGGACTGGTCGGCCAGACCGGCGGCACCGCGGTCGTCATCACATCGGTGGATGAAATCAACATCGTGGATCCGACGCGCAAGACGGTTCTCTTCTCGCAGACCACGATGGACAAGCCGACGTTCTATGACATCGCTCGTGTGCTGCGCGAAAAGATCGCCGAAGTGGTCATCGGGACATTTGAAGAATCGGCCGTGGACTTTCATGCAAAAGATACCATTTGCGGACAGGTCGCAGGGCGTGACAAGAAGCTGCGGGAGTATGCGGCCTCAAATGATGTCATGGTATTCGTTGCCGGCCGGAATTCTTCGAACGGGAAAGTGCTGTACGACATTTGCCGGGAGGCGAATCCCACGGTCGGTCTTTATCGAACAGGAAAACGAATTGCAGCGGGAGTGGTTTGCAGGTGCGGCGACCGTGGGTATCAGCGGCGCCACATCGACACCACAATGGCTGATGGAGCGCGTGCAACGCGCCATTGAAACAATTGCTTAACGTCATCACTAACTCACTACAACCCATCAATAAAATACGTACATCCGTCGGATGGCGTTACCACGCCGCAAGATGACGTCGGTGAGTGGGACATCCGGTGGAATATCCCGCGGGGTGCGGGATGGTATGTTGAACAACAGGAGGATGAATGGCTGACGAAAAAAAGGCGACACGATCATCTCGGTTCGAGCCCGACTACAACGAGGCCGATTACAACGAGATGTTGAAATTGTACGAGGGAACCCTCGGCAAGATCAGCGAAGGCGAGATCGTCAAAGGACGGATCGTCGCCATCGGCGAAAATGAAGTCTCTGTCGATATTGGTTTTAAGTCCGAAGGAGTCGTTTCGCTTGCGGAATTTCCGCGCCGGGATGAGTTGAAGGTCGGGGAAGAAATTGAAGTATTCCTTGAAAGCGTGGAAAACAAAGACGGCCAGCTGGTCCTGTCACGCAAGCGCGCGGATTTCATGCGGGTGTGGGAACGGGTCACCAAAGCCTTTACCACCGGCGAAGTGCTGCAGGGACGCTGTGTCCGCCGCATCAAAGGCGGCATTGTGGTCGACCTCATGGGGATCGACGCCTTCCTTCCCGGCTCGCAAATCGATGTGCGCCCGGTGCGCGACTTCGATGTCTTTATCGGCAAGATCATGGACTTCCGCGTGGTGAAGATCAACCACCCATCCGAAAACGTCGTCGTCAGCCATAAGGTGCTCGTCGAGGAAGAAATGGCCGGTCAGCGCAAGGCCATCATTGAGAGCCTCGAAAAAGGTCAGATTCTTGAAGGGTCCGTCAAAGCCATCACCGATTTCGGTGTGTTCGTAGACCTCGGCGGTGTCGACGGCCTCGTGCACATCACCGACCTTTCGTGGGGCCGCATCAATCATCCTTCGGAAATCGTCAAGCTGGACCAGACGATCAACGTCGTGGTGCTCGATTTCGACCAGGAGAAGAAGCGCATCTCCCTCGGTTACAAACAGCTTCAGCCGCATCCCTGGGAGAACATCCAGGCCAAATACCCGGTCGGCACGAAGGTTACCGGCAAAGTGGTCTCGCTCGCAGACTACGGTGCATTTGTGGAAATCGAAAAGGGCATCGAAGGTCTGATCCATATCTCCGAGATGAGCTGGACACAGCACATCAAGCACCCCTCGCAGGTCGTGTCGATGGGGCAGATGGTCGATGCAGTGATCCTGAGCCTCGACAAGGATGCCAAGAAACTCTCGCTCGGCATCAAGCAGCTTGAACCGGATCCGTGGTTGACACTCATGCAGAAGTATCCGGTGGGTTCGCGACACACGGGCATCGTGCGCAATCTGACCAACTTCGGCGTGTTCGTGGAGCTGGAACAGGGTGTGGACGGCCTCGTGCACATCTCCGACCTGTCATGGACAAAGAAAGTCCGCCACCCCGGCGAAATCGTGAAGAAGGGGGACGAGATCGAAGTGTTGATCCTCGGCGTGGATGTCGATCAACGCCGGATCTCCCTCGGCCACAAACAGATCGATGACAACCCGTGGGAGAAATTTGGAGAGAACTACAAGATCGGCACTGAGGTGGAAGGCAAGATCGTCCGCATCATTGAGAAGGGCGTGATCGTGGAGCTGCCGCTCGGTGTGGATGGATTTGTGCCCATTTCGCAGCTGGCGATGGGACAGATCAAGAACATCGCAGACAAGTTTAAGATCGGCGACCCGCTCCCGTTGCGCGTCGTTGAATTTGACAAGGATGCGAAGAAGATCGTTCTCTCGGCAGTGGAATTTCTGAAAGGCAAGGAAACCCGCGTGGTGCAGGACTATATGGCCGCGCACAAGCTTCCGGGCCACACCGTGGCTGATCTCGCAACGATAACGGGGCAGACCCCCAGCGGGGATACCTCGATTCCGAAAGAGAACTAACAGCGCCGTACATCCTGAGGGGGTTGACTGCAAGTGATCGTCGGTCAACCCCCTTTTGTTTACTGCATCTGTTTCACCGTAGAGTGGATCGGACTCCTGCATGGCTCGTGTAGCACTCCATACGCTCGGCTGCAAGCTCAACTTTGCCGAGACATCATCTCTGGGCGGGCAGTTTCTCCAGAGAGGCTACGAGCTTGCTGAGCCCGGTGAACCCGCTGATGTGGTGTTGTTGAACACCTGTAGCGTCACCGAGAGGGCGGACCGGGAATGCCGTCAGGTGATACGCAGGGCGCTCCGCACATCGCCCGATGCCTTCGTTCTGGTGACGGGGTGTTATGCGCAGCTGGCACCGGAGCAAGTGGCGTCCATACGATGGCGTCGACCTCGTTCTGGGGACGAAAGAGAAGTTCTCCATCTTCACCTTTGCCGGTGAGTTCCGAAAGAACCCGGCCCCTCGAGTCTGCGTAACCGAGTACTGGAAGGGCCGACACGTTCGGACCTGCATTCTCGACGGCTGCGGGCGACCGGACCCGCGGGTATCTCAAGGTCCAGGATGGTTGCGACTATCATTGCGCTTTCTGCACTATCCCTCTTGCACGCGGCGAAAGCCGAAGTCAGTCAATTGAGGAAAGTGTACGTCAAGCGGAACAGCTGGTCCGCCAGGGGTTTAAGGAGATCGTCCTGACCGGTGTCAATGTCGGTGACTATGGGCGGAAGCAGGGGGAGGACCTACCCGGCCTTCTGAGTCAGCTCGTTGGCGTGGCAGGTCTGCACAGGATACGGATTTCTTCCATTGAACCCAATCTTCTGACAACGGACCTTCTGGATATCATTGACCGGCATGACGTGATCTGCAAGCACTTTCATATTCCCCTGCAAAGCGGATCTGATGCGGTGCTTGGACGGATGCGGCGGAGATACACCACGGGGTTTTATGCTGACCTTGTGGGCAGGGTCCGGGAACGGTTTCCTGAGAGCGGGATTGGTGCAGATGTGATCGTTGGATTCCCGGGTGAAACGCATGAGGAATTTCAGCAGACGTGCCGGTTCCTGACAGAACTTCCGGTATCGTATCTTCATGTCTTCACATACTCCGAGCGGCCGCACACACCCGCTGCAACGCTCCCCGGGCAGGTGGTTCCACAGGAGCGGTCTTCGCGCAACGCGATACTCCGCATGCTGAGCGAACGGAAACGCATGGCCTGGTGCAGGAGCATGGTGGGGAAGAGTGTGAAGGTGCTGACGGAGAGCACCATTGAAGATGGGTCGAGATACGGTTTTACGGATGCGTTTTTGCGGGTTGGCGTGGAAAGGGACGCTGCCGGCGAAAACATGATGGTGAGTGTTCGGATCACCGAAGCCCATCAGGAACGATGCCTCGGAGTAGTCGAGGAGATCATGCGATGAAGATCACCGGAGTACATGCCGGGGGCATTGCCGAAGCAGCCGGCCTTGCGGCAGGCGATGAACTTCTGGCGATCAACGACACGCCGGTACGGGACATCCTCGATTACCGGTTTCACGAAGGTGATGAAGGACTGCTCCTGCGCATTGCACGCAATGGCGAAATCATCGAATTTGAGATCGAGAAAGATGACCTGGAGCCTCTCGGCCTCGACTTCGGGGAAATGAAGATCCTGTCGTGCGGGAACGACTGCATCTTCTGCTTTGTCGATCAGAACCCGGAGGGGCTCCGGAAGGAACTCTACTTCCGTGACGGCGACTACCGGTTGTCGTTCATGTACGGCAACTACACCACCATGACCAATGCCGGGCCGGCGATTCTCCAGCGGATCATCAGTCAGAGGCTTTCTCCACAATACATTTCTGTGCATGCAACGGACCTGGAAGTCCGGAAGCGATTGATGGGAATCAGCAAGGACGATCAGATTCTTGACAAGATCAAGCTCTTGCATGACGGGGGCATCGACATGCATACACAGATTGTCCTCTGTCCGGGAATAAACGATCGTGCCGTTCTTGACAACACCGTTCGTGACCTCTATCGGTATCATCGACGGATCATCTCGCTTGCGGTTGTTCCTGTGGGCTTGACGGACCATCGGTTCAACCTCGCGCAGTTGCAGCGTGTGGACAAGACTATTTGCCAATGCCCTGCTGGATACAATAGGCGCCTGGCAGAATGCATTTCGCGCGGAGATCGGGCGTGCCTTTGTCTATCCATCGGATGAGTTTTTCATCACCGCCGGGCGGGACATCCCTGCGGCTTCATACTATGACGGATTTCCGCAGCTTGAGAATGGGGTGGGAATGGTCCGGCGATTCATAATGCAATTCCGGAGAGCGGCGGCCAGATTCCCGGCTCGCCTTGCCAGGCGCAAAAAGCTTGTGATGGTGACAGGAAGGCTGGCAGGCAACATGATGCGCCGTGAGGTTTTGCCCCGGCTACAAGGGATTCGGAACCTGTCGACAGACCTCACCGTTGCCTCAAATATGCTATTCGGACCCAACGTCACGGTTTCTGGACTTCTTTCGGGGAAATGTCTATATTCAGCGTTGAAAGGTACGTGCAAGAATGCTGACCTTGTGCTCCTTCCGCCGGACGTTCTCAATGCGTCCGGTCTCTTTCTTGATGATATGACTATCGGGCAGCTGGAAGAGAAGTTGCAGGCGCCGGTCATGGTGTTCGCCGGCCGCTGGGGCGACGTCTTCCACAGGCTCCGTACTTCTGAAAGGAGGCGACGAACCGGGCCGTTGGTACGATCTTCACGCACAAAAGGAGCTTCATGATGACCATACGACTGCGGTTCACGTCTCTGTTGCTTGTTGGCCTCTGTCTTGCCTCATCTTCCGGAGTGGCGCAATCGCCGCGCCTCACCCACCGGCAAATTTCGCACGATTTATTCTCCACCGTTCCCCTGGCGCCACCCTTTCAGCAAGCTGCTGAAGAGCAAGTGCCAGTGAAGAAGTCTGTTGGTCTCGCTGCCCTTTACTCGTTGCTTATCCCCGGGATGGGGGAGCTTTATGCTGAGGGATTCAGTTCCGGGAAGTACTTTTTGATCGCCGAAGGCGGCCTCTGGATCACCTATGCGGCATTCGAAATTCACGGCAATGATCTGCGCGATGGTGCCCGTTCCTTTGCTGCGGCCCGTGCAGGTGTCAGCATTGACGGTAAGAATGATCAGTTCTTCGTGGATATCGGCAACTTCCTCACGATGGATGAGTACAATGACAAGCGTCTTCGTGACCGGGAGCCGGACAAGGTGTACAGCACATCCGCCGGGCAGTTCTGGCGGTGGGATACGGAGGACTCGAGGCTCACCTATCGGGAGCAACGTATCACAAGCGAAAACATGTACAATAACCGGAAGTTTGTCGGCGCAGCAATCCTCATCAACCATGTAGTGAGTGCGATAAACGCGGCGCGGGCTGCGATCTCCTACAACTCCTCCCTTGAGAAGTCGCTCGGAAGCCTGGAATTGTCCAGCCGCGTTCTCGGTGGACCCGGGGGCGAGCATGGTGTGTTGGTGACTCTTTCAAGGAAATTCTAGATCTGTTACTGAACCAACCGCAGAGGCACAGAGGCGCAGAGGAGAGCTGTTTCAGATGTTCTCTGCGACTTAGCGTCTCAGCGGTTTTCTTATACCTGGGTGACCATGCGGTGCGTGAAGCTTGTCATTGAATATGACGGCACCGACTTCGTCGGCTGGCAGAGTCAGTTGAACGGACGCGCAGTGCAGGATGAGATCATACGGGCATTGCATCAAGTGCTCGGGGAAGACGTTACTCTTATCGGAGCGGGGAGGACGGATTCCGGTGTGCATGCACGGGGGCAGGTAGCGGGGTTCCACACCGAGAATGTCATTGCGCCCGGAAAGCTTTTCAATGCGCTGAACGGGACTCTTCCGGAAGATGTCCGGATTCATGCCGTGGAAGAGGTACCTGTCGCGTTTCGCGCCCGATTCGATGCCCGCCAGCGTAGATACTCCTATCGCCTCTCTCTCAAACCCACAGCTTTGCATCGCCGGACGAGCTGGCATGTGAAATTCCGTCTTGACGTGCAGTTGATGAACGCGGCGGCTGAACAGATTCTTGGCAAACACGACTTTGGTGCTTTCTGCAAGCATGAAGCGGAGGTTGAAAACCGGGTTTGCACGGTGGTGCTCTCGCGCTGGATCGGCGGTGAGGATCATCTGGTTTACGATGTCGCTGCTGACCGCTTCGTTCACGGTATGGTTCGGGCGTTGGTAGGGACAATGGTGGATATCGGGAGAGGACACACTCCGCTTGAGAAGCTCGGAGAAATCATGGCCTCGCGCAGCCGTTCAGAAGCGGGGGCGACTGCACCGGCAAGGGGGCTTTGCCTGGAAGAGGTGGTGTATTAGGGCCTCTTTCAGGGTGAGAGTTTTCGTTTCGTCCGCTTGCGCCTCCTTCGTAAAAACCACTCCCTGCATGTAATAACTAGTGCAGCATAGTACGCCTTTCCCCAACAGGGGGCCCACTATCGTGCTTTCAAAAGTCTTCAGCGGCGCTACATACGGCGTCAACGCTTTCCTTGTGGAGGTGGAAACCCATCTCGAACGTCAAATCCCTGGCTTTTCGATCGTTGGGCTGCCGGACATTGCGGTCAGAGAGAGTCGTGAACGCATCCTGGCAGCCATCCGCAATTGTGGATTCGAGTTTCCCCTCAGGAAGATCACGGTGAACCTTGCTCCCGCTGACATAAAGAAGGAAGGCTCGTCATTTGACCTTCCAATGGCGATGGGTATTCTGGTTGCCACGGAGCAGGTTGAGCCCGCCGTGCTCCCACAATTTGCGATGGTAGGAGAGCTGGCCTTGGATGGCACACTCCGACCTATCCGTGGCACGCTCCCGATAGCCATGGAGGTCCGCCGTCTTGGAATGCGCGGGATGATTGTGCCCCGGGAGAATGGCAAAGAAGCCGCGATGGTGGCGGGGCTCTCCGTGTTCCCGGTCGCGTCGTTGAAGGAAGCAGTGGAATTCATGAACGTCAACCATGCCAGATTGAAGCCTCTGGTGGTCGACGTAGCCAGTTTACTCAACCAGGATCAGCGATTCTTTGCCGATTTTGCTGACGTGAAAGGGCAGGAGAATGTCAAACGTGCACTTGAGGTGGCAGCTGCAGGAGCCCATAATATAATAATGATAGGTCCTCCCGGCTCAGGTAAAACGATGCTGGCAAAGCGGCTACCGGGCATCCTGCCACCTCTGACCTTTGAGGAGGCTCTGGAGACCACCAAAATACACTCGGTGGCTGGACTTATGCCTTCCGGTGCCGCGCTCGTGGCGGTGCGGCCATTCCGTTCACCCCATCATACCATTTCTGATGCAGCCCTCGTGGGAGGCGGCCTCGTGCCACGCCCGGGGGAAATCTCACTCTCCCACCATGGTGTCCTCTTCCTTGACGAGCTCCCGGAGTTCGCCCGCAATGTGCTCGAGGTGCTCCGGCAGCCACTTGAGGACGGGGCTGTTACCATCAGCCGCTCCCGGCTCTCGGTGACGTACCCGGCGAATTTCATGCTGGTCTGCGCCATGAACCCCTGTCCATGTGGCCACTACACAGACCCAAACAAAGAGTGCACATGTGGGGCCGGCGCTGATCCAGAAGTACATGACCAGGATCTCCGGCCCGCTGATGGATCGGATCGACCTGCACATCGAGGTGCCTGCGGTCAGGTATCGGGAGCTCTCGAGCAGGGAAAACGGTGAAGGTTCTGCGAAAATCCGTGCGAGGGTGATGCTAGCGCGTGAGATCCAGTCGCACAGGTACAGGGGACGAGCGGGCCTTTACTCGAATGCCGATTTGCAGTCAAAGGATATTCGTGAATTCTGCGCGCTCGATGCTGTGGGGGAGGAATTGCTGAAGATGGCCATCACCAGACTCGGGCTTTCAGCCCGTGCGTACGACCGGATTCTGAAAGTCTCCCGCACCATCGCCGACCTCGCGGGCGTGCCGAATATCCAACCGGAACACCTTAGCGAGGCGATTCAGTACCGTTCGCTGGATAGGTCACAGATCTAAGACGCTGTAGTGTTTGCCCCGTTTTTTCCTCGAATTGTCACCCCAATAGGGC
Source organism: Ignavibacteriota bacterium (assembly GCA_963849385.1). Lineage (GTDB taxonomy): Bacteria > Bacteroidota > Ignavibacteria > UBA10030 > UBA6906 > Fen-1255. The sequence goes on along the minus strand of CAWKHH010000003.1, from coordinate 417,323 downwards.
CCTTCTTCCGACGCACACTCCGCTGTTTATTTTCTGGCTGATAGCTGTGGTGCTCATTGTTGGTGCGCTGAATTTCATACCTGCGCTCGCATTAGGACCAATTGTCGAACATCTGATGGCGATGGGTTAACATGCTTATCGAAACGAGTTATCAGACGCCTGTAGCAACACCGCAGACTTCACAACACTTCAAGAAACCGGTAGGATTGACGGTGGAGATGTATCGCCGGGCGTTGATGGACTCGTTCGCGAAACTGAATCCGCGCTTGATGATGCGCAACCCGGTTATGTTCGTCGTTGAGGTGGGAAGCGTGCTTACGACGGCGCTGTGGGTTCAGGCGCTATTTGGCACAGGCGAGGCACCGGCATGGTACATTGGCAGCGTGTCGCTCTGGCTCTGGTTCACCGTCCTCTTTGCAAACATCTCAGAGGCGCTGGCTGAAGGTCGGGGAAAGGCCCAGGCCGAGGCATTGCGCAGGGCACGCCAGGATACCAAGGCAAAACAGCTGCGCGACCCTCGACATGGCTCTGCAGTTACCATCGTTTCGTCAGCCTCATTGAAGAAGAACGACGTCTTTCTCGTGGAAGTCGGCGACACCATCGCTGCGGATGGCGAGGTGATTGAAGGCGTTGCATCGGTGGATGAAAGCGCGATTACGGGCGAGAGCGCCCCCGTGATTCGCGAATCCGGCGGCGATCGGAGTGCTGTCACCGGCGGCACGCGCGTGCTCTCGGATTGGCTGGTCATTCGCGTGACGGCTGAACCCGGCGGCGGTTTCCTTGACAGAATGATTAAACTCATTGAAGGCGCAAAACGCCAGAAAACGCCAAACGAGATCGCGCTGAATATTCTGCTCGCAGCATTCACGATCATCTTTCTCGTTGTTTGCGTGACTCTCCTTCCGTTCTCGCTCTTCAGCGTGGCGGCAGCTGGTCAGGGAACACCGATTACCGTAACAGTGTTGGTTGCGCTCTTAGTCTGTTTGATCCCGACGACAATCGGCGGGCTGCTTTCCGCCATAGGCATCGCCGGGATGGATAGAATGATCCGGCACAACGTGATAGCCACCTCGGGTCGCGCAATTGAAGCGGCGGGCGATGTTGATGTCCTGTTGCTCGACAAAACAGGAACCATTACACTCGGCAATCGCATGGCCACGGATTTCACCCCTGCGCCGGGAGTGACGAAGGAACGTCTCGCCGACGCCGCACAACTCGCCTCGCTAGCCGATGAGACTCCGGAAGGGCGGTCGGTTGTTGTCCTCGCCAAAGAAAAGTACGGTCTGCGCGGCAGAGATCTCCACGAGATTGCAGCACAGTTCATTCCGTTCAGCGCACAGACGCGCATGAGCGGGGCAGACATCCAGCCCGACAGCAAAAACGGCAGAAGAATCATTCGAAAGGGCGCGGCCGACGCGATCAGAGGGTTTATCGAGCAGCAGGGCGGGATGTTTTCCGCGGCGGTCCAGCTGACCGTGGAAGAAATCAGCCGGGTCGGTGCCACTCCTCTCGTGGTAATAGAAAACAAAGAGGTTCTGGGCGTCATCCATCTGAAAGATATCGTCAAAGGAGGCATCAAAGAGCGGTTCGCCCATCTGCGGAAAATGGGCATCAAGACCGTGATGATCACCGGCGATAACGCCCTCACGGCAATGGCCATTGCCGCGGAAGCCGGTGTCGATGATTATCTTGCCGAGGCAAAACCGGAAGACAAATTGAAGCTGATTCGCGACTACCAGAAGGGCGGACGACTTGTCGCAATGACAGGGGACGGCACAAATGACGCACCAGCCCTTGCACAGGCGGATGTTGCTGTAGCAATGAACACCGGAACGCAATCCGCCCGCGAAGCGGCGAACATGATCGACCTGGACAGCAACCCCACGAAGCTGATGGAGATCGTGGAGATCGGCAAGCAGCTGCTCATGACTCGCGGCACGCTGACGACATTCAGCATCGCCAATGACGTCGCCAAATACTTCGCCATTATCCCTGCGGCTTTGTGACGACGTACCCGGCGCTGAATGCGTTGAACATCATGGGTCTGGCTACTCCGGAAAGTGCAATCCTCTCCGCGGTGATCTTCAATGCGTTGATCATTCTTGCGTTGATTCCGCTGGCGCTAAAGGGGGTGAAGTACCGCGCGGTAAGTGCCGTTCACCTGTTGAGGCGGCACCTCCTCATTTATGGTGTCGGCGGGATAGTGGCACCGTTCATAGGTATCAAGGCGGTGGATCTGGTCCTCGTAGCCCTTGGGTGGGTGTGATGTCTGCGACATAGCATCCGGGGCTACATCACCAGTTGCCTCCCTTCTCCGATTTTCATACCTTTACCGCCACACTCTGCACGAGGAACGCATGCACAAGGTCACCCTGATCCCCGGCGACGGTATCGGCCCCAGCATTACCGATGCGGCAGTGCGCATCATAGAAGCGGCAGGTGTCGGTATCGAATGGGAGAAGGTCGAAGCCGGGCTTCCCGCTATCGACAAGTACAAAGACCCTCTCCCTAAAGATGTGCTTGACTCGATCGAGCGGAACCGCGTTGCGCTCAAAGGCCCCCTGACCACGCCCGTGGGTTCGGGGTTCCGCAGTGTGAATGTTGCCCTCCGTAAAGAGTATGACCTCTACGTGAACCTCCGGCCTGCACGGTCGTTCGAAGGTGTTCCTTCCCGGTACGGCGATGTTGATCTCGTTATCGTGCGCGAAAACACTGAGGAGTTCTATGCCGGCATTGAACACTACATCGACCCCCAGCGAAGTGCGGCTGAGACCATCGGGGTTGTGACTCGTTCGGGTTCGGAGCGTATTGTGAAGTACGCCTACGAGTACGCCCGGGCCCAGAAACGGAAAAAGGTCACCACTGTTCACAAAGCGAACATCCTGAAGTACACGGGTGGTCTGTTCCTCGACGTGTCCCGGCATGTTGCAGCGGCATACCCGGAGATTGTCACCGAGGACCGCATCATCGATAACATGGCGATGCAGATGGTCATGAAGCCGCAGCAGTTCGACGTGATCGTGACGACCAATCTGTTTGGCGATATTCTCTCTGATCTTGCGTCGGGACTTGTGGGAGGACTGGGTCTCGCCCCAGGGGCAAACATCGGTTACTCCGCGGCGATCTTCGAAGCAGTGCACGGGAGTGCTCCCGATATCGCGGGGAAGAACATTGCGAACCCCACCGCGGTGGTTCTGGGCGGTGTGATGATGCTCCGTCATCTGAAAGAAAGCGCTGCAGCCGATCGCATCGAACGGTGCGTCCGCGAAGTGATCAAGGAAGGGAAGAAAGTAACGCGGGACCTGAATCCTGATTCGGGTGTGGGGACGACAGAGATGACGCAGGCAATCATCGACCGGATTCACGCATCGTCGTAAACGACAATCTCACCGAGTCCCAAAGTTTCAAGCGGATCCTTCAGGCTTTTGCTGTCGCCGACCACCACGACGGCGAATCGGTCGGGATCGAGCCAGGTTTCTGCGACCCGATGAATCGCGTCACGCGTCAGTGCATTCAGCCGGCTCAGATACGTGCGGTAGTGATCGTCAGGCAGGTCATAGGCGTACATTGCCTGCAGTCTCCCCGCCACCTGAGACGACGTTTCAAATGAGCGGAGGAAGTTGCCGCTCAAGCTTCGTTGAGCATACTGCAATTCTTCTTGTGTGACTCCCTCCCGGGCAATCCGCCGGACTTCATCTATCATCACGCTGATCGCTTCGTCTGTACGCGCGGTATGGAAGGCGCCCCCCTGGACGAACGTTCCCGATGAACGGAGTGCAGAGAAGGCGGACCACGCTCCGTAGGTGAGGCCCCGCTGCTCTCGGAGCGAGGTGTTCAGCCTGCTGCTGAACTGGCCCCCGAGGCATAGGTTCAGCACCGTGGCAGCCAGATAGTCCGGGTGGTTCCTCGGCATAGCGATGGAGCCCATGCGCACTTCGGCTTGAGGAGTTGCCGGTCTGTCGATAAGGAATATTCTTCTGGAATCCTGACTCTTCGCCTGCGGGCGGGATCGTGAAGCGGCGGTTGCGCCCTGCCATCGTCCCAGATATCTTTCGCACGTCTCATGCCATCCATCGATTGTCACATCGCCGGTTGCGATGGCGACGGCCCCGGCAGGCCGATACCTCTCACGAAAGAAGGCCGTCGTATCGCGATCCGTCAGCACTTCGACCGTGTTGCGCGTACCCATGGTCGGTATGCCGTAGGGATGTTCCGGACCAAACAGCAGGCGGTCCAACGCATGCGACGCGCGCACGCCCGGCCGGTCGCGCATTTGCATGAGCGAAGTTGTCTGCGTGACCCGCAGGCGATCCACCTCCTGTTGAGGGAATGCGGCGCCGCAGAGAATTTCTCCGACGATACTCATTACGTCATTCACATGATGCGTGAGCGTTGAACAGACGATGAACGAGGCATCGTGCATGGTTGTGACGTGAAACATCGTGCCGAGAAATTCGATATGTTCGGCCAGCGTGTGGATGTCGGAAATCGTGGTCCCCGCGTCGAGTGACACGCCGGTCAGGTGGCTGAGTCCCGCCTGGCCGGCGGGATCGTCATTACTCCCCGCGCGGAACATCAATGCAAGTGAGACAATGGGCAGCGCATGCATATCCACTGCCCGGAGGTGCAATCCGTTGCCGAGTCGATCGGCCCGCACCCGTGGAGGGTTAGGAGTCATGAGAATCCCCGCGGAAGGATCTCGAGGATGAAGGGTTCACGTCCGAGAAACGCAGCGGCCCTTACGCGGATATCCCGGAGATCCAGTTGCTGAAACCGTACGCTATACCGGTGCACATTCAGTGCCGATCCCGTGAGCGTGTGAAACAACGAGAATCTATGCACTCGGTCACGCACCGCATCGAGACCCAGCACGAGTTCCGACTCTTTGATGTTCAACGACTTCTGGAACTCGCGGGAGGTCACTTCGCGCGAGATAAAGCCATCAACGTGTTCCCGTAAAGCAGCAAGAAGCTGCGCCGGACGGACGTCTTTTCTGGCCGTCGCCACAATGACAAGCCTGCCATCGCATTCGAGCCCGTGCTGATATGCGGAGACTGATTGCGCGACTTGCTGTTCGATCACCAGCGCCTTGTGCAGCCGGGAGTTTTTCCCTGCGCCAAGAATATCCGTCGCCACATCGAGGATGATGTCGTCATCGGTGAACCATGCAGCGGAACGCCAGACAAGGTAGATACGCGGAAGTGCGACGGTATCGTGCAAAGTGATGTGTTGCGCCGGCGCATGGTTCCAGGAAGGAAACACCGGCTTGGGGGGGGCTCCCTGAGAAGGAATGTCGCCGAAGTATTTCTCTACCAAGGCCCGTGCTTTTGGGGGATCGAAACGGCCTCCGATCGTAATGACCGCATTCCCGGGATCGTAGAACTGCCGGAAAAACTTTTCCAGGTCATCCAGTGTTGCATTGTCAAGGTCACGCATGGATCCGATGACGGGCCAGCTGTACGGATGGCCCGCAGGAAAGACCCCTGCGGAAATGGTCTCCTGTGCAAGGCCGTAGGGCTGATTCTCGTAGCTTTGGCGTCGTTCGTTCTTCACGACGTCGCGTTGGTTCTGAAGTTTCATCGCTGTTAACGCGGGAAGGAGCCGTCCCATACGGTCCGCCTCGAGGAACAGGGCTGTCTCAAGTTGATCGGGAGGCAGGACCTCATAGTAGGTCGTGCGGTCTTCGGTCGTCGATCCGTTAACCTCGGCGCCCATTTCTTGAAGCCGGCGAAAATGCTCACCATCCTCCACATGCGCGGAACCCTTGAACATCATATGCTCAAACAGATGCGCCAGGCCCGTCAGCCCCGGTTGCTCGTTCTTCGATCCGACGTGATACATTACTTCCACTGCAACGACAGGGGAGCCGGGAGAGTGGTGGAGAAGAACAGAAAGCCCGTTCGCGAGGCGGAATTGCTCGAATGGAAGAGAGAGTGAATTCATGTTCCCAGTCAATATCAGGAATTGTCCCATGAAAAGTCAAGAATGGGCGGTTTTGATTTTGGGTGCCAAGTTCCTATTTTCCATTGGGAGACCGCATGGGGTACACATGAAAGTGCTGTGGGTGTGCTCGCTCCTCGGTGCGTTGCAGTTAGGAGGATGCTCACCTCCTGAGTCCTTCGTTTCGGGAGCCGCGACGGTCGGCATACGATACGCTCCCGGGGATCCTTTCTTCGACATCCAACCGGTTGCCTCTGTGCTCCCCGAAGGCAGTGGCGTGGACGTCTTCGTACAGTTCCTGTACGGTGGATTCACGTTTGTGCGGGCCGGGAATGGTTTTGACGGCGCGTTTGAAGTGAGCATGCGCATTCGCGATCGGGAGACGGATTCGCTGGTGATAGAACGCGCGTGGCCGGAGACTTTGAAGGTAGGCACGTACCGCGAGACACAGGCTGCCGATCGGCTTCTCGTCGAAAAGGTGCTCCCGGTACACTCGGGAACGTACACTGTCGAAGTCGTTGTCGAAGACCTGAACTCCGGCAAGTCCGCGACGCGCCGCGAGGCAGTGGTCGTTCCCGATCTGAATCATGGCGAGCCCTGTCTCAGTCGTCCGATGTTGTACAGGCGCGATGCCGGTGGGGTATTGCAGCCGTTGGTGCTGTTCCATGTGCCGTCGTTTGGTGATACGCTGTACACACAAGTGGGGCTGTTCAATCTGCCGGCGGCGGCGACGATCGCCACAGAGCTGCTGTTGACTCGCTTCGTTGTGGACACCACGGAAGCCGTTCTGCCATACTACTACGCCTCGGCATCAGGCGACTTCCGCAGTCGCAGCCTGCACCCTGAGCGCGTTGACACGGTGTTCCGGGAAATGCGCAGGGGTACTATCGCCGATGGGGCCGCGGGGCTGACGCTTGCATTGCCTCCTCTTGGCCCCGGACTGTATCGTGTGCAGCTGGCGCTTCGGCGCATCAATGCAACACAGGCATCCCGGACCATAGGCACGGGCCGCTACTTTGCAGTTGTGGGTCCTTCGTTTCCGCAGCTGGGCACGTTATCGGAAATGGTGCATGCAGTACGGTACCTCGCAATGGAAAGCGAAGAGGACTCTCTTACCTCAGCACTGACTGAGGCGGAATTGCACAAGCGTTTTGATGAGTTCTGGCTTTCTCGCTTGCCCGACCGCCGCCTTGCCGCAGAGACCGTGAAGAGGTATTCGGGACGCATCGAGGAGGCGAATCGTTTCTTCTCCACTTACAAAGAGGGGTGGAAAACCGATCGGGGCATGATCTACACCGTTATGGGACCGCCTGAACGCGTTGAGCATGATGCAAACAGGGAGACGTGGTACTACACTTCAACGGAAGAAAGTGCAGCGAGAACCTGGCAGTTCCGCAGCGTGGAGTTTGCACCGGAAAACCTCTCCATCACCGAGTACATGCTGGTGCGGGGGCGGGAGTATGCAAGGACCTGGATGTCAATGATCGCCAAATGGCGGGAAGGCAAAGTGTTCTGACAATGAAGATCGGTTCGCTCACAATCGAACAGGGTATTGTGCTTGCGCCAATGGAGGATGTGACGGATCTTCCGTTTCGCCTGATCTGCAAACGCATGGGCGCAGACCTGATGTACACTGAGTTCGTCAACTCTGACGGCCTGGTTCGTGGCAACGCAAAGACGCAGAAGAAGATGAGTTTCCTGGAAGAGGAACGACCGATCGGGATACAGATCTATGGTGGGGACGTGGCGGCTATGGAGGGGGCTGCACGGCTTGCAGAAAGCTGTTGTCCTGACCTGATCGACATCAATTGCGGCTGTTGGGTGAGAGATGTGGCGATGCGCGGAGCAGGCGCGGGATTGTTGCGCGACCTCCCGAGGATGGAGCAGATCGTCTCCAAGGTCGTCCGTGCGGTGAAAACTCCGGTGACGTTGAAGACGCGACTTGGATGGGATGCCAACAGTATCCGGATTATAGACGTGGCCAGGATGTGTGAACAGGTGGGAATTCAGGCGCTGACCGTCCACTGCCGCACGCGCGAACAGGGGCATCGTGGTACGGTCGATTTCAGCTGGATTCCCCGCATCAAGGAGGCGGTGTCGATTCCGGTTATCGTCAATGGCGATATTGTCACACCCGGGGATGTCCGCAATGCTTTTGCCACTACCGGATGCGACGCTGTGATGGTTGGCCGGGGTGCAGTATCAAACCCATGGATCTTCCGTCAGGCGAAACACTTTCTCGCTACGGGAGCACTTTTGCCCGAGCCGACAATCGAGGAGCGTGTGGCATTGCTCAAGGAACACCTCCGATTGGCTGTGGAGCACAAGGGGGAACGCACGGGCGTCATCGAGTTGCGGAAGCACTATTCAGGATTCCTCCGGGGGATGCCCCATGTCTCGAAAATCCGAAATGAGCTGATGCAATTCACGGAGTCCGTGCCGATTTTCGAGCATCTTGAACGTTTTCTGGCACTCTATTCTCCGATTGTCCCGGTGGACAAGAACGTGCGTATACCTGAGTTTCCTGAGGCCTGACGCGTCCCGTCTGTTGCGTCTTACACCCATTTCCCGTACTTTACGACAAAGCGATCCTCAGTTGCCCGGAATATCCGGGACTCCGCTCTCTGCTCTCTCCATTTCAAACTTTACCGGGAGGTTTCCATGTGTGGGACTTTTCACAGGGGATTAGTGTGGCTTTTCGCATGCTTCGCAAGCATTGGCATCTCTGCCGCGCAGGCAGATGACGGGATGTGGACCTTCGACAATCCACCACGCAAGCTCTTGAAGGACCGTTACGGGTTCGAACCGACACAGCAATGGTTGGATCATGTCCGCCTCTCCAGTGTCCGTTTCAACGATGGTGGATCCGGCGCATTTGTCAGCCCGGAAGGTCTCGTCCTGACGAACCATCATGTTGCACGCGGGCAGCTGCAAAAGATGTCCTCGAAGCAGAAAGACTATGTTGCGGACGGCTTCTATGCGCGCACGCAAAGTGAAGAGCTGAAATGCCCTGATCTCGAGTTGAACGTGCTGATAACGATGGAAAACATCACGGCCCGTGTGCAGGCAGCTCTCAAGCCGGAGATGACGCCGAAGCAGACGCTCGATGCCCGGAAAGCCATAACGGCGAAGATCAGCAAAGAAGCAAAAGAAACCACCGGCCTTCAGGCAGACGTCGTACCGTTGTACCAGGGAGGCGAATACTGGCTCTACTGTTACAAGAAGTACACTGACGTACGCCTGGTGATGGCGCCCGAGATGAAGATTGCATTCTTCGGCGGTGATCCCGACAACTTCACCTATCCCCGCTATGATATCGATATGACGTTCTTCCGGGTGTACGAAAACGAAAAGCCGGTACAATCGGATCACTATCTCCACTGGAACGCCAGCGGCGCTGCAGATGGCGAACTCGTGTTCGTGTCCGGTCATCCGGGATCGACAAACCGCCTGCAAACGTTCGAACAGATGGTCAATCAGCGAGATTATAGCTATCCCGAACGGCTGAAGTCCTATCAACGCCGTCTCGCCTTGCTGAAGGAGTATTCGAAACGCGGACCCGAGCAAGCCCGTCAGGCCGCCGGTCAGATCTTTGGTATTGAGAATTCGCTGAAGGCATCATCGGGCGAGTATGCCGGATTGCAGGACAAAGATCTTATGGCGAAAAAAGCAGCAGAAGACAAGGACCTGCGTGACCGCGTGAGTGCAAACCCGGAGTGGAAGCAGAAGTATGCCTGGGCCTGGGATTCGTTGCGTGTTGTGACGGACCGGGACCGGGCGAACGCAATGGCACGCGGTCCCAGAAGAATCTCCTCACGACTCTACACCATGGCCGCACAGCTTGTGCAAGCGGCAGAAGAACTGAAGAAACCAAATGGTGAGCGGCTTCCGGCGTACCAGGATGCGAATCTTGAATCCACGAAGTTCCGGCTTTTTTCTCCGGCACCGGTGTACACCGAGCTTGAAGAGGTGCAGTTGGCTGATGGTTTGCAGGACTCCTTCGAGAAACTCGGTGCTGATGATCCGTTTATCAAGATCGTGCTGGAAGGCAAAGCTCCCGCCGAGGTGGCCCGCGATCTTGTGAAGGGAACGACAATGGTTGATCCTGCGGTGAGGAAGAAGCTCTTCGGGGGAGGTGAGAGCGCCCTTGCAGCATCGACCGATCCGATGGTCGTGCTGGCCCGCAAGCTCGCTCCGATGACCAGAGAAGCTCGCGAGTGGGACGAGAAATATATCGCCGGCGTTCGCACGATTGCCAACGAGAAGATCGGGGAAGCGCGATTTGCGGTGTACGGTAAAAACATGTACCCTGATGCGACGTTCACCCTCCGCCTTTCCTACGGTCCGGTGAAGGGATATCCCATGAACGGGACAATCGCTCCGTCGAAGACAACATTCTACGGACTGTTCGACCGTGCATTCTCGTTTGACAACAAGGGTGATTTCCGCCCTCCGCAGCGGTATCTGGACAACATTTCGAAACTCGATCTCTCAACCCCGCTGAATTTTGTGAGCACGTGCGATATCATCGGCGGTAATTCCGGTTCGCCGGTGGTGAACACGAAGGGGGAATTTGTCGGGCTTATCTTCGATGGCAACATTGAGAGCTTGCCCGGACGGTTCCTTTACTCCGAAAAGGCCAATCGCGCCGTGGCGGTGCATAGTGCGGCGATCATCGAAGTGCTCCGGAAACTGTACGACGCCGGGGATCTTGCCGATGAGCTTGAGAAGAACTCGAAGTAACATCAATTGAAGGCGTCTGGACTGACAATGGGCACCTCGTACAGGTGCCCCTGTCGTTTGTTGATTGTCCATGAGGATTATCGTACATTGTTCTGAAAATTTCCACACCAATGCAATCCACCGTTCTCTTCGTGCTTGACGGACAGATCGTCCGCCTGGAATTCCCGCCTGGTGGATCTCTGCTCTTGACAACGACGCTTCTTCAGTATTTGCGGACTCTTCCGGAGCATCGCGGCGTTAAAGAGGGTTGTGCCGAGGGCGACTGCGGTGCCTGTACGGTTGTTCTCGCCGAACCCGATGGTGCGAACGGTCTCAAATACCGCGCCGTGGATTCTTGCCTCGTGTTCCTCCCCATGCTCCATGGCAAGCAGGTGATCACTGTGGAGAATCTCCGCGATTCCTCCGGAACGCTGCATCCGGTCCAGAAGGCGCTCGTCGACCACTACGGTAGCCAGTGCGGGTTCTGCACGCCCGGCGTCGTGATGTCGCTCTTTGCACTGTACAAGTCCAGCCCCTCACCGTCCCGTGATGACGTGATTGACGCGCTGGCGGGGAACCTTTGCCGGTGCACCGGATACCGATCGATCATAGATGCCGGTCTTGCCGCGTGCGGGGATGGCATGACCGACCATTTTACCTCTGCGGCGGGAACTTGTGTGGAGCTTCTTTCGTCGATTCCGAGAGAGAGCCTGTGGATCGACGCCGGCGGGCAACACTATGTGCGACCTGCCACACTCGCAGAAGCATTGGAAGTCAGGTGCGCAAATCCGGCTACGCTCGTGGTATGTGGGGCAACAGATCTTGCACTTCGAGTCACAAAAAAGCACGAACTCATCCCTTCAATTCTCGATATCTCGGGAATTCCGGAACTCCGCACCATCGAGGTCTCGAAAAGCGGCAGATCATTTGGCGCTGCCGCGACCATCCAGGAGGTGTTGGAGAGTTCTGCGGAGGATATTCCGGCTCTTGCCGACATGCTGCGCGTGTTTGGGTCCAGACAGATTCGCAATATGGCAACCATTGGCGGGAATATCGGGACCGCATCACCGGTTGGTGACACGTTGCCTGTTCTCACGGCTCTCCAGGCGGAGATCGAGCTTGCCGGACCCGGCGGCACGCGCCGCATCCCGATTGAGGAGATGATTCTCGGGTACCGCAGAACTGCGTGCCGGCCGGATGAGCTGATCACGCGTGTGTTCATTCCCACAGCTCCACCTGATGTGATCATTCGATCGTATAAGATTTCCCGGCGTCGCGATCTGGATATCTCCACGCTGAGCGCGGGGTTCCGTCTGGAAAGGGACGCACGAGGGAGTGTCTGCAAGGTCCTCCTGGCATTTGGCGGAATGGCAGAACAGACACGCCGTGCCGTGCGCACTGAGCTGTTCCTCTGCGGAAAACCATGGTCACGTCCCGTTGTTGAGGAAGCCATGGGAGCCCTCACGAAGGAATTCGCACCGTTGAACGATGTGCGCGGGAGCGCAGCATTCAGAACGACAGTCGCACGGAATCTGCTGCTCAAGTTCTGGGACGACACGGGCGCATCTTCAGAGGTTCGCCGCCTTGCGGAGGTGGAGGCATAACATGGAAGTACGCATTCCTCATGACAGTGCAGTGGCTCATGTCACAGGCGAAGCCGTCTACGTCGATGACATGCACATGTCCGATCGTCTCCTTCTAGGGCGTGTCGTGACCAGCCCGCATGCCCACGCCCGAATCCGGTCATTCAACCTGGAGGCCGCGCGGCAGGTCCCGGGGGTCCATGCCGTCCTGAGTGCGGCGGACATTCGCGGCCGCAACCAGATGGGTCCGGTGGTCAAGGATGAACCATGCCTTGCGGCGGAAACGGTTGAGTGTGTGGGCCAGGCGGTGTTCCTGATTGCCGCCGAAGCAGAAGCGCAGTGCCGTGAAGCCGAGAAATTGATCGCCGTCGACTATGAATCTCTTCCCGCCGTTGTGGATCTTTCCGCGGCGATGTCACAGGGGATGCTTCTCGGGCCGCCCAGAAAAATGGAACGGGGTGAACTCGCCGACGGACTGCGCCGTTCTCCGCACCGTATCAGCGGGGAGTTGAACACGGGGGCGCAGGAGCATTGGTATCTGGAATCACAAGTTGCCCTGTGTATTCCGGGTGAGGGGAATGAGATGACGGTGTATAGTTCGACTCAGCATCCGTCGGAAACGCAAGCACTGATCGCTGAAGTGCTCGGGATAGGCCGGAACGATGTTGTGGTCGAAGTGCGTCGTGTAGGCGGAGCATTCGGGGGGAAGGAAACCCAGGCCAATCACCCTGCCTGCTGGTCTGCTCTGTTAAGCCAGGCAACCGGCCGTCCTGTCAAGATCCGGTTGTTCCGCGACGACGATATGATCATGACAGGAAAACGACATCGTTACCTGACGCGCTACGAAGCGGGTTTCGATGATGACGGCCGCCTGCTTGCGACAAAGCTCGAACTCCATGCAGACGGGGGCATGGCAACGGACCTATCATTTGCGATTCTGGAGCGGGCGATGCTTCATGTCGACAATGCCTACTTCATACCCAATGTTTCAGTCGTCGGTTGCGTCTGGAAAACGAACCTTCCGTCGAATACTGCATTCAGAGGATTTGGCGGTCCGCAGGGAATGGCGGCCATCGAAACGATTATCGATCGTGTCGCACGCCGGCTGCATATCGACGCGGCCGAAGTCCGGCGGAGAAATTTCTACGATGAGGGTCATCGCAATACAACCCACTATGGGCAAGTCGTGGAGCGCAACCACCTCTCCATGATCTTCGACCGTCTGTTGGCATCGGCTGACTATGCGCTACGGCGGAGTGCCGTTAATGTGTTCAATCACGCTCATGAATTCCGCAAGCGGGGACTTGCTCTCACACCCGTGAAATTCGGTATTTCCTTCACGACGACTTTCCTGAATCAGGCGGGTGCGCTCGTCGTGATCTACGCGGACGGCACCGTGTTGGTCAATCACGGTGGCGTGGAGATGGGACAGGGGCTGCATACCAAGATCCGCGGCATTGCTGCACGGGAGCTCGGGATTCCCGTCGCAAACGTCAAAGTGAATGCCACAAATACGGGAAAGATTCCGAATACATCAGCGACGGCCGCATCGTCAGGAGCAGACCTGAACGGTATGGCTGTCAAGTGCGCGGTCGATGCGCTCAAAGCACGTATTGCCCGGGAGATGGCGCGGGTGTTTGACGAACTTCATGCCGGCGAGAGAACGCTTGCGGAGGATATCTCTTTCGAGAATGACACGGTCTTCGATCATGCGCACCCGGAGCGAGCACTGCCCTTTGCGCAGGCCATGCAAACCATGGTCCTGCGACAGGTCGGGCTGAGTGCCACAGGTTTTTTCAAAACTCCCGAGATTGGCTGGGATAAACACGCAGGCAAGGGGAGACCATTTCTCTACTATGCATTTGGCATGGCGGTCACGGAGGTCGAAATTGATCTATTGACCGGAGGGCACACGATTCTGCGGACCGACATCATTCACGACGTCGGTGATTCTTTGAACCGCGGCATTGACCTGGGACAGATCGAGGGGGGGTACATTCAGGGGCTTGGGTGGTGCACAACGGAAGAGATCCTCTGGGATGAGGGCGGTCGGTTGCTGACCCATTCCCCTGATACGTACAAGATTCCGACAGCCGGCGACGTTCCCCGTGATTTTCGCGTGACCATTCTTGACGACGTACCGAATCCGCTTGTAATCAGGAGCAGCAAGGCTGTCGGAGAACCACCGTTTATGCTTGCGTTGTCGGCATGGCTGGCGATCAAGGATGCCATATCCGCCGTGGCAGACCACTCGTTCGAACCCAGCTTTTCCCTCCCTGCTACACGGGAGGTGATAGTCAACGCGGTGGAAGGGCTGCGTCTCCGCGCGAGGCGGCAGGACCCCGTGATGCGGTGACGCTCCCGGGGATGCGCGGTTCATCTGGAGCACGAGAAGGGAAAAATGAATCTTTCAGAACAGGTCCGTGATGCGGGTGTTGTTGGTGCCGGCGGGGCGGGTTTTCCCGCTCATATCAAAACCGCATCAGCCGTGGATACTGTGATCGCGAACGGTGCAGAATGCGAGCCGCTTCTGCACAAGGACTTCGAGATCATGATGCGTCATGCCCCCGAAGTTGTCGAGGGTGTTCGCTTGCTGATGCGTTCCACCGGGGCCCGTCAGGGCATCATCGGTATCAAAGAGAAGAATGCCGATGCAATCGCCGCAATCGCCGACGCCGCCAATTCCCCGGAGGTTACCGTGCACCGGCTCGGTGATTTCTATCCGTCGGGCGACGAGTATATCCTCGTGTATGAAGCGACGAAGCGGTTGATACCTCCCCAGGGATTACCTTTGCATGTCGGCGTCGTAGTAAACAATGTCGAGACACTGCTGAATATTGCACGGGCTGCACAAGGAGTCCCGGTGACGCGCAAGTGGCTTACGGTAACCGGTGCCGTGCGTAAGCCTGTGACGTTTGCCGCCCCGGTCGGAATGACCTTTGCCGATGCGATTGCCGTCGCCGGTGGAGCAACAGCCAACAGCTACGGTGTCTTTGTCGGCGGAGTCATGATGGGTGCACTCGAGTTTGACATGGAGCAGGTTGTCACGAAGACCACGGCCGGACTTGTCGTACTCCCTGCAGATCATACGCTGGTCGTCCGCAAATCCCAGCCGCAGGGAGCCATGCGCCGGATCGGGAAGTCAGCCTGCGATCAGTGCAGCTACTGTACAGAACTTTGTCCGCGGTACGTTCTTGGCTACGATGTGCAGCCGCACAAGGTGATGCGGAGTCTTGGCTTCACGCTCACCGGTGAAGCCCATTGGAACCAGTACGCAGCGCTCTGCTGTGCGTGCGGGCTGTGCACGCTGTATGCGTGTCCGGAAGCACTGTTCCCCAAAGAAGCCTGTGACGACAGCAAGAGTGAGATGAAAACCCGCGGAGAACAATGGACCGGGAACGCCGTGGTGAAACCCCACGCGATGTATGAAGGTCGTCGCACGCCGGTCAAGCAACTGGTGCAGCGGCTGGGGCTGGCGCCATATGACCACCACGCAGAGTTTGTCGCCAAGGTCCCCCTGCCGCGTCGTGTTGTGCTCCCCCTGACACAACATGTTGGTGCACCGGCTGTTGCCCGGGTGAAGCCGGGACAGCGTGTGCGTGAAGGGGACTGTGTTGCCGATATTCGTGAAGGTGCGCTCGGTGCGCGGATCCATGCCAGCGTCGACGGTATCGTGCGTTCCGTCGGCGAGTCGATAGAGATTGAACGAGGATGATGCATGCAAAAAAATGCCATTGGACTCATTGAACTCTCCAGCATCGCCGCCGGCTATCTTGTCGCCGATGCAATGCTCAAAGCCGCTGAGGTCGAGTTGATTCTCTCCCGAACGATCTGTTCGGGCAAGTATATGGTGCTTGTCGGCGGCGACGTCGCAGGGGTGACATCCAGTGTGGAGGCCGGGCAGATCATCGGGCAAGGGGCGGTCATTGATGCCTTTGTCATACCCAACGTTCATGCATCACTCTTTCCGGCGATCAGCGGCACCGGCACAGTTACTGCGCTCGAAGCGCTGGGAATCATCGAATCATTTTCCGTCGCCTCCATGATTGAGGCGGCTGATGCTGCCGCCAAGGCCGCGAAGGTGCAGTTGATTGAACTGCGCCTGGCCATGGCGCTTGGAGGAAAAGCATTCGTGACGCTGACGGGGGATGTCGCCGCCGCACAGGCCGCCGTCGATGCCGGTGCAGCCGTTGTGGCTGCCAAAGGACTTTTGGTGAACAAGGTTGTCATACCCAATCCACGCCGTGAACTCCTTTCCGAACTGATTTGAGGTGGTGTGTCCGATGCCCAGAATGACAACAGCAGAGTGCCGGAGTGTGTCCGCAGCGATTGTTGTGTGCGCACTGTTCATGCTCATGTTCGCTGCGTGCGGCACCATGACCGAGATGGATCGTGCCGCGGCGATGATTTCACGGCAGAGGGTCCGGTCGGAAATAAACTTCATAGCTTCGGATGCGTTGAAGGGCCGGAACACGCCGAGTGCAGGTCTGGATTCTGCGGCTCAGTATATTGAGCGTGCTTTCTTCAGGGCTGATTTGCAGCCGGTTCAAGGGAGCTACCTCCAACACTTCAAGTTGAATATCGTTGCCCTGGGTGATTCCAACTCCCTGCTGCTCACGTCCCTTTCCGGGCGCGAAGCCTTTGCGCTGAAGGATGATTTTGTTCCATTCGAACTCACCGCCAACCGTGGTGTGGATGCAGACGTGGTGTTTGCGGGCTACGGCATTACCGCTCCCGCATTCCATTACGATGACTATGCGGGAATCGATGTCCGTGGGAAGATCGTGTTCGTGCTCCGGCACGAACCGGGGGAAGAAGACTCCGCGTCGGTGTTTGACGGAAAGAAGGCGACGGAGTATTCCAGTGTGGCAACGAAGGTCAGGCAGGCCCGGGAACATGGCGCGGTCGGCGTGCTGGTGGCAACCGACCCCCTCAATCACACATCTCTGACGCCCCGTGGTTTCCCCTGGCCGTCGCTCTCGAAGATCATCCCGATGGACGCCCTTCCCACCACACTCTCCGTGGAAGAAGGAGAGAAGCTCCCCGTGGTGCACGTCGGAGAAGGTATTATCAATCGTTGCTTCGGAAGCGTGGATTCTCTCCGGGCACTGCAGGAGTCCATCGATAAGAGCCTGCATCCGCGTTCATTTCCTCTCCAGGGGGTGCGTGTGCATCTGCGAACGTCCACCGCGATCCGCGAGCTGTCGACCCAGAATGTCGTCGGCAAGGTGGAGGGGAGTGATCCCGGGCTCCGTGGTGAAGTTGTCGTTGTCGGTGCTCACTATGACCATGTCGGCGTGAAACGGAATGCACCGGCCGGCACGGATTCGATTTATAACGGGGCGGATGACAATGGATCCGGGACGGTGGCGTTGATGGAGGTGGGGAAGGCTCTGGGAGCGATGCACACCAGGCCTTTGCGGACGATCCTGGTGATTGCTTTTGCCGGAGAGGAAAAGGGGCTCTTCGGATCCGAATATTATGCCCGAAATCCGCTCTTTCCACTCGATAGCACCGTAGCCATGCTCAACATGGACATGGTGGGCAGAAACGCGGAAGATTCTCTTCAGATTATCGGGTCGCCCGAAGGGTCGTTCCTTGTGAACACCACGCGGAATGCGAACGACGACGTTGGATTCGCGCTCGTCAACACCACGCTGGAATCGGGGGGAAGCGACCATCAGAGTTTTCAGAAACGCAACGTGCCGGTCCTGTTCTACCACTCCGGTCTGCACCCGGACTATCATCAAGTGGGTGATGAAGCAGAACAGATCAGCGAAAGGAAAATCACGCGTGTGGCGGCTCTGGTATTCAGAACGGCCTGGCTGGCGGCAACTGCACGTGACCCACTCATTCATCCATCATTCAGAGGGAAACAATGAAGCATCCAGTGATCCTGCTCGGGTCCGCAGCGCTCGTTCTCCTGTGTGCCGTAGGAAGTCCGGCCCAGGAAAAGCACATCCTTACCTATCGCTTCCAGCCGGGAACGACCTATCTCTACGCCGATACATCGCGTTCGAACCAAACCCAGGAGATGATGGGGCAGGAAATGAAGATGACCTCCCTCACCACGATGCGCACTCGTATTGTGTGTGAACGGGCCGAGACGGGTGGGGCCATGACATTGATCACGTCGCTCGATTCCATGACCGCTGCGTTGAAGTCCGCGATGCGCGATACGACGATGGTGATGAAGGATCTCCTCGCGAAGAGAGTGCGGATCACACTGGCACCGGCAGGTGCAGTGCTGAATCGTGAAACGATTGATTCCATCAAAGTGAGCGGCATCATGGCTCGTGGTTTGTCGATGCGTGACGTGGTGAAGTTCCACCGGATGTCCAAAGATCCTGTGGGCGTCGGGAGCGCCTGGAAGAGTGATGTTGTGGACTCCACCGAGATGATGGGTGGCAAGATGATCAGCCATATCAAGATGGACTATGTAGTTAAAGGGGAAGCGGTGTGTGAAGGCCGCTCCTGTGTGCAGATCGGTTTCAACGGGGAAATCGGTATTGAAGGGAAGGGATCGATGATGGGCATGGATCTGTTCATGGAGGGAAAAGGGAAGACTTCGGGAACTCTGCTTTTTGATCCGGCGGGGGGATTGCTGGTGCAGGAAGCCTCGAGTACCGACACCGAGATGACCGCGGCGGTGACCGGCCAACAGAACATGACGATTCCGATTTCTTCTGCATTGAAGACGACGCGTCTGCTTCTGTCAGTTGAAGGAGGGAACAAGTGACGCGGGTGCTCCGGTCGCTCTGGTTTCTTCTTGGCATCCTGATTTCAGGTGCCGGAACTCTGGCTATAGCCGGGGGCACCGCTGACTTTGCGGCGCGTCGTGCACACATGCTCGCCCTGATGGATTCAGGATCGGCTATGGTGCTTCGTTCACCCGACATGCCTATGCGCAACGCCGATGTGAACTTTCGTTATCGACAGGAAAGCAATCTGCTGTATCTCAGCGGGTTGAATCAGCCCCAGGTAACACTTATGCTTGTTCCCTCGGGAGTCACGCTGCACGATACGCTTGCTCACGTGTTGATCTTTGCGCGCGAAGCCCCGGATGGCGACGATACCCCCCTGCCGCTTTCGGACGGCGTCCTCCTTGCCCCCGGACAGTTACCGGAGATTCTGAACGCTCTCCTTCCCCGTGTGACAACGCTCTATGTCAACCAATCAGGCATCGGGTTCACACAGGACTGGTTGAACGGAAAACCGCTATGGCTCGAGCGTGACAGTCGAAGGGAGGCGGAACAGAAATACCCGCAGTTGAAGGTGAAGAGTGCCGGCCCGCTTGTCGCCGGACTCAGGCAACGAAAAAGCCCCGCGGAAGTAGATCTTATCCGAAAAGCGATCGGGGCAACGGATGAAGGCATACGCAGAGCGATGCGGTTCTGTGCCCCAGGAGTACGGGAGTATGAACTGCAGGCGGAGATCGAATACGCAATGACGCGCAACGGGTCGTGGGCGGAGAGTTTTCCCTCGATCGTGGGCTCGGGACCCAATGCCCTTATCCCGCATTATGAGCTGAATCGCCGGGCGACCCGTGCCGGCGAGGTCGTTGTCATGGATGTCGGTGCGGAGATGAATGGGTACGCAGCAGATGTGACGCGCACAATACCTGTGTCGGGGCGGTTTTCAGTGCCCCAGCGGAGGATCTATGAAACGGTGCTGCGTGCGCAACGCGCAGTGATCGCGGCCATCCGCCCCGGTATTTCCTGGCGGACACTTGATGCCACGGCGCGGGCAATGATCAAAGAAGCGGGATATGACCGCTTCTGGTTGCACTCGGTCTCGCATCATCTCGGCCTGGACGTACACGATGCCGGTGTGATGGATACGCTGCGGGCGGGTATGGTGATTACGGTTGAACCCGGCATTTACATTCCCGGGGCGGACACAACCGTGAGCGCTGAGTATCGCGGCATCGGTGTGCGGATAGAAGATGATGTGCTCGTCACCGAAGCCGGTGCAGAAGTGCTCAGCGCGCAGGTACCGAAGGACATAGCCGACATTGAACGGATTATGCGGCACAGGCGGTAACAGTCGATCGCGCAACACGAGACTCATCATCAGCGATACACCTCGCAGGTCTACTTCCGTATACCGATGCATCTGGGGGGATCCAGGGTTGGATTATTGTTCTATACCTTGAATGTCCTAGTGGTTCCCCCCATCCTCCGAGTATACATAATGGATATCCTTTTTTCTTGACTGTGTGATATAAATATGATATCATTATGACATCACAATCTGGAGGACTCATGGAGTCAATTAGAGAAAAGAATGCCTGGAAAATTAGCGGGTTCATTGGCTTGTTCGTTGAGCTTCTTGCTGCATTCCTGGCAGCCTGGACCATCGTGGTCATGGTACAAACGGATAACAAGGGACTCCTTGCGTTGTTTATACCTCTGGTGCTGGCATGGAGTGTCGCGATGGGCGGCTTCTTCGTTGTTCAACCGAATACAGCAAGGGTCTTGGTTTTCTTCGGGAGGTATGTCGGCACCGTTAGGGAAGCGGGCTTCTGGTTTACGAATCCCTTTACGGTGAAGCGACACGTTTCTCTGCGGATCCGTAATTTCAACAGCGAGCGGTTAAAGGTAAACGATCTGCAGGGCAATCCGATCGAGATCGCTGCGGTGATTGTCTGGCAGGTCGTCGACTCCGCCAAGGCTCTGTTTGATGTGGAGAACTACGAGGGGTTTGTCGCCATCCAGAGCGAGACGGCGATACGCACGCTTGCCTCTCACTATCCATACGATGCGCATGTCGAGGGACGCGCTTCGTTGCGAGGAAGTCCGGGAGAAGTTTCAGACAATCTGCGTGAACAGGTGCAGGTCCGCTTGAATATTGCGGGTGTCGAAATCTCCGAGGCCCGCATAAGCCACCTCGCCTACGCACCGGAAATCGCCCAGGCGATGCTCCGCCGTCAGCAGGCAGAGGCGGTGGTGGCGGCGCGTCAGAAGATTGTTGAAGGCGCAGTGGGGATGGTAGAGATGGCACTGAAGATGCTGCAGGAAGAAAAGATCATCGCGCTGGACGATGAGCGCAAGGCCGCGATGATCAACAATCTCCTTGTCGCTCTCGTGTCGGATCGTGAAATGCAACCCGTCATCAACACCGGATCGTTGTACACATGAGTGCAAAGAAGCGCTTTCTGCTCCGTCTCAATGACGACCTGTATGATGTGTTGGAGAAGTGGGCCGCCGATGAGTTGAGAAGCGTGAATGCGCAAATTGAGTATCTGTTACATGACGCGGCGCGGAGGGCCCACCGGCTCCCCGCGCCGGGCGCACAGGGAGTTGTCACGCCTTCGGAGGAATCCGTCTAGTGCGACGCTGCTTGCGCTCCTGCCTCACCACCACCGTCCGCGTTGGAGATGCGAACGAAATCCCTTCCTCGCGGAACCGCCGCAACAGCGCCAGATTGATCGCCTGCTGGACATCCATGGAGAGCGTGTAGTCCGCTTTTGTGACGATGTACACAACCTCAAACGTGAGTGCAAATTCGCCGAATGACTGGAAATGTGCACGGTCAAACCGCACATCCGGTTGTGCTTTGACAATCTCCCGCACGATGTTCGGGATTGCCGCCAGCTGCTCCTCTGTTGTCTGATACGTCACACCGAAGGTATAGGCGATCCGCCGCTCCTGCATCCGCTTGAAATTGCGCACCCTGCTCTTGAGCAAATCCGTATTCGAAAAGATTATTTGCTCACCTGAGAGACTGCGCACCCTTGTCGTCTTCAGCCCGATGCGCTCGACCGTTCCTTGCAGCGCATCGACAACGATGTAGTCGCCTATGACAAAGGGCCGGTCCAGCACAATGGAGAGGGAGGCGAAGAGATCCCCCAGAATATTCTGCAGGGCAAGGGCTACCGCGATGCCGGTGACACCCAGGCCTGCAACCAGGGCGGTGACATCAAAGCCGAAATTCTCAAGCGCCAACAAAAGGACGATGGACCAGAGCACGATCTTACTGATGAAGCTGAGAGCGGCGACGGTTGTCGTTCCGGCGGAGTCTCCTCCCAACCTCGTCCGTGCCATTTTCCCGAGAAAGTAGGCAATCAACCCGTTGCCCCACACCGCACTCTGGAAGAGCAGCAGCAGGATCACCACTGTTCGCCGGATATCAGCGACATCTCTATTCATCGTGAGGACGTGG
The DNA here is from genome assembly GCA_963849385.1 of Ignavibacteriota bacterium. Taxonomy (GTDB): domain Bacteria; phylum Bacteroidota; class Ignavibacteria; order UBA10030; family UBA6906; genus Fen-1255. The sequence goes on along the minus strand of CAWKHH010000003.1, from coordinate 394,914 downwards.
GAGCCGGCATACAGCGCTGCGGCGAACAGGAAGTAGATCCGCGTACGGTGCAACAGGTCAACAAAGAGGTCATCAATATCGGTGGTGGTCTTTTGCGCCAGCACCGCCAGCCGGTGAACAACGATGCGTTTGAAAATGGAAAGCAGAATCGTTGTGCCGATGACAACACCCAGGGCAATCACCCAGGATTGGAGAGTGTTGCCGAAATACACTTCGTCGAAGAGGCTCATGCTATCGGTGTATCCCGCACTGGTGTGGTCATGCGTTTCAAGTGAACGTCACTGGTGTTCCGGGTTCCATGATCTGAACACGGTTTTTCATCGCGGGCGGGAGGTGTTTGCGAAGCTCTTCCGGAGTACCGGCAAGAATGGGGAATGTTCCATAGTGCATCCCCACAATGTGCCGCGGACGGAGGAGTGTGCAGGCGAGGGCAGCCTCGACCGGACCCATGGTGAAGTATCCTCCGATTGGCAGCATAGCAAGGTCGGGTCCGTACAACTTGCCGATGATCTGCATGTCGCCGAACACCCCGGTATCACCCGCGTGGTACACCCTGAAATTGTTTTCGAATCGTATGACGAATCCCGCCGGATCGCCGCCAATGCGCAATTCACCTCCCGGTTCCATGCCGCTGCTGTGTTCGGCATGTGTCATGGTAATGGTGATACCCTCTAGGACCACACTGCCGGATTTGTTGATGCCTTCAACACGGGGAAGCCCCTGGCTCTGAAGATACAGTCCGATTTCATGAATGGCGACAACGCGGGCATTGGTGCGCCGCGCGAGCTCGATGGTGTTCCCCAAATGATCGGAGTGACCGTGCGTGACGAGGATGATATCGACGGCGTTGATGTTTTTTGCTCCCTGGGGAGCTTTCGGATTATCCAGCCAGGGGTCAATGAGCAGAATCTTGCCCGTCGGGGATACCAACGAGAACGCAGAGTGACCGAGCCACGTTACGACGACCCCGGCCTTTGCAGAGCGAAGCTTCTTCTGTGCCATGTTCTGCTCCGTGTTGTGTAACACGCTGTCCTCCAAACGAAACGCACGCGCCATCACGCGTGTGTATTCAAAATACAAGGTAAAGAAGGCGTGCCATCAAAGCAAGAATAGTGGGTTTTTTGCGCGATTCTTGGTATCTTTGTGCTGCTTTCGTCTCCAATTCCCCACACATATCCAGGGCACTCATGAAGCGAGCATCGGCGTTTCGAACTCTCAGTGTTCTGTTTGCTTTTGCGGGCGTGTTTGGCACGCTGGCCGCCCAGCCGCGCACCCTTACCATCCTGCACACAAACGACATGCATGCCACGTTCGTTCCGCGTGAGGCCCTCTGGATCAAGACCCAGCCCCGTCCGATGGTAGGCGGGTTCACCGAACTGGCGTATACTATTGACAGCATCCGGCAGACACGATCGGACGTGCTTCTTCTGGATGCGGGGGACGTGATGACCGGAAACCCCATCACAGAGAGAATGTACAGGGGAGCATCCGGCGGGACGCTGTTTGAGATGATGAATATGATGGGCTATGATGCCTGGTGTCCCGGCAATCACGATCTGGATATTTCCCAGGCAAACCTCATCGCCCTTACGACAATTGCGAAGTTTCCAACGCTGTGCGCCAATCTCGTGAACGACCAGCACCAGTTCCCGTTGCATAACATCCCCTGCACGATTATTGAGCGCAATGGTCTTCGTATCGGGATCATCGGGATTATCTCTCAGGAGCTCTACTCGCTTGTGCTTCAAGCGAACCTCACCGGTCTGCGCGTGCTGTCGCCGGAAGAAACAACGCAGAAATATGTGGATCTGCTTCGACCGAAAACCGACCTGGTGATTGCGTTGACGCACGAGGGCGTGGATGATGATTCCGCTCTGGCGGCATCGGTGCACGGACTGGACATGATTGTAGGTGGGCATTCGCACACCCGGTTGAAAGCTCCGCGGGTAGTGAACGGGGTGTACATTGTGCAAGCAGGCTCGAATGCCGAGAACCTCGGTGTTGTGACACTCAGCGTTGACAACCATCATCTCACGAATGTCAGGGGGCAGCTCCTCCAGCTCTGGGCAGCAACGAAGCGGCCTCCGAGTTCTGTCTCCACGCTCGTCGATTCCATGCAGGCGGAAATTGAAAAAGAATACAGCGAGATCATCGGCGTGTTGCACGGTGATTGGGTCCGGGGGGGAAGTGAGTCCGCAATCGGAAGCTACATCACCGAGGCGCAGCGTGAGGCGGTGCGTGCGGATGTGGGTTTCATGAACATCCATGGAATCCGCAAGGATATCCCGGCGGGACCGATCCGCAAGAAGGATCTCTTCGAAGCGCTTCCGTTCCGGAATGTCCTGGCAACATTTCAGCTGACCGGAACACAGCTTCGGACCGTCCTGCAATATGTGGTGCGGACGAGATCGGCGGTCATTTTGGCCGGCATCACTGCGACATGGTTGTTGGGGCGCGACAGCTCGGTCGAACTCCGCGATGTGCGCATCAATGGAAACGCCCTGGAGGAGAAACGAGCATACACGTGCGTCGCAAGCGACTATTTAATGGGGGAAGCACAGAGGTATCTGGGGATCGTTCCCGCCAATATCATCTATTTGCAGCGGACACTTTTTGAGACAGTGGAGAAACGCATCCGCGATGACCACGACATCACGCCGAAAGTGATCCCTGCGTTGCATCGCGCACAGTAATCGCCGTTCAAGGAGAACGCCCATGGCATCCGTACCTCATTTCCCGGTCCTCATCATCACCGGCCGTCCCGCAGCCGGCAAATCCGAGCTGATCGACTTTCTGAAGAAGGGTGACCCCGCTGAACGCCGGCAGCGGTTTCACATCGCCGACTTCGAAGAGCTGGACGATTTTGTCTATGTGTGGGAGACGTTCGAAATCGACGACATCCTTTCCCGTCATGGCAAGAAGCGCCTCTGGACGGATGAGAAGTACTACTTCACCGACACCTTCATCTGGAATCTGTACATCGAACGGATCAGTCTTGAGTACCGGAAGAAGCTCGCGCGCGATCCACGCTATGGGGACGGAACAACGACGTTAATCGAGTTTGCCCGCGGAGGGGAGAACGGGATCGCAGAAGCGATGGGCTATCTGCATGAGGAGGTGCTCAAACGAGCGTGTCTGATCTACCTCCGGGTGTCGTACGAGGAATCAGTCCGCAAGAACCACCGGCGTGCCCGCAAAGGCCAGGAAGATTCGATTCTCTATCACTCGTTGCCCGACGAGAAGATGGAGTTCTACTACAAGACCAATGACTGGGACAAACTCGAGGCGAAAGACCCGCAGTTCCTTAGCGTGAAGGGATTCAAGATTCCGTATGCGGTCTTCGAGAACGAGCCGGAGAAGACGCTTGATCCGAAGTTGATCGGGGAGGAGTTGGAACGGACAACGAGGAAGCTGTGGGAGATCAACAGCATTCCACACTAATGTGCTGCACCTTTCCCCTGAGGGATCGCATTCCAGATCAGCCGCGTGAGTCCTATGCCGGTGACCGCGAAGGGAACGAGGAATACCGGCCAGTACTGCCAATTCCAGGATGTGATGAAGCCGAGCGACAATGACTGCACGCCCGTACCGAGATAGACAAGACCGTCGATCAAACCAACCGCAGTCGCCGCCGCCTTCTTTCCTCCAAAGTCCATTGTTGCCGTTCCGCTCAGCATGCCATGCGTGCCGATTACCGCGACGGAGACTACTAAGACAAGAATCCCCAGCATTGTCGGATTTCCATAGACCGAGAAGACCATGCCGATTGTCGCCAGTAGCAGGAAGGTATAAAAGATACCTGCGACGGGCGCCCGTCGCGAGCCGAACAGATGGTCCGACATCCAGCCTGCAAGCATTCCGCCTCCTGCTCCGGCCAGCATCAGCATCAGTCCCCAGTTGTTCAACCAGAAGTGCCAGGAACCGGCCGCTCCGGGCGCTGCGGCCATCTGTTCCTTGGCAAAGATCGGGAACCAGTGCATGACGCCATTGCGCAACACGCCTGTGCAGAACTCGATCAGGCCGACGATAATGAGTACCCTGCTGGTGAAAATGCGAAGGAGGATATCTTTCAGGTTGAATGGTGCGTCCGCCTCGCCCGATGACGCATCGCCGGTGTTGAAATCCTCAAAGCCCGCGTCGCCCGGGGTATCACGGAGCACGAAGATGTCGAGCAAGACCCAGAAGAGGAGGATGGCGGCGGGGATGAAGAAGACCAGCCAGTACTGGGGACTTGCGGGGCTCATCTGTTCGGTGAAATTGACGATGGCCTGGCTCCAGTCGAATGCAAAGTAGAGGCCGAGAGAAATCAATATTCCGAAGATGCCCCCGAAGATTCCCCGTTCGCGGACGTGGAACCACGCGGCGTTCACTTTCACAATGGCCACGGCACCGTAGCTCTGGAAGTACATATTCAGCGCATAGACCACCGAAAAGGCGAGGGTCAGGTTCAATGTCCATTGTGCGACGAGGATGCCGTACACTATGATGCCCATAATGATGTTCATGAGGGCAGAGCCCGCCGCGCCAATGAGCATGGCCCGTTTGCCTCCGATCCGGTCCGTCAAGGGCCCATTGATCAGGAAGGAAAAGGCATAGGTGATTGTTCCGGCGGCGAAGATGATACCGAAGGCTTCCTTGGGCATCAGATCGCCCAGGGCGTTCTTGGAGACGGTGAGGTTGTACCGTGCCATGTACAGGAAGGCATACGTGAAGCCAAGAGGGAGCCAGTTGAATGCGCGCCGCCGCCGAAAAGCGGCGGAGTGCACTGGACGGCCAACGAGGGCGTCGGGCATAAGGGTAGCAGGGCGGTGTGAATGACGTGACAATTTCGAAGGTTAATATACACAACCAGACTGAAAAAAGCGCGGCCGAATGCGATGGTCGTGATTCCCGGGCGGCTTGAACTAGTCAGATTTTCTGATTACACTACCTTGTTCACTTTCTCTTCAGAGCGCGCTCCCTCACAACCAGGACACAAACGCATGGACAGGGTTCTCGATCACACGCAATTGTATCGCCTTCCCTGGACACTTCCGGACAACGCCATCAGCTGGCTCGAACCTACGAGCTCGTGTAACCTCTATTGCGATGGCTGCTACAGGAAGAACGACCCCAAAGGTCACAAGTCCTTGGAAGAAGTCCGGCGGGAGCTTGAACTCTTCAATAGTCTGCGCAAGACCGATGGCGTCTCGATCGCGGGAGGTGATCCGCTGACGCACCCCGAAATCGAACAGATCGTCGCGATGGTGGCTGAGATGGGTCAAAAGCCCATCATTAACACCAATGGCCTGGCGCTCACGATGGAGAAACTGAAGGCTCTGAAGAACGCCGGCGTCGTGGGTTTCACGTTTCACATTGACAGCGGTCAGAATCGCCCGCACATGAAAGGAAAAACGGAAGCCGAACTGAGCGAGTTACGATTGAAGTATGCCCGGATGCTCGCGGAGGTGGGCGACATTTCCTGCGCATTCAATGCCACCGTGTATGAGCACACACTGAAAGATGTGCCGGAGATTGTGGCGTGGGGCCAGGAACACATCGACATCGTTCATATTCTGGTGTTCATTGCGTACCGGGCGGCGCCGGTATACAAGGGATATGACTACTTCGTGGGTGGAAAGAAGGTCGACATGACACCGATCGCCTATGCCATCCAGGAAGACCGCAAGACGAGCATCATGTCGACGGACATCGTGACGGAGATCAGGAAGAAGTACCCGGATTTTCAGCCTTCAGCGTATCTTAATGGAACCGAGCGGCCTGACCACTTCAAGTGGCTGTTGACGATGCGTGTCGGCACAAAGGAGAAAATCTACGGCTATGCCGGGCCGAAATTCATGGAAATGGGGCAGACACTTCATCACCTCTTCCAGGGCCGCTATCTGGCGTACACCACCACGAAGACGCTTCGCCGCGGGAAATCAATGCTTTTGCTCTCGCCCATCGATCGCGGGCTGGCGAAAACCGCCAGCGCATATCTGCACGGGGTCATGCGGTCTCCGGGACAGCTGTTCAAACGATTGCATATGCAGTCGGTCATGATCATTCAACCTGCGGATTTCATGGACAACGGCGCACTCAGCATGTGCGATGGATGCCCTGACATCACAGTGTATGATGGCAAGCTCGTCTGGTCCTGCCGGATGGAGGAATTAATCAACTTTGGTGATTGGATCCGTCCTGTCATCGCCAAACCGGAGCACCAGTAGTCTGTCCCACGATGGGGCGACGGAGTGCGTTCTGCCGCCCCCGATTCTTTCATGTCCTATGCTGACGATCTACCAGTTTCTCAACGGATCAATCCGCACACTCGACCTTAAAGAGCTGCACCGTGCTCTTCACAGCGAAACGGGGAAGATCTGGGTCGACATGGAGAGCCCGACCGAAGCCGAAGAAGAGACCCTGCTTCTCTCGGTGTTCGATTTCCACCCCCTGACCATCGAGGATTGCCGCAAGGGCAGTGATCCGGAAGGGCATCTCCCCAAGGTGGAAGACTTCGGCGATCATCTGTTCATCATCTTTAATCCTGTCGAAGGGATCATGGCGGCGGATGACGGGGAGTCAATGTTCCGCATGGAGATTACCACGTCCCAGCTCAGTGCTTACCTCACTGCGCATGTTCTCGTGACGCACCACTACGCCCCGCTCCGGTCGATCGCAAACGCGATGCAGCTCCTCGCCAAGAACCCGCTGACGCTCGGCAAGGGACCGGATTTCCTTTTCCACTTCATCATCGACGATATCGTCGACAACTATTCCCCGATCCTCGACCGGCTCGACGACGCAATCGACACGATGGAAGATGAGGTCTTTCAGAGGCCGTCACAGGTCGCGATGGTGCGTATTCTCCATCTCAAGAGGAATATCATCACCATCCGGCGGGTTGCGGTCTATCAGCGCGAAATGCTCAGCCGGTTGTCGCGCGGTGAATTCGAGCTGATCAACCGCGATGAGATGATTTACTACCGTAACGTGTATGATCATCTTGTACGCATGACGGACATGGCCGATTCGTATCGTGACATGGTGTCGTCGCTGCTGGACGCGTATCTCTCGGTGACCTCCAACCGGTTAAACCAGGTGATGAAGGTACTGACGATCATCTCCACCATCTTTCTTCCGTCTGGGCGTTATCACCGGTTTTTTCGGCATGAACTTCACTTACCTTCCGGGTTTAAACTGGGAATATGGTGTCGCCTTCACAACAGCCTTCATGGGCCTGGTGGCCGGAGGCATGCTCTGGGTGTTCAAGCGGAACAGGTGGCTCTAGAGCGCGATGATTGTTGAACCGGAGAACGTCCGCAGGATCCTCGTGATCAAATTGCGTGCGGTGGGGGATGTGGTTCTCTCCACGCTTGTCCTTCCCAACTTGCGTGCCGCATACGGTGAGAGCGCCATAGACTTCCTCACGGAGAGTCCGTCCGTCGACGTGCTCCGTCTCCATCCCGCGGTTCACCGTACTCTTGTGTATGACAGGCACACCATGTCGGGACTGGATGTTATTCGTATGGTGCGGCGGGGGAACTATGACATGGTGATCGATCTCTTCGGGAACCCGCGGACGGCGTTGATCACGCGGCTCAGCGGAGCCCGCCACCGTGTGGGATACAAATTCCGTGGACGCAGCTACGCGTACAACATTGTCGTGACGCCGCGGGGCGGAGAGGTGCACAACAGCCAGTTCAACCTGGATGCCATCGAACGGCTCGGTGTGCCGATTGTTGACCGGAGTCTGCACTTTCACTACGGGGGCGAAGACGCTGCGTTCATACAGAAGGTGCTGACCGATGCCCGGATCGAGCGGGCTGTACTGGTGGGAGTGAACGCGGGCGGAGGGTGGTACACGAAGCGCTGGCACCTGAAGGATTTTGCGGTTCTGGCAGACCGGATTCACGAGCGCTTTGGATGGACGTGTCGTACTCCCCTGGGGTCCGGGACAACGGGACGAGGTGGAGACCATTGCGCGGCAGATGCGCTCGGCGCCGTTCATCCCTCCTGCAACCACCCTGACCCAGCTGGCTGCCCTGCTTGCCCGCTGCGCGTATGTCGTGAGTAATGATTCCGGTCCCATGCATATCACCGCAGCCGTGGGCACTCCGGTCCTCGGCATTTTCGGACCCACACGCCCGGAGCTTCAGGGACCGTACGGCGTGAAGAATCTGACCGTGCGCAACGAATCGCTTGACTGCCTCGGCTGCAACCTCACCTCGTGCCCGATCGGCAATCCATGCATGAATGAGCTCAGTGTCGATGCAGTGTTTGACGCTTTTGAGAAACTCCTTCAATTGAATCCCGGACGATCGACTCTCCATGACGAATTCTCCGATTCCCATACCCGCGTGTAAGCACTTCACGGGGTACAAACCCTGCTTTCCCGGCGAGAACTGCCTGCAGGAGTGCGTTCAGTGCCAGCCCATCGGCACGAAGATCCTCATTGTCAACCTTGACGCAATGGGGAATGTCCTTGTGACGACGTCACTCCTGCCGGCGCTCAAGCGGCAGTACCCGGAGAGCTCAATCTACTGGATCACTCTGAAGAATGCCTCCCCGCTGCTCCGGAACAACCCGCTCATAGACCGGGTGTACGTGTGGGAGCCTGAGAGCTGGCTCATTCTGCGTCAGATGACGTTCGATCTCGTGCTCAATGCCGACAAGTCCCAGCGTTCCGGTGCTTTCACGATGGGTGTGCCGGCAACGAAGCGGAAGGGTTTCGGGCTGAATGAAGACGGCAAGATCATCCCGCTAAATCCGGCGGCTGTAGAGAACTACACTCTCGGGTTGAACGACCATCTGAAATTTCGTGTGAATCAGAAAACCGTGCCGCAGCTTCAATGCGAGCAGTTTGAATTGGAGTTTCGCCGCGACGAATACGTGCTCGTGCTTACTCCGGAAGAGCAGACGTTTTGCGCAGAGTACAAGAGGCAACATGGTCTGGATCGTGCGGAGCTTGTCGTGGGCTTCAATACGGGCTGTTCAGAGCTCTATCCGAATAAGAAGATGACTGTGGATCAGCACGCCCGGCTGATAGGAAGACTTGCCGGCATCAATGGGGTGCGACTGCTGCTGCTCGGCGGCCCGGAAGATACCATACGCAATGCGGAAATCGCCCGGCGTGCGGGAGAGCAAAGTGCTGAATACGCCGACGACAGAAGGCGTGCGCCGGGGGATCTGCTACATCAATCTGTGTGATCTCGTAATCTCGGGCGACTCCTTTGGCATGCATGCAGCTATCGGACTGAAGAAGGAGATTGTGGTATGGTTTGGCGTGAGTTGCTGGACCGAGATTGATCTTTTCGATCGGGGGATCAAGCTCATTCCCGAGAAGCTTGCGTGTTCACCGTGCTGGAAACGTGCCTGTCCCTACAACCTTGAGTGCATTGAGCAAATAGACCTTGAAGCCATCGTCCGGCATGTGGAGAGTTTCAAAGCACATCATACCGGTGCTCCATCCTCGCTATGAGGAGATACTGCCTCATACTATTGCTCTCAACACAATCACTGTGGTCGCAGGATACCCTTCGCGTTTTTCCTCGCTCCTTACCAGAACACTGGTGTGCCGGCCCGAAAGGTTCTTGCCACGGGGATGGCCGGCGGCCTTCTGGTAGGTTCCCTCATCAGTTCGTACTACGACTGGTGGAAAGACTCTAGTGAACCTTTCCATTTTAGTGACGATGGGTTGTTCAACAACTACTCGCTTGGGATCGACAAGGTCGGCCACGCCTACACGTCGTATTTCTATTTCCACACATTTCGCAACATCTTGCTCTGGGGTGGGTACGATTCCTTAACCGCGTTCTGGTTCGCTGCAGGGAGTTCCGCTTTTTTTGCCCTATCGATAGAGATCGGTGACGGGCTCAGTCCGTACGGCTTCTCGGCATATGACCTTGTGTTCAATATCGGTGGACTCGGGTACGCCATGGCTCAAGAGGCAATCCCTTTCTTGCAGAATATTTCATTGAAATGGTCCTATGTACCTGAGGATGGGTATCGATGGCCGCCGCATTTTACCGATCATTACGACGCACATACCTACTGGCTTGTTGTGAATGTCCATAATTTGCTGCCGGATAGTTGGCGTGCTTGGTGGCCCGAGTTCATACAGCTCGCGGTCGGTTACGGCGTGGATGACAGGCAGAGCAAGAGGGAAGCGGTCATCGGTCTGGATTTTAGTCTTGGGGCGTTCCGCGTGGAAAATCCGGACTTGCGCTTGATTCAGCAGACTGCGAATCTCATTCACCTCCCTGCACCGGCATTGAAATTCACGGAAGGCAAGAAGCCGCGGTGGTACGGGCTACAGTGGAATTGAAAAGCAGGGGTCCTCAGAACTCCACCCGCAATGCCACAGAATGGCCATTGCCAAGATCGTTGGACAAGCGGCTGAACCCGTAGTCCACCCCGAAAGCCCCGTACTGGAGACCACCGCCGAGACTGAGTCCGCGGCCTTCAGAGCCGAACTGATAGCCGGCCCGGACAAAAAAGAGATCTCTGAATCCACATTCGCCCCCGATCCTGGCAAGAGGATGTGATTCGGCAAACACATTCTCGATGTCGCCGGCCATGATCAGAACTGATTGAAGATCGGGAACGTCGAGCCTGTATGCCGCGCCGGCACGTATCAACGACGGGAGCTTGAGTGGCTCACTGCGGAACTCCGACATAGTGCCGATGTTCGCGATCGCAGCGCCCACTGTCAGTCCATCGATCAATCCATCGTACTGCATGCCTGCATCCACCCCGATGCCCTGGGCATCATCGACAAGTATCTGCTCGTACAGATAGCGTGCAGTGAGGCCGATGCGGAGGCCGGGATCGAATTCGTAACAATACGAAAGACCGACACCGAGATCGCGAGAAGAGAATGTGCCTTGCGCTTCCCCCGGTTGGGTGCGAATCTCAATATCCGCAACCGTGGTAGTGAGAACAGACACACCCAGAGACTGCCGATCGCCCAGTCTCATCCGGGCACCGAGGAACTCCGTGCGCGTGTCCTGTATCCACTCCTTGTGCATGAAAAGGAATTCGAAATCTTTGTCCGCCGTTGAACCCGCGACGAGCCCGGCGGGATTGTAGAATGTCGCCGCTGCGCCGCGTACCGCGCCTGACATCGCGTCACCCATCGCGACTCCCCGGGCAGAAGCACCGAGCTTGAGAAACGCAAGACCGGTTGCGCCGGCACTTGCGTGTGCATAAGACGCGCCGGCAAGCAACGCGGACACCAAGACCACAGAAACACATGCGGCCCGGGATGTCAGATGGGACGAGCGATAATGCTGCATGATCTCCTCAAAACGCTACAGAGACAGTGATGATGTGCATGTCAGTCGGCGCAAAGGGTTCGATGATGAAGGCATAGTGCACCGCCGGAGTCCAGCCTCCAAGCGGTTTCCTGAACGTGAATCCGAACGATGGCTTTATGCCGTTTCCTTTTTTCTTGAGATCGATGCGGTCAATGCCTGCACGCGCAGAAAATTCCGGAAGAATGGTCACTTCCACACCGGCGCGAGCGAGGATGGTCTCCTTGTTGCTGAATTCGACCTCAGCATCGACCACACCGAGACTGTCGTCAAGTTGATAGGACAGACCGGCCGTGTACATCTGGGGAAAGGCCTCTTCGCTTGACTGTCCGCTCTGGCCGAACAACGGTCCGGTGTCCCATTTATATCGCGAGTTGACATTGCGCACGGTGACTGCCGCACCGAGTTCGGGTGTCACCATGTAGAAGGCGCCGAAATCAAATCCGACAGTCGTTGATGAGACGTCAGTGTACAGGTGATAGTAGAGCAGCTTCACGTTCACACCGGCGCTGAAGACCGGGCTAAACCTGATCGCAAAGCCGAGGGATACCAGGTTTTCAGATGTGCGCAGAGCACCGGTTTGCTCGCCGTCGCCATCACGCCCGTCAATATTGCTGACGCCGGCATTAATCACGTTGATCGCAAGACCCGCCTTGGGCGGCAGAGGCATTGCATACGACAGGAAATTGAGGGAACGGTCGAGACTGAGAATACCCATCGAGGCCGATCCCGACCGTGTTGCAGCAAATGGAAGGAGGGCCGGGTTGTAGTAGCTGGCCAGGTCGCCCGATGTCACCGCTGACATGGCATTGCCCATCGCCATGCCGCGAGCACCAAATCCCATGCGGGCGAATGCGCCGGGCTGACCGGCAAGCTGCGCGAAAGTCACGGAGCCGATACAATGCGCAACAAGCACAGCGACAACGACGACGGTATGCACTCCCGGACGGATGCGATTCATTGCAGCACCATGATCTTGCCCCACATCGGTTCCTGTCCTGCAAGTGTCACCCGGTAGAAGTACACGCCGTTCGAGAGCCGTTGCCCCGCGTCGCCTACACCGTCCCAGATTTCATCCTGTTCCCGCCCGCCAATCCGCTGCGCGTCTTTTATCACCGTTCGAATCCTGTTCATCCCGAAATCAAACACCTCGACGGTCACCGTAGCTCCTCCTGCAGGCACCGCGTAGTGGATCCGGATGGACTCCGACTTCGGTGAAAACGGGTTGGGATATGCGTAGGTTGAAGCAGCCGATGGAAGGGAAGCGTACGACCGGAGGATTTCCCATCGTTCGCCAAACGGATGGGCAGGGGAGTCTTCGGTTTTCAGCAGGCCTTCAGAACTCCCGCAATAGACGGTATTGCCCTGGACACCGACCGCATAGAAATGGTTTTCGGTAATTCGTTCGTGCGTCTGCTCATCGATGATGGTGCCGGTGCGCGTCCAGGCAGTCCCGCCGTCGGAGGTCCTGAAGACGCCTGCATCTGTTGCTGCGTACGCGATCGTGTCCTTGAATGCGAACCCGTACGCTTTGACCCCGGCAAGGTGATTCTTCCATGTCCGCCCAGCATCGTCGGAGGATGATACGCCGTACTCTTGGTTTGCACCTTCTGCCGGCCAGTTGGTTGTCCAGATGCGGGTTCCCCACGGGAACCGTTGCCCATCGATCGCGATGACCCAATCGCTGAGAATGCCTTCGAGCTGCGTATCTTTCGTGATCTTCACCCAGCTCGAACCGCCATCCGTCGAACGGTTGACACCTCCTGCGGTTCCCACCCAGATCGAATCATCAGTCTGGGCATACACGGAAAATGCGAGGTAGTTGTTGTCCTGCCGCGGATCAATTTTGTAGTTGACAAGAGTATCGGTCGGGGCGATCGACGACATGCGCTTCGAGGGCAGGACGATGCGTTGCCAGGTGGTCCCGCGATCGGTGGATTTCCGCACGCCGCTTGACCAGCTGGAGATCCACACCGTTCCCGTGCTGAGCGCGATATCAAATGTGACGTTTTGTTCAGGCACGACAATCGGGAGGAACTTGACGGTATTGAGGCCGTACGTCACGAGGCTGTCGCCCCGCCCATCCAGCGCCTGCGGCAGAGCCGACCATGTGGTCCCGTTGTCTACCGAGAACGTATAGCCGCTGCCGGTTTGCACAGATTGCCCATCCACATCCTTGCTGTAGCCCGTGGAGACCCAGAGGGAATCCCCCCGCAGCGCCAGAGCAAAGATGCCCTTGTTGGCGAACTGGGGGACGTTCCCGAAACGCTCCCATGTTTGTCCTCCGTCCGAGCTGCGCCCGATCCCTTTGCTTGTACCGATCCAGATCGTCGAACCGCGTACGGAGATGTGGGAAACGCTGTTGCTCGGAATCGCATTTGCAATCGCACCATGCGTGGCGTCAAGTGTAAAGGTCTTCAGGAACGGCGATTGACCATGGAACTGTCGGAAGGGTGCCGATGAGCCCCGTACCCATGGCGGCCACAGCAAATGTCAGGATGATTGCCCGTCGTGTCATGGCCGTCAGTTGATGGTGATATTTTTTGTGGAATCCGCGCGGGCACCCAGCCGATCAGTGACCGAGAACTGGAACAACTTCACTCCCGGAGTGTTGGAAGAACTGATTTGCAGGATGGAGGCATAGGAACCGTCATGAGCAACCGAATCGCCATGGGCCGCCATGTCCCCGTCGTCATACAGGAGGAATGGGAGGGGGCTTGCGGAACTCAGGTTGCGGAAGTAGACCGAATCGATGTCTGCTAGGCCGTCGTCATCGGCGACTTTCACAGAGAAAGTCACGGTGCTGTTGCCGCTGACCGGGCGCGTAATCGTTGATGGGACATTGAAGGCGATGAAACGCGGGATGGCATTGGCCACCGGACGGCGAATCACATTGCTGGCATGTCCGGCTTTGTCTGTCGCCTGGAATTCGAAAACAACATCATGGATGTTGCCTATGGGCGCAACCCATGCAGGGAGAGAATAGATCGCGTCACCGGCGAGAGCGTCAAAATGTAATCTCGAGCCATCATCATACATTGTCAGAAGTGCGGTATTCTTTGCGCCGATCGCACGGACTGTCACCCGGGCAATATCCCCGAGACCGTTTGAATCAAAGGCTGCCACCGTAACTGCGTACCGGGTCGAATCGCTACCTGCCAGTTCGAGTATGCGGGCGCCTGGCTGGCTGAGAACGGGAGCGCTCTTGCCTCTGTAGAGAGGGATCTCCTGCAGGAGAGTCGCACTCACGTGGCCTGCCTGATCGAGTGCCGAGAGCTCCAGACGGTATATCCCGGCCGCATTCTTGTCGACGGAAAAGGTGAGCGTCCCGGTGCAAATCACGGGCTGGGAATTATCCGACGGCAGGGTCCTGGTGCACTGCCCTGATGAAATCGGCACATCGCCGGACGGACCGAAAAGCGCAAAGGTGACCGCTGCAACATCGGAAGCACCCTGTGGATCGCTCACAAGAGCGGACAGGGAGGCATACAGTGTGTACGATGTCCCCGGAGTGGTTAGTGCGTCAAGATCGAAGCCCGCGGGTGTAATTGTGGCCGACTGTAGGAACGGTGCGGCACCCCGGGTGTCAACAGTATCGAGGGGATTGTTCTCACAAGAGACAAACGCAAGCGAGAAGAGGAAAACGGGCAGAAAGGATTTGCGCATAGGACGTCTGGTTCCGGAATCCGTCATACAAAGCTGCTCTTCAGTACCAACGTCCAGTATGCGTGTGATCCCGTGAGAGTTGAACAACGGTGAAATACGTACGTCGAAAATACGCATTACCCGCCGAAAAGTCAATATGTATCCCGATCTCCACTTGCTCGCCCTTGCTTTCTCGTCCATTCATTCGTTTCTTTGAGTGAAACGTATCTCTAACAACCATCTCCGGTCATGATGCGTACACGCGTGTTCTTCCCGGTTGCCTCGATCGTTATTGCCCTGCTCCCCTGTCTTCTGCATGCCGGAGTGCGACCGGGCCATGGTAGCGGGTATGGAGTCCCGGGGCAGTCGATCGGGGGTGTCATTCCAAACACGGTGATAGTAAAAGTCAGATCTGGCGCACCGGTAGGAACTGGAGCTCTGGGAAAATCCGGGAATTCCCTTCCTGCGATTCTGACCCGCATGGGGGTGACGGCGATGCATCAAATGTTCCCGGAATCCACATTGCCGGGGAAGCGTGCGCTTCACGAGGATGTCGTAGGGCTCTCGCGGGTGTACGCTCTTACAGTGGTCGATGGTGTCGATCCTGTTGCGTTCGCCCGGGGACTCGCCGGTCTTGCAGACGTTGAGTATGCAGAGCCAAAGTACTACCAGCAGTTGTACGACATTCCCAATGATCCGCTGCTAAGCAGTCAGGCGCTAGCCCTGACGCGGATGAATGTGTATGCTGGTTGGGGTGTGGCAAAAGGAAGCAGCTCGGTGATCATAGCGGATGTGGATGGCGGGACGGACTGGCGGCATGAGGATTTGCTGCCAAATGTACACATCAATACAGCCGAGGACTTCAATCACAACGGTCTTTTTGACGCGGGGGATCTGAATGGGGTTGATGACGACGGGAACGGCTTCGTGGATGATGTTGTGGGCTGGAATTTCACCAATAATACCAACGATCCTTCAGGCGTCAGCTCTGCGCCCGGAAGTTATGCGCACGGCACGGCGACGGCCAGTCACTTCGGCGCCGTCACAAACAACGGCAAAGGAATGGCCGGGTCCAGTTGGAATTGCGCAATTATGCCGATCTGCGCTGCTTCTGCAACAGGCGACAATCTCATCGCCTATGGCTATGAGGGAATCGTGTACGCATTCCACAACGGTGCCAAGGTCATCAATTGTAGCTGGGGGCGTCCGGGAGGTTTCTCGCAATTTGAGCAGGATGTGATCACGGCAGCGACGGACGCCGGTGCCCTTGTCGTTGCTGCCGCCGGGAACGACGGGACAAGCAACGATATTGCCGCACACTACCCTTCAAGTTACGCTGGAGTGCTCGCGGTTGGTGCGACCAACTCCACCGATGATGCAAAAGCCTATTTTTCGAACTACGGCAAGACCGTGCCGGTGTTCGCTCCCGGAGTGAACATCCTGAGTGCTTTCCCCGGCGGTGGATACGGGAACGGCGGCAGCGGCACTTCGTATTCTAGTCCACTTACGGCCGGGCTCGCCGGAATATTGCGTGGCGCATATCCAGCGTGGACGCCGTCGCAGGTAGCCGCCCAGATACGCACAACTGCGGATCCGATCGACAATGTGAACCCATCGTATGCAGGCAACATGGGCCGGGGAAGAGTGAATTTCGCCCGGGCGCTGACAGAGTCTCATCCTGCCCTGGATCTCGTCAGTGGGGAGCTGCAAACGACCGGTGGTCGAAAGCTCTTTCTTACAGGGGACACACTCGTCCTGTCAATGCGTCTCAGGAATGTGTTGTTTCTTCCTGCCACGGATTGTCAGGTTGTGGTCACGGTATCCGACCCGGCGCTGCAGGTGATCAACGGGGTTGCCTCCGTAGGAACGGTGGGCGTGGGCGAAGAAATTAACGTCCCAGCCATGACGTTTCGGGTGGGCTCGCTGGCGAGGACGCAGGAAGTTGCCGTGCGGGTGGTCTGGACGTACAGCGCGACCGAACAGGACGGTGCTGCGTTCCGTGCAGTGCTTTTCCCCGCGGTGCCTCTCTGGTTGCTGCAGCTTGACGGATCCTCCTCGAGTCTGTTTAGTATTCATGCGGCAAGCAAGGAGATGATCTGGGCGTCCGGCGGCAGCGGGTCATCGCCGGTGGTTGTGCGCTCCACGAACGGTGGTGGTTCGTGGAGTGACGTCACGGGTGCCCTGTCGGGAACTGCTCTGTATTGCATCGACGCCCTTGACGATCAACGCGCCTGGGTGGGGAGTGCTGACGGCCGGATATTCGCGACGACAAACGGAGGAACACTGTGGTCCCAGCAAAACTACCCTGAGAGGTCGAGTCCGTTCATCGATGCCATACGCATGTTTCCCGACGGGACGGGTTATGCGCTCGGTGATCCTCCGGGAGACGGGAAGTTTGTGGTGCTCAAGACACAGGATTTCGGCGCCACCTGGGTACATCTTGCCAATGAACCCGGTCTGAGCGCAACCGAAGCCGGTTGGAACAATTCATTCTGGTGGTCTGATGTGCAACATGGCTGGTTTGGCACCAACCAGAACCGTGTATGGCGAACGACCGACGGCGGAACGACATGGACCTCCGCGTCAACCGGTTCGACGAACAGCTATGGCGTTGCGTTCAACAATGCTGCAACGGGCTACGCAGTCCACGATAATGGCTATGTTGCCCGGTCGACGGATGGGGGAGAGACCTGGAGCGCCGTGAATCTTTCGACGAACGAACAGATGGCCGCGGTCAGCTGTGTGCCCGGCGCGCAGACGGCGTGGGCAGCAACCGGATCGGCACCGTTCCACACGCGCGACAATGGTGCGACATGGGTTGCCGAGACGCTCTACCCATTTTCGGGGTCCATCACACATGTCAGCTTTGCGGACACGTCAGTCGGCTGGGCAGCCACAACGAATGGGGAAGTCCTGCGCTATAGCCCATCGGCATTTACAGGTGTTGCTGAAGACCCTGCGGTGGAGATCCCCGTGGAGTTCGCGTTGGAGCAAAACTATCCGAATCCGTTCAATCCGGTTACCACGATCGGGTTCCGGGTGCCGGGTGTGACGACTGGGTCTGGGGGCTCGGGGCTAGGGTCTAGGTGGGTACGGCTTGCCGTGTATGATATGCTGGGGCGCGAGGTGGCGATGCTTGTGAACGAGAACAAGCTACCGGGAGCGTACGTGGTTGCATTTGATGGGAGCCGGCTGGCAAGCGGCATGTATTTCTACAGGATTCAGATCTACAGCAATACTGGTGCAGATCCGCAGTTCATTTCCACAAAGAAAATGTTGTTGGTGAAATAGGGCATAATGAAACAGATTACGAAGTCGTTGCTCGTGGCGCTGCTCTGTGGAGTAGCCCGGGCGAATGCGCAGTTTGAAGGGCTTGTCGAGAGCCGAAACTATTCGCTTGATGACAATGGCATCGGGCAACATTTTGACATGACGATCTGGGTCCGGCGCGACATGATCAAGGTGCGAATTCCCACTGTTGGAGAAATCCCGGGTTCAACCGTGATCTATCGGCACGATCGCAAGATTTCCTGGGTGTTCAATGATGCAGAGAAGACCTATTTCGAGGTCTCACTTGCCGATCAATCGAAACAGCGGCGCGATCAGGACCCTGATAAGCCAAGAGTGGAACGGACAAAGCGCACCCGTAAGGTCCTGGGATATAGGTGCGAGCAGATCATCCTGAGACGCGGGGAATCCGAGACCGAAATCTGGGGAGCGAAGGGTCTCGGCGATCTCACGGGACGTTTGGATTCACTTCTGGGAAATGGGGAAGGCAGATCACCGGAGACAGACACGGAGTTGTTGCGTCAACTCAAACTGTTTCCCCTTATCTCCATAACGCGGTACGACGGAAAGGTCATCGACTCTCAGGAGGTGACAAAGATCGAACGCCGGCCGCTCTCTTCAGACCTGTTCGTGATTCCGCCGGACTACAAGAAACAGGCGATGATGGAGCCCGCTGAACAGAACTGAGCAGGAACGCCTCTCTTTGCCGGGTGTATAAGAGACGACTGACCGGGGTCAGTTCCAGACGATAATCACCGTAAACGAGAACGCAAGCAGGTCTTCCACAGGAATCAGCAGGAGGCTTGGCCGCTCGATGCTGAATTCGCTCAGAGTCACGTCAAATCCCCCCGCCACTTCAAGCCGGTTCGCCGACCACTGTGTCCGGGCCTTTGCCTGGATGTCTTTTGTAATGCCATGAAATGTGAGCTTTCCGTTGACAGTGATGCTATCTCCATGCTGGACGATCCCGGTGCTGACAAACCGGGCATCCGGGTAAGAGATTGCATCGATGACTTCCATCGCATGGGAGTCGCGGTTCGAATTTCCGCTGTCAAATGTCGTGACATCGACCACACCGGCAACACGCACAATCTCTTTTTTGGCGGAATCGATATCCACCGTGTAGTTCACGGCTTTACTTGCGGCTTCGATCTTATGCAGGGGATGCACGAGGCGATAGGTCATGACCGATTCGTCTTGTTTCCCTGTGAATGTCTTGACCTGTGCGTCGGCGACGGTGATTGACATGAACAGCAGAGAAACAAGCAATCCGGATGTGGTGTTCATCGGGTGGTCCTGTTAAAATGTTATGATGACCATCGAGGCGGCAAATACCGCTGTCGTGATGTATGCCGACACCTGATGGAAGTGAGCCTGTTCAGGAGTACGAACTCCCCCGTCTGTTGATGATTGCACCCAGTATCGGGGTGATAATCATCCCTGCCACGTGAACCCAGGCGAGCGTTTTGTGAAGAGTAGTTGTGCTGAACTCGTCTCTGCGGATGAGCGGCGGCGGAGAGAGGATCGCCAGCAGTCCCGTCGCCGCATACGAAGCGATGGTTGCCGCAACAAATGTCTGGTGCATATTCCGATCGTTGCGTTGATCGTGATCGAGGTAGCGCTGACCATAGTACACCGTGGTCGCCATGAGCCCGAGCGTGACGAACCCTCCGATCTGATGCATGGTCAGCATCGTTCGGCGGACTGAGAGTTCGTGTTTCCTGACTTCCGGACTGAGCGGAGAGGCGATGCCCACGCCGCGCAGAAAGCCGCTTTCTCCCCACATTGCTCGCTCAAAGAAACTGAGGTTATCCGGAAGGAGCCTCGGCTTCGGAGGTTGCTGGGTGCTGTCCTGCTCGTATGGTAAGAGGGCCGTGATCTCTCCCGGGACGATCGGATCCGGGAAAAGGGAACCTGAATTCTCCACACGAGGGAGTACCTCCAGTTCTGGTCCGAGGATGGGTGGATGGCTTACTGCGGTGTCAGCCGCCAGGGAAGCAGTCTGATCTCGCGCGGGTTGATCTCCCGGCGCCTGAGCGTACATCACCGGCATGACCGAGATACATAGCGTAAGAGCGGCGAGCAGGCGGTTCATTGGTAGTGTTCCTTGTAAGGGTGGTCGTGATCAGCCTGGAGTTTGTCTAGGGGACTCTGAAGTGCGCGATGTTCGTGCGCACTACACAGGCGGCAACGACAGACGTAGCCGGGAGTGTTCGCGAGTCAGGTGTACGCCAATGAAGCTGAAGCCAGGCAGTATCAAGCCGTGATAGCCTGCCCTCTGAATTTCGTGGGGGGTGAAAACCGATGGGAGCCCGCGCGTGGGTTTCGAGCCAGGGAGCGCGGGAGGACAGGAGTGCCTATGTGATATAGACAGCTCATACACTGTAGGAACGTTGATTTGCGGTGAGAGGTTCCCTCATGACTGTTACCTCGTCAACCCGAGTTTCTTTTCTGCCTCCATTCCCGCCTCTTCTATGCTGAGATGCTGGCGATCGAGTCTGCCATACTGCTGCACAGGCACCATTCCCCGGGGATTGTGGCGATACTCATCGGTGCCACGGCAAAGATACGTCTTGAAATGCGGATTGATGGCGAGGTCGCATTTCACATTTGTTCGCGAATAGCGGATCGTGAGTCCGGCACGTCTGAACCGGGAGGGGTTGCCGGGAGAACCGTGGACGAGTTTGTCATCGTGTATAGAGACCTGGCCCGCCAGCAATACGGCGCGCGCGGAGATATCTTCGCGGAACTGGCCCCGTTCACACTCGAGCATCAGGACGGACCCTGTGTCGCTTACGCGGACGTGCTTCAGCAACCCGGCCTTGTGGGAGCCGGGAACCACCGTCATAGCGCCGTTGTCGGTTGTGCTGTCGTCAAAGGCAAGCCAGACTGTGAGAGACTCATGGGGGTCGAGGGGCCAATAGTAAGCATCCTGGTGCCAGCCGACAGTGGAAAGGCTGTAAGGCTCCTTGATGAAGAAATTGGATCCCCAGAGGAAGAAGTTTGGCCCAAGAAGATCCTCGACATAGTCCAGAATGATGCCATTCATACAGATATCATAGAGAAACCGGCTTGTTTCGTGCCATTCTCGAATTTCTTTCGAGGTTTCACCCGGCCGCAGGAGTTTCAGCAGCTCATTCAGCCCGTTGTTGAGTCCCGCGACTTCGCTGCTTGAAAAGACCGGTGCGAGCTTGTGCAGGTAGCCATCGTGTTCAAACGTCTTCTTCTGTTCGGGGGAAAGCCGTTTCAACGCCGACATTTGAGATCCTCCTGGTGCTGAACGCGTTGTTCGTCGTTCTTACAGAACACTCCCGATGGCGATCAAGTTCGGGAAGATGTATATTTCTACGAACTGAATCACGGGTGACGGAGATCAATCGAGGCTCTGATGGTACGATCATCGACGCACATCGCGTTCCTCTTCCTGGCTATTCTTCTCGGTCTGTATATTGGCTGGGTTGATTCGCGTCCCACATGGGATGACACCGGCATCACGGTGGGGGCGACGCTCGTCATATCGGCGCTTTGCGGGCGCGGTGGTGCGGGATCGGCCGTGGCTTGTTGCCCTTGCCATTGCCGTACCGCTTTCGGTGCTTGAGCTGGCATTGACCGGTCACGGTGAGGCATTTTTCTCCTGCGTTCCAGCCTTTCTTGGTGCGTATGCCGGGGCCTTGCTGAGGAAGTGGTGAGCGAAGGAAGAATGTGCTTGACAACGTCACCACAAGAGTGTATATTGGTATGAAGAGTATATGTACACATGTACATATGTAGGAATATATGGAACCGTTGAACATCATCTTTAAAGCCCTCGGGGATCCCACCCGGATGGCCATCATCCAGCTCCTCCGGGAACAGAGCCGTACCCCGTCGGAGCTGCTCGAACGCATCCCGGTAACCCAGCCGACCCTATCGCATCACCTTGACATCTTGAAGCGGGCCGACCTCGTGGAAACACGCCGCGATGGGCAGTTCATTCACTACTCGCTCAACATGACTGTCGTTCAAATGGCCATGGAGTATTTCATGAAGTTCCACAAACGAAAGTGATGACAATGTCCTGGAAACTGACACGCGACCTGTTTGCGCTCGTCGTCGTATCCGTAATCGTCGTTCTGGCCCTGGCATACGGCCCTTCACTTCCCGAGCTGGTCCCTTCGCATTTTGACCTTCAGGGAAATATTGACCACTACATGCCACGCTCACACTTCCTGCTGATGATTGTCGGGTTGACTGTCGGCCTCTACCTGGTGACTGACCTTCGTGCCGTTTATCGATCCCTTCTGGAAGAGAATTCAGCCCCGCTACCATGTGCTGATGCTGATCAGGGATTTCATACTGGGGTTTGTCCTTGCGGCGTTTCTCCTGACGATATATGCGGCGCGCGACGGGCACATCTCCGAAAACATGCTCGGTGTGAGTCTGGGGATACTGTTTGCCCTCATCGGGAACTACCTCCCCAGGATCCCCCGCAACTGGTTCTTCGGCATTCGCACCCCCTGGACGCTTGCATCGGATGTAGTCTGGATGAAGAGCCACATTCTCGGAGGGTGGATGTTCTTCATAAGCGGCGTGCTCACCGCTCTCCTGTCGCTCGTCGGGGTCGGCCTGCAGTATGTACTGCTCCCGACGTTGATCATTATCTGTGGTTGTCTCCGGTCTTGTGTATCCCTTTCTTTTGCACAGGCGACTTCAGAACGAGGGCGCCGACACAACAGCTGATCGCTTCTGATGTGACTACACACTTCAACGAAGAGGACAGAATGAAAACGACGATCTCTCTGCTGTGTGGTCTGGTGCTGCTCATTCGGGCACACCCGCAATGCTCGCGCAGACAGGAGTGGCAGGGGACTGGGATGGTGCCATTGCGCTTCCGGGTATTAGATCTTGGGATTGCAGTACACTTCACCGGACAGAAGGATTCGCTCCAGGCCACGATCGACATTCCAATGCAGATGGCGAAGGGGCTGCCGCTCAAGAACGTGCGCGTCCAGCTTCCTTCGGTGCATTTCGAGCTGCCCGCAGGTCCCGGTCCTTGCCGTCTTCAACGGGACGGCGGGCGGGGATTCGATCGCCGGAGACTTCCAGCAGGGGAGCGTAACGGCCAGGTTCCACCTCCGCCGGAGCAAGGACGCGAAGGCCGTCGCCGCGGTCCCGCCTCCGCCGTATCGTGAAGAAGAGGTCCGGATTCCCAATGGAGAGATTACGCTTGCGGGCACGCTGTCGGTGCCTCAAGCCGGCGGCCCGTTTCCGGCCGCAATCCTTCTTACCGGGAGCGGCGCGCAGAACCGTGATGAAGAGATCTTCGGGTTCAGACCATTCAAGACTCCTGGCCGATCATCTCACGCGCAACGGCTTTGCTGTGCTCCGTTGTGACGATCGAGGGGTCGGCGGGTCGACTGGCGACATGAAGACATCGACGACCGCAGGATTTCTCCCGGGATGCGCTGGCGATGCTCGATTCTTGCAGGCGCGTCGGGAAATCAAAGGTTCTCAGATCGGGATGATAGGTCACAGTGAGGGAGCGGAGGTTGCTGCAATGAGTTGCTGCGGCATCGAAGGATGTTGCGTTTGTTGTCCTCCTCGCCGGACCGGCGATTCCCGGTGATTCCACCATCCTATCGCAAATCGGGGTCTGGGCCGGTTCAGCGGGGAGAGTGATGAAAACATCGCACATGGTCTCGAGATGGAGCGGCGTGTGTTTGCAGACGGTGAAGGCACAGAAGGGCTGGGATGAACTGCGTTCAATGCTGATCGTCGAAATGCGCCGGAGTCTGGATCGACTGAAGTCTGATAAGAAGGCGAGACCCAGAATCCGGATTCGCTGATCGCTGCGCGTGTCGAACTTCAGATGATCGCGCTGCGTTCGCCCTGGTTCGCGTTCTTTATCTCGCACGACCCGGCGTCCGACCTGGCAAGAATCCGCTGCCCTGTATTTGCGCTCTTCGGCGAACTCGACACGCAGGTGACTCCTGCAGTGAACGTCCAACCCATGTCTTTGGCGCTGTCAAAGAGCGGAAACAAGGACATGCAGATCGTGACAATTGCGGGAGTCAATCATCTCTTTCAGAAAGCAGTGACAGGAAGTCCGGCTGAGTACGCGGGATTGGAGAAAAGGTTTGCGGACGGTGTGCTTGACCAACTCACGACGTGGCTCAGGAAGCGGTTCCCGTAAGGTTGTTCGACGTGCACGTCGGACCATGGATGCAGACGTGACACAGGGAAGGAAAACAGCAAGGCCCCCGTTTTGCGGGGCCTTGTGTTGTATGACGAGCCGCGCGTCAGTGAATCAAAGCACGCTATCCGCTTTGTCACTGAAGACGTGGATGTCCATCGTCACGAAGTTCGTCGCATCAGAATGCTCTGTACCGACGCCCGGATCGTACAGACCCGTTGTCGTACCGGCAGACTGGATCGTATACGTGCCGTTGGCGTTGGTGGCCCGGTTGGTCAACTTGGTCAAGCCGGCGGCATCAGCCGTCAGACCGACGAACGAATTTCCGCCACCGCCAAGAGCCGTCGGGCGGCGATAGAACTGCTGGGCGCGTGCAGCCAGGTTAACGAGGTCATTGGTGACCGCATCGCGGTTGGCATTTACTGCATTGTCGGTGAACATCGTGATACCTACCGCAACTGCGATACCGACCACGATAACGCCGAGGATGATGAGAAGAAGTTGCTGCTGACCCATGGTGTAGCTCCTTATGAAGTGATGTTGTTATGTGTACCGTACTTACAATCTGCTGCATTTCCTTTTCTGTATAGGAGACTTACAACTGCCGTGCCAAATCTCACCCATGTTAAAATCCGCAATTTCAGAGTGCTACCGATGACTATACAGTATGGGAGGGGTCAAATCTACCGCATCGGGAAAATGTTACCTAGTGGGAAATGAGGAGAAAGCTCAGTGTTTGAGAGGGATTCTTGACAGAAGGACCTGAAGTTTCAAGAGTACCGGACGCGCCTGTGAGTTGCGCAATGGCCCGGAGATGAAACCTGCTTCATTTGCCACGAAAACGGTCGCCACGGAGTCGTTTGCCGATCCAGCATAGTCTCCCGTAAGCGGGAGCAGGAGGCGTCTCACAGCATATTTCCCGTATGTCCGGGATGTAAATGCGGATGGCTTGTCAAAAGTGAATTCCAGAACGGTTTCAGTTGTTCTGATGCGGTCCAACAATTGATCACTGACACGAACGCGAAGCATGTCGTCCGTTCCTGCGAACAACTCATTGAGCATGGCGAGCGCCGTATTCTGATCCGCCGGACTCAAGCGGCATGCGACGGCGTTCCCACCTTTGTGATAGATTGCTTTCATCCCTTTCGAGTCTCCCTCGCATTGCAGGATAGCCATGGCTGCAGTCAGGAACAACAGGATGTGTGTCATCTGTTCTGTCCTCCGCACATGAAGGGAAGCCGTGCGAGGATCACACGGCTTCCCGATATTGCCCGCTATTGCGATGCTGCCCGTCGACCTAGTGCACTGACACGTCGTCAATAAGAATCGCTGTATCAAACACGCTGTCGCCGACATCACCCGCGCGGATGATGAGCGTGATGCGCTTGCCGGCAAATGCGCTGACACTGAGATTCGATGTCTGCCAACCGGTCATGAATACGCCCCCCTTATCGAACGATATGCCGGGAGAGACACCGATCAACCCGCCTGCCGATTGCTTCGTTGCTCCGAATGAGGAGGCGATGGCGTCGATGTTCCGGTTGAGCAGGACGGTTTCTGCGCCCAATTGATCCTTGATGACGACCTGGAAGTAGTCCTGGTACTGTGAGCCAATATATTCCAGGAATTCCTCGGAAAGAAAATTCCACTTGATCGTCAGCGTTGTCTGGCCGGTTTTGACACTGAAGGTCTGGAATATGCTCCCGGTGGAGGTTGTGAACCCGAGCCCGGTGGAGATGATGCCCATATAACTGCCGCCGGTCGGGGTCACGCTGCCGAGCTGCGTAATCACCCGGCCATCGCCGGATCTTGTCCATCCGTCAATCTTCCCGAATTCAAAGTCGCCGTTAATCAGCGAGTCGGGGTAATGGACGTCGTTTGCGCCCTTGATTTCGTATACTGCATTCGGGCTGCCCGGATCCGTGCCTACCATGAATGATTCACTGGTGGTCTTGAGGTCTTTTGCGAGCCGCTTCGTCAGGGTATCAGCGTTTGTGACGCAGAACCCGCTGTTCACGACCTTTGTGTAGCCGTAGTACGTCTTGGCGCCCTTCCCGATGAATGCATTTTGAAGATCGGGATTCATCGTGCTTTCACACGAGTTGTTGAGGATCACCGAATTGGGGAAGGTTCCGGAGAGGCTGCTGATGTAGGGGAACCGGATCACGTAGACATTCCCCTGAACGCTCACTCCACCGGTACTGCTGATCGTCATGTTGTTCCAGATCGCAAGTTTGCCTGCCTTGAGAAGTGCCTTGTAGGTATTCTTGTAGACCGTAGCATTCGTATCGACAAGCTCACCGGTGGCGAATTCCTTCCCCTGTGAACCATGGGTTGCCAGAACGACGAAGCCGTATGAGGTCAGGTTGCTGAGTGCGGCGACATTCGCTGTTTGATTCGAGAGATAGGTGATGTCAAACTGGAATCCCGAGTTCACGAGAGCAGTCTGCACCTTTGCTCCCTCGTTGTAGGGAGCGAACGCTGCCTCAAACGGTGCGTAGATCAGCACACTGCGATTGCCGATGATCTTCGGATCCAGATCGCCCACAGCTGCGGTCTTGGCGAAGTGTGAAGATGCCGGCTGCGCTGTGCCCACGGTTTGCCGCGACACGGGGATGCTGTTGCCCGATCGTCGTTCCTGTGGAGCAAGTCCGCCTCGCGTCAGGACTGTGCCACTTCCGTTCGCCTGAGATATGAACAGACCTCCGTAGAGACCGGACGAGTAGAGGATGCTGATTGACGTCGATCCGCTTGAGCTGATCGACTGCACCTCGGGCTTCGCCTGCAGCCAGGTTTTCAGCTGCGCAATGGCCGATGCAGTGTTTGCGGGATTCCCGGCCAGGTATTGGTTCAATTTTGTCGAGGCGGAATCCTGTGTCTTTATAATCCCCTGATATTCGCTTGTCGTGAGATTGGAGTAAACGGTCAGCGGAGCCGCGTTTGATGACCCCGACGTTCCTGCCTGAAGGCTAGCGGTTACCTGCAGATTCACGGTACCGGCGGCCACCGCCGTGATGTTGAAACTATTGTTATAGATGTTGTCGCCTTTGATGTCGTCAAAGTGCGCGAGGGAGCCGTCATCGTAAAGGACTCCGAGGAGAGTTGACGCTCCACCGGAAGGATCGAGCCGATACACCTTCACCGTGGAGTCCGCCAGCTTTACGGCTGCCGGAACAGTGAGGCGCACGAGCACGGATGATGCATTGTTCACGAGCACGGCGTTCGGCGATGCAGTCAACACGCCAATTGTGGCCTGCGTCTGAAGCCCATCAACGGGGTTGTCGCTGTCCTTCTTGCAGGATTGCGTTGCCAACATCGATGTAAGGAGTACAACAACCGCGAGAGCAAGATACCGTGGTGTTTTCATTCGTACATCTCCCTTTCAAATGAGTTGAGAAACCCCCTGGTCCGATTGCCGCTTGTCATAGTTCATAAAAAAATTAAGAGCGCATGATATATGACAAGTCGCATGCCACACGATTCGCCTTCTTTTTGCGCGGGTTCGAAGGGAACAGAATGGAAGGGCCATCCCTCTGCGCACAAAAACAGCCACATGCGCGGAATTGACCATGTCCGTTTGGATGAGTTTCTGAAGTGATTTTCCATTTGGGGCTTGACATGTGAAACTCTTATCGTTATATTACGATATAACAATTATGGGAACTTCGAAGAAGACATCTTTCAGCGCTCGCGAGAATCGCATTGCCGATCTGGCGAAGGCCCTTGCTCATCCGGCGAGGGTTGCGATACTTGAGTACCTTTCAAGCCAGAACGCGTGCATGTGCGGGGACATCGTCGACCAGATCCCTCTTTCACAGGCCACGGTCTCACAACATCTGGCAGAACTGAAGCGTATTGGATTGATAAAGGGGGAGATCGAGGGCCCCCGGGTGTGCTACTGCATTAATCAGAGCGCCTGGACCGAAGCAAAAGTGCTGCTTTCACAATTTCTCACAGATGTCAACAATTGTTGTTGATTTTTTTTGTGTTTCTCTATCGCAATATTGCGATTTACTATTACGGAGGCTTGCATGAAGAGTGAACAGGAAATCAAGGAGATGGTGAAAGAGAAATATGGAGCCATCGCCAACAAGACGAAAGAACAGAATCAGTCGTCGTGCTGCGGAAGCACATGCGGATGTTCGGATGTTGAATTCTCGGTGATGGCAGAAGACTATGCAACGCTTCCCGGTTATGTTCCTGAGGCCGACCTTTCGCTGGGATGTGGATTGCCGACGGAATTTGCGCTGATCAGGAAGGGTGACACCGTTGTGGATCTCGGTTCCGGAGCAGGCAACGACTGCTTCGTAGCGCGATCAATCGCAGGGGATAGCGGGCACGTCATTGGCATCGACATGACCGACGCAATGATTGCCAGGGCCCGTGCCAACGCCGCCAGACTCGGGTTTCGGAACGTTGAATTCCGGTTGGGAGAGATCGAAAAGATCCCGGCCGAAGACAATACGGCTGATGTTGTGGTGAGTAACTGCGTGATGAATCTCGTCCCCGACAAGAAGAAAGCTTTTGCCGAGACGTTCCGGATCACAAAACCCGGTGGTCATTTCAGCATTTCGGATATTGTTCTGCAGGGAGAGCTTCCTGCCGGCCTGCGAGATGAGGCTGCACTCTATGCCGGCTGCATCTCCGGGGCGCTTGAGAAAGACGACTACCTCAGCGCAATCACGGAGGCCGGATTTGAGAATGTGCGGATTCAGAAAGACCGGCAGATTGAAGTCCCTGCCGAAATCCTTGCGCGCCACCTTTCATTGGAACAGCTGGAAGAGTTCAAGCGGAAACAGGTGGGGATCTTCAGCATAACGGTCTATGCGGAGAAACCCCGGAGCTGACCCGCGCTGCGAAGGGCGCTGAATCAGCGCCCTTCGCTTCTCCCGCACAGATGGCAGAACGCCTGCGTGTTCTCAGTGTATGGTGACGACGCTGTCCGCTCTATCGCTGAACACGTGGATCTCCATTGTCACGAAGTTGGAGGCGTCCGTGCGCTCCGTTCCAGTCCCCGTGATCACGAGACCCGTGGTCGTGCCTGCCGTCTGGATGGCATAGGCTCCGTTCGCGTTAATCGCGTTGTTCGTCAGCTTGCGTAAGCCTGCTGCGTCGGCGGTCAGACCTACAAACGAATTCCCGCCGCCGCCCATGGCTGTAGGACGCCGATAGAACTGCTGTGCGCGTGACGCGAGATTTACGAGATCATTTGTCACCGCATCCCGGTTGGCGCTGATTGCGCTATCCGAAAACATCGTGATGCCGACTGCAACGGCAATCCCGACGACGATAACGCCAAGGATGATGAGCAGAAGTTGCTGTTGTCCCATGGTACAGCTCCTTGCTGACGGTGTGACGTGTGTATTTCGATCCTGCGGTGCCCGCTTCTCCCAACTGGAAGAGTTTCTTGCAACAGGCATGCCACGACAAGACACGCCAAAAGTTGCGTTTTCCAGAGGGAGGACCTCAAAAATCGGCGTGATGAACGGGCTGACCCCTGCGTGTTATTGCCGCCTTGAAGAAAACGAAAAACATCCCTTAAACGCCAAGGTGTGTTGCGTGTCACATTGAATGGTAGGTCTACACATCGCTCGGGGAATAGGCAGGAACCCATTTCCGGATTTGCATGTTCGATTGCAGTAGTGGGTTTACGCAAGATGCCGCGCAACAGTGTGGGAGAGTACTGTTCATGCTAGTCCAAGACGCCTTGTCTTCCTCGCTGCTTGACAGCGAGTATCCGTTGAGTGCCGAGCAGACTATCAGCTACAGGCGCGACGGGTTCATCCTGTTGCGGGGGGTGGCCTCCGCGCCGGAAATCGCAACGTATCGTTCCAGGATTCAAAGTGTTGTGAACGAGAAGTTCAGCAAGAACGATGAACGAGGCGCGCAGAAGGAGTACGGCCGGTACTTCGGACAGGTGACGAATGTTTGGCAGCGGGATAACGGACTTCGGCTATTTATCTTCGCGCGGCGATTTGCTCGCATTGCCGCAGCTCTCATGGGTGTGAAGGGAGTGAGACTGTATCATGACCAGGCGCTCTTCAAACCGGCCGGGGGGAGGGGCACGCCATGGCATCAGGACCAGTTTTACTGGCCTCTTGAGACCATGCACACGATCACGATGTGGATGCCGCTGGTTGATGCCCCGCGCGAATCGGGCACGATGAGTTTTGCCTCGGGCTCGCACCATTCGGGTTCGCTGATCGATCTCTCGATCTCGGACGAGTCCGATAAGCAGTTTGATGAACTCATTGCCCGGCGGAAATTCTCCGTTGTAGACTACGCATTGAGTGCAGGCGATGCGACATTTCACTCGGGGTGGACCGTTCACTCAGCGCATGCGAACAGCGGCACCCTGATGCGCGAAGTGATCACCATCATCTACTTTGCAGAGGGCACTCGCATAATGCAGCCTGACAGTGAGCAGCGGAAAGTGGACATGGAGGTCTTTCATCCCGGGCAGAAGCCCGGAGAATATGCTGCAAGCCCGCTCAACCCGTTGCTGTACCCCTGAAGTTCTTATTTATTGACGATCTCGGGGTGGAATGCGGCCTCTTTTCGACGGAACCTCTGGAAGAGGTGCGAAGGCTTGCTGAAGAACGCAGGGATCGTCTCTTTCCATTCGTCAACCTTCATATACACCACCGGCACGATGACAAGCGTCAGGAACAGCGAGCTTGTCAGTCCGCCGATCAATGCCCAGGCCAGACCTGACTTCCATTCCGAACCCGATGCCGTGGAAACCGCTATGGGCAGCATTCCGAAAATCATAGTCAGAGTAGTCATGAGAATCGGTCGGAGCCTGGACTGTGCTGCCTCCAGCAAGGCGTCGTAGACCGACAGTCCGTGCTCAAGCCGCGTTTGATTCGTCCGGTCCACAAGCAGGATGGCGTTCTTTGCCACGAGTCCCATCAACATGATGATGCCGAGCATTGTGAAAATGCTCAGGGACTTCCCGGTGGCCGCGAGGGCGGTCATTGAGCCGACCATTGCCACCGGGATGGAAAACAAGACGACGAACGGGTAGACGTACGAATCGTACAATGCCACCATGATCAGATAGATGAACAGGATCCCGGTTAACATCGCAAGAAACAGGCTGGTGAACCCTTCGGCGCGCATTTTCTCCATTCCCAGGTATGCGAGCGTGACGCCCTGGGGAAGCTGGACGTTCGCTATCCTCTTTTTGAAGTCTTCCATTATTGTGCCGGTCGGCCGGCCGCGGGTTTCGCCGCTGACATAAATGTTGCCGATCCGGTCGCGTCGTTCCAGCTTGGTTGGACCCGTCGACTGATATATGGTGGCGAACTGTTTCAACTCAATCTGCTGTCCGCGGGAGTTGACGACGGCGATACTGCCAATCTCCCCGGTACGTGTGCGGTTGAATTCATCGAACTGTATGCGGATGTCGTATTCCGTATTTCCATCCCGGAATTTCGACTGGTCATCCCCCGTGAGCGCAACCCGCAGTGTTGTGCCGACGTCTGCGATGGAGAGCCCGAGCTGCGCCATTTTCGTACGATCGATCTCAACGCGCATCTCCGGTTTTGCTATTTCCGAGGAGAGCCGGACGTCAGTCGTTCCCGGAACGCCTTTCAGAACATCTGCGACCTGGCCGGCTGCGGTAGTGACGTCGGCAAAATCGGTGCCGTTGACCGCGATCTGGAGAGATGCCTGGTTCGCCGAGCCGAACATGCCGATGGGAAGCACATAGACCTTCAGCCCGGGAATCTCACTCAATGTAGCTTTGATTTCTTCCCCCATATCGCTGGTGGATTTTTTCCGCATTTCTTTGGGGATGAGCGTCACGTTCAGCTGTGAGACATTGTTGTTTCCGATGGAGATCGACCCGGTCTCCTGCGCGCCGATGCCTGAAAAGACCTTTTCGATCTCCGGCATTCCGGCAAAGATGCGCTCGATGCGAAGTGTCATTTGGTTGTTCTCTTCTATCGACGTGCCCTGTTTCATCTCAATGGACACGCTGAACTCTCCGCGATCTGCCTGCGGCATGAATTCGTTGCCGATCAAACCAAACGCCGGGAACAGAAGGGAAGTGAGAAACAGGACCGTGGTGGCAATGCCCACCTTCCCCGTGTTCACCAGCGCCCATTTGATCAAGCGCTGATAGAAATCGGAGAACCGGTGGTAGTACTTTTCAAACGCGAGCGCAAATGTGCCGAGCAGCGTCCGGTCCGTCAGGCGCTCGAGCCGTGCAAATCGTGAGGCGAGTGCAGGGGTAATGGTGAACGACACAAACAAACTTGTCAGCGTTGAACCCACCACAACAAGCGCGTATTGCCGCATGATCTGTCCGACGACGCCACTCACAAGAGAGAGGGGCAGAAACACCACGACGTCCACCATGGTGATGGACAGTGCGGCAAACCCGATTTCGTTTCGACCACGCAGCGCCGCCGTTCGGGGTTCCTCCCCCTTCTCCAGGTGATGGTAGATATTCTCGAGAACGACGATGGAGTCGTCGACGAGTATACCGATCACGAGCGACATGCCCAGAAGGGTCATGACATTGAGCGAGAAATCCATTGCATACATGAAAGCAAACGTCGTAATCAGTGATGATGGGATCGCGATCAGGACGATGACGGAATTTCTGATGCTGTGCAGGAAGAGCAGCATGATGACGGCCACGATCATCACAGCCAGCGAGAGATCTTTTTTGACGGCATTGGCGGCGTCAAGGGTAAACGTGGAACTGTCTTCAGCGATAGTAAACGATATCCCCTCACCCTTGTATTGCGCCTGAATCTTCAGGAGCTCATCGCGCACAAGCTTGCTGACGGTAACCGCATTTGCATCGGATTGCTTTACCACCTGAACGCCGATGGAGGTGATGCCATTGACGCGGTTCAGCAAGGAGTAGTCCTTCTTTCCATCCTGGATTTCAGCGATGTCATCCAGGCGGACATCGCCGCCCTGCCGCGATCTGCCGACGACAAGCTGGCGCATGTCATCGACGGATTTGAACTTGCCGGCGATGCGCACGACAAACTGTGCGTCGGCATCCTTGAACTTCCCCGTGGGGAAGTCCATGTTCGCAGTGCGTACCGTCTGAACGATTTGCATGACGGAGAGTCCATAGGCGCGCACTTTGTTCGCGTTCAGATTCACCTTGATCTCCCGTTCATCGCCGCCTGAAAGGGAGACCTGGGCAACGCCGGAAATCTGTGAAATGCGCGGCTGAATGCGGTCCTTCATGAACT
This sequence comes from Ignavibacteriota bacterium, assembly GCA_963849385.1. Taxonomy (GTDB): domain Bacteria; phylum Bacteroidota; class Ignavibacteria; order UBA10030; family UBA6906; genus Fen-1255. Next base: position 361,294 of record CAWKHH010000003.1, on the reverse strand, counting down.
GGTAGAACTCCCTGGAGTCCATCTGGCTGGTCACGCCCATACGGAGGACGGGGATTTCATCGAAGGCGATTTTGGACACCGTCGGCGCTTTCGCATCAGTAGGAAGCCGTGACAGGATTGCGCTCACTTTGCGCGAGGCATCCTGCACAACGAAATCGATGATCGCGTCCTGTTTGAATTCGATGATCACCAGTGACATCCCCTCGAACGAACTCGACCGCACGTTATCGATCTTGTCAATGCCGGAAACGGCATCCTCGATCACCTTGCTGACATTGTTCTCCACCTCGTACGGGGAGGCGCCCGGGTATATGGTCGTGATGGTCACCACGGGAATTGACATTTTCGGCAGGAGTTCGTAATTCAGCTGGTAGTAGCTGAATCCGCCCAACACCGCAAGCACGGTAAACACAACGACCACAAGCGTGGGGCGTTTTATTGCTAGTTCAGTAATCGTCATTGGCGTAGTCTCTCATTCTCCATGCTGGCTCATTGCTGGCGAACGACAACGGGGACGTTATCGCTCAAGTTGTTCTGTCCATCGACGACAACGCTGTCGCCTTCGAGCAGACCGCTCGCGATCGCCACCTGGATGCCGACCTCTTTTGCCACGATCACCGGGCGCAGCCCGGCGATATTGTTCTTGACGATGAAGAGTTTCGGGCTCTGCATGCTGCCGACGATGGCCTGGCGTGGCACCAGCAGCACGGGTCCGGACGGTTTCGGCCTGAAGGTCACCTGCGCGAACATTCCAGCCTTAAGCTGCCGGCGCGGGTCCTTGACGACCACTTCCACCGGATATGTGTGGGCATCGTCACCTTTTGACGAAACGCTGAAAATGGTCCCGTCGAATGTCGCGCCGGGATACACGTCTGAAGTGATATCCACATGATCTCCCGCGCGCAAAGCGAACACGTCGTGCTCTGCAACGTTGACCTTGGCTTTCAGCCGCGACAGATCCACAACGTTTGCGATGGGGGTCGCCTGCGGTGCACCCATGGTCATCATGCCGACATTCACGAAGCGCGCTGTGACAACGCCTGAGATCGGTGTGGTGATTCTGGTATCAGAGAGCTGCCGCCGGGCGACGACGAATTGGGCTTCCGCTGTTTGATAGGTCCATCGCGCCTGTTCGATTTGTGAATCGGGAACCGAATGTTCTTTGAAGAGGGCTTCGTACCGGGCCAGGTCCTTGCGCGCTTTCTCGTATGACACCTGTGCGACTTTGAACGCTGCGTCCTTCAATTCACTGTCGACCTCCACCAACACCGATCCCGCCTGTACAACGTCGCCGACTTCGACATTGACTTTCACGACGCGCCCCTGGGTCTCGGAGAGCACTGTAACATCGTTGAACGCATTGATCGTGCCCACGACCGAGATCCGTTCGTCAAGGGATTGCTTCGTAACGGTAACTACCGACACCGAATACGCGGTGGCCATGGTGCTGGTGTGGGTAGGCGCGTTGATGAGCGTCTTGTTCCGGATAATCAACAGAACGAGAACGACGAGAATGGATCCGCCGATAAGAAGCAGTTTCGTTGTTGTGCGCATGAGAGGTATCCTTGTCTAGAGTATGCGGGGATTATTCGCCGATCGCCCTTGACAGCTGGGCGATGGCGAGTGCATAGTCGACAGACGACTGTGCCAGATTAAGACGGGCTTGCAGCAGCGCCACCTCGGCGTCGAGAAGCTCTGAATTCGCGACGAGTCCCTGCGCAAATTTGCCGTTCATGACGCGGTAGTTCTCCTCCGCCTGCGCCACGCCCCTTTGAGAAACCGCCTCACGCTCCTTTGCCTTCTGGATCGCAAGATAACTCTGTGTGACTTCGAGCGTGATGCCGTCTTTCATCATCGAGAGGCCTTCGCGGGCCTGGGCAAGCTGCGCCTGGGCCTGCGTCGATTGATGCCCTGTTTGCAGCCAATTCCAGAGGTCGATGGACACGGATACTGAGACATCCCATGTATCTTTGAAGGTATCGGTGATAGGGAAGTAGCGTGAATTCGGATTCAAATAGTTGTAGTTGCCGACCAGATAGATCTGCGGCCACCAGCCTCCGTGGGCGGATGTCAGGCTTGCTTCGCTTGCGCGAACCCTGGCATTCATTCCGAAAACCTCAGGACGTTTTTCAAGGGCTTGCAGGACCAGCTGGTCAACGGAATCCCACTGGCGGCCCGCGGGGCGAATCGCCGACGCCAGCGCGATTTCTGTTTGCAGCGGAAGACCTAAGGTGTTGTTGAGTACGTACATGGCGAGCTGCACATTGTTGTCGGCGTCGATTTGGCGGACAAGCGCATCGGAGAGCTGCACCTGCACTTTCATGAGATCGTTCGTTGTCACCAATCCCTGCCTGAGAAGATTTTCGGCGTCGGTGGCGTGTGCTTGAATCTGCTTGACATTCTCATCCACGAACTTCTTGAACTCTTTCGCACGGTAGAGATTCCAGTACGCGGCTGTGATATTGTAGATGACGTCAGCCCTGTCTTTCTGGAGATCTTGTCTTGAGGCCGCGGCGATCTCCTCTGCTGCGTCTATTGCACCCGAAATCTTTCCGCCGGTGAACAGCGGCTGTTGAAGTGTCGCTCTGAGGGCGTAGTTGTTCAGAATTGTGGGCGAGAACGTCATCGCGACGTTCGACGGAGGAAATCCCGGTCCGAAGGAATTTGCCGGTAATATGATCGCCTGCACGGGGACATCGCTCAGACGTGTATATGCGCCGTTGAACTTCACCGAAGGAAGGCCGAGAGTCCGGATTTCGCTTGCCTTTGCATCGGCTGCTTCGAGTCTGAACTGTGATGTGTGAAGTGCTTTGCTGTTTTCCAGGCCGGTGTCGATTGCCTGCTCGATTGTCAGCATCAACTGCTGTTGTGCAGCGCTCATTGCGACGGACAACGCGACCAGCACACAGAAGAATACTATTCCGCGTAGCATTGTTTCCTCACGAGTTAGGGACTGATGAACGCTCGGCCTGTCGCATTGTCTGATACTCGAGCCTGGCTTCAGGTGTCAGAATTGCATCAATGGCCAAATGGAATGATGTCTCCAGAGTGCTGCTCAGATCAAGCTTCCGGCGTTCTCTCCAGAGTTCGCCTTCGCCGTCAAGGCGCAGCATGAGTGAAGTCAGGTTGGACCAGATGACGATGGCCATTTCCGCCGGACTCATGTCGGTTCTGATCTTCTTCTCGTTGATACCGCGCGCGAACAGGCCGATGATCTGCTCCCAGTTCTTGTCGCTCTCCATGCTGCATGCGTTCTTCATTGCCTCGGAGACCTGTTTGTGGAACTGGGGCGTCTGGAAGAAGCCGAGCATGCGAATGTAGTTCCTGTGGGTGTTGAAGAATTCCATGAACGCAATTTTCATAGTTGTTCAGGGTTTTCACAACTGTCGATCCCCCTGCAATGACCTCCGTGAATGTACCGTAGAGGAGTTTCAGCCCACGCATCGTGACGGCAAGATACAGGTCTTCCTTGCTTATGAAATGAAGATAGATCGTCGCCTTGCTTAACTCTGCGACCTCCGATATTTCATCCATTGTTGCGGCGTGGAGCCCTTTTTCGAAGAATATCTTCTGGGCCGCATCCAGGATTTCCTCCCGCCTGCGTTCTCTTTCGCGTTCTTTGCGCTCGTGAATACCCATAAGACGTCCTTGTAGTTACTAACTGTCAGTAAGTATCTGGGCGTTATTGTAATAATAAAATAGGTTGAAATCAATGAATTTTCCCGAAATCTTCTCTAAATTAGCACATGGAGGTATGGTTAGACCCCAAACATGAGTCCCCCAGACTTGAATGACATGCTCAGTCGAAATGGCAATCATCAGGTAAAAAGGTGTGACTGAGTCGGATGATCCGGAATAATCACGAGATACCCTCAGTGAAAACACTACTCTGCATCCTCTGTTTGTCGCTTTCAATTTTCGTGTTGTCATGTTCATCCTCATCCGCAAGAAGAGGGGATGAAGTATTGCAGAATCTCCGTACGGCCGACGGTCCCGGCGGAGCAGTTCTGGTTCTCAAACACGGCAAGGTTCTCTACAACGCGGCATTCGGGAAGGCGGATGTCGAGGCAGGTAGAGAGATCACCCTGGCCGCCAACTTCCGGCTCGCATCGGTCACCAAGCAGTTCACTGCGATGGCAGTGATGATGCTCGCCGAACGGTCAAAGCTTTCCCTCGATCAGACGGTGAGCGAGTTCTTTCCGGATTTTGCATCGGTGGGAAAGACAATCACTGTGCGACACCTTCTTACTCACACATCCGGCCTTGTTGCCTATGAAGACGTCATGCCGGATTCAACGAGCATCCCGCTGCTGGACAAGGATGTGCTTCGTCTCATCGAGGGTACTGACAGCACGCATTTCCCGCCGGGGACCAGGTTCGAATACTCCAACTCAGGGTTCGCCCTGCTGGCGTTGATAGTAGAAAAGGTCTCGGGCCGGACATTTGCACAATTCCTCAAAGAGAACATCTTTGTGCCTCTCGGGATGAATGCAACATTGGCATACGAGAAGGGGATCACAGAGGTCAGTAACCGTGCCTATGGATATTCGCCTGACACCATTCATGTGGGGAAGTTTGAGCGGACAGATCAGAGCCTTACGAGCTCCGTGCTCGGTGACGGCGGTATCTACTCATCCGTCAACGATTTGAGAAAATGGGATGAGGCTCTCAGGGCCGGGGCCCTCGTGTCGAAGAAGACGATGGATGAGATCCTGGCGCGCCAGGCGACAGTTGAAGAGGGGAAGAGCTGGTACGGCTATGGATGGTTCATCGGGAGCATCGATGGAGTTCCTGCATACTACCATGGCGGCACCACCGTGGGTTTTCGGACATTCATCCTGCGAATTCCTGATCAGTCGCTCACGGTGATCACGCTTTTCAACCGGGCTGACGCGCGGGCGGAGGAGATTGCACGACGGCTGGCGAAGGAGTACTCTCTACCGCTCCAGCTTTGAGTCCTGCCTGATCGTCATGCCAAGCAGCTCAGCCTGATATCCGTCTTGGGTTACCTTCAGAGTTACGGGGATGGATGTTTTCTCCAATGATGCCATTCCGATCTCTTCCAGAGTTTCCCCCCAGCGCTTGAATTTCCTAAAGAAGTCACGCTGAGCATAGTAGATCCTCATCAGTACAGTCCTCACCGGCAACGTTGGATCCGGATGGAATCTGCACTCTGCGGCCTTTCCGTTTGTGAACTGCAGGTATCCCCAGAGTTCCGGCCAGTGCATATCGATGACCCACTGTGGCGACCAGACCCAGTTGTTCTCCGGATGTCCTTTGACCTTCGTGTAGCTGCCGTCGCTCCTATGCACGTCCCATTCAACGCGGGAGAAATTGATCCGCCATTGGTCTCCTTCGCGTGGCGGGCAGGGCATATGGGCATGCTTTTGCAGTCGCGATCCCACGGAATCGCCATCTCAACCGACCAGCCCCTGTCGATATCACCCGGGTCATTGAGTGTTCCATCGACGTGCACCGCGGTCCTCAGGCCGGAAATATCCCATGCGTCGTCCGGCCGTCCGCCGTCCCTGTAAGGTTTGTTGAGAAAAAGGTCCCAGCCGGTGTTGAGCGCATTCATCTCGAATTCGAAATACTCATGGTTGTCGCCATTGGGGTCAATGAACACTTCGAAGTCGTTATCGTAGAAGATCACCGTATCGCGTTTGGTGAGATTGGCCCACACATCAGGCTCTTCAATCTCGGCGCCGATGTACAAACAGGAGTCGTCCCACATCATCTTGACACGGGTGTGGTATCGCGGTTCGGGTTTCAGACTCCCTTCGATATCACCAAAGTACTCTGTCCAGGGGGCGTCACTCCAGCCGGCCTCATCCAATGTGCCATCTATCCGGACCGGCGTGTTCGTGCGGCCGCACACATAGCCTTTTGGGGCACCGTTCTCCAGACCTTTGCCGGGCTGTGGTTGACTCAAAGCCATCGATTGGACAATCAGAAAAGCAACGAATGTTTTCATCTGTTCATTTCTCGTACCGCAGTGTCATAATCCCGAACGCCGGCAGGGAGAGAGTCGTACCCGCCTCGGCGTCTCGGGTTTCGTACAGTGAACTCAGGTAGAGCTTACGCCGAGTGGAATTCTTCCACGAAATGTCAAACTTTTCCGGCCTGCCTCCTGCATTGTACAGCCGCACCATGATCGCCTTCCCGTCGTCACTTTCCCTGAGTGAAGTCACAACAATACCGGGTGCGTCAATGTGAGAATAGAGTCTGCGGGAGAGGTGATGCCCGTGACGCTGTTCTGACAATCAATGGCTGACTCTGATCCAGACCGCGCCTGTAGGCGTCACCTGCGATGAACATTCCATGGGGATAGAGAGCATACTGCACCGATGCAATTCCTTCCTGGTCCGCCGCATAATTTGTGTGCCAGTAGTTGTTCATCACGTAGGAGAAAAAAACGGTCCCGGGCGCAAGAGATGTGCGCCAGGTTTTGTAGCCCCTTGGCGTTCAGGGTCTCATCGGTCAATGCGTTGAATTCAACAAGCGGGGATTCTATGGTCGTCCACGTCAGGCCGTACTGTTGATTTGAAATGTCCAGCCAGCGTCCGCTGGAGAGATAGTCCATGCATGAGCCTGCGAGCTGGTCGGCAGCGGGCCTGACGATGCCCCAACCGCCGTCGGAGCGGAATGCTCCCTCCGGAACGTGCGCCGGGAAGGCGAAGTGGATGCCTTCTTTCTCACGCACCCTGGGTCTGGCAAGCGTATTCGTGAGTTCGATACGCATAAGGCCATCGACGATTCGCAATTCCTGGACCAACGAAGTGCAGCCCGGTGCGTTCGATGTGATGCGGAGGATTCCAACGATTGGACCCTTCTCGATGACCTCAAGTGCGGTCACGGTATTCGTCCGGGCAAGGGCAGGATTCCTGCCGGGGACGTACAGATACTGATTCAGCCCCTTCCATACTGTCGTATCGACGAACTCAATCCCGCCGGCTGCTTTGACGCTGCGGAGCGCCCCGGTCACGGAATCCACGACAACGGCAATCGATGCGTTGCTGAGCGTCGTTCCGCGGACTTCCACCGAACCGGATGCTGCCGCGTGACCCGCCTTAACAAAGTAGCGGCGCGCTCCCAGCGGAGGAACGTCCCTGGCGATAAACGAAAGTTCGCCGGTGGTAAGACGCTGTGACGGCACAACCGTTCCACCCTCGGCGACAACTACGTCGCCAGCAGTGCTCTGATCTGCGGGTAACGTCAGGATGTCCGTACGACTCCATGAGGCGGTATTGATCACGTCAACCGCGTCGCCCGCACCTGCTGAACCGAGTGCTTGCGCCAGGAGATCCTTCGATTGCCTCTCGGAGCTCCACGACATATGCTTTTTTCACATTCCATTGTGACACGGCAAACGGATCGTCGGGTTCGCTCACGCTGTTATGGGCACCCCAGGTGTGCTCATCGAAAAGGTGGACGTTGCGCCATGCGTTGTCGAACTGTTGGCGGGGGATCGCGGGTGCGCCGGTGATGCATGCCAGCGCTTCTGCCTGCACCAGCCGTTCCGAAGCCCTGCGAGCCATTCCGAGCTCACGAAGTGTCGAGAGCGCGCCGTCCTCCCAGTATGGCGTGATATCCCCCGCGTATGATGGAAGCGTCTTTCCCCAACGACGCTCGAACTCCTCAAACATGGATGATGCGGTCGCGATGACAAGCTTCGGCGAGAGATATTTTTCGTTCCAGGTCTTGACGAAGTCGGGCAGATCGGGATCGGTCGGACCATTGTCTGCAACAATGGTGTACCGGAGTTGCACCATGTCATACGGATAATTCTGTTCTTCCAGTTCACGCATATAATTGAACAGATGCGATGGCAGTCGTGGAGCCGGCCCTCCCGGCAATCCATCCATGGAACCATGAGTATCCGCGTCCTGCAGTCCAGAAGAGTATCTTCTCCTGTCCGGATGGAGAAACCCAATAGAACGGCCGGTCGCCCCAGGCACGATTGAAGTGCCCGACCCGATCGCCGCCATCGGGGAGAGTGGGAACGTAGTTCGGGCCGCTGGAAAAGTATTTGATGCCGCCCCTGGCGAGCGCAGGGACTGTTGCCCATGTGATACCGGGAATATCGGTGATCATCGCGTCATTGATCTTGACACCGTACACTTTCACGAGACGTCGCGCAAAATCTGTAAGACGAAGGAGTTCCTCGGGCCGGCATATTCCCGTCAACTGGTTGGCGTAGAGCGCATTCAAATCGATTCCCCCATGCTTCACTACATCGATGAACTCCTTCCGCTCTCTCTCGGTGCACGTCGAGAGATAACGATCAACAGCCCAGAGGATCTCCGTGTTCCACTTGAACCGTGCCTCCTCAGGATAGCCGGCCGTCCGCTTGAACAGCAGCACGGCATCACGGAGGTTCTTGATCTGCTTCTTTTCCACGTCTGCCTGGAGATCAGAGTAGCCGATGTCATTATGCGAGTGGGGGAGAAGCCAGAATTCGCGATAGCTGACCGGACGCAGGGTGACGGTTTCTTTCCTGATCGGCCGGCCCCGGCGTGACACGGCAAGTTGCAGGGTTGTCGGCTTTGTCACTGCATTGACGGCAAGCTGGACACGGTTGAATCCGAGCTGCAAATTCGCTTTCATCGTCTCCTGGCCGGAGATGGAGATTTCGGCTGAGTCATCAGGGGCTATGGTGTCGATCAGCAGGTCGACCAATTGTTTCTCACCCGATGGTGTGCGAAGAAGTGCCGGCTGGACCTGGACAGCGAGAGATTCTCTCAATGCATACTTGAATGTCATGAACCAGTCCCGCCTGTTCGCACTGTCACCGACGACAGCGATGGTGAGAGGCTGGCCATGAGGGAAGTCCCGAACCGGGACCTTTACAAAACAATAGCCGAACAGGTCATCAACCGCGTCTTCCCATTTCGCATCGAATGAAAGCGTTGCCCCGTCTTTCCCGTCCACCGTCCATTGCCGTATGCGCCGTTCCTTCGTAGTAGTGAAGCTGAACCAGTGCTGACCGTTGATGGTGACGTTGAATCTGGCATCGGCGGCGCTGGAACCCGTGGAATGGCCGGCAATCCAGGCAAACGTTGCATATTCTCCGGAGTAGTTATCAGGAAGGATATCCGTTTGCCATGTGATGGCGCTTTTCCCATCCAGGCAACGCGTAAGAAGCGCTGCTGAGGCGTACGGATGGAATGAATGATAGTCGATGTGCTCACCCGTGATTTCTCCGGCAAAGCCATTCAAAAGGGTTGAGGCGTGTGGCCGGGACGTCGATTGTGCTCCACAAAGACACGGCTGCAGGAGACAAGAGAGAACGCCCGCGAGGAGAAAGAGGTTTTGGAACATGATCGTCTCCGGTCAGGAAGGATACAGGACGGCTTCAATGAAGGAAGAAATGCAGAACCGCGCAAGTCATAACTCTCTGCACCTGGTGGGGGATACGGATAATCTCTCTGCATTTTCAATCGAAGTGTGTTACACCGACAATCTCTGGTGAATGCCTTCCCGACGATTCGTGTCGCGTCACTTTCTCCTTGATTCTCCGGCAGATAGGAAGTAAATTACATTGCTGATCATTTCACTTGCCAAAGTGGCGGAATTGGTAGACGCGCTGGACTCAAAATCCAGTCTGGCTCACACCAGGTGAGGGTTCGAGTCCCTCCTTTGGTACAAAAAAGATGAGTTGTGGATTGTGTAGTCCTCCCCGTCTGAGTCCCGTATGATCCAGAAGCCCGGTGCGACCTGGTATGCTATAGAGAATATCGACGAAATCGATTCACCGGCTCTCGTCATCTATCCGGAGCGTGTAACAACGAACATCCGGACTGCGAAGAGCATGGTGCAGGACGTGTCGTTGTTGCGTCCCCACGTGAAAACGCACAAGTCCGCTGACGCCGCCCGTCTACAAATCTCTGAAGGTATCACAAGGTTCAAATGCGCTACCATTGCGGAAGCGGAAATGCTCGCGCTTGCCGGCGCGAAGGAGGTCCTTCTTGCGTACCAGCCGGTCGGACCGAAGGTTCGGCGCTTGCGAGCCCTGGTGCAGAGGTATCCCGGAACAACATTTGCGTGCCTTGTCGACGACACGACGGCGGCACATTCAATCGCTGACGCGTTCGCGGCTGAGCCCGGAGGACCTCTTCGCGTCTTCCTCGACCTGAACCTCGGCATGAACCGGACAGGTGTCGCACCCGGAGACGCCGCTACGCGGCTCTATCGCGAGTGTGATTCCATGATAGGGATTCGACCGGTGGGGTTGCATGCATACGATGGACATATTCACGACAAAGATCCCCGCATCAGGAGCCAACGCTGCGATTCGGCGTTTGCCGCTGTAGACACGATGCAGCAGGAGCTGACCCGAAGCGGCGCCGGGCTTCCTCGCATAGTGGCCGGAGGATCGCCGACGTTTCCTATGCATTCCCGCCGTTCGGGAGTGGAGTGCAGCCCGGGAACGTTTGTCTACTGGGACAAGGAATACCTGGATGGGCTACCGGACCAGAATTATCTCCCGGCGGCACTCGTCATTGCCAGAGTAATCTCACGCCCGGGCGCAAACGTCGTGTGCCTCGACCTCGGCCATAAATCCGTTGCCGCCGAAAATGATCTTCATCATCGGGTGTTCTTCTTGAATGCACCCAACGCCGAGATTCTCTCTCAGAGCGAGGAGCATCTTGTGCTCCGGACAGCTGACTCCGACACTCATGCGGTGGGCGAAGTCTTCTACGGCATGCCGTTCCATATCTGTCCCACCTGCGCACTCTACGGTCGGGCGACGACCGTTATGGATCACAGGGCGCAAGGTGAGTGGACTATGGTGGCCAGGGAGCGGTCGATCACTGTATAGCTTAATGACGTGCTCATTATAGTCAATCGGCCCTTTCTTTACTCCCATGCCTCATTCCCGTATATTTCTTCCGCATGTCCCTGCAGGACGACATACCATCAAGAGCAGTGCGGAAACTGATTATTTTCTGCGCATATGTTGCCGTTTCGTGTCCATTGCTCGTCAGGGCCCAATCCCTTCCGGCAGCCGATGAGCGCATCTCCCTGGGCGAAGCGCATCCCGATTCCGCCATAGCCCTCGCTCATCGGTTCATTGCTGCGGGAACAGACTCTGTCGTTCTGAATGACTCGACGTCGCTCGTCCGGGGAAGTGACTACCGTATAGATTACAGGCAGGGAGTGATCTGGCTGTCTACGTCCATCCACATCGGGGCGGACGTCAAGGGTTCACGCGTTCGCGTCACGTATCAATACTTTCCATTCCGGTTTCAGGATTCCTACAAACGCCGTATCTTGACGTTTGCCTCCGATTCACTTTCGCGCGCCGATTCGATCCGCATTGCGAAACCGGTTTCCACATTTTCCATGGATGACGTGTTCGGTCCGAACCTCAGGAAAAGCGGTAGCATCTTTCGCGGGTTTACGGTCGGCTCGAACCGCGACCTCTCGCTGACCTCCGGACTCCGCCTCGAAATGGCCGGACGCATCATGTCGGACATTGAAATCACCGCAGCGCTTACCGACGAGAACACCCCGATACAGCCGGAAGGTACGACGCAGACGCTGCAGGAATTCGACAAAGTGTTCGTGGAAATCCGCGGCACCGATCTGGCCGCCACGCTCGGGGATTTCACGCTCGACTTCAGCGGAACGGAGTTCGCCCGCCTGAGTCGGAAACTCCAGGGAGCGAGGGGCACCGCGGCATATCGATTCGGAAACATTCACGGCGATGCACTGATTTCGGGCGCCATCACGCGCGGGAAGTTCGTGACAAAACAGGTCACCGGTCTTGAAGGCGTGCAAGGACCGTATCTCCTTACCGGAAAGAACAACGAGCGGAATATCATCGTCATCGCCGGAACAGAGCGTGTCTATGTTGATGGGGAACAGCAGACACGGGGAGAGACGAACGACTATACAATTGATTATTCCACCGGTGAAATCACATTCATGCCGCGAAAGCTGATCACCTCGGCATCGCGCATTACCGTAGACTTCGAATATACCGACCGGCAGTTCTCACGGTCACTGTTCGCCGCCCAAAACTCCACCATGTTGCTCGGCAACGCTGTGAGACTCTCCGCGAGTTATATTCGTGAGGCAGATGATCCCGATGCGCCGATCGATTTCGTGTTCAGTGACTCCGCCCGCGCGGCCATTGCGAATGCCGGCAACGATCCATCAAAAGCGGTCCTGAGCGGCGCGACGCGCGTGGATTCCAATGGAACGTATGTGCAAATCGATACTCTCGTTGCCGGCGGAGCACATGCGCACTTCTTCCGGTATGCTCCCGGCGATCCGAACGCACACTATAATGTGACATTCACCTTTGTGGGTGCGGGGAAAGGTGACTACAACCGGTTGCGCGCGGGTCTTTTTGTCTGGAATGGGACCGGAGGGGGAGCGTACCTCCCGATCCGCCAGTTGCCTCTTCCTCAACTGCACGAAATGGTCGACCTCACACTGGAGGCCAAGCCGACGGGAGATTTGCGTGTGGCAGGCGAGTACGCCTATAGCTCGCTGGATGGAAACCGTCTTTCATCAATCGGAGATCAGGACAACGGGGCACATGCGGTGAACCTTACCGCTGCGTATGAGCCGAAGGAGATTCGCATCGGCGGCACAAACCTGGGAGGTATGCGGCTGCAGGCCAAAGAGCGCTTTGTGCAGTCGCAGTTTGTTCCCATCGATCGCGCTGATGATATTGAGTTTACCCGCAAATGGGGAGTGGACTCACTGGCAAAAGCCGACGAGGAAATTCAGGAGTTTTCTCTGGCCTACCTGCCGATGAACGGACTGTCCGTGAGTGGCGGATACGGCAGAAACCGCCGGGGCGCTCTGCAGGATGCGAAACGGCGTGAAGGGGCGATCGCCATGCAGGGTGAGGGGCTGCCTACTGCCGGGTTCTCCATTGAGGAAATCACTTCTGTCGATGCACCGTCAGACACCCGGAGCGAATGGACCAGACGAAAGGGGGGGCTGGAGTATACATTCTGGAATCTCACGCCCGGCGCCCGCTATGAAAGCGAACGCCGCGACATAGGTTCGCAGGTTACCGCCATTGCCAAGAACGGCGGTCTCAAGTTCGACTCGTACACCGGATATATCCGGTATAAGCCCGCAGGGCCGTTCTCCGTGCAGGCAGAGCTTGGCTGGAGGAGTGATGATCTCTTCAAAGACAGTGCCGTAGTTCGCGAGTCGCAATCGTTCACACAATCCTACAACGCCCGGCTCGATGAATGGCACGCTCTTTCGTCGACCCTCGATGTTACGCTCCGCAAGAAAACGTATTCTCAGATCTTCAGGGTGTCCGGACAACAGGACATCCACACCGTCCTGGTGCGTAACCGGACCCGTTACGCTCCGTTCAACCGCGGTATGGAAGCCGACCTCTATTATGAGGTCACCACAGAGCAGGCATCGCGGCTCGAGCGCGTGTATGTGAAGGTCACGCCGGGTACGGGCACCTACCGCTATCTTGGCGACCTCAATGGCAATGGCCTTGCGGATGAGAGCGAATTTGTTCTGGCTCGGTTCGATGGAGACTTCGTAGCCGTCACGCTCCCAACCGATGACCTGACACCGATCATCGACCTGAAAACCAGCGCGCGTCTGCGCATTGTGCCTTCGCGTTTCGTCGATGGCGGAAGCGCACTTGCCCGGATTCTTGCCTCTCTTACTTCGGAGACCTACCTGCGTATAGAGGAGAAAAGCACGGAGCGCGACCTGGCGCAGATCTACATGCTCCATGTGTCCAGGTTTCAGCAGGACGCGACCACCATCGCCGGCTCAACGCTGCTCACGCAGGACGTCCTGCTGTTTGAGGGAAGTCCCCTGTTTTCGGCCCGGTTTCGGTACTCTCAAAGAAGGGGGTTGACGAACCTGAGCGGCGGGATCGAGCACGCCTACGTTCGCGAGCGATCGATCCGGCTCCGGTGGCAGCTCGTGCCGGAGATTGCCAATCAGGTTGATTATGTGAACCGGATCGACAGGGTGGGTGGGCTCACCGCCTCGTCACGGTTACGGGATATCCTGAGCAACGGCGTGACCTTCGATCTTTCCTATCGTCCTCAACAGAATGCAGAACTCGGATTCAAAATTGATGTGAGCCGGGCGACGGACAGGTTCCAGACGCCGGAGCTTGAAGCCAATCTGAACGCTCAGGCGGTAAGGATCACCTATGCATTCCAGGGATCCGGACAGGCCCGCGCCGAACTTGTTCGTGAAGAGGTGCAACTCGCCCGGGCCGTTGATGTGTTTCCCTTCGAGCTGACGGGAGGGCGAGTCTCCGGAAAAACATGGATCTGGCGCGCTGCCTTCGAGTATCGCATGACCCAATTCCTTCAAGCGACTATGAACTACGAAGGACGCGCGGAAGGGGGAGGCCAACCGGTACACACGGCCCGGGCAGAAGTCAGAGCATTTTTCTAGGATCCGGAGCGCTCCGGTGTAAGATCGATTCAGAGCTGGGAATTCCGAATCCGGAGATCAGAATTGGTACCTCTTCCTCTTGCGTTTGAAATGTCTATTCTGTATACTGCCTCCCCACCCGCGAGGGATTTCGGGGATCATCCTCGCCGACATCTCGCGGGGGAATTTCTCATCCCATGGTCTACTGCACATCATTCGAATCCAAGATCGGACTGATCTACGTCGCTTCGACGGAGAAGGGTGTCTGCAAAGTCAGCGTTCCGCGCCAGACGAAACGGGATTTTTTCCGCTGGCTGCGTGACAACTTTGACGATAGCGAAGTTGCGGACAACAAGTCACGCAACCGCGATGTGATTGACCAGCTGGCGCGCTATTTCAACGGCAAGCTCGCGAAGTTCACCGTCAACATCGACCTCATCGGCACACCGTTCCAGGTGCGCGTCTGGCGTGAGCTCTGCAAGATTCCGTACGGGACGACGATCAGCTACAAACAGCTTGCGAAACGCCTGGGGACGAGCAGGGGATTCCAGGCCGTCGGCCGTGCGAATGCCGCCAATCCCGTCGCGATCATCGTGCCATGCCACCGCGTGCTGGGCACTGACGGTTCGCTCGTCGGGTATGCCAGCGGTGTGAAGACGAAAGAGTTCCTCCTCAAGCTTGAAGGCGCTTTGATGATTTAGTCGTCCCGCCGCGCGTTGCCTTCCGCACCCTTTTTCCTTATGTTGCTCCATGTCATTTCTGCAACAACTTAACGACGTTCAGCGTGATGCCGTGACGGCCACCGAAGGGCCGGTGATGATTGTCGCCGGTGCCGGAAGCGGGAAGACGCGCGTGCTCACGTATCGCACCGCGTATCTGCTGCAACAGGGCGTGCGCCCTGACAGCATCCTCGCTCTGACGTTCACCAACAAAGCGGCCAACGAAATGAAGGGCCGCATTGTCGAACTCGTCGGCCCGTCGAGCCGCGCAATCTGGATGGGGACATTCCATTCGATCTTCGCGCGCATACTCCGGATCGAAGCGGAACGGATCGGCTATGGACGCACGTTCTCGATCTACGATACCGATGATTCGCAATCGCTGATCAAGAGCATCATGAACGACATGGGAGTCTCCGCGCAACAGTATTCTCCCGCAGGCATCCGCAGCCGCATCAGCGTCGCCAAGAACTCCATGGTGTCACCCGCGGACTATCGCAAGGGCGCGCACGACCCCGCCTCGCAGCGCGCCGGTGACATCTTTGAAGAATACGAACGCCGCCTTGCAAAGAACAACGCGATGGATTTCGATGATCTCCTTCTGAAACCGCTCGAGTTGTTCCGCCGCCATCGTGACGTGCTCAACCGCTATCAGTTGCGGTTTCAGTTTCTCCTCGTCGACGAATATCAGGACACCAACAGAGTGCAGTACCTGTTGTTGCGTGAGCTCGCATCACGACTCAAGAACATCTGTGTGGTGGGCGACGATGCGCAGAGCATTTACGCCTTCCGCGGCGCCGATATCCGCAACATCCTTGATTTTGAAAAAGACTACCCGCAGTGCCGGGTCTTCCGCCTCGAACAGAACTACCGGTCCACGAAAACCATTCTCGGTGCGGCAGATTCGCTCATCAGGAGAAACGAACGACCAGATTGCCAAGAAGCTCTGGACCAGCAACGCTGAAGGCGATGCAATTGTGCTGGATATCTGCGACGACGATCGCGAAGAAGCGCGTAGGATCGTGGTGCACATCCAGGAGGAAACGTGCAAACGCAAGCTGGGGCTGAACGACTTCGCCGTACTCTACCGGACCAACGCGCAATCGAGGACCATCGAAGACGCGCTCCGCAGAGCGGCGGTGCCCTATGTGATCGTGGGAGGCGTTGCGTTTTACAAAAGGAAGGAAATCAAGGATATTCTGTCATACCTGCGCGTGGTCGCCAATCCGCAGGATGACGAAAGCGTGTTGCGCGTCATCAATGTGCCTGCCAGGGCGATCGGCGATACCACGGTGCAAAAGATCAGATCGGTCGCATCCGGAAAGAAAGCGTCCCTTCTGGAAGCGCTCGCGTCACCCCTTCTTGAAGGATTGCTCGCCGAGCGTACGCTGAAATCCGTGCGCCAGTTTCACACGATGATCCAGAAATATATCGCGTTAAAGAAGGACATGTCGGCAAATGAACTTGCCCGGGCGCTGGTGGACGAGACCGGGATCCTGCATCTGCTGAAGGAGGAGAATACACCCGAATCGCTGGCACGGCGGGACAATATCCAGGAGCTCATCTCTGCGCTGGCGGAGTTCACCGACCAGCATCCCGGTTCGACGCTGGAAGATTTCCTTTCCGAAGTCTCCCTGGTTTCGGAAGTGGACATGGCCGAATTCGGCCGCAATGCGGTGACCCTGATGACCTTGCATGCGGCAAAAGGACTTGAGTTCCCGGTAGTCTTCATCACCGGGTTGGAGGAGGGGTTGCTGCCGATCTCGCTTTCTCTCGACAGCAAGGAGCAGATAGAAGAAGAACGGCGATTGCTCTATGTCGGCATGACGCGTGCGGAACAGCAGCTGTATCTGTCGTTCGCCCGCACGCGGTACCACCAGGGCGACATGCTCTACTCGCTCCGCTCCCGGTTTGTGGATGAAGTCGACCCGGCATTGGTTTCTTCCCCCGAAAGGACTGGTCCTTCCCGGAGCATGAACGCCACCGCCGGTCTGTCGTCGGCGCGGCCGCCAGCATCCAATGCACCGGGCGGCGAACCACCGGCAGCGCGAGTCGGATTCCTACACCGCAGACCCGATGCCGGATTATGAGAACCACTCCCAGGAAGAATTCCAGCCCCGCGTGGGATTGCGTGTTGTCCATGAGACCTTCGGCGATGGACGCATCGTTGCGCTCGATGGCCGCGGTGAAGACGCTCGCGCCGTGGTGGAATTCGCCGGTGTCGGAAGAAAAAAACTCCTACTCAAATTCGCACGACTCAAAGCCGGGTGACGTCAATGGCCACACACTTCATCGATCGATTGCGGGAGCTCCAGAAGCGCGCACTGCTTGGAGGCGGAGAGCAGCGGATAGAAGATCAACACCGCAAGGGGAAACTCACTGCACGGGAACGGCTCGATCTGCTTCTGGACGAAGGGAGTTTTGACGAAGTCGATATGTTCGTCGAGCACCGTACATCCGACTTCGGCCTCGATCGTCAGAAATTCCCCGGTGACGGTGTGGTGACGGGGAGCGGGACGATTGACGGCAGGATCGTCTGCGTCTACAGCCAGGATTTCACGGTGTTCGGCGGATCCCTCTCGGAAGCTCATGCCGAGAAGATCGTGAAGATCATGGATCTCGCGATGAAGATCGGCTGTCCGGTGATCGGGCTGAACGATTCCGGCGGTGCGCGCATACAGGAAGGCGTGGTAAGCCTGGGGGGGTACGCGGAGATCTTCCTGCGGAACACGCTGGCCTCCGGCGTCGTTCCTCAGATCTCCGCGGTGATGGGACCCTGCGCCGGGGGAGCGGTGTACTCCCCGGCGATTACCGACTTCGTGCTGATGGTGAAGAACACAAGCTACATGTTCGTCACGGGACCGAATGTCGTGAAAACGGTGACACAGGAGAGCGTCACGTCAGAAGAGCTTGGCGGCGCGACGACGCACGCAACGCGCAGTGGTGTCGCGCACTTTGCCTGCGAGAACGAATCGGAATGCCTGCAGACCATCCGTGCGCTTTTCCGTTATCTCCCGTCGAACAATCTTGAAGAACCACCCGTCATTCCTGCCACCGACGACCCGGACCGGAAGGATCTACACCTCGACACCATAGTGCCCGAGAGTCCTAACAAGCCGTATGACATCACGGAGGTCATCCGGCGCGTCGTTGACGATGGAGTCTTCTTTGAAGTGCATGCGCACTTCGCGCAGAACATTGTGGTTGGTTTCGCGCGCCTCGACGGCCGATCGGTGGGGATAGTGGCGAACCAGCCGGCGGTGCTGGCGGGTGTGCTGGATATTGATGCTTCCAAGAAGGGAGCGCGGTTCGTCCGGTTCTGCGATGCATTCAACATTCCCCTCGTGGTGTTCGAAGATGTTCCGGGATTCATGCCCGGGACCGATCAGGAGTGGCGGGGGATCATCACGAACGGAGCAAAGCTGCTGTATGCGTTTTGCGAAGCCACGGTGCCGCGGCTCACCGTGATTACCCGCAAAGCGTACGGCGGCGCCTACGATGTGATGAACTCCAAGCATATCCGGGGCGACATGAACTTTGCCTGGCCCATGGCGGAAATTGCCGTGATGGGCCCCAAAGGTGCGGCCGAGATCATCTTCAAGAAAGAAATCGAATCGTCTCCCGATCGCGCGAAGGCTCTTGCCGAGCGCGAGAGCGAGTACAGGGAGAAGTTTGCGAATCCGTACATGGCGGCGAGCCGGGGGTACATTGACGCGATCATCGAACCGCATGACACCAGACCCCGTCTCATTCGTGCATTGAAACTGCTCGACAGCAAGGTGGACACAAATCCGCGAAAAAAGCATGGGAATATCCCTTTATAGGCGGTAATGCTCCTGCACCCGGAGCCGCAGACCCCTGTGCCCGGTTCCCTGTGCCCGATCCTCGGGGCCCTTCTTCTTGACACTCATTGCCAAAGCGAGTATTATATAGAATGTTCCTTTGGGAATATCGTGCATAGTGCAAAGGATTTTTCGAGTAGCGAAAGGTGCATGATGCGAAATCTGTTTCTCATTGCAGCTGCTGCGGCACTCGTGGTAGTCGGATGTGCAACTCAGGAGCAGGCACAAGACCCTCTGCCCCAGGTTGTCTCGCGGGCCCTGCCTGATTCGCTCCGTGCCGAACCTGTTCAACCGGAGATGTTTGCGTCCGATAGCGCCACGGCGTCGAATCAACCATACGGCGTCCCGAACGATTCGCTTATCGCCACAATGCTGGAGACCGCGCGGCAGCATTATCTTTCAGCGACGGCAGCGGCCGCGAATGGCGATTCCCTCAGGTCTGTGGTGCAGTTCGAAGAGGCGATCTCCCTGCTCGATGAACTGAGTGTCATACCGGATATCGAGTCGAACAAGGATTTTGCCGATCTCAGCAAAGCGGTGGTGGAGGACTACGAACTCTACATCGCACGCATCGACGGTCTGTCCCCCGAGACGTCGATATCGGCTCTCCGGGAAAAGATGAACCAGGTCGCCGATTTGTCTGATACCGCGTCGCTGGGACCCCAGAAGACCATCGTGCAGGGGACGACCGTTCCACTTGTGATGAACACAATGGTGGAGAGGAACATCGAGTTCTTCACCGGGCGGGGCCGCATACACATGGAACGGTGGATCAAAAACTCCGGGCGATACTTTCCATTGCTGAAGAAGATACTCCAGGAGGAGCGCGTTCCCGAGGAGCTCGTGCATCTCTGCATGATTGAGAGCGGTGTGAATCCGAATGCGCGCTCCTGGGCACGTGCTGTCGGCATGTGGCAGTTCGTGAAAGGGACGGGGCGGCTCTACGGGCTGCGTGCGTCATACTTCCTTGACGAACGCCGCGATTTTGAAAAGTCCACCCGCGCGGCTGCACGTCATATGCGCGATCTGTACGAGGAGTTCGGTGACTGGTATCTTGTGCTTTCCGCCTACAACTCGGGAGCGGGGAGGATCTACTCCGGCATCCGGCGCACCGGTTCGACGGATTTCTGGGAGATGCGGCGCCGGCTCCCTCGGGAAACGCGCAACTACGTTCCTCAATACATCGCAGCAACACTTATCGCCATGAACCCCGGCAGATATGGATTCGAGGACGTTGTTCCATTGCCTCCGCTCGCGTATGATACCGTATGCGTGGATGACGGGATCGACCTTGATCTTCTCGCCGATTGCGCCGGTGCTGACGTGATGAACCTGCGGGAACTCAATCCGGAACTTGTGCAATGGTGCACACCGCCCGGCGTGAAACGTTATGTCCTGCGCATTCCCGAAGGACGGGCCCAGATGTTCCGGGTCAAGTATGCGGACATTCCGGCGGGCGCGAAGCGCGATTGGATCGTCCACACTGTACGCCGCGGCGAAACTCTCGGCGGAATCGCGGGCCGCTACGGGATTACCGTCGACGTGCTCAAGGAAACAAACAGGCTTGCTCCGTCGAGGCGCCTGTCGGTGGGGAAGCAGGTTGTCATTCCGGTGCCGCGGGGGTCCGACCGGTTTGCCTCGCTTGTCGCGGCGTCGGCCAGGATGGAATCTGCACGCGATGGGTCACGGAGGTCTGTCGACAAGTCCAGAGTCGCAAAGGCACTCGCTCGTTCCACCCACCATGCTTCCGACCAGCCCAAGGGCAGCACCCGCATCCTGTATTCGGTGAAGAAGGGTGATACGATCGGTCACATTGCAGAGTGGTTTAACTGCCGGGCCGCCGATATCCGGAATTGGAACGACATTGCGTATGGAAGTCATATCCGGGTCGGACAGTCTCTCGACATCTTCGTCAAGGAGAAGAATGCTGCTTCCTACAAACGTATCGACGATATGACGTTTGCACAAAAGGAAGCCACGGTCCAAAAGCCCGATCGTCCGGCACAAAGTTCGACGGCCGAAACCATCGACGGCTACAACGTGAAGTCAGGCGAAACCCTGGAAACCATTGCGCGCGATCATGGCGTCAGCATCGCGCAGCTGAAGCTTTGGAACCATCTGCGGACCTCCCGCATCAACAGCGGCCAACGCCTCATCATCCATAAGAGCGCGGAGCATGTCACGCTTGTGACGCCCGCTAACCCTACCGCCGCTTCTCACAGGAAGAGCGATCCCAAGACCGTTGTGTATGTTGTGAAGAAGGGTGACACCCTGTGGGACATTGCGAAAGCGTTTGCAGTGACCCCGTCGGATTTGAAGGAGTGGAATGATCTCGGACGGAACAAGATTATTGCGGGGCAGGAGCTTGTGATCAAACGATAGGCGATGGGTGCCAGGCGTCCGGCAGTAGGCAATAGGGTAAGGTATGCTGCCTATTGCCTACCGCCTATTGCCTGCTCCCGCTTCTTCTCTTCTTCTTATTGCTCGATCTCCCGCTCAATAATCCGCTCTGTCCCCCGGCCCATTTTCCGCTCTGCCCCCCGCTCCATCATCCGCTCCATCATCCGCTCGCGCATCTCCGGCCCAACCTGCTTTATGTGGTCCTTCCAGATTTTCTGCTGCTCCGGGGTGAGGATCGCTTTCACGCTGAAGAGGTGATCCAGTCCGTTCAGTTTCTCCTGGTACTGCAATTCGGACACTTCCTTCATCTTCTTTTCGATTGCGGCTTTGTCGATGTTAGCGGCGCCAAAGAGCTCCTGCATTTCCAGTCGGGCGATGCGTATCTTTGCCTGCATGGCGGTCTGTTTCTTCTGGAGGTCAATGCGCATCTTCTGCATCTGCGCCTGCTGGTCGTCGGTCAAATTGAGTTTGGCCATCAGTTCCTTCCGACCGCGCATCGGCCGTTCGCCGTCGCCATGTCCCGGCCCCTTTCCCATGCCCATGCCGGTTTCCGGCTGCGCGAATGCCATGGTTGCCATCGCTGCCATGAACAGTATTGCAACGAGTCTCTTCATCGTATCACCTCTTGTTGGTTGAATGAGCTATCCTGTACCGCGTACAAGTGTTAGACCGGAGAGGGCGGAATTGGTTTAACGTTTGACTTTCCTCGGGGCTTTCGCTATGTTGAAGTGACCTACGTGTGACCCGGAGCAAACTGTGCGGACTGCTGCCCATCGTTGTACCCCCATTCTTGCGGTACTGGCCCTGACGCTGTTTTCATCGTGCAGCGTATGGGATTCCTTTACTGCATATTTCAATACCTATTACAATGCGCAGCGCGCGTACGACGAAGCCGAAGCAGATGTCTGGGCAATGCCCGACACCAAAGAATCCGGCCACAACATGCTCATACCGCTGAACATTAGCCAGACGGCGAGAACGAAATTTACGGCGGTCATCGAAAAGTGTTCAAAGCTTCTGCAGTACCATCCCGAGGCCGGCCTTGTGGACGACGCGCTGATGATGATCGGGAGTTCGTATTACTACCAGAATGAGTTCCAAAAGGCTGAACGGAAGTTCAAGGAGTTGATCGACGGGTATCCGGAGAGCAACCTTGCACTGCAGGCGCAGGGGCTGCTTGCGTTTGCATACTACAAAAGCAACGACCGGGAGAACGCCACAAAGACGGCTCAACAATTGCTCGAACTTTCCACGAAGCGGGGCGAGGATCAGATGGTTGCCGAAGCGGCACAGGTGCTGGGGCAACTTGCACTCGATGAGAAGGCCTATGCACGTGCCCGCCCATTCTTCATGCAGGTGGGGGATTATGGGAATACCTCCGAGAAGCGTGCCCAGGCATTGATGAAAGTCGGAGAGATGTACGCGCAAGAGAAGGATTTCGTCAAAGCCCAGGAGGCGTATCAACGTGCATACTCGCTCAGCGGCTCCTACCTCGGTGAATACCGTGCGCGTCTGGGTGTTGCACGAATGTTGAGCAAACAGCATCGGTTCGATGATGCACATAATGCGTTTCTTGTTCTGCGTGCGAACTCCAATTACCGTGAATTCTATGGCCAGATCGACTATGAACTGGGCAACGTCGCCCGCGACCGGGGGGCGATTCAGGAGGCCCTGGAGCAATATGCGTACGTCGATACCGCCTATGCACGCACGGAGCCTGCGGCGGATGCCAATCTTGCGCTCGGCATGATCTATGAAACGGTTCTCTTTCAGTACGATTCTGCACGTGCAGTATACGACCGCGGGCGGAGCGCCACGAACACCGCCGAATCAAGGCTTCAAATCGTCCGCAGGGCAGACTATCTGACGCGCTATATTACCTACCGCAACGACATTGCAAAACTGGATAGTCTTCGCGAGGCGGCACTCCATCCCCGCGACACGGCGAAAGTTGTTCGAGACACTGTGCGTATCGACTCTGCCTCTGTCGTCCGGGCGGATACCATGAAGACAGGCCGCAAGGATTCATCTGCGACTGCCCGCGCGGATACCATGAAGACAGGCCGAAAGGATTCATCTGCGACTGCCCGCGCGGACAGCACGCAATTGCGTGCACAGCAGATGCCTCCGCTTGCTCTCGACACCATCAACGTCCGTCTTGCAAACCGCATGGATGATCTGGCGGGTTTGTTGTATGCGACAATGGCACTCCCCGACTCCGCGCGGTTCTGGTATAAGCGATTGCTGCGGGAATTTCCCGACAGCCGTCCGGCGCCGCGCGCACTGTACGTCGTTGCCCGCATCGAAGGTGAGGATTCCACAGGAATCCACGCAGTATCTGACTCGCTGTACAGGGAGATCATCCGGCGTTTCCCTGAATCTCCGTTCGCCGAAGAATCCAAGCGTCTGCTCGGGCTTCCCCCTTCAGCAAAGACCCCGGATCCGCTGGAGCTGAGTTATCGCAGCGCGACCGAACTTCTTCAATCAGGCATGTATGCCGCGGCGATCGATTCGTTCGAGGCCATTGTCCACCGTTCACCAACTTCCCCCCTTGCTCCACGGGCTCTCTATGCTGTCGGGTGGGCGTATGAGTATCACACCATGCAATTGGACAGTGCCGGCGCCAATTACGAGCGTCTTACGGCCCGCTATCCCGGTTCTCTCTATGCGCAGCGCGTTCAACCCCGGGTTGCGGAGATCCAGAGTGCCCGCCAGGCAGCGATAGCTCTGAAGAAGGCCGACTCAACTGCCGCTGCAGCTCTCAAGAAGGCCGACTCGACTGCCGTTGGTCCTCTCAAGAAGGCCGACTCGACTGCTGTTGGTTCTCTCAAGAAGGCCGACTCGACTGCCGTTGGTCCTCTCAAAAAGCCGACTCGACTGCCGTTGGTCCTCTCAAGAAGGCCGACTCGACTGCCGTTGCTCCTCTCAAGAAGGCCGACTCGACTGCTGTTGCTCTGCCCGGGATGCCGCACGAAAAGAAACCTGCAGAGTTGGATGAAGAGTCCGTGAACAAACGCCGGCGCCCCTCAGCCCCGCCGGTGCCTGGCAAGGAAACAATTGATAGTCCATTTGAGATTCCCGACGACAGAGTTCTTCGCTAATGCTCCACATTCGCAGCCGCGTAGTACACCTTCGTTCTGTTGCACCCAACGTGTATGTGCTGTCTCTTCATTGTCCCGAGTTGAGCGCCACCGTTGCAGCAGGGCAATTCGTGAACATTCTGGTGCGCGACGGCATTGAGCCGTTGTTGCGCCGACCGTTCAGCGTGTACCGGACCGAAGGCGAAACGATGCAGATCCTGTTCCAGCGCCTGGGCAAAGGAACAGCCCATCTGGCGGAGGCGGAGGCGGGAGACGATCTTGATCTGCTCGGCCCGCTGGGTCACGGATTTCATCTCGATGATCCCGGATATGATACTGCAGTTCTCGTCGGCGGCGGACTCGGAGTTGCACCGTTACCCCTGGCGACGACGGCCCTGTGCAAGGCGGGGAAAAACGTGGTGACGCTTCTGGGAGCACGGACGTCCGACCTAGTCATCGATGCACATCTTACGAACGTCCACGTTTCGACTGATGACGGATCCAGAGGGCTGCGGGGGACCGTGGTCGATCTTGCGGCAGAAGTTCTGAAGAAGAACAACCATTCCGAAACCACGGTTCTTTGCCTGCGGTCCGACTCCCATGCTTCGAGCACTCAGCGCGTTCACTGGTTCGAGAGATCTCGATTGCGAGGTGTCCCTCGAGGGGCAGATGGCGTGCGGCATCGGCATTTGTCAGGGATGTCCTGTGGAAATGGCGGGACAGGAACGGAAATACTCACTAATGTGCAAAGACGGTCCCGTGTTCAATACGCGGGATATCATCATCTAGAATGGCACGCACGGACTTTCTTCTTGGCGATGTACACTGCAAGAACCGCGTGTTCGTTGCATCAGGAACATTCGGGTACGGTGACGAGTGCAGGGATCTTGTGGATGTGGAGCGCCTTGGCGGCATCATGACGAAGTCGCTCTCATTGAAGCCGCGTGACGGGAATCCGCCGCCGCGGGTGGTGGAGACCGCAGGAGGGATGCTGAACTCCATCGGACTCGCCAACATCGGTGTCCACCGGTTTGTTGAAGAGAAACTTCCCATTCTCCGGCCGCTCAACACCGCAATTGTTGCAAATATTGCAGCAAGCAGCGTGGATGAATACTGTGCAGTGCTTGACGTTCTCGAGGACGCCGGCGGTGTGCATGCCTATGAAATCAACGTCTCCTGCCCGAATGTGCGGGAGGGGGGGCTTATGTTCGGCACCGATTGCGCGATGACTGCGGGGATCACGAAACGTTTGCGTGCGCGAACCCGCAAACCGTTGATCATCAAACTCACTCCCAATGTCGCTCAGATCTCCATATTTGCCCGGGCAGTGCAGGACGAGGGGGCAGATGCCGTGTCGGTCATCAATACGCTCATCGGGATGGCCATCGATGTGCGCACCCGCAGACCCCTCCTGTCTACTGTCACCGGTGGTCTCTCCGGTCCGGCGATAAAACCGGTGGCTCTGGCTAAGGTCTATGAAACTGCTCGCGCGGTGCACATCCCGGTGATCGGCATCGGCGG
This sequence comes from Ignavibacteriota bacterium, assembly GCA_963849385.1. Taxonomy (GTDB): domain Bacteria; phylum Bacteroidota; class Ignavibacteria; order UBA10030; family UBA6906; genus Fen-1255. Next base: position 335,341 of record CAWKHH010000003.1, on the reverse strand, counting down.
CATCATGTGTGCCACGGATGCCATTGAATTCTTCCTCGCAGGAGCCACGGCGGTGCAGGTCGGCACCGCCAATTTCATTGATCCGGCCGCGGGAGTACTGGTGGCTGAAGGGATTGATGCGTGGTGCAACGATCATGGCGTTGATGATGTCGGGAAGCTTGTGGGGGCGCTCGAAGCAAAGGGCGGGCTTTCAGTGCTTGAGAGCTGGCTATGACCCGGTTGCCGGGTACCTACCATCATTCGCTGGCCTACCTCTACGGTCTGCAATACCGCGGTATCAAGTATGGACTCCGGAACATCCGTGCCCTTCTGGCCGGCTGCGGACATCCCGAGCGGCAATTTGCCTCGGTGCACATCGCCGGCACAAACGGCAAAGGTTCCACGTCGTCGTTTCTTGCGTCGATCCTGTACGAGGCCGGTTACCGCACCGGACTCTACACATCTCCTCATCTGGTCAACTTCACCGAGCGCATCAGGATCAACGGTGTCGAAATACCGGAAGAACGCCTCGTGCAGTATACGCGGGAGATGCGAAGGTCTTTCGAACGGACGCACGCGACATTTTTCGAAGCGACGACGTGCATTGCATTTCGTTACTTTGCGGATGAGCGGATCGACGTGGGGATTATTGAGACGGGTCTCGGCGGCCGCCTTGATGCGACGAACACGCTGACACCCATCGTGAGCGTGATTACCAACGTCGCGATGGATCACATGGAGTATCTGGGATCCACGCTGCCTGCCATTGCCCGGGAGAAAGCCGGCATCATCAAGCGTGGGGTGCCGGTAGTCACGGCATCAACCTCAAGCGAAGTGCTGACGGTGCTTCAGTCCACTGCAAAGAGACGGCAGAGTCCGTTGTACCACGTCCGGGAAATCATCGATGCCCGGATTGAAGGAAGCAGGGGAGGGTGTGCGGTCGTGCGATTCAGAGATACGCTCTGGAGGATACCTTCCGTTGTGCTTGGCCATCCCGGTGAGCACCAGGTGACCAACGCCTCTCTTGCCGTTGCGGCGCTTGGCCTTGCTGCCGGACGTCACCGGCTCAAGAAGCTGAACGGCGAGGCGATTGCACGGGGACTGCGCAATGTCGTTCGCAACACAGGGCTCGGCGGACGGCTGCAAACAATCAGGCACAACGGCATGCGGATTATTCTGGATGTTGCGCATAACCCGGACGGCATGCGCGTTCTGGCTGACACGCTGGGTTCCCGCCGGAAGAAATACCCCCTTGCGGTATTCGGAATCGTGCGCGACAAGGATGCGGGTGCAGTACTGGATGAACTGCGCAGAATCGTTTCTGAAGTGATAACCGTTCGGCCCAAAACGGAGCGGGCCCGTGATGCCCGTGAAATCGCCAGGGTGGCCTCCGAACGGGGGATTCCGGCTGTGGATGGCGGAAACGTGCAAAACGGGTTAAAGTTGGCCCTGCGGCTGTTGAGTCGCGGTTCTTCCCGTACACCCCGGACGCTTCTGGTGGCCGGGTCGCACTATCTGGTGGGTGAAGCGTTGCAGTTTTTCCAGAAATCGGCATTGCACAAAAACTCTTGACAAAGTTGCGAAAAAACTCTATACTTGGTATAGTAATGCATGTCGTTATACCCCGTGTAGTTCACATCTGTTAAATCGGTAACTCGTCCATCCGACTATCCGTAAAACTATTCCCCGGCTGTGACCTGTGTACGTTGTACTCAGGGAATGCCACCAAGCACTAACAACTTCAATTTTTCGAGAGGCTTTTTATCCATGGCAATGGACATTTCGGAGCTCAAATCCAAAAAGATACTTGAGCTCAACCAAATCGCCAAGGAACTTAATATTTCCGGCTACAGCGATTTGCGCAAACAGGAATTGATCTTCAAAATTCTGGAAGCGCAGACCGAGCAGGGGGGATTGAGTTTTAGTCGGGGGGTCCTCGAAGTACTGCCAGACGGCTACGGGTTCCTTCGGTCGGTTGACTACAACTACCTTCCATCGCCCGACGACATCTACGTTTCTCCTTCGCAGATCAAGAAGTTCAATCTTCGCACCGGTGATTCGGTCAGCGGACAGGTGCGGCCCCCCAAGGAAGGCGAGCGGTTCTTCGCCCTCCTGAGAGTTGAAGCGGTAAACGACGAGAATCCCGACTCCATTCGCGAGCGGGTGCTCTTCGACAACCTCACGCCTCTTTATCCGAATTCGAGCTTGAAACTGGAGACCGCGCCGGGTGAGTATGCCATGCGCATCATGGATCTTCTGACCCCGATCGGGAAAGGACAGCGTGGGATGATCGTATCGCCGCCGAAGGCAGGCAAGACCATCATGCTCCAGAAGATCGCCAACAGCATTTCCCGGAATCACCCCGAGGTCAAGCTCATCGTGCTCCTCATCGATGAGCGTCCGGAGGAAGTGACGGACATGGAGCGTTCGGTGAATGCGGAGGTAGTGAGCTCCACATTCGACGAGCCGCCCGAACGTCACGTGCAGGTGGCTGATATGGTGCTGGAAAAATCCAAACGCCTCGTAGAGGCAAAGCGCGACGTCGTGATCCTCCTGGATAGCATCACTCGCCTTGCCCGTGCGCACAATACGGTTGTTCCGCATTCCGGTAAAATCCTCTCCGGAGGCGTCGACGCCAATGCGCTGCACAAGCCAAAGCGGTTCTTCGGCGCAGCCCGCAATATCGAAGAGGGTGGAAGCCTCACCATCGTTGCCACGGCATTGATCGAAACCGGCAGCCGCATGGACGAGGTGATCTTTGAAGAGTTCAAAGGCACGGGGAATATGGAAATCGTCCTCGACCGCAAGTTAAGCGATCGCCGGATTTTCCCGGCAATGGACGTCAACCGCTCCGGTACCCGCAAGGAAGAGCTCCTTATCGATGCCGACGATTTGAACCGCATCTGGATTCTCCGCAAGCTTCTCGCCGAGATGAACACGGTCGAGGGTATGGAGTTCATGCTCGAGAAGATGCGCGGAACGAAAGCGAACAAGGAATTCCTGCGCATGATGAGCAGCTAGGGATTCCGGTATCCGCAGCGCAACTCACCCCCTGCATCACGGGGGGTGAGTTTTTTTTGTACTTTTTGTCCGTCCAATTTGCTACCATCTGACCATCCACACCGCCTATCACACAGGAGACCCCGTTATGAACGACATCGTCCTTGCCGGCGCTTGCCGCACACCGATTGGCAGCTTCATGGGTTCGCTGAGCGGGCTGCCGGCTCCCCGCCTCGGGGCGATAGTGATCCGCGAAGCGCTGCGCCGTGCGGGCGTCGAGCCGGGGCAGGTCCAGGAAGTGATCATGGGTAACGTGATCTCTGCGGGAGTAGGCCAGGCGCCCGCCCGTCAGGCCGCACTGTTCGGCGGTCTTCCTCAATCCGTCGAGTGTCTTACGGTCAACAAGGTGTGTGGATCCGGGTTGAAAGCCGTGATGCTTGCGGCGCAGGCGATCCGTGCCGGTGATGCGGAGATCGTGGTGGCTGGAGGAATGGAGAGTATGTCCAACGCCCCCTTCCTGCTTGACAAAATGCGGGCGGGAGTACGCATGGGAAACACGGAAATGGTGGATGCGCTCATTAAAGATGGTCTTCTGGACGTGTATCACAACTACCTCATGGGCAACGCAGGGGAACTGTGTGCACGTGAATGCGATATTCCGCGAGGTGCGCAGGATGAGTTTGCAATCATGAGTTATAGGCGCGCCCGGGATGCCCAGCAGTCAGGCGCATTTGCGCACGAGATCGTTCAGGTGGAGATGAAAGGCAAAAAGGGCGAAACTGTGCGCATCGGGGAGGATGAAGAGATCAAGAAGGTGATGTTCGAGAAGATACCGACATTGAAGCCGGCGTTCGCCGGTGACGGAACGATTACAGCCGCCAACTCTTCTAAAATCAGTGATGGCGCTGCCGCGATGGTTGTGCTTTCCGCCGCAAAGGCACGGGAACTCGGCGTGAAGCTGCAGGCCCGCCTGGTTGCGCAGGCGTCATTTGCAAAAGCCCCTGAATGGTTCACCACTGCTCCGGCAGATGTCATCTCCAGGGTTTTGCAGAAAGCCGGCATGGGCACTGCCGACATCGACCTCTTTGAAATCAACGAAGCGTTTGCCGTCGTCGCGCTTGCCGTGAACAAAATCGCCGGATTGGATGTTAGTAAGGTTAATGTCCATGGCGGGGCGATCGCGCTCGGGCATCCTCTGGGCGCGAGCGGGGCACGGATTCTCGTGACTCTACTGCACGCACTGGAGTTGCGGAATGTCCGGCGCGGGCTTGCAGCATTGTGCATAGGGGGAGGGGAGGCGAGCGGGGTGATCATAGAACGAATCGCAGGATCCTGAACATGACTCTGGAAAAGGTTGCGGTGATTGGTGCGGGGACCATGGGCAGTGGCATTGCGCAGGTCTTCGCTCACTACGGAATGACAGTTTCCCTCATTGATCTCCAGCCATCTCTTCTGGACCGCGCGCTTCTGACAATCGGCAAAAGTCTCGATCGCATGGTCAAGAAGGGCACTGTCACAGCTTCCCACCGCGAGCAAACTCTGTCGCGGATAAGCATGGCACAACGGTGAATGGAACTGTCTCCGGTGTGGACTTCGTGGTCGAGGCAGTCTCCGAAGACCCCGTCATCAAGAAAGCCCTGTTCCGGGAATTGGACGCCGTGTGCCGACCCGAGGTCGTCCTTGCCACGAACACTTCATCCATTTCTGTCACTCTGATTGCCGGTGCAACAACCCGCCCCGAGCGGGTGATCGGGCTGCATTTCATGAATCCCGTCCCGATCATGCCGCTAGTGGAGATTGTCCTGGGGCAGACAACGTCGCAGAGCACTGCGCAGGTGGTGAAGGAATTGTGTGTCCGGATTGAGAAGACAGCGGTAGAAGTCGCGGATTTTCCGGGATTTGTTGCCAACAGGCTGCTGATGCCGATGCTCAACGAAGCAATGTTTGCGGTGATGGAGGGTGTTGCGACGCCGTCGGCGATTGACACGGTGATGAAACTCGGCATGAACCATCCGATGGGGCCGTTGGCACTCGCAGATTTCATAGGGCTGGATGTCTGTCTGGCAATCATGAATGTTCTTCATGACGGGTTCGGTGATCCGAAGTACCGTCCCTGTCCGCTCCTCAAGCGTATGGTTGCGGCAGGTCATGTGGGAAGGAAGAGCGGGCGAGGATTCTACTCATACACTTGAAAGCTACGCCCGATGCTTTTTGCTCTCACAGAAACTCAGGAGATGATCCGCGAGACAGCGCGGAGGTTTGCACGTGAACACCTTGCTCCCGGAGCGATACGCAGAGATGAATATGAGGAATTTCCGGCGGAGCAACTCCGGCAACTGGCGACGCTCGGATTCATGGGGATGATGGTGCCCGAGCAGTGGGGTGGAATCGGCCTGGACACCGTGAGCTACGTCCTCGCCATGGAGGAGATCGCGCGCGTCGATGCATCGGTTGCCGTGATCATGTCCGTACACAACTCGCTGACATGCGGCGGACTCTATACCGCAGGATCGGAGAGTCTAAAGTCGAAGTACTTGCGTGAGCTTTCCACTGGTAAGCTCTTGGGGGCCTTTGCCCTATCGGAACCCGAGGCGGGGAGCGACGCAGCGAACCAGCACACCTCTGCGGTTCGCGACGGAGATTTCTATGTGCTGAACGGCATGAAGAGCTGGACCACCAGCGGAGCGAATGCCGATGTGATCATCGTGATGGCTGCGACCGATCGTGCGAAGGGCACGAAGGGCATCAGCGCTTTTCTGGTGGAGAAAGGAACGCCCGGTCTCTGCGTCGCGAAGAAGGAAAAGAAGATGGGGATCCGGAGTTCCGACACCGTCTCGCTGGCTTTTTCGGATTGCCGCATTCCCATTGCCAGCAGGCTTGGCGAAGAGGGTGAAGGGTTCAAATTCGCGATGAGGACTCTTGAGGCCGGGAGAGTGGGGATCGCTGCACAGGCCGTAGGCATTGCACAGGCGTCTCTTGATGCCTCCATCAAGTATGCCCGCGAGCGCAAAGCCTTCGGCAAGACGCTGGGCGAGTTCCAGGCGATTCAGTTGAAGCTTGCAGAAATGGCGACGGGTGTGGAAGCCGCGCGTTTGTTGATGTTGCGGGCGGCAAGTCTCAAGGACCAGGGGCGTTCATTCGGCACAGAAGCCTCCATGGCGAAACTGTTTGCATCACGGATAGCAGTCGCGAATGCTCTGGAGGCGATCCAGATTCACGGAGGATATGGCTATGTTCAGGAGTTCCAGGTGGAACGGTATCTCAGAGATGCCAAAGTGACGGAGATCTATGAGGGCACTTCAGAAATCCAGCAGCTCATCATTGCACGCTCGTTGCTGAAATGAAATCTTCACGATACACTGTCCATCATATCAATGACTATCCGGAGGCTTTCCGATGAAACGATTACTGACCGTGCTTTGCCTGGTGGCAATTCTGCTTCTGGGGTCAACTGCAGCGTCACATGCCCAAAATGTAAAATGGACCGTCGGCGGAAACATGCTCTTGTCGCTGCTAACAGGAGGGTACGGGGGCACGAATGCCGGTTTCACGTTCGGCCCGATGGCGGAGGTGGTATTTTCAAAACAGTATGCCGTTGGCACAGAGTTCAACATCAATACGCAACCGGGAACGCCGATTGAGTGGGCGGATTATTTCAAGTACTACATCACCGTCAAGGGTTCAACGCTGAAGCCGTACGTCGACGCCGGCATCAACCTGCTGTTTGTCACGGGGGGTCCATATTTCGGATTCCGATTTGGCGGGGGTGTTCTCTTTAACGTTGCAAAATCAATCTACATCGGTCCTGACCTGCAATTGGGCCCGGTCTTTGTGACCGGATCGACACTGTTCTTCATCCTGATCCGCGGCGGGTTCCGTTACGACATAGGCTAATTGTGCAGGAGCAATCACCAAATGATATCCAATACGGAGGTGGCTATGAAGCGACTGGTTGTCTGTGTTGCCCTTGTTCTATTCACGGCAAGTCTGGCCATGAGCCAGGTGACCTTTGGCGGCGGTGGTCAGCTTGGGATTTCCATCGGAATGTTTCCCGATCCGGTGAAGGACTACTACGGTCTGGGTTTGGGGTTCGGCGGACATGCGGATGCAAACATTCTCAAGTATCTGACCGTACGCCTGAATCTGGACTATTACACATTCGGTTTCGATACCAAGAAGCTCGCTGACTTGATTGCCCAGAGAAGCGGCCTCGCTGCAGGTTCCGTTACCATGGAGGGGTTGCGGTCAAACGACTTCGCAATCACCATCAATGGGCTCGGGAAGATTCCGCTCCAGGGCATGGTCACGCCCTACGGAATATTGGGTTTCGGACTGAATATGATGAGTGCGAGTGATCCGGTGGTCACCTACCAGGGGCAGGACGTTACCCAGCAGGCAGGATTGGGGAAAACAACATCGTCGACAAAATTCGGATTGAATTTCGGAGCGGGTTCCGAATTCCACCTCGGGAAGATCAAGCTCTTTTTCGAAGTCAAATACTGCCTCATCTTTACTGAAGGGAGTAACACGAGCCATCTCCCGATCACCATCGGAGTCACCATCTAATTCTGCCAGGGACCTAGAAGCGCAATCTCCTTCAGTGTCCTCCGCAGAAGGAAGGTATCTTCAAGAGTATTTGAAACCCTTGAATAACGCCATGTTTTTGAGGGTAGCGGAAGATTAGGAACTTGACTGAGTCCCGAAGGTTCATTATATTGTAATGGTTATCAAGGGGATGTTCGTAGATCACTTTAACATACACTATATGGAGCTGTAAAATGAAGAAGCTTGCACTTGTCGTCATGGTAATGGCGGTCGTTATGATGATGTCGGCCGGCGCATCGGCCCAAGGGAAGATGGCAGTAAGTGTTGGACCTGATATATTACTCCCGATGGGCACATTCGGTGACGGTTACAATCTTGGTATCGGTGGTACCGCACAGTTCGATTACGCGCTGACGCCGATGTTCGTTCTGACCGGGAAAACCGGCTACCTGACGTGGAGCGCAAAGAGCCTCCCCTCCGGCATATCTGCCTCTTACGGTGGGGTTCCTTTCCTCGTTGGTGGCAAGTACTTCTTTATGCCGGAAGGAAAAGTCCGTGCCTACGGACACTTTGAACTCGGGTTCATGTTCGGCTCATTCTCGTCGAGCGGGACGGCCCCCGGATACGGCTCCTATTCCATCTCAGGATCCTCGACAGATTTCGCAATTTCTCCTGCAGTTGGTGTGGAGATCCCGGCTGGTGTAAAGGGTGCAATCGACATTTCTGCCCGCTATTTCATGATCATGACGACAGGAAACAGCAGTGGAAATCTTGGTTTCCGGGCAGCCTACAAATTCGCGATCAACTAGTTGCACAAGTGTTGTCAAACAGGAAGCCCTCCGGGGCTTCCTTTTTTTTTAGTTTCTCAGACAAGCATACTTTGAGATCACACGTCCTATCACTGCTGCTGTTATGGAATTTTGTCATACTCTTTCCGGCAGCGTCACAGTCGGTGGATTCCTCCAAGATCGTCCTCAGGTTTGGCGGCGATGTGCTTCTTGGTGGGCACTATGAACGCGCTGCAAGCACTGATGTAGGCCTGGCTTTTCACGGGTTCTCGCTTTTCCGGAATTCCGACGTTTCCATTGTGAACCTGGAAAATCCAGTCACCACGAGTGGGGCGAAGACCCCCAAAACGTTTAATTTCAGGATGGACCCGAGGTTTCTGCAAAGTCTCAAGGCGGCGGGCATATCCACGGTCAGCCTTGCGAATAATCATGTGTTTGACTATGGAAGTGAGGGGTTGGAAGACACCTTCTGCTGGCTGGATTCGGCAGGAATCCGGTACATAGGTGCGGGAAGGAACAGTGCTGAAGCCCACACTCCGTTCACTTTCAGCAAGGGGAACCAGAAAGTTGCGGTGTTCGGATATTATGGAGGCCGGGAAGCTCCGGCCGCAGGTCGAACGAACGGGGGGGTGGCGGTGCGCGACCTGCGCCTCATCATCCGTGACATCAAATTGGCAAGAGAGGCAGGAGCAACGTATATTGTAGTCATCCTTCATTGGGGCACCGAAAAAGCTGAAATGCCGGATGCCTCCCAACGCTGGTTCGCTCATTCTCTTATCGATGCTGGAGGTGATGCGGTCATCGGGCATCATCCCCACGTCCTGCAGGGCGTTGAGCGCTATCGTTCGGGTGTCATCGTGTATTCATTGGGGAACCTGGTATTCGGCGGCAACAATAGAAGCACGTATGATACCGGAGTGTTCGAAATTGCACTTTGTGATCGCGATACAACCTACCGGTTCGTTCCGGTGGGCGTGAGGAACTGGCACCTCGTGGAGTTGACGGCAGGGGATTCCTTGCGTGTGTGGGAAAAGGTGCAGCAGCTGTCAAAGATTTTTCCAAACACCATACCGTAACCACAAGGAGACGTCATGAAATCAAAGGGTTGTATGATCTCTGCAGCCGTGCTCATCGTCATCGCCGTTGTTGTCGGCAGCATCTTCCTCTGGGGTCTTGGGATATACAATAATCTTGTGGCCCAGGATGAAACGGTCCGCAAGGCGTGGAGTGATGTTGAGGCGCAGTATCAGCGGCGGCTGGATCTCATTCCGAATCTCGTGAGCACGGTCAAAGGGTATGCCACGCAGGAGCAAACGGTGTTCATCGGGGTCGCCGAGGCCAGGTCGAAGGTCAGTCAGATAACCGTGACCAAGGAAGTGCTCGAAGACCCGCAGGCGTTCGCGAAGTTCCAGCAGGCACAGGATCAACTCTCCGGTGCGTTGTCACGCCTCCTCGTTGTTGCAGAGCAGTATCCACAGCTGAAATCGAACGAGAACTTTATGGATCTGCAGAAGCAGCTTGAAGGAACGGAAAACCGGATCACCGTTTCGCGCAGCAGGTACAACGAGACCGTGCAGGCATTCAACACGATCATTCGCCGTTTCCCGGCCTCTCTGGTTGCAGGGTTCACGGGTTTCCGCGAGAAGGTGTACTTCCAGGCCAAAGAAGGTGCTGATCAGGCACCGAAAGTGCAATTCTGACGACCGGCCCTTCCACTGAAAGACATATGTTACCACCTTATCGCATAACGTCAACCGTTCTGGTCGCACTTCTTGTGCTCTATGCTCTGCCAGCCGGTGGGCAGACACGTACGACGATTCCTGTACTGCGCGAGTATGTGACCGACCAGACGAACACGCTGTCGGGGGCAGAACTGTCCTCGCTCAATGCACGCCTCCGTCAGTTTGATGACTCCACGTCGACGCAGATCGTTGTGGTGCTTCTTCCCACCATCGGTCAGGATGTGCTCGAAGAAGTGAGCCTCAAGATTGTGGAGGTAAACAAGGTCGGGCAAAAAGGGAAAGACAATGGTGCGCTGCTGTTGATTGTGACGAACGATCGACTGATGCGTATCGAAGTTGGGTACGGGCTCGAAGGTGTTCTCACCGATGCCTTGAGCGCGCAGATTATCCGTCGCGAAATCGCTCCCCGTTTCAAAGGGGGCGACTTCGCCGGCGGTATTGAGGCCGGCGTCGACGCCATCATGAAGGCGACGCGGAACGAGTACAAAGCAGATCCCCGTACGCAGAAACGGGAACGGACGTTTCCATTGCCTTTTGTGGTGTTCATGATCCTTCTGATCATCGCACTCTCGCGCATGCGTCGAGGGACGCGGTTCATCGGCGGTGGTTTCCCTCCGATCGGAGGTGGGTGGGGAGGAGGGCGTGGCGGCGGGTTTGGTGGTGGCGGAGGTTTTGGTGGCGGAGGATTCAGTGGCGGTGGCGGATCGTTTGGGGGTGGTGGCTCAAGCGGCGGCTGGTAGGCTCAATGACGACGACAACAACACGACGCGATAGATCAACAACCCCGGATATCTTACCATCCGATTTCCCTGCTTCCTGCAGCGCTCTTCTCTTCACGCCGCCTTCTGGAGTGCAACACGCTCTTCGCGGAGCTGTTCGTCCCGGCCGGCGATGGACAACCGGGGAGCCTCACGCTGTCAGCGTTTGCCGGCGGACGGAATGCGGCATTCGCAAAGGAGCTCGCCCGCATCGTGATCAGCACGGAGCCAATGCATTCACCTGTCGTCAGGGAAGTCGCGCTGCCTACACGGGAAGGTGAACGCAGGTTCATCCTGTCCGCACTTCCTGCCGCCTACGACAGCAAACGGGCTCTCAGGGTTGTGGTGCAGGATATTACGGCCTACGGCGACAGGGCGCGCAGGGCGGAAGAAGCCGAGGCACGTTATCGCCTGTTTGTCGAATCGAGTACCGCCGCAATCGCGCTCGTGCGCGACGGTCTCTTTGTGTATGTCAACAAAGGCCTGCTCGACCTGCTTGGCTTCATGTTCAGCGAAGAGATGGTGGGGAAGGAGATAGCGCAGGTTTTTGCCGGGCGGGATCGCAAGGCGATTGCGGAGTGCGGGAACGTGAGCGACCCGCCGGGGAAACTCCCGAGCTTCGTCGAATGTACGGCAGTGCGAAAAGACGGCTCGCGTTTCCGCATGCAAGTGCGCACCGAAGTCCTGACCGTGGAAGACCAACCGACGCTTCTGTGGCATTGTCTCGATGTCTCCCACTGGCGCGACGCTGAAAAAGCGGTAGAACAGAAGGCGCGCGAGAACGACACCCTTGAACATCTGCTCGAAGCCGTGCATCAGTCTGTCGACAGGATTGATGTGCAACGTGCGACCCTCACAGCATCGCTGCGGTGGCTGGGGTATGAATCCGGCGGACTCTTCGTTTCGAGAGAAGACGGCAAGACACTGCTGCTGGAGACCCAAGAGCATCTCTCGACCGGCCCTCGCAGAGAAACTGCACGAGCTTCCCGCCGGTGAGGGGCTCATGGGGTACATTACCAAGACGATGGAACCCGTGCGTCTTGTTATCGAGGAATACCCCGCCCATCTTCCGTACCGTGCCCTTTTTGAATCGGAGAATGTCCGTGCCCTGGCATTCCTGCCGCTGGTGCATCAGGAGAAAACTGGCCGGCGTGCTCATGCTGCTGACCTCGAAGGCCCATGAGGTGCCGGCCTATCACGAGACATTTCTTGAAATAGTCGCGAGGCATCTCGGGTTCTCGCTGACAAAGGCAGCGGTGTACGGGGCAATCCAGCGTCGTGCCGACTCCTTCCAGGATGCAATCGAACAGGCTGCGGGTGCGGTGTATGTTGCGGCTGCAAACGGCATGATGCTCTATTGCAGTCCTGTCGTCGAGCGGCTGACCGGGTACAAGGTCCATGAAATCACCGCGTCACCGGACGCATGGCGTGCAGCCGTCCATCCCGACGATCGTTCAATCGCCGCAGAACGGATCAGTCGCCAGGCCGGGACGCAGGATGAGTTCGTGCTGGAATACCGGATGCTGCCCAAAAGCAAAGCCTCGTACATCCGGGTTCGCGATGCGGTCCGGTATGTGCGGACTTCCGGTGGCGCTGTAGAGACGATGTACGGGCTTGCTCACCGATATCACCGGGCCACGGACCACGCAAGAGCAGATGCAGCACGCTTCTGTGGCGCTTGCTGCACGAACGATGCGGTGGAAGAATTCACGCGCGTCGTTTCGCATGATCTGAAGGAACCCCTGATCACGATCGCGGGTTACACGAAGCTGGTGCTGGATGGCGGCACAGGGCTCGACGAAGAATCCCGGGATCACCTGAACACGATAATGCGTTCCAGCGTGCGCATGAGACAGCTCATCGACGATCTGCTCAGTCTCTCCCGCATCGGCCGTGTGAGGACGAATCAGAGGTTGGTCGCTGTCAGTCCGCTGCTTGATGACCTCGTGCGCGATCTGGAATTTTTCATTCGCGACCGGCGGGCCCGCGTGGAATATCCTCCGGACCTTCCTCCGGTGCACTGCGATCCCACGGAGCTTGGAATTGTGTTTCGCAATCTCATCGTCAATGGTGTGCTGCACAACACGCAGGAAACGCCGGTCGTTCGTATTGCGGCCAGACAGGATGAAGGTGTGGTGACATACTCGGTCGCAGACAACGGCATCGGCATCGATCCTGCGGATGTCCATCGTGTCTTTGACATTTTCCAGAGGCTCCAGCCCTCTGATGACCGTCCCGGCACGGGGGCCGGATTGACGATCGTCAAGAAAGTTATCGAAACCTTTGGGGGCAAGATCTGGCTGGAATCCACCCCGAACGTAGGTTCCACCTTTTTCTTCACGGTGCCGCTCAATGGATGAAAAGACCATCGCACGCGTCTTGCTCGTTGAAGACAATAAGGATTTCGCGAACCTTGTGCAGAAAGTTTCTGAAACGCCACGAGGGAGCGACGTTTGAGGTAACGTGGTCGGCCAACGGCCGCGATGCGTTGAAGGAGATCGAGGCCGGGTCCGTGATCGATCTTATTCTCATGGACTACTTCCTGCCGGGCAAGAACGGACTGGAAGTCACCCGTGAGATCCGGGAACGCGGGATCGCCATCCCTGTAGTCTTCCTCACCGTCAACAAAGATTTCGACCTTGCCGTGGAGGTGTTGAAACTCGGTGTCGAAGACTATCTGGTGAAGGAAGAGATCTCCACACCCGTCCTGCCCAGAACGATCCTCAGTGTGATCGAGCGGCAAAGTCTGCGCAACGAATTGACGGGGCTGGAGATCTCGCAGAAGAGACTTCAGGTGATTCAGGAACTCGTCGTGAAGATCATAAGCGAACTCCGTTCGCCGATGACCGGGATGCGGAAGGGGGTGGACGGCCTCCTCGATACACACGGTGAAGACAACCTGCGGGCATATCTTGTCATCATCCGCGACAATTTGATCAGGATAGAGAAGAAGATGGTGCTATTGCGCGAACTCAAAACAGACAGGACCATCCAGTACATCAGGGATATCCGCATGCTGGATCTTTCAGAGGAGACCCCGCAGCCATGAAGTGCAGGATAGCACTTGCCCAGATTGATGCGGTTCTCGGTGACCCGGCCAGGAATATCGCCCTCCATTGTGAAATGGCGGAACGAGCGCGCCAGGCCGGGGCGCAGATGGTGATATTTCCGGAGTTGAGCCTTACCGGCTACTCTGTGAAGGATCTCAACTGGGAACTTGCGATTCGTGTAGACGCGCCGCCGGACATGTATGCGCCGTTGATCGGAGCAGAGTCGCGGGATCAGCATACTGGCCGGGGGTATCGAAGAAGGTGAGTCGTTCGGGATATACAATTCGGCGTTCCTCTGCGAAGACGGACGCATGCGGTCCGTGCACCGGAAGGTCTATCCGCCGACCTACGGGATGTTTGAGGAGATGCGCTATTTCAGCCGTGGTAACGCCGTCCAGGCTGTCGACACGCGGATAGGGAGGATCGGAGTTCTTGTGTGCGAGGATTTGTGGCATATTGCACTGCCGTATCTCCTCATGCTGGATGGTGCCCAGGTGATCGTGTCACTGACGGCCAGCCCGACGCGTCTTGGCGGCGATGCAGGGGACCCTGCGTTCGGCGGAAGTCAACGGAGAGCATCACCGGGCCTATGCCCGCCTCCTCTCGGTGTACCTGGCGTTCTGCAACCGTGTGGGGTTTGAGGATGGAGTGAATTTCTGGGGGGGATCCGCGGTGATAGGCCCGTCAGGCGACACGAAGGTGAGTGCGCGTTTGTTCGAATCGGAGCTTGTGAGCGCTGACCTGGATGATGGTGAGATCCGCCGCGCGCGCCGTTTTTCACGCCACGCCATTGATGAAGATCCGGACCTGGTGGTGCGCGAGCTTTCGAGGATACTCCGGCCCCTCTCCGGTCCGCCTCAAATGCCGAGGAACAGCCGCTGAGCAAGATAGTCCGGCAGACGCGCGGCGAGAATTGCCGATGCAGTGGCCGCTATGTCATAGTCGATGCGCATGACTTCATACGTGTCATTTGCGGTATCGAGCAGACCAAATGAAATCCGGGGGTTCCCGTCGCGCGCCTGTCCAACGCTTCCCACATTGATCAGGTACCGCCGCCCTTCGCGGAAGAGATTCACTGAGCCGTCTTCCCCGACGACGACGGGGATATGTGTATGGCCGATGAAGCAGATGCGGGTACCGAAGGCCGAAAAGCACCGTTTCGCCTCAGGCCACGTAAATATATAGCGCCAGTCTTCAGGATGCAGGGGGGATGCATGGGTGAGTGTGATATCTTCTTCAACGCGCAACAATGGCAGATTGCGGAGATATTCGGCGTTCTTCTTGGTCAAGTGGGTCTTCGTCCAGCGGATGGCATTCCTACCGTAAGCGTTGAAGTGATCAAGAGGTACTTCGTTGATCGCTCCGCTATCATGGTTTCCTTTAACGACAGCTGCGCACCGGTCACGGATGAGAGTAATGCATTCGTTCGGCGAAGGACCATAGCCGACGATGTCCCCCAGGCAATACACGCGGTCAACAACGAGGCGGTCAATCACCTCGAAGGTCCGCAGGAGGGCCGGAAGATTCGAATGAATGTCAGAAATGATAGCGATCCGCATGGCCCGTTTCACGTACGTTTGGAAAATCTACGAAATATTGTCATATTAGCCAATGAAATCGCCTATGCCATTCCACAAGGACATTCTCGCGCTTGACGCGATGCGCGAAGCAGAGCGGATCGCGGAGCGGGTGCGCACACAGGTGCTGCGCATTCTTCGCAAACGGGGTGCGGTGGTCGCCGTGTCGGGCGGTCTGGACAGCGCGGCATGTGCCTCGTTGTGCACGCTGGCGCTCGGGAAAGAACGTGTACTGGCGCTGCTTCTCCCCGAACGTCATTCATCTCCCGAATCGACACGGCTTGGGTAACGAGCTTGCCCGCGCCCTTGGAATCGAGGTGATAACGCAGGACATCTCTTCTCTTCTCGATACTGCCGGATGCTACCGCATACAGCAGAAGGTGGTGAAATCGGTCTTCCCTGATGCGACGGCAGAATGGACATTCAAGATCTCCATGCCCTCGCTGCTCAGCCATGAACGACTGAACATGCCGCGGCTAACGGTGCACACGCCGAGCGGGGAAACATTTGCCGAACGCCTCAACCACGACGACTATCTCACGCTCGTCGCTGCAACCAATTTCAAACAACGCATCAGGACGATGCAGGCCTACTTCCACGCTGACGCCCGCAATTTCGCCGTCTGCGGCACGCCCAATCGTCTCGAATACGACCAGGGCTTCTTTGTGAAAGGTGGGAGATGGCCTTGCTGACTTCAAGCCCATTGCGCATCTGTACAAGACACAAGTCCGTGCTGTTGCAGCTGCGCTGGGCGTCCCCCGGGAGATCATCGCGCGCACACCGACCACGGATACCTTCTCGCTCAGTCAGGGACAGGATGAGTTTTTCTTTGGTGTGCCTCATGATGTGATGGACTTTTGCCTTTATGGATGCAACAACGGATATACGGCGGCTGAAGTTGCGTCAGTTCTTCAATTGGAACCCGTGATCGTCGATCGCATCTATCGTGACATTGCAGGCAAGAGACGCACGACATTGCCTCTCCATATGCCGGCATTGCTGGTGGACCCCATCCCCGAAATCTCATCGTTAAAGGAACAGGCGCTGTGTGCGGAATTGCCGGCATCGTGAATTTCGGAGAGCAGCGTCCGCCTCCCGCGCTTGATCGCCTCCAGGCGATGGCACGGGTGCTAAGTCACCGCGGGCCTGACGACTCTGCCATCTACCGGGACCCGCGCGTCGGGTTGGTCCACACGCGCCTGTCGATCATTGATATCGCTTCGGGTGCACAGCCTCTCTGCAACGAAGACGAATCCCTCTGGATAGTCTACAACGGCGAAGTCTTCAACTATCTGGAACTCCGCCGCGATCTCGAATCGGCCGGTCACACATTCCGGACGCGATCAGATACAGAGGTGCTTCTTCATGCATTTGAGCAGTACGGGGTGGACTGTTTTTCCCGTTTCAATGGTCAGTGGGCGGTGGCGATCTGGAATACGCGCGATGGATCACTCGTCCTTGCGCGGGACCGGGTAGGTGTGCGTCCGCTGTATGTGCATCGCCGGAACGATCGGCTCTGGTTTGCGAGCGAGGTGAAAGCGCTGTTCACCGATCCGGAAGTCCCGCGGACATTGTCAAGCGATGGACTGAACCAGGTGTTCACCTACTGGGCGACGGTCGCTCCCGCCACCGTCTTCGAAGGAATTGAAGAGCTCGCGCCCGGCACGGTGCGCGTGTACAGACGGACAGGAGAAAGCACCGACACCAGATACTGGTCGCCGAACTTTGATGAAGATCCCTCATTGTCGCGGTTATCGATGCGGGATGCAGCGATGGAACTCAAAGAGCGTCTGATTGCGGCGACCACATTGACGAATCACCAGATCCGATGTGCCGGTCGGGAGCTATCTCTCCGGCGGACTGGACAGCTCCGTGATTGCCTTCCTGGGATTGGAAGCGCACCCTGCCGACTATCGCACGTACTCACTGCGATTTGCAGATTCCGAGTTTGACGAAACCCGCTATCAGCGGCTCATGGCCGAACGGATCGGGAGTGTGCACCGGGAGATTACCGTAACCCGCGGTGACATCGCGCGCGTGTTTCCCGAAGTCATCACGCACACAGAGCGGCCTGTGCTTCGCACAGCTCCGGCCCCGATGTATCTGCTTTCTAAACTTGTTCGGAGTGACGGGATCAAAGCAGTGCTCACCGGAGAGGGTGCAGACGAGTTTCTGGCGGGATATGACACATTCCGTGAGTCGGAATTGCGGAGATTCTGGGCGCGCGCACCGGAGTCGCGGATACGTCCGCTGCTCTTCCGACGTCTGTATCCGTATCTTGCCCGATCGCCGCAGGCACAGGAGGCTCTCGCGCGTAACTTCTGGCGGCAGGGACTTGACCATCCGGAACTCCCGTGGTTTTCCCACGAGCCACGATGGCGCACGACAATGCAGCTCCGGAAGTTCCTGCACCCGGATCGGCGTTCGCAGGAGCCGCCAGACAGCTTCATAGCGAGGACGATCGGGTTTGCGGAAGGAATGTCGCGCTGGGATTCTCTTTCCCGGGCGCAGTACATCGAAATCGTTACATTGCTTTCGGGATACCTTCTCTCTTCCCAGGGTGACCGGATGCTCATGGCGCACTCTGTCGAAGGGCGATTCCCATTCCTTGACGCCGATGTCATGAAGTTCTGTATGGGACTTCCATCATCAAAGCGGATGGTCGGCCTCACCGAGAAAGCGGTGTTGAAAGCTCTGGCGCGGGATATTCTTCCCGAAGGAGATCATCGACCGCCCCAAGCAGCCGTACCGTGCGCCCGATGCGATCAGCTTTCTTATTGATCCTCCCGACTTTGTCGGCGAAATGCTCTCGCGCGAATCGTTGACAGCCGCAGGAGTATTCGAACCGACAGCAGTGATGATGCTGCACGACAAGTGCCGGCGCGTCGTGAAGGAACACGGGAGCACCGCATTGTTAAGCAATACCGACAATATGGGATTGGTCGGGATACTTTCGACACAGTTAGTCCACCACTCTTTCATTTGCGGGGGGAGTGTGATGCCCGCGAATTCACGTACTACACAAGCGAGGCTTATCGAAAAACCATGAGCACGACAAAGGAAAGCATAAGGATCTCTGTCCTGAACTTTTTGCAGACGAATTTCATATTTGATGAAAAGAAACAGATTGCAGATGATGAATCCCTTTTGGGGGCGGGCATTGTAGACTCCACGGGGATTCTGGAAATGATCGGCTTTCTGGAAGAGACCTACGGGGTGAAATTCCTGGACGACGAGCTTATCGCAGAGAACTTTGATTCGCTTGGACGGATTGCATCATTTCTGAAAAAGAAGATCGGGACTCCCGAGGGAGGGGCCGGTGCTTCTGCATGAGTATCTGCATCAGGCTGCACGACGGCATCCGAAGAAGACAGCACTTGTAGCTGGAGAGCAGCGCTGGACCTACCACGCTCTTGACGAGAAGGCTTCGGCGGTCGCGGGGCATCTACTGAGACGGGGGCTGGTCCGGGGTGACAGGGTGGCGGTCTATCTGGAGAACAGTGCCGAACAAGTTGCGGCGATATTTGGCATACTGCGTGCCGGCGCATGTATTGTTGTCGTGAATCCCACAACGCAGGTTGAACGTCTCGGGTACATCCTCTCGCACGGTGAGGCACGCTATCTGTTTGCACCGGTGGAGAAACATGGCATCGTGATGCGGGCATTGGAGCAGTCGGCTGTCCGTCCGGAGCCGATATGGGTGGGGGGGATGCCGCCTGACGGAAGTGGAGTGCTCTTCGACGAGCTTCTGAAGCCCGCTACGGCAACCGCCCTTCCGCGGGTCATCGACGAAGATGTTGCGTCCATCATCTACACTTCCGGTTCGACTGGCAAGCCCAAAGGGGTGACGCACCTCCATCGGACCATAGACGTCGCGGTTGATGCCATCATCGAGTATCTTGAGAATGGCGAAGAGGACGTTATTCTGGACGTCCTCCCGCTCTCGTCGAGTTACGGCCTCTTGCAGCTTCTTGTCACTGTGAAGACATGTGCCCGTCTCGTGTTGGAGAAGGGGATCGGTTATCCCTTCGAAGTCATCAAGAAGATCCGTGAGGAGAAGGTGACCGGCATGGCGGGGGCACCGACGGTCTGGGCAATACTGCTCAAGCTGGAGAATGTGAAGCCCTCTGACGTTGTCACATTGCGTTACATTACGAACGCGGCGGCAGCGTTGCCGGCAAGTTTTGTGCCGCGTCTGAAGGTTCTCTTTCCCCACACGAAGCTCTTTCTCATGCATGGATTGACGGAGTGTCTCCGAACGACGTATCTTCCTCCTGCCCAGCTGGATACGCGTCCGACCTCTGTCGGCGTCGGCATGCCCAATGTCGAACTATGGGTGCAGGGCCCGGATGGGAATCGACTGCCGCCGGGTGTTGCGGGCGAGATGGTTGTGCGGGGTTCGAATATCATGGCCGGTTACTGGCGTGATCCCGAGGCCACCGCAAAAATGATCATTCCCGGGAAGCATCCGTGGGAACGGATATTGCGGACGGGCGATTTATTCAAGACAGATGAAGAGGGGTATTTCTATTTTGTGGCCCGCAGTGATGAGCTGATCAAGAGCAGAGGTGAGAAGGTCAGTCCGATCGAGGTGGAAGACGTGGTCTATTTAATGCCTGAGGTTCTGGAGGCGCGTGTGATAGGTGTGCCGGATCAGGTGCTCGGCCAGGCCATACGTGCGGAAATCGTTCTTAAGGATGGTCAGCAGCTCTCCATACAACAGGTAAAGGGGCATTGTCGAAAGCATCTGGAGGACTTCAAAGTACCTCATCAGGTGGAGTTTGTGGTGGGCCTGCCGAAAACGCAGGGGGGAAAGATCAAGCGTTCGTCAGGCACGTGAAAGTCGCTTTCTTTCCCGTGGGAAGATTCGTATATTGCAGACCGCGAAAGTAAAGGGGAATGCAAGATGCCGAAGATTCTGGTGATCGATGACGACGAGATCACTCTCGCGCTCATGCACAACGTGCTGGAGGACGAAGGGTACGAGATTTTTTCCACGGCGGATGGTCCGCAGGGGATACAGATTTACAAAGAGCGTGAGCCGGACGTTGTTATACTGGATCTTGCGTTGCCGAGCATGAACGGGTTGGAGGTATTGAGGAAGATCCGCAAACATGATCCCGATGCGAAGATAATTGTTGTGACCGGGACACGGGTCGGAGGAGTCGGCGAAGGTAGCATTGCGTTACGGGGCCTGGGGATACATTGAGAAGCCGGTGGATTTTTCGACGTTCCTGCATCAGATCCGCACAGCCGCAGAGCCGTGATTGACATTTTTCCTCCATTTCGCTAAATTAAAAATCTCCATTCAGCAGGGCGCGTAGCTCAGGGGTAGAGCATCTGCCTTTTAAGCAGAGGGTCGCTGGTTCGAGCCCAGCCGCGCTCACGACAAGAACATTTGTGGCAGGGAAGCCACAATCCACAACTGCCTACTCCCCCGGCGAAGGTCGGGGGAGTAGTGTTTGTGGGGCGGTCCCTGCCGGGTCGAAGCAACCGGCCGTTGACAATTCAGGATTGCCTCTATACATTGAATGTGATGCCGAGGTATGCGCAGGTGGGCGTCATGTTGCACTCGTCAGGGAACACTATGCTTATTCGAATTGTGCAAGCTGCTGTAATTACGATTGTACTTGCCGCTCCCGGGCTATGGTGTCAATCGGTGATAACCCCTGATTCAGCCGTGATCGCGACGGTCGAGTCCTCTCTGCAGAAGCTCACACAGATGCATGAGGAGATACGGGACATTCATTCCTTCCTGAGTCGTCTGCACCCGATAGCAGTCGTTGAGGGCGGATCGCTATTCATCTTCGATGCTGATTCTCTAGGTCAGGTGTACAAGTTTCAGAAAAAGGAACCCGTCCCGTTTCCGATGGACAAGGGCATCAGGGCCTCATTCCCCCTTGCAAGTTTTGGCGGAAGACCTACGTGTGTTGTCAGTCGGGAAGTATTCGACTCGACGAAAGGGTATGCGACGATTTTCCATGAGTTCATCCACTGCACTCAGTACCTGACGTGCGAAAATCAGCTTAAGCAGGGATTGCAGATCACGCAGGCAGCCGCCAGCGCAAAAAACTACTCCTGGGAGATCAATCACCCATTCCCATACGGAGATGCCGGGTTTGTCAGGGAGTACACCAACCAATTGCGTGCTTTGGCGGAGCATGACTCAGGGACTGCGGTTCAAATCAGGCGGGACCTGAAACGGCGGCTGCCGCAAATCGATTACGAATACATGGTATGGGTGGAATGGAAAGAAGGGCTCGCGCGCTTCATTGAGAACAACAATCCGGTCACGATTCGGGATTGAGCCCAATCGCGCGGGCAGCGAACAGCCGTATAGCCGGGTGACGTTCTATTTTGGCGGGGAGAAGTTTATCGGCTTTCTGACTCAAGACGATCACGAACTTCTTCTCGATCCTGAACGTCTGTTCAAGCGGATGTTCGAGTTTGCAGGTGCGGAGTGAAGACGGCACGGGTACAACGTTTCGACCCACACACGCGATCGGAAAGCAGCAGAGGCCTGTCAGAGTTCGACACGCGGCGCTCTTGAAGGGCTTTATGAAAACCGTATTGGCGCTCATCTCAAGCAGCATCATTCTGGCGGGATGTTCCTCGACCATTCAAGTCCGGATCGACGAACCACTGAACAATGATCGGGTTTTCAACTACGACCAGGTGAATTCCAGGGTCGATGGGTCTCCCGGGACGGTTGTTTGTGTCGACGGCACCACATACGAAGTGAACGGGGTAAACGTCACCGAGGACAGCACGGTGTTCACTGAATGCGGCTCAGGGATCAGACACGCAATTCCCACGCATGACCTCATGAATATCAAGCATAAAGATTATGGCGCCGGCGCCTTCTCGGGTGGGGTGCTGGGATCCCTGGCTGGTCTAACCACGGGAATTGCCCTCCTGGTATTCCAAAACGATCACTCTCCCGACTCTGGAATGGGAGCATTTGTGCTAATCCTTGGTTCCATCGGGGGTGGTGCCTTTGTAGGAGCGGTTATTGGTTCACTCGAGGGTAGTACGCAGGAATTTCAATTCCAGGCAAGCCAATCGCGAAAGCAAACGCCTCCTGAGCCGCGTAGGGGAGAGGTGTCCCCGAGGCCTTTGTGATAGGGGATAAGACCACAGCGTACATCCGTCGCGCGATGAAGATTGTTTTATGGATGCTCGCCTGCATACCGGGTGTGGTCA
Source organism: Ignavibacteriota bacterium (assembly GCA_963849385.1). Lineage (GTDB taxonomy): Bacteria > Bacteroidota > Ignavibacteria > UBA10030 > UBA6906 > Fen-1255. Next base: position 312,699 of record CAWKHH010000003.1, on the reverse strand, counting down.
TCCTTGCCGTGGTGGCGCTGCAGTTCCCCGGGGTGCAATACTACATCGCGCAGAAGGCGCTCGCATCGATATCGGAAAAGACCCATAGCCGCATCGAGGTTGGTTCGGTCAAGATCGCTTTCACTCACTCGGTCGTTCTTCAAAACATATTCGTTGAAAGCCGCCAACGGGACACGTTGTTGTGTATTCAAACGCTGGCAGCGGATGTAAACCTGCTTGGTCTTTTTTCGCACGACATCGTGCTTCATAACGTCCGGATTGATTCGCTCACCGCCCACGTTACCCGCACGTTACCAGACAGCAGCTTCAATTTCGATTTCATTCTTCAAGCGCTCAGCCCCGATGCAAATGCCGCGGGTAGCCCCGATACATCTTCGGGGCCGGGATGGGAAATACGGTTGGGCGGATTGAGTCTTAACGGTATTCATGTCACATACGACGACGAGGTGAGCGGTTTGAATGTGCGCCTCCAGCTCGGCACCCTGGAAGCCACGATCGACAAGTGTGATCTCGAAAAGAAGCAGTTCCATGTCGACGAATTCTCTCTTGAGAATACCACAGCAAGCGTCATCCAGACAAAAGCATCGCCGCAGAATGAATCACAATCCGCAGACGTCGAATTCGGAATAAGAACCATATCGCTGGCTAACGTTCATCTCAATTATGAAAACAAAGTGGCGGGAGATCGTTACGGGGTCGACCTCGGGACCGCAACTCTGCTTGCGGAGAAGATCGATCTGCCATCGCACCATATTGTGCTCAAATCCTTCCTGCTCGAAAACTCGAATATTGCTATCCTACAACCCCCAAAGAAGAAGAACACAACAAGAAGGCCTGATGACACTGTTGTGCCGTGGGTGATGCAGCCTCGATCACCTGACTCTCAGCGGCAACACGGTACGCTATGATGTTCAAGGCGCGGCCCACACCAAGGGTGTGGATCCGCATCATCTCCGGTTTGATGATCTGACAATGCGCGCGGACAAGATGTATTTCAGCGAAAACCGCATGACGGCAGACATTCACCATACGTCATTCAGGGAACATTCCGGCCTTGAGGTGCGTGAACTGTCGGGTGGAGTGATCCTTGACTCTCTCCATGCGCAACTCACGGACTTCACCGTGGCAACCGCGGCCAGCCGTATTCGCCAGAATAGTCTCCTGAACTACTCTTCGCTATCTGCACTCACTGACTTCCCGGGTACTGTACATGTGAGGGCGAGTATCGATGAATCTCATATCGCCGTATCGGATCTGCTCTTCTTCCAGCCCTCTCTTCCGCTAAGAAACACACCAGGTGCGGTGATACGATTTGCTTTTCAAGTCTCGGGGCTGGTTCGGGACTTGCAGGTGGAGCGGTGCAGGGTCGCGGCGGGCGATTCCACCATAATTGATGTAACCGGCTCGATACGCGGATTGCCGGAGGCAGAGACAGCGTACTATGATATGCACCTGCGTCAATTCTCTTCCGGCAGGAATGACATTCGAGCTCTTGTCGCAGATACACTGCTGCCGAAGAACCTTGTTCTGCCGGTTGCTATGAGAATGAGCGGCGACTTCAGAGGTACGACGAAGAATTTCTCCGCCTCCTCTGTAATCGCGACCAGCATTGGACGATTGACGGGAAATGTGGCGCTCATTTCCGCCCAGGGACCCGGATCACAAACAAGTCAATGGAAGACAGAGGTGACAGTAGAGGAGTTCGATGTAGGCTCGCTTCTGAACGATGTGGAAACATTCGGTCCGGTCTCGTTGAAGGCATCCGCCTTCGGAACGGGATTCGGCAAAGACGACATCGAAGCGCAGGTGCATGTAGATGTGGACAAAGCGGTTGTGAACGGGTATCCCTACCGCCGGCTCTCGATACAGGGAACTGCCGGCCCGACAATGTTCGAGGGGAAGGCTGAAATCAAGGATTCCAACATCGCGTGTACATTCAACGGAACTGTCAACACAAGCGAAGAGAACCCGGCTACAAATTCACATTCGATGTGAAAGGCGTCGACCTTCAGCGGCTCCATCTCACCCCGGATGACATGCGCGTGGCCGGCAGGATAACTGCGGATCTTACGGGACAGAGCATAAACGACATTAATGGACACGTAGACATACGCAACGTTGTCATCATCAAGAACCGGAAACGCTATCTCATCGATTCCCTCCTGTATACTTCGGTGAACAAAGAAAAGCAAACCCACATCAGTGTCGAGTCGCCATTCCTGGCGGCCACATTTGATGGTACGATCGCACCCGGTGATTTGCCGGCGGCGCTGAATGAGCATTTCAACCGGTATTTCACTCTTCACGATACACCTCCTGCGAAAGCCTCGAGACCCCAGGCATTCACGTTCCAGATGTCACTGCGTGATCCGCGGATCGTCACAGAAGTGTTCTTCCCTCAACTTGATGGATTAACCGCCGGGGTTATCGAAGGCAGTTACGACAGTGAGAAAATGAATCTGGATGTGAACGCCGATATTGCCACTGTCGCGTACGGCGGTTTCGATATTGACAGTCTCAGTTTCAAGGTTACGTCAGATACTCAACGGTTGCAGTCCACGTTACGTGCAGGATCAATAGCAGATTCGATGCTGCGTCTGACGAATCTTCAGCTTAGCGCAACCGTTGAACATGATAGCATCGCATTGGCCTTGCAGAGTGTGGGCGGCGACGGGGACATAAAGATGCTTCTTGCTGGAATATGCAGCAGTGTGGCGGACGGATATCAATTCCGATTTCGACCGGATGGAATTGTTTTTCAGAATACCAGGTGGAACGTTCCCGGTGATAATTACATCCTCTTCGGATCCAAGCAGTTCATTGTGCATGATGTCGTGCTGCGCGGCGACGCGCAAAGCGTGTCTGTGAACAGCACTGACAGAAACACCCGGCAACCACCATTACGCATTGAGTGTGCCGATTTTGATCTTGCGACATTGTCTCAAGTTGTTGAGCGGGACAGCGGATTGGTTCGCGGGGTGCTGAATGGAAATGTTGTGCTGCGAAATCTTGATAAGGAAATGGCATTCACCTCTGATATCAAAGTAAAGGACTTCACATTCGTCCGAAAGCAGGTGGGCGATATTGCATTACGGGCTAACACTCAGACCGCAAATGTCTTCGAAGTACACATGGATATAAGCGGCAACGACAACGACATTGCCATGCGGGGGAATTACCGGAGCAAGGAAGGCGGGAGCGAGCTGGACCTCAATCTCGATTTCAAGAAAGTGAATCTTGCCAGTATTGAGCCATTTACATTCGGTGCGGTTCAGAATCTTTCGGGAAAAATGAGCGGTGAGTTGCACATGACTGGAACGATCAAGAAACCATCAATTGCCGGGAACCTGGGGTTCACAAACACCGCGTTCATCCCGAGAATACTGGGTTCCCGTTTGCGAGTCAATAATGGCCAGATCACTTTCGATCGAAAGGGTGTCCATTTCGGATCTTTCGAGATCATTGACACTCTCGGTAATACAGCGTCTCTGAGCGGCAATCTCCTTACCGAAGACTACCGTGATTTCAGCTATGATTTCCGGCTGCACACAGAACATTTCCTCCTGATGAACAAACCGGCGAGTCGAGATGCACTGTATTATGGCACTGTGTTTCTCGACAGTGACATTCTTGTCGGAGGAGACCAGGCGAAGCCAATCATCCGTATGCAAGCACAACTTGACAAAGGAACTGATCTCGCGGTCGTCCTGCCGGAATCGGAGACCGATGTACAACAGCGTTTTGGCATTGTGAGATTCGTGGATGTAAAACATCCGCCAAACCTCATCATGTCCCGAAGGAAACCCGGAACCGAAAGAACGCGCGACACCACCAGGACGAGACATGCAACCATTGATCTCACCTCAAATGTTGAAGTCAACAAAGAAGCCAGATTGCGGATACTGATCGACCCAATTGCCGGTGATTCATTGGTGATCCGGGGAGAAGCAACATTCAGTATCGGCGTGGACCCGAGCGGAAAGCTGGCAATCACAGGGCGTTACGAGATCCTGGAGGGCTCATATCAGCTTTCGTTCGGAGACTTTATCCGCCGGGAGTTCGTGATTGACAAAGGAAGCAGCCTTACATGGTTTGGGTCGGTGACCGATGCAAACGTTGACATCACCGCAATCTACACGGCGAAAACATCCGCTTTGGATTTGGTTCAGGACCAGCTCATCGGATTGAGTCAGGCGGAGCGTAACAAATACAAACAAGAACTCCGCATTCAGGTCTATCTGATGATGAACGGAGGGCTGCTGGAGCCGAACATCCGATTCCGGCTCGACCTTCCACCCGACGAGCGGGGCGCCCTGGGTGGAACGATCTACGCGAAGCTGAACGAATTGAACGGACAGGAATCCGAGCTCAACAAACAGGTATTTGCACTTCTCGTCCTGGGCAGATTCATCTCGACAAATCCCCTTGCCTCCGTGAGTGACGGAAGCGGGCTTTCCGGTCTTGCACGTTCCAGCGTCAGCCAGATTCTCACCGAACAACTGAATCGCCTCTCTGAAAAAGTCATCACGGGAGTCAGCCTCAATGTTGGCGTGGAGTCATATCAAGACTATTCTTCCGGCACCGCCGAGGGACGGACACAATTGCAGCTGGCACTGACGAAACAACTCTTTGACGAACGGGTGTCTGTTCAGGTCGGCGGGAATGTGGATCTCGAAGGGCAGCGAAGCCAGCACAATTCGCTCAACAACTTTGCCGGCGACATCAAAGTGGCGTATAAGATGACGGAAGATGGACGATGGCAGTTGCAGGTGTTCAGAAACAATACAAACGGCGGCGCAATTGAAGGAGACCTCGTTGAGACCGGCGTCGGGATTGTGTTCACGATTGACTACGACAAACTCTTTGGCTTGACACTCACACCCGTTCGCGACAACGCAGAAGAGAAATAGATGCACTGCCTCTTATCCGTTGGAGTGAGCTTTTATTGTCCTGGTTGCAGCATCGGGCTGCAGCAACACGGGATATCTATCTCAAAACGAAAAACTCTACACCGGGGCCGGACTACATATCGAGGAGAAGGGCGAGATACCGGATAAAGGCGACCTCGAAGATCAACTCGAAAAACTGATCGTCCCCGAACCGAATGGAAAGTTCCTGGGGCTGTTCCGCTTGAAGTTATGGCTGTATAACATAGGTCTGTTCAAAGAAAGCATGGGAGAGCCTCCCGTGCTGCTTCAAAGTGTGGGGCCCGATCGAGTCGCGACAAAAATGCGCACACTGCTTGAAAACAAAGGGTACTTTCAGGCGGCGGTCAACTATAAAGTGCGTGAAGAAGAGAAAACGGGAGACGTACAATACAATGTCGAAATTCAACCTCCGTATACAATCAGCAGCGTCAGTGTTACGGGAGACGATTCCGCTGTGCTCGATTCTGTCCGTGCTTCTATGATCGAAACGGTTCTCAAAATCGGAGAACCGTACGACCTGAGTAAGCTTCAACAGGAACGCGTGCGCATTGATGCAGCGTTGAAAGACAAAGGATTCTTTTACTTCGCACCCGACCTTATGCTGTTCCAGGCGGACAGCTCCGTGGGCGAGCGGAAGGTCGATCTCTCTCTGAGCTTGAGAAAGCAAATCCCGGAAGAGGCCACTCGCATCTATACTATCGCTAACATTTACATCTATTCCGGCTACGCGCTCAACCGCGATAGCGTCAATGTCCCTGCCGGAGATACGGTGAACGTGGATGGATACAACTACATCGACCTTGACAACAGATTCGATCCCGGCGTTATCATCCGGTCTGTCTTCTTTGTCAAGGGATCCCCCTACACACGGCACGACCACGATCAAACCCTGAATAGACTGATGAACCTCGGGGTGTTCAAGTTCGTGAACATCAGGTTTGTCGATGCCGACTCGGCGGGAATGGCTCGACTGAACGCTCACATCTATCTGACCCCGCTGTTGATGAAAACCCTTCGCTTTGAGCTGCAGGGAGTTTCGAAATCGAATAACCTTGTGGGACCGGTGTTCGATTCAAGTTTTCGGAACAGGAATTTGTTGCGGGGTGCTGAACTGTTCAAACTCACCTTCGAAGCGGGTTTCGAAACATCTATCCGGGGAACACAATCCGGAGGAAGCTCGTATGAACTCGGCTCTCGCGCCGAGCTGGAACTGCCGAAGTTCTTCATGCCCTTCATGCTGGAAGACATCTCGAGCCGCTTTGTACCGAAGACGCGCATGGTCCTGGGGCTCCGGCTATTACATCGCCTCCAGTATTACCAGATGGTTTCGATAGATGCATCCTTTGGCTATAACTGGAAAGAGACGTTGAATAAGGAACACTCTTTCAATCCCATCTCGGTGACGTTTGCTCATCTGACAAACACAACGCAGCAATTTCAAGGACCTGTTGGCAACGAATCCGTTCTTGCGCAAGAGTTTTGAGGAGCAATTTATCATCGGCCAAACCTATTCTTTCACGTATGCCGATCAGCTCGAGAAGGACCGGAAGAACCACCTGTACTTCAAAGGAAGCGTTGATCTCTCCGGCAGCCTCATTCATCTTGTGCAATCGCTCTTTCGCAAAGACGGCGGGACACCGGGCAACCCCTATAAGATCTTCGGGGCTCCGTATTCCGAGTATGCAAAATTCGACGTGGACGTACGGCAGTATTACAACACAAACGATCAGACTTCGTCGGTCGCCAGCAGGTTGATCGCCGGAATAGGAATCGCCCATGGCAATTCCTCGACACTGCCATACGTCAAGCAGTTCTACATTGGCGGGAGCAATAGTGTGCGTGCATTCGATGCACGGTCGCTCGGGCCCGGCTCGTACAAAGCGCCCGACAGCCTCGCTTCAAGTTCGTTTGTCGATCAAGCCGGCGATATCAAGCTCGAAGCAAACGTTGAGTACAGGTTTCCCATCGTCAGCATTCTGCACGGTGCGTTGTTTGTGGACGCGGGCAACATCTGGATGAGGAAGGATGATCCCAATCGCCCGGGCGGAACATTCTCCGGCACAACATTCCTCGATGAGATAGCGGTTGGAACAGGTTTCGGCGTGAGGCTTGATCTGTCCTTTTTTATTCTGCGGTTCGACCTTGCGTTCCCATTGCACGTCCCATATCTGCCCAAAGGCGAGCGTTGGGTCACCAATAAGATCGATTTCGGCAGTCCCTCGTGGCGGAAAGAGAATCTTGTGTTGAATATTGCTATCGGGTACCCGTACTGATGTTGCTGCAGTGCATCCTTTTCCGGCTTTGATCACTTGAACCCTACCCTGATCACCATGATTTCCGATTCTCCCGCCGTTCGCACCGGCGGTCCCCAGACCTGTAACCCGCTCGTTACGAACGCATGAGTGTTGCCCAGCACCTCATGTCCCCAGCTGAGTGGGTACACCCGGTTCGTGATGAGATTGAAAGGCCAGAGCTGACCATGGTGGGTGTGGCCGGAGACCACAATGTCCACGCCTGACGCGCTGAGGTTGCCGAGGTCTGTCGGTTTATGGTCGAGTACGATAACGGGTAGCGAGCGGGGGATCGTGCTCAGGAGCTCGGCAATGGATTTTCTCTCGCGCATGCGGCTGTCATTTCGCCCGGCGAGCCAGAAAGCGTCATCTATCTTCACGACTGTATCACGAAGCATGGTAATACCGGATTTCCGAAAGAAACCCAATGTGTCATCCCGGCCGTGGAATTCATGGTTGCCCGGGCAGGCGAAGAGACCATAGGTGGTCGCGATCTTCCGGAACTGACCCGCAAATTCACCGGTGCGGTCGTTCTGGCGGTCTCCCTCAAGTATATCTCCCGGAAGCAACAGGAGATCAGCCTTCACGCCATTGACTTTCTCAACGAAGTCAGACAGTAGATCCGGGTCGGTGAATTCCCTGAGGTGAAGATCGGATGCGACGGCGATCGTCAGTTCCTGAAGATGAGACGATGGCCGTGCGATAGCGATGTTGTACTCGTTCACCTGAATGTGAGAGTTCCACATTTTGCCGGCCAGAACTATCCCTCCCGGAATGGTGATGAGCAGGGCCAGGTGTACCAGGCGGGCGTTCCGGCTTTTGAGGGATTCAACTGGAACAATCTTCAGCAAGCGATTCACCCCCCGGAGCATATCAAGAAACAGGATGAGCAGGAACAGGTACAACAGGAAGGGGAGAGAGAGATAGCCATAAGGGAGGAGCGGCTCGGTCCATGCCCATGCAGACGAATGCGAGAGCATTTCTGTGCCGGGGAACGAAAAGACCAGGAGACCGTAGACCAACGTAAACAGGAATCGTTGCTTCTTCGTCTCCAACAGGTTCCTGGTTCTGAAATAGATATAGCCCGTAAGAACGAGAAAGATGATGAGCCCGACGCCGAAAAACATGTGTTGAAGGTCCTGTTCCCGGGATGAGACGGAGTAGTACGCGAAGAGGTGCGATTCCACCATGCCTGCTGTGTAGTCTACAGATAATAAAACTCTCATTCAACCGGGCGTTCACACCTGATTGACCCGGCATGCACTGTCACCATCAATCTTTTGACCTTTTTTCTATATATTCAACGTGAAATGAATCCTACAGTACATCCGATCTTTTACAGCCCGACGGGCAAGCGATGGACGCGGTTTGTCTGGCTTACCAGACTTCTGGTTTTTCTTGCTGCGACGACGGTCATTGTTGCGCTTCTCGCCGTCGTCAGGAAAACCACAACTGTCTTGCCGAAACTGATGAATCCCAATGAGGTGTACAAAAGGGTCCTCAATCATGAGGATCCACTCATAATACAGTCAAAACAAACTGCGCAATTGCAGAATGCTCTGAGATATCTGGCGAAACCTGATACGCTCCGGCGCCGATCAAAGCATCCTACCGCTCTCAGGGGTGCATTGGGAGTGGAGGTGCGGGCCGGGTTCTACGTGAACTGGGATGCTGAGTCGTATTATTCTCTCCGGGAAAACATAGACAAAATGAATGTCGTTTTTCCTGAGTGGCTGTTTGTTGGAGATTCCGTCGATACTGTGATGGCACACATCGATGACAACGCACTTGATCTCATGCATCGGCATGGCGTCCGAATTCTCCCAATGGTGTCGAACTACTTCAACGAACAATGGAATGGTGCGAGCGTTCACAGGATCATAGAATCCCCCGAGCGTCGTCGGAAGTTCATTCACAGCATCGTCAACGTGCTTGTGTTGCACAATTTGCAGGGCGTGAATATTGATTTTGAGGACCTGGATGAAAAGACGGATGAGCTACTTGTCGCATTTCAGAAGGAGCTCTACGAACAGCTTCACCCGCGCGGATATCTCGTGACCCAGGACATTGCCCCTCTCAATCCGGACTACAATCTGCGGGAGCTGCAAAAGCACAATGACTATCTCGTTGTCATGGCGTATGACCAGCATTCCACTTCGAGTCTCCCCGGACCGGTGGCCGCACATGGTTGGGTGGAATCCATCGTCGACCATATGACTGCCGTTGTCCCGCAGGAGAAAGTGATCATCGGACTCCCCGGTTACGGCTATGATTGGCCGCCCGGAAGCATGGCAAGCGACGTGACATACCAGGAGGCCCTCATCACTGCAGCTGAGTCGGAGGAGAGGGTCACCTTTGATACGACGGACTACAATCTCAGCTATACGTACTACGATGACAACGATTCGCTGCACGATGTGTTCTTTACCGATGCAGCGACAGCGTTCAATGAAATGCGTACGGCCAGTCGCTACGGCGTAGGAAGTTTTGCGCTCTGGCGTCTCGGTTCGGAGGACCCGCGTCTATGGAAATTCTTCGCAAGAGACTTGAGCGACAGCGGTCTTGCGCGCACGCCGTTCCAGGCGGATTCGTTGCGGACTTCCGCCGCGTCTACGAGCGTAGATTTCATCGGTGAAGGGGAGATCCTTGACATCGTGGCATCGCCGGAGCCGGGCACAATCGATGTACGGTTTGATGCAAAGGAGAATTTCATCACCGCGCAAACGTATCTCGGCTATCCATCGTCGTACGTCATACGAAGATTCGGCAAGGCCGAAAAGCAGGTCGTGCTTACATTTGATGACGGACCCGACCCGGAATATACTCCGCAGATTTTGAAGGTGTTGAAAGAAGAACATGTTCCTGCCGCTTTTTTCCTGGTCGGATTGAACGCGGAAAACAACGTGCAGTTGGTCAAACAGATCTACGACGAAGGTCATGAGATAGGCAACCACTCGTTCACACATCCGAATCTCGCGGAGATCAGCCGGGACCGGACGAAGCTCGAGCTGAACGCGACACGGCTGATCATCGAGAGCCTTACGGGTCACACAACGATTTTGTTTCGCCCCCCCTATAACGCCGATTCCGAACCCCAATCGTATGAGGAACTTATACCGGTCGAGGAGGCGAAGCGCGATCAGTACCTCACCGTTGGCGAGTCGATCGATCCGGAGGACTGGCAGAAAGGCATAAGCGCGGATTCCATTGTCGGGAGGATCGTTGCGCAGCAACTTCTCGGGAGTATCATCCTTCTGCATGATGCGGGAGGCGACCGGTCAGCAACGGTGGCAGCTCTGCCTCGTATTATTCGATATTTCCGGGATCAGGGGTATACCTTTACGACAGTCTCCCGTCTCATCGGCAAGACGCGCGATGAGGTGATGCCTCCGCTTGCATTGTCGGGCGATCGCATGGCTGCGAAAGCGAACTGGTGGATTGTTGAGGGTGTCTATTGGGGGACGCACATCCTCTTCGCGCTCTTTCTCGCCGGCGTCGTGCTTTCCGTCGGGAGAATCCTCGCGATGGGAATTCTGGCATATCGCCAAAGGAAGGCCTCATTACGGGAGACGTTCTCTGCGCCTCCCGGCGAACCCCTCGTCAGTATCATCGTTCCTGCGTACAATGAAGAAGTCAATGCGGTAAAGACCGTACACGCCCTGTTGAAGAGCACATACACGAATGTGGAAATAGTCTTTGTCGATGATGGCTCGAAAGACCAGACCTGTCGATTGGTGAACGAAGCCTTTGCCGTTGACCGCCGTGTTACCGTTGTCACGAAGCCCAATGGCGGCAAAGCATCGGCATTGAACCATGGCATTGAAAGGGCAACAGGCGAATATATCGTTTGCATCGATGCCGATACGAGTCTCGACGTCAATGCCATCGGGTCGATGATGAGGTATTTTTCCGATACATCCGTTGGCGCAGTCGCCGGCAACGTGAAAGTCGGGAACGAAATCAGCATTCTCACACGGTGGCAGGCCATTGAGTATATCACCAGTCAGAATTTCGACAGGCGGGCATTTGACCTGCTGAACTGCATTACCGTTGTTCCGGGCGCCATCGGTGCTTTTCGGAAAGACGCAATACTTCATGTAGGCGGCTTCACGAGTGATACTCTCGCTGAAGATTGTGATCTCACTATCCGCCTGCTGCGGTATGGCTACAAAGTCCGATACGATAATGAAGCGATCGCCCGCACTGAGGCTCCTGAAACACTCGGAATGTTTTTCAAACAACGTTTCCGGTGGTCATTTGGCATCATGCAAAGTCTGTGGAAACACCGCGACGCACTCTTCAACATGGAATACGGCGCTCTGGGACTGGTCGCTCTCCCGAATATTTTCGTCTTCCAGATACTCATACCGTTTCTTTCACCGCTCGTGGACGCCGTCATGCTGCTGGCAATTATCTCGGGCAACGCTTTGCAGATGCTTGAGTACTATCTGCTCTTCCTTCTCATCGACGCCGCCGGGGCGATCGTCGCCTTCAGCTTTGAGAAGGAGAAATTCCGACGGCTGTGGCTGCTCCTTCCTCAACGTTTTAGTCACAGGCAGATGATGTACTGGGTGTTGTTCAAATCAATTCTCGCGGCAACCAGGGGGCAACTCGTCGGCTGGGGTGCATTGAAACGCACCGGACAGGTCGGGGAAGCTCCGACATAGGGCAAACCCCATCGCCTTCGATCGGAACCCGGGACAAGCGTCCGGTCGGGAATGTCGTAGTCATCGAACACGGTCTGGTTCTGTGTGATTTATGATCCTGCCTTCAACTCCTCCCTTGCGCTCCGGAGCCGCTGCTCCAGTTCGGGTGTGTTCGGGAACAACTGCGTCAGCTTCGTCAGCAGGTCGACTGACTTCTGATGATTCTGCTGAAGTTCATAGAGGTCCAGCAGCACCCTATAGGGGTTGTAGTATGAGTTGACGTTGACCCGCCCTGAGGCGATCATCCCCTGACATGTCACTTCGACGGCCGCAGCCATCTCCTCGAACCTCTGCTGGTTGCCCAGTTGTTTGTAGAAGAACATGAGGTCCGATTCCAGTTCCCAGGGCATCGGGAACTTCCATCGTGGCATGAGCTCTTCCATCCTTGCCAGCGCCGCCTGGCTTGCCTGCCCATCGCGCTTTTCGTTGACGTACGACATTGCCAGCCGCATGAATGCCGACCGGTAGTTGAGCATGAGGCGGCTTGCATTCTCGTCGAGGAACACGCTTGAATCGGCAAGCCCGCGAAATCGATAGCCGTACTGCGGAGTACGGGAAAGTACCGCCGGCTCCTGCATCAGGTTCGTCTCCAGGATCCCGTGGTCAAGATCGCTCGCCCCCTTTGGGATCTTCCGTGGTTCCAGACGCCAGGCGAGGCCATGAAAACAGAGATACGCATCGAGACCGATCTTGCTGTCGGGTGAGCACGTCACGGCGAAATAGATAGGGCGCTTCCACTCGTTGGTCAGAACGATATCGAGGATCAGCATATCCTGCACTCGAATCGCCTTGGTTTGGCCGAACTGAAGGGTATTGTTCACCTGCCATTCGATCCGTCCACTGTTCATCGCGGCAGTGTCGGTCACTCCGTACCTGGCGTATGCCTCCTTGGGCACCGGCAATGACATTGCCCTCGGTTCCCACACGCTCGCACTGAGTGTGGAGATTTGCCTGTCGGGTATCGAGATGGGCACTGCCCGGGCTTCATGGTAGTAGGGTTTGTTCTTCATCTGCTGTACGTACCAGGGGGTGTTCGCCAGACTGAGGTTGACGATGCGCACGTCCCGCCTGACGCCTTCGACATCCTGCAGAAACCAGAGGGGGAAGGTGTCGTTATCCCCGTTCGTAAAGAGGATTGCATCTTTTTCACAGGTCTGGAGGATGTTGTAGGAGTAGTCCCACGGAACCCAGTTCTTCGAGCGGTCGTGTGTGGAAAAATTCGCCTGCAGCATGCGTGCCGGGATGAAGAGCGTTGCCAGGATCATGATGCTGACGGCGAGCAAGCGTTCGGCTGCCGGATTCTTGATGCTCCGGGCGATGAGATCCAGGATCCCACGCAGGCCCAGTGCGATCCAGATCGAGAACACGAAGAAGGCACCCGGATAAAAGTAGTCCCGTTCCCTTGGCTGCGCCTCCTGCTGGTTTTGGTAGAACGCCGTGATGTAGCCCATCAGGATGAAGAGAAGAAGCAAAGCCGCGGCCAGTTTCCAGTTCTTGCGGAAATGAAAGTAGATCCCCGCCAACCCGGCAAGGAAGGGGATTCCGAAGAACTGCCTGAAGTCGACGCCTGCATCTTGTTCCGTGGACACGCGGCCGATGTAGTTCCAGAAGAGGAACCTGTTGAACATATGGTCCATCTGGTAGCGGAGCAGGAAGTCCAGGTCACTGGAATAGTTTGTATAGATCCCCTGCTGATGGGCTTCCTGGGAGAACCTTCGTTTGAACACCGGCCAGTCGCCGTACTGCTCGCGGCTGATGTAGCTCACCAGGCCGGAGAAGTTGCTGGGGGCGTTCTCGTTCATGGGCGGGTCCTGGTTGGCGCGTATGACGATGGTCGTGTACACTGTGTATCCGACCATGGCCAGCATGATTGCGCTGGTAACGAACTGCACGAGGGGTTTCCGGTTCTTAGCAGCCCAATAGATCACGCCACTGCCGCATGCGAGGATGACGCCGAGAACGCCCAGGCCTGCCAGGTTGTTATCGCCTGCGACTGCCACCAGCAATTTCGGCAGGTACTTCACTATGCCCGGATACGCGAGAGCCAACGCGATCCCGCCAAGGAGCAGGGGGTAGTAAATGGAATCCCGCGCAAACACTCGCTTGCGGAAGATGAATCCCCAGATGAGGCTGATCACGCCCATAGTTACGATGAACTGGCGGTCGAAGGCATGGTACTCTTCGGGGGACGGAGGACGGGGTGTCGTCTGGCCGTTCCAAAGTATCGCTCCTGCAACGGCAATCACGGCGATGTGTCCAAGGAGCACAAAACCGCTTTTCTTACATGCCTCATCGTTTCTCACATATGCAGTGATGACCACCAGAAATGCTACTGCCGCAATCGCGAGGACGCTCATCAGGTGGACGCCGGCAGACAGACCGGTCAGGTAAGCGATCAGAAGGAGGTATTTTGTACTGTGCGGCCCGTCGGGGTTCTCCAGCCAGACGAGCACCAGCCAGAAGATAAAGGCGAAGATCAGTGTGCTCAGCGCGAACACCTCGGCCTCGACGCCGTTAAACCAAAAAGTATCGCAGAAGGAGAATGAGAGTGCGCCGATGGCTGCTGCCGCGCGTGTCGCAAAAACTTCGAACCGCCGGGCGGGGACCGTCTTCTTGACATTCTCGATCAGGCGTACTGCTATGAGATACAAGAGGAGGACCGAACAGGCGCTGGCGAGCACGGAGAGGGCATTCATTCTGAAACCAATGCTCTCCGAAAATGGCAGCATGGAAAAAACGCGTCCAAGAAGAAGAAAGAGAGGCGCTCCTGGAGGATGCGGCACCTGCAAGAGATAGCTCGCTGCCGCTATCTCACCTGCATCCCAGAAGGATACCGACGGTTGGGCGGTCAGAAAGAATTGGATCGCGGAGATGATAAACACGAACGACCCTACAAATCGGTGGATGGCATTGGCGGTCATAGATTTTGACTTCTTCCTTCCTGGATGTATTGATCATCATCAGCCGCACCGGTGGATGTTGCGTTCGTGGCCATATCAAAGCCCCCGAAGAAAGGCAATGCAGATGAAGTCAGCGTCAAGATGACCGATAGCACGAATATAATTCCGAATGAAGATGCCATGGTCTCCACGCATCTTAAGGCGAAATGTCGATAAGGAGAATCGCCGATGTTCTATCTCTTGAAGATGTTCCTATTCTTTGATACATTCCAGTATGAAACGTTCTGATCACGACGCTGTCCTGCAATTCATCGTTCTCGTCCTCTTCCTGGTTTTTGCGGCGGGGGTCGCCCATACGGCCGACAATGGAGAGACGATCCCCTGCGACTGCTTCTGTAGTCACTGTGACCGTGAATATACGGACGTTGCGGGCGTTCTCGCTCCTATGAGCTCACCTCTTCCGCTTACCTCTGCTCGCGCTCCAGAACTGCGATTCACAGAAGCACCACCAGTTCCAGTTTCCCGGATCTTCCACCCTCCCATTCTCCGTTGATGGCCGGGGGAAATCTCGCCCCGAGCCAGAATCACGTGACGGCCCGCCCTCACGGTGTGGACGCGCATCTGAATCCGAAGGAAATCATCAGGAATTTGTGAGAGTGTATGACAAACACATTCGATGAAAACGATATTTTGGGGCTTACAGAAGAAGAAGCTGCGAGGAGAATCACTCTCCATGGATACAATGAGCTTCCTGTAGCCCGAAAGCGGTCAGGAGTACATATTGCCCTCGAAGTTGTCCGGGAGCCGATGTTTCTCATGCTCATCGCCTGCGGAACGCTCTATCTCTTGCTTGGCGATCTGCAGGAGGCATTGATGCTTCTTGGGTTTGTTTTCGTTATTGCGGGAATTACTTTCTATCAGGAACGAAAAACAGAACGTGCTCTTGAGGCGTTGCGCGATCTCTCGAGTCCCCGCGCGCTTGTAATTCGTGATAGGGAAAAGAAGCGTATAGCCGGACGCGAAGTCGTTCCGGGAGATATTGTGCTCGTGTCCGAGGGGGATCGCGTCCCCGCTGATGCGGTAATCCGCTCGGGGACGAATATCTCGGTAGATGAGTCGCTCCTCACCGGAGAATCAGTCCCGGTCCGAAAGTCGAAGGACAAGGAATCCGTTGCGATTTGCCGCCCGGGTGGTGAGGATCTGGCGTTCGTCTATTCCGGGACTATGGTTGTTCAGGGACAAGGCATCGCGGAAGTTCTTCGAACAGGTATTGAGACCGAGATAGGCAAAATCGGCAAAGCGCTGCTGACGCTCGAGATTGAGAACACCCCGTTGCAGAGACAAACTGCCAAGCTTGTAACAATATTTGCATCTGTCGGTGTTGTTCTATGTGCTCTTGTGTTTCTGCTGTTGGGGCTGAGCACCGGTGGCTGGCTCCAGGGCCTCCTTGCGGGACTGACGCTGGGTATGGCGATGTTACCCGAGGAATTTCCTGTTGTTCTTACCATTTTTCTTGCGCTCGGCGCATGGCGAATCTCTCAGCACCGCGTGCTCACTCGTAGAATTCCTGCCGTTGAGACTCTTGGTTCTTCAAGTATTCTTTGCGTTGACAAGACTGGTACACTCACCATGAACAAGATGTTTGTGAGTGATCTGCTTGTCGAAGGGAAATTTCTCACGATAGAGAAAACTGGAACAATGCTTCCGGATCTGTTTCACGAAACGGTTGAGTTTGCGATTCTCGCAAGTCCGACCGATCCATTCGATCCCATGGAAAAGGCGATGAAGGAGCTCGGCGAGCGGACGCTGGGCAGTACGGAACATCTTCATAGCGACTGGTCATTCATGAAAGAATATCCGCTGACGAGAGCACAACTTGCAATGTCCCGGGTCTGGCGTTCAAAAGGAGGAGACCAATATTGTGTGGCGGCCAAAGGGGCTCCTGAGGCGATAGCGGACCTCTGTCATTTAGCACCGGCAAGAAGAAACACTCTCATGGAAGGAGTCGACCAGCTTGCGTCGCGGGGCAGACGGGTCCTGGGCATTGCACGGGCAACGTGTCCCAAGAGTGAACTCCCGAAGAGTCAACATGATTTTGAATTTGCATTTGTCGGGCTTTTGGGCTTGATGGATCCCGTCCGGCCCGAAGTACCGGCCGCCGTCCAGGAATGCTACAAGGCCGGCATTCGGGTTCTGATGATCACGGGCGATTACGCCGGTACTGCAAAGAACATCGCCGAACAAATCGGCCTTGCGAATCCGGATGATGTCATTACCGGCGCAGAACTTCAGGAGATGGATGATCCCACGCTTGCGGAACGGCTGCATTCAGTGAATATCTTTGCACGTATGATTCCTGAACAAAAACTGCGTTTGGTCGAGGCGCTGAAGAAGAATGGTGAGGTTGTTGCGATGACAGGGGACGGCGTAAACGATGCGCCTGCGTTGAAATCCGCGCATATCGGTATCGCTATGGGAGGACGAGGAACCGATGTCGCCCGTGAATCCGCCTCAATCGTTCTGCTCGATGACGATTTCGGCTCGATCGTGCATGCTGTGAAAATGGGTCGTCGAATATTTGACAATCTCAAGAAAGCAATGATGTTCATTTTTTCCATTCACATACCAATTGCAGGGATGTCGCTTCTTCCGGTCATCTTCAAGTGGCCCCTTGCTCTTCTGCCGGTGCATATCGTATTTCTTGAGTTGATCATTGACCCTGCGTGTTCCATTGTCTTTGAGAACCAGAAGGCAAGCGATGATGTGATGAGGAGGCCGCCGCGCAAACTGGATGAACCACTCTTTGGGTTACGCAATCTCATACCAAGTGTGATTCAGGGACTGAGCGAACTGATCGTGGTGCTCGGGATATATGCGTGGGCACTGACTGTCACCAGCGAGCAATCGGCCAGAGCAATCGCTTTTACAACGATGGTTATATCCAATATTGGCATGATTCTGACGAATCTCTCATGGCCGCAGTCTCTGTTTTCGGTTCTCAAGGCGAGAAACAAGCCGCTTCTTTGGGTCACCGGCTGCACCATTACATTCCTCACGCTGGCAATACTCATCCCGAGTATTCGAGAAGTCTTTCGATTTGGTGAGATTACTATGTTGCAGGCAGCGTTGTGCATCGCTGCGGCATTTGTAAGGATTTTCATGGGAGAGTTATTGAAGCTTAAGAGATGTCGCAGAATTATCGAGCGGATAAGTGAGCACCCCCGCGTTGTGCTGCCGAAATAGATGGGTGCATCACCGGAAGACAGGTGCTCCTTTCTTCACACCGGGAATGAGGTTCATGAGCCGTGCCGGCGGTTGTTGCGTCCGCAACCATGAGAAAGTCCGCGGGGACGTGCGTCTGAATCCGAAGGAAGTCATCAGAGAAGGGAAGTGTATGAGATCCCGCTTCACCACCATCGAGTTCTTCCTCTGGCTATTGCTCCCCCTCTCCATGTCCGCACAGGAGATCACCGGAGTAGTGGCCGACCGCGCGACGAAGAAACCCCTCCAGTTTGTCAACGTTTCCCTTTTGCGAGCGGCCGATTCGACAATCGTCACAGGCTCCGCCACCGACTCGAGCGGGAGATTCTTGATCAGCAACGTCCCCCCGGGGACATACCGTCTCCGGCTCACCCTGCTGAGTTATTCGCGCAGAATGCTCTCGCCGGTGCGGGTGGAGGGTACGGGAAGAGTGGATATCGGGACTGCCCAACTCGTGGAATCGCCCGTCGACCTTCAAGAGGTCGTTGTAGAAGGTGAAAAAGCCATGTTCGTTCAGGGGATCGACCGGAAGATCTATAACGTGGAACAGGATCTCGCGGCTGCCTCCGGCTCAGCAAGCGATCTGCTTCGCAATGTCCCTTCGGTAGAGGTCGATATCGAAGGGAATGTTTCGCTCCGCGGCTCGGGGGACGTGAGCATCCTCGTGAACGGGAAGGTCTCTCCTCTGATGAAGAGGAACAGCGCTGAGGTGCTGCAGCAGATACCGGCGAATGCCATCGAGCGAATCGAGGTGATTACGAACCCGTCGGCCCGCTACCGTCCGGAAGGAACGGGGGGGATCATCGACATCATCATGAAGAGCGGGATGGAGCCAGGATTCAACGGCTCGGCTACAGCGAATGCGGGGAAGGCAGGTCGATACGGCGGAAATCTCCGGTTGAACTACCGCCCGGATGGGATGAATATTTTTGGAAATTACAGCATTCGTGCCGACCGGCGCGAACGCTCGAACTCCGACCTGCGCATCCTTGGGATCGGGACGCCCGGAAGTTCGACCTACACGGAAGAGGGAAGCTCATCGGCAAGTCCCCGCTCCCACATGGCCTCCCTGGGGATCGAGCATGAATTCGGCCGGACCAGCGCCTCCCTTTCGGGCAACTACTTCAACGACCGGATGATGCGGAACGACCTCACCCATTCCGTCTTGCTCTCCGGGGGAACAACGAGTTTCTCCGACCGGGTCACCAGCGAGGAGAGCTCGGAAGAGGAGGCCGGACTCAACGCCACGGTGGAGCACAAGTTTCCTGAAGAGGACCATGAGCTGAAGATCGAGGTGCAGTCCTCGGGTCAAACCGAGACAGAAATGAACGACGTCCAGACCGTTTTTCCCGCGGGCAGTTCTCTCGCCGAGATGGAGAAAGTGAGGAACACGCTGACCGAGAGATCGACCGAAGCGACGATCGACTACACCCTTCCGCTCGGCAAAGAGATGAAGCTGGAGGCTGGGTATCTCGCAGAGATCCTCGGGTTTGATTTCGATTCGTATGCGGAATCGTTCGATCACGGGTTCGGGCGATACACACTCGATCCGTTGCAGACCAACCGTTTTCTCCTCGATGAGACGATGCATGCCCTCTATGCCACCTATCAGGTGCCGATCGGCAATTTCGGCGTGAAAGCCGGGTTCCGAGGGGAAAAAGTATTCCGCACCTCGAAGCTTGTGTCGGCGGGGAGTGAAATCGAGAGCGATTATACGTCCTTTTATCCCACCCTTCATCTTTCGTACAAGGCGTCTGACCTGGCGGAACTGCAGTTGAACTACAGCAAGCGGACCCGGCGTCCCGACGGGGATGATCTGAATCCGTTCCCCGAGTACCGCGACCCGCGGAATGTCTCGGCGGGGAACCCTTACCTGTTGCCGGAGTACATCCATTCTGTGGAATTCGGGTGCAGATTTCAGACGGAGCTCCTCAACATCCTGCCGGTGGTCTACTACCGTTACACCGACAACCGGTTCACTTCAGTCGTGAGGTCGCTGAATGATTCCACCCTGCTGACGACCGAGGAGAACCTTGCCAATGACCGGTCGGCAGGGTTGGAACTCGTCCTGTCGGCGGGGAGCGGAGGTCTGTTCTCAGTGAATGCGAGCGGAAATACTTTCTACAACATCATCGACGCGTCGAACCTCGGCTACAGTGCGACGCGGTCGGTGGTCTCCTGGAGCGGTTCGCTGACATGCAACCTACGACTCTTCTCTTCAACGATGGTGCAGGTGAACGGCAACTACCGTTCCTCGCGCCTGACACCGCAGGGGACGAATCTTCCTTCCGGGGCCGTGAACATCGGGATCCGGCAGGACCTGTGGGACAAGCGGTTCTCGATGGTCCTGACGGTGGCTGATCTCTTCAGGTCGATACGGAGGGAGCTGCAGATCGACACACCGCTGTTGACAGAGCGTGCGGTGGGGACGCGCGACTCGCGGGTTTTCATGTTCAGCTGCACATTCCGGTTCGGGACGCTCATGGAAGAGAAGGATGAGAATACGCTCCGGTATGACGACGGGCTGTAGGAGATTCCTCGTTCCTCCAGTTTCTTTCTAAGCAACTCTTAAGCTTTCATTAACTTCGTTCTTACCCTCCGCTTTGTAGATTGGTAGAGCTTTTATCCCGGAAGTGCACAACTCATACTCTATCTACCCTACAGGAGCTCCAATGAATATTCGATCAATCGTTCCCATAGCTCTCGCGATTGCGATAGCTTTTTCCGGCTCGTGGGCGCAAAAATCCTCAAAGCAAACAGTGGAAGATCTCAAGAACGCCTTCACGGGCGAAACGACGGCAAGCGCCAAATATGCCGCATTTGGCAAGAAAGCAAAAGAAGAAGGCAATGCTCAGATTGCCGTCCTCTTCGAAGCAGCGTCCAAATCCGAGAGCATTCATGCAGCGAACCACAAAGCAGCCCTGGAGCAGTTGGGGGAAACAGCTCCTGCGGTCGATCCGAAATTCGACGTGAAATCCAGCAAAGAGAACCTTGAAGAAGCTATCAAAGGTGAAACGTACGAAGTAAAGACGATGTACCCCGGCTTCATCAAAGATGCGAACAAGGAAAAGGTGAACATTGCGTTGATCTCCTTCAACTATGCAATGCAGACCGAGAAACGCCACAAAGTGCTCTATGAGAATGCCCTTAAAGTCCTCGTGGAGAAGAAAACGGCGTCACTCCCCTCGCAATACCAGGTATGTCCTACGTGCGGCAATACCTACGATGGGACAGGACCGGCGCGCTGCGGTATTTGCATGACCCCGGGCGAACGCTACATCACCTTTAAGTAAATCACTTCACCATATTCCTCGCGGCTCCGGAGAGAACTCTCTTGCACCCGGAGCCGCAGGTGTATCGGTGTAAAGGAAGAAAATATGCCAGATCTTACCTATATTCATCCAATGATCGTCCATTTTCCGATTGCCCTGCTCATCACAGGTTTCTTGTTTGAAGTTGCCGGGGTTGCAGCGAATAGGGAGTTTTACAGTAAAGCCGCATTCATTCTTCTTCTCCTTGGAACGGCGGGTGCCGTCGGGGCTTATATCACCGGCAACCTTGCAGGAGATGGCGTATCGGAATTGGGATCGCTCAAGCAGGCTCTTGAAGCGCACGAAGACTCCGCGATTGCATCGTTGTGGATCATCGGGGGAGTCGCGGTTGTAAGAATTTTGATGGTAGTGACAAAACGCTTTGCCGGATCGCTTCGCTGGCTTGCAGTCGCTTTTTATCTCGTCGGCGTACTCTCCATAGCCCGCACAGGACATCTGGGGGGCACTCTGGTCTACAAACATGCGGCCGGAGTGCAATTGGAGATCGGCGGCGAATCGTCCTCAGATGGGAATTAGAAATCACAGCCGGAATATGCCGTCGCCATGCGCCTTCTGGTAGTCGAGGATGAACGCGGAATCGCCAACTTCATCAAAGAGGGATTGGAAGAAGAGGGCTATGCGGTCGATGTCTCCGCTAACGGCGCACGCGGCCTTGAACTGGCGGCCGTAAACGACTACGACCTGCTGATTCTCGATTGGATGCTCCCCGGACTCAGCGGCATAGAAATATGCCGCCGCATCCGGGAGATCGATCAGGACATCCCGATTATTTTCCTGACGGCGAAAGACACCACGGACGATGCGATTTTCGGACTTGAGACCGGCGCCAACGATTATATTAAGAAGCCGTTCGAATTCGCGGAGTTGCTCGCCCGTATCCGGGTGCAGTTGCGGCCGAAAAAGGGAAGTTCAAGAGTTCTGCATGCGGGCGACATCGTGCTGGATCCCGATACTCACCGTGTCTTCAAAGGAAAACATGAGGTCGTTCTCACAGCAAGAGAATTTTCGCTTCTGGAATTTCTTCTACACAACAAAGGAAAGGTCTGTTCCCGAACCCGTATCATCGACCATGTATGGAATATTCATTTCGATTCCGATACCTCCGTTATCGATGTCTATATCAACTATCTGAGGAAGAAGCTGGATGACGGTTCGGGGAAGCAAGTAATTCAGACTATCCGCGGGGTGGGGTACATCGTAAAGGATGTGGAATGAATCTCTCCCTGCGCAACCGCATCGCGGTGTTTTTCGTGATCTCCACCGGCTTTCTGGTCGCACTCGTGTTCCTCGTTCTCCTCATCGTGGTTTCGCAAAGTCTGTACCGCCATTTGGATGCGGATCTCGACGGCGAAATGTCGGAGGTCTCCAGGAACATCGTCGTGCTCAGCGATCAGTTCGTCATAACCAATCAGTACGAGTGGAGAGAGCCCGAACATAAGCAAATCGAGATGAATCCTGTCTTTTTGCAGATTGTTGATTCCGCCGGGACCGTCGTGAGCCGGTCGGAGAATCTTCAGAACGACATGATCCCGTATGATCCATCGGTCTCGGAGAAGAGGTATTTCAATGCATCGATATCCGGTCAACCGGTTCGCGGGGTTCAAGTAGAGATCCAAAGCCCGACACAACGGCGATTAGGGATCGTAGTTATTGCCGTCCCCCGTAAGCAAACCGAACTTGTTCTTGCGGACTTAAAGATGTTCCTTCTGATCATTTATCCCCTCAGCCTGCTCCTTCTTTTTCTCATGAGCCGCACGATTGCCGGACGCAGTCTCATTCCTGTCCAGACGATGATTTCTACCGCGCAACGGATAACCCGGGAAAATCTTGCCGTAAGGATAGAACTTCCGCCGAACAAGGACGAATTGAACACACTGGCCTCGACGATCAATGATCTGCTCGGGAGGATCGAATCGGCCCTCACACGCGAGCGCCAGCTGACCGCCGATGTTGCGCATGAGCTCCGGACACCTCTTGCCGCTTTGAAGGGAACGATGGAAGTGCTTATCCGCAAACCCCGAACGCAGAAACACTACGAGGACAAGATTTCGTATTG
This sequence comes from Ignavibacteriota bacterium, assembly GCA_963849385.1. Lineage (GTDB taxonomy): Bacteria > Bacteroidota > Ignavibacteria > UBA10030 > UBA6906 > Fen-1255. The sequence continues at coordinate 289,225 of CAWKHH010000003.1, read as the reverse complement.
CGTCAGCGAGGTGAACCGGCTCTCCGCATTGGTAGATCAGGTGCTGATGCTCGCACGATTCGAAAGCGGAGCGGTTCTTCCGTCCTTTGCATTCGTGGAACTCTCTAGCAGCAATCCGGAATGTGACAGCCAGATTAGCTCCTCTCTTTGTACAAAAGGAGATCCGCTATGTCTTCACTCCTCAGGGGGATTGTCCATGTTCGTGCTGATCAGATGCTGCTGGAGGATATGCTTGAGAATGTCATTTCGAATGCGGCAAAATATTCCCACCGGGGTGGTCTGATCGAGATCGTAACATCGGCCGATGCAGGTGGGATCCGCTGCAGCATAAAAGACTACGGGATCGGGATGAGTCAAGAGCAGATCAACAATGCCTTCAATAGATTCTACCGCGCGGAGGAATCACGCACTTCAGAAATCCCCGGATCCGGCCTGGGGTTGGCCATCGTGAAGAAATTGGCTGAATTGCAGAATATCTCGATTACCTTGGAGAGCGCTCTGGCAGAGGGAACGACCTTCACACTTATCTTTCCGTCTCCCCCCCGGCGTGCATAATCGGTTCGAAAGTTCTACACATCCGTCATATGCAAATCCCCCGACAACTTCGGGGGATTTGTTCATCTATCATGCATGCGACCATTTGTCCATCCGGTCAGACCTTTCGCTTGCGCCGGAATGCCATCATGATGAGGGCTGCAGCCACCAGCAGGATAATGATAAGAATAATGATGGTAGAAGTCCCCCACATCCCGGAAGGTTCACCAGGCTTCCCGGAAGGTTCACCAGGCTTCCCGGAAGGCTCACCAGGCTTCGCGCCTTCGTCAATCAGCAACACACCCACCCGCGCCGGCGTGGAGGGAGCCTGACGAACAGCTGCGGTCGTTTGTCCACCTTCCACCCTCGTTGTTACGACTGTGGCGGTGATTTTGTCACCTTCGCGCAGCTGCTCCAGCGATTTGTCTATCCCTTCGATGGTGATCTTGCCCCCTGAAGGTACACGGTACATCTTGTTCTCTCCAGCAGGCGTTTTGATAATGAGATTACTTCCACTGGTTTTCCACACCGTCCCGACTTCGGTTACTGTCACCGCATCGACCCACCGGGGAGCGTTCGTGGTGGTAATCCTTGCCGTCAATTTCATCCCCGGCTTCAGTTCGTGAACGGTCATATCCTTGCCGTCGATGGTAAACTTGTAGCTGTCGGGAATCTCAAACTGCTTGACATCGCCATTCGTTAACTTCATGACGACATCGTTCCCTTCGACGTACACAACCTCTGCATTCTCGACTTTGGTCTCAACGTGCTGGGCCCGGGCACCCGGGGCCGACAGGATGAAGACCAGCAACGCAAGAACAGTTCGAAACGCTCGTAGATGGTTCATGTTTCCCTCTCTACATTGTTCAAAAATGACCCCCCCTGCGAGATCTGTTCGTAGTAGGCTGCATACAGTATACCGGGCAGGACTGCCGAGTGCATCGGCTGAAAGGATGAAAGAGTAGTTAATCCCCGGAAATCTCCGGAGGCAAATAAGGAGAGCGGGAATGGCCTTAGAATCAACGTACCCCCCTTCAACTGTCCAATCCGGGTCGGGCAAGGAACTATCTACAACAGGAAGTGTTGTCCAATCAGCATGGAGGAGCGTACACATGAAACCACTGCTCGCATCTTTATGGCGTCTACCACTGATGGTCGCGGTTCTATCTTCAAGTACCGTGTACGCACAGTGGAACGGAGGACTTGTTCGCGCGGGAGATGAAGGGAAATCGGGCGAAAGAATCATTGCACGGGAGCGCTACCTGTACGAGAAACATGCCGGTGGCCCGGGAAGACGACTTGCACCGGACGCTTATGAAAAAGCCGTGCAAGAAAAGACACGGTTTACGCAATCACAAGCGCTTCCCTCGCTTGAGAAAACAACCGCTTCCCCATGGACCTCTGTCAATGCCGGCGGGACGTTTTATAATATCACCGGTGCGAACCACGTTTCCGGACGCACGAACTCCATGGCGTTTGATCCCACAGATGCCAACACATTTTATCTTGCTGCCGCGGGTGGCGGCGTCTGGAAAACGACAAACGGCGGCACAAATTGGACGGCACTGACCGATGGCCTTTCTTCTCTCATGAGCGGCGCGATTGCCATTGATCCGGGAAACGCCAGCGTTCTGTACTATGGTACGGGCGAATTGAACTACTCATTGGACAGCTTTTATGGTGATGGCGTCTTTAAGACGACCAACGGGGGCACAAGCTGGTCGAAGATTGCGAGCGCAGCGACAGTCGGCTCGTATATCTCACAGATTGTCGTTCATCCGACAAATTCTTCTCTTGTCTACCTTTCCGGGTCAGCCGGCGTGTACAAATCCACAGATGCCGGCGCAACGTGGGCTTCGACATCCAGTGGTGCGAATGCCAATTGTGTGATTGCTGATCCAACCGATTCACAGATCTTATACACCGGGATTGGAACAGGCTACCTTTCCTCTAATGTGGTGAAGAAGTCAACGGACGGTGGTGGCTCATGGACGACACTTGGAGGCGGGTTGCCGACTTCCAATGTCGCACGAATACAACTCGCAATGGCGCCGACTAATCATAATACCTTTATGCAAGTATTACGAGCTCTGCGACGTACGCTACTCCTCGGATTGTACCAAACCACTGATGGCGGTACCACCTGGACTTCACAGGCGACATCTCCCAACTATTTGGACGGGCAAGGGTGGTACGACAACGCCGTGTGTGTGAAGCCGACCGACGCGAATACGGTGATTGTCGGGGGACTTGACATCTACCGTTCGACCACCGGCGGCACGTCGCTTACGAAAGTAACAAGCTGGAACACCGCTACCACCGGATTCTTTTCGCACGCGGACATTCATTTCCTCGGATACAACGGCACTGTACTGTACTGTGGATCCGACGGCGGTGTCTTCAAATCGACCGACGACGGCACAACATGGTCAGACATGAACGCAACGATCTCGACAATCCAATACCAGAGCGCGGACTACGATCCCACAAACACTAATCTGCTGTACGGCGGCTCTCAGGACAACGATAAGCAATCGTCCACAGACGGCGGCGCATCATGGATTCAACGCACCACCGGCGATGGCGGTTATACGGTCGTCGACCCGGTGATAACGACCAACATTTATAGTCAGTATGTGGATGGGTCTTGCATGCGTTCTACTAATTCCGGAGTGAGTTACACCGAGATCCGTCCGGCTGGCGGCACCGGTGGATTGTTCTTCAATCCGTTTGAGGATGGCCCCTGGAGATCCTCAAACAATAGTGTATGGCGTCTCGCAAGTCTGGAAAACCACGACGGCGCGCACTGCATCATCAGCAAGTTGGACGCAAATTGCCTCTGCAGCGACGGTTGGCTCAACAAACGGAGTATCTGCCATCGGCATTAGCTCGACCAACACAGGCAAGATCTATGTCGGAACCGATAACGGCCGGATACTTGCCACGACCGACAATGGCTCCACCTGGACGACGACAACCGGATATCCGTATGTGAGCGACTTTGCGGTCGATCCTTCGAACGATGACATCTGCTACGCGACCTTTACCGGTTTCACTGCATCACAGCATGTCTACAAGACAACAGACGGCGGAGCGTCGTGGTCCAGCGTTACATCGAACCTGCCGAATATTCCCTGTAATGCAATTGTTGTCGTTCCGCAGACACCGCGATGGTTGTTCGTCGGAACCGACCTCGGCGTGTATCAATCCACCGATGCAGGCGCAAGCTGGACGTCGTTCAACTCAGGGATGCCGACGTTAACGGTCTATGACTTGAAGTACAAAGACGGGACCAAGATACTTATGGCCGCAACGCATGGACGCGGCTGCTTTATGAACGACTTGAGTGGAGCTCTCCCAATCCAGATCGTGGGATTCTCGGCAAGCGCCATCGGAGGCAGCAATGTCCGGCTTGATTGGAGAACGATCAGTGAGACCAACAACTACGGATTTGAAGTTCAGAGAAAAACTCCGGACCAGACTGATTTTCAGACGCTGCCAAACAGTTTCATTCCAGGACACGGCACAACGACTGAGCTGCACTCATATTCATTCATCGACTCGATGGGTTCAGCAAACCAGTGGTCGCATAGGCTGAAGCAAATAGACCTTGATGGTACCGTGCACTACACAGAGCCGGTAACTGTCACTGCCACTGTTGTCACGTCGGTCCGGGAGAACAGCATCCCAAGTGACTTCACGCTCGGGCAGAACTATCCCAACCCCTTCAACCCATCGACAACGATCCGCTACGGTCTCCCCAATCATTCGCACGTAACGATCACGGTCTTCAACGCCCTGGGGGAACAGGCTGCGGTGTTGCAGAACGGGGAACAGGATGCAGGTGATCATGAGGTCAAATTCGATGGCAGCGGGCTTTCCAGCGGTGTGTATTTCTACAGAATGCAGGCAGGTACATATGTCGAGACCAGGCGGCTACTGTTGATCCGCTGAGGCCGTTATCGAAGAAGATCAGACAGCAAGGCTCGGAATACATCCGGGCCTTCGCTGTTTCGCCCCCTCGCCGTCTATCCGTGTTGACTAGCATGATGTACTGGCCGGCATGATGGGAGTGATGCTGGACTTTGGCTATATTCCGTGTAACTTACGAGGGACATGGTCCATCATCGATACCTGATAAACCGGAACTCGGAATACGTACGGCAGCTATGCTCACGATATTCATCATTGATTTCATATCGTTCGTTCTCCTTGCAGGTGCCTTCTATTTGGTTTGGAGGGAGAGGCGTCGATTCACTTCGCTCCGACCGCTCCTCCCCGCTATTGTCTTCCTTGGTTTGGATCACATTTGCGATATGCTGGTCGAACATCCGAGCATCCGACTGTCCGATTACTTTGGTTTGCCTCTTGGTTCATTTGAACTCGCCCTGGCGACGTATTGGCAACATTGCCGACGCTCTTGGTATTACATTTCTTATTTTTGGGTTCATCAAGATTGTAAAACGCGAGCAGGTCGAGGAGAAACGCATCCAGGAACTCGAACAGATGCTCCCCCTGTGCTCAAATTGCAAGAAGTACCGCACGGAAGACGGCCAGTGGTTGCCAATCGAGAAATACCTCATCGACTCCGGTGCCCCAAAACTGACTCACGGAATCTGTCCTGAGTGCTCTGAAATGCTCTATGGTAACATACTCCGTAAGAAGAGGCCTTAACGCAGTTCCCCAGGTAATCCTGACTCACTGTTCCGACCGATGGCCGACATGAGAACTCCCGACTTACAGATTGGCTGCTCCGGCGCTCCGAAGACACCAATTCTGTCACTGATACTCATTGTCCTGACCATAGCCATCATCGTTGATGTAGCCGACGTCTTTGGTCAAACCGGGAAACCGACGAATCGTCCGTCGCGTTTCAAGGCCCCGGAATGGTATGACAGGGTCGCTGCAGTCGACAGCAATCTTGTCGCACGGGGGAGAGGGGATTCAAAAGATCAGCAAGTTGCAGTCGACAAAGCTGCTGCAACCGCGCGGAGCGGTCTCGCGGCAACAATCGATCGCCGCTGGAAGGATCTGCTTCTGGCGATTCACAAAGAAGGGGTGGCTGGGCCGGAGGGTACGGAAGAATCGGTTACGCTCGAGGGCAGCATGATCTTCAAGCAGAAGACCTTCAGGCGAGGCAGAATCTGGACAGCCTTCGTCCTGGTGGCCCTTCCGAACTCGTCCGTCCGGTCTGTCCTTGCGCAGAGACTGCACCGCGATGCAGAATGGTATGACAGGGTCAAAGACACGAAGGCCGTACGCGCATTTGAAAACATGTCACCGTAGAAGACAATCCTCCAGGAATCCATGAAGAGATCGATCGTCATCTTTGGCGCCTCCGGTGATCTCACATCGCGAAAACTCATTCCAGCGTTGTACATGAACTTCCGCAAGAAACGCCTTCCGGAAAACACGCAGATTATCGGGTTTTCCCGACATCCGTTTTCCGACGACGCGTTTCGGGAGAAATTGAAAGAAGCATTGCTGGAATTCAGCCCATCAGAGTTCGTGGAAGATGAGTGGAATGCATTTGCCCGTCTTCTGTTCTACCACCCGGGGAGCGTCGAAAAGCTGAATGACTATCTCGCCCTTACGAAGAGAGTGAACACCATTGACGGCGACAAGGCAGACTGCGTGTTCTACCTTGCCATCGCGGCACAGCTCTATCCCGTTGTCGTCCAGAAACTGGGCGAGTCTCGCCTGCTGACGCCGATGGGCAACGATGGTTACAGGCGGATTATTATTGAAAAGCCTTTTGGCAGGGATCAATGCCACGGCAAAAGTCCTGAATGAAGACCTGCTGAAAGTGTTAAGAGAAGACCAGATCTACCGCATCGATCACTATCTTGGCAAAGAGACGGTACAGAATCTCCTGGTGTTCCGTTTTGGCAATGCGATCTTCGAACCGCTCTGGAATCGAAACTACATTGACCATGTGCAGATCACTGTCGCGGAAACAGTCGGCGTGGAACACCGTGCGGGCTACTACGACCAGACCGGTCTTTTGCGTGATATGTTACAGAATCACCTTCTTCAGCTCCTCACCCTCGTCGCGATGGAGCCGCCGGTTTCCGTTGAGGCAAATGCCCTGCGTGACGAAAAAGTGAAAGTGCTGAAAGGCATACGGGAGATTCCCGAAGAATTGTCGGCGCGCTTCACAGTGCGGGGTCAGTACAACGGCTACCGTGCCGAGCCGGGGGTCGATCCGCGTTCCAGCACCGAGACCTTTGGCGCGATCCAGCTCTACATCGACAACTGGCGCTGGCAGGGGGTGCCGTTTTATCTTCGCTCGGGCAAAATGCTCAAAGAGAAGTTGTCTGAAATTGTCATACGCTTCCGCCGCCCTCCACACCAGATGTTCGATGTGCTCTCAGGTTCAACAGAACTCTCCACCAACCATTTGAGCTTATCCATTCAACCTGATGAAGGAATCCATCTGCGGTTTTTGGCAAAGGTGCCTGACGGCGGAATGGCCATGCGTGGGGCGGAAATGAATTTCCACTTTGGCGATTCGTTTCACGGTAGCGCCAATCCCTGAATCGTACGAACGACTGCTGCTGGACGTGATGAATGGTGATGCGTCACTGTTCGCGCGTGCCGACGAGATCACATTGGCATGGCAGCTCGTGGATTGCATCAGAAGGGGATGGGAGGGTGAATCCGCTCCTGCCCTGCAGACATATGAGCGGGGGTCGTGGGGTCCGGTTGATGCCGATCGGCTCCTCTGGAAGGAGGGACGGTGGTGGATGCAGGACTCTACACTCCACCGGTCGGAACAGACCGGAGCAGCGATTAGTCCGACATGAACAATCAGGCGAGCGTCTCAGTGTGGAATACTGCTGAACAGCTGGCTCAGTCCGCAGCGGAGACGATGAGCAATCTCATGAGGCAGGCCGTCGAAGAACGGGGGACCTGCTCTGTTGCGCTCGCCGGAGGGGAGACGCCGCGACGAGTGTATCAGGTGCTGGCGACCGATCCTCTCAGCAGCCTTATCAATTGGGCAGTGCGTGGAGCTATTCTTTGGCGACGAGCGGATGGTTCCCCCGGATGATCCGGCAAGCAATTACGGCATGGCGTATCGGGAATTGTTGAGGCGTGTGCCGGTTGCCCGTTGACCATATGCATCGCATCCATGGCGAACATTCCGCCCCTGATGCTGCAATGGAGTACGAAGGCGAGCTAGCAAAGGTCTTCGGGGTAACTGTGCCGCGATTTGACCTCATCACACTCGGTGTAGGTGAGGATGGCCACACAGCTTCGCTTTTCCCGGGTACCGCTTCACTCGGCGAGCAGACAAGAAATGTGTTGGGATATTTCGTGCCACAACTCAACAGCTGGCGGGTGACGCTCACGCTTCCGGTGTTGCTCAATGCGCGCGAGATACTGTTCCTTGCCGCCGGGAAACGGAAGGCGGAGATTCTGGGGAGAATCCACTCATCCATGACGCCATCAGCGGATATGCCCGCGTCGATGGTCCGGCCGACCAATGGCACGGTTCAATGGATGCTCGACGCGGAAGCGGCATCGTTGATTTCAATCGACAGAACCGGATCATGAACTCCATCACCACAATTGTGGCAGTGGCCGTCCTGTTTCAAGAAGAGATTTCCATGTTCCTCTCCCTTTTCGCCTTCTGAACCCCAACGGAGCGATTTGGTTCACCGTTTCGGGTTTGTATGCCTCATCTGAATCCATCGAGTCGAACGCTCGGATTGCTTTTCGTTGTGCTGGATTGTAAGTTTGACCATTATCCTGTTCATCTACTGGAGGAGCCATGAAGACTCTGATTGCGTTCGTTCTATTAGCGATTCTCGTCTCACCTGCACTTTCACAAAGTACGCCCGGCGCCGGGACGTTTGGACTTTCCGTTTCGTTTAGCGGTATTGTTGGCAACAACGTCGTTACAATGAGCAATGGACTCGGCGGAGTATACTGGGTGGATAACCACTGGGTCATTTCGGGAGGGCTTGGACTCGCTTCGATTGCCGATGTTTCGACGACATTTACCTTCAGCGCCGGCGGTCGGTACCACTTCAACAAGAATGCACTCTCTCCTCTGGTCGCTGCAGCCATGTTTTTGAACGTTATCTCTCCTTCAGGCGCGGGGACGAAGTCCACAACGCAGTTCGGGTTCCTGCTTGGAGGGGGTGCAGAGTATTTCTTCAACAAGAGTCTGGGTACGACAGTATTTCAGGGTCTGCAGTTCAGCACCGAGCCGACCACATTTGCGTTTGTCACGAGATTCGGGTTGGAGTGGTATTTCTGAGAGATAGCCCAGTTTGGCAGAAAAAGCGCCAGAAGCCCAGCAGTCTGCTGGGCTTCTGGCTTTTTTGGGCTGAAGGAACGAATCGCAGAATACCGTTGTTTTGCATTGAATACGAAACACTGTTCCTGAGTCAAGTCTCAGTTCTTTGAACCTCGTCCCAGCAAACGTAACAGGCCCAATGATTCATGCCCGAATGATATGCGGTCTTCTGGCTCTGTTTGTCGGTGGTATCGCCAGCAGCCCCGCACAACCCCAGCCATCCAACCCTGACAGCGCTCTCCTCACCATTCTGAATCAGCTGCAAGGCACACCACTCGCACTCAAGGATGCAAAACAACATTGTATCGAGACCGCCCCATCGGTCCGCTCAGCAGAGGCGGCGTTCGCTGCGGCACGGGGGGTTGTGCGGCGCGAACGTGGGGCATTCGATCCGGAACTTTCCCTGCTGTGGGACTATACTGATGACAAGGAACCCACCGCATCATTCTTTGCAGGGGCTTCTCTGTTGCACACAGTGCAGGCGACGGGGAATGCGGGTCTGCAATGGGATCTCCCCTTTGGAACCCGGATCGAAGCGTCTCTTAACGCTGTCCGGCTGAACACGAACTCTTCTTTTGCATTTCTCTCGCCACAATACACAACCATAGGCACGCTGACGTTGCGTCAGTCACTCTTGAGGGGGTTTGACATCTCCGGCCGCAAAGATCTCAGCAGCGCCGAACAACAGCTGGAGTCTGCGCGGGCCCGCTACGATCAAGAGGCGTTGTTTATCACCACGCGGGTGGAGCATCTCTATTGGGATCTGTATGCGGGCGAACGTGACTACGCAGTGCAGAAGCTCACACGCGACCGTGCCGCCGCGTTTCTTAAAGATACCGAGTTGCGTGCACAGGCAGGACTCATTGGACCCAATCAGGTTGCGAATTCCCGGACATTCCTGGCGGAGCAGGAGATTCTCTTGCTGGACCGGGAAGAACAGCTTGACGGCCTTTCCGATCAACTCGCTGCAGCGATCGGAGTAAGGCCTGACAGCGCTCAAGCGCGCTTCATCGCCTCCGATCAGCCGGGCGATGTTCAGCTCGTTGAGGAAACGGACGCGCTTGTACAGGAGGCGTTCCGGAGAAACCTTGAGCTGCGTGCGGCGAAGTCAGACATTGATGCCAGGCGTGTGCTGGCCCGTGCCGCCTCCTGGGAGGCACTGCCCAGCGTCGATCTTGTCGGTTCTCTCGGTGGGAACGGTCTCGCCGGAACCGCACACGATGTGATATTCGGAAGTGACACGTTGCGGACAACCGTCGGCGGAGGATTTGGCGATGCGATTCGTCAGGCCGTGAGCCGCGACTTCCCGACCTGGCGCGTAGGCCTGGAAGTCAACGTTCCAATCGGTTCCCGCCGCGGTCTGGGGGAGCAGGATCGCCTGGAGGCGGAAGTGGTCATTGCGGAGCAGCGCTACATTGCGGAGCAACGAATACTGGAAGCGGAAGTACGTGCCGGTTGCCGGGAATTGCTGCATGGCCGGCGTCGATTGAACGCGGCGCGCGAGGGGGTTACGGCTGCTCAGGAGCAGGTGCGCATCGGATTGATTGAATTTCAGAACGGCCGGTCGACCGCATTCGAACTCGTACGGTTGGGTGCCGACTTTGCAGTCGCCCAGCAGAGGTATTCCCAGGCTCTTGTGCGGGGTGCAAAAGCGGCTGCATCGCTGCGCCAACTGACATCAGGAGCATATGGAGTTGAGGTTTCCGGGAAATGACCACCGGAGAGCCGATGGAGACGCGTTGTGTAAACAAACGAACGGATGATACCATGCACGTAAAGAACAAGTTCTTACCACTGATCCTGCCGATAGCGTTATTCGTGACCGCGGTGCTCTCAGCTGTTGGGTGTGGTGCGGGAGCAGAGCACCGCGGCTTCGCGATGCCGCCAATGCCCGTCGAAGTGAGTCCGGTGGTGGTGCAGACAGTCGCCGACAACTTTGAGGCGGTCGGCACGATAGAGGCCACAGAAGCCATCACTGTGGTTGGAGAGATTGATGCGGTGATCAAGGCGCTCCCGTTCAAGGAGGGGGGATTCATCAGGCGGCATGATCTCATTGCGCAGCTTGACGATACGCAGCTCGCGGCAGAAGTCGCACGGGCGGAAGCTCTCCGTGGGCAGAGCAAATCGACCTTTGACCGCGTCAAGAACGTCGTCGATCAGGGGGCCGGTGCACCGCAGGATCTTGACGATGCTGCTGCGGGGCTGAAGGTTGCCGAGGCAAACCTGGATGTTGCGCGGGCACGATTTGCGAAAACGAGAATTACTGCTCCGTTTGATGGAATTATCGGAGCCCGCAAGGTCAGTGTGGGAACGTTTCTCAGGGCCGGGCAGACGATCACCGAAATGGCCAACATTGACGAGATCCGGGTTACCTTCTCTGCGCCGGAGCGATTTCTTGAGCAGCTCAACCCTGGAGCCATGGTCACCGTATCCAGTCCCGCCGGTCCAGGGCACGACCTCGCCGGACAAATCGCCGTCATCGAACCGATGATAGACGCGGCAACGCGGAGCGCGCGCATCGTGGCGCGCGTACAGAACGTGGGCCGGAGATTCCGGCCGGGCATGTCAGCGAACGTTTCGGCGGTGTTGAGCGAACGCAAAAATGCATTGACCATACCCAATGAGGCGGTGTTCGGCAGCGGAAACCAGACCTTTGTCTTTGTGGTGAAGGCCGATAGCACTGTCACCCGCACCGCCCTGACGCTTGGAACACGATCACCGGATATCGTGGAAGTACTTGAGGGCCTCAAACCCGGCATGCAGGTCGTGCGGGCGGGTCATCAGAAACTCTTTGACGGCGGCAAGGTCCTGCCGATGATGAGTCAGCCCAGGACGCAGGCGCGCACGGCCTCGAACGGGGGATAACCATCATGAAATTGAGCACCATATCCATCAAGCGCCCTGTCTTCGCGAGTGTCATGAGTTTTGCGATTCTGCTCTTCGGCATCATCGCATTCACACGTTTGCCCGTGCGGGAGTACCCTGATATCGACCCCCCGATCATTTCCGTCGTCACGTTGTATCGCGGCGCGAGCCCCAGCGTGGTGGAAACGGAAATCACGAACGTGCTGGAGGAACAGTTCGCGACTCTGGAAGGTGTCAAGACCATGACCTCTTCCAGCAGGGAACAGGGCTCTGTCATCACGATTGAATTCGAACTCAACCGGAAGGTCGACGAAGCCGCCAACGATGTGCGCGACAGGGTCTCGCGTGTGCGGGGGAACCTTCCGCGTGAAATCGATGATCCGGTGATCTCGAAAGTCGATGCAAACGCCCAGCCGATTGTCTGGCTCGCATTGTCAAGCGACAATCACAACGGTCTGGAGTTGACCGACGTGGCTGACAGGATACTGAAAGAACGTATCCAGCGCCTTGCGGGTGTCGGTTCCGTGATCATCGGGGGTGAGCGGAAGTATGCCATGCGTGTCTGGCTTGATCCTCTGCATATGGCGGCGCACGGACTTACCACGCAGGATGTCGAAGCAGCAATACGCCGGGAGAATGCCGAGATACCCGGAGGGCGTGTCGAGGGAGTGGAACGGGAGTTCTCCGTGAGGACGCGGGGCGAGCTTGCCACCCCGGAGGAGTTCGGGGCGATCATCGTGTCGCAGAAGAAGGACGATATTGTCCGGTTGCGCGACATCGCCGATGTCAATGTCGGTGCCGAAGATGAGCGGACCGTCGCGCGGTACAACGGGAAGTCGGCCGTCGGTCTGGGCATCGTGAAGCAATCCAAGGCAAGTACAGTTGATGTTGCAGCCGAAGTCCGTAAGGCCCTGCAGGAACTCACGGGTCTGTTGCCGGCGGGGATGAGACTTGACGTGGCCTTTGACTCATCCACCTTCATCAACGATTCGATCGATGAAGTGACCGAGTCGCTTATCATCGCCATCTGCCTGGTGGTGCTTGTGGTTCTTGCGTTCTTAAAAAGCTTCCGCGCGACCGCCGTGCCGACGATTGCCATCCCCATCTCCATCATCGGCGCTCTCGCGGTGGTGTATTTTGCCGGATACACCATCAACATCCTCACACTGCTTGCGCTTGTTCTGGCTATCGGACTTGTCGTGGATGATGCCATCGTGGTGCTGGAAAATGTCTACCGTCATATCGAGATGGGGAAAGACCGGCGGCAGGCGGCGTTTGACGGGAGTAACGAGATCGGGTTCGCCGTCGTGGCGACGACGATTACGCTCGTGGCGGTATTTGTTCCGCTTGCGTTTCTTACGGGATCGGTCGGGCGTTTGTTCAATGAATTCGGCGTCACGCTTGCCGTGGCAGTGCTGATCTCCGGGTTTGTCGCCTTGACGCTCAGCCCGATGATCTCATCGCGTATTCTCCGTCCGCTGCATGGGGCAAATGCAGGGTGGGCATCCCGCTCCTTTGACGAGTTCTTTGACTGGTTGAACGATACCTATGAACGCACCGTACGGTTTGCCCTCAAGCACAGGGTCGTCATGGTCTGCGTTGCGGCGTTGACAGTTGTTGCAAGCGTTGTGCTGTTCAAACTGCTGCCAAGTGAACTGGTACCTGTTGAAGATCGTGGTATCGCTTTCGGCATTGTCATCGCTCCTGAAGGTGCAACGCTTGACTACACCGACAAATACATGCGCCAGGCGGAAGAACGCATCCTTGCATTGCCGGAACGCAGCGGACTGTTTTCTGCGATCGGACTGGGGTTCGGCGGTCCGGGGCGCGTGACAAACGGGTTCATGTTCCTCGCACTGAAACCGCAGAAGGAACGGAGCAAGACCCAGCAACAGATTGTCCAGGAGCTGTTCCCAAAACTCCTCGCCATTCCGGGAGTCCTGGCGTTTGTGATCAATCCTCCCAGCCTTGCCGGCTCGTTCAGTTCGAGCCCTGTCGAGTATGTGTTGCAGGGGGATAACTATGAGCAACTCAACCAGTCGGTGGGGATCGTAATGTCGGAGGGGTCGAAACTCGGATACTTGCTGAATCTGGATACGGATCTTCGACTGAACAAACCGCAGCTCGACCTGACCATCGACCGGGAACGTGCTTCCGGCCAGGGGGTGTCGGTGACAGACATCGGAAGCGCGCTGGAAACCCTTCTCGGCGGCCGCGCTGTCACGAATTTTAAACGGGGGACCAAGCAGTATGATGTGATACTGCAGATGAAGTCTTCCGCACGCGCAACTCCCGACGCCATTCGCGACATTTACGTCCGGGGCAGCGGAGGGTTGGTGCAACTGGCAAATGTTGTGCGCGTGCAGGAGACACTTGCTCCGAAGGAACTGAATCATTACAACCGTATCCGTTCTGCAACTGTCACTGCACAACTTGCTCCAGGCGTAAGCCTCGGCAAGGCGCTTGATGATCTGGATCGCATCGCATCGGAGAAACTACCTGCCGGCGTCAAGCGCGAATTGGCGGGGCAATCGTTGGAATACAAATCCTCCAGCTCGAGCCTCTATTTCATGTTCATCCTGGCGGTGGTGTTCATATATCTCGTGCTTTCAGCCCAATTCGAGAGCTTTGTGCATCCTTTCACGATTCTTCTGGCTGTGCCGCTGGCGGTGTTCGGGGCGTTGTTCACGCTCTTGCTATTCCGGGAGACTCTGAATATTTACTCGCAGATCGGATTGATCATGCTCGTCGGGCTTGTGACCAAGAACTCAATCCTGATTGTGGAGTTTTCGAATCAGTTACGAGCACAGGGAAGGTCTATTGCTGATGCGGTGATTGAGGCCGCGACGATCAGATTGCGGCCGATTTTGATGACATCGTTCTCGACCATTTTTGGAGTCCTACCCATTGCTCTGGGATTGGGTGCCGGAGGGGAATCGCGCCGGCCACTCGGACTTGCCGTCGTGGGAGGGCTGCTCTTCTCAACCTTCCTGACTCTCGTGCTTGTACCGGTTCTCTACACATTGCTGTCGCGGTTCACAGCAAAGAAGAGTATCGAAGACGATGAGCCCATGCAAAAAGAGACAACCCAGGCCGCATTTGCCGGCAATAGCAAAGAAGGGTTGAGCGTCGTTTCTTGACATTCCGCACTCACCTGCGTACGTTATGAGCAATGCGGAGCGAGAGAATGAAGTCTCGTCAGGATATCAAACGGGAATACAAGGAACGGAAGAAACCGGCAGGGGTCTTCCAGGTGAAGAACACGAAGAATGGGAAGATCCTGCTTGGCAGCAGCTTGAACCTGGAAGGCGCACTCAACCGTCACAAGTTCGAACTGACGATGGGTTCTCATCGCAGCAAGGAGCTTCAGAAGGATTGGAATGAACAGGGACCGGATGCATTCGTGTTCGAGGTCCTTGAAGAGGTAAAGATCCGCGACGTCCCGCATTTCGATGTCAGCGATGAACTGTTGTTGCTTGAGCAGATCTGGCTGGAGGCGATTCAGCCGGTTGGCGAGCAGGGGTACAACACCGACACCAAAATCCGCCAGGCGTAACTCCTACCCTCTGGTTTTTTCAAGAGTTTTTGATACCTTATCACTATCCATATTTTCAGGAGATCAACAATGCTGCGACATTCAATAGGTGTGATACTGTGTGTGCTGTTCGCTGCCTCCCTTGGGCTGGCTCAGGCAGAAAAGGATGTCGAGGGCAGTCAGGACCATCCCCTCTTTACGCGTATGCCAGGGTACTACATTTCCGACTACGGGGTGAAGGACTTTGATACATATGCATCCCCGTACCTCTCCGGTCAAGACGCAAACTGGGAGGGGAAGGTAACCAGCGTCAGTTACACCATCAAGACCGGCGCCAAGCAGGCGAGTATGGTGCAAATTGCACGAAACTATGAGAATGCGGTAAAAAAGATCGGGGGCAAGATTCTCGCGAACGATAGCCGGGTGATCGAAGCGAAGGTTCAGAAGGGCGGAGGAGTCACGTACGTCCACGTCGAAGCCAACAATGACGGCCGGAACTACAGCGTCACAGTTGTCGAGACACAGCCGATGAAACAAGATGTTATCGCCGATGCCGCTGCGCTGAGCGCCAGCATTGCTGCCACAGGTAAGGCTGCGATATATGGCATCTACTTTGATACCGGGAAGTCTTTAGTGAAACCCGAATCCAACCCTTCCCTTGAAGAAATCACAAAGCTGTTGAAACAGGAAGCGGCCCTCACGCTCTATGTGGTTGGGCATACCGACAACGTTGGTGCATTAGACTTCAATCTGAAGTTGTCGGCAGATCGCGCCGGTGCCGTAGTAAAGGCATTAATTGGTCGTGGAATTCCTGCGGCTCGCTTGAAACCGTCGGGTGTCGGGCCGTATTGTCCGGTTGCATCGAACCGGACGGAGGACGGCAAGGCGAAGAACCGGAGGGTGGAGCTTGTGGAGCAGAAGTAAGGGGGAATATCCAAGGTGATTAGAAAATCCAGAGAAGACGGCTTTGCTCTCGTCCTCGGTGGCGGCGGAGCGCGAGGACTTGCACACATTGGCGTGCTCAAGGTGCTGGAAAGGGAGGGTCTCGCTCCGCAGATGATTGTGGGTACGAGCATGGGGGCGATTGTCGGCGCGATGTACGCACAGCAACCCAGCGCGAAAGGGGTGGAAGAGCGGATCAAGCGCATGATTCAGAGCAGGCCGTTTCGAAGAATCGTCGTCGACGGGTTCGCCCATGAGTCCGCTCCCGATAATTTGGGGACAGCTACAGTCCTGTACGGCCGCATGAAGCGTGGGTATGGTCTCCTCAGGTCCGCCTGGTCGACGGGAATCGTAGATTCCGCCGTTCTTTTAGATTTTCTCTCACACCTGCTCGATGATGTCAGGTTTGAGGAGTGTGAAATCCCGTTCGCGGCCGTTGCCTGTGACCTTTACTCAGGGGAAGAAGTGGTGTTTAAGACCGGGCCGATGCTCAAAGCCGTTGCTGCGAGCTCCGCGATACCCGGAATTGTTTCGCCGGTCAGCTATAACGGGCGGACTCTTGTGGATGGTGCGCCGACCAGCACTGTGCCTGTGCGTGCGGCCCGGAGTCTCACGCCGCTGCCTCTGGTCGCTGTAACCGTCACCAAGAATGTTGCCGGATCGAAGCCCGTGCGCAATGCGATTGACGTGATGTTGCGCGCCGGTGTCATATCGCGGATGCAGGTGACACGTCATAATCTTGAAAATGCTGCTGTCGTGTTGTGGCCCAGGGTCGGTGAATACGGGTGGGCCGAGTTCTCCGCGTGTGATCAGTTCATCGCAGAAGGGGAACGTGCAGCAAAAGCCGCATTGCGGAAGATACGGGCGGTATCATCATATGATTGATTCTAATGGAGATTCAGAACAGCTCTAAGCCCCTTGCTCTTCTTCCATCCCCCGTGTATATTTCTCCCACTCTCTGTGTTCCTTTCACGGTTCCATCGGTTGCACGACTGGAGACATCCCGATGCGCCCGATTCTCTTCGCTGCGACAATGATCCTGGCCGGTATATCATCAGTGTTCATCGCAGAATCGCAGATACCCACCACCTCTCCCCATTCAATCGAGTTTTACGTTGCTCCAGGCGGCAATGACGATTCGCCGGGGACAATGCAGAGGCCATTCAGGACGCTCGATCGTGCCCGGGATGCCGTTCGTATTATGAAACGAACAGACGGCGCACTTCACGCCCCGGTGGATATCATACTTCGCGGCGGGACATACCGGCTCCCGGCGCCGTTTGTGCTGAAACCCGAGGACGGCGGAACGGCACAAACCCCTGTCACGTATCGAGCCTATCCCGGAGAAACCCCGGTGCTGAGCGGCGGAGTTACCATCAAGAATTGGCGTCCGGATAAAGCTCAACGGCCGGAGTGTGTGGACTGCCCGCATCGGAAAGTTTTCGCTCGAAGGACGGCGCCTCCGGCAACTCTGGGTGAATGATGTCAGACGTCCACAGTCAAGGTATCCCAAGAAAGGATACTTGCGCGTCGCTGCTGTGCCCGAGGTCCAGACATCGACGGTATGGTCCGAAGGGCAGTGGTCAATCAAGACCGAACCTGACGCTTTGCCGAACTGGCGTACGCTTGCCGGATCGGAATGTGTGCTCATGACCAGATGGACCGAATCGCACCTGCCGGTGACAGGATGGAGCCGCGACTCGTTGAAGCATGTGCTTCGGCCTTCGGAGTGTTTTCCGCATTGATCCTCAGGATCCGTACTATCTTCTTAATGTTGCAGAAGGGATGGATACGCCTGGTGAGTGGCTCTGGGACGAAGCTCATGAATCAATTCACTACGTTCCGATGCCGGGCGAGAACCTTAAACGCATTACTGCAGTTATCCCGGCACTTGCCCGGCTTCTGGTAATCCAAGGCAAGCCGGAAACCAACGAGTACGTCCAGCATATCGCCTTCCGGGGAATTACATTCTCGCATACCGAATGGGGGGTAGACGAGAATACGGTGGCTGAAATGGTTGTTCCGCGAACGGGTGGGTTCTTGCAGGCTGCCGTGGGAGTTCCTGCGGCAATCGACGCCGAAGGATTACGCAATGGATCGTTCGACAGTTGTACTGTGACGCATGCCGGGACGTACGGCCTTGCGCTGAGATCCGGATCCCGGTTTGTCACAATCTCGCGGTGCGCTTTTACGGACCTTGGTGGGGGTGGCATCAAGATCGGTGAGACGAAGATCCCCGCTGACACTGCACACTTCACATCTCACAACACGATTGTTGATTGCACGATCGCGAATGGCGGCCTGATTTTTCACAGCGCCATCGGAATCTGGGTCGGACAGAGCCCTGCAAACCGCATCATCCACAATCACATTTACAATCTGTACTACAGCGGCATATCGCTCGGGTGGACCTGGGGATACGGGCCGTCGATTACCGGAAACACCCTCGTTGCACTGAATCATATTCATCATATCGGTGTGCGGACAGACGGCGACGGATTGATTCTGGCCGACATGGGCGGCATCTATACCGTTGGCGCCAGGTGGGAGACGATAATCCGGCGGAACGTGTTTCACGATATCGGCGCCCGTGTCTATGGCGGCTGGGGCATCTACTACGATGAAGGAACGACCGGTGCGATCTCGGAAGAGAACATCGTCTATCGCACTTCGCATGAGGGGTTTCATCAGCACTACGGTAAAGAAAATGTTTTTAGAAACAATATCATTGCCTATGGCACCGGGTACCAGGTGAAAGTCAGCCGCGCGGAGCCGCATACGAGCTATGCGTTCGAGCAGAACATCGTGTACTGGGATGGGGGACCGATGTTCACGGAGAGGGATTCCGGTGCACATGTCCTGTTCGATCACAATCTCTACTGGTTTGCAGGAGGGAAGCCCAGGATGATGGATACTCTCTCCTTTGATAGCTGGAAAGCCCTGGGAAGAGACAGGCATTCGTTGATTGCCGATCCAATGTTTACCGATCCGCGTAATGGGGACTTCACATTCCCGGCACATTCACCGGCGCGGATGCTGGGCATCAGACCAACGCAAGTTGCACGGGCGATCGACCCAAAACCTCTCACAGCCGACGAATTTGCGGCAGTCGTGAAGCCCGTTATTCCCGGGAGGCTTCTGTACAACAATGATGGTTCTAATATTTTGATGTCTTGCGATACGCTGACATTGCCGGCGGCATACACACGCATTGATCCGCTTGCGGGGTCGGGAGTATCGGCGTTTCTTCACAACGTAAACCCCGGCCAGAACATGGGTTATCCAAGTGCTGTGGCGTCGATGTTCCATTGGGAGCGTCCGGCAAACATGTCTCCCGAACCGTGGGATATCTACGGCACACGGATGAATGGAAATCTGCAAAGGTTGGTGAAGGACAGCGTAGATCCGGTGGGCATCGTGATGCAGCGAGCCTGGTTCCGGGGAATGGGAGCGTTCCTGTCATTCCGGATGAACGAGTTGCACGACGTAGACAAGCCGGCAAGTCCGTTGTTGAGTCCGTTCTGGACAAAAAATCCCGGATACCGCGTCGGTGGATATCCAGGATGGGGCGCATACGCGCTCAACTACGCGATACCCGAAGTGCGCGACTACTTCTTTGCCATTCTACATGAAGTATGCGAGCGTTACGATTGTGACGGACTTGAGCTTGACTTCATGAGATTCCCATATTACTTCCCCCCGCGATCCGATTCGATGGAAGCGTACGCGTCGATCATGACCGCATTTGTCAAGCGCGTACGGGACATGACCATGGAGATCGGTGGGAGGCGTGGCCGGCCTCTGTTGTTGGCCGCGAGGGTTCCCACGTCCCTGTCGGGGTGCGCATACATCGGTATTGATCCTGCGACGTGGGCGAAAAGCGGTGTAATTGACTTCCTTACGATTGCGCCATTCCTTTCCACCCAGCCCGAAATCCCGGTGGAGGAATTTCGCAGGGCCTGTGGCACGCTCCCGATCTATGCAGGACTCGAGTACACGATGTATACAAGAGGCATGATGCGGGAGCAGAAACGGGCGACAGCCGCGTTATTGTATGCTGCGGGAGCTGATGGCATCTATCTGTTCAACTACTTCGTCCAATGGGATGCCGGATTGCAGGCAGACACGGAGGTTTTGCGGGAGCTCGCAGATCCCGGGCTTCTTTCCCAAAAGGACAAATTATACACCATTGCACCCACGCGCCATCCGATCCCGATGGTAACGCCGGCCTCACCCATGCCGCTGGTTGTGCCGCAAATGGAAACGCGTACAGTGACATTTCGCACCGCCGAAGCACAGCCTCCACAATCGGTGACCCTGCGGATCGAGTGCAAGGGTGACGTTGCCCCCGGAGAGGTCAAGGTATGGGTTAATGTAGTGGAACAGGGGGAGGGGGTCCATCCCGCTCAGCCGCTGCTGTTTCCCCAGCCGGTGGATTTCGAGCCTGTCCCGTCAGCGCGCGTCCTGGAATTTCGTGTCGATGCGTCTCTTCTCAAGCAGATAAATGCGCTTACTTTTTCATCTACCCGCGAAGTGCAGATTGACTACATCTACATCGCGGTAAAACATGGAGATTGACTTTTGCGATTCTTTTCGCGTTAATGTCGCATGCATTTGTTTGCCTTTACCTGAATCCCACCCACACTCGCCGGTACTCTTTGTACCCACGATCGCGCTACGAGAAACGTACGCACCAGTTTCTGCCAGGATAAGGGGTCGAGCGGTTGCATCTTTTGTCTTGATTGCATGTATTTAGAGTAGCATCATGCCCAGGAAATTCTATAATATCTTTCTCTCCCTCCGCAATTCCCATTTGATGGTGATTGATTTCTTGTTCCTTTGTATCATTCCTTCGGTTGCACTGGTTCTCCGGTTCAAGCGCCTGGATGATCTCCCCCAGTATGCCGGGGTCCTCGTAATCTACACGGTCCTTTCCCTCGTCTGGAAGTTGGCGATCTTCTATCCGATCGGTCTTTACCATCGTTACTGGCGGCTGGCCGGTGTAGAGGATTTCGGCATCCTTGCCGCTGCAACGATCACGTCGTGGGTTGCGGGCATCTTCCTCACACTCGTTGTCCTCAAACCGACCGGCCTTCTCCCCGGGCTCCCTCAAGCGGTTCCGATTATTGACGGAGTCCTTACAATGCTAGTCATCGGAGGGATCCGTTTCAACTTCCGGGTCATGGATCACCTGGACAAAGCCGCAGGTGGAAAGAGCCAGAAACAAAAAGTTCTGATCGTTGGGGCCGGATCGGCCGGGTCAATGGTTACGAAAGAGCTCCGGGTGCATGCCCGGCTGGGACTCGTACCGGTGGCGTTCGTAGACGATGATCCGCTAAAGAAGGGAATGCGACTGAACGGCGTTCCGGTTCTCGGGACACTCAACGATCTCCCGCGGCTCATCAAATCGGAAAAGGTAGATGAAGTAATTGTGGCCATGCCCCACGTTTCGGGTCGCGTGATCCGGGAAGTAGTGAGAATGTGCAGTGACGCCCGGATCAAGAGCAGGACGATCCCCGGGCTTTACGAAATCATTGAAGGAACCACCACGGTCCAGCAATTCCGCGATATCCAGATCGAAGACCTCTTGAAACGGGAGGTGATGGCGTTCGATAGTGAAAAGGTTAAAGCCATCCTGGGAGGCGCCAGGGTTCTGGTGACCGGGGCGGGAGGGTCGATTGGGAGCGAGCTCTGCCGGCAAGTGGCAAAGTTCGGTCCGTCGGATATTGTGCTGGTGGGACAAGGTGAGAACTCGATCTTTCAGATTGCCTCTGAGCTGAAGGCTGTCTACGAAAAAGACCCGGCAATTCATATTCACTCCGTCGTGGCCAATATCAGAGATCGTGAGCGGATGGAATTCGTTTTCCAGCTTCACCGTCCGCAGGTAATTTACCATGCGGCCGCTCACAAGCATATCGGGTTGATGGAAACGAATTTGGCTGACGCGGTGACGAACAACGTGATGGGAACCCAGATGCTGGTTGAGCTCGCGGCGCAGCACGGGGTTGAGCGATTCGTCATGCTCTCGTCGAAAAAGGCAGCGAGGCCGACTTCCGTAATGGGCGTGACCAAACGGATAGCGGAGCTTGTGGTGCACGAAGCAGCCAGACGAACAGGGAAGGCCTTTGTTACTGTTCGGTTCGGAAACGTGCTCGGGAGCCGCGGGAGCGTTGCGTCGATCTTCAAGGACCAAATTGCCGCCGGGGGACCTGTGCTGGTAACACACCCTGATGCCACCCGGTATTTTATGACGATTCCTGAGGCGGTGCAACTGGTACTGCAGGCGGCGACCATGGGCCGTGGTGGCGATGTATTTGTATTGGACATGGGTGAACCCATCAGGATCCTGGACCTTGCGCGGGATCTGATCCGTTTAAGCGGGCAGGAGGAGGGGAGGGATATCGCGATCGAGTATATCGGGTTAAGGAAAGGGGAGAAGTTGCACGAAGATCTCTTCTATGAAGGGGAAGCACATCTGAAGTCCGAGTACGATAAGATCTTCATTTGCAGTGCCGGCGAAGTCCTCTTACCCGACAAAGAGTTGAGAGAAAATGTAACGTTCCTCATCGCCGCGGCGCAGGAAGGCGCCTTGGGGAAGGTGGAGGAGTATCTGAAAAAGATTGTTCCTGAGTACGTGCCTGCGGACATTGCTCCGGATCTCTCTCCGACGAAGCCGATCGAACTGCCTGTCGAAGCAGGGATCAGGTCGAACAAAGAGTAGGTGACACCTATTGCCTGATGCCTGAGGTCCCCCCCACCCTCACCCTGCCTTCTCCTTTGCTTTTCACCACCGGCGCGAGTCTTCCCTCATGGAACGTCGGGTCATACTGCGGCACAAGTGCGTGGAACAAATGCGTAACAGTTGCAATGTCGCCCTGACGGGCGCTCTCGATCAATGTTGTCACATCCATCTGCAGGCGTGACGTGTGGTAGGAAAGTGGTTTGTCTGCGGAGATGTCACCCGGGAGATCATGCACAACGTTCCTGCGGCAGACCATCACCTTGGAGTGAGAGGTCGTTTCCACACGATCTGTCTCGAAGAAAAGCTCTTCAAACATCTTCTCACCCGGGACCAACCCCGTTATCTTAATCTCGATATCTTCCTCCGTAAAGCCACTCAACCGGACCATATCACGCGCAAGATCGATCACCTTAATCGGTTCGCCCATATCCAGCACGAACACTTCGCCACCTTCACCCATAGTGGCCGCCTGGAGGGTCAATTGCACTGCTTCAGGGATGGTCATGAAATAGCGTGTCACCCTCGGGTCTGTCACCGTCACCGGCCCGCCCATCGCAATCTGACGCTGGAAGAGGGGCACCACACTGCCGCGGCTCCCCAGAACATTTCCAAACCGCACGGTAACAAACGCTTTCCCTGACTTGTTTGCGGCATCCTGCACGATCAGCTCCGCAATCCGTTTCGTCACCCCCATGACGCTTGTAGGATTTACTGCTTTATCGCTTGACACCATCACGAACCGGCGCACATCAAAGCGATCGGCCAGGTTCACCAGAATGCGCGTTCCGAGAACGTTATTTGTCACCGAGTCAGGGATGTTTTCCTGCATCAGGTAGACATGCTTATGGGCCGCAGCATGGAACACGACCTCCGGTCGGAGCGCCCGAAACACCTGCTCCATCCGTTCCAGGTCCCGTACATCGGCAATCACCGGAGTGATCTTCATATCCGGTATTGGCGATTCCGCAAGTTCCTTCATAATATGAAAAATCGACGTTTCCCCGTGGCCAACAAGGATCATTTCGGCGGGACGGAAGCCCTTGATCTGGCGACAGAGTTCGCTTCCAATTGAGCCGCCGGCACCTGTCACAAGCACTTTGGCGCCGGTCAGGAGGAGCATGACCTGAGTGACATCCGTTTCGATCACGCCGCGGCGGAGGAGATCTTCCAATTGGACGTTTCGGACATCTTCGATGCGGGCAGTCCCACGCAGGATGTCATACAGTGCAGGAACTGTCTTGCTCGGCACCTTCACGTTCCGGCACTGCTGGACCACTTCGCGGACCACCTTGCCGGGGGCTGTCGGCATTGCGATGACTACTTCATCGATATGATGATGTTTCACCAAATGAGGGATGTCGGTGAGAGGACCGAATATCGGCAATCCGTAAATGCGCTTTCTGATCTTACCCGGGTCGTCATCCACAAAGCCGATCGGTACGATTCCCAGCTGCAGATTGTTTTGAAGTTCTTTTACTATCAGTGCGCCCGCGGCTCCTGCGCCGACGATCAGCACACGGCGCTGATGCGGTGCAGTGCCTTCATCATGCAGCTTCGTAAAGAGTATTCTGATCCCCAAGCGGCTCCCCGAAATCCAGAACACCGTCAAGAACGAGGAGATGATCGGTATAGATCGCGGAAAACCTGCAGGCACAAAGCCGATGGGCATGAGCAGACCGAAAAAGAGAACAAGCTCAGCGATGGCTGACAGTGTCAGCGCACGAATCACCGTTATCAGAGCGGGAACGCTTGCATACGCCCAAAGTTCGGAGTAGAGTTCACTTTGCGCAAAGACAAACACCTTCGCGCCGAGCATGACAAGCGTGTAGACCAATAGGGCAGTGCTGAACGGACCCACGATGCCGGGGTCGTCATTTCGAATGAGCATCGCAAGAGGCGGGATGATGAGGAGTCCGATAATATCGAAGGTCATCAAATACCGGTTGCGGAGGCTTAGCAGGGGCCGGAGGTACTGTTTCATAGCTCCAACCCTCCGGGTCGGGTGGACGAGCCCCCGGGATCGCTTCAGGCCAAAAGTATCAAGAATGCGGTTGCGGAAAAGTGGCATGATTCTCTCTGAGAGAGACTTTATAATACTACAAAGGGGCCTCTTGTGCAAGAGAACGAACATACTCCAGCTCTGAGCGCAATAGAATCGGAGGCATATAAATCCGGGTGTTCTCCCCCGGATTGACAAGTTTACGCGATTGCGCCCCTCCGTCATCCGATCCCTCGCTTCTAAAGCAGATATATTCGCTGACTTTTTCATTCACCCTTGGTGTGCAGATTGACCAAATATTGCGGTAAAGCATATTGCGGTGAAACATGAATGTTGACTTTTTCGATTCTTTTCGCTTAGTTTAATCCGCTACTTATGCGGAAGTGGCGAAATTGGCAGACGCACCATCTTGAGGGGGTGGCGCCCACAAGGCATGCGGGTTCAAGTCCCGCCTTCCGCACCACCCGGAAATGTGCACCGGATTTTTGATCACCCATGGAGACGGAAGACAATGAGTAGAGCGATGTTGGTCGTTCTGTTCATTTCCGTTCTAGTCGCTGGTGCCTACGCTGGCGGTATAAAAGACGGTACGCTTTCGGCGTATAGCAACGGCTCCAGCATCGTCTTGCGCTGGGTCAGCGATGACGAGCGCGAAGTGCGCGGGTATATGGTGGAACGCCGCGCCGGCGTGGATGGACCCTTCATACAGCTCACCGATCCGTTTCTTGCCTCGCGCGGAAGTGGTGAGAGCTACGAATATATCGACAACGCCGTCTTCCGTGTCAATGACAATCTGTATCAATATCGTATTACCTGTGTGGGGAACGGCGTGACGTACTATGTCACGGTGAACCACAGGGTCAGTAGCGTGCGGCGTACATGGGGGAGTATCAAGGCGATGTTCCGGTAAGCCCGCAATACCGTACATCGAATTTTCCAAGAGACTCACTCTGTGAGTCTCTTGTCGTTAATACGCCCAGGAGAAGGATCCGGTGCAACTTTCACATCCACTGATTCTTGCGTCCCGTTCGCCGCGGCGGCTTGCACTGCTGCAACAGATCGGGCTGACCGTGCGTGTACTCCCGTGCCATATACCTGAGAATGTGGATCCATCGCTGTCTCCCGAGAAGAATGCGGAGTCGCTCGCTGTGCAGAAAGCCCGATGCACCGCGAAAGACGTGAAGGATGGGATTGTGCTCGGCGCAGATACCATCGTGGTCATCGATGGAGAGATGCTCGGGAAGCCTGCTGATGAAGCCGACGCTGCGCGCATGCTGGTCCGGCTCAGCGGGCGAACGCACACGGTGTGCACAGGTTTTGCGTTGCTGGAGTGTCCATCGGGCCGGATCGTGAGCGGAGTGGAGTCGACGAACGTGACATTCCGAACGCTGCCGGTAGAAGAAATCGAAGAATACGTGCGCGGTGGATCACCCATGGACAAGGCAGGAGCGTACGGCATCCAGGATGATTACGGAGCGGTGTTCGTCACCCGCATCGAAGGGTGCTATTATAATGTGGTAGGACTGCCCCTGGCGAGAGTGTACCAGGCGCTAAGGAGCTTCAGGGGCTTCCCCGCCTGACTCCATCGCTTTTGTCACCCCCACAGCCTGCAGCCCTTTTTGACCCTGCTCCACGTCGAATTGAACGGCTTCCCCTTGTTTCAGAGTTTTGTATCCCTCTCCCACGATCGATTTGAAGTGGACGAAGAGGTCCTCGCCATTTTCACGCGTGATGAAGCCATACCCCTTCGCGTTATTGAACCACTTGACGGTACCCTTTTCCATAGAGACGCGACCCTCGGATGTGAGACCGTGTGGATGTTAAGAAACCCATCGGAGAAACGCAAGTGACCGGTCACTCATCGAGCCAGATGCCGAACCGGCCGGCCGTTTCGTCAGGTTCGTCCGGCTGCTCTCCTGTCGAGGTGGTGATAATCTCCACCCCTTCGGCGGAGAACGGAAAGAGCTCCTCCGGGGCGAAAATGCGTGAAAAATCCTGGGGTAGGAAGAAATCCTTGAATTTCTGCGCGAATTCATCCAGGCGCTTCACATAGTATGCAACATTTTCATCGGGGAAGTGAGGGTCCCAGTCTTCCGCCTGCTTGCAGTTTTCAAATGCTCTGACGCCGGGGTCGGTGCCGGTGATGTAGTACACAATACGATCGCCGGCGCGTACGCGGCGCTCGGTGTGCCGCGCAACCTCATATGCCGCGCTCTTGTTGCGCTTGCCTGTCAGTACCTCCCGATCGTAAGTGTCAAGCGAGTCCTTCAGCGTCTCCACGCGGGCAAACTCGCTGACGCTCATTTCGTGTGCGTGTAGGACGTTTACTGTGTTGACGTAGATCCGGTGAAGCCCGTCGATGTCATTGTTCAGGATGCGTTCGACCGCTTGACGGACAAACGCCCTCCCGAACCGTTCGATGCTGCGGGAGATCAGCGATGAACCTTTCATGGTAAGACGGTCATCGTACCCGAGAAGGGCGTAGTTCTTCTTCTTGTAGCTCAGCATCCGTTGATACCGGCCGTCGAGCTCCAGAACGATGCGCGGCGGCAATGTGAGCGCGACGGTCCGCACGAAGCTTCGCTCGGCATCTTCGCCGATGCAATCGGGGGGTGGCACGAAGAACACTCCGTCGGTGTCGACCTCCACCACGGTGCCGCGGTGTTCGCGTATCGTCGCAATGATCTTTCGCAGGATCTCCTGACCGGCGGTTGTGACCGCATCGGCCTGCAGGTAGTCGTTGAACAGTGCCCGGCCATAGCCGAGATAGCCGTAGAAGGAGTTGATCAGA
Organism: Ignavibacteriota bacterium; assembly: GCA_963849385.1. Lineage (GTDB taxonomy): Bacteria > Bacteroidota > Ignavibacteria > UBA10030 > UBA6906 > Fen-1255. The sequence goes on along the minus strand of CAWKHH010000003.1, from coordinate 261,512 downwards.
ATTTTCATGGACGATTGCCGTGCATCGAGGCGGGAGCGTTCGAGGGGATCCGATGCAGCACGTGCTTCCTGCTTGACGGCGAGCCGTTGCGACGTGAGCTCCTCCAGCATCGCGGTGAAGATCCCCAGCGTGTCTTTTGCCGGTGCAATGCCATTGCCTATCATGATGGAAGGATACAGCGAAGCCACGTCGGCATGGACCACCGGGGCCACGACACCGGTGACAAAGAGGTCCGTATACCCGCCGGTGGTCTGGATGCCCTGTGAAGGACGGGGCAGAGAGTGTTTCCGGCGCAGGTATTCCCGTGCCATGAGCATTTCGATCTTCGCGGCCGACCCCATGCGGGTCACCGCTCCATAGGGAACGGGGAGCATCTGCGCAAGGTAGAATGATGTGGGAGAGAGATGTTCGCTGATGCGTCCGGTTTCCAGAACATCGTCGAGCGCATACTTGACGAGCGTCTCGGGGTTTTCGTCCCATGTAGCCGAAATGCGGTCACCCTGCACGTAGACGCGGTCAGGGGAGGCAAATCCGAAATAGCGGGCGACATACTTCAGACCGTAGCTTTCCATGTTTCGCTTTGTCTGATCGTAGCTCTGGACGAGGTGGAGTGTGTCGACGACGTGGCGTCCGGCGATTGCAGGTTCACCGGGGTACTCGCCCGCACCGCCGCGCGCGTCTGCGGTTTTCGCCGCGCTGCCGTCCCGTCCGATGGTCAGCTCAACGCCGTGCCGTGCGCACCGTGTGAGAATGTAGGGAAGATCAAACCCGATGATATTGTGTCCCTCGATCACATCGGGATCGCGCTCATTGATCACCCGCACCAATTCCCGGAGCATGCGGCGTTCATCCAGCTTTCTGCCGTCAATGATATGGTTCCACCCGCGGCTATCAGCCAGAGCGATCAGAATAATCCGGTCTCCCGGTCTGGTGGCTTTGCTGAAACGGTAGAAGCCTTCGGTGTACGTCTCGATGTCCAGCTGGAGGCGGTGCAGGTCGTTGAAGGCCATCCCCTTGAACATGCGTTCTGCCGGTCTGCAGCAGGAACTGTGTGACCGGGTCGGGGATCAGATGGAGGGCCTGCAGCTGGGTGTATGATTCGATACGCGTCGTTTCAGCTGCGTTGTAGCCGGTCGAGCATGTGTCTCACCGCATCCCAGAGCACGGGCCACGCCGGGAACACGCAGATGTGTGTGAAGGAGAGAGTCCCTTCCGCTTTCTTCAGCCAGAACTTTTGCTGGAAGCCGTCGAGGAGGGATGGCTCGGCGAGATAGAAGAACGGGTAGAATTCCTCGTCGCGCGTGGAGATGGATTTCGTACCCCGAACGTAGAGGCGCATTACAGCGTCGCCGGCCGGGAGGACGGCGAGAATCCCTTCTTCGGTATTGTGTCCGGACAGGAGCGGGGTCATCCTCCGTCCCTGCGGAGTAGCCTGCTGGTCAGAGAGTTATTTGTCCTGCCCCTTGGACTTCTCCTTGAACGCTTGAATGAACGGGGCGATGAGGTCGATCGGAATCGGGAAAATCGTCGTCGAATTCTTCTCCGAAGCCACTTCGGTCAGGGTCTGCAGGTAGCGAAGCTGGAGGGCCATCGGGTGGTCCTCGATGACCATGGCTGCGTCGGCCAGCTTCTGTGATGCCTGGAATTCGCCTTCAGCGTGGATCACTTTTGCCCGCCGTTCGCGCTCGGCCTCGGCCTGACGCGCCATGGCCCGCTGCATCTCGATGGGGAGGTCGATTTGTTTCACTTCCACCGTGGAGATTTTGATGCCCCATGGCTCGGTGTGGTAGTCGATGATCTTCTGAAGCTCGCTGTTGATCTTGTCCCGTTCAGCCAGGAGCTCATCCAGCGAAGACTGGCCCAGAATGCTGCGCAGCGTGGTCTGCGAGAGTTGCGAAGTGGCGAACAAATAGTTCTCCACCTCCACGATGGCCTTGTCAGGTTGCACGACGCGGAAGTAGACCACCGCGTTCACCTTGATGGAGACGTTATCCTTGGTGATGACATCCTGCGGTGGAACGTCGAGTACTACGGTGCGGAGGCTGACTTTCACTATTTTGTCAACCATCGGGATCAGGAAGATGATGCCCGGCCCTTTCATGGCGATAAGCCGGCCCAGCCTGAAAATAACGCCGCGTTCGTATTCCCGCAGCACGCGAATGGCGTTTGTGAGGATAATGACAACGAAGAGAATGATGATGAAGAAAACTATACTAAAGGATTCCATTGGGTGTTCCTTTCTGTAACCTACTTTACGTGGGGTCGCACGACAAGTTGAAGATTTTCGACGTGGACAACTTCGATTGCAGAACCCGCAGGTATTGTACCGCCGGAGGTATGTAGCGTTCCAGATTTCTCCGTGCACCCGCACCTGCCCGGCCGGCGCTAGAGTCTGGAGTGCATTCCCGGTTTCGCCCACGAGCCCTTCGGTGCCGGTGACCGGTTTGCGTCGTTGCGCGCGGATACCCATACCGATGGCAAAGACAAAGAAGAGCACGGTGACGACAACTGACGGGATGATGACACTCCAGGAAATAGTAACGAATTCGAGTGCTGAATCGGAGTCAATGAGCATGATGGATCCTAACAACAGCGAGATAGCTCCGCCCACCGTAAGCAGGCCGTAGCTCGTTATTTTGAGTTCAAGGACGAAGAGAATAATGCCGACAATGATGAGTGCAAGCCCTGCGTAGTTCACCGGGAGCGTGTGCAGGGAGTAGAAGGCGAGGATCAGGGAAATCGCGCCGACAACACCCGGAAGGACGGAGCCGGGGTTATAGAGTTCGAAGAGCAAGCCGTAGACGCCGAGCAGAAAGAAGATGTACGCGATATTCGGATCGCTGAGTATATCGAGGATCCGGTGTTTCCAATCCATCTGAATTTCGTTGATTGCAGCGTCCGCTGTGTGCAATGTGCGTTCCTGTTCGCCGACCGTCACGGTCTTGCCGTCGATCTCTTTGAGCAGCGCATGAACGGTCGGAGCGACCAGATCGATGACGGAGTCCTTCAAGGCTTCCGTTTCGGTAATAGAGATGCTGTTGCGAACAGCTTCCTCGGCCCATCGGACGTTGCGGTGCCGTTTTTCGCTGATGCTGCGGATGAAGGCGGCGGCGTCATTGGTCGCCTTCTCATTCATGATCGAGTCTTTTTCCCCGCCTTGCATGCCTACCGGATGAGCGGCGCCGATGTTCGTGCCGGGGGCCATGGCGGCAATATGGGCGGCAAGAGCAATGAATGTGCCTGCCGATGCCGCCTGCGCGCCTGAGGGGGAGACGTACACAACCACGGGAAGGGGAGCCGTCAGGAGATCACTGACAATGATGCGCGTCGATTTCAGCAGCCCGCCGGGAGTATTCAGCCGAATCACCAGGCACTGCGCACCGTCTTCGGCTGCGCGTTCGATGCTGCGGTGAATGAAGTCGGCAGTGGCCGGGTTGATGGTGGCGTCAAGGGTGATGACGTGGACGGGTTGTGTGTGTGCAATGAGGGAGGCGGTGAGAATGAGAACGTACAGTGCGACGAAAGGGCGCATGGGAAGCCGGTGTCCAGAGAATTTGACGATTCTGAACTGAGAATGCGGGTTTGTTGACTTGGCCATTGAGTGCGTGTGAATAATACCTCTCCGCATGGCGAAAGTCAAGTAACGCCCCTCGAGCATACGGGCGAAGGGAATACCGGTGTGATCTCGGTGTGATTTTGCTCACAGTTGACATTAGTCGGACTGCGAGATATATTTCCCCTATAGAATAGCTCGTTTTTTTGCTGGTACGCCCGATGTTGCAGGTGCCGCCCGTATCAGGTAGGTGAACAAAATTCCGAGGAGGAGATATGCAGGGAACGATACGTATTGTCATGTGCGCCATGATGCTTGCATTCGGAGCGCAAATAGCCGGGGCCCAAGGCATCACATTCGATGCCACGGATGTGCAGACGATATTCGCCGTCGGGAATACCATCACCTATCGCATCGACACCTTGACCACGTCTGCAAATATTGGTGCGCCGGGACAAACGTCCTGGAATTTTGTCAGGTTCAACACAACCTCCAGGATGAGTCTGCAGAGCTTACCGTTGGCATCCACAACGTACGCCGCCGACTTTCCTCAGGCAACACACGCATTGCGCGACACAGCGATTCACTTACTCCTTCGTCTATGAAGCGTTGGCAACCACAGTAACCCTGAAAGGGACAGGAATTGTCTATTACGCTTTGACAAGTAACCTGGTGAACTATGGCTTGAAGGGAGGCGGGAACGCGTATCTCTTTGGCACTCCTTATCCTGCTCAAGGCCAGTGGCTCAATTCGCCGGCATCAGTGGACTACGCTCTTCCACTCAATCTCTCCAAGACCTGGACCGCAGACTACACCGAATCCGTTTCGGGCACTGCCACTCTCGGTACTCTCACATTGCCGTTTGGACCACTTGACACCAGGCATAACATCACCTATACAGTTGACGCCTACGGCACGCTTACCCTCCCCGGGGTGCAGGTGCAAAACGCTCTACGCATTCGGAAAGTAGACAGGTACGTCAGCAGCACATCCAACGGAGTACGGGTGGGATACATCTTCGTGGCGAAAAACGGTGCAACAGTCCAATTCACGGCGAACGATACCTCCGCCACCAGCGGCACTGTTGGTGTGAGTTCCGCTACAATGGACGGAGGGTATGTGGGAGGAAGAGCTTCCCATCGAACTGGCGAGTTTCACGGCCACGCAGTGGGATGGGAAATCTGTCAAGCTCGAATGGACAACGCTATCGGAGACCAGTAACTTCGGATTTTACATTCAAAGGAAAGGACCGGAATGACAAGGAGTTCAATGAGTTGCCGGGTGCGTTTGTTGCGGGCCATGGTACTACGGTTGTTCCGCAGAAGTACAGTTATCTTGACGTACCCGGCAAGCACCGATGAATGGTGGTATCGCCTGAAACAAGTTGATCTCAACGGCGCTGTTCATTTTTCAGAACCGATTCAGGTCATGGCCGTAACAAGCGTGCCGGACATCCTTCCTGACATCTTTTGAGCTGGCTCAGAACTATCCCAATCCGTTCAATCCCGTTACCACAATCGGGTACCGGGTTGCGGGTGAGCAAGAATGGGTCTGGGGTCTGGGGGCTGGGGTCTAGTTGGGTGAGGCTCGCCGTGTATGACATGCTCGGCCGCGAGGTGGCGGTGCTGGTGAATGAAAAGAAGGAGCCGGGGAGCTACGAAGTGAAGTTCGACGGAAACGGACTTTCCAGCGGCATGTACTTCTACAGGATGCACGCAGGGAATTTTGTGCAGATGCGCAGTATGTTGTTGCTCCGATAAGGACATTTGTCCTCCCACTTCTGCCTTTTTTGTCGGGCAAGGTGTTGCCTCTGGAGCTGGTGACGGTAAGGAGAAGGCTCGGAATACACTCCGGGCCTTTCTCATTTCACGGGTCCTGAAGGGCTACCGCATGAACAATTCATCGAAAAAGAGCCGTTGTGTCATTGTCCTCTTTTCTCTTGTCGTCCTGCCATTCGCCACCGTGGTTGCGCAACACCCATTCACCCGAAATCAGCCCGATCTTACGGAGGTCCTGATACTTTGGAATTGCAACGCGTCTGCTGCGGATTCCATCGACCAGGAAAGTTATGCTTCGATGATGGCCAGTATAGGTTTTTCTGCGTCGAGGCTCAACGTTCGGGATCTGGACAATGTCGGACTCGATAACCGCACATTGTTGCTTATTCCACACGCTTCATCTCCGTCTCTTTCTTCGAAACAGGTGCGACGCATCGTCAGTTCAATGGAGAAGGGGCTCAGGCTCGTCACGGGCGGTGAGAGTCAGCTTCTGTCGGCGCTCCACTTCAAACTCGGCAAACCCCAGAGGGTCAGCGTGGTTATCGATCAGAATCTTCCCGGTAACCCCCTTCATTGGGCTGATCGGCCGAAGGTCAGCTGGATCATGGGACTTCCCAAGGCTTCAACGCAAGTACTCTATGCTGATTCTGTCACAGGTCATCCTCTTGTCGTGACAGCGGATCTGGGGAAGAGGAAAATGCATCGTCCTTGCACCGTATCTCGATGCTCTCTCCGGCAACGGCTATTCCAGATTCCCGACGATGGTTAATGCTATTGTCCGCAACCTTGATTGCAAACCGCCGTTCCGACGTCAGGGGGTAGACGCGTATTTCGATGCGGGATATCGCTTCTCCATGCCAATAGACAGCCTTGCAGCTCTCTGGAGAGCGTGGGGGATTCGCGCCGTGCACGCCGCCGCGTGGTACGACAACTTTGACTACAAGAAACTCATCGACGCTGCACACAGGAATGGAGTCCTTGTCTACGCGTGGCTCGAGTGGCCGCACGTCGGAGAAGGATTCTGGAACCGGCATCCCGAATGGCGGCAGAAGACTGCGCTTCTTCAGGACGCAAAACTGGATTTCCTCCATCTCATGGACCTTCAGAATCCCGATTGCATGAACGCGGCACTCGACGATCTGTCCCGGCAGCTCGAGCTCGATTGGGATGGCGTCGACATCGCGGAGTTCACCATCACGGGAGCAGGAGGAGAAGCGCTGCAGGGACCATCAAGACCTGACTACTTCACGAGCTTCGGGCCACCCATGCGCAGGGAGTTCGAAGCAGTGGCCGGATTTGACCCGCTCGAACTCGAAGACCCGGCGTCTCAGCATTTCTGGCAACGAGATTCAATCGGGTTGGAGAAGTTCTACGAGTACCGGAGGGTCGTCAACATCCGATTGCTTCGCCGGGTCGTGGAGTTCATTTTGGAACTGGAGCGACAGGGGAAACGTGACTGGGAGCTGATACACACGATTGTTGACAATACACTGCATCCCGAGTTCGAGGATTTGCTCGGCTTCGATCTCGATGCGACGCTCAAGCTGGTGAAAGAGTTCGGCATGACTTTGAATGTCGAAGACCCATACACGGAATGGGACAAGCCCCCGGTCCGGTATCGGCGTTTACGTCAGACATTGCTATCGCTCATTCCTGACCGTCCCTCGATGATCGATATCAATGTAGTGCCGATTCATCCCCTGACGCAACACGGATTCGCGTCAGGTCAAGCGACAGGCACCGAGATTCTTCAGCAACTACAGATTGCATCAGAACAACATGGTCGAGTGTGTGTCTACTGTGAGTGGACGGTGTTCGATCAGGATTGGCCGCTCGTTCCATATGCGATGGCCGGCGGATCAACAATCAGAAAGAGTGCCGGCGGATGGGACGTCAGCGTGCCAACGACGGTCACGTTGGATCTGACCGGAAATGGGATCTTATACAACAATGGCAAGCCCTGGCCGTGTCATGGATCCGAAGGCATCACCCTGCCCGCCGGAACCCATCATCTCACCTTCAGCAAAGCATCGGCCGGCAGAATTTCAGCAGTCCGGAACTCCGTCTGGTCGCGATCACCGATGAACTCCTTGACTGCAAGGCTATTTCAGGAGGATTCGAACTCACGTATTCCTCACCTTCCCGGTGTGTCGTTTCGCTGAGTGCCTATCCCAAAAAGAATCCTGATCGACGGATCTGAAGTTGCGCTTCCCGTTCTGAAAGGCAGGAATTCCTATGTGATCCTGGCGCCATCCGGGAAACATCGTCTTGGGGTTTCAGGAGTGTGAACCGGGAGACAGTGAAAGATATTCCGGTACTTCAGTGCCAATTTGAGTATATTATAGAACGAAAAAAACATTTCCCCAGGAGTGGCATAATGATGGAAATAACGACAACGAAGGCAACGCATCGGGGAATCCAAATCGCAGTCATGGCCGATAGGACCGAGCGTGGACTGAGGTTTTGCTGTACCAATGACTGCAGCAAACCGAAGGTAACCGAGAAATGGTTTATGACCCAGGGCGAGGCAATAGCCAACGAACGCTACGAAATTGATGCGGTGCTACAGTAGGGGACGCTTATAAAACGTGGCACACGAGCCCCGGTCAGAGATGGCTGGGGCTTTTTCTTTGCCGCCAATTCCGGGCGCCAATCCCGGCGAATGGGTTAATTGACAATCCGGAGGTTTGCATGTACCTTTTGGCATTACACCAGGCCGTGGTTCGTCAGGAAGCCATTCAGATACTACGAGCAATTCATCAAATGACACCAGAACACATCGAACAATTGCGGAAAGCAAAGCAGTTTCTTGAACACCCGGGCCTCACCGCAAAGATAACAGCTGTCATAGGCAGACCGATAGAAAGGGGGATAGATCTACTCCCGGCCAAATGGTCTGAAGTGGTCAACAAGGCGACGAGAACGGCTTTGGAAAAGGCTTTTAATGCCGCTCTCAGGACCTTGGGTAAGAATAATCAATCGGCATCGAGCGATATTTGGCATAAGATTGCAGCGACGGCAAGTGGCGCAGGCGGGGGCGCTTTTGGACTCCCTGCGTTGTTCATTGAACTGCCGGTCTCCACAACGATCATGCTCAGATCTATCATCGACATCGCCCGCAGCGAAGGCGAAGATATACGTTTAGCCGAATCAAAGCTTGCATGTCTTGAAGTCTTCGCATTAGGAGGTCACAAAACACGAGATGACGCAGCCGAATCTGGATACTTCGCTGTACGTGCGGTTCTCGCCAAGGCTGTTTCTGAGGCTGCCGAGTTCATCGCAGAGCGAGGACTCGCAAAGGAGGGGGCACCCGTGATTGTTCGGTTGATTTCAATGATCGCGACCCGTTTCGGTGTGAATGTTTCGGAGAAAGCGGCCGTGCAGGCAATCCCTGCTGTTGGCGCTGTGGGGGGCGCTCTCGTGAATCTGGCGTTCATTGACCATTATCAAGATATGGCTCGAGGACACTTCACGGTTCGCAGACTCGAGAGAATTTATGGGACAGAAGCAGTGCAATCTGAATATCGGCAATTGACTACTCATTGATCCGCGTCATGTTGTCCGCAATGTTACGCGCGCAGATCTCTCTGTTGCACGGTCTGTGCGAAATATTTGTTTGACATTACTCCCGGCAGCTGTCGCTATTCCGGAATTGTCCAACCCCTTCGACCCGCCCTCAGCTAAGGAACTCGTGCAAGAGATTGTGTGTTCATCGGTATAGAATTCTCTCATCTTGACGCACAAGGACCATGAAGTCATCCCTGGAGGCCTGCATGACCCGCTTTTGCTCAATTCTTGTTCTTCTCTTTCTCATGTCGATTGCATCAGCTCAAGTGCCGCGGAAGATCTCCTTCCAGGGTGTCTTGACCGACACGGTTGGCAACCCGCGTCCCGACGGGGCGTATAGCCTCACCTTTCGCATATACAACGCTTCCACCGGCAACTCTCCGATGTGGACCGAGGCACGTACAGTATCGGTGAAGCGGGGTCTCCTCTCGGTGTTGCTTGGTGATACTGCACCTATTCCGGACTCGCTGAAGTTCGATCGGCCGTATTGGCTGGGCATTCAGCTGGGCAGTAGCGCTGAACTCTCCCCGCCGCACGGAGCTCACAGCTGTGGGATACAGTTTTCGTTCCGTACGTGCTGATACCGCGCAGTTCGCGAGGGATGTCGCTCCCGGCACGGTTGTTCGCGTCGTGAACGGCATCACCGACGAAGTGACGCTTGTCCCGGGAAGCAACATCTCCATAACGCAATCGGCAATACGCTGCGCATCTCCGCGGGTGGCGGCGGGGGAAGCCTGAAGTTTCCCCTAGCCGACACATCAGCATCCGACGAGGCGGTGCTTGCGCTCACGAATACAGGTTTCGGAGGAGCGGTAAGCGGAGAGTCGAAACAGGGTGGGATAGGCGTGTCTGGAATGTCGAACTACATCGGAGTTTCCGGCTTCAGCTCGGGAGGCACAGGCGTGCAGGGTGGCGGGCCGACGCGTGGGGCGTACGGTCTGAGTGATTTGGGAACAGGCGTTGAAGGTGGACATACTCTGCAGACAGGGATAAGCCCCGGAGTGTATGGCTGGTCGGGGTCGCAACAAGCCTCTGCGATTGGCATCCTCGGCGAACTTACCTCCACATCTCCTGGTGGCTCTTCCGCGGCAGTGAAAGGACTAAATAGGGGAACTAGGAGCATCAGGTATCGGGGTGTGGGGAGAGCACGCAGGATCCGGATACGGCGTTTATGGAATCAGTCCATCGGGAACCGGCGTGTACGGAATCACGACAACTGGGACCGCCGTATACGGTTCGAGCAGCGATGGTTCGATCGGTCGACTGGCGGGAGGTGGAACCGGCGTTTACGGATCGAGCACGAACAACGCCGGCGCATATGGATCGAGCACGAACGGCCCCGGCGTCTACGGATTGAGTACCTTTGCGAGTGGCGTGTATGGGACGAACGGAAGCACAACCGGACGAGGAGTCACCGGAGTCAACACGGGGTCTGGATATGGCGTTCACGCGACCTCAGCAACCGGCACGGGATTGTACGCAGCGGTCACGGGAAGCGCATCCGGCAACGCTGTCTTCGCGCAGAATACCGTCTCGGGCGCATATGGTTTTATGAGTGGGGAATACGTTGTAGGGCCAACATTGATCTACACCTGCGGCGTCTACGGTAACCCCGGCCCCGGTTCGGATGATACCCGGTGGGTTGGCGTGTACGGAAAAGCCAATTCTCCAAACCAACGAGCCGGCTACTTCGACGGCGATGTCGCGATTTCTGGAAGACTCTCAGTCGGGGGGACGAAGAACTTCATGATCGATCATCCGTTGGATCCACTGAACAAATATCTCGTCCACTCCTGCATTGAAAGCAATGAAATGATGAATGTGTACAGCGGCAATATCCTAACGGACGGTGAAGGTCTGGCGACCGTCGAACTCCCGTCGTACTTTGAATCATTGAACCAGGATTTCCGGTATCAACTCACTGTCATCGGACAGTTCGCTCAGGCAATCATCATGAAGGAGATTAATTCGAACCGTTTTGAAGTGAAAACGGACAAACCAAATGTGAAAGTCTCCTGGCAGGTTACCGGCATACGCCACGATGCTTATGCCATCCGTCACCCGATGAAGGACGAGGTGATGAAGGAGCCCGCAGCCCGCGGGAAGTACGTGAATCCGGACGCATTCGGCGTCAGGTCCGACTCTTCGCCCGAGGGAGGCAGCCGGTGAATCTCAAGACCACTCTGCTGGGAGCGCTCCTCCTAGCCCCGTTTGTAGCACGCAGTCAGCAATCGGTTCTCCTTACCTCGACCTTGACGCAGGGGCCGTGTCGGCGAAGGGCTCGGGAAATGCTTTACGAGGGAGCATCGGGGAGCCAGTCAGTGGGTTGGCAACCCGGGGTGGGGGAGTTGTTTACCAAAGCGGGCTGTTTTCGTTCCTCGCCATGGGTGGATATGTTACGTCAGCAGGAGCGAAGGAAAACCCTGTCTCGTCGGTGTTCTTCCTGTGGCAGAACTATCCCAATCCCTTCAACCCTTCGACGACGATCCGCTACGATCTTGCCGCACAAGTCAAACGTTTCTCTCGTAGTCTTCAACACCCTCGGTCAGCAGGTTGCGGTTCTCCAGAATAGGGAACAGGATGCAGGGGTACCATGAGGTGAAGTTCGACGGCAAAGAGTTTCTCCAGCGGCGTGTATTTCTACAGAATGCAAGCCGGGGATTTCGTTCAGACGAGGAAGTTGCTAATGTTGCGATAAGCCGTGATGAAGTATCGTGAGGAGAACCTCTTTTGTCCGGAAGGACAGGAGAGGTTTTCTTGATTCGTGGGGAATTCAGTCCATAGACAAATACAGAAAGCGTGCTGCAGGAGGAGAGTCAGGTCACCATGGATACCCATTGGATTTCAGCAGCTTTTGAGCGTCTGCCGATCCAATCCTGGCAGCGCGCACGAAGCTCTCCATTGCCGCATCACTGTTTCCCAGGTCCAGGTACACGATACCCATGTTGTAGTACGCGTTTGCATATCCGGGGGAGTATTTGATAGCAGTCTGAAAGCACTCCAACGCCTTCACGCGATCACCCTTGTTGTAGACGGCAATGCCCATGTTGTAGTGTGGATCGGGATTCGATGCATCGAGCAAGATCGCCTGCTCGAACATTCTGATCCCGTCGTCAAGTTTTCCAGCGCGTACGTAGATATTTCCCAGATTCACATACGCATCGGCATAGGTGCGATCCTCCGCAATTGCCTTTGCATAGAAAGACGCTGCTGAATCAACCAGTTGTTTGGCTTCATACGCGATGCCCATATTGAACAACGCATCTGTATAGTGCGGTTCCAACGCAACCGCCTTCGCGTACATCGTCAATGCTCCGTCGTGATCGCCCTTGCTTTCAAGCACAACGCCGAGGTTCGCATATGGCATGGGAACATCGGGAGTAACCTCAATTGCATAACGCCAGAGGATTTCAGCCTTTTGCCAGAACTGGAGCTGTTGTGCACTCAGGCGCCCGCATACAAGCACGAGCACCGCGCAAAGTACGGCAATCACACCCCGAGGAGCGACTCCTCTGTGTTCATATCGTTTCCCACAGACCGCGAATACTCCCCCCAACCAGAAACATCAGGCTGATGGTGGGGAAATAGCTATAGCGATCGGCCCATGGTTGGATTCCGGCGGACAATCCCGTAATGGTCGGCACGATCGCGACAATATAGCACAACCATCCCAGCAACCAGTATTCGCGTCCCCTTCTCGCAGAGATGATCGTAAGCACCGTAATACCAATGCACAGAATCGCGGCGATGACCATCAGCGGGATGCCTGGCGCATCGTATACGGGGGTAAGGTGAACCGGCCACAACATCTTCGCTGGATAAAACATAATGGTGTAAAACGGAAGTAATACCCATTGGGCAGTGGAAAGTTTTGCCACTATGGTGCTCAGCTGGCTTTCCTTCGCAGCAATAATCGCAAAGATGCCGAACGCGACACTCAGCATGAGGAATGGAATCTTCTCCGCAACGAGAGATGTCCACATGCTCCTGCGGTTTGTCCTATGCAACAGGAACAGATCCAGGAAGATCAACATCGCCGGTACTACAACAGCAACAGACTTCGAGAGCAATGCCAGGGCAAAAAAGAATAGCGAACCAAGATACCATTGCAGAGCGCGTTTTGTGCCCCGGTAGGCATCATACTTGAGATACGTCATGCAGCAGGATAGTGCGAACAACACGACCAAAAGGTCTTTCCTGTCCGAAACCCATGCAACGGACTCAACGCGGATCGGGTGGAGGGAAAACAACAACGACGCGACAAACATACCAACCACGCTTGCCGTATCAGCGAAGGCTACCGGTGCTGTGGACACTTCCAGCGTTGTTCCTCCCGGTCTCAGGCGTACAACGCGCAGAAGCATGAGGCCGAGCAGAAAAACGAGAACGGTATTCGCGCTGTGAAGCAACAGGCTCGTGAGGTGATGTCCCCATGGATTGTTCCCCCACAGCCTGTAATCCACTGCATGGGAAAGCAGCGTGAGAGGAGTGTATGATCGATAGTATGGTCTTGCGAACATCCAGGCCACATTTACGGCATTCAGTGTTTGGATGTTGGCATTTTCGTAGACATACACGTCGTCATCGTACTTAAGGAACTCATTGTCCAGAGCGGGACTGAACACAAGTACTTGCAGTGCAATAAGCACAAGCGATGCAAGAAAGATTTGCCACGTGGGAGATAGTCGTTTCATACCCTGGCCCTGTGAATCACTTGAAAATGCTGGACGGCAAATGCGGTGGCAATATAACCATCTGAACTGAGGTTTCCAAAGAAGTGTGGAGATTGTAACAAACTCGATTGATGTGGTGTTCTAGACCGAGGGGAATAGGGTATCACCCTATCGTTTGTTTGTTCCTTTCCAAGTCGGCGGAGTTCAACTCGGACAATTTCATGGCACCGGGGCGGCCCATAGAGGTCAAATCCTATTAGCGCCGGCGTGAATGCTTCAATACAGAAGGAGGAACACGATGAAACACACATTGGCTTTTGTAGTACTGTTCTCTTGTGCATTGGTGATGAACGCGAGTGCACAACTGCTACAGCAAGGAACGAAACTCGTGGGCACAGGCGCCGTGGGTGCTGCAGATCAAGGCTATTCAGTTTCTCTTTCCGCCGACGGGAATACGGCAATCATGGGTGGGTATAGTGACAACAGTAGTACAGGTGCGGCATGGGTATTCACGCGGAGCGGTGGAGTGTGGGCCCAGCAGGGGACGAAACTCGTGGGCACCGGTGCTGTGGGTACTGCAGAGCAGGGCAGTTCAGTCTCTCTTTCCGCCGACGGGAATACGGCAATCGTGGGGGGGCATACTGACAACAGTAGCGCAGGTGCGGTATGGGTCTTCACGCGGAGTGGCGGAGCGTGGACTCAGCAGGGGACGAAACTCGTGGGCACCGGTGCTGCGGGTGTTGCATTTCAAGGCTATTCGGTTTCTCTTGCCTCCGACGGGAATACGGCAATCGTGGGGGGGTATGCTGACAACAGCGGTGCAGGTGCGGCATGGGTCTTCACGCGAAGCGGTGGAGTGTGGACTCAGCAGGGGGCGAAGCTCGTGGGCACCGGTGCTGTGGGTGCAGCACATCAGGGTGTTTCAGTCTCTCTTTCCGCCGACGGGAATACGGCAATCGTGGGTGGGTGGACTGACAACGGTTCTACAGGTGCGGCATGGGTATTCACACGGAGTGGCGGAGTGTGGGCTCAGCAGGGGACGAAACTCGTGGGCACCGGTGCTGTGGGTGCTGCACAGCTGGGCATTTCAGTCTCTCTTTCCGCCGACGGGAATACGGCAATCGTGGGGGGGTATACTGACAACAACGGTGCAGGTGCGGCATGGGTATTCACACGGAGCAGCGGAGTGTGGACTCAGCAGGGGACGAAACTCGTGGGCACCGGTGCTGCGGGTGCTGCAGATCAAGGCAATTCAGTCTCTCTTTCCTCCGACGGGAATACGGCACTCATGGGTGGATATGGTGACAATAGCGCTGTAGGCGCGGTATGGGTATTCACGCGGAGCGGTGGAGTTTGGACTCAGCAGGGGACGAAACTCGTGGGCACCGGTGCTGTGGGTGTGACACGTCAGGGCAATACAGTCTCACTTTCCGCCGACGGCAATTTGGCAATCGTGGGTGGATATGGTGACAACAGTCATGCAGGTGCGGCATGGATGTATATTGACGCGCAACCGGGTATTGCGGCAGTCAAGGACCTTCCCCTCGATCAAGGTGGGACTGTAGTCGTGAATTGGGACAAATCACGCGGCGACGAGCCGCCGTCAAGGATTGTGACTGAGTATTGGGTGTGGCGCGGCATCCGGGTTAGCTCGGCTCCGGGCAACGCGACTGCCCTCAGCAGAAAAGACTATGTCGGCAAGGCTGCGAAAAACGAAGCAGGTGCTCTCACATTTATGACCACACGCACGCAGGAAGGTTCCACACTCCTCGGCGGTGACATTTACTGGCAATATATCACCAGCCTGCCTTCCCATGGGCTCGCTCATTATTCCTATGCGTGTCCAACGCTCGCGGATTCCACGCCTCAGGGAATTCCCTGGCGGTATGTTGTTCATCACAGCAGCCACAAGCAATCCGGAAATCTATTGGGATTCGCCGCCGGACAGTGGCTATTCGGTGGACAACATAGCTCCACGCGCACCTGCGAATGCTGTGCTGGCATCTCTCGCCAACGGTCGCATACGGTTGAGCTGGTCTCACGATCGCACCGATCCGGATGTCGGTCACTATGCCGTGTATCGGTCTGCATCGGGCGGATTCCCAACTACAGATTCCACCCGTCTTCAAACGACAACCGACAGCACCATCGTTGATTCATCAACCTCGGTTGGGAATCAATACTACTACAGGGTCACGACCGTGGATGTTCATGGAAACGAGAGCATTCCAACACCGGAACTTGGGCTTATGGTCACCGCACTGCCCGGAGTTTCCGGGGTGAATCTCCCGGACGAGTTCGGGCTGAGTCAGAATTTTCCCAACCCCTTCAACCCCTCGACCACGATCCGCTACGGACTTCCGCAAAGGTCGCATGTGGCATTGATGGTCTTCAACACCCTGGGCCAGCAGGTCGCCCTTCTCCAGAATGGGGAACAGGATGCAGGATTTCACGAAGTCAGATTCGATGGAACCCAGCTCTCAAGCGGCGTGTACTTCTATAAGATAGTAGCGGGATCGTTCGTGCAGACGCACAAATTATTGCTCGTGCGGTGACTTTGGTTTCAATAACATTCTTGAAAGGAAGTCATTATGAACATGGAATCACCAGTCTCTGGCGGTGCCGCGCAACAATCAAGCCCAGATTCCTTCCACGCAAGAACAATGTCGGTCTCTTTGACCGTGAAGGATCTTCAGAAGAGTCTGGCATGGTATCAGGACGTTGTAGGGTTCAGCATCGACCGGAAGATCGAACGAGACGGAACATTGAGGGCTGTGGCGCTGAAGGCCGGCGAAGTGCGCATTTCGATCAATCAAGATGATGGCGCCAAGGGCTGGGACCGGATCAAGGGGTTGGGATTTTCGCTTCAGATTTCGACGGACCAAAACGTCGACGACATCGCGCGGCGAATCAAAAGGCTTGGTGGGACGCTCGATTCAGAGCCGGCTGACATGCCTTGGGGGGTGCGAATGATGAGACTCCACGACCCGGATGGTTTCAAGTTGTCGATCTCGACACCCCTCGGACACGTGCTCTCTGTATGAACATGGTCAAGGCAATGCGAGGTACAAATGAAATACTGCGGAGAGGGTGGGATTCGAACCCACGATACCCTTACGAGTATACCACCTTTCCAGGGTGGCCAGTTCAACCGCTCCTGCACCTCTCCGGGCGCAATGCCATCAAAAATACGAAGAAGAGGCAACATTTGCAACGCGGCTGGATTTCATTTTTCGTGCTTCGTTGATATATTGTCCATTGTATCCGATGCAATTCGGTGTATATTCGTTGTACACCCTTCACTCCTGTGCCATCCACCTCCCGGAATATCGCCCGTAGTGCCGTCTGGAACCACGTAGGAAAAGTTACCGAGTACGCGCTCTTCTACCTGTCGACAATCGTCATTGCGCGGGGGCTGGGAGTCGAAAGCAACGGGCAACTCGCCGGCGTGTTAAGCGTTGTGCAACTGCTCATCGTGCTTTCATCCGCCGGAATCGAGGTATCTCTCAATAAGTTCCTTCCGCAGGCCGATGGAACGAATGCCGGAACACGATACCTCGTGGTACGGCTTCTGACTGGTGCGCCTCGGATTGTATGCCGCGGTCTGCGGCGTTGCGATATTCGTGTTTCCTCGGCTGCTGCCCTCACGCACCGAAGCCTGGGCGGAGTTCCTGAGTCTTGTTGTCGTTCTCGGCCTGTTGAGAAGTGCAGCGCCGGTCCTTGGCATGCTTCTCATTGCCCGGTTCCGGACCGCCAGTCCGCCGCTGTTGGAGTTCTGGCACGCGGTGCGGAACTGTTGGCATTGCTCATTGCGGGGCATGCCATCACCATTCCCGCGGTGCTTGTCATCCTCGTCGCCGGCAGTGCGGTGCAGGTTGCGGGCTATGCCGTCGCAGCAAGAGTCGAGTGGGCCGGTGAATCACGCAGGATCCCCGTGATGCCTGTGGTGACATTCGGAGCCGTGTTCTGGCTGAACACGATCATTGACTACTTCCTCGGGCGGCAGGGCGATGTGATGTTTCTCACACTGCTGCGGCCTGAAAGCTCATCGGCTTCGTTGTACGATGTTGCGTATTCGATTGTTCAGGTCGGGCTTCTGGCCCTGACCGCCGGATTCGGAGGCGTTTCTCTGGCGGCGTTGTCCCAGTATGCCGTCAACGACCGTGTGCGGATGAATACACTCTACGGCGTTGTTGTGCGGATAACATCCCTGTTGACAATTCCTGTCCTTGCCTTCGTCTTTGTTAGTGCCCCCGAACTCCTCAGACTCCTCTACTCGGACAAGTATGCCGGAGCGGTCGACATTCTTCGCATCATTCTCGGTTTTCGCATTGTCTCCCGCCTTTTCGCAACCGGCGAGAATGCCGACTATCTGTTGGCGCTGGGCAACGTCTGGACCGTTGTAAGGATCGGCATAATAGCCGCCTGCGCGACCGTGACTTTGCATTTCGTTCTGATTCCCCGCTGGGGTGCAATTGGTGCGGCGTGTGCCGGAGGAGCGGGAGTGCTACTGGCCAATGTCCTGGGAGGATTATCGGTGCACCGCATCGGGGGCGTTGCATTGCAGTGGCGTACGTGGATTCGCATCATGGCTGCGACCCTCGTTGCCATAGCGGTATCGTTCCTGGTGCCTCACATCGACATCCCGATTCTTCACATCGGTACTATTGCAGTTGTCTTCTTCATAACGTTTGCGCTTCTTAGTCGCTGCAGTGCGTCCGTTGCACCGGGAGGATCTGGATACCATTAAAGCTGTCCTGCGGAGTCTTTGGGGACCTTCGCGAATAGTTGCAGGATCAGAATGAACGCCGATGTCTCACAACTGAAGATTGCTCTGATCGCCCAGTCTGTTGATGATGCCACAGGTTTGGGCAGGATTGCCTCTGCGCTTGCGACGGAGTACGTGAGACTCGGACACCTTGTGCATATCATCAGCCAGCGATGGGAAGCTACGCCCGGCAATTGGCACCAGGTGCCGGGTCTTTCGTTGACACCGGCGATCGGGAAGCTGGCGTTCCGCCTGTTTGAGCCATCCACGACAGAGAAGACACAAGCGTCGGTGATCCATGCCTTTGGTGTGGGAGCAAAAGCCGATGTCGTGGCTGCTCAGAGCTGTCACAAAGCTGCTGTGAAAATTCAGGCGAGCCGCGGGAAAGGCCGCATACGCCGCCGCAACCTCGGGGTCTATGACCGGCTGTCACTCGCTGATGAACGGCGGCTTTTCATGGGTCCACGCCGGAAGCGAATCGTGGCTGTCTCACATCTTGTCCGGCAGCAGATACTTGAAGAATACAACCTGCCCGAAGAAGCCGTGTGCATTATTCCCAATGGTGTGCATCTATCACGTTTCCAGCGAGAAAAGAAAACTGCGTCTGCAAATGACAAACAACGAAACCCGTTCATATTTCTGTTTGTCGGCAATGAATTCGATCGGAAGGGTCTGCAGACAATCATCGAAGCCCTTCCGTCGCTTTCCGGACATTCTGTGGAAGTGCACGTTGCCGGCAACGACGATCCGGCTCCATACAAACGGAGGGCGGCCGAGCTTAAAGTTCTTGACCGTCTCAAATTCCTCGGAGGCGTGACAGCTCCCGAATCTCTTTTCTTGAAGGCAGATGCGTTTCTATTCCCGACGCACTATGAGCCGTTTGGCATGGTGATCATTGAGGCGATGGCCGCAGGGATTCCGGTGATAACCTCAAGGGCAGCCGGTGCGGTGGAAGACTTAACTGACGGCGTGCATGGTCTGTATATCGATGACCCCTGTTCGGCGGCTGAGCTTTCGCGGCGTGTCCTGATGCTTCTCGACAATGCATCCCTCCGCGAATCGTTAAGCAGGAATGGACGGATTGCTGCAGAACGATACGCCTGGCCAATAATCGCGGCCCTGCATATCGACCTCTACAAAAGGATTTGTGGATGATAGGCACGAACCACATTTGGCGCCGCTGGCTCATTGTGGCCGCCGTGCTGTCAGCCGGCCAAGTCGCGCTTGTGTGGTGCGTTCGATTCCTGCCGCTTTACGACTATGCGGTCTGGCTCTATGAAGGTAAGATCGTTCGTGACATCATCCTCGCGCACGGATCCGCCAGCCGGTTCTATGAATTGTGTCCCGGCCCTATTCCCAATAGCACCTTCACTCTTTTCTGTGCGCTTCTGGGGGGGATTGTGTCGGATGAGGTTGGAGGAAAGCTCTTCCTCTCCGTGTGTGTGATCGGCATGCCATGGGCTTGGTGGTACGCAGTGCGCAGGCACACACAGGGTTCACTCTCCCCGATCGCTTTTCTTGGTTTCCCGTTTGCTTTCAACTACTACCTCCTTGGTGCACAGAACTATTCGCTGGGGCTTGTCATGGTTCTGTGGATTGCCGGCGCATTTGTGTCCCGTCTCGATCAGATCGGGATGGGCGCGTGGCTGCTTCTTTCTCTTGCGATCACCGCGGTCTACTTTACGCATGGCATCATGTTCTTCATCTTGCTTGTTCTGCTGGGAACAGTGGCGTGGAGTGTCCGCCCCGCAGAACGGCAGCGGGTCTTCCTCCGGCTTACACTTGCGGCAATCCCGGCCTTTGTCCTCTTCATCTGGTATGTTCTCGCCGGATCGGCGAACCTCGCCACGATACCCCGCTGGGATCTGATCACGCTGGCGAGGAATGCCGCCAAGCCATTTTCGTTGTTTTTCAAAACGTATGGGGTTCCCGTATTCCTGCCGATCACCATATGCAATGCTTTATGGTTGCTGACGTTGGGGGGATTTATTACGCGTGCGATCTACTCGGCCATCCGTGATCATACGATGAAGATGCAAATGGTGCCGGTTATTCTTGTCTGTGCAGCGGCGTTGGTGTTTCTCCCCGATCCGACCCTGAGTGTTGTGCAGCCGGGGGCACGGTTCGGGCTTCCTCTGCTGGCTCTCGCCTGTGTCGCCCTCTCGGATGTCCGGCTCTCCCCGCGATGGAATTGGGTGTGGCTGGCCTGGGCGGGTGTCGCGCTAGTGTACAACTGTGTCTTTTTCGAGCAGTTCAACCGTCAGGCATCTCTTGTCCATGCCGACGTACAGGAGGTTGTTCGTTCACGCCAGCCCTCGTACGTGATGGCCTTTGACTGGCCGGCGGGGATGTCTGTGCGGGATAAAGGATCTCCGTCGATCAATGGGTTGTCCTTCGTGCCCGTGTATTCGTTTCTCGAGACCGGGGGATGTATAGGTGTCTTTGAAACGGGCTGGGTCCGTTTGCGCAATGAGTGGCGGAACCTCTACCCTGAGATCCGGGGTGCAACCATTGAAGAATGGTATGCTTCTATATTCCGCACTCCGACATTCCTGTCTCCCCATAGGGCAGTGGTCGTTTTCGGACACGGGGTACAAGCGGCTGACGCTGTGCGATCGCTACAAACAGCCGGATATCGCATTGAGCGTGCACGTACCGAATGGTCTGTACTGGTGCGAGGGGCTGAATGACATCGATGCAGAAACCATCTTCGACCGGTATTGTCATCACGCAGTGGCGGGACCCGGAGACCACGGCAGTCTGTCTGAGTCACGTCGCCTCGCTCACACTGCAACCGCGCATGGTTGTAGTGGTTGATAACGAGTCCGATAATGACATTCTCGTTGCACAGTCCGAGAAGTTCCCCCGCGCGCGATTCCTCGGCCTGTCGACAAACACAGGACATGCCAACGCTGTTAATGTCGGTGTGCGGCAAGTACGCGAGGGTGGGTGCGACTACGCTCTTCTACTGGATAACGATGCGTATGTAGCTCCTGAATCTCTGGAGATTCTTGAAGCAGCGTTGAACGATCAGTCTGCTGCAGCTGCCGCATCCCCATTGATCTTTTCGGGAAGGCGGCCGGGATTGGTCTGGTACGGCGGTGGAAGGATCTCACTTCTTGGAAACAGCATCCATGAGAGAATGTGGGAGTCTGCCGAACAAGTGGATCGATCGACGAGACCGGTGGGATTTGTTACATCCTGCGCGCTGCTCGTCCGCACCGCCGCGTTCAATGCCGTTGGAGGATTCGACGCATCGCTTCATGCGTACACGGATGATCTGGATTTCTGCTTGCGCATGAGAAAGACGGGATCTCCGCTTCTCTTCGTCCCGGCGGCGGAGGTTACCCATGGAGAGTCCGTCAATGTCATTAAGATTGCCGGGAAGGAATTCAGAGACTACTACACCATGCGCAATCGGCTCATTGCGATACGGAAGAACGGCACGTTGTTGCAGAAGGTGCTCGGAATCCCTCTGAGTGTCGGTTGGTATGGCGGTGTCTTCGGAGCCAGTTTTCTCCTGCGGGGCGAATGGAGTCGAACAACGGCGCTTCTTCGAGTGGAATTGCGGACTTTGTGTCCGGTCACACGGGCTGAGGGATAGTGTGAGTGGTCAGATGCGAATCCTGGCGATTGACACGATTGCCGTTGAAGCGGGCCGTCGGTCGGCGTACCGGGCGCTTGCGCATATCGACGGATGTGAGGTTCACCTGCTTGTTCCCGCTGCATGGCAGGAGCAGGGGAGTGTGACCTGCGCAGAGCCGGAGCCTGATCCACGGCTCCACCTGCATATTTCCAGGACCTACTTCGGCTTCCGTCAGCATCGCGTCCTGTTCGCCTCTCTCCGCAAGACTCTGCGTGATCTCCGCCCGGACGTGCTCTACGTTGACATGGAGCCGGAGAACTACGCCGCAGCTCAGTGCCGGCTCGCCGTAGATGCGGTTTCGCCGGGAACCCGCCTCGCCCTCGTCTCGTCACGAAACCTCGACTATCTCTCGATTGGTTTTCCGTACAAGTTTGCATTCACGCACCGCTGGTGCGATGCGCTTGCCCGCCGGCGGCCCGCCCACATCATGTTTGTTCGTCCGCGATCTACAATGCATATGCTGGATGCATATGCCCGTTCAGTTGTGCACCTCCCGCATCCTGTCGACTGCTCGCTCTTTACCCCTGAAGCTCTTCCGACGTTTCTCCCTGAGGAAGGGACATTTACTGTGGGGTACATCGGCCGTCTGGTAGAAAGCAAGGGCGTTCACGTCCTCGTCGAGTCTCTCTCGCAACTGCCTCAAAACGTTCGTGCACTTATCGTGGGCCAGGGCCCGATGCGTAAGAATCTGGGCGTATTGGCGGATCGGCTCGGCGTTGCCGGTCGTGTCAGATTTCTTCCGGCAGTGCCCTATTCCGGGGTACCCGGCATTCTTCGAAGCATGGACGTTTTGGTACTGCCATCCATGCCCACGAGCCATTGGGTCGAGCAGTTCGGCCGCATTTTGATCGAATCGATGGCCTGTGGCGTTCCGGTTGTTGCTTCCCGAAGCGGGGAGATCCCGGAAGTGTTGGGAGGAGGCGGAATACTGGTGACTCCGGGGGACGTACGGGAACTGGTCCGAGCCATTGAGGGACTCGTCAACAATTCGTCGCAGTGTGCTTCACTTGCATCAGCGGGACGTGCACGGGCATTGCAGGACTACTCGGCCGGCGTCGTTTCTGAGACCATGCATTCATCATTCATCTCCTGCCTGTAAGCTTGCTCAATCATTGAAGTTGTCGGAGGAATTCGTTAGGTTTTTCTACTATGCGCTCAATTCATATTGTGGAGCTGACTCGCCTTGGCGACGTTATTTGCATGATTCCGGCGCTGGGCCGCCTCCGCAGTGCATTTCCAGAGGCGCAGATGACGTGCGTTGTTCAGGAGCAGTATGCCCCACTCCTGCAAGCGCTTGATATCAATTTGCAGACGATCGGATTCAAGGGAACACAGACGTTTGTAGGTCTTGCCCGTGGAATCGGCAAACTCCGCCGCATTCACGCTGATCTGGCCTGTTCGATGAGCCCCGCGAAGAGGAATGCTCTACTGACTCTCGGGAGCGGTGCTCCCGTAAAAGCCGGATACCTCCGATATCTCAACGCTCAGATACAGTATCTGCACGAATCCCCCGTGTATGTTTTAGGCCGGAAAGCAGCCGCCAGAGTCACTTATGGCAGGGAGCATCTCTCTCTGCGCGCGATGAAGGTGTGCGACGCCCTCGGGGTCCCCGGTGCGCCGTCGACAAGTCCGACAATACGTACAGAAGTTATGGCACAGGCGCACCAACGCATAGTGCCATTTCTCGCGAGTGTTCGGATTCCCTTCGTTGTTCTTCATCCGTTTGCCGCCTGGGCCTACAAACAATGGCCGATCGAGAACTTTCACAGTCTTGCAGAACGCATCGTCACGGAGATCAACAAAGATGTTGTGGTGATCTGTGAAGAAGGGGAACGGCCGCGCTGGCAGGCAGCATCGTCGGGATCGCTTCACGCGGACCGGATGCATCTGTTCTCATCGGCATCGATTGTGGAGACCGCCGCGCTGCTACACGGAGCATCGGCGATGGTCGGGAATGACTCGGGCCCTCTTCATCTTGCAGGCCTCGTGGGCGTTCCGTTGGTGGGATTGTATGGCCCTGCCTCGCCGGATCTCACTGCGCCTCGCGGAACGCAGGGTGTCTACCTGTACAAACCTGTTGCGTGTTCCCCTTGTGCACAGACGACATGCCTGCACCCTGAGAATCCCTGCATGAACGCCATCGTGATCAACGAAGTTCTTGATGCCTTGCGGACGGTGAACGGTGCGAGCGTTCGACATCGTACGAGCGCGTATGCCTAAGGGAAATATCCTGGGTGTATATCTGGATGTGATCGACAAGAATGGCTTGCATAAGGCGATTGGGTCGACCGTAGATCGTGGAGGGAAAGATGTCTACGCGTATGCAAATATTCACGCAATCAATCTTGCCCTACAGTTTCCGCTGTTTAAGGCATTTCTGAATTCCGCACATGTTGTGTACTGTGACGGCGAGGGTGTCCGCCTCGGCGCGCGAATGCTGGGTATTATTCTTCCGCCCCGCGTTGTTTTGACCTATTGGGCGTGGGAGCTCTTCGCGTTTTGTGTAGAGCGGGGATATTCCGTGTTCTTTCTGGGGGCACATGATTCGGTGATCCGGCTTGCTACAGAAAACGCAGCCCGGCGCCTTCCGTTGCTGAAGATCCGGGGATGGAACCACGGGTATTTTGACAAGCATGGACCGGAAAACGAGGCCATCCTGCAGAAGATAAACGATGCCGCCCCGGATATACTCCTGGTGGGGTTCGGGATGCCGATTCAGGAAGACTGGATAGAAACTCAATCGGGCTCGTCTCAACGTCCGTGCCATCTTGCCCGCGGGATCGCTCTTTGACTACATGTCCGGTACAAAAAGCATCGCACCCGAGTGGATGGCGAATCATGGACTTGAGTGGCTGTACCGGCTGGTGCAAGAACCGGGGCGTTTGTGGAAACGGTATTTGTTGGGAAACCCTCTCTTCTTTATCCGGGTTCTGCTTCAGGCAATCAGGGGACGGGAGTGACAGCTATGCGAAGGGGAGCGTTGCTGGCGGTGATTAGCTGTGTTGAGTGTGGTGGGAGATGTTGCCTTCGCAGGACTTCCCGCAATCAGCGGTGGCACGTTCCGGATGCTTGCCCGTGAAGCTAACGGCTGGGCGTTCAACGTTCAGGCCGTTCCCCGGCAAGTGTCGAAAATTGAGATTGCCGGAAGAGTATACACGTTGTTTGCAGGTGAGCCGCAGGAACATGATGCTGCACCCGGAACGCCGTACCTGCCTGCTGAGCCGCTATCGCTCGGCATTCCTTTCGGTGTCGATATTGCCGCGGACCTTCAGAATCCCATCTATGAAGATGTTCCGGGAGTGCTCGTCGCTCCGGTACCCGCCTATCGCATGACCGAAGAGCATGAAGCCGTCGCGGAGTATGCGTTGGATGCTCGAGCGTACGCCCATAATGCTTTTGTCCCCGGAGCGACAATCGCTGTTGACCCGCCATTCGTCCTGCGTCAGCAACGTATCTGCACAATTCATCTGGCGCCGTATCAATACAACCCCGCGCAGAAGGTCCTGCGGCGACTCGTCTCAGGGACTCTTCGTGTTCGGTACGCCCCAAATGCATCGGCCTCGCAGGCACGTCCCGCCACCGGCCGGGAATCCGACCTGCAGTTCGAAGAAATCTATCGCAGCCTGATTGCTAATTACGACGAGGCGCGAGTGTGGCGAGCTTCCACCCGCGCCGCCACGATTGCTCCTGTGGATACCACGGGGTCATGGTTCGAACCCGGCCGTCGTTACGCGCGCATACCCGTGGCAACAGACGGATGGTACGCTCTCTCGCGGCAGCAGCTGCAGAGTGCGGGATTGAATATGAGCGCATTCGGTGAGAACGATGTGCGTCTCCTCCGGGGAGGAGTGAACGTTCCTTTCCTCTGGCGGCCGGACACGTCCATTGAATTCTTCGGCACGCAACGGCGGGGCGATTCGACTGCCTACGATTTCTATAGCGACACCAGCATGTACTGGTTGACATTCCAGGGTCGTGGCACCGCCTCGGCAATCACATCTGCTGCACAAGCGGCAGGTGTGCCGACGGCATCAGTTACCTCGGCACGCACTGTTCGTCACTTTGAACAGAATGTGGATTACTACGAGGGGACCGGTGAATCAGAGGTGACCCAGAACGGTCCGGTGGCAGGGGAAGGGTGGGTCTGGTCCTATTTCTATCCAACCACCACCACCTCCTTTCCCTTTACATTGGATCACCAGGTTCTCGTTGCCGGCGACAGTGCGGTCATTACCGTGAAACTTTTCAGCACAACACTTCATTATAACACGCCCGATCATATTGCACGGTTCTGGGTGAATGATTCGCTTGCCGGCGAGGTGCAGTTCATCGGCCGCAATCCGGGAGTTCTTCCGCGCTTCTGTCCCTTCCATATGGTTGAAGGAAGGGACGAACTCGTTGACAATCACGTCGGTCTCAACGCCCAGTGTCCCCAACCAGTTCTACATCGATTGGTTTGAACTCGAATACACCCGGAGTCTATACGCAACAGAGGGGTCGCTACTGTTTGCAGGCAAGGCGGGCTCAGGCGTGGCCGCATATACTGTTGACGGTCTCCCGGATAGCCTGATAGAAGTATATGATCTCACTACACTGCGAAAAATCACCGGGAGCTCAGTGACCGGACCGGGTGCGAACGGGTTTGCAGTGGTCTTCAAGGATTCTCTCGGAAGCCAACACCGGTACGTTGTCGCTTCAGAAGCGGGCCGGAGGCCCGTGCAGGGAATCCGGGGGAAGGAGTTTATCGATCTGCGGAGCCGGCCCGGTGGGGCGGACTACGTGATTGTGACCCACAGACTCTTCCTTACTGCTGCACAGCTGCTTGCCACTCACAGAATCGCTCGCAACGGGGTGCGCGCCCTTGTCGTTGATGTGGACGACCTGTACGACGAGTTTGGTTTCGGATTTAAGAGTGCCGACGCCATCAAGGCGTTCCTTTCGTTCGCCTATGCACACTGGGCTGCTCCTGCTCTTTCTTCGGTCCTGTTCTTCGGAGATGCCTCGTGGGACCCTCACAAGTTTATGTCTTCTTCTGTCAAGACCGACTTTGTTCCGGCATACGGCGTGCCGGCCGGCGACAACTGGTACGGATGCTTTGACCCGGTGTATCCGTTCCTCTCCTCGCTGATACTCGGGCGGCTCCCGGTGGAGGACACAGTGCAGGCGCGACGGACGGTTGACAAGGTGATCGGGTTCGACACGCCCGTTCTTTCTGAATGGAACAAGAACTTCATGTTCATCACGGGAGGTATCGGCATTTCGGAGCAAACCGCGTTCAATGCGCTGACCGAGCCCCTGATCACCAATAACGTGCTGGCACCGCCGATCGGCGGAACCCCGTTCCGCATCTACAAGAATACGGATGATGTTATCAACGGCGACAAGAAAATCGAAATGCGCGCCCTGTTCAAGAACGGACTGTCGTTCGTGAATTTTCTCGGTCATGCCGCGGGAAGAATCTGGAATGTCGACATCGGCGATCCGAACGAGCTGGAGAACACCAATGGGATGTTGCCGTTTATTGCATCCACGAGCTGCAACGTCTCGGCATTCGCCGAACCATCCAGCAACGTGCTCTCGGAGGATTTTGTCCTGGCGGACAATCGGGCTGCTATAGCGGTGTGGGGATCGTCATCCCTCGGCTACGCAAATTCCGGCACCCGTTTGGTCCAGAATTTGATGGCCGCGGTGGCAAAAGACAGCGTCCGAAGGATTGGTGCCGCAACAGCCATAGCACGCTACAAACTCTGGCAAGAGTCCGGATCAGGGTACATCACCCTGGGCATGGTGAGTCTCACTCCGTTACTCGGCGACCCTCTCAATGAAATGCCGATACCTCTCAAGCCTGATATTGCCATCAGTCAGGATGATTTCACGTTGAACACTGACACCCCGACACCGCTTGATTCTGTTCTGACGTTCAACACCATCGTCCATGAGTTTGGACTCCTCCCCAATGACAGTGTCTCGGTGGCGATGTTCGATGAGTACAAAGGCTCCTCCCGGAAGGTTCTGGATGGGCTCCGGTTCCATGCTGTCGGCCACAGTGATACACTGAAAATCCCGTGGCCTGCAGCGAACGAACCCGGTCAGCACCGCATAACCTTGACCATGGATCCCAATGGCGCAATTTCCGAGGTGACGAAGAGCAACAACAGCATTGTACGGGACCAGTACGTATACGCCGATGTGGTTTTTCCGGTCCGGCCGATAGAATGCATGTTGGTTCCTCCCGGGCCGCAGCATCTGCGGGTCACATTCCCGCTGGGTTCGGGAAAGTCTGTGTTTACGTATGCTTTTGAACTTGATACCCTTGCCACGTTCACATCGGGATTCAAGATCAGTTCGGAGCTTGTAGCCCCCGGTGCCGTTTCAGGCGAGTGGGTGACTCCTTCGTTGGACGAAGGGCATGTGTACTATTGGCGTGCGAGGACGGTTTCATCGGGGGTCTACGGCAACTGGGTAACGGGCACCTTCAGCACCGTTGTAGGTGCCCGGACGAACGGCACGATCAGGCTTGCCATCGATTCACCGGGGCAGTTTGGTCGAGGGGTACTCCATCACCTCACCGCGGCGGATTCAGGACTCATGCTGACGCGCAATGCACCGGTACACCTGTACGCGCGCTCACTCGGTCCCCGCACCGATTGGCTCGTGGATCAATATTCCATTTTCAGGGTGAACGAGCAGATCGTCCGGGGATATTGGTGGGTGATCGGCAACAGCTTTCTGATGCTCCGGCTGAATGATTTCAGCGGTGAGATTGCCGTTCGCGGATTCGATGTGGCTGCCCAACCGGTTCAAGCTGACAGCATGCGGCAGTACATCCGCGATACGCCGCCGGGTAACTATATTGCGATCATCGTCATCTTTGATGGAAAAACAAATGTTACCGACAGCCTCTACGCAGCAATAGAGTCTCTCGGGAGTACCCGGATCCGGTCAGTCTTGTCCGGACAATCGTGGGCGTTCATTGCCCGCAAGGGGTATCCGGCAGGGGCTCTTGAGCGTCTGACGAATGACAGCGCTGTCGTTGAGACAGATGTGCCCAATGTGTTTAGCATCGGGAGTGGTTCGTACGGTTCGACAGTGATTCCGTTGCCTGTGCACATGGACTCGCTGCAGTGGGGAAGTGCCACGCTTTCAGGGAAGACACAGGCGACGTTGCAGCTGATGGGACGAACCGCGGTCGGCGTCCTGGACACGCTCCGGACAATTCCCGCAGAATCAACCCGGGTTTCGTTGGCAGGTATGGATCTCTTGTTCAAGGATCCAAAGTACACTGGCTTCGCAATTGGATCTTCGCTGAATACTTTTGATCCGGTGTATAGCCCGTTGGTGAAGTCTATTTCGCTCACCATGGTCCCTCCGGCGGACCTGGCGATAAGTCCGAACACGATCGGCTCGCCGCAGAGCTCACCGCCGGGCGGCGGTGACATGGGTTTGCCGGTCACCGTGCACAACATCGGATACCGGCCGGTTGACAGCGCGCAGGTGGTCTTACGTTTGATCAATCAGGGTCCGGGCCCTGATCCCGTTCTTGCAACGGGGACCGTCGGTGCTCTTCCGGTCGACAGTGCCAGGGGGATACTTCTCGGGTTCTCGACGAACGGCTTGGCAGGGCTGAGGATTCTGGAGGTGCAGGTCTTACCTTCTTCGGGCGGACGCGATCTGATCGCCGAAAACAACACTGCGCGCATCACGTTGAATTTCACTTCGGTGCAAGAACCCCTTCGCGCAACGATGCAGGTGTATGCCGATGGGTTGCAGATCATGGATGGCGACTACGTAGGCTCGAAGCCGAATCTGACCGTTCGCCTCGCGGATGTCAGCGGCATTTCTTCCGGCGGCGAACGGGTTGCGTTGTTTGTGGACAGAATAATTGTCCCGCCTTCGTCTGCATTGCCGGCGTCCGGCGGCAACTCTGCAGCACGGGTGCTCGACGATGGAGTACAGTACCTCCCTGAACTAAGGGACGGAATTCACGAACTGATCATGCGTCTCTACCGGTGGAACGGTCCGGCAGGAACCGACTCGATTGAGCGCCGGCTCACTGTGACTGTGCAAAGCGATGTGCGGATCCTCCGGGTATTCAACTATCCGAACCCCTTCCGGCGCGAGACCGAGTTTACGTTTGTCCTGACGGGGAATCGTGCTCCGGAAGAAGTGCGTATCCGCATCTTCACGATAGCCGGGAGGAAAATTCGCGAGCTTCTGGTACCGCATCACTTATTGCAGGTGGGATTCAACCGTGTGATGTGGGATGGCCGTGATGAAGAAGGAGACGAAATCGCAAACGGGTACTACCTGTATCAGGTGCAGGTACGGGGGGATGGGGTGGAGCGCTCGGCAATTGAGAAGCTGGTCAAGGTGCGGTAGTGAGAAGAGCAGACTACGAGCGAGACTAAGCAGCCCGAAATCAAGACTGAAATCAAGACCGAAATCAAGATTGAGATCAAGACTGAGATCTTTATCTCAATCTTAATCTCAATCTTCCCGCGTGCTGCTCAGGTTACGCTGCGTCCCTGCCCATCCCGTCCTGGTGTTCCTCTTCACGTTTCAGAATTTTCCAGATCGTGCGCTCGGAGAGCGTGATCTGATAGCGCTTCTCGAGATAGGCGCGGAGGCGGCGCTGGCCGTAGCCGGTCTCTTCCCGGGCTTCCTTGAGAATGCGGATGCTCTCTTCCGACGTAGCCCGGGGGAAATGGTGCGGACGACGAGA
Source organism: Ignavibacteriota bacterium (assembly GCA_963849385.1). Classification (GTDB taxonomy): domain Bacteria; phylum Bacteroidota; class Ignavibacteria; order UBA10030; family UBA6906; genus Fen-1255. The sequence continues at coordinate 230,805 of CAWKHH010000003.1, read as the reverse complement.
ACGGTCGGTGAGGGATTGGGAGTCGCCGTTTTCCGTCTGATACCGCTTCAGCCACTTGTAGAAAGTCTTGCGGCTGATGCCAAATTTGCGGCACACTGCCTGAACGTTGTGCGTCTCTCGATAGCACATGATCCAGGCCAGACGCGGATGCAACGACCCACCCATCGAATTTTCGGCTGGGATCGCTGTGCTCACGCCGATGCTCTGTTCTCCCTGCTCCGTTGTTTCCATTGAGTCTTCCTCTCGCCTCAGTATATTTCAAATACCTATTGTGCGTGTTTCAGTGCGTTCTCCCACCTGCAGGCAATTTGCCTTTTCACTGGAATGGAGAGTTTCACGACGTGTGCCACATCTGTAACGAGGGTGCAGATGCCCAAAACTGTGGGGTTTTGGAGTATTCAGAGGTGACTCAGGCCGGGAACGGTGTCTTTTCTACAGGGGATTGTGAAGTTTACATGAGGCGCAGGCAATTGAATCTGTTGCACAACTCGTGGGCATCACGTATATTCGCCTATCACATCAGGAGATTGTACATGGACACTTCCACCCCAAGCCAGCAACCGGCGGGATCCGCGCCTGTTCCGAACCGGGATCAAAACACCTGGGCAATGCTTTGCCATTTAAGCGCCCTGGCCGGCTTTATTATCCCGCTGGGCAACATTATAGGTCCGCTGGTGATCTGGATGATCAAGAAAGACGACTACCCGCTGGTCGCGGACCAGGGGAAAGAGGCGTTGAATTTTCAGATCAGCATGACCCTGTACTACATCGTCGCGGCGATTTTGATCATTGTGCTCATCGGCATTCTTCTCTTGATCGGTCTGGCCATCTTCAGCCTGATCATGACCATTGTTGCTATGGTGAAGGCGAATGAAGGAGTCGCGTACAGGTATCCGCTGTGTATCAGGTTCATTAAGTAGGATTAGAGGGCTCGCTTCCGGGCTCTGGGGCTCGAGTCTGGGGTTAGAAGACCGGTCGAAAACCCTTACGAGCAAATATCACCGCAGGGGCGCAGAGATAAGGCCTGACAAGAAAATATCACCGCAGAGAAACAGAGACGCAGACAAACGATGTGAAGTTGGGGAAAACCCTCTACAAGAATATTCTCTCTGCGCCTCAGCGTCTCTGCGGTAAAGCTTTTCTCCTAAGCTTCTAGGGTTCGGGGGGATCAATCCAGAGTAGAGAATGCATAATTCGAAAGTGCGCTTGGCACAGCTGCCGACTCCCATCGAGCCGCTGGAGAAGATTACGGCGTTGATCGGTGGGCCGCGGTTACTCATAAAGCGCGATGATCAGACAGGGCTTGCGGGTGGCGGCAACAAAACACGCAAGCTCGAATATTTGCTGGCGGATGCTCTTGCAAAGAGAGCGGACGTCATTCTGACGGCCGGAGCGGCGCAATCGAACCATTGCCGGCAAACTGCAGCTGCTGCGACAAAGCTCGGACTGCGCTGTGTGCTGATCTTGGGCGGAAGAGAACCGGACGTCCCTAACGGCAACCTGCTGCTTGACCGGATGCTCGGCGCAGAAATCCACTGGACCGGCATGGAGCGGCGGGGTGAGCGGATGGAAGAAATTGCCACCCAACTCCGTCAGGAGGGTCACACCCCGTACCTCATACCGTATGGCGGCTCAAACGGCGTTGGTGCTCAAGGCTACGTGGCCGCCGCCCGGGAGGCTCTGGATCAGCTCGTCGAGTTGGGCGAACATGTTGGGACAATGGTGGTGGCTTCAAGTTCGGGAGGCACACAGGCCGGGTTGGCGCTTGGCGCAAAGCTCATCGGGTATGATGGAAGGATACTGGGGATCAGCATCGACAAAGGAGAACGTGGCCCCGATCGCTACGAAGTGGAGCTGGCTGCGATTGCCAACGCAACCGCAGAAGTGATGGGAGTGTGTGAAAGGATGACGCCGGAAGAGTTCTCTGTTGAATACGGATATCTTGGCAAGGGCTACGGTGTTGTGGGCCCGTTGGAACGTGAAGCGCTCTCGCTTATGGCGAGGCAGGAGGGGATTATCCTTGACCCCGTTTACACAGGCCGCGCATTCGGTGCGCTCGTTGACATGTTGCGTAAGGAGTCGCTTGGCGGCCCGGAGTCCCGTAAGCAAGGCGGAGTTCTTTTCTGGCATACGGGAGGCGCTGCAGCGTGCTTCGCGTATGCGAAAGAACTGATGTAGAATCCCGAAAAAATATTTTGTGACACATGAGTCTGACAATCGAGTCTGACACATGTGGTAACCCCGGTTGCGACTACCGGGGTTTTTTTCTATATTGAAAAACTTCACTGGAGAGGTGGCCGAGTGGTTGAAGGCGCCGGTCTCGAAAACCGGTATACCGCTTGCGGTATCCAGGGTTCGAATCCCTGCCTCTCCGCAGATTCCGTGTCTTTCCGTTTCTGAAAAGGGAATTGCGCCTTCGCTTTACCCCCTCCCCTGTATCGGCCAAACACGCGGAAGCTTTCTCCGGTCACTTATTTCAAAAGGAGCATTTCCCGCGACTGCTCATAACTAGCTGCAGTCAGCCGGTATACATACTCGCCGCTGGCCAGTCCCGAAGCATTGAACTGGACCGTATAGCTTCCCGCCGGTTTCGTTTCATCCACCAGCGTTGCGACCAGCTGGCCAAGGATGTCGTACACCCTGAGTGTCACGGCTCCGGTCGCCGGAAGCTGATACAAGATGACCGTCGTCGGATTGAACGGATTCGGATAGTTTTGACCCAGGTTGAATGTCGCGGGGGGCGTCGGTTCCGTGATCGACACACCAGTTGCAGGCGATCCCTGGATCGAGCTCTTCATTATCACCGTGTTGTAGGGATTCCACGTGGACATGACGTAGTAAAATGTGGATGTTTTCAGAACGGAGTCGCCGGTAGTAAAACGTGAAATGAAGTACGGTGCGTAGTTCCCCCCTCCGATCGCCAGCCGGGATGTCCCACTCAAGCTATCGCACGCCGCCTCAGATTGTGTCACGGCCCGATGGATGAAGTAGCAGAATCCATTGTCCCTCTCGGGATTGAAGATAGTCTGGGGAGCGCTCCATGGTCCCCATGGATGAAGCGCCAGTCTCATGTAGATCCCCCGTGGATTCGATGTCGTATTGTTGCTGCTGTTATACAGCATCACCCACCGGTGGACGAACGTATTCCATTCTACCCCGACTTCCCCCATGCAGTCTTTGACCTGGTTGCTGCCGCCGGGTCCAGGCAGGGAATCGTGGAACAGGGCGATAGCTCTATTCTCTCCCGCCATAAAGACTGGTGTCCCGTTGGCGTTGACAGCGGACAGGTATTCAATGGCGGTGGAATCTCCCATACTCCCGATTGGTTTGCGCGCGAGGAAAGGGGGGCTGTGACGGAAAATGGTGTCCCCTTGTGTTCCCCAGAAATACAAGTACCCGTCCTGTCCCGGAGCGATCGCTGTCATTATGAATTTTGCGTCTGGTCCTCTGGAGAAATTGTACACAAAGTGAAACGTGCGGGCGCTGTCATCGGATACCGCTACGACAGATCGTGTCGCCCCGCCGTTGGGAGAACTGGTCCCCCCTGGAGGATTACTGAGAAAGTTGTCGGTTCCGAATAGAACATACATCCTCCCGGCATCGCTTATCCCGGCGATCGGAGTTTCGTTGGTTCGAAGAGTGACGGCAGGCTTCCCATGAGCGTCCAGGACCACGGGATTCATGAATGCGCCGATCTGATTCGTGATGAAGTGTAGCGCGACACATGGAGCCCCCCCAATATCAGAACAATAAGCTATCGCATCATTGTCATCGGCGACCCGGGGAGTATCTGTCTGAGCATTTGGTTGCCCGTTGAACGTGGCTGAGGGTGGAGAATCGCCAAATAGAAAGAAGATGATGCCGTTGTGTTCAAACGAATAGCCTCGATCTGTCCCTACTAACCCAAACCGCTTTTCCGTCTGACTCACTGTCGGCTGATTGAATTCTTTGTCCGTCTGGCCGGTGAATTGACACACCTTTGCTGTCGAGCCCGGGACGTACAGGATGCTGTCCGCGGGGGCAGCCAGGAGTGATGAAGAGATTGCTGCCCCCATCCCGGGGGTCTGCATCGGGCAACACAGCCCCAAGGCAGCACCGATGGAGATCGCTTTCTTCATGAATCCACGGGCATTCAGCCGGACGACAACAGTGGATATTCGAAGCCGCATTCCGCTCACGCAAATGTCCTTCCGTCTCGATCCACCCTCCGGAGTCTCTTCTGCCAGCGTCCATGACGCTTGGCCGGGAAGAAGAACAAGTCCCGCCGGGGGTGTCTTTCATACCATAACATGAGAAGGCTAGAGAATTGTTCCGAAGCAGCATGTGTTGTTCTTTGTCGATCTCCTTTGTCGATGAGATCCCGGAAACTCTTTGACAACAAATCGTTGTTCATAATTCTGATTCGTAACTCTTAGCTTTTATCTCGTAAAACCCTCGAATCGTCCCCTCAGACTGGTTCCCGATCAACGTTTCTGCAAAGCGATGTCGATGCAGAGCTATGTCGATGCAGAGGGACGTCGATGCAGAGGGACGTCGATGCAGAGCGACGTCGAGCTTGACGCCTTGACTGTAGCGGCAACGAGTCCTATATTCCGTGTATGTTCATTCGCAAGCCAGAATTTTGCTGGATAAATCAATGAACTCGGAAATCGATACTCGACTCGACTGGTGGATCAAGACATTACCACGTCTCGCAGGAGCAGTTGCGATCGCGGTCGGATCGGCCGTTATCGTTGGCTGGATACTTGGTGTTCCATGGTTAAAGAGCCTGTCATCCGGACATGGTCTCCATGAAAGCAAACACGGCTCTCGCCTTCGTGCTTGCAGGTATGTCAGTTGTTGCTTCACTCTGCACCGGGAGAAGGCAAGCAGAGACTGACAGCTCGGTTTCTCGCCTGCCTTGTCGGGCTGATCGGGCTCCTGAACGTGCTGGAGTACGTGTTTACGTGGGACGCCGGCATCGACCAACTGCTCTTCAAGGAACCACAAGGAACGATCGGTACTTACTCGGCGGGGCGAATGTCCCTCAAGCACTGCGATCAGTTTCTGCTTGTTGGGACTATCGCTCCTGACACTCAAGAGGAAAACCCGGTTGGGTGACCGGGTGGGTCAAGTCCTCGCTCTTGCTGTCGGTTTGCTCGGTGTGCTCGCCCTCCTCGCTTACATTTACGGTATACCAGGATTCTCCGGGTATGCTGTCTACACACGAATGGCACTCCACACAGCGGGCACATTCATTCTCTTGAGTGTTGGGGTGATCTGCCTCGAACCAGATGTTGGCGTTATGGCTGTCATCAGAGGTAAGGGCTCAGGCGGCTTCATGGCTCGCCGTCTGATCCTGGCTGCTGTCGGTGTACCGCTTGTCCTGGGGTGGGTTGTCGTTGGGGGTGAGATGACGGGATTGTACGGCCCTCAGTTCGGAGATGTGCTCGCGGCGACTGCATACATAGCCATTTTTGTGTTTGTCGCTTGGACCATGGGTCGATCACTCAACAAGCTGGATGTCGAACGCAAGAAACTGGAACAGTCGCTTCTCAAAAACGAAAACGAATTCAAGGAGTTGTTTAACAATGCCCCGGTGGCGTATCATGAGTTGAATAGCGAGGGACGCATTATCAGAATCAACGAGACCGAGCTGCGGATGCTGGGGTATCGTGCCGATGAAATGCAGGGACACTTAGTATGGGAGTTTCTCGATGACCATGAAGCATCGCGGCAATCTGTTCTCGCCAAATTGTCGGGATCTAAGGCACCTGCAAAAGGCGTAGAGCGCATCTACCGACGAAAAGATCGGACGACGGTCACTGTTGTGAGCGAAGATCGGCTTCTTCATGATGCACAGGGTTCTATAATCGGGATACGCACCACCCTTCAGGATCTCACGGAGTTGAAGCGGACACAGGAGTTCTTGCATGAAACTGAGGAGAAATATCGAACGGTGCTGGAAAATCTGGCAGAGGGAGTTGGAATCGTAGATGAAGAGGAGCGGTTCACGTTTGCAAATCGCAGCGGCAGAAACCATCTTCGGTGTGCCTGCCGGTGAGCTCGTTGGCCGGAGTATCCAGGAATTCGTGGATCCGGCTGAGTTTGAGAAGGTCCGAAGCCAAACCGTCGGACGTCTCAAGGGAGAAACCGCGTCGTACGAAATGCAGATCATCCGGCCCGATGGAAAGAACCGTTACCTGCTCGTGACAGTGAGTCCCTTCATCGGCAATGACGGGACCTTTATTGGCTCGATCGGCGTCTTCCGTGACCTCACCGAGCGCAAGTTGTCGGAAAGAGAATCAGAGCGGCTTAACCTCCAGGTCAAACTCATTTTGAAAGCTGTCGGCGAAGGAATCATCGGCTTGAATATGGAGGGTAATCATACCTTTGTCAATCCGGCAGCGGCAAGGATGCTGGGCTATGAAGCAGAGGAGTTGATTGGTCGTCACAGTCACAGTTCCTGGCATTACGCTCGACCAGACGGCACGCCCTATCCCTCTGAGGAATGCCCTATCTACGCAACCCTACGCGATGGTAGCATTCACCATGGCGAGGAGTATTTCTTCCGGAAAGATGGAACCGGATTTCCTGTCGGATTCACTTGCACACCTATCGAAGAGTCCGGCCAAGTGCTCGGGGGTGTCATGGTGTTCCGTGACCTCACCGAGCGCAAGCAGTCGGAAAGGGTCGCTCGAGTCACTCTACAGCATTTCTCAAGCCATTCATTCGACCGATAATTTGACCGACCTGTTTGAACACGTTCATCGTGCCTTATCGGACATAATGCCGGCGCGGAACTTTTTCATTGCACTTCTTGCGGACGATGGAAAGACGTTGACCTTCCCTTACGAGACTGACGAAAAAGGGACCGACGACTCGATAACCGTCACGGCCGATGATCCACAGTCACTTACCGCAGAAGTCCTTCGAACGAAGCGGCCGCTGCTGCTGAATGAAAAGGAACTCATTGACCGATATTCGAGCGGTCGGAACAGGGTGTGGGTGATTGCTCCAAAGTGCTGGCTCGGTGTCCCGCTGATGATCAGAGAAAATGCTTTTGGCGTACTCGTCGTACAGGATTACCACAGGGGTGACGCATATGGCCCGAAAGATGTGGCGCTTTTTGAATCGGTTGCCGGCCAGATAGCTATCGCCATCGAGCGCAAGCGCTCAGAAGAGAGGTCTGAAGCAGTCCGTCTCGCTGCTAAAGGCTACATTGGATTCTACGGAGGAGGGAATTCTTGTCGTTGACAATTCCGGAAGGATCGCAAGCTACAACAATCAGTTTGCACAAATGTGGAACATTCCCCTCGATGTCGTTGAAAGCAGAGATGACGATCGGGCACTGAATCATGTTCTGGGACAATTGAAAGATCCGGAAGGCTTCATCTCGAAAGTCAGGGAGCTCTACAGCCGTCCGGAGGAAAACAGCTTCGACGTACTCGAATTCAAGGATGGAAGAATCTTCGAGCGCTACTCGCTGCCGCAACGAGTCGACGGAAAGCCTGTCGGACGAGTCTGGAGTTTCCGGGACATCACCGCACGCAAGAAAGCGGAATACGGCACCAGATTGCTGGCGCACACCGTATCCTCCATAAAGGATTGCGTGTCTATTGCAGATCTTGAAGACAAGCTCCTTTTTGTCAACAGTGCCTTCCTGCAAACTTACGGATATACATCTGAAGAGTTGTTGGGCCAACCGATTTCGATCGTCCGTTCGGAAAAGACTCCCCCGGAGATAGGGAACCGAATCCTGGCAGCAACGCTGGCAGGGGGATGGTCCGGCGAAATCTTCAACCGCCGGAAAGACGGCAGTGACTTTCCGGTTGAGCTCTGGACGTCGGTTGTGAAAGACGACAAAGATAAGGTCATTGCAACGGTCGGAGTTGGACGAGACATTACCGACCGCAAACTGGCTGAATCCCAGAAGGAGGCCGCGATCGAAGATCTCCACAAGGCCATGAACGATATGCGGGAGATCAACCTGCTCCTGGAGGGGGCAACAGACCGCGCGAATGTCATGGCGATCCAGGCCGAATCGGCCAATACAGCGAAGAGCCAGTTTCTGGCCAACATGAGTCACGAGATTCGTACCCCCATGAACGGGGTGATCGGGATGACCGAGCTGCTCCTGGAGTCGGAACTCTCCGCCGAACAGCGCCAGTATGCCGAAGTAGTGCGCACGAGCGGCGAGGCACTGCTGGCGCTGATCAATGACATCCTGGATTTCTCCAAGATCGAAGCAGGAAAGCTCGAGCTGGAAGTGCTTGATTTTGATCTGCGCGCGATCATGGAAGATACCGCCGAACTTCTGGCGCTCAAGGCCCAGGACAAGGGTCTGGACCTCGTCTGTCTGGTCGAGCCCGAGGTGCCCTTGCTCCTGCGGGGCGACCCGGGCCGGCTGCGCCAGATTATCGTCAACCTCGGCGGGCAACGCTGTCAAGTTCACCGACAAGGGTGGGATCACGTTGCGCGCGAGCCTTGAGGCCGAAGACGAGCGGCAGGCCACCGTTCGTTTTGCCGTCACCGATACGGGCATTGGTATTCCCCCAGAGAAGCAGGAGAAACTCTTTTCGCCGTTCATCCAGGTGGACGGCTCCACATCCCGCAAGTACGGCGGCACAGGTTTGGGATTGGCCATCTCGAAGCAATTGGTCGAAATGATGGGCGGTGTCATCGGCATTGAGAGTCCTTCGACTCCGCACAAGGCGGGCGGGGAGGCGAGCGGTTCCACTTTCTGGTTTACCGCTGTTTTCGAAAAACAGACCGCCGAACAGATACCCGAACCGACGCCATCGGCCGATTTGACCGGCGTGCGCGTTCTGGTGGTGGATGACAACGAAACCAATCGTCTGCTTGTGACGAACCTGCTCAAGAACTGGGGCTGCCGCTTCGCCGAAGCGGCAGAATGGAGAGGCGGCGCTGGACCGATTGCGGGAGGCGATCACGCGAAGGTGATCCGTATGACGTGGCTATGCTCGACATGCTTATGCCGGGCATGGATGGCGCGGAGCTGGGTCGCAGGATCAAGGAAAGCCCGGACCTTCGCGACACGCGGCTGATTATTCTGACTTCCATCGGGGGGCAGGGCGACAGGACACGGTTTGATGAGTTGGGCTTCGCCGGGTATCTCAACAAGCCTCTGCGTCAATCGCAGCTGCGCGAGTGTCTGGCAATGGTGTTGGGGCGTGCGGAGCCGCTCGCGGCGACCGTGCCGGCTCAAAGTGTCGCGGCCGGGACCATCAAGTCCGGGTCGCGGCATCGAAGGGCGCGCATACTGCTGGCCGATGACAACGCCATCAATCAGCTCGTCGCCCTGAAGATCCTGAAGAAGCTGGGCTATAGTGCTGATGCAGTGGCCGACGGCCATGAGGTCATCAAGGCCCTTGAGACTTTCACTTACGATCTGGTGCTGATGGACTGTCAGATGCCGGAGATGGACGGTTTCGAGGCCACGCGGGCTATTCGAAAGATGAAAATAGAAATCCCCATCGTTGCAATGACCGCCAACGCGATGAAAGGCGACCGGGAGTTGTGCCTTGCGGCGGGGATGAACGACTACCTGAGCAAGCCGGTGAAATCCGCAGAATTGTCCGCGGCACTGGAGCGCTGGCTGAAGGAGGATTCCGCGTGAGCAGCGCGGGCTAAGTAGCTATTGTGACACGCGTGGCACGAATTCCTTGACATTCTACGCATGGACAGGTATCATAGAAACGCAGACAACGGCACGACGTATCCAAATCGTGACCAGCTTTGTCAGTCTCATTCTCCATTGGCTTATCTAAAGAATGCCTCGTGCTCTGATAACAGGTATAACCGGCCAGGATGGCTCCTACCTCGCAGAACTCCTTCTGGCAAAAGGATATGAGGTTCATGGCATCGTGCGCAGGGTCGCGCTTGAGGATCCCGCACACCGGATGTGGCGGATCAAAGATATTTTGAACGACATCCAGCTGCACTCCGGATCTCTTGAGAGTTTTCCAAGCATTTACCGGACGATTGTGAATGTGAAGCCCGATGAGTGCTATCATCTCGCTGCGCAGAGCTTCGTGAGTTACTCCTTTGAAGACGAATTCTCCACGCTGAATACAAACATCAATGGGACCCACTTTCTGCTGACTTCCTTGCGCGATGCACATCCGGAGTGCCGCTTCTATTTTGCCGGATCGAGTGAAATGTTCGGCAAAGCTCTTCAGGTGCCTCAAAACGAAACACCCCGTTTCATCCGCGATCGTCGTACGGGATATCAAAAGTCGCAGGTTTCGATCTTACCCGGAACTACCGCGAAAGTTACGGACTGTTTGCCGTGAACGGGATTCTGTTCAATCACGAATCCCCGCGCCGCGGGTTCGAGTTCGTCACCCGGAAAATTACCTACAATGCAGCGTGCATTTCGCTGGGACTGGCGAAGGAGTTGCGTCTCGGTAATCTGGAAGCGCAGCGGGATTGGGGGCACGCCGCTGAATATGTGCCCGCGATGTGGACAATGTTGCAGCAGAAGGAGCCGGACGACTATGTCGTCGCGACCGGTGAAACGCACTCCGTCCGCGAGTTTTGCGAAACAGCATTCAAGTGTCTCGGCAAAGACTATCGCGAGTTTGTGGTAGTGGACAATCGCTTTTTCCGCCCGGCCGAGGTGGAAGTGCTGAAAGGCGACAGCTCGAAAGCCCGCCGCGTGCTGGGCTGGAAACCCCAACGTGGTTTCAAGGATATCGTGGAAGAAATGGTGCAGGCGGATGTGGAATTGCTGAAGAAAGGGCGCTAGGCACGATGACCCGCGCACTCATAACCGGCATCACAGGACAGGATGGATCGTATCTCGCAGAACTGCTTCTCGAAAAGGGATACGAAGTCCACGGCATCATCCGGCGAAGCAGCTCCTTTAATACCGGTCGCATTGACCATCTTTACAACAACCCGGAGATTTCCGGCAAAAGGCTCTTCCTGCATTACGGTGACCTCACAGACACAAGCAATCTCAACCGTCTGCTCGAGAAAGTGGTTCCAGATGAGATCTACAACCTTGCCGCGCAGAGCCATGTGAAGGTATCGTTCGAACTCCCGGAGTATACAGCGGAGGTGGATGCTGTGGGGACGTTGCGATTCCTGGACGCTATTCGTGAGACGGGGCTGAAGACGCGGTTCTACCAGGCATCGACCAGCGAGTTGTACGGGAAGGTGCAGGAAGTTCCGCAGACAGAGAAGACTCCGTTCTATCCGCGCAGCCCTTACGGTGTGGCCAAGCTGTATGCCTACTGGATCATCATCAACTATCGCGAGGCATACGGCCTGTACGCCACCAATGGGATTCTGTTCAATCACGAGTCGCCGCGCCGCGGCGAGACGTTCGTTACGCGCAAAATCACCATTGCAGCTGCGCGCATCAAGCTGGGTTTGCAGAAGAACCTCACGCTTGGGAACCTGAGTTCCCGGCGCGACTGGGGCTATGCTCCGGAATACGTAGAAGGCATGTGGCGGATACTGCAGCAGCCGAAGCCGGGAGACTTCGTGCTGGCGACCGGCGAGATGCACACCGTCCGCGAGTTCACCGAGTGCTCATTCGCCGAACTTGACATGCCGCTTGAATGGACCGGCGAAGGTGCAGATGAGAAGGGCGTGCTCAAATCCACCGGTGAAGTCGTGGTAGAAGTTGATTCCCGGTATTACCGTCCGACCGAAGTCGAGCTGCTCATTGGTGATCCCACGAAGGCGCGCAAGGAGCTTGGCTGGGTGCCGAAGACAGGTTTCCGGCGAGCTGGTCCGCATCATGGCCAAAGCGGATGCGGAGAAAGTGAAGCGGCGCGGATACTAAGAAAGAAAATGCTCAGGGGGGTTCAGGAAAGTTATCGATGTCCTCATCCAGCGACGTACAGAGCACGATTTTTCGACAGATGACGCCGGAGGAAAAGTGGAAGGCTGCGACCCGGCTCTATTGGTCGGCGCGGGGGCTGAAGGAAGCATATCTGCAAGCGTTGCATCCCGGCTGGACGGTGCAAGAAGTGAACGAGGCAGTGAAGATGTGGATGGCGAGTGGAACCGAATAGCCCATTGTTCCTGCTCTTTTTGCGTCCGTTGAATCGGGCCGGGATTGTGTACATGGTGACCGGTTCGGCGGCCGCGATGGTGTATGGAGAGCCCCGGCTCACGCATGATGTTGATATCGTTGTCGAGGCGCATTCGCCCGATCTTCCGGGTTTCCAAACGATGTTCCCGAGCCCAGAATTCTATCTGCCTCCTCGCGAAGTATTGGAAGATGCCGTCAGGGGTGCAGGTCACGGACATTTCAATGCGATCCATATGTCGACTGGATTCAAAGCAGACTTTTATTTGAATACGGGAGACACTCTTCATCGTTGGGGGCTAGACAACAGAAATGAGGTGAAAGTGGAGGGTGAGAGTGTGTGGTTGGCACCCCCTGAATATGTGATCATCCGGAAGTTGCAGTACTATCAAGAAGGCGGCAGCGGGAAGCACATTCAAGATATCGGGAACATGTTGCGGCTTTCACCGGAACGAATAGATCTCGCACTGCTCAAGCGATTGGCCGCTGAACAGGGAGTGGAACCCGAGTTGCGTGCTCACTTCAATATCTCTTAAACTCAATCCCGAACTTTCTATGATTTCCATACTCGACCCGGCTTCAAGGATTACAGTCACCGGCGGCGCCGGATTTCTCGGAACCGTGCTTGTGCGCACGTTGCGTGCGCATGGGTATAACAACATCTTCATTCCGCACATTGAAGAATATGACTTGCGGAAGGAGGCGGACATTCGCCGGATGTTTGACGACTCCAAGCCCGACGTGGTAATCCACCTTGCGGCGGTGGTGGGAGGCATTGGTGCAAACCGGGACAATCCGGGCAGGTTCTTTTATGAAAACGCCATCATGGGGATTCAGCTGATCGAGGTCGGGCGTCAGCGGGGGTTGAAGAAGATGGTGGTGATCGGGACGATCTGTGCATATCCGAAGTACACGCCGGTCCCGTTCAAAGAAGAGCATCTGTTCGACGGGTATCCTGAGGAAACGAATGCGCCCTACGGGATGGCAAAGCGGATGCTCCTGGTGCAGTTGCAGTCGTACAGGCAGCAGTATGGGATGAAAGGGATTTATCTCTTGCCGGTGAATTTGTACGGGCCGGGCGACAATTTTGATCCGGGATCGTCGCACGTGATTCCGGCGCTAATCAAGAAATGCGTTGATGCTCGTGAGAGCGGGGCAGACGAAATCGTGGTTTGGGGTGACGGCAGCGCAACGCGGGAATTTATCTTCGTTGACGACGCGGCGGAAGGCATTGCTCTGGCAACCGAGCGCTTTGACGAGCCCGAGCCGGTGAACATCGGGGTGGGGTTTGAAATCTCCATTAAAGACCTTGTGCACCAGATTGCACGGTTGACGAAATACCAGGGGAAGATTGTGTGGGACCCCTCGAAGCCGAACGGTCAGCCCCGCCGGATGCTGGACACCACGCGCGCACGCGAGCGCTTTGGGTTCGTGGCAAAGACAAGCTTCGAAGAGGGCCTGACGCGGACGATTGCGTGGTATGAAAAGAAAAAGATCCCTGATTGAAGGGATGGTAGAAGGGGGCGTTGACGCCAATGTGCCAATTGGTAGCTTGCGTAAGTTCCGATGAAAGACCACTATTGACTCTCCTAGTCACACCTTCCACCTGGATTGAACAAGAAGCGAATTGAGGTGCAAGAGGTTTTTCGACGATCCACTGAAATGCGTAAGAATGAAATTGACAAACTGGGATCTTGGCTAGATCCTCGCGTGCATCAAATGTTGGTCAGGAAGTTTTCATCGGGACCGACCTTGGATGACCTATGCCGTCTGTAGCCGCGAAGTTGCGATCAGGAAATATTTCCCGCAATACATATGGGTTGTTTCTCTTCCGTGCTTTGTCTTTTGGGGCAAACCTCCTCCTTGTTCCCATTTCATTGAAGTATCTTGGAAACACAGAGTACGGGATTTGGATGACCATTAGCGCAGTGGGCGGTTGGGTAGGTGTGCTAGATTTCGGGATCGGCAACGGGCTCCGGAACAAGCTTTCGGAGAGTCTTGCCCGGGGTGACGACGCCACTTCAAGGCGGTATGTCAGCTCGGCCTACGTATCTCTTTCGTTGGTGGTCATAAGCCTCACAATTCTTTTCTTGCTTACGAATATGTTACTCAACTGGTCATTGCTTTTGAATGCCTCGCTGGAAATGCGAACAGAGCTTACCTATGTGGCCGCCCTTGTTTTCGGCTCGCTTGGAATACGCCTCGGGCTAGGTCTCGTCAATGCCCTGCTTCTTGCCGACCAGCAACCGGCACTCATGAGTATGTTTGATTCGCTGGGAATGGTGACAACGCTTGGATCGGTGTACTTCCTCTCCTCGCAAGGTGGAAAATCCTTAATCTGGTTTGCGTTCACATCGAACTATGGTCCTGTGCTCGTCCTCCTTCTGGCTAGCGGCATCCTTTTTTCGACGAAATATCGGCACATAGCCCCTCGCTGGCGTGATTTTAAGGTGCGTCTCGCGATAGACATGACCTCCCTGGGCATCAAGTTTTTCGCACTGCAAGTTGCCGCTGTTGTCATTTTTGCCACGACAAGTCTCATCATTGCCCATATGTTTGGACCGGAAGAGGTGTCGAAATACGCAGTTGCTCAACGGTACTATGGAATCCCGCTCGCCATGTTTGCAATTCTCCTGACGCCGTACTGGTCAGCATACACACAAGCATACGTCCTAGGCCAAATTGAGTGGATTCGTTCATCCATTAATCATCTCAAAAGGTATCTTGCACTGCTGGTTATCGCACTTGTGGTGATGGCCATCGTTGCTGACAAGGTCTACTCCGTGTGGCTGGGCTCGAATACTCTTCTCCCGGGGGCATTATCGGGCGCGTTCATCGTTTATGTCCTTATGTCGTCTTGGTGCAATATTCATGTCAATTTGGTAAATGGAACAGGGCGGATAGGGCTGCAAATGATCGTGGGGTTGACGGATGCGATTCTCTTTATCCCTTTGGCGGTTTTTATTCGTACCTTCATTCTTGAAGACAGCGCGAGTGTGGTGATAGCTATCTGTGTGCTCCTTGTACCATCATGCATTCTATGGCCTCTCCAAGTGAAGAAGATACTGGATGGAACTGCCTCTGGGGTATGGGCTAGGTGAGCACGGATTTGCTGCACACTCGCGGGTGGGTATCTTGTGCCGCAAAGATCATAAGGCATTCCGCATTGTGCCGATGGATATGCTCTCTGCGCTGAAAACCCTTGAATGGGAGAATTGCCCTTACTTGCCAATTCGTATGAAATGCGATTGTGGCGGAGGTTCCGGTGGATGATATGTACGTTGATTACTTTTCCAAGCGGGCAGTGAGCATCTGTGACGCTGTCTCATCAGGAATACCTTCATATTTGCGTCCCGTTTTGCCCTCGAGGCAAGCGCGCATATTAGATATCGGATGTGGCACAGGAAGATTGTTATCTGCGCTTAAGCTGGAGGGCTTTGAGCATTTGCACGGTGTAGATATTTCAGATCAGGCGGTTGAGATCTGCCGCAGCAAGGGGCTTGCAGTTGAACCCATTGGCTCGATCCAAGAAATTCGTCCCAAGGACGTCGGTGATAGGTTCGATCTTGTAGTCCTGAGCCATGTGTTAGAACATATTCCGAAGGAAGGTGCGATACCCTCTTTGCGACACATTCGCCAGGAGGTCATGTCAAAAGATGGAAGTCTCATCGTAATAGTTCCCAATGCTCAATCTAGGACAGGCAGCTATTGGGCCTATGAAGATTTTACCCACTATACTCTCTATACTTCCGGAAGCCTTAGGTATGTCCTTCTGTCTGCTGGCTTCATGAGTATTGACTTTTTGGATCCCAAGTGCATTGCAGACACAAGGCCTATATTGCGTCCGCTCAAGACATTCCTCCTTTTTCTTTACGAAACAAGGATGCGGTTCTGGAACAAGGTCACGTCAAGTTCATTCCACGCCTCGAGCCCCTGCATTTATTCATTTGAGATCAAGGCTTTGGTCCATTGAAACGACGCTTTTGCTCGAGGATTGGATCGGTCTTGCACTGCACCGGCTCCGTACAATTGGTGCTGCGCATGCACTTTGAGAAATGGGGGGCAAGGGCACTCACTTCAATGGGAGCAGTTTACAAGCAATTTAGAAGTGTAAATCGAGCAATCAGATGAGGACCATTCTAAGCTTCCTCCCACAAGTTGAATTCTGATCTGTTGCCATCTCGAAAGTCATATCCTAGGGAGAGACCGAAGAGAGAATCCCCGGGGTACTTACGTACAAAAGGCACAAGCTGACACACCGGATTTACGCCACTTTGTGTGTGCGTTTGTGATATCGTAAATCTGCTTGTTGAGCTAACTCGTGACAGGGAAGAACTATCATTCCCCATATGCATCAGTCAACCCTAAGAGTCGGGGCCGAAGACGTGCATCGCACGTTGTCAGGTTACTCTTCTTCTTCCTAGGGTTTCTGGCTAGATTAATAGCCAAGATTGCGCGTGGTAAGACACAGACCATACTTCTGGTGCGTCTAGATTTGCTCGGTGACTTCGTCCTTTTCGCGCCTGCGTTGAAAGCGATAAGGGGTCATTTTGTTGGTAGAAAGATAGTGCTACTCGTACAGGATCGAATAGCGGGCTTCGCGAGGACGTGTCCTTACGTGGACGAGGTAATCCCAGTAGATATCCATCGGTATCGAGTGAATCCTGCGTATGCACTCCGTGTTCTGCTTAGAGTGTGGTCTTTGCATTGTGCTACCAGCATTAACTCAATGTACTCTCGCACGTTGGTGGGGGACGAGATCGTCATGTGGAGTTCTGCTGATACTACTATTGGCTGGCTTGGTGTGTGGGGGGATGTTCACGCTGACTTGAAGCGCCTTCACGATCGCAAATACACTAGATTGATACCTGATCAATTTGATGCCAGTACGCACGAGTTTCAGAGGCACTGCGTTTTGCTTCGAGAGCTCGGTCATGAGCAAGGAGAGGATCTTCGGCCTGGACTCTGGGAAGTTCCGTCCTTAGGTAGTTTGAACATACCGGTTCATGACTTGGTCGAGTCGGGCAAATTTGTCGTCGTGGTTCCAGGCGCTGATACAAAAATCCGGCGCTGGCCATTTTCGGCTTATCTGGAGCTAACAAGAAGGATCAGCGACCGATTCCCAGAAATGAAGATTGTTCTTCTGGGAACGCTGGACGAGAAGCAACTTGGTGGTATTGATGGCAGCTCAACTTTCCCTGCGCAAGTTCTGGATCTTCGGGGAAAAACGGCCCTCCTGGATGTTCCTATTATTATCAATAGTGCTCGATTAGTTATTGGGAATGACACGGGTCCAATTCATCTTGCCATTGCCTTGGGTACTCCATCTGTGGCGGTTCTCGGTGGCGGCAATTACGGGCGATTCATGCCTTACGGTGAGCCGATACGGCATAGGACTGTCACAAACCATCTTGATTGTTTCCACTGCGATTGGCATTGTTCTCGGAAGGCTCCTGAGTGTATCGTAGATGTCCCTGTCGTTCAAGTTTGGGAAGAGGTGGTGGGTATGCTCGAACAAAGTGAAAAGCCGCTTGTGTAGGAGGATTTATCGAGAATCGTATGGGGCGCCGGATTTGGAAGAGACTGCAAAGGCATAATTGCAGATCGGAATGGTGCTGGAGCCTTGGCCTCTATGTAGAAGCGCGTCTTCAGAGGACAGATTCAATAAAGCGTATATTGGTAACTTACAGATGAGGGTTCTCTTTTTCATATATATAATTGCCTATTCGTTCTTTCCGCTCAACTTGGATAGCATCCCACTGCTGGCGGTGCCGCCCGTTCAAATTTACGTTGGCGATCTTATGACGGGAATGGCGATAGTGATGGTATTCAAGGGCGTCCATTCTTGGAGGTCCCGACTGGTATCGCGGTTTGAATTGCCTTACCTTTTCTTCCTCGGTTGGGTAGTGCTGGCGATTCTAGCTGGGATAGGTACTTACGGGTACCGAGCATTCGGGGAGTCTCGGACGGTGGTTCACTTCTTTACCTTTCTCTTCCCGTTTGCCCTATTCGATGAACAGGGAGTGCGGGATCTGTCGAAGGTAGTCGATACAGTCGAAAAGGTGATTCTCCTTTCGGCGTTGTTGTCACTGACCATGTTCTTTGTCGCTCCATTTTTGGAATTCGTTCAGGAGGATTTCCGAGGAGAAAGATACTTGAATTCGAATCAGACCTTTTTCCTTGTTCTTGCTTCCTGTTGGCTATTTGTGCGAATCTTGAACAGATTGAATTTTAGGCCAATCTTCGGAACCGCGGCGTTCCTTTTTCTGGTGGCTGCGATTCTCTCGAAGAACCGGACGGCAATCGCATCGTTAGCATTTGTCTTACCGATTCTAATTTTTGTTTCGGGTAGACTTCGCGTGATTCTCGCTTCGGCGTTGCTGATGGTTGCGGCTGGACTGGCTTTTGCGTGGTTTGCACCTGGGACCGTCGGAGAGGTAAGCATAGCTTTGGGGGGAATACTCAACCCAACTGATGATCCCAACTATAGTTGGCGCCTACAAGTACAATCAGCTGCATTGGAACAAGGCATGGACACCTTCTGGTCTGGACAGGGATATGGGAGTTATTTCAACTACATTGTTGCAGATGCGCAGGGCCTGCACATTGAAGAGGTTACGCCTCACAATCAATTCTTAACCCTTTTTCTAAAGACAGGTGTGATCGGAGTACTTTCAATCGTTGTCGCCATGGGTTGGTTCTTGAGAGAGTCATACCGAATTCGCAGGATTTCCAAAGAACCTTTGATGGTGAAAACTGTATTAACAGTCATGATGCTTGCCACTGCTTCCCAGTTCTTTTACGGGTTTGCATATGATTTTCAAGCGTTCTTCGGAATTTATCTTGGGTTTGGAACGATCATCATCCGCGAAGTGCATAGGGAACTGCTGGAAAGACCGACAATACCAGTTCAGGCCAACTCATCTTCATTTCCAATTGACAAACCCGAACGATCCTCTCTTGAACAGTAACCAACATAAGCAGAATGGGCCCAGGCCAAGCGAAGTCCTCAAAGAATCCCCGGATGCAGCCCTCACGAATTGAACAATCTGACGCGCTTCGAATCAGCATTCTTGCCGTGGTTGCGGCGGGACTTCTCCTGCAAACGACTTTCGTTTGGTGGCACCAAGACGATCTGTATATCCATCTTCGCTATGCCTATCAGCTGGGTCACCGTGGAATCTGGAGTTTTAATGGAGATATGCCCAGCTATGGTACCACAAGTCCTCTATGGGTAATAGCATTAGCTGTATTCGGATTCATGAAGCCCATCTGGGCTGCAAAGGTCCTGTCAATCGGGTCCATGGCCCTATCGATCAGTGTATTCATCCGTGCAAGGCAACTGTTTCGTGATCAATGGTGGTTCGTAGTAAGTCTGTTTTCCCTCGGGGTCAATCACTGGCTACGATTGGCATCGGGATCTGGCATGGAAGCGAACCTTGCGGGAGCTGTTGTGCTGATTATTGTAATGAAATCCTACTCGATTCGTAACTGGACTACTGCCCAATCTCTTCTAATGGGTTTGCTAAGTGGTATTGCGGTTCTTCTGAGACCGGAAATGGCATACTTGCCTGTTATTCTTCTGATTGCACAACTCGCGACTAAGGCTCCTCCTTGGAGAATTGCCTCCATGGTTTTAGGTGGGGCTGCGATCGTTGCTCCGTGGCTTCTTTATGCTGGTACCACATTCGGCCAAGTTGTCCCCGTAACTGTCACAGTCAAGCAGGGGATTCTTCAGCCAAGCCTTGGAGGTATTGCTCAGTCTCTCTGGACCGTCGGAAGTTTCGTCTTAGCGTCGAATGCGTTTGAACTTCTCGCTTTGGGATTAGGAGCGGCGCTCGTCCTGCTTGCCCCCAAAGGAGGAAAATCGGCAGCAAGGTGGTTGCTGCCACTCGGGATAGTTGTTGGGCTGCTCCTGACATACACAGCAAACCAGGCTTTTGGCGGGGAACGCATATCGTACCGATATGCTGCCCCCATCCTTCCTTCGCTTGTGCTTGTTGGGGGAATCTGTGCGGAGAGACTTGCCGCTATTTTCATTGATCGTCGATCCTTGAATGCTCTTGCCAGAATCGTGGCTCTTATGTTGATTCTCTCCAGCAACGCCGCATTGGATTACTTGCATCTTCCTTTTCTACGACGCTCACTAAATTACGTGGAAAACGTCTGCTCGAAATACGGCGTGTATTTGAACAAGCACGCAAACAAAGACGACAAGATCGCCTGCTATGATGTGGGCGCAATAGGGTTCTATTCTGATCGTCATATCCTTGATCTTATCGGACTTGTCTCGCCGGAAACGCTGCATTTGCGCGTGACGGCCGCAAACGTAAATGACATTTCAGCTTTACCTCTACTAAAGCCACGATTCTACGTGCTCCCGTGGCTGGGGGACAGTCGCCTGATTCTGGCAAAGCTGCCGCCTCATCGTGTATTATTCTGGGATACTGTGTACTCGTATCGAATGTCTTGGTCAACGGATAACACTCCCAGGCAGACTGCCCTCCTTAGGCTCGAATGGGATCCAGATCCCGAAGGCAGTTCGCCAGAGTAGAGCGTTCGCTCGATCGAAACGCAATTGACACATGTCTGTTTGAGATTACTGCGTGTAACAAAGACCCTATTGACGATTTTCAGGGAAGGAGTTTCGAATTCTGAGCTGAATTGGCAGCGAACACTCGGTTTTAGCATCAACGATGTGTCAGTATAGCGCCACTGTGAGAAACTATGGCCAGCATTCCAAAGCCACGTATTTCCGTGGTAACTCCATCACTTGACCAAGGAGCTTTCCTTGAACAGACGATTACTAGCGTCCTCGATCAGGGTTATGATAATCTTGAATACATTGTTATA
Source organism: Ignavibacteriota bacterium (assembly GCA_963849385.1). GTDB lineage: Bacteria > Bacteroidota > Ignavibacteria > UBA10030 > UBA6906 > Fen-1255. Next base: position 209,906 of record CAWKHH010000003.1, on the reverse strand, counting down.
GACGGATGCTCAAAAGACAATTCCGTGGAGATCGTCAGGAAGTACGCGCACCGTCTCGCGTATTGGATAAGCGAACCTGATGACGGCCAGACACAGGCGATTAACAAAGGATTGCGTCGCATCACCGGTGACATATGGGCTTTCCTTGCATCCGATGATACGTATGAACCGGGTGCCCTCCAGACGGTGGCGGATGCGTTCGCCGATCCGGATGTGGATGTGGTATATGGAAATTGCCACTATATCAATGCTCATGGTATTGTGACGCGGACGAAGAAGCCGGGATCATTTGATCGAACGCACCTCCTTAGGGACAATTGCATCTACCAACCATCGGTGTTCTTACGACGCACCGTTCTTGAACGATTCGGCTATCTTGATGAATCCCTTCGGTACTCAATGGACTATGAATACTGGATACGGATTTCGAACGGGATCCGTGCGCGCTATGTCGATGCCGTACTCTCAAATTATCGGCTCCATCTTGAATCCAAATCCATGGGCTCCGTGCTAGCGATGAGCGCAGAATCGAGGGGCGTGAAGCACAAATATGGCGTCGGATTGTCTGCAGACGTTCACCACTGGTGGTTTTCTCTGGTTGGTGTCAGGATGTACAATCTGCGGAGGTTGTTATTCGACCGTATCGCGACATTGCGAGGAGGTGAATAGGGTGCGAACCGTTTTGGGTCGTGTCCTCGGACACGCTCGGGGTGGAAAGAAGGTTATTCTTGCAGACGAATGGACATTTTCCGCACTGAGCGCCATGCTCTTTTCAGTGGGGATTGGGCTTCTTCGCGGTTTTCTGAAATCCTGGCGCTTCAAAAGGAGAAGGGGTTTCACACTACTGAAACGACGGGCTATCATCAGATTTCCTGGGTATCTTTCGGTGGGGAAAAACTTCATAGCTGAAGAGGGATGTGAGATAAACGCTATTGCAAAACGGGGAGTAGTGTTTGGCGATAGGGTGACCGTGGGGGCCTATGCGCTCATCCGGCCCTCAAACAATTACGGTGGCCCAATCGGAGAGGGGTTGAGTGTAGGTGACAATTCAAATATTGGTCCTTTCGCCTATATAGGTTGCTCTGGATACATCCAAATTGGCAACAATGTGATGATGGGGCCGCGAGTAGGGCTGTATGCAGAAAACCATATTTTTGAGCGCACCGACATACCAATGAAGCAACAGGGTGTGAGCGTAGAAACAATCATTATTGAAGATGATTGTTGGATCGGAGCGAACAGTGTGATATTGGCTGGAGTCAGGATCGGACATGGCTCGATCATTTCAGCAGGGAGCGTGGTGAGCAAAGACGTTGCTCCTTTTACTATCGTTGGGGGTGTTCCCGCTAAGCAGATCAAATCGCGAATCGGATAACAATTTGGTGGAGCACGTTGGGTCGTTTAGATCCGGTGCTGGAAGAAAAGAATTCCTTAATCAGGCTGGATATCCAATGCGCGCTTCTTACCCATATCTAAGCTTCGACCCTTGACTCAGATCCTATTCCTCCATAGCGCCAGTGATCTATATGGCTCCGGAAGAATTCTTCTTGAATCTGTAAGGGCGTGTCTTCTCGATGGAATGAGATGTACCGTTTGTCTGCCCGAGGATGGGCCATTGGCGATGGAATTCGAACGAGTTGGGGCTCGAGTTCACATCATAGAACTGTCTGTCCTCCGGAAGAAATACTATTCGCTCTATGGCCTTGTCGATCGTCTATATCATTTCTTGAAAGCCTTTCATGTAATATCGGAACTTGCGCGGACAATTCACGCGGATCTGGTGTATTCGAACACGCTTGCGGTACTTGTTGGTGCTGCGGTTGCACGCAGTCTTGGTCTCCCCCATGTATGGCATATTCATGAAATAATCTCGAAACCCATCCTGCTACGGCGATTTCTCTCATGGGGTCTGCGACATAGATGTGAAATTGGAATCGCGGTCTCGGCAGCCGTGAAGAGGCACTGGGATTCCTCCGGAGCGCGAAACGGGAGCGTGATTCGCACAGTGTACAATGGCATCGATGCTAGGAAATTCGGAATTGCGCAAAGTGGTAAACTCCGCAGCGAGCTTGCACTCTCCGAGGACCAGATCATAATTGGAATGATCGGCCGCGTGCATTACTGGAAAGGCCAGGAGTACTTTGTAAAGTTGGCCTCGCGGATTCACAGACGTTATCCAAGCGCTCGATTTGTTATGGTCGGAGACGCCTTCCCCGGGTACGAGCATCTTTATGGACGAATACATGCGCTAATCTCTGCATTGGAGTTAGAAGGCGTGGTCCTCGACCTAGGATTCCGGTCGGATGTCCCTGATCTACTCGTCGATTTCGATATTTTTGTGCTTCCTTCCACTGCTCCTGATCCGCTGCCCACCGTAGTCCTTGAAGCCATGGCTTCGTCAAAACCCGTAGTAGCGACCGAACACGGCGGATCAGTGGAAATGGTCGTCGATGGAATTACAGGTTTCCTGATTCCATGGGATAACGAGGACAAGGCGTTCTCAATCATTGAACCGATAGTGCGAAACAAGGAACTACGGACTAGACTTGGGTCAGCTGGTCATGAACGTGTCGTAAGTACCTTTGAGCTTTCCCGCTATCATGCAGAGATAGTCGAAATCGTCAAGGAACAATTGCTCCGGCTAACATGAGAATCGCTATTCTTGGAACCAGGGGATACCCTTACGTCTACAGCGGGTACGAGACCTTTGTGTCGGAATTAGCTCCCCGTCTGAACGCAAAGGGGCATATGGTCAGAGTATACTGCCATCGTTCCCTTTTCCATGAGCGGCCTTCCGTTGTTAATGGCGTGTCCCTGTGCTATCTCCCTGCGATCGAACGAAAAACCGTCAGCCAATTCTCCCATAGTCTCCTCTCAGCGATCCACGCTTTGTTCTGCAAGTACGACGTACTACTTTATGTCAATTCTGCCAATGGTCCGTTTGGACTGTTGTCCAAATTGACGGGTCAAAAGACTGCGATTAACGTTGACGGCGTGGAGTGGCTTCGTCCAAAATGGAAGGGACTCGGAAGTAGGTATTTCAAATTCGCATCATATCTGTCAACAAAGCTCTTTGACCGACTGATCACTGATTCGATCGAGATGGCGAAGATCTACGAGGAAGTGTTCCATGCGCAAAGCGTCACTATTGCCTATGGTGCTACAGTCGCCTGGAGCAAAAGGCCTGAGCTTATCCAGGAGTTTCGGTTGCATCCTGGTCAATACTACTTGGTAGTCGGGCGTCTCATACCAGACAACAATGCAGATTTGATCGTAAAGGGTTTCCTAAATTCTGCATCGAAGCGCAAGTTAGTAATCGTCGGTGATGTTCCGTACCGCGACGCATATGCAACACAGATACGTGCCTTAGCTGATGAACGCGTTGTCTTTACCGGATACATTCGTGATCCTGAAATGCTCCAAGAGCTCTACTGTAACTCATTTGTGTATATTCATGGCCACGAGTTCGGTGGGACCAATCCATCATTGCTCACTGCATTAGCGTGTGGTTGCTGCATCGCAGCATTGGACACGCGGTTTAGCAGGGAAGTCTTGGCAGATGCCCAGCACGGTGTATACTTCAGTAAGGATACTGCCAATGTAACATCTGTCCTGTCAGAGCTTGAACGCGATTCTGAACTGGTCAATTCATTCCGAATGCGTGCAAGAGATCGAATCCGCTCTTGTTATACCTGGGAGAAGATTGCCGATGAATACGAGCACCTCTTCTTCACTCTGAGGGCATCCGTTGTGACTCCTATTAGAAAATGAGAGGGGGTTGGTGCAGTTTGGCATTCACCATTCTGTAGACAATCTACATGGAATTGCCTTCTTTTACAGCGGATAGGCTGCGCTGGGCACACCTGAACAAACGCACGTGAGGATAGCTGTGATTTCTCGGGGGAAGAGCAGGTCTAAGAGGATTTGCGGCTGGATAGTGTCAATTTGCCCGTTTGCTTTTTTCCCCCCTACTGGTTAGCTTTATAAAACACTTTCGATACAGCAGGGGGACTTACCACGGATTTTCGGGTATCCAGATGAATTTATTGAGGGCATTTCTCCGCAGGAATTGGCGGATGCTTATCGCTTTCTCCGCTATGGGAGTCGACGCCGCTATCATAGTCATCTGCTTCCTCATTTCTCTCCTCATCGATCGCGTTTCCGGCGATGTTACCGGCCTGATGATGATTCACGGCCGGATCTTTGCCGTCAGTGCCATCGTGTTTCTCGGACTATTCGCGGCTCTCGGGGTCTATCGCACTACCGCCCATTCCTCATTTCGCCATCAGGCCTACGTCGCCGGCAAAGCATATGTCTATGGCGTCGCGATTGTGCTCTGCACGGTGGTGATCTTCGAAGGGTACTCGGCATCGCGCGATCTCCTGATCACGTTTTTCGTCTCCTTCCCGTTTGTGTATCTGCTGGTCTGGTTCGCGCTTAGACTCATCATGCGGGGATTGCGAAGACGCGGGTTCGGGCAATGGGATACACTGGCGATCGGACCGGTGCCAAACGTGGATATCCTCGTGCGCCGCCTCCGCCGAATGCCCGATCTGGGATACAATGTGACTGCCAGGCTCGTCACGCCCGATCCCTCTGAATGCCACCACATGCTCCACATCGACCGACAGGCCGTGGAACAGGTGCTCGAACGTCAACGGATTGAGATGATTACTTTTTCAACGACTCAGCTGAACGGCTCGTTTGAAATGCTGGAATCGCTATGTGCCGAACGGGGCATCGGTATGCGCGTCATAAGCCCGGAGGCTGACACCCTCTTTTCAAAAACCGGACTGCATGACATTGCCGGGATATCACTGTATACTCCCGTGCGCACAAGAATGGCAGCCCTCAAGAGTTTTGGCAAGCGCATGTTCGACATTGCAGGATCGCTTTTCTGCATGCTTCTCCTCTCCCCGGTGTTTCTGGCGGTGGCCTTTGCTCTCAAAATCGAGTCTCCCGGTCCGGTGTTCTTCAAGCAGCGGCGCTCGCTGACCGACAGCGATGAGCCGTTCGACTTTCTGAAGTTCCGCAGCATGTACAAGGACGCCGATCAACAGAAAGAATCGCTCTTCGACGACAACGAAGCAGACGGGGCGCTGTTCAAAATGAAAGACGATCCCCGTGTGACCAAAGTCGGACGCATTATCCGTCGATTGAGCATCGACGAACTGCCGCAACTGATCAATGTGCTCACAGGCGAGATGAGTCTGGTGGGGCCCCGGCCGCTGCCGGTCGCCGATTTCCAGCTCATGAATGTAGATGATGAGCTCGGCGGCTACTTCCGTCAACGCGCGCGAGTGAAGCCGGGCATGACCGGCCTCTGGCAGGTGTCGGGCCGCAGCGAACTCGGCTTCCGCGAAATGATCCTGCTCGATCTGTACTACATTGAACACCAATCCATCCTCTTCGATTTTGAGATCCTTGTCCAGACGCTGCCGGTGGTTGCACTCGGCAAAGGCGCGTACTAGCCCTCCTTTGTTTCTTTCAACTTCATTATGTATACTAACGAACATTACGTTTGCCTAAAAGAACGCATTCTTCTTCCAGGGTATTCTCATGAAAATCAGCGTGATAGGTACCGGTTATGTCGGCCTCGTCGTCGGTACGTGCTTTGCCGAGAGCGGCAATGATGTGATTTGCGTGGACGTGGACGAGCAGAAACTCAAGACCCTGAGGAAAGGTGAGAGCCCGATCTTCGAACCCGGCCTGACGGATCTTCTCAGGAAGAACATTGAAGAGAAACGCCTGGTGTTCACAAGCGACCTGGAAGTCGCTGTCAAGAAATCTGACGTGATCTTTCTTGCGCTCCCGACTCCGCAGGCGGAGGATGGCTCCGCCGATCTTCAGCACGTGCTCGAGGTATCGAAGAGAATCGGCAAGTCCATGAACGGCTACAAGGTGATCGTGAACAAGAGCACCGTGCCCGTGGGCACAGGCGACCGTGTTCGTGAGATCGTTTCGAAAGAGACGAAGCAGCCTTTCGATGTCGTCTCAAATCCGGAGTTTCTGAAGGAAGGCGCAGCGGTCAACGACTTCATGAAGCCCGACCGCGTCGTCATCGGGTGCGATAGCCCCAAGGCACTCGCGATTATGTCCGATCTGTATGCACCGTTTGTGCGGACCGGAAACCCGCTTATTGTGATGGACATGCACAGCTCGGAACTTACCAAGTATGCAGCGAATGCATTCCTAGCGACAAAAGTGACGTTCATGAATGAAGTCGCGAATCTCTGCGAGCGGGTGGGGGCGGATGTGGATATGGTCCGTAAAGGGATGGGTACGGACCCGCGCATTGGGATGCAGTTCCTGTTTGCCGGCGTTGGATACGGTGGATCCTGTTTTCCGAAGGATGTCTCCGCTCTCTTGAACACTTCCCGCTCCTACGATTGCGAACTGCAGATCCTCAACTCCGTGGAGGATGCGAACCGGCGCCAGAAGATGGTCCTGGTGAACAAAATGAAGAAACATTACGGCAGTTCCCTCAAGGGAAAGATTGTGGCCGTCTGGGGACTGGCGTTCAAACCCAACACCGACGACATGCGCGAAGCGCCTGCGCTTACAATCATCGATGCGCTGCTGCACGAGGGAGTGACCATCCGGGCCTACGATCCCGAGGCGATGGCGGAAGCAAAACGACGCCTCGGTAAGACGGTTAAATTTGTCGATAACAATTACGATGCGCTCAAGGGCGCTGATGGACTCCTTGTCGTCACTGAATGGAACGAATTCCGCCGCCCGGATTTCGACAGGATCAAGCTGCTTATGAAAGAACCGGTGATCTTCGACGGACGCAACGTGTACGACCCGAAGGTGATGAAGGAGAAGGGGTTCACCTACTACGGGATCGGCCGGGGAGTGTAACCATGGCACAACTCTTCGACAAATGTGCCGTCGTGACGGGTGGGGCGGGTTTCCTGGGATCACATCTGTGCGATCGGCTTCTGGCTGAAGGCGCGCATGTCACCGCCATCGACAACCTCGTGACCGGCGATATGCGGAACATCGCTCATTTGATCGGGAACAGTCATTTCCGGTTCATCAAACATGATGTCACCGAGTACATCTATGTGGATGGTCCGGTGGATTACATTCTGCATTTTGCCTCGCCTGCGAGTCCGATCGACTACCTGAAGCTGCCGATACAGACGTTGAAGGTCGGATCCCTCGGGACGCACAAGGCGCTCGGACTTGCCAAGAATAAAAACGCGCGGTTCCTTCTGGCATCGACATCAGAGGTCTATGGTGATCCTTTGATCCATCCCCAGCCGGAATCCTATTGGGGCAATGTCAACCCGGTCGGCTTCCGCGGAGTATACGACGAGGCAAAAAGGTTTGCCGAGGCGATGACGATGGCGTACCAGCGGTACCACGGGGTGCAGACGCGTATAGTCAGGATCTTCAATACCTATGGCCCACGCATGCGCATCAATGATGGTCGTGCCATTCCGGCCTTCATCTCCCAGGCGCTGCGCGGTGAGGAGGTGACAGTGTTCGGGGCGGGCAAGCAAACCCGGAGCGTCTGCTATGTTGATGACCTGATTGAAGGAATCTTCCGCCTGCTGTTGTCGGATGTCTCCGACCCCGTGAATATCGGCAATCCAGCGGAAATCACTATGCTCGAGCTTGCAAGGGAAGTGATTCAATTGACCGGCAGCAAAAGCAAGGTGGTGTTCAAGGCTCTCCCGGAGGATGATCCCAAAGTCCGCCAGCCGGACGCTTCACATGCGAAGAAGTTCCTGCATTGGGAAGCGCGCGTCGACCGGAAGGAAGGTCTCAAGAAGACGATCGACTACTTCCGTGTTGCGATGGGGTTGGAGGGCAAGGGATGAATGGCTGCAGAATGAGACAGCTCCTCACCGTTCTTCTCTTTGCGGGTATGCTGCAAAGTGTGCGAGCCCAGGATTCCATCCCTCCATACGCCGGCTATCAGCGCGGACATATCTCATCGTTCCGGCACGCAGTCGGCGTCGGGATGGTGGGACTCCTGTCTGCAGGTATCCTGGTCGATTCCTACTTTGCATGGTGGAAGGACGTGGAGAAGCCCTTCTCGTTCTACTCGGAAGGATGGTTTAATGACGCCCACCTCGGGATGGACAAGGTGGGCCATTTCTTTGGCGCCAGCACGACGTTCAAACTCAGCCACGAATTTCTGTTGTATGCCGGAACGACGCCACAGGCGGCGCTCTGGTGGAGTGCAGGTGTCGCCGCATTCCACACTCTCGAAATTGAAATCGGCGATGGCTTCAGTCCATGGGGGTTTTCTTTCGAAGACCTTACCATGGGGTTCCTTGGCATCGGATACGGAATCCTCCAGTCAGAAGTACCGTTCTTCCGCAATTTCGCATTCAAGTTCAGCTACTGGTCCAGTGCCATCAAGTCCCCCGCAAACTTTACCAATGATTATGACGCGATGACCGTGTGGCTGACGGCAAACGTCCACAACCTGCTTCCTTCATCGCTCGACCGGTACTGGCCGGAGTTCTTGCAGATCGCGGTCGGCTACGGTGTGGGGTGGGAGCGAACGCGCAGGGAATTCGTTTTCGGATTGGATTTCAATCTGGAAGCCTTCACGCCCTGCAGTGACGAGATGTTCCTTGCACAGCGCGTGGTCAATACCATGCATTTGCCGGCACCAGCTCTGAAGTTGACGACGGGAAAGGGACCGATCTGGTATCTGGCACATATCAAGTGAAGACAACCACCAATTACTGCCAGAACTCCACCGCAAACCCTGCACCGACGAACTCCTCCCGCTCGTTATAGTACTCGCAAAAATTGTTCCACCCATTCTGATAGACCAGAAAGATTCTAATTCCGCGGCCGGACGCGTTGCCGAATTTCACGCCGCTCTCGATGGTATTCGAACCGATGTAGCTGGGGGTGCCAAGCAGGGAGAAGTGGTGTGCGATGTAGGCGTGCGTTGTACCCGGCGTGTGCAATTCCCAACCGGCGAGAGAGCTGAATGACCGGATCTCCCTGGGCTTGATGATCGGAGCATAGGCGAAGCCGGCGTAAAGCCTGTAGGGATATTCTCGGGTGGATGAGGAGTACGCGGCCACAACTTCTCCGTAGTTGCGCGAGAATGGGAACGGCACTTTGTTGTCACGCCATGTCTCTGTCGCGTCGTTGTAATGGCCGTCAACGAGGTGGGCGCTGAGGTGGATCATGCGGAAGCGGAAGCTGAATGGTGAAGCCGTCCGGTAACTGAACCCGAGTCCAAAGAACCCATCGGCAGCGTCAATCTTCAGTCGGAATCCCTGGTAATCGTTTGCGAGTGCGTAGGCGAAGAAGAGAAGGCTGCAACGAAGTGTGTCGGTGCCGGAGTGGTACTGAAATATATCGAACGCGTTCCCGATGGCGACCTTCATGGCGGAGCTGCCGAATTGCTGCTGCATGCCCATGCGGGGCTCTTCATGATTCGCCATTAGGGGGGCAAACACCGTGTGGTCAGGGAAGAATGACCAATGGCTGGAATCGGTCTGAGCTGCAGCAGGTTGGGATGTCAACAGCAGCATTACGACGATGACCGGTGTATTTCTGGGAGTCATAATCTGTCTTTCAGCAATTGTTCAAAAATAGAGAAAAATTGAGTGCGGGACAACAGCGGACGTAAGACGGACGTGAGGCTCGCTCCGGTTTGCTCTTCTCCTCCAAATCACTTAAAATCATAGATTCCTACTCCGCTCCGAGGTAGAATGTTTCGTTTGTTTGCTCTGGTTCTTGCCGGTCTCTTGTGTGTTAGCGGGGTTCAGGCACAGCCCGACAGTGCAAGCTCCGTGAACCCCGTGAAGCTTGCCGTCGTAGGAGGTGTTCTAGGCGGGACTATCGTTGCCATACACCTCTACCAGCAGAATGCCTGGTGGAAAGACCACCGCACGAGCTTCCATGTGCGGGAGGATCTTATCTATGCGAGCAATATTGACAAGCTGGGGCATTTCTACGCAGGGACTGTGCTGACATTCGGTTTCGGCAAATCTCTCAGATGGGCAGGGCTCAGTGAGCCGTCTTCAATCGTTTGGGGTGCCGTTGGTTCAACGCTATTCGAGACGTACGTCGAAATCGAAGATGGGTTCTCCCAGTACTGGGGATTCGACAGAGTTGATCTTGCCGCCGATCTGTTAGGCGCCTGGTATCCTTACCTGCAGTATCACGTTCCGGTGCTGAAGAATATTCAATTCCGGTTCAGCTATTTGCCCAAGGATGCCGGCACCGCAAGTGCCATACCCGGACAGACCAAGACAATCTTCGATGACTACGAGGGTCAGACCATCTGGCTCACTGTCACCCCCAAAGGTCTGCTGCCGGAATCGTGGAGGGAATGGTGGCCCGGATTCCTTGCTCTTGCCCTGGGAGTGTCGGTACGCGACAACGCAACGCCGGACCGGCACCTGGTATGGTATCTGGCTCCCGATCTTGACATGAAGCAGATTATTCCGCAGAACACCGAGTTCTTAAAGGGGCTTGGCAGAAGCGCTGAACTTTATTCATTTTCCCATGCCGGCCGTGCGCATCGCACCCGGAGTTGTGTGGTACGGACTGTACTTCTAGAAGAAGATCAACGCATGAAGAATCTTGTATCAATCTGTGCAGTCTGTGGCTTGCTCTTCCTCGTCAACCCGGTCGCGTTTCCCCAGGCTGAGACCGTGCCCGCAAGCCATCCGGTCTATGCGTTCTTGAAGAGAATGGAGGTGAAGGGACTGATTGAACGGTACCACGATGCTGTATTGCCCCTGTCACGCAAGGAAGTTGCCGGTCTTCTCAACGAATCGCTCCTCCAGGCATCGCATCTGCCACCTGCGGAACGGGGACGCCTGCGGGATTTCCTTTCAGAATTCCAGTATGAACTCCATGGATCGGTCGCCGGATTCTCCGCGACTCTCGGCGCAGAAGGAGAGCTGGCGGACTCGGTCACGAGGGGATTCCTGGAACAGCGCGAGCGCGTCCTCTTCCTCCATGCGGACAGCTCGGTGAGCCTTTTTGTGAATTTCTTGCTGGATGCAGATGCGCGGTGGGTCTCCGGTGATGCGCTGGGAAGTGACAGGGCGCAATATGTCCAGGTGGGGTTCCGGGGTCGCGGCACGATGCTCGACCATCTGGGGTATTCTCTTACTGCCACCAATGCGCAGTTCTGGGGGAGTCGGGATCTCCTTGCCAGGGATCCTCTCATCTCACAAAGTCATGCCCTCGGCGTTACGAATATTCAGAATTTCGATTTCGAAGAAGGATCCGTGCGATACGACGGCGGTTTGGTGAGCGCCCAGGTCGGCCGCGAACGGATACTGTGGGGGAGCGGGTATGATCAAAAGATGATCTTCTCCGACAACCCGCGCATTTTTGACTTCATCCGGGCTGATGTCGCATACAAAGCGACTGCGCTACACGTTTCTTCATGCATGGCTGCTGGGAACGGAGTCGCAACTCATGTTTTCACTCCCCACGGACACCGGGACGACGCATGTGGAGCCTGTCATTGCCGACAAGTATGTTGCCGCTCATCGCCTCGAGTTATCCTTCCCCGGCGTTATGGATATCGGCGCACAGGAAGTGGTCGTGTATAGCAATCGATCTGTCGATCTTGGCTACCTGACCCCGCTTTCGCTGTTTGAGTCAGTGCAGCGGTCCAGGGGAGAACGGGACAACGTGTTCTGGGCCTTGGATCTCCAGACACATTTCCTTGAAAACATCGAGTTCAGCGGGACCATTCTGTACGACGACATCAATGTGCCCGACATGTTCACCAACAAGTGGTCTGATCGCTATGCCTGGCAGGTGGGAATGTTTTACGCCGACCCCTTTTTGATACACAATACGAACATCATCGTTGAGTACACTCGCGTCGAACCGTATGTCTTCAGTCATGGCCGATCGCGTGACGACAACTATACCTCACTGGGCGCAATGCTCGGCACCACTGTCGGACCAAACGGCGATGCCATGGCAATTCGCATGGATTATCTTCCGCTGCGGAACCTCAGCTTCTCCCTGCGCGTTGTACTAGAGCGACACGGCATGAACGTCGTTGACTCCACAGGCAGCGTGACACGGAATGTGGGGGGCGACGCACTCTTTCCGTTCCGTGAAGGCGTCGACCCGGAAAGGAAAGAATTCCTTTCCGGCACCAAAATCCGCAACCGGAGGCTGGAGTTCAGCGCGCTCTGGGAAATCATAAACCAGTGCTGGTTTGAAGTGCGGTACAAGTTTGACTCATTGGAGGAAGCGGTGACAACTCGGCGAGCGGAGAACCACCAGATCAGCATGCATCTTCGCATGGAACTTTAATTATACAACCGGAGCCATTCCGATGGATTCACCTCGATTCTTCACACCGGCCTTGGTTGTAATCTCAACAGTAAGCTGTCTAACCTTAACACTTACCTCAACATCACATACGGCTCAACCCATGGCACTCACTATCGGCAGCAAAGCACCCGACTTCACGCTCGTCGACACCGATCGCAAACCGCGCTCGTTGAAAGAATTCGCGGGCAAGAAGGTCATTCTCGCATTCTTCCCCGGTGCATTTACAGGCGTGTGCACGAAAGAAATGTGCGCGTTGCGTGATGCACTTGCATCCTTTAACGCATTTGCCGCACAGGTGGTCGCCATCAGTATCGATTCACCATTTGCGAACAAGGGCTTCTCCGACCACAACAAGCTCACATTCCCGGTGTTAAGCGATTTCACGAAAGAAGTCAGCAAGAAGTACTGCGGCTTCTATGAGGATTTCGCCGGCATAAAGGGCTACACAGCCGCAAAGCGTGCAGTGTTCATCCTCGATGCTGCGGGGGTGGTAAAGTACGTATGGATTGGTGAGGTTGCCAGCCTTGAACCGCCGTACGATGAGATTACCAAGGCGCTCGGATCATTCTAGCGGTACCTCGCCTGTATCGCACGCATTTGCAGGAGTATTCCGCCTGCCGGCAGGCCGGGCATCTGCACGACAATGACGAGGGAGTATCATGGCAGCACTGAAGGTTGGTTCGAAAGCCCCGGAGTTTTCTCTCCAGACCGGCGACGGGAAGAAGATGAGTCTGAAAGATCTGAAGGGGATGAAGGTCGTGCTCTACTTCTACCCCAAAGACAACACGTCGGGTTGCACCAAAGAGGCCTGTGCATTCAATGAGAACCTGAAGGTGCTCGAGAAGAAAGGTGCGATCGTTATCGGCGTGAGCGCTGACAGCGTCGCTTCGCACAAGAAGTTTGCTGAAAAGTACAGTCTGGTCTTCCCCCTGCTGAGTGACGAGAAGAAAGAGATAATACGGAAGTACGGCGTCTGGAAGGAGAAGAGTATGTACGGGAAGAAGTACATGGGCATCGAGCGCACGACTTTTGTCATCGACGGGAAGGGTGTGATAACCGGAATCTTCCCAAAAGTGAAAGTCGACGGGCACGTGGAGGAGGTGCTGGAGCAGTTATAACAAGGGGGCAATAGGACATCAGGCAATAGGGCGTGAGGCAATCAGGCGTCAGATCCCCTCACGCCTGCCGCCCATTGCCTACTGCCTATCGCCTTAACACACACTAACATAATGCCTAAAACACACCATGGTCTACGTCACCCGAAAAGCTCACTTCTGCGCATCGCACCGGTTATTCAACCCGGCGTGGAGCGACGAAAAGAACGCCCGCGTCTTCGGCAAATGCAACAATCCGAACGGCCACGGACACAACTACGATCTCGAAGTCACCGTCGTCGGCAATCCCCCTGCAGACACAGGCATGGTCATTGATCTCAAAGAACTTGCGGCAATTGTGGAACGTGAAGTGGTCGAACTGGTGGATCACAAACATTTGAATCTGGATGTGGATTTCATGCAGGGCGTGATCCCGACAGCGGAAAACATAGCCATTGCCTTCTGGAAGATCCTCTCTGCCGAAGATCCAAAGCGGCAAGCTCTATTCCATCAAACTGTACGAGTCGGCCAACAATCTTGTAGAATACCGCGGGGAGTAACCCACAATGAGTCAAGAGCCAGATCGTCATAAGCGCCTCTCCGGGATCGTGCTGCAACTGTTGCAGGAGATGGGTGAGGATCCGAAGCGCGAGGGTTTGCTGCGCACCCCGGACCGGGTCGCGAAAGCCTATGCGTTCCTCACCAAAGGATACGACGAGGATATCAAGAAGGTGTTGAACGGAGCCATCTTCACTGAAAAGTACAGTGAGATGGTGATCGTGAAGGATATCGATTTCTTCAGCATGTGCGAACATCACATGCTGCCATTCTTCGGCAAGGCCCATGTTGCGTACATTCCGAATGGCAAGATCGTGGGCTTGAGCAAAATCCCGCGCATCGTCGAAGTGTTCAGCCGGCGGCTCCAGGTGCAGGAACGTCTCACGCGCCAGATCGCCGAGACGCTGTACGAGGCATTGAACCCGGATGGGGTCGGCGTTGTCGTCGAAGCCCGCCACATGTGCATGATGATGCGCGGCGTGGAAAAACAGAATTCACTGGCAACGACCAGCGCGATGCTCGGTGTCTTCATGGACGACATGAAGACGCGCAGCGAATTCCTTCACCTTATTGAAAGCAAGCTCAGCTCATGATGCATCTCGAAGGCAAAGTCGCCATCGTCTCCGGGGGGAGCCGGGGGATAGGCCGCGCGATCGCCCGGGCGTTGGCTGCAGAAGGCGCCACGGTGGTCATTGCGGCGCGCAACCCGGACACGCTTGCAAAGACATTGGCCGAACTGCGCAAAGAAAGCGCAACTATTGAGGGGTTGGTGGCTGACGTCGGTGTCGAGGCCCAGGTGACGCATCTTGTGCAGCATGTGGTGCATTCTCATGGCCGGGTGGACATCCTGGTAAACAACGCCGGTGTCGGCGTGTTCAAGCCGGTTGCCGATCTTACGGTAGGTGAGTTTGACGCGATGTGGGGGACAAACATGCGCGGTGTGTTTCTCCTTACGAAGGCAGTGCTGCCGCATATGATCCGTGCGAAGGGCGGCGAGATTGTCAACATCGCATCTCTAGCCGGGAAGAACAGCTTCAAGGGAGGGGCCGGGTATTGTGCAACGAAATGGGCGCTGCGTGGTTTTGCCGGTTCCTTGATGCTCGAAGTGCGTGAACATAACATACGGGTAGTGACCGTGTTTCCGGGGTCCGTGGAAACGGCATTCTCGACGACCGGAAAGAAGGGGAACACTATCACGCAACCCGAAGATGTGGCCGATGCCGTAATCTTTGCGGTAACGGCACCCGGACGATCGATGTTCAGCGAAATCGATGTACGACCCACAAATCCATAGATTCCTGCCTCTCTCCTTTGGGTTCTTCGAGTTTTCTTCGTTATATTTAGAGTATACCTTCCACATCCACGGATGGAGTGCCCATTGATGCGTACAATAGTCCTTTTTTCACTCGCCGCCCTGACATTACTCTCAGGTTGTGCGACGTTCAAAGAGCTCGAGCCTGAGCCGCTGCTTGCTCCGCTGGAGCGGGGATTCATCGAGCTCAAAAACGACAAAGACCATTTTGAACTTGCCGAGGGGAAATGTTATTTCATCCGATTCCCGAAGCCTGTGCAAGACAACTACACGCTTATTCTCCGTACCAACGCGGCATGGTACATCAATTCGTATCTGACCCGGTCGTTCGACGACGGCAAAGAGCCCATTGTACGGATGAAGGATGAGGCTCCCGCGACAGATTCCGCGAGCGTCTACGCCATTGACATGTCCGCGCCCACATATTTCTGGGTGATTGACACGGTGCGTCAGGATGTTCAACTCCGGATGCAATACCGGTATGTGCCCCGGTGGCGCTTCACATTTGAGAACAAGTATGTGGTGTTCAAGGCGACTCTTGCAGAGAATCGTGTTGACCGGGCCACATACCTTGGCTCGGCCGACGGGCCTTCCATACAGTCGGTCAACTACACTGATGAGCTGGCCGTTCTCAGGACGCGCACCGAGGTGCTCTCCGCGATGCGGACCGAGTTGAAGGGGGTTGCCAGCCTCTTTCCCCCGGACATCGCGGCGTCGAATGATACGGCATACCAGAACTACAAATCGATCAGCGCAACATTGAGCGATGAACTGCAGTTCCAGGAAAACTACGCGCACGCCCTGACCATTTTCCAGAAGGAGAAGTCCTCACGCCGGAATACCGGCGAATTCCTGGCGGAGGCGGAATCGTATGTGGAGTTTCTGTCAGAGGGATCGCGCTATCCCCCCGCGCTGGTAGCACGTGCGCGGGAGTTGATTGGGAGCCGTCTTGACGAGGTTGTGCCGTACTACGAGCGACAATTACAGGGGAAGCGGGATGCAAAGCCTGTCACGCTCAAGCCGCCAATTGAATCCGTCGCAAAACTGTTCCGTGCGTGCAATCGTCCGGTCTCATCCGAGTTCGAAGTGCTCAGCACCTTCATGAAGCGCTTCAACCTTGAAGTTAGCGCGCTCAACTCGGCAACCGACAGGCTGCGCGAAATGAATGCCGTGATCAGCAAAACTACCACTCCGCCGGCGTTGAGCTTCTACGGCGACATGGAAGTCTCTGCGACCGATATTCGGTCGTCATTACCGCAACCGGAAACTCCGTCAAATCCCCGGTACGGCACCCTCGAGGTCGTACAGACCGTTGCCCGCGAACTGGGGGACGCCGCCACACAAGCGGATGATCTCAAAGCATTGTTCGCGTCCGGACGGCAGATTGCGGGCGATATCGCCGCTCATTCCTGGGCAGCGGCCGAAAGGAAGACCGGCGACCTGTTCCTGGGACGCGACGGCAGATCCTATGCAACCGCCGCCCATCACCGCGAAAAATTCGTCAAATGGTTTGAGGCGGATATCTTCAACGGCGTCAAAGGTGCGACCAAAGACCGGCTCGACGCATTCGTAAAATCGTCGCAGGCATTATTTACCAATGTCCCGGCGCTCTATGCGGATTCCGCGTTTACGCCGGCATATCAGCTCAGCTTTAGCTCGATTGGCGGGGCGGATCTGGCACGGAAACGCTCATCCATCGATGAGTACATATCGCGGGTCCGCCAGATTGAATTCCCGGAGGGGGCTATCCGCGTCCTCTACTCGGATTTCACGCGGGACTTCAGTTCGAACGGTGTCGAACGCGCACGCGCAATCGTCGAACACAGCAAGATGTATAAAGGGAACGACAAACAGATCGCCGGCATGGTGAATGAATGCGATCCCACAGTCGCCAAGTGGATTGTGCGTCCGAAAGAGTACCGGCGGATCCTGGCGTTCCCTGTGACGACAAACAAACGCGGCGTGAATGACTACGTGTTCCGCATCAAGCTGCAAATCCCGTCCGATGCGCAGTTCCCGGTGTTCGATGTGAACATCAAACTGCCCAAGGAAATCGCCGAAGCCGCCAGGGGTGAATCATGGTATGATCGCATTACGATCAACAATAATCCCATCAAGAACGAAGGGCGCTTCCGCATTACCGCACCATTGGCCGACAACAACTACGAATCGCAAATCACCCCTGTGCAAATGGACAAGGCTGGTAACAACATCCTCGAAGTGCGGTTTAAGAAGGCCGCATTCAAGGTGTACGAAATCAGTGCGATGGCCCAGGTACCGATCATGAAGAAGAACTGAGGACGCGCAAACTATGAAACGGAAGCTGATCTATATATTCGGCGGGCTTGGTGTCGTTGCCGTTGCAGTGGTGCTGTATGTGTTGCTGCATCGCCCCGATCTGACGGGCAGTATCGTTTTGCCGTACATCGCCCACCAGAAGCCGGTGGTTGACCCCCACCTCCCCGGACCCACACCCCTGTCCGACAAACTCGACGAAATCCAGTTCGATGGGGTCTTCAACCTCTCGGCGAACCCGAGCGGTATTGTCTATGAAGACGGCCTTGGCGAACTTGTCGGTGTCGATCAGGATAACATCGTGACCATACGTCTGAAACCCAACAAAAAATGGCACGACAGTTACCAGGTCACTGCGAAAGATGACGGATACACCATTGCCCGTTCGCGTGAACATCTGTTCACCGCTGCCGATCTCCAGTACACGATACGCCGTATCATGACGCTGGGAAGCCTGTCGCCGGACTATATCCTCCTCATCCAGGCGATGGAGGCCCCCGGGTTCGAAGGGCCAAACGGCCGGGGCGAAATTCAGTTCCGGTTCAGGAGCAACAGGATCTGGAAAGAGGCGGACATCAAGGAAACCCTCTCCTTCAAGATTCTTCCGGAGGGATCCCCGCTCAATGCGCTGAACTATACAGTTGGTACGGCGCCCTATCTCGCGCTCCCACCTAAGGAGGGAGTATCGAACTACTACCGGACGCCCGATGGCGGCGCAACGATCCCGAATGTGATGCTCGCCTCGTTCATCGACAACAGTACCTATACCACAGAAATGCGGAATGGGTCGGTCAACGTGCTCCTCGAATCCCCCTACGGCGCGATTTCACCGATACTGAGCGACGGCCAGAAGTTCTTTTCAAAATCGAATATCAGCACCGCAATGTTTGCGATTCTGTTCAATACCCAGCGTTTGAACAGGCAACAGCGTACCGAGCTCAGAAAACTGATCGACGCGAGGCTCATTGAAGACCGGTTCTTCAAAGTCGGCACGCCCCAGCAAAGGCGCATCAAAGATTACAAAGGCAACATCGACAACTATGCAGATTACCTTAACCGCAGCGTCTTCCCGAACTCCTCATACTACATCGAGGAAAAGGTCGTTGAGCCTGTCAGCGACGCAACGCCTGCAAACCTTGCCATTCTTCCCGACACCGTGCACATCAAGGCGTGCACGAACTTTGGATTCCGTGAAGAGTATGCCGACCTCATCGGCATCCTCAACGATCCTTCGGTGACCCGGGGAAGAGTGAAGGTGACTGCGGTGGGGAACGAGGAGATCCAGCGGGGGGACTACGATGCCGTGCTGGTGGCATTCACCGGCTACCGCAGCAACTTCCTGCTTGACCTGTACGATGTGTTCCTCCGCTATCCGGATTTCCAGACGTACCGGATTGCGCTGGAGACCACAAAGGACAACAACGGCATGGAAAAAGTCGCGCCGGAGTCGTTCCGGAAGGGAGCGAACTTCTTCAACCTGGATGCCGTGGCAGAGTCTCCAGACAAGGGCGACATCAGTCTGTTCCTCGAGTACCTGTACGGGTTCATGTCGACGCGTAACATCGGAGATAAACAGGAGTATGCGCGCCGTATTGATCAGCTCGAGAACAGTCTGGGGTTGGGTGCGTGGCTCTTCTCGGTGCCATCGCTTGCATATTTCAGTTCGCAGTTTGACAGTACCAGCATCGACCTGTACGGCGTCGCGTCCCAACTTTCGACGATCAAGAGATGGCGGGAAGCCCCCGAGCATTGACCGGGCCCGTCCTACATCGAAGGCCCGCGCTTTGTATCGCGGGCCTTCTTCTCGTCGTTGGTGTAGCCGCATCGGCGGAAACGCGAACCTCCTTGCTCCTCGTAGAACGTCCCGATCGGTTCGTCCTCCTCAACAAGTATCAGCAGCGTCTGACGTCCGCAGAATACCGGGTTTTCCCGGTGATGGTGCCCATGGTCATCGTGCGCGAGATCGACAAGCTCAATGATGGGCTTACGCCGTGTGCGTCCGTGGAAATCAACGGCAGTCCTTACTATATCCAACGGGATATCGGCGGTGAATTTACCCGGCGCGGTTCCGGAGGGAGTATCGTGCTCTTCCGGGGAGCATTGGTTCTGGGTGATACTGTTGCTCTCCGGCGAGGGCGCGCCTTGCGCCTGAGGGCGGCGGGGACAAACCGCGACGTAACACTTGTTCCGGGTTCCCGCGCAGTGCGGCTTTTTGAAGCGGAAGGGCGTACGTTCGTGCATGTGCTGTCGTCTTCAGAGCCCTCCGGGTGGATTACATTGTCAGCCAGTATGGAGACGGATGAGTGGAACAGGGTGCAAACATCCCGGAGTCACAGCACTTCCGCTGAAAATGTGCTACGCCGGCTCCTGCCCGTGGTGACTGACGCCAATCGGGCCCTCCATGCAGTCTACGCGCAACTTGCCGCAGAGGCAGGGGCCAGGAGTACACCACCATCGTTCCGCCTGCTGGAGGAAGGAGAGGTCCTTCGCTGTGACATAGAGCCGCAAACTCTTGGTGGTTTCTTCGCAGGGAGCCTGCGGGAACTGATTCCGGAATTTGAACGCGCACTTCTTGGCACAGGTCTTCGTCCGCTATTCAAGGGAGGTTCGATTGTCGTCCCCCTCCGTTAGCCCAACCTCCCGCTCGCTTCGACGCATCGTCCTTGAACATCTGTCTGCGGTTCTGGCGGTCGGGATTGTGCTTGCCGCGCTTGCCGTCCTGCTGACGTCCGTTGAAGAAAACGCGGCACGGCCGGTGGATGCCAGGATAGCGCAGTATCTGGCCATCAGTGATGTCGATTGGAGCCGCGCGCTTCACAAACAGTTGTTTCGCGATTCCTACCGGCTCCTGCACTCTGCAAGCGAACTGACTACGGATTCCCTTCTTCGGACTATAGAAGAAGCGCGAATCAGAGATCTTACTGATCCTTCGCGCAAACTAGGCGGCGAACGGAAGACGCTGACTTGGGAAAATGTGGGCGCACTTGTGCCCATGTACGTCGTGTTCATTGGTGTGTTTCTCAGCGTCCTCGGACTCACCTACGGTGCAGCCCGGGCAATGGCCGTCCGCAAATTCATCCTGAGCAAACAGGGGCGTTCCTCGTATCTGCGACGCTATGTGGCTGCGGTACAGTCCGGTGGAGTGAAACAGGCGGTGCGCAGGGTGGACTTGCTTGTAAAATCTCTGGCGAGTGGTCTGGCGTCGCTGGTGCTCTTTTCGCCTGCATACGTGGTCGCCTATTCACTGCGTACCCGGCTGGACACGGAGAACGTGTTCTTTCTGATTCTGCTGGCAGTCGTTACCAATGGTGTTCTGGTGCATTACGCGAGCCGGCTCTACGCGTTGCTGGTCACCGAAAGCCGGAAAGGATATGTCGAGACCGCCATCGTGAAGGGGGTACGGGCAAAGTATTCCTGGGGTCTCCCCGAAGGTCTCCCGCGCGCGGTGATGTTCACTCCGGCACAAGCCTCGAAGGGTCATGTCTTTCATGAAATCTACAGGAATGCACGCCTGCAGTTCATTCCGTCAATGAAAGAACACGTGACCTTCATGGTCACGGGGCTTGTCATTATAGAGATGGCGCTCAACATCAAGGGGCATCTCTGTTACTCCCTGCTACAACACATGTTGTTCAAAGAATATGACATTGCCATCGCCATCGTATTCTTGATCTTTGTTGCGGTCAAGGCGATTGAAGCGTGCATCGATGCATGGCACGCCTTTGAACTCCGGAAATACGGAAATGATTACTGAAGAGAGGAAAGACATACGTTGGGCTCTGCTCTGGGCCGGCGGCCTGCTTATCGCCGGCCTGTGGCTTGTGCTGTTCTTGAACGAACCCGCCCGTGAGCGGATTCAGACGGCGTTTTTCAACACGATGCTGGGCGCCGTGGTTGTAGTTGTTGCGGCCCTGCTTCTTGGATGGGGGACCGCACATCTCCTTCTCGCATTCGAGCGTGGCGGAAAACGCACTGCGCACATGGCCGGGACCTTTGTGTTGAATCTGCTGCGGTCGATCCCGCAGATGATCGGCATGCTCGTCGGATATGCGATCGTGACGACGCTCATTCTGCGCGGGTCGCTGCCCTCGCCGTTGGTGCAGATTGTGTTCACTTCACTCATTACCGGGCTCTTCGTTTTCCAGGAAGTGGTCGACCTTATTCTGGAGCGCGTCAGGCACTATGAACAGCTGGAGTTTGTGAATGCCCTCCTTGTGTGCGGCGTTCCCCCGCGGGTGATCATCAACAAGGAGATCCTGCTGAAGAATAGTCTGGCCCATCTCGTCCAGAAATCCGTCTCGCTCTTTGGCCGTGCGATCTTTCTCATCTGCAGCATTGATTTCATTATCTCTGTCGGACTCTCCACAGAGGTGAATCTGGTCAACCTGCCGACAACTCTCGGCAGCATGCTGGCAAACCTGGACAGCAAACAGGATATACTGGTCATCGGAAGCCTGGTGACTGATCCGGCGATGTTTGGTTCGCTGTTCTTCGAGCATCTGCAGGGGGTGAGCGTGGCGTTTCTTATCGTGTACTCCTTGCTCTGCATCCACCGGATCGCCGGTGGCATGATGGAACGCTACCGCCTATGAACCAACGCAGGTACGACATACAGGTTCAGGTACGAGGCCGCGTGCTCGTCGATGCACGGGAGGTAGCGCTTGCAGAAGGAGGCATTACGTTTCTTTTCGGCGAATCAGGAATAGGGAAGTCACTTGTGGGAAAGGCCCTGTTCGGTCTTCTGGACGAAGGGGAGTACCGCGTACGCGTGAATGGCGGGAGTTACCGGAGCTATGGTTCCCGGCCTGAAGTCGCTGCAGCCCGGCGAAACGGTTTCTTCGTGTTTCAGGAACCGTCGTCACATCTCAATCCGCTTCAGACGATCGACGAACAACTGCGTGAAGGATCACTTGCTGAGGCCCATGATCCGATCGCTCCTGTGCACGAACTGTGGAAAGCCGAAGACAGCGACGCCCTGAGGGGAATTCTTCCTATCTATCCAAAACCTTACCGGCCGAGCGGGGGAGAGAAGCAACGACTCCTCGGAGGGATGGCCTTCACGAAAATGGATGCCGGTGCCGAACAGGAACTACCCGGGCAAGGGTTGTTCATATTTGATGAACCGACAGGGAGTCTCGACCGTGAGGCCCGCGATCGATTCCTGGACCGGCTCTTTGCGCGGTACCGGAGACGGAAGGAAACGATCCTTGTCATTACGCACGATTACGGGATCATAGGGTATGTGCAGTCGTCTCATCGGGATCTTCTTTCAAGCATGACATTTTCTGAGTTGAGGCTTGTGGGGGATGTCGCGCAGGCACGCGCCTTTGCCCCGGAGCTCTTCCTTCGATGGCTTGGGAATCAACGCCCGAACAAGGTGACAGCGGGCAAGAGTCCGCTCCTGCATGTGCAAAGCGGGCTCCGGGTCTTTGGCCGGGAGCTACGCTTTGCAGCTGACACAGGGGGGAAGGAAGAATCAGACCTCGTTGTGCATGCCGGCGAGCTGGTCTACCTCAAGGCCGGGAGTGGTGTGGGGAAGACAACGGTGGCAAAGGTTGTGATCGGGTTGCAGCGTGCGGAATACGTTCGCATGGAGATTAATGGCGAAGCTTTTTCTGAGGCGTCTTCCCGTCAACGGTGGCAGCGGGATCTCTGGGGGAAGACGATGACCATGGCATTTCAGCATGCCGATGAGGCGTTGAATCCGCGTGCGAGCGTTGAAGAAACGCTTCGTTTGCTGCCGGCCCCCTCATTACGGGATGACGAAGGTGTTGCAGGAGCCCTCCGCACGCTCTTTGACCCCGAAGAGGTACCGCGATTGCGGAAACGGAAGGTGTGGCAACTGAGTGGAGGTCAGAAACAGCGGCTCAACCTTTTGCGGGCGTTTGCGCTATCGACCCCTCTCATCATACTGGATGAGCCGTTGAGCGCTCTTGATTTCGAGAGTATCGACCGGGTGCTGGCGCTGATGCGAGAGGCGCAACACCGCAGCCAGGCAATCCTGTTGATTTCGCACAACGAAGATATCTTTGACGCGATAGTGCCGGCGGAGTCGGTGTACCGGCTCAGTCACATCGTCAATGATCCCTGAGGAACGATTCAAGGATCAACGTGTAAGGGGAGATGAACAGGTCACGTGGTCGGGAATTGCACAATTATTGTCGTTCCCGGATCGTTCCTCTTCACCGACAGTGTCCCCCCGAGTTGACCCGTGAGCGTTGACACAAGGCGCAAACCGAGCGTCGTTGACTTTTCAATGTCGAAATCATCCGGCAATCCCTTCCCGTTATCAGTCACGCCGATTTCCATAGTATCACCATCGCATTGACGCAAGAAGACCGTTATGCTTCCCGTTGCAGCAGCGGGGAATGCGTGTTTGATTGCGTTGGTCACGAGTTCATTCATCAATAACCCAGCAGGGATTGCCTGATCGAGGGGGACCGGAATGTCCGTGCCTTCAACCTGAATTGTAACGCTCGATTGTTGATTTGCATGGTGGACCTGCCGTACAAGCCGGTCAAGGTAATCCCTGAAGCCGACGGCGGCAAGATTATCGCTTTGATACAGCGTTTCGTGGACAAGAGCCATGGACCGGATTCGTGTCTGGCTTTCGGTGAGCGCTTCCTGAACCATCGGCTCGGTGGAACTGCCAAGTTGAAGCGACATGAGGCTCGAGATGACCTGCATGTTATTCTTTACCCGGTGATGGATCTCTTTGAGCATCACCGTTTTCTCCTCCAGTGAACCTGTCAGTCGCTCTTCGACCTTTCGCCTCAGATTGATCTCTTCCTCCAGTTTCCGGTTACGAGCATGAATGCGGTGAACGCGCGCATTGTATCCGACCACAAGAAGTATCAGAGTTGCGAGGACACCCGCGATGCGTACAGGCCATCGCTCGTACATATAGGGTTCGACTGAGAACGATACGGTGGCGGCCTGCGGATTCCAGGGACCATCATTGGAAGATGCCGTCACGGCAAACTGAAAATCCCCGTACCCGAGGTTTGTGTAGGTCATGCTTCGCTGCAATCCCTCGGGCTCAACCCAGTAACGATCAACACCTGCGAGGCGCACTTTGAACCGCACGCGGCCAGGGGTCTGAAACTGGAGTGCGGCATACTTGATGTCCACGCGGCGGGTTCCGGGAGGAAGACGGGCCCCATTGCGGAAATCCACCGGTTCATCATCCGCAACGATGCCTTCGATTGTCACCTTGGGTGGCGTGGTCGTTCGACCGGCTTGTGCGGGGTCGACCACGACGATACCAGACGTCGACGCATACAATATTCTGCCGTCAGGAATCAGCTGTGCTGAATTGGTCGAGGAATAGTTGAATTCGATGTTCTCAAGTCCGTCCAGGTGATTGTAGACATCCACGCGGACCTGTCTGACCGGGGTGATCCAGTGCCTGCAAAATATCTGACTTACGTACCCGCTGTAACTCCCGCTCAGCGTTAAGCCAGAGAAACCCGAACCGGTCTTCAAGGATGGAGATTATCCGTGGACCAAAACCCTGATGCAGTGTTCGGAGGTTGACGACGGAATCGCCGCGAATCAGGTAGAGGCCGCCGCCGTAGGTTCCATACCATACCCGATTACTGTCCACCAGGAGCGCGAACGCGCCAAATACCGAATGTTCATCTGTGACCGCAAACACCGTCACTGTGTCATTACGCAGCCTGTTCACAAACCCTGATCGAACATACCAGATATCTCCGTTGGGCGCAGGCGTGATGCACCGTACATAGTATTGACCGTCGTCGCGATGCACGGGATGACTCGAAAACCGATTTCCCTCGAAGGTATGCAGGCCTTCCCGTGTGCCCACCCAGATTCTCTTATGGAAATCCTCGGCGATGGAGAGGACCCTGCCGCCGTCGATAGCCGGGGAGATGATCGAGCCGTCTGGTCGCTCCTTTATACATCGTCACGAGTCTGCCATTGTCCCCGCCGAACCACATGCGTCCGTCTGAAGCTTCGAACATTTCGGTTACGTGGTTGTCAGGCATGCCGTCTTTCATAAGAAAGAGGCGCGAAGTACCGTCGCTGATCCTATACGTCCCTCCGCGGCCGGCCCCCGCCCAGAGAGTTCCGTCATGCGTGAGTCGGAGGTTCCATATGTATTCGTTGGCGAGTCCCGAAGCCTCGCCGAATGTTTTGAAGAAGGATCGTGAGAACCGGAACACGCCGCCGCTGGTAGTGGCCCACACACCTCCCTCACTGTCTCGGATGAGGTTATGCACCTGCCTACCCGGTCCCCGTAAGAGGGAGAGGCCCAGTGGAGTGTTTATGCTGCTTCCGTCGAATCGAACAATCCCTCTGCCGAATGTTCCTACCAGGTACTGGCCATTGCCATCGGGAAGGAGAGCGCTTGGTAATTCGAGCGGGTAGCGGGCAGCAGGGATGAGCGACCCATCCGTGGCCAGCTGAAACCTTTGGATGTGGTCAAGGCCTGCGGCGAGGAATGAGGATGAGCCTTCGGGACGAAGATGGCTGATCCTCCTTCGGCTCGGGAGAGCTCCGACGACTTGAGGGCGTGATGTTGATGAAAGGCGTACAATGAGGTTGTTATACACATAGACGGTATTGTCAGGGGTGGTGAATCCGTGGGTGGCGATCTCCGGGAGAAACGTCACAAATGAACCCGAATCTCCCTGCAAATGCAGGAGCCCTTCATTCGAACAGACATAGAGGCCTCCTGTACTGTCAGAGAAGAAATCTGAAATCGATGCAAAAGCAATTGAGGCGCATGATGCCGGCGCCTGGAATTGCCCTCCCGCATACTTGAGTACACCACCGCTCTGAAATCCTACCCAGAGGTTTCCGGCGCCATCTTCGTGCAGAGCCGTGACATCGCTTGCCTTGATCTCCGGAGTACTTTTGGCGTTGAACACATCGAACTGGATCCCGTCGAACCGGGCCAACCCGAATCCGGTGCCGATCCAGATGTACCCTTCACGTGATTGGAGGATCGGACGTGCTTCGTTTGAGGGAAGGCCTTCCTTGGTCCCCCAGTGCGTAGTAACAAGGCTATCCGTGGCGAGGATATCGTGCAGTTGAGCACGGGCTGGTTGTAGAGCGGGCAGCAGAAGGATGGTACTGATCAGAAGACAGGGGAGCGTTCGGGAATCGAGGTGCATGACTCTTTCCGTTTGGTCGGTGCAAATAACGGAAGGCGGGAGTGAAAATCAAGGTATCCCATGTTCGCCAACAGGGGCTTCCCTTGATGGCGGGGCCTGCGTGTGGTGAGGAGTGCTGTATCGTGAATGCCCGGTGGACCCTGATTACGGTGCGGTTGTAAATGTCCGTATTGAAGATACTGTTTGTATGACATCGCCTTGAGGAATGTAGCCGGTCGCACCGGCTGCGGCGTCAATGTTGGAAAATGGTCCGTACGACTGGACTTGCCAAGAGAACGAAGCACCCTTGGGAAGTCCCAGCCCCAAAGCGGTCAGATCGGGGATCGTGCCGCTGTTGCCTCCGGTGATCACCAGATAATACGTGCCACCGGGGCCTAGCAAGGGCTAAGACATAAATCGCCGAAGAGACTGGAGTCCAGGAGAATGGCGTTGTCGTAGTCACGCCCGTCGCCGCATCGACAGGAAGGCTTAGTGCTGTGGGATCCGGAATTGTCAATGTGATGCCGGTTGTTCCGGGGGCAATTCCTGTTTTTGTCACGCTACTCTGTCCGACGCTGACGCCCGCTGCAAGTGCAGTCACCGAAAGAGTGGTTCCGGTAATTGTCGGGACCACATATGTGAATGCCGAGGCAGTTCCAAATTCAGTTCCCAGGGACATGCTTCCATTGTTCGGAAAGGCCAGTAGATAGACTCTTGTTTTCGAGAGCAAGGGCGGCAGGGACACTAACGGTGCCGGAGATATTCTGAGTACTGAGAGCTGTCATGGCGATGTTCTGCCCGGCGAACGTGCCACCCGCAGTGATCGCCACGCCTGTCTTTTCGCCATATCCAACAAAGGTCGTTGGCATGCCGGCGGCATTCTTGTCCCACTGCAGGGCCCGGAGAATCGTTGTGATTGTTGCTGCTCCGGACCATGCCGAGGTCATCGAGTAGGCACCCGTTGTTACGTTTGGCGTTGCGTTTGCAGTAACTTCAGCCGAGGAAATGTTTACACTGCTGACTCTGGTCGCGGGCTCTGGATATCCGCCACCGCCTGATATGGTACCACTCACGGTTGCCGTGTTGGGCAGGACGGCGGAGGCTCGTATATTCACGAGAGTGGGATCCGAACGGCTGAGGCCACGGTAGGTGATGCCGACTTGGAGAACACGACTACTGTCACGTCATAGGGCACTGTAACATCTGTAACGGCAAAGTTCCCGTTGGCGTCCGTGATCGTGGCGGGTCGACCCGTGATGACCACAGGCGCATTGGCGATCGGCAGTTTGATGCTGGTGATCACCTTCCCTGTAACGGTGATGGACGTAGGGACTCCGGTCGATGAACTTGAGTCGCTCTTACATCCTGGAAAAGCAGCCAGAAGAAACGACTACTGTCCCCAGGACAGTGAGGACAACCGTGAGACGTGTGCGTGGCATGGGTGGACCTCAAATCAAGTGGGATATCCGGCGACCGAGCTGTTCGGATCGACCGGCATGTGAAAGAATGATCGCCGGAATCGCAGCTCGGTACTTGTGACACTGCTGGCGTTTGATATGTGGTTCTTGGCACACGCTGATCATGGTGCGGTTGTAAACGTCCGTTGTGAAGATGCTGATTGTATTATATCGCCTTGAGGAAAGACGCCGTTTGTACCGGCTGCGGCATCAATGTTGGCAAATGGTCCGTAAGCCGTAATATACCAGGTGTACAGTGTGTTTTTAGGAAGTCCCAACCCCAAAGCGGTCAGATCGGGGATTGTGCCGCTGTTTCCTCCGGTGAACACCAGATAGCTTGGCTGGTTACCGGGGCCTATAGACTGTCATTTGATAGATGGCCGAAGAGAGCGGAGTCCACGAGAATGGCGTTGTCGTGGTCACGCCCGTCGCCGCATTGACAGGAAGGCTTAGTGCCATGAGATCCGGAACAGTCAATGTGATGCCGGTTGTCCCGGGGGCGATTCCTGCTTTCAGCGCGATACTCGTTGCCCCGCCGCTCCCTGCCAGTGCACCAACCGAAAGAGTGATTCCTGTAATTGCCGGGACCCCGTATGTGAAAGCCGTAGCAGTTCCAGCTTCAGTTCCCAGGGTCATGTTTCCGTTGTTCGGGAAGGCCAGCGATAGACTCTTGCTGTTGAGAACAAGGGCGGCGGGTACAATAACGGTGCCGGAGATATTCTGAGTACTGACGTTGGTCATTGCAATGTTCTGTCCGGCGAACGTGCCCCCCGCAGTGATCGCCACACCTGTCTTTTCGCCGTATCCGACAAAGGTAGTCGGCATGCCGGCGGCATTATTGTCCCACTGCAGGGCACGGAGAATCACTGTGATTGTCGATCCCCCAACCCAGTATGGGGTCGCCGTGTACGTACCGGCTGTTATGTTTAGCGATGCAGGTACACTGACTTCAGGCGAGGATAGGGAAACGTTGAGGATTCTGTTTGCAGGCAGAGGGAAGCTCCCACCGCCTGATATGGTTCCGCTCACGGTTGCATTGTTGGGTGGGATGTCGCCGAGTGAGATCACGATAGTGGGATCCGAACGGCTGAGCCCACGATAGATCCTGCTGACTTTAGAAGAGACTACTGTCAGGTCATATGGTGCCGTAACATCTGTAACCGTAAAACCCCCGTTGGCATCGGTGGTCGTGGCGGGTCGACCGGTGATGACCACAGGCGCATTGGAGATCGGCAGCCTGCTGCCGGAGATGACCTTCCCCGTAACGGTGATGGACGTGGGGACTCCGGTAGAACTGGAGTCGCTCTTGCATCCTGGAAAAGCGGCCAGAAGAAAGATTACTGTCCCCAGGGCGGTGAGGAGAACCGCGGGACACGTGCGGGGCATAATGGACCTCAAATCAAGTGGATATCCGGCGACCGAGCTTTTCGGATTGACACTTCTGGCGTTTGATATGGGTTCTTGGCAAACCCTGATCATGGCGCGGTTGTAAACGTCCGTTCTGGAGACATTGATCGTATTACATCGCCTTGAGGAAAGACGCCGTTCGTACCGGCTGCGGCGTCTATGTTGGCAAATGGTCCGTAAGCCGTAAGAGACCAGGTGTACAGAGTGTTTTTGGGAATTCCAAGCCCCAAAGCGGTCAGATCGGGGATCGTGCCGCTATTCGCTCCGGTGAACACAACATAGGTCGGTTGGTTAGCGGGGCCAACTACTTGCATTCGATAGATCGCCGAAGAGAGCGGAGTCCATGAGAATGGAGTAGTCGTGGTCACGCCTGTCGCCGCATCGACAGGAAGGCTAAGTGCCATGAGATCCGGAAGAGTCAATGCGATGCCAGTTGTACCGGGGGCGATTCCTACTTTTCTCGCGAAACTTGTTGCGCCGCCACTTGATGCCTGTGCAGCAACTGAAAGAGTGGTTCCTGTAATTGCCGGGACCGCGTATGTGAAAGCCGTAGCAGTTCCAGCTTTCAGATCCCAGGGCCATGCTTCCGTTGGTCGGGAAGGTCAGCGTATAGAATCTTCGTTGCCGAGAACAAGGGCGGCGGGTACAGTGACGGTGCCGGATATAGTCTGACCGCTGAGGGCGGTCATTGCGATGTTCTGTCCGGCGAACGATCCACCTCGCCGTGATCGCCACACCTGTCTTCTCGCCGTATCCGACATAGGTAGTCGGCATGCCGGCGGAATTCTTGTCCCACTGCAGGGCACGGAGAATCGTAGTGATTGTTGCCGCCCCTGCCCAGTTCGGGTTCGACGTGTACGCACCCGTCGTCGAGTCGGGGCTTCCGGGTGCATCGACTTCGCCCGAGGAAAGGGATGACTTCGCTCATTCTGGTTGCGGGCTGGGGGTATCCCCCACCGCCTGATACGGTACCACTTACGGTTGCATGTGTTGGGTGGAAAGGGGGAATAAAATAGGGTCGACGAGAGTGGGATCCGAACGGCTGAGCCCACGGTAGGTGATGCCGACTTTTAAATCACTCATGACGACTGTCACGTCATAGGGCACTGTAACATCCGTGACCGTGAAGCTCCCGTTGGCGTCCGTGGTCGTGGCGGGTCGACCGGTGATGACCACAGGCGAATTGGAGATCGGCAGTTTGATAACGGTGATGACTTTTCCCGTAACGGTGATGGACGTAGGGACTCCGGTAGAACTAGAGTCGCTCTTACATCCTGGAAAAGCAGCCAGAAGAACGACTACTGTCCCCAGGGCTGTGAGGAGAACCGCGGGACGAGTGCGGGGCATGGGTGGTCCTCAAATCAATTGGGACATGCGGCGACCGAGCTTTTCGGATCGACCGGTACGTGAAAGAACGGTTCACGGAAACGCAACTACTCTGATATCCATTGCTATTTCACGACGGTAAGTTTTCTTGTCGCTATTGAACCCCCGGCCTGCAGCCGATAGAAATAGACGCCGCTGCTGAGATTCTGCGCGTTGAACTGTACCCTGTACTGTCCCGGCTGCTGGTTTTCGTTCACCAGCACCGCCACTTCATGACCGAGCAGGTCAAACACGCTGAGCCTTACCGGACTAGCCCCCAGACCCGAGACCCCATACACTATGGTAGTACTCGGATTGAATGGATTCGGATAGTTCTGCTCCAGGGCGAACCGGGCGGGTGTTCCTGCGTTTGCTGCTTTGACATCCGTTGCGCAGGCCCCAGGACAAATCATCGACAAGGAAGAACGAGCCGATCGTGGCATACCCAAGACCACCAAATATGTTCATCGTGATAACTGCCGAATCAGGTGTCTCGCTGGTTGGGAACGTGAGGTTCACAACAAATTCTTTGTAAATGCTCGTGGAGGCGATTATAGGCGAAGCTCCGCCCCCGATGCCATTCCCGGCTTTCTTGAAGGCGACGGTTATAGTAAACACGTCCCCGCTTCCCAATGACGATTTGTACCACCCATGGAGTGCGCCCGGACGGCTGTTTGCCGGAAAACCGGGATCAGTGACTATGCTTGGCGGATACCCGTACCCGTAACCGGCGTCGACTACTGTGCCCAGAACGGCCGAAGAACCAGAATGCTTGTCTGTGGATTGCGTAACATTGACGTAGGTCGGTGGACTGTTCGACGTGGTCCATCCACTGATCACGCCACCGGGCCAGTCCTCGAAACTCGCGTTGGGAATCGTCTGTGCTAACCCTCTGCCCGGCAAGGCCAATACGCCGAGCAGAAGTAAGGATAAAAGGAGGCGATATGGTTTCATGTGAAGACCCTTTCTGAGATGTGTATATCGGCTCTGTTATGGAGTAGATAACACGTGAAACCCGCAAAGAGTTCTCGATATTCCGGGCCCCGGCAGGCGGGCTCCGGCAGCCGGACGCTCGTTGACTATCCCGCATTAGCGCCGTACATTGAGAAACAAAATTGATCTGTTCAACACCCTGACAGTCAAATGGTTGGCGGATTCGATACACAGTATTCTTGTCACGAGGAGGTGAGGCCATACGATGCCCAGTGATAGCCTGAATAGCGCCGTGCCCCGCCAGTCAGCCCAGCAACGGCAAGGAGCCAGCGGTATACGCGTAGCTCAAGAGTTGATTGAGTCCTCGCGAACAGACACCCGCCAGAACCTCGACAAGTTCCACGCCCGGCTTGAAGGGTTAACGGAGGGGGAAGTGGAGGCCAGTCGGGCAATTCACGGCCTGAACGTGGTGGCTGCTGAAACCCAGCACGGGTGGTTCTGGCGATTGATGGTTACGACGAGAAACCCTCTCGTTGTGCTCCTCGCAGTACTTGCCACGCTATCATTCGTAACGGGTGATATCAGGGCCGGATCCGTGATGTGTGTGATGGTGGTCCTGGGCGTCCTGTTGAAGTTCATTCAGGAAAGCCGTGCCGATTCAGCAGCGGCCCAACTGAAGGCGATGATCAAGGTAACGGCCACGGCAATCCGCGACGGGGTATCACAGGAGATTCCGTTGAGCGACCTGGTGCCGGGGGATATCGTCAAGCTTGCTGCGGGCGACATGATTCCGGCCGACGTGCGTGTGATTTCGTCGAAGGATCTCTTCGTCAGCCAGGCGAGTCTCACCGGCGAATCGCTTCCGGTCGAAAAGTTCGATGCCCTGGAGACGCGTGACAACCTGTCACCGCTGGAGTTTTCGAATATCTGTTTTCTCGGCACCAGCGTGGAGAGCGGAACGGCACTGGCACTGGTGGTTGCTTCCGGCAAGCGGACCTATTTTGGAAGTATGGCATCCAGCATTGCCGGCCAGCAAGTGGAAACAAGCTTTGACAAGGGCATCAAGCGCTTCACCTGGCTTATGCTCCGCTTCATGATGGTGATGGTGCCGATGGTTTTTCTCATTAATGGCATAACAAAAGGCAACTGGGGGGAAGCGTTCTTCTTCGCGCTCGCCGTTGCTGTGGGCCTGACGCCGGAAATGCTGCCTATGATTGTTTCGGTCAGCCTGTCCCGCGGGGCGATTCTCATGTCGCGTAAAAAAGTGATCGTGAAACAACTGAACGCGATTCAGAATTTTGGTGCCATGGATGTGCTCTGTACCGACAAAACCGGCACGCTGACCATGGACCACGTCATCCTCGAACGTCACTGCGACATTGTGCAAAAGGAGGATGAAATGGTGCTTCTGGATGCGTACCTCATAAGTCACTTCCAGACAGGCTTGAAGAACGTGCTGGACCGCGCCATTCTGGATCATCGCGCCGAGATCCATGCGCAAATGGGCGTCGAGAAGCATACGAAGGTGGATGAAATCCCGTTTGACTTTTCCCGTCGCATGATGTCTGTGGTTGTTCAGAAACCCGATGGTGGCATCCGGTTGCTGACCAAAGGCGCCCCGGAGGAAATCTTCCGCCGGTGCACCCAATTCGAACTTGATGAAGAAATCCTTCCCATGGACCCCATCCTGATTCAGGATCTGCGGGATGAATACGAGCGGTTAAGCTCCGATGGATTCCGGGTCCTTGCACTTGCCTACAAGGATGTCGACCAACGAGCGGTGTATTCGAAGGAGGATGAGCAAAACCTGGTGTTACGGGGATATGTCGCGTTTCTCGATCCGCCTAAGGAAAGCGCAAAACCCGCAATTGCAGCGCTGCAAAAGCACGGCGTGGCCATCAAGATCCTTACGGGGGACAACGACCTCGTGACCAAAAAGGTGTGCCACGATGTCGGGCTTTCCACCGAGCACCTTGTCCTTGGAGCAAGTATCGAGGCAATGTCAGACGAGCAGTTGGCCGAGGTTGCAGAGAAAGCAACGGTTTTTGCACGACTCTCGCCGGCTCACAAGCAGCGCATCATCCGTGTATTGCGTTCGAAAGGACACGCGGTCGGCTTCATGGGAGACGGCATTAACGATGCGCCCGCGCTCCGCGCAGCAGACGTTGGGATCTCCGTCGACACGGCAGTCGACATCGCGAAAGAGTCAGCCGACGTAATCCTTCTGGAAAAAAGTCTCATGGTGCTGGAAGAGGGAGTCCTCGAAGGGCGAAAGGTCTTTGCTAATATCATCAAGTATGTGCGCATGGGTGCAAGCTCGAACTTCGGCAACATGTTCAGTGTGCTTGGGGCAAGCGCATTTCTGCCGTTCGTGCCGATGCTCCCGATTCAGGTGCTGACGAATAACCTACTGTACGACTTCTCCCAGGTTCCCATACCCACCGACAACGTGGACCCTGAACAGATCGCGCGGCCACGCCCATGGGCCATGGACGAAATCAAACGGTTCATTCTCTTCATCGGGCCGATCAGCTCCATCTTCGACTATACAACCTACTTCATCATGCTGTACGTGTTCAATTGCTGGGATCCAGCACGGGCCTCATTGTTCCAGACCGGCTGGTTCGTTGAATCGCTCATGACCCAAACCCTTATCATCCACGTCATCCGGACCAACAAGATTCCTTTCCTGCAAAGCATGCCAAGTGTCCCGCTGATTCTCACTTCCGCGATGATTATGCTCTGCGGTATGTGGTTGCCGCATTCACCGCTCGGCCCCTCTCTGGGTTTCACGGAATTGCCGCTCCTTTATTGGCCGCTCCTCTTGTTGACTCTTGGTTGTTATGTTGCTTTGACGCAAACCGTGAAAACGATATTGCTCCGGAAAGCGTGGATCTGATGTCGATACCTGTGACAGTGTTCTATGAAGAAGGACAAGCACCATGAGAAAGCTGCAGTTGATCGCTGCTATTACACTGATTGCTCCGTCGCTATGTCTCGCCCAACAAGAAACACCATTCACCCCCGATTCGCTGACACGGGGGCTTTGGCATTTCGATGAAACTTCGGGCAGCACTCTGCTTGATGCATCGGGGGCCGGGAATACCGGGATCGCCGTTGGGACTGCAATTGTGCCCGGGCGTTTCGGGAACGCACGATCGTTCAATGGTGCCGGAGATTACATAACGGTGCCGTCGAATAGGATGTTCAATTTTGACACTTCGAGTTTCCGGATAGACCTCTGGTGTAAGGCCCCTGTGCAGAATACCGGTCAGGGGCAGCTCCTCCGGAGGGGACTCGCACCCGTTCCAGGGTATATGATATTCATGGACCACGGCCAGATCGTGGGGCAGATCGGAAATCGGAGTGATAGCCAGTGGCCCGACACACTGATCACGGTCCGGAGCGACAGCACGTACGGTGACTCCCAGTGGCATCTCGTGACGATGGTGCGTGACCGGTCAGTGCGGAAGTTGTTTCTGTACATCGACGGCAAACTTGCGGCGCAGCCTTCGGAAGATCCGTTCACCATCCCAATCAATAACGATCGCCCTCTGACGATCGGGCGATGGGAGAATGGCTCCTACCCATACTTTTTTAATGGCATGGTGGATGAAGTCAGGCTTTCGAGCCCGAAACTCATCTCCCCGAGCGTGGTCATACATGTCCAACCCGCAATGCTTGATTTTGGGGGTGTGAAAATCGGGTCCACCGACACACTCTTGTTGAACGTCTCGAATAGCGGTTTCCGGGATTCACTTCGTATATCCTCTGTGGCATCCAGCAACCCGCAGTTCAGCGTACCCCCTGGTCCACTGCTCGTGCGGGCGGGCGAAAGCATCACCATTCCCGTAACCTACATGCCAGTCTCCGGAATAGCGGACACCGGTCAGGTCAGTATCACAAGCAACGATCCGCTCGTCCCCCTTCTGGAAATCCGGGTTCTGGGAAAGGGTTTCGCACTGGCTGCAGAACCCATCATAGAGAATGTCGTCCTGGTGCCCTCCACGTATTACCAGCTTCGAGTCACGTGGTTCAGAAGCATATACGATTCAGCGGCAGTAAGCGACCCCGTCACGGAGTACAGCGTCTGGCGGTCTGTCCCCGGGAGGGGGTCATCATGGGAGTTCATCATGACCGTTCCCGCCATGAGATTCGACCAATACAGCTGCAGCGTCCCGGCCGCAATCGACTACACATACACAGGCTCACCGAATGTACTCATGGTTGCTGCCCGTACAAAAAACCTTCAGGTGTTTGCTTCTCTCCCGGATACCGTGAAGGTTTTGCCAAACTACGTTACCGGGATCCGGGAAGTCGAAACCAGTTCTGCAGCGAAGGAATTCATGCTGTCGCAGAATTTTCCCAATCCCTTTAACCCCACAACAACGATTCGCTATAACCTTCCTAATCGCTCACAGGTAATCCTGTCAGTCTTCAATACTCTTGGCCAGCAGGTGGCGGTTCTCGTTGAGGGAGAACAGGAGGCGGGGTATCATGAGGTCAGGTTTGATGGGAGCGGGTTATCAAGCGGAATGTATTTCTATAGGATACAGGCAGGGACATACGTGGGGACAAAGAAGTTCATTTTGACGAAGTGAGCCGTCCCCATCACTGTCAGCACCTGACGTCACATGGACAGTGGGGAAACAGTTGATGGTTTCAATAGCTCGTCAATTTGATGGAGGTCAAGTGAGAAAAGTGAGCGTATTCATTTTTTCCGCGCTTGATGGCTACTTCAAAGGGCCCAAGAGAGATATCAGCTGGCATCGCCATGACGCAGAAGGAACGGCACATGCGGTCAAGATGCTTAAGGCCGGGAACACGCTTCTCTTTGGACGCGTGACATATGAGCTCATGGCTGGTTACTGGCCAACACCGTATGCGATCAACAACGACCCGATCGTCGCTGCAGGAATGAACAAAGCGGACAAAATAGTCTTTTCAAGGACCCTGAAAAAAGCTTCCTGGAACAACACCAGGATTGTGAAGAACAATATTGAGGAAGAAATTGTGAAGATGAAGCGAATGCCCGGGAAGAATATGACTCTGCTGGGCAGCGGAAGCATTCTCACCCGGTTAGCACAACAGGGATTGATCGATGAGTACCAGATCATGGTGGATCCCGTTGTCCTGGGCGCCGGCACACCAATGTTCAAAGGCATCAAGCAGAGGCTGAACCTGAAACTCACCAGGACAAAGACATTCAAGAATGGTGCTGTTCTTCTTTGCTACGAGCCGATGAAAAAGTGAGGCACACTTGAAAAGAACAACACAATGCGGGGGAAGATGATTAGACAGATCTTCTGTTGAAGAGCACACACTACTGGAGGAGCACTATGTCTCACCGATGGATCGCATACCTGATACTCGTTTGCGTGTTGATCGCCGGCTGCGGCCGGAAGGAGTTGCACTATCCCGCCACCGCAAAGAGACCGGTGTCCGATCAGTACCATGGCGTCACGGTCGTGGATGACTACCGCTGGCTGGCTGACCAGCAAAGCCCCGAGGTCAAGGCGTGGGTTGACGCACAGAATGCGGTCACCCGATCGTACCTGGACGGGATGCGCCTGCGCAATGCGGTCGAAAAGCGCGTGAAAGAGCTGATCGAGAAACAAGCGGTATCGTACTCCTCGCTCATCCGCCGCGGTCCGGCAATATTTGCGCTGAAATCACGCCCGCCCGCCAACCAGCCGGTACTGGTCCGGCTCGCGTCGCCGCTATCGAGCGAAGGAGAGAATGTGATTCTGGACCTGAACGCCTTCGATTCCACCGGCGCGACCGCCATCGATTGGTATGTTCCTTCGGCCGACGGTAAGCTCGTGGCGGTGTGCCTCTCGAAGGGAGGCTCGGAAGACGGCTCGGCACATGTGTTCAACGCCGCTACGGGAGAGAAGCTGGCAGACAGCGTGCCGCGCGTCCAATACCCGACGGGCAGCGGTGACCTCGCCTGGAACAAGGAGGGGACCGGCTTCTTCTATACTCGCTACCCGTACGAGGGGGAACGGTCGGCGGAGGATCAGAATTTCTATCAGCAGGTCTATTTCCACGTCCTCGGTACGCCCGCATCCAAGGATGTCTATGCCGTCGGGAAGGAATTTCCGCGCATCGCGGAAACCCGCCTGGAGATGTCGATGGACGGGCGCTTCCTGCTCGCAACGGTTGCGAACGGCGACGGCGGCGAGTTTTCCCACTACCTCCGGGGGCCGGACGGGAAATGGAAACAGCTGACGAAGAACGAAGATTGTATCAAGATGATCTCCTTCGGTCCCGGGGGAACGCTCCTGGCATTGTCTCGAGCCGGCGCTCCCCGCGGGAAGATCCTTTCCCTCCCCGTCTCGCGGCCCGGGCAGGCCCGGGTCGTCATTCCGGAAACTCCCTTCACGATTGAAACGTTTCTGGTCACCGACACGAAGCTGGTGGTAGCCCGGAACACCGGGGGACCCTCCTCTTTGACAATCTATTCGACCGGTGGACAGAACCCCAAAGACGTTGCCCTCCCTCCGGTGTCGACCGTTGCAGGTCTGGTGGACATCGGCGACGACGCGTTCCTGGTGGGCGTTCAGAGCTACCTCGAACCCTTTGCCTGGAGGCTGTGCGACGCCGCGACGGGAACACTGACGCCAACTTCCCTCGGCACCCCGGTTGACATCAGCTTTGGCGATGCGACGGTGGAGCGGATGATGGCTACATCGAAGGACGGGACCAAGATCCCCCTGAATCTCATCATGAAAAAGGGAACGGCGCGCAACGGTCGCAATCCGGTGCTTCTACGCGGCTACGGAGGGTTCGGTTCCATCGAGAGCCCATCGTTCTCGCGCATTCGAAGGTTCTGGCTCGACTGTGGCGGGATCGTCGCCGAGACCAATCTCCGCGGCGGGGGAGAGTTCGGTGATCCCTGGCACGAACAGGGGATGCTGACGCGCAAGCAGAATGTCTTTGATGATTTCATCGCCTGCTCGCGCTACCTCATCGACAGCGGCTACACGAGCCGGGAGCACCTCGCGATCGAGGGGGGGAGCAACGGGGGACTGCTGATGGGTGCCGTCCTTACCCAGCAGCCCTCGCTCTACCGTGCCGTTGTGAGTCACGTGGGAATCTACGACATGCTGCGAATGGAGCTTTTTCCCAACGGTGCATTCAACATCACCGAATACGGGACCGTAAAAAACCCCGAACAGTTTGCGGCCACGTACGCCTATTCCCCGTACCACCATGTCGTTCGTGGCACGGCGTACCCGGCAGTGTTCCTTCTGGCCGGAGCGAACGACGGGCGCGTTGATCCGGCCAACTCCCGCAAGATGGCCGCAATCCTCCAGGATGCTACCTCCTCAGGGCTCCCGGTTCTGCTGCTTCAATCATCAGGATCGGGCCACGGGATCGGCACCGGACTCAGCGCCAGGATCAGAGAGACTGCGGATGTCTATGCGTTTCTCTGCGACCAGCTGGGGATCGATGTGCGATAGGCGCGAGTACGACACAGAAACGCGTCCTTGGGGCGGAGACATGATGGAAAATCATGAGGAGAACCTCTCTTATTCGATGAAGGATGGGAGAGGTTTTTCGTAGGGAGAATCGTCTCATCGTCAGGCATTTATTATATATCTCCAAGGCTGCACAAGTAGTTCTTGTGTTGATCAGTGCACCCTGTGTAACTTTTGCCCAAATCACTGGGAATGGGCACTCCGAACGGAGCAGTGTTACGGCCCAGCGCGTCACGACGCCGCCAACCCTTGATAGCCGCATTTCTGACGATGTCTGGAAGTCTGCCGTCCCCATTACCAACTTCATCCAGTCCGAGCCCCAGGAAGGGAGTCCGCCAACCGAACAAACTGAAGTGAGAATCGTCTACGATGCCCGTGCATTGTACATCAGTGTTGCGTGTTTCATGTCATCCCCGGGAAATATCATCGCGAATGAGATGTCCCGGGACTTCGAATCATTCGCCGAGGATAATTTCATGGTCATCCTCGATACTCATCACGACATGCGAAACGGTTTCCTCTTTGTTATAAATCCCAACGGAGCCCGGTACGATGCACTGGTGACTGATGAAGGCAACAGTGTGAATTCTGACTGGAACGGTGTCTGGGATGTACACACCTCGATCAGCTCGCTGGGATGGTTTGCCGTGATCGAAATACCGTTTTCGACACTTCGTTTCACGGAAGGGCCCGACCAGGTATGGGGGATCAATTTTGAGAGACTTATCAGATCGAAACGCGAACAGTTGCACTGGCAGGGATACTTGCGAAATCAAGGGATCTACAAGCTGTCGCACGCAGGATTATTGTTGGGCATTGGGAACGTAACACGGGGAACGAGTCTGGAGATCAAGCCCTACGTACTGGGTGGATTTCAACAGGAGTTGCCGCCCATCGGAGATGCGCGCACGACACTGACAAAGATCGGTTTTGATGCGAAGTGGCCTGTGAGCCCGACACTCACGCTGGATGTCACGACAAACACCGATTTTGCTCAAGTGGAATCGGACCGGGCCCAGATCAATCTCACGAGGTTTCCACTCTATTTTCCCGAGAAGCGGGATTTCTTCCTTGAAGGGTCGGGTGTTTTTGATTTCAACTTTGGGGCGAGCCCGCGCCCCTTTTATAGCCGAAGAATTGGTATCGCGAATGGAGAACAGATCCCCATTCTTGCCGGCGGGCGGCTGGTTGGAAGGGCTGGCCCATACAATATAGGTTTGCTTGATATGCAAACCGGGGAAAACGGCGAGGAGCCATCGACCAACTACTCGGTGGCCAGGGTCAAGCGGGACATTCTCGGTCATTCCTACTTTGGGATCCTTGCCACAAACAAACAGAGCGCTGGAAGGCACAACAGGCTGTTTGGAGCAGATATGGACTTACGGTTCTCGGGCGTTTTCGGCGACAACAACCTCGAAATCGGAGGTGCACTTGCCGGCACGGAGACGTCTGCCATGAAAGGGCAGTCCCTTGCATATCGCTTCTTCGTTGATTATCCGAACGATCTGGTTGATCATTTCATCGGAATTCGGTCGATCCAGGCGGACTTCAATCCTGAAATGGGGTTCGTGAACCGCTACGGTAAACAAATCTCGTGGGCCCTTGCCCTTTCGCCAAGACCAGGGGTTCTCGGCATCCGGAGTCTCGAATTGATCCCGGTTGAAATGGAGTACTATCTCGACGTGAACAACGTCCCCGAAAGCGCGAACTGGCTGTGGCGACCGCTCGGGATTCACTGGGAAAGCGGTGAAGATTTTGAGTTCAACATTCTGCGCAATTTCGACAGATTGAGTCAGGATTTCGAAATCTCTGAAGGGTTTACGATTCCCCAAGGGAAGTATCATTTCACCCGCTACGAACTACAGGCTGCTACCAGCGCCGGCAGAACGCTTTCCGGCGATCTCAGCTATAGCTGGGGCGATTTCTATACGGGAGACAGGAGTGTCTGGTCAGCGGATGTGATTTTGAAAACAGGACCTCACCTGTCCATCTCCGGTAATCTCACCCAAAACAATATCCGGCTCTCCGAGGGTTCATTCAAGACACTCGAGACGGGCGGGAGAATTCGATACGCATTTTCAACTCTGCTGGATGCAACGCTCTTCGGTCAGTGGAATAATGAGGACCGGGAACTGAATTTCAACTTCCGGCTGCATTGGATACCAGAGATAGGAAGTGATGTCTACCTTGTCTACAATCATCTCTTCGATACAGAAGTGAAAGTGAGGACTGCGAGAACGACGATTCTGGCCAAGTTCGCGTATCGATTCGTGCTGTGAAACCGGCGTCGCGGATTGCAGAAATGGTATTCCATCTTACCATGTATTCCATCTTGCGAAAGACTTCCGTTGACGATCCCGAAATCCGGGCGTACCTTCTTATGCGTCCCGCCTGTTTGGATCCAGACCAACGATCACAGATAATATAT
The DNA here is from genome assembly GCA_963849385.1 of Ignavibacteriota bacterium. GTDB lineage: Bacteria > Bacteroidota > Ignavibacteria > UBA10030 > UBA6906 > Fen-1255. The sequence continues at coordinate 168,151 of CAWKHH010000003.1, read as the reverse complement.
CGCTTGTTCATGTGAGGTCCGCCATGCGTTCATGTCCTATTTCTCTTGTATATCTGGTGATGATGCTTTGCCTCCTGACGCCCGAAAGCGGAAATTCGACGGAAAAAAAGGGGAGATACAGTCCGGCACCGGATCCCGCAGAGACCGATTCGTTGACCCGGTTGATCGAACAGGAGCGGAAACAGACTGAGGAGTGGCTCAGGTCCAGCCCGTCGTCATACCTTGCCACTATCTACCGGGCGGATTTCGGCGATCGGCCCAGCCTTACGGTCGGGCGTGAGGAGGGGAACGAGGTGCGAATCGATGATCCGGACATCTCCGCCCGCCACTTACGGGTGACCGTGCTTGGTGATTCCTTCCGTGTGGAAACGCTGGATGACCGGGCAGCGTTTTCTGTGAAAGGTACGCGCATGTCAAATGCGCTCCTGCCGCCGTCGGCGATCAGCATCGGGCGGTTCACGATCCGGCTCTCACATCAGCGGTTCCCCGCGTTGATTGTGTTCGATCCTTCCAGCCCGAGATTCAAGGAGTACAAGGGACTTAAGTACTTCCCCGTTGACCTCAGGTATCGATACGTTCTGCCGCTGAAGCCGAACCCGAAGAAGGACACGGTAGTCATTCTTTCCACGCGGGGCAACCGGCGGAAGGCGCTCCGGGTCGGGTGGTTCGAGTTCCGTGTCGAAGGAGTCATGTGTCGGCTTGAAGTGACCCGGTTGCTCGAACCCGGTGTCGGTGAGAAAAGCTACAGCATCTTTTTCCGGGATCAGACCTGTGGAAAGGAAAGCTACGCCATGGGTCGCTACGTGGAGGCAGAGGAGCAGAATGACGGGTTGTTTCTGGTGGATTTCAACAACGCGTACAATCCAGCCTGTGCATTTTCGGTCCACTACAACTGTCCGTTGCCGCCGGAGGAGAATCATCTCCCGGTCCGTATTCCGGCGGGGGAGATGGACGCCCACTATTTGGCGCACTGACCCGCATCAGCAGCGGCTGACGGTTGCCTATTTTCCGTACAATGGAGGGTGAAACCATGCTGTCAGGAAGAGTAAAGCCGAAAACTGTAGACGAGTATATTCAAACATCATATTGGTTTCTACCCTACGCCATCAGCAGTTAGGGCATTCGCAAAGGAGCTTACTGGATTCAAGACTGCCACCGGATCAATCCAGTTCCCTTTGGAGAAACCGTTGCCCTGTGCTCATATATGGAGCTTCTGGAACTACGGGAACAACGGCAGTGCAATATGAACCCGGGAGATCATTTTGATTATGTCCTTGATGCTGTTGGAAAAATGAAAACCTCATCATAAAACAACAGTTATCTTTTGTCACGCGTGGTAACGAAACCCTGTTGATCACCAAACCAGCCAATGCAAATAGCGCTCCTCATCCTACTCCTTATGGCGGATCATGCCTTGACAGCGGCAACCCAGGATGGTCCCGACAGTACGAACATTATTGAGCCAAGGGAGAATTACATCTTCGAGCTGGATAACTGGAAGGTGATAGAGGCCACTGATCCGATCAGGTACGGTGGGCGCTTGCCGGATTCGACGTGGGAGGATCTCGCGGATTATAAGAGAAGCGGACAGCACGGCGTCTGGTGGGCGGCAACCACCGTTGCCATCACCGGCACATCACCGGTAAACAAGTACTTCGCCCTCTTCCCCGATCGCATTATTTCTGCTTTCGATTTGTACTGGGACGGCGTCTATGTGTCTTCAAATGGTACTGTCTCCGCGACATCGCAGGGCGAGAAGCCAGGGAAGTATTTTACGGTGATCCAGATCCCCGGAGAGCTCACCCGCCCGGGGAACCACTCTGTAGCACTGCGAATTTCGAACTGGCACATGCACTCCCGCTGGGAAGAAGGCCAGTTTTTTTTCGGCTACTATGATTCTATTATCAAGCTGATCTTCGCATGGCAGATCAGGATCTACTTCCTGCTGGGCGTAGCATTCCTGGCGCTATGCTTGAACCTGTTTCTGTTCTTCACATCGCATGGCCGTCCAACATATCTTCTCTTTGGATTGATTTGCCTGATAGTTTTTCTGAGCCTCCTGCTGAACTATTTCTGGGCGGTGAGTGATGTAAGCGCCACGTACTTGGACTTCAGAAACCTTGTCGTACCGGTGATAATCCTTCTTGTCGGCACAATACTGCCCATCTTCTTTCTCTATGAGTTTGCTTTTCCGTCGAAGACGATCGCTGCAACCAGCGTGATATTCTTGAACCTCATTCTCTACTTCTGGCCGGGTAGTAACGCAGACATTAACGACCGCATGTTCTATCAGCTTGTCATCAGCATTCTTCTGTTGGCAGTCTGGGGGATTTCCCAGAAACGGGAGGGAAGCTTGCCAGTCCTGCTCGGCACAGCGGCAAGCGGCATTATTGGCATGGTGAACCTCAGGTTTGGGATCGACAACCTGACGATTTTCTGCCTGATCATCATCATGTGCTACACGTATATCCTGGCTAAACAATTTTCGGTAAACGAGAAAGTGAAGCGGGAAGCACTGCTCAGATCAGTGTCACTGGAGAATCTGCTTCTCAAGAGAACCATTAATCCACACTACTTGTTGAACTCCCTCACCTCCGTCATCGTCTGGCTGAGAAAGGAACCGGCCGTTGCCATAAAACTCGTGGAGTCGCTTTCAGATGAATTCCGGATGGTGACGCAGATTTCGACGCTCGGGAAGATCCCGATGCAAACGGAGCTCGAACTCTGCCAGACACACCTCAGGATCATGAGTTATCGGAAAAAATCGCGGTTCTACCTCGATCTTGAGGGTATTGATTCCAACGAAGAAATCCCGCCGATGATATTCCACACACTCATCGAGAACGGGATCACTCACGGGTACGAGAACCGGACCGAAGGAAGATTCCTTCTACGGCGAGTTGGCTTGTCTGATGGCGTCAGATTCACGCTGTCGAATGACGGCACGCCGGGTTCCGGCCAGGAACCGGAGAAAATGGGGACCGGAATGAAGTATATCAGAGCGCGGTTGGAGGAGAGTTATTCCGGGCGATGGTCTCTTGAAGACGAGAAAGCCGTGGACGGCTACAAAGTAAGCATCACACTCTACAATCATCCGCGGAAGCAGGGATGAGAATCCTCATCGTCGAAGACGAACAACCGATCGCTGAAGATCTGCAGGAACTTTGTGCGAAACTTGTGGGGGATAGACTCGAGTCTGTCCACTATGAACTGACTCTCGGGAATGCCCGTCATTACCTGTCGCAGAAGCGGATTGACCTGCTTATCCTCGACCTGAACCTCTCGGGTCGGAATGGATTCGAACTCCTGCAGGAAGCCGTGTCATATTCATTCCACACGATTGTAGTATCGGCGAATATCGACAAGGCTATCGATGCGTTCGACTACGGGGTGATAGACTTTGTTCCCAAACCGTACAGCGAAGAGAGGTTGGCGAAAGCGCTCGATCGCTTCGACCATTCCGAGCTTTTTCAAGCCAACAGAGTGAAATACCTCTCGGTCAGGGCCACAAGGAGTATTCACCTTGTGGCCATTGCGGACCTCATGTATATCAAGGGCGCAAACGTTTACTCGGAGCTTGTCTCGAAGAATGGAGAGAAGGAGCTGTATGACAAGACGCTCGATGACCTCTCAAGAATATTGCCTGATAATTTCTTCCGAATCCACAAATCATATATCGTCGATACTCACGCAATAAAGAGCGTTAAAGTACAAGGAAGCGGCAAATATGCAATTGAACTGCATTCGAAGGAAATTCTTCCAGTCTCAAGAGCACGATACGCCCACTTGATGACAAAGCTCGCTCCCCCTCTACAGTAACATCCCTGGCTTCACCAAAGACCCTCGATTAGCCCGCCTTCTGTCGCAAATCCGATTTTTCAGTTAAAATCAACTCTTTGACAGTCCGCGGGCTACCCGGGTGTGCAGTTGACAACTCTCCAGTGACGCTGGCAAAATAAGAGCCCCCCCAGGCAGCATGTCTTGTTATCTTCTACGAAAAGGACAAGGCTTGACCATTTCTCGCAATGCGATCGCTGCCATAGGTGTCCTGGTTTCCACTTCCTTGGCCGTTGGGCAGGTGTTCCGGCCTGATTCTTCTTATGGCTACCACCCGTGTCTGAACCAGACAGCATCGTGGGGTGGAATCTATTGTAAAGCAATGGGCAGGGAACATCGCATCGTTGTTCAGGTGTACGATCTCAAGCAATGCACTGTGGATGCGCTTCTCTTCGGGGTAAGCAATATGGGAGACTGGGATGGCCTCTATAACCCTGATCCGGTGAATCCATACTTCAGGAAGATGGGGCACGACTCTGCGTTCGCACTGTACCGGGCTATCTACGGCGAAGGTGTCATTGCACTCACAAATGGAAGCTTCTTCGAAGCGCCGTCAGAATCGATCGATACGAAGCTGTCCTACCCGCTGATCCTCGGAGGAATTGTCGTCTCATCGGGTGGAAGCCAGTACGGACCTATCTCAAGGAATTACCCTCTTAAGGTGCTGCAAATCTCCGATTCTTCGGTTTTGATAAAAGACTACGACTACCGAATGGGGTCAGAAAGGAGTGACAGCTCGCTGCCCGTCCAGCTGGTCACGCTACACTACCGGGACCATCCGAACGTCAGAGAGTTCCCTCAGATTCGCGGGGGGTACAGGAACAGATACCATTTGATCTCGATCGTTCGTCGCGAGGGCGAAGGGAAAAGCGGAACAATCGTCATCTTCTCGGCTAACTATAGCCTGTCAATATTCGAGCTGGCTGAAGAAATGAAGAGATCATGCCCGTTTGTGAGGGATGAGGAAATCCTGACGCTGGACGGTGGTTCGTCGGTTTCCCTTCAAGATGGACGCGGTGACCGCTTGATCGACCCGGCGGATAAGGTCAAGGTGCCGATGTATCTAGGCTTTCGCTTGAGGAACGGACGGATCTCTTGCGATGGGGAAGTGCCCCGGGTTGGGAACGCCATGATCATGAATCCCCAGGAATGTGAAGTCATATATTCCACACATCTCTACTATGTGTTTTATTGCTCCGATGATACGAAGAGTGAATTCGAGTTGTGCCAGCACAATGGATTTAAGTCCAAGCTCCAGAATTCAGCCGCTCATCCGCAAGATGGGCTTTTTGTCTTTGACCCTACTCGTTGGGCGCCGGGGGATGGTTACCAGCTGAAAATGCGCAATTCCTTGGGGAAGGAAACCTGCTCAGGGTTTTTCACCATCAAGTGAATGATTTGAAACCACTAACAGGAGGATGGCATGAAACGATTGTATACTGTGTTGTTTGTCCTGATTCTGGTAGCGGGAGCCCGGGCGATTTCGCAGCCGTCGACCTGGCAGTTCGTCAAGGTTTTCCCGGATACCGGCTTCACTACGTCAATTGGAGTTGCCGGGCTCACCGTTGCACCCGACGGCAATATTTGGATTGCTCCTGCCTGGGCTGCGGATAGTATTCAGGACAACGGTGGTACGTGGTGGCCCGTCGTCCAGATATTTGTGTTCCACCCTGATGGGACTCCGCTTCCGTTCTCCGGATTTAAGTTCATTAAGGTGGGTGCGATGCAAGACTCGCTGTTCAACGGGACGAACGGGATGAGAAAAGACGCGCAAGGCAACATTGTCTACGCGACCTATGACGCGTATTACAGGATCGACTACAAGACCGGGCAGGGTCTGGCCAAAGTGATCCCCGTGGCGGACAATTACGTCGTAACGCCGGCATTCACGGACGCAAATGAAATGCTTGTTGCATATATACTTCCCGGCAATCCGATCCTCATATACGACAACTCCTTCGGCCTCCTTGGCACCGGGGTGGTCTCTGCCCCGGGCTTTTCAAGGTGTCTTGAGGTGTCGAAAAACGGAAACGACATATACTGGCCAGGGTACACGCTGAACAAGGTGCTGGTCTATCATAGTGATAATGGCACGCTTGGGCCTTACGCTCTCAGTGATAGCATTGCGAACGGACTACAGGTCGAATCGTTCGCCTGGAATAGAAAGAACGGCTACCTTTATATGAGCGGCGGCAATGTCGACACGACCGACTACGGCCCATTCCTGCCCGGCCACGCGCCGATGCAATGGATCGGCTTTGACGTGACAACGAAATCCGGAAAGGACACCATCGCGTGGAATTGGAACGCCTACCCGTACGCGCGCACCGCAGGTGACGCACCTCGACCGAGGGCCATTGATTTCAGTGTTACAGGTGATACAGCCTATGTCGCGTGTTTCTTGTCTGAAAAAGCCGCAGTGCAAATGTTTCGAAGAATTCTGACAGGTGTCTCTCAAAGTGAGAAGCTTACCCCTTCGAAATTCGAGCTATCGCAGAACTACCCCAACCCCTTCAACCCCTCGACCACGATTCGTTACGGTCTTCCCAATCGTGCGCATGTGACGCTGGCAGTTTATAATACTTTGGGGCAGCAAGTAGCACTTCTCCAGAATGGGGAACAAGAGGCTGGCTATCACGAGGTCAAATTCGATGGGAGCGGTCTCTCCAGCGGTGTCTACTTCTATAGGATACAGACGGGGGAGTTTGTGCGGACGAGGGAGTTGCTAATTTTGCGATAAGGCCATTTGTCCCCCCGTTGGGCTGTTTCTGGTGGATTTCAACAACGCGTATAATCCCGCCTGTGCGTTTTCGGTCCACTACAATTGTCCGCTGCCGCCGGAAGAGAATCATCTCCCGGTTCGTATTCCGGCAGGGGAGATGGACGCCCACTATATGGAACACTGACGCGATAGAGCGTAGTCTGTTGCTGCGCTGACAGTTGCCGATGGTGATGAGAGAAAAGCGCATGCACGGGACCCCTGTCGTGGCATCCTATTTCACTGAATCCATATGATCGGCTTGGGGGAAAGAGACATACAACAATTGAGCAGGTGTGAGTGCCGGCAGGTGCCGAATAGGGAACAAAAGGAATGGGATTGACGTTAACGTGCAAACATGCGCAGTGAATGACGCTTCACATGCATACTTAACGCGAATCTATTACTCAGAAGTGGGGCTGTACTTGCAGCTCAATATATAGTCAGGCAGCGGCCGCAGCTATCGCTTTTTGTAGATGTCCCGGCGATGTCCGACAGCGTGCACGATGATGGTTTGCTCGTTGCGGAGAATTTCGAAGATGACTCGATGTGAGCCGTCTCTCAGTTTGTAGAGACCACTCAGTTCTCCCTTGAGCGGATGGAGCTTCGTGGAGTCGAGGTTCTCGGCCAGCCATGAGATCCGATCGGCGATCCGTCCGGCGACGGAAGGATCGAGTCTCTCGAGGTCTTTGACGGCGGGTTTGAGGATGCGGACGGAATACAAGAACTATGATCCGAGACGTTTGCGGACTGCAGTGAAATCATCGCCGCGTTCGCCTTTTGCCACGGCCTTCCGCTGGCGGACCAGACGTTTCCGGAGTCCGTCCTTCAGAACGAGACCATCATCAGGGTCTCCGAAGAGTTCAACGAGCTTTTGCTCGACAGCCGTTGAGACGACCTGGGCAAACTCTTCCTTGCTCATATGAACAACCATTGAGGGCATTGTTCCTTCTCCTTTTGATTAGTATACTCAATCTGTGCCAATTCTTCAACATTCGGCTGCGACTCAGCCGGAAAACGCTAAGTCGTGCCGAATCGGGATGAGACACGGTCCGGTAGGTGGCGCGATCTCGGGGGAGGAATGCAATGCAAGCAGCGACAAGGCGATCATTGTAGAGTACAACCTGCGGGGAATGACATAAGGACAGATCGAGGACCGGAGCCGGCACACAGGAGAGGCAATCAAGCGCTACATCGAGACGGCAAGCCATTGTAGAGACAAATTGATGAAAGCCATAACGCTTGGTTGGGTTTTGCTGCATTAGTAATACGGGAACAAATACGATCTGATTGTGGTTGTAGACAGCATGCAGTAGCCGTAGTATTTCTGTTCCTGTTCTTTATGTGTATGCGACGATTGCCCAGGTCCCTCTCGTAACCCACTGAAGAGCTTCCTCCTCAGCAGTCTCGGGAGGTCCTGTGTGTAGCGTGCTATCGTGCTCGACGAATCTTACCTTCTCAAGGAGTAGCCGAGATCAGGATCTTTCCACGCTGGCAACTCGTTCCCACAAGCAGTCCCTCAACAGAACGTTCTGCGTCCCTTTTCTCTCTAAGGATCGGTTCAAGAACGCCAATCCGCGGGGGTGCTGACACTATTCACTTCTTGCGATTATTCCACGGTTGCCGTAATTTGTGTCAGCCGCGTTCCCTGCAAAGCATCTCTTTTCCGCAGCCCGACCACAGAAGTCTCCAAAGGGACGTGCTGCGTGTTGGCTGAACACTTTTCAGGTCATCATCATAGAAAAGGCTCCCTTGGTCCCCTCAGTTATTTCCCACTATGAGATTTTCGAAAAACTCGGTGAAGGTGGTATGGGCGTGGTCTACAAAGCCCACGACACCAAACTTGAACGCACAGTCGCCATCAAACTGTTGCCAGCCCGTTTGCTCACGTCTGAGGATGAACGGTCCCGTTTCAGCCGCGAAGCCAAAGCAGCCGCGGCCCTCAGTCATCCCAATATTGCCACTGTGTTTGAAATCAATGAATACGAGGGCGAACCCTTTATTGTGATGGAATACATCGAAGGGAAGACACTTAACGATGCTTTAGAAAAAGAGCTCTTTAAGCTGAAAGATGCCGTGTCCACTGCCATCCAGGTCGCGGAAGGACTCAAAGCAGCACACTCCAAGAACATTGTACACAGGGATATAAAATCCGCCAATATACTTCTCTCTATAGACGGCACCGCCAAAATACTGGACTTTGGTTTGGCACAGACAGCCATGTCCACCAAGCTCACTAAAGTGGGCAGCACGCTGGGGACCGTTGCATACATGAGTCCAGAACAGATCAGTGGAGAGGCCGTTGATCACCGAACCGATCTCTGGTCCCTGGGAGTGGTGATTTTTGAAATGCTCACAGGTCGATTTCCCTTTAGCGGGGATTACCCTCAGGCAATGTTTTTATAAGATCGTGAATGAACCGCCTGAACCCCTTACTGCCATTCGCAGTGGCTTACCCATGTCATTGGAGTGGATTGTAAACAAATTGTTAGCCAAAAATCCAGATGAGCGCTATCAGATCTGCCAATGATTTGATCATTGACCTAAAAGCCGTTGATGTAAAAAGCGGCGGCTTTTCAAGAATCAGCCCAACTGCCATACGTAATGCTCAGAAAAGTGCAGAGGAACCAGCGAAACGAGAAACGAGCGCAAAAAGTGAAATCACCGACAGACTACACTTACCAAACGGATCATTACGGCAGCATCGTTCTTGCTTGTAGCAATCGTAACCGCAGTGTTTTCTGGAATTTGCATCCGGAATCAGTTAAGGAAGTACGCAAATTCCAATGGCCGTTCGAATATGACTTTTTCGTTTTATCGCCGGACGGAAAGAAGATTGCCTGTTCCAGGGGTGAAAAACTCTGGATTCGACGACTGGATAATATCGATCCGATAGAAATTAAGAACGATGAAGTCATATCCAACGTCATCTGGTCTCCCAACAGCGACAACATAGCCTATTTTACAGATGCGGGGTCAGGAAATTTTCAGCTCAAAAAGGTATCCCTCAGTGGTTTCGAAACGCTTATTGCCAAAACAAAGAGCAATTACTATCCACGATTCTGGGGGCGTGATGATTCCATCCTGGTTACGACCTGGGATGGTCAAGGATGGAATACTTTGTTGAAAGTTCCTTCCGCGGGTGGAGACCTGAAGCCGATCAATGGAGGTGATTCTGCATTAGCGGTAATCAGATTCGATTTGTCGCATGTCTTAGAGTTGCCTGACGGCAACACCTTGCTTCTGAGTGTGAATCATGAAGGAAGTCACATCTTGATGCAAACTTCCCGAAAACGTACCACCATTTATGACGGGCCCCCGGGAAGCACTATTGGACGACCCGTTTATTCGAATAGTGGTCATATACTTTGTCCTATTATCAGCCGTGGCAGCGCCTTCCCTGATATCTGGGCAATTCCATTCGATCTATCTTCTCTAAGAATAACAGGAGATCAGTTCTTGGTTGCAAGGAACGCAGATAATGTGAGCATTTCTGAAAACGGCATGTTGTCTTATTTCGATATGGGTAAAGCAGGTGTTGGCGAGCAGTTGGTTTTACTGTCGCGGTCAGGGCAGCTTCTGAAGAACATCAGCCAGGCGCAATCAGAAATTTACACACCTGCAATTTCACCGGATGGCCGTACAATTGCAGCAGTGAGCCGTGAAGGGGGTGGAACATTCGATATCTGGCTTTATGATATACCCAAAGGGACAAAATCGCAATTGTCCTTTGATATTCCTGAAACCTGGAGACCAAGCTGGTCACCTGACGGGAAAGAAATTGTCTTCCAATCCAGATTTTTTGATAATGGGGATATCTATCTTCAGGAGACAAATGGTCGCACACTAGCAAAACCATTAATTTACACAAGAGAATATGAGGGTGAACCTTATTGGTCTGCTGATGGTCGGTTCGTTTTATTTTCAAAATTGGGAACTCAACCTCACGCGCACAGTCATATTTGGTATCTGGAGATGGGTAAGGAGAATTCTCCCAAACCGCTATTCGAATCAAGATTCAATGAAGATTTTCCCTGTTCATCTCCTGATGGACGATTTGTTGCGTTCCAATCAGATAAGAGCGGTCGCATGGAAATATATGTTACAGACTTTCCTGATGCCAACCAGCAATGGCAGGTTTCGTTTGACGGTGGTGTTCACCCGCAATGGAGTGGCGAGGAGATATTCTTTGTAAGTCCAAGATTGCAGGAACTCATGTCGGCAAGAATCAAAACCAAACCTAATTTTCAATCAGAAAACCCAGAAAAGTTGTTCTTTGGAGAAGCAGCCGGTGTGGAACTGGTTAGAGGCTATTCATTTCGTTATGCCGTAACCAGTGATGGCAAAAACATTTTTGCGGTCAGAGGACTGGGAGAATCCAACCGTCTGAAAGTGGTATTGGTGGAAAACTGGATTGAGGAGTTCAAAGACAAAAAGTAAAGTAAAATCATGATTGGCGGAGGTTTGGGTAAAGCGGTTCTCCAAACCGGTCGCATTGGCCTTACCCTACGCGTTTTTGTCAATTCCTGCGATCGCGCACATCAAACCGCACACTAATTCGCACACTGTGGGGGTCGGAAAAGTGCAGTAGGTCTTGGTTCTTGGATAGTCGATCGGATGACTTCAGCAGGGGCGCGATTGACGATAGTCCATCGTCAATGGTCTATTGTCAATTGGTTGCGGAGGGGGAGAGATTCGAACTCTCGGTCCCGCTTACGCGGGACGACGGTTTAGCAAACCGTTGGTTTCGGCCACTCACCCACCCCTCCAGGATGGATATTGCACCGAAACATCTCAAAAGATTGCCCCAAGATAAGCAAAATTGCCGCGGCGCGCAAGCCCCCGCTTGATTCTTCAAACGGTTTTGTGCATTTTTCTACGTTCCCCGGTACAGGCGCCGGGCAAGATATTCGGGGAGTCCGGCTTTCTGAATTGCATCTGCTGTCTTTTCAATGGCATATGGCACCCGGAACGGCTCGTAGGAATCTGCATCGCTGTCGTAGACGCCAAAGGCTGCTGCCGGGTCGCCGTCGCGAGGCTGTCCCACGCTCCCGACATTGATGATGTACCGGCCTTTCGCCGTAAAGCGATTGACCGTGCCGTCTTCACCGATGACCACGGGAACATGCGTGTGTCCGATGAAACAGAGGCGCGTGGTGAAAGCACGGAAGTCCTTCGCCAATCCCCGGACAGAATGCAGATAATGCCATTCCGACGGCTCGAACGGCGAAGAGTGAACCAGCGTGCAAGACCCCTGCGCCACTGAAAGCGGAAGGCGCCGGAGATACTCCAGATGCTCTGCGCCCAGCGCCCCTCGGGTCCAGTAAATTGCGCGGAGGCCATACTCATTGAAATCTTCAACTGGCGTCACTCCAACAACACCGCTGTCATGATTTCCGGAGACCACCAGGGAGCACCGTGTTCGTACGATTTCCACGCACTCGTTTGGAAAGGGACCGTACCCGACAATGTCCCCGAGACACCACGCGGTCGAGATCCCCAGGTCGTCCATCTTCTGAATGACCGCTTCCAGGGCCGCAAGATTGGAATGTATGTCGGAAAGAATAGCTATGCGCATGGTGAGGAATGAGTTGATGCATCCAAGTAATCATTTCTTCGAAAAAACGCAAGGCCGAGTTGTCAATGCGGCTCAACGAAGGGACTAATACATGATGTGCATGCGAATGAGACTTATGACGTGGATTGGCTTCGTTCTGCTCATGAGTACAATGCACGTTGCCGCACAGGTTCGTGAGCAGGTCCGCCAACAGGCGGAATCCCAGCTGCGCCAGATGACTCCCGAAGAAATCGAGAGGGCACTGAAGCAGTACGGCATGACCATAGAAGAAGCGACCAGTCGTGCCCATTCGCTGGGGATATCACTTCAGGACTATCTCACAAGAGGCACATCGTCTCGGGAGGAGCGGAGCGGGGGGGTAATTGTAGATCCCCGCTTAGACGGGCAGGTCGAGAGCGCGGGTGCGCTTCGGTCCGATACGGTCCATGCCGTCTGTGGAGATCCCGCTTCCTGCCACACACGAGGTGGTCCCCGGCTTCCATGGCCGGCGCGGCATCGATTCGCTTGTTCAACCCTTCGGCTATGCGCTCTTCCACTATCCGCCTGTCGACATTTACTCCGTCGGTGACTGTCGCAACGCCTCCTTCGTATGTGTTGGGCGCCGGTGATGAAGTGGTGATTACGGTGTGGGGAGAGACCCAGCTGTACCACCGCCTTCAGGTGAATCGTGAAGGAAACGTGCATGTGCCCGACGTTGGCCCCGTGATGGCGCAGGGACAGACCATGGCGCAGTTCCGTGAGCGGCTGTTACGCCGGATGTCCACCGTCTACTCGAGCCTCACAGGAAGAGCCGGGAAAGCCAGTGCATTCCTTGATGTCTCCCTGGGAAAGCTGAAGACCATTCAGGTTCTCGTTCTCGGCGAAGTGCAGAAGCCCGGAGGATATGGGCTCTCCTCAATGTCGACTGTTCTCCATGCGCTCTATCTTGCGGGAGGTCCGAACAGCGGGGGAACGCTCCGGAATATTCAGGTTATGCGCAAAGGGGAAACCCTGGCGGGGATTGATCTTTACAGCTACATCTTGCAGGGGGACAGAAGTGCCGATGTGCCATTGCTCGATGGCGACATTGTGTTTGTGAAACCGGCAATCCGTCGCGTGGCGATTGTCGGCCGCGTGCTGCGCCCGGCGATCTACGAGTTGCGCGATGAAGAGCATCTCGGGGATCTCGTGAAGCTAGCCGGCGGACTCCGCTTTGACGCGTACATTGAACGTCTTCATATTGAACGGGTGGTTCCATTCGCACTCCGTCATGAATACGACCGCGACATACTGGACTTTGACGCGAAGTTCGACAATATCTCATCACTGCTCGCGAGTCCGCTCCAAATGGAAAATGGCGACATCGTAACGGCCTATGGACTGCAATCGCGGTATGAGAACCGCGTGGTTATTGAAGGCAGCATCAATAAACCAGGCCCGTTCGAACTCCGTGCCGGCATGCGGGTCGCCGATCTGATACGGGCTGCCGACAGCCTTCGCCTGAGCACGTTTTCCGAGCGCGGTACGCTGTTCCGCACATTGCCGAACCTCCGGAAACAGGTATATGGATTCAATCCCCGTCTGGCTCTTTCCGGCGATGAACAAAACAATCTCCAGTTGCTAAATGAAGACAGTGTGGTGGTCTATGCTGACAGCCAGTTCTCGCCGCGTCACACCGTGAAAGTCTTTGGCGCCGTGCGCTATCCGGGGGAATACCCGCGTCTGGATACAATGCATCTGTCGGACCTCGTGGTGATGGCGGGTGGTCTCGTGGAAGAGGCATCTCTTAATGGTTGGGAATTGTCGCGTCTCGACACGACAGATCTGCGCAAGTACACACAACTTATGAAGGTCAACAGCCAGAAAGAGTACTGGCAAGAGGGCCTTCCAGATGATCTCACGTTGCGCGACTTTGATGTACTCTTCGTGCCGTTGAATCCAAAAATCTCCCAGCAGAAGTTCGTTCGTATCTCCGGTTATGTGATGTTTCCAGGAGTGTATACCATCCGGTCTGCAGGGGAGCGCATGGCGGAGATCTTCTCAAGGGCAGGGGGATTGCGGCCGGGCGCTTACCTGGAGGGGTCGCGGCTGTTCAGGAAGTTCAATAACGCCGGGCTTATTCCGCTGGATTTCCGGAACGCAATAGAAGATGCCAACTCGCGCGACAACGTTGTGGTGTACGACGGAGATTCAATCCACGTGGCGTTTACCGAGGATGTCGTCTACGTCAGCGGTGAGGTGTATGTGCCATCACCGGTCCTGTTTGAAGAAGGGAAAGGTCTCAGTTATTACATCCGTCAGGCAGGAGGGTACAAAGAAGAAGCTGAAGAAAGCAATACGGTCGTCTTCCTCCCGGGGGGAAAGAAGTGGGAGCACGGAGATATCCTCCCGGGGAGTTCAATTCTCGTTCCGAGAAAGATCGAAAAACCCGATACGTTGCTTCCCATCCTTCGTGATCTGGTCACCATTGTCGCCAGCCTTGCCGCGTTGACGGTGGCACTGATTCAGGTGACGAAGTAGAGCGTATCTACTGTACGAACCAGGGATAACTTCATGACTGTACCGGACGTAAGCACGAACACTGCAAAGCGCAAGCTGCACGAGACTCTGGCGCCTGTTTGGCAGCACCGCAAGGTTGTTCTCTTTGTGGCGCTGGGGCTTGCCCTGGTAACGGGGATCGTGAACTTTCTGCTGCTCGATCTGACCTATAAGGCATCGGCGTCGCTCCTTCCCGAGACTGACAAATCCAAGATGGGGGGCATGAGCCAGTTCGCCGGACTTGCCCAGATAGCTGGAGTGAACGTGTCGGGCTCGGAGATTTCGCGACTCTATCCGATCATCCTGGCAAGCGAAACAGTTCTCCGCCCGGTCATCCTTGCAAAATACAAAACGACGCACTACAGCGACTCGGTGGACCTCATTCAGTACTTCGAACTCGCAAAGAAGACCCGCGAAGAGAATATTGATAAGGCCTTGCGGGAACTCGCGGCACGCATGACCACGACGTACGAGACGAAGACGAGTACAGTCGTTGCGACAATTGAGATGGAAGAGCCACAGCTTGCGGCGGACGTGCTGAACGAGATCATCGGGCAGCTGGATCTCTTCATGCGGCTCAAGAGGATCAACACTGCAACGGAACAGGGGAAGTGGATCAGCTCGCGGCTTACAGAAGTGGACAAGGAACTGCGGTCGACTGAAGAGGCGCTCAAGAATTTCAGTGAACGGAACCGGCGCGTGGCGGATTCACCCGAACTCCTGCTCATGCAGAATCGCATGCTCCGTGAAATCAAGGTCAAATCCACTATCTATGAAGAGCTGAAGAAGCAGTACGAGCTGGCGAAGATCGATGAGATCAAGAATATTTCCATTGTGAATGTGCTCGACGGGGCGAGGGCACCTGTGCGCAAAGAACATCCCAAGCGGGCGACCAACACGGTTATAGCGTTTCTCCTGGGGCTCTTCGGGATGTCTGCATGGTATGCTATGAAGCCGGTGTACGAAGGAAGAGTCCGCACATTCATCGCTGGAGTGAAGGGCAAGGCTTTGTAACGGGCACAAAAACACAATCGACAATCGTGGATCCACCATCCACAATTGTCGATTTTGTGGTGCTCCCGACAGGATTCGAACCCGTACTAAGTGATCCGTAGTCACTCGTGCTATCCATTACACCACGGAAGCATTAAAAATAAATATACGCACCCTCTTTTCGATATGCAAGAGCCCCTCCGGGAAATCCCGCCCTTGCTTCTTCATTGCTCTCTTCTTATCTTGAATTGTAATTTGCCAATTGCCTGTTTCGGTTGTCAATTGTCCATTTTCCATCGCGGATTGTCTATTGCAAAGGGGCTGTAGCTCAGTTGGGAGAGCGCCTCGTTCGCAACGAGGAGGTCGTCGGTTCGACCCCGATCAGCTCCACAGAGGTCAAGTCCTGTGCAACCGTAAGGAGCTCAACCCCGCCAGGTCCGGAAGGAAGCAACGGTCGGCCCCCCAAGGTGTGACACAGGGTAGCTTGGCCTCTTTCTGTTTGTGGCTTTCTGTTTGCATCCTTGCAAACATCAATGATAATTTCGTAGCTTACACCTTGAGCGTTCAGGTGATGGATGAAGCGACGCGTCGCTTCCCTCTATACTGACGCGGGGGTAAGACGAATATGCACAAAATTCATCCCACGATACGGTTAACGATAGGGGTATGACGTGATCACAACCGTGTGTCTCTCGCTCCTGATCGAGAGCCTGCTCACTTCGTTCCGGATTTGTGGGGATCGCCGGCCCATGATGCTGGCATTCAGTTCATTTTCCACAGTTCCGTATGAAGAAAGAGATTATAATCAACGCTGCCGCCAACGAGACGCGCATTGCTATCACCGAAGAAGGGCGCCTGGCAGAGCTCTTTGTTGAAACTACCAACAAAGAGAAAATGGTGGGGGATATTTACTTTGGCAAAGTAGCCAAGGTAATGAGCGGCATAAAGGCCGCATTTATCGATTTGGGACTGGGGCAGGACGGGTTTCTGCATTTTTCCGACATCGGTAACCGATTTGACGAGTATACTGCACTGATCGGTGACGATGAGGAGGAGGATGCAGAAGGAGAGGCCGAAAGCCCCGGAGCATGCCGAAGCGCCCGCTCCCGAAGAGCGCACACGCCGCCCTGAACATGAAGTCCGCCTTGAAAAGGGTCAGGAAGTCATCGTTCAAATCATCAAGGAACCTGTCGGCAAAAAAGGCGTTCGCGTCACCTCCGAAGTCTCCCTCGCGGGCCGCTTCCTGGTTCTCCTTCCGTTCGATGGCAAGATCGGCATCTCCAAAAAGGTCACCAACTTCCGTGAGAAGCGGCGCTTGCGCAAGATTGTGCAGGCCATCCTTCCCGAGGGCTTCGGCGTCATCATCCGGACCGTCGCCGAAGGGAAAGAGGAGACCTCGCTCAAGAACGATCTCGAAGATTTGATCAAAACCTGGCGCGAGATCGAAACAGAGCGTCAAGAACGAGAAGGCGCCCTGCCTGCTCTACAAGGACCTCGCGACGACATCAAGCGTCATCCGCGACCTCTTTTCAAATGACGTCACACGTGTGGTGATAGATTCGCGGAAACTCCACAAGGAGATTTCGTCGTACATCAAGTATACCTCGCCGCAATTGCTGGACAAGATCGAGTTGCACAAGGAGAAGACGCCGGTATTCGATGCCTTCGGTATCGAGAAGGAGATCGAAACAACGCTCGCCCGGAAGGTGTGGCTGAAGAGCGGCGGGTATATCATCATCGAACCCACCGAGGCGATGGTGGTGATCGATGTGAACTCCGGACGCTACGCGCCGAAGAAGGAACAGGAGCAGAATTCGCTGCGGACGGATCTTGAGGCCGCACGGGAGATTACGAGACAGTTGCGCCTGCGGGACATGGGCGGGATCATCGTGTGCGACTTCATCGATCTCGACGACGAAAAGAACAAAAAGAAGGTGTACGAGGAACTGAAGAAGGAATTCCGGAAAGATCGGGCAAAGGTCACCGTGCTGCCGATGACGGAATTCGGTCTCGTGCAGATCACGCGCCAGCGTGTCCGCCAGAATATCCTCCATAGTTTCACCGAGGCCTGCCCGATCTGCGGCGGCAGCGGACTCGTCCAGTCGAAAACCACCACGCTGAACCAGATCGACCGGTGGCTCCGCCGTTTCAAGACGGAGACGCATGAGAAGCGGCTTATCCTGAGCGTCAACCCCAACCTCGCGGCATCGTTGCGCGAGGGGACGATCAGCCGATTGAAACGCGTCATGCTCAAGTATTTCGTTCTGATCAAACTGGAAGTGGATCCAGCCATCCCGATTGGCGAGTTCCGGTTCATTTCCCGTTCGCAGAACAAAGACGTCACCGACCAATTCAAATAGGAGCGGTCATGTCGTTGAAACGCACCGCCTTTTATGATATCCATGTCGGGCTCGGCGGGAAGATCGTGGAGTTTGCGGGCTTCGAAATGCCGGTCCAGTATTCCGGCATTGTGGAAGAACATCAACGCGTCCGCACGCACGTCGGCGTGTTTGACGTGTCGCATATGGGTGAAGTGGAAGTGCGGGGCGCCGGTGCCCTCGCGTTCCTGCAGAAGATCACCGTCAACGACGTCGCCAGACTCTCTCCGGGGCGCGTGCAGTACTCTGCCATGTGCTACGAGAACGCCGGGATTGTCGATGATCTGCTGGTGTACAACATGGGTGACCACTACATGGTGGTCATCAATGCCTCGAACACCGAGAAAGATATCGCCTGGATGCAGAAGAACCTTTCGGGCGATGTTCGCCTGAACGATGTAAGCGACGCGACCTCGCTGCTTGCGGTGCAGGGACCCCGCTCCCTGGACACATTGAAGAAGATCGCCGATGTTGATCTCCATCCGCTGGAATACTACCATTGGATGCGCGGGAAGGTTGCCGGTGTGGAGATGATCATCTCGCGGACCGGCTATACAGGCGAACTCGGCTATGAACTCTATTTCCCCTCCGATCGCGCGCGGGGTGAGCACGTGTGGGGAGCAATCATGGATGCGGGAAAAGAATTCGGGATCGGTCCGATCGGGCTCGGCGCGCGCGATACCCTGCGCCTCGAAATGGGATTCTGCCTCTATGGCAACGACATCGATCAGACGACCCATCCGCTCGAGGCAGGTCTCGGATGGATCACCAAACTTGACAAGGGGTCATTTATCGGGCACGACGTTCTCGTCGAAGCCAAAAAAGTGGGCTTGAGCAGAAGACTGGCGGGTTTTGCCCTCGATGAGAAAGCCTTCCCTCGCCATGGGTATCCCATCAGCGCGGAAGGGCACGAAGTCGGCACTGTCACCTCTGGAACATTCTCCCCGACTCTCGACAGGGGAATCGGCATGGGCTACGTGCCGGTCGCCCTGGCGAAACCCGGGGCCAAAATCCAGATCATGATCAGGAACAAGCCTGTCCCTGCGACTGTCGTGACGATACCATTCATCAAGAAATCCTGAACGATGCAAATCCAGACACACTTCACACCGCACGAGGTGGATGAAATTGCACTGCGGGAAAAGACTGCCGTGGTCATCGATGTGCTTCGCGCGAGCACGACCGTCATTACCGCTTTGAGCAATGGTGCGCGGGAGCTGATTCCAACGCCCACAGTGGCGGTGGCCGCAAGAATCGCCGGGGGGCTTGCCGGCGATGTGACAATCCGGGGAGGCGCCCAGCTCGGCAAAATCATTGAAGGCTTTGCCATCGGCAACTCACCGCTCGAATACACCGAAGAGCGTGTCCGCGACAAATCGATCGTCTACAGCACGACCGACGGGTCGCCGCTCTTTCTGAAGGCGAAATACGCGAAACATACTCTCGTCTGCGGGTTTGTCAATGTCGGCACAGTGGCCGGCTTTCTTAAGGGCCATGCCGTTGACGTTGAGATAATTTGTGCAGGGAACAGGGGACGCTTTGCCATCGAAGACGCTGTGTGCGCAGGCATGCTTCTGCACCTGCTGGGCGAGGAGGCGGATATAGAGCTTGGCTTGTGTGATGCAAGTATAGCCGCACACTCTCTGTACCGCACTCACTACAGGAATCTCCACCGCATGCTGCGGCAGAGTGAGGCGGGGAAGGCCCTTGAAGGACTGGGCTATGCTGACGATCTGAAGTACTGTGCCGGAGTGGACACGGTTCCCGTCCTTCCTTTCCTCGACGACAACATGCTCCGGCTGCGCAAGGACAACGATCGCCGGGAAAGTGCCGAGACACCGGCATCAGTGTGAGCGGAGCGGCATTCCATGGCAATACAGAATCGATCTAAAAACGGCGGGGCCCCTTCCAGGCGGGAAACGGCAAAGCCGTCGGCACATCGCAAACATGTTATCATTGCGATCCTGTTGATTGCGTGCGCGTTGCTCATCCTGATCTCGCTCGTGACGTATGATCCGTCGGATGAGGCCAACGCAGACGTCCGGTTTTCGCATCTCTGGGGCGCCATGCGCGGTGATCCCCAGGCCCGTACGCTCTGGGATACCACGCATAACGGCCTCGGCCTCGTAGGCGTAATCATTTCTGATTTCCTCATCCGTTCGACGGTTGGCTACAGTGTGCTCGCGCTTCCTTTAGTCCTTCTCCTGTGGGGGTGGACGATTTTGCGCAAAGGGGAGTACGGTCGTGCGGTGACGTTTACCAATTATGCGTTTCTCTGGGTCCTGCTGATCTCCACGGCGTTCGGGATGCTGCGAAGAATCCTTCCTGAAACGGGTCCGGCGGTTGTATGGAGCGGAGCTGTCGGAGAATTCCTTTCCACGGTGCTGTCGCACCTGATCGGCCGCGCAGGCGGCAGCATCGTACTTGTTGTCGCGATGTTCATCACGATCATACTCACTGCTGACCTGGATGTGCGCACGATGGCGGAGCGCACCCACACAGCTTGGCTGAAGCTGCTGGATGCGACACATCGCTGGCGTGAGGCGCGCGCTGAAGCACGCGTGCGGACGCGGGATAGAACTGCAGGAAGGGGGTCCGGACGCAGAAGTCCCGGCGCGCAAACGCGACCGTAAGGACGCCGATCAAAGCGAGGAGGAACAACCTGCCCGTCGAACGCCTGTTCGCATCACACGCGCAGCGGAAGTCGAGCCCGCAATCGAGGACGAAAACACGGCGTCAAAGCCCATCGCCACCAGAATTCTGAATTTCGCCCGGAACAAGCCCAAAACGGATGAGGCCCCGGACGCAGAGAAGGACGACGCCGAGGCTCCGTCGCCGGCGGCGACCCCGGCCCAACCGGAAGAGATCGCGTATATCTTCCCGACCATCGATCTGCTTGATGCGCCGAAGCCGGGGAAGGAAGATGTGGATGAGGCGGAACTCCAGGCGAATGCTGAACTGCTGCGCGAGACATTGCTGCAGTTCGACGTCGAGCTTGAGAGCGTCAGTGTGACGCCCGGTCCCGTGGTAACCCTGTATGAACTTGTGCCCGCGATCGGTGTGAAGATCAGCCAGATCGTGAGTCTGGAGAACGATATTGCCCTGAAGCTGGCTGCGCGGGGGATTCGCATCATGGCTCCGATTCCAGGCAAGTCCGCCGTAGGAGTCGAAATCCCCAACTCGCACCGTTCTCTAGTGACGATCCGGAGCATACTGAACTCCACAGCGTTCCGGGATGCGCAGGCAACCCTCCCCCTGGCTCTTGGCAAGACCATTGCGGGTGAGGTGTTTACCGACGATCTGGGACGCATGCCGCATATCCTCATGGCAGGATCGACAGGATCAGGGAAGAGTGTCGGCATCAACACCATGATTGCGAGTTTGCTCTACAAGATGCACCCGTCGGAACTGAAGGTGATGCTGATCGATCCGAAAAAGATTGAACTCGCCCAGTACGCGAAGCTCAAAAACCACTTTCTCGCAAAATCGCCGGACATCGACGAGGATATCTTCACAACACCCAACAACGCGGTGCTGGCGTTGAAGGGTGCAGAACTCGAAATGGAGCGCCGCTATAATCTGCTCTCCAAGGCTGCCGTCAGGAATATTCAGGACTACAACATCAAGCTTGCCGCAGGCGGTTTGAAAGACACCGACGAGTTAAAGCACGTCAAGCTGCCGTATCTTGTTGTGGTGATTGACGAGCTCGCTGACCTGATGATTACTGCCGCCAGAGAGGTTGAAGAACCCATTACGCGGCTTGCCCAGCTTGCCCGTGCGGTAGGGATTCACCTCATCGTCGCCACCCAGCGGCCTTCCGTCGATGTCATCACCGGCGTCATCAAAGCGAACTTCCCCGCTCGCATCGCGTACCAGGTGGCATCGAAAACCGACTCGCGGACCATCCTCGACATGAACGGAGCAGAACAGCTGCTCGGGAATGGCGACATGCTGTATCTTGCCGCCGGCAGCCCGAAGCCGGTCCGGCTTCAAAATGCGCTTATATCGCCGCGTGAGGTGGACGCGCTCGTCGACCATATCGGGAACCAGCAGGGATATGCGCACCCCTTCCTGCTTCCTTCCGCTCTCGAAAAGCGGCGGGCGGCCGACCAGAGTTCGGATGCCGGACGCGATGTGCTCTTTGACGAGGCGGCCCACATCATTGTTCGATATCAGCAGGGATCTGTGTCGCTGCTCCAGCGGCGGCTCAAGATAGGGTACTCCCGTGCGGCGCGGCTGGTCGATGAATTGGAGGCTGCCGGCGTCGTGGGACCTGCCGACGGCAGCAAAGCTCGCGAGGTGCTTGTGGAATCGGAATCGTTTCTCGACGATCTCCTGGGGGGATAATTGAAAAGGATGCCGGGGATCATGAATACACGCACTGTAGTGCTCGGTCTCGCCGTCTGTGCAACGTTTGTGCTCGTCCGTGCAGGCGACTCCGCGGAAGACATCCTTGATCGGGTGCACAAGAAATACGATCGCATGGAGGATGCAGAGGTGCGGTTCTCGCAAAAGGTG
Source organism: Ignavibacteriota bacterium (assembly GCA_963849385.1). Taxonomy (GTDB): domain Bacteria; phylum Bacteroidota; class Ignavibacteria; order UBA10030; family UBA6906; genus Fen-1255. The sequence continues at coordinate 145,572 of CAWKHH010000003.1, read as the reverse complement.
AAGTTCGCGAGTGCCAAAATTGAACAGGAAGTCGCCGGCACTCTGCAATTCAAAAAAGCGAACCGCTACCGCGTCGAGTTCGAGGGGCAAATGGTGATCACCGACGGCGAGACCGTCTGGTCGTACTCGCAGGCGAACAACCAGGTGCTGATTGACCGGTTCAAATTGGACGAACGGTCGTTGTCACCCGAACGCATACTGACCGCCGCGCCTGAGGATTTTTCGGCTACATTGATCGGTCGTGAAAAGACCGCCTACGGAGATGCCGTTGTCCTGAAGCTCATCCCGCGCGATGCGTCCTCCGTCCTGAAATCAATGAAACTCTGGGTGTCGGAATCGGATTGGCTGATACACAGGGTGGAAATTCTGGACCAGCACGGGAAGGAAACGGTCTACCAGGTGAGTTCCTTCAAGACCAATATCGGCATTCCGGATTCCCGTTTTGTCTACAAGGTCCCGGCCGGTGTTGACGTTGTCGATCTCCGCGATTGATGATTGATGAGTGATGACTAAACTTCGGTCCCTGCTCCGTTACGGCATCAGTGCTTTCATTACGGTGCTCTTTCTCTACATCGCATTCCGCGGGACTGACTTCGGGAAGCTGTACGACTCCATGGTGCAGGCGAACTATTGGTGGATGATACCGAACTTTGCCTGTCTGATGGTGAGTCACTACCTGAGAGCGTGGAGGTGGAAGTACATGCTCGAGCCGGTAAAGCCGGACCTCTCGATGCGCAGCCTGTTTTCCGCCGTCATGGTCGGATATATGATGAACAACGTCCTCCCCCGGGCAGGAGAGATTGTCCGCCCGTACGCCATAGGCAAGCTCGAACATGTGCCGAAGAGCGCAGCGTTCGGCACGATCGTGGTCGAACGCATCATTGACATGGTGTCTTTCCTTGTGCTGGTGGCGCTCATTCCGCTTGTCTACCATGGTCCCTTGAAGGAGTCGTTTCCCTGGTTGGTGAACACGGGCCTGGTGGTCTCCGCGCTCACCATCGCGCTGCTGGTGGTCTTTGTTGCGCTTGCCGTGCGCAGGGATTGGACGGACATGTTCGTGCACCGCATTGAACGGATATTGCCCGCGCGATTCCGCACACGACTGGAAAGTATGGTCCATTCTTTCCTTGACGGTTTTTTGTTCCTGAGCCGCCCCGGGCGGTTTGTGATTATCGCCATCTTAAGCATTGTGATCTGGTTGCTGTACATCCTGATGATGTACCTTGCCTTCTTTGCCTTTGGTATTCAGTGGCTGGGATTGACCGGCGCCCTTGTTGTGCAGGCCATCTCCAGCATCGGTGTCGCGTTGCCGACACCCGGTGGCACGGGAACATACCACGCGTTCACTTCGCAAACCCTCGTTCGCCTCTACGGCGTCGACGCCACGCTAGCGCTGAGTTATGCGACAGTGACGCATGCCGTTGGTTTCGTCGGTGTAACCATCATCGGTCTGTACTACTTCCTCCGCGACCATATCAAAGTCGGTGAGGCTGTGCGCGCCGAGCCCCAGGGCGGGGAATGATGCGCTCCTTCCTGGTGCTCTTTCTGCTGACACTCCGGGTAACGCCTTGGGCTATTACCGGTACGCCGGCCATGGTGGAACGCATGCGGCCGGGCATCGCTGCAGGGATGGGCGTGGAGTACCTGACCCCCCGGGACGTCATTGATATGATTAACGGCGGGTTTCGTCCTGCGGAACGTCTGCCCGATTTCCATGCCGGCGTGAACTTCTTCGTTGCAGGATTCGTTCCTCTTTCAGCGGACTGGTTGCTGAAAATTGAATATGCATACCTTCTGAACACCTACAACATTGCCGCATTGCTCGGTCCGGGCGAGTTCACGATGATGGTCCATATGCCGACATTGTACTTGCACTACATGCTTGTCAGCGAGGGACTCTACAATCTCAGTGCGGGCCTGGGTGCGGGATATCATTTCGGCACGTTGTCGACCAGCTACGGTACATTGGTCGACACATACACTGCGAGCGGCCCCGGAGTGGTTCTGGAACTCCAGGGAAACACGGCGATCAACGAGGATCTTTTTGTACATCTCGGAGTGCAGGCGCGGTGGGAAGGAATCGGTGAACTTCGCAATGCCGGCGGTAAGTCCCCCGGCGTGAACGCACAAGGTAAACCGCCCTCAATGTCCTGGTTCGGCGTAGGGGCGCGGATCGGCGTTAGCTATTACTTCTGAAGAAGAAGACTAATTGAAGAATGAGCCCCTAGACCCTAGACCCCAGACCCCAGACCCTTTTTTTATAACCACAAAGGAGCACACATGCGTACCACAATAATGGTGTTAACGATGATGATAGTTATGTCGGTTGTCGCAGACGCGCAGGACAAGAAACCCGCCGTCAAAGGGAAAGAAATTGCTGTTATCGAAACGTCGATGGGCACGATGGAAGCGGAGCTGTACCGCGAAGATGCTCCCAAAACAGTGGACAACTTCGTCCGCCTTGCAGGAAACAAATACTTCAACGGCATCATCTTCCACCGTGTGTCCAAAGGATTTGTGATTCAAGGCGGCGATCCGACAGGTACCGGAACCGGCGGGAAGAGCATCTATGGCAAAGAATTTGAAGACGAGTTGAATCCTGCAACTCCTTCATTCAAAGCCGGGTATCTCCACGGTGTGCTTGCAATGGCCAACCGCGGACCAAACACCAATACCAGCCAGTTCTTCGTCATGCTGCGCGATACGCCCAGGATGCCGAAGAACTACACCATCTTTGGAAAAGTCATCAAGGGTCTGGATGTTGTCGACAAAATCGGCGACGTCGAAATCACCCCGCAGATGGGACCGACAGACGGGAAACCGAAGGTCGACGTGAAGATCAAAAGCATCACCATCCGTCACGAGCAGGCCGACCCACAGAAATAGCGGACAGCAGCATGGCCAAAGGAGCTCCGGGGATCGGCGAGCTCCGCGCTTCGCTGAAGAAGAAGAGCTTTCTCCCTGTGTACCTGGTCTACGGTGAGGAGGACTTCCTTCTCGAAGAAAGTGTCGCGGCGATACTCGATGCCGCGATTTCACGCGAAGAGCGGACGTTCAATCTCGACATTCTTGATTGCGCAGACGTCGATGCGCGGGAGATTACCGCCCGCGCATCGTCGCTTCCCATGTCGGGCGAACGGAGAGTCGTGATCGCGCGGAATATTGAGAAGCTCGGTGCGAAGGATCTCGAAATTCTCTCCGCGTATGTGGAACGGCCGTCGGAGTCCACCGTCGTACTGCTCACCGGCAGGAAAGCCGACCTGCGGAAAAAGCCGTTTGCAGGACTTCACGGCAGCGGAGCCGCGTATGCATGCACACCGTTGAGTGACAGCAAACTGTCGGGGTGGATTACCGAACGCATTCGGGAGCAGGACGGATCAATTGACGCAGAAGCCGCGGAGTTGATCGCGGCACGAATGGGTTCTTCCCTGAGATCGCTCGACAGCGAAATCACGAAACTCCTGGTCTTCATCGGGGATCGAAGGACTATTACCGTTGACGACGTGGCGGCGGTAGGCGGTTTCTCCCGGGAGTTCAGTCATTTCAATCTCCAGGATGCCGTCGGTGCGGGCAACACGCAGCAAGCGCTGACCGTGCTCGACCACATGATCCAGGAGGGGGCTGAAGTCCCCTATATCGTCTGGGCTTTTACCGACTACTTCAGCCTGCTGTGGCGGTTACATCACCTTGTGAGCAAAGCCGCGCGTGACGACAAAGAAGGCTTCAAATTGACAAAGAGCTGGGCCTGGAAGAAACAGCTCTATCTCGATGCGCTCCGGCGGTACCCGGTGGGGAGGGTCGAGAATATCTTCAGGATGATAGCGGAGACAGACCTGCAGTCAAAGTCCGGTTCGTATGCGGGGAAACGCGACTATCTGCACACGCTGCTTGTAAAGATGATGGACACGGGGGACGAAAACTGAAGATTGGTGGGAACAATCGAAGACCGAAGGATGTTAAATAGTTCAGAATCGGATATTCTGATCCAGTCTTGATCCTGATCTGAACGATTGCTTTGCTTGACTCTTAGTGTCGTAAAACGTATACTTTCACTCGATCATGAACTTGAAGTCCGTCCATACCGCGCTCTCCAACGTAAACCACTCCTGGTGGTGGCGCACGACTTTCTCAAGGAGGCCGGTAGGCGGATAGCATTGGCATAGTTTCAGCGTGCGACATCACGACCCTTTCCGGCTTTCGGGAAGGGTTTTTTGTTTTTATCCCCGGAGGCATATGGTATCGTTCAAGGAATTCGCAGCCCTTGCGGCAACGCACAACGTCATTCCCCTGGTCCGCAGATCGATGGCTGACACGCTCACTCCGGTGTCCGCCTATCTCGCTCTGCGCAAGGAGGGTGTTCCGTCGTTCATACTGGAGAGCGTCGAACCCGATGAGAAGATCGGCCGCTATTCATTTATCGGTACCGATCCTCGCGTGCTTCTGCAGGCGAGAGGGGACAGTGTCACCGTTCAGGAAGGGGGCCACAGCACAACGCAGCAGCAGAGCGTGTTCGATGGTGTTCGCGGCATCCTCGGCCGTTACCGTGTTGCGCCCTTCGACGAGCCTCATGGCCTCATGGGAGGTGTTGTCGGATACATCGGGTATAATGCCGTCCGGTCGCTGGAACGGATTCCGATTCCCGCACCGGGACCGGAGGATGAACCTGATGCCATGCTGGGGTTATTTGGCACGGTGGTGCAATTCGACCACCGTCTGCAGGTGATGACGATTATTCATAACGCGTTCCTGGATTCCGGCGAAACACTCGAAGAGCAATATGATCGTGCGCTAAAATGTCTCGACGAGTTTGAACAGAGGCTGCGTCATCCGCATACCGCGCCGAAATCCTTTGCGTGCGACTTTGCGGCTGATCGGGATGAACCCGATCGGGAGAGCTTTCTTTCTGCCGTGCGGCATGCAAAAGAGCACATCACCGACGGGGACATCTTTCAGGTCGTCCTGTCGCGCCGTGTCCGCAGGAAATTCTCCGGAGATCTCTTTGCCGTGTACCGGGCTCTCCGCATGATCAATCCCTCTCCGTACTTATTCTACCTGGATTTCGGGGAGACGAAACTCGCAGGCTCCTCGCCCGAGGTGCTGGTCCGCTTGCGCGACCGCGTGGTTGAGGTGTTGCCGATTGCGGGGACCCGCCGGCGCGGGGAGCATCCCGAAGAAGACGATATGCTCGAGACGGAACTTCTCGCCGATGCCAAAGAGCTCGCGGAGCATGTCATGCTTGTCGATCTGGGGCGCAATGACGTGGGGCGCATTGCGGAGTATGGTTCTGTGGAGGTTCCGGTGTTCAAACGCGTGGACCGCTACTCCCATGTGATGCACATCGTATCAGAAGTGCGGGGACGTCTCCGCACCGGACTCTCCGCCATGGATACTCTCGAAGCCTGTTTTCCCGCAGGAACGGTCTCGGGTGCGCCCAAGGTGCGCGCGATGGAGATCATCCAGGATCTGGAAAAAACTCCCCGCGGGGCCTACGCCGGAGCGGTAGGCTATGTCGGGCTCGACGGCGCTCTCGAGACATGCATTGCCATCCGCACCATCGTGGCCCATAAGGACACCCTCAAGATCCAGTCGGGAGCGGGAATTGTGGCGGATTCGGATCCGGCCCGTGAGTACGACGAGACCGTCAACAAGGCCCGGGCCCTTCTGGAGGCGGTAGATCTCGCCGCGTCAGGATTGCTCTCGCCGCGACTCACGCAACGTGACAGGAGGCGTGCAGGATGACACTCGTGATCGACAACTACGACTCATTCACATACAATCTCGTGCAGCTGCTCGGAACGATGAGCCAGGATATCACCGTGCGCCGCAATGATGCCGTCACTGTGGAAGAGATTCTGCGGGATCCTCCGGCACGCATCCTGCTCTCTCCCGGCCCCGGGAGACCCGAGGATGCGGGAGTCATTGTCGAAGTGATTCGCCGTTGCGGCGGAGTGGTGCCGATTCTCGGCGTCTGTCTGGGCCATCAGGCAATCGGATCCGCCTTTGGCGCGCACGTGGTTCATGCTCCTTCGCTGATGCACGGCCGTACATCCGCAGTATTCCATCATGATGGGGGTCTGTTCGGCAATATTCCGAACCCGTTCGACGCCACGCGGTACCATTCGCTGGTCATTGCGCGTGAGGAGTTTCCGGAAGAATTGCAGATTACTGCTGAGACATCCGAGGGCATCATCATGGGAGTGCGCCATCGGACGTTGCCGATCCAGGGAGTACAGTTTCATCCGGAATCGATTCTGACTGTCCATGGCCGGCAACTGCTGTTGAACTGGATGGGGAGTACCTCATGAAAGCATTCATCGAGAAATGTCTGGAAGGCCTTGATCTCACGGCGGATGAAGCCGCCCGGGCTCTGGAACTGATCATGACCAATCAGGCCACCGAATCCCAGATAGCCGCATTGCTGGTGGCGCTCCGGGCAAAAGGCGAAAGCGAGGATGAACTCGTCGGGTTCGTGCGCACCATGCGGAACCACTCTGTGAAGATTGCAGCCAACGATCCCGACGCGATCGACATGTGCGGAACCGGCGGCGATGGAAAGGGTACATTCAACATCTCGACCGTATCTTCCATCGTTGCCGCAGGCGCAGGAGTCACCGTGGCAAAACATGGGAACCGGTCGGTCTCAAGCCGGAGCGGAAGCGCGGATCTGTTTTCACGCCCTTGGAGTGAACGTGCAGCTGCCGCCCGCGCGTGTCGAGGCCTGCGTCAACGCCGTCGGTATCGGTTTTCTTTTTGCTCCGCTCTTCCATCCCGCGATGAAGCACGCCGCAAAGCCCCGCCAGGAGATGGGCATCAGGACGATTTTCAACGTGGTGGGCCCGTTGACGAATCCGGCGGGTGTGCGCCGCCAGGTAGTAGGAACGTACAACCCCACGGTCGCGGGAAAGATCGCCGGAGCCCTCAAACAAATGGAAACGCAGCGGGCGTATGTGCTTAACGGAGTTGACGGCATGGACGAGGTGAGTCTCGATGGAGAGACGCATATCCATGACGTACGGGCGGCGGAAGAAGTGCAACGGTACCCGGTTGATGCGGGGCATTTTGGACTGCAGCGGGCGGTTCCGGGTGCCAGCCGTGGAGGAGATCCGGGTGAGAATGCCGCTATCGCGATGAGCATACTGAACGGCGAGCCGGTTCCCGGCCGGGATGTTGTTCTTGCAAATGCGGCGCTTGGCATACATGTCGCCGGCAAGGCGGGAGATCTCAAAGAGGCAACCAGGCTTGCAGAGGAGTCCATCGATTCCGGCAGGGCGCGCCAGACTCTGAAGAATCTCATCGAGTTCACACAACGCCCATGACGTACCTCGACCGCATCCTTCAAACAAAAAGGGAAGAGGTCAGCGACCGCAAGAAGCGGATCCCTCCGGTTCAGCTGAAGGAGTCGCCGGGCTTCGCATTGCCGCGTCGGTCGCTGGGGGCTTCTCTGATCTCGCGGTCGCCGGCCGTCATCGCCGAAATCAAGAGGGCCTCCCCGTCGAAAGGAATGATCCGGGCCGAATGCGACGCGGGTGCGATCGCGCTCTCGTATGTCAGGGCAGGGGCAGCGGCCATCTCTGTATTGACCGATGAACCCTTTCTTCAAAGGTAAGATCGACGTATCTCCTGCAGGCACGCCAGGGCCATGAGGCGCCCATATTGCGCAAAGACTTCATCATAGATTCGTACCAACTCTTCGAGGCGCGTGCATACGGGGCGGATGCGGTACTCCTCATCGTCGCAGCTCTAGGCGGTGAACGGTTGTTTGAACTGAAGCTGGAAGCGGAAAGCCTTGGATTGGAGACACTCGTCGAAGTACACGATGAGCGCGAGCTCGAAACGCTGGAAAAGGGGTCCGTGGAGCTTCTGGGCATCAACAACAGAGATCTGTCGACGTTCCACACATCGCTTGAGGTGACGCTCCGGCTTGCGGGATTGGTCCCTGCGGGGACGATCATCGTGAGCGAATCCGGCATCCGGAATTCTGCCGACCTGCAGTTGCTCGAGGGGCATGGAGTGCACGCCGTATTGGTGGGTGAAGCGTTTATGCGTGCGGATGATCCCGGAGCCGCGTTGCGGGCGTTTCTCGGGGGGAAGGAAGGTGCGGGATGAAGATCAAGATCTGCGGTATCACGAGGGTTGCAGACGCCCTCGCGGCCGTGCAGTGCGGTGCAGATGCGATTGGTTTCATCTTCGTCCAGTCAAGTCCGCGCTACATTCCCCCGGAAATGGCTGCAGAGATTGTCGGTGCCCTCCCGGCTGCTGTTCTCCCTGTCGGGGTGTTTGTGGATGCCTCCCGGGATTCCATTGTCGATGCAGTCAACGTGGCCGGAATCCGGGCGTTGCAGCTTCACGGTGACGAGCCCCCTGAGTCAACCTCGGGATTCGGCCTCCCGGTGTTCAAAGCCCACCGGGTGTCGGCAAGCTTCGTCATAGAGCATCTCGACCGGTATAATGTCGAGGCCCATCTTCTCGATGCCTACGTCCAGGATGGTCCAGGGGGGGAACAGGAAAACAATTCGACTGGGATATTGCTGTACACGCCCGTCAGGCGCACCGCATTATCTTGAGCGGCGGGCTCAATCCGGAGAATGTCGAAAGGGCGATCCGCTACGTACGTCCCTACGCGGTGGATGTGAGCAGCGGTGTTGAGGTGCAGCCAGGCGTAAAAGATCATGTCAAACTTCGCAGATTCATTGAAATGGCACGTAGTGCCTTCGAAAGGGTATCAATGTCATGAGTGGGATTCCTCCTTTGACAGCACTCCCGCAGCCGCGGAAGGATTTTCTGCAGGGGCCTGATGCGCGTGGATATTTTGGTGAATACGGCGGACGATTCGTTCCGGAGACGCTGATCGGAGCTCTTGACGAACTCGACCACCTCTACAGATCGTCGAGAAAAGATCCGGCCTTTGCGGAGGAATGCGGCACGATGCTCAGAACCTACGCGGGCCGTCCGACTCCGCTGACATTTGCCGGACGGCTGACAGAGCACTATGGCCGGGCGCGCATCTACCTGAAACGGGAAGATCTCTGTCATACCGGAGCGCACAAGATCAATAACACGATCGGGCAGATCATCCTGGCTAAGCGCTCGGGTAAGAAGAGGGTGATTGCGGAGACAGGTGCCGGACAACATGGTGTCGCTACAGCGACAGTAGCGGCAAAGGCGGGGTTGGAATGCGTCGTATACATGGGTGAAGAAGATATGCGCCGCCAGGAGCTCAATGTTCGCCGCATGGAGATGCTCGGCGCACGCGTGATGCCCGTGACATCGGGAACGAAAACGCTCAAGGATGCGACAAGCGAAGCGTTGCGGGATTGGGTCACTAACGTGAGGACCACGTTTTATATTATTGGATCCGTTGTCGGTCCGCATCCCTACCCGGAAATGGTGCGCGAGTTTCAGAGTGTCATTGGCCGCGAGACACGCGAACAACTTGAAGCGATCGAAGGAAGGCGCCCCGACATTCTTCTGGCGTGCGTGGGAGGAGGGAGTAACGCCATTGGGTTGTTCCATCCGTTTCTGAATGATCCCGTGAGGATGGTCGGCGTCGAAGCGGCAGGGCTCGGCATCAGTACAGGGAAGCACGCGGCGACTCTTACCGAAGGATCACCGGGGGTGCTGCATGGCTCTCTCAGCTATCTGCTCCAGGATGATCAAGGGCAGGTGCGGCTCGCACATTCGATCTCTGCAGGTCTTGACTATCCAGGCGTCGGGCCCGAGCACAGCTTCCTGAAGGATGCGGGGAGAGTTGAATATGTTGCTGTCACCGACGACCAGGCGCTCTCTGCGGCGGTGCTGCTTGCGCGCCTTGAAGGGATCATCCCGGCGCTTGAGACCGCACATGCAGTGGCCCATCTAAAGACTCTTATGCCCGGGACAACGCCACACCAGATCATCGTCGTCAATGTCTCGGGTCGTGGAGACAAAGACATCACTACCTATGCCGGCATACGATGAACCTCCTCAAAGACACCCTGATGAGTAACAAACAGCATGGAGTCTCCTCGCTCGTGCTCTTCCTCACCGGGGGATATCCCACACTCGATTCCACTGCAGATCTTGTGCTCGCACTGGAGGATGGTGGCGCCGATGCTGTGGAAATAGGCATGCCTTTTTCAGATCCGATGGCAGACGGGGCGATGATCCAGCGAAGCTCTGCAGTCGCTCTTGCGAATGGCGTCACCATTCCATGGATGTTCGGGCAGGTTTCACGCCTGCGTGAACGAACATCGATTCCGTTGATCCTGATGGGATATGTGAACCCGATATTACGCTACGGCGTCGACCGGTTCTTTGTTGACGCTGCGGCGGCCGGGGTGGACGGAGTGATACTCCCTGAAGTTCCGCTTGGAGAGTGGGAGCGTTTCCGCGCAATAGTCGATGCGCAGCACCTCTGTGGAATTTTGCTCGTGGCTCCGACGACATCACCGGAGCGGGTGCGCGCAATCGATGAAGCCTCTTCGGGGTTTCTCTATGCGGTATCTTCGACCGGCGTCACCGGTGGTACTCCCGGTGTGAATGCGATGGAGTACATCAAAGAAACGCGGAAGCACGTGAGGAAGAATCCCATATTGGTTGGTTTTGGGATCTCTTCGCCGGGCCACGCACACGCGTTTGCCCGGGTTGCTGACGGTGTCGTGGTTGGCAGCGCATTATTGCGCGAACTGGAGGACGGACGGGGGAGTTCAGAAATGTCTGAATGGGTGCATGGTTTTAGGGTAGCGCTAGACACTACAAAAGACTAATGTTTTTTGAGCTTTTGTGGGGGGCTGGCAGCCACCCTGTCACCTATCTCTATTCCCTCAGAAAGGCTTGACTTCTGGTGTGCCAAGTTGTAAATTAAGGCACTACAGCGAGCATCTCACGAATCGCTTTATGCAGTAGCCATTTGTGCATTTGTCACATAACCCGGAGGTTCCACACATGCCACGACTGAATCTCAAGGATGAAGGGTTGGACGCGGAAGGCGCGCCAGAGTCGTCGAAATCGCCAAGCCCGACACCGGCGCTGCGTGAAGTCGGCGGGAGCAGTGGAAAGATTTCGCCCCTCATCCTGATTGGATTGATTATTGTCGTGCTCGCGGGCGGCATCTACGCCCTTAATCACTTCAAGGTCATCCGCCTCTGGGGCAAGAAAGCTCCTGTGGTAACAGAGACCCTGCCCGAGAGCGATATTCCGGTTGCGCCGCAAGCGCAGGAACCGCTGCCGGAACAGCAGGTACTGAAACCGTGCCTGTCCCGAGCGCTGGAAATGACGCAAAGGCCGCCGCCTCAACCAAGGTCAAACAGGCTGTCTTTGGCGCACCAGGCGGTTCCGGCAGATACACCGTGCAGTTCGCAGCATGGATGAGCAAAGGCAAGGCAGAGCAGGAGGCATCACTTCTTTCCTCCGGCGGATATGACGCCTACGTTGACGAAGCACGGGCGGGAAGTGACAATTGGTTCCGCGTGCGCGTCGGCCGATACGACTCGCGTGCACAGGCACAGGAAATCGTCGCTAAGCTGCAGCCCATGACGGAAGATGTGGTGTGGGTGGCGGCGTTGCGCGAAAAATAGGTCACAACGCGGAAACTTCATGAACTTCCTCGAGGTTATGTTCCGGGGAGGAGTGGTCATGTGGCCAATCCTCCTCTGTCTCCTCCTTGTGCTCTTTGTCATTCTTGAGCGCTGGAGCGTCCTCCGCCGGGGACGATCCGATTCCGGGCAATTCCTGCCGAAGCTGAAAAGCCTCTATCGCCATGGCGACATCAGTGCGGTCTTGAGTTATTGCAGCCAGAAAGACGCGGCGATAGCAAACATTGTGCGGCGGGGAGTGTTGAAGCGCAGCCGTGGTGTGGCAAGTATTCGCGAAGCCGTCGAAAGTGCGGCGAGAGAGGAGCAGTTCCGTCTGGAGCGGCACCTCTCTCTCCTGGCGAGCATCAGCGGTGTTGCTCCGATGCTCGGTTTTTTCGGCAGCATCGTTGGGTTGATCCTCGCTTTTCAGTCTATTGAAAATGCCGGCGGCCTGGCACTACCTGCTGACCTTGCAGGAGGCATCTGGCAGGCGTTGCTGACCACAGCGTTCGGTTTGATCGTAGGGATCATCGCCCTGATCGCCTACAACGCATGTACAACCCGGGTCAGGCGGCTTGTCCACGAAATGGAGTCTGCATCCAACGAATTTCTGGACCTCCTGGACGAACCCCCCGCAGAGAACAACGGTGACAACGGCAGTGACCTGCAGATTGCGATGCGTTCACACGTTGCGGAGCAGGACGACCCCTTCCAGCGGAAAGTATGATGCGCCTGGAACCGACTCACAGGCTGCTGGCCGGAGTGAACGGTGCGTCATTGGTAAGCGTTCCCCTCGCCGTTCTTCTCCTTTTCTTTGTCTATCTGGTGCCGAAACACGGAACGGAAACGGGCAGGGCAGTATCTCCATCTTCGCCGGCGATTGCGGTACCAATTCCCCCGGCATCCAGCAACGGCACAGACTCCCCGCAGACAATTCAACCCCGGGAATCACCCCGCGAGGCAACGCCTCAACCTCAGCGCGCGATCGTATCCCCGAAGAAGGTTCCCGGGGAACGGGTCTTGTACTCGGTGCGCTGGACGGTGGGTGAGATCCGCCGGAAGATCGCCGGAAACCCGCCGCAATTTCCCGCTGGTTTCGGCGGAGAAGCCATGGTGAGAGTTGAATTGGTGGTGACATCCGGGGGCGCTGTGCGCTCTGCAAAGCTATTGCAGGTCGGTAACGCGCGGTGCGATGATGCAACGTTGCGTGAAGTCCGCCTCTGGAAATTCCAGCCCTTGCCCCCCCGGCAAAAGCGCATGGATCAGCGCTGTGTCGTGATCGTGAGCTTCACCCGAAAGTAGCAGTGCTCCCGGTTTCGCCGGACCCCCTGCGGAAATAGAAGTAGTAGAAGATCGCCTCGGCACAGGTGAGCAGGGTGAGTGCTGCCGCGTCGTTGTCGAACACCCTCCCGAGGCCCCCCGCGGGCATCACCATCTTCACGATGAACGACGCCATACTCCATCCGACGAAAAAGATCAGTGCCATGAAAATCACACCGAGAAAACCCTCCTTCATTCCCTCTTCCTGCCAGCGCTTCGTAAAGACCGCCGCAAACGTCACGATATGGAGGTAGAAGACGATGAGCGCAACCATGGCTACTCCTGTTCACGGAATGTGATCACCGCCTTCAGCGTGCGCAGTATGATGCGAATGTCGAAGGCAAGCGACCAGTTTTCGATATAGTACAAATCGTACTTTACCCGCTCGTCGATTGAGGTGTCGCCACGCAGCCCGTTGACCTGTGCCCAACCGGTGAGTCCGGTCTTGACGCGATGCCTGTCAAGATACTTCGGCACGATGGTGCCGAATTGCCGGGCAACATGCGCACGCTCAGGCCGGGGCCCGACAAGGCTCATATCTCCCCGCAAGACGTTCCAGAATTGCGGAAGCTCATCCAGACTGGTTCGCCGGAGCAGCCGTCCGATAGTCGTGCGGCGTGCATCGTTGCGGATCCCGAGCCCGGCGGTGTCATCATGTTTCTCCGCCCCTGCAACCATGGAGCGGAACTTATACATTGTGAATTCGTTTCCGTCGAGGCCCACGCGTTGTTGCCGGAAAAGCACCGGTCCGCGTGAATCAAGCCGGATGAGCAGCGCCAGCACGGCATAGAGCGGAGAAAGAGCCAGCAGGATGATCGACGATACCGCGATATCAAAGGAACGCTTGGTGATCCTTCCCCACGGCGTGAAGGGAATGCTCTTCAGGCGCAGAAAGGGTATACCCTCAAGATCGCGAACGCGGACCTGGCTGGTCATGATGCCAAGAAGATCAGGCACCATCATGAATTCCACATTGATCCCTTCACATTCGCCGATCAGGTCGAACAACCGTTGATGGTCCTGCGATCGCAGCGCGATGAATGCCAATTCAATTCCCTCGGAGCGGATATATGCCGGGGCGTCGGCAATCGGGCCGAGGTACTGTGCGGCACTGATGGCAGCGGACTGTGATCGGGCATCGGCGAAATAGCCTGTGATAGTGATGCCGAAGGAACGATGTCCGTGCAGGCTGGTGTACACCTGGTCGGCGAGCGCGTCGCCGCCGATGATAATCGCATGCTGCAGGCGCCGTCCGTGCCTGTACGAACTCCGTTCAAGCATATTCATCAGCACCCGCCCGCCGAACACCCCGCTGATGGCCAGTCCCCATACCATAACGATCACCACGCGGGAATAGGAGAACTCGCGGTAGAAGAATGCTGCGCTCATCACAAGCAGCATTCCCAGGCTCACGACTTTAACAACGTTGATGAGTTCGTCGGAGATATTGACGTTTCTGCGCATGCCGTACATCTTGCGGGCGTTGAAGAGCAGAAGCCAGACAGCAATGACGAACAGCGATGCCAGCACGTAGCCCCTGAGGGGTGGGGCATCCTCGCGCAGGAAGCCGAATGCGGAGAAGATCTCGGTGTGGAACCGGAGCCAGTAGGCAAGGAGGAAAGCAGCCTCGATGGCGACGGCATCCGAGAGTATGGTGATGAAGGGAAGGAGCAAATCACCACGTCGTGAACGGCTCATGGCAGGTTATCCGTACATCTCCCTTTCGATCAGTGCGCAGAGGATATGCCCGATCGTGATCTGTGCCTCCTGAATGCGTTGTGTATCGTCGGAGGGCACGACGATGGCGACATCAACCAGGTCTTTCATCGGTCCGCCGTCCTTGCCGATCAACCCGATCGTGGACATCCCCATGGCCCGGGCTTTCTCCATGGCGAGATTGACGCTGGCAGACTTTCCGCTTGTGCTGATACCGATGAGGACGTCACCCGGCCGCCCCAGGGCCTCCACCTCCCGCGCAAAGACATTGTCATAGCCGATATCATTTGCTCCTGCGGTGAGCAGGGATGAATCGGTGGTCAGCGCAATCGCGGGCAACGCGGGCCGCTTGATGGCGGGGTTCATCCGGATGACCAGCTCCGTGGCGAGGTGCTGTGCATCGGCTGCGCTTCCGCCGTTCCCGCACAGGAGGATTTTTCCTTTTCCGTTAAGAGCGCCGATGAGGACGTCGACGGCCTTGACGATCCGGTCAGCGCAGCTCTCGAAGGTCTTCTTTTTGATCTCCGCGCTGGCAAAGAATTCGTCTTTGATGAAGGCCTGTCGTGCAAGAATGGTCAAAGGGAGATGTGCCACATCGCACCGTCGTTATGATGGAAGTTTATGTGAGCGCGCGTTCCACGATCGCAGGGGACCTGTTCGAGGGCCGCGTCGAGCTTGTCGGCATCCTTGCCTCCCGCCGTCGCCATGTGGGGCCGGCCGCCCCCGCCCCCGCCCACCAGTTTGGCGACTTCGCCGACAATGCGTCCGGCCTGGATCTTCTTTTCTGCGACGAGGTCGTCGGTAACGACGCACACGAAGGAAGCCTTCTCCTCGAGCACGGTTCCAAGAACGCCGACTCCCCTGCGGAGTTTGGCCCGGAGTTCATCGCCCAATCTCTTCAACTCATCGATATCCGCTGCAGCGATACGGGCCGCAACGACCGTGACATCCTTCACGCGTGTGCCGGCAAGAATCATGGCGTCCAGGTTCTGATGCCGCCTCCAGCACCTTGGTCTTGCTCAACACCTTCTTCAGTTCCGTGGTCCGGCGTGCCATCTCATCGGCCAGCGTATGCCGCTCGTTCAGCCGTGATTCGGAAATCCTGAGGGCATCCGCCCGGGACACCCCCTCTGGAATTACCAGAGCCTGACGGGAAGTGCTTTGCATCGTCGCGCGTGCCGGACTGTCTGCGGGGAGCTGGCGCTCAAGGTCCTCCGCTTCACGGATCAGGGTGTCGATCTTATCGTCAAGCTCGCGTGCGCGGACAAGGCGTTCGTCGATGTAGGTACGTATGCCGCTCCCCGTGACGGCCTCTATGCGCCGCACACCGCTCTGGATCCCGAATTCGGAAACGATCTTGAAGAGCCCGATGTCGGCGGTGTTACTGACGTGCGTTCCGCCGCAGAATTCCACGCTGTACGTTTCGTCCATAATGACGACACGCACGTAGTCGCCGTACTTGTCGTCGAAGAACATTTTCACGTTGGGGATCTTCTGCGCTTCGATGATCGGGATATCCACTTCCGTGCGCACGGGAATGCCCTGGGCGATCTTTTCATTCACCATCTCCTCGATAGCCCGGAGTTCATCAGGCGTGATCTTTGCCGAAATGAGGAAAATCGAACCTGAGGCGGTCAGGGGCAACGAGCGACCCTTGCTGGTGCGCATGGGGGCCGAGCACCCGGTGGAGCGCCTCGTGCACGAGATGTGTGGCGGAGTGATTGCGTTGTATGTCCTGCCGCCGTGCGACGTCGACCAGCGCATGCACGGGTCCGGGCTGGAGATCGGCCGGTAAGCCTTTGAGAAGGCGTATTTCGTGGACGATGCGTTTGTCCTGCCGGAACGATTGCACGACCTCCGCCCTGAATTGATCCCCCTCGATGATGCCGGTGTCATCCACCTGGCCGCCGGCTTTGGCATAAAACGGCGTACGATCCAGAGAAAGAAACCGCCCATCGACCACCTTCCCGATCATCGCAGAGGTGTCCACCGTATCGTAGCCGATAAACTGCGAGTCGGGGAACGACGCAAGATGCTGGTGTGCATCCCCGGTGGATCCGGGGAACTCGGTCTTCGGGCCGACGCGTCCGCGGTTCTTCTGTTCTTCCATAAGCTTCGTAAACTCACCGGTATCAACCTTCAAGCCCCGCTCTTCAGCCATGAGCTCCGTGAGGTCGAGAGGGAAGCCATACGTGTCGTAGAGCCGGAATGCGTCGGCGCCGGGGAACACCGCCGAATGACCGATACGTTCGATCACCGACTCGAAGATTTCCAGGCCGCGGTCAAGGGTGGCATTGAAGCTTTCCTCTTCGGAATGAATGACCCGTCTGATGTGCTCGCGCTGGGTGACCAATTCAGGGAACACATGGCCCATTGTCCCCGTCACCGCATCGGTGATGGTGTAGATGAACGGGTCGTGCATTTCCAGTTTCCGGGCGAACCGGGAGGCACGACGCAATATGCGGCGAAGCACGTAGCCGCGTCCATCGTTGCCGGGAAGCGCGCCGTCGGCGATCGCAAAGGAAAGCATGCGAATATGGTCCGCGATAACGCGCATCGCTACCTGTACCGCCTCCCCTTCGTAGGGACGCCCCGATGCCTTCGCAATCGCATTGATGATCGGCATGAAGACATCGGTATCGTAGTTTGACTGCTTTCCCTGAAGAACAGCGCACACGCGCTCGAATCCCATGCCTGTGTCGACATGCTTTGCAGGAAGGGGCTCCAGTTCACCTGCCGCATTTCTGTTGTTCTGGATGAACACCAGGTTCCAGATCTCCATGACGCGAGGATCACCGGCATTCACAAGCCTGCCGCCTGAATGGTCAGGAGTAAGGTCGATGTGGATTTCTGAGCACGGACCGCATGGACCGGTCTCGCCCATCTCCCAGAAGTTATCCTTCTTTCCGAACAGTTGTATATGCGAGGGGTCGATATCCGTCTGGCTCCGCCAGAGCTCGGAAGCTTCATTGTCCGTTTCGTAGACCGTGGCGTACAACCGCTTCTTCTCGAGTCCCCAGACTCCGGTCAACAGCTCCCACGCCCACCCGATGGCCTCGGTTTTATAGTAGTCACCGAAGGACCAGTTGCCCAGCATTTCGAAAAACGTGTGATGATAGGTGTCGCGGCCGACTTCCTCGAGATCGTTGTGCTTTCCGCTGACACGGATGCACTTCTGTGTGTCGGCCGCCCGGGTGTATTCCCTCGCGCCGGATCCAAGAAAGACATCCTTGAACTGATTCATTCCGGCGTTGGTGAACAGCAGGGTAGGATCACCGTGGGGGATAACCGGGGAACTCCGGACGATGCGATGTCCATGCCGGGCAAAATAATCAAGAAATCCCTGTCGAATCTCGTCAGCTTTCATCACACCTCTTTCTTCACACCTCTTTCCTCATACCTCAATGTGCGTCATGAGTTGAATTTCCTCGAGCACCGCGCTTACTTCGACACACCGGAGCATCTCGCCGGCGTAGACGATGGCGCGGCCTGTGTGATGTACCTCCCATGTGAGGGCTTCCGCCTTCTCGCGGGGACAACGAATCGCTTTGATGATCTGGGTGATAACATCTTCAAAGGTATGTATTTCGTCGTTAAACAGGATCACCTTTGCCGGTTCGTGCGTCTGCACTTCCTCCTGCTGCTGCTCGATTTCGAGTGGCTGTGTTGACACGCGGCGATCCTCCTGGACCTAAAATTGTAGCAAAATTCGATGTTTATTGCAATCCGCTCTCCGCTTGCACCGTGATGCCAGTGTATGTATATTAGGCCACACCGGACAGGTATCCACCCACAATCATCACAAGGTTCGCCCATGGTGTTCGATCTGGATCTCATCGAACGGGTCTACGCCCGTACCCCGGGACGGGTGAAGGTTGCCCGCCGCAGCGTTGGCCGTCCTCTCACCCTCACAGAGAAGATTCTGTACGCGCATTCCTGGCGGCCGCCAATGACCCCCTACAAGCGGGGCGAAACCTACGCGGAGTTTGCTCCCGATCGCGTCGCGATGCAGGATGCTACGGCACAGATGGCTTTGCTCCAGTTCATGTCGGCAGGCATTCCACGCGTGGCCGTGCCTTCGACAGTCCATTGCGATCATCTTATCCAGGCCCAGTCGGGGGCCGAACAAGATCTTGAACAGGCCTCCGTTGACAACAAAGAAGTCTATGAATTTCTCGCCGGTGTGTCGTCGCGCCACGGCATCGGCTTCTGGAAGCCCGGGTCCGGCATCATTCACCAGGTTGTGCTGGAAAACTACGCTTTCCCCGGCGGTATGATGATCGGCACCGATTCCCATACGCCTAATGCCGGCGGTCTCGGCATGATCGCGATCGGCGTCGGCGGTGCCGATGCTGTCGACGTTATGGCAGGCATGGCGTGGGAATTGAAGTTCCCCCGGGTGATCGGAGTGCATCTGACCGGGACCCTCGACGGCTGGGCAAGCGCCAAAGATGTCATTCTGAAATTGGCCGGGATTCTCACGGTGAAGGGGGGCACAGGCGCCATCGTGGAGTACTTCGGCGAAGGGACGGGTTCGATCTCGGCTACCGGCAAAGGAACGATCTGCAACATGGGTGCGGAGATCGGCGCAACCACGTCGGTCTTTCCCTATGATCGGCGGATGGCGGATTATCTCCGCGCGACCGGAAGGCAAGAGGTGGCACAACTGGCCGACGGCATAGCGGAATACCTTCGCGTCGATCCTGAAGTGCTTTCTGATCCGTCAAAGTATTATGATCAGGTCATCGAGATCAATTTGAGCGAACTCGAACCGATGGTCAACGGACCATTCTCTCCGGACCGCGCGTGGAAGCTTTCGGAATTCAGCCGTGCGGTGCGCGACAACCAGTATCCGGAGGAACTCCGTGTAGCGCTGATAGGCAGCTGCACCAATTCGAGCTACGAAGACATCGAACGTTCGGCAAGCATCGCCAGGCAGGCTCTCAAGCACGGGTTGCGTTCACGCAGCGCGTTTACGATTACTCCGGGATCAGAGCAGGTGCGCGCGACGATCGAGCGCGACGGGCAGCTGAGCGCCCTGACCGGTATCGGCGGCGTCGTGCTTGCCAACGCGTGCGGTCCCTGCATCGGGCAATGGAGACGCCATGATGTGCAGAAGGGGGACAAGAACTCCATCATCACTTCGTTCAATCGGAATTTCGCCGGACGGAACGATGCAAATCCCGAAACCCATGCGTTTGTCGCGAGTCCGGAAATTGTCACCGCCTTTGCGCTTGCGGGACGGCTGACATTCGATCCGCGGATTGACACGCTGACGAACGATCGTGGTGAGGCGGTGAAGCTTGATCCGCCAACAGGAGAGGAATTGCCCGGACACGGGTTCGCCAGGGGAGTACTGGGCTATGTTGCTCCGGCCGCTGCCGGCAATCAGATACGCGTGAAGATTGATCCTGCAAGCGATCGGCTCCAGGTGTTGCAGCCTTTTCCGGCATGGGATGGAGAGGATATCGTCGATATCCCCGTCCTCCTCAAGGCCAAAGGGAAATGCACGACGGACCATATCTCGCCGGCGGGAAAGTGGCTCAAGTACCGGGGACACCTTGACAACATCTCCAATAATATGTTTGTCGGAGCGGTGAATGCTTTCAGCGGCGAAATCGGAGCAGGCAAGAACCTTCTCACGGGTGCGCAGAAGCCGTACGCTGCGATAGCCCGTTCGTACAAAGCGAAGGGGCTGGGATGGGTGGCAGTGGGCGACGAAAACTACGGGGAGGGCTCGAGCCGCGAGCATGCAGCCATGGAGCCGCGGTGGCTGGGCGGGCGGGCGATCATCGTGAAGAGTTTTGCGCGCATCCATGAAACAAATCTCAAAAAACAGGGGATGTTACCTCTCACGTTTAAGAATCCGGCTGACTACGACAAAGTGCGCGAAGACGACCACGTGTCAATTCTCGGGCTGGGTTCGTTTGCTCCCGGCGTACCTCTTACCCTGGTGCTCCACCATACTGATGGTTCCAAGGAAGAGCTTTCGTTGAACCACACGTTCAATCAAAACCAGATCGGCTGGTTTAAGGCGGGAAGCGCTTTGAACCTCATTGCGTCGCAGAGAAGTGCAGAATCGGCGGGCACGACCGCAGATCGCGCGGCAACGAAACGTGCTGCAAAAAAGTCCAGGAGCGGAAAAGGAAAGGCCCGGGGAGGAAAGAAATCGCCTGCCAAAGTCGGAGCGAAAGTCAAGGCGAAAGTCAAGGCGAAAGTCAAAGCGAAAGTCAAAGCGAAAGTCAAAGCGAAGAAGACGCCCCTGAATCGGAAGGTCAAGTCGACAACACGCATCAAGAAATCTGTCGGACGGAAGAAATAGACCGGCGGAACATAACAGGGTAGAGCGCGCGGCCCGTGTGGAACCACTCCAACGGCTCCAGCGTTATATATTTTGGGAATGTCAGAATTTTCTTAGAGGAGAGGATGCTTATGCGGTACGATCCGGTTATGATTCAACCATTCCGGGATGAACTCACCCGGCTGGGCTTTGAAGAACTGCGGACGATTGAATCGGTTGACAAGTCGATCAAGGAGCAGAAGGGGACCACGTTTCTGGTCATCAACTCCGTCTGTGGTTGTGCGGCTGGCAAGGCGCGTCCCGCGATCGGCATCGCTCTGAAAGACTCACCTGTTCGACCTGACCACCTGACTACAGTCTTTGCGGGCGCCGATCTGGAAGCCACCGCGCGTGTGCGCGAGCATATCGGCTCACTGCCTCCTTCGTCTCCTTCGATGGCCATCTGGAAAGATGGTCAACTCGTCTATTTTATTCCGCGGTATCAAATCGAAAGCAACGACGCCTTCACGATTGCGGAGCATCTCAAAGGAGCATTCCGCGAGCATTGCTAGGCGCTACGGCAGCTCCAGCCCGTATCTCTCGCTGATGTCCAGACGCGGCATGGGTCCATTGAGTGGCTTCGCATCACGAACATACCAGTCGTACCACTCAAGGGTCCGGTAGAGCAAGTCGATGCGCGCCGGTTGGCGCGCATTTCCGTGTTGCTCTCCGGGGTACTGAACCAGCCGTACAGCCGGATGCTTGTTGATTTTCATACGGCGGTAAAGCTCGAGGCTCTGCGAAGGGTGTACCCGGGTGTCGTCGGCACCTCCACAGATCAGGGTTGCGGTGGTGCTCTGGTGTGCCCAGTAGACAGGACTTCGCTTCAGTGAGAGGTCCCACGTCTGCTCAATCGGTTTTCCGGCATGTACCGCGAGTTCCTCATCCGGAATGTCTGTTGTGCTCTGCTTGCTCACCAGATCGCTGATGCCGACGAACATCACAACTGCACGAACATACTTCGTATAATAGGTGGCGAACCAGGCCGCAGCATAGCCGCCATAGGATCCCCCGCCCAGCCCCACACGTTCCCTGTCCGCCAATCCTTTTGCCGTGAGATATTCGATCCCATCCGCTATGTCGTCAAATTCCTTCCCGGCGGGATCCCCGAATCCCTCTGCAGCGAAAGAGACACCATAGCCGGTGCTCGCGCGGTAATTGGGGTAGAACACGAGGTAGCCATTGCCTGCAAGTACCTGGCCCGGCTCGCTGTAGCTCGAAAGCCAGCCGTTGGAGTAGTGCGACTCCGGCCCGCCATGAACAACGACGATCATCGGGTACCGCTTTGACGGATCTTCACCAACGGGGTGAATCAGGAGCCCTTCAATCGCACGGCCATCGCGGGCAGTGTATTTGACCAACGTCTGTTCGCCCAGGGATCGCTGTGCAAGCCAGGGATTCACGGTCGTTGCACGGTACACGGTTTTCGTTCCTGTGAGCAGGTAGAGGTCCCCCGGAATCGCTGCGGATTGGCCGACAAACGCTGCCACCTCGCCATTCGAAGAAAAGGCAAAGGCATCGAATACAACACCGGCGTCCTGCGATGTTAGAATGACCTTATTTTCCCTGCTCCCGACCCGTGCGGATCGGAGAGAAGTGGCTATTCCGTCGGCAGATCGATAGATAATTGTTTGGCCATCCTTCCATCCGACCCAGGTAACGTGGCCAGGATGATTCTCCGGAGTCGCGTTGAATGGGGTCCCTCCAGAAACGGGTATCGTAAAGACCTGGCTAACAGCGTTGTCATGCCTGTTGTGTGCTCCCACAAAGGCCAGATACTTGCCTTGCGGGTCAAAAGCAAGACTTCCGAGCTTTCCAGGCGGTGTGACCAGAAGGCGGTGCTTTAAGGAGTCGATTTCGAGAATGAATATCTTTTGAGACATGTAGCTTTGATCGATCAGCGGTTTTTCGGAGGCTGCCATGGCGATCGACCGGCCGTCCGGTGAAAACTCAAACGACCAGACCGATAGGCCGTGGGTCAACTGCTTTGGCGTCGGGAATGAATCCGCTGCGACGTCTGCCAGGTAAAGGTTCCGGTCCTTTAGGCTTTCTTCATAAAATACAAAGCCGTAGCCCTTTGCATCTAATACCTTTTCACGCTTGTTTTTGGACTGTTGCGCTACGTACCCAATATGCCGGCCGTCGGGGTGCCACCGGAATGAAAGAACAGGTTCGTCTGAGTTCGTGAGCTGTTTCGCCTCTCCTCCCGACACCGGAATTGCCCAGACCTGAGTCCTATCTCCGCGTTTCATCAGAAATCCGATCATGCTCCCATCCGGTGCCCAGAGAGGGGAGCCGATCCGAACCTTCCCTGTGATGAATGCAATTGACTCTTTTGACTGCACAGCGAGGAGGTGCAATTCGCTGAACGCCCGTGCCGGGCTCTTCTGCGGGACTCCGTTGCGAATCCACGGAATATGCCACCATATCTCCCTTAGGACTCACAGATGCCGAGGATACCCTTTTTGCTCTCAAGAGGTCTTCCGGTGAGAGACTCGGAGGGTGCGATTGGGCCGCGCCACTCAGAACGAAGATGAAAGAGAGCTGAACACCGATAAACAGGAGCCGAGATACTCGAGAAATCATATTGACTCTCCCTGATAATAGCTTCATGTTACTGAAGTTAGAGTGTTTGTCGGAAGTTTTTCAGTGCTGTGAGCGTCTTTGTCGTCGCAGCTGCGGCAGCAAAGACTGAAATGATGATGAGCCCGTACACCAGACTAGTGGGCATGGTTCCCTTCCTTGAGAAGATACAATAACGCGACCGCCGTCACGAGCGCGGTCAGAGTCGTTATCACTCGAGGAAAAGCCGTCAGGTTGCGGCCGAAGACATCAAGCCTCAGCGTGAGGAAATATGCTGCGCCAAGGGCGACAAGGCAAGCAGCGAAAGTCTGCGTGGTTCCGGGCACAAGCAGGAATGCTCCCGGGAGCACGAACAGACCAGCAATCTCAATGGCAAGGGACCTGCCGCGGAGGTACCATCCCCTGCCTCCGGTAGTGGCGGGGTTCCTCCCCGGATGCGGCACCAGGAGCGTCATAAGGAGCGTCATGCAGAGAAGCCCCAGCCCGCCGAGCAACAGACCAGCAAGCACATCTCCCGCAAAATGCCTGCCCAAGGTACATGCGGGAAAACGGCATGATCACTCCCAGGCAGAGAGCGAGCACCGCCATCCATCGCTTCCGGAAGAGGTATGCAAGTGAACCCCAGAAGGCGACGGTACTGCTGCAATGACCCGATGGGATTCCGAAATCAGGCGATGGCATGGCCCGGACGTAGGAAATGACATCCGGCGATGGAAGCCCGAGGAGCCACGTTGCCCCATGGGAGAGAAACGGTGTGGTGTTCGGCAGGCCGGTCTCGAGGAGTAAGACCCGCATATCGGTGACCGATGGTCGTGGAAAGGCGAAGAAGGATTTCAGGGCTGCGGTCAGGAGTGCAACCCAGAGAAGCGTCAGGAGCAGCGTGAACCCCCGTCGATGGTCAAATCCAAAAAGAACGACCAATGCGAGAACAAGAAACAGACTGTCGTCAACGAGCATGCTCGCTCCGCGCATGCACCACGTGAGCGCGTCGCTGTGAAATGATTGCAGCCAGATAATCGGTTCCGTTTGAAACATGATCACCAAAAATACGATTTCTTTCGCTGTCACGCAAAGCTCTTCTTGTTTGTAGAGGTCGAAACTGGTAGATTATTCGGATGAAAACAATTGAAATTCTTGCCCTCCTCCTTCTAATCGCAGTCCCCCCGCTGAATGCTCAGAGTACCGGATCAGCGAAGCTGGCCTCCGGTGATGCCGCGTTCATTCAGTTGGACTATCCCGGAGCTCTTCGGGAATATCAAGGGGCATTGGCCGAAATACCCGGGAATCCCGTTTTGCAGTGGCGATTGGCGCGATTGTATGTATGCATTGCTGAGGTGGAAGAGAACGGGCAGCTGCGCGTTGCTGCACTCAAGAACGCTGAGACCCACGCCCGTGAGTGCATCCGGGGAGATTCAGGAAAGGCCGAAGGTCATACCTGGCTTGCTGCTGCGCTCGGCTACCTGGCGCTGGAGGTGGGGATGCAGGAGCAGATCAGTCTCTCGCGTGAGCTTCTTGCGGAAACCGATCGGGCGCTCGCCCTGAATCCCAAAGACGATATCGCGTTATCGATCCGCGGGTCGTTCTTTCGGGCACTGGGGAATATCGGATGGTTCAAGAAACAGCTCGCCAGCATATTCGTCGGAGAGATCCCCGATGGGGGATTCGCAGAAGCCGAAAGCTCTTTGCTGGAGGCAGTTGTACTCGCCCCCGATATCATGCGGCACCGGTACGAACTTGGCGTGCTCTACATGGATATGGGTCGTACCCCTGAGGCCTGCACCCAGTTTTCGCAGGCCGTGCGTCTTCCCGTGCGCGTTGCCATCGATCGTCCCCGGCTCGCAAAGATTCGATCGTTTCTCGGAGAACTGAACTGTGTGGGGGAGGGACACTGATGACCGCGCATCAACTCAGGAAAATCCGGACGTGGTGGCATGCGTATGTCCGCCGGTTTGACGCCGTTGACGCGGATCTTCGACGGAATATGCGACTCAAAGAGGCACATACACTTCGCGTCTGCAAGGAGGCCGCGTCGATTGCCCGGGCTCTGGCGATTTCCCGGGAGGACCTCCGGTTGACTGAAGCCCTGGTACTTCTCCATGACGTCGGCCGCTTTGTTCAATATGCGCGGTACAGAACATTTTCCGACAGGCTCTCAGAGAATCACGCATTGCTCGGCTTGAAAATACTCAAGCAGGAAAGAGTGCTGGACCCTATCTCCCCGCGTTCACAACAAATCCTCCGGTGGGCCATCAGGTATCACAATCAGGCGAGGATCCCTCCGGTGAGAGACCATCGTCTGGTGTTCTTCGCACGCCTGCTGCGCGATGCCGACAAGCTCGACATCTGGCGTTTGATGATTGACTACAGCAATTCTCCGCCGGGCCGGAAGAACCATGCAATTACGATCGGGTTACCAGAGGGGAAAGGAGTTTCACCGGGGGTGATGAAGGATTTGCGCGCGCAGCGCATTGTGGCCCGCAAGGACGTGAAAAACCTCAACGACTTCAAGCTGCTGCAACTCGGGTGGGTATTCGACGTCAATTATCTGCCGACGCTCCGTACTCTGCAAAAAAGGAAATATCTGGAGAAACTGCGTCGATACGCTGCCAATTATTGCGGAAACGCGCGAGGCGTATGAGATCGTGAGAGACTATGTGGCACGCCGCAAAGAGAATGGGGAGTAGCGACTAACGGAGCAGGGCCATTTTGCGTGTGAATGACAGCGGAGAGCTGCCATCGGCAGGTTCGACATCCATTTTGCAGAGATACATACCGCTTGCCACGCCGCTCGCGTTCCATGTTACCGAGTAGTTCCCCGCCTCCTTCCGTTCATTCACCAGCACCGCAACTTCGCGCCCAAGCAGATCGTACACAACAAGCCTCACATGACCAGACCCCAGCCCCGAGCCCCCAGACCCATTCTTTTCACCGGATACCCCGGACCCTAGACCCGAGACCCTATATTCTATTGTGGTAACCGGATTAAACGGATTCGGGTAATTCTGAGCGAGTGCAAACGATTCCGGCAGGACATCCAGTACCTCGTTGACCGCGGTTGCCAGGTTTTGAATCGTCGCCGCATCGAGGAAACGCTTGACAGTGCCAAGCCAGTAGACCAGCGTTCCGATATGCGCGCCATTGTACAGATCGCGATCGGCCTGAATCACCGCGTTGGCTGCATCGACTGCGGTGGACCCATAGCCAAGATAGAAGATGCTTTTCAACACCAGCCGGTCGGCGACATCTCTTCCGAGGTCCTGCCGGACGCCGATGAGTGCCGAAGACCACACCTGTCCTGCTTGGTGCGGAGACGGGTTTTCGAACGGATACATGTGGGTGTCATCCACGCGGCGGCCGGACCAGAACGTGTTGTGGCCATCCCATTTGTACACCCACCAGAATTGATCGTCAGCCGGTGTCCACTGATTCACTGCCCTTGAATGCGAGGCAGCCCAGTAGTCCGAGTAGCCTTCTCCCAGCGCTGCAGTCTCGCCGCCGCCCCAGGAAGGAGAGAAGCAATACTGGATGGCGTGGCCGTATTCATGCCAGATCACATCTGCATCTTCCGCGTCATCCACCCCGCCCGTCCCGAACGAGATCCAGTTGCCGCCCGGGCTGTAGTGCGAATTGTCCTGTCCCTGAAAGCCGTGGGGGTCGACACGGATCTTCTGTAATTTTGATGACGAGAATCCCAGTTCATGGAGCCGTTTGTAGGCCTGCGACACGTGATAATATGCGTTGACCGCCTCAAAACCCTGCTCGCTGCGGTTGAACTTGAAGCCGTCCGGCGTCGGGGACAGTATCAGCGAGTCGAATGGCGATTCGATGTCCATGATCGTGCAATACGGCCCGCGAAGAGAGAAGTTGCCGTTCGAAAATACGAGAGAATCAAGCGTCACAAGGCTCCGGTACGCTGACAGGGAGTCGGAGTCCTGATCGTTGTTGTCTGAAAATCCCGGTGCGCCATACTTCTGATGCGCTGCGCTCAGGGGATCCGTGAGATACACGAAGCCGGTACCGTTGACGAGCTGGTTTTCTTCGTAGTTCACGAAGCGATCGCGCGCCTGGAGTATCGTACCGTCCTGCGCATCGACCAGAATCTCCCAGTCACCGGCCGGCAATTCGCGGGTCATTGTGATGCGGTAGGCGAGGTGATACGTGCTTTTTTGATCCGCAAAGATCATTAATGTAGTGGAGTCATCCTGGCCGGTGGGGCGGTCGGAGGTCTTGAGATATTCCCGCGCGATGGCCAGTGCTTTTGCAGAGTTCACCGAAGCGGTCGCGGGCGCTTCGATGTCTGACTGCGCATTGTTGATGACCATCGTGATCTCGTTCCGCGTGTTGACGCTTACGACTACATCTGAGGCATAGACGGGCAGTCCGTTGAACGTCTGATGGAAACGGACATGCGAGCCACCCGGCACGTTCATGACGTCGTCTGTGACGAGGTCGGTTTGAGCGGAGTTGAGATGGAGTATCTGCTTTTGGGTGCTCAGGAACGAGCGGGCTGCGAGTTCAGGCGAATGCTGTGCTGTTGCGACACGAAGATTGAACAGGGCGCGGGGTGTGCCCTTTTCATCGAGTCTCATCGAGCCGGCATACTGCACGCGCGAACCGGTTTGTGCCGGCGCGGATGAGAACGCCACTGCAGTCAGAAGCATGACTGTTGCAGCGGCGAGCACCTTATTGTGGTGCGTGATCATGGCGTGCAGTGTGTTCTCAGTGTTCATTTGGGACTGGTGATCGAACATGGATGACGCTTGTGCGGATGCGCGTTGTTCGATGGTGATTCAATATAGCTACTAACAAGCACTTCGGACAGTGTCGCCTGTCACATTTTGAAGAAACTACATGGGTTCCATGTAAATATTATAAACAGGGCCGAAAAAGTGTGTACCTCGAAGGAAGATGGGTGATATGCAGCATACAGCCCTATTTCAGCAATCCCATCAGGGAAAACGGTATATCGAAGAATCCAGCCTTGCGTGCAGGGGAATTTTTGGGGACTGTGATCGTCCTGCGGACCGGGTCAAACTTGAACGGCGCATCTTCAGTAAATGTATCGTGGCCAAATATGCTCTTGATTACCGGATCGGTTCGCGTCAATGCATCATACCCTTCCACGAGATCGATGTTCAAATAGTAAGGGTCCCAGCCCTTTTGTCCGGCCTTCCAGCGTCTCAACACGACGGAGTCGGCGGAGAAGTTATTGCGGATGGTCATGATGCTCAAGTCGAATGTATGGAAGTCATAGATGTCCATCCACCGCCCGCCGTACGAAAGGTTGTTCTCAATCCGGTTGTTGACAGGGAGGTCTTGCGTCGGACCCGGCAGCTGTGACAGCTCCGGGTAGCGCGTGGTGTACGGCGCCCGGGTTCCATGGACATCATTCAAGCGGTTAAGAAGAATCTTATCGGGACCGTCGAAATAGTACGAGGCCCATCCGCGACCGCGCGCGTCCAGATGGATCGATGGGGAACAGTTTACGTAGACGTTGTTTTTGAAGATGTTATCCCTGCCGCCGCCGATCATCGACGCGCGTCCCGCGTTGTAGAATACGTTGCCGACGACCGTGAAACCGCTGGCCCAGTCATCGAGATAGACCCCCATTACGCCATGCAAACCCGGACCCTTAAGGTCATGGAAGTAGTTGTACCGGATGATATTTCCTCGCCATGTCCAATCCCTGCCCGTGTGCAAAGCGCCGGCGTCTCCGGATTCCTTCATGGTGCTATGGACCTCGTTGTATTCAATGAGGTGATCATTTCCCCTGACGCCGATGGCTTCAAACGGTGCATCGTGAATAAGGCAATGGGTCAGGCTGTGCCCCACGCCTTCAAAAATGACGGCATACGCGCCTGTGCGCAGCCACTGTCCGTAATGATGGATGTGAGAATTGTGTACAACATGTCCGGAGGGAACGAGGGTCATGCGGTCGCCACCCGCCACGAGGATCGCTCCGCGCGCCATCTCGGAAAACTCGCATCCGCTCACCGTGTGGCCCGTCCCGCCCTTTATCACAACGGCATCGCTGCCACCGTTCCGGAAAGTGCATCGCAGGAGGGTATTATGCGAGCCGCCGTTCATGGTCACCGCAGAACCGCGCGTGCATTCAAAGGTGATTCCCTCGAACTGACATTGGCGCATTCGTCGAGCAGCGCGAGCGGTTCTTCCATCATTGATACCTCGGCGGCTCCGTCACCCGGCGGGTTCGGCGGTGCAAAGAAAAGCACGCCCGCTTTCCGGTCGAGGTACCATTCGCCCGGCATGTCCAGTTCTTCGAGAACATTCAAGAATCTAAACCGCTGATTCTTTGTGTAGCCGTAGTTGTGATGGGGTTCGGCGATCGTCAGTTCGTGACGCGTGAGGTCGATCTTCTGGACTTTCTGGTAGGTATCGCTCCAATCCCACGTCCAATAGCCGTGGACGATGATGTCATTCGCAGGCGCCCAGGTGGCCGGCCGATCTCCCGGATAGGTGATGCGGCCGTAGTGACGGCCCACGGGCACGCCATCAAATCGTTTTTCGCGGTCCAGTCCTTTGTTATAGAGTGAGTCACCCGATTGTGGAACGTCTGCGATAGTGAGCCAGCCCTCATTCGGATACCGGGCAAGATCCATTCTCTTTCCGTTGTAGAAGAGCTCGATCCCCGGATTGCCCCGCGGGGCGATCGTGCCGTACTCCGCAACGCCCTGTGCCCGGAGATCCGCCCTCAGCACCGTCGAGCGTATAGCCGCACCCATGCGATTGCACTCAGGGGAATTGTCCGGATGAGCAAGACCCCGCACCACGACTGCGCCGGATATTTTCGGCGTGGTGCCGGGGAATGCCCTCCATACGAGCGTTCCTGCCTGGGGCACATCTGCACTTGTGATGAGGAGGGTTTTATTGAGCCGGTAGGTCCCGCCATGCAGAAGCACAAGTACTGTGTCGATAGACGCGGGGTTCTCCATGGCGAGGATTCTGCTTGCGTTGCGTGCAGCGTCAAGTGTAGCCAGCGGTCCATTGGGGCTCACGTGGAGCGTGTCGGTACGGGCAATGAGGCAAGCGGGCGCAAGGAGAAGTGCAAATGCACAAAGAGCAGTCTGTCGGTTCATGGGTGAGTCTGCGATCGGGAGACAAGGGGGTTGCGAACGAAAGTACGGAAGCGCAATGAATAATGCCAGTCTGGCGGGGGCTGACGAACTGACGGTCTGACACCTGTCTGTCACATGACAGTTCAGCTGACTGTCTGTCATGTGACAGACCATACGCGCTGCTCTGGCATGCGATTTGCGCTCCGTCATGTGACAGACATACGTTGCCCAATGTGACAGACATACGTTGCCCAGACAGAGCACCTGCGTCTTTTGACGATGCAGCAGATTTGTTGTATATTGATTCCCACTATGCTCTTCGACCTGCCTCTTGACCAGCTTCGCACGTACGTCCCCTCGCGCAATGAACCGCCGGATTTCGACTCATTCTGGCGGGAAACTCTCGCCGGGGCGCGTGCAGTTCCGCTCGCTCCCTCCTTCGTTCCGTATCCTGCCGGGTTGACGACGGTGGAGGTTTTTGATGTGACGTATCAGGGGTATGCGGGCCAACCCATCCGCGCCTGGCTCGTCCTCCCCGCCAACCGAAGTGCCCGGATACCTTGTGTCGTAGAGTACATCGGGTATGGTGGGGGACGGGGGCAGCCGTTCGACTGGCTGACCTGGAGCGCGTTCGGGTATGCGCACTTCATCATGGATACGAGAGGACAGGGAAGTAATTGGCTGAACGGAGACACCCCTGATACCGAGGACATGCCGGCCAACCCGCAGATGCCCGGGTTCATGACGCGCGGCGTCCTATCGCCGGCGACGTACTATTACCGCCGTGTGATCACCGATGCAGTCCGTGCTGTCGAGGCCGCAAGAATGCATCCTGCGGTTGATTCCGGCCGTATCGCGCTCACAGGGGTCAGTCAGGGCGGCGGCATCACGATTGCCGTGTCGGGACTTATGCGCGATCTGTCAGCAGTGCTTCCCGATGTCCCGTTTCTTTGCCACTATCGCGTTGCCACGGAGATCACGGACCGGGATCCCTATCATGAGATTGTCCAGTTCTGCAAGATACACCGGGACAAGCTTGAGACGGTATTCAACACGTTGTCATATTTTGACGGCGTGAACTTTGCTGTGCGGGCGACCGCACCGGCGCTCTTCTCCACGGGTCTCATGGACGACGTCTGTCCGCCGCGCACGGTGTTTGCGGCATACAATCACTACCGGGGTGAGAAGCAGATCGAAGTCTACCCGTACAATCAGCATGAAGGCGGCCAGAGTCATCACATCGTCCGGAAGGCCGCCTTCCTGCGAAGCGTCTTTGCAGAATGAAGCGATCGTTACCTCATCATCTTGGGGGCGAGAGCTTTTACCACCTTGATGGCGATTTCCGCGCCCACGCGTTCCTGTGCCTCGATCGTTGATCCGCCGATATGCGGAGAAACGCTGACGTGAGGGTGATTGATAAGTGCGGTTTCGGCTTCCGTCGGCGGTTCATGCTCAAACACATCGAGTGCAGCAGCCGCCACCTTCCCGCTGTTTAATGCCTCAAGCAGAGCCTTCTGATCGATGACGCCGCCCCGGGCGCAGTTGACAATCACGACGCCCTTCTTCATCATCTCAAACTCCTTTGCACCGACGATCGGGCCCGACTTCTTGTCGAACGGCAGGTGGAACGTTATGAAATCCGATTTCTGGAGAAGGTGTTCCTTTGTGGTGATCTCGACGATGAAATCCATCGGCGTGAACGGCGGATCATACGCCAGCACATGCATGCCAAAGCCCAGCGCACGGCGGGCGACTTCCTTGCCGATGTTGCCGAGTCCCATGATGCCGAGGGTTTTCTGGAACAGTTCAATGCCCGCTCCGTATTCCTTCTTGGGCCATTTGCCTGCGTGCATTTCGGAAGTGCTCAGATGAAGGAAACGGGACACGGCAAGCATGTGGCCGAGCGTGAGTTCGGCGACGGAGACCGCTGACGCACCGGGGGTATTCAAGACGGCGATACCCTTTGAGGCGGCTGTGACGGCGTCGATATTATCAAGACCGACCCCGCCGCGCGCAATGACGCGCAGTTTCTTCCCGGCTTCGATGACTTCTTTCGTGACTTTGGTTGCTGAACGCACAAGGATTGCATCGTAGTCGCCGATGCGCGCAAGCAGTTCTTCAGGCGTAAGCTTTTGCTGGGTGACCTCGAACTCCGCATCTTTGAGAATCTTGGCGCCCTCTGGTGAGATACCGTCGGTGATGAGCACTTTCATGATGGACTCCATAGCTGGTGTCGGTGGGATTGAAAACATCAAAAGATACTGAAATGGATTTCAAGCTGCAAGACGGGGTCGGTCACGTGAGTCTGACACGTGAGTCTGACAGTCACGTGTGTCTGACAACGTGGTCTCCCGGATCACTTCCAGAGCCGGGGATCGAAGGTGAACGGCTCCGCGGGTCCGATGGTGAGCCTCCGGAAATCCTTGTGAGAGGGATTCAGGATGAGATTGTGTTCCCGCGGAATGATCACCGAGGGGACCTGGAGGATCGCGCTGCGCAATTCCCGGGCCCACGTCGATCCCCGCTGCATCGTGTCCGGAAGAGGGGGTTCATTTCTCCATCGGGGCGGCAGGTCGTGAGGTACAACGCGCTCTATGGAGACATCCTCAGGAATTGACACCGGAATTGCGGTGAATCTCAACTCCGTGGCTGCACGTCCGAGGTGAACAAATGTCTCCAGGGCGGCGAGAGCAAGGCTTCCGGAGGCATACACGACTGTCGTTCCCGGAACATTCCATCTCCCCCCAACCAGTCTTGCCCCCTCGCCATCAAACGCCGAACGCCTGTGTTTCCACTTGACGAGTCGCCAGGCGAGAATCATGCGAGGACGCCGTACTCGATACGGGTCAGTATATCCTCGACCTCACGCGCGCCGGCTTCCGTCACCGCCACTTCAAGAGGAATGCGGTTGTTAAGCCCGATCTGCGGCGTTCGGATCCATTCGCGCGCACGCGAAGGATCCTCCAGAACATCATGTGCGAGGGCGAAGATGTGCGCAAGACGATAGAGCCTGTCGCCCACCGGAAGCGGCAGACGGCGATTGGCCTGGCGGAGACGGGTCATGGTCTTGGCGCTGATTCCGAGAGCTGCTGAAAGTTGAAGATCCGGAATGCCCAACACGTGTTTCACGCGGTCGATTGTGTGAGATGAAAGTCCCAGCTCAACACGGGCTCCGACTTGCAGCAACGTGGAGACGTTCCCGCCGATGCTCAGGAGGTGACGGAGATCATCAATCATCGCTTGTCCAGGAGATTGTACAATTGTCACATTGAATATAGACAATTGTCTACATTAAGTCAAGCCGATCGACCTTGCTCCAGGCGAACTCTTTGGCCTGTGGATTGGTTGCAGTAGTAGGACAATTCTACGGAAATCACTTACTCAGGCAGTCATCATAATCGTCGGGAGACATGGTATGACAAAACTACATTTTCGGGGAATGCTGGGCGTTCTGCTGCTTCCCTTCGTTGCAGTGAGCGTCCTGGCGCAGGGCCTCTCGTTCGAAGTCCTGCGTGGGACCGATGAAACAAAGGCGGACAAGAGTATCTACATGCCGGGCATGTTCAAGTCGGAGGAGAAGGATGGGAACATCAGCATTCTGCGGTTGGACAAGGAGATGATAATCACGATTGATCCTGCCAAGAAGACCTATAGAGAGGTCACATTTGCACAGATGCAAACGCAAATGAAGCAGGGTCGCTCCAAGGCCGCGGATGCAATGAAGAAACGGATGGAAGGTATGCCGCCGGAAAAGCGAAAGATGATGGAGGAACAGATGGCGAAGATAACCGGCCATCAACAAGAAGAGGTGAAGCAGGATATTGCTCCAACCGGAGAGCACAAGGTTATTGACGGACACCAATGCACCGGCTACTCCGTCAAGCGAAACGGGAAAGACGTAGAGACGATCTGGGCAGCCAAAGATATTCCGAATTTCGCATCATTGCGAAAGGACTTTCAGCGGTTCGCAGCGGTGTTCGCATCGATGGGTGTGGGTCGGAACATGTTTGCTTCTCTGGAGAAGATCGATGGATTCCCCATCGAAACGGATGGGACGGGGCATTCGGAGAAGATCAGAAATATCAAGGCAGGGTCTTTTCCCGCGTCGGCATTCGAGGTCCCTGCGGGCTACACAAAGGAGAAGTCCGGTCTCGGAGGAGAGGTCGAATAGCAGGATTTACCGGGGTCTGTTGGATGTATCATCAATGATCCATTAGCATGGATCATTGATAATTATTGCACGGACAGACCCCCTTGCTGGGCGGGCTGGACTCTTTCCTTTGTCTCGTGTACATTGAAGCCTGACAACCCGGGACGCAACACAATCTACCCCCGCCGAATTGTATATAACCTTCTCGCGCTCTGCCTGTTTGCCACGGCCTTCTGTTTTTCCGAAGATGGTGACAAAGCCGCCCCACCGCGGGTGCATTACCCTCTGCCGCTTGCTGTTGGTGAGTGGCAGAAGTCTCTTGGACTTGCGGTCACAACGCAGCCCAAAGAGATTGTAGAAGAACAGATGAACCAGTCGCCTGCGATCGACTTCAACTCTTCTCTGGGGTTGCCCTGGAATTTCAACCTTGACGGGCGGGCTCTCGTACAGGTGCTCACGAATCACCTTTCACTGGGTGTGCGATGGTCCCATGCGTTTGACCGGTTTGCTTTTTCCTTTGGCGACGATGTAGCATGGTGGTTTGGATTTCTGCGTGTCGAAGGGTTCGACAACTGGGCAGACGGGTGGTTGAACTATCCGCATGTTACCGTTGGATACGACTTCGGACGCTTCCGCATGTCGGTGAGAGCCGAGGCCGTCCTGGTGATGTTTTACAATAGCTTTGCAGGCGACAACCACGTTGCATCAGACAAGAATTCTTTTGGCGGGTTCGCTTTCAGTGTGGTCATCGAACAGCCATTCTGGAAGAACACCCATGTGAGCCTCGGCTTCAAAGCTTCCTATCTCCGCTTCTTCTATCAATCATGGTTCGTGTTCGACACTTTTCGAAGGTATCTGTTCATACCTGAACTCTCGGTGGGGTTCATCCTATGAGATGTATGGGTACGCTTGCGGCATGTTGTCTCTTGCTGTTTTCTTCATGTACAAATGGAGACGAGGTGCTCGTCCCCGAGCATCCGGGGTTCAGCCTGCCCGCAGGGGTCCGTCCGCTGACTGCAGCAACGCGCTCGTCACTCGAAGGGGTTTTTGCCATTACCGAAGGGACGGACGCATTTGGCGGGTTCGTTGCGCTCAAATGGAGCTATGTCGCCTGCGGGGGCGGACACAACATGGTTTCTCTCGATGTTCTGCGGCCGTGAAGTGACATATTTCATCCTCGAAAGCGGGAGGAGCGACTCGGCCATCTTCTTCTCCGGGTACTGGAGAAAGATGTTGACAACGGAGACCGGCAACGTCTCATTTGTGATCAATCCTCAGGATGGTGCGGACACCTTGCTGCATCGCACCATCCCAGGCCGGGCCGACAGTGTGATGCTCCGCGGCACATATGACGCATCGGATGATGCAACTCCGCTTCCGGTCGCGATGCGTTATGTACGCCCGCTGTTCAGGGCGAAGCCGTTTGCGATTCTTGCCCATCGGGCCGGAGGTCGAAGCGCCGATCTCCTGCCGGCAACAGAGAACACCGTGGAGATGGCCCTCCTTGCGGAGCGGTTTGGCGCTAACGGCATTGAGATCGATGTTCATGTTACCCGTGATGGTGTGCCGATTATTTTCCACGATGAAAAGCTCAGCCTCCGGTTGAACATCAAGAATGGACTCGTGGGGCCCATTGAGGACTATACGTACAATCAGTTGCAGACATTTGTGCGGTTGCTGCACGGCGAGCACATACCAACCCTGGAAGAGATGCTTGATGCAGTAGTTGACAGGACAAACCTGAGCGTAGTCTGGCTCGACATGAAATCCGCAAGGCCTTCCATGGGGATCGTGCGGGCAATCCAGAAAGCTGCAATGCTCCGCGCCAACGCGCAGGCCAGTGCCGGCCGTCGCAATCCGCTCATAATAGCGATCGGCCTTCCCGAAGTTGACAAGGTTGTTGAGTTTCTGCAGCTCCCTGATTACAGTCAAGCTCCGTCCATTTGCGAACTCGCTCCGGATTATGTGCGGTCGACGAACGCGCTCGTGTGGGCCCCACGCTGGACCACCGGCATACAATCCGCGAGTGTGGCCGAGATGCACGCCGAGGGGCGCCGGGTGTTCATGTGGACTCTCGACGTGCAGTCCTACGCGGCGCAGTACATCACCTCAGGGGATCTTGATGGAATTCTTACCAACTATCCATCCATGGTGGCCTTTCTCCATTATGCAACACCACGGTAAGAAATTCGGACTGCCTTTGTGCATCATCGCCCTGGTGTTGAGTGCGCTTGCACGTACGCCGGCACGTGCGGATGAGAAACCCGACTCCGGCGTTTGCGCTGGTGGTGTCAGGCGGGGGAGGGCTGTCGTTCTACGTCGCCACCATCAATCCGCCTCCCGACATCCCTTCGACTGTTCGCCGGGGAGGATTGTCAGGATCGCTCCGCGTGATGTGGCATCCTGATCATCTCCTTCGTGTAGGCATCGAATCCGGCTGGACCCGTTTCTTTTCGTACTCGCTCAAGAAGGGCTCGGAAGGGAACCTGTACCTTTCGGCCATTCCACTGCTGCTCGTCTTTTCGATGCCTGTGACATCGCGACTTGACCTGTTTCTCGGCGCCGGCGGATACTGGGTCTTTTCCGACCTGTCATATGAGACGACCGTGCATGTGACGGAATTCAGCCAGGGGTGGATGCTTGCCGGCGCGTATCGTTTCCCTTTGAGTCACTCCCTTGATCTCGCGAGAGCTGAAACGGTTCAACGCAAGCCAGTTTGAAGATGCGTCGATGACCATTCAGGCGCAGCTGGTCTGGCGTGCGTTTGGATGGTAGACGTGTGAATGGCAGCCGTGTGAATCGCAAGCGTGTGAATGGCAGGGAATCCCGCCTTGCTTGTTGCACTCGCTTTCGGTAGATTACCTCACTGTTTCGCCAAAAAACCATCCGAACCCCCCATCCCGATGCCATGACTTCTCGAGAACGGGTCCGCCGCGCATTCGCCCATGAGATCCCTGACCACGTCCCGATTGACTACCTGGCCAATCCCGCGATCGATCACCGTTTGAAGTCTCATTTCGGGCTGGCTGACGACAACGACGAGGGCCTGCGCAAAGCCCTCGGAGTGGATTTCTTCGAAATCATCCCCCCGTACATCGGTCCTGCAGCTCCATCGACCCGTACCCGAGCCGGCAGATCGACCTCTGGGGTATTCACACCCGCTGGATCGAGCATGGCGAGGGCGGTTACTGGGACTATTGCGACTTTCCTTTGCGGGATGCCGATGTTGAGGCAGTCGAAGCCTGGCCCATGCCGTCCCCTGACGACTTCGACTACAATGCTGTCCGGGAACTGTGCAAGACCCACCGGCACTACTATCTCATGGTGGGCAACCCGGGTGCTGCGGATATGATCAACACCGCCGGCATGATCCGCTCCGTGGAGCAGGTGCTTGTGGATCTGATGTCTGATGATCCGGCCTGCCTCCGGTTCATGGACCGGAAGAATGAAGCGCAGCTGAAGATTCTCGAACGGGCCCTCGATGCCGCCCGCGGTGAGATTGACCTTCTGTGGTTGGGTGAGGATCTCGGCACACAACGCGCGCCGCTCATCAGTAAAGCATTGTTTCGGAAGCACATCCGGCCGCGGCATCAGCCGTTCGTCGATCTCGCCAAACACTTCGGCATTCCCGTCATGATGCACTCGTGCGGATCAAGCAGCTGGGCGTACGAAGATTTCATCGAGATGGGTATTACCATCGTCGACACGTTGCAGCCCGAAGCAGCCGACATGGCGCCCGAATATCTGAAACGGGTTTTTGGAGGCCGGCTGGCATTTCACGGATGCATCTCAACGGCAGGAATCGTCGCTACAGGCACGCCGGAGCAGACGCGTGCGATGGTGCGAAAGACACTGGAGACCATGATGCCGGGGGGTGGGTATGCGTTTTCTCCAACGCACATGCTGCAGGACAACACACCGACGGAAAACGCGCTGGCGATGTATGAAGAGGCATTGAGAGCAGGGAAATACTGACAGAAGAAAACTCACCCTCGCATTCCGTCAATGCTGATTGCAGATACCCGATTTCAGATATCAGATATCTGATTCTGCATTGGAGTACAAAGGGGCAACCTCAGGAGGTCTTATGGATATCGGAATACCGCGGGAACACCGTATAGATGAATACAGAGTCGGAATGACCCCTGCCGGAGTCGGACTGTTGAAAGCAATGGGGCACGCCTGCTATGTCGAGCAGAATGCGGGCCTCGGCGCAGGATTCTCGGACCTCGACTACGAGCATGAGGGAGCTCGGATCGTCTACTCTCCGCTCGAACTCTTTGCGCGTGCATCCCTCATCCTGAAGGTCGCTCGTCCGACCATCGAGGAAATCGAGATGCTCCGTGAGGGGTCCATCCTGATGGGATTCCTGCACCTCGCCGTGGAGCGCCATGAGCGCATAGACATGCTTCTGCAGAAAGAAGTCACTGCTATTGCGTACGATCTGGTGCAGGCCGACAACGGAACGCTTCCCGTGCAGGCGCCGCTCAGCCAGGCGGCCGGCCGCATGACCCCGTTGATCGCGGCGACGTTCATGCAGAACCACCACGGCGGCAAGGGCATCCTCCTCCGCGGCGTGCCGGGTGTGCCCCCCGCTGAGGTCGTCATACTCGGTGCAGGAGCGTACGGCGGAGCAGCGGCGAACGCATTCCTCCGTTCCGGTGCGAGCGTGTCAGTGCTGGACAAAGATCTGAGCAAGCTTCAGGCACTCGACGAAGCACAAGGAATGAACGGGCGTCTGGTCACCATGGTCTCCCACCCCTTCAACATCGCCAAGGCGACGCGATATGCGGATGTCCTGGTCGGCGGCATTCTCGTACACGGGGAACGGGCGCCGATAGTTGTTTCGCGTGATCTTGTCAAACGGATGAAAGCCCGTTCTGTCATCATTGATGCCTCCATCGATCAGGGGGGCTGCATCGAAACGAGCCGCCTGACGACACACCGGGATCCGACGTACATCGAAGAGAATGTAATCCACTACTGCGTTCCGAACATGACGTCGGTTGTGGCACGAACGGCAACGCATGCGTTCAACAATGCGGCATGGCCATACATCCAGGAGATTGCGATGCATGGTCTGGATCACGCCCTGAACGTCTCGCCTGCCCTGAAGCGGGGTGTGATGGTGCATAAAGGCCAGGTCGTGAATTCCACTCTTGCATCCTATCTGGGTGTGGAGGGGGTTGCCCTATGAGCTGGCTGGATCTTCTCCGCGACCGCACAGTCACGCCCGAAGCCGCCGTCCGGGCGATTCAGTCGGGCAACCGTGTATTTCTGACCGGGAACGCCTCGGTTCCACAGAAAATCATGTCCGCATTCGTGGTGCATGCCAGGTCTCTTCATGACGTGGAAGTTGTTCAGGTTCTCACGATAGGGAACTCGGAATACGTTGCACCGGAGATGGCGGGTCACATACGTGTGAACACTCTCTTTATCAGCGATGATGTTCGTCTTGCCGTGAATGAGGGAAGGGCGGATTTCACGCCGTGCTTCCTCTCCGAGATCCCTCTGCTCTTCAAGAATCGCAACCTTCCGGTGGATGTGGCGTTGATCCATGTGGCGCCCCCCGATGAACACGGGTTCTGTTCGTTCGGCGTCGAGGTGGGGGTGACAAAGGCCGCGGCACAATCGGCCAGGATCGTGATTGCGGAAGTAAACCCGCACATGCCGCGGACACTGGGTGATGCGTTCATCCACATCTCCAAAATCAATTATGTGGTGCCTGTGGACTACCAGTTGCCGGATACGGCAATGGGAGACCCATCGCCGCTCGCCCAGCAGATCGCCAAACATATCGCGGGTCTCATTCCCGACGGCGCGACGCTGCAG
Source organism: Ignavibacteriota bacterium (assembly GCA_963849385.1). GTDB lineage: Bacteria > Bacteroidota > Ignavibacteria > UBA10030 > UBA6906 > Fen-1255. The sequence goes on along the minus strand of CAWKHH010000003.1, from coordinate 105,003 downwards.
ATGGGCATCGGCGGAATTCCCGATGCCGTTCTCCGCCAGCTCACAAACCACAAGCACCTCGGCGTGCACAGCGAGCTGTTCTCGGATGGGATCATCGATCTTGTGGAACGGGGGGTTGTTGACGGGGAAATGAAGACCCTGCATCCCGGCAAGATTGTCGCGGGGTTCCTCCTCGGCACAAAGCGCCTCTACTCGTTTGTCAATGACAATCCCGTCGTCGAGCTTCACCCGACGGAATATGTGAACGACCCGTTTATCATAGCGCAGAATTCAAAAATGGTTGCCATAAATTCGGCTATCGAAGTGGATCTCACCGGGCAGGTCTGTTCCGACAGCATCGGCACGCGATTCTACAGCGGGGTCGGCGGCCAGGTCGACTTCATCTACGGAGCCTCGCGAAGTCAGGGAGGCGTTCCCATTATTGCACTTCCGTCCTCCGCTACCGTGAAGCAACAGATGGTGAGCAAGATTGTCGCAACCATCAAGCCCGGGGGCGGCGTGGTCACAACGCGCAATCATGTCCGGTTCGTCGTCACCGAACACGGTGTTGCGGAATTGTACGCTAAGAATGTACGGCAGAGGGCGCGTGCGCTCATCGATATCGCTGCGCCGGAGTTCAGGGATGAGTTGGAGAAGAATGCTAAAGCGATGCACTATCTGTGAACAGGAAACCGCCGGCAACGTTCCCCCGCAATTTTCTCTGGGGTGCTGCGACCTCCGCGCATCAGGTGGAGGGGGGATGCACCAACAACAACTGGTTCGCCTTTGAGTCTTCGAATGACGCCTCGGGACGCCCGCGCATCGCCGGAGGCCAGAAGGCTGGAAATGCTTGCCGGCACTGGGAACGTTTCCGCGAAGACATACGGTTGTTAAAAGAGATGGGGCTGAATGCGTACCGCTTCTCGGTGGAATGGAGCAAAATCGAGCCTGAGGAAGGTGTTTTCGACGAATCGGCGCTGACGCATTATGAAGAAGTGGTAGATGCGCTGCTCGGGGCAGGGATCGTGCCGATGGTAACGCTGCACCACTTCACCAACCCTCTCTGGTTCGAGCGCCGCGGCGGCTTTCTCCTCAAGGATTCTCCGGATGTGCTTGCGCGATTCGGCCGGAAAGTGTACGAACGGCTGGCCGATCGTGTGCCATGGTGGTGTACGATCAACGAACCCTCGGTGTATGCGGCGAACGGCTATGTGACCGGGGAGTTCCCGCCGGCCCAACACAGCTTCACGAACGCAGGATGTGTTCTCGGGAACATGATGCGCGCGCATACGCGCATGTACGAAGCGTGCAAAGAACGCAACGCGGTGCCGCAGATCGGGCTCGCGACGAATATCTTCATCTATGAGCCGGACCGCAGGTTCCATCCGATGGACATCATCGCGGCGCGGCTCGCACACAAGAACATGAACAGGGAAATCTTCCGGTATCTCGTTCATGGGGAAATGGATTTCCATTTCCCCTTCATGGTCCGTGAGCGCGTGCACGGGATGCACCCGGACGCGTTCGATTTTGTCGGGCTGAACTACTACACACGCTTCCACCTCCGCTTCGCAATGGGCGAGGCGGGATATGTCAGGCAGGTATTGCATGCCCCCGCTGACCGTGTAACGGACATGGGGTGGGAAATCTATCCCGAAGGGCTTGCCGGAGCTCTGCGGATGGTTGCCGCCTGGACGCAAAAACCGATTCTCGTGACCGAAAACGGACTTGCCGACGACAGCGATACAAAACGGCCCGGGTTTTTCCGCGATCATCTTCACGTGCTTGCTGAAGTCCTGAAGGCCGGCGTCGACGTTCGGGGATATTTTTGCTGGTCTCTGCTCGACAATTTTGAATGGGCTCTCGGGTATTCGAAACGCTTCGGCCTCTATCATGTGGATTTTGCGACGCAGCAACGCACGATGCGGAAGGGAAGCGGAGTCGTGCGCGATTTCATAAGGAGTTGCCCGCCGCCATGAACAAGAAAGAGATCTCCGACATCCTTGAAGAGATGGGAACCCTCCTGGAACTCCAGGGGGCAAATCCCTTCAAGTCGCGTGCGTTCCATAATGCCGCGCGTGCCATTGAAGGATTGCCGGGAGATGTGGAAGCCATCGTCGCGGCCGGCACACTCCGCGAAGTGAAGGGCATCGGCGAAAGCATAGCCCGGATCATCACCGAATTGGTGCACGAGGGGTCGTCGAAGGAACACAAAGAGCTCCGCGACGGCGTTCCCGAAGGCGTACTGAGGATGCTGAAGATTCAGGGGCTCGGTCCGAAGAAGGTGAAAATTCTGTTCGACAAACTTCACATCACCGGAGTCGATGAACTTGAGATCGCCGCCAGAGGCGGGCGGCTGGCGTCGCTGGAGGGTTTTGGCAAAAAGAGCGAAGAGAACATCCTGAAGGGCATTCAAGCGCTCCGGAGTCACGCTGACAAGTCGCTCTATCCTGTCGCCGCCGAAGCCGCACAGGTCATGCTGGGCGCGTTGCGTAAGGAACGGGGAGTGTTGCGCGCTGAAGTGGCCGGGAGCCTGCGCAGGCGCAAGGAAGTGGTGGGCGACATCGACCTTCTGGTCAGCGCGCATGACAAATCGCGGACGGGGTTAATGGACCGATTCACGACCCATCCGGATGTACAATCAATCATTGCGAAAGGCGAGACCAAATCCAGCGTGACTGTTGAAGCAGGGTATCCATTGCGACCTGCGCATCGTCCGGGATGATGAATTTCCTTTCGCGTTGAACTACTTCACGGGCAGCAAAGAACACAACGTTGAAATGCGCTCCCGTGCGCGCCGCCACGGGTGGAGTCTGAACGAATACACGCTTTCAAAGCTGCCGGAAGCCGAATCGGGCCGGAAACCGGAAAAACTGCCGGTCTGCAATGATGAACCGGACATCTACAAGGCCCTGGGACTCGCGTACGTCCCGCCCGAACTCCGGGAAAATGGCGGCGAGTTCGAAGCGGCGGAAAACGATCAGATTCCTGTGCTTGTTGATGACAAGGACATCAGAGGGACCTTCCACTGCCATACCACGTACAGCGATGGTGTGAACACACTCGAACAAATGGCGGACGCCGCGCGTAAAAAGGGGTGGAGCTATCTGGGAATTGCCGATCACAGCAAAGCGGCCGCGTACGCAGGCGGGCTGAGCATCGATAGAGTGAAAGAGCAGATCAAAGAGATTGACGCGCTGAACGCCAAAACAAAGAACTTCCGGATTTTCAAAGGAACAGAGTGCGACATCCTTCCGGACGGAACCCTTGATTATCCCGACAAGGTGCTGGCGCTGTTTGACTATGTCGTGATCTCCATACACAGCAGTTTCTCGATGTCGGAAGAAGATATGACCCGCAGGATTGTCAAGGCCCTGAAAAACAAGTACGTCACAATGCTGGGCCATCCGACGGGGCGGCTGCTCCTGTCCCGTGAGCCGTATCCCGTCAATATGACAAAGGTCATTGACGCTGCGGCGGAGTACGGGAAGTTTGTGGAGATCAACGCACACCCCATGCGGCTGGATCTCGACTGGCGTCTCTGTAAATATGCTCGCGACAAGGGCGTGCGCATACCGATTAATCCTGACGCGCATTCCATCGATGGACTCAACGATGTTGCGTACGGGGTGGGGACTGCGCGGAAAGGGTGGCTCCGCAAGAAGGATGTGGTCAATGCGGGGACTGTCAACGACGTGCTTGAGTCATTTGCATCAACAAGGAGATGAATTGGCCCATGAAATATACTGCGCGCACGTGGTGGGGGATAATTCTTATCGCCGTCGGCGTCCTCATGCTGCTTGACAAGACGGATGTTGTGGATTTCAGCGGCATGTTCAGGACCTACTGGCCCCTTCTCCTCGTGGCCTTCGGGGTATGGACAATTCTCCAGAGGACTCACTCCCGATCCGAAGGTTCCGTGCCGGTGGCAGGCGTTGCCGGTGACCGCACTGTTTCCAGCAGCGTGGAAATGCTGTCGGAATCCACGGTCTTCGGCAACGTTGCGGTCAACGTCCACTCATCCGATTTCAAGGGCGGAGATGTAAACACGGTCTTCGGCAATTGTGTGGTGGACCTCTCCGGCGCGAGCATTGGGGTAGGAGAGCATGTCCTGAAGGTTGACACCGTTCTTGGAAAGGTGGAGATTCTGGTGCCGACGTCGATCGCCGTGAAGGCGAACGCCGATACGGTCCTTGGATCGGTGGTACTCAACGGGCGAAAAAGGGGCGGGATACTTCCTGTGAGCGAATGGGTGTCGCCGGGGTACGACACCGCCCTGTCGCGGCTCCGTATCGATGCGTCGGCGGTGTTGGGAGAGGTCATGGTCACGTCGGTTGTCCGGTGAGCTGACGATGCCGCGCGTGCGATTCGTACCGCTGGGAAAGGAGAAGGAGATCCGGGCAGGAGCCACTATCATGGCTGCGGCGAATCAGTGCGAAGTGCCTCTGGGGCAGTCATGCAGCGGCGACGGCATTTGCGGGTGGTGCAGGGTCTCCGTGGTCGAAGGCGCCGAAAATCTTGTGCCGCCGGGCTCGCTTGAACAACGGCTGATGGTGGATAAAGAGTTCAAACCCAATGAGCGGGCGGCGTGCCTTGCCCGCATTAAGGGCGACGTTACAATCACAACAACGTACTGGGGCTATGAGTAGATACGAACGTCATGTCTTCGTCTGCATCAATGAACGCCCGAAAGGTCACCCGAAAGGGTGCTGCCTTGAAAAGGGATCGGCGGAAGTTCGCGATGCCATGAAATCGCTGCTGCATGCACGCGGTTTGAAGGACCGTGTTCGCGTGAATAATTCCGGATGCCTGGATGCCTGTGCGCACGGCATTTCGATGGTCATCTACCCCGAGGGAATCTGGTACGGCCGCGTGAAACTCGCTGACGTGCCGGAAATCGTCGACCGGACGATCCTCAACGGCGAGGTGATCGAACGGCTGCTGATCCTCGATCCGAAATATGCTCCTTCCCGCATGCAGTATAGTCTGCTGGGAAAGCCATGAAGCGACCCGGCGAATCACCGGAAGTCCGCAGTGAACGCGCAGCGGAGATCCTGCGCACGATGCGGAAGGAGTTCCCCCGGGCGAAAACCGCACTCTTGCATGCGGATCCGTTTCAGTTGCTGATCGCCACGATTCTTTCCGCACAATGCACCGATCAACGCGTCAACATGGTGACACCCGGCCTCTTTGCCCATTACGCAACGCCTGCCGACTTTGCCTCCGCAGACATTCATGAGCTGGAAGCGGAAATCAAGTCGACAGGTTTCTTTCGGATGAAGGCCAAGAATATTGTCGGGTGCTCACGGGTCTGGTTGAACGGTTCGGCGGCAAAGTGCCGCAGACGATGGAAGAGATGGTGACGCTGCCGGGTGTCGGGCGGAAGACCGCGAATGTCGTGCTCGGTCAGGCGTTCGGCATCGTCTCAGGCGTTGTTGTCGACACGCATGTGTTTCGCCTTTCGCAACGCATGGGATTCTCCGCAGAGAAGACCGCTGAGAAGATCGAAATCGATCTTATGGAAGTCTTCCCCCGGAAGTCGTGGATCGATGTCGGGTCGCTCCTGATACTCCATGGCCGGAAGACCTGTACTGCCCGCAAGCCGAAGTGCGAAGCATGTTCGGTCCGTGAGCTGTGCCCGAAAATGGGGGTGTAGACCGATCCGCGATTGCTTGTCAATTGCCGATTCAATGCTCCGGGTGTTCCTCGGGAGCGGGGATCGATCTGGACCTTGAGACACGGGCAATCGCGGCGAGCAAATCCACCTGCCGAATCGGCTTGGAAATATAGTCGTCCATTCCTGCCGCAAGACACTTCTCCCTGTCCCCCTGGAGGGCATTCGCGGTCATGGCGATGATGGCCCTCCGTGTGCACGTGCCGTCGAGGCGGCGGATTTGTGCTGTGGCTTCAAACCCGTCCATCTCCGGCATCTGGCAATCCATGAACACGACATCGTACGGGACGAGGGAGACTGCGTTTACTGCTTCGACTCCGTTCCCGGCTACGTCTGCGCGGTAGCCGCATTTCTCCAACATCCGCACGGCCACCTTCTGGTTCACCGCATTGTCCTCCACGACAAGTATCAACATCGGCTTGGTGGATTGCTCGGGCGCAGGATTCGAGGCAGTCGTGATGTGTGCTGCGGCAGATGGATCGGCGCTCCATGACGGACGATCCGCAGCGGTAGTGTCCACCGTGTCGCCCATGACATTGGCGATGCAGTCGAACAACTGCGACTGACGGACCGGCTTTGTCAGTCTCGCACTGAACCCGGCCTCCTGCAACGGAATGGTATTCCGATGACACATGGACGTCAACAGAATGAGTCTGGTATGAGCGAGTGTCGGGTCCGCCTTGATCTCAGCGGCAAGCTGCACGCCGTCCATTTCCGGCATCTGCATGTCCAGAATCGCCAGATCAAAAGGCCGGCCTTGCTCCACTGCGTGATGCAACATCTCCATTGCACGCTTGCCGTCTTCCGCGGAGCCGTTGCTCAATCCCCATGAGACGATATAGTGATGCACGATCTTCCGATTTGTCTCATTGTCATCCACGATCAGGCAGCGCACTCCTGCGAGATTCTTCCGCGGAACCCTCTGTATCAGATCCGCGGGCTGTTTTTCCAACGTCACAGTCCACCAGAAAGTGCTGCCACTCCCTGGATGTGACTCGACGCCGATCGTGCCCCCCATCAACTCCACAAGTTGTTTGGAGATTGTCAATCCCAGGCCGGTGCCGCCGTACTTGCGCGTGGTGGAACCATTCTCCTGGGAGAAGGGGCGGAAAAGACGGTTGAGGCCTTCCTCGGAGATACCGACGCCCGTGTCCACTACACTGAACCGTATCCTGACGTGCTGTTCGGTTTCGTCCTCCGCGATCGCGTTTACCACCACCTCGCCGTGCTCCGTGAATTTGATCGCGTTGCCGATGAGGTTCACCATCACCTGTCGTATTCTTCCCGCATCACCGCGCAACGTATGGAGCACTTCGCGGTCGAGGAAGCATCCCACTTCAATGCCCTTCTCCTGAGCCCGCGGGGCGAGGATTTCGATCGCCCCCTCAACCACGGAGATCAGGTCGAAATCGTGTTGTTCGATGGAGAGTTTTCCCGCTTCGATCTTCGAGAAATCCAGAATATCATTGACGACGGTAAGAAGAGCCTCCCCGGATTGACGCACTATCTCGGCATATTCCACTTGTTCGGCGGAAAGTTCCGTGCTGAACAACATGCTTGTCATGCCGATGATGCCGTTCAACGGCGTGCGGATTTCGTGACTCATGTTGGCGACGAATTCCGATTTGAGCCGCGACGCTGCGAGCGCTGCCTCGCGGGCCACAATCAACTCCTCTGTCTGCACCTTCAGAAGTTGAGCCTGCCGGCGAAGCATTTCATCCGCCTGTTTTCTTTCCGTGATGTCATGTCCGACGCCCACAAGGCCGACAATCATGCCTTTCTCATCACGCAGCGGCACCTTTGACGTCAGTGCCCAGTGCTCCTGGCCTTCCATCGAAATCTGATACTCTTCCCGATTGATCACAGGTTGTCCGAGATGCATCACCGTTTGATCGTCTGCGAAGAATCTCTCGGCCACTTCTTTCGGGAAAAGATCGAAGTCGTCCTTCCCCAGAACTTCGGCTTCCGAACGGACTCCTATATTCTGCACATCAGCCAGATTGGCGAGGGTCTTTCGGCCTTTGAGGTCTTTGGCGTAAATCGAATCGGGCAGGTTGTCGATGACCGTGCGCAGCAGAATGCGTTCTTGTTGGAGCGCCTCCTCAACACGCTTCTGTGCTGTAATGTCACGTCCTATGCCGACAAATCCTACGACCTTCCCTCTGGCGTCGCGCAAAAGGATCTTGTTCGTTACTAACCACCGTTCCTGCCCCCCATCGATGGTGAGACCCTCGTGATTGTAGAGCCCCTTCCCCGAGCGAATCATTTCCTGATCTTCTTCCTGGTATCTCTCTGCAAGCTCCGGAGGGAAGAAGTCGGCATCTGTCTTTCCTACGAGACGATCAGTGCTCCCGACGCCCACCAGACGTGCTACTGCGGCGTTGCCGATCAGAAACCGCCCGTCAAGGTCTTTGCAGTAAATATAGTCCGGCAGATTGTCGATGAGCGTCCGCAAGAGTGTTCGCTCTGCAGCGACCGCCTCTTCTTCATGTGTCCGGGTGGTGACGTCACGGTTGATCCGGAGGGCCTTGACTCCAAATGCGACGAGAATGAGACCAACCAGCGCAAGAATGATGGGCAGTTGTCGACTTACATATTCGGTTTCCATGTGATTTGCATGTGGAAGCTATCGTTCAACTGACGGATATCCTATCATCATGACGCCAGCCTTATCGCCTATGGTGCATAAACCGCAAACTGCATGCCACCACAAAACCAACCCTCCGTTGCCGACCACGCCGGATTCGCCCGAGATTGAACATCCTTTGGCACTTTTCCACTGTTGTCACGCTGGGCGCGATTTGCCGTGAACAATATACACCAGGTGGTTCGAATTTGCAGGCTCCAGGTTGCAGACGCAGCACGTCGGACGCGACCAGAACGTAAGTCCCTTTGTTGCATATCTCTACACTTTCGCCATTTTTGCATAACTAAGAACCTTCCATTCGTATCTTCTCATCCCTGCGAAAAGAGGGTTTCTCGCAGCCGCTTTGTGCGTTTTTGCCTGCCTGCATCGACCGCCAGGCTGGCACAACTTCTGCACCACATTGCATGTAACCCCTCTTCAGCTCTTCTCCATACTCATCGCCGAGGCACGTGAATGTTCATCCTCGAACCAAGCGCGTTACAGGGACTGATCACGGTGCTGCAAGCCAAAGGGTTCACGGTGGTAGGCCCGACCGTACGGGACGGGTCGATCACCTTTGACGCGATCACGTCGATGGACGAGCTGCCGCGCGGATGGTCCGATGATCAGGAACCCTCGCGCTACTCCATCACCCGGCGCGACGATAATGCGCTGTTTGCCTACAATGTCGGTCCGCATTCCTGGAAGAAGTACTTGTTCCCCTCCCGGTTGCGCTTGTTTGCTGCCAAGCGCGTCGGCAAAGGTTTTGAAGTCGAATCTCCCGCTGACACCCCTTCCCCCCGGTATGCTTTCCTGGGTATCCGCCCGTGTGAATTGCAGGCCATCTCCCTGCAAGACCAGGTGTTCATGACCGGATCGTATGCCGACCGGCACTATGCGGCGTTCCGCAAGGAGACGTTTTTTGTTGCCGTGAATTGCGTGAAGGCCGGCGGAACATGCTTCTGTGCCTCGATGAACACAGGACCGCATGCGACCCAGGGATTCGATCTTGCACTCACGGAAATGATGTACGACGGCGTTCATCACATGCTTGTCGAAGTGGGAAGCAAGACCGGTCAGGCGGTGTTGTCCGAGATTCCGCACCGTGAAGCCGAGCAGAAGGAAATCGATCGTGCACGAGCGCTGTGGAAGGCGGCTGCCGAGCAGATGGGACGAACACTCGACACACACAATCTTCCGCAACTCCTTGCCGACAACTTCGAACACCCGCAGTGGGACGATGTGGCGAAGCGTTGCCTGGCCTGTGCCAACTGCACGATGGTCTGTCCCACGTGCTTCTGCTCCACCGTCGAGGATCTGACGGATCTCACGGGCGATCATGCCGAGCGCTGGCGGCGGTGGGACTCCTGTTTCACCACCGACTTCACCAAAGTGGCCGGCGGCAACATCCGCATGTCGACCCGCACACGCTACCGTCAATGGCTCACCCACAAGCTCGGCAACTGGGTGGAGCAGTTCGGCGAATTTGGCTGCGTCGGGTGCGGCCGATGCATCACCTGGTGCCCGGTGGGTATTGACATCACCGCCGAAGCGGCGGCAATCCGCGAAACAAGTACAACAGCCGCAAAGTAGAGTGCACACTAAATGGCAGCAGTATGACACCAACCCTTGGATAGGAGTCATGCCATGGAAAAAGAAGATCTCAGTGAATTGCTGCAGCAGCATCCGTTTCTTGCCGGCCTTTCCCACGAACACATGCAGCTGCTGGTAGGCTGCGCTTCGAACGTGCGGTTCGCCGAAGGGGCGATGATCATGCACGAAGGCCAGATGGCGAACAAGTTCTATCTCATCCGGTCGGGTCGCGTCGCCCTTGAGATGCAGGTCACCGGAAAAGGAGACTCTGCGCATCCAGACGGTCGGTCCGGGTGAGATCCTGGGCTGGTCATGGCTCATATCGCCGTACCGCTGGCATTTCAGCGGCGTGGTGGTTCTCGAGACGCGCGCCATCGCGCTTGACGGCGAATGTCTGCGCAACAAGTGCGAGAAGGATCCGCACTTCGGCTACGAAATGCTGAAGCGCCTGTCACAGGTGATGGAGCGCCGGCTCGAAGCCACTCGCCTTCAGCTGCTCGACGTCTACGGGATGCCTCAATCCGGAGTGGGGCAATGACACGTAAAACGAACGCTCTGCAGGAAAACGTTCTTGATCCCATGGTGACCCAGCCGGTGACCGTGCGGCGCATTATCTGGGAGAACGACGATACCTTCACGTTGACACTTGACATGAGTGCGCTGGGAGAGGGATATCATTTCCTGCCCGGTCAGTTCAACATGGTGTATGTGTACGGCACCGGCGAAGCGGCGGTGTCGATCAGCTCCGATCCCGCGCGCACGAACACGCTTGACCATACGATTCACCGGGTGGGACTCGTTACAACATCGCTTGCGCAAAAGAAGCGTGGCGACATCATCGGCATCCGCGGCCCGTACGGGTCGAGCTGGCCGATCGAAGTCGCGCGCGGGAAGGACGTCTGTATCGCTTCCGGAGGCATCGGCCTGGCGCCGCTGCGCCCGATCCTGTACACTCTGCTCAAGAACCGCGACGACTACGGGCGCGTGATCTTGCTCTACGGCGGTCGCAGCCCTCTGGATTTGCTCTATCGCGTAGAACTCGAAAAGTGGGCGAATGATTTCAATGTTGAGGTACTGGTCACCGTTGACCGCGGGGATTCTTCCTGGAAAGGGCACATCGGCGTTGTCACCTCGCTCTTTCAATACATTAAACTGGATGCCCGGGCAACGGTGGCCTTTGTTTGCGGGCCGGAAATCATGATGAAGTACACGATCGACGAGCTCGAGCGTCGCGGCGTCCCCCAAACGCAAATCTACCTCTCCATGGAACGGAACATGAAGTGCGCCGTCGGCTTCTGCGGCCACTGCCAGCTGGGACCGACCTTCATCTGCAAAGAAGGCCCTGTCTACCCCCTCCCGCGCGTACGCCCGTTGCTGGACAAGAAGGAGCTCTGACATGCCGACCAAGAGACCGAAAATCGCCGTGTTCAAGTTCGCCTCCTGCGACGGTTGTCAGCTCTCCCTGCTCGATGCCGAAGATGAACTCCTGGCCGTCGCGGCCGCAGTGGAAATTGCGAACTTTCCCGAAGCAAGCCGCAGGATGCTCAAAGGGCCGTATGACATCGGACTCGTCGAAGGCAGCATCACCACTCCTCATGATGTGGAGCGCATCCGTGGAATCCGGAAGATGTGCCGTGTGCTGATCACGATCGGTGCGTGCGCCACAGCCGGCGGGATCCAGGCTCTCCGGAACTGGAAGGACGTGAAGGATTTCACCCGCCTGGTGTATGCCTCACCCGAGCACATCTCCACGCTGGACCGATCGATGCCGATCGGCTCATACGTGCACGTGGATTTCGAACTCCGCGGCTGTCCCATCAACAAGTACCAGTTGCTGGAAGTGGTGAACGCCTTCCTCAACAAGCGGAAGCCGACCGTGCCGGCGCACGCGGTGTGTATTGAGTGCAAACTTCGCGGAACCGTCTGTGTGATGGTGGCGAAAGGTACGGCATGCCTCGGGCCTGTCACGCAGGCCGGCTGCAACGCGCTCTGCCCCACATTCGACCGCGGCTGTTTCGGGTGCTACGGCCCGATGGAGAATCCGAATCCGCCCGCGTTGAGCAGGCAACTGGGCAAGCTGGGTCAATCCCGGCACGACATCATGCTGCTCTTCCGCGGATTCAATGCGTATGCCGAGGCGTTCCGGAAAGAGAGTGAAGCCCATGAATAACCGAGTGATCAAGGTCGATACGCTCGCCCGGGTCGAAGGGGAGGGGGGTGTGTTTATCAAGATCAGCGACGGGAAGATCGCCGATGTGAAATTCCGCATCTACGAGCCGCCGCGATTCTTCGAAGCGTTCCTCCGCGGCCGCAACTACTCCGAAGCGCCCGATATCACCGCACGCATTTGCGGCATCTGTCCCGTCGCCTACCAGATGAGCGCGGTGCATGCCATCGAAGACGCATTTGAAGTCACCGTGGGCGGTCAGCTCCGTGCCCTGCGGCGTCTGATCTATTGCGGCGAATGGATCGAGAGCCATGTGCTGCATGTCTATATGCTCCATGCGCCCGACTTTCTGGGGTATGAAGACGTGCTCTTGCTCGCAAAGGACAAGCCGGAGCTGGTGAAAACCGCGCTGCGGATGAAGAAGATCGGCAATGAGCTGGTGCGCGTTATCGGCGGCAGGGAAATCCATCCCATCAATGTGAAGGTGGGCGGATTCTACCGCGTGCCGCGGAAGAAGGACCTGCGGGCGCTGATGGATGATCTGCAGTGGGCGCGTGATCGTGCAGTCGACACCGCAAAACTTACGGCGACGTTTGAATTCCCCGATCTGGAACAGGACTACGAATTCGTCGCGTTGCATCATCCCGACGAGTATCCCTTCAACGGGGGCCGTTTCATCTCGACCCGCGGACTGGATATTGCGATACGGGAGTACGAGTTCCACTTCGAAGAGCGGCATATCCCCCACGCGAATGCGTTGCACTCCATACAGAAGGGAGTCGGCGCCTACCAGGTGGGACCGCTGGCACGGTTCAACCTCAACTTCGATCAGTTGACCCCGATTGCCGGGCAGGTTGCCCGGGATCTCGGCGTGGTTCCGCCTGTCAAGAATCCTTTTAAGAGCATTATCGTGCGGAGCATCGAAACGATCCTTGCTCTTGAAGAAGCCCTCCGCATCATCGAGCAGTACGAAGAACCCGATGCGCCTGCAGTGAAGATCGACCCGCAGGCGGGGATCGGGTTCGGTGCGAGCGAAGCACCGCGGGGAACGCTGTACCATCGTTACCGTCTGGATGACGAGGGAGTGATCCTGGATGCCAAAATCGTTCCGCCCACGGCGCAGAATCAACCCTCCATCGAATCCGATATGCGGAAGTTTGTGGCAACACACATCGATATGGACCGCGAGCAGCTTACCTTGCGTGTCGAGCAGGCGATACGCAACTACGATCCGTGCATTTCCTGCGCGACGCACTTCGTGAAGATCTCATGGGAGTGAACGGCTCCATACTCGTCATCGGTGTAGGAAACGAATACCGGTCCGATGACGGACTCGGCATCCTGGCCGCACGGGAGCTCCGCAGGCGGAACATTCCCGGCGTTGTTGTGGTTGAGCAGAACGGGGAAGGTGCCGCTCTGATGGATGCATGGGAGAAATACGACCGGGTGATTATTGTCGACGCGCTGGAATCCGGAACGGCGTCGGGCGATGTGCACCGCCTCGACGCTGTCTCGAAGGAGGTGCCCGCGCACTTTGTGCACTTTTCCAGTCATACCTTCGGCGTTGTGGAAGCGATCGAAATGGCGCGTCAGTTGCACTGCCTTCCGCATGTGCTCCTCCTCTACGGCATTGAAGGAAAGCAGTTTGATGTGGGGCCCGGCCTCACCGATCCGGTGCTCAAAAGCATGCCGGGCATGCTCTCATCGATTGAGTCTGAACTGAACGGAATGCGCATTCGTCCATTGGAGGCACACACGTGACACGGCAGGCAGCGTTTGATGTTGCTTTGTGAATTCACCAAGTCCGACGCTCTGCGCAAGCACGCGCTCGCGGTGGAAGCTGCGGTCGCAGCGTATGCGGAGAAGCTGGGGGGCGACAAGGAGGAGTGGAGTGTTGCCGGACTCCTGCACGATTTCGACTACGAGATGTATCCGCAGTTTCCCGACCATCCGATGAGAGGTTCGGAAATACTCAAAGAGCGCGGGTTGTCGGAAGAGCTCCGCCGCACGATTCTTTCTCACGTGCCGGACACAAACGTCCCGCGCGACACGCCTCTGGCAAAAGTGCTGTTTGCCTGCGATGAGCTGGCGGGTTTCATTATGGCCGTTGCGGTCATCCGGCCGAACAAGATCGCCGACCTTGAGGTCTCATCGGTGAAGAAGAAGCTGAAAGACAAAGCGTTTGCGCGGGCGGTGAGCAGGGAGGATATTACGAAGGGTGCTGAGGAGCTGGGAGTCCCCCTCGACGAGCACATCAACACCGTCATCGCGGCACTCAAGGGACGTGCGGGAGAATTAGGGTTCTAGACCGAAACCCACCCCCCAGGAGTCGCTCTTCATATCGAAGTACTGGTGATAGACCTCCAGCCCGGAATGGTGGCTGAGAAAGATTCTTATCCCCGCGCCGTTCCACTCTCCGAATTTTACCCCCGCCTCGAGCATGTTTGTTCCTGAAAGCGTCTCCAGTCCCCAGACTCTGAAATGATCGGATACATAGAAGTGCACCGGCTTTCCCGCGAAAGTTTTTGTCCGGTCTCCGGTGTGAGCTGTCACCCCCAAGACGGTATTGAGCCGCTTCATTGTGGATGGGCGGATGAAGGTCGCCTGGCTGACGCCGGCGTAGAGAAAGAGTTCCGAAGAATTCCACTGCCAGAGGTAACCTGCGGTAATCTCGCCGTAGTCGCGTGAGAGTGGGTTGGGGAATCGGCCGTCACGCCAGAGGCTATCGCTCAGATCGAAATGCCCGTCGATGAGATGCGAACTGAGATGGAGAAACCTGAACCGGAGAAGCAGTGCCGAGTGGGGGCGTTGCATCCGGTACACAACATGTCCTCCGAAGTATCCATCCAGAGCGTCGACCTGCAGGCGGAGTCCGTCGTAAGACGTAACGAGGGCGTACGCAAAGAAGTCTGCGCCGATTCGGATGTTTTGGGTGGAATCGGCGCAGAAAGATAGTTGCAGGATATCCATTGCGCTGCCGATATCCAGCTTCATATGCGAAGAGTTGACGTCTTTCGTCAAGCCGAGACGGGGTTCTTCATAGTTGGCAGGGTTTAGCGGAAAGATCGATCTGCCGGGAAGGAACGTAAATGCTGAAAGACGATCAGCCGGGTCCTCTGCGTGCATGAGATTCACGCACAGGAGGACGAGGAGAACCAGAGTGTGTTTGGGGGTGTTCATAAGCACGATGGACCAATATAGAGAAGGTGTCCGGCAGTTTCAATGTCGTTTGTTTCTCTTTCTCCGGTTTTGTACATTTGGCTGTCTCCGTAAGCACACTTTCACTCGGGAGTCAGCGCACATGAAACGACTGATATGCATCAGCCTACTTTTGAGCCTATTTCTCGCTGTTGGATATTCGCAGGATGAGCCCATTCCTCCCAAGCGGTCGCGTGCCTTGAAGGTGGGATTATTTGGCGGTTTCACGCCGGGTTGGCTTTTTGTTGACGTCACGCCGATCAACGCGTTCCTGGCTGCCGGAAACGGGGCCGCATTGCAAGAGGGCGGCATATTCATGACCGGAGGAGGGGGTGCAGCATACATCATGCTTCTTCCCAACGTTCGTGTTGGCGGAATGGGAATGACCGGCGGGCTCAAGAGCAGCTCGATCGATATCAACAACATCCGGCGGGATGCGGAACTTCGTGTGGGTTGGGGGGGGCTTACGGCAGAGTACGTGATGCCGGTGATGGAGCATCTTGATATTGCGGTCGGCGGCATGATTGGCGGCGGGGGGATGGACCTTACGTTGCGTCAGAGCAACGGCGGCAGCAACACCTGGGTAGGGGAGCAAGGGCTCTTTGGTGCCTGGACGGGCGTTACGCCGCCCAACACGGCGCGCGTGCTATCGGGGAACTTTTTCATCTGGTCGCCGACGGTGAACATCGAGTACGCGCTGTTGGCGTGGCTGGGAGTGCGTCTCGGCGCGAGCTATGTCGGAATGTCATTCCCTTCGTGGACTGTGGATTCCAATCATGATTTGCTCGGTGTGCCGAGTGAAGTCACAGGCAAAGGGTTCATGATACAGGCGGGAGTGTTTGTGGGGACGTTCTAAGCGGTTACAATCGTATCGTAAACACCGCCCCAAACCCTTCCTTCGACCGGCACGTGATCGTCCCCCCGTGCATGCGCACGATCTGCCGGGACAAGCTGAGTCCGATGCCGGACCCCTTCTCCTTTGTTGTGAAGAACGGCACGAAAATCTTTTCCATGGTTTCCTCGGTAATTCCCGTGCCGTTGTCCGCCACTTCGATCGCGACGCGTCCCCGCGGGTCCAATTGGGCGGTCAGTTGGATCCGTCCCTGCTCCCTCTTCCGCACGGCGTACAGTGCGTTCTGCAAGAGATTGATCAATACCTGCTCCATCAGCCGGGGGTCGGCGTTCACCTCCAGCGACTCCGGATCCACGCGTGAGATCAGCACAATATCCCTGCCCGCCATCTGGGCTTTCAGGAGGCGATCTACGCGCTGTACGAGCTCCGCAAGGGGGAATATCTGCAGCTCCGGCCGGGGAATGAGCGTGAGGTTCCGGTACGCATCCACGAAGTGCAACAATCCTTCACTCCGTTTCGTGATGGTCTTCAGCGCCCCTTGAAGATCATCAATCCCTGAACGCGCTTCTCCCTGCAACGATGCAAACGCCCGGTCGTGAAGAATTACCTCCGCCGTCGAGGCAAGAGAAGAGATGGGGGTGATGGAATTCATGATCTCGTGAGTGAGGACGCGAATCAGCTTCTGCCACGCTTCCATCTCCATTTCCTCAAGCTCGGGCTGGATGTTCTGGATGGAAACAAGTGTGTACGGTTGTTCGTGCAGCCGGATTTCCGTAGCATATACGACCAACTGAAGGGGCTCCGGGAAGTCGTCGATTTTGATCACGATCCGTCCACCCGGCTTCATCGCGAGAAGCGTATGGACAAGCTCGGGCGAAGAGGGTTCCAGCGCCCGGAGGTTGGTGAGGTGATTCACCCTCAGCAGCCGCTTGGCGGCGGGATTGATGATGCCCAAAACCCCTTCCGGCGTGAAGGAAAGAAGTCCGACGCCGACATGCTGGATGAGCGTTTGGAGGAAATTGAACTGTTCCTCGCGGTCCCCGCGAAGCTTGCGGAATTCGTCCATCACCTCGTTGAACGCAAGCGCGAGCTTGTCGAACGATGCTCCTTTGCCTTTTGCCGTGAACGATTGTGAAAAGTCGGAGTACTTTATCGCTTCCAGAAATCGCACAAGGTCGCTGTTCGAACGCTCGACGTAGGTCACGAGGGCCGCGACCTGCGCAAGTGCTGCCAGAAACGCTACTGCCGTTGTAGCATAGAAGGATGATTCGAGTATCAGGTATACGGCAATCAGCAGGGTTGCCGAAAGGAATGTGATCCGGATGAGTATCTGGAGGCGGAAGCTCTTAAAGGCCATGTTTCTCGAGGCGGCGGTAAAGGGCGGCACGTGTGAGTCCGAGCTCTTTCGCAGCGTGCGTGATGTTGCCGCGGTGCTTGGTGAGGATTCTCATTATCACATCTTTCTCGACACCGCCGAGTTTGAACTCCTTCAGCTCAAGGCTCTCGGCGGGTTCCCGTTCGGCGAGGAAGAAATCGTTCGGCTGAAGCGTCGTGGAATCGGTCAACACCACGGCGCGCTCCACGGCGTGCTGCAATTCACGCACGTTGCCGGGCCAGGGATACCGCTGCAGCTTACGGAGCGTCTGTGCGCCCAGCTTCACGGCCGGTTTCCCGTACTTCCGGGTATACCCGGCCAGAAAGTGGTCCACCAGCAACGGGATATCATCAACTCTCTCCCGCAGCGGCGGGATATGGATCTCCACGGTGTTGATGCGGTAAAGGAGGTCTTCGCGGAAAAGCTTCTCCTCCGTCAGTGCGAGGAGCTGTTTGTTCGTCGCGCAAATGAGTCGTATGTCGACCGGCCGCGGGATGTTCGATCCAAGTCGTGTGACACGCCGGTTCTCCAGAACCGCCA
The DNA here is from genome assembly GCA_963849385.1 of Ignavibacteriota bacterium. Lineage (GTDB taxonomy): Bacteria > Bacteroidota > Ignavibacteria > UBA10030 > UBA6906 > Fen-1255. Next base: position 86,998 of record CAWKHH010000003.1, on the reverse strand, counting down.
GGAGTTTCGATTGGAGTGAGAGCGGGAGGTTGGCAATCTCATCCAGAAAGAGAGTTCCGCCCGATGCCGCCTCGAACCGGCCGGCTCTGTCTTCCCGCGCGTCTGTGAATGCGCCTTTCTGATGTCCGAAGAGCTCGCTCTCAAACAGCGTCTCGCTGAGCGATCCCATGTCCACAGAGAGAAGGATTTCAGCTGAACGGGCCGACTGCCTGTGAATCTCTCTCGCAACCAGCTCCTTCCCCGTACCGTTCTCTCCAAGTATCAGCACGTTTGCGTCGGTGACCGCCACTTTGGCGATCGTGTCGAAGACCCGCAGCATCGGTTTGGACCTGCCCACGAATTCCTGGAACTTCTGGTCCAGATCGGCTGTGAGGTGACGCTCGCGCGCCCGGAGCCGGTCGACCTCCGCATGGGATCTTCGCAGTTCGCACGCGGCAGACACTGTGGCGACGAGCTTTTCATTCTGCCAGGGCTTCAGCACAAAGTCTGTAGCACCCTCCTTGATCGCACGCACGGCCATTTCCACGTCGCCAAACGCGGTGATGAGCACCACCACCGACGACGGGTCGACCTCCAGGATCTTCTTCAGCCAGTCAAAACCCTCCCTGCCGCTGTTGCTTTCACTGCTGAAGTTCATGTCAAGCAGTATCACGTCAAACGACCGTTCCTGCAGGAGGGTGTTGAGGTTTCTTGGACCGCGTTCTGTATGGACCTGCCACCCCTGCTGCTTCAGGAGCAGCCTGGCGGCGGTCAGAATGTCTTCGTCGTCGTCAACGACAAGAATGGAGGGTACGGGTTCAGTCATGGCTCTTTCAGGGTGGCAACTGCAATGTCTGTATACGGAAGGAAAAAGGAAAGGTTTTTCTGATCACAGACTGTCCGATTACGGACACCGGACTGTTCCATTTGCGGACAGCACCAACTTCCTTACCCCTGAATTCAGATCGCTTAAGGCCATCCAGATTGGCAAGGGGATTGCAGTGATTTTCGTAACCCGATAGACACCACCACTTACTCAGACGCCATGGAACCGCTTCACGTTCACACGAAACATCAGGCCGATTCTCCCAACTCAGGTTCATCAGGTTCGCCAGGCTGCCCGGTTTGCCCGGTTTGCCCGGTTCACCTGGTTCACCCGATTCACCCAATTCAATTGATCAAAGCGGCATGGACCGCAAGATCCAGAAGAAATGGTGGACCCCGAAACGGTTGATTCTTTTTGGTGTGGTCTGCATCGCAGTACCGGCCGTCCTCGTTGTGCTTCTGGCTGACCGGGGGACGCGGCTCAACGTCGACAGGGAAAAAATTACGATCTCAGAAGTCACCCGGGGGCCGTTCCAGGAATACACTCCGGTCAATGGCTCCGTGCAGCCAATCCAGACTTTCTATCTGGACGCGGTGGAAGGGGGCCGTGTGGAGACCAGGTTTGTGGAGGCGGGAACGATGGTGAAAAAGGGCGATCCCATACTTCGACTCAACAACACCGGCCTGCAACTCGACGTGATGTACAGGGAGGCGCTTGCCTACGAACAGATAAACAACGCGCGTAACACACGGATATCCATAGAGCAAAACTCCATCCGAGTCAGGGCGGAGCTGGCGGAAGTGGACCTCGGACTCGAGAAGGCGCGAAGAGTCTTCGTGCGCGATTCAACGCTGGCCTCACGAGGATTGATATCCACACTTGAATTCTCCCAGAGCCGTGACGAGTACATCTATTGGCTGAAGCGCCGGGAAATCAGTCTCGAGAATGCACGGCAGGATTCACTTCTGCGCTTCAACCAGATAGGACAGCTTGAAGAATCGATGAAGCGCCTTACTGCCAACGTTGCCATGACACGGCGGAATCTTGACAACCTGACCATCCGTGCACCGATCAGCGGTCAGCTCTCTTCCCTCAATGCCGAGATCGGTCAGTCTAAAAGTCTGGGAGAACGGCTGGGACAGATAGATGTGCTGGACAGCTTCAAGGTCCGCGCCGGCGTCGATGAGTTCTACATTTCCCGGATCAATCCCGGACAAACAGGGGAGTTTGAACTTGCCGGAGAGCAATACCGGTTGGTCATCAGCAAGGTCTATCCCGAGGTGCGAGAGGGGCGGTTCGAAGTGGATATGATATTTGCCGGTTCGCAGCCAAAGGGGATCAGGCGCGGTCAGACGCTTCAGATCCGTCTCGAGCTGGGCGATCTTGCCGAAGCGATGTTGTTGACACGGGGAGGTTTCTATCAGCGGACGGGCGGCCAGTGGGCGTTTGTCGTCGATCCTTCAGGGAGCTTCGCGGTCAAGCGTCAGATCAAACTCGGCCGGCAGAATCCCCAGACATTCGAGGTGCTTGACGGCATCCGCCCCGGCGAGAGGGTCGTTACTTCGGCTTACGACAACTTCGGGGATGTCGACAGGCTTGTGTTCAAATAGCAAGTACGAAACAGTGGAGGTGTTATGATTAAGGCACGAGGTCTCAAAAAAGTCTACACCACGGATGAAGTAGAGACCACAGCACTCAACAACGTCAACATCGATATCACGCCGGGCGAGTTTGTGGCCATCATGGGCCCCTCGGGCGGAGGGAAGTCAACGCTTCTCAATCTCATGGGACTATTGGACAATCCTTCCGGCGGAGAGTACTACTTCCTTGACCAGGAGGTCTCGAAACACTCGGAGCGTCAGCGGGCGAACCTCCGGAAGGCCAACATCGGATTCGTGTTCCAGAGCTTCAACCTCATAGACGAGCTTACCGTATTCGAAAACGTCGAGCTTCCGCTCTTTTATCTTGGCACATCTTCGGCGGAACGTGGCAAGAGGGTGAACCAGGTGCTTGAGCAGATGGGGATCATGCACAGGCGGAACCACTTTCCGCAGCAATTGTCGGGCGGGCAACAGCAGCGTGTGGCCGTGGCCCGCGCGATTGTCGCAAATCCCAAGCTCATACTTGCCGACGAGCCCACAGGAAACCTGGACTCGATCCACGGCACGGAAGTCATGAAGCTCCTGACCCGGCTCAACGAAACCGGCACCACGATCGTCATGGTCACGCACTCGGCGCACGATTCAGAGTACGCCCACCGTGTCATCCACCTTTTCGACGGTCATGTCGTCACCGAAAACATCAAATCACGATGATCAAGAACTATCTCCTCATTGCCGTCCGCCATCTCCTGCGGGAGAAGGGCTACAGTTTCATAAGCATCGCCGGTCTTGCGGTCGGAATGGCGTGCGGGTTGCTCATCTGTCTGTATATGCTGGATGAATACTCCTATGACAGGTTTCACGCAAATGCCGGCCGCATCTACCGCATCACGCTCGATGCGCGCGTGAAGGACAAAGACTTTCTGACTGCCCGAAGCAGCGGTCCGCTGGCGAAAACCCTGATGAGCGACATTCCGGGTGTGGAGGCCGCCGGCCGGATTCGGGTGATGGGAGACCACACACTCCGGCTTGGAGATCGCGCATTCACCGAATACCAGATCTACGTCGCCGACTCAACTCTCTTCGACATTTTCTCTTTCTCCGTAGTAGAAGGGAACCAGCGTTCGTTTCTGACACAGCCGTACAGCGTTGTGCTTTCAGACGAAACCGCGCGCAGATACTTCGGCGACACACCGGCCCTGGGGCGGACGATCATGATGGACGGAACGACCCCGCTCATGGTCTGCGGCGTCGTCAAGGCGTTTCCCGCCCGTTCGCACTGGCACTTTTCATTTCTCATCTCCTCCGGATCGCGTTCGTTTGACGATGAAGACTACTGGATCGGGAACTCATGGTATACGTACGTGCTGCTGAAGGAGGGGGTCTCGGCGGCGGATGTGGAAGTCGGCATTTGCGGGACCGGTGTCGGAACATGTCAGGCCTCTCCTTAAGAACAATATTCGCCGCCGAGTGGAGCGACATGGAAGCGCAAGGCATGTACTACCGCTACCGGTTCCAGCCGCTCACTGACATACATCTCTACTCCCGTCTCGATGAAGAGCTCGAACCCGCCGGTACAATCGACACTGTGTCGATGTTCGGGATGATCGGCGTGTTCATACTCGTGCTTGCCTGCATCAACTTCATGAACCTCAGCACCGCCCGTTCGGCGCGCAGGGCCAAGGAGGTGGGGGTGCGCAAGGTGCTCGGTTCGCGCAGGTCACAGCTTGTGCAGCAATTTCTCAGCGAGGCCATCCTCCTGGCGTTCATTGGCATGCTCATCAGTCTCGGGGTTGTCGAACTCGCGCTGCCGTCATTCAATTCCTTTGTCGGGAAAAACCTCTCCCTGGCTGATCCGGGGTTCCCCCTGCTACTGGCCGGTTCGGTACTCATGGTGCTTATCGTCGGACTCTTTGCGGGAAGTTACCCTGCATTTGTCCTTTCCTCACTGCAGCCCGCGAAGGTGTTGAAAGGCAACATCCGTACCGGCATGCGCAGCGGATGGCTGCGCACCATTCTGGTGATCGCTCAGTTCACAATATCCATCGGGCTCATCGTGGGGACCCTCGTCGTCTCCCGGCAACTCAAGTTTGTGCAGTCGCGGAACCTCGGCTTCGACAAAGAGCATCTGCTCGTGGTCGACAACACCTGGCTTCTCGGAGACAAGAGCGAGGCGTTTCGTGACAGAATGTTGAACACCCGGGGAGTCACGGGAGGTGCATTCACCCAGAACCTGCCCGGGAACGACATCAACAGTGCGGCCTATCGCCCCGAAGGTGGAGACCGGTCGAATCTGATGATGTTCCGTCAACTATGGGCGGGTGCCGACTTTCTCTCGTTCCTCGGCGTGAAACTGAAGGATGGGCGGCATCTCTCGAGGGACTTCATGACAGACAGCGTTGACGCGGTGGTCATCAACGAGTCAGCCGCGCGTTCGCTCGGGTACGAGCATCCTGTGGGACGCCGGGTCATCGGGTTCTTTGGCGTCGGGGAACGGGCGTTGAGAATCGTGGGAGTCACCGAGGACTTTCACTTTGAGCCCCTGCACACGCAGATACTCCCCATGGTGGTGCTCGTCTCCAGTGGGCACCCGACGCGGATCGTGCTTCGCGTGCAGGGAGACATTCCCGCGATTATTGAAGACATCCGGAAGCAGTGGGTGGATTTCAGCGGCGGGCAGCCATTCACGTCATTCTTCCTCGACAGCCGCCTTGAACGGTACTATCGTCGCGATGAAGCGGTCGGTACGCTGTTCGGCATCCTGGCAACGCTCGGCGTTTTCATCTCCAGCCTCGGATTGCTCGGGCTCGCGATGTACGCGACCGAACAGCGCACGAAAGAGATGGGGATACGCAAGGTCTTTGGGGCAGGCATGTTCAATCTCGCCGGACTCCTCACAAAAGAATTCGCGAAGCTCATCGTGATCGCCAACATTGTCGCCTGGCCCCTTGCGTATTACGCCATGCGGCGCTGGCTGGACGGCTATGCATACCGGATTGACATCGGCGTGGAGGTGTTTCTCATCGCAGGCGCCGTCGCGTTGTGCATCGCGATGGTTACTGTCGGCTACCATACAATCCGTGCGGCTATCAGGAACCCAATCGAGTCATTACGCTATGAATAATTACCCGGCGCTCTATTCGCAGTTCGGTCCGACTCTCGCTCCGCGCGATGATGCGGCATAAAGCTCACACGCTTTGTCAATGTCATCGGCCTGGCTATCGGACTCACGATAAGCATCCTGATACTGCTGTATGTGCTGTTTGAAGGAAGCTACGACTCGTTTCAAGCACGAGGAGACCGGATCTACCGTATCGGACTTGCCGTCCTTGAAGGAGGGAGCTCGTCGTCGGCGATGGACCGACATTCACGCCGCCTATCGGACCCGCCATGAAGGCCGAAATTCCCGAAGTCGAGAACATTGTCCGACTGTCCACACTCCCGGCCGGCGTCGATTCTCGCGGGAGTCCCGGAACGCCGCGGATCGAGAAAGTGGTGTTACGCCGATTCCACGTTCTTCTCCGTGCTGAGCTTCCCGCTGATTCATGGCGACCCGCTAGAGCCCTTGCACCGCCGTTTTCCCTGGTGATGACCGCAGGCGAGGCCATGAGGGTTTTCGGGAGATAAAGACGTCCGATCGGTGCCAAACCGTCAGGCTTGAACAACGGCAGCGAGCTTTACACCGGTGACCGGTGTCGTTGCGGATCCTCCGGCGAACTCTGAGTTCCGGTTCGACGCGCTCATCTCCTTCTCAACGCTCTACAGGATTGCCCGGCCTCTATCTCGATTGGAATGGAGGGAATCAATACCTCACCTACGTGCTCCTGCGGAGAACATGCCGATCCCGTGCGGTTGAACAGCGGCTCCCCGCCATGCTCTGGGAGCCACTCAACAAGCAGCTCGCCCCCCTTGGAGTAGCGTTGTGTGCACACCTGCACGGACTCCCTGACCTGCGTCTGCATCACAATCGATGATTCCGAGACCCTGCGAAGCAACCTCATTCGTTGCGTCGGTTATCGCATTGATGATATTCCTCATCGCCTGCGTGAATTTCGTGAATCTCTCGACGGCACAGGCGGTACCGCGCGCACGGGAGGTGGGTGTCCGGAAGGCACTGGGCGCCGACCGGCTCGGTCTCGTCGCACAGTTTCTTGCCGAATCCCTGGTGGTGACCACCGTTGCTGCCATTCTTGCGCTTTTCCTGGTCGAACTTTTCCTGGGTGCTTTCGGGCAATTCACGGGGCAGCCCCTGACATTGTCAGGATTGCTCACTCCGTCTGCACTTGCGATTGCGGGTGCTTCGCTCGTCGTCGTTGCGCTCGCCGGCGGTATCTATCCTGCACTGACCCTCGCTTCGCTCCCCGCGGTAAGTTCGTTGAAAGGCCTTTCGGCTCCCCTGAAATCCGGCACCCGCAACGTTCTTGTCGTCCTGCAATTTGCCGTTGCTGTTGCGCTCGGCTCGGGGACGCTGGTGATTACCGAACAGATGCGGTTTGTGAAAACCAAAGATCTGGGATTTCAGAAGGAGCACATGGTCGTAGTACCGTTGCTCGGTGATGAAAGCCAGTCAAAATGTGATCTCTTGAAAACGGCAATAGCGGGCATCCCGGGTGTTCAGGCGATTTCGGCATCGTCGGAAGTGCCTCACAACGGCTTCACAACCAACGGGTATATACCGCAGGGATCCACAACTCCTATGATGATACACGTGGTGGATGTGGACGATCAATTCTTCACAACCTTCGGTCTGAGTGTAGTGCGGGGGCGAGGCTTCGCCCCTGAGTTTCCCTCCGACCGGAATGCATACATTATCAATGAAACACTGGCGCGCATGCTTGACTGGCCGGAGCCGCTGGGGAAGACCATAAGGCGGGATGGGGACCACACTATAATCGGTGTCGTGAAGGACTTCCACTTTGCAGCGCTCCACGACAAGATCGGTCCGCTTATCATCACCCGCAGGCCATGGGCTGACAGGTACTCTCTGTTATCGGTACGCTTGAACACGCCCGAGACTCAGGAGACCATTGCGGCCGTTCGGCGCGCCTGGGATCGCATCGTTCCGGCCTCTCCCTTCTCCTACTATCTTCTCGACGAGGCATATGGACGCGTGTACCGGAGTGAAGAGCGATTCCAGTCCATTCTCGCCTGGGGAAGCGCGCTGGCCATCGCCATTGCCACGATGGGGTTGCTTGGTCTGGTCACCTTATCCGTACGGCAACGCACAAAAGAAATCGGCATCAGAAAAGTGCTGGGTGCAACGGCAGCAGGGATCATTCGTCTCATTGCGGGTGAGTACGCAAAGCTGATCCTTGTCGCAAACCTCATTGCCGTGCCGTTGGCGGCGTACGCGATGAATCAATGGCTCGAAAACTTTGCCTATCGCATCGGGCTCCCCTGGTGGGCATTTCTCATTGCAGGGTGCTTTGCCGCCGCCGTCGCCCTTCTGGCTGCGGGATTGCAATCACTTCGAGCGGCTCTGGCAAATCCGGTAGCGTCGTTGCGCTATGAATAGACTCCGGATCGTCACTCGCTAACCGCACTCACTGGCCGTTTGGCTTGTCAGCACGCACAAGTTGTCAACACCGCTTTTTTGCGTGTTGCTGCTGTTTTGTTATGTCTGTATGTCTGTTATGTATGTATGTTATGTATGTATACCCTTGCTGTACCCGTCAGATTGAGGGTTTGGGGTTATACTGTACTCCTCACGTTGATCATCCGTACCGTTACTGTACTTCCCTTCATACAGATCCCTTATGTGCTTCCAGACGTGGGGGTGACGTTTGTGTCTTGCCCGGAGAAGGGGTCCTCCGTAGTCCCACCAGTCGTGCACGCGGAAATAGGGCATATCGTCCAGAAAGCCGGCCTTGATCATCGCTTTGACGAAGTGGTCGGACATTTCGGCCGAAAGCCCGACAGCCGCGCCGAGTTCTGCACTTTCGTAGCGGCGGAGGTCGCCGTCGGGGGCGTAGTTCAAACACCACAACCAGAATCTGAGGAGTTTGGCTATTGCAATGTCGGCGTTCCAGTTCATCAAGCTCATCAGGCGGAATAGTTTTGGATGGGTAAGGAGTGTATCATGGCTTTGGATCCACATGGTGCATCCTCCTGGATTATTGGTGTAAAGGTCTGCTGAGGGGTCTCCGAGAATCCGGCAAGGACCCCCTCTATATATTAGACGCTGCGAACAGGCATTTTCTTTCATGTCAAAATAAAATAGTCTATTCGCCAATGTTTACGGGCCCGGAAAACTTTTATTTTTTTAGGGTGTAATATTTTGGGTGGAGCTGCGACGGGAAATTGACATTGTTTTCTCCCCTTCGTACACTTTATGCACTCCACCAGAACTTTTTCACCTCTCGACTCACTCTATGGACAAGATCGGCAAGTACGAGATTCGTGAACAGCTTGGACGCGGGGGCATGGGCACCGTCTACCGGGCCTATGATCCCGTGATGGATCGCGAAGTTGCGGTGAAGGTGATACTTGATCTTGCGCTCGATGTTCCTGAGATCAAAGAGCGCTTCTACCGGGAGGCCCGTACCGCGGGAAAACTCTCGCACGAGAACATCACCATCGTCCACGACGTCGGGGAGGATAAAGGGCGGCCGTTCATCGTGATGGAGTATCTGACCGGCTCCGACCTGCGCACGCTTCTCGAACGTCAAGAACCGATGTCTGCGATGCAGAAGATCGACATTGCGGTGCAGATCTGCCGCGGTCTTGCCTTCTCCCACAGCAAGGAAGTGGTCCACCGCGATGTCAAGCCCGCCAACATCCGCGTCCTGGATGATGGACGGGTGAAGATCATGGATTTCGGCATAGCGCGGTTGGGGTCGAGCGCGCTGACCTCGACGGGCGCCGTGATGGGCACGCCGTACTACATGTCTCCGGAACAGATCCAGGGAAAAAAGGTTGATCCGCGCGCTGACATTTTTTCCTGCGGCGTTCTTCTTTTCGAGCTGTTCACCTCGCAAAAACCCTTCCGGGGTGAGGAACCCACCTCGGTGATGTACAAGATCGTTCACGAGGAACCGGAAGGTATCGACCAACTTCCCCGGCTGTATCCGGAGGAACTGTCGGCCATCCTGAGCAGGATGCTGATCAAGGACCCGGCAGCCAGGTATCAACGTCTGGATGACGTGGTTCGGGAGCTTGAGATAGCAAAGGAGCACCTGAGGATTGCTGAACAAAAAGGTCTGGACGGCTGACCACCAGGCAGCCACGCTACTCAACACCGGGCCCGTGGTGCCTCCCCGTGCACAGAAGCGTAGTTTCCCCGTGCGCAACCCCCGGCTGCTTTGGGGAGTCGGGGCCGGGATCCTGATTCTTGTTGCGGCAACATGGTACCTGCTTCCGGCCATCAGTCCCCATGGGTGCAGTAGCGCTCAACGTCCTTCCCTGGGCCGAAGTGGCAAGAGTCGAGCGCGATTCGACAGGTGTTGTGGCCCTTGACAAGTCTTACGTGACACCATGCCGAATAAAACTCCAGGCGGGGAGCTACAAAGTTACATGCACCAATCCCCAGTACAAACAACCGCTCACGCTGAGAATTGTGATACGGAAAGATTCGTTGTTGGAGGTGACACAGCAATGGCCTGGCTATGATGCAGCAAAGATCCTCTCACAGTTCTAGCATCCTGATCCTTCTGCTCATGCTGGCCTCTCTGCCCGGGCAGGCTTGTGCGCAGCAGTGGTACCAGAGCTACGGAAACGGGTTAGAGGCGCTTCGACGGGGGAAGTACACCGCGGCCGTCACGCACTTCTCGCGAGCCATATCACTGCGACCGGAATCCAAAGCCAATGCACGGACCTACGGTGTGAAGTTGATGGACTACTTCCCGTACGTGTACCGGGGGGCTGCCTATGCCCGGCTGGGTCAGCCATCCCTCGCACTAAAGGACTTCGAAACAGAGCATGCCGCCGGTGAAGTTTACAACGGTCATCTCGACACCCAAGCCGGTGCATTGTTGCGGGAGCGCCTGGACGAGTTTCGTGCGCGCGCACCTTCTCAGACGACCAAGCAAGTGCCGTTGCAGGGTGGTGAGGGTGATAGCCTGTTCAAAGCGGCAGTGCATGAATTTGAGCAGGGAAACATTACACGGGCGAGGATGCTCTTTCAGGAAGTTCGAAAACGCCGCTCCACGTATCCGGGACTCGACGAGTATTTCTCGAAGATTCGGGGATTCGAGCAGGATGAGAGGAAAGGCATCGCGGCATTCCTGAACGGCAGGTACCAACAGGCTGTTGAAGGGCTCACGCCGGCTGCGGAACGCGGACGCGATCACGCAAACGTCCAGGCATTCCTTGGCTGCTCTCATGCAGCCCTCTACTTGCTCTCCGGAGGTGAGAAGAAGGATGAACGCGACAAGGCATTCGAAGCCTTTCGTCGGGCGAAGCGAATTGATCCTACGTATGACATCAAGCGGCCGTATGTTTCGCCTGCCATTCAGGAAATGTTTGCCTCCGTGCCGGCCGACTAAAAAACGAGAAAGATAGACCCGTGATAGTAATCAGCCATGGTTGTAAGACCGATAAAGGGATGGTGCGTGAGGAGAATCAGGATTCATACGGTATAACTCCGCCGGCACTTGACAGCCTGAAGTCACCGAAGGGCATGCTCTTCGTTGTAGCGGATGGCATGGGGGGGCACCGTGCCGGACGCCATGCCAGCGAATTGGCGGTCGCCGCAGTCACCGCATCGTATGCATCAGCCGCGGTGGGTCCGGTGCCGGAGCTTCTTCGTCATGTCATGGAGGAAGCCAATACGCGGATATTGGGGGAGGCCGGCAGCAATCCGGCGTTTAGGGGTATGGGCACCACGTGCACGATACTGGTCTTCCAGGAGTCCTCATGCTGGATCGGCCACATCGGCGACAGCAAGGTCTTTCTCGCCACACCCGATGAACTCCGCCAGATCACCACAGATCATTCCCATGTCTGGGAGCTGTACAAGAAGGGGGTGATCACGCGGGAGCAGGCGCGGGTCCACCCCGAACGGAATCTTCTGACACGGGCACTCGGGAAGCACGTCGATATTGAGCCGGAGATCACGGGGCCGTTCCCTCTGGCGCCGGGGATGTCGTTCATCATGTGCACTGATGGACTCACCAATCATCTCGAAGAAGAAGAGATCAGGAGGATGGTTGTCGGAAGGGACCCTCAGGTAGCTTCGAATGAGCTTGTTGCGTTGGCGAATGCGCGTGGCGGGACGGACAACGTGACTGCACTTATCATCCGGGTTACGGAAGAGAGGGAAGCTGCAGTCAGCCGCTCGTAAAGAGGATGCGATGGTCCGGATTGGATTCCGGGGTCCGTCCCAGTGAAATGACGCCACGGCCGCGAAGTGTCTGCTCATCGCGCCGTAGAAAACCTTCTTCCTCGCCTTCCAGCCGGAAGTACGTCCCATTCAGGCTTTGATCCACCAGAACCATTTTCCCCTTGCGCAGTTCCAGGCGGGCGTGCAGTCGTGATGCGAGCGTGTCAGCTACCACGATGTCATTCTCGTCCCCCCGGCCCATCCGAATGATCGAATGTTCCGCATCGAGGAAGAACTCCTTCCCGCAATACGTAAGCCGTGCAGTGACGCGGATGCCGTCCGCCACGAGTCCATCCTGCAGGACCGTCAGGTTGTCAATATCCCATAGCAGTTCGTGCAGCTCGAGTTCCTGCGACTTTCCTTTCAGCATCACCCGGTCGATCAAGCGTGCCTTTGCGCGGCGTTCCTCCGGGAGGTGATCCATCGTGTCCTGGGTCGTGAGAATCTGTTGTGCCTTTGCCTGGGCGACGACGCGCGCGGCCACATTTACCGCATCTCCGAAGACATCCTCGTTGCCGCGGACGACCGGTCCGAAATGGAAGCCGACACGGATCCGGAGTTGTTCATTTTCAAACTTGCCGAAGGAGGAGGCTTGCTGGATGGTGCGTTGCATTTCGATAGCAGCGGCGGCTGCGTGCTCCGCTGACGGGAAGGTACACATGACTTCATCGCCGATCTCTTTGATAACTGATCCGTGCTCTCCTTGAACCACCTGTCTGAGGAAGGAAAGGCAGAGGCCGATCACTTTGCGTGCGAATGCGTCCCCCCTTCGGTCATAGAGGCGCGTACTGCCTGCGACATCGGCAAAGAGTATGGCGAGTTCTTCGGATTCCTGCTGACCCATGGGGTCGCTGTGTGTCAGTTGTGAAGGAGGCGTCCGGATGAAGGTGTGCAGCGACGTCTCTGTGAAGATACGGAACTAGTCGTGCCATTCCAACAAATCTTTTGAACACTCTGGCTTCTGTTTGGTTTTGGAACGAGTCCCGCTTGCAGCGGGATGCCCCTTGTTGTGTAGAATCATTTAGTTGGAGGGGCACTAGTCGGGGCGCAACTTCTGCAATTCACGGAAGGGAGGCCGGGGTACGAAGGGCAGAGAGCAATCGTGTATTTTGTTCCTCGGTCCCGATCGTAATGCGCACGCAGTGGGGTAATCCGAACGCCTTCAGTGGCCGGATAATGATGCCTTTGTGGAGGAGTTTTTGGTAAAGCTGTTGGGCTTCTTCTTCGCTTGCGAGAGGCACACAGAAGAAGTTCGCTTCAGTTGGGATCATGGTGAAACCGAGATCCTTGAGTCCGTTACCGAGCTGGTGTTTGCCTGCGGCGTTCACGGCGAGTGAACGGTGGAGGAATTCCGGATCCTGCAGGGCCCCGATTCCGGCTGCTTGTGCGAGCGTGCTGGGTTCGAAGGGAAGTTTCACCTTGAGCAGGTTTCTGATCAGCACATCATGAGCGAAGCCGTAGCCGATGCGGATGCCTGCAAGTCCGTACACCTTTGAGAATGTTCTGAGTGTGATCACATTATCGTAGCGGTAGTGCATTGAATCGGGGTATGAGGGATTGTCGCGTGCGTATTCGAAGTATGCTTCATCAAGGATAATCAGCACGTTAGCCGGGAACGCTCTTCATGAAGACATCGAACTCCGGTCGGGTGAAGATCGTGCCGGTGGGGTTATTCGGATTAGCGAGGTAGATAATTTTCGTATGGCCGGTGATCCGTGCGGCGATGGCCTGGAGATCGAAGTGGTAGTTCTTCAGGGGAACCATGATCATGCGGATGCCGCGGGAGCGGGCGAGCACGTAGAAGCCGACGAACGTACCTTCGGATGTGAGCACCTCATCATCGTCGCAGAGGAAAGCGCGGATGATGTTTGACATGATACCTTCCGAACCGCTGCCGGCGATGACGTTTTCGGTGCGCAGGTTGTACTGATGTGCGAGCTCTTCGCGGAGGTCCAGTCCGCCGTTGGGGTAGAGGTTCAGCCCCAGTGTAGCGGCGTTCATAGCTTTGATGGCGTTTGGTGACGGGCCGAGGGGGTTTTCGTTGGATGCGAGTTTCACGACATCGGTGATCCCGAGTTCTCGTTGCAGTTCCGCGATGGGTTTGCCGGGTTTATAGGGTTCGAGGGATTCTATATAAGGAGGGACGAGGGGCACGCTATGTCCATAGATGGGTGACGGATACACCTGTAAAAAAATGTAGCAAGGGGGGAGTGCAAAAGCAAGAATATGGTGTAGGGGGATTTTGTGAAAAGCACTTGACTTCTGTTCGAATCGTTGTGTACGATTGAGCAACACCCGCGATTTGAAGTATACTCACACCGCGCCGCCTGAACGGGGCTTCTTCGATGGTCACAACCGATACGCACGAATGCGTGCAGTCCACCCTCTGGGCTGCTGCGTACAAAAGGTATTACCGGCTTTGGGTCAACCTTGCGCTCACCGTGCATTTTGATATTGCGGAGGCAGAAGATGTGGTGCATGGCGTGATCCAATCTGCGATGACGCGTGAGGGGGATCTGTTCGCATCGCTTGAACACATCCGCAACTATGTTGCGAAATCAGTACTCAACCGTGCTGGGCAAAACAGGCAGCGCGAAAGCCGCACCGTGCGGTGGGACGATAAAGCAGAGGTTCTCACTCGAGTAGGACCTCCGTCAGAGGACCTAGAGAACCGGGAGCAGGTCAGGATTCTCACAGAAGTGCTAGTGGGGGTGACTCCCAGAGATTTTGAGATAATAAAATTGAGGTACTTTTCAGGACTGACGTTCCAGGAGATCGCTGGCTATTTGGGCTTGGCGTTGTCGACTGTAAAAAGTCGAGAGGAATCGGCCTTGAAGAGAATTCGTAGAGCGCTTCGGAAAAACGGAGTTGAAGGAGTAATAATAGGAATGAGGGGAGGCAGGCCATGAATCACGAAGTGATTGATCGGGATATCCTGATTGCGTTCGCCTGCGGGAGACTCTCGCGAGAAGAATCTTTGCGAGTCTTAGCTGAAATCGAGAATGATAACACTCTCTCTTGCGAGCTTGAGGAAGTGTTGCTTGTGATGCGAGGAGTGCAAGACCGGGAGCAAAGACGGGAGGATACTCGCCGCCGCGCCTTAAGAGAACCAATAATGAATTACATATTGCGCTTTGCTGCGATACTTGCGTTTGGAATCTTTGCGGCTGTTTCCGTGAGCGAATTAACCAAAGGTAAATATTACGATCTCGCCCGTACAGTGGATTTAGATTTCTCTGGACGTTGGCGTGGTGATCAAGATGATCAGATCGAGAGGGCGAGGCGGGAGTACGCGGGGGGAGACCGTGATGGAGCAATCCGGGAGCTGGAACGAGTCATAAGAACTCGACCAGGAGGGGAGTCGATAGCGGTTGTACACTCGATGGTTGGGGCAATGATACTTGGGACGGCAGAGAGGAGTTTCCTGGGGCTATTCCCTCGCTTTGATGAAAAACGTGTGCTGCAGGCTTTGGAGCACCTCACTCTGTCAATGCAATCAACTAACGTTCGGGTTGTCGAGGAGGCTCATTGGCTGCGGATGAAAGGCTTCTTGATGCTCAACAAGCCACAAGATGCAATCAGAGAGGGGGAAGAAGTTCGTGACACGCGGTGGAGAGCGCGAAGCTAAAGTTATGAGGTTACTTTTCGACATAAATGACAGGTGATTCGGCAATGATTCATGGATGCTTTTGCGGTGTAGCGCTTGTTCTGACTTCCGTTTCACTCAGTATAGCGGCTAGCATCTCTGAGCCGGATTCCGTACGCGATTATATTGCTCTTCGCGAGATGATGGGAGAGGGCATATTTCCCCAAGGCACAATGTATTGTGAACAGCTGATCGACAAATATCCAGGCTACATTTCACTCTATGACGCTTATGCTGAGATTTCCCAATACAATGGGACATTGCAGAGTACTTTGATATTCCTCGATCGTCGATGTGACGGGAGTATGAGATCGGCATACTCGCTATATGGACTTGGTTGTGTATATATGCGATTGAAAGAGTATGAAGCTGCGCAGGATGCTTTCGAGCATGCGATTCAGTTTGGCCTTCGTGATCCAAGAATCGTCAAAGGAATGGCATACGCTTATGAACTCGCCAACGGTGTTTCTCGAGCAATTACGCACTATCGCGTGCAATGTCACCGATACCCTGATCGCAGTGATCTTTGGTACGCCTTGTGCCTCTCGTGCTGGGGGCAAAAGGACTACGTGAATGCATTAGATGCGGCAAGAAGGGCTGTCGTTTTGGAACCCGATGAGCTGTACTACAGAATAGCTGCTGCTGTCCTTCCATTTGCCGCCGGCCAGCATAAAGCGCAGGAGAATACAATCGTCTGTTTGATCGATTCCGCAAGAAAACGTCATGATTTTGAGACCCTGGGATTCCTGCGGTCAATTCTTGTCCGTGCCTATATTCAAGATCAACGTCTTCCTGAAGCGCATCTTCAGACAAAACTCCTGTTAACCGAAATGTCCTTGGCTGGAAATCTCAAATGGAAGGGTTGGTCGTATTTGAGTCTCTCTGATGTCGAATTCATGGAAGCGGATTTCGTCGCTTCGCTGGCGAATACGAAAAGGGCGATCGAGTCCGCAAGGAGGGGTGGTGATCACGACCTCGAATGGGAAGCGTACAATCGCGAATTCGATTGCCTGATGGAGCTAGGCCTATTTAGAGAAGCAATCAGAAACGCCCAGATGCGTCTGTCGCTCCGGAATGGGTCAAAAGACCTTAAGGCGGCAAAGCCACTTGCAGACAACGCCAGGGTATTCATGGAGATTGGTGAGTATGAAGTTGCACTTGAATATGGCATTAGGGCAATAATGTCCCTTGAAGGAAATTCTATTGATTTATCGATCGCCGCAGTAATCCATTCGACCCTCGGCCAAATCTATATGGGATTACGCCAATATGAGGAGGCAAAGAATCAGTTTGCTATCGAGGAAAGAATCATCAGTAATCCACTCTTCTCATTGCGTGATAGGGCCGTATTAAGGGGAAATCAGGGCAACTGCTACCTTGCGGAAGGATCCCTCGACAGAGCAGGATTAGCATTCCGCGAACAGCTGGGACTCGTGCGGAAGACTCGGTACTCGAGGGAACGCGCATATGCACTATTAAATCTTGGTAACTACTTCTATGTCTTGGGTGATTACTGGAAGGCGCGCGAAGAATATCTCTTGGCGCTTGGCGAGGCGCAACAGCTGTCTTTACGGGGAGTCGTTGCACAAGCTGCACACCGACTTGCAGCTTTGTCTGAACGATTGGGGTCTGAACAAGAGACGGTCGATTGGTTGAAGAGGGCTATTGATGAATGGCAGAATACAAACTGGTTGGCCAAGACCGGCCTTCTCGGGATACGTGGGGCGAGTGTTATAGCTGGCGATCTTGAACGACTATTGACTATCCTTTATCACTTAAATCGAAAAGACGAGGCTTTCAACGTTGCGGAAATCTGGAATTCTAACAATGGTCTCTTGTTCCTAGAAACTAAGCGTGCACTTAGATGGAGTGCCCTGGCGGGAGACGCCGGCGAAAGTAACCGGAGTGACCCCAATCGCGTCCACGAAAACAGCGCGAAGGAAGAGCCTCAAGATCTCGATGTGCCCCTTTGGGCAAATCGTGCAATGGACGAACTGGCTCAGCTTGCATCTTGGGGTGGCGGTTTGGATGAAGAAAGTGGGAGCTACGGCACTCACGAGGGCAAGGGTAATCTTGCTCCACCCATGACACTTCAAGAGATCCGGAAAGTCGATCTTTCTGATGGGAAAACTGCGATCATGACATTCTTCTTCGGTGAAAGGAATTCCTATCTATTTGCAGTTACTAGAGATACTCTTGATATGGTCAAATTGGCCACAACTAGATTACAGATTAGGCCGCTAGTCAAACGCGTCGGCAGTTTCGTCGATGAATCCCCTGTTGAATCAGCTGTCATTGTTGGGAAACCCTATTTCAATAAGGCGATGGCAGAGAGCCTTGCCGCAATTCTGATTAGTCCGGTACAGGATGTATTGGTATCCATGGATCGCCTTTTGATTGTCCGTGGTTGTGAACTTGGAGGTCTGCCTTTTGAAATGTTACCCTTTCGACGGGCATTGGACGGCGCTTTCAGCAAATCAGAATCCAACTTCTTAGTTGAAAGGTTTGCGATTTCTTACAGATACGCTGCAGGTTCACATCGGGTAGCGAAAACCGCTCGTCACCGGGGATTTCCCTTTCTGTTTGCGATTGGGTCAGATGTCACTGCACTATCTGAGGTTTCGCCGATTGCGGCTTCATCGTTGCGATCCGATTCCTCCCGGAGAGTGCACCGCGATGTACATCCCCAAATCAATTCAGAGTTACGTTGGCTGAGGTCCGAGTTTGGCCGGTCGGCGCTGGTGTTGATGGATACTGAAGCGACAAAAGAGCGCCTAGTGCATTTCGCTGAGTTAAGTGCAGTAATTCATATCGCGTCGCATTCTCGAATCCGCTCCGGGGCAAATGAGCCGGGGTCGATCCTCTTGTCATCTGGAGAGCCAAATGGTCTACCAGCCTCCTTGAGAGTCTACGACGTGTTGAGAATGAAAACGGACGCACAACTTGTTGTCCTCAGTAGCTGCAGAACGGCGATGCAGCCTGAGTTCTATTCGGGAACCGACTTTGCGAAGTCCTTTCTCATCGCTGGTGCGGCTAGCGTGCTCGCTTCTTTATGGGATGTTGACGATGCATGCACAGAGAAATTGATGCGATCGTTCTACAAACATCTGAAGGATGGAACTCGAAAGGGGGAAGCGCTGCAGGCAGCAAAGGAGGAATTGATCGATGAGGGAGTGACAAACCCATACTACTGGGCATCGTTCATTCTCATCGGAGACGATGAACCCATCATCTTTCCGAATAATGATGCAGCGACGCCGTTCGTCTTTTCGATCTATTTGGCCAATTTGATCGCTGCAATTGCTCTGGCCCTCCTATTCATTCGTTGGAGCTTATCCTTACGGACCCAGTCAAGGCTTCTTCGCAGATAGAGGCTCTCGTTTGCGAGCTCAACTAGAAATCGATCACGAATGGAGCAATCGAAAAGCAGAGCACAAAAACAAGCAGGCACGCAAGCGCAGTTGCTTTCCTCCCAATACCAATTTGGGCTGAGTCGAAAATGCCTGATTCTCTGAATCCTGATCTTCTGAGGAACAGTGAAAGGACCAAAGCCCAAAGAAGCCATCCGGGCCATCCAAAGCCGGACTCTAGTCCAAGAAGGGGGACGAATCCGAGGATACCAAGCAATGAGAGCAACACCAAAAAGACTTTCCCGATTTTGTGTGACTTGGTTCCTAAGACGGACAGTGCTATGTGTCCGCCATCCAATTGGCCAACAGGTATGAGATTCATGGCGGTAACAAAGAGCCCAAACCATCCTGCGCAAAGGAACGGATAGTGATATATCTCGTTCATAGGGGGAATGAAATCCCCTCTCCCAGTAACCAGTTTCCCGAAAAGAGAGTAAAGCAACGGCGTACCAAAGGTGAGGCCGCCTTTGGGGAGAGATGCCATCCGTGCATATTCTGGATGGATGGCATAAAGGTATTCGATGGGTGGCAAAGTTCTGAAGCCATAGATCAGGGAGATTGAACTTGCAACAAACCCTGCAATCGGACCAGACGCGCCGACATCGAAAAGGGCTCTTCTCGAATCTATTCGAGACTTGATTCGAATTAGTGCACCCAGGGTGCCGAAAGGGAAAATGCCTCCGAAAAGAAATGAAGGGAAAGGTAAAAAGTAGGGGAGCGTCGCATCGATTTTATGAAACCGTGCAGCAGAGTAATGGCCCAGCTCATGAACCAAGAGGATAATGCAGACCGCGATTGCGTAAGGGAGCCCGCGCCAGATATTGACGAGCTCGTACGGATTAAGGTTGAGCCACTGAACTCCAGCGAAGGTCGTTGTGACAAAGGTTAGAACTAGCAGAAGGGAATGAATCAAGATCCGCTTCACCACCATGGATCTCTATCCCACACATGGATCTCCCCCAAACCACCTCCGTGAATCTGCAAATCAAACCTCGAAGTATCTCGCTCTTTGCGAACATCTTGTACTGCATTCACCTGCTTTCTGGAATCGAAGGGGCAGGCAGATGCATCTGAGTCAGCAGCGAACAGAGTAACCGCTCATCTTTGAGCGCAGGGACTCACTATGGTCGCGGGGGATTCAGAGTCGTTGGCGCACCGCTGGTTTTTGGTCGTGGGGGATTCAAGGTTGTTGGTGCACCACTTGAGTAGGCGATTGCCCAGTTGATGGCTAATATGCCAGCGACTGCCAAAACCAATGAGCGGAACTTGCGAGCATGGCGGCTCATGAGGACTCCTTTGATAGAATGAATAATTGAATGTGCGTATGCAGGATCTCGAAGATGATCGCAGTTGGTTCCCGTTCTTTCGAGGGTCGTATCGATGTACCATGCGAAATAGGTACAAGGACACTCTTCTCGAAAGTGTGATTATGTCTTATCTGGAAAACGAAAGGAACCGGAGGATATCTTACTCGAACTTCTGAGTGCCGCCTGAGAACGACCCTGCAGAATATCGTCCATCTGCACAGCCAATATACACATGTGGAACAACTCTGTCAAGCCTTTTTGCCCCCTTTTGTGGAATTTTGGGGAACATGCCTTTTTGGCCTCGTTTTTGCATGTGATGCATCTCACAGATTAGCCGCTGGGACAGTTTTTTGCGTAAATTCGCTTGACTTGAGACCTACCCGTATTTATATTGCAAACAGTTAGGTCAGCTATTATGGCATTGACAACCAAAGGCAAAAACATACTCCGAATCTGGATCGCCATCATGGCGGTCTACCTAGTGCTCCTCCTGCTTCTGGATCACCGCGAGGTGAGCGTCTCGCTTTTCGGATTGCTTGCATTGGAGACGCTTAGTTTTCTTATCACTTTAGCGATCGCACGTCGCGAATCCAGCGTGAAAAACAAGGTTATCTTTATCAACTTTTCCCTTGTGTTCGGCACTGCCTTTCTTGGAATGATCGGTTCGTTCATCACTGAGTCACTTTTCCCCGGCGAACGGTTCGCGAAGCACCTCTACGACCAATACACTGCCTATGGCGCGTATGCTTTCTTTCTGACATTCAGCATCGGCTACCTGACCATTGATGTCCTTTTTCGCGACTTCAAGATCGCTGCGAAATACGCAGTCACGCTCGCGATCGTGGGTGGGCTCTTTGTTCTCTACTTCCATCCATTCCTTTCGGACCCAATGTATTGTTATCACACGCAGGATATTCGTGATTGGAAAACAGTTGATACGATGAATAGCGTCTTTGTGAAGAAGCACGGGTTCCAGCCGTCTGCAGAGGAACTTGCGGCGACTGCACAGCTGTACGTCTATGAGGCTAATGATACAGTGGCCGTGCTCCAACCGGAGGCGAAAGTACGGCGCGTTGCCCAATTGTTGCCCTACGTAATCGGTGACAACTTCGCCTCACTCGCAACTAGACCAATCATCCTCTACATGATCCAGATGTCCGTGGCCGGGATAATATTCACGTTACTTTTCTTTGGTTATCTCTATATGAAGGATCCCCCCCAGGGGGCATATATCGAGAAGATCATGTTCCTCTGGCTGGTCTTCTGCAGTATGGAAGTGCTGCATGGTTGGGGAGCCATCAATGCTGTGGAATGGAAAACACTCTCCGATATCTTCTCCACCGGTCAGTATGCCTCTAACGTCGCGCTCTTGATGATTGCCGTCTATCTTTCACTCCGCCTGCGATTCATTTCGAGCATCAAAGGGGAGTTCTACGAACAGGAACTGTCAACGCGCCCTGCCGGCATTACTCGCTGGCGCGATACACTGGATAATATGGTTGTCGAAAGTTTCTTCAACCGGCACACTCTCATGGGGAGATTGTTCGCCGTGCCGGAAAACCAGCAACACCACCACTCACAATCTCGGTAGCACGAGACATGCACGAGCGTCGAAGGGGGATTTATGGATCATAAAGAACAGAGAACCGCTGAAGAGAAGAAAGCCCGCCCGCATTTCGAGTACCCGATCGTTGGGAAAAGCAAGGCAGTCGACCAGCTTATAAAGCAAATCTCGTCGCTCGCAAAGAACCGACGCGATGTGCTGATCGTCGGCGAGTCCGGAGTCGGCAAGGGCGCCGTCGCCAAAGATATCTACATCAGCGGCAAGACCTTCGGCAACAACGGTCCGTTCCTCTCCATAAACCTCTCTGTGGTGGACGACCGCGAACTGGAATCAATTCTGCTCGGCCATGATAAGAGCGGCGCCGGCGTGAACCCCGCGCCAAGACGGGGCCTTCTCGATCAAGGGATCGGCGGCACGATAGTCCTCGAGGAACTCGAAGAGGCTAGCTTCCGCAATCAACGGAAACTCCTCACGTTTATGACCGAGGCACGGCACCATAACGGACACTCTGCACCCGACGTGCGCTTCATTGTTACCATGAAGGGCGATCCCGCCTTGCTGGCGCAGGAACATAAGCTGATGGAAGAAGTTGCCCAGCACTTCCAACATGAATTTGAAATAGTCGAGATTCCTCCCCTGCGTGAACGGCTGGAGGATATCCCCATCCTCGTCAAACACTTCACCTCTGATCTCTGCAAAGAGCTCCAGATACCGGAACTCGTCATCGATATCAATGCCATCGACGTTCTGGTCAGCCAACCGTGGCGGAACAACATCCACGAACTGAAGTCGGTGATCGACAAGTGCGTGCTCTTCTCGCGCGACGGACAATTCATCCTGCCGCCGGAACTGGTTGACGAGAAGTCGGAAGTGGCTAAGATGATAAGCAATATCATGGCGGGACAAGAGTTCATTCTCGACAGGTCCCTCGACGTTATCGAAAAGGGAATTATCGAACGCTCCCTCGATAAGTTCGGCTTCAACCAGTCGCGGGCAGCACAGTTCCTCGGAATGACCGAGCAAACATTCCGCTACAAGCTCAAACGGCTCGGCATCGCCAGCGCCCGCGCGCGCGCGTAGCACCTTCAACCCCGTGTCCCCCATCCCACAGAAATGGGAGAGCGGGTAGTATTAACACAACAGCCCTCGTTCTATGAGGGCTGTTGCATTTTTCCGTCGCTGAAACTCCGCTCCTTCCAGACCACAGTCCGGCCGGAAAGCACGATGATCGGGAATATCAGCACGTACAAGAAGTAGTATATCTCGTACACAGGGAACGCAGGCAAAAGGTCCCACCTCCTGAATGTGAAAAACGCCGGCAGGCAGAGTACAAGATCAACCGTCACCTTCAACCCTGCGGCTATCCAGACAAGCGGTCCGGGCGCAAATGCGAGTCCGGCCACAATTCCTGCATGCAATAACCAGGCGCCCGCGAACATCGCGATGCTCTGGAAGTTCATGTCCCGCCCACCGGTGAACCAGCGTTTCCGCTGCCGGTACAAATCGCGCCACGTGGGACACGCCTCGCTCTCAACCAGCGTTTCGGGATCAAGAGGGAAGCAGGCTTTGTACGGAGTTGTCGCCGTGACTGCATGGAACAGCGCATAGTCTTCTGTGATGCTGAAGGGGATTCCTTCATAACCGCCCACCAGGTCATACGCCGCTTTCCGCACAGACAGATTGTTGCCCACGGCGGTCACGGGAAACCCTAAACGATTTGCGCCGGCAGCGACCGAAAAGAGTGCAAACCAATCGATGGTCTGTATCGCCTCAAAAAGCTTCGTCGCACGGATGGCCGTAAAACCCGGCACGATCCCCACCGAATCATCCGTGTAATACTTCACCGTTTCGTCAACCCAACCAGGCCTCACAGCGCAATCGGCATCGGTCATCATGATGATGTCGCCCGTGGCGACCGCAAATCCCTGGCTGAGGGCATTGGCTTTCCCATGCAATTGCCCGGTGCCGGGGCGCGCATTGAACAATTGCAGGAACGGGCAGCGGGCTGCATACTCCCGCACGATGTCCGCTGTGGCATCGGTGGAACGATCATTCACCACAATCACTTCCAGGAGTTCACGGGGATAGCGGATGCGAATGACGGCATCGAGACAACGCCGGATATTGTGCTCTTCGTTGCGCGCGGCGATGATTACGGAAACCCTGAGACGGGCTGCGCGGTTGTAAGGGAAGCGGGCAAGGGAGGCGCCGACGGCAAAGAACAGAATGCCGGCGGCATATGCCGCCGCAAGTATAAGAAGGATCAGGGCAAACACGCGTTGTGGTCTTTCTGCGTTCAGAAGTGTCTTTTTTAGAATACAGAAATCTGCGCGCGAATGCAAGGTAGGTGAAACTTGTCTTTCTGTGAAGATTTCCTATATTTGTATCGATTCACGAATTGCCATTCCGCATCTACCCATACATTAACTGCGATGGAGGTTCCGATGAAGCTCAGATCAGTATTTGCGCTCTTTGCGTTGGTGCTGTTGGCAAGCGTTGCCTTCGCACAATCGATTGAGACAGGTGAATTCACGGCTTCTCCGAACCAGGAAGGGTTTTCGCTGAATACGGGGAAGGGCGACCGTGTCTATATTGAGACAATAGCGTTCGACAAGGGATTCTCAGCACCGCCCAAGGTGCATGTGTTCCTGTCAGGGATCGATGCAAAAGGGGACGAAACCGGCACAGTGCGCGTACATGTGAGTGCGTCGAAGGTGACCAAGACCGGGTTCACGCTGCGCGTGAAGACCTGGGGCGACGGCACTGTCGGCTCTGCATGGGGCACCTGGATGGCAGTGGGTGTGAGGTAACTCGTTTGCGCTGCATGCTCGCATTACGCTGCGGGCTGCCGGCCAACGGGAGCCCGCATCTGTTTCTGAAAGGATTCTGGTATGAAGCAACCGCGTCTTGACAAACCCCGTTGCCACTGTGCAGTCTTCGGCATCTTCGGACATGAAGCAGCTGCCCAACTGACCTACTACGGCCTGCTCGCGCAACAACACCGCGGACAGGAGGGCTCGGGGATCGTCACATCAGAATTCGACGCGACACAACAACGGTACCGCTTTCATGCGCACAAGGATTTCGGACTCGTCGACGATGTGTACCGCGATCGTTCGCTGCTGACCGATGTGCTTCGCGGAAAGTCTTCGATCGGACACAACCGCTATTCCACCGCAGGCTCCGCCGACAACGAAGCGAATATCCAGCCGCTCACGGTGCTCTATAAAGGCGGCAATCTCGCCATCGCCCACAACGGGAACCTGACGAATTTCAGAGAAATCCGTAAACGCCTCCAGGATGCCGGAACCATTTTCCAAACCACATCCGATACAGAGGTCATACTTCATCTTATCGCCCGCAGCTCCAAAACCGACCAGCTCGAACAGATCCGCGATGCGCTGGCACAGGTAAAGGGCGCGTACTCACTTGTGATTCTCACTGATCACCAGCTCGTCGTCGCGCGCGACCATCACGGTGTCCGGCCTCTGGCGATCGGCCGGAAGGACGGTGCATTCATCGTCGCCTCAGAGACCGTGGCGTTCGACATCATCGACGCCGAATACGTGCGCGATGTCAAACCCGGCGAAATGGTGGTCTTCGACGAAGAGTCTCTCCGCACAGGAGAGGGAAAATCATCGACAATCCCCGGCGAGACCGGCAGGCCGCATCATTGCATCTTCGAGTTCATCTATTTCTCCCGGCCGGACAGTCAGATATTCGGGCATAGTGTCGACAAAGTGCGCCGCAAACTCGGCAAAACACTTGCCAGCGTACGTCCGGTGAAGCCAAAGAATCCGGAAGACAAGATTATTGTTATAAATGTCCCCGACTCCAGCAATACCGCCACCATGGGGTTTGTGCAGGCGACAAACAAAATGGGGGGCAATGCCAAACTGGAAATCGGTCTGATACGCAGTCACTACATCGGACGCACGTTCATTGCACCCCGGCAGGAGGTGCGGCAGAACAAAGTTAAGATCAAGTTCAATATCGTCAAAGGAGTGCTGAAAGACCGCGTCGTCGTGATTGTGGATGATTCCATCGTGCGCGGTACTACATCCAAGCAGCTCGTGCAACTCATCCGGCAGGCACAGCCGAAGGAGGTGCACTTCCGTGTGACCGCTCCGCCAATCACGCATCCGTGCCACTACGGCATGGACTTCCCCACGCAGGATGAGCTTATCGCGCATCAGTTCGACGGCGACATTGATGCAATTGCGAAGGAACTCGGCGTCGACAGTCTGGGGTATCTGACCATCGAGGAACTTCTCGCCTCTGCCCCCACTGAAAACGGGGAACAGTATTGTACCGCCTGTTTCAGCGGGAAGTACCCCATCCCTATCGATCTTCAGCAGAGCAAGGATCAGAATGAAGCGTGATCTCTGGACGATACCGAACGCGCTCAGCGTCCTCCGTATTGTTCTTGTCGGCGTGTTTCTGGTGACAATCTTCTCCGGACGGGAAAATGCCCGCTGGTGGGGGGTGTTCTGGCTGGTTCTCGCATCGCTCACCGACAAGCTGGACGGCGATGTGGCGCGGTGGCTGCATGCAGAATCGGAGTGGGGACGCATCCTTGATCCTCTTGCGGACAAAATCGGCATCGGGGCAGTTGCAGTGGCTCTGCTCGCGAAGGGGTGGCTGCCGTTCTGGTTCGTTGCCATTCTGCTCCTCCGGGATCTGCTGATCCTCATCGGAGGCATACTGATCAGGCGCAAGACCGGAGAGGTCTTACCGTCAAACATGGCAGGGAAGTGGGCTGTCGGTGTCATCGCCGCCACGATGTTTCTCGCACTCATAGATGACACCATGCCGTTTCTCACCGTATGCATGGGTCTCAGTCTCTTTATGGTTGCGCTCTCGACAGCCGTCTACCTGAAACGCTACGTTGAAATCATGCGTGTAACGCCCACAGTTTGAAGCACCATGGGAATTCTGGATAAAATAGGCGTAAACCGGCTTCGTGAAGGATTGGCCAGGACGAGAAACGGCCTTTTCGGGGCGGTGACCCGCATTCTGACCGGCAGCGCGAAAGTCGACGAGAAACTGCTGGTAAGCATGGAAGAGAGTCTGATCGCCGCCGATGTCGGTGCGGGCACTGCCGCGGAAATTATTCAGGTGCTGCGTGACCGCTCCAAAAAGGAGTCTCTCTCGGAGGCTGCCGGGCTGTTGCCGCTTCTGAAGGAGGAAATCGCGAACCGCCTGATCTCTGCTGCATCGCCGGCTGAAGCGCCGTTCGTCCTTCCTGAGGCACGCCCCTTCGTGATCATGGTGGTGGGAATCAACGGCGTGGGGAAAACCACGACGATCGGAAAGCTCGCGCACCGCTACACCCAACAGGGATACCGTGTGATGATCGCCGCCGCCGATACGTTCCGTGCCGCTGCCAATGAGCAGCTGGAAATATGGGCGAAGCGGGCAGGCGCAGAAATCATTCAGCAGAAAACGGGCGCGGATCCCGCTGCAGTTGCCTTTGATGCGGTGTCTGCCGCAGTTGCGCGCAAATTGGACGTGGTGATCATCGATACCGCCGGTCGTCTCCACACGCGCACAAACCTGATGGAGGAACTGCGCAAGATCCATCGAGTGATCGGACGCCAGACCCCCACTGCGCCGCACGAGGTGCTCCTCGTCATCGATGCATCGACAGGTCAAAACGGAATGCAGCAGGCACGGCAGTTTGGATCCATCGCCGGCGTCACCGGCCTGGTACTGACGAAACTCGACGGTACCGCGAAGGGGGGCATTGTGCTCGCCATTACGCGCGAGCTGGGAATCCCCGTCCGCTACATCGGCGTCGGCGAACGTGTGGATGACCTGCAGCCCTTTGACCCGCAGCAATTCGTGGAGGCACTGTTCGAGGGATGAGCACGATGCGAACAGGTGCAGACAGAGCAACCCCGCGGCGCGTCGCAGTTCTGCCCGACCACATTGCCAACAAAATCGCCGCCGGCGAGGTGATCCAGCGGCCGGAGTCGGTCGTGAAAGAGCTTGTGGAAAACGCACTCGATTCCGGTGCGCGTTCGCTGCAGGTGATCATCAAAGGGGGCGGAACGGATCTTGTGCAGGTGGTCGACGATGGAAGCGGGATGGACGAACAGGATGCCGTGGCGTCGTTTCTGCGCCATGCGACAAGCAAGATTGTACGCTACGAAGATCTAGAGGACATCAGCACGTACGGATTCCGCGGTGAAGCCCTGGCATCCATCGCAGCAGTTGCGCAGGTGGTGATGACCACCCGCCGCGCGGAAGATGACGTTGCCGTGGTTGTCCGCGTGCGTCCCGGAGGGGAGACGGAAGTCTCCCGCGAGGCGCGCCCCCCGGGCACAACAATCACAGTCAGCAATCTCTTCTATACCGTCCCTGCCCGGAGAAAATTCCTCAAGAGCACGCAGACTGAATTCCGGCACGTGCATGATGTTCTCGTCCGCACGGCGCTCGCTCATCCCGAGTTGTCCATCGATTTCATAAGCGATAATGAATCAATCTTCCGGCTCAAACCCTCGACTGTGGAACAGCGGATCACCGATCTGTTCGGACAGCGCACCGGAGAGTCGCTGCTGAGCGTCAATGAAGAAACGGAGTTCCTTTCGGTTACAGGGTTCATCGGCAAACCAACGTACGGACAGAAGACGCGCGTGCATCAATACGTGTTCCTGAACGGCCGTTTCATTTTCAACCGGAGCATTGCCCATGCGGTGCTTGGCGGGTACGAGCATTTGCTGGAAAGAGGCTCCTTCCCGTTTTTTATACTGTTCCTGCAGATCGATCCGCACCGCGTCGATGTGAATATCCATCCTTCGAAGATGGAAGCGAAGTTCGATGATGAGCAGGGGATCTATCGTTTTGTCGGTGCCCTTGTGCGCAAGGCGCTCGGGGCATCGGGAGCCGTGCCGGCAATGACTCTTCTGGGTGGTGCCAATGCCGGAGATCCGCTCGGGCTGCGGTTCACGGCGGCACAGCATGGCGGCGAGGCACGCGGGTTCTCCCCCTCACACTGGTTCCTGCCCGAGAGGGTGAACCAGGCGACAGGTGAAATTCTTCCCCCGCTGCCGTTCCAGCAGGAAACACCGGCACCCGGAACCGGATCAGCTCAACAACCGGAGTTTACCCCGGACGATGAGCCGGGTCCGCTGCTCTGGCAACTGCACGACAAGTACATTCTGTCGCAGATCAAGAACGGCCTGTTGATCGTCGATCAGCATGTCGCCCACGAACGGGTGATCTATGAGAGAGCTCTTGACCGGTTCCAGCGGGGAATGCGATCGTCGCAGCAGCTGCTCTTTCCGTGTACGGCGGTCTTTTCGGCGGCTGACTATTCGCTGATCGAAGAAATTTTGCCGCACCTGGCCGGGCTGGGGTTCGACATCAAGCCGTTTGGCAAGAATACCGTGATGATCGAGGGGGTTCCGACCGACGTGCGCCCGGGGCACGAACAATCGATCCTCGAAGAAATGCTGTCGTTGTACAAGGAGTTCCGGCGTGACGCGCCGACCGATGTGCGGGACAACCTGGCGAAATCGTTCTCCTGCAAGTCGGCCATCAAAGCGGGCGATCCGCTGTCGGAACAGGAAATGCGTTCCCTGATCGATCAACTCTTCGCCACCCGCATGCCGTACGTTTGCCCCCACGGCAGGCCCGTCCTCCTGCGTATTCCGATAGACGAGCTTGACCGCAGGTTCGGCAGACGCTGACCTTCCACTCTCCGGCCGCCCCGCTGCTGCGTCCTTGCAATTCATGCACCCTGTTCGTTAATTTATAGGATATTTCGTTCAACGGACTGAGATCAGGAACACGCAATGGCAAAATCGACGGTAGCGGTTCTGAAGACAACACCTGAAACGGTGCTCACAGACTACGAACGCCTTGCAGAATTGGCCGGCATGGCTTCGGTACTCGACAAGAAGGCCACCACAATTTTGAAGGACAATATCTCCTGGCATTTTCCGTTCCCTGCTGCCAACACCACACCCTGGCAGCTCGAGGGCGCAATACTCGCATTGCAGAAATCGGGCTATAGCGCCATTACCGCCGTGCAAAACAAAACGGTGGTCACCGATGCCTTCAAGGGAGAGGATCTGAACAAGTACGTTCCGCTCTTCCGCAAGTACGGCATCCCCGTGCTGTTCAACTTCCGCGAATCGGACATGAAGTGGGTGTCGTACAAGCCCAAGAAGAAGATGCATGTGCTCGATAAGATCTATCCCGAAGGTATCACGATTCCCGACTATTTCTTCGGCAAGAACATTGTTCACCTTCCCACGGTGAAGTGCCACATCTATACGACGACCACCGGTGCAATGAAGAATGCATTCGGCGGACTCCTGAACACGAAACGGCACTACACGCATTCCTGGATACACCGCACGCTTGTAGACCTGCTTGCAATTCAGAAGGAGATCCACACAGGCGTGTTTGCGTTCATGGACGGCACAACGGTCGGCAACGGTCCGGGTCCGCGCACGATGTTCCCCGTGATCAAGAACTATATACTCGCCAGTGCAGACCAGGTGGCCATCGATGCCGTGGCGGCAAAGATGATGGGCTTCGATCCGCTCTCTCTCGAATACATCCGCGTTGCCCACGAAGACGGATTGGGTGTCGGTGACGTACGCGACATCACCATCGCCGGCGCCGACATCTCGAACGAATCGTGGGGGTTCCATGTGGGCAACAACCTGGCGAGCATGGCAGGACACCTGACCTGGTTCGGGCCGCTGAAGGGAATGCAGAACCTGTTGTTCCACACGCCGATGGTCAACCTTTTCATTTTCGCATCGGAATCGTACCACGACTACTACCGCTGGCCTGTGAAGGACCGGCGGGTATTCGATCACTGGCGCGCGACGACACAGTGGGGAAAACTCTTCCAGAAGTACGAGCAACTTGTTCCGGCGCCGGCGGACGTGAAGTCGTAAGCGGAGAACGGATGTGAAATCCAAAACGCGAGCCGAACTCGCGCTTCTCGGAATGACGGTAGTGTGGGGGGGGACGTTCCCGATCGTCAAGATCGGGATGAACTATATCTCTCCGGTCCTGCTGATCGCCATCCGCTTCACGGTGGCGACTGTTGTTTTGCTGCTCTTTTTCCACAGGCGGATTTTCCCCATCCCCAGGGCATCCGTAGTTAAAGGTGCCGTGCTCTCTCTCTTCCTGTTTATCGGGTTCGTCGCGCAGAACGTCGGCCTGACCATCACCACCGCATCCAAGTCCGCCTTCATCACCGGCATGATGGTGATCTTCGTTCCGCTTCTCCAGTTTGTTATCGAACGACGTCTGCCCAAAATCGGCAATATCGTCGGCGTCGTGACTGTTGCAACCGGCCTCTGGTTCCTCACCTCACCGGTTGGCGCCGGCTTGAATGCAGGAGATGCGCTGACACTGGTTTGTGCCGTTCTGTTTGCCGTCTACATCGTCTACCTTGATGTGATTTCGAAAGAGATGACTCCGATGCAGCTGGTCTTTCTCCAGATGTTCTGCCCTGCGGTGTTTGCTCTCATCGCAACGCTCGGATTCGAGACCCCTGTTTTTCACTGGTCAGGCGAGGGCATTGCGGCGCTGGTGTATTTGACGTTTCTCGCAACGCTCATGACCACCTACGGGCAGACCAGGTTCCAGAAAGATACAACTCCCACCCGTGCCGTGGTTATTTTCTCAATCGAGCCGGTGATCGCTTCTATCATGGCAGCCTTGATACTCGGGGAAGAGATAGGCGACGCTGGGCATGCTGGGAGGAGCACTGATCATCTCCGGAGTGCTGGTGTCAGAACTCTCAGAGGCCATTCCGTGGCTCAATCGATCGGTCTGAAGGGATTCTTGATTTTCTGGTTGTCAGGCCGTACACTAATAAAATGACTGTCCGGGCGCACATTGTCGTAGGGGGATTGGTGCAGGGTGTGGGATTCCGGTGGTTCACCACGCGCGAGGCGCGGAAGCTCCAACTTGCCGGATTTGCCCGGAATCTCGCAAATGGCGCGGTTGAGGTGGAGGCGGAAGGGGAGCGCGGCATGGTCGAAGAGTTGATTGCCCAGATAAAGGTCGGCCCGCGCGGCTCGGATGTACAGGACGTGCAGATCATATGGCAGCAACCATTGATGGAGAGAGGGCGCTTTGAAATCCGCTGATCCACATTTTGCCCGCACCGGGTACGGGTATGACGTTCACCGGCTTGTGCCCGGCCGGCGGCTTGTGCTGGGAGGCGTCGAAATCCCGTCGGACATGGGATTGGAGGGACACTCCGATGCCGACGTGCTCGTTCACGCCATCTGTGACGCGCTGCTGGGCGCGGCGGCACTGATGGATATCGGCAAACACTTTCCGAACACCGACCCGCAGTATCAAGGCATTTCCAGCCTGAAGTTGCTGAGCCACGTCGGCAATCTGCTTGATGCGAAAGGTTTTGGCCTGATCAACATCGATGCCATGCTCGTTCTTGAACGCCCGAAGATTCTTCCGTACGCCGAAGCCATGCGCACAGCGATCGCAGGAGCGCTGGGTGTGTCTCCCGCCCTGATATCTCTCAAGGCGACAACGAGCGAAGGCCTTGGCTTCGCCGGCCGCGGTGAAGGCGCTGCAGCCCATGCCGTGGCTTCAATCGTTCACCTGTAACCGGCAGACCTCATCCGTTCACGAAAGAACGCCATGCAGGATTTCTTCCAGTATCTCAACAGCATCGATCCACTCGTGGTGTACGGGCTGGTGCTCGGGTTTGCCTTTGTGGAAAATCTCTTTCCGCCCTCCCCGAGCGACATGATGATCATCGCGGCGGGATCTCTCGTGGGGATCGGGAAGTTGGACTTCGTCGCGACCCTCCTCGTCGCCACCGCAGGAAGTACCATCGGGTTTGTGATGATGTACAAAGTCGGCGATTGGTTCGGACGAAAACATCCTGGAGCAGGGGAAGCTGAAGTTCATTCCCATCGAAGCCGTGCACAAAGTGGAACGCTGGTTTGCCCGCTATGGCTATGCGATTATCGTGATTAATCGATTCCTCACAGGAACCCGCGCCGTGGTTTCTTTCTTTGCGGGCATGTCCGAACTCCGTCTCTCCACGACAACCCTGCTGTGCGCAGTAAGCGCTCTGGCCTGGAATGCCGTGCTGATCACAATCGGCTTCTATCTCGGCCAGAACTG
Source organism: Ignavibacteriota bacterium (assembly GCA_963849385.1). GTDB lineage: Bacteria > Bacteroidota > Ignavibacteria > UBA10030 > UBA6906 > Fen-1255. The sequence goes on along the minus strand of CAWKHH010000003.1, from coordinate 54,213 downwards.
GGACCGCATCAGCCTGCTGTTGAGCACCTACAGCCAGCTTGCAACGGCAGTGGCCATTGTTATTGTCGTTCTTCTCGTCATCCGATTCGTTCTTAGCCGCCGCAACGCCGGTGCAGGCCCGGCATGATCGATTTCCTGTATACACTCGATGTTGCCATATTTCACTTTATTAACGGGGGATTGGCCTCTGCCGCAGGCGATTGGTTCTGGCCGGTTGTGACGGATTACGACAAGATCCTGGCGGTGCGGATCGTTCTTGTCGCGCTCTGGCTCTGGCTTGTGATCAAAGGGGGGACACGGGGGCGCACCACCGCATTCCTGGTGATAGTGGTGCTTGTCTGCTCTGACCAGCTCAGCAGCTTCGTCGTGAAGCCGATGATTCAACGGCCGCGTCCCTGCCACATCGTCGATGGCGTGCCGGCGGTTTCAGATGTGCATCTTCTGGTCGGGTGCGGGGGAGGGAAGTCGTTTCCTTCATCCCACGCCGTCAACAACTTTGCCGTGGCGACTCTCTTTGCGATGTTCTACAGGCGCCTGGGGTACGCCCTCTTTGCCTGGGCGACGGTTGTCGCATTGTCGCGGGTGTTCGTCGGCGTGCACTATCCGTCAGACATTCTGGGCGGCGCTGTGATCGGCAGCCTGGTTGCCTGGCTCGTTGTGATCGGCTGGCGCGCGCTGACGCGACGCTGGATCCCGGGCTGGAATGTCGATACCGTTGAGCATGAGGCATCATGAACGCGCCTGATCGACATAGCGAACGCCGCCGGATGTACACTCTTGCAGCGATGTCGGGTCTGCTGTTGGGGCTCTCATTTCCTCCGTTTCCCCTCGGTCTCTTTGCCTGGGTCGGGCTCGTGCCGCTGCTCATGGTGCTGAATGCCTTCCACCGTCCGCGCGGGACATTCCGGTTCATATATGTCGCACTTCTCGTGTTTCATGTCATTACGCTGAACTGGACGGGCGACTACGTGCAGGCAAAGGACGCCTACATGATGATTGCCGGCGCGGTCACCATGATCGTCCATCCGCTCTTTTATTTCCTTCCGCTCGGTGGTTACGTCATACTGCGCCGCCATCTGGGAGAGCCGGTGGCGCTGACCGCGCTCCCGTTTCTCTGGGTGGGGTACGAATACTCCCATTCGTTGACCGAGTGGTCGTTCCCCTGGCTGACACTCGGCAACAGCCAGTCATACGACATTGCGAGGATCCAGTTCATCGAGTGGACGGGAGTCTTTGGCGTTTCCTTCTGGGTGCTGGTGCTGAACGTGCTTGCGTATCTGCTCGTGCGGGCGCTTCTCGAACGGCGCCCCGTCCGTTCGCGTGCGGTCATGGTCCCTGCCGGACTGCTCGTGCTGCTGGTTGTGCTTCCGTCGATCCACGGGTGGTACACGTTGAGGACCGACCGGAGCGGTAACTCGCGCGCGGCGTGATTCGATCACGGTGGGCATCGTACAGGCGAATATTGATCCATGGGACAAGTGGACGCAGAACGGATATGCAACCGTCGATCTGTACATGAGCATGACTCGTGCACTTGTGGAGAGCACTGCTGCGCACAAGCCCGCGATGGTCCTCTGGCCGGAAACCGCGCTTCCCTTTGACGTGCTCAACCCTGCAAATCGCGACCTGTTTGCATCGTTGCAGCATGAGATGAGCGTTTGGGGTGTGAGCGTGCTGACCGGCCTGCCGCACCGCGTGACGTATGACGATTCTCTCTCGGCACCGCGGAGCGCTCGGCGTGACAAGGTGACGCAACAGAGATACGATTGGTTTAACGCTGCGACGTTGATTCAATCTGACGGTTATGCGCCGGTGTGGTACGGGAAGATGAAGATGGTGCCGTTTGCGGAACGCGTGCCGTATGCCGAAGCACTCACGTTCGCGGATTTCCTCCGCTGGGATGTCGGCATCGGTGGATGGCAGATCGGGCCTGATACAACGGTGTTTGTCGAACACCGCACCGGCGCGCGCTTCAACACGCTCATATGCTATGAGTCAACCTATCCCGGTTTCGTTGCGACCTTTGTAAGGAAGGGTGCAGAGTTCATCACCCTGATTACCATCGACAGCTGGTGGGATCACATGTCGGGCGCGTATCAGCATCAGCAAATGGCGATCTTCCGCGCAATTGAAAACAGGCGCTGGATTGTCCGCTGCGCGGCCGGCGGTATCTCGTGCTACATCGATCCGTCCGGCCGGGTATACGATGCAACCGAGCTCTTCACTAAACGGACGCTCAGCCGGCAGATCGAGCGCCGAACGGACCTGAGTTTCTACACACAGCATGGCGACTGGCTGGGAGATATCTCGCTCTGGGTGGCGCTGATACTCGTGGCCGCGGCAATGGGCCAGGCGTATTTAACAAAACAACGCGTACAACTATGGCAGACATGACAATCGATTTGCGCAGTGACACTGTCACGCGTCCCTCCGATGAAATGCGCCGCGTTATGGCTGGTGCTGAGGTGGGCGACGATGTGTACGGTGAAGACCCGACGGTGAACCGGCTGCAGGAGCGTGTTGCCCGGCTGCTGGGAAAGGAAGAGGCCCTTTTCGTCCCGAGCGGGACGATGGGAAACCAGATCAGCATCAAGGTGCACACGCAAGCCGGTGACGAGCTCATCGCTGAACGGGATGCCCACATATTTCAGTACGAAACGGGTGGAGCGGCATTTCTTTCGTCGGTCCAGGTCCATACGGTGCAGGGCGAGAGGGGCATCCTTACTGCCGGGCACGTACGGGAAGCAATCAGGCCGGAGATTTATTACATGCCCCGCACGCGGCTCATTTGTCTGGAGAACACTCACAACCGGGCGGGAGGATCGATTTATCCTTTGCGGGTGATCGAGGAAATCGAGGCGCTGGCCCGCGAACAGAAGTTGAAAATGCATCTCGACGGGGCACGGCTCTGGAATGCGTGCGTCGCAACGGGGATCTCACCTGCCACGTACGCCGGATTCTTCGATTCGGTCTCCGTGTGTCTTTCCAAGGGTCTTGGCGCTCCGGTGGGGTCTGTCATCGCCGGGTCGAAGGACTTCATCGACAGTGCACGGCACTACCGGAAGATCTTCGGCGGGGGGATGAGGCAGGCGGGAATTCTTGCGGCTGCCGGGCTCTACGCTCTGGACCACAACATCGCCAGACTGATCGAGGATCATGAAAAGGCAAAAATCCTCGCGGGGGCTCTCGCACGTGCGAAGGGGCTGCACGATCGATGTGAACTCTGTGGAAACAAATATTGTCATAGCGGATATTTCGGGCACAGGTGTGGGAACCTCTCAGATCATTGAGAAGTTGAAGGAAAAAGGGGTTCTTATCGGTGACGCGGGAACCACACGGATACGTTTCGTCACACATCTGGATGTCTCGCTCGAGAATGTACAGACCGCCGCCCGCTACATTGAAGAAGTTTTTGCAGGTTTTACTTGATTTTTACCGTCGGAAGATGTACTATGGTACGGTTTGTAGAGTGGTGTGAGTTGTAGAAATAGCCCGATTTGGGCTATTTTTGTTTGCCAGGTTCAGTAGTATATGCGCATTTCTGACGAACTCCGTAGCATTGTCAACGAGAGCGTGGTCGCGTGCAGTGCGCACCTGATCGATCTCGTTCTGCGCGGGGACCCCCGTCGGCCCGTGGTGGAGATCTTTGTCGACGCAGAGGGGCCGGTGACGATGGATCTCTGTTCGGAAATCAGCCGGCGCATTGCTGCGGGGATTGATGCCGGTGAATTTCTTGCCGGTTCCTACCGGCTCGAGGTATCATCGCCGGGCATCGACAGGCCGCTGCAGCACGTGTGGCAATATCGCAAGCATTACGGGCGCACGCTGCGTCTGAAGGTGCAACAGCCCGGAGGGCCGGGCGTCGAAATGCGCGGAACGCTGCTGGCAGCGGATGATGCGGGCGTGCAACTCCGCACCAAGGCGGGAGAAGAGAGGCATATTCTCTTCGCCGAAATTCAAGAAGCGAAAGTGATGCCACCCTGGTGAATACCAGGGTGGGCAACGTGGACTACTGAGGAGGTATGGGATGAATTCCGAGATTGTCGAATCGTTCGCGCAGATGGTGCGCGAAAAGGGGATCGACAAGGACATCCTCGCCGGAGTCGTCGAAGACGTCTTCTCCATGATGGTGCGCAAGAAATACGGGCAGGATGCAAAGTTCGATGTCGTTGTCAATATGGACAAGGGCGACATCGAGATCTTCCTCGAGCGGGAGGTCGTCGAGATCGTCGAGAATCCGACGACGCAGATCGACGTGGAGACCGCGCGTGAACTGTCGGGTGAAGCTCTCGAGGTCGGCGAAGACTTTGTGGAAGTGGTCCCGCTGGTGAACTTCGGACGCCGTCTGGTGGTGAGCGCAAAACAGAACCTGAACCAGCGCATCAAGGAGATCGAGCGCGAGCTGATGTTCAACGAATACAACAGCACCATCGGGGACATCATTGTCGGCGAGATCTACCAGATGCGCCGGAACGAAATCCTGATCAACCATAACCGGAACGAGCTGATCCTCCCCAAGAGCGAGCAGATCTTCAAGGAGCGCTACAAGAAGGGGGAAACAATCCGGGCAGTCGTAAAGGAAGTCCGCAAGAACAACGGAAACCCCGCGGTGATCGTGTCGCGCGCCGATTCGTCATTCCTCACGAAGCTGTTCGAAATGGAAATCCCCGAGATCTATGACGGCATCATCGAGATCAAGCGGATTGCCCGTGAACCCGGCGAGCGCGCAAAAGTGGCAGTGGAATCGCACGACGACCGCATCGACGCCGTGGGTGCGTGCGTGGGCATGAAGGGCGTCCGCATCCACACGATCGTGCGGGAACTGAACAACGAAAATATCGATGTCATCAACTACAGCGAGGTGCCGGAGGTCTTCATCGCGCGTTCCCTGGCGCCGGCAAAACTGAAAAGCGTCGAGCTGGACAAGGAGAGCAAGACCGCGAACGTCCTCGTGGTCGCCGACCAGGTGTCTCTGGCGATCGGGCGCAACGGCCAGAATATCCGTCTGGCCAGCAAGCTGACGGGTTTTGAGATTAACCTCATCAAGGAAGGTGGCGACGAAGACGAATACGACATCGAGCTGGTGGACTTCAAGCCCGAGCTTGGCGATGAGCTGTACATGAAGCTGATCGAATGCCGGCCTGGAGACGGCCAAGGATGTGCTGAACGCCACCATGGATTCGCTGCTCGCGATCGAGGGGCTGGACGAGGAACGGATCAAGGAAATGCGTGACATGATTCGCCGCGATCTCGACGAGGCAGAAGTGGAAGACGAAGAAGCGGCGTGGAAGACGGGAAAGCGATTATGACGGCGACCCCGGATGATCGGCCGCCCGTGCCGACGCGCCCCAGGTGCAAACCCCGGCAGTCGCCGCCGGCGCAACCCGTGCTTCCGAAGAAGCGCCGAAGAACTCGTAAAGGAATCGCATGGCCGACACTGTCGAAAAAAAGAAAAAGCTCTATAAGGTCGCGACCGAACTCAATCTCTCGCATGAGACGCTGATCGAGTTCCTCCGCAAGAAGGGGCATGAGGTCAAGGGCCACATGTCGTCGGTGGACGAGCCGATGATGCGCGATATCCTCATCCACTTCAAGAAGGAAAAGGACGTTGCGGAGAAGCATCAACGGAAGATCCAGGAAATCCGCGAGACCAAGAAGCGCGCCGAGCGCAAGGCGGTCGAGGAACATGCCGATCGCAGCCGGGAAACGTGGCGGAAGCAGAGCTCGAGGTGAAGCCGGAACGGCCGAGGCCGTGACCGCCGAGCTGGAACCTGGAGTGGCTGCCCAGGTCGAAGTTCCGGGTCCGGACGGCGCACCCTCTGTCGGGCCTGAACCTGCGGCCGGAGACGGAAGCAGTGACCGGCAGCGGAACCTGTTGCCGAAGAAGAACACCCGGCCGTGCAGGCGGTGGAAGACGCGGCCGTTGCGGTGCCGGAGGTTGACGAAGAACCGGCCGCTGAGCCGGTTGCGCGCGGAGGAAGATGCGGAAGCAAAGCCTGCGAACACTTCGGCCCGCGGACGGGAGAAGGGGAAGAAGCCGGAACAGCGCTCTCCCCTGGAACTTCAGAAAGAGCGCAGCGGGCAGGATGGGCCTGACCATCAAGGGCAAGATGGACCTTGCGCCGAAAAAACCCGCCCCGGGCCGCGGTGCCAAGGGCGCCGCCCAGGGGCCGCCCGCGAAAGCCGCCCCAACTGCGGCGGAGAGCGAAGAACACAAGAAGAAGAAAAAGAAGAAGCACATAGGCGCGAAGACTACCCCGAAGTCAAGCCGGTCGAAGCCGAAGAGGGCACCGACAAGAAAAAGAAGAAGAAGAAGAAGCTCCGGCACAAGGAAGTCAATCAGACCGAAGTCAAAGACGCCATCCGCCGTACGTTTGCGGCCATGGACGACACCGCCGTCAGCGGACGCGCGGTCTTCAAGAAAAAGAAGCGAAAAGAACGCGAGGAAGAAGAGGCGCGTGCAGAGGAAGAGGCACGCCGCGAATCCGGCATCCTCCGGGTGACGGAATTCGTCTCCGTGAACGACCTTGCGAATCTCATGCGCGTCAATGTCGCTGAAGTGATCAAGAAGTGCCTGGAACTCGGGATCATGGTATCCATCAACCAGCGTCTTGAGAAGGACACGATCACGCTGGTCGCCGACGAATTCGGCTACCAGCTGGAGTTCATTTCGGCCGTCGAAGATGAAGGGGAGATCCCCGAAATCATCGACACCGAAGAGTCGTTGCTCAGACGGGCTCCCGTCGTCACCATCATGGGTCACGTCGACCATGGCAAGACGTCGCTGCTGGATTACATCCGCCGCTCGAATGTTGTCGCAGGCGAAGCGGGCGGCATAACCCAGCACATCGGTGCCTACGAAGTGACGTCACCGTCGGGGAGCAAGATCACGTTCCTCGACACTCCCGGCCACGAAGCCTTCACCGCAATGCGTGCGCGGGGTGCGCAGATCACCGACATCGTGGTGCTTGTGGTCGCGGCCGATGACAGCGTCATGCCTCAGACTCTGGAGGCCATCAGTCATGCGCGCGCCGCAGCCGTGCCGATCATCATCGCGATCAACAAGACCGATAAGCAGGATGCGAATCCCGAGCGGATCCGCCAGCAGCTGTCGGAGCGCGACATCCTTGTCGAAGAATGGGGCGGCAAATACCAGTGCGTTGAGCTCTCGGCGAAGACCGGAAAGAACGTCGACCTGCTGCTCGAGAAGATCAGTCTCGAAGCGGACGTGCTGGATCTCAAGGCAAATCCCCACCGGCTTGCCTACGGCACGATCGTCGAGGCACAGCTCGACAAGGGGAAGGGCATCATCGCCACGATTCTGGTGCAGAAAGGGACCCTGCGTATCGGCGATCCGTTCATCGGCGGTATCTATAGCGGCAAGGTGCGGGCCATGTACGACGAGCGCGGCAACAGATTGGAAGTGGCCGGTCCGTCATGTCCCGTGCAACTTACCGGACTTGACGGCATTCCCCAGGCCGGCGATACGTTCGTCGTCCTGGATTCCGATCTGTCAGCCCGCGAAATCAGTCTGCGGCGTCAGCAACTGAAGCGCGAACAGGACTTCCGCCAGGTGCGTTTGACGACGCTGGACGATATTTCGGCGCAGATCAAAGACGGACAGGTAAAAGAGCTGGGTGTGATCGTGAAGGGCGACGTGGACGGCTCGGTGGAAGCACTCGCCGACTCACTCATGAAGATTCAGCACAAGGAAGTGAAGCTCCGCGTCATTCACAGCGGCGTGGGGACAATCTCCGAATCGGACGTGATGCTGGCCACCGCCTCACGGGCGGTGATCATCGGGTTCCGCGTGCGGCCCAACCTCAATGCCCGCCGTCTGGCGGAAAAGGAAAAGGTCGACATCCGGATGTACACCATCATCTACGACGCCATCGAGGATATTCACAAGGCGCTCGAAGGAATGCTCTCCCCGGAAAAGAAGGAAGAGATCATGAGCACCATCGATGTCCGTGCGGTGTTCAAAGTGCCGAAGATCGGCAACATCGCCGGATGCCATGTGCTGGATGGCAAGATCGGCCGCAACCATCGTGTGCGGCTCCTGCGCGACGGGATCCAGATATTCGAGGGAACGATCAGCTCGCTTAAGAGGTTGAAGGACGATGTGCGTGAAGTCGAGGCCGGATTCGAATGCGGCATCGGGCTTGAAAACTTCAACGACGTGAAGGTCGGCGATACCATCGAGTCCTTCCGCATCGTTGAAAGCAAACGGAAGCTCTGATATGTCGATCCGCACGTCGCGCGTTGCATCATTGATCAAAGAGGAAATCGGCGCAATCCTCATCCGGGAATACAGCTCTCCGGCGTACGGTTTCACGACCGTTACTGACGTTTCGGTCACCGGCGATCTCCGTATCGCGAAGGTGTATTTCAGCGTGATGGGGCCGCCCGAGGTGCAGCGGAAGACCATGGAGATGCTGGAGGGGGAGCGGAGCCACATGCGCGGCATTGTGGGTTCGCACCTCCGGATGCGGTTCGTTCCGGAGCTGCAGTTTTTTCATGATACCACGATGGACCGCGTGGACCGTATCAACACGCTGATCCGCGAGATCCACAAGGATGATGATGACCCCAAGCACGATGAATGATGCGGGCCTGAATAATGTCCCCGGCGAGGTGCTTTTGGTTGACAAGCCCTCGGGGTGGACTTCGTTCGACGTCGTGAACAAGCTGCGGCGTGCCGCCGGCGGCTTGAAAATGGGCCATGCCGGCACGCTGGATCCGCTGGCAACAGGGCTGCTCATTATCTGCACCGGCAGAAAACGCAAAGAGATCGACCGGTTCACGGGGCTTGACAAGGAATACATCGCCGAATTGCGCCTCGGCATCCGGACCCCGAGTTACGACAGCGAGACGGCTCCGGTGGAAGAACGAAGCACGGAAGGGGTGACGGAGGACAGGATCCGCGAGGTGATGCTCGAGTTCACCGGCGCTCAAATGCAGATACCGCCGATGTGGTCTGCGGTGAAAATCGGCGGCAGGAGGCTGTACTCGCTCGCCAGGAAGGGCATCGACATCGAACGTCCGGCCCGCCCGATCGTCGTGCACGAACTCGAACTTGTGGAGTGCGCTGTTCCACGGCTGGTGGTGCGTGTCGCCTGCTCGAAGGGCACATATGTGCGGTCGCTGGTCAATGACATCGGCACGCGTCTGGGCTGCGGTGCATGCCTGACGGCCTTGCGGCGCACGAGAATCGGCCCCTATTGCGTGGACGATGCTTCCGGTATCGTACAGGCTGTCGCACATTTGGAAGCCAGTTTCGCTCAGAGTCTATGAACGTCATCCGTTCTTTGGAGAAGATACGCTACGCCAAGAATTCGGTGGTCACCGTCGGCACGTTCGATGGAGTCCACCGGGCACACCGGGAGATCATCCGTGAGGTGGTGAACCGTGCGCACATGCGGGAGGGGCGGAGTGTGGTTGTCACGTTTGACCCGCATCCCAAAGCCGTTGTGGCGTCGTCGCGGGGCCCTGTGCAGCTTCTCTCCACGCCTGCTGAACGGATAGCATTGCTGGGCGGGCTGCAGGTGGATGACCTGGTCATCATCCCGTTCACCTACGAATTCTCGCGTATCAGCGCCACAACGTTTTACCAGGAGTATGTGAACAGATTGATCGGCGTAAGCGAAGTTGTGGTTGGGTACGACCATATGTTCGGCCGTGACAGGGAAGCGGGGACGGGCGAGCTTGTGGCGCTGGGCCGGACGCTGGATTTTTCGGTGTTTACGGTGCGTCCGCTTACGCTTGACGGTGAGCCCATCAGCAGCACGCGAATCCGGCGTGCGTTGACCGGCGGCGAACTGGATCGCGCCGAACGGATGCTGGGATATCCCTACCATCTCACCGGAAAGGTTGTCAGCGGCGATCGCCGGGGACGGACTCTCGGATTCCCGACGGCCAATATGGTGCCGGACGATCGCAACAAACTCGTGCCCGCCAACGGGGTGTACCTGGTGGCGATTCAGGTCGCGGGCACGCAGGCCTTCGGCATGATGAACATCGGTGTCCGTCCGACGTTGACCGCGGGCGTCCATCGCGTGCTGGAAGTCCATATACTCGATTTTGACCGTGATATTTATGATGAGACAATGACCGTGACCTTTCTCCGGCGGCTCCGTGACGAACGGAAGTTCGGATCGCGCGGAGAATTGGTCGAACAGCTGGAACGGGACCGCGACGCGGCTCGTCAGGCCCGCATGAGTGTAACGTATTCTCCAACACAACCCAAGGAGTAAAGGAATGGCAATTACGAAGGAGACGAAGGCGGGGATTATCACAAAGTACGGCAAGACGCCGGCGGACACAGGAATTCCCGAAGTCCAGATCGCACTGCTGACGGCACGCATCAACGATCTGACCCCGCACTTCGAAAAAGCCAAGAAGGATCATCATTCGCGCGTCGGTTTGTTGAAGATGGTCGGGAAGCGCCGTCGCTTGCTGGATTATCTCCGCGAAAAAAACATCGAACGGTACCGGAAGATCATCGAAGAATTGCAGCTCCGTAAGTAACAGACGTCTTAACAATTGCAGGGTGTAATGAAAGTCACAAAAGAAATTGAAATAGGGGGAAAGTTGTTCTCCCTGGAAACCGGGCGCTTCGCCAAACAGGCGGACGGCGCGGTGATGGCACGGTACGGCGATACCATGGTGCTGGCCACCGTGGTTGCCAATGACGAGCCCACATCCGGTCAGGATTATTTCCCCCTCCAGGTCGAGTATCGCGAGAAGGCTGCATCAGCGGGAAAAATTCCCGGCGGTTTTCTGAAACGCGAAGCCCGTCCTTCGGAGAAGGAAATCCTCTCCGCACGCGTCATCGACAGACCCATCCGGCCCATGTTCCCGGAATGGTATCAGTGCGAGACACAGGTCATCGTTACAGTCTACTCCTCCGATCAGGAGCATGATGGCGACGTGCTCGGCGCGGTGGCTGCGTCCGCGGCACTCGCGATATCCGATATCCCGTTCACCGGACCGATCGCAGAAGTCCGTGTCGGCCGCCTGAACGGCGAGTTTGTGATCAACCCCACCTATACGCAGATCCTGACCAGCGACATCGATATCATCGTCGCGGGAACGGATGATTCCATCGCGATGGTGGAAGGAGAGGCCCGGGAGATTTCCGAGAAGGAGATGCTGGATGCCCTCGTGTTCGCGCACGGGTACATCAAGCAGATCTGCGCCCTGCAGGTTGAGCTGGCCAGGGAAGTTGGCAAGCAGAAACGCGTTCAGCCCGATGGCGACGCACACGCGGGTCTGAAGGCGGATGTGAAGAAACTTGCCGATGAGCGCATCCGTGCGTTGGCCGAAAAGGCGTTGCTCAAGGAAGAGCGCGCAAAACAAACCGCCGACCTCCAGAAAGAAGTGCTGACCGCCCTTGCCGAACGCTATCCCGAAGAGGAAGGCGTGATCAAGGAAGCACTGCATGATCTCGAGTACCATGCCATGCGTGACCTGATTCTGACCCATGGCCGTCGTCTGGATGGACGCGGGCTGCGCGATATACGCCCGATTACGATCGAACTCGGGCTCCTGCCGCGCACACACGGCTCCGCCCTGTTCCAGCGCGGCGAGACACAGAGCCTGACCACGCTCACTCTGGGCACCAAGCTCGACGAGCAAATCATCGACGGTCTCGGGCCCGAGTCATCGAAGCGTTTCATGCTGCACTACAACTTCCCGCCGTTCTCGGTCGGGGAGGTCGGACGCCTCGGCTTCACCGGCCGTCGTGAAATCGGTCACGGGAATCTGGCCGAACGCTCCATTAAGAATACGATGCCGCCGGCGGATTCATTCCCCTACACGGTGCGCATTGTGTCAGACATCCTGGAGTCGAACGGTTCTTCCTCCATGGCGACGGTCTGCGCGGCAAGCCTCGCGCTGATGGACGGCGGTGCTCCGCTCAAAAAACCCGTGGCGGGTATTGCCATGGGCCTCGTGAAGGAAGGTGACCGCGTGGCAATCCTGAGCGACATCCTCGGCAACGAGGATCATCTCGGAGATATGGATTTCAAGGTCGCCGGCACACCTGACGGCATCACCGCCTGCCAGATGGATATCAAGATTCGCGGCATCTCGATCGAGATCATGCAAAACGCGCTCGAACAGGCACGCGAAGGCCGGATGCACATTCTCGGAAAGATGAAGGAAGCCATCGCGGAACCGCGCGCCGACCTCTCGTCGTTCGCGCCGCGTCTGACGACCCTCCATATTCCCGTGGAACTCATCGGTGCGGTGATCGGTCCGGGCGGCAAGAATATCCGCAAGATCGTCGCCGACAGCGGTGCCGAGATCAACATCGAAGATGATGGATCCGTCGTCGTGGCCGCCACATCAAAGGAATCGGCGGACAAAGCGATCGCTGCCATCGGCCGCATCACCGAGCTCCCCGAGATCGGGAAGATCTACAACGCAACCGTGAAGAAGGTTACTGACTTCGGCGCGTTCGTTGAATTCCTCCCGGGCAAGGAAGGATTGGTGCATGTCTCCCAACTCGATGTGAAGCGCGTCGAAAACCCGTCGGATGTTGTGAAAGTCGGGGATGTGTTCGACGTGAAGATCGTCGATAAGGACGACATGGGACGGTGGAAGCTCAGCCGCAAGGCCGTGCTCGCCCCCGATCAGCCGTACGAACGCACTCCACCGAGGAGCGAGGAGGCGGCGACAGGCCCCACGGCGACCGCCCGCACGGCGGCGATAGAGGCCATAGCAGGGGCCCGCGCAGAGATTCGCATAACGGGTAATACAGCTGCAGAAGGGTTGCTGCAAAAAAAAGCCACGGAGAACGATGCTGTTCTCCGTGGCTTTGTGGTTCCGCAGACGCCACGCCGGAAGCGCTGCTCGCCTACCGCATCAACACCTACCGCATCAACACCTACCGCATTAACACCTACCGCATTAACAACTGATGCTTGAATCCGTTGATTTCGACGTGATGTTCAAGCCACCGCACGACATCCGGACCGTACTTGTTAAGGAAATGAATAATGCTGAGCTGGCGTTCCTGAAGACTGCCACCCGGGAGAATGCCGCTGACGGCTTTCTCGATCTGGCGCACCGCCGTCTCATGCTGCCGGTTCTGGGCGGCAATGGATTTCTCTTTGAGCAGGTTCACCGTGGTGGTGATCTTGCTGAAGGCATTTTCCATGGCACCGGTGAGCGTAGGGATCGACTTCGCCTAACCCGAACTTGAGCTCATTGAGCGACTCCGACGAGTCCACCCGTCACCCGGGCAAACATTTCATCCAGCTTGATCTCGGAAATCTTTTCCACGACCCGCTGCGTCAGCTGTGCACTGTCACCGAACAGTTCAGTCACATCCAGTCCGAATTTCTCCAGCACGCGTTGCACGCGCTCTTCCACGATGGTAACACTCGCCCGCGGGAAGATCACCGGCTGAACGATCCCGAAGTGCTGGTAGAGCGGTGCGAGCTGGGCATGATAGGCGATTTCCGACGGACCGGCGACGTACGCCACGGTGGGCAGCAACGTATCCTGTACCAGGGGACGCAGGATCACATTCGGACTCAGCAACTCCGGCGTTTCCGCAGCGATGCGTTGGAGCTCTTCCGGAGACACGAAGTGCCGCGTTCCTTTGAGGCTGAAATCATTCTCGCGCGGTTCGATGAGGTACCGCCCGCCCTTGTGGAAGAGGAAAAGATTTATCGACTTGGGTTTGACCTGGGCGTGGTACCGCTGTTCAAGCTCCGCGCTTTGACCGATAACAATCTGCGAAGTGACCGGATACTGGGTTACTTCACGCACGAAAAGCGGTGACAGGAGCCGCTTGAGTCCGGGATTGTTGGCCGAAATGAACACCAATCCCGCATCAGGAAAGAGCTGCTTGAGCCACCGGGCAAAGGCCGCGCTGAATGATGTGCCTTCCCGGTAACACGCCTTCACGCCTGCCATGAGAGCGTCTGTAAATTCCGTGTGCGGCAGTGCGGAACCCAGTGCGCTCAGCGTGTGTTCTAATGAAGAGTCAAAAATCATTTCACCGACGGGACCGGGATTGCGTTCCGGCAGGACACCACCGGGTAAATACTCGACCTTCACCATCGCACCCTGTGCATCGAGCACCTGCGTGTGATTCATTTCGGCAAAATCGTGATCTTCGCCTTCCAACCAGAATACCGGCACAAAATCCCAGCGGGGATACTTCTCCTTAAGCTTCCGGCTGAGGATGATGGTGGTAATCGTCTTGAGCACCGTGTACATCGGTCCGCCGAAGAGCCCCACCTGTTGTCCGGTCACCACTGCAAACGTGGTGGGTTTGCGGAGAGCGGTGATGTTTGCGAGTGTTCGATCCGGAGCTCCGTACTCCCGGTCCTCTTCCAGGAGAATATCCGCTACAACATTCCTGTGCGGTTGCGGATGCTCCTGTAGCGCGGTGAGGATGGTTTCGTAGGAAGCATTCTCTCGGAAGTCGGTCCGGAAGAATGAACTCACGCGGGGATGGTTGTACAGATAGTCGAAGAAGAGATCTGAGAACCCTCCCGCGGAGGAGGGCAGCTGACGATAGTCGATCCAGTTCATGGCGGCTCAATATCGGCAAAAAAGGCGTTGCTTTCAAGTGAGAAAGTTAGGTAAACTTGCCAATCACGATGCCCGCTTACGCGGATGATCCCATACCCTCATCCGTTTCCTGTCGCTAAATGCCTATGAAGAAGTCATTACTTGACTACACGCTGAAAGTTCGCGTGCCGCTGATCATATTTGTGGCGGCCGCCTCATTCGTTGCTACATACTACCTTTCGCGGGCCGAGCGCGACGGGGTGGGATATGCTCCCGTTCAACCGGTGGCGTTTTCCCACAGGCTGCACGCCGGGACGATGCGGATTGACTGCAAATACTGCCATTCTGCAGTGACCGTGTCACCCCACGCAACTGTCCCGGCCGTCTCCGTGTGCATGAACTGTCATGCCGTTGCACGAAAAAACCGTCCCGGAGATCATCAAACTCACACGGTATTATGAGGAGGGCGTGAAGCTTCCCTGGAAGCGCGTGCATCGCGTCCCTGACTATGCCTATTTCAACCACAGCGTGCACGTCAACCGCGGCATCGACTGTGCGAACTGTCACGGTAAGGTGGAAACAATGGAGGTTGTAGAGCAGGCTTCCCAGTTCACCATGGGTGCCTGTCTGGATTGCCACAGGAATGCACCGACCAGACTGGCAAATGTTGCGAACATCAAGCCCGGGCCGGTGAATTGCGGTTCGTGTCACAGGTAGGAGCGAGCAATGCGTAATGCGACATCACTTTTACCGCGGCGGTCGTTTCTCGGCCGCATTGGCGGCATGCTTGCAGGGCTCGTCGCAGGGGTGCCGCTGATCCACAGGAGCATGCGGGATGCCGGGGAGGTCTCCGCGGCGCCGACTCCTGCGAACGCCGGCCGCATCCGGGCACGCATTCATCCCATGGCGGTTGCGCGTAAAACATCGAGGTCGCTCCCCAATGTCTGAATTCCAACCAGGTGTGACTGACGCGTTTTCTCCGGACGAGCTTTCGCCGATCTCGCGGAAGCAGTTTCTTGGTCTGCTTGCCGCTTCAGCGGCCTTCGCCACGGCCGGGTGCACAAACTACCGTGACAAGGGAGAGATCGTTCCATACACAAAGAAACCCGAAGAAATTACTCCGGGTGTCGCGAACTATTATGCTTCCACATGCACAGGATGTGCCCAGGCCTGTGGAACGTTGATTAAGACCCGGGAGGGTAGACCGGTAAAGGTTGACGGGAATCCCGATCATCCGATCAACAGGGGAAAGCTCTGTGCGAAGGGACAGGCGTCGATCCTTTCGTTGTACGATCCGTCACGCCTTCGTTCGCCGCGGTATGGTGCTGCATCAACAAAGAGCGGAGACGTCTCCTGGAGTGATGCGGATGCCGACATCGTGCAGCATTTGACGGATTGCCGGCGCGACGGCAAGACCATCCTGTTGTTCACTCCCCAGGTACAATCGCCGACACTCCGCAAGCTGCTTTCGGAATTCACGGCGACGTTTCCGAACGCACAGATCGTCGCATACTCGCTCCTGAACGACGGGGCGCGCAAGAGAGCATGGGAGGCCTGCTACGGCCAGACTCCACTTCCCGCACTTCTCTGGGAACAGGCCAAGGTGATCGTTGCGCTCGAGGCTGATTTCCTTGGAACAGACGGCTTCAGCGTCGAACAAAACCGACAGTTCGCATCGGGCCGCGACATCATGCGGTCGTCAGATTTCAACCGGTTCTACGCCGTTGAATCGGGATTCTCTACAACCGGCGCAAATGCGGACTACCGCCTGCGGCTGCACCCTTCGGCGCAGGCAGCATTCGTTCTCTCGCTGCTCGAACGAGATTGTTCTCAAACGCAAAGCCGCCCCTGCGCCGCAAAACCTGCAGGCGGCCATCGGTGCGCACGACCTCGCCGCCTTCTGTACCCGGTACGCAGTATCACCGAAGGTCGTGACGCATCTCGTGGATGATTTGATTGCCAACCGGAAGAAGACGATTGTGTATGCCGGTCCGGCCCTGACGGAAGAGGCACACCTGGCTGTGCATGTGCTGAACGATATTCTGGGCTGCACGGCGCTCTATGGTGAACCCGGGGACGAAACCGGATCTGCGGCGGACGCCGGGCGGCTCGCTTCTTCCTCTGACGTTGAACGTGCTGTCGACGCCATGAAGTCGGGCGCGGTGGCGAATGGTGTTGCACTGCGGTGTCAATCCGGTGTACGATCTCCCGCGTGCATTCGGCTATGCGGAAGCGTTGAAGCATGTTCCGCTGAGCGTCGATCTGGCAGAAGCCGAGAGCGAAACAGGCCAGCTCTGTACGTACCAGTTGCCCGTACACAATGCCCTGGAGAGCTGGGGCGACTATCAGGTAAGAACAGGTGTGTTCTCGCTGCAGCAACCGGTGATTGCACCTCTGTATGACACGCGTCAGCGTGAAGCGGTGCTGCTGCACTGGATGGCGGGCCAGACACCGTATCGTCGAGACGCTGTATCACGCATACATGAAGAATCACTGGGAAACCGGCATATTCCCGTCACTCCGTCTGACAGTCTCCTTTGGATCGTTCTGGAACGCATCCCTTGCACGACGGGAGTCGTGCTCACCAGCACTCCCGGCGTACTTCTGACCGCCGGTGGCTCAGGGCGCCATTTCCCGCCTGACTGCGGGGGATGTCCCGAACGGGATGACCCTTGTGTGGACCGAGGGACCATTTACCGGGGACGGGAGATTTGCGAACAACGGCTGGTTGCAGGAGTTGCCGCATCCGATTACGAAAGTTGTGTGGGACAACTACGCTTCGATATCTCCAAAGCGACGGCGGCCTCACTTGGCGTGAAGATGCACGATCTTTTGATCTGTGGAGACCAGCTCGGGAAAACAGACGCTCCCGGTATTCGTGCAGGCGGGGATGGCCGACAATGTCGTGGCGGTGAGCATGGGGTATGGCCGCTGGAATGCGGGGCCTGTCGGTTCCGGTGTGGGCACCGATATCGTGCCGTTATTCTCCGGCACAGCGCTCGACGGCGGCCGAATGCTCCGACTGCTGAAAGCGGGCAAAGCCTCCGGTGAGCATCAGCTGGTGACGACACAAGAGCACCATTCGCTCGACGAAACATTCGTGAAAGACTTCCACCTGAAGCGCAATATCATTCGTGAGAGCACCCTGGAGCGCCACAAGCAGGACCCGACCTGGCTGAGCGAGGAACGCCGCGAGTATGAAAGCATAAGCAAGGAAGTGGAGTACCACGGCGTCAAATGGGCGATGTCGATCGATCTGAACAAGTGCACAGGATGCAACGCATGCGTCGCCGGCTGCAACGTGGAAAACAACCTTCCTGTCGTGGGCAAAGAGCAGGTCGCGAAGGGGAGGGAGATGCAATGGATCCGCATCGACCGCTACTTCAGCGGGACGCAGGAAGAACCGATCCCGAGCCACCAGCCCATGCTCTGTCAGCATTGTGACAATGCCCCCTGTGAGAATGTCTGTCCGGTCGTTGCCACTAACCACAGCCCGGATGGCCTCAACCAGATGGTGTACAACCGATGCGTCGGAACGAAGTACTGCTCCAACAACTGTCCGTACAAGGTGCGTCGATTCAACTTCTACAACTTCCGTGACCACTTTGCCGACGGGTACTACTTACAGGAGCCCGTTTCCCTGGTACACAATCCGGAAGTCACTGTGCGTTCACGGGGTGTGATGGAGAAGTGCACGTTTTGCGTGCAGCGGATCATGGAGGCACGGCAACACGCAACAGAGGAGGGGGTGGCGTTCGACGGCAGCGGCGTGCGCACCGCCTGTCAAGCAGGCATGCCCGGCGGAAGCGATCGTGTTCGGCAACATGAATGATCCGAAATCGGCAATTTCCCGCTGCCGGGAGCATGACCTCGGGTATCACGTTCTTGAAGAATTGAATGTCCGTCCCAACGTGACGTATCTTGCACGTCTGCGCAATACACACACGGAGAACACGGCGTGAGCACAGCGGTAGTCGACTACACCCGGGAAGAGCCGGTGATTGCCGGCACGCCGACGGCCGGTGAAATTGATGCTGTCGTCACTGCACCACTCGATCTGTTTTCCGCCAAGGTTATGGTGGATCGCATTCGGCGTCACCGGAACAATGCTGGGGACCGGGATCGTCTGCGTCGGCGATCGCCCTTGCTGTACGGCCTGGGGGAGTGGGGGGTCAACCAGCCGGTCTCCTGGGGATTTGACATTGTCAACTTCGTGTTCTGGGTGGGCATCGCCCATGCGGGGACCTTGATCTCCGCCATCCTGTTTCTTCTGCGCCAGCGCTGGAGAAACGGCATTGCGCGTTTTGCAGAAGCGATGACGATTTTTGCGGTCATGTGTGCGGGCATTTTTCCGCTTCTGCACACAGGGCGTTCGTGGCTTCCGATGTATCTTACGCCGTATCCGAACCAGCATGGCCTGTGGGTGAATTTCACATCGCCGCTGTTGTGGGACGTGTTTGCGGTCTCGACGTATTTTATCGTGTCGGCAGTATTCTGGTATCTCGGCCTCGTGCCCGACCTTGCGACGTTGCGGGATCGGACGACGCAACCCTTGAAGAAGATCCTCTACTCCGCGTTCAGCCTGGGCTGGCGTCATTCGAACCGCCACTGGCACCACTTCGAGCGATCATACCTTATTCTTGCCGGATTCGCGACGCCGCTTGTGCTCTCCGTGCACACCATCGTCAGTTTTGACTTTGCGGTGTCGGTCATTCCGGGATGGCATACGACGATCTTCCCGCCCTACTTTGTGGCCGGGGCCGTGTTTTCCGGTTTCGCGATGGTGCAGAACTCGCTTATCTTTGTCCGCCAGTATTTCAATCTGAAGCATCTCATTACGCTCGACACCCTTGAGAAGATGAACAAGGTGATGATTCTCACGGGGAGCATTGTCGGCTATGCGTATGCAATGGAATTCTTCATTTCGTGGTACAGCGGCAGCCAGTTTGAATCGTTCGCGTTCATCAACCGTGCGCTCGGTCCCTATGCCTGGGCCTACTGGATCATGATCACGTGTAACGTCGTTTCTCCCCAGCTCTTCTGGTTCAGGAAGATCCGCCGGTCCATCCCCGCCATGTTCGTCATCGGCGTGCTCGTGAATGTCGGGATGTGGTTTGAACGGTTCGTCATTGTTGTCACGTCCCTGTCGCGGGATTTCCTGCCTTCGAGCTGGGGGCACTATGTTCCGACGCCGATCGACTTCGGCATTCTCATCGGTAGTTTCGGCTTATTTTTCTCCTTGATACTGTTGTTCGTGCGTGTCCTGCCCGTGATCTCCCTCGTTGAGATCAAATCGGCGATTCCCGGGGCACAACCGCACCACCACGATTGATGCGTCAGGTATAGACAGCATATGGGAAAGCCCTTATATAGCATTACAGCGCTGTTCGCCTCACCCGATGCGCTGCTGCATGCGGTGGATGAGACGGTGAAGGCGGGATACACGAAATTCGATGTTCATTCTCCGTATCCGATCCATGGAATCGGACGCAGCATGCGCCTCCGGACGTCGCCGATGGGGTACTTTGCGCTGGCATTCGGTTTGCTCGGAGCGTTCGCCGGTGTGGGGCTCATGTCATGGATAGCGCTGGTGGACTATCCGCTCGTCATCGGCGGAAAGCCCTTCTGGTCCTGGCCGGCATTCGTTCCCGTTGCCTTTGAAGTGACAGTATTGATGGCATCGGTGCTCACCGTCGTGACAATGATCGTCGTGTTTTTCAAATTCCCCAACAATAGTCATCCGTTGCATGACACGCCGTACATGAAGCGTGTGTCGTCTGATGGCTTCGGAATCAGCATAGAGGCAGAGGATCCGTCATTTGACGAAGCTGTAGTTCGAGCCCACCTTGCCCGGGTGGCAGGCACTGAGATCGCCCCGGTGTATTATGATCCGGAGGAAATGGATCACGGGCAGAAGCTCTTCGACCTGCGGTTCATGGCTCTTCTTTTCGGCGTTGCGGTTGTCGTATCGGGCGGCACCTATGTAGCGTTGAACAAGGTCGCTTTTATGCAGCCCTTTTCATGGATGATGGAGCAGGCGAAACTGAAGCCCCAGGCGGCGAGCACCCTCTTTGCAGACGGGAAGGGCATGCGTCCGCCTGTACCCGGAACGATCGCGCGCGGTTTCCTGCCGTATGCCTATGCCGGAAAGCCGGAGGAGGCAGGGAAACAGCTGGTGAATCCGCTCTTCGCTTCCGCACTGGTGCTTGAGCGCGGTCGGACCGGGTTTCTGACGTTTTGCAGTCCGTGCCATGGAAATTTTGGTCACGGTGATAGTCGCCTCCGCGGGCAGTTCCCTAATCCGCCGACACTCCTGTCAGACAAGGTGCGCAACTGGCCGGATGGAAGTATCTACCACGTAATTACGGAAGGGCAGAACATCATGCCTTCCTATGCAGGACAGGTGCGGAGGAATGATCGCTGGGCCATTGTCCACTACATCAGGGCGTTGCAGAGGGCCCACTTCGCAAAGGAGTCCGATTTGAAATGACACCTCGCACTCCCGACACATCGGCGACGGGCACCCCTTTCACTCCTGCGATGGACCGCCTCGGCGTGATGCTTCTTGCAGCCGGCGTCGTGCTTGTGGTGCTGGCATTCGTCATGCAACCCGTGCGCGCGAGTTTTGGCGCGATCATCCTCTACCTGACAATGGTCAGCATTGCAGTAGGTTCGCTGTTTCTGATTGCCCTCGAGTATATCAGCGGGGCGACATGGAGTGTCCCGATGCGACGGGCCAACGAATTTCTGGCCGGACTCATGCCGTTCCTTGTTCTGCTGGTGTTGCCTTTGCTCCTGCACATACATGAACTCTTCCAGTGGAGCCATCCGGAAGCATACGCACATGACACGTTGTTGCAGGGCAAGGCGCCGTATCTCAACATTCCGTTCTTTGTCCTGCGCACGGCGGGGATCCTGGGTATATGGATGCTGTTTGCTTCGTTCTTTGTGAGGAATTCCACCAAGCAGGACATCACGCGGGATCCCGCCCTGACGAAGAAGAACATCCGCCTCGCTGCCGCGTTCCTTCCGGTCTTCGCAATCACGATTTCGTTGACCGCAATCGATTGGGGGATGAGTCTCGAAGCACACTGGTTCTCCACGATCTACGGTGTGTACTACTTCTCAGGAACGGTGCTCGCGGCGCTCGCGGCGGGAACTCTCGTGGTGCTCGCGCTGCAGAAGAGCGGGTCACTGCCGAAACTCCGTCCGGACCATTACTATAGTCTGGGCGCGCTGATGTTCGGGTTCGTGAATTTCTGGGCGTATATCGCATTCAGCCAATTCCTCCTGATCTGGTATGCAAACCTGCCCGAAGAAACGTACTGGTTCCTGGCGAGGTGGAGGAATGGCTGGGAGTATGTTTCAGTGCTGCTGATCCTCGTGCATTTCCTGGTGCCGTATATTGCCCTGCTTTCACAGGATGCGAAGATGAATCCGGGCCGTTTGAAATTCATCGCGATCTGGTTGCTTGCAGCTCATGTGCTGGATCTGTACTGGCTGGTCATGCCTACCTACGCCACAGGTGTCACCTTCGGATGGGTGGAACTCGGGTTTCCTCTCGTCGGCGTAGGCATAGTGCTTTTGTTGCTTTCATGGAAAACCAAACGGTATAACATCGTGCCGATCGGGGACCCCAAGCTGCAGCGGGGTCTCGATTTCCGGCTCTGACGTGTCCTAAGGAGCGCAATGGAGCGGTCGCCTCAGTTCCCACAGTTGCCTCAGTTCAAAGAGGAGATGGATTTCCGGGATCTGCTGCGGAGTCCGCGCAGATTGTTCGGATTCAGCTACCTCTATTTCTTCGGGCTGCTGGTGACGCTGGGGGTGCTGTATCTCTGGAATCTGAACAGCATCGGTAAGAACAGCGTTACACCGCTGGTCCTGAGCGATTCGTCGGCATTCGTGCAGGATATTCCGTTGCAGTCGCCCAGTGTGCTTCCTCCTGTGGATGTTCATCAAGTCGCGCAACCGACTGCCCAACTCCTTGCCCGCGGACGTGATTTGTTCAAGGCGAATTGTGCATCGTGTCACGGCGACAACGGCATGGGGGATGGTCCTGCAGGTCAGGTGTTGAATCCGCGGCCGAGGAATTTCCATCAAGCCGCAGGTTGGACCAACGGCGCCAAAGTGTCCGAGATCTACAGGACCCTTCAGGAAGGCATCATAAAAAACGGCATGGCATCGTACAGCTATCTGCCTCCGTCAGATCGTTTTGCGTTGATACACTTTGTGCGTTCGCTGCAGCCTTCGCCCGCGGTGGATACGGAACAGGAAATTGCGCAGCTCGAGACGACGTATCAGCTGTCGAAGGGGAGCGTGGTTCCTGCCCAGATTCCCATCAAAGAGGCGATGAAGCATATTGTCGCGGAACGGAAAGCGCAATGGGAGTCGCTCCTCTCTCGCGTCGCAGGTATTCAGGCCGCGCGCCAGGATCCGGGCGCGGCGTTGTTTACACGGTATGTCAGCGATCCCACGAGATTCCTTACAGCGTGCTCGTCGAAGCGCGAAGCGATCGCCTCATCGGAGGATTTTGTCCGCCTCGTGAGCACCGATCCTCCTGCAATTGGTGTCCGGCCCGCCGTGGTCGATCTCGATGCAGGCGATTGGGCGCTCCTGCACACATTTGTTCTTGCTGAGGTCTACTAATGCGTTCTCGAAGGATTTCTTTCCTGGTGGTGTTCGCCGCGATCTGGTCTGTCAAGGGCAGACATCGACTGCTCAGACACCCCGGGTGCGCCCGGAAGTCGGCATCGAAGAACACCTGGGCACGATTCTCCCCCTCGACGTGGAGTTGTATGACGAACAAGGATACCTGACTCCATTGCGGAAGGTGATCAACAAGCCGACGATTCTCACATTTGTGTTTTTCCGTTGTCCGGGGATTTGCAGCCCGCTCCTGACGGAATTGTCAAGAATGGTGGATCAGATCTCTCTCGAACCCGGGATAGACTATCAGATTGTCACAGTCAGTTTTGATCACCGGGAGAAGCCCGATATGGCAGCATCGAAAAAGGAAAGCTATCTCTCTTCGATGCACCGCCGGATCGATCCCGCCGGCTGGCGTTGGTTCACCGGAGATAGCCTGTCGATAGACCGGCTGACTGATTCCGCGGGCTTCTACTTCAAGCGTGACGGAGACATATTTATTCACGCCGGAGCGCTGATAGTGGTCTCTCCGACGGGTAAAGTGACACGGTATATCAATGGCATCCAGTACCTCCCGTTCGACATCAAGATGGCCGTCCTCGAGGCCGCGGAAGGGCGGACAGGGCCGACAATCGCGAAGTTCCTGGCATTCTGCTACAGGTACGATCCCGAAGGCCGGACCTACGCGCTGAATGTCACGCGCATCTCCGGCGTCATTATCGTGGTTCTTGTGCTCGTATTTGTAGGTGTGTTTGTGTTCCGGCCGAAAAAGAAGACCGCAGAAAGGCAGTAAGCTATGGCACAACCGACAGCATCCGTCAAAAGGTTCTCCCGGGGAGGCTTCTATGATGAACCGGGGCGCCACACAGGACTGGCGGGTTGGCTCCTGAGTACGGACCACAAACGGATCGGGTTGCTGTACTTCGCCGCCATGATGATCTTCTTCCTGACTGCCGTGAGTCTCGGATTTCTCATGCGCCTGGAGATGCTGACGCCGGGGAAAACCATCGTCGAGCCGCAGACGTACAACACCATGTTCACGCTGCACGGAATTATGATGATCTTTCTGTTCATCATTCCCGGCCTGCCGGCGGTGTTCGGCAACTTTATGCTTCCTTTGCTGATCGGTGCAAAAGATGTCTTCTTTCCCCGCCTCAACCTGCTGTCGTGGTATCTGTTCATCACCGGCGGCCTTCTGGCATTGGTCTCAGTGTTTCTTCCCGGCGGTGCTGCGGATACCGGTTGGACCTTCTACGTGCCGTATAGTATTCGGACGTCGACGAACGTCATTCCGGCGCTCATGGCAGCCTTCATCCTCGGGTTTTCTTCGATTGTGACGGGTCTGAATTTCATTACGACAATCCACCGCATGCGCGCACCGGGAATGGATTGGTTCAAGATGCCGTTGTTCGTCTGGTCGCTCTATGCGACGGCATGGGTTCAGGTGCTCGCCACACCGATTATCGGGATCACGCTGCTGCTGGTTGCCATCGAACGCTGGTTCGGCGTGGGCATTTTTGATCCGGCGCTCGGCGGAGACCCGGTACTGTACCAGCATCTGTTTCTGGATCTACTCCCACCCGGCTGTGTACATTATGATTCTTCCCGGTCTTGGAGTGGTCTCCGAAATCATCCCTGTATTCGCGCGCCGGACGATTTTCGGGTACAAGTTCATCGCATACTCAAGCATCGCCATTGCCCTGGTCGGCTCGCTGGTCTGGGCCCACCACATGTTTACCGTCGGCATGAGCAATACCGGCATGTTTGTCTTCTCGCTGCTGACGTTCCTCGTATCAATTCCGAGCGCAATCAAGATTTTCAACTGGATTGCCACGCTGTACAAAGGGTCCATTCGTGCTCGAAGCGCCCATGTTGTTTGTGCTGTCGTTTATCGTGCAGTTTGCCATCGGTGGATTCACAGGACTGATGCTGGGCGCACTCGCGGTCAACATCCATGTGACGGACACCTACTTCGTGGTCGGGCACTTTCATTACGTGATGTTCGGAGGAACCGGTTTCGGGTTGTTTGCTGCAATGCACTACTGGTTTCCCAAAATGTTCGGCCGCATGTATGCGAAGAAGCCGGCGTTTGTCGCCTGGCTTCTTGCCACGGTGGGGTTCAACATGCTGTATTTCCCGTTCCTCGTGCTCGGCTATCTGGGCATGCCCCGCCGGTATTATGACTATCTCCCGGAATTCCAACCGTTGCACGTCTTTGCCACCGTGGGTTCCTGGATACTCGTGCTGGGTATCATCGTCCTGGTGGTGAATCTCCTTGTTTCCATGCGAAGAGGTGCGATTGCTCCGGCCAACCCGTGGGGCGGAAAGACGCTGGAATGGACGGTCTCGTCACCCCCTCCAACGGAGAATTTCCATGAAATTCCTGTGGTGACCCGCGGGCCCTATGATTATTCCTCTGTTGAACAAACCGTTGCGGAGAACAGGTGAGCTCACACGACGACTGTGGCGGCAGGCGAAGGGCATGCCCATCGCGATGATGTCGGGTCGCGCATGGGGATGTGGCTCTTCCTCTTCACCGAATTGATCCTGTTCGGCGGACTGTTCATCGTGTATGCCGTCTATCGGTTCAGCCATTTCAGCGAGTTCCAACTTGCTGCAAAGGAACTCGACACGATGGTGGGCACCGTCAACACGCTGATTCTGCTGACAAGCAGTCTGACGGTCGTGCTGTCCATCGTCGCCCTGCGCGAAGGGAGGAAAGGTTTTTCCATGGTGCTGGTCGGCCTGACGATTCTCCTTGCATTGGGATTCCTTGTTAATAAGTATTTCGAATGGAGCCACAAGTTCGACCTGGGTATCTATCCCGGCTCAGCAACCCTGCTGAATCAGCCGCCCGGAGTGATCCTGTATTTCGGTCTGTACTTTGTGATGACAGGATTGCACGCGCTGCATGTGATCATCGGCATGTGCGTGCTCGGATACCTGTTTCGTGCGATACAGAAGGGGATCGTCCGCCCGGATTCCCTCGTGCGCCTCGAAGCAGGAGGGCTCTACTGGCATCTTGTTGACATCATCTGGATTTTCCTGTTCCCGTTGTTCTATCTCTTGCAGTAAGGAATCAGGCGCATGCACGCATCTCAGGAATTGGCTTCATCCGACCGCAGTCCGGCAACGGCCTACGGCCACTATGTGCTGATCTGGATCGGCCTTGTCGCACTCACCGCCCTGACCGTCGCCCTCGCGGGCATCAGTCTGGGCCGCTGGGTCATTCTCACTTCATTGACGATTGCAGCTATCAAGAGCACCATGGTGCTGTTTCATTTCATGCACCTTCATACTGAGGAGCGCGTATTCCGCATCTTCGTGCTGGTGGCGCTGCTGACGCTGACAATATTCGTTGTGATGACATTTTTCGATTACGCCTTCCGATGATTCATCGGTAGAACGGGGATACTTCGCATGTTTACCGGATCGTCACCATTTTCGAACTACGTCGACGCCACCTTCCTGACGATCGTCGGCATTTCGGCGTTCGTGCTTCTCGGACTCGTTGTCGCGATGGTCTATTTCGTCATCCGCTACAGCCGGAAACGGAATCCGAAGGCGACAAATATCGAGGGGAATATACCGCTCGAGATCGCCTGGACCGTCATTCCCATTGTGCTGTTCATGGGGATGTTCTATATGGGATGGGAAGGGTACAAGACCACCATTGAAGTACCGGAAGGCGCCGTGCCCATTCACGTGGTCGCCCGCATGTGGCAATGGTCGTTTGAATATCCGAACGGAGTGAAGACCGACACCCTCTACGTTCCGGTGAACACACCGATGAAGCTCACGCTGAAGTCGCTCGATGTGAATCACTCCCTGTATATTCCCGCGTTCCGGATTAAGAAGGATGCCATTCCGAACAAAGAAAACGTCATGTGGTTCAGTACGCCGGAGCCCAAATCGTTTGACATTGCCTGTGCGGAATATTGCGGGTTGCGCCATGCCTATATGTACACCAAGGTCGTTGCGATGACTCATGAGGCGTTCAACGCCTGGTACAAAGAGGCCTCCCGCAAGGCGGGCAGACCGTATGAGCCGATTCCGTCACCCGCTGGTGCACCAAAATAACGCCGACGAACTATGGATGTTCTGAACTCAATAGCACTCCCGCAGTCGAAAGAGCATTTCCATCTGCTGCTGCTGGTGTACAACATTGTCATGGTCTTTCTTCTCCCGTATGTTGCATTGCTCGTCGGGAGCCTGGTGGCTGCGGTGCTCATGGATGGCCGCGCCGCGAAGACGCGAGATCCCGATTCCGGGCGTCTGGCACGCCGGCTAGCCGGCATTGCACTCCCCGACCGGAGCACGTTCATCTTTCTGGTCGTTCTGCCCTCGATCGTGGTTGTCTTCCTGTTTGTGCAGATGTTCCAGGGAACAGGTGCGATGGCAGCAGGGTTTGCAGCCCTGGGGGCCCTGCTTCTCATTGCCGGCGGAACCGCGGGTTTTTTGTTCAAGTTCACTTTCACCGTCGATGATATGATTGCCCTCGCCGGAGAGGGTCACGGGAAGCCGGATGGAGCGGCACCGCCTCCGGCAGTCGCCGGCTTTCTCGCCGCCACACGGATGTCGCATAGTCGTTCCGGAAAGTGGGCGAGCTATTCTCCTTCTTGCAGGGGCGTTTCTGTTCGTCGGCGCATCCACAATAGGTCTGAATCCCGCACACTGGAGTGAGGTCGACGGGTTCTTTGCGTTGCTGTTTACCGGTGAAGTATGGATTGATGTGCTCGCGTTCCTGGCGGCTGCTGCGGGAATGTCCGGTGCGGGACTGCTCTTTTCCCGTTTTGTGTGGCATCAGGAGGCGGTCATATCCGTCCGGGAGGATGACCTGCTCCGCAGAACCGCCGAGCGCCTGGCAACGGGAGGAATCCTCGCAATGCCCCTGTTGTTCCTGCTGGGTACGGCACTCATCCCCGATACCTCGCTGACCGGGTGGGTGTACGTTCTTCTCGCATTTTCTTTCGCGGCGTTGGGGCTTGCCCTGCACTTCCTCTATGCCTTTGTGAAGAGCGGGAAAAGCCTGTACAGTGCGCTCCTCCTGGCAATGGTCGTCGCCGCACTCGGCCTGAGCGTCACGAAAAACCAGATCGCCTTGCACACCGCGACGGCTGATCATGCTGCGCAGCTTGCGGTGGTGTTTGAAAAGCATACGGAGGAACTCCGTTCGTCACTCGGTGTCATGGCCAAGCAGATGACCGGAGAAGACATCTACAATGCGAAGTGTTCAGCATGCCATCTCTTCGACCAGAAGAAGGTGGGCCCACCGTATAAGGAAGTGCTTGTCAAATATGCCGGCAACAAGGCGGCATTGATGGCGTTTGTACTCAACCCTGTGAAGGTAAATCCTGCCTATCCGAACATGCCTTCACAGGGGTTGAAGGCATCAGAAGCAGACTCCATTGCCACGTATCTCATGGGCAAAGTACTGGGAAAATCAGAATGATCGGCCTGGAGACAGGGAAACCTCCGGCAATGGATGATGTGGTGCGGCAGGCATCGGTCGCGGAGTATGTTGCGCTCATGAAACCGGGTCTCACCGCGATGTCGGTCTGTACGGCGGCAGGTGGTGCGTATCTTGGTGCAGACGGGCATCCGGCTGCAATGCTACTGGTGAATCTCGTTCTGGGCACGTTTCTCGTAGGGGCCGGTGCCGGCGCGCTGAATCAGGTGATCGAGAGACGCACCGATGCTCTCATGAAACGGACCGAGCAAAGGCCGATTCCCTCTGGAGTCCTTTCACCGCTTCAGGGAATGCTGATGGGGTTGATGTGCGCGGTTGGCGGTGTTTCGTACCTCTTCCTGACGACAACAGCGCTTGCCGGGATGCTGTCTCTCGTGGTATTGGCGGTATATCTCGGCATGTACACGCCGCTTAAACGCGTGACCCATTTGTCAACCGCCGTCGGAGGGATTCCCGGCGCGCTTCCACCCGTTATAGGATGGGTTGCCGTCGGGAGAGGCTTCTCTCTCGAGGCGTATCTGCTGTTCCTCTTCCTCTTCATGTGGCAAATGCCGCATTTTCTGTCGCTCGCCTGGGTGTACCGCCGCGATTATGCACGTGGAGGGTATCGCCTGCTGCCTCAATACGATGCATCCGGCGGGGTCACGGGGCGGCTCACAGTGATGTATAGCGCGGGCCTGACTCCTGTCGCACTGTCACTCTCGCTTGTGGGGTTAATGGGGTGGATATTCTTCGGCGGAGCGCTGATCGCGGGGGTCCTGTTTTTCGCAGTTTCCTACAAGTTCGCCCGGGACATAACCAACGAGAATGCGCGCCGCGTTTTCATTACGTCGCTCATCTATCTTTCGACGATTCTGGTGCTTATGCTGATTGATCGGGCGTTTCTGGGTTGAAATGTTGTTCAGGAGGGTTGAACCGCTTGATGAGGGGGGGAAGCCCTGGTCAGGCGGGAGGAAGCCCTGGTCAGGCGGGAGGAAGTGCCTTGATCACCTGCGTGAGTAGACGGGAAAACTGTTCGCGCACCTGATTGGCCACAATTGTTACCTCTTCGTGGTTCAGCTTTGCACTGCTGGTGCCGGTCGCCTTATTGGTGATGCAGGATATCCCCAGCACACGCATCCCCAAAGACGAGGCGAGTGCGACCTCGAGAACCGTCGACATGCCCACTGCATCACCCCCGATGCGGTGGATCATTTCAATTTCGGCTGCAGTTTCATACGACGGACCCTTCAAACCTGCATACACACCGCGTACCACACGCACACCGATCTGGTTTGCCGTATTCTCCGCAATGCGTATGAGCTGTTGGTCATACGGAGTTCCGCTGCTTCTCGAGTCTCCTGGTTCCGGGCAGGTTTCTCCTGTGAGGTCGATATGGTCAGAAATGAGCATGAGATCACCGGGAACAAAGGTACGGTTCACCCCGCCGGCGGCATTCGTGATGATGAGGATGCGCGCCCCCAGGGCTGCGGCAACCCGGATAGGGAAGAGCAGGGTGTTGACGTCGCCTGACTCGTAGAAATGGACGCGGCCGCGGAAAGCGATGAGCCTTCGCCCACTTGCGGTGCAAAAGACCAGCTCGCCTTTGTGCCCTTCGACTGTAGAACGGGGATAGCCGGGAATGGACGCCGTTTGTATGACGGCTTCACTGGACAGTGATTCCGTGAAGCCGCCCAGGCCCGACCCCAGAACTACGGCAATTTCAACCTTGTGGGGAGCATGCTCCCGAATCGACTTGACCGCCGCTGAAACGGTGGATGGGGTCTCGAGTTTGACGCTTGGGGAGTTGCTCACACGGTCTCGATTGGGTCAGTGATGATAAGACTGCAGAGATTGCCGCGGCATAGAACCCGCTTCATGAATCGCGCAACTGTGCAGTTCGTTATCGGGTCTGCCGGGAAACAGAGCAGATCCTGTATTTGAGCTGTTCAGGGCGGAGTGAAACTAATGATGAACAAACCCTAGAAAAAATATGCGTAGTAAGCGCTAATGTGTTGTAGAATTGACACTTAAATCATTTTCTTTAATGTTCACTGTGTCACATTCTTTGGGGGCTTGAAACACATCCGGCACCGCGCTTCATATGAATCTTTCGCACCCACCAGGACCCGCTCATTTGCTTCAGTTGTGCGTTGAGTGCGGTCTGCCGGATTTCCGCAGATCATGCAGATCGCAAGAGTCTTGGTGATATATTCTGCCACCGCCAGCAATTGCGGTATCGGCTCAAAGGGTTTTCCCCGGTAGTCCTGGTCAAGTCCGGCAATGATCACCCGTTTGCCTTCATTGGCCAGCTGCTCTGCCACGTCGACAATCGACATATCGAAAAACTGAGCTTCGTCTATGCCGACCACCTGCGCACTGCCCGCGGCTTTTAGTATCTCATCCGGTCGTTCCACGACCGTTGACGGGATCTTCAGCTCGCTGTGGGATACGATGTGGTCGTTGCTGTACCGGGTGTCAATCTTGGGCTTGAATATTGCCACTTCCTGCCGTGCGATTTGAGCTCGACGAAGGCGGCGAATGAGCTCTTCCGTCTTGCCGCTGAACATGCACCCGGCAATGACTTCAATCCAACCGGTCCTTCGGGGAGATTCATGTTGCGTGGGAAAGGTCATTTCTTTTTGCGCTGGTTTTTTTTGAGATTCTTCCCGTCAAAGGGGTGAGGCAGGAGATCAGCCATCGGTATGATGCGTTGAGTGCCATTCTTCTTGGTGAGAATGACATCGACATTTCCGGCGAGCTCCAGGATGACCTGTCTGCATGCACCGCAGGGAGGAGTAAACGTGTCTTCGTCGGATGCGATTGCTATCGCTACAAACGAGCTCTCTCCTTCTGAAACCGCCTTGAACAGGGCTGTGCGTTCTGCACACGTGGTGAGACCGTAGGAGCTGTTTTCGATGTTACAGCCGGTGAAAATCCGACCGTCAGTTGTGAGCACTGCTGCTCCCACCCGGAAGCGCGAATAGGGTGAATACGAATTGCGCTTTGCCTCTCGAGCCCGGGTGGCCAGGAGTGTATAGTCCATTTGGCTCCGCCGCTTGTTACCGGAATATACCCAATCGCTGGAAGATTAGCAAAGAGGCAAGTTTGTCATGCAGGGCGTAAAACAATGCGTGTGAGCTCAGGCGGGCAATTGATCCGCACAGGAACGGCAACGGTACCGATTCCTCTTGAAACGTACATCTGGCCGCCACCGAGACGGTAGTGGCCCGACACATACGGGGACGCCAGTACGGCCGGTGTGAAGGCGGTGTTGCCGATTCTGGCGAAAACGAGCTGTCCGCCGTGAGTGTGTCCGCTCAACATAACATCGATGCCGAGCGAAGTTGCATCTTCGAAGTAGTAGGGCCTATGGCAGAGCAATACACTTGGGATGTGCTCCGGCAGATTAGGCTTGGCCTTGCGGATCTTCTCTCTCGCGGCCGTTGAGGTACCCACGTCATCAATCCCCAGGAGGAGGAGTTCTTTGCCCTGCCTCTTGAGGATTATTGCCTCATCTCTCAGCATACGGATGCCGGCTTCCGTCGCGACACGTGCTACAGTCTCCGGCTCACCGGAGTAATAATCGTGGTTTCCCAGAATGCCAAAGGCACCCATCGGGGCATGCAATTTGCCGAAGGCTTCGACAAAAGGATAGATTTCGTCAATTGAACTGTTGACGAGATCTCCCCCGACGGCGATCATGTCTGTTCCGAGATCATTGAGGCGGAGCACATACTCATCCATTTCTTTCTTACGCATATACAAGCTCGAATGGATGTCGGTCACAAGACCGATGGTAAACCCGTTCCACTCCGGGGGGAGTCCGGGAATCCGCATTTCCTGTTCGGTGATGTCACATTCGTTCTTCCCGACAAGAATTCCATACCCGGTGCCGCCGAAGCTCGCAGCGGTGAGTCCGTAAGCCCCACGGCGCAGGAAACGCCGGCGGCTTTCATCGAAATGCACGACACGCGGATTTGACGCGATTGCAGCCGTGTAGACCTTCGTAGCTGGAAACCTCCGGAGTGCCCGCCAGATGGCGGCAAAAGGCAGCCGTACAGCCGCACCCAAAAGAAGTACCACCGCTATGCCAAATGTGGCGGAATGCCAGAAGAGGAAAGGATAGACGACCCAGTTTAGAAACGGATCAGAGAACCTGAGTTGAAACAGCCGCAGGAAAAGTGTCCCAACCAGAGCGGCATTGAACAGTATGAACAAGCCCACTGCGGCGTAGAACATCGGTTTGGGAAGCTTCCGGATCGATTGATGCCAGCGAAGAAACCGCATAAAAAGATAGGACTGTACGGCCAGCAGCAGAATAGGAAAAGAATAACGAATCATGTATTGGGCTCCCGCATTAATATCTGAACTTTGCTCCTCCAGTGCAAGAGGCTTTCGCCTTGTGAGTGAGAGTCCAGTTAACTATATTGCAGCACTACAATGTCGATTCTCGATTCCACATCCCGTCTCCCCAGGCCACTCCGCTTTCTTGGCAATCGGCGTTTTCTGATCATCGTCGGTAGTATTCTGGGTCTGTTCCTTCTCGGGAACTACGTCGTGCTCCCGTTGTATGTCAACCATGGGAGCCGCGTAACGGTTCCCGGCGTTGTAGGGATGTCTCTTGAGGAGGCACAGAAAACGCTCGAACAGGCAGGATTGCGCTTCGTCCAGGGAGAATCCCGACCGGATCCGGCGTTTGGACTGGGATTGGTGGTCCAGCAGAATCCGGCAGCTAATGCCGAAGTGAAAGAAGGGCGCCGGGTGTATGTGATTGTCAGCGGCGGGGACGTTCAGGTTCCGGTGCCATCGCTGCGCGGCAGGTCGCTTCGTGACGCGCGGTTTTCGCTCGAACGTTACGGTCTCAAGCTGGGGTCGGTGCAGTACGACACGTCCGATACATTTCCCGAGAATACAATCATTTACCAATCGGCCGCTGCCGATACGCGGGTTGCCAAGGGCTCTGTTGTGAACATCATGGTGAGCAAGGGCAGAGTGCTCAGGGAAACCCAGGTGCCTCTGGTTGTCGGTAAAACTCTCGGTGAAGCGGAAGGCCTCCTGAACGCCGCCGGGTTGAAGGTGGGCAACATCACCTACCAGCCGAGTTTCGATCTCGTGCCGAACACCGTGGTGGATCAGTATCCGCGGCAGGGTGAGACTTCGTTGCCGGGGCATGCCGTGGATCTCTTCGTGATCAAAGTGGGCAAACCATTGGAAGAATTTGAAGTTCCCCCAAAGTAACAACCATCCACGCTCATGACACTCATCGCCCCGTCGCTCCTCTCCGCAGACTTTGCTAAACTCGCCGCAGCAGTTGGTTCAGTTGAAACCAGCGGGGCCGACTGGATCCATCTGGACGTGATGGATGGACACTTTGTACCCAACCTCACCATCGGTCCGCCGGTGATCGCCTCGCTGAAGAAGATCGCGCATCTCCCCTTCGATACGCATTTGATGATTGAAGATCCGGATCGCTGGGTGGAGGTGTATCGTGGGGCCGGAGCGGATACGATCACCGTTCATGCGGAAGCCTGTCGCCACCTGCACAGGACAATTCATCACATCAAGGAGCTCGGCGCACGGGCAGGTGTGGCCCTGAATCCAGCAACACCGGTTGCAGCGATCGAAGAGATCCTGCCCGATGTCGATCTGGTGCTTGTGATGACGGTGAATCCGGGATTCGGTGCGCAGACGTTTATTCCCAATACGCTCGCAAAGATACGAACGGTGTACGATCGCTTGCGCGCCCTGCACTCAGAAGCGCTGATAGAGGTTGACGGCGGCATTGACGACAGGACCGCTGTGTATGTCGTGCAGGCCGGCGCCGGCGTGCTCGTCGCCGGCAACTATGTGTTCTCCTCATCCACTGTGAAGGATGCAGTGCGTACGCTCCGGGAGCGTGCGGAAGAGGGAGAGCGGCGCCGGGCGACCGGAGAGATTCCGCGGATCGCGTAGAGGCACCCCGAAAGTTCTTCCCCTTCACCATTTCCCCAGTGTTCCCCGCCCCAAGAATTCTCTTGACTTATATCCCCGGAAACTTTATCTTTATTAGGTGTGTTATACCAAATACCTTAATAACTTAAGCGACGGCCGCTATGGGTGGTGCTCTCGACGAAATCGATCTGAAAATCCTGGATATTCTCCAGAAAGCAGGACGAACCCGCAGGAATGATCTTGCAGAAGCCGTCGGGTTGTCGCTGCCGGCCGCAAGCGAGCGGCTCAGAAAACTCGAGGAACAGAAACTCATTACAGGATACTATGCCGTGCTGGATCACAAGCGCCTGGGCAACGACATCACCGCATTTATCGTGGTTTCCGTCGATTCATCGCGGCACTACGGACAATTCATCGAGCATGCCCAGGGGCTCGACGAAATTATGGAATGCCATGCCATTACCGGCGAGGGTACGCACCTGCTGAAAGTCCGCACCTGCAACACCGCATCGCTCGAGCGGCTGCTTGCTAGGATCCAGACGTGGCCCGGCGTCCAGCATACACGCAGCAATCTCGTACTGTCAAGCGCAAAAGAATCCACACGGATCAAATTCTTCCAACCATCCACATCATCACGAGGATAGCACTAATGGCCAAATCCGCAACATCGGGAGCCGTTGCACGTGTCTTCAAACTTGTCAAGGATGAGGGCGTGACAATGGTCGACTTCAAATTCATGGACTTTCCAGGACAATGGCAGCACTTTTCAGTCCCGGTGACTCAGCTTAAGGTGTCTTCCTTTGAAGAAGGCTTCGGGTTTGACGGCTCCAGTATCCGCGGGTGGAAGCCCATCAATGAGAGCGATATGCTGATCATCCCCGACGCGGCGACAGCTTTCATCGACCGGTTCATCGAAGAGAAAACCATCAGTCTGATCTGCGACGTGTTCGATCCGATCACCAAGGAGAAGTACGAACGGTGCCCGCGCAACATTGCCCAGAAGGCCGAGGCGTATCTCGCGTCCACTGGAATTGCCGACACCGCCTATTTCGGGGCAGAGGCGGAGTTCTTCATCTTTGATGATGTGCGGTTTGACACCAACGAGCACTCCAGCTACTACCACGTCGATTCGGTGGAAGGGCGGTGGAATTCCGGCCGCGAGGAAATGCCGAACCTCGGGTACAAACCCCGGTACAAAGAAGGCTATTTCCCGGTGCCGCCCACCGACCAGCTGCAAGACCTGCGCAACGAAATGACGAAGAATCTCATTGCGCTGGGTCTGGAAGTTGAAGCGCAGCATCACGAAGTTGCCACCGCGGGGCAGTCGGAAATCGATCTCCGTTTCCTGCCGCTGCTCGCAAGTGCCGATGCACTTCTGCTGTTCAAGTACGTTGTGAAGAACACTGCGCGCCTGCGGGGGAAAACTGTCACGTTCATGCCCAAACCGATCTTCGCCGACAACGGCTCAGGGATGCATGTGCACCAGTCGCTCTGGAAAAATGGCAAGCCCTTGTTCCATGGCAACCGCTATGCGAACCTCAGCGACATGGCGCTCCATTATATAGGCGGACTGTTGAAACATGCGCCGGCCCTGTGCGCCATCACCAATCCGACAACAAACTCCTACAAGCGGCTCGTGCCGGGCTTCGAGGCTCCTGTGAATCTCGCATACTCGCAGCGCAACCGCAGCGCATCTGTCCGCATCCCGATGTACTCGCCGAGTCCGAAGGCCAAACGGCTGGAATTCCGCTGCCCCGATCCTGCATGCAACCCCTATCTTGCATTCAGCGCTCTGTTGCTGGCGGGGTTGGACGGGGTGATGAACAAGATCGATCCGGGAGAACCCCTGGACAAGGACATCTATGATCTCGAGCCGGAGGAACTCAAGAACGTTCCTTCCACGCCGGGATCGCTCGATGAGGCACTGCATGCTCTTGAGCGAGACCACGATTTCCTGTTGCGCGGTGATGTGTTCACGGAGGATGTCATTGATGCCTGGATCCAGTACAAGATGGACAAGGAAGTGAAGCCGATGGCGCTCCGTCCCCATCCGTACGAATTCGGCCTCTACTACGACGTGTAACATGTTCCCGGTACGGGGGTGACCAGGAAGTGACATGTGCCGTACTTTCCGGTCACCCCCCTCGGGGGCATTGCGGTATCTCCCTGCCGTCCTTGTTTTTCCGCTGGATTCTCCCTATTTTTTCCTCATGGAATTCCGAAGTGTTCTGTATGCGACCGCCGGGCGTGTCGCGCGTATTACGCTGAACCGCCCGGAGATTCACAATGCCCTGGATGAAGGCATGGTAAACGAACTCATCACGGCGGTCGGCATGGCATCGCGCGATCCGGGCGTGAAAGTCCTTCACATCACCGGCGCCGGCAAGGCATTCTGTACCGGTGTGGACACCGCATCGCTTGAGCGTCGTTCCGTTTCCGACCTCGAACAGCATCGCACCGATGCAATCAGGCTCTCGACGCTGCTCCGATCGATCTATGAGGCACGCAAACCGGTGGTTGCCCTCGTTCATGGTCCCGCTCTCGCGGTGGGGTGCGGCATTGCCTGTGCATGCGACTTTGTCCTCGCGGCGCGCGACAGCGCGCGGTTCGGGTGCCCCGATGTCCAGATGGGAGTAATGCCCGCCCTCGTGATGCTCTTTCTCTGTAAGAGGGTGGGAGAGGGGAGAGCGCGTGAGCTCATCCTGAGCGGCGAAGAGATCACCGCAACGGAAGCTCAACGCATGGGATTGGCGAGCACTGTCTGCCCTGATGACAAGTTCGCCCAGGAGGCAGATTCGCTGACCGATACGCTGCTCAGGCACAATAGCGGTACGGCGATGGCAATGACCAAGGAACTTCTGGGGAAGCTCGCAGGAATGAACATGGCTGACGCGCTTGACTTTGCCACGAACATGAATGCGGCGTCAGGCATGACGGCAGAGAGTCGCCGCGGGGTGCAGGAATTCCTGAATAAGCAACAGACCGAATGGTGATGCCGATGAATGAAGAACTCATCCGCGCAATCCGCAGCGTTCCCGACTTTCCGAAGCCGGGGATCGTCTTCCGCGACATTACAACGCTGCTCAAAGACCCGTCGGCGTTCGCCCGCGCCGCCGATATTCTCTATGAACACTACAAGAACGAACACGTCGACAAAGTCGTAAGCGTAGAATCGCGCGGCTATATTCTCGGTGCTGTACTTGCGTACCGGCTGAATGCCGGGTTTGTCCCCATCCGCAAACCGGGCAAGCTGCCCGCGGAAACACTCCGTGAAGAATATACGCTGGAATACGGCAAAGATGCAGTGGAGATGCATGTGGATGCAATCCGGCGCGGAGAACGGGTCCTTATGCATGACGACCTCCTTGCCACCGGCGGCACCATACATGCCGCATGCCGCCTTGTCGAACGGGCCGGGTGGCATCATCTCTTCTGTGAGTTTTCTCATCGAGCTGAGTTTCCTCAACGGCCGGAAACAGCTGGGGAAGTATGATGTCTTCAGCATCATCCGCTACGACAGTGAATGACTGATGTGCGGCACGCACGGACCGGCGCCGGGGATCCCCGACGCCGGTCGTGCATTTAGCCCCCGGGGATATCATCCCGGCCCATGCGCACAAGGATCAGTGTACCGGAACATCGCCATGAAAACCATCATCGAGCCGTTCAAGATAAAATCGGTTGAACCCATCGCCTTTACCACCCTCGCACAGCGTGAAACAGCACTGCGCAACAGCTACTATAATCCCTTCCTGATACCCGCGGCTGAGGTGCTCATCGATCTGCTTACCGACAGCGGCACATCGGCCATGAGCGCAGAACAGTGGGCGGGGATCATGAGGGGCGACGAATCGTATGCAGGCGCCAGGAGCTTCTATCGTTTTGAGGCCTGCGTCCGCGATCTCACGGGGTTGGCGCATATTATCCCGACACATCAGGGGCGTGCGGCAGAGAAGATTCTTTTCTCCATCGTGGGCGGCAAAGGGAAGGTCATTCCCAACAATTCGCATTTCGACACCACACGTGCAAACGTGGAGTTCACCGGTGCCGAGGCGGTGGATCTTCTGACCGCCGAAGGATCCGATCCGGATACGATCGCGCCGTTCAAAGGAAACATGGATGTCGAAGCACTCCAGCAACTTATCGGGAAAGTAGGCGCTGCACAGATTCCGCTCTGCATGCTGACCATCACGAATAATTCGGGCGGAGGTCAACCGGTTTCCCTCGACAACATGCGGCGCGTCAAAGCGGTGTGCACGGCACATGGTATACCGCTTTTTCTCGATGCCTGCCGGTTCGCCGAAAATGCGTACTTCATCAAACTCCGAGAGCCGGGGTATGCCGGGAAGAGCGTGAAAAGCATTGCACAGGAAGTGTTCTCACTTGCCGAGGGTGTTACCATGAGCGCGAAGAAGGATGCCCTCGTGAATATGGGGGGCTTCCTTGCGGTGAATGATCCGGCGCTCGCAGCACAAGCACGGAATCTGCTCATCGTCACAGAAGGCTTTCCCACCTATGGCGGGCTTGCCGGCAGAGACCTTGAAGCCATCGCGATAGGACTGGAAGAGATTCTCGACGAGCATTATCTGGAGTACCGGATCAGATCGGTAGAGTATCTCGGCGAGCGGCTGACGAAGGCCGGAGTGCCGATCCTGCAGCCGCCGGGAGGCCATGCGATATACCTGAATGCCAGAAAGTTTCTTCCGCATGTGCCGGTGGAACAGTATCCCGGACAGGCTCTGGTGGTTGAACTTTACCGCCACGCCGGTATCCGCTCGGTCGAGATCGGCAGCGTCATGTTCGGGAAATACGATGCCGGCGGGCGCCTGATACCCGCGCGTATGGAACTCGTGCGCCTGGCGATTCCCAGGCGGGTCTACACACAAAGCCATATCGACTATGTGATTGAAGCAGTCATAGAAGTGTTCCAGCACCGTGATGAGCTCAGGGGCTATCGCATTGTTGAAGAACCACCTATCCTCCGTCACTTCACGGCAAAATTCGCTCCCGTTGTGTAACGTGCTGAAAATGCCTATATTATGAGAATTGTGGAATGACGCGTCTATGCTGAAATGCCCCGTATGTGGTGCGGATAATAGCGATCTCGATGTCGTTTGCAGGTCCTGCAAGAGCTTTATACAGGCAAAAGTCGACACCCTTGACCTGTTCAGCACCGCCTGGGGACTTCTCGAGCAACCGCGCCGCACTTTCCGGCGGATTGCTCTGGCGAAAAGCAAGAACTACGTCGTACCGTTGAGCGCAGGTCTCGGCGTTGTGATCGTGTATCTGTACCTCTGGCACTGGCACATGGCGGTGCAGATCCCCGGCCTGGTCACCCTGCTGGGCATCGGGCTTCTTGTGGGCCCTCCGCTGGGAAACCTGTTCGTCGCTCTGTGTGCCGCTGCCATCGGATTCATTCTGCGGATACAGGGTATTAGTATTAAGTTCCGCAATACCTTTGCGATTCTGGCGTATGCCGGTGTGCCGCTTGTGGCATCGTTGATCCTGGTGATGCCGCTGGAGATCGCCATCTTCGGTGCGTATTTCTTTGACAACAATCCTCCGCCGATAGTGATCAACCCGGTTGCATATATCGGATTGATCGGTCTGGATGCGCTTGCCGGAATGTGGTCGGTGGCACTGCTCACCATGGGCCTCAGGTTCGCGGCAGGGGCGGCATGGATCTGGTCGATCATCGCATCTGCGGTCGTGGTGGGTGCTGTGGCTGTTCTCGTTCTGGGACTGCGGCCGGTATAGCGGCCGGTATACCGGATGGATCGCGAACAGTTTGAAAGAATCGTCGAAGAGGAGTTCGAGGTTGTTCCGGATCTCTTCCGGAACAACCTTGAAAACGTCCGGATTGTGGTGGAGGATGACCCCCCCCGGCAGCTGCACCGCGGCCGGGGACTGCTGCTCGGGTTGTATCAGGGAATCCCGCTCAGCAAGCGGGGGAATGATTACGGTGTGTATCCGGTGGTTCCGGATACGATTACACTATATCGCAAGAGCATCGAATCGATTGCGGCGGATGAGGAAGATATACGGCGCCAGATTCGTATGACACTGATTCACGAGATTGGTCACTACTACGGCATGTCGGAAGCGGACATTCGGCATGCCGGATATTGAAAGATAGAGTTCGCGAGAGAAAGGAAACGTTGCTATGCCCAAAGTTCTATTCACAATTTCCTATTCAGTGAAACCGGAAGCGCGCGATGCGTATCTTCAGCACGTCACCAGCCTGCGGGAGCACCTCCGCACTGTGGCAAAAAAGAACTACACGCTATACGAGGCGAAAGGGAAGAAGGGGCAGTTTATGGAGGTGTTCGTAAGCGAGAGCATGGACGAGTTTGATGCGCTTGAGGACAACCTCGAACCGGAAACGGAATCGATGATCGCGAAGGTTGAGGAGTTTGTGGACGACAAGGGGATGAAGTACTCAACGATGGTGGAAGTCGCCTAGGTCAGCCGTGGTGCAGAAGATTGATCCGATCGCGCAGTTCATGCAGGAGCATTCCGTCACGCTTCTGCAGCTTTCGGCGCTGACCCGTGCCACGCGATCGCTGGTGGAACACGGATTTTCCCCGGATGCGTTTGCACGGACGGTCAGCGCACTTGCTTTCTTGCAGAATGAGGTGGGCCATCACAATGCCAGCGAAGAGGCGGCGCTTTTCCCGGTGCTCGACAGGTATGTGGAGGGACCGACCGCGGTCATGCGGCAGGAGCACAGGATTCTGAAGCGTGAGCTCAAACGTCTCATGCGCGCGGTGGAGTCTGTCTCGCAGAAGCGAACGTCAAAACGGGCCATCAAGGAACTTGGCGGGCAAGCGCAAATCGTTGTTCAGCAGTTCGTGAATCATATACACAAAGAGAACAACATTCTCTTCCCGCTCGTGCAAAAGTTCCTGACGCAGGACGCACTTCGTGAAATCGCCCGCCGGATGGCCTAGGTATAAACTACACTACTTCCCGTAACCCTTTGAAATTAAAGAAACTAACAAGAGTTGGTTCGAATAGAATCTCGCTCTTATGGGACGACGGACACGAGGGTCCGATTGCACTGCGGACGCTGCGTGATGCGTGTCCATGCGCCGGTTGCATGGGAGAGACGATACTGCTTCATCACTATGAGGCCCCTGAGAAGAAATCCCCCGGACCTCTGGCTTATGTATTGGAAGGCGCTGAGGTTGTGGGCAATTACGCCCTCAAGCTTTCGTGGGGAGATGGGCACAACCAGGGGATCTTCACATGGGAGCACCTCCGTTCTCTTTGTGAATGCGAAGAATGTTCAGTAAGGAGATCACGCACTCCCGCCGGCGGGGAGGCTCAATGAAAAAAGATGACGTTCTGCGGGCCATCTTTGAGCGTTTCCCTTACGGGATATTTGTCGTTGCGACAAGCTCGGACAACAAGGTTTTGGGAATCCTGGCTACATGGGTGATGCAGGTCTCATTTGAGCCCCCCCTCGTTGCGATATCTGTGGAGAAGGGAGGGGTATTCTCGGACGCTCTCATACGGACGGGTAG
This sequence comes from Ignavibacteriota bacterium, assembly GCA_963849385.1. GTDB lineage: Bacteria > Bacteroidota > Ignavibacteria > UBA10030 > UBA6906 > Fen-1255. The sequence goes on along the minus strand of CAWKHH010000003.1, from coordinate 12,129 downwards.
TTTTTCGCTGAGCCTTGTCCGAGCTCACGACATCCGGGTGGCGAAGGGGGTTCTGAGGTCGGGGCCTGTGATTGAAGGTTCGGATGTCAGGGATGACTTTGTGGTCTCCCCGGAAGGAGTCCCGGCATTGAGAGAGTCTGCGGGGATCCTCACGTGCCGGATAACACAAACGTATGACTCAGGAGACCATCTTCTGATCGTGGCCGAAGCAACTTCAGGTATTGCCTCGGACGTCGCCGACATGATGACACTCAGCGAAACAGGTTGGAAGTACCGCCGGAAACCCCGGACAAAGGAAACAGGCTAGCGCAGAGGAACCGGGCATGGCAGCACTTGACTCGTTTGAAAACACACTTGCAGAATTGTCTCCCGCCGAGCGGCAGGCACTGGCGGAATACACAGCAATCGTCCGGGAGCAGCTGCTTATGGCACGCAGTGAAGATGCCAGGATTCGTGTGCTGGAGATGTTCCTGGAAGGGTGTCATGAGCGCCTGGACGGGGTGCGATAAGGCGCGGGCGGGCAATCACCTGGAGAGGCCTTAGGCGTGAGGCAGCAGGCGACGGTGCCTATTGCCTCACGCCCATTGCCTGATGCCTTCCTAGTTCCTCTTCTGCATAGTCGCCATCACCTTCACCGTCGCACCATCCCTCACCACCACGACTTCCACCTGATCGCCGGCCTTGAGTTCTCCGAGAACGCCCATGTAGTCATACACATTCATGATCTTGTGACCGCCGAGGCCGGTGACGATGTCGCCCGTCTTGAGGCCGGCCTTTTCTGCCGCACCATTCGGACGGACGCCGCTGATCTTCATGCCGGTGCTGCCTTCGGCGACATCGGGAACAATGCCCAGGCTCACCGTGAAACTCCGGCTATCCCCACCGGAGTTGTTCCGGCCGCTTGACGCCATCTGGACCCGCGTGAACGGCGGCCGCACAGACATGGTATCGATGTCTTCGGCGATCCGATAGACATACTTTGTCAGAATCTCTTCGCCCGCGTAGTTGATCTTCTCCCATTCGTCGCTCGGCTTGTGATAGTCATCATGGATCCCTGTGAAGAAAAACAGAACCGGGATGTCCTTGCCGTAGAACGAAGCGTGATCACTCGGGCCAAACCCGTCAGGGTTCAATGTCAACACAAATGCCGAGTCTTTGTTCTCAGTGTTGAGGAGTCCGTTCCAGGTCGATGACGTGCCGCTGCCGCCGACGGTCAGTGCGCGGTTCTGCAATCGCCCCACCATGTCGAGGTTCAACATTGCCACCGTTGCCTTGAGCGGGAAGAATGGCTGACTCACGTAGTAGCCCGAACCGAGTGTGCCGAGTTCTTCTCCGGAGAAGAAGATGAAGAGGAGGGAGCGTTTGATCTGTGACTGACGCGACGCAAATGCCTGTGCGATTTCAAGGAGCGCAGCCGTGCCGGATGCATTGTCGTCGGCCCCGTGGTGAATCGCAATGGTGTCCGGCGTCATTGAGCCCGAACCACGGCCTCCCATGCCGAGGTGATCCATGTGGGCACCCAGGACGAGGACTTCATCCTTCAGCACCGGGTCGTTTCCCTCGAGGTACGCGACAATGTTCGAGGTTTGTGCCATCACACGGGTGATCTCGGTCTCCATGTCAATGGTCGCGCCGGCGAGTGCAAACGAGCGGGGTACATGCGAACTGCGGATGGTATCCTGAAGCGCCTTGAGTGTCCAGCCCGATGCCGCAAGCAGCGGCTCGACTGCTTCACGCTTCATGCTCAGCGCAGGGATTCCGGAAGATCCTGCCCCCTGGTCGATGCCAAGCTTGATGAGGCCGTCATCGGGGTCATCGGCAGGGCCGGTGACCATGATCATGCCGGCGGCCCCCTTTTCCCGGGCGATCCGCGCCTTGTTGCGCAGCGCGGTATATTTCTGAAAGCCGCTCTGCGCGTTGCTGCCGTCGGGCGCAAAACGCAGCATGAGCACGACTTTGTCTTTCACGTCGACACCGGCGTAGTCATCATACGACTTGTCCGGAGCGGAAATGCCGTATCCGACAAAGACCAGAGATGCTTTTGCCGCACCCGTCGCACTGAAGCCGAAAGGACGGTAGTTGCTATCGAGCGTCATCACGGTCCTGCCGCCGGTGATTCCCGGCCTTTCGACGACACAGCGATTGTGTTCGCCCTCCTTCACTGTTGATACGAATTCGAAGGGCTGAAAGAACGTGCCGTTGTCACCTGCGGGCTTCAACCCCCACAGTTTCAAATCTGTGGCGATATAGAGCGCTGCTTCAGTGTTGCCCTTCGTGCCGGAGGCTCTGCCTTCGAGTTCATCGGATGCGAGATATTTGATGTGCTGGCGCAATTCTCCCGCGGTGATTTCGGGAGTGGAAGTCTGGGCTGTCACCTGCACTATCCCTGCGGCAAGCGCCATGGCTGCGACGATGGCGGTCGACTTCATCATACGGTACACCCCTATTGTTGGAAAAGCGAACGTAACAGTATACGTCCTCTGCCATTCACTTGCAAGGTTGTTGACATTCGGACGAATCGTAAATATATTCAATGAGAGAATTTACCTGGGAAAGGCCTATGGCGCTGAAAGAGAAATTAGGTGAAGACATGAAGCGGGCGATGAAAAGCGGGGACAAAGTCCGCCTGGAAACCCTTCGTACCCTGCGCGCTGCATTGATGGAGAAAGAAATTGAGCGACGGGGGAGCAAACAGCCGATGACTCCCGACGACGAGATCGGCGTGCTGACCGGAGCGGCCAAGAAACGGAAAGAGTCCATTGAGGCGTTCGAGCGCGGCGGCCGCAAGGATCTTGTTGCGGATGAAACCGCTGAACTCCGGATTATCGAGGAGTATCTTCCCCGCCAGATGTCGCGTGACGAAGTGGTGGCCGTTGTGCGGCAGATCGTTGCGGAGACAGGCGCGAGCTCTGCCGCTGATTTTTCCAAAGTCATGCCGCTGGCCATGAAGCAACTGAAGGGGAAAACTGAAGGGAAGCTTGTGCAGGAAGTTGTCAAGGGGCTGCTTGGCGGGAATTGAGTGCATGACGCCGTTTGAGAGCGCCCTCGAGAAGCTGGAATTCGATAAGATCCGGCAACGGATTCTCCGGTACGCTGTTTCTGATCCGGGGCGTGAACTGCTCGGGTCGTTCAGCGTCATGACGGACCCGGAGGAGATCAGACTCCGCCTGAACGAAGTCAGCGACATGAAGCAGTTGCTGGAGGTGGAGAACGATCTGCCGCTGCACGGCATTCATCCGGTCCGCGCAGCGCTGCAGAGGTCGGGCCTGGAAGGGAGCATTCTCGCCGCGCGCGACATTGCCCAGGTGGGCAGTACCGTGAGCGCAGCCCGCACGACGCGGACGTTTCTCGCAAAGCGCCGTGATGCACATCCCCTGGTGTGGTCCCTTGCCGACGGGTTGCACGTCGACAAGGTGCTCGAGTTCAACATCGAGAGTGCCGTGGAGGAGAGCGGCGCGGTCCGGGCAAATGCCTCGCGTGAATTGCAGTCGATCCGCCGCGCGATCGGCGACCGGTCCGATGAGTTGCGCAAGCGTCTCGAAGGAATCCTTCGCGGGGTCTCCGACCTCGGATTCAGCCAGGAGGAGATTATCACGACGCGCGAAGGGCGGATGGTGCTGCCGGTAAAAGTGGAACACAAGAAGCACGTTCCGGGATTCATCCACAGCGCTTCGGCCAGCGGCGCGACGGTGTTCATTGAGCCGACAGAAACGCTCGAGCTGAACAACGAGATCCGGAGCCTGCAGTTTCAGGAGCAACGTGAGGTGGAACGCATCCTGCGCGAACTCACCGGGCAGATCGGTGAACAGCGTGATGCGTTGTTGCACAATCTGGATCTCCTTGCGGCGCTTGATGCATTGCAGGCGAAGGCGAAGTACTCTATCGAGATACTGGGCGTGGCCCCGGCGATCACCACGGACGGAACCGTCAGGCTGCAGAAGGCCCGGCATCCAGTGCTGCTGATCCACCATGGTGTGCAGGGGGCGGTGCCGCTCGATCTGGAAATCGGAGGATCGTATTCCACGCTCGTGATCAGCGGTCCGAATGCGGGCGGCAAATCGGTGGCGATGAAATGCCTGGGCGTGATCGTGCTCATGGCACAGGCCGGCCTGCATATCCCCGCAGGGCCCGAGTCCACACTGCGCGTGTTCCAACGGGTGTTCGTGGATATCGGTGACGAACAGTCCATTGAGAGCGATCTCAGCACATTCAGCTCGCATCTTGCGCACCTGAAGGAGATCACCACGGGTGCGGACGCCGGAAGCCTGGTCCTGATTGATGAGATCGGCACGGGGACCGATCCCTCGGAGGGTGGAGCGATTGCCGCCGCGGTGCTCGAGTATCTCACGGCCCGCGGGGCACTGACAATTGCGACGACGCATCATGGTGCCCTTAAAGTGTTCGCCCATGAGACTCCGGGGATCGAGAACGGCGCGATGGAATTTGACCAGTCCACACTGACGCCGACGTACCGTTTTCGCGCGGGGGTGCCGGGCAGCAGCTACGCGCTGGAGATGGCCGAACGCCTTGGCTTTCACCCATCACTGATGGCCCGGGCGCGCGAGTACCTCGGCGGCCAGCATGTACGCCTGGAGGACCTGATCCAGGAACTGGAAGCGACGGCACAGGAACACCGCAAAGATTTGGAGGCCGCCGCCGCTGAACGAGCCCGCGCAACGGCGATGGCGAGCGTGTACGACGCAAAGATGGCGTCGCTGTCGGCGGAACTCCGGGACATGAAACGGAACGCGCTGGAGGATGCGAAAACAATTGTTGACCGCGCAAACGCTGTCATCGAGAAGAGTATAAAAGAAATTCGGGAACAGGGCGCTTCGCGCGACGTCGTGCGCTCTTCCAAAGAAGAAGTCCGCGCGGTACGGGAGATTCTGTACAGGCAGGAGAAGGAGACCCCGGCCGAACCCGCAGAACAGATGGCGGCCACGATAGCGCCGGGCAGTGTTGTGACACTGGCCGGCCGGAACGACCCCGGCGAAGTTTTTTCCGTTTCCGCCGACGGCAAGACGGCTGTTGTGCTGTTCGGGATAGTCAAACTTCGCGTCGCTGCTGCGGATCTCCGGCCGACATCGCGCAAGCCCCCGTCGCAACCTGCCAGGGGATCGGCCTTGCCCGACCGCTCCGGGCCGGTGCAGCGTGAACTGGATCTGCGGGGCATGACTGCGGATGAGGCATTCCCGCTCATCGACAAATTCATCGATGACGCCGTGCTCGCAGGTTTGAACCGGATCGATGTGATTCACGGCAAAGGTACCGGCGCACTGCGGAAAAAAGTGTCGGAATTCCTGGGCCGGCATCCGCGTGTCCGTTCCTTCCGGCTGGGAGAATGGAACGAGGGAGGTGTTGGCGCAACGGTTGTCGAGCTCAACGAAGAATGAACATGAACCCGCCATTCCGGAAAATACTCATCGCCAATCGAGGCGAGATCGCAGTGCGCATCATGCGCACCTGCCGGGAACTCGGCGTGGGCACTGTTGCCGTCTACTCCGATGCCGATGCCGCGATGCCGCATGTGCTCGCTGCCGACGAGGCGTACCGGATCGGACCGCCGCCGTCCAGGGAGAGCTATTTGCGGATGGATATGCTGCTGGATGTTGCGCGGCGAAGCGGTGCGGAAGCGATCCATCCGGGATATGGCTTCCTCGCAGAAAACCCGGCCTTTGCAGCCGCCGTCACTGATGCCGGCCTGGTATTCATCGGTCCGCCTGCATCGGCGATCAGGGCAATGGGCGACAAGACCTCTGCACGATCGCTGGTCAGAAAGGCGGGCGTACCCATCGTTCCCGGCACTGAAGAACCCCTGCGCAGCCCGGATGAAGCACGAGCGTTTATACAGACGCACGGCATGCCTGTACTGCTGAAAGCGGCTGCAGGGGGCGGGGGCAAAGGAATGCGTGTGGTGCGCGCTCTTGATGAGCTCTCCTCTGCGTTTGCCCAGGCGCAATCGGAGGCCCGCTCCGCCTTCGGCGACGAACGCATCTACATCGAAAAGTATCTGGAGCAGCCGCGACATATCGAAATCCAGATTCTGGCGGATGCGCACGGCTCGGTGATTCACCTGGGCGAGCGCGAATGCTCGATACAGCGGAGACATCAGAAGATCATCGAAGAGAGCCCGTCTGTTCTTGTGGACGAGGCAATGCGTGCGGCAATGGGAGACACCGCGTGCAGAGCTGCCCGTGCGTGCGGGTATGTTAACGCGGGAACGATTGAGTTTCTTGTCGATCGTTCACGGAATTTCTACTTCCTCGAGATGAACACCCGCTTGCAGGTGGAACATCCGGTCACGGAAATGCGCACGGGCCTGGATCTGGTCGCAGAACAGCTCTCCATTGCCGCCGGGCAACGTCTTGGAATCCGGCAGGAGGATGTGCGATGGAATGGACATGCGATCGAATGCAGAATCTGTGCCGAGGATCCGGCGAACGACTTTTTCCCGTCCACGGGCCGTATTTCCTCTCTACGTCCTGCCCAGGGTCCGGGGATGCGGGAAGACAGCGGCATTGAAGCGGGCTCCGAGGTCTCACTGTTCTATGACCCGTTGCTTTCAAAAGTGATTGCCTGGGCGGAAGATCGTGAGCGCGCCATCGCGCGCATGATCCGCGCACTTCGCGAGTATGAAGTGACCGGCGTGACCACCAATGTCGGCGTGCACCTGTTCGTTCTGCAACATCCGGAGTTTCGGGCCGGGACGATTGACACCGGATTCCTCGGCAGGAATCTCAACCACGACACGCTGATGGGGTTTTGTGCTGATCCGTCGCTGCCCGCGGCGGTGCTTGCGGCATGGGTATCTCACCAGCACAGAGACGGCGGGTCGCTGCAACCGAAAGCCGCCGCCCCGGCAAAACGGCCGTCAGGCTGGAAGAGTCAACGAATGGCGGCAATGCGCGGTGGTCGTCCGTGAGCGCCGCGTATACAACAACAATCGGCGACACGGTGCACCACGTGAACTTCGACGGGGATGGCAGGTGCGAGGTCGATGGGAAACCTGTAGACCTTCAGGTGACATCGCAGCCGGACGGGCGCTACACCGTTCTCCTGGGTGTGACTCCGTGGAGATTCACCGTGCGGAGAGAGGGAGGGGCGCTCATTGTGTCAAGCGGGGGACGAGAGTGTGCTGTGACCGTCGAGACTGATCGCGAAAGGGCGTTGCGGCTCGTTGCCCCGGTACAGAATGCAGGGAAGGCGCGGAATGAAATTGTGGCACCCATGCCTGCATTGGTCGTGCGTATCCATGTCGCTGCGGGTGATGCTGTTCAGGAAGGGCAGGCACTTCTTGCGCTGGAAGCGATGAAAATGGAAAACGAAATCAAGGCACCACGAAATGGTATCGTGCGCGAGATACGCGCAACCCAGGGCGTGGCTGTCGAAAAAGGCGGAGTGCTTATTGTTCTGGAATGACCGATGACCGTGCTGAAGGTTTTCAAAATTCTCCTGCTGCTTGCCCTCACAGCTGGGGCCTCGTATGGCGGAGGGTTCGAGGCGCTCAGCGTGTCCGCGCGCGGCGCAGGCATGGGAGGAATCATGGCCATGGTCACCGGCAGCCCGACGTCGGCGTATGTCAACCCGGCATCTCTCACGTATCTCCGGGGAACCCAGTTTTCGATTGGCATGGCAGTGACCCTTCCGAATTTCCGGTTCACCGAGGAATCCGGCACCGGGACTTCCACGAAGATGCAGACACAGGTGCTGTTCCCCCCGAATCTGATTCTGACACACACATTCGCCTCGGGGTTGGGGTTCGGCATTGCGGCCTCCATACCGTACTCCAGCAAGACCGACTGGGGTTTGGAGTGGGTCGGCCGGAATGTGATTGCCGCTTCGGAACTCCGGGGCGTGGTTGTGACACCAATGGTTTCGTTCCGGGCTACCCGCAGCGTATCGATAGGTGCCGGCGTTAATATCACATCCTTTCGATTCGTCCGCTCTTCACGCGTGACTCTGGCCGGTGGAACGGTGGTGCCTGTCGAGGGAACCGAGCGGATGCAGGGGGATGCCTCAACGTCCTATGGGGTTCAAGTCGGCATGCTGGTTGTTCCGGATGAGATCTTTTCCTTCGGCTTCGTGTATAAGAGTCGAAGTGCCGTCACGGTTGAAGATGGAGAGGTTTTATACGAGTGGCCTGCGAACGCGGCTCCCGCTGCGGGAACAACGGCGACGACGTTCGGGACGTTGTTTACGCTGCCGGATAAGATCCACGCAGGGGTGAATTTCCGGCCTATCGCTCCACTCCTTTTTACGGGTGAGCTGGAATACGTGCGATGGTCTTCGATCGACAGGCAGATCGTCACAGTGGGCGAGCCCTCTACGAGCGAGATTGTGGCACAACAGGATTGGCAAGACGTTCTGGCTGTCCATGCAGGAGTGGAATTGAATCTGGGGGATGTTGCACTCCGGGGGGGCGTGTCGCTGGATCGGAGTCCGATTTCGGACGAACAATTGCGTCCGTCGATCCCGGATGGCGACCGGAGGTCATACACGGCAGGGATCGGCTACACAATCGGCGAAGGTCTGGATCTGGATGTGGCGCTGCAGTTTGTGGAGTACAATGACCGGACGATTACGAATTCGGCAGTGAAATCTGCCACAGGGCAACCTCTGAATGGGACGTACCAAATGAGTGCAACAGTTGTCGGTCTGAATGTGAGTTACTCATGGAGGTGAAGAGGGAAGTGAAGACGGAAGTGAAGACGCCCGGTCCCGTGAATTTCCCCGGTGAGCCCGGGGCGACTCTGGAGCTTGCACAACGCCATGGGCTGACCGAGGATGAATTCCGCAGAATTCTGGCACTCCTTGGCCGTGTGCCGACCTATACGGAGCTTGGCATCTACAGCGTGATGTGGAGTGAACATTGCAGCTACAAGAATTCCATCGCTGTGTTGAAGACGCTCCCGCGAAGCGGGGGAAGGCTTCTTGTAAGCGCGGGGGAGGAGAATGCCGGCCTCGTGGATATCGGTGACGGTCTCGCGGTTGCATTCAAGATCGAAAGCCACAACCATCCATCTGCAGTAGAACCGTACCAGGGTGCAGCGACAGGCGTCGGGGGCATCATGCGCGACATATTCACGATGGGCGCGCGGCCGATTGCATCGCTCAATTCACTCCGGTTTGGCGATTTGAGACATCCCCGGACCCGCTATCTTGTCGATGGGGTAGTGCGGGGAATTGGCGACTATGGCAACAGTTTCGGTGTCCCCACCGTCGCGGGTGAAGTCTACTTTGATGCCTGCTACCAGGAAAACCCGCTCGTGAATGCGATGTCCGTCGGCATTGTTAAACATGGCGAGTGGGCGAGTGCGACTGCGAAGGGACCCGGGAATCCGGTGATGATCGTGGGATCTGCTACCGGAAGGGATGGTATCCACGGGGCTACATTTGCATCGGAAGAGATTTCGGAGGAGTCGGAGAAGAAGCGGCCATCGGTGCAGGTGGGAGACCCGTTCACAGAAAAACTCCTGCTGGAGGCAACGCTCGAAGCGATCAGGACCGGGTTTGTCGTGGGCATACAAGACATGGGTGCGGCAGGGATCATATGCTCCACCTCTGAGATGAGCGCCCGGGGCAAATGCGGCATGGAGGTGAATCTGGATCACGTCCCGGCGCGAGAGACCGGCATGTCAGCGTATGAGTTGATGCTCTCGGAATCACAGGAACGGATGCTCGTTGTGGTGCAGAAAGGGCGGGAAGATGAGGTCCGGAATGTATTTGAAAAATGGGATTTGCACGCAGAGATCATCGGGGAAGTTATTGAAGGGGACAGGCTGATTGTGCACTATAGGGGCAAGACCGTGGCTGATGTATCGCCGGATTCGCTGGTGCTGGGAGGCGGTGCTCCGGTCTACATCAGGGAATCACGGCGACCGGATTACATTGATTCCTTGAGAGAATTCAGCGTAGACAGTATTCCTGTGCCGACGAACCTGATGGAAGTGCTTGTTACGCTGATGGGTAATCCGAACATCGCATCCAAACGATGGGTCTACGACCAGTATGACAGTATGGTCCGCACAAACAACGTAGTTTTAGCTGGAGCAGATGCAGCTGTAATTTCAGTACAGCATACAGTTAAAGGGCTGGCGTTAAAGACAGACTGCAATGCCCGGTACGTTTTTTTGAATCCGCGCGTCGGAGGAATGATTGCGGTAGCTGAGGCCGCACGGAACGTGGCGTGTACTGGCGCCGTTCCTTTGGCAATCACGAATTGTCTTAATTTCGGGAACCCGTACAAGCCGGGAGTTTACTGGCAATTCACGGAAGCAGTAGCCGGAATTGCGGAAGCATGCCGGGCGCTCGGAACTCCGGTTACGGGTGGTAACGTGAGCTTTTACAACCAGAGTCCGACGACCAGCGTCTATCCGACGCCCGTTATTGGCATGCTGGGTGTTATCGAAGATGTGCGAAAAGCCAAGACTGCGTTCTTCAAGCGTGCCGGTGACAAGATATTCTTGCTCGGCGAGTGTCATGGACATCTGGGAGGTTCGGAGTATCTTGCGGCGTTACATGGACTGGTCGCCGGGGATGCGCCGCCTGTGGACCTGGATAAGGAGAAGCGGCTTCAGGGGCTTCTGGCGTGCCTGTCGGCCAATGATATCATTGCGTCTGCACACGATTGTTCTGAGGGAGGCATTGCGGTAGCTTTAGCAGAAAGTTGTATTCTTAACAGGGATAGGCAGTTCGGAGCAAGAGTTAAACTGCCATGGGGATCGATGCGGAAGGATGCTGTGCTGTTTGGAGAGGATCAAGCGAGGGTTGTTGTGAGCGTGGCGCCGGAGAAAGCAAATGAGCTAATGCATGAGTCGCGAGCCGCGGGAATCGCCATAACAGAGCTGGGAGAAGTGTCCGGGGAACAGGTGCTGATGATTGAGGACTGCGGGAGCTTGGAGCTTGATAGGCTTGATAGGAGCTACAATTTTGCGATCGGGGAGCGGATGCAAATAAGTTAAGTTGACATAATACATATTATTTGACATTGGTGGTCTGTCACGTGACAGACATCCTTTCTTTGACATTGGTCCTGGGGGCCAGAATAAGCAAAGATCCGGCGCAATCCTTCAAGCTTCACTGCCTGCACTTCTCGTCCGATAACTTCACCATCCGCATGCACGGTGAACCGTTCTGTTGACTGGACTGCGAGCCTTGTTGTACGCGAATAGCTGACCGCCTTATCATCCACACGCTTGCCACTCATCACCGAAGGAATCAACCTCAGGATCTTCCCCACGGGCAAATCCTGGATCGCGCAAACATCCAGTTTTCCATCATCTACGAGCGCTTCCGGGGTCAGATAAAAGCCGCCGCCGGCGCATTTGCCGTTACCGATTGCTATGAGGAGCTTCCTGCCAACCGTGGTATTCCCGTCGGCGCTGAGTTGAAAAACAGGCGCTCTGTAGTGGCCAAGAGTCTGCAGCACTGCAGCCAGATACAGCAGCGTGCCTCTCAAATAGTTGATCTCACTTACTCTCAACGCAACTGAAGCGTCAAAACCGATTCCCACGCCGTTCACGAAATACCTGTCAGGAGCAAACGCCGTGCTCCCGTTCTTCATCATCCCGCACGCAACCCGTCCTGTATCGATGCGCCGCACATTTCGGGCCTGCAGGATCTCTACAGAAGCCCGCAGTTTCCGTGGAATGCCCAAGGATTTGATGAAATCATTTCCCGAGCCGGTTGGGATGATACCCAGGATCTTCCCGGAGCCCATGAGCCCGTTTGCAGCCTCGTTGATCGTGCCGTCGCCTCCGACCGCAACAACGTACGTGCTGCCGGCCGTGCGCGCTATCTCCGTGGCATGGCCCGGACGCAAGGTGTAGACAACTTCGTACGTGAAACCGAGTGCCGGCAACAGGCGTTCGAGTTCTGCCAACGTTCTCCGGGCAGCTCCTTTTCCCGCCACCGGATTCATGATGAACGTGAAATCACTCACGGGCGGTATCACAAATCATACGGCGATATCGGCTTCGATTTTGTTTGATCTAACATCATATAAGATATTTGAAGAGAAGATGATATGGGCATGGCCTTCGAGCGAAATCGATGTAAGACTCTGTCCGTCAAATGTAAATCCAACGCGAAGAATCTCGCCGCTTCGCGTAAGGACAGTCACAGGTGATG
>CAWKHH010000002.1:0-15148 GCA_963849385.1 Ignavibacteriota bacterium | reverse complement strand
TCCGGGTCCGGCGGCGGGCACTCCGTGTCAGCGAGGGAACGAACTAGAAATGCAGATGAAAGGCATTACCGCAGAGGCTGATATTTGCTTGTTATTGTCTTGGAACGGCACTAGTCCATGACCCTCCTGGAACTCGACCTCAGCGCACTCTTTGTTCTGGCCGTCATTCTGATCTGGTTCATGATCGCGTACCAGTTCGTTCTGACCGTGTTCGGGTACATCAACTTCAACAAATCCCTGCGTGAAAAGAGAAACGTGGACGGGATGGCCCTGGACTATCCGTCATGCACGATACTCATCCCCGCGCACAATGAAGAACGGGTGATCGGCCATACGCTGGAAGCGATGCTGCGTCTGGAGTATCCCCGCGAGAAACTGAAGATCGTGGTCATCAATGACGGGTCGACGGATACCACACGGGACATCATCAACCGGTTCGCGGCTGCCGATCCGCGGGTGGAACTTTTCGACGTCCCGCGCGGGCAGGGTGGAAAAGGGAAGTCCCGGGCGCTCAACCTCGGCGTGCAACAGGTCACGTCCGAGATCATCGCCATCTACGATGCCGACAACACACCCGACAAAGACGCGCTGCGCTATCTCGCGGCACAGCTGCTGCTGCACAGTGAGCTAGGCGCGGTCATCGGTAAATTCCGCACCGTGAACAAGAACGCCACGCTCCTCACACGGTTCATCAATATCGAAACGCTCAGCTTCCAATCGATGCTTCAGGCGGGACGCTGGCAGATGCACAACATTGCGACCCTGCCGGGAACAAACTTCGTGATGAGGACGTCAATTATCAGGCAATTGCACGGATGGGATGAGGAGGCACTCACCGAGGATTCCGAGCTGAGTATCCGGATCTATGAGGAAGGGTACAAGATCAAATTCATTCCGTACGCGATCACCTACGAACAGGAGCCGCAGGAATGGAAGGTATGGATCCGGCAGCGGATGCGGTGGGTCCGCGGCAACAATTATGTGATCAACAAGTTCTTTCACCATATTCCGTATTTCAAAAACCGGCGGCTCGCGTTTGATCTGCTCTACACACTCGCTCTATACTATGTGTTCTTCGCGGCAATCGTGATCTCGGATGTGCTGTTCATCGTCAGCGCGCTGAAACTGGTAAGCATTTCGCTTCCCGGCCCGTACACGGCTGTGTGGATACTGGCATTTGTGCTCTACCTGGCTGAAATGCTTCTGACCCTGTCGTATGACAGGGAGGATTCATGGCGAAATCTCGGCTTGATGGTGCTGATGTACTTCACCTACTGCCAGCTCTGGATCTACATTGTGGTCAGGTCGTGGTGGTCGGAGTACGTCAAGAAGGAGAAGCAAAGCTGGGCGAAGACCGAAAGATTCGAGGTGAAAGCGGGGGACGTGTCGGCAACTAGAGATGTTTCATGAAATTCCATTCTGCAATACCGCCTTCGAGATCCGCAACGTTGAAACCAAGACGGCGGAGACGAACGGCGGCAACGAGGCTTCGATTTCCTGTTTGGCAATAGCAGATCACCTCGCGGTTCTTGTGTTTCTCCAGCTCCACCGAACGCCGCTGCAACTCCTGCAATGGGATATGGAGAGATCCGGGGATGTGTTGTGCCTGCCGCTCGGAAGATGTCCGTACGTCAAGAAGCACACTGCCCGGTTCTTTCAATCGGTCGGCAAGCTGGGTTGCCGTATAACGCTTGATCGTGCGTGTGACCAGGAAACGCCTGAGGTAGAAGAGAGCAACGAGTGCAAGCAGTCCGTAGAGGATGATCTGTGATGCCGTCATGGTGTCCCTGCACCGCGTGTGGTGAGCCAGGCGTACGTTCCGCCGGCAAGATTGAAGACCTGGGAAAACCCTTTGCGCACAAGGAATCCGGCGATCTCCGCCGACCGTGTGCCGCTCTGGCAGATGACGATGATGGACGCAGATTTGTCTGTCGGGAGATCGTCAAGCCGTTCCGGTATCTCCTCCATCGGGATGTTGACCACGCCGGGGATGGCACCGAAGGCCGTAAGCTCAAAGGGCTCGCGCACGTCGAGCAGAAATGGTGCCGGTTTCACGGCAAGCATCTCCGCAAGTTGAGCGGATGTGATATTCGTGTACTTCATATTACTGCGTTGATTGTGCGCGTGCGAGCCGGCGCGGGGGCTTGATCTGATACGAGTGCGTAATCTCCACCGAGGCGCGCAGCATGGCAGAGACAGCACAGTACTTTGTTGTCGAGAGTTCAATTGCACGCTCCACATCGGCCGGGTTGATATTCTCTCCGGACACCACATACTCGATGTGAATGCTGGTGTAGACCTGGGGATGCTCTTCGGCCATATTGGCGGTGAGATGGAGTTCGAAATCCTCAAAGGGAATCCGCTTCTTCTGAAGAATCGCCGCCACGTCGCTCCCCGTGCAGCCTCCCAGGGCTATCAGGATGAGTTCCTTGGGACGTGACCCGGCATCGCTGCCGCCCAGTTGGGCCGGGCCGTCCATCATGACCCAATGGCCGGAATCGGCTTTTCCCGCAAACGTCACACCCTGCATATGCCGCACAACTGCTTCTTTTTTTGCCATTCTATGAAACCCTCGTTGAATTGACGATTGTATCTACAATATGATGCAGCAATCCGCCCAAAGGGGCGGCAGCAGCGCTATTCTGCAAGCTGTTCGGCAAGCTGGCTTGGAGAATTGACATCCGGGTCCCACACCACGACGGGTTGTATCTCCCATTCCTGGAGTACCTGCTGGAGGATATCCGGGCGCACCACCAGGAGAAGACGCCCGGCATACGACTCGAGCAATGGATGCACGACCGGTGCCCATCCGCCACCCTGCAACTCCAGCGGCCCGATCTCATCGACGATCACGACATCGCGTTGTGCAACAGCGTCAAGGGAGAGCGCGTTTGAGCCGAAGCGAATGCCGCTATCATCAAAGCCGAACGGACCGGCCGCCGCAACAGCGTTTTGCTGACCGATGCGGCACAGGGGATGCATATCGCCGGTGTGTACATCTTCAACATTATACCCGATGCGGGTGCCGTTGTCAAGGTCAAGACGACAGGGGCACGGATTCCTGCAACAGTGCGGCCGCGTTGCCGCACCAGCGGCAGGACTTTCTCAATCATCGTCGTCTTTCCGGAACCCTGCGCGCCGGTAAGGATAAACACACGCGGACCACCCTGTGCGGCGCGGTTGCGTTCGTTCAATTCGCGCAGCACCACGGCAAACATGCGACTGAATGTCCGGACAGGTGTACGGAAGGTGTTGAGGTGCGCTCCCAGAGTGGAAACCATGGTCGGGAGCGAACGGAACGCCGAGTCGAGCGCACCTCCGAGAGCACCGAGTCCACGGCGCAGGAACCAGTTCACCAAACGTGGATTTCTGAGCTCAACGCTGATACCGCTGAATGCCGTGATCACGAAGAGGGCCCGTATCGTCATCTGAAGCCCGCTCAACAACCCCTTCCACCAGGATCCCATCGGCCCGAGCATGCCGAAGACGAACCCGGCAAGTGTGGTAACCACCGCGAATTGCAGCCACATTTGAGGACGTGCGAATTTCCGGCGAAGCGTCGGGTAGCGTACGAATACCATAAGCACGTACGCAGCCACAAGCAGTAACTGCACAAGCGACGTCACCTCTGCAAGGAGAAGCAGCACCGCGACAAGTATGATGACATGCCAGAAAAGAAAGACAACCGAGAAATGCTGACCTGGCGCCAGACGATCAAGCGTCGGTAGCATATCGCTGGTGGTCGGTTGGCGTTCGGGGGGTGGAAGGGAGATTACCCTCCGGGCCACAGCAATGCCCACCCCTGCGGCAAGCACTCCTGGCACTCCGCTCGCGACGGTGACAATGAGGATGGCGTGCAGCGGTGTGACGGTTTGCATGCCGAACCAGGAAGCAACCAGGTGATAGATGACGGAGTAGATGCGTGCTGCATCAGGCCCGTAGGCGATAATAACATTGACCATCTGCTGCATAAGCGGGATCATGGTCGCCAGCCATCCCCCGACGAGGCAGGCAACAGGATTCCGGCCAAAGACCGTCAGGATGAGCCAGAGCAGCCACGCCTCCGCCATAATGCCGATCATCGGGTTGAGAATCACGGCGCTCGGAGAGATGGATTTCATCAATGCGCACACGAGCCCCGCTCTCCAGATCACTCCGCGGTCGTCCCAGAGGCGGGCACCGGTGACCATGAGGCTCACGCCGATCGAGGCGAGCAACGTGCCGGTAAACGGAAACCCGACATTGTGAAGAAAACTCCCGAGCACAATCTCGTTGGCAGCCCACAAGCTGCCCAGGAGCGCCGCGCGTTGCCAGCGAAGTTCCATCCTATTGTCTCACTCCACTCGCTGCGCTCGTCCCGAACCCGGGGCCGAACAGCAGCGCATTGATAAGAAGCCTCTCGGTGCCACGGAAGAATCCGCGGAAAAGAGGATCGTTCGCAAAAAGAATAATCTGGCCCCGGGCTTTCGCCTCGCGCGTTGCATAGGCAGTCTGCTCCCAGCGTACCCGCGCCTCGGGCCAGAGGAGCCCGGCCAGCCGCAACCCGTCTCCCGCTGCAAAGCGTCCGGATGTCTGCACGGGCCCCTTCGAAAGAAACACATGGGAGGTGTTCATACAGGCCCCAACCGCCGATCCGGCGCCGAAGTTGAGCCAGAATTCCTCATCGAGGTTCACGCGGAGGATGCTGCCCCGGGGCATGAAGAGCCGTCCGCGTTCATCAAAAGAGCCAATTCCTTTTCGGCCAATTCCTTCCCGGCCGCAGGGGGGACTTGCCCGTTCGCACAGTATCGGCGACAGGAGTCTTTCCGGCCCAGAAAGCCGCACTGTCGATGACGGCATTGCCGGCTCTTCTGTTCCATTCCTAATGATGTTGCATAGAGCTCGAGATCTTTGAGTACCTGATGCCGCAGGCGTACGGCACTGATGCCGCTCGATGTATCGGCGCAAAATGCGGCTGCATTCCCTGTGGCTATGAGCGTGCCGCCGCCTTCGATCCAGCCAAGAAGTTTGCTGATCCCTGTCTTCCCGAGACCCCGGGTAACCGTTTGTGCATCTCCTGTCGACGGGAGCACGAGTGTATTGTACCGGCGCAGGTCCACCGAAGCAAGCGAAGACATCTGCACAAGACTTACCGGGTAGTGGAGGCGTTGTTCGAGGAGGTGCCAGATGTCGCCGAATGCATTTGTGCTCACCTCCGGTCCGCCCACAATAAGAATTCGTGGTTCACGCAACAGAACGAAGTCATTTCCGCCCAGGTCGGGACCGGTCGTGCTCAATCCGGTGCCCACCGCATGCACGTCAACGCCGAGTGATTCGGCGGCGGTTTTCACAATTTCTGCAAGATCAACCGGATTGTTGTTCGATCGAAGGAGCAGTGTGCCCCGGGGATATTGCCGCCCTTCAATGGAGAACGGTTCCTGTGCGGCACGCACATGGCATCCCCGCGTGAAAAAGTATGCAAGGGCCTCCATGCCGCGGTCGTCGGGTGCAATAAGATATCCAACCGGTTGCGCCGATCCTGACACGGTGCCGTGATGCAATACAATTGAAGTCACCGGCGTGCGTTGCACGGTTGCACGCGTTTCTGACCAGTAGGCGTCGATGCCATAGGCGATCGGCAGCGACCAGCCGGTGATGTCATAGAAACTCGTATCGTTCTTCTTCTCGAGCTCCTTCCGCTCTTCCTGGATCACCGAGGTGAGCATGTGCGGGTCGAATTCAAGAATCGCGCGAGCGAGGCGGCTCATGGGTTGATCCATCTGCACGATGTACGTTCCCTTCGGCAGCACTCTGTCCTTTGGCTGCGTCTCCATCGGTGCATGAGCATTGGGAACGGTGAACTCCTTGTCGGCCATATGCACTTCGATCCGTTGCTGCAAGAGTACATCAACGAGATGTTCAACGCGGCCGGGATTCGTTCCGGGCAGAAGGTAGAACGCCTGCGCCTGGCCTGCAGGAGGAGTCATGGCCTCCCGTCTCGACGCGTAGTACTCTGTAAGAAATTCCTGGCGGTGTCGTGCCGCGGTGGAGAGATTTGCCAGTGAGCTGACGACATGATGGTGCACCGTTTCACGGTAGCGGAGTGTGGTGCCATCCGGCCGCTTCACAAGCGTTCCCTCGACCCGTGCCTGCTCGTAGAGCATCCCCGCCGCATCGGTGTACATTGCCCAGGAGTTTGCATACCCGGGGTACCAATCGTCATTCCACTCCCGTGTGTAGTAACTCCAGCCATGGCGGTCAAACGCGCGGGCCTGGTCTGCCGAAAGGATGCTCCACCACCTTCGTGAGTGTGCGGAGATGTTCGGGTTGATGGGTTGCCGGGGTGGCGAGAAGAGATAGGTGTCATAGCCGCCCATCTCGTGCGAATCAATGAACAGTTGGGGATGCCACGAAAGCACGGCTTTCACCCGGGCCCGGGTTTCAGGATGAACGAGCGGGAACCAGTCGCGGTTGAGATCGAACAGGTAGTGATTGCCGCGTCCGTACGGCCAGAGTCCGGTGTGATGAAGGCTCTGGGCGTCGGGATTTGGAGCGGCGGCATTCCATTCTTCCATCTGTCCCAGAAACCGCTCGCGGCCGTCCGGGTTTTCCATGGGATCGATGCAGACGACCAGGTTCTTGAGAATGGCAAGTGTGGCGGTATCCGTGCCCGCTGCAAGCTGGTAGGCAACATGCAATGCGGCATCGACCGATGAGAGTTCGTTGCCATGAATGCCGTACCCGATCCAGACGACGGCGGGGGACTGTGCCGTAAGTGAGCGCATCTGAGCTTCATCAAGCGTACGCGGATCGGCAAGGCGGTCGATGCCGGCCTTGATCTGGTCCAACCGTGCCATGTTCTCCGGCGACGTGAAGATCAGATAAAGCTGTGACCGGTGTTCGTAGGTTTCTCCCATCGGCATGACGCGGACGCGTTGAGAGGTTTCGGCAAGCCGTCGTGCATACGCAAGCACCTGGTCACAGCTTGCAGGACGGTCACCGGGAGTGAACCCGAGCAGAGTTGCAGGAGACGGCACAGCCGGATCGTAGGATCCACCCGGCGTGAGCGGATCAACCATGTCCTGTGCGGAAACGCGCAATGACACCAGTGCGAAGAGCAGAACCGTGCGAAGATATTTCACGCTATCACCTTGACTGAAAGGAGAGAAATGGTAAGAAAGAATATAGCAATCTGCACCGGAGAGATGCAATGCCGCGGCGGCAAAGGGCAGTCAGGGGGATGGCCGGAACGCGAGATAGAGCGCGAAGAGCACCAGGAAAAGCGCTCCGATGAGCAGTGGCACGAAGTACCGGGTGCGCAGGTTCCGCATCACCGTGGATCCCCCGCTCATGATGTCGAACGGCCAGTGACCGAGCATTGCGAGCACGTCGTGCATTGAGTGCGGCCGCTCTTTGGGATTCTTGCGAAGGCACTGTTTGCAGAGCTGCACAAGAGATCCGGGCACTTCTTTGCGCAGAGTCGCCAGATCAACCGGCTCTTCGTTCGTTATCGAGTAAATCAAGGCCGCGGGATGATCGCCGTGCCATGGCAGGCGGCCGGCAAGCATTTCGAAAAGCACAACACCGAACGACCAGATATCCGATGGTGCGCCGGCTTCCTCTCCGCGAAGCTGTTCGGGCGACTTATAGGCGAGTCGTTCCGGGGGCGACATTGGCACGGGTAAGCCGTGTCTCCCCGGCAAGCGCTGCCAGACCAAAGTCCAGGATCTTGACCATGCGGTCTGAAGTGATCAGAATATTTCCCGGATGGAGATCGCGGTGCGTGATGCCTTCATCGTGGGCTCTGGCAAGACCTTCGGCCAGCTGACGGGCGATGCCAATGGCATCTTCGATGCGCAGAGGACCGCGTGCAATGGCCTGTCGCAGTGTCTCACCATCATAGGCACGCCATACTAATAAAGAGGCGTCCGTCCGGAGCTTCATCAATGTCATGGATTGTGCAAATATTGGGATGATCGAGTGCGGATGCAGCGAGGGCTTCACGAATGAACCGCTGGCGGGAGGCATCGTCTCGTATGGAAGACGGGGAAATACATTTCAACGCGACCGTACGGCGGAGGTGCTGATCCTCAGCACGGTAGACCTCCCCCATGCCGCCGGCGCCGATCTGGCCGACAATGCGATAGTGGAAGATAGTCTGTCCGACAAACATCGTATTCATGGCCGGTTATCTGTCAGCGGCTCTCGTTGCAGCGTCGGAATGCGAGCACTGTGCGGTCGTCATTTTGGGGTGCCGCACCGGAATGTTCTGCCGTACTGCGCAATAAGGCTGTGATGATTGCGGGAACGGTTTTTCCCCGGGTGCTCCGACACCACCGAAAGAATGCGCTCATCTCCAAAAAGTTCACCCCCGGGGTTCATTGCTTCGCTGAACCCGTCGGAGAATACCAGCAGGAGATCTCCCGGCTTCAACTGGCAGTGTTGATTCTTCATAGCGGAAATTCTCAGTGACGCCGAGAAGAGGCCCGCCCGTGGTGAGCCGTCGGCATGAGCCGTCGGCATCCATGAGGATGGGTGACTCCTGACCTGCATTGCAGTACGTTATGGTATGCTCGTTTACGTCAAGGACTGCAAAGAACAGCGTGACAAATCTATCGCTGGATGTACTCAGATAAAGCTGGCGGTTGGCGCGCTCAATGCACTCCGCCGCACCCTTGACCCAGAGTGCCTGTCCACGCAGCGTCGCCTGTACATTTGCCATCAGCAGTGAAGCCGGGAGACCCTTGCCGGACACATCGCCGAGTGCCAGCCCGAAGCGTCCGTTCCCTATTGAAAAATAGTCGAAGTAATCTCCCCCCACTGTTTGAGCCGGGAGTGAGGTGCCGGCAATTTCGTAATCGGCAATTTCCGGAGCTGATTGCGGCAGAAGGTTTTGCTGGATCTGTGCTGCAACCCTGAGCTCTTCCTGCATTCGCTGGAGCGCCTTCTCTGACTCAAGAAGACGCGCATTCTCAAGAATCTGGGCTGACTGCGACGCGATGATCGCGAGAATCCGCTGGTCATCCGACGTGAAATGTGCATCGCCGAGTTTGTTATAGACCGTCAGGACTCCCCGCAGCGAGGATTTCACCATGAGGGGGACGCACAGGACTGATCGGATCGAGGGATCCCACGTCACGCCCCTGAATCGATCATCCGTCGAGGGAGAATCTATCAGTAGTGCCTGTTTGTGAATGTACATCCATCCCAGCAGCTGTTGGTCCAGATGGAAGCGCGTGCCTTCGTCCCTGCCATCCATTGTGCGCACAAGCGTGCGCATAGCCAGTTTTTCCTCGTTTTCCGCGAGCGTGATCACCCCCTGCTCGGCAGAAACGGCCCTTAACGAGCGGTGAATGATTGTCTGTATGATTTCCCTGGATTGCTGCAGTCCGCCGATAGCCAGGGCAAGGTCATTGAGCACCGAAAGCTCGTGAACGGCGCGCTGGAGGCGTGCATTTTCTTCATGAAGATGGGGTTGGGAAGGTGTCCTGGCGTCCATTCTCCAAAGCATACGGTTCGTGCTCTGAGCACATCTCCCGTCTGGCCGGCAACACCCATCCTGTGGATATATGTATTTTCGCCTGCGGCGTACGTGGAGATGGTCACAATATCTCCGAACTTGACGGCGCGTTTGTACTCGACATCGAGTTCGCTGACATCGGCGTCCCGCCAGAGCGATTCGGGCACTGCTTCGCCGAGCCATTCGATGTAGTGGACGTTATTCACGTGATAATTCAGATCGAGGTCCGACCGGCGCACCCGGAATTCCGTCACCAGTTGCGGATCGCCCGAAGTCTCCAGAGACGGAAAGGGTTCCGTGACCATACGTGGACGATGGAGGACTGTTTTTTCGGGAAGGACTGTGTTGACTGTTACCGGGCGCATTTTGTTGAAGTCCAGCAGCAGCCATGCGCTGGAGGCAACTGCAAAATACCCCTGTGCGCCGGGTAGACGGAGCCGAAAATCGCGATGGGCGAACCGGCTCTCGATTGCCGCCGGCCATGTCTCCACTTCCAGTCCCTGGCGTCCTTTCGGAACGGAGGTCACGCGAAGTTGCAGACGGGAGAGCACCCAGGTCAGGCCGCGTTGGAGCAGTGTCTCGGTGTCGAATCCCAGCTCCACCGCATTGTGTTCGGCGGCTTCCTGGAGAAAATGGTAGATCACCCAGACGGGCATCCGGCCGCGGTGGTCCAGCTGGGATGATTTAAGGGCGAAGTTGTAAACACCGTGGAGGGGCATGGGCTTAAGATAAGGAATTCACTAATTAGAAATCCTTGCTCGGTGCTGTCGAGATCTTTCTTTGCGCGGTCGCGTTGTCTATGCGTCTATCTGAGGCCTCAAGGGCTACGGCAAATTCGAGTATCAACGGGAGGGGCTATCCGAGCCAATGGCATGTTCCCGTAGATGGCGCGGGCATGCATCGCAATGATTGAGTCCTCTCTCCCACTCGTGAGACTCATGAGCACAACAAGGATCCGCCGGTCGTGCACGCCGATCATGTGAAGTATGAGATCAGCTGGTGATGAGTCTCAGTTATGCGACCTTGGTGTATTTCCTCCACTGATAGGGATCGTACGTCGTCCCGGTTTTCAGGATACCGTAGGTGACGGTAGCGATATACCGGGCAATGTGATGTCGTGCATGATGTTCGGCGACGCCCCGTGTTAGGAGTTCGTCATAGTACTCACGGACAGGATTGTGATTCCTGATGGCGGCCAGCGCAGCAATCTTGTAGACGGCTTTGAGCGAGCGACAGTACTGAGGTTTGCGTCGATTACGCCACGCTCCGTGAGTCCCATCGGGTCTGTCGAGCATTCGAGCGAGGGATCCGTATGTTGCGGGTGGAGTTCGATTGCGGTATCTTCTTATGATTCACGAGCATTTTGAATTATACATTTCCATGACACCCAAAGGAAAGATTGAATGATTTGACAACTAAGATCACATCACTTCTTCCTGTGCTGCTCATGTTCTGTGCGGGGTGCCATCGCACAGACGGACCTTCGTCAGCCCAGGAAACCTGGCCATTCCATCCTGACAGCGCTGCTGTTACCGCGCCTCGCGGAGTTGTTGTGAGTGATGAACCGCTTGCTTCACGCGCGGGCGTCGAGATCATGCGCAAGGGAGGCAATGCAGTCGACGCCGCGGTGGCGACCGCATTCGCGCTTGCAGTAACCTTTCCGGAAGCAGGCAACATCGGCGGCGGAGGTTTCTGTGTGATCCGGATGCCGGATGGCACGGTGACTGCGCTGGACTTCCGCGAAAAAGCTCCCCTTGCAGCCCGCCGCGATATGTACCTCGATAAAAACGGAAATGTGACTGATCTCTCGATTACCGGACATCTTGCAGCGGGAGTCCCGGCGAGTGTTGCCGGTCTCTACGAAGCACATCATCGGTTTGGACGGTTGCCGTGGAGCGAGGTATTGAGTCCGGCCATAAAATTGGCTGCTGAAGGTTTCCCGGTCAGCAAGAGTTTTGCACAGTCCGTTCGCGACGATTCTGTGCGGCTTGTGCGTTTCCGCGGATCGGCTGATTTGTTTATGCCCGGTGGACATCCGATTGTCGAAGGGACCATCTGGCGGAATGTGGATCTTGCGCGCTGTTTGCAGCGCATTTCGCAACGCGGACCGGCGGGTTTCTATGCCGGGGAAACAGCAGAGCTCATTCTTCGCGAAATGCAACGGGGCGGGGGCATCATCACCGCACAGGATCTCCGGGAATACAAAGCAGTCTGGCGTACTCCCATCGAGGCGAACTACCGGGGCTATCGCATTATCTCCATGCCGCCGCCTTCTTCAGGTGGCATGACCATTGCACAGCTCGCGAACATACTTGAAGGGTACGATCTTCCGCACATGCAATGGCATTCTCCGGAACACATACATCTGGTTGCCGAGGCGATGCGCAGGGCGTTTGCCGACAGGAATCACTGGCTTGGAGATCCGGACGTCGTAGACATTTCCGCAGGATTCTCTTGTATCGAAATCGTATGCGGCGGAACGCAGGTCCACAATCAATCCAGACCATGCCACGCCGTCAAGGGAAATTCTTCCCGGGCTCACGTCACCGGTTCATGAAGGCACACATACAACACATTTCTCGGTTGCCGACAGTGCGGGCGGTATGGTTGCCCTCACCACCACCATAAACCTGAGCTTCGGGTCTGCGGTGATTGTGGAGGGTGCGGGGTTCTTCCTGAACAATGAGATGGATGATTTTGCCTCGAAGCCCGGAAGTCCCAATATCTTCGGGTTGGTGCAGGGAGAGGCAAATGCCATAGCGCCCGGGAAGCGCATTCTCTCATCGATGTCACCCACAGTTGTTCTGGATTCTGCGGGCACGCCGTTGCTTATTACAGGTGCGAGCGGCGGGCCGCGCATTATTAGCGGAACGTTTCAGGTGATTTCGAACGTTCTGGATTTCAAGATGCCCATCGATTCAGCCGTGAGTGCACCCCGCCTGCATCACCAGCATCTCCCGGATTATATACTGCTGGAAAAGGGAGGATTTTCTGACGAAACCAGGAAAGCGTTGCAGTCGATGGGTCATACACTGAAGCTTGTAGAGCGTCTTGCCATTGCGCCATCCATCATGCGCACAGGAAACGTCTGGCGCGGTGCAGCAGACACGCGCAGCGACGGCGCGGCGGCGGGTTACTGATGACCAGGTGCGGCCACTGTCATTGCAGGAGACGTCATCGCAGAGAACGAGACGTCATTGAAACGAGGAGTGTTTCCCAACGACGAAGCAACGCCCTCTCTGCGCCTCGCGTCTCTTCGCACTGTTGAACGTGCCTCTGCGGTCATGCTTTCTTGATCAGGAGGTAGTCTATGTTCTGGTTCAAACTGATTCGTGACTTCATCAGCATACTGCGTGAGGGACAGACTCCGGCCCAGGTGGCCGGGGGATTCGCCCTCGGGTCGATCCTCGGGCTCTCCCCGATGCTCACGCTGCAGGGAGTTTTGGTCTGGTTGATCATCCTGGTCATCGATGTGAATCTCTCCGCTGCACTGGTCGCGCTGACGTCTATTCAGTCTCGTGGCATTTCTGCTGGATCCGGTATTCCACTGGTTCGGGTTCCAGATTCTGGTGAACGTCGACGCGTTGCAGAGCTTCTGGACGTCGCTCTATAATGCTCCGATTGCCCCGCTGACCCGGTTCAACAATACTGTGGTGATGGGGAGTTTTGTCTGTGCCCTCCTGCTCTTCCTTCCGGTCTACATTGGCATGAAGCGGTTCGTTGTCGCGTACCGGACCACCGTTGGTGCACGCGTGGAAAAATGGAAGATGTATCAGGTGATGAAGCGCAGCAGCCTGGTACAGTGGTATCAGAAAATTCGGGACTTCGGAGGCTAGGCCATGAGAAAGAAATTCATCCTCTTCGTCCTGATCCCGCTCATCATCGTCGCAGTGGTGGTCTATTTCTTCATCGATCGTTGGGTTGAAGCCGGTCTGGAGTATGCCGGAGAAAATGCAGTCGGTGCAAAGGTGGAGATTGATCATCTTTCAGTGACACTCTCGCCCGTCGGACTGAAATTCGCCCGTCTGCAGGTGGCGGATCCGGATGACCCCTGGAAGAACCTCTTTGAAACCGGGAAAGTCCAGTTTGCGATGAATTTTGGTCAGCTGTTGCGCGGGAAGTATATCATCGAAACGGCTGAGGTGAATGATCTCATCGTTGGAACGAAGCGTACGACAGATGGGTCACTTCCGGAAGGTCGGCGAGTTGCCGCGAAGAACGACATCCACAGACACTACGAACAGTTTTGCGCAGCTCGCAGAAACAGCGCCTGCAGAAACGGATCATCGAGCATCCCATGCTGGATCCTTCGGTGCTTCGTTCCGGGTTCAATGTGGATAGTCTTTTGAAAGTTGTGGATTTGCGCTCGGTGACATTCATAGAAACACTGAAGGTTCAAGCGAAAGCTGTAACCGCTCAATGGCCCTCGGCTATGAACGACATCGAGAACGCCAAACAACGCCTGACGGGGATCGATTCAAGTATTCGCGCCATCAACCCGTCAGCACTCAAAGATGTTGCCTCGATTATGTCGGCAATCAACACGGTGGATCAGGCCCAGAAGGGGGTCAAGGAAATTGTCGGCACGTTCGATTCCCGGCAAACCGCCATCAGGAGCGATATCGATCGGATCGCAGCGTCTGCAGGGCAGATCGACGATGTGGCCAAGGAAGATCTCCATAAAGTCCTTGCTCTTGCGCATCTCCCCGATCTGAATGCGATGGGTCTGGCCGAAGCGTTGCTTGGACGGCAGTTGATCGTGAACGTGAAGAAGTACCTTTCGTATGTAGACATCGCGCGCGCGAAATTCGCCGCCTATCAGCCGAAACCGGAGATCGAAAAACCGCCGCGGATGAAGGGACAGGATATCCGATTCCCTGTGGTGCGCGCGTATCCCAAATTCTGGGTGCAGAATGTCGTGATCTCGGGGGGAACGGATCGCACTCAAGACACTGCCTATCTCTATGCAAAGGGGCAGGTCAACAACGTTACAAACGATCAGCATGCGACGCAGCTGCCGATGACCGTGAAACTCTCGGGAACACAAGGCGGGAAACTTTCAGCAACCGTCGGGGCGTTGTTTGACCGGCGGAAAGAAACTCCCAATGACGAATACAAGGCAACCCTGACGGGAATCGGACTCTCCGATGTTGCGATCGGTTCTGAGAGTTTTCTCAGGGGGAAGATCACCGGAGCACAGCTCGCGACGGAGGTCGCGGTACTTATTCCCGGCGATCGCTTCGACGGATCGGCCGACCTGCATTTCCGGCATGTGGGATTCAGCTATGCCGGCGCGCCTGCCAACGTGGGTGAGCGGTTGGTGCGTGAAGTGCTGGACGGCGTCAACGGATTCGATGTGAAGCTGAGAGGCTGGAAGACCGACTCAGGAATGGATGTTGCGCTTGCCACGGACCTTGACCAACAGTTCGCGAACCGCGTGAAAGCCGTGCTCGGTGCTGAATTGAGCAAGGTGCAGGCCGATTTGCGTGCGCGTGTGAACGCTGTGATAGCACAGAAGCGGCAGGAATTCGAAGCACTCTACAATGCGCGCAAGGCCCAGGTCGAGCAGCAGCTCGCGCAGTATCAGGCGATGGTGAACGACAAAATCTCGCTCGTCGAATCGAAGAAGAAGGAACTGCAGGATCGGCT
>CAWKHH010000001.1:0-470558 GCA_963849385.1 Ignavibacteriota bacterium | reverse complement strand
TGCCACCCCCGACATCCCTTGATCAATGGAGAAATGCTCGAAGACGAAGTTTGTGTTCTGGGAACGAACTGAAGGCGGGACACCGATAAGGGCCGCTCCTACGAGGGTTGCGCGAAATAACGCCTTTGCTCTTGGTGAGATGACGTGCGCTTTCTTTTTCGAGATGAGGTGCATAACCATTCAAAAACTCGCATCCATTCCGAACCGCGCCGACATTGGAGGCTGATACTACAAGGCCTGGCCGTACGCAGGGTTAAGGCAGAAAGGTCCACCGGGGGGGAAAGATAGCCATTAAAGTAATCGATATCAACCGGCTCGCGCTGGTTGGCGATATGAATTTGGAGATATGAAATGTTGGAGATATGAAACGCGTCGAGTATCAGTTTTGTGCTAAACAAACCCGTGAATGGCAATTCATACATGCACCGCGCATTCAAATCCCAGAATTCGGAAGTTCTGCCTGCGGCGCCGCGGGTCGTCAAGAACTCATCACCTGTTGTCCCTCTTCAAAATTCCATCTGCCCAGAAAATAATGACTTCCACCTGAAATCGCTACTTTTGTTCTGCATCAATCACCAGGCCAAAAGTTCAAATGAGCAGATCCTTCCTCTCGTTTTGTCTCCGATTCTTCAGATCAAGAATTCAGCTTCAGCTGGAGATCATCTTCCTCCGAAAACAGCTCGAAATACCCGCTCGTACGTCCACGAGACCCCGACCGCGCCCTTCTAATAGGATCTTCTTCAGTGTCATGACAGACTATGCCGAGTCCCGGCATAAGCCCGATGTCTTCAGTTCTTGGAAAGAGACACTCCTGGTCTTCAGTGGATGCAATCACCCGATGATGCAAACCCGCTTACAGCCGCAAGGCCATAAAATGAAAAAGCCCTACCTTCAACTTTCTGAAGATAGGACCCTATGATGTGATTACAAGAATCGACCTCGGGACTTCTTGGCCACTGAACAAGTACAGCTTAGATACTGCCTCTTTTCGCCGGGCCAAGAGGATTTGAACCTGCAACTTCTTGGTTCCGGGAAGGGCTGCACACCATACCTAGCGAAAGCCGGGCACCATTGACCGACTTCTCGTTCACCAGATGCAAAGTACTGTCACAAATCTGTCACACCTGATTTTCTCTCACATCAAAAAAACCGCGTCTTTCGTCGGGGCGACAGGATTTGAACCTGCGACTTCTTGGTCCCAAAGGAAGCCCAGGCTCACATTCCGGCGCAAAAGTGGCGGTTTTGAGGCAGAGAGAGTGCATACAGCGCATACTGTGCATAGAGTTACAAAAAAGTAGCATAAATCTGTCACACCTGTTCGCCGATCTCTGTGAATGAATCGTCTCGTGGTCACAGACACAGATCTGCGACACAGACTCCTCCCTGTTTAATCCAAGTTCGTGATAGCCGGATAGCTTAACAAGCTCAGCTTTCCGTATTTGGTCCGTGTCGCATCAAGATCCACTCCGAAATCGCTGGATCGATAGTATGTACATATATAGACAGGATCGCCAACAACATTCCTCCGGCAGGCCATGAGCTCAGCCGTCTGAAGTCGATGCTACTGCAATTGCGGTTGTAAGGGGGCTGGATGAACTCACATAAAGGGATTGCTCTAATGAGGATACCTACAATCAAGAACTATTCACCGGGGAATTCTCTCGACATTCCTGCGTGAATGTTCTTGCGTAGGAATACTCCTACACGAGCTTCACGAATTCCTACACAAGAACCAAATCAAGGTGCTCAGAGGTCTGTCCCGAAGGAGCCATAACATGAAGTCTCTGAATAATACTACTCCAAATGTTACCACTGATGATGCTGATGATGCAAAGGGGGGTATTGACAAATCAATATCGGGGTATTACATTGCACCACGTTCTTGTTTGCACTCGATGTTGTTCACCGTGCGGTAGGGTGACGCTCCGTCCCAGGGGGGACGCATACCAGACACTTTTCATTCCCGGACTGTCCCTCTTTTAAGTCGCGCACCACTTCACACTCTGTCGGGCTGCACAAGAAGGAACTTGGCATGAACCAGTTGACTTTCTACGCCCTGATCTTTGTTGTGCTCGCAATCACGATCATCGACTGCAAACACACGACAGAACCGCCTCCTCCGGGCCTTGACTCTACAAGTCACGTCGTTGTTTGGAAGACCGATACGATCGGTCTTGGCAACTCCATTGTCAGGGACATTGCGATTATTGACGAGAACAATGTCTGGGCCGCCGGGGAATTCTATTTGAGGGATTCGTCGGGGAATATCGATGAGAAGATGTACAATGTCCTTGAGTGGGATGGAGTACGATGGAACCCTCTGCGACTCGTCTTTACTTTCAATGGTCAGGAATTTTTGCTGGGAGGGTATGCAGTCTTTGCCCTCGCCGCGAATGATGTTTGGCTAGCGTGCTATGCCCCACGGCACTGGAACGGGAGCGAGCTCCATAACGTCGATCTCGGGAACGCATCCCTTGGTCAGGTGTACCGACTTTGGGGGAGGTCAAACGGTGATCTCTATGCCGTGGGGAGCCCAGGGAAGCTGTCACACTACGATGGCGCTAAGTTCACCGAGATATCCACGGGCGTGCAATCACGCTTTTGCGACATTACCGGAAGTGGCGATCAGATCTATGTTAGTTCCTTCTACTACGACAACCAGATCCGTCCCAGTGGAGTATTTTCCTACAAACAAGGGAAATTCGAATTCCTGTTCCCTGATCCATCCGACAATTCAACGTTCCAGGCATTGCGCGACGCTTTTGGGATTTGGTTGAGCCCTCAAGGGACTCTTTGGGCCGTAGGTGGATCGTACGTATTCCAACCGCTCCGCACACACGACCCAGTGTTTACCAATACCTCCTATCTCATGTGTATCCGAGGGAATTCGGACTCAGATATCTGGATCGCAGGAGACCGTCCAGGCGTGCTTCATTTCAATGGCAACAGTTGGCGTAAGTACTCGGATGCAGAGCTCGGAACGACCGGACTGGCACCCCTGTACAAAACGATCGCTGTAAAAGGCAATCTCGTGGTTATGGGTGGGTATTTGTCATATTCCGACTACGCGATTGTCACCGTCGGCAGAAGGATGCCGTAAGCTCACCTACACACACCTATCACTCGGGAGGAATCACAATGAGGAATATCATTAAGCTACCATGCCTTCGCCTGGCGATTTTGTGGACAATGACAGTGGCAGGCGTCTTTCAGGGTGCTTTTGCACAATCGCAAATTCGATGGATTCCAGTGGTGTATCATAACGTCGTCGGCCCATCCTATCAAGGGATTTCAGATCCAAGCCGCGCCGATTCCAACATTTATATGCTGAATCAAGTGTACGAAGGCACTTTTGATCCGAAGGTGCCGCCGCGTCTAGCCGGGCCCAGTGAGGAAACTTATATCCGTTTCTTTCTTGCGACATGCGACGTTGACGGGAATCCGACAAGTGGAATTGTAAACGACGCGACCTCACGGGAACAGCTTGACCCAACAAACATCGAACATCTCCAAGAGATTGCCAGCTATCCGAGCATGCAGCGCTTTCCGACGTCGAAGTTTCTGAATATCTTCGTATACGGACTAGCTTCTGGATATCATGGAATCACTCCAACTACTACTGTTAATGCGCCTTTCGTTAACCCACAATACTTCGGTAGCTATCCAACGGCCGCACACGAAGTGGGGCATTGGCTTGGATTGATCCATGACGGCTATGAATCCGATTCGACCAATATCATGTACCTTATTAACCAATATCGGAATCAGGACCGCATCTACAGATTCATTCAGATTCAAGCGAACGTGATGAACGCATATATTACCGACAACCCAAATACGCGAGATGTGCACACCTCTCTCCCGTTTGCCAATCGCGATCTCACAAGTGACGGTGGTATAGGCGGGTCGCTAACCGTCTACGGCAAATCGGATTCCTCAGAAGAGTCTCGACAGGTGCCCGCTGGACGAGTATTCTCCGCAAAGACTAATACACAGATGCTTCAGGGGAAGAAGCATCTTCAATGGAATGGTGATCGATCTGTTTTCAAAATGTCGCGGAGTATAAACTACCAAAATGCAAATCCACCCGCTTTGGAGAAAGCACAGTTCAACACGACATCACCGGTCAGTGTGAACGTCGTCCTCGACGGAATGTCCGGCGTTGGACGAGTAGACTTGATGGACCCTTGGTATGTGACCGACGAAGCCAATGCTGTCCAGCCTGACAACTATTGGGTATCATATCCAAACGGGTACAGCGGAAATGTCTTCCTTAATCAAGGCGACCCTCAACAATGGGCCATGCCAATCTATTCTGTTGGGGCCCTGGATTCACAGACAATAACCGTCAACGGCACACAGATTCCGTCGTACTTTGTCAAATGGACGCAGTCAAATGTTACTCTCCATGATCCTGCCGCGCTTCAGACGGGGGCGATCTTCAACGCATCAGGGGCTTCAGCCACAGCGCAATATCATGGCCACTTGCGGAGCTCTTCGACCTCATCGACCGGCCCGAGCAACCAACGGAAAGTAGTCCGGGACGCACAAGGAACGTATTATCTTGTCTATGAATCCGCTGGCAATGTATGGCAAACGAATAGTACAAATTCAGGATCCACCTGGTCAGCCGAACAAGCACGCGGCCAGGGGGGAACTGCCACGACACCTTCCGCTACCATGAGCGGTTACTCCGATTTCTACCTCACTTGGCAGGAAACGGACGCACAGCAGGTACGGCATCTGTATCTGTTTAATGACTTCTATGGGACGCGCCACATGGACTCTGACGCCTCATTGCCTGACCTACAGCCGGCTGTCGCTGTCTCCTCTAACGGAGAAAAAGTCCTTCTCCTCTACAAAAAGACGTACAACGGATCAAGTCGCATGTTCTACCTCTATTCCTCCGATTATGGCGAGACCTTCTCCGGGGGCCCCCTGTCCATCGGCACACCAATTGTCAGCGACCACCCGTCGGTCGTCTGGAATAGCTCAGCTGCGCAGTTTGCGATTACTTGCGATCTCAATAACCGAATCAACCTCTACAGTTTCAATGGCAGTACCTGGAGCTCCGTGGGAGAGGTCTACAACGCAAGTGCCCTCTTGAGCCCCTCCCAGGTAGCGGTCGATGCGACAGGCAGGCAATACATTACTTGGGTGGCCACGGGAGGGTGGGGTGATCCAGCGGCGTTTGTCAAGAGCTAGAGCCAGCGATGGCACGTGGTCCGCTGTGCAAGAGTTTCACAGTGACTTAGAACCGCCAATTTCCAACTCATCTGTTTGCGCGAATTCTTCTTCTGCTGGGGGCTCGGTCTTCTTCACGGATCAAGCCGTGCTGTTTAACTACTATTCCTCCAACGGCACGAGCTGGTCAAACAAATCCATGTCTTCATACGGAGTGACAATTGGATCTCCAAATCTGGCGGAAAAGTCTAGTCCCTCCGCGGTCCCATCGGTTTTCACAAAGGCCTCGAGTGCCCCGTATCCCATCGTCTTCGAAGTTCGAAACAACCAATCACAGGGCAAATCGCCGGTGACTGAGCTACTTGCGGCGGGTACAGAGAACGTGCGAAGCTACCGTCGAATCGAACTCATAGACACAACTCATCACTCACGGCTTGCCTTGCAGATTGGTGACCTGCATCTTCGAAGCAGCGACGGGAAGACTTTTGAGAGCCTTTCGTTCGACGCTGTCCATAGCTTGGCTGATTCCGCCTTCATGCGTGCGCCAATACCTGGTTCAGGAGTGCGGAGTATCGTCGATTGCGACCTATGGGTAAAACTGCAGGATTGGATGGAGCAGGCTGTGGTATCGATCGACCTCGTGGACAGCAAGACTGGGATTGTCGCATCGAACCTGTATAGTCAATCGTTGGGTCGGAGGAGTGACACGGAGATCAGGCAGCGGATTGAAACGGGTTTGTCAAGCCTCGATCCTTCGACGAACTTTGAGATCTCCGCCTGCGTGAGTCCTTCTGCAGGAGCAGAATACTGCGTTGAGTATGTAGACATAGTCGTCGTCGGCACATCTGCGATGAACAAGATTGGTAAAGACCAACAGGCTGCTGCCGGAATTCCCACAGAGATAGACCTTTGTCCAAACTATCCCAATCCGTTCAACCCATCCACTACCATCACATTCCAGTTGGCGACGGAGGGCAATGTGAGACTCGCCGTGTTCGATGTTCTTGGTCGTGAGGTGGCAGAATTGGCATCAGGTTTTCATCCAGCGGGTTACTACTCCAAACGCTGGGATGCGTCTTCAGTAGCGAGCGGTATCTACTATGCACGATTCATTGTTTCGGATGAAATCGGAAAGGTGCTCTTTTCGAAAGTGAACAAGTTGCTGTTGATGAAGTAGAGAGTAAGATTTTCGAAAACGCGCGCCCGGCAGAGTTATCTGCCGAGCGCGTGTGTTTCAATAAGGATCGCCATAGAATTCAACAAGGGGACGATTTCAGTCACTCACGCAACACCCAATTCCGCCATTGCTGGTTGTTGAGTTCGATGGCATCCCAACCTGGATTCCCTCAATTGATGAGGCCATCATTCCACCACCGTCAGAACAAAGGCCAACCTGACATCATTCTGACAATGTGGGAACACTCTGTGACCAGGGATATGCGAGCAGGGTATAGTTGGGGTGGCGCAAGAAGAGAGACGACGCAGGTTCCACAAATGGCGGCTCCGGACTCTGCCCTTGTGTCCGGAAGGCTTGCCTGCAGCACTTGCATGTGAGTCGAGAACTGAAAGGCTGTGCTGAGAGGGCTGCAATAAGGAGGTCCTACCTTTATCATAGTGAAGACAGGACCGAATGAATCAACCACAAGAATCTGAATCCACGACTTCTTTGTACCGGGAAAAGTGCGGCTGAATAGTTGCCCTTTCCCCTT
The DNA here is from genome assembly GCA_963849385.1 of Ignavibacteriota bacterium. Classification (GTDB taxonomy): domain Bacteria; phylum Bacteroidota; class Ignavibacteria; order UBA10030; family UBA6906; genus Fen-1255. Next base: position 463,665 of record CAWKHH010000001.1, on the reverse strand, counting down.
CGGATAAAAGGATTTGAACCTTCGACTTCTTAGTCCCGGGAAGAGCTACTCTCCCTACCTAGCAAAATCCCGGCACCATTGACCGACTTCTTGTTCACCAAGTGCAATAAACCGTCACAAATCTGTCACACCCGATATTCTCTCACATCAAAAAACCGCGTCTTTCGTCGGGGCGACAGGATTTGAACCTGCGACTTCTTGGTCCCAAAGGAAAAACGGGGCCCCGTTCCAGCGAAAAAGTGGCGGTTTTGAGGCAAGGAGAATGCATACAGCGCATACTGTGCATAGAGCTACAAAAAAGTAGCATAAATCTGTCACACCTGGTCGTCGATCTTTTTGATCGAATCGTATCGTCTCCACCGACACAGATGTGCGACACCGACTCCTCCCTGTTTAATCCAAGTTCGTGAAGCCGGATAGCTTAACAAATTTAGTTTTCCGTATTTGGTCCGTGTCGCATCAAGATCCACTCCGAAATCGCTGGATCGATAGTATGTACATATATAGACAGGATCGCCAACAAGATACCCCTGCGTACCGATGAGTCCACTCGTCCCATATCGATGCTACTGCAATTGCGGTAGTAAGGGGGGTGGATGGACTCACAGAAAGGAATTGCTCTCCTGACGATGTCTACAATCAAGAACGAATCACCGGGGAATGCACTCGACATTCCGGCGTGAATGCTCTTGCGTAGGAATATTCCTACACGAGTCTCACAAATTCCTACATGAGAATAAGAGGGTGGCGCTCTGAGGTCTGTTCCAACGGAGCCATAACGTGAAGCCTCTAAATGAACTTATTCCAAATGTTACTCCAGAATGTTCTGATGATTATTCTGATGATGCAATGCGGAGTATTGACAAATAATTATCGAGGTATTACATTGCACCATGTTCTTGTTTGCACTCGATGTTGTTCACCATGCGGTAGCGTGACGCGCGGTCCCAGGGGGGACGCATACCAGACACTTTTCATTCCCGGACTGTCCCTCTTTCAAGTCACGCCCCACTTCACGCTCTGTCGGGCTGCATATAATGGAGCTTGGCATGAACCAGTTGACTCTCTACGCCGTGATCTGTGCTGTTCTAGCATTCACGATCATCGACTGCAAACACACGACCGAACCACCTCCTCCCGGCCTTGACTCTACAAGTCACGTGGTTGTTTGGAAGACCGATACGATCGGTGTCGGTAACTCCATTGTCAGGGACATTGCGATTATTGATGAGAACAATGTCTGGGCCGCGGGGGAATTCTATCTGAGGGATTCGTCGGGCAACATCGATGAGAAGATGTACAATGTCCTTCGGTGGGATGGAACGCAGTGGACCCCCTTACGACTCCCCTTTACATACAACGGCCAGGAATACATGAGGGGCGGCTACGCGGTCTTTGGCTTCGCCGCGAATGATATTTGGCTTGCAGCCGATGCTGCGGAGCGGTGGAACGGACAAGCGCTCTTGAACGTCAACCTTGGGATCACACCATTCAGTCCGGTGTACCGTTTTTGGGGCACATCAAGCAGTGATCTCTACGCCGTGGGGAGTCCGGGAAGGCTGTCACGCTATGACGGAACGAAGTTCACCGAAATACCAACTGGTGTACAGTCATATTTTTGTGACATCACAGGGAACGGGGCTCAGCTCTATGTTAGTTCGTACTACTACGACAACCAGATCCGTCCCAGTGGAGTGTTTTCGTACAAGCAGGGAAAGTTCGAGTTCCTGTTTCCTGATCCAGCCGACAATTCGAAATTTCAGGCGCTTCGTGATGCATTTGGACTTTGGCTGAGCCCTCAAGGTACTCTGTGGGCGGTGGGTGGACCATTCGTCTTCCAGCCACTGCGTACGCATGATCCTGTTTTTGCGAATGACCACAACTTCTCCTGTATCCGAGGCATTTCTGATTCGGACGTTTGGGTGGCGGGCGGCAGCCCCAGTGTGGTTCACTTCAATGGCCAAAGTTGGCACAAATACACGGATGCAGAGCTCGGAACGACCGGACTGGCACCCCTGTACAAAACGATCGCTGTAAAGGGCAATCTCGTGGCCATGGGAGGGTGGCTCTCGTTTGCCAATTACGCAATTGTAACCATCGGTAAGAGGTTGCCGTAGTTAGATCTACCACCTCACATTACGGAGGGCAATGTGAGACCCGCCGTGTTCGATGTTCTTGGTCGTGAGGTGGCAGAATTGGCATCAGGTTTTCATCCAGCGGGTTAGTACTCCAAACGCTGGGATGCGTCTTCAGTAGCGAGCGGTATCTACTATGCACGATTCATTGTCTCGGATGAAATCGGAAAGGTGCTCTTTTCGAAAGTGAACAAGTTGCTGTTGATGAAGTAGAGTGCAGGATCCTCGAAAAAGCGCGCCCGGCAGAGCAATCTGTCGGGCGCGAATGTTTTCTGAGACAAGCTAAAGCAACAGAATGGTATCGAGCTAGGGGTCACCGCATTCCAGCACGACGGGCAGACATGGAGCCAGCGCTCCCCCATCCGACCGGATAAAATGTTGGAGAAGGACAACCGGATTACTGAGGTATCGAAGGGAAAGCCACGACTCATTTCAAAAAACAGCATTTCCGGATTCTGGTCTTATGTTTGAAAGGTCCGGCTGCAGAACTTACATGTGAGACACAACTGAACGGCCAGGTTGCGTCGGCCCAAAAATGAAAAATCCTGCCTTCACCGTGGTGAAGACAGAATCGTTTGAATTTACGACGACAGCCTCTAACCGGGACTTCTTTGTACCGGGAAAAGTGCAGCCGAATAGTTGCCCTTTCCCCTTCGGATAAAAGGATTTGAACCTGCGACTTCTTAGTTCCGGGGAGAGCTCCACTCCCTGCCTAGCGAAATCCCGGCACCATTGACCGACTTCTCGTTCACCAGATGCAAAGTACTGTCACAAATCTGTCACACCTGATTTTCTCTCACATCAAAAAACCGCGTTTTTCGTCGGGGCGACAGGATTTGAACCTGCGACTTCTTGGTCCCAAACCAAGCGCTCTAGCCGGGCTGAGCTACGCCCCGAAAAAACGGTCAGGCACTCTCCGCCATCCCGCTTTGTTGTATAATATATGAAGAATTTGCGGATTCTCCAAGCTGCCCGGCCTGTGACAAGCATCACATCGTGGCACTACAGAAATTTACTATATTACGTTGGACCCCATATCAAATGTACGCAATGCACCTTCTGACTCGAAGCGAAATATCCAATTCTCTGGCGGCCGTAGAACCGAGATGGAAATATACTGCCAGCGTCTACCTCCGACGCCACCATTGCCTCCTCTATAGAGATGAGAACCTCGGCGTCCAGAAACAAGTTCTGACCCGGCGACATACGTTTCTCTTTTCTCCAAAAGAACGTGAGTACTTCTTCATCGACGGCATATCAACGGTGTTCCACTCAGAAGAACGCATGCTCAGAATGCTCAACCGCATCACTTCACGAAGGTCATCCGTTTCGTCTCGCTGAAACTCCCTGCCTCAAGACGGTAGAAGTATACCCCGCTCACCAGATTCCGTGCGTCAAACGTCACGGTGTGATACCCCGCCGACATCTGCTCGTTTACCAGAACCACTACCTCTCGCCCCAGCACGTCGTACACAGCAAGCTTTACGTTACTAGACCCTAGACCCCAGCCCCCAGACCCTGCTTCTCCACCCGCAACCCGGAACCCGATGGTAGTAACGGGATTAAATGGATTCGGATAATTTTGCTCCAGCGAAAACTCCGACGGGACCTCATCCCCTCCACCCACTCCCAGAACCGCCGATGATTGAATCAACGGCAGAGTCTGTGTGTGATCCGGCAATGCAATCTGCATCTCTGCCGGCGATGTGCCAAACCAATCCCGGAGAATCGAGGCATACACCATGCGGTAATCATACTGCATGGAAATGTTGTCATTCACCGTGGCGCTGGTCGGCAGTGCCGGGTTCGCCCCGATGATGCCGCCATTTACTTTCGAACCGAACACAAACAACGGCGCCGCCGTGCCGTGATCGGTGCCGGCACTGGCGTTCGACTTGATGCGCCGTCCAAACTCAGAGAAGGTCATACCAAGAACACGCCCATCCTGCCCCTGCAGTTTGAGATCATCCATGAACGCGGTAATCCCAGCCGAAATCTTGTCCATGAGCGTCGCGTGTACACCCGTATCCGTCGCGCCGCCGACCGCCTGCCCCGAATGCGTGTCAAAGCCGCCGAGACTCACTACGTAGACCCTGGTATTCAATCCACCGGAGATCAGCTGCGCGACGATCTTCAACTGATCCGCAAGTGCGTTCGTTCCTGCTGTTGGATAAAGCGTAGACTTGTTGGTCCCTTTCGCAGCGGCAGCCTTCACCGCACTGGAATACACCTGGGTCTGCTGTGCAATCTGCCGGATGAACGTCAGCTCGTGTCCAGCCGGTGTCGCCGGCGCTGTGTCCTCCCCTCCGGGGAGAGTATAGGTGGAATTGGGATTGGTGATCGCAATGCCCATACTCACCGAAGGTCCCTGAAGCCCCGTGGAAACAACCGACCCGACCTGAATGGCAAGCGGGTCCGGAGCAGTGATGTTCGGATATCCGGTGGGGTAGCCGGGGAACTCCTGATCCAGATAGCGGCCCAGCCATCCGGTCGTCCAGACCTGGTTCGAATCAGATCCCGACAACCAGATGTCCGTCGCGCGGAAGTGGGAGAAGTTCGGACTGGGGTACCCGACGCTCTGCACCACGACCAGCTTGCCTTCCTGATAGAGCGCCTGGAGGCCGGTCATCTTCGGGTGAAGACCTGTCGCTCCGGTCAACGGCAACACTTTGGCTTCATCAATCATGATATTTGACCGTGCGGCGGCAAGAGCGGCGTACTGATCGCGCGGGATCACCATATTCAAGCCATCATTCCCGCCATTCAACTGGATCAGCACGAGTACACGGTCAGTGGCGGTCGCCAACGAGTTCAACGCATCAAGCAGCGGGGAACGCCCGAGTGCTTTAATGGAGAATCCCCCAAGGAGAAATGGTAGTGCGCCGGTGGACGCTGCGCGCCGCAGAAATCCCCGTCGATTCATCGAGTCGGTCCTCATTGAAGTTGAAACTCCGGCATGGACATCATAAACGCAAAGAGCGTTTGCAGCTTCGTTCTCACCGGAGTATACTTCGTGCTGTTCGTCGGGTCGGCAAGATAGTCCGCCCATTCGATGCTCCATTCGTAATCCGGAAGTCCGGGAATCAGGGTTTGCTTGAGGAACGCTTTCTGATTCGCAGTCAAGGGAGTCGCCAACAGGAGTTCTGCTGCTTCATCAAGAAGCGCATTCGGATCGGAAGGATTTGCAAACCCGCCCGTGAACAGTAACACGTCGATGACCAACTTGACGCTGCTCGTTGTGTATCCCGTGGTCGCCATCGTTGTGGTGAAGGTCGTCCGTTTGGGCAATGTGTCGGAGTTGATCCAGAGCTCGTAGAACTGCGGTGTCTGGTAGTACGCAGGCCATCCCGCGACGTTCGGTGGATTGCCAATCTCCTGTTGCATCGTTGCCGCCTGACCGACAAGGTAGGTAAGCATTTTATAGAGAACCGTCATATCCGCCGGGAGGGCAATGCCGAACAGACGCGCGACACCCGCCACGAGTTCCACCGGACCCTTGATCATGCACCCCATGTTCGCGGCATCGAAGAAGTGGGCGCTCTTCAGAAGCGTCGAGAGCACGGGAGCAACGTTATAGTTGTCCGCCCGGAGTTGAGCAGCCATCGGCTCGATGATGTTGGCCTCGGTCCAGTCATCGATAACATAATAGACGAAATTGCGGTAGAACTTCCGGCAGAGATACCGTGCAGTTTCCGCCTGATTGAAGATCATATCCAGGAATGCGTTCAGTTCTGCCAGGCCGTCGGTACCGCCGGTAATGACCTGATTGCCGTACCGTGCCGAGAACTGTTTGTCCGCCGTGTCATGGCGGCTTACTGTGAACTTCCACGGTGTTGAGCCCGGCGTCGTCAAAACCGTGGCGTCTTCCTGCCACCCCGTGAGTACTCTTGCGGCGGCTTTGACGTCCGCTTCCGTATAGTTGGTATAGTCTCCAGGTGCAACTTCCGGGCCTTTGCCGATTGTGAAGAGCTCCTGGAGCTCGCGTCCGTAGTTTTCATTCGGACTGGTTTTGGTGTTGGTGTTTCCGTTGAGATACCTGAGCATGGCCCCGTCAGTTGTCATCTTCTGCGTCAGGTCCTTCCAGTTCCCGAATGCGTTCGCGCGGATCAACGCAAGATAGCGGTACGAGAACCTTGGATCATTGACGATATCGGCTTCCGTGACAAAGTGGTTGTGCCAGAACAGGACCATCTTTTCGCGCAGCGACAGTTGCTGCCGCGTTATGAGGTTCATCCACCACGCCTTGAGCGAGCTTGTCCGCACTCCGGTCGGGTTAAACGAGCCCGTGGCCGGATCCTGATAGATCGCATACACCCAGGATTCACCAACAGATACAACATCACGGCTGTCGACGTTGAGCGGGAGCGAGGCCTCCTCCGGCGGCGGTGCAAGCAACATGTCCACCGCCAGCGATGCACTCATGGTCTTTAATAGAGCAACGTTCGCAAGAGAAGGTCCAAAGGTCGTTCGCCGCAAGAGGTGAAAGACCTGCGGAGATCCCCACGGTCCCGTATAGGGCTCGAGACCGGCGTTGGTCCGGTTGAATTTCGGGAGCGTTTTGTTCGCAAACGGACTGATTCCTGTGACCGGGTCATCTTGTTGTCGGTTCATGAGGAATTTCCTTGAAAAGAGAGCAAATCTTCGTATATTTGAACCGCTTCCACCGCTTCACTACAATCTCTCATACAGGAGGGTAGATCCATGAAAACACTTCAGCTGGTGGCAATTCTGTTGATTGCTGTGGCTGTATTGTTCGCCGGATGCGGAAAATCAGACGAAATGAAGAAGCTTGAAGCCGGCCTGAATACCGAAGTCATGCAGAAACACGACGACATGATGAAGGCAATGTCCGGCCTTGATGCAGTAGCTCGGCCAGATCACTACCGTAATAGCAAAACACGATTCACTGGCGAAAGCGTTCCCGAAACAGCTTGCCGGTCACGATGCGACGGACCTCATCGCCGCGAAGGAGAAGCTCGTAGCGGCAAAGGGTGCGATGACGACATGGATGAAATCGTTCAAGCCCTACGACCCTGAGGCAAAGCATGAAACGGTCATGGAGTCGCTGAAGAAAAACAAGGATGATCTTGGTGTTGTTGAGCGCCAATTCCAGGAAGCTCTTACCACAGCAAAAGAAGCCGTGGCCAGCCATACTCAAGTCATGGATGAGCTGATGGCAAAGATGCCGAAGAAAAAGAAGTAACCGAATCCCGAACACAGATCCAGGGGATCATGGATACCCATGGTCCCCTTTCCTTTTCCATGGCACGATTCAGACTACTGATTGAATACGAGGGAACGCGCTATCGCGGATGGCAGGTCCAGAAGAACGCCCGATCCGTGCAGGGGGAATTCATGCGCGCCATTCAGGAAGTGGGCCAGACCGCGGAGTTTGAGTTCCATGGGGCGGGTCGAACCGACGCCGGCGTTCATGCACTCGGGCAGGTCGCCCATCTCGAGCTGCGAACCATGCTTGCTCCCGAGATCCTCCGGATGAAACTCAATGATATCCTGCCGGCAGATATCAATGTCTTGAATGTGGCAAAAGCCGCTGCAAACTTTCACGCACGGCACCATGCCGTCTCCCGGAGCTATCTCTACCACATTTCCCGGCGTCGAACGGCATTGGGCAAACGCTTCGTCTGGTGGATCAAGGATCCGCTCGACGTAAAGCTGATGGCCAGGACTATGGAATTGTTCCACGGCATGAAGGACTTCCGCTCCTTTGCCGAGGAAGATCCCGAACGTCCTTCGACCAAGGTGCTGATTGAAGAGCTCCGCCTCGAGGAAGCCGGCGACCTCATCCTCTTCCGCGTGCGCGGATCGCATTTCATCTGGAAGATGGTGCGCCGCATGGTCGGCGTGCTTGCAGGTGTCGGCCGCGGAACGCTCTCTTTGAACGATGTCAAGGGTTTTCTTACCGAACGCTCCGACGCGCCCGCACGCCTGACTGCCCCCCCATCGGGGCTGTTCCTGGAGCGTGTCTACTATCCCGGTGATCCCATTCTCACACATATGCATCCGGTTATTCAGGTGAATCATGTCTGACAACAAGATCATTTTCTCTATGGTCGGGGTTGGCAAGGTGTATCCCCCCAACCGTCAGGTCCTCAAAGATATCTATCTCTCGTTCTTCTACGGTGCAAAAATCGGAGTGCTGGGCTTGAACGGTGCGGGCAAGAGTTCGCTCCTGAAGATTATCGCCGGCGTTGACAAAGACTATCTTGGTGAGATCACTGTGCAGAAAGGCATCACGTTCGGCTACCTTTCCCAGGAACCGGAACTCGATGCTTCAAAGACCGTCCGCGAGGTTGTCGAAGAAGGTGTCGCCGGGACCGCAGCGATTCTGCGACAGTTTGAAGAGGTAAGCAACCAGCTCTCGGAGCCGGACGCCGATTTTGACAAGCTCCTCGAAAAACAGGCAGCCCTTCAAGAGAAGATCGATCACCTCGACGCATGGGACCTGGAAAGCAAGCTCGAACAGGCCATGGATGCTCTCCGGTGTCCTCCGGGCGAAACTCCCGTGAAGGTGCTTTCCGGCGGGGAGCGGAGACGCGTCGCGCTCTGCCGGCTGATGCTTCAACAACCTGATGTGTTACTGCTGGATGAGCCGACCAACCACCTTGACGCCGAATCGGTGGCGTGGCTCGAACGGCATCTGGCAGAATACGAAGGAACTGTCCTCGCCGTGACGCACGACCGCTATTTTCTCGACAACGTCGCCGGGTGGATCCTGGAACTGGATCGTGGCGAAGGCATTCCGTTCCAGGGCAATTACTCTTCCTGGCTTGAGCAGAAAAGTGCCCGTCTGAGAATCGAAGAAAAGCAGGAATCGAAACGGCAGAAAACTCTCGAACGCGAACTTGAATGGATTCGCATGAATCCGCGCGGGCGCCACGCAAAAAGCAAGGCGCGTATCACGGCCTACGAGAACCTCCTGGGTGAAGAGACAGAAAAGCGCAATGAAGAGTTGGAGATCTTCATCCCTCCTGGTCCGCGCCTCGGCAACGTGGTCGTCGAAGCCCAGAACGTCACCAAGGCCTTCGGCGACAATGTGCTGTTTGAAGATCTGACATTCCAGCTGCCTCCGGGAGGTATCATCGGCGTCATCGGTCCGAACGGTGCAGGGAAAACAACGCTGTTCAGAATGATCATCGGTCAGGAGAAACCCGACAGCGGCACATTCAAGACCGGCGATACCGTGAAAATCGGGTACATCGATCAGAACCGGCCGCTTGATCCCAACAAGAGCATCTGGCAGGAAATTTCGGGAGGCGAGGACATTCTTCAACTCGGTCACCGGGAAGTGAACTCCCGGGCATATGTGGCGCGGTTCAATTTCAGCGGCACGGACCAGCAGAAGAAGACGGTCGCGCTGTCAGGCGGCGAACGCAACCGCGTGCACCTTGCCAAGATGCTCAAAGAGGGGGGCAACGTGCTGTTGCTGGACGAACCGACCAACGATCTTGACGTCCACACACTCCGGGCGTTGGAAGACGCCATCATCGGCTTCGGCGGATGCGCCGTGGTGATTTCTCACGACCGGTGGTTCCTCGACCGGATCGCCACGCACATCCTGGCCTTCGAAGGAGAAAGCAAGGTGGTCTGGTACGACGGGAACTACAGCGAGTACGAAATCGACCGGCACAAGCGTCTGGGCATCGACGCCGACCGGCCGCACAGGATCAAGTACAAGAAGCTCATGCGGTAAACGGGTTGGGGGCAAACAGAGCACTATTTTTGAAGTACTATTAGACTGAAAGCTCTCTTCAAGGGGAAATCTGCCGTCTTGCCCGTGCCACCAATATTTCAACATCCGGATGATAGACACTCCAATGCCAAGCAACACTGTGGCGATTCTCAAGAATCGGATAAAGACACTGATTACAAAGGTGCGATTCTTTCCGAATGACCTCGCCGATCGATTGACGGGCAGGCGTGATGTCATGACTCCGCCCCGAAGTCTGATATTTGTGGGAGGAGGAGACTATCGAGAGATTGGCGACGAGTTCTTCAAGTACTTCGTGGATTTCTGTGGCCTGTCCCCCAACCATCGCGTGCTTGACGTCGGTTGCGGTATCGGGAGAATGGCCGTGCCACTTACAACGTACCTAACATCGGGAAGCTATGAGGGTTTCGACATCGTCCGTGATGGCATAAAGTGGAGCACCAAGACTATCACGTCCCGATACCCCAATTTCCAGTTCCAACTGGCCGGCATTTACAACAAGGTCTACAACCCCAGCGGCCGGGTCAGCGCCGTCGAGTACCGCTTTCCGTATGAAGACAATTCGTTCGATCTGGTGTTCCTGACTTCGGTGGCGACACATATGATGCCGGCGGATCTCGAACACTACATCTCGGAGATTTCGCGGGTTCTCAAACCCGGCGGCCAAACGTTGATAACGTTCTTTCTTCTCGACGAAGAGGCCCGATTGCTCATGAAACAACATCGGAGCAGTGTGGACTTCTCGTTCCGTGGCGACGGCTACTGGACGATGTCTGCAACCAGTCCCGAGCAAGCTGTTGCATTTGAGGAACAGTACATCAGACAATTGTACAAGAGCAACAACATGCAGATCGTCGAACCAATACGGTTCGGTTCATGGTCGGGCAGAGCTAACCCCGTCAGCTTTCAAGATATCATCGTCGCAAAAAAGGTAGATTGATTTTGCGTACTTCGGCAATAACGGGGACGGGCTTTACAATCCACACAGCTCAGATCACCACGGTTTCGAAGTCTTCAAAGGCATGAACAAGCATGCTCTCTCGTGACGGATTTCGCCGGCACGAGAAGACGGCCGTGAATACCAGGATCTATGCTTGTTTCTGCCTCCCTCTGAATGCACCAATGATTGCAGTCAACGAGGCACCGAATACCGCTCCGCATGCGAACAATCCCAGTATTTGCACGGCCCTCACATTCTCCGTGAACAGTGTCAACCCCACTCCAATAAAGGCTGCCATGAGGGCGACATTCCTCCAAATCACGTTCTTTTGCATTTTGGCTTCCTCTTCATTGTGAAACCGCCGGTCGGACGCAACATCATTCGCTTGAGCCGCTCATTTTCTGATTTCTTCCCCTTTGTACTGGTCGGAGAAGTACTTCGCCACGGTTGAATTGAACAGGCTGGGATTGGTACCGGTTATCCAATGTGTCTCGCCGGGGAAGATGCAGAGATTGCCCTTTGGAATGTTCCGGTATATGAATAGGGTGTGTTCTTCTTTGATCACATCCCGGTCGCACGATAATACCAGTACAGGTGCTTGTATCCTTCTGAGGTCATCGGCAGAGATATGCGGCTGAAATTCCATTAGCCTATTCCTCTGTTGAATGAGGTACCAATCCTTTGTTGTATCATGTTGTGCGATCATTGCTTCTGCTTGCGTCCGGTCTCCAATTATTGTCTCGAGCTCACGTGGATACAACGCCGTCGTATCCGGCCAGAGGTTGGCACCAAAAGCTGCAATCTTCTTTACCCTCCCGGGTAGTAGATGCCCATCAGCAGCCCGATGATCCCGCCGTCACTTCTCCCGATGATGAAAGTGGAGTCCACATGCAGATAATCCAGAAGAGAAACCACATCCTTTGTCATTTGCATGTACGTCAGAGAATCTTTGCCCAACTCAGACTTGCCTCTCCCCCGGCAGTCCATTGCGATTACTCTGTAATACTTCGAAAAATATTCAATCTGGTACTGCATCCCTTTGATATTTCCACCATTGCCATGTATAAGGATGAGTGGATTCCCTTTGCCATATACTTCATAGTATATTCTTACGCCGTTTAGAGCTGCGTAATTCCCTGCATCCTTGTTGTTGCCATAGGGAATATTTGATGCAGAAACCGATTGTCCCTGCAGCTGTACGAATCCGAACAAGAGACTCGTACAGCACAGCACGGCTGCAACAATTGCGCGAGATTTCATTTGTTGGAATTCCTATAGTTTCAATACTTGCCGACCGCGCATTGCGGCGTCAGACGCAGCGCGCTGGTAGTTCCGTGCTCGATATCCAAGTTAGAAAGAAACGTACTTGTGTTCTGTCGAACCGCCTCCAACCCTTTTTCGTCTCTGCCTCCACGGCCCAGTTGAATCCTCCCTCGTCGTTCGGCCCGTGGATCATCCGGGCGCGACCCGCAGGCATTTGGGCCCTCAAACGCTATGGCTTCAGGATCAACATCCCTGCCATCAGCGATTGTGCCTTCCGACCGCTTACCATCTGAGGTGAAGGACCAGAATGACAGTTTCCCGCCGGCGATCCCATAAATGGCGGTCTCCTCGTGCACCTGCGCTCCAAATTCCCATCGAGCTAAAAGCTGAACATACTTCCCGTTGAGAATGCGTGTGAAAGTACGTGTGCAACGGACTTTGCCCCATTGGGGACATTGCATTGGCCCTGCCAAGCGCCTATGATCGGAGCCAGAATACCCGACTTGCCCGGACCGCGTTTCCACTTTGCTCTCTTCGCCTTCATCACACCTCCTCTCGTCTGCCGTAATGTTATGTCATGCTTTGTTACTATGTTCCAACGTTATTACAACATTTCCCGTTTTCTGCCCTGTCTCAACATATCTTCGTGGCCTCGACAATTTGTTCCAGGGGGTAACGTCTGTCAATGACCGCTTTGTACTTTCCTGCCTCGATCAGCTCTTTAAGAAAGACTATATCCTCTTTCCTGTCTTTGGGCATCGGAAACATGACTTTCTTACCACCCATGATTGGAGTGAATAGTGCTAAGAATATATTCTGCGATAAGAAACCAAGGTCTGTTGAAAAGTAAACCCCTCCCGGTTTTAGCAATTGCTTGCAGCGGAAGAAAGAACTCTTGCCGACGGCATCAAAAACCACATCATACTTCTGATCGTTTTTCGTGAAATCTTCTTTTGTGTAATCAATTACTTCAGTAGCACCCAGTGATTTCACGAGTTCTATGTTCTTGGTATTGCATACTGCTGTAATCGTTGCGCCATAATATTTGGCAAGTTGTACGCCTGCGGAACCTATAGATCCGGAGGCACCATTGATCAGGATGTTCTTTGGATTCTTAAAATCTATCTTCCTCATGATATTCATTGCCAGATAAGCTCCGTCACAAACAGCAGCCGCCTCATCGTAAGACATATTGACTGGCTTTATTGCGATTGACGCTTCTTCGGGTATGCAAATGTATTCCGCATGTGTTCCAAAACTCGAAGTACTGAGTCCAAAAACCTTGTCGCCCTGCTTAAATGTTTTGACATTTTTGCCGATGGCGTCAATCTCACCCGCCAGCTCACTCCCCAGTATCCCTTTTCTTCGGCTTAAAGAGGCCATTGATGGGTCTAATAATAAACGGATATTCGGGTTTTCTAAATCCGCAGTCCGTTCGATTTACGGTCGTTGCATGTATTTTTATGAGAACCTCGTTGTCCTTAGGAGTTGGTTTGGGCACCTCGTTGAGTTGAAGAACTTCTGGTGGTCCATAGTTAGTGTAGACAATTGCTTTCACGAGAATCCTCCATAATTGATCTGCGCGATTGATTTTACGTGCGGTTCACCACAATCTCACCGATACGTCTGTACAACCCGACGGACGCGGCCGCCTCTAGACTCAATCGAATTCTCTTCTCGGCGGAGGCTGTGCCGGACCGACTTGTCCAACCGCGATATCAGCCTTGAAGTAGTTCTCGCCTCTGATCGGAGACCCGATGAGATGCCGAAGCATGGCAAGTTGACCCACGTGCGTCATTGCATCAGCGATAGGGCCCTGCAACAATTTCTCCAACGAGCACTCGATAGTCGGGGCATCTGCCAGAAAAGCATCGAACTTCTTGAGAGAAGCATAGAGGCGAGCCACTTCCTCATCCCAACTCTGAGGAACGGATTCTCGCCAAATGCCCTCTCCCTTCGCCATGGAAAGCGCCCAGTCAAACAGATCGCCCATATGGGCAACAATTTCGATGGGGGTACGAGACTTCGCCTTGATTCGAAACGTCCCAAATTCTCCAGGAGCATCGCGAAGAGTCTTGGCCCCTCGATAAACCACGGTTGCGACGGCGTGACGAAGCATCTTGAGATCAGCGGAGGAGGTTGTTGGCATATTCTTCCTGTTACTCTCTTGAAGCACTTAGATGTCGGATAGAGCAGCCACTGGGGTTGCCCAGTGATGTCTTGACTCATTCGGCCTCTTGACAAAGGTTCACAAATATGTTAACTTGCCTCCATGCGATCCATCGAGTTCTATCGGACCGAGAACAATAGGTGTCCAGTGGAGGAATTCCTCGATTCGCTATCCGACAAACATGCGCAGAAGGTCGCCTGGGTGCTGCGTCTGGTCGAACGTATCGACCGAGTTCCGGAACTGTACTTGAAAAAGCTCCCTGGCACCGACCAACTTTGGGAAATCCGGGTCCAGGTAGCTGGCAATAGCTATCGATTCCTCGGATTCTTTGAGGGTTCTGCGTTGCTGATGCTGACCTCGGCCTTCTCGAAGAAGCAGCAGAAGACCCCCGTTCGCGAAATCGAACTGGCCGAGGCACGTCGTTTGAACTATTTGCAGAGGAGAAGATCATGAGCGATATCGACAAATACATCGAACGCCGAAAGGCAAAGAATCCAAAATTCGGGAAGAACTTTGAATCCGGGTATCGCGCATTTGAGTTCAGTGTCATGTTGCGTCAAGCCCGCGAGGAAGCTGGAGTTACTCAAGAAACCATTGCTAGAAAGCTTCGAACCAAGAAATCTGCCATATCAAGAATCGAAAACCACGCCGAGGACATCCGCCTGTCCACCCTCGAAAAATACGCCAACGCCCTTGGCATGAAGATCCTCGTCCAACTAACCGACTAGCTCCGACTAACTAATGTTTGTCGTGCACTAATCCTGATCGCACTATCATGACTGCAATCTTCTGTCTCTGAACAAGGCTGCCGAGTGCATAAGCGATTGATGGAATTGTGAGAAGACTCGCCGCCAGGCGAAGCCACCAACGGTCAAGCGTGAAAGCCCGTGCAACAAGAACACAAAACAGACACGTAAAGATGAGATGCCAACGAAGATTGGTTCGGGCAATGCCCAGGGTTTGTACATTGTGAAGCGGTTGATCCACCCTCCTGGTTCTTGTGATCCATTTGCGAATTCGTTGTATCCGAAGGAGATACCACAGGCGCAGTTCGCCCGGTGTGACGGGGATGACCATTAGTGCAACTGTCCCTATCACAGAAAGGCCCACAATGACTAGGCAAATAGCAAGAATGTCAGTCATGTTACGGATTCCCAAAACCACAAGGCTCAATCCCGTCTCGTCCACGCTGCCTGAAACCGCCTGACGAACCGCACCCTTCTGCGTGTCGAGGTGCACCAAATAATCCGTCGGCAGACAAAGGTACTATACGCTGCCGTGAAAACAAAACGGCGGATCCATTGCAGAATGGACCCGCCGCGACGCAACATCGGCAGAACAGGCTAGTGCTGTTCTTTTGCGTTATGCTTCTTCCTGTAGATATTCTTGTTTGCACGGTTCTGTTCGCGCTTCAGTTTCGCACGTTCCCCGGGCGTAACAACTCCATCTGATTTCGCCTTGGCCTTGTCAACGGCGATCTTCCCTTGCTGCGCCTCAAGCCTCGCGGTTTCTCCCTTCGTCAATTCACCGCTCTTGACGCCCTGCTTGATCCGTTGCTGCTGATGGGCCTGCCGCTTTGTCACCTTGGGCGTTACGGTCTGTGCAAATGTGACGCTGCCGAACAGCGTTGCCGCCAGAACAAGAATAAGGATACGTTTCATATGATACCCCGATGATGTGAGTACGATGGTACACCAGACAACAGTGTCCTGGAATAGAATGTTCCGACACCAGATGGCAATGGTCCGAACTCCATTGACTATCGTCCATCGGTCTTATCGCAGGAGAAGGCACCTCTTCGTAAGAACAGAGCCATCTGCCTGCATGCGATAATAGTACGAGCCACTTGCAAGATCGGACCCGTCGAAAAGAGCAGCGTCATTCTCCCGGAGCAAGGACTTCATCGATCAGTGTGGTAACGGGTTGGCCAAGAATGTTGTAGACAGTCACGTTTACCCACCTAGACCCTAGCCCCCAGACCCTAAACCCTATTGTGGTACCGGGTTGAACGGATTCGGATAGTTCTGAAGGAGCTCGTATTCCTCCGGCCTCGCGGGTGCCGACCCTTCCTCAGGAGCGCTGTTGGGCAGACCCCGTACCGCGGATTCGAAATAACCCCCTCGTCACTGAACAGCGGACATACTACCGGATCACGCAGTATGTCGTCAATCATGGCAGCCGCACTGTCGAGAATGACGACCCGTTGTACCAGCCGGATGCCGTGGCTGTAATCAGCGTACGTTTGCTCATGACCATTGTACAACGGTTGGATCGGGATCCCGTTGAGTTGGTGCCAGCCATAGATGACCACAGGTTTGGGCACCGTCGGTTTCAGGTTCGTTGTGATGGCATTCGAAATAATGACATCCTTCTTGTGGCCGGCGACAAGTTCACCGAGTGGATGTGCACCAAGGAGAGGCGCGCGTTGCGCTCTCAACGTATCGTTGTGCTGCTTGAACACGGGAACGGTGATCATCGCCCCGCTCGGCGGGATGGGGATCGGCGCAACCTTGACAGACGCCGCGGTGTAGATCGCATTGACCATCTTCCTCGTCGGGAGCGTGCAGCCGGTCGCATCGGCGATCCTTTGCGCAAGAAGCGGAGTCATCGGCATCAGAAAGTAATCGTCGTTGCTCCCTATCGCGACATACTCCGGCGTGACATACCATCGCGCTGTTCTCGGTATGCCGTTAATCGTCGCGGTGCTCGTCATCGGTATCAATTGACGGAGGAAATCGGGAACGTTGCCCGACAGTACCTGCTGGAAGATCTGCTCCTCGCGTTGATCGCGTGTGAGCGCCGAGACCGAGGCGGCAAAGGCATCACCGCCCATCGCCGCCGAAGGGTGTGGAGGAAGATCGAGTGTTTGCGCTGTAAGAACACCAGGAGAGAACAGTGAGAAGAGGAAGATCACCGCAGAGAAACAGAGACGCAGAGACAAATTTCTGAATTGGAAAAGGTCTTGTCCAAAACAACCTCTGCGCCTCAGCGCCTCTGCGGTAATGCTTCTGAACTGCGCCTCTGCGGTAATGCTTTTCATCTGCACTTCCAGCAGGTTGTTGAAAAACGCTCTCACATTTCGCGTAATGGCGCTCAGAACACCTCGAATGTGTGAGAGAAAAGCGAATGCCTATTGCCTCACGCCTAATGCCTGACTAGTGCCTCTCCGCCCGCAGCGCATCCATCTTTTCCCGCACCACGTGCTGCTGGGCAGGGGTCAGTCCATCCATCCGCGACATCGAGCTGTATTCCGCCAGGGCTTCACCACGCAGATTGGCCCGCTCCATTGAATGTGCAAGCAGGAAGCGGTGGTCAAACATGCCGCCGAGTACCGGATACATCCTGAATACCTCCATCGTCCGCAACACGGTGGTCGCATAGAAACCATTGTCGAAAAGCACCCGTGCACCATTCAACAGCAGTTGCCCCACCTGCCGGTCGTTTTCAGCTGCCTGACCCCCCGCCGCACGGTCCTCACCATGCACCACTGCAGCATTGGAGATGTGCAATTCGTTACTTCTCCACTCAGAGGACGATGCGCGCACCTTTTCCATCGTGATCTTGAGCATCAGTTCCTCCTGCGTCAGGCTGCGAATGTCGGACATATCGACAATCACCTGCGAAGGAAGGGCGATGCGTTTCGTGGCTCCGGCGGCATCGAGATGCACCAGGAGTACTGCGCTGCCGTTCGGACCCGTGCGCATGGTGTCGTGCGGCCGCAAGATATCACCCGGGACGACTTTGTTCCAGACCTCGGTGACTCCCTGCCGGACCCTGACATCTCCCTCGCTTTTCTGAACAGTAATCCCCTCCGCCCGCACTGCGGTCTGAAGCATCAGCGCGGCAATCACCATCGATATCCTGTACATTGCACCCTCCATCAATTCACGTCCACGATACGAACCCATCCCTTGACCAACCCCAGGCCCACTTCGACATCATCGAAATATTCCTGCGCACCGTTTGTCCATGCCTCATCGAACCCGCGCGCGGCAACTGTGGTCTCCAGTGGTATCCAGATGGTCTCGACACCCGCGGCATTGCGTCGCACTACATAGCGCTTCGGATTCCCGGCAATCGATGTACCCGTAGCGCGGTTCGACACCGGTGTCACAGAGCAGGTAGATGTGGCTTTTGTCCGGATGGTCGGGCGGCACCACATCGACAAATGCCGTCGACAGACCGATACTGCTCAGGAGCGATGTGAAACAGACTGTCATATCATCACAATCCCCGCCGCGCAATTGCAGCGTTTCCGATGGATACTGCACAAAATCTGCGGAGAGCTTCGGATCGCTCACATACAGGAGCCTTCCGGTAAACGAGTTGATCAACACGCGCGCCTTCGCAAAGCGTTCGAGAAGAGCCGGCACATTCGCCAGGGAGTCCCGGTGCTCGAGCAAGACATCCCGCGAGTACCGCAGCACTGCAGGATCATCCGGTGTCACAAAGTATCGCAGACTCTTGCTGTCGCCATCCCAGGCATTGCGGCCGAGAATCACCAGGCGCGTTTGTGATTTGTCGTCGTATTCTTCTGCAGGCGTAGCGTTTACGTACACGTCCCCTTCGCGCACGGTCAACGTCGTTACTTTCTTCACCTGCTCGTTGAAAAGCACCATCAGCGGAAGCTCCGCCTCCGCACCGGGAGCGATATATGATGCCGGTGACTCCGTGGGCTCATCCATGATGCGATCGACAAACAAACTGACCTTGGCATTGATCGGCCGGGAGGAAATATTCCGCACGCGCACCGCACCTACCGGCCTGTTCGCAAACATTTCCGAAGAAGCGGGATAAATGCTCCCGAATATGGTCACCCCTTCGATTCTTGCCAGGCTCTCGCGGATGGTACCGAACACCGCCTTTGCGGACAGCACAATCCTGTCTTGGGAATATGCATGCACATCGAGATTTGTCAACAGGCCGGGATCAAATGACGCAACAGTGCCGGAACCGTTGTGAGTGTTCCGATTGGTGAAATACAGATACCCTGCATTCACCTCGAAGTGCTCATAGGACCACCCCATCCCCACGGTCAGCGCATCAATCACAGGGGACTGCCGGGTATCACACTGTACGCCGCCGCGCAACGCGAGGCCGAACGGGACTGACCATTCGACGCCCAGCGCACCGGTACCGATTGTGGCTGCACTGGCAACCAGCAGGGTGCGTGCGAACGGCGTATAGGCGACACCGAATTCGCCGATGACGTTCGTCGGGAGATAGTACTCTTCGATCGGACTCCCTGCATCCCCCGATCGCCACCAGAGCAGATTCCTTGCCGCTGCGGAGACTGTCACTTGTGAATGAAGATGCCACATAACCGAGGCATCGAGCAGCCATGAGTTTGCAGTAAACTGCGTCCGGGTCGCGGAGGGATACGAGAGGGTGTCGCGGGTAATAATCTGGTACCGCGTATCAGTCACGTCTTCGCGGCGGACCCGGGCACCGATTCCCGCGGAGAGGTTTTGCGAAAATCGGTGTGCGTACCCGAAGGCGAAGTCCTCGTCATACGTGATCTCCCGATCATTGGATGCCGGAGTCGTCGCATTGCCGAATGTCACCACCGGGGGGATGACAAACCGGACGGATGAACCGGGCGTATAGCGGAAAGCGAACGCCTCATCGCCGAGGAATCGCTTGCCCAGAGCGATTCCATGAAAGACAAATCCTACCGGTCGGGCGCCCGGAGTCACGTACGTGCTCACGTTCAAATCCCAATCACGTATCCGCACGAGTCCCGCAGGGTTCAGGGAAAAGTCTCTTGCATCGCTCACGGCGGGAAACGACGCTCCTATCCCGACGGCCCGGGCGTCCGTAAGCGACTGTGCCTGTGCAAGGACCACGTTCATAATCACACTCGCAGTAAGAATAACAGCGTGCCGGGCTGTTTTCACCGCACCTCGACGTAGCTATTATAGACTGAGGCGGCCTGCACCAGAATCGTTCCGGGTGCCGGTTGGCTGACCGGTGTCTCTTTCTTGTTCGCCAGGATGAACGTCAGCACGAAGTTGCGCTGTGCAGGAAGCATCGCCAGAAGTTTAACGGGAAGCACCGCCCTGCCGGTGTTGGCCTTCACCCGCAATTCCAGCAGCGGCTTCGCCCGCTTCAGAGCAGGATCGTACTGGCTCAGGATTATCGAGAGCTTTCCTTTCCCGCCCTTCCACAGGATCTCGGCATTCTTGTTCCGCGGCAACACCGCTCCGCCGCGCGGAGAAAGTACCGAAAGGGGCTCGGGCGTATCAATGACCACATTGAGCACCGGGGAAAGGTGGGAATACACGGTCCAGGAATAGGTGTGATCTGCCTGATAGGTGTGCGTGAGATCCATCAGATATTCAACACCGCGTACGACGCTGGAGTCGTGGCCGAAGAAACGATCCACCGGAATCCGATGCGATACCTTGAGCATCACTGAGCCATTGAGGGTCAACGTCCCGACATCCAGACCGCCGACGCCGACTTTTCGCCCGAGAACCCGCACCAGACTGTCGGCGAAAAAGACCCTGGAGTACGCGGCGGTCACCACCGCAGTGCCTGCATCCCATGTCACGGAGTTGATGACGCATGACCCATCATACCGAACCTGATCGTCAGGAAGAACGGCACTGCTGTCCACAGAGCTGACAACGATGTTCGAATCGGGGAGGACAATGGCGTGCACTTCGATATTGTCGTCTGCGATGTCCGGCGTCAATGCGATATCCGCCGGCTGCTGGCAGCCCGCGATGGTCAGCAGCCCGATCAGCAACAGAATCAGGAAAAAGAGTGCATGTGTGCGCATAGCCGTCTCCGGTACCATCACCAATATACCTAGATCGGGAGCTGAAATTCCACTTGCTGACAAAGCGAACGGGCCCCCGCCGGCAAGGACGGAGGCCCGTTGTTCCCCGGAGCACCCCTTAGAACACCCGGTACGGGATGCCCCACCAGCTCACACTGTACGGCGCCTGGTCGTCAAACAACGTCGCCTTTGTCATGGCTTCCACGCCCAAGTTGAAGGCGCCGCGATGGAAGTGCACGAATAAGGGCGCAGTCTTGGAGACTTCGAACACCCGCGTGAAGGTGCCGTCGCCGTTGTTCACCTCTGAAGCGAGCGCAAGCTTTGCGCGTCTCTTGTTCCCGCCTTCAAATCCGAAACGAAGGGCTACCAGATCTGTGTCGGCAGAAGCGCTGACTACCGTTACCTCCAGCTTCACCGGCTGTCCGGCCACGAGTTCCGGAACGTCCTTCTTCCCGCCCATAAACATCTTGAGCCAGCGATAGCGCAGGTAGTACTGCTCCGGATCAACGACGGTGACCGTATCCTTGTTGGCAAGGTAGAACACCAGCTTCGTGATGTTCACTGTGTTGTTGGGAATTGCGGTGCCGCCTTCCACAAGTGACGTCGCAACGGGAACCCAGTTCAGCCAGAACTTCTTTGTGTCTTTGCTCACGCGTTTGAAGATGATATTCCGGACAGCCTGATTGGTGAACGGCTTGTCGATCGTGAGAGAATCTCCACCCGCCGCAATCGCCCGGATCTTCAGCGTACCGACGATGGTCTTTTCAACATGCGCATAGGCAAGAGTATCGCCCGGCTGCACCACCGTTGTGACAGTCCGCGTGACACTGGTGACGAAGCGCCCCCAGCGAATCGGAGTGACGGAAGCTTCGACCTTGCCGAACGTACCATAGTCGAACGGCTGTATTGACGCGTCAGCGAATGTGACTTCATCGTTGGTGACGAATTCATCGTTATTCGCAAAATACGTCATCGCCTGTTCTTCATTCGTGACGCCGCTGGGTGCCAGGTTGGCATCCGGACCGTTGTCGTTCTTGCAGCCGCCAACGAACAACCCGGCCAGCATGAATAGTGATGATGCCAAGAGCAGTGACTTCTTCATCGAACCCTCCTCGGTAATTGTTGCACTATCCCGTAGATTTTGAAAACACTTTCCTTTACGATCGCTGCACTGACTGAAAGAGATGCAAGGCGCGTGCCAGGTGATTCATGATGAGGGAAATCATGCGGAATGGAGGGAAATCGGATATTCTTGAAATGCCGCCGGAGAGGAAAGAGCGCGAGAAGTGCGGGAATTCAGGGGAGAAGTGCGTGAATGCCGCCGTTCACGCACCGGTCACGGCAGCCGCCAGATGCCCCGAAAATGCGCTTCCGCACACTGTTCGAGATATACGTGGTACCTCTGCGGAAGGTTCTTCGATTTTGATCTGAGTACGAGCCGTGCTGTTTCCCATGGTTGGGTGGTATCAAGCCCATCGGTGATGTTGGTCAGGTATTCCAGATAGCGCTTGCGCACCCTCTCATGGATCGCACTGTCGGTCGACAGCGAAAGATGCTTCACCGCACGCTCAAGATCGTACTGTTGATCGACGAACGTCTTGAGACTCTCGCCCCGGAGATACTCTGCGACTGTTCCGCGGCTGAGACCTCCGAGCGCAGCGGCAGTCTCTGTGACGGCACTGCGGGAGAAGCCCAGCTCCCGGATCATTTCGAGGACCTGGTCCTGGACGGGAACTTTCTCTCCTGCCGCATCCGCAAGCTCTTCGGTGAGATCCTTCACCGTCAGCATCGTCCGTTGTTCGGCCCTGGCGAGAAGCGCTCCGCGGCGGATGGTGCTCTCCAGTTCTCTCACGTTGCCCGGCCAGGCATGGCTTCTGAGCGCCTCCATGACGTTGCGCGAGACGCGGAGTGCCCCCCCTTCCTTCGTTAGGAAATGCTCGACGAGCAGAGGAATATCTTCCTGCCGCTCGCGAAGGGGGGGAATGGACACCGTCAGGACGTTCAGCCGGTAGTAGAGATCATCGCGGAACTGCTTCGCCTTCACGCGTTCCTTCAAATCCTTGTTGGTTGCCGCCAGAACGCGCACCTTCACTTTCAATGTTGTCGTGCCGCCGACACGTTCCAATTCACCTTCCTGCAACACGCGAAGAAGTTTCACCTGGAAACTCTCCGACACCTCTCCGATTTCGTCCAGAAAGATCGTGCCGCCGTCGGCAAGTTCAAAACGTCCGGGTTTTTCTTTCACTGCACCCGTGAAGGCGCCCTTTTCGTGACCGAAGAGCTCGCTCTCGAGTAATGTTTCCGAGAGCGCGCCACAGTTGACGGCAATGAACGGCGCCTCATGCCGATTGCTGAGATGATGGATTGCCCGCGCAATCAGCTCCTTCCCCGTACCGCTTTCACCGAGAATCAACACCGGAGCGTCACTTGAGGCGATCTTCTTGACGAACTCGACAGCCTCACGCATGGGACCGTTGCGATGATAGATACTCCCTTCAAATGTGGCAACGGCATTATCATCATCGGCCGGCGTCGATTCCTCCATATCATCGGCGCGCGATGAGAGTGTGCGTATCTCGGCCTTATACTTCTTGATTTCCTCAAGCAGTTCCTTCGTCTGGCCTGCCGGTCGATCCACCTGGGCGTCAAGGAGCTGCCGCTCGAGCATGGCGAGCCGCGCCTCCCGGTCGCGGAGCATATTGAGGACTGCGGCCTTCTCCGCCGAAAGCACATGTACCTGCTGACGCACGACCCGGTGCCGCGACATCCCCGCGGCGGCAACCATCGCGAGGCTCACAAGAATCGGTGAAACGACAGGGAGCCGGAATGCGCAAAGGGCAAACATCAGGTACGAAGTGACAATGACGATAAGGAAAATAGCCGGGGGCCCGATCTTGTCCCACGGCGAGCGGAGGAACAGCAGAGCCGCGCAGCACAGCACCCCTGTGACCACCGAGAGCGCAATGAGAAGCCCCAGCCCTGCACGGTGCATGAGACGGGATTGAAGGAGATTGTCGACAAGCGTGGCATGCATCCCGATGGAGGGAAGACGGGGATCAACTGGCGTATCATACACAACTCCCCGTCCCTCCGCCGCAACGCCGATCAGTACGATCTTGTCTCTCAAACGGGATACCGGAATTGCAGCCGGGAGATCTCTGCGCGCATTGTCGTAGGCCCGCAGAACTTCAAGAAACGGATACGCCGTGAATCCCCGAAGTGCACAGGGGTAGTTCAATGTCACCGCGCCATCCTCTGTGGTCCAGCGGAGCTTTCGCCCCCGGGTCTTCATGGAGATTTCGTCGCCATCCGACTGAATTCCGCCCCGTTCGGTGCCGGCAAATGCGCGCACAATCTCCAGTCCAAATGCAGGCACGATGGCGCCGCCCATGGCAACAAAGAGCGGAATGGTGCCGCGGTCAATGAAATTCACATGACCGACTCCGGCTGCCGCCGCGCAAAACGGAGCGGAGGGGAAGATGAACTCCTTTGCCGCGAATCGGCGGTTCATCCACCGCCGCGTAAGTGAACTGTGTCTCTCCCTCCACCATGGACCGGACGCTGTCGCTCGGGACGCTCCGTGAAGCGAGAGAATCGAAATAGCAGGTGAGTATCGTCGGGGGCGAAACAGAAAGCATGCGTGCAAACAGATCGTCGTACTCGGGATACTCGGTGCGGGGATCTTCAAAAAACAACTCGATACCGATTGTACGGACTTTCAATTCGGCGAGAGCGCTCAGCATCAGGGCATGGAAATTCCGCCGGAGGGGCCACCCCAGGACGCGCACCGCGGCATCATCAATGTAGATCACCACGATGTTGGTGTCGGGCTGTACGGCTCCGCGCACGCCGTATTGAAGCGCATTCACCTGATCGTCGAGCACCGCCAGGGGGCCGCGCAACACGATGATTCCCAGGAGTGCCGCAAGGAGGGCGATTCCCGGGGCGCGCAGGGTGCGGCCTTCTACTGCCGGCTGAGCCAGAGCTCGGGGTTTTGTTTCTCTCGATCTTTCCATATCTCAAAATGCAGGCGCGGCCCGTCGATCGAATCGCCGCTCGTACCGATCGGCGCACCTTCGGCTACCGTCTGGCCCTGTACCACGGAAATTTCTCCGAGGTGCGTGTACACGGTACGGTAGCCGTTCGGATGGTTGAGGATGACGAGGTTCCCGTATCCCGGAAGCCAATTGATGATGGCTACTTCCCCGGTGGCAACGGCGCTTACCGGCGTTCCGGCGTCAACAGCGATGTCAATACCTGTATTTTGTGTAACCGTGCGCAGTGTGGGATGCCGCTGTGGACCGAAACGAGCCACAATACTTCCTTCGCTGACCGGCCAGCGCAACTTGCCCTTGCGAACTTCGAATTCTTCTCCGACTCCCGGCGGCTGCGGAAGCCGCGGGGGTTTCTTTTCTGCTGCCGCATGGTCTTTCTTAATGCGGTCCTGTTCGACGAGGTCGGCAATCATGTGTTCGAGATCCCGCGCCGCAAGGAGCTGACGCTGCATTTGCCGCTGAAGCAGTTTCTTGTCTTTCCTGATCCGGTTCAGGGTCTCCCGCCGTTCCCCGGCAAGCGCCGCAAGGCGGTCTTCCTCCGCACCCTTCTCCGCAATCAGCCTCCGTTCATCTGTCAATTGCCTCTGCGCACGTGCCTGCGAAGCCTCGACCTCTCGCGTCTTGGCGGCAATGTGCTCTGCGTCTCTCCGGCGTTGCTCGGTGAATCTCCGCAGGTATTCGGTTCTGACCGCGAATTGATTCCACGACGCGGAGGTCAACAGCAGTTCCGCCTCAAGGTACCGGCCCGACCGGTAGATGGTGCGCACGTACCGGGCGTAGTGATCCTTCAGGAAAGCAAGCTGTTCTTCGAGCGTGCGCAGCGTAGTACGGGTGGTGTCGATCGCTCCCTGCAGCTTGCGCTCTTCTCCTTTCAAACGGGTAATCAACTGGCGCAGAAGACCTCCCTTGCGGTCATACGTATCCACAAGCTCAAGAGTCTCGCTCTCGTCTTTTTGCTGTTCCTTGCTCTTGTCTTCCAGGGCGCGGATCTGGGCTCTCAGCGCTTCCAGAGCTTCCTGGCGACGGTGGATTTCGTCCTGTGCGTACACGGTCGGGACCGAAAGCAGAGAGACAAAAACAACAGTGCCTGCAATCACTGCGGGGAGGGTTCGAAAGCAGTTCAATGAAAGCTTCCAGACGCGGCCGGCGGTCATCGGTGTCCCTGAGTGTCTACTGGAGCATGCGTCGCCGGGCGCGGGAGGGAACGGAATAGGCAAATGATGCCACCTCCGGATTCAGATGCACTGTAGAATAGAACACCGAAACACTGCGCGAGGAGGGTGGGAACGTCGTCATGATATGCCGCGGCATCGCCGGCCCATCGTCTTCGGTCCAACGATCTGTCGATGCTTCCACAAGAGTGGAATCCTCGTGCGAAATGCGATACTGCGTCACTGCGCGTAACGCAGGGTCAACCCAGTACGATGAAGAGTCTCTTCCCTGCGGAAAGACAAGGAGAAATCGACCGTTATCGATCGCATACCGGGCCGGCTGGAGGCCGGCAGGCAAGCGAAAAATGCCGGTAAACGCGTCGATCAGCTGGTCAAACGAAAGATCGAAAGGGAGAACCGAACGAATCCCCGCGCTGCTCGTGGGCTCATCCACATACCAGTTCTCCATCGCATTGTAGAGCACGAAGCTGCTTCTGCTTGCGAAAAGGAAACCCACGTCCATGCCGAACGGTCCCTCAAAATGCACGAGCACGGAATCCGGTTTTCGTATGGCGATAGTGAAGAACACCGATCCGCTCAGCTCGGGAGCGTCGAAGGCTATGGAACCCCGTCCGGTGAATGTGGCAATCTGCGTCTCTGCCTCGCGCACGGATGTCAGGAGACGATCCGGTGGAACGCGATTGCGTATCAAGAAGAAGCGATTCCCGCGTCGGCGCGCATGCCGCGAGTACAAGGGCCAGGGAGAGCAGAACACCGGCACCCCGGAGCGTCATTAGAGCGACCCGCGGGCGATCTTGTCGCGCAACGCCGTATTGCCCGTATCGAGCTTCAGAGCCAGATTCCACTGCTCGATGGCAAGGTCCTTTTGATTGAGCTTATAATAGATGTCGCCAAGGTGCTCGTAGACGACAGCGCTGACCTCGCCTTTGCCAATGGCTTCTTTGACGTAGTGTTCGGCTTCCTTGTAGCTTCCCATCCGGTAATAGATCCAACCGATCGTGTCGAGATATGACGGGTTGCCCGGATCTGCATCCACAGCTTTCCGTGACAGCGCCAGTGCGCGATCCAGCTGGAGATTCCGTTCGGCCAGGCTGTATGCATAGTTGTTCTGAACCAGAGGATTCGCAGGATCCAGGCGCAGAGCTTCTTCATACAAAGCGTCGGATTCTTCAAATTTGCCGATGCCATCGTAGACCAGGGCGAGCTGCGCAATTGCATCAACTTCTTTGGGGTTGATCTGCCGGGCCCGTTCAAGGACACGCGCCGCATCGAGCGGCCGGCCCAACCTGCTGTAGGAAATCCCGAGGAAGAGGTTCACCCGGTAATCATCAGGCACTATGCGTACTGCGGATTCGAGAATCTTGGCAACTTCTTCGTAGTTGTTCTTCCCGAGAAACACTGACGAGAGATAGACCCATGCATCAGCATTCCAACCCGCCAATTCCGTGACGCGCCTGAAATTCCTCACTGCCACCGAATCATCATGCATCATCGAGCCGACTGCGCCAAGGAACCAGAACGGACGCCAATCGTCGGGATGCTTCGCCGCGATCCGTTCGAACATCTTCCTGGTGAGAGGGGCCAGTGTTGAATCCTTTGCCAGCTGTGCAAAACACATTTCGCCGATATGGAGTTTGACGTCGAGTGCGACCGAGTCACGGCCCAGGATCTCGTTGAACTCTTCCATTGCCTTCCTGGATTCGCCACGCGCAAGCCGCACTCCGGCGATTTCCGCCAGTATGTTTACATCCTCGGGGTTGAGTTCGCGAAGCTCTCCATACACCGCAATGGCGTCGTCGTACTTCCCCGCACGGGCGTAGGCCTGTCCGAGGCTCTCTTTCAGAGCCTTGTTAGCGGGATCAATCTGCGACATCTCACGCAAGGCGTCAGCCGCCCTGTCAAAGTTGCCCAGTTTGTTGTTGATATCGGCGACCTGCAATAACACGTCCCACTCAGGCCCGAACCTGCGGGTGATCTGATCGTACACCTCGAGTGCGCGCAGGGGTTTCCGTGGCTGGTACAGGCGGGCAAGGCTGTACCAGGCCCCGAGCTGGGAGGAATCACGGCGGATGATTTCTTCGAATTGCTCCGCCGCAGCATCATACTCAAAGGCCATCACACAGATTTCGGCAAGATTGCGGCGATAGGTCATCTCCTCCGGACCGCGTCGTACCGCCTCGCGTGCAGCTTCGATGGCAAGAGAATGTTTACCGAGGAGCGAGTAGTTCTTCGAAAGCGCATAGTAAACGGCAGGATCCTGGTCATAGCGCAACGCATCCTGAAATTCCAGAATTGCCTTGGCGAAATCGCCTTTTACCTCTTCCAGGGACCCGTCGATGAAATGCTGCATCGCCAATTGCCGCGCAGAGTCCATAACCGTGGTTCGCGGTGTCGATCCGGACGTTGTCCGGTCCACCGCGCCCCCGGTTCCAGAGCTACAACCGCTCCAGAATGCGGCAACAACCAGCAAAATAGCACCTAAAACAGTCTTCATAGCCCGAAATCCTCCTACCCTTCAGCGTAGCAAAAAATATACCCATTACCCCTATGAATAACAAGCAATCGGAGGAATCCGTTACCAACCTGTTGGCACATTTCTGGTGCTCTGTCACATGACAGACCATCACAGACATACTGTCACATGACAGACCACCGCAGAGTTGACATCAACCCGCAATAACTGTAGAATTGTGTGTCATGGAACTCTCCCGAACGACACCACAGCTGATTGACCTCGCAATTGCATGGGATTGGGAGTTTGATCGCGATTTCGTCCGCATGCTCGAATTTGCCGCACAAGCGCTCGGATTGACGACTTATTCGATATCCCATCACAACTGCGAAGAGACTCTCCGCGAGCTGACCCTGGGGCGGTTGCGTATTGCGGTACTACTTGACCGCACAGCGGAAACCGACGAGCGCTTCGCTGCACTCACACGGGCTCTTGCACGACACGGCGTGAAGCATCTGAACTCCCCGGATGCGGTTCGTCATGCATCGGACAAGGCGAACATGCACCTCGAGTTCATTACTGCCGGTGTTCACGTCCCGTATACCATTATCATCTCTCCGTACAACAAGAAGCGCGAGGTGGAACTCTCACTGAGTGAACTCGCGCACCTCGGTCGGCCCTTTATTATCAAGCCCGCGAATACTACCGGAGGAGGGATCGGAGTGATTGTCGGGGCAGAGACGCTGAAAGATGTCATCGAAACCCGGCAACACAACAAGAACGACAAATACCTGCTGCAGGAAGAGATCCTTCCGATGGTGCTCGATGGGCGAAAGGGGTGGTTCCGGGTGTTTGGCGCATGCGGGATGATGCTTTCTTGCTGGTGGGACCCCGAAACCCACATCTATTCAGAGGTCACGGCATCGGAACAACGACGCTGGCAACTTATTGCGTTGAACAGTGTTACGCGAATCATAGCATCGGTCTGCCGGCTGGATTTCTTCTCCACCGAAATCGCCATTCCCAACTCAAACCGGCACGTAGCGGTGGACTATGTAAACGAAGTGTGTGACATGCGTTTGAAGTCGCTGCACATGGATGGTGTCCCGGATCGCTTTGTTGCCGCTGTGGCCCGCAAGCTTGCCCGGCGGGCCCGTCAGCTAAGTCGTGATGTAGCTTGACATTGCGCCATCCATTTGATACATTACCGCGTCGTTGATTACCACATCCCTTTCAAGGAGGAAGTCTCATGAGCAGCAACGCACTGCGTCTTCGTGCCATGGTCGGACTTGTTCCCGTCCTCGTCATGCTAGTTGCGCTGACCACGGCCGGGTGCGGGTCTTCGGGAGAATCGATGGAAGAATGGACACAAACACCAGCAGCGACACAGACATCGATGCTGGAGTATCGCGTCGACAGTCTTAAGAATGAAAATGCGCGGACGCGGGATCAGCTCGAAGCTGTGAGTGGAGAGAATCGCAAGCTGACTGCACGGAACGCAGAGCTGGAGACAAAACTGAACGAGGCACTGGCGGCACCGAAGGTCGAGGCCCCCCCTCCTGCTCCGACACCTGCCAATGCAGCATCAGCCTATGAAGCAGCGCTTGGCAAGTTCAAGGCAAGGGACTTCCAGGGTGCCATTGCTGACATGGAAGCACTTCTGAACGGCAATGTGGAACAGAAGCTCGCTGATAATTGTCAGTACTGGATCGGGGAATCCTATTACGCTCTGAAGAACTACAAAGAGGCCCTCAAACAATTCACCACGGTGCTGGGCCTCCCGCGGTCCGAGAAGAAAGCCGATGCCACATTGATGACCGGAAACTGCCAGGCCGCACTGGGAAACTCCGCGGCGGCAAAAGAAGCGTACGAGAAGGTTGTGTCTGATTTCCCGACAAGCCCGTCAGTGGAGAAAGCCAAGAATAGACTTGCGAAAATGAAGTAATGCTTCAGCTCTCCCCCTGTCAACAAAAATCCCCGCTGCCTTCGCCGGCAGCGGGGCTTTGACTTTCGGGGAATGCTCCTATCGCTTGCCTTCCAAAAACTCCTGCGCACACTGAACATCTTCCGCACTGCCAATGAACAACGGGCAGCGCTCATGAAGCGCCCCGGGGAGAACATCCAGGATGCGTTTCGTTCCGTCTGTAGCAGCCCCCCCGGCCTGCTCAACAACGAACGCAAGGGGGTTGTTTTCGTACATCAACCGCAGCTTCCCATTCGCATTCTTGGTGTCACCGGGATAGCAATAGATGCCGCCGTACAACAGTGTCCGGTGTACATCGGCAACCATTGAACCGACATACCGGGCAGAGTACGGACGATCCGTGGCTTTGTCTTCCTCTTTCAGGTAGTGTATGTATCTTTGCATCGCAGGCGACCAGCGGCCGAAATTCCCTTCGTTGGTGCTGTAGATGGCACCCTTCTTCGGAATCCGTATGTTCTCATGAGAAAGAAGAAATTCTCCCACGCTCGGATCAAGCGTGAACCCGTGCACGCCGTGTCCGGTGGTGTACACAAACATCATGCTTGAACCGAACAACGCATACCCCGCCGCCACCTGGCGGTGCCCCGGCTGAAGAACATCCTGTATGGTCCCCGGCCCTGACGACGTTACACGCCGGTACACCGAAAAAATGGAACCGATGGTGATGTTCGCGTCAATATTGCCCGATCCATCAAGGGGGTCATAGAGGAGCACGTACTTCCCGTTGGGATAGTTTGTCGGGATGTGCAGGAGGTCTTCGTTCTCTTCGGAGGCCATCACGCAGAGGTGGCCCAGGTGATCCATAGACTTGTAGATCGTCTGATCGGCGAACTCGTCGAGCTTCTTGACGATGTCGCCGCTGATGTTCATCCGGTCGGTCGTACCGAGAATATTCACGAGTCCGGCCTTGGTGACTTCGCGCCACACAAGCTTGGATGCGAGGAGAAGACCTGTGAGCAGGCCGGACAATTCACCGGTGGCACCGGGATGATTTCGTTCGCCCTCAACGATGTGGCGTTCGAGTGTCATGAACTTTTGAGGGAAGGGGGTCTGCGAGGTCAGCATCAACGTCCTCCGTTGCGTCAGTGTCGCGATTCGGTGATCGGGAGAGAGCGTCGCACGACTTCCTGTTCTTTGTACTGGAGCTGGTACAGGCGGTAGTAGAGCCCGCCGAGCGCAAGAAGTTCCTGGTGCGTCCCTGCCTCGCGGAGTTCCCCTTTGTGCATGACAAGAATTTTGTCAGCAGATTGAATGGTGGAGAGCCTGTGCGCGATGACAATCGACGTGCGCCCCTGGAGCAATTTCTGAATGGCCTGCTGGATCAGGATCTCAGTCTCCGTGTCAACGCTGGAGGTGGCTTCATCGAGAATCAGAATACGGGGATGGACGGCGAGTGCGCGTGCGAAGGAGATCAACTGTTTCTGGCCGACCGACAACGTCGCTCCACGCTCCTTGACTTCGGCGTGATACAGGCCCGGCAGCTGCTCGATAAACCGATGGGCACCCACCGCCCGGGCCGCGGCGCGGATGCGATCTTCGGGAATGGCGCTGTTCCCCAGGCCGATATTCGTTGCAATGTCGCCGGAAAACAGAAACACGTCCTGCAGCACCACCGCCATGTGACGCCGCAGATCCGCCTGCTTCACGGCCCGGATGTCAACACCATCCACGAGAATCTCCCCCCGCTGGATATCATAAAAGCGCGCGAGGAGGCTGATGATGGAGGTCTTTCCGGCTCCGGTATGGCCGACAATGGCCACTTTCTCCCCCGCCTTGATGGAAAACGAGAGATCGCGCAGCACCCAGTCAGGTTCCTTCCCGTCCTGCGCTGCAGCATACGAGAACCAGACATTCTTGAACGCGATATCGCCGCGCACCGCCGGCAAGGCAATCGCGTCGGCGCTATCCACTATCATCGTGTGGTCATCCAGCAAGCGGAATACGCGTTCGGAGCTGGCCATGGCCGTCTGCATGATATTGTATTTTTCCGAAAGATCGCGGATCGGGCGCCAGAACATTTCGTTGAATTGCAGAAACGCCATCACCGTACCGACAGTAATCGTGCCGTCCAGAGAACTCACACCGGCATACCAGATGATCAACCCGACGGCAATCGCCCCGATGAGGTCGACGCCGGGATAAAACAGGGCATAATAGAAAATGGATTTGATGTTGGCATCGCGATGCCCGGCATTGATCTGACTGAACTGCTCATACGCCTTTGATTCGCGGTTGAACACCTGGTCCACCATCATCCCGGTGATGTGTTCCTGCATGAATGCATTGATGCGCGCGATGTAGATCCGCACCTCCCGGTATGCTTCCCGGGCCTTCCTCCGGAAAAGAAACGTGCCGTAGAACAACAGGGGAAGCACGCTGAGCGAGACCAGGGCGAGCTGCCAGCTCATGGTAAACATGAAGTAGAGAATGCCGATGATCGTGAAGATGTCGCTGAACACCATCACGATGCCGGAAGAAAACATCTCATTCAGGACTTCGATGTCGTTGGTCACACGCGTGATCAGCCGGCCGATGGGATTCCGGTCAAAGAACCGCAGCCCCAGCCGTTGGAGATGCTCGAACAGCTGCATCCGCAAATCGAAGATCGTCCGCTGCCCTATCCACTGCGTCAGGTAGCTGTTCACGTACTGGATGAGGCCCCGCACAAGCATCACCGAAAAGAACAGCAGCGTGGTCCGGAGGAGTCCCTGTGTATCTTTCTGGGCGATATTCTCATCGACCGCAATTTTCACAAAGTACGGACGGACTGCTTCCATTGCCGACACCACGATGCTGAGGGCGATGCCCGCCACAACATACCAGGTATACGGCTTGAGGTAGCGCAGAAGGCGCCGCATCAGGGCGCCGTCATATGCCTTGCCAAGGGATTCTTCTTCGTGCATTAGAGGTGTGCGATCTCGTCTTCCAGTAGTTGCTTCAGGTGCAGCTCTGCATAAATACCACCCAGCTCAACGAGTTCATCATGGGTGCCGCTTTCTGCAATGCGTCCCTCGTTGAGAACGACAATCCTGTCGCTGTCTTTTACCGTCGAAATGCGATGACTGATGATGATGCTGGTGCGGCCACGCATCACACCGCGCAGTTGCTTCAGAATGTCTTCTTCGGTGACGGTATCCACCGCGGACAGCGCATCGTCAAGAATCAGAATCGCCGGTTCGCGCATCACCGCGCGTGCGATGCTTGCACGTTGCTTCTGACCGCCGGAGAGGGTGATGCCACGCTCACCCAGCATCGTCTTGAACTCATGCGGAAAGCCCGCGACGTCACCGGCAAGCTGCGCAATGCCCGCGGCTCTGCGTATCGATTCTTCCGACGCAGCATCCACACCATAGCCGATATTGTCGGCTATGGTCTCCGAGAAAAGGAATGTCTCCTGGGGAACGTAGCCAATGCTTCCCCGCAACACCGAAAGCGGAATCGTGCGGATGTCCCGGCCGTCTATGAATACGCTCCCCTGCGTGGGATCGTGCAGCCGCGGGATGAGATTCACCAGCGTGGTCTTGCCGGACCCGGTGTAACCCACAACCGCCAGCGTGGTACCGGCGGGAATGGCGAGAGAGATGTTGTCAAGCACATCCCGCGTTGATGGCCCGTATCTGAACGTCACATTCCGGAATTCAATGGCACCCTTCAGCGATCCGGGGGCCGGGGTGGTGACTCCGGTATCGTCGATCAGGGAAGGCGTGTCCAGGATCTTCGCAAGCCGCGCCATGGACGCCGAGCCCTGCTGCAGGATGTTGATCACCCATCCGAACGCAATCATGGGCCAGATGAGCATCACGAGATACACGAAGAACGCCGTCAGCGATCCGATGGTCATCCGTCCTTCGATCACGCGGAGTCCGCCGAAGTACATCGTGAGAACCAGGGAGAACCCGACCAGGAGAAACATGAGCGGCCACATGATGGACTGGATGCGTGCGAGGACGAGATTTTTCTTCAGATAGTCCCATGATAACGCCCTGAACAATCCGATCTCATAGTCTTCGCGTACGTACGCTTTGACGACTCGAATGCCGGATAGACTTTCCTGTGCGCGTGTGGTCAACTCGGAATATTTTTCCTGCCGTTCCTGGAATACCCTGTGGATCACCTTGCCGAGCCAGTAGACACCTGCCGACACAAACGGGAGAGGTATCAGCGCCAGCAGCGTGAGCTGCCACTCCTTCACCATCATGATGCTTATCACCATTCCGAACGTCATGAAGGTGTCGACCGGGTACATGATGCCCGGTCCCAACGCATTGCGGACGGAACCGATGTCGTTTGTTGCATGCGCCATCAGATCGCCGGTGGGGGTGTTCTGGAAAAACGAAAGATGGAGCTTCTGGATGTGCGACAGGAAATCGTTGCGGAGATCGAACTCGATGTGGCGCGACACGACAATGATCGTCTGACGGGTGAGAAAGGTGAACGATCCCGCCACGAGTGTAAACCCCACCACCAGAGAGGCATACATCAGCAGATCGCCGGTAGAGACCCGATGTGCTTCGATGCCCGCTTTCAGTGTGTCAATTGCGGTGCCGATGAGCAGAGGCTGCACCACGGTGAAGATATTGCTCAGCACCACGGTGGCAAGCCCCCACACCAGCAGCTTCTTGTACCGCACGAGATATGGACGAAGTCTGAGGAGCGGCCTCACATATCACCCTATGATTTCGAAGCCGGTATACTTATGCAGCACACCCGGCACGATCACTTTTCCTTCCGGCGTCTGATTCTGTTCCAGCAATGCCGCCACCACGCGCGGCAATGCCAGCGCGGACCCGTTGAGTGTGTGGACGAACTCCGGTTTGCCGCCGCCGCCGGGACGGTATCGAAGATTCAACCGCCGGGCCTGGAATGACTCAAAGTTGCTGATGGACGAGACTTCCAGCCATTTCTGCTGCCCGATGGACCAGACTTCCAGGTCGTACTTCTTTGTCTGCGTAAAGCCCAGATCCCCGCTGCTCATTAACAACACATGATACTGCATTCCGAGTTTCCTGAGCAGCTGTTCGGAACACAATCGCATTTCCTCGAGGTCATCATAGGAGTTCCCGGGATGCACAATATTGACCAATTCCACCTTGTCAAATTGATGCAGACGGTTCAAACCGCGCACGTCTTTACCGTATGAGCCGGCTTCCCGGCGGAAACAGGGCGTGTAGGCGCAGAGCTTCACCGGAAGCTGTGCCTCCTGAAGTATTTCATCCCGGTAGAAGTTCGTCACGGGCACTTCGGCCGTAGGAACCAGATAGAACTCGTCGCCGGGGACAACGTACATTTGCCCTTCCTTGTCGGGAAGCTGTCCCGTTCCTGTCGCGCTGGCCGCGTTGACCATGAGTGGCGGAAGCAATTCGGTGTAGCCGTTTGCGGCGGCTTCATCGAGAAAGAAGTTGATCAGGGCCCGCTCCAACCTGGCGCCTTTCCCGATAAACACCGGAAAGCCGGCACCCGTGATCTTGGTGCCACGAACGAAATCCACGATCCCCAGCGACTCCAGCAGTTCCCAGTGCGGTTTCGGAGTGAAGTCGATCACCGGAGGACTCCCCCACACTGCAATCTCTTTATTGTCTGCAGGGGTCCGGCCGTCGGGTACCGATGCGTGCGGAATATTCGGAATCTGCAACATCGTCGCGTGCAGATGATCTTCCACGGTGCGCAACTCACCGTCGAGTTTCTTGATTTCCTCCGCAACAAGGCGCATCTCGGCAATCACCGCCGTGGCATCTTCCTTCCGTGCCTTCATGGCCGCGACCTGCTGCGAGACGGTATTTTTCCTGCTTTTCAGCGCTTCTCCCTGCTGCAGGATCTGACGGCGCTGTTCGTCGAGAGCGAGCGCCTCGTTCACTTTGTCCGGATTCTCGCCCTTGCGGGCGATAGCGGCGCGAATGACGTCCGGATGTTCCCGAAGAAGTTTAATGTCGAGCATCTGTTCTTTTTCTGATGTCTAACAGAAGGAACTGTGACTACACAGAGAATCCAGCAAGAACATTTCACCGCAGAGACACGAGAAAAACTCCTGAATTGGAAAGGCTTTTGTCCCAAAAAACCTCAGCGTCTCTGCGCCTCTGCGGTAATGCTTTTGAATTGCGCCTCTGCGGTAATGCTTTTCAGCTGCACTTCTCTGGACACGGCGGCGCATCAGCGTCCGTACTGCAACTGACTCTTCAAAATCTCCAGTCCGTGCTCAACAGACGATGGCTTGAAACCAAGCTCGACTTCGGCTTTGAGCGTGATCAGACCGGATTTCAACGGCCGGGCCGCAGGTTGCTTCAGCGACGAGGTCTTAATCGGAACGATCAGCGACTCGTCGAGACCGAACACCCGCGCAAGCCGGACTGCAAATTCGTAGCGGCTGATAATGTCACGGCCGGCGATATGGTAAAGCCCTGTCTTCCCCAGCTCAATGGCGCGGAGAAGTCCGTACGCGAGATCGTCCGCAAGGGTGGGATTGCCAAACTGGTCGTCGACAATGCGCACCGACTGCCGCGCCTGCAGACTCTGTACCAGCCAGAGCGCGAAGTTGACTTTCACGCCGGGGGCCTGCCCGTACAGCACCATGGTACGGGCAACGATATACGGTATGCCTGCACTGCGGAGCACATTTTCACTGGCGAGCTTTGTCTTGCCGTAGTAACTCAGCGGCTCGGGCCGGTCATCTTCCGTATACGGTCCGTTCTTGCCGTCGAACACATAGTCGCTGGACACATGTACCAGCACGGCATGATGCTTCTTGGCTGACTCCGCAAGATATTCAACGCCGCTGACATTGATCTTCCAGGCAAGTTCCCGCTCCGTTTCGCACGCGTCGACGTTCGTCAACGCAGCACAATTAATGATCACCTCCGGACGCACCTCGGCAACACGCTCGCGCACCTCGCTGTGGGAGGTGATATCCATCTTCAGATACGGGGCGGAGTCAAGCTCCCGCACCGGCGCCCTCTCAACGGAAGCGAGGGTGATGTGATACGACGTGCCGCGGACGAGTTGCTCGGCCATCTTCTGGCCGAGGAGCCCGTTGCTGCCGACAACAAGTATGCGTTGCAGCGTTATGTCCATGGGTGGTAATGCGCTATACAACCGAAACAAATATCTACCGCAGAGAAAAGCCTGTAGTGTCTGAGAACTCACAGTAAATATTCTCTCTCCGTGTCTCAGCGCCTCTGCGGTAATGCTTTCATCTGCACTTCTTGGTCAACACTCCGTTCAGAAGCGCTTGTTCTCCGCAACGTAGCGAACAGCCTCAGTGACTGAGCCAAGAAGATCACGGGTCTTGCGATAGGTCAGCCAGAACGCCGCGCCAAAAACATCGCCGTGTCCGATGATCATGCTGGTTTCACTCCCGGCCGGCACGGGGATATCTTCCCGCGTCAGCGTCTTGTGCGGACTTGTGTACAGCGTGACGCCGCGAATGCCACGGGTGACCAGCACTCCTTTCACGCCCAGTGTCATCATGTGACCCACCGTCGCCTGTTCGGGCAACCCCTCCAGAGTCAATCCGGCAATTTCCTCTTCGTTGCACTGGACGGTGTCCACCATGAAGGCCCACCGGCGCCACGCCATAAGCGGCCTGCGGATGCGTTCATGACGATCGTTGAGAGCGGTGGTGAGATTGTGATAGTCGAGATGAATCGGGATGCCATCATTACGCACCGCCATCCGGATTTCATCGAGTGTCTCCAGCGTGATATCCACCCCCGAGATCATGTTGATCAGAATGCCGTCGACGTCGAGGTGCGGTTTAATGCGCTGAAATGGAATTGGCGGCGCCAGCTCCGGGGCGCATTCGACATAATCCCGTTCGTCCCGGAAATAGTAGTGCACGCGGTGGATCGGAACACTCTGACGGTAGAGTCCGTCGGTCTCGACACAGGGGAGTGCCGTGAAGCGTGAAAGGATTTGAGCGTACTCCTTGGTCCCCACAGCAGCAACAGGGACGATACGGTCATTTCTGCCGCAGAGCGATGAAAGAGCCGCCACGGAGCGGAACAATCCCCCCGGTTCCTCCTGTTCGTTGCCTTCGGCGGGATGGAAAACGTCGAGGGAGAGGTGACCCAGAACCAGTAGTCTCATGGCTCAGAACTTCGCGCCGTGCGCGCGGAAGTCCCGGAGCTTTCCGGCCACCTCCGCATCGTGAAGAGCAAGAATCTCCGCGGCCAGCACTGCGG
Source organism: Ignavibacteriota bacterium (assembly GCA_963849385.1). Taxonomy (GTDB): domain Bacteria; phylum Bacteroidota; class Ignavibacteria; order UBA10030; family UBA6906; genus Fen-1255. Next base: position 424,807 of record CAWKHH010000001.1, on the reverse strand, counting down.
CATTCTTGGCTCCTGCCGATCCGACGGCGACCGTGGCAACGGGGATTCCCGCCGGCATCTGCACAATGGAATACAGGGCATCGACACCATGCAGTTCCGAACCCGCCAGCGGTACCCCGATCACGGGAAGCGTCGTCAATGCCGCTACAAACCCCGGGAGGTGCGCAGCCATGCCGGCAGCAGCAATGAACATTGTGTATCCTGATGATTCCGCCTGCCTGACAAACATTGCCGCTTCATCAGGGTTGCGGTGGGCAGAAAGCACTTTGAGATCGAACGGAATGCCGAATTTCGCAAGATAGTCAGTGCACCCCTTCATGACTTCTGCATCAGAGGTGCTGCCGATGAGTACGGCGACTTTTTTCATAGTCAAACACGTGCTGTATAGGGATAATTGCGCGCCTCGCACATACGCCAGAGTGCCTGACAGGAGAACAGGTTCTGATAAAGCGCGCGGCCGATGACTACCGAATCCACCCCCACGCTCTCCAATTCCTGAATTTTCAGGAGATCGTCCAGACCGCCGACGCCTCCCGCAGACGTGACGCGCATCCCGGTGTGCACTGCCAGTTCTCGAAGCATCGCAAGGTTGACTCCGCGCAGCGTACCGTCAAGATGGATATCGGTATACACGAGACGGCTGAACCCCATCACCTTCGCGTTCAGGGCAACAGTCAGCGCCGTCAACCCCGACGATTCCGTCCAGCCATGCGTCGCGGCAATACCATCCATCGCATCGATGTTGAGGATGACCTTGCTCGGGCCGTACGTGTCAAGCACGCGTTTGGCTTCATCCGGATTTTGAATCATCATCGTGGCAAGGCGCACCCGGTACGCGCCAAGATCGAACGCCGCGCGAACATCCTCGAACGTCCGCAGCCCCCCCCCGACGGAAATCGGTATGTCAACACTCGCTACCATCCGGCGGATGGTTTCCGTATTCGCCGGCCGGCCGGTGAGCGTACCATCGATGTCGGTGATATGCAGCGTCTTGGCATTCTCAAGCCTGCACAGACGTGCCATTTCGACCGCGTCGTCAGAGTAGGCAAAGCCCTCTACGCCTTGCACCATCTGAACGCAGCGGCCACCCTTGATGTCTATCGACGGGAGAACAAGCAGCATAATGTAAAAGTGCAGAATATTCCCCTGAGATTCAAGTCGCTGTTTTTGGCTGTTATGACTCGGTAGAAATGTCACCATTCCGACTCGATAGAAATGTCACCAGGTGGCATCTTGGGACTCCCTCAAATACTTGGAGTCTCAACGATGGCAAACAATCTGGTGATGAGTCAAAAAGAACGTGACCACCTTATCGTCATCAAGCAAGTTGTCAGAGGTCGACTTTCGGCCCGGGAAGCAGCAACCATTCTGAAGCTCACGCGGCGCCACGTGTTTCGTCTCGTGACGCGCTACCGGGAGGCGGGCGATGTCGGGCTCATCCACAGACTCCGCGGACAGAACTCCAACCGAGGGTATCCGAAGAAGCTCAAGGCCAAAGTCCTGGACCTCTACTGGCGACCCGAATACAGAGACTACGGTCCCACCTTGTTCGCAGAGGTCTTGGCCTCTGACCATAACATCGCCGTCGGTCACGAGACCGTTCGGCGCTGGCTCATGGCCAAGGGTGGCACCAATGTCCAACGCAAGAAACGACCCCACCGGAGGAAGCGGCCCCGCCGCACGGCTATTGGCGAACTCGTCCAGTTCGATGGCTCTGACCACGACTGGTTCGAGGGACGGGGTCCTGAATGCACCCTGCTCCACCTCATCGATGATGCCACCAGCAAGGTCTTCCTGCGTTTTGCCCCGTCAGAAAACACCGCAGACTGCATGCGGGTGTTCTGGAACTACGTCGATCGCTATGGCCTCCCCAGATGCCTCTACATTGACCGTGGGAGCGTGTTTTGGGTCGATGGGGGCCGCCTCACTGAGTTTGGCCGGGCCATGGCTACCTTAGGCGTCCAAATGATCTTTGCCAATAGCTCTCAAGCCAAAGGTCGTGTCGAGCGTGGGAACAGGACCCAACAGGACCGTCTGATCAAGGCCATGCGTCGAGCCAAGATCGCAACCATCGCAGGAGCCAATCTCTTCCTGGAGCGCGCGTACACCGAGCATCATAACACCCGCTTCGCCCTCTCCTCCAAAGGACTGCCCGATGTGCATCGGCCTGTGGAGAAGTCCTGTAAACTAGAACAGATCCTCTGCTTCCAGACCGAACGCTGTTTGAACCACGACTTCACCATCACACTCCAGGCCCGGTACATTCAGATCCTCAAAGGACCCTATGCACTTCCTCGACCCACGAGCTATCTCATCGTCCGGCGTTACCTCGATGACTCTCTTCACATCTTCTCGGGGGAACAGGAATTACGCTTTGAGCTGCTTCCAGGGAAACCTCCTCCCCGCAAGCGTCCCTCCGTCATGCCAGCGGACAATCATCCTTGGCGTCTGAAACCACTGATCAACAAAAGCAGACGCCATTAAGTCAACCCAACGCTTCCTCACACCAACACGTCTCGCCCGTAACCCCAGGATCTAAAAGATCCCAAGAGAAAAAAACATAAACCTATGACATTTCTAAGGAGCTCAAAGTGGTGACATTTCTAATGAGCTACAATAAGTCGCTGTTTTTGGCTTGACATTGGTCCCGCGTGTCGACAATATTATGGTTTCCCTGATCCACTCCGGAGATTCCCATGTGCTGGCTCCAACGTGCAGGTTGTTCGTTGCTGATGCTCGCGGCGTGTCTCAACACCGGCATGCCGCAATCCCCACCACGATTGATCGTGGTCATCGTGCTCGATCAGTTTCCTTTCGAATACATGACCCGATTCCGTCAGCATTTCGGTCCCAACGGGTTTGTCCGGATGATGAACAACGGCGCCACATTCAGCAATGTGGTGTACGCGCATGCAAACACATCGACAGGGCCCGGCCATGCCGTGCTCTCCACGGGTGCGTACGGATGCGTCAATGGCATCGTGGGCAACTCCTGGTACGACAACCGGACACAACGCTCACTCTATTGTGTCGCTGATACGACCACAACTCTTCTTGGCGGCCGCGGAGAGGGACGGTCTCCTGCAAACTTGCAGATGCTCACATTCGGCGATCAACTCCGGGTCGCCACCGGATTCCAGGGCAAGGTCTTCTCTCTCTCCAACAAAGATCGTGCAGCCATTCTCATGGGCGGGAAGTACGCCAACATGGCCGTCTGGATGCGCGACTCTGCATTTGTCACCTCTTCGTATTATGCAACGGAGCTTCCCCAATGGCTGCGCACGTTCAATTCCTCCGGTCTCGTGAACAGCTATTTTGGACGCCGGTGGGAACGATCGCTTCCGCTTTCCGCCTTCCGCACAATGGATAGGGATGATGCGCCTTACGAGGAAGGCGGCAACGGAATGGGAACCACATTCCCACATCGGATCACGGGCACCGACACAACCCGTCGTACATCATCGTACTACCCTGCGCTTCTGACAAGTCCGTTCGGATGCGAAGTGCTTGCCGCACTCGCCCGACAAACGGTCCGCGCAGAAAAGCTCGGCCGCCGGAACGTGACCGATTTGCTGTGTGTCAGTTTTTCCGGTACCGACTATGTCGGCCATGCATACGGACCGCACAGCTGGGAGGTACTGGAGATGGCAGTGCAGGTCGACAGGATTCTCGGCAAATTCCTTCGGTTTCTCGACAATGAGGTAGGTCTCGCACATTGTCTGATTGCGCTGTCCAGCGATCATGCCATCAGCCCCAACCCCGGATATCTCGCCGCTGCTTCAGGCCGTGATGTCATCAAGCGTGTGTCCGTCAAGGGTATGCTCGCCGCGTGCGAAAGCACCCTCAGCGCAACCTGCGGCGCTCCGGCCGGTGGAACAAAATGGATCGCAGCGGAGTACAACAACAGTATAACATTCTCTCCCAATACTCTTGTCGAGCGCAACGTCGATCCCGGACGGGCTGCATCACTGGCAGCGCACACGCTTCAAGACTACCGTGAGGTTTCGGCGGCGTTCACCCGCGAGGAGATCGAGCATCTTGTCCCATGCACATCGCTCGAGACCCGCATGAAGAACAGCTACTGCCGTTCACGAAGCGGCGATGTGACCTTTGCGTTCAAGCCACTCCACATTGATGCAGCAGACGGCAACGGAGCATCGCACGGACAACCCTACGAGTCCGATGCACATGTCCCGCTGCTCATTATGGGTCCCGGCATCACCAAGGGGGTTTTCGCGGCAGAAGCCACTCCCGCCGATCTCGCTCCGACGCTTTCAGTGCTGACAGGTGTGGAGTTCACGCCTGGACGGCAGGGACGCGTACTGGTGGAGGCGCTGGGAGGAAAATAGAAGACTTGTCGAAAACTTACCCGACAAACTTCTTCCTCCTGTTCCTGATGTAATCCACAAAGACAAACTCCCCCAGGTGCCCGAGCGACGAGTAGTACGCCCGGCCGCGGTTGGCCTTCGTGAGTTCCTCGACGAAGTTGATGAGATAGGGGTCCTGCGCAACCATGAATGTTGTGATGGGTATCTTCTCACGCCGGCACGTTACGGCTTCGTCCAGTGTCTTATTGACGATTTTGGGATCAAGCCCGAACGAGTTCTTGTACAGCTTGCCGGATGGAAGGGTGATGGCGGAGGGCTTGCCATCGGTGACCATAAAGATCTGTTTGTTCGCGCCACCCTGACGACGCAGCAGGTTCCGCGCAAGTTGCAGTCCGGCACGGGTATTCGTGTGAAACGGACCTACGGTCAGGAACGGCAGTTCATTGATGCTGAGGAGCTGTGCTTCATCGCCGAAGGCCAGCAGGGCGAGGAAATCTTTCGGGAAACGCGTGATGATCATCTCGGACAGCGCCAGAGCAACCTGTTTGGCCGGCGTAATGCGGTCTTCACCATACAGGATCATGCTGTGACTGATGTCGAGCATCAGCACCGTTGCGCAATGCGTCTGGTGCTCCGTCTGGTAGACTTCGAAGTCGTCTTCCTGAAGCGTGAAATCGTCAATGCCGTCACGCCGGAAGGCGTTGGTAAGCGTCGCGGTAAGATCGATGTTCGTCGGCTGGTCACCGAACGTGTACTTTTTGGTTTCGCTCAGCCGGTCGACGCCCTTGCCGGTGAAGGGTGTATCATGCGCGCCGACGGGGGCTTTCTTCAGAGAGGTAAAGATTTCATTGAGCGCATCCTGCCTGATCCTCTTAATACCGGCGGAGGTGAGCTGCATCCCCGAACGGGTGTCTTCAATGAGGCCCATCTCACGGAGCTTGTCGATGAGCTCATCCATCGAAAGTTCTTCATCGAGCAGTCCGTACTCCTCCGCAAGCTGCCGCAGCCACTCCAGAGCCTCGTCGACATCACCACTGGTCTGCGTCACCAGATAGCTGAACAGCGAGACAAGTTTTTGCAGGCGCGATTCATCCGTGGAAGAGCCTGGTTGCCACTGTGAATACCTGAACTGCATGCTCATTCCTCCTCGTGCATCCGTGCATTTGCCGGGAAAATGCTCCCCAGCATATCCTTGTATGCAGTCACGTGGTCGATCTCGTCCTTGGCGATTTTCGAGTTCTGGTGCAAGCCATCCAGGACGAATTCCATAACACTCGGGAGTTCGTACTGCGGTTCGAGGTCCGGCATGAACCGGAGCACAAACTCGCGGAGGCCGCGCACTTTGTCGAGCTCCCGTTTGTATGCTGCGCCCGCCAGATCATCGGCGACCTCGACGACATTGCCGCCCTCGAACCAGGCAAGTATCTTGCCGTATTCCGCGTCCTCTGTACCGCGGTTGCCTGATTGCTCCTGTTTCTGCCGCGGCGGTTTCCGGAGCGGGTCAGGAAAGTAGCGCTTGAATGTCTCACGCACCGCCTTCCCCACCAGCGCTCTGCTAACCTTCACGCTGCCTTCCTGTTCTCCTTCAAAGACCAGTTCGATCTTCCCCGTCAAGCCGGGGAGAATATGCGGAAGATCGCACAACCGCGGTATTACCACGGGGTCGCCGGTGATGATCGCGCGGCGTTCCGCGTTGCTTATGAGGTTCTCCATCGCGGAGATCGGCAAACGCGCGCTCACGCCCGATTTCTGATCGACAAACTCACTCTTGCGTGCTTCGAACGCCACCTGCTCAACGATTTCCTTGAAAAACTGCGGGATGCGGATTTCCTTCCCGTTGCGCGCCACATGCGCCTCCTGCTCGGTGATCCTGATGGCGTCATCAAGGGAACGCGGATAGTGCGTCATGATCTGCGAATCGATCCGGTCTTTGAGCGGTGTGATGATGCTTCCACGGTTTGTGTAATCTTCAGGGTTGGCGGTAAACACAAGCATGATGTCCATCGGAATGCGTATGTTGAAGCCGCGGATCTGAATATCTTTCTCTTCAAGGATATTGAAGAGCCCGACCTGAATGCGCGGCTGCAGATCGGGGAGTTCGTTGATGGCAAAAATGCCGCGATTGGTGCGCGGAATAATCCCAAAATGGATCGCGCCCTCGTGGGCATAATGCAGCCGTTGCGCTGCAGCTTTGATGGGATCGATATCCCCGATCAGATCGGCAATGGTGACATCGGGAGTTGCAAGTTTTTCTCCATAGCGGCGGCTCCGGTGCATCCACTCTATCGGCGTCTTGTCTCCCATCTCCTGGACAAGATCTACCGCGAACTTGCTTACCGGCGCAAACGGATTATCATTGACCTCGCTTCCTTTGACGACGGGGACATATTCATCCAGGAGCGTATGGAGCTGGCGGACGATTCGCGTCTTCGCCTGCCCGCGCAGCCCGAGAAGTATGATATCGTGCCGGGCCAGAACGGCGTTCACCAACGCCGGAACGACGGTCTGGTCGTAGCCGATGATTCCGGGGAAGAGCGACTCCTTGCTGCGAAGGCGGGCAATGAGATTTTCCCGGAGCTCATCTTTGACCGGACGGACAACGTAGCCACTCTTCCGGAGCTCCCCCAGTGTTGATGCACGATTCATATTCACACACCTCCTCACACGGCCGGTGGCCATTCATTGCAATTGCCGGGGAAATTTGGTACAATAGCGCACAGCCGGCATGAAGCGCATACTGACTAAAACACTCATCGTCCGGTTAAGTTCCGTCGGCGATATCGTTCTCTCGTCCCTGCTGATCCGTGCGCTTCACCTCCGGTTCCCGCAGTGTCAGATCGAGTATCTGGTGAAGGAGGAGTACGCGGACCTTGTCCGGTACAATCCGCACGTATCACGGACGATTGTCTTCCCGTCGCACGGTTCTCTGGCCGACCTTTACCGCCTCCGTCAGACTATCAAGGAGTCCGGCTACAACCTCCTGATCGACATCCACAACAGTCTCCGCAGCAGAGTGCTCTGCCTCGGCGCATCACACGTTGTCCGCTTCCGAAAACGGAAGCTCGCACAGCTGGCACTGGTACTCTGCAAAAAGGATCTGTATCCGCGGTACGGCGGCTCGCAGAGTATCGCGGAACGCTATTGTGAACCGTTGATGCCCTTCGGCGTTGTGGATGACGGAGCCGGTCTGGAAATCTTTGTTCCTGACGAGGCCCGCACGAGAGCGGCACAGATGCTCAACGCGCACGGGATTGTGCCGGGCCAAACGGTTCTCGGGATCTGCCCTTCCGCCCGCCATACAACAAAGATGTGGCTGCCCGAACGCTTCGCCGCCGCGGCCGGATCTCTCGGAACATCATACGGCCTGCCCGTGGTCCTTTTTGGCAGTCCCGCAGAACGCGAACGCTGTGAAGCCATCGCCTCGGCAATCCGCGCTGACTTCCCCGGTGTTGTTGTCGCCGACATGGCAGGTTCGCTCTCCCTGCTGGAAACGGCAGCTGCCATGGATGCCTGTGCTCTCGTCATTACCAACGATTCGGGATTGATGCATATCGCGGCAGCGCGAAAACGCAAGGTTGTGGCGATCTTCGGATCCACCGTGCGGCAGTTCGGTTTCTTTCCGTTTGGCACGGAGGCCCGCGTTGTCGAACGCGCCGGCCTGGAGTGCCGCCCCTGCACGCACATCGGACGCGACCGGTGCCCGCGCGGCCATTTCCGCTGCATGGCCGATATTGCCGTACCCCAACTTGTGATCGCAGCCAATGAGCTGCTCTCTTCATGAGGTCGTGCAGATGATCTGGAAGTTCTACTATAATGCTCTCGTGATTCCTCTCTTCTGGCTTACGGTGGGGATTCTGTCGCTGTTCAAGCAGAAGGTCCGCCGGGCGATCCGGGGACGTCGCGGACTCTTCGAGAGTCTCGCCGCAAAAACCGCACAACTCGGGACCGGACCCCGCCTCTGGGTACACTCCTCGTCCATGGGCGAGTTCGAACAGGCCAAACCTATCATCTCCGCACTCCGGCAGCAGATGCCGGACGTCAAAATTCTCGTGACATTCTTTTCCCCCTCGGGATATGAACATTCGCGCACGTACCCGCTGGCTGATGTCATCAGTTATATCCCTTTTGATTCCTCCGGGAACGCCCGGCGATTCCTCGACCTGGTGAAGCCGACGGTGGCGGTCATGGTGCGCTACGACATCTGGCCAAACCATATATGGGAGTTGCATCGTCGCAAGATACCGGTGATCATTGCCAACGCAACCATGCGGCGAACCACGCCGCGCAGGCTTCCCTTTATAAAACAGTTTCACCGGCAGGTCTACAACGCCATCAATCGCATTCTCACCGTATCACAATCGGATGTGGTGGTGTTCCGGGCACTCGGCATCACGCGGCCGCTGCTGGAAGCCATCGGGGATACGCGGTACGATCAAGTCGCCGGCCGGAGTGCCGAAGCGCGCAAGCGGAGCATCATTCCCTCCGGCATCCTCCAGGGCAAGAAGGTCGTCGTCGCGGGCAGTACCTGGCCGGAAGATGAAGCCGTCCTCCTGCCGGCGTTTCTGCAGATGCGCCAGAAGCTGCCGAACTTGCTGCTCATCCTCGTGCCGCACGAACCCACCATCGACCATATCGAGGAACTCGAACGGCAGCTGGACGGACATGTCGGGACTATCCGGTTCTCCGCACTGAATGAATACAACGGAGAAGAGGTGGTGATTGTCGACAGTATCGGCATTCTCCTGGTCCTGTACGCTTCCGCCCATCTTGCGTACGTGGGGGGAAGTTTCCGCCAGGGAATCCACAACGTGCTCGAGGCTGCGGTCTACGGTATCCCCGTGCTCTTCGGACCGAGGCATCGCAATTCTCAGGAGCCGCTGCAATTGGTGGAGCGCGGAGGTGCCTTCGTCGTCAACGACTCCGTGGAGCTCCAGCGTACGCTGCTGAATCTGCTCGACGACGACATGGCGCGCACGACCGCCGGCAGCCGGGCATCAGCGTTTGTCCAGGCAAACCTCGGCGCCACGGAACGCATCCTCTCACACCTTGAACCGTATCTCCGCCACACTTCTTCGGAGAAGCGCTCATGAATATTGTGTATTTCGACACCATTGCCGGCATCGCAGGCGATATGACGCTGGCCGCGTTTGTCGCCGCCGGATATCCGCTGGATGAACTCTCCGGCGAACTGCGCAAACTGCCCCTCGACGGGTTCGAGCTTACCGCTGCACATGTGCAGCGCAGTTCCATCGATGCAGTGCACGTTGAGGTGGTGGTGACACACCAGCCGCACTATCACCGGCACCTCGCGGACATTCTCGCAATCCTGGACAAAAGCTCTCTCAACAGCGCAGTGCGGGATCGTGCCGCCCGCATATTCACAGTCCTCGCCGAAGCAGAGGCCCGGGTGCACAACACAACAGTTGAACGGGTGCATTTTCACGAAGTCGGCGCGCTGGACTCCATCGTGGATATCGTCGGCACATCCATCTGCCTGGATCATTTTGGCGCCGAGCGGGTGTACTCCTCGCCTGTGCGCCTGGGAAGTGCGGGCACCATCACGACGCAACATGGAACAATGCCCGTTCCCGCCCCGGCAACTGCGGAATTGCTCAAAGACTATCCGGTACAACTCACGGCAATCCCATCGGAGCTGACCACGCCCACGGGCGCCGCTATCATCAAGGCACTCTCCACGGGGATCCTCACCGACGAAGTGATTCGCATTCATGCGGTCGGGTATGGCGCGGGCACCCGGGAGATTGAGGGACTGCCCAACTTCCTCAGGGTGGTGATCGGCGCACTGGATGAACCGTACGAACGCGATGAATCGGTGGTGATCGAAACGAACATCGACGACATGAACCCGCAGATCCATCCGTATTTGATCGAGCGGCTTCTGGCAACGGGCGCCCATGATGCGTATCTGATCCCCATCATTATGAAGAAAGGGCGTCCGGGCGTCCTGCTGTCGGTGTTGACCACCCGCCCGCGTATGCAGGACGCAATCACCGTGATTTTCCGTGAGACCACATCGATCGGGCTCCGTATTCAGACAGTCGGACGGCGCAAATTGCCCCGGCAGGAGGTCACCATGCAGACTTCCTTCGGGCCCGTCCGTGCCAAGGCTATTGAGCGCGAAGGCGCCGTAACTCTGGCGGCAGAATTTGAAGAATGCAAACGGATCGCGGGAGAACACCATCTTCCGCTCGTCACCGTGATGCGACAAATCAACGAAGAACTCCGCTTACGGACGTCACCGAATCAGGAGATTTTGCCATGAACCTGCGTATCATCACTCTCTGTATCCCCTTGTGCTGCACAATCCTTCTTTCGTGCTCCACCCACAAGCAGAGCGATCCGGCCATGACCGCACTCGAATCACAGATCACACGGTTCGCTCCGGTTGAGATTACCGGCGACACCACACATCTTTCTCCCGGTGACCGTGCAGCGCTCACCACGCTCATCTCGGCGGCACGCGTTATCGACGATCTCTACATCCTTCAGGTGTGGACCGGAAACGCTGCGCTGTTGAAGCGGCTTCAGGCGGACACGTCTTCGATGGGAAAGCTTCGTCTCCAGTACTTCCACATCAACCAGTCTCCATGGTCGAAGCTGGATCACGATGCGCCGTTCATTGAAGGAGTGCCGGCGGAACGGCCAAAGGGCGCCAATTACTACCCGGAAGATATGACGAAGGAAGAATTCACCACATGGACTGCCTCGTTGTCTGAAGCAGAACAGAAGCAGGCCACAGGATTCTTCACCACAATCCGGCGCAACAATGCCGGTGCGCTCACCATCGTCCCTTACCCCACTGAGTATGCCGGTCTCCTCGGGCTGCTCGCCAAAGATCTTCGCACAGCGGCTGCACAGACCGATAATGCCAGCCTCCGCACATACCTGACAAAGCGCGCCGACGCACTCCTGAGCAACGACTATTACGACAGCGATGTCGCATGGATGGATCTCGACAGCCCGATCGATGTGACAATCGGTCCATACGAAGTCTACATGGACGATCTCTTCAACTACAAAGCTGCGTTTGAAGCGTATATTACACTCAAGAACGATGAAGAGACTGCAAAGCTTGGAAAATTCTCGGGCATGTTGCAGGAGATCGAGAACAACCTCCCTATAGAACCGAAATACCGTAATCCCAAACTCGGCGCACTAGCCCCGATTCGTGTCGTCGACGAAGTCGCCATCGGAGGGGAAGCGCGCTCGGGAGTCCAGACCGCTGCATTCAACCTCCCGAACGACGAACGTGTCACAGCCGAAAAGGGCAGCAAACGGGTCATGCTCAAGAATGTGCAGGAGGCGAAATTCAAAGCAATCCTCACCCCAATCGCCGCACTTGCCCTGGATCCCGCACAGCGTTCCATGATTGCCTTCGAACCGTTTTTCACGCACATTCTTGCTCACGAGCTCATGCATGGTTTGGGCCCTCACAACATCACGGTGGCAGGAAAGAAGACCACGGTGCGCCAGGCAATGCGTGAGCTCGGCTCGGCATTTGAAGAAGCCAAAGCCGATATCTCCGGCCTGTTTGCACTGCAATACCTGATCGACAAAGGCGTTGTTGACAAAGCCACCGAACAGCAGTTGTACGTGACCTTTCTGGCCGGCGTGTTCCGTTCCGTCCGGTTCGGCATCAATGAGGCCCACGGCAAAGGTATGGCGTTGCAATTCAACTACCTCTGTGACAATGGCGCATTCAGCTATGACAGCACCGCAGCCACCTACCGTGTCAACTTTGACCGGGTGAAGGCCGCGACAAAGAGCCTGACATCGCTCATCATGACTATTCAAGCTGAAGGGAACTACGACAAAGCCAGGGCGCTTCTCGACAAATATGCCGTAGTCCGTCCGGAGATGCAGCACGTGCTGGATCGCCTGAAGAGCATTCCGGTCGACATCGCACCGCAGTTTCCGCTTGCCGACCGGAAGTAGTCTGTCATAAGTCTGTCATGTGACAGACCTCCAACGTATGTCTGTCATGTGTCTGTCATGTGACAGACCTCCAACGCTCCAACGCATGAAATGTGCAAGAAAAGGGTAGTCCGGAGACCATGAATCGTCTGACCAACACCATCGTGTGCATCACCGGCGCCAGCAGCGGCATCGGCGCATCCTGTGCAAAATCTTTCGCTTCCGAAGGAGCATCCCTCCTTCTCCTTGCCCGCAGGAAAGATCGCCTTGACACGCTTGCCGCCGGCCTCACTGCAGAATTCGGCACCCGGGTCCGGACGGCAACCCTCGATGTGCGCAACCGGGAGCAAGTCGAAAAAGTGTTCGGCTCCCTCCCCGGGGAGTGGCGTCAGATCGACATCCTCGTGAACAACGCCGGCCTTTCCCGCGGCCTGGACAAACTCCACGAGGGCAAGGTTCAGGATTGGGAAGAAATGATCGACACCAATATCAAAGGGCTTCTCTATGTTTCCCGCACCGTGATACCCTGGATGGTGCAGCGCGATTCCGGACACATCGTCAACATCGGGTCAATCGCAGGCCATCAGGTCTATCCGGGCGGCAATGTGTATTGTGCGACCAAGCATGCCGTAAAGGCATTGACAGAAGGATTGAAGATGGATCTCCTCGGCACCGCGGTCCGGGTCTCTTCCGTCGATCCCGGCCTTGTCGAAACCGAGTTCAGCCTCGTGCGGTTTCACGGCGACACACAGCGGGCAGCACAAGCCTATGTGAACATGAAACCACTCGGACCTGATGACATCGCCGATGTGGTGATGTTTTGCGTCACGCGTCCGCCGCACGTGGATATTACAGAAGTGATCGTGATGCCCACCGCTCAGGCATCAGTGAACCACGTTCACCGGAAGAGCTGAGAGCGAGCATGTGAGACGGTAATGGCGCGTCCGATCATCCACGAACAGGTACCTCTTGCCCGGCATACGACGCTCGGCCTGGGCGGACCTGCACGCTTCTTTGTCGAGTGCGCAAGCGATGACGACATCCGGGAGGGAATCGCCTTCGCACGTGAGAAAGACCTGCCGGTTCTCATCCTCGGGGGGGGAAGTAATGTGGTTGCGGCGGACGAGGGGTTTGCGGGCGTTGTTCTCCATCTCACCTCCCGCGGCATTGCATTCACATCGCACGGTCATCGAAGTTCTGTTCGCGTAGCCGCAGGAGAAATCTGGGATCGGGTTGTCGAAGCGTGCGTGCAGCAGAGTCTGGGCGGACTGGAGTGCCTCTCGGGAATTCCCGGAACCGCCGGCGCTACCCCCGTGCAGAATGTCGGTGCCTATGGTCAGGAGGTGGCCGATACCATCACCGCTGTGCATGCCATTAGTCTGAAAACAATGGACGCGGTTTCATTCACAGCCCGGGAGTGCGGGTTCAGGTATCGCTGGAGCCGCTTCAAGGGACCCGACGCCGGGAAATTCATTCTTACGTCCGTGGAGCTTGACCTCCCTGTCACTACCGCCGCAATAATCCGGTACCCTGAGCTCGCACGAACAATTGAACTGGAGGCGCAACCGGGCTCCGGGGAGGGTCATATCGCAACACTCGTGCAGACGCGCGAAACCGTCCTTCGCCTGCGGGCGGGCAAGGGAATGGTTCTGGATCCCGCCGATCCGGATTCGCGTTCGGTCGGGTCTTTCTTCATGAATCCGGTGATTGATGGAACCGCCTTTGCTGCTTTGCAGGCCCGGTGGAGAAGTGCAGGCCATGCCCCGGCAATACCTTCGTTCGCAACGAGCGAAGGCGTAAAGATACCGGCGGCGTGGCTTGTCGAACATGCCGGGTTCACAAAGGGAATGCGCCGCGGGGGTGTCGGGGTCTCGTCGAAACATGCGCTGGCCCTGGTGAATTTCGGCGGCTCCACCCGTGAACTGTTGTCGCTGGCAGAAGAGATCCGGGCGCGCGTGTCTTCGACATTCGGCGTGGAGCTGGTGATGGAACCGGTGATTGTACCACATTCGTCGTTGAAGAGGAAGAATGACTGACCGGCGGATCGAGGCGGTAATCTTTGATTTCGGAAATGTCATTTGCAGGTTTTCCGTTTCACTCTTTATTCAGGGGCTTTCCCGGAAGGCCGGTAAGACAGTTGATGATCTGCGGAAGGTGATGCCCGGAATCAACCTGCTTGCGGCGAACTATGAGACGGGGTTGGTTTCTTCCGATCAGTTCTTCGAGAGATTGTGCGATCTCGCCGGCATCAGGGTCAGCCGCGAAGACTTCATTCATGCGTACATCGGCATCTTCACCCCCATCGGTGAGACCTTCGAAGTGGTTCGTGCATTGAAGCCGACGCATAAGCTCGGACTTCTTTCGAACACCAATGAGTGGCACTACCTCTACTGTATCCGTCCGTTGGAGATTTTTCCCTTGTTCGACGCGGTGACACTTTCTTTTGAAGTGAAGGCAATGAAACCGGCCCCGGCGATCTTTGCAGATATGCTGCAGAAACTCCGGCTCCCGCCGGAGAAGTGCGCGTACATCGACGATGTGCAGGAATATGTCACCGCCGCGGGCCATCTCGGATTGCATGCGATCCACTATACCGGCCCGGCAGAATTGCGCACCGCACTGGACCATCTTGGCGTTCTTGCGGCGCAGTAACTATCGTCATTATTGTCGGTCAACCCGGAAGGACAGCTATGCCCACGCTCATCGACCACCCTACAGTCATCCCTGCTGCCGGCACAAAGCCGAAGGTTATTGAAGAATTCGCCGGACGGGTGAACACGGGCACACCGGGCGTCAGTATTGCCCGGATGGTCAGCCCGCAAGGCTGGAGTGAGCCCGGCCAGACGCCGGAGTTCGACGAATATACGATCGTCCTGCATGGAAAATTGCGCGTGGCATTCGCGGGCGGCTCTCTTGACGTCAAGGCCGGTCAGGCAGTGATTGCCCATCAGGGCGAGTGGGTTCAGTACAGCTCTCCTGCTGAAGGCGGCGCGGAGTATATTGCCGTGTGCCTGCCGGCTTTTTCTCCGGCGCTCGTGCATCGAGACGCAGGTTAGTGCTGATCAAATAACACTACCGCAGAGACGCTGAGGCTCAGAGGTTTTTTTGGGACAATACCTTTTCCAATTCAGGAGTTTTTCTCTGTGTCTCTGCGTCTCCGCGGTGATATCTTCTTGCACTAATCCCTCCTTCCTGCCATATTATCCATATGTTGCGATACGCAGATGTAGTGATTCCTTCCGGCCCCGACAAGGCGTTCACCTATCTTGTCCCGGACGAACTTCAGTCCACCCTTTCAGTCGGCTGCAGGGTCCTTGTTCCGTTTGGGCGTAAGTACGCCGTTGGCCTTGTCGTTCACCAGCCCGCGGCATCGTCACATTCCTCCTTGAAGTTTCTTGCTGACGTCCTCGACGTCACGCCATCCTTTTCCCCGGCGCTGTTGTCCCTGTGCCGGTGGATCGCCGACTACTATATGGCGCCGCTCAACGAAGTTGTGCGCACCGCACTTCCCCAGGGATTCGGAGGTTCAAGCAAGCGGCGTGTCCGCGCCGCCATCGCTCTTGATGATGTGCGGATGACCGAGCTGAAGTCACGTGCTCCGCGTCGATTCGCTCTAGTCTGCCGGCTCATCGAACATGGTCCGGTACTCATCACCGCGCTGAAATCCGCCGGCGGCATGAAGTCGATCCATGCCGTCGTGAATGCACTCGAGCGTGAGGGTTTCGTCGCCTCCGAAGAAGTCCTTCCCCGGTCCGGAACACATACGAAAGAGCGTGATGTTGTCGACCTTACGCAAGTCGACCCTGCGGCTGTGCAGCATGCCATCGCGGAGTTGCCCGCCCGGCGGACAAAGGCGCGCGGTTTCCTCGAGGGCGTCCTCCGTATGCACGCCCTCGGGCACAGCGAGGCCGATCTGCTCGACCTTGTCAAAGAGTCCGGCACATCGACGGCGGTATGTACACCGTTCAAGCGGTCGGGGTTGTTGCACGTCGTCAGTCGTACGGTTTCACGGGCTCAAGACTACGGGTCCGAGCAACGTACACTGTCGATTACCCTGAATGCCGCTCAGCAACTGGTCGTCGGCTCTGTTGTCGCCGCTATGGAGGAGCACCGCCCCTGCACGTTCCTCTTGCACGGCGTTACGGGAAGCGGCAAAACCCAGGTCTACATCGAGTGTATCCGGCGGTGTCTCGATGAGGGAAAAAGCGCAATTGTTCTTGTTCCGGAGATTTCGCTGACGCCGCAGATCGTTCGACGCTTCAAGAGCCATTTCGGCGACCGGGCGCAGGTCGTCCATAGTCGGATGACTCCCGGAGAACGGGGTGATGTGTGGCGTCGTGCCCGTGATGGTTCCTGCCGGATTGTCATCGGACCACGATCGGCGCTCTTTGCTCCGCTCGATATGGTGGGTCTCATTGTTGTGGATGAAGAACACGAGGCTTCCTACAAGCAATTCGATGCCCTCCCTCGCTATCATGCCCGCGATGTCGCAATCATGCGCGGACAGCAAGAGAACGCCGTTGTGCTTCTCGGTTCGGCAACTCCTTCTCTTGAATCCTACGCCAACGCACTCAACGGAAAATTCACCCTGCTCGAAATGCCCGAGCGGGTCGATCACGCGGTGCTCCCGACGGTACGCATTGTGGACATGACTGCGGAACGGCGCCAGGCGTATGCGCAGATGAAAACATCACTTCCGCCTGACGAGCGTCATCAACTTCGCCGCTTTCAACAATCGTCGCTCTCCCGCGAATTGCGCGAACAGATTGAAGATCGTCTGAAGAAGAAGGAAGGCATTATTCTTCTGCAGAATCGGCGGGGCTTCGCCCCTTTTGTTTCGTGTCCCGACTGCGGATATGTCGCAATGTGCGATGACTGTCAGGTCTCCCTGACCTATCATCTCGCTAAACGCCATCTCCGATGTCATTATTGCGGTCATGTGCGCCCCCTGTACACCACCTGCCCCTCATGTGGAGGTCCCGATATTGCTCTTCACGGTCTGGGTACCCAACGGGTCGAAGAAGAGCTTGCAGCGACATTCCCCGGAGTCCGGGTGCTGCGTATGGACCTGGACACAACGTCGCGCAGAGGAGCTCATGACCGGATCCTCAGCGCATTCGGCGATGGCAACGCCGACATTCTTCTGGGTACGCAGATGGTGGCGAAGGGACTTGATTTCCCCCGCGTGACGCTTGTCGGTGTGATTTCCGCCGACACGCAAATGCTGCTGCCCGATTTCCGTTCGTCGGAACGCACGTTTCAGCTTCTTACCCAGGTTGCCGGCCGGGCCGGACGCAGCCAGCTGCGCGGCGAGGTGATTATTCAAACGGCACAACCCGGACATCGGACCCTGGCGCACATTATCGATCACAACTACCGGTCATTCTTCGAGGAGGAACTTGCATCGCGATCGGAATTGCGCTATCCTCCGTTTTCGCGCCTCGTTCTTGTCGAAACCAAGGGTGAAAACGAGGACGCTGTGCGCATAGCCGCCGAACGGATTGCCGGCGCGTTGAATGCCACTCCCGGCCCGTTCGAGGTTCTCGGGCCCGCACCTGCGGTGATCGGCAAGATCAAGCGGCGCTTTCGCTGGCACGTGATGCTGCGGGCTCCAAAACCGGACGATCCCTCCGGAGCGCTGACCCGGTCAAGACTGCAGGCAGCCCTGGCAGGCGTTACCCTGCCATCCCCCGGAGTCCAGGTGATTGTTGACGTGGATCCCATAGGAATGATGTAACCTTCTGAAGGAGCGCGATACCCATGGTCCAACATCTTGATCAGATTGCCGAGCGCTACGTGCGACTCGTGCTTTCTCTTGGCGTGCATGATGCCGACTTCGTCGATGCATACTTCGGCCCGGAGGAGTGGCAGCGGGAGGCGGCCCGCAATCGGGAGGGTCTTGCGACAATCGGTGAACGGGCTGAAGCGCTTCGTGATTCTCTGAAGGCCTTCCCGGCGTCGGGATTGGAGCCCATGGTCACGCTTCGGGTCGAGTATCTCCGCCGCCAGATTGCCGCCGTCATCGCGCGTACACGAATGCTCCAGGGGACGCGTTATTCCTTCGACGATGAGGCGCTGGCATTATATGATGCGGCGACTCCTGTCTTTCCGGAAGACCACTTTGCGTCGCTTGTCAACGATGTCGGAAAGCTGCTTCCCGGATCCGGCACAGTCGATGGACGATTTGAAGAGTTCAAGCGCCGCTGCGTTATTCCACCGGACAGGCTGGCCCGGGTGTTTGACGCTGCAATTGCGGAAGGACGCGAATCGGAGCGCGACACACCTTCCGCTGCCTTCCGGTGAACACTTCTCTGTTGAGTATGTCACCGGCAAACCCTGGAGCGGATACAACTGGTATAAAGGCAACGCGACGAGTGTCATTCAGGTGAACGTGGACTTTCCGATCACGATCGACCGGGCGGTCGATCTCGCGTGCCACGAGGGGTATCCGGGCCATCATGTGTACAACAGCATGCTTGAGTTGAGTCTGGCACGGGGCCGGGGGTGGCAGGAGTTCACAATCTATGCGCTCTTCAGTCCGCAATCGCTCATCGCTGAAGGAACCGCAAATTTTGGCATTGACATGGCGTTTCCGGGGAAAGAGCGGGTTGCGTTCGAACAGGAAGTGCTGTTTCCGCTTGCGGGCATAGATCCTTCCCTCGCGGAGTCATACTACGCCGTGCATGCGCTTGTGCAGCGCCTCGCCTATGCCGGCAACGAAGCGGCACGGCGCTACCTCGACGGCCGGATGACGCGCGGACAGGCGGCGGATTGGCTTGTGCGCTACGCGCTGATGTCTCCGGAACGGGCCGAGCAACGGACCCACTTTTTCGACAAGTATCGCAGTTACGTCATCAACTACAACCTGGGTCAGGATCTGGTGCAGAAATCCATCGAACGCCGGGGAGGCACGGCAGAGAATCCGGAGCGACGGTGGGAGCTCTTCGCAGAGCTGCTCTCATCGCCCCGGATTCCGTCAACGCTATAACTATTTCTTCCTGTACGTGACCTCGACCACCTTTGTGTTGCCACTCTTGATAGACGGGTCAAAGATCTCAAAGATATGTGTTTTCTTGTCTACGATCCGCCAGACGTACTGCACGGGTTTGTCCTTCTCGCCGGTCGTGGGGTCATCCATTTTCCCGTTGAGGGTGAAAACGGTGCGATCCGCATTTGCCGTACCTTCCATCGTTGCCAGCGCGGTTGCGGTATTGTCGACCCACGATCCCACGTAGGCTTTCTTGAAGTTGTCGTACCCCAGCAGACCCGTGCCAATCCACGGCTTGCCCATCATCGTGCTTTTCATGTCCTGCTGCACGAAACGGCCGCCGAGAACATATTTCATTGTGGATGTGCCTTTGGTGATTTCCGGAGGGGCATCCGGACCCTGCATCCACATCTTTGTTTCGGTGGTCCAGGTACCGACGAAGTACCCGAGCTGCTTATGCTCTTCTCCGGGAGTCATTGCTTCCTGCCACTTCTTCATCATCTCGTGCATTTCAGCCGCTGATGGTGCACCCGTTCTTCTGTTCCTGTCCGCGGGCCGGCAATGCTGCAAGAACCATGGCAAGAAGCGGCAATCAGGGTAAAGCTATGCATACTGCGCTTCATGGGAACCTCCTCTTCGTGGTGACATCCCCCCTCGGTGTTCATCATTAGTAAACAGCGGTGGGGGCGAAGGGGGTTCCCACCCACCCTTTATTGCGTTCCTCATTTCTTCCTGTTCTTGTTCATCTCCTGTTCTTGTTCATCTCCTGTTCTTGTTCATCCGCTTGAAAACAGCTCCTGCTGGTCTGATGCCGCCGCTTCCGGCCGTTGACGCTTTGTCCGTACCGGAAGGGGGCACCAGAGTTCACGCAGCTTCCCCGCGTCATACCCGAACGGGAGGAGCAGCGTTTCCACAGCTTTCAGCGCCATCTCTGTGTATTTCTCTATGTCGTAGCCGTCATCCAGCGAATACAGGGCAACCGCTTTCGCCTTTTCGGGATTCCGCTTTCCGGAAGCATCGATAATGATGTACTCAACACTTTCTCCCGGGGCGAGGTGGACTCCTGCTTCTTCCAGCGCTTGCGCCACGATGGCATTTGCACTCCGGTTGGTGTACTCGCCGGCCTCCTGCGAAAGATGGCGGCGGACGACAAGCTGCAGCGGGTCCGCCCGGCCCGACCGCAGGAGGTCCACAGATTCTTTTGCTTTCGCAAGCACGGCGGGCAGCACCGTTTCAAGCGCCTGCACGGTTTTTGCCTCGCCCATGACTTTGAGCATTTCTCCCTGGAGGCGCTTGATAAATACCGGCGTATCCCTGCGCCGGATTTCGATGCCCCGGATCTTGATCTCGTTGTTCGTATACCACCCGACATAGCGGTTGGCAGTGGGAATGCGGGGATCCATCTTCGAGGACGGATAGAGAATCCAGTTGTAGATGCCCTCGAGCGAAATATCGATGCCGACGGTGCGGCTGACTTCCTGTGCGAGGGCTTCGTAGTCGGCCTCCGCGGCCCCGGGCCGGTGCAGCCACATGCAGTCCACAATGGCATGAATGAAATGGAATCCATGTCCCTCGGCGATTTCCTTTGCACGCAGGATCGCATCGCGCGAAAAGGCGTTGACGGATTCGTGGGCCTCGATGCGGCCGAACCGCGCGTTTTTGTACCCGAGATAGCCGAAGCAGGTGACCAGCATCCATTTGAGCGCGTTCTGGCGGCGGTCGTACAGTTTCCACCGCTCATCCCCCAGCCCCTTCAGGCGCTTCTTCTCTTTCTTATAGATCCCGCGTTTGCGCACCACCGTGCGCAGCGTCGCCGGAACGATGCCCTCGCGGCGCTCGCAGATGGTGTAGCGGAGCTCCGGCACCGCCTCGTTGCTGCAGCAACGACAGTTCACGGTCTCCGGCGAAACATTGTGCGTCACCATGATCGTCGGATACATCGATACAAAGTCCATCTCCGCCACCTGTTCGTGAAATCCCATCTCCGGCTGAAAAATCAGTCCACCCCGGTCCGCCAGCAACAGTACATCTGCCGGTTTGAAATCTTCGGGCTCGCGCTTGCGTGCCGGAATCAGGTAGCCGTTCCGGTAGGCCCAGGAGAGTTGCATGGAGGACAGTGCGGTACCGATGGTAGCTCGCGACTGGTGCTGTACGGGTAGTTGTGTCAGACGTGCGATCTCGGCGACACCATCCAGACTTGCCTCACCCATCATGAAGGAGTTCTCAACATCGAGGTGCCAGCGGCCGGCCAGTTCGAACGCCCCGTCTTTATGGACGATTTTGCCGTAGGCGAAGTAACTGGACTGTGCGGTAGTGATGTACCCCCTGGTGGTGTCGCGGTTGAGCGGCAACGGTATGTGGTGCTCATCGGCAAGGCGCGCAAGCAACGGCAGAAGAACAGCGTCGCCGTATTCAGTGAGAATGATGTCGGGATCGCACCGCCGGATATGCCGCGCGAGAGCGCCGAGCACTTCTTCCGGTGCGGGACTCTCCATCGCATATGTTGTGCCGTCGTATGTCACCTCCAGCTGCAGGAGCTTGCGGTATTTCGGAGAGACAACGTCGGGCCGGTTCTTCAGTGTCAGGGTTGTCAGCGGGGGGAGCACATACTCGAGCGCATCAGCCGCATCATGCAGTGTCCACCCGGCCAACCGACCTTCCCCATCGATGTCGTAGTCACCATAGGCCAGCGGAAACAGACCGGTGTCATAGAGATAGAGCTGCTGCGGGGAAATGTCGGAATTGAAGAACACAAAATGCGGCAGGTGCCGTTCCAGC
The DNA here is from genome assembly GCA_963849385.1 of Ignavibacteriota bacterium. Lineage (GTDB taxonomy): Bacteria > Bacteroidota > Ignavibacteria > UBA10030 > UBA6906 > Fen-1255. Next base: position 402,778 of record CAWKHH010000001.1, on the reverse strand, counting down.
CGCTGAATGACAGTCTTGAAGTGCAGCGTGCTGCCTATGGAGAGCCGCAACATATTCCAATCCTTATTGGAAAATATCTCCCTGCGTGCCTCGCGGCTGAGCTGAATAGGAAACGGAAATGCACGGAGGAGCGCAGCGACGCGGCTGGTATCGCCTTCCGCAACGTGCAAATAGCATGATGGCGTGAACGGGTCATACGCGCAGTGCTTGCGTCCCTCGGTATCAATGAACCAGAGGGTCATCCCGTGCACCGAGGGATAGACATCGAACAGCCACCCGGTCAACATCCTCTATTCCTTCGGAAAGACAGGAACGGCGTTCTGACCCATCTCCGAACGGCCGGCAAGTGTTTCCAGGGCCGCAATGCGCCGCTGCTGTGCGACCAGCATGGACATGACAATGCTTTCGAACGGAATCGGACGCGCAGCGTAGGCACTGCCGGCAAGCTGCAGCCGGGCGGCGCGAAAGAGATCATCCAGCGCATCCTGATCTTCTTTGCGCAGCCCCCGCCGGAACTTGGACCAGCTTTCCAATTCCTGCTGAAGAACCATCGTAAATGTCGGTACTGTTCGTCCCATGACTTCCTCGATCAATATTCACCGCAGAGACACAGAGGCGCAGAGAGGTTCATCTGTATAGTTGTTCACCATCCGACGTATGCCGGATTTCAATACTTGAACATGAAAATTCACGAGAAGTCCAACATGCATACCCGTAAGTTTCAGATATGTGAGAAGTTGTGCTTCATGAACAGGCAAGAGAATTTCAATAGCTTTCAATTCAAGAATCACCTTTCCTTCCACAACGAGATCCAGGCGGTATCCACACTCGAGTTGGATTCCCTTGTACTCCAAAGGGAGAGGCTTTTGACGGTCAAAATGAATACCCTGAAGTGTAAGCTCATGGCACAGACATTCCTCGTATGCGGATTCCAATAGGCCGGGCCCCAACGTTTTATGGATCTCAACGCATGCTCCAATGATAATTTCAGTCAATTCATTTATTCTCAGCGTCTCTGCGCCTCTGCGGTTCTCATCATGTTTCTTTCTGTCCATATCCCCTCCATTTGTTTCATCCATTGCGGTTGAATTCCCAGCGACCACCGCCCATCCGCCTCTTCGGTCAGCAGGTACACCCGGTCCATCGCCTGTGCCAGGTGCGGGAACAGAGCCGCGCGGGAAGATGAGGCGGGTCGAATGTCCGTCGAAGCCAGCAGCAACGCTATGCCTTCGTTGCGCAAGGCGCGCAATGCGTGGAGTATCCGTTCCAGAGCGTTGCGTACTTCGAACAGCGGCGCCTGCTCATCGTAGAAGGTGTCCAGCAGTCCAAAAATCAACACCACCGGCGAGCGCTTCTCACGGACGAACGCCGGCAGACGCTCGGTGAGCACCGCTTCCATCTGATAGCAGGTAAAGGCACGGGAAATGAAGATATTGCGCAGCACCTGCTCCGGCACCCCGTTGCTCCCCGCCGTACGCCGCGCAAATTCCGCCAGACCATAGAGGTCAAACCGGTTGCTCCCATCCACCAGCGTCACGGGTACGCCGTTCAAGAGCGCCTGGCCTGCCGCGAGCAGAGAGAGCCGGAAGACGCCGCTGCCGCCGTGCACACAATAGAGCTTGCCCGGCGGCGCCGCACAAAACTGTTCCACAAGCACCGTCCCATGCATATCTACCCCGCAGTTGTCCTCCCCACAGGATACGACATTTTTGTCGTATTGTCAACACCCAATACAACAAATTTGTCGCCTTGCGATGTTGAATCTCTGCCTGGCGTTTCCTATCTTTGCCTGTGTTCCTCACACACTAAAAAGGACCCCCATGGAAGAGCCGACCACCCCCGAGGTCACGGTAGCCCCGATGCCGTTCGGTGAAAAAATTGTCAACATTTTCACGGCCCCCGGTGAATTGTTCGAAAACGTGCGGCTGACCGGAAAAACGACAAGCAACTGGCTGGTGCCGATGCTGCTGTTCATTGTCATTGCCGCCGCGCTCAGCCAGCTCATCCTTACAAACCCGTCGCTGGTCGATCAGATGAGCACGCTGATGCGCAAAGGAATCGATGAAGCCGTGGCAAAGGGATCGATGACCGCGGAACAGGCCGACAAGGCGGCGGAGTTCATGCGGCCGGACTCCATGATCTTCCGCATCCAGCAAATCGCCGGCGTCGCCCTCGTCACTCCTATCGCCCTGTTTCTTCTCTCCCTCGTCTATTGGCTCCTCGGGAAATGGGCGATGAGCGCAAGCGCTCCGTATATGAAAGTCGTTGAGGTCGCCGGCCTCACCTTCTTCATCAGCATTCTTGAAACGGTCGTCACGACACTCCTGGCGTACAGCACGGACTCGCTGTTCGCCGGTCCCAACCTCGCGCTGTTCGTCTCGAACTATGATCTTCAGAATAAACTGCATATGGCGCTGTCGAAGGTGAATATCTTCACGATCTGGGATCTTACCGTGGTCAGCATCGGACTCTCGAAACTCTTTCAACGTCATCTGCCAAAGGTGCTGGTCCTGGTCTTCGCACTCTGGATTATCTGGTCGGCATTTACGGTGCTCATGGGTTGGCGCTTCGGCGGGTGAACTCCGGTGAGGGAGGAATGAAGTGAGGATACGCAAACTCCCGCGCGGCACCCAGCTGCCGCTGTTCAATACAGGGGGCGAAGAGCCCCCTGTGTCGTCCTTTGTCCTCACTAACGCCGGCCGTCTCCGGCGCTGGGCCGAACGGGGGATTTTCTTCGGCACGTCTTCATGGAAATACGCGGGGTGGCAAGGAATCGTGTACACACGCGCGTACCCCTCGCAACGGGCGTTCGAACAAACCTGCCTTGCGGAATACGCTGAAATCTTTCCCACCGTCTGTGCCGACTTTGCGCTCTATGATTTCCCGAAGCCAAAGACCATGGCAATGATGTATGAGCAGACTCCCGATCACTTCACCATTTCCCTCAAGGTCACCGATCGCATCACGGTCAAACGCTACCCCAACCTTCCACGGCACGGCGACCAGGCAGGAAAAGAGAACCCGGATTTCCTCAACCCCTCGCTGTTTACCGGGGAGTTCCTCGGCCCGGTGCGTGAACTCAAACAGAAATGCGGGGCCATCATTTTCGAGTTTTCAACATTTTCTCCGGGATCCGGCGTTACGCTCTCCGTCTTTCTCCGTCTCCTCGATGCGTTCTTTGCGGGAATCCCCAAAGAATTCACCTACAGCGTCGAAATACGGAACAGCGAGTTCCTTGCGCCGGACTATTTCGCACTGTTGAAAAGTCATGGCGTCGCCCATGTGCTCAACAACTGGACCCGCATGCCCGCCATTGAAGAACAGATCCGGTCGGCCGACGCGCTTCCGGCATCCGTTGCCGTCATCCGTGCGCTGCTCAAACCCGGCCGCACCTATCAGCAGGCGGTCGAGTTCTTCCAGCCCTATGACGCAATCAAGGAGGTCAATCCCGGGATCCGCAACGGCGTCGCCACAACCGCCATGCGGTGTGTGCAGGAGGAAAAGAAACTCTACGCGTACATCAACAACCGCGCGGAAGGCAACTCGCCGAAAACCATTGAAGCGATTCTGGACATCCTGGACAGCTATCCTGTGGAGAAGCTCTAGCTCGTAAACGATGACCGCTGAGACGCAGAGAAACCCCATCAATTCTGTGCTCTGCGACTCTGCGGTGAAGAATTTATCTACGTATGACCGATATCAAGAAATACATCCTCAAGAAGCCCCTCACCGACGTTGTTGCACCGGAGGCGTCTCACCAGTTCCGCATCAACTACAGGAACGAGCTCAACCCGGCGCAGTATGCAGCGGTGAGCTCCGTGAACGGCCCGCACCTCATCATCGCGGGCGCGGGGACCGGCAAAACCCGCACGATCACCTTCCGCGTCGCCTACCTTGTTGAGCTGGGCGTCAAGCCCGAGTCTATTCTCCTGCTCACGTTCACCCGGCGGGCCGCACAGGAAATGCTCCGGCGCGCATCCATGCTACTGGATGCCCGGTGTGACAACGTCGCCGGTGGCACCTTCCACTCGTTCGCAAATCTCGTCCTGCGCCAATACGCCCCGCTCATCAAGTTCGACTCATCCTTCAGCATCATCGATCAATCGGATGCGGAGGACGTTGTCAACCTCCTGCGGACGAAGATGAAACTCGACACCCGCGAGAAACGCTTTCCGCGGAAGCACACGCTCTACGATATTTTCTCGAAAGCGGTCAATACCGCAACACCCATCAAAGATATCCTCCACGAAGAGTATCCGCATTTCGAGGAGCTGCTCGAAGAGATCACCGCACTGCAGCGTGCGTTCGAGGAGTACAAAGCTGCGCACAATCTCATGGACTATGATGACCTTCTGCTCTATCTCCGCCTTCTCCTCAGAGACCACGACCATGTGCGGCGCACTCTCGCGAACCGCTACACGTACATCATGGTGGATGAGTTCCAGGACACCAACCGCATCCAGGCGGATATCGTAAAACTGCTTTCACAGCAGCACGGCAATGTGATGGTTGTGGGAGATGACTCGCAGGCGATCTATTCCTTTCGCGGCGCGACCGTGCGGAATATCCTGACGTTTCCTGAAGAGTATCCGGGCTGCACCATCATCACCCTCGAAGAGAACTATCGCAGCACACAACCGATTCTGAACCTTACGAACGAAATCCTCAGGAGAGCACGGGCATAATGGCCGGACCGCTTGCAACGCACTTGGAACACTCTCCGATGCTCATCCTCGACGGCGCGATGGGCACCGAGCTCGAATGGCGCGGCATCGATGTTTCTCTCCCCCTCTGGTCCGCACGTGCGCTCATGACGCATCCGGACGGCGTGTTGCAGATTCACAAGGAGTACATCGCTGCCGGGGCGGACATTATCACTGCGAATACCTTCCGCACCACCCACCGCGTTTTTGCCCGCGCGGGACTGGCAGACCGGTCCGCAACCCTCACCCGGCTGGCAGTCGAACTCGCGCGCCAGGCGCGCACGGAAAGCTCGGCACACAACACGCTCATCGCGGGTTCCATGGCACCTCTCGAGGACTGCTACCGGCCCGACCTCGTTCCGGAAGAACAGGTACTGCTCGGCGAACACGCAGAGCATGCCCGCAGGCTCGCAGATGCCGGTGTAGATTTCCTTCTGCTTGAAACGATGGGCACAATCCGTGAAGCCCGTGCCGCCTGCCGCGCCGCCGCCGACACCGGCAAAGAGGTGGTGGTCAGCTTTCTCTGCGCCATCAACGGACGTCTGTATAACGGCGAACCCATTGAGAAAGCGGTCGACGCGATTGCCCCGTGCAATCCGACGGCGTTCTCTCTCAATTGTATATCTCCGCGCCATGTTGCACCGGCACTCCACGCCTTGCAGGCTGCCACCGCACTGCCAGTCGCCGTTTATGCAAATGTCGGCAGGGCCGGCGAAGAACGAAAAGAATCGTTCATTCGCGATGTGACCCCCGACGAGTACCTCATTTTTGCGGAAGGCTGGAGACAACAGGGGGTGAGAATCATCGGTGGGTGCTGCGGCACCACACCTGCCTATATCGAGAAGCTGCGAAAAGGCTTCGCCCCCCGGGCGAACACCAGGGGAGCTGAGAACCCAACGTGAGCCGTCATAAATACACGAAGGAGCTTTTCACCCGCAAACCCGGCGGCGAGATGCCCAGCATCGTCGTCGCGCAGAATGAAAACCTGCAGTCGCGCTTTGTCATCCAGAAAGTTCTTGAACTCCGCGAACAGGGGATTCCCCTGGATGACATGGCGGTGCTGTTCCGCTCAGGCTATCTCTCCTTCGACCTGGAAATCGAACTGAACAAGGCGAACATTCCCTTTGTCAAGTTCGGGGGATTCAAGTTCATCGAAACTGCGCATATCAAAGATCTTATCTCCTATCTGCGCGTGATTGAAAACCCCCGCGACGCCGTGGCGTGGAACAGGATATTGCTGCTCGTCGACGGCATCGGTCCGCGTACAGCAGAGAAGATCATCGACGAGGTGCTCTCCCGCCGCTCCGCACAGGGAGCAGGCGGGACACCGGCATCGTTGCCGGTCTTCTGGAGCGAATACCATGCCTATCCGGACAAGCTGCGCACACTCTTTGACGCCCTGAAGGGTGCCGCTCCGACACACATCACCCCCGCCGACAAGATCCAGCAACTCCTGCAGTATTACGAGCCGGTCTTCATGAAACGGTACGACGATCACAACAAACGGCGGAAGGACCTGGAGATGTTCCAGCAGATCGCCGAACGCTACCGGTCGCTCACCGCGTTCCTCACCGACCTTACCCTGGAACCTGCATCCGAAAGTGTTACCGATATCACCCCCACCGATGCTGAGGACGAAAAGCTGATCCTCTCCACCATTCACAGCGCAAAAGGGCTTGAGTGGAATTCGGTCTTCGTCATCTATGCGCTCGAAGGACGCTTTCCCACCACCCGGGCAGCAGTGAATGAAGATTCCATGGAAGAGGAGCGGCGTCTCATGTATGTCGCCTGCACACGGGCCAAAGAACATCTCTTCATTGCCTATCCCATCAATATCTACGACAGGGAATCGGGATTGGTCCTTTCCAAGCCTTCGCGGTTCATCGCGGGAATGCCGGACAACCTGCTTGATCTCTGGGTCATCGACGAGGAGTAGCCACCCCATGCTCACACGACGACATTTTCTGGAACAGGTTGCCACTGCAGCACTGGCCGGACCCGGTCTGCTCCATGGCATCCTCAACGCAGCAGCATCTCCGCCCCGGCTTTCGGCCTCCATGTGGATCTATCTCTGGGATCTTGTCGACGAAGGGTATGACGTCGTCATGCCGCGCCTCCGTGAACACGGCCTTACGTCTATCAGTCTGGCCACGGCCTATCATGCCGGCAAGTTCCTTGCACCGCATAATCCACTGCACAAGGTAGTCTTTCTTGAAGACGGTACGGTCATGTTCAAACCCAATCCGTCACTCTACGGGCGCGTGTCTCCGTTGGTGAATTCTCTTGTGGCTTCAGGGCACGATCTTCAGGAAGCGCGGCGGGAGGCAGACCGGCATGGCCTGCAGCTGCGGAGCTGGGTGGTCTGTTGCCACAACACGCCTCTCGGCCAGGCACATCCCGAGATGGTCGCCCGCACTGCATTCGGCGATCCCCTGTACCATAATCTCTGTCCGTCGAACAGCGATGTTCGTCAGTATCTCCGTTCCCTTGTGAAAGACATTGCTGCACGCGGGGTAGATCGCATCGAACTGGAGGCTCTTCAATTCCAGGGATACTCACATGGTTTCCATCATGAACGCGAAGGGATAGCGCTTACGCCGGCAACGAGGTTCTTATTGGGACTCTGCTTCTGTGCATCCTGCCAGCAACGGGCACGCGAGGCAAATCTCGATCTTTCCCCCCTCCGGCAATTTACCCGGACCGCTCTTGAAGCGTGCTTTCAGGATCCCGATGCGAACAATGAAAAGTACCCCACCGTGGAAGCCCTTCCGGCAGACCTGGTTGAACCCTTCCTGCAATGGCGTGTCGGAGTGATTCGTTCACTGCTCGAAGAATTGGTGTCGGGTGCCGGCAATGTTCACGTCCGGCAAATGATGTCAGTCGACCCGGCAGCCTGGAAGCTGACAAGTGTCGACCCCGCAGCGAGTGCCCGTGCCACAGGAGGAATCCTCGCCCTCGGGTACGTGAAAGACGGCAAGGCCCTTGCCGACCCGCTGTCGGGACTCACCTCTCTGCTCCCGGGCAGCGATATCACACTCGGATTCCAGGTCGGTTTACCAGAAAGCGGCGGGAAGGCGGAGTTTCTCGACCGGATGCGTGTAGCGCGCGAACGCGGCATCACAAGCTTCAACTTCTACAACTACGGATTCATCCCGTTGAAGAATCTCGCGTGGATTGCGGAGGCGCTGTCGTAGAACCGGTGCAGACAGTTGCGACTCTCCCAATTCCTCAGTAACATCCTCCATGCACCCGCGCCTCCGACATTTCTTGATCCCATGCACATTGGCCCTCATCCCGTGCCTTGCCTCTGCGCAAACCGGCACGCTGAAGTTCGACCATATTTCCCTTGAACAGGGCCTTTCGCAATCCACCGTCAACGCGATCGTCCAGGATGGACTTGGCTTCCTCTGGTTTGGCACTCAGGATGGCTTGAATCGCTATGATGGCTATACCGTTGTCACACATAAGCATGCGCCGGCCGACTCTCTCGCTCTCTCCGACAATGGCATCTGGTCTCTATGTCGCGACCGCAATGGCGACATCTGGATCGGGACAACGCGCGGAGGACTCAACCGGTACAATACGAGTCGTAATACGTTCACGCACTTCGTTCATGATCCTCGCGACACGACTAGCATCAGTGAAAACAACGTGACCTCGGTGTTCCAGGACTCGCGCGGCATCATCTGGGCGGGCACACTGAGCAGTGGTCTCAATTGCCTTGATCCGGATCAGAAGAAAATTTCCCATTTGCGGCATGACCCTGCTGATTCGACCTCACTCGCCGACAATGCCGTCTGGGCAATCACGGAAGACCCGGGTGGCAACATCTGGGTTGCCACTTGGGGAGGTCTGTGCCGGTATATCCCGGCCGGGCAAGAGTCCCGCCCCGGACCCGGTGGTTCGTTTCTGCGCTACCGGCACGACCCCCGGATACCGATGAGCATTGCGGGCAATACGATCCGTGCACTCCTCGCCGGACACGACGGCCGGATCTGGATTGGCATCTGGGGGCAGGGGGTGGATTGTTTCGACCCGCACACCGGAGTCATGGCTCACTATACGGCGTCCTCGCCGGCGCCGCGTACGCTCAGCAACAATTTCATCCTCTCCCTTCATGAAGACGCAAAACACGCACTCTGGATAGGCACCAACGGGGGAGGACTCAATCGACTTGATCCCCTTACCGGTGCCGTCGCCCGGTACCGCCATGCTCCGGGTGCCGGACAATCGCTGAACAACGACATCATATGTTCGCTCTATGAAGACAACACCGGCATTCTCTGGATTGGTACCGCCGCCGGAGGCGTGAATGTGTATGATCGTCTGAAGAACCGCTTCCCCCATTTCCAGAGTGACCAGAACACCCCACGCGGCCTGAGCGGAAACGATGTCTGGGCGCTGCAGGAGGATCACTGCGGGTGCACTCTGGATCGGGACCTATGGCAGTGGACTGAATCGCTATAATCGCTCCACGGGCGAGTTCACACACTATCTCCACGATCCTCGCAACCCGTCTTCGTTGAGCCACAACAACATTATCTCTCTCGCGGTGAGCCGTTCCGGTGAACTCTGGGCAGGCACGGAGGGGGGCGGACTTGAACATCTGGATCCGGACCGGGCCGCCAACACATTCACGCACTATCGTCATGATCCCCGGGACACGACCTCGCTCATTCAGAATGAAGTCACCGTGCTGCACGAAGACTCGTCCGGCAACACTCTGGATCGGGACCAATGGAGGCGGGCTTGATCGTCTGGACGCTTCACGTCGCTCTTTTTTCCACTATCCACCCGACGAACACTCCCCCACCGCCCTCCCTGCCGGCACAGTGCTTTCTCTGCTCGAAGACGCTGAAGGGTACATCTGGGTCGGCACCTATGGGGGCGGACTGGCACGGCTGGATCCGGCCACCGATCTCTTCCAACGTTTTCAGAGCGTGAGCAGCCAGGGAAACGGGCTGAACAACAACACCGTGCTCTCCCTGTACGAGGACCCGGCCGGAATTCTCTGGATTGGCACATACGGGGGAGGGCTCAATCGATTCGACCGCAAAGCGGGAACATGGCGGCACTACACGGAAACAGACGGCTTGCCAAACAATGTCATCTATGGCATTCTTGCCGATCACCAGGGTCGCCTCTGGCTGCCAACCAACAAGGGACTTGCGCGCTTCACCCCCGCAACCGGTGAAGTCCGTTTGTACGATGCGACCGATGGACTCCAGGGAAACGAGTTCAACCAGGGGGCGGCGTTCCGTGGCCGGGACGGCACATTCTACCTTGGCGGCATCAACGGGTTCAATGCATTCTTTCCCGACAGCATTCGCGACAACACCTGGATCCCGCCGGTGTATCTCACCAGTCTCCGGGTATTTGACCGGACGGTGCCGCTTCCGCAGGCGCTAAGTGCCACACACGCGATCGAGCTTACAGCACGATCAGAATTTCCTTTCGTGTGAATTTGTCGCCCTCAGCTACACCGCGCCCGGCAAGAACCGCTACCGCTATATGCTTGAAGGATTGGACGAAACCTGGATCGATGCCGGCAACCGACGCTTCACCAGCTATACAAATCTTGACCCTGGACGGTACGTGTTGCATATCACCGCATCAAATAACGACGGTGTATGGAATACCCGTGGCGCTACGCTGGCAATCACCATAATTCCCCCCTACTGGAAGACATTGTGGTTTCGTGTGACGGCCGTTGTCGTCATTGCCGGCCTGCTCTTTCTGATGTACCGGTACCGGGTGAGAAAACTCCTGGAGATCGAACGCATTCGCACATCCATTGCAACAGATCTCCACGATGATATCGGCTCCACACTCACTGAAATTGCTCTTTTCAGCGACGTCGGCCTCCGCGAAGTGAAGGCAAAACCACAGGCGAGCGTTCTCTCCGATGACGAACGTGCACGGTTGGCCGGTCTCTTTTCCGATACCGGTTCGACCGCACGCGCGCTGATCGACGCCATGAACGATATCGTCTGGGCCGTGGATCCGAAGAACGATTCGTTTGAGTTTCTCCTGCTCCGGATGAAAATGCATGCGACCAAGATGCTGGAAGCAAAAGGGATCAACTATGAGATTGACATCCCTCCCGAACTCGCGTCATTACGCCTTCCTCTGGGGATGCGGAGACGGATGTTCCTGATCTTCAAGGAAGCCATCAACAACATCCTCCGTCATGCACAGCCGACACGGGTCGTACTGACCATGCGCCGCGAAGGACGCACCCTGATGATGACCATGGCGGATAATGGGATCGGTTTCGATCCGCACGCCGCCGCGCGGGGCAACGGCCTGCACAATATGGAGGAACGTGCCCGTTCCATCGGCGGCAGTCTGACGATCACATCTTCAGGCGGACTGGGGACCACGATCACGCTGCACGCGCCGATCCCTTAACACAGACGTCCGGCACACTATTGAGGGGGAGATGAAAGCACACGATCAATGAGCACGAGCGAACCAGAGCAGCAACAGCGCAGTACCACGATCATCGTGGTGGAAGACCGCAAACGTATCCGCGAGGCCGTGGTGGATCTGATCAATGCAGCAGGCGGCCTGGAGGTCGTCGCCGCAGTCTCATCGTGTGAAGCACTTCTCGAAGCACTCCCCGACCGCCAGCCGGATGTGATCCTGATGGATATCGGCCTGCCCGGCATGTCCGGTATCGAGGGCGTCAAAGCCGTCAAGAGCCGCTATCCTGCCATCGATGTCTTGATGCACACGGTCTACGATGACGATGAGAAGATTTTTCAGTCAATTCTCGCGGGTGCATCCGGGTATGTGTTGAAAAACGCCGAATCGGAGGATCTCATCCGCGCAATACGCGAGATCCGCATAGGCGCGCCGATGAGCGCTTCGATCGCGCGGCGCTTGCTCGCGATGATGCGCGGAAAAGAGGCACCACCGGCAGGAGATCTTAACCTGACGCCCCGGGAACTGGATATTCTCCAGAGGCTCGTTGAGGGTCTCAGCTACAAAAAGATCGCCGAAAAGCTCTTCATCAGTCCCCTCACCGTTCAGTCTCACATCAAACGTGTGTACGAAAAACTTCAGGTGCATTCCAAATCAGCAGCCGTATCAAAGGCCTTGAAGTACAAATTGTTCAGGTGATCTGAACTTACACCCTTCATATAGAGGTATCCTATGGAAACAACGAGATACGCATTCAAGACCACCACTGCTCTTTCTTTTGCGGAAGCGGTTCGAAAGGTCACGGAAGAGCTGAAACGTGAAGGATTCGGAGTTCTGACAGAGATCGATGTGCAGGAAACGCTCAAGAAAAAGCTCGATGTGGACTTCCGCAAGTACACAATCCTGGGCGCCTGCAACCCGCCGAACGCGTACAAAGCTCTTCTGGCGGAAACAGACATCGGGCTCATGCTGCCATGTAACGTGATCGTGTACGAGGCTACGGAAGGCAAAACCGTGGTCGCAGCCATTGACCCGGTGGCTTCGATGAGCGCCGTGCAGAACAGCGGACTTGAAAGCACAGCACTTGAAGTGAGAAGTAAGCTTCAACGCGTGATTGAAGCGATGGAAAGACATTCGTAGGACTCTGGTCGACAATGATCCGGGTTGCCATTATCAAATATACAATGCCGGCGGGACGACAGACCCGCCGGCTTTTGTTTGTGAAGAACGGTGTGCGGCTTTCCGTTACTGCACTTGCAGAGCCACATAGAAGGTATTCTCGCCACGCCTGACAAGAAGTGCTACACTCCCTTCCTTGCCTGCAGCTTCCATCACGTCCCGGAACTCTTTGACAGAATGCACAGTCTGTCGATTGACCTCCTTGATCAGGTCGTTTTTCTTCAAACCCGCGTCTTCTGCAATGCCCCCGGGCGTCACGACTGTCACAACCACACCGGCATCCTTCGCGTAGCCCAGCGTCTTGGCAAGTTCCGGCGTCATCTCTCCCACCGAGAGACCAAACTTCTTCACCGAACTCTGTTCGGGAGAAGTGTTGCTGGATTCCCGGTTGGCAAGATCTTTGGGGCGCTCTCCCAACACGACGTCAATGTCCATTGTCTTTCCATCCCGCAGCAGTCGAACGGTCGCCTTTTTTCCCGGTTCGGCTTCGGCAACCATGTTGCGCAGCTGGGTGCTGCTTTCCACATCAGATCCATTGATCGCGGTAATTACGTCGCCTCGCTTGATCCCCGCTTTGTCAGCAGGCCCTCCCGCGGTAACGTCACCCACAAGGGATCCCTTTGTGCCTTTCAACTTCAATGCGCCTGCCAGGGCGTCGTCTATATCCTGGGGCAGCAAGCCGAGATACCCACGGGTGACTTTTCCGTTTGCAACCAGCTGATGCATGACACTCTTCGCCATGTTTACCGGAATTGCAAACCCAATCCCCACGTTTCCACCTGCACCCGACGGGTTGAGAATTGCAGTGTTGATGCCGATGACGTTTCCGTCCAGGTCAGCCAGTGCACCACCGCTGTTCCCCGGGTTGATTGAAGCGTCGGTCTGAATGAAGTCTTCGTAATCCGCCAGGTTCATGGATGAACGCCCCTTCGCGCTGATGATCCCGGCAGTAACAGTGTGCATGAGCTGGAAGGGGTTCCCTACGGCAATCACCCACTGACCGATTTTTACCTGGTCGGAGTTGCCTAGAGAGGCGGCCGGCAGATTCCGTGCATCGATCTTTATTACCGCCACGTCGGTCTGCGGATCTCTCCCTACCACCTTAGCCGAATATTTCTTCTTGTCGTTGAGAACAACCGTCAACTTCTCCGCGCCATCAACGACATGGTTGTTCGTCAGTATATATCCATCCTCCGACACAATGACCCCCGAGCCCAGGGAATGGATCGTCTGCTTCTGCTCTTGTTGATTCTGGTTTCCAAAGAATCTTTTCAGGAAATCATCGCCAAAGAAGTCTCTGAACTCCTTGTTCCCACCGGCGAACGGGTTTGTCACCGTGTTGACCTGTTCACTGAAAATGGGAACGACGGACGGGTTGACCTTTGCCGCGGCGGCTTCAAATGCCGCGCTGAATTGGTTCAATAACTCTTTCCCTTGCGGGGTGGCCACGACTGAACCGGATTGCTGTGCGCTTTCGCCGGGCGATTGTCCGGGCGAAGAACCCTGCGCCGCAACCCAGAAAACGCCTGTAACAAACCCCGCGGTCAACAGAAACGTAACCGCCATTGTACGCCATCGAATGTTTTTCATTGCAGTCTCCCTGCTTTTGAGATGTGGATGTGTATTTGTTGTTTTCAGTTCAAAAACGCCCTGCCAATGATGAGGAGAAGAATAGTCGCTCCGATGATGATCGCAAATGTGATCATCGCGCGTCTGCTCCCCAGCGAAATCGGAGGGGGGGAATCCCCTGGATGACAGGCCTTCATCGCCTCCGAATTGGCGGGATTCCCTGCACGCAAGGATTTTAGCGATGCCTGATCGGGTACCCGGCGGACCTCAGGCCTTTGCGTCATTTGTTTCCAGAGGTCTTCTCCCGTTCGCATTTCCCTCAGCGCTCTCGCACGCCTTCTCATCCTCTCCATTGGCCCTCCTGACGATGTCTACCTATAAGAACGTTTGAAATGTGAGAAGAGCATGACGGCGGCATGACAGGTTTGTCATCTGGAGGGATCTGCATCAACGGACTCAGGAGGAGATACGAATCAGCAGGGAGTGCTCAACAGCTGTTCTCGGAAAGATTATGATAGGAGGGGGAGACGAACAGTGAAACTACTTCCGGCGCCGTGGGTGCTCCGGACAGAAATCGACCCTTGATGGACTTCTGCGATCCATTTGGCAATTGGCAGTCCCAATCCGCTCCCCCCCCGGGCGTGATCCCGTGCATCCTCGACTCGATAGAATCGTTCAAAGATCTTGCCCATACTTTCCGCGGGAATTCCGATCCCGGTATCTTCAATCTCCACCAGGAGGTCTTTAGCGCCCGCCCTGCTCGAAATGTGGATTTCCCCGCCCGGATCGGTGTATTGCACGGCATTGGACAGAATTGCACGGAAGAGCTGACGCAAACGATGTGCATCGCCTCGCACATTCGCTATATCGTTTGCCCCCAGAACCACGTGAAGCTTCTTGGTGGCGCAGAGAATCTGCGCATCTTCGAAGAGCTCTTGCACGAGGTCAGCCATCGGCACGGGTTCGCGTTGCAGTACCAGTTGGCCCGCATCGGCCTTTGCCAACATCAACAGGTCTTCCACGATGCGCGACATGCGCACAGTCTCTTCAAGATACGTTGTTGCCAACTTTTCGCCTGCGGTGCGCGTTATAGGCTTTGCGAGTGCGAGTTCGGACTCGCCTTTGAGGATGGTCAGCGGTGTCTTGAGTTCATGCGCTACATTCACAGAGAATTCCCGCATCTGGTCGAATGATTGCCGCAGCCGTCTAATCATGCCGTTGATCGTGGTGATCAACTCACCAAGTTCATCGTTCACCTTCCGGGGCGGTATTTGCTGATCCAGATTTTGTGCGGTGATCTTAAGCGCCAACTGGGAGATCTGTCTGATCGGCCGGAACACTACGCCTGAAAGAAACCATCCGCCGGCAACGCTTACGAAGAGGGCGATGGGAGCGAGGAGCAGAAATATCGAGAGAAGATGTTCGAGAACAGCCTGCGTGACCTGCTCCGTGTACGCAACCTGGATAACAAAAGGTCCAACCCTTCGTCCGGCGACCCGAACAAACCCGCCAGCCGCTGAAGGCAGGGACCTCAAGACGGTCCGGTCAGACAGAATATCGGCCTCCGGGAGTATCCCGATGCCGGAAGAGGGCGACTGAAACAAAATCCCTCCCGAACCGCTCGTAAGGATGATGATGTAGTTCCGGGGGTTGACCATGAAATGGTCCACGATTCGCCGTTCGACATCCGTCGAAAGGCGACTGATGGAGGCCCCTCCGGGGACATTGCTGCTTTCAAGATCCATCAACCTCGCAATCCAGTCCACTTCTTCCGCAAGATTCCGTTCGAGTTCCACCTCCTGAAGCTGGCGGAGGTAGACGAACACGCCATAGCCGAACAGCGTGAATGCCGCCACAAGAATGAGTGCATACCAGAAGGTGAGGACTGAACGGACAGATCTAAGCCTTTGCAGAATGCTCATCGGAGGATTCTTTCAAGACATAGCCGACTCCGCGCGCCGTGTGGATGAGCTTCGGGGAAAAGCCATCGTCAATTTTGCGTCGCAGACGGTTAATGACGACATCGACAATATTCGTCTCGCTGTCAAAATGCATGTCCCAAATGTGCTCGGTCAGAATAATGCGGGAGAGGACTCGCTTCTTGTTTCGCAGGAGGTATTCGAGCACCTCAAATTCCTTGTTTGTAAGAACGATTGGCTGGCCGGACCGTTCAACAGTGCGTGCAACCAGGTCGACACGCAAGTCCGCAATCGAAAGGCTGGTCCCCTGGGCATCCGTCGAGGCTCTCCTCATGATAGCCCGTACCCGTGCCAGAACCTCGGAGAAGGAGAATGGTTTGGGAAGATAGTCATCCGCACCGAGGTTGAGGCCGTGGATTCGGTGTTCGACATCGGCTTTGACGGAGAGAACGAGGATGGGGGTCGTATTCTTGTTTTCGCGCAGCTCCCGCAGCACATCCAGGCCGTTCATCTTCGGCAACATGACGTCCAGAATGATCGCGTCATAGGTGTTGCTGAGCGCAAGCTGCAATCCCTGTGCGCCGTCCGCTGCAATATCCACAGAATAAGATTCCGCCTGGAAACCTTTCTTCAGGAAGAGGGCAACCTTTCGTTCGTCTTCGACAATGAGGATCCGCATGGAGGAATATACGATCTCCTTCAATGCTTCTCAAGAGGTGGAACAATGAGTTGCGTGCGTTCGGAGAGGTTGCTGTTGGCAGCCGTCACAGCGTTTGTGAATTCCGCCGCCAGGTTGTCAACCAGCATGCGCACCTGTGCCCCATCATTGGGGGGAACAATCAGTGTCGCCCCGCGCGACCATGTGCAGGCATCCACATGGGAGCGCGGTTGCCGCGCAAGGGCGACATCCTGCATGAGATCGAAGCTGCAGGTGCATACGTATCCCCCCGGGTGCCCCGCCTGCCCCGAAAGCAGCGTGTCGTTCAGACTGACATAGAGGTAGGGTTTTCCTTCCGTCTTCTCCCACTCCTTTTCGTCGAGCACGCCGAGACCGGCAAGTCGAAGTCGGAGAACGACGGCCGACCACACCTGCGGATTTGTCAGGCCGGATGCAGCAAGGGATTTCCCATCGACGTGCACGCTGACGAACACGCTGCGCAATCCCCTTACCGACTCTCCCGGTCCCCCGTTTCTCGCATGAGCCAGCGTGACCGAACTCAACACCATTATCGCAGCAACGATCGCTGCCAATTCCCTTGCCTTCATTTCCGCACTCCTTCTTGTGATTGAAACACTCGTTATGAGTTGCTACACAGTGTAACGAGTGAAAGATGACGAAGGAATGACGGCTGAATTAAGAAATCTTCATGCGGACCGCTCTCATAGACGCATTCTAGGCCACCGCCGCAGGCACCAGCCATCTAACCATCGTGACCTTCACGGCGTCGTTCACAACCAGGCACGAGACCATCGCATAGCCGAATATTCCGAGCGTCTGCCACCAGGGTAATGGCATGAGTCCCGGGAGACCCACGAACGTCAGGATGGTGCCCGCGAGCGCATCCGCCAGCGACAGCCCCCAAGAGCAATGTGCTGGGCATCGTGGCCCAGAACCAGCGGCGCTCCCGCGCAGACACGATGGAGAACACGGCAAAATAGAGAAGCGTCAGGAAGCTGAATGTGTAGAGGGCGTTGTCGTTTGTCGCCAAACCGAAATGCAACCAGCCAATCCACAAAAGGATGAGCGCCTCCGCGACCATTGCGACGCCCAGCACCGCGGACACGGTGACGAAACCCCCGATGTTCCATGTCTCCGGTTTCCTGGACGGTCGAACGCGGTCGGTGGCAAGGGAGATCTTCGCAAAGTCCGTCATAAAGACGAGCAGCAGCATTGCAAAAGCGGAGACAACAAACTTGCCGGTCACCATGAACGCGATGGCCACGAATGCAGCCTTCAGAATCGTCCGACTGATCTTATTGATGATCCACGTGAGAATGCGCTGGTAGATCGTTCTCCCTTGCTCAACCAACGCCACGATGTTCGTCAGCCCTGGTTCGGTCAGGACGACGCTCGCGGCGCCTTTGGCAACGTCGGTTGCGGTGCTGACGGCGATACCTACTTCGGCCTGGCGCAGCGCGGGCGCATCGTTGACGCCGTCACCCGTCATGCCGGTCACATGCCCCGCAGCCTGCAGGTGCTGCACCACAATGAACTTGTCCTCCGGATACACTTCGGCGAAACCATCGGTGCCGGCCAACACGTCTACCGCCTTGTTGCCGGCCTGAGCGCTCACGGCCTTCAGCTCGCCCACACGCCGAATATTGCGCAACCCGACACTTACGGCAATTTCACTCGCGACCGCCAACGCGTCGCCGGTGAGCATCTTCACGGGAACGCCGAGGTCGTGGAGTGTGGCGATAAGTTGCCTGGCGTCCGGTCGAGGCGGATCAAACAACGTCACCAATCCGAGCAATGCGGGGACGGATGTCTCTGGGCCGCGCGCAACCGCCAGCGTCCGATATCCCTTCAGAGCCGATTCACTCACCCGCGCCTCCAATGCCTCGATCGCAGGGGGCTGGAGCCCGCACGCCTGGGCAACGGTCCGTACGGCACCTTTCATCACGCGCAGTCGCTGACCGCTCTCTTCGACCACGGCTTCAGTCCTCCGGTTCTTTGCGTCGAATGGCGCGAAGGAGATTGGGGTGACCGCAGGTCGGCCGTCATAGATATGCCGGTCTTTCGCCGCGACGAGGAACGCCAGGTCAATCGGATCCTGGTTGGCTTCCTGGGACGCGAGTGCGCCGGCGAACAGCACGTCGGATTCCGTCGCATGCTCAAGCGGGATCACGCCGGTGACGGCCAGTTGGTTCATCGTGATCGTGCCCGTCTTGTCCACGCACAGCACGTCCATGGTCGCGGCATCCTCTGCAGCGCTCAGGCGTGTAACCAGCACACCGCGCTTCGCCAGCTCCTTTGACCCAACAGCCATGCTGACGGTGAACATGACGGGGAGGGCAACCGGCACCGCGCTCATCAATAGAACGAGCATGAGCGGGGCCATTTCCAGGACCGGCACGCCGCGGAACAGCGACATCACGATTACCACTCCCAGCAGCGCTCCAACGATGACAAAGAGCCAGCGCACCACCTTTGCCACGACCGCTTCGATGTGTAGTTTCGGACGCGCCTTCTGCACGAGTTCCGTTGTGCGGCCAAATAGGGTCTTCGCCCCCGTCAACATCACCGCAGCATTCCCTTCCCCCTGGCGGACCACGGATCCCGACGGCAGCACTTCGCCGGGAGCCTTGTCGGCATCCTTCGATTCGCCGGTGAGGGCCGACTGGTCAATGCTCAACGCTCCCGTGAGCAGTTTCACGTCCGCAGGAATGATGTCGCCGGGGCGCACGCGGATGATGTCGCCGGGGACCAGATCCCGGGCGGGAATGATCTGCCAGCTCGCCTCGCGCAGTACGCGCGCAGTCACCTGCAACCTTCGCCGCAGCGTTTCCACAACGCCGGCTGCCCGATGCTCCTGCAGAAAGCCCAATACGGCATTGACCACCAGCAGCGCGCTCACCACAACGAGGTCTGAGTATTTCTGGAGGACAGCCGAGAGGACCATGATCAGCTCGAGCATCCATGCCGACACACCCCAGAATTTGCCAAGAAATTTGAGGACCGGGTGCCCTTTTTGCTCCGCCACTTCGTTATAGCCGTGCGCCTTCCGACGAGATTCCACTTCCTGGTGCGTCAGTCCTGTCTCGGGGTTCACATCGAGCTCAGCACGCGGCGCTTGAGCGATAGGCACGTTGGGTTCATTCATCATAAAGCTCTTTTGTGAATCTGGTATCATCCGTGTTCGTCTTGAGCGCGTCCATTGTGTCTCCATGATGCCGGAATGGTTAGATCGGAATCTCGATGGAAAACGCCGTCCCCTTCCCTTCCGTGCTGGCGACATCGATTGTCCCGCCATGCTGGGCAACGATTTGCTGGGTAATCGAGAGGCCCAGCCCCGGTGCCATGGGGCTTCGTCGTGTAGTACAGATTGAAAACTATTCTCCAGCACCGCGCCGGGCATGCCAACTCCGGTGTCTGCAACAACAAACTGAATACCCCCGGGGACGGTAGCTGCGGTCAACGTAATGCGTCCTCCCTGTGGCGTGGCGTCGAGGGCGTTCTGGAGCAGATTCAGCAGAGCTTGTTTCATCTGTTCCGGGTCAAGCGAGGCCGTTCCCGCTCCTTCTGCCGAAGCGGAAAACGTGACGGACTTTCCTTGCGCCTGGCTGGCGAAGAGTGACGCGACATGGTTGATGAGATCCGGCACATGCACCTGTTGCAGCTGCACTTTGCGCGGGCGGGCGAACGCGAGGAACTGCCGGATAATAGCATTCACGCGGCGTGTCTCCTCCTGCATTACCGACGTCAATGTCCGGAACTCCTTCACTCCGCGCCGCGGCGTGAACTCCCTGGTGAAGCGCTGCGCAATCATCGCGATGGCATTGAGCGGATTGCGGATCTCGTGGGCCACACCCGAAGCCAGTTCTCCCATCGCCGTCAATTTGTTCTTCCGTTGCATGTCCCGTTCCAGACGCCGGGCTTCCGTCAAATCGCGCACAACGGCACTCCTGCTCTCGATTGTCCCGGCTGTATCCCGAATAGTCGAGAGGGATACCTCGACGATGCGACGGACATCGTCGGGCAGCACCACTGACCTTTCCACAGACCCATCCGATCCGGCGAAGATTTCCTTCAGCATTCCTGCACCTCCATCCACGAGATCGTTCACCGCACGGCCTTCAATCTCCGTCGAACGCACTCCAAGAATCTCCGCTGCCCGGGCATTGAAGATGGTGACCTTTCCGGCCGGGTCAACGGTGATCACCCCATCCCGCATCTGGGCAAGGATATTGCCCGTATAGGTTTTGATGGACCGGTATCTCTTCTCCATCAGCTGGTAATTCTGCTGGGCCATGAGGAAGACAAAGGCCAGCGTGCCGATCACGAGGACAACGAGTGACATCGTGATTGACCGGCGAAGCATCCGGGATTCCGCATTCCGTACTTCATCCATCGTCAGGCCGATACGGAGGACGCCGATGGACGTGCCCCCTGGGTGCAAAAGGACGGACCACTTCAAAGACGTCTGTTCCATTGAATGGCAACACTCGCGTAATGGTCGTGTCGGTGACAAGTGCGCGGAGGATAAGAGAATCCGCATTAATCGAGGAAAGCTCCTGGACTCCGCCGCTTGCAGCCATGATGCCCTGCGTGTCCTGTAGCGCAACGTAGACGATGCCGCTGTTGTTTCCGAGGTCCTGTAGAAGCTTGCCGATGCCGATGGTACGGCGAAATGACAACAGATCTGCCGCGTCGAGATTGACGACAATCGCACCACCGGAGGGATGTGAACGGCGCACAGCTACGGCATAACGCTGGCCCTCCTCGACACGCGCTTCCTTCAGACCGATCACCAGTTGGGCAGCATTGCCCTGGAGAATAGGAGAAAGGATGTCGACCGGCGAAAATCTTTCGGGAAGCGTCGAGTGCAGCACGCTCGAGGAGTGGCTGGACATCACCTTAACTCCTCTCCGGTTGAAGATGTTTATGCGGTACAGGTGGTGTTTGGTAGCATATCCGGCCAGATCACCTGAGCGAAGCAGGCCGGCGCTATCCAGGCGTGCGATATACGCAGCGTTGTCGAGCAGCCGTTCGGCCAGGAGGTCCTCTATCTTGTCCATAGAGAGGAGGTTGTTTGCACCGCTCCGGTCAATGGTCTCCGCAAGGGCGAGAGCTTCTTCGTGCATCAGATGATAGAGTTCCTCACGGCTCTGGCGGAGTTCGATCACTGCGGTACTGATCATCAGCACAGCGACCGCAATGGTGGAAGCAACAACAAACCGGGGTTGGATATTTACGCGGAGTTTCATGCCGATAATCTACTGAATTTCCGCGACGGTTGGAAGCCTTACCCTCGCGTATGGATCAGTAGGCAAATGAAACCCGGGCGGCCACGGCGTCATTCCGGTAGTCATAGAAGAGGTCGTTTGACGAATTGATGATGTGGTCGTAGGTGAATGTCACACGGATACCCAGGGAGTCAAAGGGTTTGTCCACTGAGAGGGAGAACGTAGAGCGGTTGTCAACACGCTGTGGGGCGAGTTCAACACCTGCAAGATCAAATGCGGGTCGATCGCTGTATTGGCGTTGCTGCAGCGTTCCTGAGATGCGGAGACGGATGTCTGCCGGAAGGAGTTGCGTCAGCATGAGACTTCCCAGCGGCCCCTCATAGCCGTAGTGGTCGTCGAACAGTTCATCGTCGGTAAGGCGGCCGTCAGAGAAGGTGAGATACCGCGATTCCTTCTGAAGGCTCACCTGGTACTGCCCTGTCAGGCTTAGTCCGGTTCCCTCAGCAATGCCCTGTCCGATCTTAAGTGTGCCGATCAGTTGAGTTACCCCCGGTGTCGACGCACTCGCCCGGTGCTTCCCCTTTCCGGAACCTGCCAGTGATCCGGAGGCAGAATCGACATTCGCTGACAAGTACTTCTTGAAGTCCAGATCGGCTTGAAGCATAATTGTCGTTTTTGAGGGTAGCGATACCGCACCCTGTACGAAAGCCACATGCTCCGAATAATTGAAGTCTGAGAGTTCCGCGAAGGAAGCGGAGCGGAAAGAGTATCCACCCTTCATCATGAACGACCCGGAAAGGTAGTGCCGCATGTTCAGGGAGAGAGACCACTGTGAATGGTCGTATACGGTGTACTCGTCCCTGTTGTCTCGAAGCGAGAATGTCCCGCCCGCATTCAGAAGAGTTGCTTCGTCCTCGCCGAAGAGCTGCGAATAGGTGACGCCGGCGTTGTGTTCATAGAATGTACGTGATGGAAGAAGCGCAAAGAAATTCCCCGCGCCGGCATAGAAGAGTTGCAGATCGTGTGCATCGGTTTCCCAGTCGTACGCCGTCTGAAGCGACAGTTCCGTGATCCTGTCGCTTATCTGCAGATGATTGTTGAACGCGTTGTCGTCGAGGAGCGTTCCGAGATACGCACCCGCGCTCCACTGGGCGGACGCGGAGTTGCTTAAGAGCATGCCGGCTGCGAGAACGAAGGCAAGGTTTTTCATGGTTTTCCTCCGGATCCCAGGCGCCGCATGTTGCCTTTGCCGTCTGCTCCCATCATCGATCCTGCTCCGGCACCACGCCGCCGAAAGCC
Source organism: Ignavibacteriota bacterium (assembly GCA_963849385.1). Taxonomy (GTDB): domain Bacteria; phylum Bacteroidota; class Ignavibacteria; order UBA10030; family UBA6906; genus Fen-1255. The sequence goes on along the minus strand of CAWKHH010000001.1, from coordinate 379,776 downwards.
AAGGCCGTTGGCTCTCGTGTCACAAATTCCGTCGCCATCCTCGTCGACGAATCGATCCTTACCCCGTCGATTCCCAAGCCGCATTCTCACAGATCGATCATCGATGCCGTCACCGTTCTCGTCAATAAACCTGGTGCTGGTAGCGGCCGGCACTGATGGGGCCCGTTGGCGTTGTCGGTTGGCTGCGGAGTCCGGACGCCCCTGCGCGTAAATGTGTGACGGCACGATGAGGAACAGGAAAAGAACAGCACATGTCATGGTCTTCATTGATGTCTCGATTAAATAGGAGTGCCCGGAGTCCGCACCACGCGGACCCCGGGTCGAATCCCATTATTACTTGCCACGCCCCTTGCCCTTCGGTCCGGTACCGTCGCACACACCTGTACCCGTACACACGCCTGTGCCCGGACCATTGCCGCCTTTGCCGTTGACCGACTGGCCGCCATGCATCTTGCCGAGTTTCTTGCCGGTGCCATCCATGGGACGAACGTAGTCGGGATCCTGACAGTTGATGATGCCGTCTCCGTCGTCGTCGAATGATCCCCACTTCTGCTGTGCATTGGCTTTGCCTGGAGCGGTCGTCGTCTGACCGGCCTTGGTTTGAGCGGATGCGGTGTCAACCGCGAGTGTGAAAACGAATGCCACCAGACCGATGGCAAGGGCGAGAGAAAGAATGCGTTTCATAAGAACTCCTTCGATGATGATAATAGTGATTGTTGAGGTTCGCTCGTAGCTTCTGCGTCCGAGTATGTCAAGGACCGTGCCAGAGTGGAATGGCTGAATAACTCTCCGATTCTGATGAACAGGGATTCGTACTGATTGGATCTCGACAAAAATGCCGAGAGAATGCGGCACAATTGTCGAGATCTGGGGGAGAGGGATGAGTCTCTAACGAACCCCCCACTTCTTCAGCCTGTACCGAAGGTTTCGTTCGGAGATACCCAGGTCACGTGCGGCTTTCGACTGGTTACCCGCGTTAAGGCGGAGAGATTCGAATAAAAGTTCCTTCTCAAGTCTTTCTACGGCTCCGGGGAGATCTCGGGGAGGCGTTGGTACTACCAAGGGGTCTTCGTTTCCGAGGTCCTTGACCACTGCCGGCAACTCGTTCAACGTAATGGTATCTCCCCTCGCGAGAATCACAGCGCGTTGAATGATGTTCTCAAGCTCCCGGACATTTCCCGGATAGTCGTACCTCAGAAGCGCATTCCATGCCTCCTTTGAAAAACTCATCTTCTTTCGCCGTTGTTCGTCCGTGTAGCGGGCAAGATAGTGTTCTATAGTGGGAGGAATATCATCGCGTCTGCTTCGCAACGGAGGGATTTCGACTGTCACGACGTTAAGTCGGTAGTAAAGATCTTCCCTGAACATTCCCTGCGTTATCATTCCCTCGAGCTTCCTGTTTGTTGCCGCAATCACCCGAACGTCAACGTTAAGGAGCTCTGATCCGCCCACGCGTTCGAAGGTTCTTTCCTGAAGGACGCGGAGGAGCTTTACCTGCGTTGCCAGGGGGACTTCGCCGATTTCATCCAGAAAGAGCGTTCCACCATCGGCAAGCTCAAACCGGCCCTTGCGTTGCCGTTCGGCCCCGGTGAAGGCGCCACGCTCGTGACCAAAGAGTTCGCTCTCGAGGAGGTTCTCGTTAAGTGCCGCACAGTTAACCGCCACGAAGGCTTGATCCTTCCTGGGACTGCTGTAATGAATTGCGCGGGCGAGGAGTTCTTTCCCGGTGCCGCTTTCTCCGCGGATCAAAACGGACGCCTTGCTTTGAGCCACGCGCCCGGCAGTGTTAAGGACCTCCTCCATGACCGCTGACTGGGAAATGATGCCCTTGAAGGAAAACCTCTCGACAAGCTGGTCTTTAAGGACGCGATTTTCCGAGAGCAGCTGCCGCCGTTCGCTGATGCGCGCAATGAGTAGATCCAACGCCTCGAGGTCGATCGGCTTCGTAAGAAAATCATAGGCACCGGCGCGCATCGCCTCTACGGCTCCCTCGATGGTGCCGAATGCCGTAATGAGAACAACTGTTGCTTCGGGAAAAGCAATCCGGATCTGGTTGAGCAATTCGTGCCCGGATGTGCCCGGCATCCTGACGTCTGTGAAGACAATGTCAATGGCGGATTTGCGGAGCTGTGTCATCGCTTCGTCGGCGGAGCACGCTTCGACAACAGTGTGGCCTCGCTTCTTCAGATATCCAGCCAGCACGGTTCGTTGCGGAGCTTCGTCGTCAACGATAAGAATGTTTGATCTTTCGGTCATGTCTCTTCTCGAGTGTCGCCTTCTCTTTTACCGGGTCGGATAAGGCGTGTGCCCGTGAGATGCTATCAGGGGCCTGGGGGACATTTTCGTTGTTGTGGAGTATGCGCCGAAGTTGATGTTCGCGCAAATAATCTCAACGCCATTGCGCGCGGCAAGCATCAGGAAGGATCAATTTGAGATGTGCTTCTCCCCATCTTTGGTTGATGATGTCAGTTCGCCAGCGATGCGGACACCTCTGTGACTCGAGCGGGTTCGATCCTGTACGAATGTGTAATCTTCACTTTTGGCACAAGCATGGCCGAGACCGAGCAATACTTTGTCGTGGAGAGCTCAATGGCGCGTTCAACATCTGCGGAATTGATGCCGTCACCAAAGAATACGTATTCGACATGGATGCCGGTAAACACTTTGGGATGCTCTTCTGCCTCTTCGGCCGCAAGATACATTTCAAATCCCTGGAGCGGTACTCGTTTCTTCTTCAGGATATTCACAACGTCGCTTGCAGTACATCCGGCGAGAGCGTCGAGCACCAGTTCCTTCGGGCGTGATCCGGCCTCTGTCCCACCCACCGATACCGGTCCATCCATTGTGACCCAATGATTTGAGTCTCCCTTTGCCACAAACGCAACTCCACCTATCTGTTTCAACATCGCATGTTTCGTCATTTTCGCATCGTTCCTTCGATTATCCATCATGGACGCTTGTATCGTATTCGATGCAACGAAGCGTGGAAAAGGGTCAGTAGCTACTGGTCTGTCACATGACAGACTTCCAACAGTTTGCATGGCTGATATTAGCCACTGGTCTGTCATAGACAGTCATATGACAGACTTCCAACCTGCCAACACGAAATACCATGAATATGGTATTGTCTTTCCTTCCCCCTCCGCCTATCTTGATTCCAGTGAATGAGAAACCCTGAAACTATCCCCATGAACGAGCTCTACATCGAGGAGGAGGATCACATCATGAAGAACTTGCTCTCTGTTGCCGTACTCTGCGTGCTCGCTGCCGCCATCGGCCTTGCGCAGGTAACCTTACCCCCTGCCCCAACCGATCTTGTCGCGACACAGGCTCCGGACGCCGTCCCGGTCGCAAAACTCACCTGGACCCCTCCAACCGGACCCTACGGTTTCGCCGTCTATCGCTCGGTGGATGACACATCACACTTCCAGAAGATCGCCCTCGTCAACTCGCCGGTCTATTTCGACCACTCCGTGAAAGTCGGCTATACGTTCTTCTACTACGTCACCACCGTCGCAATGGTCAACTCATCCATGAGACCCATTGAAAGCACACCCAGCAATATCGCTAAAATTTCGTTTGCGACACCCGAGAGACCGATCGGCATTATCGCCGGAACGGTGACCGACGATACAACGGGCAAACCAATACCGGGGATCCGCATCCTCTTCTACCGTATGCGTGCTTCCATTATGACAATTGACATCCCCAGCACCGTTACAGACTCCGACGGCCACTATGCCGCGAAACTCGACACCGGCACATACAAGATCAACGCGCAATCCGCTCCCTGGATGCCGCCCGGACCGCCTGCCTACAAACCCGAATGGTACAACAACAAGACGGACATGGCCACCGCCGATCCGGTCGTTGTCATTAAGAATGCGTCTGTCGTCGCAGACTTCGGCCTGAGCCGGCCGATATTTCCACCCGTCGTAAAGGGTGTCATCGCCGGCAAGGTGATCGACGACAGTACGCAATTGCCGCTCAGAGGAATTCTGATCAGGTTCTACTCGAAGAGCCCGTCGATGTCAATCTGGCAGCCGACAGCAATCACCGACTCGCTGGGACTCTATACCGCCACACTCGACACCGGAGCCTACCTTGTGCGTGCGGAAGGATCCATTCGATCATCCGTGCTGACCATCTATCAGCCTGAGTGGTTCGACAATGTGACGGAAGTCGCCCTGGCCACACCGGTGAAAGTCAGCACCCGGCTCACTGTTCATCGCGAACTTCGGACTGAGCAAACCGAAACCTCCAACGTATGCGTCCATTGGGGGAACGGTGAGGGACACGCTGGGCAACGTACTCCGTAACGCTACGGTCGTCATCATGCGGTCGTTCCAGGATATGGTCGCGCTGACCGCAACTTCATACGGTCAGACGGAAATGGATGCCGAAAACCTGGATGTTGACGGATTCGGGTTCTGCCGCGGCGTCGTGTGGTCGGGAAGAACCGATTCGTTGGGCACGTTCAAGGCGCGGGTTCTGGTCGGCCGGGCCTATATCGCCATGGCAGCGAAGTGGGGCTATCTGCCGGAGTACTACGACAACAAAACCAATCCGCTGCTTGCGGATATCATCAAAGTCGTTTCCGACGTCAAGGACGTCAACTTCTCGCTTGCGCCGAATTCCATAATGCACAACAGTATTTCGGGTGTCGTGCGTGATTCCAGCGGAAATGGCGTCCCTTCAGTCGTCGTCCTGATCCCCGTCACGCCAAACGCGTTGCACGGAAAGATGCGGTTCGGACACACCGACTCGACGGGGGCATATACCATAGGTGAAGTACTGCTCGGCACCTACGTCGTCATGGCTGTTCCGTTCAGCGGGTATGCCCCTGCCTTCTACAAAGCCGGCGCCTACGGCGTCATGCGCTGGCAGCTTGCAGACAAAGTACTCGTCAACGGTGACGTGTCCGGTATCAACATCGGCGTGGTGCCCATCCGGTCGAACGGCTTTGTGTTCCTCCGGGGTCGGATTCTCGCGGGCGGGTTGCCTCTCCGCGGAGTCCGTGTCATGGCAACAACACCGGGCGGTCAGCTGATCGGGTGCGGCATTACCGAAGAGACTGGCAACTATACTATCGATGCGCTGCCGGCAGGATCCCTGATCATCACGGCAGATTGCCAGGACTATGCTCCTTCACAGAAGCCGGTGACGGTGGCCGGCGATCAGTTTGAGGTTTCCGGAGTGGATTTCACACTGGAGCCAGCGGGAACAACGGATGTCACTTCCGATGCGACTCTGCCGGGCACCTATGCTCTCGGGCAGAACTATCCAAATCCGTTCAACCCCAGCACAATGATAACCTTTGATCTCCCTGTGAACGGCAACGCAACGCTCACGGTCTTCAACATGCTCGGACAGGAAGTGACCACCCTCGTCACCGGGCCTCTTGCCGCCGGCCGCAGCAGAGTGGTGTGGAATGCGACGGACCGGAGTGGCCGGACGGTCGCCAGCGGGGTCTACTTCTATCGGTTAACAGTGAATGGCGCCGGCAAGGAGCTGTTCACCGGCGTGAAGAAGATGCTGCTCGTGCGGTAATCTTGTGTACTGTGGTCGTGTGAACGCAACGGCCGCCGGATCTCCCGGTGCGCCGTTGCGTTCTTCTGCCCCGGTGATCTGTATTGACGGATGGACTTCATCATGAAACTCCTGATCGGCATTGTGCTTGCACTGGCTTCCTTCGTCACCACGATGGACGCCCAGGCTCCTGCGAATCTCCAGGCGCAGTCTCCTGCATCCCTCCAGCCGCGCGTGGTACTGAACTGGAATGCACCAGCGGGCACTTCGTTTTTCAAAGTGTACCGGTCTTCGCCGGATACGACCAATTTTCAATGGATAGCCGTCAGCAGTCTGCGCCAGTTCGAAGACCTGGCCGTCACGCCGGGCATGCAGTACCACTACGTGGTGACCGCTGTCCAGTTGAAGGACAGTATCCTGCTGGAGTCGGCTCGCAGCAATATCGCTTCCGTGCGGGCCTACTTGCTTCCTCCGGGACCCAAAGGAATCATTGCGGGCAAAATTACGGATCACATCACCGGATTACCAATCGCAAAAATCACCGTCCGCTTTTTCAAGATGCCTTCACCGGCTAACCGCGGACTTGATATCTCGACGAGTAGTGACGGCACCTTTTCTGCCGTGGTCGATACCGGCGTGTACCTCGTACATGCCGAAGAAGCAATGATGACGATAGCACAAAACGGACATCAGGCCCAGTGGTACATCAACGCAAGCGGACCGGGGGATGCCACACCGGTCAACGTCAGAGTCAACGACACCACACACGTGAACTTCTCCCTGTCACCAAACTCCCCACAACCCTATGCCTATGTGAGCGGCGTCGTGACGGATGAACTGGGGGCACCCATCCCCGGCGCGGTCGTTGCCTTTGTCCGCCCCATACAGGAGCTCGTCACATCTGCTGCGACAACTATGCAATCGCCGGGAACCGGCGCCGAGGCCGTTGTTATCCCCGGCATAGGCTACTCCCGCGGCGTGGCGTGGTTCGGGTATACTAACACATCAGGCAAATTCTTCGCGCAGGTGCTGAGTGGCCGGCAATACGTCGCCCTGGCCGCAAAGAGTGGCTACTATCCCGAGTTTTACGACAACGCCTCCGATCCCGCGCAAGCAAAGATCCTCGCGGTCCGCGCCGACACAACCGGCATCAATTTCTCCCTGCGTCTGAAAGCGCCGACCGATACCGGAACCATGCAGGGCATCGTGACGGATCCCGATGGCAATGAAGTTCCTGCACGCATCATCCTGTTCCCCCGACCGAAAGAAGGCAGCGACAGGCCGGCGACATTCACCTATACGGATTCCACCGGCATTTTTCTGTTCAACGATATTGAGGCGGGGAGCTACAACGTCCTGGCCATTCCCTTCAGCGACTACGCCCCGTCGTTTTCAACGACAGCCGGCACCACCGCCCTGACATGGCTCAATGCCGATAGCGTGGTGGTCAACGGCACCACACCCGACGTGAGAATTTCCGTGCCTCGACTGCAGAATGCCGGACTCACCCGGGTAAGCGGACGCGTTCTTGGCGTCAACAGCACTCCACTTCCGGGTGTGCGCATTCTCGCCCTCACCTCAGGTGGAAAAACCACCGGATACGGCCTGAGCGACTTCACCGGCCACTATACCATTGATGCTCTCGGAGGCGGGCCTGTAACCTTGCTCGCAGACCGCTTCCGATTCAACCTCGTACAGACACTCGTGACAGTACCGCAAAACACCTTCTCCCTGGACAATGTGGATTTCTACCTGTCCGCTTCGTACCCGACCGGTGTTGATGACCCGGGCACAACACCTCTGCAGATCGGCACTGTTGCAGAATTATCCGAACCCGTTTAACCCGGTTACCACAATAGAATATAGGGTCTCGGGTGTAGAAGCGGGGGTCTCGGGTGAGAAGATTGGGTCTGGGGGCTCGGGTCTAGAACGGGTCTGGGGTCTCGGGGCTAGGGTCTAGTTGGGTGAAGCTCACCGTCTACGACCTGCTCGGGCGGGAAGTGGCAACGCTGGTGAATGAGCGGAAGTCGGCAGGCAATTACGTGGTGACGTTCGACGGGACAGGTCTCGCCAGCGGACTCTATCTCTACCAGCTCGCAACCGAAGGTGTCGTCACTTCACGGAAGATGGTGTTGGTGAAATAGCAGCCACTGTCGCCGGCGACGTATCCGGTGGAGAAGGCCGCCTGAAGATTGTATCCGCCGACAGGTCCGGCGATGTCCAGCACTTCACCGCACAGGTACAAACCCTTCACCCGTCGTGACCGCATCGTGTGCGGATTCACCTCGTTGAGGGCAACCCCGCCGGCCGTTACTTCGCCCCGTTCAAGCGGTACACCTGCGACTTTTCCCAGCGGCCATTTCTTGAGAAGACCCACGATTGCACCCCGCCCTTCGCGCGTCAGCACATGACCGCGCGTCGTGGGCTCAACATCAACGGAACGCATCATCCCCTCAATGATCCGGTTGGGCAGCAACGGTTCGAGCAGGGTTGCCACCATGCGTCCGCCCTGCATCTTGATCATCGATTGAAGTTCTTCGTCTATGACGTCAGCCTCTTTTCCGGGGAAGAAATCCAGGAAGAGACTGACAGCCCCCGATTCCGCCGCAACTGCGACTGCGCGGCTCACCTCGAGCGTCGCAGGACCGGAGAGGCCCTCGTGGGTAAAGAGAACGTCACCCTCCCACTTCGCGATCTGACGGCCATTGTGCAGTGCCGAGAGGGATCCCCCCCGGATCGCGACACCACGCCAATCGCGCGGCAGAGAAGGCGTCACCTGGATCGGTGCGAGAGCGGCGCGCACGGGTACAATCGTATGTCCGAGAATCCGCGCCATCGCAAACCCGTCTCCCGTTGTTCCGGTTTGAGGATATGATGCACCGCCGGTCGCCAGAATCACCTGGCGGGCCGGGATGACGGTCTGACCGACTCGCACACCGCATACACCTTCATGATCCGCAAGGATTTCTTCAACATGTTGATGGAATCTTGTGTTGACGTGATGATCCGCCAGAAGACGTGAAAGCGCCCTCATGACGTCTTTTGCGATTCCGTTCACAGGGAACATGCGCCCGTCGGGGCGCGCGGCCAGCCGGATCCCTCCTGCGGCAAGAAGTTCCTGAATATCGCCGTTGCTGAAGCGGTAGAATGCCGGTTTCAAAAATCTCCGTTCCGATGGCAGAAATGCGGCAAGGAGATCGTCAATGGCACCCTCATGGGTGACATTGCATTTTCCACCTCCGGAAATGAGAATTTTCGTCCCCAAACGGACGTTTCGTTCGAGCAGCAGAACGGAACACCCTCTGGCAGCAGCCCGCCAGGCCGCAATAATGCCAGCTCCGCCCCCGCCAATTATCACAATGTGATTTCGCTCACCGGACATGCATACAAAGTACGCAACAGCACCATTGATTGCGAGTCTTCGGTCACACATCCACTTGATTTCTCCTGGCCGTTGACGTATCTTTGTACAAGGGGAAACGTTATACGAGGAGGCGGCTATGGCTCTGGGCGATACACCACGTGACAGGAAGTCTCTTTCTGTCACCATCGGACCCGACTTCGGCAAGGTCGGTGGCCCTGCAACGTCGGGAAGAGATGTCCAGTCACAAATTACGCGGCTGACTGGAGCGGCGGAGCAGTATCTCAAGCGAGGGCAGAGTGCGCTTGCATTCGACTCGCTGATGGAAGCCTATCTGCTCGATCCCCTGAACCCCCTTGTCGTTTCCTGTGAAAAGAATGTCCTTCCCGCCTGGGAAGCATTCCGCAACAGACAACCCTCGACTCCGGTTACTTCGCCTCCCATGACGGACGAGCAGCGCCTTGCCCGTTTGAAAGCGGAACGTGAGGTCATTCGTCACGCGAAGGAACGAAAAGTCTGGGAACAGGCATCACGTCCGACGGGAATCCCGCCCCAGAAACCTGGAACACCACCATCGAAACACGACAAGCGGAGTCTTTGAGGGTATTCTCTGCCATTCTCATACTTCTTGCTGCGTTCGTGTCACTCGCCACGGCGGCTGAACGACTGTCGCTGAACGGCACCGTCACCGACTCCGCCACAGGCCAAAAACTACCGGCAGCACATGTTCGCATCGCCGGGACCACGCGTGGTACAATAACGAGCCCGGCCGGAGAATACACCATGCAGGTGGAACCCGGAACGTATACGATCATCGTGAGCATGATCGGGTACCGGCCGGAAACTACACTTGTCGTCGTCTCCAGCGCCACGACGTATCACGCCCGCCTGCGTGCCGGCGATATCATCCTGCCCGAGATGGTGATCACGAGCGAAGACCCTGCAGTAGAGATCATTCGTCGCGCGATTGCCAGCAAACGTCACTGGATCAGCAGGCTTGTATCCTACCAGATGGAAGCATTCACACGGCAGGTGATCCGTCGCGACACGGCGATTGCCAGTGTCACCGAATCGTTTACACGCGGCTACTGGCAACAGGGTGACACACTCCGGGAAATCGTCCTCCAGCGCAGGCAAACCGCGAACATCCCCCAGTCGTTTAACTTCGCCTCCGTCGGAAGAATCATGAATTTCAACGATGACGAAATCCGTTTTTTTGGATACACATTCGTCGGTCCAACCGCCCCGACAGCCCTGGAGTACTACAACGTCCACCTGGTGCGCACGCATCACAACCGCGATCGCGACATTTTTGAAATCGCCCTGACACCCCGCACGCGTACCACGCCGCTCTTCCGCGGAACCATACATATTGAGGACGAATCGTACGCCCTGATGGGGGTTGATGTTGAACCCAATGAAGCCTTTCAGTTCCCCTTCGTCACGGAGAAACATCTCCGCTACAAACAACAGTTTGCGCCATACCAGGACGGCATCTGGCTCCCCATCGACATCCGCATCACCGCGGATGCACGTGTCGACTTCATCGGGTTTACATTTCCGCGCTTCGGATTTGAACAGACGTCGGTCATCACGGAGTACAGGGTGAACCCCCAATTGCCCGACAGCATCTTCCGGAAGCCCCGGCTCATTGTCGATTCTTCAGCGACAAAGATCGACAGTAGTTTCTGGGCTTCCAATAAAGTGCTCCCCCTCACTCCCGAGGAGACGCACGCCTACGGGTCGCTCGATAGCACACAATCACTTGAAGTGCAATTCAAACCCGGTGGTATTACTATGACCATCGGTGGCGACGCCGGGCCGGCGATTGCGATTCTCCGGTATGCAGACGTCTCGTTCAACAGAGTCGAAGGGTTCCATCTCGGTGCTCAGTGCGATATACCGGTACTTCCGCTGGTTGATGTGCGGGCCGGCATTGCGTATGCGTTTTCCGGCAAGTCTACAACATATCTTCTCGGCACTACGGTCTTCACTTCGCCGGCACACACGCTCGGCATAGGTGCCGAGGGCTACAGGAAAGCGGCGATCAGGCCCGAGGCCGGGTACTATGGAACATTGGTGAACTCGTTGACATCGCTGATCTACAAGAACGACTACAGTGACTACTACGGCGTTGAAGGATGGCGGTCGTTTCTGACCGTGTCTCCGTCGCGTATGGTGAGCGGGACGATTGCGTTCGTCAATGAGATGCATGTGTCTCTTCCTGTCGTTACGGAGTATAGTGTATTCTCCCGGTCGCGCACGTATCGTTCGAATCCGTCCATCCCCGAAGGCAAGATGCGGAGTATGCTGTTCACCATGCGGTACGGCGAACCTCCTGTACCGTTAAACGTGGTTACGCGCGACGCGCTCGAAATCTCTCTCGAACACTCCTCCCCCGGCTTCGCAGGCAGTTCGTTTGATTTCACACGGTTCGAAGCAATCGCAACGCTGAAGATGCAGACATTCGCGCGAAGCGCGTTGTTCAACCCGGGGTTTACCTTTCGTATTGCAGGCGGACTGTCACGCGGGACATTGCCGCTTCAGCGTGCGTTCGCGCTGGAAAGCGCCTCGAGCGGCATCGGACCGTTCGGCGTCATGCGCGGCATGGACGTCAAAGAATTCGGGGGAACCGGGTACGTTGCATGCAATGTAGAGCACAATTTTCGGTCGCTGCCTTTTCTCGCTCTCGGCATCCCCTACCTCTACGAACGCAGCATTGAACTCATACTGCATTCCGGAATAGCCCGAACCTGGGCACGTCCTCCTCTTCCTCTGATGGAAACCGGGGGGTGGTACGCTGAGGCCGGTATTGGCGTGAACAGGCTGTTCGACATTCTGCGTGCTGACTTCACATGGCGCGTAACCGGACCGGCCGCATTCCGATTCACGGTCGAAATGGCCCAGATTCTCTGATTTCTCCCCGTTTTTGAAGAACTTTCGGGGCAAATCCAATTCAGTCATTGGTTTTGCCGATGTGAATCGCTATATTTTGTGCTTGATAATCACCCAGGAGCTAGATTGACAGTGGCCGCCAAGCGAATCTCGGAAAAGCAGTTCGAAAACCTCATCCAGCAGTTGCACGAACTGGCATATAACCTCTGGTGGTCGTGGAATCCGTCTTCACAGAGAATCTTTAAAGAGCTTTCACCCTTTTTTTGGGAAGACAGCAACCATAACGCAGTGGAGGTAATGAATTTCGTCTCCGGGCAGGAACTCCGGGGACGGTTGCAGGACCCTGAGTTTTTTGCCAAAGTCGACATGGCGTGCCGGAGCTATCAGGCCTACATCAAGGAAAAACACACGTGGGGAAGCAAGAATACACCGTGGTTGAAGAGGGCTCCGGTGGCGTACTTCAGTGCGGAATTCGGACTACACGAAAGCCTGCGTATCTATTCCGGTGGTCTCGGAATGCTGGCCGGCGATCATGCGAAATCCGCAAGTGATCTCGGTCTTCCGCTCGTTGGCATAAGCATCTTCTACCGGCACGGATACTTCCGGCAAAATATCAGCCGTGACGGATGGCAACAAGAGATGTACCCTTCATACGATCCGGCACGCCTGCCATTGCGCCTTGTCGTCGACAAGCGCGGCAATCCGGTGATCTGTTCCGTGCAGATCGGTTCAACCGACGTCGCGTATCAGGCCTGGGTTGTAGAAGTCGGGCGCGTGAAACTGTACCTTCTCGATACCAACCTCCCTCAGAATGGTCAGTTTTACCGCGATCTTTCCGGACATGTGTACGGCGGCGATCAGTCAAATCGCATTGGCCAGGAGATCCTTCTGGGCATCGGCGGCGTTCGCCTCATGCGCAAACTCGGGATCAATCCTTCAGTCTTTCATATGAATGAGGGGCACTCTGCGTTTCTGACGCTGGAGTTGCTGCGCGAACGGCTCCAGACAAAGAAATCACTTCCGGAAGCAGAAGCTTTTGTCAGAAAACATTGCGTGTTCACAACGCATACGCCCGTTCCGGCCGGACATGACCGGTTTGACCGGGGTCTGATAGAAGGAAACCTGGTCCGCCTGGCCACGACGATGGGCATGACCATCGACGACATCATGAACTATGGCCGCATACACACCGGCAATGAGGCTGAACCGTTCTGCATGACTGTACTCGCCTTGAAGATGTGCCGTGCCGCAAACGGCGTCAGCGTACTCCATGGCCGCGTCAGCCAGGAGATGTGGAAGGATCTCTTTCCCGATACCCCCGTCAGTAAAGTCCCGATCGGCGCCGTCACCAACGGCGTGCACACGACCGGCTGGACGAAGCCCACGGCGTCAGTGTTCTGGACGAATCATCTCGGAGCGAAATGGATAGAAAGGTTGCGGGACGCGAAGTATTGGCATGCAATGCTGGAATCGAAGAAGCTTTCCGATCGGGATTTGTGGGCAATGCGCACGGCACTGCGCCGCGAACTCATTGAGTTCGTACGGAAACGCCTGCGCGAACAACAGTTGCGCCATAATCCTGATGATATCGGGTTGTACGACAATGTCCTGTCACCGGACGTCTTAACCATCTGCTTTGCACGACGCTTCGCCACCTACAAGCGGGCACCCCTGCTCTTTCGTGATCTCGGCTGGGCCATACGCGTGTTAACAGACAAAGAACGCCCGGTGCAGATTGTCTACGCAGGAAAAGCACATCCGCGAGACGAGGCCGGAAAACATTTCATCCAGGAGATTGTCAACATCACGAAGCGGGTGGATCTCTTCGGTCGGGTCGTCTTTGTGGAAGACTATGACATCAACGTCGCACGGTATCTCGTCGCCGGTGCGGATATCTGGCTGAATACCCCGCGCCGGCCGATGGAAGCCTGTGGAACCAGCGGCATGAAAGGTATCATGCATGGTTCCCTCAACCTCAGCACAATGGACGGATGGTGGCGTGAAGCTTATGACGGGATGAATGGATGGAAGATCGGCGAAGATACGACCGCCAGTTCAGATCAGCTGCAGGATGATCTCGATGCCGCGTCACTCCGCGCAGTGCTCGAAAATCAGGTGATTCCACTGTTCTATGACCGCGGCAAGGATGGCATGCCCCACAATTGGCTGCGGCGTGTCCGGCATTCTATTGCAACGCTCACCCCCGTGTATAACACTGACCGGATGGTCGTCGAGTACGCGAAGAAATATTACCAGCAACATGCGAAAAAATAGGGCGTTCGCCAACGAAGGGGACAGCTGGAGTTCTAACGGCGCGCCTCTTCCGCTTTGATCTTCTCCATGACTGAGGCCTTAAGACCGGCAAGTTTCTTGGCTGAAAGCTTGGATTTGCTGGACGCCGACCCCGAAACACCCTCGTCCGCAATAAAGAGCTTAGAGCACATCGCCCCTTTGAACTTCCCGGTACGCTGACATTCGAAATGGCTTTTCAGAATATCGGCATAATCTTTGGCATTTGGAGCGAGCCAAAAGTTATCCAGATCTGAACCGCATTCAACACAAAAGAACTTCTTTTTCCCACGTAGTACCTTTTGTTTCATCGCATCCTCATCGTCCTGATGTTGCCAATATAGTAATCCGAGCATTAAAAAGGAATCTCTCATAAGCGCCTCAACATATTCAACAATTATTCCCGGCAGAGGTTCCCAAAACGCAACATTGATGCCTGCTTGTTCGTAAAAATATGCTCCTTCCAACCAGGAGAAAGGATACCGTAACATGCACCAACGCATTCTCATGCTCTTCGCCGCTGCGCTCATAGCCGGGGCCTCGTTCGCAGCCCCGCAGGAGACCCGTCTCCTGAGATTCCCCGCTATTCACGGGGATCAGGTGGTCTTTTCATATGCCGGCGACCTGTATACCGTGTCTTCCCCGGGTGGCGTGGCACGAAGATTGACGAGTGACATCGGTTACGAAATGTTCCCCCGCTTCTCTCCTGACGGCACTTCCATCGCATTTACGGCCCAATATGACGGAAATACCGAGGTGTACCGTATCCCCGCTGAAGGCGGAATACCGAAGAGGCTTACCTATACCGCCACCCTTGGCCGTGACGATGTGTCCGACCGCATGGGTCCGAACAATATCGTGATGACCTGGAAGGATGACAGTACCATCATTTACCGGTCGCGGCAGATCGAATGGAACGATTTCATCGGACAGCTCTTCGCAGTAGCAAAGGAGGGCGGCCCCTCCGAACAACTGCCGCTCCCCCGCGGAGGCTTCTGCTCCTTCTCTCCCGACGGAAAAAAGATGGCCTACAACAGGGTATTCCGCGAATTCCGGACCTGGAAGCGCTACCGCGGCGGACAGGCCGACGATATTTGGATCTACGACTTTGAAACCAAAACGACGACAAATCTCACCAATAACCCCGCACAGGATATCATTCCCATGTGGGCAGGGACACGGATCTACTTTCTTTCTGATCGGGACGAGAACAAACGGATGAATCTATTTGTGGCGGACCTTTCATCCGGCCAGACAAGGAAGATCACTTCGTTCACCGAATTCGACTGCAAGTTCCCTTCCCTCGGCGATAAGTCTATCATCTTTGAAAACGGCGGCTCACTCTATACTATGGACCTCGCCACTGAGAAGATGCAGAAGCTGAGTATCAGCATCCTCGAAGATTTCGACAGCGGACGCGGAGGACTGCGTGACGTGAGCAAAGAAGTCACCACATTCGAAATCGCTCCCGACGGCAGCCGCGCCCTGTTCGGAGCACATGGCGATATCTTCACGGTCCCCGAAAAAAATGGCAACACGCGCAACCTCACCGGTACATCCGGTGTGCATGAACGGAACCCCAAATGGTCGCCTGACGGTAAGTGGATTGCCTACGTTTCGGATGCCTCCGGTGAAGATGAAATTTCCATCATGCCACAGGATGGTAAAGGCCAGGCGGTTCAACTCACACGCGACGGCGATACGTACAAGTATGCCCTCTACTGGTCTCCCGACAGCAAGAAACTTTTGTGGGGTGACAAACAGAACCGCCTGCAGTATGTCGATATCGACTCCAAACAAGTCACGATGGTAGCGCGCGCCACCGCATGGGAGATCACCGATTACTGCTGGTCCCCTGACGCCAGGTGGATCGCCTTTGCACGACCCGAGGAGAAACGGATGACCACCATCCAGCTCTACTCGCTGGAGTCGAAAAAGACCATCGAAGTCACAGACGGATGGTTCAGTTCCGGAGAGCCGGCATTCAGCGCGGATGGCAAATATCTCTATTTCGTTTCTGCACGCACGTTCGCCCCGACGTACGGCCAGACGGAGTTCAATCACATCTATACGGACATGTCGTGCATTTACCTTGTCGCCCTCGCCGGAGATGTGAAGTCGCCATTTGAACCGAAGAGTGACGAGGTAAAGATCAAAGACGAGAAGAAGGGCGGCACCAGGAGCGGAACCGAGAAGAAAGACACTACGAGGACACCCGCAGCTGTCACCGTCAAGGTTGATACCGGGGGAATCCAATCGCGTATTGCGGTCCTCCCCATCGCTTCAGCGAGCTATCGCAATCTGCAATCGACGGGAGACAAGCTGTTCTACGTCCGGAGTGGCCGCCGGGACGAAAAGGCTAAACTGTTGGTCTTTGGATTCGACAAGCTGAAGGAGACCGAGCTGGGCGATTTCAACGGATTCGAGATCTCTGCCGACGGGAAGAAGATGGTGGTCGGGGTGGACGGGGGGTATGCGATCATCGAACTCCCTTCCTCAAAGATTGAACTGAAAGACCGGCTGAATCTCGCGGATATGAAGGTTCAACTGGATCGACGCGCCGAATGGAATCAGATTTTTGCCGAATGCTGGCGCCAGATGCGCGACTTCCTCTTCGCTCCCAACATGCACGGTGTTGACTGGCCGGCCATGCGCACCAGGTACAGCGCCCTTCTCCCGTATGTAAACACCCGCGCCGATCTCACCTACATCATCGGGGAAATGATCGGGGAGCTGAATATCGGGCATTCCTATGTCGGTGGCGGCGATACTCCGAAGCCGGAACGCATCCCGCTGGGTCTGCTCGGAGCCACACTCGAACGGGACCCCGCAACAGGATTCTACAAGATCGCTAAAATCCTCAAGGGTCAGAATTGGGACAAAGCACTCCGCTCTCCTCTTACGGAAATGGGGGTTGACGCCAAAGAGGGCGAGTACATTCTCGCCGTGGACGGCAAAGCGACGAACACGATGAGCAATATTTACCAGTCACTCGTCAACACTGCGGGAAAACAGGTGACGCTCACGCTGAACGGCAAACCCGTCGATGCCGGCAGCCATACGACAGTCGTCATCCCGACCTCCGATGAGCGCCCGCTGTACTATTTCAACTGGATCGAGGACAACATCGGGAAGGTGAGCAAGGCCACCAACGACAAAGTGGGCTACATCCACATACCGGATATGGGTGCTCCGGGTCTGAATGTCTTCGCAAAGTATTTCTATCCCCAGTTCGGCAAAGAGGGGTTGATCGTGGATGTCCGGGGAAATGGCGGCGGCAACGTTTCTCAGCAAATCATCGAGCGTTTGCGCCGTGAGGTCGCCATGATCGATGTCGCGCGCAATGGGGCGATCAGTGTCGATCCCGGAGGGATGGTGCCGGGCCCGAAGGTGATGCTCATCGACGAGTTCTCTGCATCCGATGGCGACATCGTCGGCTATCGCTTCAAGAAAGCCAAACTTGGTCCGGTCGTCGGGAAGCGGAGCTGGGGAGGCGTCGTCGGCATCCGTGGTACGCTGCCGCTGCTCGACGGGGGATTTCTCAACCGCCCGGAATTCTCACTGTACGATACCGAGGGGAAAGAGTGGATCATGGAGGGCCACGGCGTAGATCCCGATATCGTGGTGGACAATGATCCGGCGAAGGAATTTTCCGGTATAGACGAGCAGCTGAACAGGGCGATAGAAATCGTGAAAGAGGAGCTGAAGAAGAATCCTGTGAAGCTCCCGCCGCCGCCGCCGTACCCGGACAAGAGCAGGTAGCGCATCTACACGCGCCGGTAATGCTCGAATCTGTATCCATCGTGGGGTTCGGTGCTGACTTGTGCGAACGTGGTTCCCAGGAGATGCTCATAGTCCGGGAAGAACGTGTCAGCATCAACCTCACTGTCGACGATCGTCAGATACAATTCCTGGGCGAGCGGGAGGAACCGGGCGTACACTTCGCCCCCCCCAATGATGAAGATGCGCTCTTCACCACGCAACGCCTCGAGCGCTGCTTCAACGGACACATAGGTTTCCACTCCGTCCACCGGTGTACTGCTGAGCACGACGTTCCTGCGTCCGGGAAGCGGCTGTGCAAGCGAACCCCAGGTTCTTCGCCCCATCACCACAGCGTGGCCCATCGTGAGCTTCTTGAAACGGCGAAGGTCTTCGGAGATATGCCAGGGAAGCTTGCCGTTCTTGCCGATTCCCCGGTTGCGGGAGACGGCAGCAATGATGGCAATGATCACACCGCCACCTCGAACTTGATGGCAGGGTGAGGATCATAGCCTTCAACGCCAAAATCCTCAAACTGCAGTTGATCGAAGGGCCTGGACGCGATGTGGATGCGAGGCAGGGGGCGGGGCGTACGCTTCAGCTGTTCCCGCAAGCCATCCACGTGGTTGACGTATACATGCGCATCCACAATGGTGTGGCTGAATTCTCCGAGACCCAGTCCGGCCTCGTGAGCGAGTATCTGAGTCAGAAGTGAGTAAGCGGCCAGATTGAAAGGAATGCCTATGGCGATATCGCCGGAACGTTGGGTGAGATGACAGCTGAGTTTGCCATCGGCAGCATTGAAAACAAACGTGTAGTGACAGGGAGGAAGCTTGCTGCTCAACGCATTGCCCGGCTCCCAGGCAGTGACAACCATACGGCGGGAGTCGGGATCTGTCTTGAGAATTTCGAGTACTCTGCCGATTTGATCCACCTCCACGACTTCATACTTCCCCGTGTCCGGATTCATCCGGGCGCTGGGAAAACGTCGCCAATATCGTCCATATGCCGTGTCCAGATTTCCATCGGCGTCGGCCCATGCATCCCATATCCTGGTATGCTGTCGCAATGATCGGATGTGATCCTCGCCGGAGAGATACCAGAGAACCTCGCGAAGCATTGCGGAAAAGTTCACCTTTTTGGTGGTCAGGAGCGGGAATCCGCCGCTCAGGTCGACGCGGTAGTGCTCCGCAAACGAGGAAATGGTGTCGATGCCGGTGCGGTTGCTTTTCCGTTTGCCGTGCGTTAAGACACGATCAACAAGATCAAGATATTCGCGCATGGGAGTTGTCAGGGAAAGTGTCGGCAAGCTACCGAAATCAGAGACCGAAATGCAATGTCTGCAATTGCTACAATATGCGGGGAATCGCTACAGTGGGGAATGCTACAGTGAGGAATTGCAACAATTAGGCCGTTTCCTTCGTATAGGAATTGGGGTAACTCCGCTGGCGAAAATCGCCAGCGGTCATGTCTTCAGGACCGGAGGAGCAACATTTATGACATCCCGAGCACTACTGATTGCCTCCATCCTCTCTGCCGGCTGCTGTGCGGCATTCGCCGGAGAGAAGTCAATCGCCACCCTCCAAGACATGAGTCAAACCGAGCTTAAGTACGCGGGCTTTGATCTGCACGAGCCCACGACCCTGCATATCCGGTCCACAGGAGCAGGGGGAGACCAGGGATGGACGTACAAAGACGACAAGATGTTTGCGTATGGCTGGATATTGAATGCAGACTCTCGCGAGCCGGTCTGGGAAATGACCACGTACAACAGTCAGAAACATCGTGACGATCGGACCTTCGACGGTTCGATCACCCTTCCCGCAGGGTCGTATGAGGTGTATTTTGCGGCCTGTACGTTTGTCTTTCATTCCACATTTGCACATTTCAACGTCAATATCGACCACCGGAATCACCCGTTGTTCGGTAAGGAATCCAAGAGCAAGGGTCATTTCTTTTCCTGGCTCGTGGACTGGTGGAATGATGACATCGGCAAAGCCTGGGAAACTCGCTCCAGGAACTGGGGGATCGAATTGTTCGCAGATGAGACTATAGCAGGAACTGTATCACCCTTCTCTCCCCCGAAAGTTCCGGCAGGATCCGTTCTCAGAGTGACCGGATTAGAAGACAACGCGTTCGTCCGGAAGGGATTTTCACTCTCCGCCCCCGCAGAAGTAGCCATCCGTGCTCTTGGCGAAGGCAAAGCAGGGGAGGAGTGCGCCGACTACAGCTGGATCGTCGACACCCGTACGCGCAACCGCGTCTGGGAGATGGACTGCCATGATGCGCGCGAGGCGGGCGGAGGACAGAAGAACATTCTCACGTCATCCAGGCTCCGTCTGAACCCGGGCTCGTACGTGCTGTATTGCGTCACCGACGACTCCCACTCGGCTGCCGATTGGAATGTCGCACCTCCCTATGATCCGCTGAACTACGGCGTCACCCTGACCATCGAGGATGCAAAAGAACGGGCCGCCTTCACAACGACTTCGTATTCCGAAGATCACAACACCATTGTAAGTATCGTGAAAGTAGGGAACGACGCCTCGCGGTCCGAGGGATTCTCGCTGAAAGAAGAAACCCGGCTCCGCATTCTTGCCTTCGGTGAACGCAGCAACGATCGCAGAGTCATGGCAGACTACGGGACCATCGTGGATGCACATACGCGGGCACGTGTGTGGACCATGGATGTCGATCGCACCCGGCATGCAGGCGGTGCATCGAAAAACCGTTACATTGACGAGGAAATCACGCTGCCTGCAGGCAACTACATCGTCACATATGTTACGGACGACTCCCATGCCTACGGAGATTGGAACGACGATCCCCCCTTCGATCCGGAACACTACGGCATCGTCGTTTCAGGTGCCGGTCCGGCATTTGCCCCGTCGCAAGTTGCCACGTACTCTGAAGAAAAAGATAAGAGCATTATCGCCCAGATCGTGCGCGTCGGCGACAATGCTGACAGGTCGGTAAGGTTTTCGCTTGATCGTACAACCCGGGTGCGCATTTACGCAATTGGCGAGGCACAGAACCGGGAGATGTACGACTATGGGTGGATCGAAGATGCCCGCACCGGCACGGTGATCTGGGAAATGACCTTTGGCATGACGTTCCATGCCGGCGGCGGAAGGAAGAACCGGATGCTGAATTCTTCGATCGTTCTGGAGAAGGGGAATTATGTCGTCAGGTACAAGACTGATGATTCCCACGCGTACGGGGACTGGAACACCGATCCGCCTGATGACCGTGAGTACTATGGAATTACGCTGTACCGGGAGACGGTACCGGAGGCTCCGCCCGCTGCTGAAGCGCCTCAACCCAACCGCATGCCCCCTCAACCGCCCCGGTGAGTGAGCCGCAGCGATCGGAGCAGTTCATTCCGTTCTTGTAGTGTGAGCTCGCGGGCCTCGCCGGGTGCGAGGCCCGTCAGTTTCAGGACGCCGATGCCGGTGCGGACCAGGCGAAGCGTGGGAAACCCGACAAGCGCGGTCATCCGGCGCACCTGCCTGTTCCGTCCTTCGCGCAATGTAATTTCGATCCAGGCGGTGGGTATGGACTTCCGGGCGCGGATAGGGACCGGCCGGGGCGGAAATTGCGGTTCTTCCGTCAGTAACCGGGCTGCAGCCGGGAGGGTTCGACGACCGTCAATGATGACGCCACTGCGCAACCGTGCCAGGGCTTCCGCAGAGGGGATATTCTCAACCTGTGCGCAGTAGGTTCGTGGATGCGCGAAGGCGGGGTCTGTTAACCGTCGCTGCACCTGAGGATTATTTGTAAGAATCAGCAGCCCCTCGCTGTCCGCGTCAAGACGCCCCGCAGCATAGACATCACCGGGAAAAGGGCCGTACTCTGCAAGGGTATGCTGCCCGGCGGTGCCCGTAAATTGCGATAACACCCCGTAGGGCTTGTTAAAGAGGATGCAGCGCCATTCAGCGGGGAAAACCATGGCTGAAATATAGATGGGAGAATGCTCCCGTGCAAGTCCGGCCTGCGTTGATATTCTTCAGAGTATTCTCTACTTTCATCTATAGAAGGCCAGTCGAAAACCCATACAAGGAAATTTCACCGCAGAGACACAGAGAAAATCCTTTTTGGGGTAGAGCCCATTATAGATATCCTCTCTCTGTGTCTCAGCGCCTCTGCGGTTATGCTTTTCGTCTGTGCTTCTAGACGTTCTCAGACAATTCCTCCACCCGACCAGGAGCCGTTCTATGTCCGCAACCCGACGGGAGTTTCTCCGGCAGGCCGCCGTTGCCGGAGGCGGGGCACTCGTTGCCGGCGCGATTCCCCATGCGGGAATCGCCCGCCCCACCGGCCCGATGAAGCCCATCGCAATCTCCAGCGCCAATGGGCTTCGTGCTGTGACAAAAGCAATGGAGATGATTGCCGGAGGCAGTGACGCCCTTGACGCCGTCATCGCCGGGGTGAATATCGTCGAAGACGACCCCAATGATGTCACGGTCGGATACGGAGGGTTGCCAAATGAGGAAGGCGTCGTTGAACTGGATTCTGCGGTCATGCACGGACCATCCCATCAGGCCGGCGCTGTCGCTTCGCTGCGAAATATCAAGAACCCGTCGAAGGTCGCACGCGTCGTAATGGATCGCAGTGACCATGTGCTCATGGTTGGGGAAGGTGCCCTGCGCTTTGCCCGTGCCCACGGATTTAAAGAAGAGGACCTCCTCACCGACAAAGCCCGGGAAGCCTGGCTGTACTGGAAGGAACACCTGTCCAACACCGATGACTGGCTGCCGGCCCACGGACCCGATGACATCGACATCGGCGAGCTCTTGCCGGAACCACTGCGCAATGAGTTCGGCGCGTTCTTTCGCCACACCGGTACGATTCATTGCAGCGCGCTGGATCAAAAAGGAAATCTGTCCTGCGTCACGACAACCAGCGGGCTCGCATTCAAAATTCCCGGACGGGTCGGAGATTCTCCGATCATCGGCGCCGGATTATTCTGCGACAATACTGTCGGCTCGGCTGGTTCGACCGGGCGCGGGGAGGCCAACCTGGTCAACTGCAGCTGCCGGATGGTCGTGGAGTACCTGCGCACGGGGAAATCCCCGGAAGAGGCATGCCTCGAGGCTGTGAAACTGATCGTCGCACATAACCGCGCCAAGCGCCTGCAGACTCCCGAGGGACGTCCGCGCTTTGAAGTTGAATTGTATGCGATCAACACCCGCGGAGAATACGGCGGAGCGCGGATCTATAGCGGCGGAAAATTCTCCGTACATGACGGAACAACCGCCCGTCACGAACCGCTGGCGTATCTGTACAAGAAAGAGAAGAACTGATGAAAGGGCCTTATTGAGTCGATTGCTACTCCGTCTCATTACCCTCTTCTGCATAGTCAACGTTGCCGGGAATCTTGAAGCACAAACCTACCGCGTAGATACCCTTGCGCGGGCACCGTTTGCGCAGTATCCTGTCTGTATTGCGTTCCCACAGCGGGGGGAGAACGTGTTCTTTTTTACCGAAAAGAACAGTGGACGGGTACGTCTCGTCGCCGGCTCATCTCTTCAGACAAAACCCTCTCACGACAATACCGGTCGAAACAGAGGGTGCACAAGGATTGTTGGGCATTGCACTGCATCCATCATATCCCGACACTCCGTTTGTCTTTGTGTTCTACGTTCGTGCAGGTGATCGTTTCGGGATCGTCGAAAGATACCGCGACTCCGCCGGCACCGGCGTCGATCCCACCCTCATCGCCATCATCCCGCGCCGTGATGCCGCAACAGAAAATAACGGCGGCATCCTGCGCTTTGGCCTTGACGGCAAACTCTATGTCACCGTCGGAGATCATCAGACCCATCCTGAGCTGGCACAGGACACATCGTCACGACATATTCCCTGGGGGAAGATCCTCCGGTTGAATCCCGACGGTTCATATCCGAGTGACAACCCTTCACCGCTCAAACCCTTCTGGGCAGTGGGTTTGCGGAACAGTCAGGGACTGACGGTTGACTCAGAGACCGGAGTGATGTACTGCAGCGATGGCGGAACAGATGCGATAAACGCTCTCTACCGTGTGCAGGGCGGCGAAAACTTCGGACCGCCTTTCGCTCCCGGGACGTCTGCCTGGCGATCAACGCACCCCTGTTTGCATTCCCCCCCGAGCACCCGCCCGATCTCACCGGCCTTGTTGTCTACCGCGGCGACGCGTTCCCCCGCCTGCGGGGAAAACTCCTCGTCACTGCAAATGCAGTCCCCGCAATCTGGGTGGGCACCTTCATCGGCAGCGGCGATTCCGTTCGAATGGAAAAGTTCTTCGCGTACCAATCCGGCTTTGCAGATCTGCAGGTTGGCCCTGACGGCTGCCTCTATCTGACAAACGGGCCGTATCTTTCCAGCAAAATCCTGCGCATTGCTCCTGTCGCTCCGGAATTCACAAACACCTCTCCCCCCGATGCAGTCCAGGATGTCCGCTTCACCTATACCCCGACGTTCAGCGGCACGCCGCCGGAGGTGACACTCCTCTCCGGTCCCGATGGGATGACGCTGGACCAGGAAACCGGATCAGTACGCTGGATACCATCCAATGCCCAATCCCTGAGCCATCAACAGAGCTTCACCCTTCGTGCGCGGAATGGCGCAGGGACAGCCACCCGGCAGAGTACGATCAAGGTCGTGAACGTCAATGACCCACCCACACACTTTCATCTCGTGATGCCGTCATCGGGCAGAGTCATCAGTTTCTTCGGGCACGATCCGGAACTCCTCCTGCGATGGGAGCGGTCTGTCGATCCCGATGGCGATAGTATACGATACGTTGTCGAAATTGACACCTCAAGCACGTTTATCAGCCCTGCGCTTCGGACGGTCGACACAGAAACCGTGGATTCGCTCAGGATCCTTCTGCCGCGCGTAGCGCAGGAGTACTTCTGGCGCGTTACCGCTACTGACGGTCGCTACACCACCCTCAGCACTCCCGGTGTCGCATCATTTGCGATTGCCGTCACGGCTCCCGTACCGTCACCAATGAAGCCTGTGCGCGAGATCTCCCCGTCCCCTCCGCCCCAGCAGAATGGCCCCGCGCCGCCCAACCCCTCGACAAGCCTCACTTACACTCTCGCCAAGGGGGGAGAGGTGCGCATCACGGTGTTTAACATACTCGGTCAGGAGATACTACAGGTATTCGACGGAACGCAGTCGCAGGGAACGTACCAGGTGGATCTTGCGAAGTTGAACCTGCCAAACGGAATGTATTTCTACCGTCTGCAAGCTCCGGGGATTTTTGAAACCAAGAAGATGATTCTCTCCAGATAGTATCACCTGATACCAGGTGATACAAACCTACGATAAGTATTACCGCGAACGACGGATGGCAACCAGCGTCTTGTCGTCCGAGTATTCCGCCATCCGGCTGAACACCTGAACGTCTTCCAGAATCAACTGACACACTTCCCGTGGTGTCCGCTTCTTGTGCTGCTTCAGCATTTCCACTAGCCGCAGCTCTCCATACATCTCCCCGCGTTCATTCGATGCTTCCACGATGCCGTCGGTATAGAGCAGCATCAGGTCTCCGCGATGCATGACGGTAAACTCCGAGTGGTAGCTTTCGCGGGGGAACGGACCAATGATCTGTCCGGTCGCAGGCAGTGTCTCCACTTCATTTGTCTCAGCGCGGAGTATGATCGGATTGCTGTGGCCGGCGTTCACATAGATGACAAGACCCTTGTCCGAGGTGCTGAGTTCCGCATACACCATGGAAATAAAATGTTCGGGGGTGAAGGTCTTGTTGACCAGTTGATTCAACCTGGTGACCAGCGATCCGATTTTGGTGTGGTACTCAACGCCCATGCGGAGGGCTCCGGATGCATACAGTGCCTGGGATGCCGCCGGTATGCCTTTGCTGGCGGCATCGCCGATCACCACGCCCAGACGCTCCTTGTCTCCGGACGCCTGGAGATAATCAAAGAAGTCGCCCCCCACGATGCGGTCGGGTAACGAAACCCCGTACACATCGTAGAAGTGGAACTTCATCTCGTGTTCGGGAAGGATGCTTTCTTGAATCTGACGCGCCTTGTCCAGATCCTGTTCAAGCAATCGTGCTTTCGACTCCACGCGGCGATTGCGCAGGACCGAGGTCAACGCAGTACTGATGATGTTCAGCGCAAACACCATTTCACGGCGCACATCGGCGGAGGTGATCGCAATGACGTACGGGTAGAGGGTGTGGCGCTTCCACTGAACTTTCTCGCCCACCCCTGTAGCAGAAAAGGTCTTGATCCCTTTCCGCTGCAGGTATGCATTGGTCTCCTTCCCGACCATCGTTCCTCTGCGCGACAACTGCAGGAAGAGCGGGTAGTCCAATACGCGGATCCGGAAATTCTTCTGGATGGAATCCATCTCACCATACTGGCGGGCGAGCCGGTACGTGCCGGTCGAAGTTTCCAGCCTCCAGATTCGCGCGCCGCGGATGGGAATCTCTTCGTTCTGGATGATCTGCTCCAGCACGTGAGCAATCAGTTGCTCCTCCGTGCGAAACTCCGCCTCTCCGAGTACCTGTATTGTGCGGTAAAGCTTGTGTTGATCCATAGTCGTTGGGTAGGTCCTTTAGGTGAAGAATTCATGCATCGTTCGAATCACGCCGGCCTGCTGCTCTCCGGTCAACGAGGGGTAAATGGGCAGCCGAAGCAATCGCCCGCTTACCGACTCCGTTACCGGGAATTCCCCCTCATGGTACCCCATGGAACGGCCCACAGGGGATAAATGGAGCGGCAGATAGTGGAATGTCGTTCCGATGCCGTGTTGTCGGAAGAACGCCAGCGCCTTATTCCGCACTGTTTCGTTCTCCATCAGCACATAGTAGATGTGATGATTGGAAACCACGGAATCCGGAATCGTCGGAACTGTGATCCGGCCCTGCCGCACCAGATCCGTAAATGCCTGGTTGTACCTGTCGTGGATCTCCTTGCGGCGTTTCTGGATCTTCTCACGCTTCTCGAGCTGACTCACCAGCAACGCGGCCATGCTGTCCGGTGGCAAAAAACTGCTGCCGGTATCCACCCAGGTGTATTTGTCCACCAATCCCAGCAGGAATTGCTTCCGGTTGGTCCCCTTCTCGCGGATGATCTCGGCCCGTTGGGCGAGAGTATCATCGTTCGTTACGAAGGCGCCCCCCTCGCCGGTGGAGTAGTTCTTTGTTTCATGGAAGCTGAAGCATCCCATGTCGCCGGTCGTCCCCGCCGGACGCCCCTTGTATGTCGCGCTGATACCCTGGGCGGCATCCTCCACAACGCAAATACCCCGCGCACGGGCAAGAGCCATAAGAGCATCCATCTCGGGAGAGACACCGCCATACACCACAGGGATAATGCACTTTGTGCGTTCGGAAATGCGGCGCTCGAGATCACCGGGATCCATCGTCAGGGTATCAGGCCGGATGTCAACAAATACGCAGCGTGCCCGTTCGCGAAGGACGGCATTGGTCGTCGATACAAACGTGAAACTGGGAACAACCACTTCGTCTCCCGGCTTGAGGTTGAGCGTCATCATGGCCAGCTCAAGGGCGTGCGTGCATGAGGTTGTCAGCAGCACGTGACGCACCCCCAGGAGTGCACGCAGTACGCCGGCAGCCCGCTCTGTGTTGGGACCGTCGCCCACAAGTTTTCCCGCACGCAGCGCCGATGTCAGCGCGGTCGCGTCATCTTCATCATAAAAAGGAATATGAAACGGAATACTCATTTCAGTGCGTCTCCCTGAGGCCTCGATAGACATGTTCAACCCTTTCCGCCATCGCTGCCGCGTGGAATTGCTCCCTGAAGAGTTCGAATGACCCGGCTCCCAGGCGCTTCCGCAATGCAGCGTCTCCGATCACCCGAAGCAGAGAACCAGCAAGGGCACCGGGATCTTCCGGCGGCACAAGATATCCTGAAAAGTCCTCCCGTACCATAAGCGCTATCCCGCCGACCTTCGAGCATACGACCGGCAATCCGGTCGACAACGCCCGGAGAATGGCGATCGGGAACATCTCCGCCGCCATTTCGAGTGACGAATGGCAATACACATCGAATGCAGGATACCAGAAATGGAGATTATCCTGAAAACCGAGAAACCGGATCTTCTCTGCTACGCCCAGTGACCGCGCCTGCTCCTCGAGTGTCGCAAGCAATTCGCCGTCTCCGATAACGAGGAACAACACGTCCGGTTTCTGGCGGACAACAAGAGCGACCGCCTCCAACAGGATGCGGTGCCCCTTGAAAGGCACAAGCCGTGCGACATTGCCGATAACAACAGTCTGGTCCTTCACTCCAAGACGTTCGCGGGTGGCAAGCCGGGCAGCGGCACGCTCTTCAGGCGGTTCATCTTCAATGCCGATGGGAACAGTGGTAATGCGCCGGGGATCGATGTGGTCCTGGCGCATCAGTACCTCTTTGCCGGCATCGGCATCGGTGATGAAGTGGTCAATACCCCACCGGTTGCGCAGCCAGTGTGTGAGGTTATGCTGTATCGAGTGGGTGCTGTGGATGCCGGCCACGTGACGGGTCGGGGTCCCCGCCGCTGCAAGCGCAGCTACGGTGCGATCGTAGTTCGCATTACTATGCACAACTTCGATTGTACGACTGCGGAGTTCACGCCGCAGGGTCGACGCGACGCCAAAAACCCGGTCCATGCCCCGGTAGTCAATGGGGACGGTGGAAATTCCCGCTGCCGAACATTTATCCAGCAGGAGATGACCGGGAAGCGCAGACACACTGACGGTGTGACCACGAAGCCGGAGATACTTCGCCAGGATCAGAACGTAGTCTTCCCCCCCGGCGAAGATATCGGTGGAATTCGAAAGCAGGATATTCATCGGACTGATCTACGCGTTGCCATACATCTGCCCCACGCCAAACCGGGATGATGCCCAGAGAGTCAGCAGTGTCGTGATGGCGGCGATGGCGCGCTTCTCGTCCCCCTTGCGTACAACCAGATCATAGGTGTCGGCGACAAACTTCATATTCCGCAGCAGGCGACGGATCTGGTCTTTCTTCACCTTGCCATGCCAGAAGGATACCTGATCACGCATCATGACCCCATGCCGGCGCAACAGTTCGCCCATGGGGAACACCTGTTCACTGCGCGGATCACGCGGCGTGCAGATCTGTATGAGGTCCGTGAAATACTCGTCCCAGTGCGTCGCGAAATCGCGGTTTTCCGGCCTGCGGAGATAACGCGCCCGTTTCAACGACAGTCTGGCCTTGGTGCGAACCCGGAATCGCGGGATGAGGAGATGCAGATCGTAGAGTGACCTGGTTTCCGTTGGATCGTCCTGATCCACTTCGTTGTAGACCCAACGCTTCTTGAAAGCCAGCCAGGTGTCAACGCACACGACAGGGGCTTCTTTGCTGTCGATGAAGATGAGTTTCCCCTTCTCCGCACCCACGACGGTAATCCAGTGCTCCCACCCGTCGACGCAGACGATAGCGGGAAAACCCTTCTTCAAGGTGAGAAGGAGTTCGCGCTTTGCTCTCAACGAGTTCGTGCGCCGGATAATCCGCATGTCGCAATTGAACGCTCGCGCAGCGCGACCGAGTTTGAGCTCGTCGGTCCCGGCCCACCAGTGCGTGCCTGCGATGCGGGAGATCGCCTTCTCATCGACGAACTTCCCGAGCATGATAAGCCCGTACTTGAGCGCGAACGGCCCGCATTGCCACTTATTTGGTTGAGGATAGAGACCCATGAGTCACTTTACTGAAAAGAGACAGCAGAAAGACTGCGGCAGGGTATCCATTAAGGTACTGATTCGGGTGGGGATTTCCTAGGTGGGAAAACCGCGAAAACGAACCACAAACGGGCTTTTTAGGAATTTCGATCGATTTGCTGCTTCAGTTCAGTCAGCATCTTGAGCGCATCGAGAGGTGTCATTGTATCAGGATCTACATTGCGCAGCCGCTGACGGATGGCATCATCCTTCATTTCGAAGAGAGTCAGCTGCACATTTGAAGATGGACTTCGGCCGCGATGCCGGGTTCCTGCGGTCTCTTCCCCGAAGGTCATATCGGATGATTCAAGATTCTTGAGGAGTTGTTTCGCACGGTCTGTGAGCACTTCGGGGAGCCCCGCCATCTGTGCCACCTGAATACCATACGAATGATCGGCAAATCCCGGTGTGACTGTGTGCAGGAAGATGACCTTGTCGCCGTATTCACGTACATCCACCTTGAGGTTCTTGATCCGGGGGAAAAGATCTGCAAGCTCATTCAGTTCGTGGTAGTGTGTGGCAAAGAGCGTCCTCGCCCCGACGTGGTCGTGCAGAAACTCGGTCAGCGCCCAGGCAATGCTGATACCGTCAAACGTGCTGGTGCCGCGCCCGACCTCGTCCAGCAAGATCAAGCTGCGTGCGGTGGCGGTGTTCACAATGTGGGCTGCTTCATGCATCTCCACAAGAAACGTGCTTTCACCGGAGGAGATATTGTCACTCGCTCCCACCCGCGTGTAGATCCTGTCCACAAGGCCGATCTCTGCTTTCCTGGCCGGCACATGGCTGCCGATCTGCGCAAGCAGGATGATCAACCCGACCTGGCGGAGGAAGCTCGACTTTCCGCTCATATTGGGACCGGTAATAATCAGTATCTGCTCCTTCCGGGCGTCGAGACGCACGGAGTTGGGGGTATACTGCTCACCCGGCGGGAGGAGTCGCTCGATCACAGGATGCCGGCCGTCAACAATGTCGATCACCTGTCCGTCGTTGACTTCCGGTCTGACGTAGTCATATTCCACAGCCACCGCGGCAAGAGAGACGTAGCAATCAAGTGTAGCGAGCGCTCGTGCGTTGGCGGTGATCACCTCGACATGTTCAGCTGCGCGGAGGCGAATGTCGGTGAAGAGTTGTGTCTCGAGTGCAAGGATGCGCTCTTCCGCGTGCAGGATGTTCTCTTCGTACTCTTTCAGTGCCGGAGTGATGTACCGTTCGGCGCCTGTCAGCGTCTGCTTGCGCGTGTACTCCTGCGGCACCTTGTCTCTGTGCGTGTTGGTGATTTCGATGTAGTACCCGAACACGTTGTTGAAACCCACCTTCAGAGAGGAGATGCCCGTGCGTTCCCGTTCGCGTGCCTGCAGATCGGCGATCCACTGCTTTCCGTTGGTGGAGAGGAGCCGGAGCTCATCCAGATCCCTGTTATAGCCGCTCATGATGACACCGCCGTCGGCGACTGTTGCCGGAGGCGCAGGATCAATTGCGGTACGTATGAGCTCAACAATGTCGGGGAGATTGTGGAGATTCCCGTGCACCTCACGCAATGACGCTGCTGTGAGTTTCTGGGAGGTGCCCCGGAGTTGTGCAATCTCTTCCAGGATGGCACGCAGCCCCTGGAGGTCACGCGGTCCCGCCCGGGCCGTGCAGATGCGGCTGTTCAGCCGTTCGAGGTCGCCAATCTGCGTGAGATGTGTCGTGACGGCGTTCCGAACTTCCGCATTGCCCACCAGCTCGCTGACCGCATCGAGTCGTGCAAGAATCGGTGCACACGCGTTCAGAGGCTGGGTGATCCATCGTTTCAGGAGCCGCCCTCCCATGGGGGTCGAGGTGCGATCAAGCACGTGCACGAGCGTCCCGCCGTCATCCCCCGCAATGGAAGAGGTAATCTCGAGATTGCGTTTGGTGGACGGGTCCAGGACAATGTGATCCCCGATATCGAACGGCGAAAGCTTGCGGATATGCAGGAGGTTTGACTTCTGTGTCTCCTGAAGGTAATGCATAATCACACCGGCGGCGACGACGCCGATGGTGAACTCCTCGAGGCCGAAGCCTTTGAGCGATTGCGTTTTAAAGTGGGTAATCAGCAACTCCCGGGCGTAGTCGTCGTTGAAGACCCAATCGTCGTTCTTTGTTGTGAGACCCCGGAAGGATGAGCGGAGGATCTGTGCGATGGTTTCTGCGTCGCGCCGTTGCACGAGGAGTTCCGACGGCTCCAGTGCACCGACCTGTTCGGCGAGGGCACTCAAGGGCATTTCTGCGACCCGGAATTCCGCGGTGGTCACATCGACAAAGGCCAGGCCGACGCGGTCCGTGCCCGTCGCAAGGGCGCCCGGCAATGCCACGGCAGCCAGGTAGTTGTTGCGTTTTTGCTCCAGCACTTTGTCGGAAAACGCGACGCCCGGCGTGACCACCTCGATGACATCGCGTTTGACAATCCCCTTGGCAAGCTTGGGGTCTTCTAATTGCTCGCAGACCGCTACACGGTAGCCGGCCTTCAGAAGCCGCGGGAGGTAGGTATCCAGTGCGTGATGCGGGAATCCCGCCAGCGGGGTCTCGCCGGCAGTGCCGTTGCCGCGGCGTGTCAGGGTAATGCCCAGAACGCGTGCAGCGATCCTGGCATCGTCATCGAAGGTCTCAAAGAAATCCCCCATCCGGAAGAGCAGGATGGTATCCGGATATTTCGCCTTCACCTGGGCATATTGCCGCATGAGCGGGGTGGACATAACAAAAAATCCCGTAATTACGTAGGCAATTACGGGAAAATCAGTGCGACATGCAACGGACCGTTCACGGACCTTTCACTGCTCGAACTCCATTACCCGGTAGCTCTCCCACCAATTCGTGATGGCATAGGTGCTCACATAGTAGCCGGGATAGAAAGGCGGACGGAAATTCTGATCAGCCAGCCGGGTGTCATACCGGTACCGTTTGGAGAAACCATGGTTCAGCGAGCTGCCGGCAAACGTCCCCACCGCACCGCGCGTCTGCTGGACAATCGAGCCAAGCACACGAAGTTCGCCGGTGAGAGGAAGGGAGTTATAGTTCTCCGCCGTAAACGAACCTGTGCGCGTAAAGATGCTTCCGTGGATTTCGCAATTGCTCCGATTCGCCGCATTGTCGGCAACAATCACATTCACCTCAGCCACAAGACCCAGAACGTCGTCACTGGTCATGAAGCGCGGGTTCCGTTCGTACAGTACGTCATTCTGGACAACCACGTTTGTCTGTGAAGCAATCGTCAGCTTTCCATCCAGCGTACCCTCGACATTGGCCTTGCCCGTTGCCAGAATCGCACCGTTGAAGCTCGCATCGTTCAGATTGATCGAATCGATGATGGCCCCGGACGCACTGTTACCGCTTCTGATGTACGCCTTGCCGTCGTTGTTTGCCGATGTGCCGGGAGACAGCGTAATATACACGTCGCCGATGTACTTGCGTCCGCCGCTGACGCTGGCGGTGACAATCTCCGACATGTCGGTGGGAAACTCTATCTTCGCGATGCCTGTCTCGTATCCGTCCTTGAAAACCGCTTTGTTGGTGCCGCTCCCCACTTTCGGCGGATCGAATCCCTTCGCCGTTGTTGCTTTCTGCATGAACACCGGACTCCCGTTGATGTGCAGGTTCCCGTTGGAGTGGACACGCCCCCATACCGTATCAGCGGTCACCCAGAACACATTGCCTTCAAAATCCGTCATCCAGGCAAAGAGGGTGAAGCTGTTCTTCTTGTTCCTGTCAAAGTAGACTTCCACGGTATCATGCAGTGCCGCTCCTCCTCCCATCGGATACGTGGAGACGCTGCGCAGCCTGATCCGGTTGCCACTAACGGTCTGCATGCTGGCCGCAAAGCTGCCGGTGAAGGCTGTGCCGTCGAACTCCTGTGACAGTGTGGCCAGGGAAGATGTATCCTGATAGAACTTCGCCAGGCGCGCGTTGGCGCCGGCCAGCGCGAGATTGTGTGATGCAGTCATCGAATTGTACATTGACATATTGCTGACTGCCTTCGTAGCCACGGCGTTCACATTCCTTGAGATATAGCCGAGGATGAATGACAGCCCGAGGACAAGAACTAACGATGCTCTGCCGCCCACGATGAGTTATCTCCTTGAGTTCTGCGATGCAAGACGCGTCTGCTGCCAGTAGGAACTCGAAAAGAGCGCACTCTGGTTGCCCGTCCCGGTTGATCCGGCATTGTACAAGGCATAGGGGTTCTGAACTTCCATCGTGATCTCGACTTCATGAATTTCCGACAGACGATCGGTAGGCACCGGCGTCGAGAGTTCTTCACCATTGTTCGCAATGTAGCGGAGACGGAATGTCGTCACCACGCCGACTTTCAGGCCGTTTGCCCCGTTTACGGTACGATACACATAGCGGTCCTCGGCATTCTGCGTGTAGCCGAGCTCGCTGATCGATCCGAGAAAGTACCGGACGGTGTCAACCGAAGAACCGTCGCGATCGATGTCCATCAGAAAGGTAATACTGGAGCTGTCGGCAGCAAGCACGGTCCGTTCATTCTCGGGTACCCCGAATCCCATGTTCCGGAATTCTCCCTCCAGCACCTGCACTGTGGTCACGAGCATCTCCTGCACTGTCATGTCGCCCTGGTAGACGGAGTATGTCTCGTTGGCTATATCATTCACGGTGAGCACGTTCAGCACGAGCATGCCACCCATCATGATTGAGCTTATGTAATCCAGAATATCCGCCATCGAAGTACCCTTCAGTCAAAGTGGAAATAGCCCATCACGAAACCGGACCTCAATGTGTCTATCATCTCATTGTTTGCCGGCGGATAGGTCCGCCATGTTCTCATGTCAAGTCTTTTGACAAATGTCCGTGATGTGGAGACATGCTCAATATTATCCGGGTCGACATACGACACCACAAAGGTCGTTCTGTAGCGCCGGCCGGACGTTCCCGCTTCCCGTTCAATGCTGAAACCGTTGAAATCGTCAAAATCATTGAATTTCAGAAGCGAATCCTCCCCTGCTTCTGGTCCCAGTGCATTCGGCGCCGTCATTGTGCCGGCATTGCCAAGGCCCACGTGCATCGTGTCCGTAATATTGTCATACGCCAGACCCTGGGCCATTTCAATGAACGAGGTGGTAATCGAAGTAAGGAATATACCGTCCTGCCCGCTCACTATGGAATCCCCGGCGCTCCCGCTAAGGTCATAGAAATTCACAATCAGCGTCGAGAGGAGAATGAATGCGACAAGAGTCAGAATTGTATGGCCGGTGCTCATATGAGCCTTCGATGGATGCCTTCACGGATTGCAGACAATGATCGCAAAACGTGTGCCATGAAAATGTGCCTGAAACATCAGGTAGTACGACGGCTTCGGGGAATGCGTGCGGAGTATGATGAAAAGGATTCTACACAAGAAGGTGATGCAGCGCACAGGCAGAAACTTGAAGGAAACGGTGTCACCAAAAGTAACACATCGGTGACACCGTGAGAGAGTATGCTTATTCCATCATCATGAAGATGCCTTCGATGCGCCCCATCGGCGCAGAAACCTGGACCCCGGCAACCTCGCTCTTCACGCGGTCGTATGTTTCCTTTGCGATCGCCACCCCCTCGCGGAACCCCTCTTCCTTCGTCGTGGTCTTTCGCATCCGTTCAAGGATGTCCGGTGGAACACTCGCACCGGGAACCTCGTTGTTCATGAACTCCGCGTTCCTGTAAGAGACAAGAGGCCAGATGCCGCAGAGGAGCGGGAGATGAATATGCCCGATTCTCTTCATGAAGCCTTCGAGCAAACGAAGATCGAACACCGGCTGGGTGATCATGTATTCTGCGCCCGCTTCGATCTTCCAGTCAAGCCGCCGCAGTTCTTCATCAAGATTGATCGCTCCCGGATTGACACCCACGCCGATGCTGAACCCGGTCGGTTCGCCGATCGGGTTGCCTGCAAGATCGAGCCCATGGTTCAACCGGTTGATGATGTTGGTCAAGCCGATTGCATCGACGTCGAACACCGCGGTGGCGTTCGGATAATTGCCAAGCTTGGGGGGGTCGCCGGTGACTGCCAGTATGTTGCACATGCCGAGAGCCCATGCTCCCAGAAGATCGGATTGCATGCCGATCACATTCCGGTCACGGCAGGCAATATGCAGAACGGTTTCGATCCCCACTTCCCGCTGGATGATGGCTGCCAGCGCCAACGCCGACATGCGTGCCGATGCCCGCGGACCGTCGGGAATGTTGATGGCGTCGATGCCGAAGTGGTACAACTTGCGCGCCTTCAGTACCTGTGCGGCAGGCGACACTCCCCTGGGGGAGACGAGTTCAACCATCGTGACAAATTGCTTCTTCGACAGCTTGTTGCTGACGCGGGATTTTTCCGCCACAGGAACAACGGTGACCGCTGCCGGAGCCGTCACCTTCAGCTCTGACGCAGTCAGATCCATGCGCTTGGATGGCTGAAGTGCGTGGACCGCCCGCCGGATTGCCCTGATGTGCTCTGGGTTTGTGCCGCAGCATCCCCCTACGACATTCGCCCCCGATAGAATGAACCGCTTTGCATACTCCGCTATATACTCCGGAGAGGTCATGTAGATATTCCGCCCCCCGACATTCTGCGGCACACCGGCGTTGGGCTGCACCGACACCGGTATCTTCGTGAGCGGCCTCAGCTGTTCGAGAGCTTCGAGCATTGCTTTCGGACCGACAGAACAGTTTAGCCCGATCACATCAACATCATACTTCGTGATCTCGTCTACAAACGCACCAAGCGCGGCACCACTGAGCAAAACACCGTCATCGTTCACCGTCACCTGCGCCATGATCGGGATCTTCGGATCAAGTTCGCGCGTGGCACGAACGGCCTGGATCAGCTCACTGACCAGTGAGAATGTCTCAAGAACTATCAGGTCGACACCACCCTCCAGCAATCCCTTTGCCTGTTCCTTGAAGACTTCCTTTGCTTCATCATAGGAAAGTTTGCCGATCGGCTCGATCTGTACCCCCAACGGTCCCATTGAACCGGCCACAAACGTCGTTTCCCCGGCTACTTTCCGGGCTATTTCCGCTCCTTTGCGGTTGATATCGTAGACCTTTGTTTCCAGGCCGTGAGGTGCGAGCTTAAACCGGTTCGCTCCAAACGTGTTGGTTTCAATGACGTCCGCACCCGCGTTGACATAGTCGCGATGCACCTCCGCCACCAGATCGGGGTTCGTCAGGTTCAGCTCGTCAAAGCACGTGTTGATGTAGATCCCTTTTTCGTAGAGGTATGTGCCCACACCCCCATCGAAAACGATCACTTCGTTCCGCAGCCGTTCACGAAATGATTTCATTGCGGTATCCGCCGGATGATGGTCATCGTGTATTCAGTGGAATAGTATACACTTTTCCGAATTCAATCCCAACCTTGCTAATTGGCCAAGATCTGAGTATCCATTATCTGTAACCTGCAGACGAAACGTTCCGCGGTGATATTTCCATGCAAAGGGATTCGACCGGTTTTCTTGGAATCATGGACAATTGAGGCCCTCACAATGGCATTTACTCCTCTTGGTCGCGACCGGGAAAACATCCCGGATGAACTCAAATGGGATCTCCTGGCAGTCTACAGCGACTTCAATGCATGGAAGGACGCAAAGGCGCATCTTCTGGAAGAGGCCGGAAAACTTCCCTCGTTCCGCGGAAAGCTGCACGAATCAACGGCATCCCTTCTCGGTTGCTTTGAGCTGGCCACACTCATCGGCAAGTTGTATGCGCGCCTGTCATCGTACGCTTCGGCCCATGCGGATATCGATACACGGAACGCTGAATACCTTGCTTTCCAGCAGGAAATCGGGCAGATCGGGACGGATATCGGTGCGCAGACGGCATTTATCGAACCCGAAATTCTGCACATGGGCCGGGAGACCATCGGGCAGTTCCTTGCCGATGAACCGCGCCTGGGAATATACCGTCAATCTCTCGACGATATACTGCGCCGGAAAGACCATACGGGCACCGAATCTGAAGAAAAGGTGATCGCCGATGCCGGATTGATGGCCGATTCTTCTGGAGGGATCTATACCGTCTTTTCCAACGCTGACTTCCCCTTCGCAACGGTCACACTGCACGATGGGTCATCGGTGAAACTGGACAAAGCGGCGTTCGCCCTTCATCGCACGACACCCCATCGCGACGATCGCCGCGCAATCTTTGCGGCGTACTTCGGGGCACTCCACACGTACCGGCGCACGTTCGGCATCGAACTCTACAGCGAAGTCAAGAAGAATCTCTTCTACCAGCGTGCCCGCAAGTATCCCTCCTGTCTCCACAGCGCGCTGCATGGACCCAACATCCCTGTGGATGTGTACCATGCCCTCGTGACTCATGCGCGGGAGAACCTACCGACATTGCATCGGTATCTCGCATTGCGGCAGAAACTCCTCGGAGTAGACCATCTTCATTACTACGATTTGTATGTCCCCGTAGTTCCCGAACTCGATCTCACCTACTCCTTTGAGGAGGCGGGAGAGTTGATCCTTGCCTCTCTGGCACCCCTCGGCGAAGAATATGTACAAGTGTCACGCCGGGCCTTTGCAGAACGGTGGATGGACGTGTATCCCAGCGAGGGCAAAATCGGGGGCGCCTATTCCAACGGAGCGGTCTATGACGTGCATCCGTACATTCTGCTGAACTACAATGGAAAATTTGACGACGTCAGCACCGTGGCTCACGAGCTGGGGCACACGATGCACAGTTACCTCTCCAATCGCACGCAGCCCTACCCGACAGCGCACTATTCTATATTCGTCGCCGAGGTCGCCTCAACATTCAACGAGGCCCTGCTGATGGAACACATGTTGAAGACGGTGACCGACAAGCGTGTGCGCATGTCCTTGCTCATCAACTATCTGGATGGCGTGCGTGCCACACTGTTCCGGCAGACACAGTTTGCGGAGTTCGAGCTCCAGATTCATGAGCGGGTG
This sequence comes from Ignavibacteriota bacterium, assembly GCA_963849385.1. Classification (GTDB taxonomy): domain Bacteria; phylum Bacteroidota; class Ignavibacteria; order UBA10030; family UBA6906; genus Fen-1255. The sequence goes on along the minus strand of CAWKHH010000001.1, from coordinate 341,318 downwards.
GAACGGGGCGAGACGCTTACCGGAGATACGCTCAGTGCGTTGTATGAGGAGATCGCCCGCATGTACTACGGACATGACCGGGGCGTATGCATCGTCGACGATGAGATCAAGGCTGAGTGGGCGGCGGTACCACACTTCTATTATAACTTCTACGTGTACCAGTACGCCACTTCTCTCACGGCATCCGCTGCCCTGGCAGAGATGGTGCTCTCGGGCGACCGTGACGCGACCCGGTGCTATCTCAAGCTTCTCTCGGCAGGAGGATCGGACTACCCGATTGCATTGCTGCGTGAGGCGGGAGTCGACATGACCGGTCCGGAACCGTTTAGCCGGATGATGCGAAGGATAAACAGGGTGATGGATGAAGTGGAGAAAATACAATCGTCCATTGTCAATGACATGATGAGCCATGGGAGACAGGCAATAGGCGGTGGGCAATAGGCAATCGCCCTGCACAATCCACAATTGTGGATTGACAGTCCACCATCCACAATCAAGTTTATTACTTAGGGTACCTGCCCACAACCTTCTTCACGAACCGGTGGAATGCATGGAACGATTCGACCGGTTCGATGAACATCAGGATGCACTCGCCGGATATCACCTTGATGCCCGCTTTCTCTGCTCCGGCGATCGCCTCAGGCGACTCCGAGCCGGGCTGCATCCAGACGTGCGTGATGCCTTTGGCTGCACATTCCTTCACAACTGCCGTCGTGATTGCCGGGGGAACCACGGTAACCACCGAATGAACGCCCGCCGGTAGTGCCGACACATTCGCATAGCAGGTATCACCCTCAACCTTTTCCGACGAGGGGTGCACCGGATAGACGACAGCTTCTTTCTCTTTCATCGTCCGGTAGACGATATTGCCGAACTTCTTCTGATCCCCGGAAACGCCGACGACGGCAAACGCCTCTGAGGTGAAGAAGGCGTCGATGGTTTCCCGTGATGCGCGTGGCATGGGTGGCTCCTATTCAAAAATCCTATCCAACGCCTCATAATCACTGTGCATCCTCCGGATGGCGTCGTTGATCTTCTTCTCATCTTTCGACGCCATTACCCCTTTTACGTAGTCGACGGAGGTGGACAGTTTTGCGCGGGCGGCCTGGAATGCAGCATCCCTTTTCATCAGCCGCTCCGGCAGGGTTGCCGCGTTAAGCGTGTCCATCTTTGCGCTGAGCTCTGTCACGGCGCTCCTGAGTTCGTCCGTCTTGTGCCCGGGCATGTAGTAGTGATAGATCATATAGAGCACCTGATGGAATGCGTCGATTTCTTTCATCGCCGGCCTGATGACACGCACCATCTTTTCGTACTGCATGTGCAGTTTCTCCCCGGCATCGAGCTTCGGCTGCAGCTCCGTGCCCGCCATGGCCGTCCTGTACATGGACGCGATATCCTGCAGCTGCTTGAGACTCTCCTGCCACGCCCCCTTCTTGTCCCGGAGAATACCCGGCAGCTCCGCAGCAGCAATCTCTGCAACGCCCTTGTCAATTTCCGGGCAGAGTGATGCCATCATCGCCGTATCCTTCGCCGGCCAGGCGGTATGCCAGAGTTTAAATATCGGCGCGTGAAATTTCTGCAGTGCAGGCACCTGGGCTTTGACTTCCTCGTCGTGCGCATCCTTGGCATCCTGCGCATACACCATGGCGGGAGCAGCCGCGAGAGCGACACAAATAACGAACATGAATACGTGCTTCAGCATCGGAGTCTCCTTGTTGATCAGTCCCTTATTTACCGGTAGCGGTTGAGCGCCTTCATGTAGTTTGCCCGTTCGAAGGCGGTGGGATCTGCCACCGACTTCTGGCTCATGCTCCCGCGCATCTGCTGCACGGAAACGTACTCATGTTCCTGCATCCAGCGGTCGAGGCCCGTCAGGACCTCGGTGAGATGCTGCGTACCGTTATGGAGCAGGCTTGAGCAGAGCATCGTGACATCCGCGCCCGCCATGATCAGCTTGATGGCATCCTGAGCGGTGTGCACGCCGCTTGTCGCAGCCAGGCTGGCCTTCACGCGACCGAAGAGGATACCGATCCAGCGCAGCGGCAGACGGATCGAGCGCGAGCTGCTGAGTTGAACGTTCGGCACCACTTCCAGCGCCTCGATGTCGACGTCGGGCTGATAGAACCGGTTGAAAAGCACCAGTCCGTCTGCACCCGCCTGATCGAGACGGGTTGCCATATTCGACATCGAACTGAAGAACGGGCTCAGCTTGATCGCCACCGGAATCTTCACCGTGGATTTCACCGCTTTGAGCACGTCAATGTAGCGCTGCTCCACATCCACGCCCGACATCCGGGAATCCGCGGCGATGTAGTAGACGTTCAGCTCGATGGCATCGGCGCCGGCTTCTTCGAATTTCTTCGCGTACTTGATCCAGCCGCCTGTGGAGACGCCGTTGAGACTGGCAATCACCGGAATCGAGAGAGACGTCTTGGCCTTGGCCAGCTCTGATACATACTCCTCCGGACCGAGGAAGTACTCGCTGGCTTCGGGCAGATACGACAATGCCTCCGCAAAGCTCTCCGTTCCGCTTGTGAGAAAGTGATCGAGTTCGGCCGCTTCGTGTGTGATCTGCTCTTCAAACACCGAGTGCATCACGACGGCCGCCGCACCGGCATCCTCCAGCCGCTTCATGCTATCCGCTGTGCGCGTGAGCGGGCTGGCGGACGGAACCAGAGGGTTCTTCAGGTGCAGTCCGAGATATGAGGTTGAAAGATCCATTGTTCTACGTTCCTGTTCTGTTCGCGTTCGATGTCAGTGAGTCTGCAACCGGCGTCGTGGCATCCCACTCCTTCGCTGCATCCTCAAACCACCGCCACCGTTTCTTCACATCGCCTTCCGCCAGCACCATCAGCCGCTTTGCTTCTTCGGGATTGCTCTTGGTGAGCATCTTGTACCGGGTCTCAAGATAGGCATAGTCCTCGAACTTTATCTTCGGGGGTTTCGAATCCAGCTTCAACGGATTCTTCCCGTCGAGGGCGAGCGCGGGATTATACCGGTACAGCGGCCAGTGACCGCTGTCCACAGCAGCCTTCTGGCTTACCATACCCTTCGACCATGTCAATCCCGTGGGCGATGCAGTGGCTGTAGGCGATGATGATTGCCGGACCATTGTAGGCATCTGCTTCAAGGAATGCGCGGATGGTCTGCAGATCGCTGTGTCCCATCGCCACCTGGGCCACGTACACATTGCCGTAGGTCATCGCAATGCGTCCGAGGTCCTTCTTGGCAAGCGGCTTGCCGCCGGCGGCGAATTTTGCCACCGCAGAGCGCGGTGTGGACTTCGACATCTGGCCGCCCGTGTTTGAATAGACTTCGGTATCAAGCACCAGGATGTTCACATTCTTCCCTGAGGCAAGAACGTGGTCGAGGCCGCCAAAGCCGATGTCGTACGCCCAACCGTCCCCGCCCATGATCCAGATGCTGCGCTTGACAAGATTGTCCGCCAGCGAGAGCAGGCTCTGTGCATCCGGATCCTTCGACCCTGCGAGCTTCTGCTTCAAGATCACAACGACGGTTGCGCTGCTCGTGAATACCGGCTTCGTCGGATTGATTGGCGTTCAGCAGACCGGTGACCAGGTCATCGCCGATCGTGGACGCAAGCTTGTGCACCAGCTCGCATGCCATCTCGGTATGCTTGTCGACCGTCAGCCGCATTCCAAGCCCGAATTCCGCATTGTCTTCAAACAGCGAATTGGCCCAGGCCGGTCCGCGACCCTCGTTGTTCACCGTCCACGGCGTTGTGGGAAGATTGCCGCCGTAGATCGAGGAACATCCGGTGGCGTTCGCCACAATGGTGCGGTCGCCGAACAGCTGGCTTGCCAGCTTCACGTACGGCGTCTCGCCGCACCCCGAGCAGGCGCCGGAGAACTCGAAGAGCGGCTGCAGGAACTGCGAGCCTTTCACCGTGTCCGCTTTCACCGTGGCTGCGATCGACTTCCGGAATCGCAAGGAAGAAGTCGAAGTTCGCACGTTCCGGTTCGCGCAACGCTCCCTGCGGGGCCATGTTGATGGCCTTCAGCCGCGTTTCGGTCTTGTTCTTTGCCGGACAGACTTCAACGCAGAGCTCGCACCCGGTGCAATCTTCGGGCGCAACCTGCACGGTGTATTTCATCCCCTTGTATTCCGGTCCGCGGTAGTCGGTCGACTTGTATGTCGCAGGCGCGCCGGCAAGGAACTTCGGATCGTACACTTTGGTCCGGATCGCGGCATGCGGGCAGACCATCGCGCATTTGTTGCACTGGATGCACGTGACGATGTCCCACACCGGAATGTCGAGAGCGATATTCCGCTTTTCCCACTGCGAGGTGCCGAGCGGGAACGTGCCGTCCACCGGCATTGCGCTTACGGGAAGCGTGTCGCCGAACCCGGCGATCATCGGCGCGGTCACCTCCTGAACGAACTTCGGCGCCTTTGCAGAGACGACCGGCGGCATCACAATCTCGCTGGTGACCTTTGCGGGAACCTGCACTTCATGCAGGTTGGCCAGCGTCTGATCCACAGCATGGAAATTCTGCTGGACAATCTCGTCACCCTTCTTGCCGTAGGTCTTCTTGATGGAATTCTTGATGGCATCAATAGCCTGCTGACGCGGCAGCACGCCGGAGATGGCGAAGAAGCAGGTCTGCATGATCGTGTTAACGCGCGCGCCCATCCCGGTATTGTTCGCGACCTTGTAGGCATCAATGATATAGAACTTGATCTTCTTGTTGATCAGCTGTTCCTGGGCAAGCTTCGGCAGATGATCCCACACCTCGTCAACACCGTAGATGCTGTTCAGCAGGAACGTGCCGCCCGGCAGGCACGTCTTCAGCACATCATACTTCTCAAGGAAGAACCACTGATGGCACGCAACGAACTTCGCCTGGCTGATGAGATAGGTTGAGTGAATCGGGCGCGGCCCGAAACGCAGGTGCGACGTTGTCGTGGAACCCGACTTCTTGGAGTCGTACACAAAATAGCCCTGAGCCCAGAAGTCCGTGTCTTCACCGATAATCTTGATGGAGTTCTTGTTGGCGCCCACGGTGCCATCCGCACCCAGGCCGTAGAAGATTCCGCGGAACACATCGTCGCCTTCCGTGGAGAAAGCGGCGTCGTACTCGAGACTGTTGTTGGTGACATCGTCGATGATGCCGACCATGAAGTGGTTCTTCGGCTTGGGCTTCGAGAGTTCGTCGAACACCGACTTGACCATTGCCGGAGTGAATTCCTTGGAGGAAAGACCGTACCGGCCGCCGATGACGCGGGGCATGCTCTTCATCGGAGCGATGCCGTTCATGAGCGCTTCGTTGATGGCACTCACCACGTCCAGGTACAGCGGCTCGGCGGGTGCACCCGGCTCTTTCGTCCGGTCCAGCACCGCGATCTGCTTTACCGTTGCAGGGAGGGCTTCCACAAAATGATTCACCGAGAAGGGGCGGTACAGGTGGACTTTCAGAAGACCGACGTTCGCGCCCTTCGCATTCAAGTACTCGACGGCTTCCTGCGCTGCTTCCGCACCGGAGCCCATCATGACAATGACACGCTCTGCGGTCGGCGACCCGACATACTCGAAGAGTTTGTACTTGCGGCCGACAACGGCCGCAAATTTGTCCATCGCCTTCTGCACGATATCCGGGCAGGCGGCGTAGAAGGGATTGCAGGTTTCACGTCCCTGGAAGAAGACATCGGGGTTCTGCGCGGTGCCGCGCATCACCGGATGCTCGGGCGAGAGCGCCCCGGGAACGGTGCGCGCGAACCAGATCATCGCTGATCAGCGCGCGCATATCCTCATCGGTCAGCTGCTCGATCTTCTGCACTTCGTGCGAGGTGCGGAACCCGTCGAAGAAATGGATGAACGGCACGCGCGATTCGAGCGTCGCCGCCTGGGCGATCAGCGCAAAGTCCATCACTTCCTGCACGCTGTTCGACGCGAGCAGTCCCAAGCCGGTGCTGCGTGTGGCCATCACGTCGCTGTGGTCGCCGAAAATCGAAAGGGCGTTCGCGGCGACTGCACGGGCGGACACATGGAACACCGTCGACGTAAGTTCGCCGGCGATCTTGAACATATTGGGGATCATCAGCAGGAGACCCTGCGATGCCGTGAACGTCGTCGAGAGTGCGCCGGCCTGCAGCGCGCCGTGCACGGCCCCCGCAGCACCGCCTTCGCTCTGCATTTCCGTCACTGAGGGGACGGTCCCCCACAGATTCTTCCGCCCCTGGGCTGACCATTCGTCCGCCCATTCCCCCATGTTGGACGATGGGGTGATGGGGTAGATGGCAATGACTTCGTTCAGCTTATGTGCAACATAGGCCGCCGCTTCATTGCCGTCAATCGTCACCATTTTGCGTTTCATCGTTCTTCCTTAGAATGCAAGATTAACCAGCGGATATGCAGTTCGGTCATCAGAAGTGGTATTGCGAATTGCATGCCACAAATATACGCAAATTCAATGAAATATTGGAGGGGGGGGGGGAGGAGGAATTCCGAGAATTGGGAATTATCTATCCTGCAACTGCACGCCACAACACTGCCACTCCGAAACAGACCACAAATCCCATGATCAGAGGGATCGCTGTGGCCAATGCGGCCCATTTCACGCTGCCTGTTTCTTTGTAAATCGTGTAAATGGTCGTGGAGCAAGGATTGTGCAGCAAACTGAAGAGCATCAGATTGATGCCTGTGAGTGCAGTCCATCCTCCGGCATGAAGGATGGTCGCTGTGGTCATGGCCGAATCCGCTTCAAACATGACACCCGCCCCTGCACCAATGCCGGTCAGCGATGAAGTCAAAACGGTCAGCATGAGCACGGTCGGAACAACGATTTCATTTGCCGGGATCGCGATAATATACGCGAGAAGGATCACGCCGCCGTTGGTGATTCTGTGCACCAAGGTGACCAACACGTGCCACGCCTACGACCCGGCATGCCACGCAGAAATGGTCCACTTCCCGTCGGAGGATTTTTCGAACACCACGGTGTGATAGCGCTCCGCTCTCCCCGCCGCCGGCAGCGTCTTGAGCACGAGGCAGGCCATGTCACCGGCGCCACCGACAATCAGGCGCGACATTTCGATCTTGCAGTCACGGCCTTCAATCAGCAGGTCTTTTTTCGCCTTGTCGGTGAACAGTGAAGAGAGATATTCGTATTTGTTCCCGACGACGGCATACGCCGATGTACCTATTTTACTCTTCACGTCTTGTGCCGGCTCACCGCGCAGAAGCTTGTGCACATCCTCCTGAAGTTGCATCAGCCCTTCCTGTTTCGATTTGTCTGAACCCTCAGCCAGCTTGAATCTGAACGGGATGACGACCTCCGCCTTGATGGACTTGCCGTCTTTCATGGCGGGTGAGAATTCCCATTGTTTGACCGCTTTGACGGCCGCCTCGCTGAATGCCTCATGTGTGGATTTCAGGATTTCGGTCTTCCCGACTTTCCCCTGTTCGTCGATGAACACCTGAACGAGGACTTCCCCCTCGATGCCTGCTTTCTTCAAAAGCTCCGGATACCAGGGTTCCACCCTCTTCTTCACCTCGGGCTGGTCCTGTAGTACAGATGCCGAGGCCGCCGCATAGTAGGACAACGCACATCGCTCCAGCCCCAGAGGATCCTGCGTTGTGCTTGCCGCTGCCACCACCATGGACATCAGACAGAGGAATGTCATGTATTGCACAATTGCGGTTTGCATTGTATGCCTCCTTCGTTATTACCTGGGTTCAGACGGTGCTGTGTTTGCATCGACAACCACCGTCGGCAGCTTTGTGACATAGATCGACTCTGACCCGCGAAACAGAGAGCTTCCGGGCAGCAGAACAAACAGACTCACGGCCACTGCGCACAAAAGCAACGCGAGAACCGGGACGCGCAATGCCACCTGTCGATCCCACCACTTGTGCACCCGGAGCGGAACGGGAATGGCCGCCTGCCGGGCTTCAGATCCGGACGGAACATCCCGCGCAATCCGGTTCATCGCACCATCCAGCGTCTGGAGCGCGTAGTAAAACTCACGGCACGTCCCGCACGTCGAAAGATGCAGAAAGACTCCCGTGGATTCGTCAGACGGCAGTTCTCCATCACGCAATCTGCTTATCGATCGTTCATAGCCTGTGCAATCCATTGGTTCCTCCACCGGAAATTTTCTCTTACCGAACATACGGTGCCAGCTGCTTCGCGAGCGCCTTGCGTGCCTTGAACAACCTCGATTCCACCGAACTTACTGTATCACCGGTTATCGCTGCGATTTCCGCATAGGAAAGTGACTCGTACTGCCGCAGGATCAGCACCTCCCGGTATTCCGCCTTCAGTTGCCCGAGGAGTCGCTCCACCAGCGCATGGGTTTCTTCCTTCACCAATTTCTCATGCGGCGAATCACCATCCCACGGATCTTCAGCATCTTCGAGAGATATCGTGATCCCGCTCTTCCGCCGTTGACGGGTGTGCTGGAAAGCCTCATTGCGCGCTATGGTGAACACCCAGTAATAGAAGAGCCGATGATCATCGAGCGTCGCAAGAGACTCGTACGCCTTCAGGAATGTCGTTTGCACCGCATCCTCCGCAGTCTCGCGGCTTGCCGTCAGGCGATAGCAGAACGCGAATACCCGTCGCCGGTACTTCTCAAACAGCGCTGAAAATGCCGCCTTGTCACCCCTGCAGCTTCGCCCGACAAGTTCTTCATCTTCCGGATTGGTCATTGCGGCTCTTGGGTCTGGTTCCGATGAAGCCGGCTTCTATAAGGTAGGATGCAACAACGGGGAAAAACTTGCTGTGCGGCAAAAAGAAACTACCCCCTAGAATAACGGTAGAAAACCCTTACAAGAAAATATCACCGCAGAGACGCAGAGAAAAGCCGCTTTTTTTTGGGGAGAGCTCACTATAGATATACTCTCTCTGCGTCTCAGTGCCTCTGCGGTAATGCTTTTCATCTGCACTTCTAGACCCCAAATCCCAGCCCCTGCTTTTCTCAATCATCACACTTGCTATACCCGCACTCCGCATTCACGCAGGACATGCATCCGTTCTCAATTTTCACCGAACGGTCGCCGCACTTCGGGCAAATCTTGAATGCGCTGGGGACGTTATCGCTGCCATGCACTTCGACGTTTGCTGTGGCGGTTTTCACGGCCCGGACACTTGTCACCCCGATGTCATCAAAAAATTGTTCGATAACCTTGGCGATTTCCGCATAGAACGAATGGATGTATTTGCCATCCTTGAAGTATCCGCCGTTTGGATCGTAGATCCCGCGCAACTCTTCAAGAATGAACGTCGGGTCTGTGGACTTCCGGAAAATTGCGGATATCAACCGCGTCAACACTGCATATTCCGCCGCCCGGGTCAGGTCCTTGCTGTTGATAAAAATCTCGATCGGGCGGTTGCGCCCGCTCTCCCGTACGTAGCCGAGCGTGACGAACACGCTGTTAGTCACAAACCCGCTCCGCAAACGGTACACGCGAGCCTCGGTGACATCCGGGCGTGTACTGACCAGAGTTTCTCCGGGCTCCTGCGCAGGGATGAGAGCTCTCTCTCGCTTGACTTCTTCAATGTCTGACGGGACTGCGGGTAGAACGATCATTGTTTAAGCTCCTGATAAGAAAACTGCTCGGCTCGTTACTAGAAGTCTATAAGAGAGGCTTTACCGCAGAGACGCAGAGCGCAGGTTTTTGGATAAAACCTTCTCCAATTCACGAGTTTTCCTCTGTGTCTCTGCGTCTCAACGGTGATATTTGTTTTGTGAGGGTTTTCGACCGGACTTCAATTCGGTCTGACTATTGTCGCGGCCGCTTCCGACGTCCCTTCTTGCGCCGATTCCTTCCGGCGCATCAGATGGTAGACCGTCGTCAAACGACCGTCGGGCAACCGCACCACTTCATCGCCGCCCACCTCCACCTCACGGGCTTCTTCCTTCCCCCCGTTCTGCGGCAGACGGATGCGGAATCGCTTGTTCTTGAATTCCTGAAATGGCGTGCTCTTGCCGTCCACACTCAGGATCGGATACCGGCTGCCGTCGCGGTAGACGGTGATCCCCTTCAGCCCGTTCTTCCATGCCTGCAGGTAGATGCGCGAGATGACTTCGGGTTCGATGTCTTCCGGCAAATTCACCGTGGAAGAGATTGAATGGTCGATGTAGCGCTGGCACATCCCCTGGATCTTCACGCGCATGTCGGGCGCGATGACATGCGCAGTGCGATGGAAGTGGGCGGGGAGCAGTTCTTCGAGAGAGCGATGCTGCGCTTCCTCCGAGAGCCCTTTTATATCCAGGTAGGCCTGCACGGTGCTGTGAAAGACCCGGAACTTCTGGTTGCCGAACGATTCCGAACGACGCGTGTAGAAAATGGCAAAGACCGGCTCGACACCGCCCGAAACGCCGATGTAGTTCTTTCCTTCATGTTCAAAACCCAGAACGATATTCGATATACTCCCCGTCGGCGCAATGGAGAGCACCGCAATATTCCGGATACCGTGTGTTTTGATGAGGGCACGGGTTTCGTCATTCAGTGCTTCCTGGAAGAAGGGGCAGCGCGAGTAGTTCTCATAGGAGTAAATGGGTGAAGCGCCCTTCTCGCCCGCCAGCAGCGCGGAGGACTGGTATGCCGCGTTTGCGATCACCTCCATTGCCCGTTCCAGCATCGCCACGCCTTCATCGGAGTCGTACGCCATCCCCAGCTGATTGAGCATGTCGGCAATCCCCATCACGCCGAGACCGAGCCGGCGGGTTTCCGCCGCGGCACGCCGTTGTTTCTCAAGCGGATTGAGCAGGGCATTCCACTCCACGACGTTGTCAAGGAACCGGACGGCCTGCTGCGTCACGTCCCGCAGGGCTTCCCATTCCACCCGGGCCTTGCCTGTGTAACCGTCGGTAACAAAGCGGCTCAAATTGATCGAGCCGAGGTTGCAGGCACCGCCGTCTTCCAGCGGCACTTCGGCACAGGGATTGGTGCAGGAGATCGGACGGCCCACATAATTCGACGGGCTGTATTTGCTCATTGCGGTCCAGAGAATCAACCCCGGTTCCGCCGTATGGTAATTCCCATCGATGAATGTATCCCAGACGTCCCGCGCCTTCACCAGCTGCCGGATGTCGCCGGTCTGCTCTGACGCATAATAGAGAAGGAAGTCTCCCGCCCGCCGAACGGCAAGATCGTAGTGCTGTTGCGACAACTCAACGACGACATCGCCGAAGACATCCCGCTGCGCGGGGTCGGCAAGAGTCTCTTCGGAAACCGCCGTCCCTCCCTGCTTTTCCAGCCAGCGGTTGAGCGTCTCCAGGCCGTTGAAATCGCCGGCGAATTCGTATGTGCCGATATCCTTCGCCGGGATGCCGTAGGAATAATGATGCTCTGCACTCTGTTTGGCGGACATGATCGTGGGGCGGGCAAATTTGCGGTAGACCAGCAGTGTCGATGGTGCATAGCGCGTCTGCTCGTCCACCGCCTGCATGAACTCATCGGTCACTTTGATGCTGATATTGCCAAAGCGCACCTGCGTGTTCTCGCGTACCTGCCGCTCGACTTCTTTGAGTTGTGCATCGTCAAACAGCTCCGACCACTGGCACTGTTCGGCAATCTGTTTTGTCACCCAGTTGGAATTCTGTTTCACACGGATGAAGTCCAGGATGTCCGGATGTTTCACGTCGATCGTGAGCATGAGTGCACCACGGCGTCCGCTCTGCCCGATCAGTCCGGTGGTCATCGAGAAAAGCTCCATGAACGACACCGCACCGGTGGATTTATCGGCAGCGTTGTGCACCACGGAGTCCCGCGGGCGGAGGCTGCTGATGTCCACACCGATGCCGCCGCCGTAGGAATACGTGCGCGCGCACTCGTAGGCGGCATTGTAGATCGACTCGATGTTGTCATCCTGTATCTTCGTGACAAAGCAATTCGCCAGAGTTTTCAAACGGTAGAGATCGCCGGCACCGGCCAGAACGCGACCTCCCGGTACGAAACGCCCCTCGAACAACATCCGGTAGAATCGCTCCGCCCAGAGTGTGCGGCGGGCATCATCCGCCTCGTTCGAAGCAAGGAATGACGCCAGGCGAACAAAGACATCTTCCGGGCGGCGTTCTACCACCGCACCCTCGACATCCTTGATGTAGTATTTCTTTCGATAGATGTTCGTGGCGAGTTCATTCCCGCCAAGATAGTCGGTGTGACTGGGGAGTTCGCCGCGTTCAACCTTGCCGGCGAGATCGGCGTAGAGGCGCTCGTACGTTGCCGCACGCTCTTCACCGATCCGCTGAACGGTTTTGCCTTTCTTCGCAAACATCTCTCGCAACACCATTACGGATCTCCTTCGATGGCTTCCATGTGGAACGGTACGGTGGGAACAGCAGTACTCGCAGCCGGGTGTATATTCATACGAAAAACACGCCCCAACTCAACCCGTGCAACACCCACCCAGAGCAATTAGTGTTTCCCGAAGCCTTCGCTGGCCTTTGGTTTCCACCATGACCCAGCAGATGGCGCTCCCGTGTTTTCCGATGTATGCGGGCCTCGACGTCGGACAATCAGCACCGACCCCAACATCAACACGGTTCCACGAGCCATGGAACACCTCCCTTAAGTGTGATTGGAAGAGGCGTGAATACGCAAAGGACTTATGAGATGAACAGGGGTGCAGGGTGCCTTTTGTTCCGCTACTAGCCGAACGAGAGGCGGTTGCTGACTGGAACTGCGGTACACGCTCGAACCACCTGCGGCCCGTGGCGGAGTCCACGGTTCCACAGCAGACACGCTGAGTGTGATTGAAAAGAGGGATACCCTAACTTCGAGATCGGATCTTTTGTTCTCTAAGTCTCTGCAGTGACAGTCCCCCGTATGTCCTGACGACCGGTTTTTCTAGCGGTGCTGTGTTTCCGACGTGAACAAGGGAATCCGAAAGGCCGGTATTCACCCGGTAGTCGGAATATCTCACAGTGACCTTTCCGCTGCGCGTATTGCCTCGCGGCATCGTGGGAAGACCCCGGGCAAAGGGATTCGTGTTTGGTGCCGCCGCGCGTGCTGTCTCTCTCCGGTGCAGTGAATGAAACGACCAGTTGTGATGGCAACCAGAAGCGATCGATCTGCTTGTAGGTAAACGATGCCTCCGCTGCACGGCCGTCGGGTTGGGGGAAGAGAAGACGTTCGGGAGTCCATCGGTTCCCGTCAACCCACATGAACATCCGGCGTATGACCGCCTTCTCATCACGCGGGTGGAGCACCAATCGATACATCATCACCCCTTCCACCGTTTCCCGGGCAACGCTATCCACAGCATACCGCTGTGTCAATTGACCGAACTGCACACCCATCCCTTCACGCGGCAGGAAGACAAACCCCTTGGCATCGAAGTGAACCTTCTCCGGCTGCTTGAAGTACATTGTCGCGTGCATCGGCGGCACTTTCATCCGTTCGATGTCCGCAACAATGTCCAGCGTTACCGTATAATCCTTGACGTCATGAAAATTCTGCTCCGCTTTCAGCAGAATCTCCTCGCCGGTGGGCTTCTGACTGTATGCCGGTTGGAACACCACCAGCAGAACTATGACGAGAGCTGTTCTCATGTCTGTGCGGCTTTTTCGGCGTGGCCGACCGCCATGTTGTATATCGCCATGAGAATCGCGGCACCGACGCCGATACCGATGAGCGCGAACCAGACCATCTCCGGTTTGCCCGCAGCCTTTGATGTCTGATACAGCCAGCCGCCGATGGGATCACCGACAAAACGGGCAATGGCAATCGGCAAAAACGCATACCCCTGAAATAATCCCTGCTGCCCCGGGGGGGCAATGGTGGAGATGTATTCGTAGTATCTCGGGGCCTGAATCATCTCGCCAATTGAAAACGCAACAATCCCCGCGGCAATCGTGGGAATGCTGGGTGAAAGACCGATGATCACCCAGATCAGACTTGATACTACAAAGCCGATGAGAATTGCCGTCCGCGCCGGAAGATTCTTCGTCAGCCAGTTGACCGGAATCTGAAAGAGGATGATCGCCCCGGCACCGGCCCAGGATTGAATGATTTCGTACGGGGCATCCTTGTTGATATAGTCGGTGACGTAGTACGGAATGATGATGAATTCCTGCCAGAAGATGATCCAGTACAGGGAGTAGATCAGCAGGAACACCATGAACTTGAAGTTCAACAGCACCGTCACCAGGTTCGTAAGCTTCTTCTTCATCGACTCGGGAGTGCCGGAAGCCGCTGTGTGCACCTCCTTGTAGAGCACAAGGTTGACAATGAGCATCGCGAGACAACTTGCGGTGGACACCATGTAGACGAATTCATTGCCGAATCTGTCGCGCACGAAGTAGGCAATGGTCGGGCCCAGCAACGCACCCACGTTCACGAGCCAGTAGTAGATGGCAAACCCGAGGGATTTCGTCTTCTCCGTGCTGGTCACCGCCACCGTTCCGAGAACCGAGGGCTTGATGAATGACCCGCCGATGGCGGTCAGCACGAGGAATGCCAGCAGCAACCAGTACTGCGAGAAGTTGCCGTAGAATCCGGCAAAGGCATGCATCCCGAGAGAGCCGATGAGAAAATACCCGAGAGCAAGAACAGAAAAGGCAATATTGAAGGCACGCCGGAATCCCCACTTGTCTGCAAGCGTCCCGCCGAGGATCGGCAGCAGATAGATCAGGCCTCCGAACACGCCGGAGAGTTGCCCTGCCTCCGCCTCCGTGAATCCCAGATTGTTCCGGAGGTAGATCATGAACACTATCTGTTGGCCGTAGTAGGCAAGACGTTCGAACAGTTCCATCCCGTTTGCGACCCAGAACGTGGGATGGAAGCCGGTGCGGATATCGGCAAAGCGGAGTTGCGGGGTCATCACATTCTCACCAGTTCCTGCTGTACCTCTCCTGTCACTTCGGGCACCCCATCGTGACCGATGAACACATTCACCTCGGTGCGCGCGGCCATGGAGCCCTCAAGATAAATGCCCGGCTCAATGGAAAAACAACACCCGGGCATCAACAGCCGGTCATCGCGCGTCTCAAGGTTGTCGATATTCCCGCCGTTGCCGTGAGTCTCCTCACCGATGGAGTGACCCGTGCGGTGCACGAAGTACTTGCCGTAGCCGGCCTTCTTGATGACGTTCCGTGCGGCATCGTCGAGTTGCCAACCGTAACATGCCTGCTTCCTGGCAAACTTCTCCTTCACAAGCGCTATCGCCGCGTCGCGGGCCTTCACCACCACGTCAAAGATCTCCTGGTACTTCGCCGGCGGGGTCTCGCCAATATACCCGACCCAGGTGATGTCATAGTAGATCGCACCGGGGGCGTTCTTCTTGGCCCAGAGATCAATCAGCACGGTATCGCCCGGTTTGAACGGACGGTCATTTTCGGGGGTGGATTCAAAATGCGGATCGGCGGGATGTTCGTTCGAGCCGACGATCGGCGCATCCGCGGTCGTCAGGCCCTCCTGCGTGAAACGGTCCATGATGAACCGGGTGATCTCCAGCTCCGATACACCGTTGCCTGCGCGCACCCCTTCACCGATCCTGGCAAATGCCTCTGCGCGAATACGGTCGACGAGTGCCGCAGCTTCGCGGTGCGACGCGTAGCCCTGTGCATCGATCACGGCTTCGAAGAGTTGCACAAGATCTGCGGAGGACACCACCTTGTGGCCGAAGCTGCGGATGAGCTCGATGGTCCCGGCATCGACAAGGGAAACGGCGGGGATGTTGTTCTTCGGAGAGTACTGCATCGCAATACTCTTCTTCGACCCGAGCATCTTCTTCAACGAGGCATGGAGCTGTTCCCATGCCAGATAGACCTGGATCGAGCCGGGCAACGCGTCGAGCTTCCCCTTCTCGACGCTGTGGACAAGCTTCTTCGGTTCACCGCGGGCCGGTATATAATAGAACCACCGGCGTGTGGTCATGCGCTCCATGCCGAGTCCGAGAACCCGGTAGGCAAGGTGATCACGATGATGGAAGTCACAGAACAGCCAGCCGCCGATGTTCCGCTCACGCAGAGCAGCCTGAATACGCTGGAGATCCATGGGAAAATCCTCAGAGTAGTGAAGGGCGAAGGGTCAACTCAGGATGTCTTTTCGCAGAAAAATATACCAAGTGACAACGTAAAAACCAATGCTGAACGCACCGAGAACATACGCCGAATGCAGTACCTCATTCCAGGGGATGGGATCCTCAAACATTTTCTGCCAGAGGTCAAGGTAGGAGGTGAAAAGATACGGTTTCATTGCCGTGAACATATCCGCAGGCACATTGGAGATAATATAGAAGACAATGATCACCGCCATTGTGCCGATCAGCGGACCGATCGCGTTTTCGACAAGTGAAGAGAAGAGGAAGGCCAGTGACGCAACCGTCCACATTCCCCACGTCGCCAGGGCGAACGCCACGCCAATGCGCCACAACGCTTCGCTCTCCGCAACCACAACAAACGTACGCCCGAAGATCAGGAGGTCGCCGGTGCCAAAGAGCAGAACACCCAGTCCGACCGTCAGCACCGCCATGAACGTGACGAGGGCCAGGGCATACAGCAGGGTCGTGGCATATTTTGCCAGGAGGATGCGGCTGCGCGACGCCGGTCGTGTGAGCAACAGACGGAATGTCCCCGCGGTCGCCTCACCGGCAAGCTGGTCACCGGCACCGAGAGTCACCAGAAAGGGAACATGAATCCAGAGGGCGTTCATGATCATCTGGGTGACGAAATACCCGTTGAGGATGTTGCCAAGAAAGAGGAAATCCTGCGACAGGCCGCGTGTCATGCCCCGCTCCATGTTCGTTCCCTGGAGCTTCAGAGCGATTTCCACCAATGGCACCACTGCAGCGATGGCAAGAAAGGAAATGTAGGAGCGCCATTTGAATGACGTCTTGAGAATCTCATTGCCGAGAATTGTTTTCATTGCTCGCTCGCACCCTCGGTAATGGTGAGGAAGTACTCTTCCAGCGATCGTTTCGGTACGAGTGCATGGACAGGAATGTTTGCCTGGACGAGTATGCGGTTCATATCGGCAACACGCTCACGCGGCATGGCACACTCGATCACCGGGCCAACCTTGTGTGCGGACACACCGAGCCCGGAGGTGGCAATGATGGCCAGCGCCTCGTCCACCATCGGTGTCTCAATCCGCACGATATTCTCGCCCGATGCCAGCAATTCTGTGACCCGTCCTTGAACGACAAGGCGGCCCTGATTGATGATCGCCATACTTGTCGCCGTCTGCTCGATCTCGCTCAGCAGGTGCGATGAAAGGAAGATCGTCATCCGGCCCTCACGCGAGAGCCGTCAGGATGAGTTCACGGACTTCCTTGATCCCCTGCGGATCCAGCCCGGACGTCGGCTCATCGAGGATGATCAACTCCGGAGAACCAAGCAATGCCTGCGCTATACCAAGCCTTTGCTTCATCCCGTGCGAGTACGTTTTGACCTTGTCGTGTGCACGTGCGGAGAGACCGACAGCCTCGAGCACACGATTGATGTCGGATGCGGAGTCATCGCCGCGCAGGCCTGCAATGATTTCGAGATTTCGCCGTGCGCTGAGATACAGATAGAAATCCGGCCGCTCTACGAGACCGCCGATTCTCCGGAGGCCGGCCCGCTGCCGCCGCGTCAGCGGATTGCCGAAGAGTTCTACCCGCCCTTCGGTCGGGCGAATGAGAGACAACAGCATCCGGATGGTCGTGCTTTTTCCAGCCCCGTTGGGGCCCAGAAAACCAAACACCTCACCCCGCCGGACGTTCAGGTCGAGGTTTCTTACCGCCCATCGGCGACGGTAACGCTTGGCAAGTCCGTATGTCTGCAGAACTATGGTGTCATCCATCGGGTGTGCTGGAGCTACGCGTGCTGGAGCTACGTGCTCTTGGAGCTATGTGCGCTGGAGCTATGGGTTGACAGCTTGACTCTGGCCATCAGTTTGGCTATTTTTCAACGCAATCCACGACCTCTGGTCCCTCGAACGGTCTGGACATGAACACGCGACGTGGCACAAAGTCCAAAGCCAAGACTCCACGCCGCCGTACCACACGGCGGACCGCTTCTCCTTCGAAATCCTTCGTCGATATTCTTCAGCAAAACATCCTGTTCCGGGATGTGGCCCCTGCCGTCGTGCGCCGTTGCCGCAGCCGCTTCACCGAGCGTCATTTCGACGCCGGCGATCTCATTTTTGATGAATACTCAAAAGGGCGGGACCTCTTTCTCCTTGCCAGTGGCAGGGTACGAATAAAGAAATATACGAAATTCGGTGTAGAATCGTTGCTAGCCGTCCTCCATCCCGGCGATTTTTTTGGTGAAATGTCGTTGATCGACGGTCTCCCCCGGTCCGCCCGGGCAGAAGCCGTGGACGATTGCGTCGTACTCATTCTTAGTGCCGACAGTTATCGCGATCTGGTCCACGATCAACATCAAATTGCCTTCAATCTGCTCAACAACCTCGCCCTCCGCCTCCGGTCGATGGATCAGAATTTTGTCATGGAACTGGGCCGCAATGTCCTGGCCTCCCGGAACAGGATGGACCGGCTGAACCTGCTCATCGAGGCGAGCAAGATTGTGAATTCGGCACTCGATCTCGGGACCGTCCTGGCGCTGATTCTTGATGTGGCTACCCGTTCGATCGCCGCTGACCGCGGTACCGTGTATCTGATTGATCAGAAGGGGGATGAACTCTGGTCGCTTGTCGCTCAGGGTGATGGCATGGTGGAGATCCGTCTGCCTCTTGGCAAGGGACTCGCCGGATACGTCGCGCGAACCGGTGAAACGGTGAATATTACCGATGCCTACGGCGATCCGCGGTTCAACCCCGAGATCGACCTCAAGAGCGGATACACTACGCACACTGTGCTCTGTATGCCGATGCGCAATCGTGAGGGAAAGATCGTCGGTGTGTTCCAGCTCCTCAACAAGCGCACGGGGCTCTTCGGAGCCGAAGATGAGTCGTTCATCGATGCCCTTTCCGTGCATGCAGCGATTGCCATCGAAAACGCGCGCCTTGCGCAACAGATGGTGCACAATGAGCGCATGAGTGCCGTGGGGCGCATGGCCGCCACTATCCTCCATGACATCAGAAATCCGATGGCGACGATGCGGCTCTACGCAGGCTTGATCAAAAAGAAGTCCGACTCTCCCGATGCGTCACGTATGGCCGATGAGATGATCCACCAGGTGGATCGGATTTCGTCAATGGTACAGGAAATTATGGAATTCAGCCGGGGGACGTCCACAACCGTTCTCTCCAGCATGAGTCTCCCGGCGGCAATGGAGCAGGTTCTTCCCTTCCTCGAGACCGATCTTGCAGCACGAAAAATCACGCTCGTCCGTGCCTATGGCTATGACGGTGTTGCGCTCCTCGATGCAGGAAAATTCGCCCGGGTTCTTACAAACCTTGTAGGTAACGCTGCCGACGTCATGCCCGAAGGGGGAACAGTCACCATTCGCACTTCCCGCAGCGAAGACAAAGTTGCCATTGAAGTATCTGATACGGGGCCCGGTATCCCGGATGAGATCCGCCAGCGGCTTTTTGAGCCCTTCTTCACGCACGGAAAGAAACACGGCACCGGTCTCGGCCTTTCCATCGTGAAAAAGATCATGGAGGAGCACCGCGGCACGATCGAGGTTTCGACCACCCCGGGTCAGGGCTCAACGTTTCGCCTCCTGTTGCCCCCCCCTTCTCCGGCTGGTTCTTGAGAACATTTTGGAAGTCACAATCGGGCATATGGCGAAATTGGCAGACGCGCTAGACTTAGGATCTAGTGGAGCAATCCGTGAGGGTTCAAATCCCCCTATGCCCACATTGTTTTAGCCACTTCTTGCCGACAAAAATCCATCCAGCAACACTCCTGTAACAACCAAACCCCTCGCAATTAATCCCAAAATTCCGTAACATTCCTGTAACTAGGTCTGCCGGGAGCACGCCCGTTCGGAGAAGGTCGCAGACACGCGAAAGGGTGCCGGAGAGGGCATTCCGGGCTGAAAAACGACCCCATGAAGAGACATAACGACACAACTATCATACAAGGAATTCACTGGTGCAGGTAACTATCACATCGCAATCCGACGTCCAGCAGGAAGTGGAAATCCAGATTTCGCACGAAGAGCTCCAGCCGTCGTTTGACAAAGCATTCGCCAAGTACCGCGCCAAGGCGGAATTGAAGGGCTTCCGTAAAGGCAAAGCCCCCATAGAGATCATCAGGAAACTGTATGGCGAGGCGATCGAGCACGAATCTCTTGATGAGATCGCCAACGACGCCTTTCATAAAGCCATGGAAGAGAGGAACCTCCACCCGCTTGGCACACCATCCATGACCGACATGGATTTCAAACGCGGCGAGCACTTCCGCTTCAAAATCAAATATGAAGTCAAACCCGCCGTCGAGCTGAAGAGCTACAAGGGTATCGCGGTGGAGCGGCCCGTGCACCCGATTACCGATACGGAAGTGGACGATGAGCTCCTGCAGCTCCGGAAAGTCCACAGCACAATGACCCCGGCGGAGATCGCCGCGGACGATGAACACATCGTTACTGCAGACGTCCAGGAACTGGACGAGGCGGGCACTCCTCTTGTCGGCAAAAAATCCGCAGGCGTGCGTTTTTATCTCGCCGACACTTCTCTTGCGCCGGAAATCAAGGGTGTGTTGCGGAATATCAAGGTGAACGAAGAGGCAAAAGCGCGGTATGCGACACGGCACGATGAGCACGAACACCCCGTGCATATCGCCATCACGGCAAAGAAAATCGAGAAGGTCGAACTTCCACCCTATGACGAAGCGTTAGTAAAGAAGGTCACGGGCGACAAGGTGACATCGCCCGAAGAATTCCGCACTTCCATCCGCACCGATCTGGAGCGGTACTGGCAGGACCGGACGGAAGCCAAGGTGGCCGACGATATTGCGTCGGAGATCGTTCGTCAGCACGAGTTCAACGTGCCGGATTCGCTCGTGGAAGGCATTCTGGATTCCTATGTCGACGAGCTGCGCAACCGCGCGCGCGACCGTCAGCTGCCGAAGGGCTTCGATGCGAAGAAGTTCCGCGAGGAACGGCGCGTGTATGCCGTCTGGCAGGCAAAGTGGATGCTTCTCAAGGAACGCATCGCCGAGGCGGAAAAGATTGAAGTGACGGATGCGGACCTGGAAAAGGTGGCCGAGGATGAAGCTGCCCGCAGTGGAGTGACCAAGGAGAAGCTGCTGCAACACGTGAAGACATCCGAAACGATCCGCGACCGCCTGCTGACAAACAAGATTGCGGTGTTCCTCAAAGAGCACGCACACATCACCGACAAAATTGTGACAGAACCGCAGCATTGATGAACAAGGAGAATTGAATGCACTACCCGGATATCCGTGCCCAGCTTGTACCCATGGTTGTCGAACAGACCGGTCGGGGAGAGCGCGCGTACGATATTTTCTCGCGCCTGCTTAAGGAACGGATTGTTTTCATCGGCACAGCCGTAGATGATACAATCGCAAGCCTGGTCATCGCGCAACTGCTCTTTCTCGAATCGGAAGATCCCGAGAAGGATATTAACATCTATGTCAACAGCCCGGGGGGCAGCGTCACTTCGGGACTGGCGATTTACGACACCATGCAGTATATCCGCCCCGATGTCTCCACCATATGCATCGGTCTTGCAGCAAGCATGGGCGCAGTACTGCTTGCCGGCGGCACCAAGGGCAAACGGTCAGCCCTCCCCAATTCACGCATCATGATTCATCAACCCTGGGGTGGAGTGCAGGGAACGGCTTCCGACATCAGCATACAGGCCGAAGAAATTCTGCGGACAAAGCGCCGCCTCAATGAGATCCTCGCCCATCACTGCGGCCAGCCGCTTGAGATCATCGAGAAGGACACCGACCGCGACCGGTACATGTCCTCTGAAGATGCCAAAGCGTATGGTCTGATCGACAACGTCTACATCAAGAAGGAGCGCGAAGCGAAAAAGTAACGCTTCGCTGACAACCCCATGACCCAGCGCACCCGGAACGGCGACAAGATCCACTGTACCTTCTGCGGCCGCACCCCCGAAGAGGTGCAGAGCATCATCGCAGGGCCTGATGTGTATATCTGCGACATCTGCGTTGCCAGCTCGGTCGATATCATCCGGAACAACCTTGCGGCGTTTACCGCAAAACGGGGGCCCCGCGCAAGCCTCATCCCGACCCAGATCAAAGCCGCGCTGGATGAATACGTGATCGGACAGGATCATGCGAAACGTGCGCTGGCCGTGGCCGTGTACAATCACTACAAACGCATCGACGCCCGGGACCACCTGTTCGAGCTGGATGAAGTCGAAATCGAAAAGACCAATATCCTGCTGATCGGTCCGACCGGCACCGGCAAAACTCTCCTTGCACAAACCCTGGCCAGAATACTCGACCTCCCGTTCGCCATCGCCGATGCAACGACGCTTACGGAAGCCGGGTATGTCGGCGACGACGTGGAAACAATCCTTGTGCACCTCCTGCAGAACGCCGAGTATAACGTTGAAAAGGCCGAACGCGGGATTGTCTATATCGACGAGATCGACAAGATCGCCCGCAAGAGCGAAAGCGCGTCAATCACCCGCGACGTCTCCGGCGAAGGCGTGCAACAGGCGCTGCTGAAGATTCTCGAGGGTACCATGGCCGGCGTCCCGCCCAAGGGCGGACGCAAGCACCCCGAACAAAGCCTGATCAACATCAACACCCGGAATATTCTTTTCATCTGCGGTGGAGCGTTCGAGGGACTTGACAAGATCATCGCACGCCGCGTCAATCGCAATCCCATGGGATTCGGAGCGAACATCCACGGGAACAAGGATGCCCTGACCGACGAGTATCTGCAAATGGTGCAGCCTGAAGACCTCATCAAATTCGGTATGATACCCGAATTCGTCGGCCGGCTCCCGCTGACCAGCGCCATGCGGTCCCTCAGCGAAGAGGCCTTGCTCAACATCCTCACCGAGCCGAAGAACGCCATCATCAAACAGTACAAGCGGCTGTTCCGGATGGAAGGCGTCGAGCTGACGTTTGAGGATGCCGCACTGAAGGCAATCGTGCAGAAAGCGCAGGAACGGGGTACCGGAGCACGGGCTCTCCGGTCTATCCTCGAAGAGGTCATGACCGAGATCATGTACTCGCTGCCCGATAAACACGGCGTGACGACGTGTATCATTTCGCGCGACGTGATCCAGGGGAAGAAGGAACCGGTGTACAAGTACGAGGAACGGAAACAGTCAGCGTAACAATCAACCCTTCGGCGAATTCTCCATCGACAATTGACCATCGTCAATTGTCAATCCGGTCTTCATCAGAACAAATCCCTGCTGCTCGCCTGCTTTGTCAACTTGACGTCCTGCAGTTGCGGCGCTTTCAAACGTATTTCCAGCCGGAAGTTCCTGTAGAATCCCGTCGGCACCCACGAGAAGTTCATCTCCCAGCAATGCAGATCCCTGTAGACGGTAATCTGCGGCGCGGCAAGTTCATTGTTGATCAGATCGTAGTTCGCACTCGCCGAAAATTTCCAGTTCTCGGTGAGATTGAAGCCCAGCGATGCGGACAAACCCGAACTGCGGAAGATCACCGAGGGATCGCCGGGACGGCTCTGGCTGAAGTTCCAGTTGAGATCCAGGTTCCAGGGAATGCTGAAGTCTGGCGTCTCCTGGTCGTACAATCCTTTGTACCCGCTCCGCTCCTTTTCCCGCAAGGAGTCTTCTGCACTCTGAATGGGCCCCGCAGCCGTCTTCTGTTTTTCCCCGCTGAACCGCGTGCCGACGCTGATGTTGAAGCCGGTCATGTCACCAAAGCGCCCCTCACTCAGAAGATACCTGTTCACTCGCCGGCCGGTCCCGGGATGCGCCGGATCGGACACAAATTTGTACAGATTGTACCTGGCACTCCCGCCAATATTCAGGTACTGCCCTATGCTTGTCCGGAAGCCCACACCGACTTCATCAAACTTCAGACTGTCACGGGCAAAGTTGTACGAGGCGGAAAGATCGAGATTCAGGAGTTGAAACTTGTTCTCCCTGCTGGAGGTGTCATCGGATGCGGTTTTCATTTCGAAGATGTTGCCGATGCGCAGACTGATGGCCTGCCGTTCTTCGCCCGGGGCCCCGCCGAACACCTCGCGTTCATACAGACTGTACTTCTGCAGCACTCCTGTCGCATCGTAGTACCCGCCATAGTAGCCGTAGCTCTCCTTTGAAAAGTCCGGCTGGTAGGTGTACGAAATGCTCGGAACCACCTGGTGGCGGATGCCTTTGATACCGAGCACGCCGGGTTGGAAGATGCCGAAAAATTTCGTGCTCGCCGAAACACCCATGTCAAAGTACCGAACCGCTGTGATCGCTTTCACATCGTTCGTCACAAGCGTGCTGTCGTGCGGATTGAAGGTGCGGGCGATCTGCTTGTCGTACCATTTTTCCGTGTAGTTGAAAGACGGCGCAAGGGTCACGTACCCCACCTTCGGAGCGGCATTCAAGGTGATGACGTGCTGCACCCCGCGACGCTCGTCAATCTGTGTGTGTGTCACCCAGTTGGTGGTCGTGCGGGTATTCAGAAACTGCCCGCCATAGGAGACGCCGATCAGTTCATACCACCGCAGCTGCCCGCTTCCCGCACTGCTCTTGCTCGAACGGAAAGGATAGCTCTGACTGTGATTGAAGCTGAAGCTTGGAAGGATTTCGCTGAGTTCGACGGCTCCTGAATCGGGTTTCAGATTCTGGTCCCGCCGGACGTTTATCGTCATGCTGTTGGGCGTTCCCTCCCAGTACTTGCTCAGTGTCGCGTTGCTGATCACGTTCTGACGCAGAAGATCGTTGAGCGAATTGCTCGTCTGTTGATAGTACGATCCGCTCGTGAAGGTGAAATCCACCACCAGCCGGGTGGTCGGATTGAATTCCTGGTTGTGGCCGAGATGGAAATTGAAGACGCTCTGCTCGCTGTAGTCGGGATCAGTCGACTCTCCCGACACCACCTTGCCGTATGATCCGCTGAGAGATCCATTGAAATAGTACCGCAGCCCGTACTGATAGTCGGAGTACAGCGTATAACTTCCTTTCGAATAGCCATCCGCCCGGACACTCCAGTCCATGTAGTCGCTTATTGCCCAGTAATATCCGAGGTGGAGCAGATAGCGGCCGCGCAGACTCTCGCCATAGGCGGGCGCAATGAGTCCTGACCGGCGTCCCCGTTCCGAAGGGAAGACACCGAATGGAAGCGCAAAGACAGGAACGTCGGCGATATAGAGATAGATCGGCCGGGCAATAATCTTATCGCGGACAATCACCTTCATCGCAGGGCTGCCGAAATAGTAGTGCGGATGGTCGAGGTCACAGGTGGTGAATTTTCCGTCGCGCACAAAGAGCACATCGTTTTCGACCTTCTTGATGGCGCTGCCGTAGTATAACCCTTTTTCAATTTCCGTCTTTCCGAGATCGATCTTCCCCTTCTTCGATCGGAAGTTATAGGAAATCGTCGAGCCGTGGTACAATTCGGGGCCGTCTTTGAGTTCGGGCAGTCCTTTGTACCGCACGCCGGTGCTGTCGGTCGAATCGGGGACGCCACGTGCATGAAGGGTGGCCGTGTTCCAGTTGATGTCGGTCTGCGCAGCCTTCAAGCCGAGTTCTTTGTAGTTGATTGCGCTCTCACCGTAAAGGGTCATCGTGCGCGCGGCGAGCTCATAGACGATGGAATCAACTGCGGTATACGAAACAACCGAGTCGATGCCGGAGGGCGAGGACCGGGCAAGAGAATCGATGCGCACCCCCGCAGTGTCCGTGCGTGCCAGAGAATCAGGGCGTACACGCACACTGTCGCCGCGAACGAGGACGGTATCACGCCGGGAGGCCGCCAATTGCGCTTCCGCGCTCAGAGGGACAAGCAGAAGGAGCAGCAGGAGCGCCCGCCACGACGCGGTTCATCGTTTCCTCCCGGGCCAGAGGCGATTCAACCGTTCACGCACTTCCTTTTCACGGCCGTTGTCGGTCGGCCGGTAGTAGACCTTCCCCGTCAATCCTTCAGGGAGGTACCGCTGCTCGACGAAGTGGCCGGGATGGTCGTGGCTGTACTTGTACTCTTTTCCATAGCCGAGGGCATCCATCAGTCCGGTGGGCGCGTTGCGCAAATGCAGCGGCACAGGGAGATCCTGCGACGACTTCACATCAGCCAGCGCTTCGCTGATGGCGATGTAGGCCGCATTGCTCTTCGGCGCCGAGGCAAGGTAGGTCGCACACTGTGACAGGATGATCCGTGCTTCCGGCATGCCGACGTAATCGACTGCAGTGAATGCCGACACCGCGAGGGTGATACCGTACGGGTCTGCATTGCCGATATCTTCGGAGGCGAGAACAATCATTCGCCGCGCAATGAACTTTGGATCCTCGCCCCCATCCAGCATGCGGGCCATCCAGTACACCGCGGCATCCGGATCGCTGCCGCGGACACTCTTGATAAAGGCGGAGATGATGTTGTAGTGTTCTTCGCCGCCGTCGTCGTACCGGGTTGTTTTGCGCTGGAACGCCGCATCGATTTCCGCCCGGCCCAGCTGCACGTGCTTCTCCCCCCGCCTGTTCCGCGATACGAACCGCCGTTTCCAGCCCGTTCAACAACGATCGCGCATCGCCGCCGGAAAGCATCAGCAGCCGTTCACGATCTGTCACCGTAATCTGACGCGTGCTCAGCACTGCATCGTGCTGCAGTGCGTGATCGAGAATCACCTGAAGGTTCTCCGCCGTGAGCGATTCCAGAACATACACGCGGCAGCGGGAGAGCAGCGGAGGGATGATTTCGAACGACGGATTTTCGGTCGTTGCACCGATTAACGTCACCAGACCCTCTTCCACGCTGTGCAGGAGCGCGTCCTGCTGCGCTTTGTTGAAGCGATGGATTTCGTCGATGAAGAGGATGGTATCGACGATGGCGCCGGGTCGTCGCTGCGCGCTCGAGCACGGCGCGAACATCCTTCACGCCTGCAGTGACGGCACTGAGCTGCACAAACGATGCGTTGGTATGCTGTGCTATGAGGCGTGCGAGTGTGGTCTTGCCGGTGCCGGGAGGACCCCAGAGAATCAGCGAGGGAACGCGGTCGCGCTCGATCAGAATACGGAGCGGCTTCCCGTCACCGAGGAGGTGGTCCTGCCCGACAAACTCGTTCAACGTGCGGGGACGAACGCGCTCTGCCAGCGGAACATTCTCCTGTGCACCCGCGGAGTCTGTGTCAGCCGCGAACAGATCCATCAGCGGGTCGGAGATGTTCTGTAGACGGTTTCGCCGGGGCGGACCATGCCATGCTTCTCGCGCGCCACACGCTCAATGGCGGCGCGGTCATCGTCCAGGGCTTTCGACTCCTTCTTCAGTCGGTCGGCTTCCGTCTCGGCGTCGCGGATGCGCTGTTCCATCTCGACTTTCTGGTGCTCCAGACGAAGGCGCTGGATGATGCCGCGGCTGCCAAAGAGCAGGTACCCCACAAGAGGAGTGGCAACGGCGATAATGAGCAGAAGACGATTGTTCCGAAGAAGGCGCCGCAAGAGCTCGCGGAGGTCCCACGGGGACTTCTTCTTACGATAGAACAGATTCTCCATAGTAGATAAATGTACGAGTTATTCGGGGAATACTCAAACATGGGGCGGACAAGGCAGGAACGCGCACGGGCAACTGTGAAGCCGCCCGTACGCGCTCGTGTAGTGAGTAACTCCTGACAGTACCGTTACTTGTGGGCCATCTCCAGCACGCCCTCCGCAGCCGTCGTTGCGAACTCAAAGGCACCGGGCTGTGCATACTCATTCACAAAGAAGGCACATTTCTTCTGGACCTGCTCGCTGGCATCAAACGTTGTCGCACGCTTCACTGCGTATACCCCGCGGGCATCGCCAATCCGCGTGAGCGCAAGCGCTGCCACGATACGGCTGGACTCCTTGTCGTCATTGCGCAACATCGCCATCAACGGAATGACCGCCGCGTGCGAACGCAATTCGCCAAGCATGCACGCCGATCCCTCCCGCACTCCAAGATTATCCGACCGCAAGCCGAACAGCAAGTTCTCCTCGGCACGTGCATACTGCCCGGGGGTCAACGAACGCGACTGTTCGCCGGCCACAACCAGTGCGCTTGCCATGATCATCAGAGCAAGCACCGCAATGACCACTACTGACGTCTTCATGACAACCTCCCTGTATGATGTATTGTGAACACCGTGGGTACTTCATCGTTCTGGATGAATGTACGAGGGAAGGAAGACGGAGTTCGTGCTCTTGCGACCAACAGCAGGAAAACGCGACGAGATGCGACGGCGGGGCGTCAGGGTGGCGTCAGGACCTGTACCACTCAGAAGAGGGATCGAAACTGTGCCTCAAACGGCCCTTTTCAGCATGCCGCTGTATGGCCAGTTCGATCAGACGGTCAAGAAGCGCAGGGAAGCTCAATCCCGAGGCTTCCCAGAGTTTGGGGTACATGCTGATGGAAGTGAAACCGGGAATGGTGTTCAACTCATTTATATATACGGTGCCGCTGCGGCGCGTCACGAAGAAATCCGCACGTGCCATACCGGCGCAATCAATGGCGATGTACGCGCGAACAGCCAATCGCCGGATCTGCTCCGACAGCCGGCGGGGAAGCCGCGCAGGAATCTCCGAACGCGAAGCACCATCCACATATTTTGCGTCATAATCATAAAACTCGTTCGAAGGAATGACTTCACCACACACTGACGCGAGCGGCGTGTCGTTGCCAATCACGCTGCACTCGATCTCGCGCGCATTGGCCACCCCCTGTTCGAAGATCACTTTCCGATCGTACGTTGACGCTTCTGCCATGCCCTTCTGCAACTCAAGGCGCGTGTGCGCCTTCGTGATTCCCACACTTGAACCGGTGTTCGCCGGCTTTATAAAAATCGGGTACCGGAGGGTCTTTTCAACATCGCGCACAACCTTCTTCGGGTCGTCGTGACAGAGTGCGGAGAGATGCCATGCATACTTCGGGCTGCGAAGGCCGGCATGCCTGAAAAGCTGTTTCTGCACAATCTTGTCCAACCCGACGGCCGATCCGAGAACGCCTGCTCCCACATACGGAATGTCTGCAAGTTCAAGCAATCCCTGCAATGTCCCGTCTTCGCCGTACGTTCCGTGCACGAGCGGAATGATGACATCGAGCGTCCCCACGGCGGGCTTGGCCTCTGACAACAGAAGCAATCCTTCGTGACCGGGCTCCGGCATCAGCACACACCCCGGCGCCGTCTCCAGTCCGGTCCGCTCCTTCAACAACGCCATCGCCTGCGGCGAACTGATCCACCGCCCCTCCCGCGTGATGCCGATAGGTACGACATCGTACTTTGCCGGATCAAGCGCCTCCAACACCGAACCGGCAGACACCAATGATACTTCGTGCTCGCCCGAACGGCCGCCGAAGATCACACCAACGCGAAGTTTGGATGCAGACATGGCTGAAACACTCCTTTGCGTCATTCGCTACTGCAATCCCTCATAAAACCGCGCCAATGAAGTGGAGGGAGGAAGTGATTTTTCCCGGATCTGAAACAGCAACCGCCCGACATCACGATTCCAGACGATGCGCTGCGAGGTCTTCTGCCACCCCTCCACACGGCCGTTGGTCCGGACTACGTCGCGGCTGTCGTTCACCACGAGGTAGAGTTCTTCATCGGTGACGTGCAACCCCTCGATGGCACCGAGACCCGTAAACGTGTATCCGATCTCGGCGAAGAGCGTGTCGTTTCGTGTGAACAACCGCTTGCTTGTCAGCTTCCGCCCGTTCTCCTCGAAGTCCTTCGCACCCTCCTGATCGAACGACGACATCATGATGCGAAAATCCCGTTCAGCCAGAGAGTCGACCGTTTCGTCTGAACGAATATCAATCAGCCGGAGGACGGCTTCACCGCTCCCGTCGGACCGGAGGTTGATGCGGTGCTCCGTTGTCCGGATGAGAATGCACCCGGAAAAGCCGGCACAAAGAGACACCGATGGAAATGGCCGCTGCGAATCGGGACCGGATACTCATGGTGGATTCCTTCCGTGCTGCCTGTTCACAGCCCGATGTCGTGCAAGAAAACCGGTTGAAACCCTTACAACGAAATCTCACCGCACAGACGCGGAGAAAAGGCCTAACAAGAAAATATCACCGCAGAGACACAGAGAAAAACTCCAGAATTGGAAAAGGTTTTGTCCCAATAAACCCTCAGCGTCTCTGCGCCTCTGCGGTAATCCTTTAGAATTGCCCCAGCGCCTCTGCGGTAATACTTTTCATCTGGACTTCTACAGATCCTCAATCGTTTCCCGCGGACGGATGATCGTGTGCGTGTGGCCGCTGACAAGCACCTCCGCCGCACGCGGGCGGGCGTTGTAGTTTGATGCACAGTACGTAACCGTATGCTCCGGTACACAGTACGGCAAGACAATCCCCGCGCTGCATGCGCGGCATTGTGCGGTCATGGGCAAAGAAATCCCCCGACTCGCAGACGGGTCCCACGACATCCACGGTTTCATGGGGCCCGTTGTTGAGCTGCAGAGGCACGATCTGATGATGCGCATGATACAGGCTTGGACGGATCAGGTCGTTCATTGCACCGTCGACGATGAGAAAGGTCTTCTCGACTGATTCTTTCCGGTAGAGAACCCGCGTGAGGAGGACACCTCCGTGTGCGACGATGGAGCGTCCGGGTTGTATCGAAAGCGTGCAGCCGAGTCCACGCAGCACGGGCAAGAGCCGGACGGAGCAGTTCAGCGGTAGAGAGTGCCGGATCCTCGGGCGTCTCGCGCGGGAGCTCAGGATGGTTGACGAACCCGTGATACTGGATCCCGTATCCGCCGCCAAAATCCACGTCATGAACGGGCACCCCGCCCTCACGCAATTTCTGCACGACCCCCGCAATCGCTTCGGCCGCTTTCAGAAAGGTCGCAGGCCGGAGGATCTGTGAGCCGATATGGCTGTGAACCCCGCGCACCGCTATGTGCGAGAGACCTGCTGCCCAGCGAAGAACTTCCAGGGCCCGCGTGTGAGGCAGACCGAACTTGTTGTGGTGCATGCTGGTGGATACATATGCGTGGCCGCCGGCATCGATATCCAGGTTCACGCGCAACAGGATCGCGGCACGCGTCCCCATCTGCCCGGCGATCTGGTTGATGACCTCGATCTCTTCGGTGGACTCGACATTGAACGCCAGGATGCGGTGCTCGAGCGCAAACGCGATTTCGTCATCACGCTTGCCGACACCGCTGAAGGTGATTTTGTTCGGCGCAAAACCCGTGGTCAAGGCAAGATACAATTCGCCCTTCGAACCGACATCGGCCCCCAGCCCCTCCCCCGCAATCATCCGCAAGAGCTCGCGATTGGCATTCGCCTTCACCGCATAATACGTCAGATGAGGAATGCCGCCAAAGGCATCCTCAATACGGCGGATATCGTCAAGGATCGCGCGCTTGCTGTAGACATAGAGGGGCGTCCCGTACTGCTCGGCCAGCTGCTGTAAGGAGACGGATTCCACCCAGAGTTGTCGGTCACGGTATGTGTAAACGCTCATGATGCCTCCGAGTGCCGTCTGCTGCCCGATGCCCGCGCAACCGAGTACGGGAAGAAACGGCTGAAGTCGGGGTGGTATCCATCGGCAAGAAATGCACCGCTTGACCTGTCCTGACGGTAGGTCCCGCGAATCTCTCCCCGGAGAATGCGTTCGAGCATTTCGACAAGTGCATCAATATCCGATTCGTCGCTGTAGCAACCCAGACTTGCCCGTACCATGCCCGGCATATTCGTCTTGTTCCCTTCCAGCACCTCCCGGGTAAAACGGCCGTCTTCCTCCGGCGTCACACCGAGCAGATGCTTGACGAAGGGGTGGGCGCAGAAACAGCCGTTGCGCACACCGATGCCGCCTTCGATACCCAGGATGGCCGCAACAAGGGCGTGATGCTTTCCTTCAACAGTAAAGGGAATCACGCCGACCTTGTCTTCAAAGTGTGCGGTGGGCCCGTACAGTCTCACGCCCGCGCATCCGCTTGAGTTTCGCGTAGGCGTACTCCAGCAATGCCGTCTCATGGGCCGCGATGGCATCCATGCCAACCGCCTGGAGAACTCCGATTGCCGCCGCGAGGGCAACGCCGCCGATGACATTCGGGGTTCCGGCTTCTTCTTTGTGAGGCGGATGGTTCCACTCGACGTGATCGAGGGTGACAATTTCGACGACCCCGCCGCCGACAACATCGGGTTCGCCGTTCTCAAAGAACTCCTTCGGTCCGATGAGGGCACCTGTGCCGAACGGGGCGTACATCTTGTGCGCAGAGAGAGCGACAAAATCCAGATGTCCGGGATCATCATCGGGCAGCATGTCGACGCGGCGGTGCGGAGCGAGCTGTGCCGCATCCACCACTATGCGCGCACCTGCTTCGTGGGTCCAGCGGGCGATGTCATGCACCGGGGTGCACACACCGGAGATGTTTGACGCTCCGGTGATCGCGACGAACTTCACACGACCGGTGTGCTCCGCCAGAAGACGGCGCAGCTGTCCGGGATCGGGGCCGCCTTCTTCCGTAACGCCGAGATGGATGACCCGGCAGTGCTTGCGCCACGGCAAATCGTTCGAGTGATGCTCCATCAGCGTGGTGATCACCACATCATCCGGACGGAGACCGGCACGATTGGCCAGCTTGTTAATGCAGTCGGTGGTGTTTTTCATGAAGATGACCGTCTGCGTCTCCGGATCCGCACCCACAAATGCGCCCACCACATCGTGTGCAGCGTCAAAGACTTCTGTGGCCAGCAACGATTTGAAGCCGGTTCCCCGGTGGACACCGGAGTACCAGGGAAGAAACTCTTCGACGCAGCGGAGGACGGGCCGGAACGACGGAGTACTGGCGGCGTTGTCCAGAAACACATAACGCCGTTCTGTGCCGTCGAGGAGCGGCACCGTTGTGTCAATCCCCACTATTTCGCGACGGAGATCTGCGGGTGTTCTGATGGTGTTGCCGGCGATTGGCAGGAAGGTGGACAACGCAGGACGGTGCGACATTGGTTTTCCTTGTCAGCCTCGAGGGTGAAACGTGCGATGAACTTCTTTCAGATACGCGCGGTCGATGTGCGTATACACCTGGGTGGTGGCGATGTCGGCATGCCCGAGCATTTCCTGCACCGCGCGCAAATCCGCTCCCCCTTCAAGCAGATGCGTCGCAAAGGAATGGCGGAATGTGTGCGGGTGAACGTCTTTGGCGATTCCCGACTCATGCGCATGCGTTTGAACAATCTTCCAGACTCCCATCCGCGTCAATCCATCACCCGTCCGGTTCAGAAAGAGCACGTCATCGCTGTCGATCCGCCGGTGCAGACCGGACCCGGCAGTCCCGCTTGTAGCGCTCGATCCATGAGAGCGCGGACGGACCGATCGGCACAAGCCGTTCTTTTGATCCCTTGCCAAGCACCCGGACCACACCTCCTTCTGCAGAAACATCCGATTGATGGAGCGTTATCAATTCCGATACGCGCATGCCGGTCGCATAGAGCACTTCGAGTATGGCACGGTCGCGCACCCAGAGATTCCGCGCATCATCCGGATCAGCCTCCGGCCGATTCAACCGCTTTTGCGAGAATATGGTGTTGACCTCATCCTGCGTGAGTACATCGGGAAGGGTGCGCGTGCGCCGGGGGCCGTCGAGGGTCTCCGTGGGATCCTGCCTGCTGATGCCGTCGGCAAGAAGAAAGCGGTGGAACCCCTTGAGGGCGGATATGCAGCGCATGACCGATCGGGCGGCAAGCCCATCGTGCTGCAGCTGCTGTACGAAGCGCGAGGTGAGATCCGCCGTCACGGTTGCAGGATCCGCAGCGTCATGTTCTTCAAGGAAACGCCGGTATTTTGACAGATCGCGCCGGTACGATAGAATCGTGTTGGGTGAGGCATTCTTCTCCAGCGACAGGTAGTGCAGGTATTCTTCAACACGCCGGTTCATACAGGCTCTGCACTCTGTGGGATGTCGGCGGCGGGGGGCGAAGCTCTTCGGGGGCGGGAACCGGTGCGGGCCGCGGCTTGCGCACCCGGGTACGCGGCGGTTCAGGATAGCGAACGCGCGTGTGGTAGATACCGACCGTAACCGACAGGAAGGCCGACTTGATCTTGGTAAGATCGCGCAGTGTCAACGAACATTCATCCAGCTCCCCCTCATCGCGACGGCGCTTCACGAGCTCATCAATCGCATCACTCAGGCGTTGTGGTGTCGGTTCCTCAATCGTGCGCGCCGCAGCTTCCACTGCATCAGCCAGCATCATGATGCCGGTTTCTTTTGTCTGTGGTTTCGGACCGGGATACCGGTAATCCTCTTCGTTGATCTCGTCCATCTTCGTTTCGTCGTCCGAACTCTGTGCCAGCTGGAGCGCTTTGTTGTAGAAGAAGTCGATGCGTGTCGTGCCGTGATGCATGGGGATGAAATCGATGACTTCTTCGGGCAGGCCGTATTCACGGCCCAGGGCCATGCCATCCTTGACGTGTGCGGCGATGATGAGGGAACTCATCCGCGGCGCAAGTTTGTCGTGCCTGCTGCGCGAGCCCCGCTGGTTTTCTATAAAATACGTGGGTTTCACCACCTTGCCCACATCGTGGAAATACGCTCCTACCCGCACCAGAATTTCGTTCGCCCCGACGGCGCTTGCCGCCGCTTCCGCAAGGATCGCAATCGTCGTGCTGTGATGATACGTGCCCGGAGCCTTCTCCGCCAGCAACCGCAATAACGGATGATTGAAGTGGGCGAGCTCCATCAGGGTCAGATCCGTCGTTACGCGGAATGTGCGCTCCATAAAGATCAACAATCCATACGTGAGCACCGGTGACACAATCGCATTCACCAGCGCGAACAGCAATTGTTCAAGAATAACACGCATCGGCTCATAGCGTTCCAGGCCAAGCGCAACGATGGTCAGCGCATAACCGGTGAATATGAATCCCAGGGAACGGAAGAGCTGCGTACGGTTCTTCATGTCGCGCACGGAGTACACGGCCAGCACACCGGCTACGAGCGACGCGAGCGCAATGGAGTAGTCGTTCCCGCGAATCCCCGCGACGATGTATGCGATGATGACCGTACCGTAGAAGCCGACGCGGGAATCAAAGATGATGGTCAGCAGCATGGATGCGGCGGGCACAACGATCAAATACTCGATGGGTGCCGTGACGTCCAGTTCACGCGACAGATACGCGAAGAAGCCCTCAAGCACAAACAACAAGGCAATGAGCGCCAGACGGCGGTTGTTGCTGAAGATTCTCTTGCGGAAGAGATACAGGTAGATGCCGTACAGTGAGATGACCAGCGCGACATGGAGAATGATGCCGAAGAGTTGCAGGAGGCTATCGGATGCGGGACCACGATCGGCCTTTGCACGGCGGAGCGATTCCAGTTTCAACCGGATGTCCGGCGTGATCCGTTCGTGCTTGCTTACGATGCGCTCGTTCTCCACCACAAACCCGACAGTCCGCGGGACGGCATCGACAGCAGTGGCCAGTGCCTGGGCGGTGGCGTCTTCGCTGTACTTGATGTTCGGAGAAAGATGTATGACGCCGATCTTGTAGGCGAGAGCCATCGTGTCGTTATCGCCGCGGTAGTACTGCAGGAGGCGTGCTTCGAGCGCAGCAACGGCATCACCACGATCGAACAACCGCGACATCGGTGTCAGTTCTTCAATCTTGCCGTGGCGCAGCGCAAGCTCCGCCTGTGCAATCGTCCCCTTGCTGCGATCGATGACGCCGGTTGTGTAAATGATGCCCAGCGCATCGGCAAGAACGCGCTGCATAGGGGCAAGACGTTCGCGGCTCCCGAGATCATCAAGAACGCGCCATTCATGTTCATTGAAGGGGATCTCCAGCGCCGTGCTGAGTTGACCGAACAAAAGAGAATCCTGGACGGCGCCCGGATCACCGCGCTTCACCGACTTCTTGAACTGGTGGGAGGCTCTGATGGCGTCACTGACATGGCGGAAGAACTCTTCCAGCCTCCGAACCTGGCGATCGCTGACTGCTGTGTCACGTTCGAACACCTGGAGGACCTTCGCCCGTGCTTCCTGCGCATCCTTCTGGAATTCTTTCTCTTCACGCAGCACGGGGAAGGAAAATGGAGCAATCAGATCTTTCTGGGCCCAGATGGCTCCAACACGGAACTCGAGCTCCAGTGATTCCCCCCGGGGAAACATCAGGGCGAGGATAACAAGAAGACAGGTCGCTAATGCCGCTTTTATGGCAACGTCTGCGGGAATCTTCAGTTTCCCGAGCAGTTTTGCCATCTGGGACATGAATGAGATGAAGTTCATCTGTCGAAATGATTATGTAAACTAATATGGGAATTATCTTTAAGAGAATCAAATAATTGACGATGTTTGCTACTTTTTGTATATTCATTCTGAGGTTATGTTTCCCAACCGTCGATGAGATTGAGCTCTCCAGCCGAAGATCTACTCGGTTTGCTGAAGCGATACTCCGGTGATAAACTCACTCGCCCTGAAGACTTAGCCCTGTTGCTTGAAGCTGCATCACAGCACAAGGCTCTGGACACATTGGAAGAGCTGAGTTTTCATGCCAAGTTCGTTGCCAATGCCAGCGGAGCATTGCAGCGCATCGGAACGACCGATGCAAACGCCGCACGCCTCTCGACGGAGTTGGAGGCCGAGATTGCGACGGTTACCCGTCTTGTGCGACTATTGCTTGCACATTCTCCCCTGTTCATTCAGGAGCGCTTTGCGTCATCGTACTTTGCCAACAACACCCGAGGCATTACAGAATTTCTTTTCGCTCTGCTATGACCTGAGCTGGTATAAGAATTGGCTGATCGATCATCCTGACGGTGCGCACTCAGCCGCTCCGGCCGCGCAACGTGCCTCCGGGAGTGCACTCTGGCGTCTTGCGCTGATCGTGATCATCATCGGTGCAATCTTCTGGCTGGGATCGTTCATCGTCCGCGCATTCATCGCGAACGACCTGCTGATTCCCGGCACGATGCAGTTCAACGAACTCACACCTCCGGCTGCAGAGCGTCATCTGTACCGCGTGCTGGCGGAATCGGCAATCCTGATGGTCGGCGGTTACCTGCTGGTGCTTCTCGGCAGCGTTGTATACCTGCGGACGTCACCCTTGCGCCTGCGCGAGAACGGCTGGCTCCTGATGAGCGCACTGCTGCTCTATCTGTTTGTGCCGGTTGAAGTCTATGCAATGTCTCTTGATGTGCGCATGATGTATCTTGAGTTCTTTACGGGCGCCGACCTGCCGGCATTCCGCGAGTTGTTCCTCGCACGCGTGGGTGTACTTGCAGGCGCACCGTTCGTTGCGGCGCTGTGTTACTTCACCATCATCGCGCTTGCCGTATTCCAGCCGTTCCGAAGGAGTGCATCACCGGCATCATGAAGCACGAAGATCTCGTCGAGGAGTTGCAGACTGTCGCTGCGCAGCTGAGTATCACTATTCGCTACGAGCGGGGCGACTTTGAAGGGGGCTATTGTATACTGCGGGATCAGAGACTCCTGCTGGTGAACCGCCGCCTGATGCCGTCACGCAAAGCATCGGTGCTGGCTATGGCTCTGCGGGAAATCGGACTCGACGATGTCTACCTCAAACCAGCCGTACGCGCGTATATCGAAGATGAAGCCGTCCGGTCCTTACGTGCGGCAAAGTAGACCATGATCAAGGCGGTAATTTTCGACCTGGACAATACGCTTGTCGATTTCATGCGTATGAAACGCCAGGCCATCTCTGCAGCCACGACGGCAATGATTGACGCTGGGTTGGGCTTGACCACCGACGAAGCCGAAGCCCGCATCGGTGCGATCTACAAGGAACGCGGCATCGAATTCCAGAGTGTGTTCGATCAGTTGTTGTACGACGTGTTTCAGAAGGTCAACTATAAGATCCTTTCTGCAGGCGTGATTGCCTACAGACGGGCGCGCGAAGCTGCGCTGGTGCCCTATCCGCATGTGAACATGACGCTTGTCGCACTTCTGAAACGCGGGATACGGCTCGCAGTGGTGTCCGACGCTCCCGGCCGTGAAGCCTGGCTCCGCCTGTGCTATCTGAATTTCCACCACATCTTCGATTGCGTGGTGACGTTTGAAGATACCGGTGAGAGGAAACCCAGTCCCGCCCCGTTCCTGCGGGCACTGCAGGAGCTTGACGTGAAACCGGCCGAAGCTCTTATGGTGGGCGATTGGGCGGAACGTGATATGGTGGGCGCAGCACAGGTGGGCATCACAACGGTGTTTGCACGCTACGGCGATACCTTCGGCACCATTGAATCCCATGCGAAGTACGAACTCAACGATGTATCCGAACTTCTTGACGTCATAGACCGGGAAAATGCCGTGCACCAGGCCGCCGCGGGTCGCCCATGATACGTGGCATCGGTGTCGACATCATTGAGATTGCGCGGATCCGGAGGGATATTGAGGCACTCGGACCGCGATTTACGGAAAAATTGTTCACCGACGGGGAAATCGCCTACTGCAATGCCAAGGCGAATCCCCATCAGCACTTTGCAGCCCGCTTCGCTGCGAAAGAAGCTGTCAGCAAGGCCCTCGCCACAGGCTGGGCGGGTGAATTTCGCTGGAGGGATGTCGAAGTCACAAATGATCCTTCCGGCCGGCCTCGCATACTGCTCCACGGCCGACTCAGTGCAGACCTCGGAAGCGCAAGCATTCATCTCTCCCTCTCGCACTCCGAGGCGCATGTGGTCGCAATGGCACTTATTGAAGATCACACGACGTGAAACTACCACTCTACTGGAAAATGGTGCTCGGCTTCGGCGTCATCGTCGTTGCCCTCGTCATCGTCCACAGTTATCTCATCGTGAACCCGGACGAAGCCTCTCCGGCTGTAACAACACATGTCACGACAGATGTCCGCACCCTCAGCGCAGCGCAGAAACTTCATCCGCTGCTGGACGACGAGGAACGGTTTGCGCGGAAATATCTTGCCGTGGGCGATGCAATGTACGCGCGCCTGTGCCGCGAGACCCACCAGCTTTCCAGGATATATATCGATTCGCTCGAGCGCCGCCTCACGACGCGGAACCAGCGTGCCCTGCTTTCCTCCTTCCGGCGTACTCACGAATGGCTCGCAGAAGCTCTGAATGCACACCAGCGGGATCCCGCTGCCACTGCCGCCCGGATTGCCGATACCGTCGACGTCCTCCACGCGCGCATCGACCAGATTGTGCATCTGAATCAGGAGGTCATCGCCACCGCAACGGAGAGCGACAACACGCACCCCTCAAACACGTTTGAATCCGCTCTTGTCGTTATCCTTCTCGCACTTGCGGGTGTTATTGCCGTCGCATTCTGGATTACCCGTGGCATCACCGTACCGCTCTCCCACCTCCACAGCGGTACCGAACGGATCGCACGCGGCGAATACCATCCTGTACCCGTCCACGGCAACGACGAAATCGGCAAGCTTGCCGGGGCATTCAATACAATGAGCGAACGCTTGAAGCACGTTGATGAATACAAAGCCGACATGATGCAGCAGATCTCCCACGAACTCCGTACTCCGCTGCAGGCGATGCATGCGGCCTATTACATGCTCGCCGAGCAGATTGCAGGCCCCCTGAATGAACGGCAACTGCACCTGGTCACCACCATCCGCGACAATATCGACGTCCTGTCGACGTTCAGCAATCAGTTCCTTGACCTCGCCAGGATCGAAGCGGGCATGATGGAGTACAACAAACAACAAGTCGATCTTCTCGCCCTCCTGACTCCCGTGATCAACACCGCACGGGTTACAGCCGCCCCGAAAGAAATTACCATCGGGCTGGCGGTGCAATCAGTACCGGCGGTAAGTCGTCGACCCCGCCAAGTTCACCACTGTCGTGAGCAATCTCCTGAACAATGCCGTCAAGTTCACACCCAAGGGGGGAAACATCACCGTGTCCGTCGGTCCCTGTGGCACCGGGGCGCGTGTAGCTGTCAAGGATTCAGGTGTAGGCATCGATGCCGATGACCTCCCGAAATTGTTTACCAAGTTCTTTCAGGGAAAGAGCGCGGATGCAATTGATACCAAAGGCACGGGCGTCGGTCTTGCACTGGTGAAGGCGATTGTCGACGGCCATGGCGGTAAAGTCTACGCAACGAGCAAGGTCGGTGTCGGCTCGACATTTACGGTCGAACTCCCTGCACAGAACGCGCGGCCCCTCCCCCATGCCCCCCATCCGAACTAACAAGGACGTCATTCGCATGAACGCACGCAGTGGTATTCTGATTGTCCTATCGGCCTTTCTCGTGACCGGGTGCGCGCCCCGGGGCAATCTCTCCCCCGAGCAACGCGCGGAAGCCGAACATATCCTCGATCTCGCGCGTTCCTATGAGAATACCGGAGATCTCCGGCGCGCTACGGATGTGTACACGAGTATCGCCGAGACCTATCCGCGATCGGACGCCGGCGCCGGAGCAGCATACAAAGCCGGCCTCCTCCTTGTAAACCCGCATAATCCCGTCCGTGATGATGCGCTCGCACTCGTGTGGTTCCGGACCGCTCTCGGCCGTTCGATTCCGCCGGACGACCGGGGATATGCAGAAATCTTCATCGCCCAGCTCGAACAACTCAAGGAAATGCGGCAGGACCTCGACCTCCACTGGCGCCAGAACGACAGTCTGCGCAACGTTGTCCGCGACCAGGGCCTCACAATCGCGTCGTATCAACGTCGTAACGAGCAACTGGAACAACAGCTCTTTGCGTCAAATGCTGAACTCAAGAAGTTGAAGGATGTTGACCTTCAGATCGCCCGCAGCAGACGGAACAGGTGAGCGCGTTGCGCCAGTGGGCGCGTTGCAATTCTAAACCAGATTCCGTATACTCCCGACATATCCGGATACGCAATGAAATCGCTCGGCATCAAGAAGCTCTACTATTCCATCAGCGAGGTCAGTAAGATCACCGACCTTGAACAGTACGTTCTACGCTACTGGGAATCAGAGTTCGAGCAATTAAAGCCTGCAAAGAATCGTGCAGGAAACCGCATCTACACCAACCGCGAAATAAAGCTCATCCTCTACATCAAGAAACTCCTGCGCGATGAACGATATACCATCGAAGGTGCAAAGCAGGTGCTGAAGAATTTCTCTCCTGAAGTGGACAACGGGGAACAGCTGGAGTTGATGGAACCTGCAAAGCAACGCGCGAAGATCAAAGATGAGCTGCTGCGGGCCGATGTGCTGGAAGTGAAGCAATTCCTCCAAGAATTGCTGAAAAAGCTGAACTAGTGCCGCTCCGCCGTCCCCTCAGTCTACGGCGGGAAGTGCACACGGGATATCAAAAGCGTATCCCCCGTCAACCCCACTGAAGTCGTCCCGCAACTGACGCACGTCGATATGCAGGGAAAGTCCCCGCCGCTCGAGTGTGATATAGTGAAAGAGCGGTTTCTGCTGCGGTGCAATGTCCTTCCAGTTCTGTTCGGCGCCGGTCCACACATTGTGGCGGCTTCCTCCTCCGCCACCGATCACCAGAAAGTCCTTTCCCTGTTCCATGAAACGCTCAAACGTGTGGGCGTGACCTGAAAGGAAGAGCAGGCATTTGGATGCGCGGAGGAAGGGTGGAACGAACCTCTGGCGCACCTCCTCCGATGACCTGACGACCATGCTGTTCGTGAAGGGCGAGTGGTGACAGCAAACGACGATGCACACTGTTCCAGAGTCGTGTTCAAGGGAATCGAGGGTATGTGAATACCAGAGCTCTTGTTCCCTTTGTTCTCGTTCTTCGAGATCGTTGAAGTTTGAATTCAGCAGAACAACAGCGACAGAGTCTACTGATACGCAATACCCGGTTTTTCGGTGGGTGGGAAAGGTTTGCGCGAAGTGCCGTTCACCGGTACGGGAGTAGAACATCAGTTCATGATTCCCAAGGATTGCATGTACCGGGATGTGCGCCTTGCGCATAGTCCAGAGGTCACGGTCGATCTTTTCCCATGACCTCGCATGCGCTCCGAGCGACACGAGATCGCCGAGCATGAACAGAGAGGCCGGATGAATCCGGGCGATATCCGCAAACAGGGAATCGTTCGCTTCTTCATTCCGGTCTCCTCCCAGAAAGAGCGACTCGATCCAGAGCGGCGTCTGCGTGTCACTGATGAATGCCAGACGCTCGGCCGGGGCTACAGGTTGCTGCCGTTGTCTGAGCAGCGGCAGACGGATGCAGTCCGCACAGAAGTGCAGTGAGACCGGCTGCCGATATGAATGTTCTTAACATCCGGTAAATAAACCGCTTTCCTTCATTGAAATCCAATGAAAGAATGGTACCGTGGGGGAGTAGTCCGGCATGTTGCTTTTGAAGCGTGATCTGCGTATTTTTTTTGTGTCACGGAGCGTAGCGCAGCCCGGTAGCGCACCTGAATGGGGTTCAGGGGGTCCGGGGTTCAAATCCCCGCGCTCCGACAAGATTTGCACGACTCCCACCTTACTGGTTACCAATCTGGTTACCACTTGCCTCTAAAATCCTCAGGGGCAAGCGATGTTTCTCCCCAAACCGTCGAATGGAATCTACTACCTGTGGTATGACGATGAAGTCGGTCGAAGGCATGAGGTATCCACTCGTTGTAACGTCAAAACCGATGCTCTTAGGTTTCTCCAAGACCTCAAGCAAACCGAACACGAGCGAAGAGTAAGGTTCCAGCGAGTCTCACTTTCTCAGTTCACGGAAGATTATCTCATTTATTCAAGAAGCGTTCACACCGCCTCTTTGACAATACAATTTGCTTGACGTACATTAGGTGACGTTCCCGTTCTCGTGATCTTGATCCCGCCAAAGGGGACCTCGGGCGGCGGTCAAGAAATTCCTCGTTCCCTCAGATTTTGTCACCATGCGTCGCATGGCCTCACGCGGGGCCCCTGTGCGAATGCATGCATTCGACCACATGGAGGGGTACCATGAACCTACTACTACGATCCTTTGCAGTCCTCCTCGTTCTCGTGCAACCATTGCTGGATGCAAGCGCCGGCTGGGTCCGCACGAGCAATACGGCCGGGAATACCATCCATAGCATCATCAAAAGCAGCGGTTATCTTTTCGCCGGGACGTGGGGCACCGGGATCTTCAGGTCGAGCGACAACGGTGCAACCTGGACGCAGATCAACGCCAATCTCCCCGACACAGACGTGAGGGCCCTGCTGGCGTACCCGGGGTTCCTGTTTGCGGGGACAAACGGCGGGCCGGTGTGCATTCGCTCGACCGACAACGGTATCACCTGGACGCCGTCGAATTCAGGGTTTTCCACATCTACGACCATAAATGGTTTGGTCATGGTTGCAGATTCCGGGAGAAACAACCTGTTCGCTGCAACGTATGGAGGAGTCTACCGCTCAACGAACAATGGCGCAACCTGGACGATCTCCCGCACCGTGTCCGGGGGTGTCCGCGCAATAGGGCTCGTGGGCAAGGGGATCTACAGCGGTGGAGCGGAGGGAGTCTACCGCACGACTGACCTGGGGGCAAACTGGGCGAAGGCGGACTCCGGTATGACAACCAAGTATGTTTCCGCATTCACGACAATCGACTCCACTCTGTACGCGACGACATTCGGCGGAGGGATCTTCAAGACTGCAAACAGTGGAGTCCTCTGGACAGGAGCCGGTTTGACAGGCGCGAATCTGTGGTCGCTCGCTTCGACGGACACAACCCTCTTCGCCGGTGACGTGAGCAGCAGAGTCTGGCGTTCGACAAATGGTGGTGCGAACTGGACCTCGAGCACGCTCTCAGCGCCAGCCATCACTTCGCTGATGGCGAACGGTGCAGAAGTCTACGCCGGGACGGTATCCGGTCTTTTCCGTTCCACCAACAGCGGAACGAACTGGGGGTCCGCCGCACTCTCGAGTGCCTTGGCCCGCACACTCACCGGAGAAACCACGCTGTACGCTGGAGGTTGTGTCGGCGTAACCGTCACTACGGACAGCGGAACCACCTGGACGTGGTCACGTCTCATCGACTACAGTGTACGGACGGTACTGACAAGTGGTACACTCGTCTTCGCCGGGTCTCGGGGCGGAGGCGTGTTCTTTACGACAAATGGCGGAACAACCTGGGCGCAGAGGAACACCAACCTGACAAATCAATCGGTGACGGCACTGGCGATCACGCCGGCGACGAGCGGAGGGATCAATCTCTTTGCAGGTACAGACGGCGGTGTCTACTTCTCTGCGGATAGCGGGAGAAACTGGGCCTCTGCCAACAACGGCCTTACGAGCAACGCCGTCACAAGTTTCGCAGTTCTCGGATCCTCTCTCCTGACCGGAACCTCCTCGAAAGGTGTCTTTGTCTCGACGAACAACGGGGCAAACTGGACACAGGCGGCAGCTTCCACCGCATCGATCATGTCGCTGGCCGTGAGCGGCACAAAGGTCTTCGGGGGGACACAGGGAGGCGGGGTAGTGGTCTCCTCCGACACCGGAAAAAGCTGGACTCCGGCAGGCCTGGGAACCGCTGACATTCGGACGCTCGCTGTGAGCGGCCCGAAGCTTTTTGCGGGAGCCGGGACGGGGGTCTGGCTCACCACGGACAATGGGTCGCGCTGGAGCCAGTTGAATACCGGCCTCGCGGACAGCAACGTCTTTTCGCTCGGTGTCAGCGGGACCAACCTGTTTGCCGGCCCCGGTTCAGGTGGGGTCTGGAAGCGCCCGCTGTCGGAATTGATCGTCGGCGTTCCTGCGACTTCG
Organism: Ignavibacteriota bacterium; assembly: GCA_963849385.1. GTDB lineage: Bacteria > Bacteroidota > Ignavibacteria > UBA10030 > UBA6906 > Fen-1255. The sequence goes on along the minus strand of CAWKHH010000001.1, from coordinate 296,754 downwards.
AAGGAGACCCCGATCGCGTTCGAGTTGTTGCAGAACTATCCAAATCCGTTCAATCCGACAACGGTAATCAGGTATCAGTTATCGGTAACCAGTCATGTACGACTTGTGGTATTTGACCTGCTTGGCCGCCAGGTGGGCGTGTTGGTGAACGAAAAAACACCGGCTGGTACTCACACGGTTCAGTTTGATGGCTCCGGTCTCTCAAGTGGAGTGTACTTCTATCGTCTCCAGGCCGGCGGCTTCGTGTCAACGAAGAGCATGTTGGTTTTGAAATAAGTAGGTCACAACATCATCACTCTTCATTCATCTCAATTGATGGACTGGAGTTGCTAATACCAACATCACGCCTTACAATTGTCCCATCATCAAGTGTGAGGCTCTTCTATGGCACCTAGCGAAGAAGGCATTCCATTTCGGACAATTGACTGGACCCGAATCCCCAGAACTGAGCACAAAGGTGAGACTGGAACTGCCTTCTGGCAGACTGTGGAGATCGGTGGACTGAGAATTCGAATGGTGGAGTACTCGGCAGGGTATCTGGCTGATCATTGGTGTCCGAAAGGGCACATCGTTCATTGTCTGGAGGGGGACTTTGTCAGTGAGTTGCAGGATGGCAGGGAATTCTTCCTAAGCAAAGGAATGACGTATGTCGTTTCGGATGGTCTGAGTTCCCACCGATCAAAGTCAAGGAACGGCGTACGAGTAATGATTATTGATGGCGATTTCCTGAGCACTCCTGAGCGAGCAAACCTGCAGAACTGTAGTCAATAGGTTTCTCCTCATGTTGTATACCTGTTTCAGGACGGCACCGAGTCGAAAACATAAGAGGCCCAGGCGCGTCCTGAGCCTTCTTATTATTCTTATGCCGCAACCTTCACCGCACGAGTAGAAGCTTTTTCGTCTCCACGTACAATCCCGCTCCGCTCTTGGAGTCGCGCCCGACGGCGGATTCCAGAGGGCGGACCTGCATCCTATAGAAGTATACACCGCTCGATAGGCCTGAACCGTCAAATGTCACCTGATGAACTCCCGCTTCCCCTCTGCCGTCCACCAGCACCGACACTTCACGACCAAGCATGTCATAAACAACCAGCCGTACATTGCTGGCTGCCGGCAGCTGGTACCTGATAGCTGTCGTTGGATTGAACGGGTTCGGGTAATTCTGTTCGAGCGCGAACCGTGTGGGATTCTCCACAGGATCCTTGACCCCCGTGAGTCCCTGACTGCCGAAGAGGAAGTTGACCGGTACATCCCAGGATACATAGGTATCCGCTAAAGTGGAATTCTGCATGAGAAACCTTGCGGCGTCCACTTTCTCGCTTCCGGCGGTGATAGTGAAAGTCCGGGTGAGGTTCCCCGAACCAACCGGGATAACTGCTGATCCCTGGAAGGACCAGTTCGGTGACCAACTGCCATTTGTGATCGGGATAACCCACATCGTGGCGCCACCGGTAACGCTGTGCGTATAGGCAAAACTCGCCGTGTCAAATTCGTTATTCGTAAAGTACGCCGGCGATGTCGGATGAAACGCGATGTTCGACATCTTCGCACTCGAGAAGAAGAAATTCACAGGCACAAAATAGTCCAGCAACACCGTCGTCTGCGCAGTGTTCACCATCTCGAACCGGATAGAATCGACGTCCACCATGCCGGTGGTGATGGTGAACGAGCCGGTTCCAGCGCCTGATCCTACCGGATAGACGGGAGACCCGCTTGCACCGTAGTTCGGCGTAGTGTTACCGTTCGTAAAGGGGCGGGGAAAAATGAGAACCCCCCCGGCTTCTGTCGTGTAGTAGGAGAAGCTCACGTTGACATACTCACCATTCAGCAGACCCTCGGGTGACGAGGGGGTGATAATGACGTTTGAAATGGAGTGCGCTGCGAAGAAATAGTTCACCGGGACCAGGAATTCGCTCAGGATTTGCGTCTGGTCTGTGTTCTTTACCTGGAAACGAATATGGTCAACGGTTGTATCTCCTGACGTGATAGTGAAGTATGCCCCCGCCTCGTTGCCTGTGCCTGAATACACCGCGGATCCAGAAGCAGCGTAGTTCGGTGTCGGCTGCCCTTTGGTCATTGGGCGAGGAAAGACGAGAACACCGCCCGGCGTTGACACGTCGTAGTCAAACGAGACCCCCACATGCTTATTGAATTCGACACTATGCAGGCGACAACGGGGACACCGTGATGTTGTATATGCCGTTTGCGCCAAAGTGGAACTCGGCTTCGACGTAGAACACCAGAATCGTCTGCGTCTGTTCTGCATTTGTGAGCTCGAATCGCACATGGTCAACAACCACGTCACCTGACGTGATCGTAAAGGAGGATGTGCCTGTTCCTTGTCCCGTGTACAAATCCGACCCTGAAGCACCATAGTTCGGCGAAGGTGCACCGGCCGTGGAGGGGCGCGGAAAGATTCTGACACCGCCAGGTGTCGTAACCTTATACTTGAATGAAATATTGACATACTGTCCATTCCGCAAAGCACAGAAAGGACCCGGGCTGAATTTGATCTCCGAAATGACGTCAGCGTTCGCTATTGATCCGCAGCACAGAATGAGGACGATAAGTAACAATGAGTAAGTACATTTCATGGCTGTCTCCCTGGATGTGAACGAATCTCTCCTCTTCACCTAACACGAAAACCCATCCGTCCTTCCGGACAAAAAGGCTTCGTCATAATTCATCCCCCGCACGACTTTACCCGAGGACGTGTTTCTATCGTGGCATGGTAGGGAATCGAACGGGGATTGTCAAGGGCATATGTTCTGCACATAGTCCAGGTGAGTTGTCTTCAATCTCTTGTAGAAGCGCCGGCCCGCCGCTATTTCTTGCCCCCACCAATCTTCTTGGTGAGACGATTGAGGAAGTCCCCCCGTTCGTCTGGAGTCTTCAGGACATCGAATTGACCGATCGCCCGCTGCACGAGAAGCGACGAAATCCAGAAATCGTATAACGCGTTCGCCGCCACCTGATCGGCCCGTAATGCGCCATTTTGTGCGTCAAGCAGACTGAGTATCGATACCGCACCACGCGAATAGGCTTCAGTGACGATATTGAGAGTTTTCCTTGCAGCATCCTGTTGGTGAGTTGCTTGATCCATCGCGAATTTCGACGCCTTGGTGCGCTCCATCTCCGCCCTGATGCGCAATTCCACCTTCTCCGTAGCCGCCTCGCGCTGTAACCCGTACTGCTCGATCTGAATTGCCGACTTCTCCTGCGCTGCTCTCGTCCCCATGCCGCTGAACAAGTTCAATGACAGCTGTATGCCCACGCTCCAGTTGTTTTCATCAGGAAGAGCAGGAGAAAGGGAGCCCAGAACCGAGTAGAGAAACGCCTCGCCGGGAGTCCCCGGAGCCGGAGCACTGCTGAGTGCGGGAAGTTGAAACGGAGAAACGATCTCTGAAGCCGCAAACCGGCGACTGTACGTCCCGAAGGCGCTAATTATCGGAAGAAAGGAACTGACCTTCAATGACGTCAGATTGCGACTTTGTGCCTCGATCACCGCGTCAAGCTGGCGAAGCTCGGGGGACAAACGGAGTGCTTCAGAGAGAAGGAAGTCGCTCAGGAATTCAAACCCGACGGGCTCATCGAGACAATCCAGGACATCTTTGTTTGTAAGAAACATCGTGGTGTCGGCCATGGAAACATCGACAACATTCACCTGGCTCAGCATGGGGATTCTGAGAATCTGTTTGAGAGCGAGGAGCGCCTGGTTCATCTCCGACTGCATGTCCATTGTGGTTTTGCGAAGACTGGCGATCTCCACCTCCCACCGAAGGGACTCCTCCGGGCTGGCTGCGCCGGTTGCCTGACGCACGCGCGCCAGCTCGAGATTGGTTCTTGTAAGCTTCAGGTTGTCGAGCAACAGATAGTACATGCGTCGAATGCGGAGGTAGTTCAGATAGAATTGTGTGCCTTCAACAATCGTGTTGAGTTTGGTGGCTTCCAGTTCCTGTGTGCGGGCATCCTGAAGCGACGATTGTATGCTGAGATTCGCGAGTGCAGCTTCGGCAAAAAGCACCTGTGACCCGGACGCTTCGAGCGTCGCGCTTCGTTCGGGCTGTCCGCCGGCAATCGCACGGTCTTTGTCGATCTGGACCCCTGTCGCACTGACATCGATCTTCGGAAACAATGCAGCCCGGGCAATGGCTGTGTTCAGGCCCTCGGCACGGACCTCACGAATCTTTGCCCGGATCTCCAGATTGCGATCAGCGATCCTCCGGATGGCCTCCGGCAATGTAAATGTATACGCACCCGGCAGCGTTGAATCGCTTCCCACCAATTCCGCCTCAAGCAACATATTCCATCGTGGAGAAACGCCGATTGCATCCGCCGTTTTCAGGTTTATTGCAAGGCGTTTCCCCGGCGTAAACGCTACTGGCAGAGAGCCGGGCTCTTCCCCCTCACCCACAATGCGTTGCACGTTCAGCGCGATGCGTCGTGCAAGCCGCGGGAGGATGTCAGGGTTGGCTGAAGCAAGGACACCACGACGGACCTCGGTATCGCCAAAGTAGGAAAAACTGGGGAGGCGGAGTTCAATGAACGCTTGAATGAGTTTGTCGAACTCTTTTGCCGGCAGGTGCGGAATCGGTTCGACAAAGACCGCGTCGGCGTCCCGCGGTATGTTTTTCAGCACCTCGTCGGCTGACGAGTCGACAAACAACTCGGTGATTTGTAGTCCCAGCTGCTGACCAATGCGCTGCATCGACTCGGGCCCGGGGGGGAGAACGCGGTCATACGGACGGCTGGATATATTCACAAGTTTGCGGATCGGCACCACCTCCCTGAAAAGTCCAAGATCCCGGACAAACGTCTGAGGATAGACCAGATAACTCAGGTTTTTCACGCCACTCGTCCCCTTCACCAGGGGGATGTGCTGGCGTGCGGCATCCACCACCACAGGAGCAATCACGGGCTTCGGCAATGCGCCGCGAGTGGCGAGGTCCTGAGACGCAATCAATCCCATGCCCAGAATCATGTCCACATCGGGGTCAGCCAGGAGCCGGTCGTTTATTGCCCGAACGCCGGCCAGCGTCCAGTCGCCGACACGAACCTTTCCGGGATCGATGGCAACAGGGGCATCCTTTCCAAACACGTCGCTAATGCTCCTCGCGAGAAGCTCCTGCATTTCGACGTTGCGTTCCCAGGGGCCATCAGCAACGACCGCAATGCGGACCTGACGGGGAAGCGGCATGCCGTGCGCACATGTGGCGGCCCCCGTGACGACGGCGGCAAGAATCGTAAGGGCGATCAGGCGTTTCATGGCGTTGCCTCCGCTGAATCCCGCCTTCGCGCCCTCATTCGGCGGAGCCGGAGTATGGCAAACGGCTCCTGAAAGAATGCCGGAACGAGTACTCTCCAGCGGTCAATCCAGGTATACACGATGGGAACGATAACCAGAGTGAGGAACATGGAACTTGTGAGCCCGCCGATAAGGGCCCAGGCCAGGCCGTTCTTCCACTCCGCACCGGCTCCTGTCGCAAGCGCGATCGGCAACATCCCGAAGACCATCGAGAGCGTCGTCATGAAAATCGGACGGATCCTCATTTGGCCCGCCTCGATCAGCGCGTCCCCCGTCGATAGTCCGCGCTCCTTGTTCTCGTTGGCACGGTCCACAAGCAGAATAGCATTCTTGGCGACCAGACCTACCATCATGATGATACCGAGCATCGAGAAGATGCTCAGAGCGTTTCCCGTCACCGCCAGCGCAATCATCGCCCCGATCAACGCGAGGGGGATGGAGAACAGCACCACCAGAGGATAGACGAACGAATCAAAGAGGGCGACCATGATCAGATAGACAAAGAGAATGCTCGCAAACAGGGCAAGCCCCAGCTGGCCAAAACTGTCGCTGCGGTTCTTTTCATCGCCGATGAACTCCACAAGCGTTCCCTCGATGTGCGACGAGCCGAGATGTTTCTGAAACGCCGCCGTCACATTCCCCAGGGGCATGGTGTTGTCCACATACCCCGTGATCATTATGGAAGAAGACCGGTTGTACCTCTCGAGCTTGGTTGGCCCCGACGCAGCCTCAATGTCGGCGAACTGCCGGAGTTCCACCTGCCGGCCCATTGGTGTGAGGAACGAGAGACGGGCGACGTCCTCCGGGTTTGACCTGTCGAACTTGTCGAGGATGACTCTGATCGGGTACTCCTTCTGCCCTTCCCGGAGCTTCGACTCATCATCGCCGGTCAGTGCAACGCGCAGGGTCGTGCCTACGTCATACACTGTCAGTCCGAATGTCGCCATTTTCTGCCGGTCCACGTCAACGCGGGTTTCCGGATTGCTCTGCTCATACGAGAACTTCACATCTGTAACCGTTGGACTCTTCCGCATAGCGGCGGCGACGAGGTCGGTCATTGCGAGAAGTGAATCGGGGTTGCTCCCGCGGACCATCACGGTGACGCCAATCCCCGCCTGCTCGCCGGTGATGGCGATCTGGTCAATAAACACCTTTACTCCGGGGATCTCCTTGGACCTTCTCTTAATCTCGTTGGTAACCTCATCGGTCGACCGCTTGCGCCTGTTCCGCCCGGAAAGGGCAACATAGATTGATGTCACATTGCTTGCCGTAGTATTGCCTGCCCCAAGACCCACATTCGACATAATCTTCCGCGTTTCGGGCATCTCCCCGATCATCCGTTCAATCTGCTGCGCGATCCTGCTCGTGTGCTCGAGTGTGGATCCGGGAGGTACTTCCAGATTTACAATGAACTCGCCGCGGTCGGACGCCTTGATAAACTCCGATCCGACAAGTCCGAGTGCCGGCAGTGCAAGAGCGGCAACAGAACAGCAGCACCGCAGCGGCAAAGTATTTCCAGCGGTTGTCCAGACTGTTCCTGAGCAGGACGAGATACCGTTCGACCAACCGCTGGAATCCCTTTTCAAACGCCCCGACCATCCAACCTGCCAGCGAACGACGCGAGAGTTGCTGGAGTCTCGAGAACCGCGACGCCAGCATCGGAGTCAACGTAAAAGAGACAAACAGACTCATCAATGTCGATACGACAACGACAACCGCGAACTCCCGCATGATATCCCCTACGAGTCCGACGATCAGCGTCAGGGGTACAAACACCACCACATCGACCAGCGTGATCGAGAGTGCGGCAAACCCGATTTCGTTCCTTCCCTTGAGCGCTGCTTCCCAGGGATGCTCTTTCAGCTCGAGGTGGTGATGGATATTCTCCAGCACGACGATCGAGTCATCGACAAGGATGCCGATCACCAGAGACAGCGCCAGGAGCGTCATCAGGTTCAGTGAGTAGTCCAGAGCCCACATGGCAAGCGCGGAAGCGATGAGCGAAGCGGGGATGGCAATGAGGACAATGATGGAATTGCGGACGCTGTGCAGAAAGAGAAACATCACTGCGGCAACCAGAACGATCGCCATAAGCAAATCCACCTTCACGGCATCCGCGGCTTCGATCGTGAACAGCGACGCATCCGCCACGACTTCGAATGTAAGGGCGATATCGCGGTGCGCCCGTTCGAGTTCGGCAATCGACTCCTTCACCTTTCTACAGACTTCCACGGCATTGGCGTCGGTTTGCTTGAGGACATTGATGCCGACGGAGTTCCGGCCGTTCAAGCGCGAGATCGTGGTCAGATCCTGACGGCCGTCTTCGATCTCCGCAATGTCGCCAAGGCGCACGTCTCCGCCCCCCTTCGAGCGCGAGACGACCAGATTCCTCATGTCCGCCAGCGATACAAACTTCCCCGAGATGCGGACGATGGATTGTGTTTCCTGCCCCTTGACGGCTCCGGTGGGAAAATCCAGATTCGAAGCCCGGACGATCTGGGTGATCGCCGCGATGGATAACCCGTACGCCCGGATTTTCTGCAGATCAAGATTGATTCTGATTTCCCGGGTATCGCCGCCGATGAAATCCACCTTTCCCACGCCATCGATCTTTCCGAACGACGGTTCAATCTCGTCTTTCAGGAACTGCGTAAAGTCGCGGGACGGAAGGTCGCTGGAGACGCCCATTTTCAACACAGGCACCTCGTCGAAGGAGAATTTCTGCACCACCGGCGTCCGGATGTCCCTGGGGAGCTTCATCAGCAGCCCGTTAATCTTCCGCTGCACTTCCTGCATCGCCTGGTTTACATCGGCGGAGTATTTATACTCGAGGCTGACGACGGAAAGTCCTTCGTACGAATAGCCGTAAATGTTCGACAGCTTCTCCACGGAGGCGACGCCGTCTTCAATGACCTTGGTGACGCTGTTTTCCACTTCGGACGGCGACGCCCCGGGATAGACGGTAGAGATTACGACCCACGGGGGAGCCACCTTAGGGAGCAGTTCATACCGCAGCTGGAAATAGCCGAACACACCCAGTAATCCGAGGGCGAGGAACACAACGAGGATCAGCGTAGGCCGCTTGATCGAAAGTTCAGTTATGGTCATGGCGGGTTTCGCCTCCAGCTGTGGGCGCTACTGCTTCGAGACAATCTGCACACGCGTACCATCCACGAGGTTGTTCTGGCCGCTGATCACGACAGTGTCGCCTTCAGCAATGCCTGACGCCACCTCGTACAGCCCTGCAGCCTGTTGGCCGACAACAAATGTCGTGAGGTGTGCCTGTTGCCCGCGAATGAGGAACACCCTCGCATCTTTGATGCTCCCGATCAGTGCAATACGCGGGATGACCAGGGCGTCGGTCGGCCCGATGGACTTGAACAGCAGCCGTGCAAACATGCCGGCCTTCAACGGGTTCTTGGAGTTATTCGGCACGACAATCTCTACGGGATAGGTGTGCGCTTCGTCGGCTTTTGCAGCGATGTTGTCAATCCTGCCGCTGAACAACACTCCCGGATACACGTCAGTGCTGATCTCGACCGGGTCCCCGGTCCTGAGTTGAAACGCTTCGCGCTCCGGCACATTGACGCGCACCTTGAGCGAGCTGATATCGACAATATTTGCCACCACCGTTCCCGGATGCACCATGGTACCAACGTCGACGGAGCGGCTGTTCAACGTGCCGGCAATCCGACTCTTTAATAGTGTGTTCTCCAGCTGCCGCCGGGCGATGTCAAGCTGGTTCTCCGCCGCTTTCATGGCAAGACGTGATGCGTCAAGCTGCGAAGCGGAAATCGAATTCTCCTGGTAGAGCTCCTCGGCCCGTTGGTAGTCGCGTTGCGCTTTCTGGTAGTTGATCTCCGCAGCGGACTTTGTGGAACGCGGAATCTGGTCGTCGACCTCCGCGATGACGGTCCCCGGAACGACTTGCGAACCGACCTTTACATGAACAGCGGTCACCGCCCCCTGTGTCTCGGAAACGACGTCGATATCCGTGCGCGCGTTGACGCTGCCGACGAGCGAGAGGCTGCTTACGAGCTTCTGTTTCTTCACGACCGTCACCGAAACCGGAACCTCGGTGGCCATGGCACTCTGTGATTGTTCTCCGTTCTTCTGGCAACCTGCGATCACGGCAAGGAGGATACAGGCAACTGTGCCGGCAGTCATCGTCAGCCTTAGCAGGGGATTCTTCATCGGTCGAACTCGCGGCATGTGGAGGTGAGGATCGGGGGAGAACAGGTGAGGAAGAATATAGCATCGCCACAAAAGAATGTCAACTGAATGTAGAAGGGATTACCGTTTCATTTCCCCTTTGGGCACGCTCACGTCGTCTTCCTCGAGTTTGGAGTGCAGACTCCGCATGCATTCCGGGCAGACGCTGTGGCTGAACTGGGCTTCGCTGTGGTCGCGGACATAGTCTTCCACCTGGCCCCAGTAGCCTTTGTCGTCGCGGACTTTTTTGCACGTGAAGCATATAGGGAGGATGCCGCGCAGGGTCTTGATCTGATGATGCGCCCGCTGCAGTTCCTCCGCCACCCGCTTGCGTTCGATGGCGTAGCGTACCGCGCGTATGAGCAGATTCCTTGTGATCTGACTCTTGACAAGGAAGTCCTGGGCGCCTTCCCGTACCGCGGCTACGGCCATTTCCTGATCGTCGTTGGCGGTCAGGACAATCATCGCAAAGTCCGGCGCCGCCTGGCGCAGATTCCGAAAGGTCGCGAGTCCCTGGCTGTCGGGAAGCCCGAGATCAGTCATGACAAGGTCTATACCGCCGGTCGCAAGCCGGGTGAGGGCCTCGGAAAGCCGCGGCACAGTTTCGACATGAAATCGCATGGAATCCGTTACCGAAAGTGCGTCGCGTATCAGGTCGACGTCACCCGGGTTGTCTTCTACAATCAGGACATTCAGTTCTTCGCTCATCTTTTCGTTCCTTTGGGCGGTAGGCTGACTATGGTCAACCAGAAATCCTCAATGCCCTTTATCACGCGAAGGAATTGATGCAGATCAATGGGTTTCGTGATGTAGCAATTGGCATGAAGATTGTAACTCTTGAGAATGTCCTCGTCCTTCTTCGAGGTCGTCAGGATCACCACCGGGATGTGCTTCAAGTCGTCGTCCGCTTTGATCTCGGCGAGAACCTGGCGACCGTCCTTCCTGGGCAGGTTCAGGTCCAACAAAATAAGGTCTGGACGCGGGGCCGCTGCATGTTTACCGCTGCGATGAAGAAAAGCCATCGCCTCCTCACCGTCGATGGCGACACTCAGCGTGTTGCTTACCTTGCTGTCCTGCAGTGCTTCCCGATCAAGATCCACATCTCCGGGGTTGTCCTCCACAAGTAGGATCTCGATAGGTTTTCCGACCAGTTCTGCACTCATCGATACGCCTCATTTTCTATTTTGAGATTGTGAAGAAGAACGTCGAGCCTTTCCCGAGCTCGGACTCGAACCATATCTTACCGCCGTGCCGTTCCACAATCCGTTTGCACACCGCCAGGCCGATCCCGGTGCCGGGATACTCTTGCCGGGTGTACAGGCGTTGGAAGATTACGAATATCCTGTCAGCATACTGCCGATCAATCCCGATCCCGTTGTCACGGACGGAAAAAATCCATTCGTGCCCCCCGTCCCGGGCGGACACATGGACACGCGGCAAGCCCTCGCCCCGGAACTTGATCGCGTTCGAGACGAGATTTTGGAAGACTTGCACGAGTTGCAATGCGTTCACGCGCACTATCGGAAGTCCCTCCCCGGTGACGATCGCCTTACTCTCCTCGATCGTGGCGGCCAGGTTCCTGATCGCTTCATCAAGGATGGAATGCGAGTCCGCGACATCGACCGGACTGGCCCCGGCGTTGATGCGAGAGTAGACAAGAAGATCTTCAACGAGCCGTTTCATGCGGACTGCCCCGTCCACCGCATAGGCCATGTACTTTTTGGCCTTCTCATCGAGCCGGCCCTCGTAGTGCTGCGCCAGAAGCTGAGTAAAGCTTACAACCATCCGAAGCGGCTCCTGCAAATCGTGCGAGGCGATGAAAGCGAACTGCTCCAGATCCCTGTTCGAGCATTCCAATTCTGTCATTACCACACGCAGCTTGTCTTCCGCCCGCTTGCGCGCGGTGATGTCACGAATACTGCACCGGATTACCCTGTGACCATCGACCAGATACACATTGCTGACGAACTCGACATTGAGCGTTCGTCCGTCAGCGGTTTCAAGCGGCAAATCGTCATAGCGGACAAATTCCTTCTGCTGCAATTCCAGAAATTTATCTTGATTAGCGACTACATCTTTAAAGAATCCAATTTCCCAGATTGTCTTTTCAATGAACTGTTCTTGCGAGTAGCCCAACATCTCGATCAAATATGGATTTACATCCATAATCTTCCCGGTTTCTGCATCGAGCATAAGAATCCCATCTCTCGCTGATTCAAAGAGGCGACGATAGTGGGTTTCCGAAGCGGTCATAGCCCTTTCCGCCCGCTTTCGCTCGGTGATGTCTCTCATCGCTACGCGCCAGATGAGCACGCCGTCGGCGTCAAGCGCAGTGGTCGTTTCCCACCGCCCCCAGAATAGTGATCCGTATGTGTTCAGCATCCGCTGTTCCCACACCTGTGGGGCAAAGGTTTCAAAGAGCTGTTCGTGGTGCACGTTATACGTGTGCTGGTCCTCTTTAAGGATGAACCCGGTGATCGGCTGTGTGACCAGCGCGCCCTTGGCTACGCCAAGCAGATTGGCGACGGTGTCATCGGCCTCCAGGATCAGCCCCTTTTCGGATATGGTGCAAAAGCCCAGCGGCGACTGGACCTCAAGTTCCTGTGCTTTCAGGGACCTGGTCCGTTCTTCGGCCTGCAAGGGGAGCGACGGCCATGCTTGGCCGCCTGCCGGAGCGCCGATGCCGGCGATCACCTGCGTCTCAACTACATCGGCAACGTGCGTTGCTTTGATTTTCTTCAATGTGATTCTCCCGGACTATCAGTCGCCAGACCCACCTCTAACAGGTTGTTGAAAAACACTCTCACATTTCGCGCAAAGGCGCTAAGGCGCGAGATTGCAGTGCCATTTTCAACACCCTGCTAAATCGTCCTCACTAGGAAGTGATAACGCATTCTAGGTCTAGAGCGTCATTCTTCGTGCCATCGAAGAACGCCTTTCTTTGGGCCCTGAATCGCCAATAGATGACACGGAGGATTGCAGCCTTCAGCCACGTGTGTAGAGGTCTTCACACAGTTCGGCTTGTGGATAGGTCGTTCGAAGCCCACCCGGTACGACCGCCACCGAAGCTGTCTACCAAACGATGTTGGTGAAGAACAATCGCATGGTCATGGGAGCATGAACGTCATATCCAGATCACGCAATTCCCATCGTCTGTAAGAGGATGTCCGGGGAGAGACTACGGTAAGAGAAAATGTGCGGTCAACGATGCAACGGTGGATGGCACCGAGCGAGAATGAACTGCACCCCCTTGCATGAGACAGGAAATCTGAGTATTAAGGTGCACATTTCCCGGGTGGAGATGACCATTTACAGCCCAACATATGAGATAAACTCATTATTCTAGGCCACAAATCAGAATGAATCTCAGAATACCTATCAAATATTGGCTCCCTGTCATTCTCTGGGTGAGCGCCATTTTTGGGATGTCCACCGGAATGTTTTCTGCGTCAAATACATCGCGGATTATAGAACCGATACTGCGCTATTTGTTGCCCCATATTTCGGAAACTGAAGTCCAACTGCTTCATGGGGCCATTCGCAAACTGGCGCATGTGACAGAATATTTCATCCTCGGTCTTCTTCTGTTTCGTGCCTTCAGAAGTGACTCTGCTGACCTGAAAACATGGCGCTGGGCTTTCTACTCCTTAGTGGTTGTGGTGCTATGCGCAGCAGGAGATGAGTTTCACCAATCGTTTGAGGCAACGAGAACGGCATCCGTTCTCGATGTCGGTATCGATACTCTGGGAGGATTTGTCGCACAGTGTACGATGCTGCTTTGGAACCGCTTCCATCGAATTCAAACGTCGACATGACCCCCTGCGGTGAGATCGTCGAACGCTTTCCAGAAATGTGACCCGATGCCGCCAGTGTACGTCAGCGAACGCGGCAAATCAATGCAGCCGCCACCAGGTGTCGAGTGAGGTTCCGGGAGGATGGAGCAGTGGGAGCCAGAGGAGCTTCTTGTCAGCCCCTGTCAGGTAATCGGTCGGGCCACTCCCGTCGACGGCCAGGCAGGACTTCCCACCGAAGCGTGCCCCGGTGACGACGCCGCATGGTGCAGCGCGCCGTGCCAGGAATGAACCGAGTGCCCAGGCGCGGGAGATGCCATACGTCGTGGGCGACACATCATCCCGCAACCGGATCCAGGCTCGGTCAATAATGTACCCTTCGGTGAATACCATGGGGGGAGTGATCCAGCCGGGAGTCTGTTCGACAAATGCCACCGAAGTCCCGCGGGCAGGCTTGAGCGCCCCGTGCACGTCAACGATAGGCAGGGCGTCTGTGGCTTTCCCCCGCTTAACCGGGATCCGGTATTCTGCCGGGAGGATCGCGTCGATCTCGTCCGCAATCCATCCGGCCAAAAGTTCCTGTTGTTCCGGGGTGAGGCCGCCAAGCGTGTGACCCTCGATCACGGTACCGGATGCCGCAAGATAGTCCGAGAGACTCCGTACGTGCGAGTAGTCGGGTGCATAGAGTCCTTCCCTTCCATTCATCTTCAGACGGAAATTCGCCTCCCGGTAGAAGCCCCGGAGGTCCGCAGGGCTCATCCCCGTCCCCGCAGTCGAGTGCATTAGCAATGTAACCTCTCGGTCGCCGGGAGGAAAATCCCTGGTCATCACGAAGCTCGACTCCCCCATAGCGTTGGCAAAACCGCTCCATGAAACCGTATGTGATACACCACGCAGTGAGCTTCGGAGACTTAAACGTTCCGGTCGCCATGTCAAGCGCCGCGCTCTTGCCGTCGACCGTCACCGACCCCGCTGTAAAAGGTGGCTTCAGGACCAGACCGGGATCGCGGGCAGCTGCGTACGTTCCCGCCATGATATCCTCGACTGAGCCTTTGATGCAGTCCCGCGGGTTGATGAAAATGCTAATGTCCTGTATTCCGTTGCGGGATATGCTGTCACTCATTTTGTAAGAGTAGCTCACGAGAAGGTGGGCATAGCCGTTGAAGTCTTCGTCGATCCCTTTCATTGTCAGGGAGTTCCCATTCAGGACAACGAGGACCCGAGGATCGGAGACGGAAAAACTATACTGAAAGGGATCATTCTCGCGGTCGCTGATCAGGTCCTTGCTTGGCATGATGAGCGAATCGCCCTCCGCAATATCGATTGAGAGCGATCGTACGTAGGGAGGGGTATCAACGGCAATGTCGATCTGCCGGGTGGCAACGGCATACCTTCCCCCGGAGTACATTTTCATGGTGACAGTCACCAGACCCTTCCAGAGATACGTGTGTCCGATATTGATGGACACCCCGGTCTTTCCTCCGCAGGCGAACGTTCCATGCGAGTTGTCTCCGTAATCCACCACGATCGAATCAACCGGGGCGCCTCCGGCGGTCAGCGTGAACATAACGCTGCCGTAGGTCCGGATGGAGCTCGGTTTTGCTTCGACGGTGCCGGTTGGCACAGGTTCGTCCGGGTTCGTGATGTCGCGGGCACAGCCTACGGGAAGAAGAAGCAACAACGCGGGAACGGCAACAGAGAAGGGTTTCATGATTCTATGGCCTGGAAAAGAAAAGCAGGACCGGGTACCTGCTACTATTATAACGAACGAGCTGAGCAGAACCCCCATCGAAGATATGCATCAAAACACGGCCCCATTTCGGCATCCGGTCAGAGGTTTTCAGTCCTATGGAATCCAGACCTCAAGCAATTCCAGCTTTATCGGGAGCGAATGCATGGATGGGTATTTCCCGCCATATTTCATAAGAACGGGCCGGAGGGGCAGTAACACTCACGCCGAACGCACGAACCCACCGTCCACAAGCAAACTCTCGCCTGTAATGTAGCTGGCATCCGCTGACAGAAGAAACCCGACAGCTTTCGCCACTTCCGCCGGAGTTCCTTCACGGCCCATGGGGATCGTGTGCCGCGTACTTTCATCGACCGGGTATGTATCGATATAGCCCGGTAACACGTTGTTCATCCGGATTCCCTGACCAGCGTACCTCTGGCTATAGATTTTTGCATAGTTGCCCAGCGAGGCTCTCAGCACTGCGGAAATCGGGAACTTCAAACCCGGCTCCGCCGCCACGAAACTCGAGATATTCACCATTGCACCGGACCCCTGCCGCACCATGATCGGTGTCACCAGCCGCGCCATGCGAACGACATTGAGCAGCAGCAGGTCAAGTCCCATGTGCCACTCCTGATCGGTGAGGGCAAGCAGCTCACCCTTTGCCGCATGGCCGGTGTTGTTGACCACGGCATCGATGCGTCCGTGCCGTTCAACCGTGTGTTCCACCAGCGTGCGGAGATCGGCTTCGGATGCAACCGAACCGGTCATTGCCTCTGCGTTCAGCTCTTTCGCAAGCACCCGAACTTCTTCCGATCGGGCAAACAACATAAGTGAGTATCCGGACGCCGCCAGATGACGGGCGCATGCCGCTCCCATACCACGGCTTGCGGCTGTGACAATGGCAACCTTCTTGTCCTTCATCGGTATCCCTTCAATGCACGAGCAGGTTGTTGAAGAACATTCTCACATTTCGCAGGGCCATTTTCAACACCTTGTCAGTGGTGACAGGACTTGCCGCCTCAGACCCTGCATTCCCATTCCTCCCGCAGAATAGCCATCAGTACAGAGTCCCAGTACTGTTGACCCACTTTCTGCGATTTCCTAAGCATCCCTTCCCTGACAAACCCGGCTTTCTCATAACACCGGATGGCGGCTGTGTTGAAGCCGTACACGCGCAGGTCGATCCGTCGAAGATGCAGTTCACTGAATCCAATCCGGAGAACTTCCTGCACCATCGGGAGAGACAATCCCCTTCCCCGGGCATCAGGTGCAACAAGCACCCGGCACAGACTCGCGGTCTCATTCTCCATGTTGATCGCACCGAGTTCAATGTGCCCGCACACCACGTGGTCCCCGGTACACGCTGTGTATGCGAGGCGTTCCGGACGGTCTCCTGCACATCCCCGCAAGTAGGCGTGAAGCTGGTCGGACGTCAGTGGAAAGGTGAACTGGGTTGGACCAGCCCATTGGATCAGCGCTTCACGCGAATCCATCCAACCGATCAGATGCCCGAAGTCCGCTTCAACTAACGGGCGGAGCAAGATTGGAGCCACCGTCTAACCCTCATGGCGCGTTTTGAATCCGACCCGCATCCATCGGCGCGCAAGTATCAGTCCCAGCGGGCTCATCATTGCGATAATCCCGTAGATGAACCACATCGTTCCCGTCTGCATCTGGTCGGGGGGAACACCCGCAGGGCAGTAGTTCATGAGGAACCACCCCGAATAGAGGCCCGTGATGACTTTTGTCAGAAACCACGGAAACTGGCCGATCCCCATGTAGATCCCCGTCATCTCTTTGGGCGCGACCTCGGCAATCCATTGCAGAAAACGGGGAGACCAGATCGCTTCACCAATCGTCATGACGATGAGATACGCAAACAGTGTAACGATGTTCGGCCCGAGCGCCAGAAAGAATGTCGGCGCCGCCATGACGAACGTACCGATGATCATCATCGTGTAGGTGTCCTTCTTCGCCGTCAATGCCGCTACCATCGGCGTCAACACGAAGATCAGCAGCGGACTGAAGTTCACAAAGAACTCATAGTTCTCACTGACGACACCGGTAAACGCGCGGTTGCAGTACTGAGGTAGCGTCAGCCAGTTGTGCGCAAAAAGGGTTTGCACCGGAATGAGTATGAATACAAAAAACAGAAACCGGTAATCCTTTACCGGAAAATTCTTCAGGTAGAAGAGCAGCTGTTCCTTGGGAGTTTTCCTGTCTTTCTGATCTCCCCTCCACTCCGCTTCTTTGCCGACTGCCTGCGTTGCCTGACGGACGGCACGGTTCGTGAGGATAAACGTCACGACGGCAATACCAACCACCGTGAGGAACGCATACACCCAGAAGACGCCCGTAATGCCGAATGCTTTGCGGATCGGCGGCGAGATCAGACCGGGCAAGAAACCTCCCAGGTTCATCAGTGCATACAGCATCGCATACCCCATTGCGGCGGTCTTTTCATTGGTGAAGAATTTCACCGCTGCATAACATGCCGGTTGATAGATGCCATACCCGGCAATGATGCCGAGCAATCCGCCCATCGCCAGGAGGTGTGCGGATGACCAGAGGCCGCGCGATGCAGACAGGTCGGGTGCCATGGCAAGCAGCACACGCCCGGCGAGCATGAATGTCAGTGAGACGAGGAGCGCTTTGCGCGGACCGACGAGGTCAACCGTGGCACCGAAGAAGAGCATCCCGAGCGTGATACCTGCCGTTTGGAATGCCACCATCTGTCCTGCGCTGATGTCGTTCAGACCTATGAAATCGTTGAAGTAGATCGCAAGGAGACCGACGACGCCAAAATACGTCAGGCCTTCCAGTACATAGGAGAGGTTTATTCCCCAGAGGGCACGGGACGTATGGAAGAGATCAATAAACGGCTGGGTGATTTCCTGAAGGGTCTGGCGGAAGACGGTGCGAGCCGGTTGCGGAGATACGGGGTCTGTCACCTGGGTATCCTTTCACACTGAGAAAACGTCAGAAGGAGTACACCACGGAAATACGGTCCGGGCCGGGGAGAATCCGGAACGACTGACGGTCGGGCGTCCCTTCCTTCATGCCACACCACCAACGACCGCCCGACCGCGGAGGCAAAGATTCCGCCGAAGACGACATCGGAAAACCAATGTTCATCCGTGTATACTCTGGAGAGGGCCGTCAAACATGCCAACCCGTACAGGCCGATTGTCGCGAGGGGATGATCAATACGCGCTGCGAGCACCGCCGACAGTGAGAATGCCGCCACTGTATGCCCCGATGGGAACGAATTATAGTCGTCCTCCAAATTGAACATCCGGAACGTTCCGTTGCCGGCATTGACATACGGCCGTGCCCGCCGACGACGGGTTTGATCACTCTGGTGACCACGGTGGAAACAATGATTGCAGTTCCGGCAAGAACGGCCGTCTCCCTCAACCATGGATCACGAATGACAAGACCGGTTCCATACAACCCGGCGGTGAGTCCCACGGCAAACCATCCATCACCGTACGTCTTAGCCAGGTCCGACAGTCCGTCTGCGGCACCGGCGTTACGTTGCCGTTGCATCAGCACACGCATGTCGGCATCCAGTATCACCGCTCCGGCGGTGATCCCCGCCGTGGCACCCGCCAGCGTCCAATCAACACAGTCCCATCGTCCCGGCGAGGTGACGACATGGATCGCACCCGACAACGCCATCTTTGCATCGTGTACGATCAGAGAGGAGAGTCCGGTGGTGTCTTCCTGCGCTAGGACAGGCGGTACCAGAAGACAAACAAGAATGCACAGGCCGGATCGTTTCATGGTGTGCAGTATAGCGGATTTGTTTTTCAAATGACAGTCCTCTACTGACAGTCCCCTGCAGTTCGATTTCGGCGGCGGATTTCCGTACTTTGACTTTACCATGACTGTGACACCCGATGTTCTTGACGACATTCTCGGCGCCGATGGGGCGCTCGCACAATGTCCCGGTTTCTCCTACCGGGAACAACAGCATACCATGGCCCGCGCGGTGGCTCATGCGCTCGACACTGAACAACATCTGATTGTTGAAGCACCGACCGGTGTCGGGAAAACTCTTGCATATCTTCTTCCTGCCGTCCTTCATGCAGTACGCAATAATCGAACGGCCGTCATCTCCACGCACACACGGAACCTCCAGGATCAGTTGCTGCTGAAGGACATCCCTCTTGCACGAACACTGCTGGGAATGGACTTCACGGCAATTGCCCTGAAGGGACGGCGCAATTACGTGTGCAACACGCGCCTGCACAATGCCCTCTCCACCGCAGGTGCGCTGTTTGCCGATGATGTCACCGATGAATTGAGACGGCTGGAAGATTGGGCCGACACGTCAGTCGACGGCGACCTGGCCAACTGCCCGTTCGTGCCCCGCCCGGATGTCTGGGATGCAGTCTGCTCGGAGTCCGGGATTTGCTCTCCACGCACCTGTGGCACACGCTGTTCCTATCAGCACGTACGGGAGAAGGCGCGGCACTCGTCCGTTGTGGTCATGAATCATGCACTCTTCTTCAGTCTGTTGCCGCTGCGTCAAACGGAAGAGCAGTTTCTTTTCAACAACGATTTCGTGATTCTTGATGAAGCGCATCTTGTCGAACAGGCCGCAGGCAACGCCTTTGGTCAGAAGCTTTCGCGACGGGGGCTGATCGCGGCGCTCCATCGCTTGTATCATCGCAAAGTCCGCAAAGGACTTCTGGCCCCTGCGCCCCGCGGTCTTGTGTCGCTGTTCAAAGCGGCGGAGGAATCCATCGATGAGTTTTTCACCCTCTTTGCGGTTGCAGCCGACCACCGGAAAGCAGGCGGAGCCCAGCGCGAGATTCGCCTGCGGGATCCACACATCGTTGTCGACACACTCTCCGATCCGCTGCGGGCGTTGCTGGAGAAAGTAGAAATTGTCGAGGATCGGACCGACGATGCCGCACGAAAGCAGGAGATCGCCGGCGTTCGACAATCCCTTGAGAACAGCCTTGCCGTGCTTGACGACGTGATGGAACTCCGGAATCCCCGCGCCGCATACTGGCTCGAGAATTCTCCAAAGCCGCACGACAACGTGACACTCTGCACCGCCCCGTTCGACGTGCACGATCTTCTCGCGACGCGGCTCTTTGGTGAACGTGGACCAACGATTCTCACAAGTGCCACCCTTGCGGTGGACGGCTCAATGGAGTATCTCAAAGCGCGTCTCGGGGCGGAGACGGCCGGGGACCTGATCCTGGATTCCCCCTTTGACTTCGACAGACACATGCGGGTCTGGATTACCCGATCGATGCCCGAGCCGGACGCGCCGGCGTTTCTGCACCAGCTGCCCCGGGCGATTCTGCAGTGCATCAAAGCAACACACGGGAAAGCCCTTGTGCTTTTCACCAGCATGAACGCCATGCAGGCGACTGCACGTGCGATCGCAGGCCCTATCGGAGACCTCGGAATCAACCTCCTGGTTCAAGGGACCAATCTCCAGCGCCACGCTTTGCTCGAGGAATTCAAGAGGGATATCCACTCGGTGTTGTTCGGGCTGGACAGTTTCTGGATGGGCGTGGATGTACCCGGGGAAGCGCTGGAGCATGTTGTCATTACACGACTTCCGTTTGCCGTTCCCTCGCATCCCCTGATGGAGACACGACTTGAGGAACTGCAGCGCCGGGGAGTGAATCCGTTTCTTGCCTTTTCGCTACCTGAAGCAGTGTTGAAGTTCCGTCAGGGAGCCGGCCGGCTCATCCGCACGGTGACCGACAAAGGCATTGTCAGCATCCTCGACAGCCGGGTTCTGACGAAGCCCTATGGCCGGTTGTTCCTGGCGGCACTCCCGAAATGTCCCGTGGAGGTGCTTGGCCCCGAAGGCGACGTCGAGCCGATGGATGCTTTTTTTGTTTGAATTATCAGGGGAATATACTATCTTTCCCCCCGTATATACTAGCACTCCCACAAACGCTCAGGAGGTTCAATGGCAAAAGCAATGTCAAAGTCGGCAGTCGTTGCGCACTTTGCTGGAAAGTTTGAATTGAAGAAGAAGGTGGCCGCCTCATTTTTTGAAGAGCTCGCGTCACTTGCATACAAAGAGGCAAAGAACACCTTCACACTCCCCGGTATCGGAAAACTTGTTCTGGTGAACCGCAAGGAACGCCTCGGCCGCAATCCGAAGACCGGCGAGACCATCACGATCCCAGCCAAGACGGTCGTGAAATTCCGCGTCGCGAAAGCCTGCAAAGAAGCAGTGTTGCTCGTGAAGAAGTAGTACGGATTTTCGCCGGGGCGACACATCGCCAACGGTGCGTTCTCAGGAGTCCCGTCCGCCCGACGGGACTCTTTAATTGTGCGCGGCACGCAGACTCCCTCGTTGAATGTCAGGCCACCCTTTTGTACATTGGCTCTATGCTGAATCCCGTCACCAGCGTTCGCAGATTTTTCCACGGTCTCGGGCCGGTCGAACAGGCACAAATAGTGGCCTCCACCGCCGTGGTCGTGACGATGGTGACCATTTTGAGCGCCATGGCTGCAACGGGGCAAGCCCCGCGCTTGATGGATTTTATCAGCATCCTCGCAGTGGGCCTCATCGGATTTACCAGCGTCTACTTTTCCCTGCTGAACAGCCGCAGACTCGACGATCAGCGCCGACAACTCATCGCCATCAACACCGTTGCCGAATCGGTCAATCGTGTTGTCAACCTCGATGATGTGCTCAGCACGGCTATTCTCAACATGACGTCGGTGCTGGGGACGCGTTGGGGTTGGATCTATCTCCTCGAGAATGACAGACTTGTCATGCACAGCGCAACGGAGCCGGCGCTGGATTTTCTCGCCATCACATCGCTCCCCGCTGAACCGATCGTGCATTGGCTTGAGCAGCCACGCGTCGAACGGGAACGGCTGCGCGACACCGGCGGGCATATTTCCCCATCGCTGAAACAGCACGGGATCCAGTCATGGACATCGATCCCTCTCCGCACCAAGGAGAGCATTGCCGGAGTGCTGGTGATTGCAGGAACATCATATCGATCTCTTCGGGCCAAAAAAGTCGGAACTTGTTGAGGCAATCGCCAATACCGTAAGTATTGCCATTCACAATGCCCGGCTCTTCGACAGGTTGCGCCAATCAGAACACCAGTATGCCGATCTGTTTGAAAATGCACCGGACCTTTATCTCAGCGTTGACCGGCAGCACGCGATCGTGGGCTGCAACCGATCGGGCGCAGAGATGCTGGGCGTGAGCGCACAGGCAATCACCGGCAAGCCGTTCGAGTCGCTGTTTGATCCCGCACGTACCGGGGTTCTGCACCACATGGTGGATCGCATGTTCGCCGAGGGACGTGTGCTGAAAGACGTGGAAGAGCAGGTGGTCTCACCGCGGGGGACACGTCATGCCGTTCTCCTGAACTCCTCACTGGTGTTCGATGACACCGGCGTCGGCCGCACAGCACGCATTGTCGCCCGCGATATCACCGAACGCAAGAAGATGGAAGCGGCTATCCTCCACGCGCAAAAGATCGACAGCATCGGAAATCTTGCCGGGGGGATTGCACACGACTTCAATAACATCCTGGCGGCGATTCTGGGCTCCGCCTCCATCATGCGACGGCATCTGAGCGACCGCGTGCGTCTTGCAAAGTACGTCGAGATCATCGAGTCCAGCGCACGCCGTGGTTCTTCGCTGACACGGCAATTGCTGACGTTCGCGCGAAAAACGGAGACCATCGTCGCTCCCGTGGATATCCATGCGCTCATCCTTGATACTCTGGATCTCTTCTCACGCAGCGTGACAAAGGATATCACCGTTCGCACGGACCTTTCAGCCGAACAGATTACCGTGAACGGTGACGACGGTCAGATCCAGCAGGCGCTGCTCAACCTCTTTCTCAATGCACGCGATGCGATGCCTGAAAAAGGAGTGCTGACCATCGCAACGGCCTCCGTTCCCGGCGCTGCGCTGCCTGCGGGCGCCCCGGCAAAGCTCACCGGTCCACTCGTGGAGATCCGCATTACAGACACGGGGTGTGGAATTCCCCGGGAGATCCAGAATCGGATTTTTGAACCCTTCTTTACTACCAAGGATAACGGCACAGGATTGGGACTGTCTGTTGTCTACGGGGTTCTGCAGAACCATGGCGGCTATATCACGCTCGAGAGCAGTGAGGGCCAGGGCTCGTCGTTTTCGTTGTTCCTTCCACGACACACCGCCGCTCCACCGGGCGCAGGGCGGAAGCGCTCGCAACGGCTTCCCCGCGGGACGGAGAATATTCTGGTGATCGAAGATGAACCCCCCGTCTGCGAAATCGCACAGGATCTCCTCACCTCACTCGGCTATACCGTGTACATCGCCCATGACGGGCGTGAGGGAGTGGAATTCTATCGGACCCGCCGGGCACACATTGACCTGGTTCTTCTCGACATTAACATGCCGGTGATGTCCGGAATAGAAGCCTTCGAACATTTGCGCGCGATCAACCCGCATGTCCGCGTCATTATTGTCACCGGATACGGCAAAGGGGCCATTGACACACCGAGTTTCTCCAGCGAAGTCAACGGTTTTGTGCAGAAGCCGTTTCAAATCGAAACACTTGCATCAAGAGTGCGCAACGCCCTCGATCAGCGCTCCTTCCAGGAAGACGCAGGAAAACAATGAACCCACATCAGAAATTCTTTGATGAGCTGCGTGCCGCACGGATGGCAAAAGGTATCACGCTCGAAGATATCTCGCGTGCCACGATGATCGACCTGAAATATCTCACTGCCATCGAAGAAGCCCGGGAAGATGTTCTGCCGGCGGTGTACCTGCGCGCGTTCATACGCGAGTACGCCACAGCGATCGGCCTGGATCCCGCTGTGGTAATGAACCAGTATGATCAAAAGCCGCCCTCCGCAGCAGTGACTGACTCCTCCGCGCATACCGCCACAACCGCGCATCCGGTTCCCATTGCCGGGAAACCGCATCGCGCGTGGTGGACCAAACGTGTGCCGCTGCTCACCGCGACGAGTGCCGGCATCGTCTGCATCATTGTGATCGTATTCTATCTCTCCCGATCGCTTGGCCCCGCACCCGTCCGCGAAATCCCCTTCGGCACCACCGTCAGCGAGAATGAACGCCGCGTGTTCCCCGGTGACACGGCAAAGGCACCACCACCATCAACACCTCTGGCTTCAGGCGACAGCCTCCTGCTGTCTGCTACCAGCACGGACTCCGTCTGGATGGAACTGTCCATCGATGGGACACCTCCCAACGACTATCTCTTCCCACCAAATGTCCGTCGTAAGTGGAAGGCAAAGGAAAAATTCACAATTACGCTCGGTAACGGGGGCGGGATCAATTTCCGGCTGAATACAACGGAGATCGGCACGCTCGGCAAGCGCGGCAGCGTGGTACGGAATTATGAACTCAATCGCCGTTCGCTCACATCTCCCACCACCGCACGCACAACCCCATGAAACGGGTTCCCGACAGCGCCCGTGCGCGGGCGGCTCAGCTTCGCAGGGAAATCCTCGAACACGATCACCGGTACTATGTTCTTGCAGAACCGGTGATTGCCGACGAGGAGTATGATCGCCTTATGCGGGAATTGCAGGACCTCGAAGCAGCCTATGCAGAACTCATCAGTCCGGATTCGCCTACACAACGCGTCGGCGGTCTGCCGGCAAAAGAGTTTGCCGCAGTCATGCACGAGCCGCCGATGCTGAGTCTGGCGAATTCGTATTCTGAAGAGGACGTCCGGGACTTCGATCGGCGGGTGCGGGAGTTGCTCGGTGCGGCGAAGCCGGTGTATGTTGCCGAACTCAAGATCGACGGTGTGGCGGTGGCGCTCCGCTACCACGACGGCGTATTTATTCAAGGTGCAACGCGCGGTGACGGGGTGCAGGGAGATGAGATTACGCAGAACTTGCGTACGATCCGGCAGCTTCCTCTCCGGCTCCATACGGCGGACCGGGCGTACAACACGCTCGACGTGCGGGGAGAAGCGTATATGACCCGCCACGACTTTGAACAGATGAACACTCTGCGCGAAAAGAACGGTGAAAAGGTCTTCATCAATCCGCGCAATGCAACCGCCGGAACCCTGAAGATGCAGGATCCGCGGATCGTCGCCACCCGGCCCGTACGGTTGTTTACCTACGCCGTCTTCGCGCCCGAGGCGCGCCTGACGTCACATCTCCGCAATCTTGAACTGCTGAAATCGCTCGGGTTCCCCGTCAATGCCAACTACCGCCGGTGCGCGACGATCGACGACGCGGTCCGCTACTGGCAGCACTGGGAAGCACATCGCGATGACCTCCCCTTCGATATCGACGGGGTCGTCGTGAAAGTGGATTCATTGGCACAACAACAGGAACTCGGCACAATCGCCAAAAGTCCCCGCTGGGCGCTGGCGTTCAAATTTGCCTCGCGCAAAGCGGAGACCGTACTCAACGGTATCATCCTTCAGGTCGGGCGGACGGGCACCGTCACACCGGTGGCGGAACTCGCTCCGGTCTTTGTTGGCGGTACAACCGTCTCGCGCGCAACTCTCCATAATGTCGACTACATCGCGCAGCTTGACCTCCGTGTCGGAGACACCGTCACGGTGGAAAAGGGCGGAGACGTTATCCCGAAAGTCTCCGGCATGGTAGCGGCAAAGCGGCCGCGCGGAACCCATCCGTTCACCATGCCCGTTTCGTGCCCCGCCTGTGACTCCCGGATCTACCGGGCCGAAGGTGAAGCGAACTATTATTGCGAGAACGCCGAGTGCGCCGCGCAAGTGCGCGGACGCATTGAGCATTTTGCACAGCGGGGCGCGATGGATATTGAAGGGCTCGGCGAGGCCGCCGTGGAACAGCTTGTGACCCTCGGACTTGTGAGAAATGTTGCAGATCTGTATCAGCTGGAACGACACAGAAAAACGCTCTCGGGTTTGGAGCGGTGGGGGGACAAGAGCACGGCGAACCTCCTGGAAGCGATCGAACAGAGCAAGAAACAGCCGTTCCATCGCGTCCTGTATGCCCTCGGCATCCGTCACGTCGGCGCGGGTGTCGCCCGAACACTCGCCGGAAATTTCCCGTCGATGACGACGTTGCGCGGGGCGACCGGAGAGGCACTGCAAACCGCTCCCGCGATCGGACCCGCTATTGCCGAGAGTGTCGTGCACTTTTTCTCCGAAAAGCATAACCGTGAAATCCTCCGCCGCCTCGAGAAGTCCGGCCTTACAATGGCAGGCAGTGCCGCACCCGCGGTCGGTCCGCTTTCGGGAAAGACCTTCGTGCTGACCGGTACGCTGCCGACGTTCAGCCGCGACGAGGCACGGTCGCTGATTGAAAGCAATGGCGGTAAGGTCGCTTCCGGGGTGAGCAAGAACGTACAGTATGTCGTCGCGGGAGAAGACGCGGGCGCAAAACTCGAACGCGCCCGCGCACTGAACATTTCCGTTGTGTCTGAAGCCGATTTGAAGAAGATGATAGGATCCTGACGTATGATCGAATCACTCCGCCGGTCTCTCGGCGTACAATTGTCGCGTTGGCATTTTCGACGGATGCACAACGCCGTCATCTCGTTCACAGACTCCGTGTCAACGGGTGGCAATGCACTGCTGATTCTGCCTCTCACACCGACGGCCCAGTCGCCGGCACTGTTGCTCGACCTTCTGCACAAACAGTTTCCAGATAAGCGGCTCACGGTCGTCGCCGGGGAACACGATACCGGCGCCCCGGTCCTTCTCCCCCGCAGCACCATAATTCGCGTGCGTCTGGAGAACATCGATTGGCTGTTCCGCCCTTCACGAGAGATCACGCAGCGCATAGCCAGCAGCACGTACGACCTCGCTATTGACCTCAATCTTGACTCTCTGCTCCCCTCCGCCTATATTTGTAGGGAAAGCAAGGCACGGGTGCGGATCGGGTTTGCGCGCGAGGGTGCGGATCTCTTCTACAATTTTCAGATGCAACACGACTCGGCGCGCGAAGGTGCATTGTATGATCGGCTTGCAGCGTGCCTGAAGATGTTCTAGCAGTGCAGATGAAGAGCATTACCGCAGAGGCGCAATTCAAAAGAATTACCGCAGAGGCGCAGAGACGCTGAGGTTTTTTGGGACAAAAGCCTTTCCAATTCAGGAGTTTTTCTCTGCGCAATTCAAAAGAATTACCGCAGAGGCGCAGAGACGCTGAGGTTTTTTGGGACAAAAGCCTTTCCAATTCAGGAGTTTTTCTCTGTGTCTCTGCGGTGATATTTCCTTGCAAGGGTTTTCGACTGGTTTTCCAGGGGGTTTTTGGAAAGGGACGCGCATGAAGTTCGATGTGCAGGGCAGCGAAACGGCGATAACGCTCACGGTCAAAGAGAAGAAACTGGACTCTGCCGTCGCGGGAGAACTCAAAGGAGAGTTCCTGATTCTCTGTACACCCAAGGTGAAAACGCTGACGGTGCATCTGGGGGAAGTGGAGTTCTGTGACAGCAGCGGACTCAGTGCGCTGCTGATCGCCGAACGCAAGATGAAGGAGCACGGCGGGAAGGTCCGCCTGCTCAATGTCCACAAGAAGGTCCTGAGTCTGCTAAAAATCTCGATGCTCGATCGCGTCTTCGAGATCGAGAACACCCCGCAGAAGAAAACACGCGGTGAACGATGACGGCTATGCCCGCCGTTCTACTTTGATGAAGTTCGTACCACCGCCGGAAAAGAGGGGCTGACCGGCAATCAGCACATACATATCTTCGCTTTTCAACACTCCTTCCGCCACCAGCCGGTCTTCCACGGCACGCAGCGTGCTGTCTGAATCGGGATAGACCTGATCCACAAGAAGAGTCTGTACCCCCCACACAAGATTGAGGCGGCGCAGCGTCGATGCAGAAGTCGTTACCGCCACGATAGGAGTCTGTGGACGGTGATGGGCAACGATGCGCGTCGTCATGCCGCTCTGGGTGACAGTCACAATCGCCGCAGCATGGATTTGCTCGGCCAGCACGCAGGCAGCCCTGCCAAGCGCCTCGTGATAATCCCGATCGCCGTCTGCAGCCTGGTGATCTCTGTGCCATGCCCGGCCGGCATGCGTTTCAACATTGTTGATGATGCGCGTCATCATGGCCACGGCTTCAACCGGGTAGGCGCCGACCGATGTCTCGCCGCTGAGCATCACCGCGTCCGCACCGTCGAGCACCGCGTTGGCAACATCACTGGCCTCCGCACGCGTCGGTGTGGGATTGGTAATCATCGATTCAAACATCTGCGTGGCAACGATCACCGGCTTCCCGGCGCGGTTGCACTTCGCAATGATGCTCTTCTGCTGCAACGGTACCTCTTCAGGAGGCACCTCCACGCCGAGATCACCGCGGGCCACCATGACGGCATCCGCCTCTGCGATTATCGCGTCGATGTTCCGCAGCGCCTGCGGCTTTTCGATCTTCGCCACAATAGGATGGTAGGCCGCCGGACCCGCTATCCGCACGATGGCCTCACGCAGCGCACGCACATCGACGGCAGAGCGCACAAATGAAAGGGCCGTATAGTCCACATCATTCCGGATGCCGAAAGCAAGATCTTCCAGATCTTTTTCGGTGAAGGAAGGAATGCTGAGAGAAACGCCGGGGAGATTGATCCCCTTGCGCGAGCCGAGCTTGCCTCCAACAGCCACTTCACATGTCACCTCTTTTTCCGACGTCGCCAGGACGTGCAGACGCAGCTTTCCGTCGTCGAGAAGGATCGTATCGCCGGCCTGCACATCATCCGGGAGATTACGATACGAGGTGGGGATTCTGCCGGGACTTCCTGAACCGGGATCCGTGGTGATGACGATGGTGCTGCCGGTAACAAGTTCCACCGAACCGCCGGGAAGATCTCCAATCCGGATCTTCGGCCCCTGGAGGTCCTGCAGGATGCACAACGGCACACCCACTTCCTTCGCCGCCGCCCGCACATTGGCAATCAGGCACGCATGGTCATCGTAGGAACCATGGGAGAAGTTCAACCGCGCGACATCCATGCCGACCTCCAGCATCTTCCGCAGCACGGCGGGATCACGGGAGGCTGGACCAAGTGTGCACACGATACGTGCTTTGACGGGGAGGATTCTCATGAGGATACCTTTCGTGCCTCGTGAAGCACATCGTACAGTAGCGGCAGGATTGTGCCGGCCGGTCCCTGAAGAAATTCGTCGGCGCGGTCAGTCAACGGGGTCGGCTCCGGATTGATCTCCACCAGATATGCCCCGTGCGCTTTTGCGGACACCGGAAGGGAAGCCGCCGGATACACAACTGCAGACGTTCCAATGGACAGGAACAACGACGCTGATTCCGTTGCACGCACCGAGGCTTCCCACTCGTCTTCAGGAAGCATTTCGCCGAACCACACGACATCGGGGCGTATCCGGCCGTTGCATACGGTACAGCGCGGACTCCCCACAGCCTCCAGCACCGCGTCATTGGAATACCGGCGCCCGCATTCGATGCAATAGTTCCGCTCGATATTCCCGTGCAGTTCGCAAACCCTTGTACTTCCGGCACGACGGTGGAGATTATCGATGTTTTGCGTGATCACCGTGAAGTCGGGCACACAGCGTTCCATGCGCGCCAGCGCAACATGCCCCGCGTTGGGCTGCACCTCTGCGATGATGCGTTTCCTGTGCGCATACCATTCCCACACAAGATCCGGATTGCGCAGGAACCCATCCATGCTTGCGAGTTCTTCGGGACGCATTTTGTTCCAGATGCCCTCCGCGCCCCTGAATGTCGGCACTCCGCTTTCCGCGGATATGCCTGCGCCTGTGAATGCCACTATCCGGGGTGCCGTCGCAAGACACGATGTGAGACGTTCCGAAATGATCATTGTGCTTTGCCGGCCGGCAGGAGACGCAGACGGTCCCATGCCTGCCGCCCCGGAGATCGGACAACGGTCCGGTAGGCTCCGTGCAACCAGAGCGGTGTTTGATCGTCGTAATGCCCGTGGTATACCTGCCCGGATTCCCCCGAAGGAAGAATGGCCAGATGCGCCTCACTCTCCGCAAAGGAGAAAATCTGGCGGTATGATGCGCCAACAGTCACCGCAAACGGCGCGGTGATGCTGTATTCCCCGCTCATCAACGCGGTCGAGGCACCCGGATAAGGGTATGGTCCGATGCTGAAGATCCTGCCCAGTGGCGGCTGCAAGCCGAATGGGTGCTGCAGGGTAACGGTGTGTAAATTTCCCCAGCGCCACAATCGGGGGTCCTCTCCCGCCCGGGCGATAAGATCCTGAATTGCCTCCCGGGCGCTTCGCCGGAGAATATCATCGCGTGTTTCAATGCCCGGTGTCCGCACATCGTCAAACCATACGGATGTCCCTTCCTTTACCAATCGTGTTGTAACCCGGAGGGGGATATTCACCAGCATCGTGAAGTCATGGAACAGATCTTCGCCCATCTCATCAATGAAGATATTCCTGATCACATGGAGGAGGAATTCCTGATAGATCGATGTGGCGATGTCGTTTGCATTGAACCTGAAGTCCCAGTTTGTCAGGTACTCCCGCACCAATCCTCCCTGCGCGCTGCCGATCACGCTGTCGGTTGCGGCAGCCAGAAGAAACGGAGCGAGTTCACGCGCCAGCGGCGAATACGTGTCATTCTGGAGCTGGCGGCAATCTTGTACGGAAATCTTGCCATCAGGAGCATCGAACGCCGCGCGGAGACTCTGAATTCGTGACGGTGGCTCCCAGAGGTCACCGATATGGTACGGATATGAGTCATCGACAGTCTTGTTGTTGGCGCTGGCGACGTAGCCGGCCGGCGGGTTGAACATATGCGGCAGCTGGTCGAATGGTACGTAACCCGTCCAGAGGGCGTTGCGCTCCCATCCCGGTACCGGGAGGAGGCCGCGTCCCGCTCTGCGGATCGGGAGGCGGGCCGCACAGTAGTAGCCGATATTCCCCAGCGCATCACCGTAGACGAAGTTCTGCCCGGGGAGAGAAAACGTCCGCAGCGCTTCGACAAATTCAGTCCAGTTGCGTGCACGATCGATGCGGAGAATTGCACCCGCCTGGTCATCGACTTCTGCGCCGATCCATCGCATGCTGGCAACAAAGGGAGGGGCCAGCCGGTTCAACATGGTGTGAATATCCGTAACGATGGGTCCGTTTCCGGTCGCACGAATGCGCAGTGTGACCGCTGTATCTCCGCGTACCGGGATATCCTCTTCCACTATTGTGAGCGGATGCCACGCGTTCATCATACCAGTACGCATCACCGGTGTCATTGATGCGTTCAAGAAAGAAGTCCGCATCATCAGCCATGAGGTTTGTGACCCCCCAGGCGATCGAATCGTTTCGGCCGGCGACGATCCCGGGAACTCCGGGTATGGACATACCGTGGACCGTAAACCCGGGCGCGATGACACCCAGCTCGTACCACTGCGAAGGCTGCGAGAGATGCAGGTGCGTATCATTGGCAAGAATCACGGCGCCGGTTTCCGATCGTCGCGGTCCGATGGCCCATGCGTTGCTCCCTCCCGTGGGGAGAGATCGTCCGAAATACGCGAGGTACTCCTGAGAGGTGGTAAGGTACCCCCGCAGGGAGCCCGCGTAATGGCGCCATTCTTCGGCAGGAACCTGCGCCGGCAACCGACTGGGGATACGACGGGAGTATTTGCGCCACGGTATCCTGGCCCAAACGTGCAATCAACGCGCCGTATGTGATGTCCGTCCACCACGACAGGTTCAACTCCCATGCCAGCAAGACGCGCCACGACAATGCAATCAACAGGCGTCCAGGGTTCCGGATCGTACCGCAGGAGATCAAACTCGATCGGGAGTCTCCCGATCGTCGTTCCGCGCCAGGCATTCACGCCTTCGCAGTACGCCTGCAAGTCGTTCCGTGTCTGCTCGGAAAGATGGCGTTCGATCTCCTCGGCGATCCGGCGCAATCCCACAATGCGGAACATCCGGTCAAACGGGAGCGTGACTTTCCCGAAGATCTCCGAAAGACGTCCGGATCCAGCCCGGCGCTGGAGGTCCATTTGCCAGAGCCGGTCCTGTGCGTGCACGAATCCCATCGCAAAGAGCGCGTCATGTTCGGTCCGCGTCGTTATGCGGGGAACGCCATAGTCATCACGGAAGATGTCCGTGGGATCCTGCAGAGACTGATGACGCGATCGAGCCGGTCGTTTGGGGAAAGGACTTGGTGAGCTGGTAGCGTACAAAGAAGAAGAGCGCGATGGCAGCGACGATCATGACACCGCAGATGCCGAGAATGAGTTTCAGCCGCCTGCTCACATGGGACTCCCGGGTGGGAATAGACACGAAGTCCGCCACCTTCCGGCGTGGCGGACTTCAATATAGAGATTCGCGTCTACTGTTGCAACCAGCAGCAGCGCCTAGAAACGGTAGGACAACGTCGCCATCACGGTATTCGTCGTGATCTTCTCGTCTGTCCTGGAACTGCTGTCGTAGTTTGTCCTGAACGTGTCCCACCACCCGCGGGCATACGCCACATCGAGCATCGTTGACGGACCGAGCAGGAATCCCAATTCCGCCGGTAATGTACTTCTGATCAAAAGAGGTCGGGTCATTCGCGTAGGGCGATGTGAAGTACATGAAGCCACCGCGCAAACGGACACCACCCTGTGAAGTCAAATTCGAATCCTGCCCGGTAGTTCGAGGCACCGCGGAATATCGTCTTCATGTCTTTGTTCTGCGCAATCACATCTGCATTGGCGTTCTCGAACTTCAACTGCGTCCAGTCGGTGTTTTCAATATCTGCAGACAACATCAAGTTCAGGAACATCACCGAGACGCCGGCAGTGAATACCCACGGCGTAACCACGTCATACTGGCCATTCCCGGTGGTTTCAAAGGGTTTGTCGGTCGGAAACATGTCGCCGTTGTCAAACGTGGCACGTGCGGTGGTCCCGAAATTCTCTTTTACAGTGAACGTCGTCGGAGTCTTGATCCCGATACCGAGCCTGAACCGATCCGGTATGCGGTAGAGCAACCCGAACTTCGCGTTGCTGCCGCTGATGTCTCCCTCGATGTACTCATCCACGGTCAAACGACTGAAGTCATAAGGATACGTGTCCCAGTTGTGACCACGATCCTCTTCCGAGTAGTTGCGGTCATACCGATAGGTGCCCGAAAGATATGTGAGCGTCACACCCAGACTCAAATCCTTGGCAACATCAACGGCACCGGCTACCGACCAGTTGTTCAGTCCGCCACCCTCCACCACCTTGGCGATCTGCGTTACCTTCCCGGTGATCGGGCTTTGGAAACGCCCCGTCAACGTATCGATATCTCGCCAGGTATAACTGATAGGCCAGATTGCCTGACAGATCCGAAGGATAGAACGCACCATTGCGCGCATAGGACTGAATAATACTGCTGCTCGGATTGAACCCGGTGAACGACATGCCGCTGGCAAAGTTGTTTTGGCGGTCAAAACCAAACGCCAGAACCATGCTCCCCTGACGCGTCGGAATTTTGTAGACCAATCCAAACGCGTTGAGGTTGGTGGAACTCGTGTTGTACGCCTCCTGAGCGTTGAAAAACGTGCTGTTGTCTTTGTTGTTCTGATATGTAAGCCCGAATGAAAATTCACTGGACTGTAGCTGGGCAAGTCCGGCCGGGTTCCAGTAAATCGCACTGAAGTCGTTGGCTACGCCGGTATAGGCGTTGCCCATGCCGAGCGACCGGCTTCCTACACCTGCACCGGAGAGGCCAAGCCGCAACGCATCCTCAGGAAATTGTCCGTGTGCTTGGATTGTCGTCAGCGCAAGAGCCGCAGCGCATGCGATGACACAGCTAAAATTGGGTTTCATGGTTTCCTCTGTTCAAAATCAACGCCTGTTACCGCCCCGTGCACCTGTATTCGACGGAGCGCTGCTACCGCTGCTCGGTGGTGGCGACGATGGCGCAGAAGTGGACGCGCCGCCGGATCGCTCCCCACGGTTCCCGTCACGCCCGCTCGAGTTTCCGCCATTGCTTCCGCCATTGTTTCCGCCATTGTTTCCGGATGACGAAGGCGGCGGAGAAGACGATCGTATGTCACGCCCGCTTTCACGTCCACCGCTGCTTGGACGAGGGTACGACCTCGGCGCATCTGATCGTGTACCTTGCACGAGAACCCCTCGGGGGAAGTAACACGAGCAGGAACGTTCAGCTCCCTTCGCGGCTGAACTGACTGATGAACGCGGTTTCGTCTGGTATACACCGGCCGAAGGCGCACTTCCGGCACTGCCACTTCGGGTGCCTCCTGGAGTGTTTACGCACTCGCTCCACGAACCCCACCCGATGACCTGGTGGAACCAAATGACCGTGATGAACCATACCCACTACCGGATTTGGTCATATACCCGTTTCCACCCCGGTGTACCGGGCCGTAATACCCGTAATACAAGGATGAACGATATCCAAACACGGGTCTTGACCACCATGCTGAGTAGTAGGGATATGCAGTGCCGCACCACCCCCAGTAGGGATCGTACCCGTAATAGCCGTAGCCATAGCCGTATCCGAAGCGATAGTTCCAACCCCACGGGTCGTAGAACCCCCCACCGTATCCGTAGCCGGGATAGTAATTATCCTCGTAAAAGCGCTCCCGGGCATTGTCATAATCTTCGGTCGTCGCAGCCGAGTCGTCGTATGCGTACTCATCCTGTTGATCTTCGTAGCGGACAACACCCTCATCCTTCGTTGACCCGAATTGGGTATAGCATCCACTCGCCAGTAAAGCGATGAGACCGGCTGTACAAACCAGCATCAAGCGTATGTACCGTGGTTTCATGATCCATTCCTCCTCATCTGTATCTCCATCTTACAATATTAATGCCACCCCGGTCACCCCCGGAACATCGATTTTTTCGCCGTTTTGGCAAGCTTGATGTACCCGTTTTGGGACACCTCGTCACCGCCAGTCCACGAAAAGCAACAGTACTGCTTAGAAGGCCCGGGAATACTCAAGACCAACAGTGCGGTTCGCAATAGTGACGTTCGGACCATTCTTGACCATGTCTTTAAGGTTCAGACTTATAGTCAATCCGTTCCCCAGCATGAGCCTGATTGCCGCATTGATGTAACCCCAGCCCTTTCCCACAGCCTGCGCGCTGTTGTCGTTTGTCGCAAAATTGTATTCGAGAATTGCCGAGAGTATCGGGCCGATGGTCTTCTCGACCCCCGTGTAGAAATTCACATCCTTGTCTCCGTCCGCGCGTTCAAGGCTGTAGTTAACGCCACCGTGAATGCTCAAAAATCCCATGAACGCATAATTCTTGCTGGCTGCCACGAAAATGCCGGGCGACTTTATCCGATAGCGATCGAGATCCTTTAAATAGCCGTCTTTCCCCTGGGAATCGAACCCGAGCACGAGTGCCGGAAGCAACAATCCTTCTTCGAGAATGCGGAGACGGAGGTTCACACCGGGGGTGGGATTCATCACCGGCGATCCGGAACCGATGATGCGCGATCCGCCATAGGAGATCCCAAAACTGAACCGGTCGAGAATGCCCGCACTGATGCCGAACAGAACGCCGCCTTCCTGGTAGAAGTCGACATCGAGAACCATGGCCCCTTTGTCCGGCATCCCCGCAGTCGGCATGTCGACAAGAAATCTTGGCTCCAGCTTCCCGTCAGTGCCGGCGGAACCCTGACCGATCGCCGTTGCCCCGGTGCACCAAGCAATGCGGCGATACACAGCAGGCGGTTCACTGACCGGCAGGCACGCGCTTCCATGCTGTTCCCTCTTTCTTGTCCTCAAGCACAATGCCGACAGCGAGCAGGCCATCCCGGATTTTGTCGGAAAGACCCCAGAGTTTTTCGCGGCGGAGATCCGCCCGCATCGAGATGAAGAGCGAGAGGAGTTCGGGCTCGATCGATTGGGAGGCGGTGGATTCTCCGGTGGCGCCAATGGTCAGACCCAGAACCTCACCGGCATGTGTTGCGAAGAAGGTCTCAAAACGCTTTCAGTTCTTCCTGTGCCAGCGGGGTACCGCGTACCAGCGCCTGATTCACTTCACGGCTCAGATCGAAAAGTCCGGCAATCGCGAGCGGGCTGTTGAAATCGTCATTCATCGCAGCAAGAAACGCCTGGTGGTGTTTTTCAAGATCGATGCCTGACGGCGTGCCGGTGGTATTGGCCGCGGCGGCCTGCTGAACATTCCGCATGGTATTGACGAGTTTCCCAAAACCTTTCGCAGCACCCTCGAGGGCTTCGGCACTGAAGTCCAGTGTACTGCGATAATGACTCTGCAGAATGAAGAACCGGACCACACCGGGAGTCCATCGCGCAAACGCGTCTTTGAGCGTGATGAAGTTCCCCAGTGACTTCCCCATCTTCTTTCCGTCGACGGTGACCATATTGTTGTGAAGCCAGTACTTCACAAACGGCTGCCCCGTTGCCCCTTCGCTCTGTGCGATTTCGCACTCGTGATGGGGAAACTGATTCTCGAGACCGCCGCCATGGATGTCAAAACTCTCTCCGAGATACTTCATGGACATCGCCGAGCATTCAATGTGCCAGCCCGGGAAGCCTTCACCCCACGGGCTGGGCCAGCGCATGATGTGTCCCGGTTCAGCACGTTTCCAGAGCGCAAAGTCCGCCGGATGCCGTTTTTCGGATTTTACTTCCACCCGTGTCCCGGCATTCATCTCGTCGAGCGTTCTCCGCAGACAGCTTGCCGTATGCAGCGTAGTGCGGAACATCGAAGTAGACCGATCCATTGGCCTCGTACGCAAGATTCCGTGATATCAGTGTTTCGATAAGGGCAATCTGTTCGGTGATATGTCCGGATGCGCGCGGTGCGATTTCCGGACGCATGACATTCAGTGCATCCATATCTTCATAGTAGCTCCGCGTGTACATATCCGCCAGCTGCATTGGATGCACGCGGTCGATGCGGGATTGCTTCACAAGTTTGTCTTCACCCTCATCGGCGTCATCGGTCAGATGACCGACGTCGGTGATATTCTGCACGTACAGCACCCGGTATCCGAGAAAGCGCAGATACCGCACAATGACGTCAAAGGAAACATAACTCTTCGCATGTCCGAGATGCGAATGGCCATACACCGTGGGCCCACACACGTACATTCTCACAAGATCCGGATGGATGGGCTGAAACGGTTCCTTTGTGCGAGACAGCGTATTATACAGGACAAGTGGCATTAGGGGAGTCCCATAAGTTCACGAGCACCGGCCAGGCCGGCTTCAGTCACTTCGGCACCGCTCATCAGGCGTGCGACTTCGCGGACCTGCTCATCGAGCGTCAGGCGGTGCAATGTGGTGACGGCACGGGAGTCTTTTTCGACTTTGCTCACCGAAAAATGGACGTCGGCAAAGCCCGCAATTTGCGGAAGGTGCGTAATGGCTATCACCTGATGGAATCCCGCGAGATTCTTCAGACTGGCGCCGACCGCCTGTGCGATGCGGCCGCTGACGCCGACATCGATCTCATCAAAGATCAGCACGGGGAGACGGTCGGTTTTGGCCAGTATGCTCTTGAGCGCAAGCATGATCCGCGACACCTCGCCTCCTGACGCGACACGGGTGAGGGGCTTCTCTTCTTCACCGATATTCGTGGAGAGATAGAATTCCACGTTGTCATATCCGCGGGGGTTGAGGGCCACAGTGGCTTTCCCCCGCCGCACCGCATTGGCCGGCATGGAATCGCCGTTTCCCGCGTGCGGTATCTGTTCCTGCTGTATGCGCGTGCTGAATCGGGCTTGCGCAATGCCGAGCCTGGCGAGTTCCTGTACAATGGCTTTGTCGATTTTGCGCGCGATATCGTGCCGTTTAGACGAGAGGCGGTCGGCAATGGCCGCACATTCCTGCCGTCCCTCCTCGACATCGCGCTCCAGCCGGGCGATCACCTGATCAAAATTGTCGGCAAGTGCGAGTTCGCTCGCGAGCTTTTCGCGGTGGGCAATCACACTATTCAGGGCGCCGCCATACTTCTTCTTCAGAAATGCCAGCCTGCCCAGACGTTCGCGCAGCTGTTCGAGGCGGTCAGGGGTGAACTCAACCCGGGCGTTGTACCCCTGCACGAACTTCGCGAGTTCGCTGACTATCGCTTCGGCCGATGAACATTCGCGTGCAGCATCCGCAAAGCGCGGATCGATCTCCGCGAGTGCGTGGAGTTGATTCCTGGCGATCACGAGCAGGTCGCGAACGGCGCGTTCTCCTTCATAGAGCTGTGCATAGAGTTCAGCCGTCGCGCTGAAGAGCTTCTCGCTGTTCTCAAGAATCCGGAGTTCGGTTTCCAGCTCTTCCTCTTCTCCGGGGTGCGGGCCGACCGCGTCAATCTCCTGCGCCTGGAAGAGCAGGAACTCCCGTTTTTCACGGAGGTCCCGTTCCCTGCGGCGAAGGTCCGTCAGTTCACCGGCGGCGCTCCGCAACCGGGCATGCGCCAGCCGGAACTCCTCCACCATCCCGCCGAGCCCGCCGAAATCATCCAGCACCCCGATATGTGTATCGACGCGCAGGAGGGATTGATGCTCGTGCTGCCCGTGCAGGTCCACAAGCAATTCACCGACCTGTTTCTGTATCGCCAGCGTAACGGGGGAGTCGTTGAGGAAACACCGGCTCTGGGCTTTTGCGGAGACTTCGCGGCGGACAATCAGCTCGTCTGCGGTCTCGAGGTCGTTTGCGGCGAGCAGATCGCGCACTTTGCCGTTGCCCCCCACGTCGAACGTGGCCTCCACCACCGCTTTGTCGCTGCCGCGGCGCACCACATCAGCGCTTGCGCGCTCGCCGAGGACAAGACCGAGGGCATCGATGATGATCGATTTGCCGGCGCCGGTCTCACCGGTAATAATGATGAGGCCGCTGGAAAATTCGACGCTGAGCTCCTGAATAAGGGCGTAGTTTTTGATGAGCAGCGTCTTCAGCATGAAACTAATCTACCCATTGTTTGCAAAAGATTCAACGCAACAGCATCAGGAAAGGGAGGGCAGCGGCGGGCCGGATGTGCCCGGAAGGGCATAGAAACGGATCTCGGGAACATCGGGCGTGACACCGTGGTAGAACGCATAGCGCAGAAATTCCCTCAGCCCGTCCAGATCCTCTTCGTTGAGGTCGTAGGAGAATGCGTGGAGGTAGTCGGACATGTCGGAGTGGGAGAACGATGGAAATGCCCCGTGGGGAAGATCGCTGGCGATGGTATCCAGCGATGCGCGCCCGCTGTACGCACCCTGCAACAGCCACAGCACTTCTTCCGGGTTCAATGCCTCGTCGATACCGCACCAGAAGCCATGGACGTACGGAAGTCCCGTGAGATCGTACCAGCCCTCTATGAGGTCTATGCGATTGGGGTGCGTGGAGACTTCCCGCAGGGAAGCATCACCGACAAGCAGAACGGCGTCAGCCTGTGCAAGCCCGCGATCTACCGGGCCGGCGAACGGCTGGAACTTCGGCTCCAGCTCGTATTCTTCCGCGAGGATGATCTTTGCCAGCACAATTTCCGACGACGACGAAGGATCGATGGCAACGGTCCTGATCGTGTCGAGCTCTTCGTGAAAGACAAGGGTGATTGTGCCGGTCGCCGAAGCAGAGCTCACGCCGACACCGGGAACAATACGGTACTCGGAACTGTCCCGTGCAAAGTCGATGGGCGTGAGAAACGCAGCCGCCAGATCGTGTTCACGGAGCCGGACTGCGTGCTGTGCGGGAACGTCCACCTGGCGGGCGAAGAGATCGCGCTCCGCCAGGTGAGCGGTCAAGGGCCTGGCATAGAATGCCGGAGGAACGCCGAGTCGTTTGTGTGAGCTCACGCGAACCCCTCAGAGGTCACGGGGTGTCAGGCGGTTGTCTTCTGGCGGATCGCCTTGCTGGCGAGTGAACGCAGATAGTACAGTTTTGAGCGGCGCACCGAACCCTGTTTCACACGTTCGATTTTGGCGAGTCGCGGTGAATGAAGGGGAAAGATACGTTCCACACCGACACCGTCTGATATCTTCCGCACGGTGAACGTTGCGTTCATTCCGGCGCCGTGGCGGCCGATCACCACGCCCTGGAATTGCTGCACGCGTTCTTTGTCGCCTTCAATGACGCGGACATGCACGTTGATTGTGTCGCCGGGATGAAAGTCGGGGATCCCGCTCTTCAGCTGGGTTGCTTCCACCAGTTTGATTTTGTCCATGATCCTCTCCAAGAATTCACTGTTACGAGTTTTCCAACAAATCCTGACGTCGCTCGCGTGTCCGTTGCACGCGTTGCTCCTGCCGCCACTGTTCGATATCTGCGTGATTGCCGGACAGGAGGACATCCGGAACACGCATGCCGCGAAACTCGGCAGGCCGTGTGTACTGCGGGGCATCCAGCATACCGTCTTGAAACGAATCGTTGAGCAGCGATTCTCCGTCATGCAGCACGCCCGGAATCAAACGCACGATGCAATCGATCAGGACCAGGGCGGGCAATTCACCCCCGGTCAATACGTAGTCGCCTATCGAGATCTCCCGCGTCACCAGTTTTTCCCTGATCCGCTCATCGATCCCCTTGTAATGGCCGCACAAAATGAGGAGGCACGATTGTAGTGAGAGTCCGTTGGCCATCGTCTGCGTCAGGCGCTCGCCGTCGGCACTCATGTAAATCACCTCGTCATACGCACGTTCGCGCTGCAACGTCTCTATGCAGGCGAACACCGGTTCCGACTTCATCACCATGCCGGCTCCCCCTCCGAAGGGAGTGTCGTCGATCGTCCGATGCCGGTCGGTGGTGTAGTCGCGCAGATCGTGCACGACAACTTCCACGCTGGCCAGTTCCTGGGCACGTTTCAACATGCTTTCGTGCAGAGGTCCTTCAACCAACCGCGGGTGGCCGGTAACGACGTCGATCCGGATCACAGTCGCATCCCTTCAATCAGGCAGATCGTCATGGTTCGCGTCGCGGTGTCAATACGGCGGATAAACTCGCGGACGGCGGGAACCAGGAGATCGTGTTCCCCCTCGGCGCCGATGACGTATACGTCGTGCGCGGGAAAACGCAGGACATCTTTCAAGGTCCCCAGAGGAGTACCCTGTTCGTCGACGGCGGCAAAACCGATCAGCTGATGCACAAAGAACGTTCCCGGAGGCAAGGCGACGATGTCTTCCGGAGGGATCATGACAAGCAGACCGACGAGCTTTTCCGCCGCCGTGCGGTCCGGTGCACAGGAAAACCTCACGCGGATACCCCGCGGCTCGATCTGCACTGCCGTCACTTCTGCCGTCACGGGCTCGCTGGAATCTACGCCTGTTGCCGACGACTCCGATGCAAGGTACACGTGCCGCAAAGAACGGAACCGATCCGGCATGTCCGTCAGGGGTTCAACGATGACGTCCCCCTTGAGGCCGAATGCCTTGACGATGGAGCCGACAGCAATCAGGTCACGGACAGCGATAGTCACTCTGCAATTTCGAGAATCGCCCTTTTTCCCTGGCGTGCAGCCACTGCGGCGAGCAGTATGCGCAGAGATTGGGCTGTTCTCCCCTTTTTTCCGATCACCTTACCCACATCATTTTCTGCCACGTGGAGACGGAACACTACCTTGTCTTCGCGATCCTCCTGTTCCAGAGTAATCTTCTCCGGATTGTCAACGAGGTGGCTGGCAATGAACACCACGAAGTCATTCATGAATCCTCCTCAGGTCTTCTCCCTCTACGTGCAACGTCGTTGCCTCCACCCCCTTGGCCCAGGAGTCAGGTGCGTCAGGACTGCGGAGCTGCCTCGGCGGCCGGAGCAACTTCGCCTTCCGGACCCTTGCTCACGCTCGCCTTCCGCTTCGCCGCAGCGCGGCGGGCTTTGCGCTCGCTATCGCGCTGGCGTTTATCCGCCTGCTGCATCTGCCACTTCTCCATTGACGCGGAAATCGTGGCTTCGTCTTTGCCTGCACGGGTGAGTGACCACTTCAACCACAATCCGTTCCGCTGGAACAGACTGCGTACGGTATCGGTGGGCAGGGCGCCCGTTTTGAGCCAGTGGAAGACCCGGGCTTCCTTTGCCTCAATCACCATCGGGTCCTGGCGCGGTTCATAACGGCCGACCACTTCGAGAAAGCTGCCGTTCCGCGCAGTGCGCGAATCGGCGGCCACGATGTGGTACATCGGCATTTTCTTCTTGCCGATCCTTCGCAAACGCAATCGTACTGCCAACGTTTCTCTCCTTCAGTTGCCTGCTATTAATGAATACGCATTCCCCGGGCCATTTTATCAAACCGTCCGCCCTTGCTCAGGGTCTTCATCATGCGCTGCATCTGCTCATACTGCTTCAACAACTTGTTGACGTCCTGCACCGTGCACCCGCTGCCCATCGCGATGCGCCTCCGCCGTGTGCCGTTAAGGATCTGCGGCCTCCGGCGCTCCTCGAGTGTCATCGACTGAATCATCGCTTCGATGCGCACCAGCGCCGATTCATCCACCTCGGCATTTGCCGGCAGCCGGTTCGCACCCGGGAACATGCCCAGCACCTGCTGCAACGGCCCCATCTTCTTTACTTCCTGCAACTGCACAAGAAAATCTTCGAGGGTAAACTGCGACTTCCGGATCTTCTGTTCAAGCGCAACCGCTTTGTCTTCATCGAACTGCGCCTGCGCTTTCTCCACGAGACTGACGATGTCGCCCAACCCGAGAATCCGCGACGCCAGCCGGTCGGGGTGAAACCGTTCCAGTGCGTCGGGCTTCTCTCCCGTGCCGATGAACTTGATCGGCACACCCACGGTTGCACGGAGGGAGATCGCCGCCCCGCCCCGGGCATCGCCATCCATCTTTGTCAGTACCGCCCCATCGTACTTCAACCGATCATGGAAGGCCCGTGCCGTATTCACCGCATCCTGTCCGGTCATGGCATCAACAACGAACAGGATTTCGTGCGGCTGGATCGCAGCCTTGATCGCCTCCGCCTCGCGCATCATTTCTTCATCGACGTGCAAACGGCCGGCGGTATCAACGATTACTGTGTCGCGTGCATTCGCGCGCGCGTGCTCGACCGCCTCCTTTGCCACCGTCACTGCATCTGCACCGCGCTTCGTAAAAACCGGCAGTCCGATCTGCTGCCCTAGCACCTCGAGCTGATCGATGGCGGCGGGCCTGTGCACGTCCGCAGCCGCCAGCAACGGAAATCTTCCCTGCGTTTTCAGGTGAAGCGCGAGTTTTGAGCAGAATGTCGTCTTTCCCGACCCCTGCAACCCGGCCACCATGATCACTGTGGGGGGTAACTGCGAGAACGTGATCCCGACGTGAGAGGTTCCCAGCAACCGCACCAGTTCGTCATATATTATCTTGACGATGAGCTGGCCGGGCGTTATGCTTTGAAGAACATCCTGCCCCACGGCACGGCGGAGTACATCATCCATGAACTGCCGTGCAACTTTGTAGTTGACGTCGGCGTCCAGCAGAACCCGTCGCACCTCACGCAGCGTTTCCGCGACATTCGCCTCGGAAACCTTCCCCTGCCCGCGGAGACGCTTCAGGACAGCATCGAGTTTTCGGCTGAGATCTTCAAACATAGATTGACCCCGACACCAGAAACCTCCCGTATGGGCGATTTAGTGCCAAGGAATTGTAAAATACTGAAAAGAGGGAACTTATGCAATAACCGGATACTTACCCGGCGTATCGCAAAGGCAGGTCACGACGCCCCCTTCAGGGCTTCGGCTCCGGAAACCACCTCCAGGAGCTCCTTGGTGATTGCCGCCTGCCGCGCCTTGTTGTACTGCAATTGAAGGGTATCAATCATTTCATTGGCGTTTTCGGTGGCGTTTTCCATCGCCGTCATCCGGGCACCCTCCTCGGCGGCACTGGATTCGAGCAACATACGCCAGAGGATGAAGTTCAGATACCGGGGAAGCAGTGCCGACAGCAGAAACTGCTGTGAGGGCTCGTAAATGTAGTTCGGGATCCGTTTTGACGCGGCGGCCGGGGCCGTCCCTTCCACTTCGGGGACGATAGGCAGGTATTGTTCGACGACAATCAGTTGCCGCACAGCGGATTTGAACTCATTGTACACAATGTCAACCCTGTCAACTTCACCCCGCAGGAAGGCGTCCACCACCTCGCGTGCGACTTTTTGCGAATCTCCAAAGATCAGTTTTGCGAAGATTCCGGGGTAGCGCGCAGCCAGTGGCATCCGCTTCCGCGTAAAGAAATCCACGCCTTTCTTGCCGAGAATGTACAGCCGGACCTGGATCTGCTGTCCATGTTCATCGACAGCGGCAGCTATGCGCTCTTGCGCGGCTCTGACAATGTTGGTGTTGAATGCACCGCACATTCCGCGGTCGGAGGTCACGACGATGATGGCAAGCGTGCGCACCGGGCGCGGGGTCAATAACGGTACACTTCCCGTTTCGATAGCCGGCAGCAGATGCTGTATCAGGCGCTTCATGCCTTTGGCATACGGACGGGCGGCGATCACTGCCGCCTGGGCGCGGCGGAGTTTTGCCGCGGCAACCATTTTCATCGCCCGGGTGATCTTCTCGGTTTTCTTTACGCCGCTGATGCGGCTGCGAACTTCGCGCAGCGTTGGCATGGTCGGTGCGCTATTTCTTGAGGGAGGTCTTGAATGTCGCCATGAAGGACGTGAGAATGTCTTTCAGGCGCGCCGTAAGATCATCGGTCAACTGTTTCTTGCGGGCGATGTCCAGCAGGAAATCCGCATGCTTGAGATCCATCATGTCGAGGAACTCCTTCTCGTATCGCTCCACTTCCTCGACCGGTATCTCATCGAGGTAGCCGTTGGTGCCCGCATACAGCACCACAACCTGTTTCTCCACAGGCATCGGGAGGTACTGCCCCTGCTTGAGCAATTCCACAAGGCGCGCGCCGCGGCGCAGCTGGGCCAGTGTCGACTTGTCGA
This sequence comes from Ignavibacteriota bacterium, assembly GCA_963849385.1. Classification (GTDB taxonomy): domain Bacteria; phylum Bacteroidota; class Ignavibacteria; order UBA10030; family UBA6906; genus Fen-1255. The sequence goes on along the minus strand of CAWKHH010000001.1, from coordinate 251,978 downwards.
GATCCGATCCGAATTTTGCAAAAGCTTCGAGTGCGCGATACTGCGCCAGGTCGATGCGCAAACGTCCCGCTACGGACTTCATGGCCTTGATCTGCGCATTGCCGCCCACGCGGGAAACGGAGATGCCGACGTTGATGGCCGGACGGATGCCGGCATTGAACATGCCGGGCTCGAGATAGATCTGTCCGTCCGTAATCGAGATCACGTTCGTCGGTATGTATGCCGACACGTCGCCCGCCTGGGTCTCGATCACGGGGAGCGCGGTCAGGCTGCCACCGCCGAGTTCGTCATTCAGCTTCGAGGCGCGCTCCAGAAGACGCGAATGCAGGTAGAACACGTCGCCCGGATAAGCCTCGCGGCCGGGTGGACGGCGCAGCAACAGCGACACCTGGCGATAGGCCTGCGCCTGTTTCGTAAGGTCATCGTAGACGACAAGTGCGTGGCGTCCGCTGTCCCGGAAGAATTCGCCGAGTGTTGCGCCCGAATAGGGCGCGATGTACTGCATCGGAGCAGGATCGCTGGCTGTGGCTGCGACCACGGCGGTGTACTCCATCGCCCCTTCCTGCTGCAGCTTGTCTACAACCTGCGCAACGGTCGAGCTCTTTTGTCCGATGGCGACATAAATGCAGTAGACCGGCTTGGTTCCCTGCAGCTTTGCCTCTTCAGTGTGGGTAAATCGCTGATTGATGATCGCGTCAATCGCAATCGCGGTCTTGCCCGTCTGCCGGTCGCCGATGATCAACTCGCGCTGGCCCAGTCCGATGGGAATCATGCCGTCGACGGCTTTGAGGCCGGTTTGCAGCGGCTCTTTCACGCGCTGCCGCTGGATAACGCCGAGAGCTTTGCGTTCGATCGGCATGACCTTCTCGGTGGTGATCGGTCCGCGGCCATCCATGGGCCGGCCGAGAGCGTTGATCACACGCCCGAGCATCTGTTCTCCGACAGGAAGGGATGCAACGCGTCCGGTGCGTTTGACGGTATCGCCTTCCTTGATCTCGCTGCTTTCGCCGAAGAGTATGCAGCCGACGTTGTCTTCTTCGAGGTTGAGCACCATTCCCATGACGCCGTGCGGAAATTCCACAAGCTCGCTCATAAGCGCTTTGGTAAGGCCGTAGACGCGCGCCACACCGTCGCCCACCTGGAGGACGGTCCCCACATCATAGATGTCGGCTTCGGTTTCGAATCCTGCGAGTTGTTTGCGCAGGATCGCGGAGACTTCTTCGGGTCGGACTTCTGCCATTGCCTGGTCCTTCAATCAGAACTTCGTTGTCAGTGCGTGGACACCGCACCCTGGGTGAACCGCTGGTGCAACCGTTCAAGTTTGTGTGTTACCGTAGCATCCAGCACGGTATCGCCGACACGGATGCGCAGACCTCCTTTGATCGCGGGGTCCAGCACGGTGCGCACGCGGACGTTCTTCTGTGTATACGCTTCGAGGCCCTTCGTCAGAGCGCGTTGCTGCTCCGTTGTCAGGTCCACGGCTGTTGTGACATCAACATTAACAATGCCCAGGCGTACGTCGCGCAGCACGCCGAACTGCTCAACGATGTCAAGCAGGAGCACCTCGCGCTGCTTTGTCGTGAGGAGATCGATAAAGGCGAGTGTCATGGGTTGCACCCTGCTTTTGAACAGGTCATGCAGCACGGCCCTTTTCCGCGGAATGGAGACAACGCCGCTTGCGAAGAGAAGCCGGAGCTCCCGGGAGCCTCGCGTCAACCTGCCGATGAATTCGATATCGGCCGCGACGGTGTCCTGGATGTTCTGCCCCTCGGCCGCAGTCAAGAGCGCCAGCGCGTAGCGGCGCGCCACACGGGTGTTGCGCATCGCCGGTTATCCTCTGGTGATCTCCCGGATCGCCGCATCCGCGAGCGAACGCTGCGCCGGAGTATCCAGGTTTTTGTCGAGTATTTTCCCTGCGGCTCCGATGGCGAGATCGGCCACCTCCGAGCGCAGCTGTACGAGTGCGGCTTCCTTCTCGCGCTGGATCTCTTCCCTTGCCTGCACAATCATGTGGCGTGCTGAGTTTTCGGCTTTCTCGGCAATCTCCGCCCTGTGCCGGTCTGCAAGTGCCCGTCCTTCGGAGAGGATCAGCCGCACCTGCTCTTCGGCGGCGGCCATTTGCCGGCGGTGTTCCTCCAGCAGCGCCTGGGCCTGTTGCCGTGCCTGCTCAGCCTGCTCGATCGAGGAGCGGATCTTTTCCTCGCGAGCCGTCAGGGCCGCCAGCAACGGCTTCCACGCCGTCCAGCGCAAGATCATCAGCACGATCACGAATGTGATGATCGTCCAGAGAATCAGTCCAGGATTGATCTGCAACATGATGCGATCCCCCGCCTATCCCTTGGTGGCCAGAATGATGCAGATCGCCAGCGCGAAGAATGTTGCGCCCTCGATCAGAGCAGCGGCAATCAGCATCGACGTGCGCACCTGACCCGCGACTTCCGGCTGGCGGCCGCTGGCTTCCATTGCCGCGGCGGCAAGCTTGCCGATGCCGAGTCCTGCGCCGATCACCGTGAGTGCTGCACCGATTCCTGCTGCCAGATATCCGAGTGCATTGGCTTCCATTGTATTCCTCCAGAGAAATGAAGTAGTGAGTAAACGCTCAGTGTCCGTGGCCTTCCGCGGCATGTACATCCATCTGCATCCCCAGCCCCATGAAGAGCGAGGTCAGCATTGTGAAGATGTACGCCTGCAGAACCGCCACAAACAATTCCAGAAAATTGATTGCCACAACGAACCCCACAGGGCCGATGGCTATGACGTACGACTTGAAAATGAAGATTAATCCGATGAGCGACACGAGCACGATATGCCCGCCGGTCATGTTTGCGAACAAACGGATGCAGAGGGCAAACGCTTTGGTGAACAGGCCGAGAATTTCGATGGGAATCATGATCGGCCAGAGGGCCCAGTGCACCCCCCCGGTCAGATGGGCAAGGTAGTGCCCCAGCCCCTGCGCCCGGATCGCCGATGCCTGGATCATCACGAACGCGACAATCGCAAGACCTGCAGTGACGTTGACATTACCCGTTGCCGACGCTCCATAGGGAATCAGACCGAACAGGTTCATCAGTAGAATGAAGAAGAACGTGGTCAGGAGGTACGGCATATACGCCAATCCCTTCGTACCCATATTCGGGATCACGATCTCGTCGCGGACAAACAGGATCATCGCCTCGAACATATTCCCGAATCCCCGCGGCACATCTCTTCGTTTGTTGCTGCGCGCGACGCTGATCGCGATCAGACACAGCACCACCGCCGCGATCCACAGGAACACCACGTGCTTCGTGATCGACATGTCGAAGGTGATCCCCGCCACCGTGAAGGAGGGAAGATGGGGAAGGTCGATCGTGCCGAACGGCGTCTCCCAAGCGTTCGCATCCTGAACGTGATGCAGCAGCGACGCGAACATGTTTCCGCCGCCATGCTCGGCATGATGCAGCGTATCTGCCGCTGCTTGCGCCGTTTCTGTCACCGGTACGGACATGCTATCCCTGATTCTTGACGTCTACTTTCCGTATGAGATACAAGATCTCCAGCACGAGATAGATCATCGTCAACGACACCACGGTCACCGTCAACGCCACAGCATGGAGATGATACACCAGGATCAAGACCAAAAGCGCCCCGAGCATGAAAGCCATCCGGAGGCCCATCCCGCCGACAACCGTTTTGAGGAACGTGGTGTACGATTTCCCGAAGCCGTACTCGATCATCAAGAAGCCAAGCAGCACGTTGCAGGTGCTCAGCACTCCGCCGACCACCGCAGCCGTAGCCACCGCCGCCGAACCCCACGTGAGCAAGGGGTAGGCTGCAGCGGCTGCTATCACGCAGAAGGTCACACCGACCTGCAAAGGAAACCGCCGGTCAATTTTTGGCATCCTTCTCCTGCTGCGCGTCTTCCGATGCACCGAGCGCAAGCGCGCGCCGGATAAAACGGACGAAACCGCCAACGACACCAATACACAATCCGGCGTACATCCCCCACGGTCCCGTGCCCCAGCTTCCGTCAATCCATCGGCCGATGAAGAACATCCCCACCACCGCAATCGCCAGCTCCATCCCCATCGTCAGATAGGGACCGACCACATCCCGCCATCCATCTGCCTTGTCGTCCGGCGTGGAGCTCATGCTCCCCTCAGCCTCCCTGGAAAATCGGTCAAAACCCTTGCAAGGAAATATCTGCCCTTTTAAGTCCCTTTGGGTGCAGTCGGAGAAGCACTCATCGCACAGTGCCCGTCAAATACGGCACCTTCATCCACCACCAGCCGGGCCGCCCTGAGGTCACCCTTGACCATCGATTTCGCCTCAAGAATCAGCTTTTCCGATGCGGTCACCGTACCGATGACTTTGCCGGCAAGCGTCACGTTGCGTGCGGTCAGATTTCCTTCGACGACGCCGTTGTTTCCGAGAGCAGCGTTGGCCTTGGACACCAGGTCGCCGACCAGCTTGCCGTCAATCCGGATGCTTCCATCCGTCTTGATTTTTCCCTCCACCACGGTGCTTCCCCCGATAAAACTGAGCTCGCTGTTCACCTGTTTGTCCGCCATGGTTCTCCTCTTCTGTCGCTACTGAATCTTCACGCGTGTGAGCAAATATGCACCGGGATCCTGCGGAACGCCATCTTTCCAGACTTCGAAATGAAGATGCGGACCGTGGCTAGTCTGGCCGGACGACCCCAGCAACGCAACAATTTCTCCGCGCCGCACCGAGGACCCGATAGTCTTCAGGATCATCTGGTTGTGCTTGTACACAGTCAGATATCCCGACCCGTGCGACAGTATGAGAATGTTGCCGTCGTCATAGCTCCAGCCGGCATAGACCACAAATCCGTCAGTGGCAGCACTCACCGGCGTTCCCTGTTTTGCTGCAATGTCCATCCCGAAATGATGGCGGGCCGGATCAAATCCCTGTGAGATGAAACCGGCAACAGGCTGAATCAAAGGAAGCTGTGCCGTAGCCGCCATCCGCACCACAGCCATACGGGGCGCGGTCTCGGTCGACGTAACCGCAATATCGCCCGGATTCATCTGGTCCAGCTGCTGCATATCCTCCTCTGTTCGTGCAGAGTGCACCGTTGCCGAAGGCGCGGTCTGGGACTTCTGATCCACCACCGGGCTTGCCGTATCGCTTTGACCAAGCGCCTTGCGCAACTGCTGATTGTAGTCACGCAGCAACGACACGTCTTCCACCAGAAAATTCAACTTCTGCTGCGTCTCCGTCAGTTGTCTGCCGTACTTCGCTTCCAGTGCAGGATTGGGAATCGGAAGGTACATCACCACCGGAGTCAGAATCAATACAGCAAGCGTGAACCCCACGCAGGCCAAGAACACTGCAGCCGCGAGAAGCACGAGCTTCCACCAACCTGCGCGAAACCGGAAGGGCGCACTTCCATCGCCATCAGGAACAACGATGAAGTCGAAATGTCGCGTCCGGTTTTTCCGCTTTGCCTCTTGTGCTGGCATCTCCTCTGCAAATTATCGCAACAATGTACCGAAATCGCTTCCGAAAGTCAACGCCGGGCGGGGCTAACATGTTTCACCACTTGCGGTTGCGGGAGACCGGCTTGAAACTCCTCCCAACGCCTGAGGACGTACTCTTTCATCTTCATTTTGAAGATCTCACGGTCAAACCCCAGGGCAAAAGCGTGCATCGCTGCCGTGTCAAACGACTCCGTGTCCAGCTTTCTCACTGCCGCGCTCAACGATTCTGGAGTTTGTTCATGGAAGAGCACGCCGGTCCTGAGAGCTGGACCTTCCAACACGGTTTCGAGGGCCCCGCCACGGGCGTATGCCACTACCGGCTTTCCACAGGCGATGGCTTCAACCGGAACAATGCCAAAGTCTTCTTCGCCCGGAAATACCACCGCGCGGCAACGCCGGAAATGGTCGCGGACGTCGTCATCGGAGCGCCAGCCCAGCATCCGCACTGTTGGTCCCGCCATTTGGCGCAGCCGGAGAAGATCGGGTCCGTCACCAATCACCACCAGACGTTTCCCCATGCGGTTATATGTTTCGACCGCGAGGTCAACCCGCTTGTACGGCACAAGAGCGCTGACGATCAGGTCGAAATCTTCATGTTCCCGCATGACGGACAGCGCAGCGGTTTCAACAGGCGGATAGATGACATCCGATTCCCGATCATAGATTGTGCGGATGCGCTCACGGATATTCCCGGAGATGGCAATGAAATGGTGCGGGTTCTTTGCGGTGCGGAGATCCCAGCGCCGCAGGTATCCCACGACTGCACGCATGCCCCAACGCGTCAGCACGCCCGACCGCCCCGCACCGAAATAGTCCTCGTACTGCGTCCATATGTAGCGCATCGGTGTGTAACAATAGCAGATGTGCAGTGTGTGCGGCGCAGTGCGCACGCCTTTTGCCGCACAGTGGTTCGAACTGATAACGATATCGAAACCCGAAAGATCAAACTGACGGACTGCAGTGGGAAACAGCGGGAGATAGTATCTGTACCGCGTTGCGGCAAACGGAAGATGCTGCACAAAGGAAGTGTGCATCGGCATCCGTTCAATGATGGGTGACACCGATCCCTTCACATGCAGCAGCGCATAGAGCGCAGCATCCGGAAACACCTCACAGAGCGCTTCCACGCACTTCTCTCCGCCACGCATGGAGGTGAACCACTCATGAACGATGGCTATACGCATCGCGCGGGCCATTTCCTCTGTGCAATGTTCTTCGAATGGGGGGAAACATACGAAAACAGGCAGCCATTGTCCATGTTTATTGCATCGTGCACCGTCAGTATGTATATTTATCTATGACTGAGATTCTCATTGTTCTGCTGTTTATCGTGCTTTTCATGGTGTTCATTTCGGCCGTGCTGTTCATCATCGGTCCCGCGATGCTGCTTCAGCCCCGCCGGCGAACCGTGGAGTACTATCGCCGGATCACCGACATTCTGCATCCGTCGGATCTTTCGTTACCGTTTGAAGAACTGCAGCTCAAGACTGCAGAAGGCATTACCTTGAGCTGCTGGTTGATCCCCGCTGGAGAGCGTGCCCGCGGCACGGTGATCTTTCTTCACGGGGTAAGCGAGAACAGGATCGTGGGGCTTCCGATTGCCCGGCGTTTGCACGCGGCGGGTTTTAATGTGTTCCTGTACGATTGCCGGAGCCACGGCGAAAGCGGGGGCAGCGTGTGCACGTACGGTTTTTACGAAAAACTGGACGTCTCCACCATTATCAACTACCTCGAGTCACGGCAAGACCTTACCCTGGGGCGGATTGGTTTGATGGGATCATCCATGGGTGCGGCTGTCGCGATCCAGGTCGCTGCACTTGATGCGCGCGTTGCCGCCGTCGTGGCCGAGAGCGGGTTTGCATCGCTGCGCAAAGTGTACGATGAATATCAGAAGCGCATGATCAAAATTCCCTGGCATTACCTGAGGAATCTCGTGATCAGACGCTCCGAACAGATCGCCCACTTCAAGGCCTCACTGGTGTCGCCGGTGGAGGCCGTCAAACAGGTGCATGTGCCTCTCTTCGTGATGCATGGCGCCGCTGACAACAAGATTCCCTCGTCTGCGTCGGAGCTGGTCTTCCGGAACGCCAATGAGCCCAAAGAGCTCTGGCTCATTCCGGGTGCGCGTCACAACGACATGGTGGAAAAAGGAGGAGAGGAATACTTCACGCGGATTGTGGACTTTTTCGAACGCACCCTCCCGCCCGCCCCCTAGAAAACCGGTCGAAAACCCCTCCAAGGAAATATCACCGCAGAGAAACAGAGACGCAGAGAAAGCATATGTGATTGGGGAAAGCCCTCTACAAAAATATTCTCTCAGCGTCTCGGCGCCTCTGCGGTAATGCTTTTGAACTGCACATCTGCGGTAGTCCTTTTCATCTGCACTTCTACAGCGAAAACCGGTAGTTCACCTTCAGCACAACCGCATCCTGCCGCGGCATCGTCCAGGCATCGCCCAAAATCTCCCCGATGCTCGTCCTGTAGTCACCCGAAGCGCCGACCCGGGCCTGCGTCCAGACCAGATACAGCGCACTCCCCGGAAGATACTCCCAGCGCAACAACACATTTGCATTGAAGTTCATAGTGTTGAAGTCGTGGTTGAATCCGAACCGTTCGTACGGATAGGGCAGGAGCATACCGTTCGCAAGAAGCCGGGTATAGTCGTGGTACTCTCCGCGGGCAACAAACGATTGCAGGAAAAACTGCACGGAGAGCGTCCGGGTAAAGGTGACAATCCCCCGGAGGGAAAGATCAATTTGCTCCAGATTCCGCGTGCCGAAAAGACTGAACGGGTCGGTGCCCACGGTGCGATCGACGATGTTCCCATCGGGGTACACCCATGCGATTGCATCATACACGCGCTGATAATACACCGCGGGGGAAAGCTCCATCCAGGAAGTCGGGCGGGCCGTCAACGACGTATTCAACGTAATGGTCCGTTCTCCTCGATCACCAACGTCTATTCCCGCCATGATGCTCGCTGAGATGTCGTGCCGTTCGTCCGTAAGCACCGTGAGTGACGCTGCATTGCCGCCCGGCCGGCTGTAGAGCCCGATGATGCCTCGTTCTTTGTCGTCGTAGGCCGGGAACGTGTGTGTGTAGAGAAGATCGAGTTGCCAGAAATTCCGCAGTTCACCGATGGCCTCCACCCGTACGACGGCGTGTGTGGGAACAGCATCTTCCCAGTTCCATCGCAATTCGGGATTCAGATTGAAGAAGTACCGCCTGAACATACCCGCCGCATTGTTCTCGCGATACAACAGCTGGAAGTATCCCCCTTGATCATGCGGCTGCGCGAAGAAGCCGAGATCGTTGATCGAAAAATCCGGAGTGGCAAAATCGTAAGAAAGTGCCGGAAACCAGTGATCGGCACTGATGCGCATGAACAGAAGCCGCCCGGCAAGGCCGTTGCTGAGTACGCCGGAGGAATGCCCGCGGGCACCGGCAATATATCCGTCAGCCGTATACTTCCCGTTCGCAAAACGCAGATTCCAGTCGACTCCGCCCGAAAACGCCGGATACATCCAGTCGCGCGCGGCCAGCGTTGCCATGCCGCCATACCAGGATCCGCCCTCGACCTCCTGCTTTAGGCGCAGCACGTTATAGCTGCCCATCGGTTCAGTACGTATTGTCGTTCGGCCTGCCGGGCTCCAGAGCGTCGCGTGTTCTTCATCCGTCAATGACGACAATGCTGCGACAGAAAGTCCGGACGCGGTTCTTCCTGTAAGCTTCGCGGCGCCAAGAATCGTCGTTACCCGCGGATTCTCTTCCACAGTACCCCCGGCGGGAGCCGCAATTGCTGCACTGCCTCCGGGCTCACGCCCGATGCGGCGTGAAAAAAAGAGCGTCATTGGTGTGTTGTCACCGGATCCCCCGAATGTGAACATTTGGGCCCCTTCCAGGAAGAACGGACGTTTCTCCGGGAAGAGCGTTTCGAACACCGTGAGATTCAAGACCGACGCATCAACCTCCACCTGTCCGAAATCGGGGTTAATGGTTGCATCGAGCGTGAAATTGCGCGTCAGGCCGTACTTGGCGTCAAGGCCGAATTGCATCGTATGTGACGAAGGCGCCGGCGGTTGGAAATCACCCGTGGTGTTGGTCGCCGCTGCAGAGACATACGGCGCGATCTCGAGATGGAGCGGTGCAGGTATTTCCTGAATCCCCTGGATCGTTCCCCAAAATGGAATCGAGAACCGTTCGCTGCGCGGGACCATCACCCATTCATCGGTTTCCTTCTTCCTGCTGATATAACGCCGGAAGTTGATCCCCCATTCATAGGTGCCATGCGGACGTTCCGAGAAGCGCAGGGCGCTCCAGGGGATGACAAATTCCGCGGACCATCCCCAGGGACCGCGCATCGTCTCCACCCGCCACACTGCATCCCAGGTAATATCATAGACGGCTCCCCCTTGAGAGAGTACGCCGTCGCTTTGAACCCCCGAAACATTTGTGGAGAATACGAAGCCGGTCTGACGGTCAAAGAATGAGTCGATCATCACCGTGAACCTGTCGGCCTCGGTCGTGCGGTCCCGCCGGCTCAACTGTTGAACAATGCCCCGGGGTGTGTTGTCGCCGCATGCCACGCCGACAAAGAGCGCGTCATCGTTGTACAGCAAACGCACGCTGGTCTCTTCCGTCGGTTCGGCACCCTCTACAGGATCGAATTGCGTGAAGGCCGACGACGGTGTCGCTCGTTGCCAGCAGCTGTCAGTGAGCAGACCGTCAATGCGCGGAGGCACACGGGTCCGGGTGGCCGATATGGTGCGGGTCGCAGGGCCGGCTGCAAGTGCCAGTGAGGGCATGCACAGACAGAACACGAGCGAAACTAACGCATGTCCCCGCAGGAGGCGGGCAACACCGTGGTATGGAGGCCATGATCACACGTCGCATCCGGAGATAGTGTGAACTCTAGCAATCAATCGAACGACATTTTCGACATGCATCGTATGCGGAAACATATCCACCGGCTGTACTCTGTCAATCGTGTAGGCATTGTCGCTGCACAGTGTTTTCAAATCCCGCGCTTGTGTTGCCGGATTGCAGCTCACATACACGATGCGCCCGGGATGCATCTCCCGGATACGCCCGACGACCTTCGGGTGCATGCCCGCACGGGGAGGATCGATAATCATGACCGACGGGGAGCCGTGTTCCGCGAGCCAGCCCGTATCATCGACAATCTTCTCCTTTAAATCGCCAAGCAGAAACGTGCAGTTGGTGACACCCTGTTCACGCGCATTGCGTTGTGCATCGGCGACAGCGTCGGGAACGGATTCGATCCCCACGACAGAGGCCGCATCCGCCGCCACGTGCAGCGCGATGGTGCCGGTTCCCGAATAGAGATCAAACACGGTATCCGTCGGCCGCAGATCGGCCAGCTGCCGTGCCGTGTCGTACAGTTGTTCCGCCTGAAGCGTGTTGGTCTGAAAGAATGAGTTTGCCGATACCGTGTACAGCCGCCGGCCGATGCGCTCACGGATGAACCCGGGACCATACAGCACCACCTCGCGATCGCCGACGGCGACCTGGGATTTTCGTGTCGTAATATTGTTGACGATCGTTGTCACCGAAGGGAAACGGGCGTGCACCATCTCCGAGAATGCGCGCATCAGTTCCGGACGATCTTCGGAGGTCACCAGGTTGACCATCCGGTCGCCCGTATGCTTCCCCTCGCGGATCACCAGATTCCGCAGGTACCCTGTGTGTGTCAGTGTAGAATAGATCGTCAACTCACGCGCGAGCGAGAATTCCCTGACTGCGTTCACGATAGCCGCACTTTCCGCCGACTGCAGATAGCATTCGTGAATATCCAGCACCCGGTCAAAGCGTTGCGGGATATGGAGCCCGAGCGCAAAGCGCTGCAAGGGTGACTCTGCACCGTCCTGCTCCCTGCGCGGCATCGAGTTCATCGCGGGTAAGCCACCGGACACCGAAGGAGAATTCCATTTTGTTGCGGTAGTAGAAGGGCTCGACGGCGCCGATGGTCGGCTCTACGGCGATCCCCGTGAAACCGCCGATCCGTTCGAGCGCATCCGTCACCTGCTGACGTTTGAATTCCAGTTGACCGGCATAGGCAAGATGCTGCCAGACACATCCCCCGCACGTGCCAAAATACCGGCACCGCGGGGGTACACGATGCGGCGAAGGCACTACTACAGCCGCAATCTCCGCCTCAGCAAAGTTCTTGCTCACCTTGGTTATCCGGCCGCGCACTCTATCGCCGGGAACGCCGCCGCGGACGAAGACGACGAAACCATCGACCCGGGATACGCCTTTCCCTTCCGCACCATAGCGCTCAACGCTCATATCGAGTTCGTCACCGCGTTTCATCGCTGCTCCGGACCTTCGTCAAACTCCGCACGGACCTTCTCAAGCTCTTCACTGATCTTGCCCCACCGGTGGTACAGATCCATAAGGAGTTCACCTGTTCCGCGGTAGGTGGCATGGATCTCGCGCAAAGCCTCACCGCTTCGAAAGGCCCCGGGGTCGGCCATCGTGGCTTCAAGATCCTTTTTCTTATTCTCCAGGCCTTCAATCTCTTTCTCGAGGCGGGCCAGCTGTTCCTGCAGCGGCTTCGTGCGGGCATAACGCTCATTGCGCATTTCCGCCTCGCGGCGTTTGCGGTCTTTACCGGGCGGCGCGGATGAAGCCCGGCGTTCGGGAAGCGCGGCGGCCTCCCGGGCCTGGCGGGCCGCAAGGTACTCGCTCACATTCCCGAGCGTCGTGCGGATATGCCCGTCTTTAAACTCCACCACCTTGCTCACCAGCGGATCGAGAAAATCCCGGTCGTGCGAAACGATGACCATGCTGCCCTCAAACTCTGCAAGAGCTTCCTGAAGTACGGCTTTCGAACGCATGTCCAGGTGGTTTGTGGGCTCGTCCAGCACGATGAGGTTCGCAGGAGTCAGCAGCATCTTCGCCAATGCGAGACGGCTCTTCTCGCCGCCGGAAAGAATGGCGACTTTCTTGAAGACGTCGTCACCGTGAAACAAAAAACACCCGAGCAGTGTGCGGAGATGCCGCCGCACATCTCCGGTCGCAACGGCTTCCACGGTCTGTAATGCATCAAACGTGGGGGTCAGCTCTTCCGCCTGGTGCTGGGCGAAGTACGACACCTACCAGATTATGTCCCGGGATCCGCTCGCCGGCGTCAAAGGTCTCGACACCGGCGAGGATGCGTGCCAGGGTCGACTTGCCCGCGCCATTGACACCGACAAAGGCAATGCGATCACCACGATCGATTTCCAGGTCGAGATGTTCAAAGACCTTGAGCGATCCATAGGATTTCGCAATGTTCTTTACGGTAAGCGCAATCTTGCCGGAGGGAGGCGAGGGAGGAAACGTAAAACGTATTTCTTCCTCCTCGTCTTCCAAACGGATGATGTCGAGCTTGTCGAGAGCCTTGATGCGGCTCTGCACCTGCCGCGCCTTCGTGGCTTTGTAACGGAATCGTTCGATGAACCGTTCGGTCTGCTTGATCTGCTGCTGCTGATTCCGGTATGCTGCGCGCTGCAGGTCCCGCCGCTCCTCACGGGCCTCCAGGAAGAAACTGAAGTTGCCCGCATAATCCGTCAACGTGCCGAAGCTCAGCTCGAAGGAGCGTCGTGTCATGGTGTCGAGGAACCGGCGATCGTGCGAGACCAGCACGACGGCACCTTGATAGGACTGCAGATACTCTTCGAGCCACTGGAGAGAATCCAGATCGAGATGGTTCGTCGGCTCATCAAGCAGGAGCAATGAGGGCTGCAGCAACAGCAGCTTGGCGAGGGCGATGCGCATCTGCCACCCGCCGCTGAATTCATCGGTCTGACGGGTGAAATCGCTCTGGGTGAAGCCAAGCCCGACGAGTACTTTCTCGATCGATGAGGAGAGCCGGAACCCGTCCGCCGCTTCGAGCCGGTGTTGCAGCTCCCCGAAGATTTCCAGCATCTCGTGGAATGCGTCGGTGTCGTGCGGTGTTGATGCCATGGCTTCCTGCAGCTGATCGAGCTGCTCGCGCGTATGCACGATATCCGCAAAGACCGACTCCACTTCTTTATACAACGTGCGGCCGGCGAGCGCTGTCCCTTCCTGCGGCAGATATCCGACGGTGACGTATTTCGCCCGCGTCACTTCACCGGAATCCGGCGTGACGTCGCCCAGAAGAATCCGCAGGAGCGTGGATTTCCCAGAGCCGTTCGCACCGACCAGTCCGATGCGGTCAGTCGGGCCGATGTGAAACGTCACGCCGTCGAGGAGGCGGCGGTCAGCGTACTGCAGCGATATGTTGACAGCTGAGAGCACTTCGGTGATTTTCGTCTGGCGGGAGGAGACACTATGGGGCGGGGGGCCCCCCGCAAATCAATACTGTTACTTCAAGTAGTACTTCAGCGGATTCGGATCCACGCGGCATTCTTCGGCAATCCGGATCCAGCCGATCTTTCCTTCGTCGCGCAGCTTGTAGAAACGCGGCACCATCTTGTCCCGCAACTCAATCGGGGTCATCGGGTTGATGAATATACTCGTACCACCCTCGAATCCTGCAGTGACCGTCACCCGCCATTTGATCAGAACGTGCCAGGGCATCTTATAGATCGCATCGATGGGCGTGTAGTACCACTCTTCGTTGCAGGAGATCTGGCTGCCCATTGCCGCATGCACTGCGTGCACGATATTGCTCATGCCGCGGATTTCCTCATCCGTGTGTTCGGAAGGGCGTCCCGCCTGTGACCGCGAGTAGATCTCGATTGTCGGGTAACGGTGCCCGATGCCGGCATACGCGATGGCAAAATCATTTTCCGCGAATACCAGGTTGTGATGGGCCGCAAAGTTCACGCCGTAGTCGTTGTAGACATTCGCGTCTTCGCGCAGCATTTTGATCTGGTTCTGAATCGATGCGCCCCATTCATCCAGCGATACCAGTTGTTTGTGCAGGTGATCGAATGACGCTCCGGAGGACCGCAGCCAGTTCTGGTAGACACTGATATACCGCACATAACGGTTGTTGATGGTGATATCGCGCAGCGCATCGATGGTCATCTTGAAATACCAGTAGTGCTGCTCTTCCGACATCTCCCCCGACGAATAGAGATCCGTATCGAGCGTGGCACCATCCTTGAAATGCTTCTTGGCGATGATCATTTCGTGACACCCGCCGAAGAATGCATCGGCCATCGCGAGTTTCTCGGCCAACGGCATTTTCTCGATCTGCTCGTCGGTCTTTCCCTCGCGGTGCAGCTTGTAGTGCACGACATCCGTGACATGGTTCAGCCCGGCCGTATTTGCGAGATAATCCTCGCGCCATTTCAGGCGCGCCGCAGGAATCTTGTAGGCGTAGTTCTTCCGCCAGTACTCCAGCGTCACAATCTCAAACATGTTTCCCGTACGGCGGAACTCCGCGGTGGAATTATGGTACTGATCGGGCGGAAGGAAATCGATGCGCTGCCATACCCCGTTGGTGCGAACGAGGCGGGACTTCTCCGGCGCGGTTTCAAAGTAGCGCGGCGGACAGAAACTGCAGTAGTCTTCCGGGGTATGAATCTCCAGCGGCTTGGCCGTCAACGGTGCGTCGGTCGTAATCGGCCGGCTCCGGCGCCCCGCAACCGCCCATACCTCCGTTCCGGTAAACGGATTCAACTGCTTCACCGTTCCATCCGGCATGATAGTATAGTACATCATTGTCGACGCCATAATGCCTACCCTTCACACACTGGACTGTTCGGTCATCCTGCTACCGGCCGGTTGCCGCGGCCAGCAGCGTGTTCACTTTCTCCCGGCTTTCCGCTTCGGCGTAGAACCGGATCAGCGGCTCGGTCCCCGATGCACGCACGAGCACCCAGCCGTTGTCCACAAACAGCTTGTGGCCATCCGTGTCGTTGCGCCCGGTAACCGCGAATCCGCCCAAAACCTTTACGCCACGCCGGAACTTCTTCATGATGGCAGCCTTTTCCCCGTCGGTCACATGCAGGTCAATCCTGTTGAACTCATGCTGGCCGAATTCCACCATCAGTTCCTGCACCAGCGCGCTGAGCGGTTTGCCGCGCACTGCCATCACTTCCGCAAGGAGCAGGCCCAGGAAGATGCCGTCGCGTTCGGGAAGATGCCCCTTCACACCGAGCCCGCCGCTCTCCTCTCCGCCAATCAATACATCACGTTCGGTCATGAGACGGCAGATGTGCTTGAACCCGATGGGGGTTTCATGCATGGTGAGGCCGTACTTGGCACACTGCTGATTCACCATCTGCGTCACCGAGAGCGACTTCACTACCTCACCGGTCATCCCTTTCTGCTCGACGAGGTACTTCAACAGCAGCGAAAAGATCCTGTGCGAGTCCACGAAATTCCCCAGCTCGTCCACTGCGCCGATTCTGTCGGCGTCGCCATCCGTGGCCATCCCGAGGTCGTACTTCCCCCCACTCATCCGCTGCATCAACTCGCCCAGGTTATGGGCAAGAGGTTCGGGGTTCACCCCGGCGAACGACGGGTTGAAGGTCTCATGCATCAGGGTCACATCGGGAAGCAGACTGTGCATTGCCGATTGGCCGGCACCGTACATGACATCGTACAGGATGCGCGTACCGGCCGCCTTGATCTTGCCGATATCGATCTTTGTGGCCAGATCATCGAGATACCGCTGCCGCATGCTGATCGGCACGATCTTCTTTTTTGCCGTGAGCCGGGCAAAGGTGAATTTCCCGGGAGGAATGTGTTTCCTCTTCAACACCCGGGCCAATTCCTTCTCTACCACCGCGATCATTTCCGGATGGGCCGGTCCGCCGAAGTCGCCTTTGATCTTGAACCCGTTCCACTTTGCCGGATTGTGGCTTGCCGTGATCACCACGCCCCCTGCGGCATTCTCGAGTTTCGTCAACAGCGAGATCATCGGCGTGGTGACGATGCTATCCGCGAGCTTCACGGTAATGCCGGCATTCGCGATCACTTCAGCGGACTTCTCGGCAAATTCCCGCGACATGAACCGGGCATCGTACCCGATCACGAGGCCGTTCCGGATCTTCTTGTGACGCCGGAAATAGCGCGCCGTCGCCAGCGCAACTTTTTCCAGATTCGCGAACGTGTAGTCGTCGGCAATGACCGCCCGCCAACCGTCAGTACCGAATTTGATGACCTGGGGCATGGGTGTCAGCGTTTGGTGAATGCGGCCAGACCCGGAAAGATGGCGCTGTCGCCAAGTTCCTGTTCGATGCGGATCAACTGGTTGTACTTCGCAATGCGGTCCGTGCGGCTTGCAGATCCGGTCTTGATCTGCCCGGCGTTGGTGGCAACGGCGATATCTGCAATCGTCGCATCTTCCGTCTCGCCCGAACGATGACTGATCACCGTGGTATAGCCCGCACGCTCTGCCATCTGCATCGCATCCAGCGTTTCGGTGAGCGTACCGATCTGGTTGACCTTGATGAGTATCGAGTTCGCGACGCCCATCGCAATGCCTTTCTTCAGAAAGGCCGTGTTCGTCACGAACACGTCGTCACCGACCAGCTGGATTTTCTTGCCGAGGGCATCGGTCTGCATCTTCCACCCTTCCCAGTCCCCTTCGGCCATCCCGTCTTCTATGGAAATGATCGGATACTGCTTCACCCAGTTCTCGTAGTACTGGACCATCTGCTGTGAAGTCTTGATCGACTTGTCGGATTTGGCAAACACATACTTCCCGTTTTCAAAAAACTCGCTCGAGGCCGGATCAAGCGCCAGGAAGACATCCTTGCCCGGGGCATAGCCGGCTTTGGTGATGGCTTCAAGGATTACCTCGACCGCTTCTTCATTGGACTTGAGGCTGGGGGCAAACCCGCCTTCGTCGCCGACAGCGGTGTTGTAGCCTTTCTTGTGGAGAACCCCTTTCAACGCATGAAATACTTCAACTCCCATGCGCAGCGATTCGGCAAACGTGGGTGCGTTGGCCGGAACAATCATGAATTCCTGCAGGTCCACGTTGTTGTCGGCGTGGCTGCCGCCGTTCAGAATGTTCATCATCGGCACTGGAAGCGTTTTCGCGTTCGTCCCGCCAATGTATTTATAGAGGGGGAGGCCTAACGAGAGCGCTGCGGCCTTGGCGACGGCAAGAGAAACCCCCAGAATGGCATTTGCGCCCAGTTTCGCCTTCGTCGGCGTACCATCGAGCTTGATCATCATGGTATCGATGCCTACCTGGTCCAGAGCATCGTAACCGGTAACTTCAGCCGATATCGTGTCATTCACGTTCTCAACGGCCTTCAACACGCCCTTGCCGTTGTAGCGCGCCTTGTCGCCATCGCGCAATTCAACCGCTTCGTTCTCGCCTGTCGATGCGCCGCTGGGAACCGCTGCGCGCCCGATGACGCCGCTTTCCAGTTCGACATCCACTTCTATTGTAGGATTGCCGCGGGAATCCAGAATCTCGCGCGCAATGGCATCTGTAATAGTAGTCTGCATGGGATCTCCGTGGGTGGTAAGTGCTGACATAGCTTCAAAAGTACGACAAAAAGCTTCAAAAAACCAACTCAAACAGGCGGGCGGGACCTGCTCCGCAGGGATTGTGCAATGGCCGTAACTACCGATTCACTTCCCAATCCTGTCATACATTGCATGAATTCGGCTTCTCCCCGGTTGCAGAAGTCAAGGTGACAGGGGTGGCAGGAGACATCATGACGGAGGGGGATATGCCCCTCCGCCTCTGCGTAGGGAAACCAGATATTCTCCTCTCCGGGCCCAAAAATGCCGATTGTGGGAGTTCCGACTGCAACTGCCATGTGCATCGGCCCCGAATCATTTGCCACATATGCAGAGCATTGGCTGAGGAGTGCCGCGAGCTGACGGAGCGGAAGGCCCGTGAAGACCGGGATCTCTGCCTGTATGCCATGCCGGACGAACTCCATCACCTCGTGGTCATTCGGTCCGGCTGTGAAAATCACCTGCGCTCCCAATCGCTCCCTGACCTTCCGGGCGACTTCAGCAAAGCGTTCGGGCAACCACCGCTTGGCCGGCCATGTAGCGCCGGGATGGAAGCCGACCACCGGACCCGTTCCCTGAACAGCACCGGCAAGCCGGTGACGCGCCAGCGCGCGCTCATCATCAGTGAGAAAGATCTCGGTTCGTGCGGAAGTCTGTGGAATGCCGATCGCCCGGAGAAACTGCATATGGAAACCGATTGCTGTTTTGAAACCGGCTTCATCACGTACCCGCACAGTATACAACCGCCCGCGTCCCGGACGGTCAAGACCTACCCGTGTGCGTGCACCGGAAAGATACGTGAGCAATGCACTCCGTGGATTTCCGAACAGATCAATGGCAAGATCAAAGTGCCGGCGCCTGAGCAGAGTCACCACCCGCGGCTGTTCACGCCAGGGAGGACGTGCAAAGTCGAAGGGAATGACTTCGTTGAGACAGGGATTCTGTTCGAGCAAGCTCGCCGCTTGTGCTTCAGCCATGTAGGCAATATAGGCGTCGGGAAAGGCGTTGCGGACTGAGCGAATGACGGGTGTCGTGAGCACCACGTCACCGATGAATTTCATCCGGCTGATCAGGATGCGCTTGTAGGAAGCGGGAGTGCTCACCGGTTCCTCACCGGTGGTTGATGGGCATCAAGCCAATCGCACCGCGAAAGACGGTCATTGATCACTTCAACGGAATACGGCCTTGCATCAACATTGAGTGATGTCCAGTACCATCCGCGTGCCTCCTGAACTCTTCCGGTACGCAACATCGCGTCTCCAATGGAAATCTGACGCAGTGCCTCCACGACCGAATCGCGCACAATGGCCCCCGCCTCCTGCAACAGGTACGCAGCCTGGTCATACCGGCGCATGCGTGACATCAGCCGGCCCTGCAAATACTGCCTGAGCGGATCCGGCACCTGTCCCGCCATCCCCCAGAGACGGGCGACCCGCATGGTATCAGACATCTCCCCTGCAAAGTACGGCCACAATGCGGAAGCTGCAGAACTATCAGACAGGGCCCAGAGCCGTACGAACGCCGCCTCTGTCAGGCCGGGACTGATTTCCGCGTTGCGGACGGATGCGTAGAGCGATTCAGCCCGTGCTCTGTTCCCGGCGGCCCAGAGCGCATCGCCTGCGGGCACCGCAAGCAGAAGATAACGGCGCGGTATGCGATCGTGCGTCCTCACCGAATCGTAGAGTTGCGCCACAGTCTCAAAGTTGCCCATACGCAGATGCGCGCTCAGGAGACCGGAAAGCGCTTCGTAGCTTCCACCTTCCGCGTACAACATCCGGTACCGCGCAAGGGCCTCATCGTAGCGGTGCTGCTGCATCAGCCGCTGCGCATCCCGGAGCCGGCGTGCATGAACACGGACACACACTTTGCCGAAAATCGGCGGCCGCCGGAATATCACGTCCACTGAAGCACCATCACTGTCAGTCACCCTGACACTGTCCAGTGTGTGCTGCCATTCCACGATCAGGGAATCGAGCGTCTGCTGGTACGCGGCTTCGTAGTCTCCGGAGTTGTATACCTGCATCAACGGCCTCATGCCGTGACGGTCTATGAGATAACGGCAGAAGGCACCGGCAAGAACGTAGCTCACCGAAGAGGAGTTCGTCATGAATCCCGCAGGAGTCATCAGTCCGCTGATGGACGGCGCAAGACCGGCCGAGCGGATCGCCGCCGCATACTCCGCCAGCGTTCGGTAACCCCACAGCCCCTCAACCGCGACGGCAAGTCCTTCCGTCAGCCCCGGACTGAGACTGGCCTTGAGTACGCGTACGCCGAACGGTGCGGCAACGACATGGACGAGCTCATGTTTCAATGCATCATCCACGCTGCTGCGTGTAATGTGCACCTCTCCGCTCCATGGCTTGGCCAGCTCGGTTTCCCCTGCGCCGATGAGACGGCGTTTTACCGCATTCGACGGATAGACATACGAGGTAATGTGGTTACTCCGGGGCAGCGAAAACGCCTCCAGCACCTGCTGCAGGCGGAATTCGTGCTCCTGAGCAAGGAAACGGAGATCGTCCGTATCGGTCGCGGTCGGATCAAAGTAGATAGTAAAATTCGCAGTCTCCAGCATTCCGCCCAAGGTTGTACGAACATACGTTCGGGTGGATTCCCAGCCTAGTTGACATCGAAACAGAAACAGTACGGCACAAAGTATCACCAGGACCATACTGACGGCGAGATACCGGGTGGCAAGAGTGCGCACGACCGCTACGCCCTTGACCGTCGTACGCGAATCGGGAGAAGTCTGTGTTACAATAATGTCAGCACACCACACGAGGAACACTGCGACGCCGAGTGTCAGCAGGCGAAAGGAGATCAGCGGCCAACCGAGAGGGAGCAGCTCGTCGTAGGAAAAACCCGGGAAATACCCGTAGAAGAAATTGTACGAAAAGATTGCGGGCGTGTAGTACCCCAGCAGTATGACGTAGACGAAGCTGGCGGCCATGAACCCGGCAAAGACCAATCGCGGGTGCCGATAGTGCACGGTGCAGAAGAGTCCCAGAGCGCCGGCAAAGAATACTGAGACGACAGGGAGCAACAGATAGAAGGCGAGCCCTTCAAGGTAATCACAGTTGGGAACAAACAGTGCATTGCCGGTCAGCACCGCCAGCGGGATCAGCAGCAGGAGCAACTGGACGGCAACAATGACGCCAAACGATTGCATCACGGAGAAAGGACGGGAGACGGGATCAGCATTCCGATATACGGGGCGGAGAAGACGTATGGTCAGAAGACCGGCAATAATCGAGCCCGTCAGCGCGGTGACAAATGCACATTCGAAGCCGAGATAGTTGAAGAGCGGAAGCCTCGTACACGCAATCGCCACCAGAAGGTAGCAGGCTCCTGCAATGAGAAATGCACGGGAGCGGACATACTCACGGAGAAGGGGCACGAGAATCAGAACTCCTCCCCGGCCACGCGCTCGATATCAGCGCCGAGGGCGTGGAGTTTCTTCTCGATTGCCTCGTAGCCGCGGTCGAGATGGTAGACACGAAGGACTTCAGTGGTGCCGTGCGCAATGAGCCCGGCAAGTATCAGTGATGCAGATGCACGCAGATCGGTCGACATGACTTTCGCACCGGTGAGCGAGCGGACTCCCCGGACAACTGCGGCGTTTTCTTTCACTTCGATGTCGGCACCGAGTCGCAGCAGTTCAGGGATGTGTTTGAAGCGATCAAAGTAAATGGAGTCTGTCACGACCGAGGTACCATCGGCCACCGCCATAAGCGCGGTCCACTGTGCCTGCATATCCGTCGGAAATCCCGGGTAAATGCTGGCAGTCACATCGACGGAGGAAAGCTTGCGGGGCACGGTAAGTGTAATGGTGTCAGCGGAAGTGTGGAGAACTGCTCCGGCGTCTTCGAGCTTGGCGGTGACGGCGGTGAGGTGCCCGGGAATCACCCGGGTAAGAGTTGTTCGTCCGCCGCAGAGTGCACAGGCAACAAGGAATGTCCCGGCCTCGATGCGATCGGGAATTGTCGTAATGTCCGCTGCATGCAGGTCTGCAACACCCTCTATTTCGAGCCGGCTTGTGCCGGTACCCTGGATGTGCGCTCCCATCGCTGTGAGGAATTCAGCCAGCTGTGTGATCTCCGGTTCGATGGCGGCATTCTCGATCAGGGTGGTACCGCGGGCCAGCACCGCCGCCATGAGAGTATTTCCTGTAGCGCCGACACTCGACACATCGAAGTGTATGTGTGCCCCACGGAGATGTGCCGTTTTCGCGTAGATATACCCTTCGCGCAAGTCTATGTCCGCACCGAGCTTCCGCATAGCTTCGATGTGCAAGTTCACCGGTCGTGGTCCCCACGCACACCCTCCCGGAAGGGAGACTTTGGCTTGTCCGAAACGCGCGAGAAGCGGACCGAGAACGTATATCGATGCCCGCATCTTCTTCACGTGTTCGTACGGCGCTTCAAACTTGTTGATGCCGCGCGTATCGAGCGTCAATGTGTGGTCTTTCAACTCCGCGACGATGCCCATGGTGCGCAGAAGGACCGACATCGTATTGACGTCGCGGAGCGCCGGCGTATTGTGGAGATGGGAGACCCCTCCCGCAAGGATGGTCGCGGGCATGAGGGCGAGCGTGGCGTTTTTGGCGCCGCCGATGGCGACCGAGCCGTTGAGCGTGCGGCCACCGTTGATCACAAATTTATCCATAGGTGCATCAATGGTACGGAGGAGGTGCGGCTTTGTCAATACCTCGAATACCGTCTCAGACCCTCAGATTCGCATTCCTGCAATGCACATGCCCGCAATTTTCCCAGTTTTGAGAACGACGGCGTCGGACACGTACGCGTTATAGCGGAAATGCCTTGAAATGCGAACACTTTCACCGGCGTCTCCATGTCTGCCATCTGGCACGGAATCTGGCATTTCTTATATATACCTCCCCAACCATTCTTCGCCAGACTGGAGACTCTCCATGGATGCTGTCTTCCTCGCCCGGCTGCAGTTTGCCATGACTATCGGGTTTCATTTCCTGTTTCCGCCTATCACTATCGGCCTCGCGTGGTTGCTGGTGATCGTTGAATTACTCGGCTGGCGGAAGAAGGACGAGATCTATACCCGCGTCGGTGCATTTTTTGCCAGGATTCTCGGGCTTACATTTGCCGTCGGCGTTGCTACGGGAATCGTCATGGAGTTTCAGTTCGGCACAAACTGGGCGCAGTACTCCAAATTTGTCGGCGATATCTTCGGTGCACCTCTCGCGGCAGAGGGTATCTTCGCCTTCTTTCTCGAATCCGGATTTCTTGGCCTGTATCTCTTCGGCCGAAACCGCGTATCCAAAGGCGTCCACTGGTTCTCGTGTCTCATGGTCGCCGTTGGAGCAACGATATCCGCGTTCTGGATTATTGTCGCGAATTCCTGGCAGCAAACCCCGGCGGGGTTTGTTGTGCGCAACGGTCGTGCGGAGTTGACCAGCTTCTACGATGCAGTCTTTAATCCCTCAACGGTAATCCGGTATCTCCATACGATCGACGCTGCATTGATTACCGGCGCGTTCTTCATGGCCGGTATAGCGGCATGGTATCTGCTGAAGAAACGCGAGACGGAATTTGCACAACGTGCCATGCGTGTCGCTGTGATCTTCGGCCTGATCGTTTCGGTGCTTGAACTGATGCCGTTCGGACACGAGCACGCCCGACAGGTCGCTCATACACAACCCGAGAAGTTTGCGGCAATAGAAGGACTCTATGCAAACGCGACCAGCGCGCCAATGGTACTCTTCGCCGTTCCGACGACAGAACCGCCGACACTGCATGCCAACATTGAAATCGCCGGCCTCCTCAGCTGGATGGCCTTTGGCGATCCTAATGCACCCATCAAAGGCATCAGCGACTTCCCTGCCGATCAGGTACCACCGCTCTGGTTGACATTCGTTTCGTTCCACAATATGGTTGTCCTCGGGATGTACTTCATCTTCGCTATGGCCCTTGCCGCCTTCAAACTCTATCGTAAGACCCTGTGGGACAGTCGC
Source organism: Ignavibacteriota bacterium (assembly GCA_963849385.1). Lineage (GTDB taxonomy): Bacteria > Bacteroidota > Ignavibacteria > UBA10030 > UBA6906 > Fen-1255. The sequence continues at coordinate 228,086 of CAWKHH010000001.1, read as the reverse complement.
TCGCTTCCTGCGGCTGCTTGTGATCTCAATCCCTCTGCCCCTTGCTGCATGCCAGCTCGGTTGGATCGCGACAGAAGTAGGGCGGCAACCATGGATCGTGTACAAACTCCTGCGCACCAGTGAGGCCGCATCAATTACCGTGTCCGGGCAGGAAATCCTCTTTTCTATGGTGCTCTTCGGTTTCATATACCTCTGTCTGGGTATTCTGTATGTCTATCTCTTTGTCCGCAAAGTGAAACACGGACCTGCGCCCGTGGGTGCAAAGGAGGTGATTGCGTAATGGACCTGAACACCATTTGGTTCCTCCTCATCGGCGTGCTCATCATCGGGTACGCCATCCTCGATGGCTTCGATCTCGGCGTAGGTGTCCTCCACCTTTTCGCCCGCACCGACAACGAGCGGCGCATTCATCTCAACGCTATCGGCCCTGTCTGGGACGGCAATGAGGTGTGGCTGCTTACCGGCGGCGGCGCACTGTTTGCCGCATTTCCTGCCGTCTATGCAACGGTCTTCAGCGGTTTCTACATCGCATTCATGCTGCTGCTCGCCGCGCTGATTTTCCGTGCAGTGTCGATTGAGTTCCGCAGCAAGGTTGACTCCCCGCAGTGGAAGGGGTTCTGGGACCTGGCCTTTGGCATCGGCAGCCTGCTCCCCGCAGTGCTCTTCGGTGTCGCGATCGGCAACATATTGCGCGGCGTTCCGATCGATGCACAGCAGATGTGGACGGGATCCTTCCCGGGGCTCCTGAATCCCTACGCAATGCTCATCGGTCTCCTCAGCCTCTGCCTCTTTACCATGCACGGGGCGATCTATCTTTCAATGAAAACCGATGGTGCACTGCGCGACCGCGTCGCGGCATGGATACCCAGGAGCTGGATGGCAACGATGGGACTCTACCTGCTTGCTACCGTTGCGACGATCTTTGTCTCTCCCTTCCTCTTTGCCGGGATGGTGAAGAACCCCCTCTTCTGGGTACTTGTTCTGCTCCTCCTGGCGGCCGCGATGTTCATTCCGGTCGCAGCAAAGGCGCAGAGATTCGGTCGCGCGTTCATCGCTTCATCGCTGACAATCGCATGCATGATCGGACTGACCGCAGTGAGCCTCTTTCCCCGGTTGGTGCCGTCAATCACCGATCTCAACAACAGCCTCACGATCTACAACGCCTCCTCCAGCCAGATGACGTTGAGCACGATGCTCGTCATCGCGCTGATCGGCATGCCGCTGGTGATCCTGTACACCGTGGTGATCTATCGGGTCTTCAAGGGGAAAGTTGTGATTTCGGAGGAAAGCTACTAGAAACACAGATAAAGAGAATTACCGCAGAGGCGCTGAGAGAATTTTATTCTAGGGGGCTCTCCCCAGCTTCACATCGTTTTTCTGCGTCTCTGCGGTGATATTCTCTTATGAAGGATTTTCGACCGTTTTTCTAGAACGAGCGACATCATGAGATCTCACATGCTCACCCGTTGTGCCTGGTCGGGGAGCGACCCGTTGTATCAGGCGTATCACGACAGGGAGTGGGGGGTTCCGGTACACGACGACCAACGGCTTTTTGAAATGCTGATACTCGAAGGCGCGCAGGCCGGATTGAGCTGGATCACGATATTGCGGAAGCGGGAGAACTACCGGGCTGCATTTGATGGGTTTGATCCAACGAAAGTTTCGCGTTACACGAAAGCAAAGGTCGCAAAGCTGATGAACAATGTAGGGATTGTGCGAAACCGGTTGAAAATCGAAAGCACGGTCCTGAACGCAAGGGCTTTTCTGGCGGTGCAGAAGGAATTCGGGAGTTTCGACACATACGTGTGGCAATTCGTGGGTGGGAAACCGATTGTACATCATCGGCGGACGATCAAAGAAATCCCTGCATCGACGCCGGAATCTGATGCACTGAGCAAGGATTTGAAACAAAGGGGGTTCAGGTTCGTGGGAACGACTATTTGCTATGCATTCATGCAGGCGGTGGGAATGGTGAATGACCATGCAACCGACTGCTTTCGATACACCCGCCTGGAGAAATGTCCGATCAGCGCGGTTCATCTTCTCCCCGCTCTTTGCCTGCTTTGCCTTACAACCCCATTGCGCCCCTGTTTCACGTGTTGCCTCATTGACAACTCACAAAGACTCGCGTATATTCTCAACCAGATTAACAAATCAAAATAATCCAGGGAGACCATCCAATGAATATTGCACAATTTGCCATCGACTTCGCAGTCACATCTGTCATCGTTCTCGTTGTGAGCGTCATAGTGTCTTTCCTCTATAGTCTCATCGTCTACGGATCAGGTGTCATCGATTGGCAGACATCCGTTCGTTTTGCCCTCATACTTGGTATAGCACTGCCGTCGATCCGTCAATGGGAAAAGAAGCAGAGTAGGAAATAGACTATTGTTGCATGGGTGTCCTGCGCGACAATGCCGTGAAGCTCTACGGCCTTGAGAAACACTGAAGGGCGGGCTGCGTGCCACTGGAAAGAGAAAGCACGTGTGAACTATGATCTCACGAAACACACTATGCTTTGGCCTTCTCTTGTCGATAGGCACCGTATCCTGCTCAAAGTTCACTTCAAAAGAACTGGTGAACTTGCCGGTGTCGAAGAACCAGGATTTGCTTGATTCCTCACAGGCGCACATTGTCTTCAGCTATGCACAGCATTTCCCGAACGAGACGCAACTGTCCATCGGTTTCATAACCGGCACATCAGAGAAGTATGTCGGAATCCAACGACGTAATGATTCTTTGGTGTACCTCGACAATAGCGACAGCGTCTTTGAAATAGGTTCCATCACGAAAACATTCACCGGCACTATGCTCGCAAAGTTGGTAGACGACGGAAAGGTCGATCTTAACGAGCCAATCAAGAATATCCTGCCTGTACGCTTGATACAAAGCTCTCTCGACGGGAACGAGATAACCCTCGTTCATCTTGCCAATCATACATCCGGACTCCCCTTCGAGCCGAACAACGTCAAAGATGATAAGGAGTATCCTTTTGATCCTTATAACCCTTACCGATATTATAGTATTGAACGGCTCTACGATTACCTGTCCCATCACATGACGCTGCTGTCGACGCCGGGTGAGAAAAGGCTATACTCCAATCTCGGTGGAGGCCTGTTGGGTCACATCCTGACACTGGTATCGGGCAAGTCATATGAAGAACTTCTCATCGAGACCGTTTGTGCTCCCTTGGGAATGAGAAACACTTTTGTCCAACTCAACGACGAGCGCATGCGATCTATGGTCCGCGGAAGAGATATCAACGGTCAACTCCTTCCATTCGACGACGGCGACTGCGGCGCGCTGACAGGAGCGGGTGGGATAAAATCTTCAGTAAAAGATCTTGTGAGGTATCTCAAGGCGAACATCAACGATTCCACGTATTTCTATCTGGCTCAGAAGACCACGAAGAGATTTGACGAGCATTTTACGGGAAGTCTTGGATGGGCGACCTACAGCGATTTCGGGAAACATCACGTGGGTGCATTTGGCGCGACCGGCGGATATACATCCGGAGTCATCTTTGAAAGAAATGAACGTGTCGGAGTGGTCGTGTTGACGAATGTTTCCGCTTTTCTGGCATCAAAAGGTAATTATACTGAGGGACTTTGCCGCGCCCTCTATGATCCGCTCCCTTTTGCTTCCAGGAAGGAATAGTGAAACACGCCGATTCTGAAGAAATGAGAACATGGTGGATTCTGCACGGAACTACAGCCGCGAAATGGAGCCGGCAGACATGCCTCTGGGTTCGCCGATGAGCACACTGCTCTGGGGCCCGTTGAGCTATTGCCGCTGGCCGACCCAAGAACTCCCCGGGGAATTCCGGAAGCCCCATCAGTCTGATGTGGAAACACTGCTCCTGAGCGGAAGCGTCGATTTCTCCACCCCTCCCGAATTCGCCACGAAGGAGCTACTTCCATATCTGAAGAACGGGCGGCAAGCTGGCACTCGGTGTCGTGGCATTCCTGGTACTGGCACTGGTTGCACTCGTTCTCTGGCTGACAAAGAGACATCGCCGATCGCGAGCAGCTCCCGTCAACCGAAGGACTGCATGAAAAAAAGATCGCTTATCCTCCTGTGGTCATGCTTTGTCGCGGCAACAACGAATTGCCTGGGGCAGGATTCCACCACACACCAGACTCTTTTCCCCTGCGGGATCAGCGTGCAGGCTGGCGCCGGGTATCTTGCTCTTCGCGACGAGCACATCTCAGACGAGAAGTATGCGGGATCCTCCTCCTGGTTTGCGCTGCTCTGGTCCCGATTCCATGAAACATACGGATTTCGTATCGGCATGACCTACCAGAAGGCGTTGCGTGTCACGAACTTTAACATTTCTGCCGAAGTGACCCAGGGAGCTTTCACACTTGCCAATCTCTATCCCATCGGAACGTGGACTCTGCTGGGCAAGGACGCCTTTGTATACCTCGGCCCGAGCGCTGAAGCTTTTGTGTATTACCGGAGACAGAACATCGCACAGAACACTGATGCGAGTCCCAACGTCTATCAGTCGAACGTCTGGTTGGTTTCCCTTGGAGCCGGAGCGGAGATGATTCTTCCCTTCAACGGGGGATTCCAACTTGAGGGCGCTCTTCGGCTGGGTCTGCTTTCTCTCGGTGGAGGAACTGGCAATGACCCGAACACTACAATCCAAAACACTCTTCTGACCGCGTTTGCAGGATTCCGCGGCCATACAGAAATCGGACTCCGGTATTATCTGTTCACCGGCGTTTCTGTCGCTGCCGGGTACAGGTTGGAAGTAACACGCATCAGTAGCTGGAACGAAATCCTTTCCAGCACTGACAATGCATTTGCATCACTGGCCTATCACTTCTGACTCTTTGAACCTATGTCGGCGATGAGAACAGCGTTGACTTTGCTGCTTTTGACTGCGCTTGCCGGCTGCAGCGACCTGATCGTCACGGGGCCGGAGGACAATCATAACCTGGCCGACTTTGAATCCTCCTGGCAAATCGTGAAATCAGTCTATCCGTTCTTTCAGTTCAAACATATTAACTGGGACAGTGTACACACTGCCTATCTTCCCCGAGCAGAAGCGGCACGGGGAGATGAAATCGATGTTGTTCTGGTCGAAATGCTGGGAGAACTCAAAGATGCACACGTGAGCCTGCAGACCCGGGGCGGAGCGTCAGTTGCGACATACACTCCCCCGAGAGCGGAAAGGGATAAATATGCCTATAACCCCCTCGTGGTGCGCAAATACTTCGACAGAGAACTGCGGCTTGCCGGCAACCGGAGAATTGAATACGAAATCCTTGGCGACAATATCGGCTATATCTACATCGCGACTCTCAGAAGAGAAGAACCCATCCTTACCGGCTTTGACGAGGCGTTGTCGTACCTGAAGGAAACCAGGGCACTCATCATCGATGTCCGGCACAATGGCGGTGGTTCGGACAACAATTCGATAGGCATCATGCGGAGACTCATCACGTCATCCATCGATCTTCCTCCCTATCCGGTGCCCGGCGGCGGTCTGCAGCAAGGTCCCCTTATCGATCCGCGCGGGCCGTTTCAGTACACAAAGCCGGTCTCCCTCCTTATCAACGGCGTCTGCTTCAGCTCGTGCGAGGACTTCATAGAAATGATGAAACACGTGCCAACAGTGACGGCAATCGGGGATACGACCAGCGGCGGCTCGGGTGCTCCCGAACTCTTCACGCTGCCGAGCGGGAGGAAGATCAACGTTTCTACGAAAGACATACGGCGTTATGATGGCCTGCCGATAGAGTGGAACGGGGTTCCACCGGACATCCGTGTAACACAAACCGAAGCAGACATCAGGCAAGGAAGAGACATCCAATTGGAGTATGCCTGCGAGGTAACGGGTGGATAGTACGGACAATTCCTGGCAATCCAAAAGTCAAATGAGCAAGTTGTGTAAAGATCCATCTCTATCCCGGGGCACGGCACGCCTTCAACACAACGTTCAGCCGGCCTGCATATAAAACCCATCGGAGGTATACCATGGAAGCACCCGTCCTCACAAACAAAGAAATCTTCCCCACCGAAGAAATCATAGACGCCTATATCGGCAAATCGAAAAGACACTGGCTCTCCCTGTTTGAATTCATTCATAGCAGTTACCCCGACATCGCGGAGGAATGGAGATACTACAACGACGGCAAGAGCTGGCTTCTTAAGGTGACACGAAAGGCGAAAACTATCTTCTGGCTCTCCGTACGTCACGGTACCTTCAGAACTACATTCTATTTTAGCGACAAAGCCAAACAGGCGATTGCGGAAAGTACGATCTCCGACACGTTGAAGGAACAGTTCACAAGCGGCAAGAAGTTTGGCAAGATCCGGGGTATTACAATCACGTACAAAAACAAACGAGACGTCGAGGATGCAAAAGCACTGATAGCACTCAAGATCAGCCTCAAATAAGTCTGTCATGTGACAGATTTCCGCCATGTCTGTCATGTGACAGACTTCCGTTGGTGTGGCTTTCATAGGGAGTCCTTCACCATGAAACGATTTGTCCTGCTGTCCCTGGTAGCATTGACTTCCGTGATCTGTCTTTCAGCCGGAGCTTCGACGCGCCCCCGTCTGAGGGACCTCGGGCTTGAAGTGGGAATTTTCAAAACAGGCCCGCTCAATGCAATTACAGATGTCACGGGGGTCCGTGTCGGCCAGATCTCCCTCGTGATCGGCGACAGTATACGGACCGGGGTAACAGCCATCCTCCCCCACGGAAAGAACCTTTTTCAGGAAAAGGTGCCGGCAGCGATGTACGTGGGAAATGGATTCGGCAAACTCATCGGCATCACACAGGTGCAAGAGCTTGGACAGATCGAAACACCCATCGTTCTCACAAACACCTTAAGTGTCTGGGATGCCGCCAACGGCATCGTAGAGTACATGCTTTCCTTACCTGGAAACGAGGATGTCCGATCCATCAACCCTGTCGTGGGAGAGACAAACGACGGCACGCTGAATGACATCAGGGGGCGGCACGTTCGGAGTGATCACGTGGTTGAAGCCATCCGCAAAGCAGCCTCCGGTCCCGTTGAAGAGGGGTGTGTTGGAGCCGGAACCGGTACCATCTGCTTTGGCTGGAAGGGTGGAATAGGAACAAGTTCCCGGGTTCTTCCAAAGAGTCTGGAGGGCTTTGTGGTTGGTGTGCTTGTACAAACCAACTTCGGTGGTATCCTTGATGTTGCGGGCGTTCCCGTGGGAAAAGAGCTCGGACAGTACAAATACAGACAGGAGACTTCGGACGGCTCTTGCATGATCGTCGTCGCAACCGATGCTCCCCTCGACAGCAGGCAACTGGCCCGTTTGGCAAAGAGGGCGACGCTCGCCCTGGGAAGAACCGGCTCAGCAATGTCCCATGGAAGCGGCGATTACGTGGTGGCTTTTTCGACGATACAGGCAGAGCGTGACTCGCCCTCTGTTCACCTAGTGCCGGACGAGCAACTCTCTCCACTCTTTCAGGCAGTCGTTGAAGCAACCGAAGAAGCGATATACAATTCATTGCTTAAAGCAACCGATACGAAGGGGTACCGGCAGAATACGGTTGAAGCAATCCCTCTCGCAAAACTACAAGATGTACTGCGAAAATACGGGAAACTGAAATGAGCTGCCGTCCCCGGGTCTTGCCAATACGGTGAACTCATAGTATTATATCTACCGGAGAATGCGCGTTCCGCCGCGATGGCACGTAATCCCGAACGTCAATACCGGACGGAGTGTACACGCTCGATATCAATGGAAAAGAGCCTGCAGCAACGGATCGATGAGGCCGTCCGCGAAAGTATTTCCATCGTCCCCTACGATTCCCGGTGGCCGGCGCTGTTTGAGGCTGAAGCCGACGTTCTTCGGCAGACATTGCCGCAGCGGCTTCTGAGACGCATCGAACACTTCGGCAGTACCGCAGTCCCTGCGTTGGCTGCCAAGCCGATCATCGACATGTTGATTGAAGTCACGAGCCTGGATGAAACACAAGAACAGATTGTGCCGATACTAACGTCGCACGGATATGAGTACTTCTGGCGGACAGATGTTCAACCTCCCTATGCGTGGTTCATAAAACGCGATTCCGAACAGAGGCGCACGCATCATCTGCATTTCGTCGAAGCAGACTCCGCGTTGTGGGAGAGACTCCTGTTCCGTGACTACTTGCGGCGATTTCCCGAAGAGGCAAGGCGGTATGCTGATCTCAAGGTATCACTTGCGAACGAGTTTCCAAACGACCGGGTGGCGTATGCACAGGGCAAGACCGGATTCATCGTCGCTGTCACAGAGAAGGCCGGGCGGTTCTTTGGAAAAGCCGGGCCGTGACTGTATCAGCATGCGCATACTGACACGAAGAAAGGACATTGCGCCAGGTGATTGCCATCCCCTTTGATGTTGACCAAAACCTGCTTCGACAGGCGTTTTTCGAGCAACCGCTGTCCGACGCACTTTTGAGTCTCGGTGAGCACACCCCGGCACGGTGGGGAAACATGACTGCTCAACATATGGTGGAGCACCTGCTCTGGGCGTTTGAGTGTTCCACAGGGGCGCTCGTCGTTCCCTGTCATACTCCGGCCGGCCTGCTCGAGCGCGCGAAGAGATTTCTCCATGATGCGCGGCAAACGCCTCACAGTTTCAAAAATCCCCTCCTCGGCGAACAGCCGCCCCCGCTCCGCTTCCAGGACATCGCTGCGGCAAAGACCGCTCTGCTTGATGAAGTCCAGCGCTTCATCACCCATTGCCATGATCACCCCGACGCAGTGCATACACACCCCATCTTCGGCCCGCTCGGTGTGGATGAATGGCAGCGTTCGCATTTCAAGCATTGCTACCACCATTTCCTGCAGTTCGGGCTCATCGCCACGGAGGAAGAGGACGCCCATGGACGGCCAGGAAACGACTCACCCACGCCACACACATGAAGGACACACAAGTGGACGTACCACAGAACAACGAATACGGCAGTGCATTCGAACGAATTACTATTGCCCTCATGGCGATTGCCACCGGCATCGTACTCATGTATCTCGCCATCGAAGGTCCCCTGTTCTTTCACCACATCAGGTACAAGACTGCAGAAATCATCAATAATCAGCTTGTGGCCCAGGACATTGTCAACCTGTTCCTTTTAAGCCCCATACTTGTCATTGGCGGAGTCGCACTGTTCTTCAAAAAAAGAATGGCCAGATACCTTCTCATCATGACGCCCCTGTACCTGATGTACTATGTTCTGAGCTATACCATCGGCTGGGAGTGGAGCTCGCCAAATTACTCCGGCAATAGCGAACTCTACACATTCTATTTTCTCTTCGTCCTGATTGCCTCCCTCGTCATGCTCCTGTATGCACTTTCCCTGTTTCCCGGAAATGTGGAAAGCTCGTTTCGACGGAGAGGACTCGTGCTGTATTCTGTTCTCTTTTCGATTTTTCTGCTCATCTTCGCCTCCATGTGGATCAAGGAAATACAGGAAGTCATGCTGACCGGCACCACACGCGGGTATGATATAGCACCCACGACATTCTGGCTTGTTCGCATCTTTGACCTTGGATTTTCGATTCCGCTGGGCTTCCTCAGCGTCTATCTCCTCTGGGCAAGGCCCCACTCCACCTATCCCGTCCAACTGCTCTTCTATGGTTTCTTCTTCACGATGATTATTGCGGTGAATGCGATGGGACTACTCATGCTCCTGAACCACGATCCGACGTTCTTGCTGCGGGATCTGGTCGTGTTTCTCTCGTTGGCCATCATTATCTTTGTAGGATTCGTCTATGTATTGAAACACTACACGCTTTGATCCGGGTGCCATAGAACACGCTATCTCAGTCATGCGGTGTGAGGATCGGAGTTCTCATTTCACTTCTCACACTCAAGGAGACCAGCGTCATGTAACGCACCACATATCGTAGCTCAACAGGGACCAAACTGTACGCCGTCAGGGACGGTTCATCCGCAGGATCAGAGATATTTCCCAATCGGAGGCACATATGGCAAGATCATTAATTGTCGCGTTCATGGTGCTGTTCCTTGCTGTGGCCGTCACCGGGTGCTTTCCAGGCACCACATCATCTTCCACCGGTGAACCTGCGGGCTTTTTCACGGGAGTATGGCACGGATGGATTGCCCCTGTGTCTCTGATTGCCGGATTGTTCAGAGACGGCATCCGTATCTACGAGCCATACAACACGGGATGGTGGTATGATTGCGGATTCTACATTTCGGTCATTGCGGGCTTCGGGGGACTTGCCCTGTCACGGAAGAGCAAAGGCAAGCCTTCTTCTTAACGTTGCATCATCAGCTACCCGTCTCATGTACACGCAGATCAGTGCGGCGATCGGGCTGGCAGATAATGACCCCTGCGCCCACAGCCACACACAAGAATCGGCATTGCTGAGGACAATATGAAACAATGGTACGAATCGCTGTTTGAAGACTATGGCAGAAACTACGACAACGAATGTTTTGTTCAGGGTACAATAGGGGAATGTGATTTCCTTGAGAAGGAGCTGGGATTCAACAAGGAGGCGAGAATCCTGGACATCGGCTGTGGCACAGGCCGCCACACACTTGAGTTAACACGACGGGGCTACAACGTCGTAGGAGTGGATCTGTCCGACTCACTCCTCCAACGAGCCCGGGAAAAGGCATCGGCACTCAATCTCGATATCATCTTCCAGAAGCACGATGCCAGGGCACTCCCCTTTTCCCATGAGTTCGAATTGGCAATAATGATCTGTGAAGCGGCCTTCCCTCTGATGGAGACCGATGAGATGAACTATCAGATTCTCCGGAGCGCTGCACGAGCGTTGAAGCCCGGCGGTAAACTCGTCTTCACCACACTGAACGGACTGTTTCCGCTTTTCCATTCCGTAAAGGATTTCCTTGCGTCGGCGGCGCAGGAAGGCAACGCAACGACTGCCGCGCTTTCCTTCGATCTCATGACGTTTCGCGAGCACAGTGCAACCACCGTGCAAGACGATCATGGCAACTCGAAGGTTCTTCAATGCAACGAACGCTACTACGTGCCCTCGGAGATAACGTGGCTTCTGAAATCCCTCGGCTTTAAGACGATTGAGATTTTCGGCGCGAAACTCGGAGCCTTCAGTAGAAATGACAGGCTGACAACGGAAGACTTTGAAATGCTGGTCGTGGCGGAACAATAGGCAGAGATCTCAGCAGAGATCTCAAATGAATGCGCGTACCATGCACACCTTCGTCTCTTTGCTCCGGGGCATAAACGTCGGCGGGCATCATCTGATCAAAATGCCCGCGCTGAAGTCGCTCTATGAGTCGATGGGATTTGTCGATGTGGCAACCTACATTCAGAGCGGCAATGTGGTATTTAAGACCACCAAAGAGGATGCATCCGCTATCGAAGACCTGATTGAGAAAAACCTCCTCAAGACCGTTGGTTTTCCTGTCGCCGTCGTTGTGAGAACACCATCGCAGCTGGGGAGGGTGATCAAGGCCAATCCGTATGCGGGTCGCGATGGGATCGACATCAACAGGCTCGCCGTTGCCTTTCTGAAATCACGCCCCACTGCGGCGCTCGTCAGGAACCTCTCCACAATCGCGGCAAAGACCACCGACGAATGCCTGGTGGCCGGAAGCGAAATCTATCTCCATTGCCCGGACGGCTTTGGGAAAACCCTGCTGACGAGTACTTTTTTCGAGAAACACCTGAAGGTCGCGGCGACCGCAAGAAACTGGAGAACCCTGGAGCGCTGTATGCCATGTGCATCTCGCATACATGATGTGCAGATATGACTCGACCAACATCGGCAACAATTTGCGACGATTATGTGTTATGAAAAGATGGACGACTGCACATGGCCAAATTGAAAACCATAGCCACGCGAGCCAGCGTTTCTGCCTTTATCGCCGCAATCAAAGATGACAGCCTGAGAAAAGACTGTCAGTTGTTGACCGCCATTATGATGCGGGTAAGCGGGGAGCAACCCAGAATGTGGGGCTCCTCCATCATTGGTTTCGGCACGCACCACTACAAATATGCATCCGGACATGAGGGGGATATTTGCCGCATCGGGTTCTCTCCCCGCACAAAGGCCATTTCCCTCTACCTCACGGGAGGCACGAATACTGGAAGCCCTCTCTTCACTTCTCTCGGCAAATACACAACCGCCAAAGGCTGCTTGTACATAAAGCGGCTGGACGACATCGACATCGCAAAGCTGACGGCAATCCTTTCCGGTGCATATCACAAGACCGCATGACCCCGGAGCCGCCGGGGATTGGCAGGTTGTTACATCATTCGGAGGATTGACGATGTCGCGCCCAACAAGTGTTTCACTCTTTCCGGTCATCTTGCTGGCAAGTCTGTCGCTCCTATCCTGCAACAGGCAACACGATGCGTCACCCCCGGTCAGGCCCGACGATGCATCGTCAAGCCTGTTTTCCTACGACCGGAACGCCTCAATCGAGGTCACGGTAGATACAGTAACGACTATTGACGGAGGAATTGTCCGGGACGCTCATTTTGCCTCTTCTTCCCCACGTCATGGACAGGTGAACTTCAGCCTGATCCGACCGACGGGAAACGGCCCGTTTGCCGGCGTGTTCTTTTTCCATTGGCTTGGAAGGCCAAAAGGAAACAAGGAAGAGTTTCTCGAAGAGGCCCGGCAACTGGCCCACGAAGGGGTGGTTTCCGTGCTGATCCAGGGGTATTTTCCCTGGCGGGAACAACCCGTGAGCGGGCCGGCGGACCGGCAACAGGTTGTTGATCAGACTATCGATACGAGGAAAGCCCTTGACCTGCTCCTCCGTGAGCCGGGCGTAGATCCGCAGAAGATCGCCTACGTAGGCCATGACTACGGCGCCATGTTCGGAGCAATTCTTGCTGGTCTCGAATCACGTGTGAAGACCTTTGTGTTCGTCGCCGGAATGGGGAACTTTGGCGATTGGTCACTGAAGTACTGGCCGGCAACCGCAACAGGTGGAGAGAAGTTTTATCGGGATGCGCTCGATCCGGTTGACCCGATCCGCTTTGTATCACGTGCCGCACCGGCAGCCTTGCTGTTCCAGTTCTCCAACCGCGACAAGTATATATCAAAGGAGACGGCATTGGCATTCAGCGACGCCGCTTCGAATCCAAAGACCGTGCGTTGGTACGATGCAGACCATGATATGAGTATTCCAGAGGTGCAGAAGGATCGTCACGACTGGCTGGCCCGACAACTCGGCTTCACTCACCCATAATCCACGTACGAGTACACTGAAACGGAGGTCCCAATGGCAACGAATACAAACGATCTGGTCACTGCCGGCAACATTGCAAAGGAGCTTGCGGTATCGGATGCAAAAGTGAAAAAAGCGATCCAGGCGCTGGGGATCAAGCCAAAGGCAAAAAAAGGCGTTTGCAGCTACTACGCCAAAGACGCTGTTGCGCGCATAAAGGCGGCTGTGCAGTGAACATGAAGGAGAGATCGGACCATTTGCATCTGAGCACCATCTCTCCTATCTTCATCTACACACATTGAGCCCGATTTCCCCCTCATGCATTTCCCTGTACGTCTGCGCACACTTGCGGTGTTTCTCGTTTCCGGCATCACGTGCAGCCTGGCACAGGTCACACTTCTCGATGACCTGCACCGCCAGGTAACGCTGCCACGGCCGGCAACACGCATTGTGTCGCTCGCACCCAGCATTACCGAATCACTGTTTGCTATCGGTGCCGGGGATCAGGTTATCGGCGTGACTGATTACTGCAACTATCCGCCTCAGGTGCGGTTGTGCCACCGTGTGGGCGGAATGATCAATCCGAGTATCGAAACCATCGTCGGATTGTCGCCCGACCTCATCATCGTGAGCATGGAGGGAAATCAGCGACAGGACTTTACGACGCTGACCGCTCTGCAGATACCGGTCTTTGTGACCAATCCCCGGACTCTGGAAGGGATCAACCTGTCGCTCCGTCAGCTCGGCACGCTGACCGGACGCACCCGGGAGGCAACGAAGCTTGTCGACTCGCTTTCCCGGCGCACTGCACTGCTTCGTGTCGACGGAGACAAGCGCCGCACACGCACGATATTCTTTGTCTCCGTGCAGCCCCTGATGGCGGTTGGATCGAAGACCTTTCTTAATGAGCTGGTGACCGCGGCAGGCGGAGAGAATCTCGCAGCTGCCAGCGGCCTGACATATCCATCCTTAAGTCGCGAAATGGTTCTCACGGAAGACCCGGAGGTGATGTTCATCACCGCCGATGCCGTCGATTCCACCCAAAGCATCACCGCGTTGTATCCGGAATGGACACAATTGTCCGCCGTCCGTTCGGGACATGTCTACCGCATCGACCCCGATCTTGTTGCGCGTCCCGGTCCCCGGGCCGTCGACGGGCTGGCACTGCTCATCTCGTATCTTCGTACAGGACATCCATGACTTCACCCGCACACACATTTGTTGCGGTCGCCGGGAATATCGGCTCCGGAAAATCGTCGCTCACCAGGTTGCTCAGCGAAGCCATGGGATGGCAGGCCATGTACGAATCCGTAGAGGATAATCCTTACTTGAGCGACTTTTACGGAGACATGCGGCGGTGGTCATTCCAGCTGCAGGTCTATTTCCTTTCGAACCGATTCCGCAGTCACAAGGCGATAACCGAAGGCACTGCATCGGTCGTCCTCGATCGGGTCATTTATGAAGATGCCGAGATCTTTGCGCGCAACCTGTTCGAAATCGGCAACATGGAAGCACGCGACTACCGTAACTACGTTGCACTGTACGACGTCATGACGGAATACCTGCATCCGCCCGACCTGCTTGTCTACCTCCGCGCCACCGTCGATACACTCCTTCATCAAATTGCCCGTCGCGGCCGCGATTTTGAGAAGGGCATCAAGCGCGAGTATCTTGAACAGTTGAACCGGCACTACGAGTCGTGGATCGCACGATACACCAAGGGGAAGTTGCTCATTGTCGAATCGGACAATCTGGATTTTGTGAACAGGAAGGAAGACCTGCAGAAGGTGATCGGTATGGTGGCCGATCACCTGAAAGCGCCGCGCTGAAAATGCTGTTCAAAAGGATTACCGCAGAGGCGCCGAGACGCTGAGAGAATATTTTTGCGGAGGGCTTTCCCAAATCATACATGCTTTCTCTGCGTCTCTGCGGTGATATTCCCTCGTGAGGGCTTTCTAGAAGAAGAACATGCGAACCGCAACGACAATGACAAGCACGGCAAACAATGTCGTCAGGCGTTTCGTCTCAGTTTTCTGTGCCACATTGGCACCGAGGATTGCCAGCGGAACCGAGCCGAGGATGATCGGCACGGCATGGAGATAGTCGACAAAGCCCAGCGTGTACGTCGGGAGTGAACTGTTGCCCCACCCGCGGATGATGTAGCCCACTCCGGCCGCACAGGCCGTAATGACAATGGTGGCACTCGACGTCCCCAGGGCCTTCTTAAATGGAAACCTGAAGACCGAATGCATGAGCGGAATGGAAATGATCCCTCCTCCGACTCCCGCCAGTGCCGACACCAGACCAACGATCAATCCGCCCAGCAGGAGTGACGGCGGAAATACTTCCGGGACCAGATCACCTTTCCGTTTCTTCATCGATGTCAGAAGTTGTACCGCAACCACTCCGAGCATTACCGCAAAGAACTGTCGCAACACACGCCCCTCTAATCCGCCTGCAAGGAAGGCACCCGCAACCGCCCCCACAACGCTGCCTGCACCGAGGAACAGTACCGCTTTCCAGACCACCTGGTTGTTGCGCGAATACTGCAGCGCGGAAGACCCCGCAGCAAAGACAATGATCAGCAGGCTTGTACCGAATGCCAGATGTGTTGAGACGAGCGAGGTGACGCCCGTCGCCTGATAGAAGAGGAGCAGCAGCGGGACGAGCACAATCCCGCCGCCGACGCCAAAGAAGCCTGCGACGAAACCGGCAACGCTCCCGCCACAGAGAAGAATGATCAAATGAAGAATGTTCACACCAGCGATTCCTACTTACCCATCCTGCGCGTGAATTGCTTCTGATCCTTCAGCAGCGCGATCGCCGTCTGCACCTGCTTGTCGTATTTCAGCGATGCTTCGATGCGGGCCTGCTCGTTCTTAACACGGGCGACAAGTTCAACGTGCAGTTCCTGGCCTATGTAGTCGCTATAACGTTCAAAGCCGCGTGCTTTTTCGCGGTCAAAAATTCCGGACAAGGTGTCAAGCTCCGTGAGAACATCCTTGCTGTACCGCAGTCGTTGCGCAATCTGACGGAACTCCTTTACGCGTTTCTCGCCCTCCTCCTGGAAATCAAATTTTTCCTTTTCCAGATAGCTCTTGAATGCCGCGAGCACGTCAGGCGTCACTGTGAGCAGAGAATCGTTCTTGTGTTCGAGCACATAGTGATTGGCAAATCTGAAGAAGAGCGATTTCCTTTGCAGTTCGTGAACCATGGGGCCGGGATCGTCCAGTTCCACCACCGAATCAGGAGCAATGCCGCCCAATTCAAGCACCTTCCGGCCATGTGCCGTCGTGAACTCGCGCTTGAGGCTGTCCGGGGTAACGACAAACACGCCGTTCCGGTCACGATGCATGTAATCGATTTCCTGGATGCTGCGGCCACTCGGGATGTAATAACGGGCAGTGGTAATCTTGAGCTGTGCCCCATAGTTCAGCGGCACAATGGTCTGGACCAACCCCTTCCCAAACGACCGTGTGCCAACTATCAGTGCGCGATCAAGGTCCTGCAGACTGCCGGCAACGATTTCGCTCGCGCTCGCACTGTTCCGGTCGGTCAGCACAATGAGATGCACCGACGGGAGAATCGGTTCTTCGGTCGAAGCATATTTTCGTTCGCCCTCAGCACGCCGCCCTCTGGTGCTCACAATCAGACTGCCCCGCGCAACAAACTTGCTCGCCACATCCACTGCGGCATCGAGCAGGCCGCCGGGATTGCCCCGCAAATCAAGAATCATCCCATTCAGAGTTCCGTTGAGTTTCATCTCACGGATGGCCTGACGCACTTCGTCACCCGCGCGTCGTGAGAACCTCTCAAGGCGGATGTAGCCGATGCCATTCTCAATCTGACCGGCGAAGGTAACATTCTTTATCTGGATCTCTTCCCGAATCAGCACAAACTCCAGGGTGTGGGCCTCTCCTTCACGTTCGATCACTACTTTGACGTCGGTGCCGGGCTCACCGCGGGTGAGATTGCGAATTTCATCCGGTTTCATGTTGGAAACATTGACGCCGCTGATGGAGATGAACCGATCGCCGGGCTGAATACCCTGCCGCTGGGCTGAATAGCCGTCCATCAACGAAATCACCCGCACGGCTCCGTCACGAATACCGATAGTGACACCCACACCACCGTACTTGCCGCTGGTCAGGAGATCAACTTCGTCGCTATTGTCCTTGTCAATATAGGTCGTGTAGGGGTCAAGCGTGCCGAGCATGCCGTCGATCCCGGCCTCCATGAACTTCACGGGATCGATTTCATCAACGTAGTTCGCGTTGACCTCCTTGTACACGCGTCCGAACACATCGATGCTCCTGTTGATCTTCAGGAGGAAATCGTCATCGGACGCCCCCATGAAACCGCAAAAGAGAATGACAAATCCGGCAATGCCGGCAACCGAAATTACCTGACGGGCTCTCCCCGTACGTGCAGCATCGTGCATGGCCTACTCCGCTTTACCCTCTATGAATGAATGATCTGCCGGAGAAGCAGGGTTCTCCAGATTTCCTGATGAATCTCCTCTACGGGCAGCGTTCCGTCGATCAACACCATGCGCTCAAGGGTGCGTGCCATGTTCTGGTATCCTGCCCGAACACGACCGTAAAATTGTTGACCGCTGATCTCCATCCGGTCAAACGCCACACCGCCCGATCGCTTTCGCCGTTCGATCTCTTCCACCGGAATATCTATAACAAACGTCAGGTCCGGATCGGTCCCCCCGGTGGCCAGGGCATTGATCCGCGATATCGCCTCCCGGTCAATACCACGCCCGAATCCTTGATACGCCGTCGTGGAATCATAGTAACGGTCGCAGATTACCAGTTCGCCCCGTTCAATGGCAGGCCGGATGACCTCTGCCACGAGCTGTGCCCTGCTGGCCGAAAAAAGGAATAGCTCGGCAACATCGGTCAACTCCAGATGACGCTTGTCCAGAAGAATTTCCCGCAAACGTTCGGAGATACGCGTTCCGCCGGGTTCGCGAATGATCCGCACCGCCCGATCCTTTTCCAGCCGCTCTCCAAGGAGCCGGGCCTGTGTCGATTTCCCGCAGAAATCAATGCCTTCGAATGTCAGAAACATTAAGAAATTTACGGATTTCCACCTGCTGAAGCAAACCAGCTACCTTGCACCTTTGAATGGTTTTCTGTACTTTTTCGGGACTCTCATGCCTCAAAAGAACACCACGACATCACGGCAGCGCAAGCCCTCTCCCGCCTCTGTCGACTCCAAAGAGCAGAAACGTCAGCATTCCCGCTCTGAGGACTCCCGTTTGATCAAAGCGGCGATCGCCGGTGATGATACTGCCTATTCCCAGCTCATGCACAAGTACCATGACGCAATTTTCAGTTTTATCTACCGCATGGTGCACGACCACGAGCAGGTGGAGGACCTCACCCAGGAGGCGTTCATCAAGGCATTCTCCTCCCTGAGGAACTTCAATGAGGAATTTGCCTTCTCGACATGGCTCTACAAGATTGCCACCAACAACTGCATCGACTACATACGGCGTCGCAAACTCCAGATGTACTCGATCGACAAACCGATCGAATCAAAAGACAGCGACTACACTTTTGAATTGCCGGATGAAACCTACGAAGCCGACAAGGATCTCATCAACGACCAACGCGCTCTTCTCCTCAAGCAAGCGATCGACCAGCTCCCCGAGAAGTATCGCAGGGTGATTCTTCTCCGGCACAGCGAAGAACGGAGCTACGAAGAGATCGCCAAAATGCTCAGAATCCCCATCGGCACGGTAAAAGCACACATATTCAGGGCCCGCGAGCTCCTCTACAAGCAACTTCGCCACAAAATCCGCCACTATTAGACCAACCGCTGCAACCTCCCCATTCGCCATCCGTATAGAGAAGAAGGAGTAGACTCGATACGCGATGAAGACACGGTTCACCCAAATAGCCCCCATTGTTGCATCTCTGGCCCTGCTGGCAGCTGCGCGGCCCGATGGTCATGCACAGGAATCGGGACGCGTTCAGGAAATCGGCCGGACAACGGAGAAAGAGATCAAAGTTGTTCTCGCCTCTTCCTTCGGCAATGTGTCCATCAGCAGAGGTGAATCCGGTAAGATTGTCAGTGTCGAAAGCCAGACCGCACCGGAAGAACCCCCGCGCATCGATCTCGAGTATACGGTCCGCAATAGGATTGGCTACCTGGAAATCAACCTGGGCCAGGACAGCAAGGAAACTCCAGGAAAGAAGGGTGGGATTCACATCGGGAATATCGACCATGGCACGTGGACTCTCCAATTCAGCGATGCCCTCCCGATCTCGTTTGACATCGAACTCGGCGTTGGCAGGGGAACTTTTGAGATGACCGGTCTTCAGGTAAAGGATTTCAATCTTTCGACAGGTGCGAGTGAGGTGGAACTGGCGTTTGATGAACCGAATCCGCTCGAAATTGAAAACTTGAATATTGAGTCGGGCATGAGTCGATTCGACGGGCGCAATTTGTCAAATGCCCGTTTCAAACGCTTTCGTTTTCAAGGTGGCGTCGGATCGTACACGCTGGATTTCGGCGGGACACTGAAGAATGAAGTGGATGTGGATGTCGAGGTCGGACTGGGCTTTGCCACGATTATCATACCGAACGAAGTGGGCGCCCGTGTGCTGTATGAAAAGAACTGGGTGTCAAGGCTCGATTGCGACGCAGATTTTCAGAACAACGCTGAGAACGAATACCTCACCACCAACTTTTACCGTGTGCCGGGAAAAATGAACATCACCCTTGACTCCGGGCTCGGGAGCATCAAGATCCGTCACCGTTAAGGCGTTCCCCGCTCTCCTCCGTATCCTTTTCCCCACAACATCAATGGCGCCCAGAAGTGCGGTGCCGATAATTCCCGTGATTGGGCCATTGTGTTCTGCGCTGTACGCAACGCCGCCGGCACATTTGCACCCGATTGAAGCGCTGTGTAGAAAACCTCACCGAACACCTTCTTCGCTTTCCGTGTGAGCGGAGCGGCGCTCAGTATCACCGACGTCGAACCATTCGAAAGAAATGCCGCCGCGACAGCACGATCTGTCGCAGGTTGACGGCTGGAGAGATTGAAGAGCACGACAGCCGGCACAGGAGGCAGTCCGAACAACGCGCCAAGCGGGGCGGCTGTGGTACCGTCAACCGTGGTGCCGTCGCCAAGCATGCATGCACCGTTCAACGGACGCTGCACATTGAATCGTACTTCCGTTGACAGATGGAGGAGATCGTCGCGCACGGATCGAAGAGACCCAAGCGTCGCCTCCCTGCCGAAGAGCAGGTGTGCATCCCTGTAGAATGCGTGGATATCCCTCAATTCATATTCCACATCCCACGCTGTCGACCCGCGGACACCGAGCGCGGTCACTGTGCGAACGGGTGCAGGTGCCGCGTTTTGTGCCAGAAGGAATCTTGCCGTTGGCAGATAGCTCACGGCAAAACGTTCTCCCAGTGCTGGAGCCCCGGGTCCTCCGCCCCGCCGCAATCCTGCCAGGGAAAACGCAGGCAACCGCGACGGTGGGATTATCAGCAGGCGTGTGTTTGGCTTGAGGATTGGCTCCACCGGAAGCACCATCGCTTCGTACAATGCACGGCTCAGTTCCCGCATCTGCACATCCCGGCCCCGCGTGGTCTCCCGCGCGGAGTCGGCTGCCACCGTACGGAGCGTACACTCCTGCAGATACCGTTCGATAAGCCCGGCGACGCGTTCCTCACTCATCGCCGACATGTGTATTGTGCTGCGCGATGCCGTCACCGCGCATACATACAGCGAACGGGGTGTTGGCACATACATCAGGAGTGTGGCATCTTCATCAAGTGCCTTTTGTGCCTCTGCAAGGGTCATGCCGTCGGCATGTACTATCGCAGTGAGCCGCGCGTCTTCATGGCGCGCACGTTCTGATTGAGAGGTGAACTTTTCCTTCAAACGACTCAGCTCCGCGCGGACTTCCGCCAGAAGCGGGGCCGAACCCTGTGGCGACGACGCCAGCTGGTCCAGAACCCGCTCCGCGCCCACATGCAGTGCACGCAGGTACGTGGAATTGTGCAGGATCGAATCCGCTGCCGACGCTCCCGTCACAACATTCCATGCAGACAGATCGTCGGAAAGCAGACGGGCATTGCGGCGTTCCTGATACCAGAAGGCATCAGCCGTATTCCCCGTTTGCAGCAGGAGCGACACCAGTGCGCCGTAGGAGTCCACTCCGCCACGGCCGAACACTGACTCCTCACAGTCGAGCCAGAGATCATCCGTCTTCCTGCTCGCATACGCCGATTCCTGCTCTTTCACCGCGGCACGATAGAATTGCAGCGCGTCGGTGACTTTGTTTTCCAGTTCCGCCATGTACCCGATGGACACCAGTGCGTAGGCATTCCCCCGGGCGTGTCCGATGTTCTGAAAGAGGTCGTACCCCTGGTGAAAGAACAACTCGCCCTCTCCGCGCGCTCGTGCCCGCACGCAATAGCCCTGCTGCATAAGAGCATAGGCCTCCCCCAGAGTATTCGACACTTCCCGCGCAAGTGCGGAGGCCTTCTGGAAGCACGGTAATGCGCTGTCCCACCGGCGACTGCGGAGATGGAAATTCCCGATGCGCATGAGCGTGTGGAATTGCAGTGCCGGTTCGATGCCGGAACCAGAGCTGCGTTGCAGTACAGTGGCATAACTCTCCTGCGCCTCACGCATCCTCCCCACGTGTTCAAACGTTCCTGCCAGTGACAGAAGACCCCGCAGTACAAGGGCCGAGTCTCTGGCTTTGCCGGCAAGGGCAATGGTCTGAAGGAAACTTCCTATTGCAGCATCGGATTCGTCCCGTTGGGCTTCACCTGTGCCGAGGATGTAGTCGACCCGCGCTTCGCCTGCAAGATCGGCTGACCGCCGGCAGGATGCACGGAGAGCGGCGGCAATACGTTCCATTTCCGGGGGTTGTTCCAGAGCACCATACACTTCCAGGAGTGCCCAGCGCATATCCTGAACTGCTCCGCTGTCGCCGAGCAGAGTCGCAAGCCGCAGTGCTTCCGCGCCGTGCACACGGGCTTCTTCCTCCTGCTGCATAAGACGGTAAAGATCCACAATGGTACGTGACATGGTGAAGGCTTCATGGCGTTGCGCGAGGCCGCGGTACGATTCTTCGGCCCGTGCATAGAACAGCAGCGCGCTGTCGAGGTGCGCTGTCTGCTGCGAAACCTCACCCAGGAGCCGGTATGCGCCGGCAGCCTGCATGCCTTTCCATCCCTCCGGCGTGTTGTTGAGGCTGCCAAGCAGCTGCATTCGTGCATCCAGAACTCTGCCACCGTCAAGAAGTCGTTCGGCACGTACCAGCGTGCTGTCCAAATCCCTGCCGGCGTCCTTGCCGCTGTCTGCACATCCCGGACCCGTAAAGAGAAGAGCGCCAATCCCGGTGAACATGAATGCCCACAGTGTGCTGTAGCGCGGTAATCGCATGGTTATTCGTTCGCAAGGCATGGCAGAAGTATCTCGGGGTGATTGGTGAACACCATATCAACACCATACCGTTGCATCCGCAACAGTTGTGCAGGTGTATCAATGGAATAGACGCCTATGTGCAAATTGTGCCGCCGGGCATCATCAACCAGACGTCGGCGGAGTATCCTCCTGCTGCAAAAGATACTTGTCGCCCCCACTCGATGGGCGAGGCGCGACGCCCGCCGCGAAATATCCCTCACAGGTTGCAGAAGAACTCCCAGAGCAAGCGCCGGCGCAAGGTGCGAAAGAATGGAAAGAAACCGATGATCGAACGATGAAACGATGACCAGACGGTTATGTCCATGGCGCTTCAGTGTGTCGGCGAGTGCACGAGCACGCTCGATGCGTGACCGCGGGTCACCGTCGGTCTTCACTTCGCAGCATATGCCGACTGCCGGCGGAAGGGTGTCGAGGACTTCTGCGAGCGTGGGGATGCGCTCCGTGGCAAATCGCGGAGCAAACCACTGTCCGGCATCCAGACGCTGCAGGACCGGCAGCGGCGTCGCATGCACATACCCGCGGCCGTTTGTGGTGCGCCGGACGCTGCGATCATGAATGACAACGCAGGTGCACTCGGCGGAGAACCGCACATCCAGTTCGATCAGGTCGGCCCCCGCCGCAGCAGCAGCCAGAAACGCCGCCATGGTGTTTTCCGGCGCCGTTCCCGAACTCCCCCGGTGCGCCACAACAATCATAACGATGTCCCGCGTGAATTCACCCGGTGTCTGATCTGCCGGTGTACTTCCTCTATGGAGCCGCCGCCATCGACCGTCACCGCCCTGCCGAGGCGCTTATAATATCCCAGCACAGGTGATGTTTTCGCATGATACACGCCGAGGCGCGCGCGTACCATCGCCGCAGAATCGTCGGCACGTTCAATGAGAGCCGTCGCGCATGCCGGACAGGGCCCGCCGGCAGCAACGCCATCCATTTCACGGTTGAAAATCTTCCCGTCGTTGGGACATTGCACACGGTTGCTCAGCCGGCTGACAATCTCCTCATCGGCCAGATGGATGTTGACCACAAGGTAGTCGGTGATGCCGAGTTCGTTGAACATTTCGGTAAGAGCTTCGGCCTGGGGAACAGTGCGCGGAAAACCATCCAGAATGAAGCCGCGCGATCCTTCGGGCGTAGCCAGAGTCTCCCGGATAATGTCGATCATCACATCGTCGGGAACAAGTTGTCCGGCGTCCATGAATGCTTTGGCCTTCCGGCCGAGGGATGTGTGCGCCGCAACGGCGGCACGAAGCATATCGCCTGTGGAGTAGTGCGGTATAGCGCACTCTTCAGAGAATAACTTCGCTTGCGTTCCCTTCCCCACGCCCGGAGGGCCGAAGAGGAGGAGTCTCATGTGTCGTTGTCTCGTGTGGATACTGATGTCCTGTTGTGGGTGACCGCCCCCGCATGACGTCGCCGTGGTTCGTCAACGGCCAGCTGCCCGCAGGCCGCCGCAATGTCTTCACCGGCACTGCTGCGCACCATCACGGTAAGGTTGGCCTCACGGAGTTGATCGACAATAGCGTCCGTCCGGGATGACGGGCGGAGTGAAGCAGCCAGGCCTTCCGGATGTGTGAAGGCGATGGAATGATACGGAATCACGTTGATTTTGCACGGGACGGACCGCGCAAACCTGATGAGCCGGCGTATATCTTCCGGGCGGTCATTGATGCCGTCAAAGAAGATACATTCGTACGTCACCCTCAGCCGGGTCGCCGCATAGTAGCGTTTCACCGCATCCTGCAGGCGTGCAAGGGGGAAACGGCGTGTGACCGGCATCAGCCGTATGCGCGTCTCTTCCACCGCGCTATGGAGAGAGATCGCAAGCTTGTTGCGCCGCCCTTCGGCGGCCATTCGCAGGATCCCATCGACCCATCCGGCTGTCGAAACGGTAATGCGCCGGGCCGCAATCTCCATGCCGTCAGTCATTATCTCCGCCGCTTGCATCACCCGTTCATAATTCAGCAGCGGTTCCCCCATGCCCATGAAGACGATGTTCGTGATCCGCCGCTCCGTCATGCGCCGGACCTGCAGCACCTGATCGATGATTTCCCCCGCGGTCAGATTCCGCAGGAATCCCATCGTCCCCGTGGCACAGAATGCACACGCAAGCGGACAGCCGACCTGCGTAGAGACGCACAGCGTCAATCTCTGTCTCGACTGATGGTCGCCGGACCGCTCCTCATCGGCGTCAAACAGCGTGGACGGGGGAATACAAACGCTCTCGATGTGGAGACCGTCGGAAAGCGTGAACAGGTACTTCGTGGTACCGTCTGCAGGGGAAAGAGTGCTGGTCACCGGAACAACACCGCCGATCACCGCGGCATGCGAGAAACGGTCTCTCGCCGCACGGGTGATGTCGGTCATGACGTCGAACGACACCGCCCCGCGCGTGTAGAGCCAGCGATAGATCTGGTCTCCACGGTAGGGGCGCTCCCCCAGGCTCTCGACAAATGTGCGGAGCTCCTCACGGTTCATCCCCAGCAGATTTGTCGCGCGTCCACTCTCCACCCGTGGGGTTGCCACCGCGCCGGCTCCCATGGATACGAAGCGACCTACTTCACTTCCGCGTCAACCTGAGCAAAAATCTCCAGGCACACCGAGAGTCCGGACGGAATCGGTGTCGGGCTCAACACGCCTTCACCAGCAAGGGTCACCGTCGTATTCGGCTGCGTCTTGAACTGGTTAAGTACCGCAACGAGTTCTTTCAATCCGGTTGTGTCGCGCGTGATGAACGTCGAACCGCCAACCAACGACTGCGGTGTGGCGAAGTCGGCCCATCCCCCGGTGAAATCGAGGAGTTTCTTCCCGTTGACATAGCACTTACCGTTGTAGATGGTACCTGTGTACGTTCCAGTCACGTGCACTTTGAGATCATAGAACCGGGCGTTCTTGATCTTATCCAAATAGGAGGCATCTACCTGGTCCGACAATTTTATGGTCTGCGAACCCGAGAAACTCGGATTGGAACCAGGATTGATCGCAAGGCACATCTCCATTGGCAGGTTTACAGCAACCAGGAATCCATCATTGATGCATGTGGAACCGGTGGTTGCCAGGACGCCAAGGAGAAACACCAGCAGGATTTTCGTCTTCATGTTCGATCTCCCGTTAATATCATGCGCAAGCTCAATAGAGAACCCATCACCGGCCGAACCCTATACCGGCGGAATAGTTCGTCACCGATCCAAAGTTGGCGTCAGCAAAGATCTTCAGGATGCCGAGCGATAATCCAACGCCGAGAGTAAAGCGGAAATTGTTCGCACCATTCAACGTGATATCCACACCGGCTGGAACAGTGGGATCCGTGGATGTGTATTTGAGGTTCATCTTGCTGCTCTCGTAAGCGATACCGCCGTAGAGAATGAGAATCTTGATGCTCTTGCTGGCCTGGGCGTTGACGGCAAACCCTTTGAAATTCATCAGATCACCGACTGTGAAGCTGTTGAAGTACACACCGGCAGCAAGGTCCAGCGGACACTCAGAGATGTACTGGCTGATGCTGTGACGGACACCAACACCCCAGAGCGTGATCACGGGAACCTTGTTGTCTCCGATCGCGGGAATCGTGATGAACCGGAGAGTGAGATCCGAGCCGTACAGGGAGCCCAACCGGAGTTGCGGCACCGCCAGCGGAAAGATCGATGTGTTGAAGATACCATCGGACCCTTTGAATTCGAGGCCGGCAAAGGAAACGGTGGTTCCCTTCCCGCCAAAAATCGTGGCGGTTTTGAATGTGGCGGGATTGAAACCCGCCGGCGTGTTCGCAGTATAGAATTTCTGCGCGTCCTGGACAATGGATCCCATGACGATGATGTCGAAGCCGAGGCTGAACCCCGACGGAGCGATGTATGCGTTGTGATAGTAGCCGGCATGCATATCGGCACCGAAGAGATCGGCCACCGGTTGGATGTAGCCGGTCACCGTTTCGGCGCTATACTGCTTGAGCGCGTTCTCAAGCTCCGTTTGTGCAGTCGCCACGGGTATCGCAAACGCACTCACAATCACGCAAAGCGCGATCGTCCGCAACATGCGGTTGTGCGAAGGTTTCATTCGACCTCCGTAAAGTTGTTGTGTGGTAGGGATAATATACAATATCCGTTTCTGAGGGACAAGCAAGGGTTACTCCCCGGCAGAACGGAGTCGATCGAGCAACGTCTGCATGTCTTCCGGAAGAACAGAATCAAAAACCATCTTTTCCCGGGTGGCCGGATGGACGAAACCGATGGTTTTGGCATGCAGGGCTTGCCGGGGAACCAGCTCCAGAAGCTCCTGCACCTCGGACTTTTGCCGCGATGTTCCCGGCCCTGCGTTGAGCCGGCGGCCATGGTAGGTCGGATCACCGAACACCGGATGCCCGATATGCGCAAGGTGCACCCGGATCTGATGGGTCCGCCCGGTCTGCAGACGCAGGCGGACAAGCGAGAGATACGGGAATGGCTCCAGTACCTCATAGTTCGTTACGGCGTGTTTGCCTTCGGCGACGACGGCCATCTTCTTCCGATCGGCTTTGCTCCGGCCGAGGGCGGCATCAATGACCCCTGCGGATGCCGAAAACTTTCCCCAGACAACCGCCCAGTACTCGCGCGCAATGGTTCTCCTGGCAAACTGGCGGGCAAGATGCACATGCGCCACGTCATTCTTCGCGATCACCATCAGTCCCGAAGTATCCTTATCCAACCGGTGGACAATCCCCGGCCGCGAACTCTCATTCATCGTGGAGAGCGCGCGACAATGAAATAACAGCGCGTTCACGAGGGTGCCGGTGTAATTGCCGTAGGCCGGATGTGTCACCATGCCGGCAGGTTTGTTCACGACCAGAAGATCGTCGTCTTCATACACAATAGACAGGGGGATGGGTTCCGCCTTGACATCCGGAGGAGGAGGATGGGGAAGCGTTATATGGATCACTTCACCGGGTGCGACCGTGTGGCTGGCACGTACCGCTTTACCGTCGACCTGAACGAGACCGGCACGAATGGCGGCCTGCACCTTCGTGCGGGTCGCATTTTCCACGTGGTTCGTCAGATAAACGTCCAGCCGCTCCTTCTTCTTGCCGGCAGGAACAACGATATCAAATTCCTGTGGCATGGATTCAGGTGCCTCTCAGGAAGCGATCGGGGGTTCTGTGGAAGGAGACGGAGGAGCAGGCCTGTCCTCCGATACCGCCACGCGGTGAAACAGCAACAACAGAATCACACCGATGGTGACGCTGGCATCGGCGATGTTGAATACCCAGAACCTCGAGAGGTGATAACCGAAGAGATCGATAGTAAAGAAATCGACATCAAAGAAATCCACGACCCTTCCCCCGAACAGCGGACCGTAGCCGAAGATCATGCCGTAGAACATGCGATCGATCAGGTTTCCCACCGCACCGCCCAGGATCATCGCAAGAGACAGGCGGAACCCCAACGAAGCGGTTCGCACACGGTAGAGATAGACGATGAGGGCAATGCTGGCGAAAAGAGAAAAGAGGGAGAAGAAGATCTTTCCTCCCACATCGATGCCGAACGCCATTCCGGAATTCTCGATATACGTCAGGCGAAAGAAGTCACCGAACACCGGCACGCTGGTGCCGTACGGTATCCCCTCCCAGGAGATACCGAGCGCGGGAATCTGTATGCCCCGGATAAGGAGCTTGGATGCCTGGTCAGACAACACGATCAGGAGTGAGACGACGAGTACGGACATCCGGTCATTTCCCCGGTTTCATCTTTGCCATTGCCAGACGTCCCCGCTCGCACGGGATGCCTGTGTTCTTGAATTCCGCACAGGTCTGCGCCGTCGGCACCGCGTCAAGGCGCTCCTTGGGTATCAGCAAACTGCAGACTTTGCATTGTCCGTAGGTCTTGTTCCCTATGCGTATCAGGGCATCGTCAAGCTGGGAGATGAACTTGCTTCCGCGGGAAGCAAAAAGGAACGTCTTCTCCCGCTCCATGGCATCCGTCCCCTGTTCCATGTGGAGCGAGTAGGTCGAGCTTTCGCTGACATATTCGCCGGTGGTGACGTCCATGATGCTCTCTTTGAGGTTGTCAAGCTCTTCGAGCATTTCCTGCCGCTTGAGGAGTATCATCTCTTTGAACTTCTTCAGTTCTTCCGAAGAGTACGTCCGGGGACCCGGGTTGAAATTGGCAACGGCCCTGGATTCTGATTTCTTCTTCGCGACGGGTTTGGATACCCGTTCTCCGGTCTTCTTTACCGGTGCCGCCTTGGCCTTTTTGGGGTGCAGCCTTGCGCGCCCCGCTTTTGGCAGCCGTCCGTGACACTTTCTTTGCCATGCCTGTTCTTCTCCCTCTAAAGTGATCTATCCGCGGCGCACACGTGCTATCGCAACGTGCGCCTCCTCGCCATTAATATTCTGTTTCGTAGAGCTTTCGCCTACAGCTGGACCAACGTGGAACGCCTCTGCAAGTGTTTCCCGGATGATAACGGACCGCTGCTTCTCCAGGCGTTCCTGCAAGCTTGCAGATGCGGTATAAACGATCGTGATCCGGTCGGTCACCTCAAACCCCGCTTCCTTGCGCATGTTCTGTATACGGTTGATGAACTCCCGCGCTGAGCCTTCGGCCAGAAGCTCATCGTCAAGACGTGTATCCAGAGCAACAGTCATGCCACCGTCCGATTCCACCACCCAACCCTGGATGTCCTCACGCAGAATCTCCACGTCCCCCGTTGTCACTGTCCATTCCTGGTCGCCGGCGGCAAGGGCAACACCGCCATTGTGCTCGAGGGCGGAGATTTCCGCTCCGGTCATCTCCTTGATACGCCCGGCGACCTGCTGTACCGCTTTGCCGAATTTGGGACCCAGCGTTTTGAAATTCGGTTTGGCATTTTTCCGCACGATGCCGGTGTCGTCGCTCACGTAGGTGATCTCCTTGACGTTGATTTCGTCAAGAATGATTTCCTGCATGGAGCGGATGCTGTCGCGTTCGCGTCCTTCAGGCACCGGCAAAATAATCTGCCGCAGTGGCTGCCGCACTTTGAGGTTGGCTTTCATCCGCATCGCCCGGACGAGCATCACGATGCGTTGTGCCCGCGCCATTCGATCTTCCAGCGCTGCGTCCACCATGGACGGATCCGGGTCCGGCATCATGGACAGATGTACTGAAGCCAACTCCTCGCGGCCGGTGACACTGTTGAGATTGCGGAAGATTTCGTCGGCAAGAAACGGCGCAAACGGCGCCATCAATTTCACCACCGAGACCAGGCACGTGTAGAGCGTTTGATACGCAGCCAGCTTGTCGCGACCCATCTCGCTCTTCCAGAACCGCCGCCGATTCCTGCGCACATACCAGTTCGAGAGCGCATCGACTGTGAAATCACTGACGCTGCGCGCGGCTTTGGTCACATCATATGCATCCATGAAGCCGCGGTAACGCTCGAGGAGCGAATGCAGCTCCGAAAGAATCCAGCGGTCGATTTCCGGACGTTCACGGACCGGGACTTCCGGTTCCTTCCATGTCAGCCGGTCAATGTTCGCGTACATCGCGAAGAACGCATACGTGTTCACCAGCGTGCCGAAGAACCGGCGTTGTACGTCTCCGAGCCCCTCGACATCGAACATCGTCGGTCGCCAGGGCGGACTCGCAGTCACCAGATACCAGCGCGTCGTATCGGCACCGTACCGGGCCATGATATCGAACGGGTTCACCGTGTTGCCGCGGGTCTTCGACATTTTCTGACCATCCTTGTCGAGAATCAGCTCGTTCACCAGGATGTTCTTGAAGGCCGGCTTGTCAAACAGGAATGTGCCGATGACATGTAACGAGTAAAACCATCCCCGTGTCTGATCAACCCCCTCGCAAATGAAATCCGCCGGGTACTGTTTTCCGCTGTCGACCAGTTCCCTGTTCTCGAAGGGATAGTGCCACTGCGCAAACGGCATCGCACCCGAGTCAAACCAGACATCGATCAGTTCCGGTGTACGATGCATGGTGCCACCGCAGGAACAGCGGAATGTGACTATCGTCCACAAACGGCTTGTGGAGGTCAACCGGTTCGTTCAGGTTGTCGCCCTGCCGGAGTTCCGCCACACTCCCGATGCACTTCTGTGCTTTGCAGAGATCGCAGATCCAGATCGGCAGCGGCGTTCCCCAGAAACGGTCGCGCGACAGCGCCCAGTCCTTGTTCTCTTCCAGCCAGTTGCCGAAGCGACCCTCGCCGACTTCGGGCGGCACCCAGTTGATCTGCTTGTTCAACGCGATCATCCGGTCGGCAAACTTCGTCGTGCTGATGTACCACGATTCGCGCGCGTAGTACAGCAGCGGTGTTTTGCAGCGCCAGCAATGCGGATAGCTGTGTGTGATCGTTTCCTTCTTATACAGAATGCCGCGTTCTTTGAGGTTGCGGATGATCTGGAGATCGGCATCTTTCACAAACATCCCCGCAAAGTCAGTCACCTCCGGACCGAACTCGCCGCTCCGGTTCACAGGATGAAGCACAGGCAGGTTGTACTTCTTTCCCGCCTGATAGTCATCTTCGCCGTACGCCGGGGCCATATGGACGATGCCGGTGCCGTCTTCCGTTGTGACAAAATCCGCCTCGATGACGTAGAACCCTTTTCGATCAACAGGGTGGTAGGAGAAGAGACGATCGTATTCCATGCCGGCGAGCTCACGCCCTTTGCGCCTCTCGAGAATCGTGTACTCTCCTTCGAGTACGGACAAACGCGCTTCGGCAAGAATGAGCTTTTCGCCTTTGTGCTCCACCGTGACGTAGGTGACGTCGCTCGCAACGGCAAGGGCCACGTTCGAGACAAGGGTCCATGGCGTCGTCGTCCAGACCAGGAATGCGGTATCGGGTGCACTCTTGAGCCGCATCCGAACATACACGCTCGGATCTTTCACGTCTTCGTAGCCGAGAGATACTTCATGCGACGACAGCGGGGTTTCACATCGCGGACAGTAAGGCTGGATCTTGTACCCCTTGTACATCATCCCTTCGTCATAGAACCGCTTGAGCGCCCACCAGATGGATTCGATGTAGTCGTTTTCAAATGTGACGTACGGGTGCTGGAGATCCACCCAGTATCCCATCTCCTCGGTCATCTTCTCCCAGTCGGTCTTGTACTTCCACACCGACTCCCGGCATTTCTCGTTGAATGCCGCAACGC
Source organism: Ignavibacteriota bacterium (assembly GCA_963849385.1). Lineage (GTDB taxonomy): Bacteria > Bacteroidota > Ignavibacteria > UBA10030 > UBA6906 > Fen-1255. Next base: position 196,335 of record CAWKHH010000001.1, on the reverse strand, counting down.
CATAGCGGACAATATCTTCCTTGTGTTTGAAGCCCAGCTGCTTTTCCACTTCGATCTCGACCGGCAAGCCGTGCGTGTCCCAACCGGCTTTCCGGTGCACCTGATACCCGCGCATCGTTTTGTACCGGCAGACAAGATCCTTCAGCGTGCGCGCCATGACATGGTGGATGCCCGGACGGCCGTTGGCGGTGGGAGGACCTTCATAGAAGGTGAAACCGGGTCTGCCCCTGCGGCTGGTAATGCTCTTCTCAAAGATCCCGTGTTCCTTCCAGAACGCCAGGATCTCCTTCTCTATGGCGGGGTACGAAACCCGTTCGTTTAACTCTTTGAACACTGCGTGCAGTCCTTTACGAAACAGGGAGCCGTTCGACAACCCCCTTCATGATCGCTGTTAACTTGGGCTCGGCGGATCCGGCCACGGCAATAATGGCCTCCACGCTGGCCGGCTGCAGCGCATCGGGAAAGCATTCATCCGTGATAATCGAGAATCCCAGCACGGACATCCCCATATGATTGGCGACGATATTTTCCGGCACGGTGGACATCCCGACGACGTCAGCCCCGATTAACCGGAGAAAGCGGTATTCGGCACGGGTCTCAAGGTTTGGTCCGGGCACCGCCACGAACACGCCACGCTCCACGCGAATCTTGAGATCCAGCGCCACTTCTTCCGCAAGTGCTATGAGTTTCTTGCTGTACGGCTCGGACATGTCCGGGAACCGCGGGCCAAGAGTCTCGTCATTCGGCCCGATCAGCGGATTGTCACCAAGCAGGTTGATGTGATCGGTGATGATCATCACGCTGCCTTTGCGGAACTGCGGATTCATCCCGCCGGCGGCATTGGAGACCAGCAACGTGTGCACACCAAGAAACTTCATCACGCGCACCGGAAAGGTCACCTGCTGCATGGTGTACCCTTCATAGTAGTGGAAGCGCCCCTGCATCGCCACAATGCGCTTCCCCCCCAGCCGTCCGAAAATCAACTTCCCGTTATGCGACTCCACGGTGGAAAGTGGAAAATGCGGGATGTCCCCATAGTCAATCACGGTCTCAATGGCAATCTCCTTCACCAGGCCACCGAGTCCTGTGCCGAGGATAATGCCGACAGAGGGAGCTGCTGCGGTTTTCGTCCGCAGAAATGCTACGGCATCATCAATGTGTTTGCGCGGCGGTATCATGGTCAAGGGTTTTGGCAATCGCGTCCAGATCAATGGTGGTTTTCCCGGTACCTGCAGGAGACTGCGTAACAAGTCCTTCCGCCGTACCCAGTTCAAGCGTCTTCAGCAAATCCAGCTCCGCGCTCAAGACAACCCGGAGCTGCTGTATCAGGGTCTCTTTCCGGCTGGTCAGATGAATGATTTCGTTCTTAACGCGCCCACGCTCATCATGGGCCTGTTCAATGATCCGCGCGGCCTTTTGCTCCGCCTCGCGGGCGATCAACTCCGCCTCCTTGCGGGCGGTTTCGTATGTCTTCCCGGTCATCTCCTGGGCCTGGAACAGTGTCTGCTGCAGGGTCTTTTCAATCTGACGGTAGTCTTTGAGTTGAACATCCAGCTCGACGAAACGATCCCGCATTTCCTTCTGAGACTTGAGGACTTCTTCAAACTCATTAGCCATCATATCCATAAAGGTGTCGACTTCGACGGGATCATATCCCCGCATCACCCGTTTGAACTCTTGTTTGCGGATATCCAGCGGTGTTAATTTCATGATGTCCTCCGCCTATGCAGGTTTCTTCCGCGATCCGAAGATTGCGGTGCCGATACGCACAAGTGTCGCCCCTTCTTCTATAGCCACTTCAAAGTCACCGGTCATTCCCATCGACAGATGATGGAGATCCATGTTCGCCTGGGGCGCATTGGTGATTTCGTCGCGCAGCAACCGCAGTCTCCGGAACATCGGCCGGGATCCTTCGGGGTCGGGAAGAAACGGGCCAATAGTCATCAATCCTCTGATCCGGATGTGTGATAGGGGTTCAAGGGATCGGATGAACCCGGAAACACTCTCGGGCGGCAGACCGAATTTCGTCTGCTCCCCCGTCGTATTCACTTCGACAAGGGCCTCGATAATGCGTCCCGTGCGTGCTGCCCGCACATCAAGCTCCCGCGCAACCGACGCACTGTCCAGTGCATGCACAAGATGCACCCACTCCGCAATCTGTCGCACCTTGTTGGATTGCAGATGCCCTATGAAATGCCAGCGGATGTCCAGGGCAGAGAGCGCTGCGCGTTTACCGAGTACTTCCTGTACATAGTTCTCACCAACGTCCGGTACACCGGCGCGGACCGCTTCCTCCACCAGGTCCGCCGGGAAGGTTTTGGCCACCGCAACAAGGGTTACATCCTCCGGCCGGCGGCCTGACCGGCCGCACGCTGAGACGATGCGCTCCCGCAATCTGTCAATATTCGCAGAAATCATTGAAAACCAAGACACAAATATACGGCTGTACGCCCTCAAAATCAAACTATTGACTTCGCCCCATTTTTTGGATTAATTACCGTTGGACGATGTCCCCTTACGGAGCGGCGATGAGTATTCTTGACTACAACAATCTTGATGATGATGAGAACGAGGAGGGACGGGCCGACCGTTTTGAAGACGAGCTGAAGAAGTACAAAGACATGCTCGGCGACGGCTCTTCTGACATCACCAACATCGAAGCCCTCGAAGAAATCGTCAATTTCTACTTCGACAACGAACGGTATGAAGACGCTCTCCGTTTCGTTGATCGGATGCTGGCGCATATTCCTTACAGTGCCGACACCTGGCAGCGCAAGGGTCTTATTCTCTCCAATCTGAACCGTCCGGCCGAAGCCCTCGAAGCCTTTACCAAGGCTTTGAACCTGAATCCTGTGGATACGGAAATCCTGGTCAACCTGGGGATCGCGCTGGATGAATTGGGCCGGTTCGAGGAGGCCGTGGGAAGCTTTAACCGGGCACTCGAAATCGAGCCGACACATGGTGAGGCGCTCTTCAACAAGGCGGTAACCCTCGAGAAGATGGAAAAGTACGATGATGCCGCCCAGATTTTGCGGTTCATCCTCGAAGGGAATCCCGACCACCGGGAAGCATGGTACGAGCTGGGATACTGCTATGACTATCTTGACCAGCTCGAGGATTCGCTGCGCTGCTATGACGAACACATCGACCGCGACCCCTTCAATTTCAACGCCTGGTACAACCGCGGAATCGTCCTGAGCCGGATGGGCCAATTCCACAGGGCACTGGAAAGCTACGACACAGCCCTGGCCGTCCATGAGAACTTCCCTGCGGCCTGGTACAACAAGGGGAATGCTCTGGCCAATCTGGGCCGCCTGCATGATGCCATTGAGTGCTATAAAGAAACACTCCGGCTCGAGCCTAAGGACCTGCCGGCGTGGCACAACCTCGGAAACGCCTACGAAGAGCTTGCCGAGTACGCCGAAGCTATCAATAGCTTTTCGCAGGCGATCAAGCTCGACGACAACCACTATGAGTCCTATTTCGGCCGCGGCAGCTGCTATGATGCGTTGGAGGAGTTCCGCAAGGCGCTTTCTGACTACAACCGTGCAATAGAGATCAGCAAGGGATATCCCGAATTGTGGTATGCAAAGGCGGATCTGCTCTACAATATGGGAAAACTCCGGGAGTCGCTCGTAAGTTACCGCATGGTGACAAGACTCGAACCGCACAACTTCGAAGCCTGGCTGGACTACGGCGAGACGCTCTTTGAACTGGGGTACCTCCGCCAGGCATTGAAAGCCTTTGACAAGTCGGTGGACGCAAACCCGAAGTCGGCGGAATCGTACTATTTGCGGGCCAAAGTCCTCATGGTGCTGAACCGGAATTTTGAGGCCGTGGAATCGTTGAAGAGCTCGTTCCGCCTTGACCCGAATATGCGCAAAGATTTCGAGCGTGAATTTCCCGGCGTCAAGTCGATGAAAGAATTCAAAAACCTCCTGCGGAAGTAGGCGGCGCAAGGGCGCTATTTGCCGACCTCGCTCCGCCTTGCGTGGGGCGAGGTCGTTTCGTTCAGAAGAATGGGTGCGAAAATGCTGAGTACGGCTGTATATGAGAAATACACGACCCTTCAGCGGTTGCTCGAAGAAATGAAGAGTCTGGTGATCGGATACTCGGGCGGTGTGGACAGCACCCTTCTGCTGAAGGTTGCCGTCGATCAGCTCGGCCAGAGAGCACTGGCAATGATCGGCCGTTCAGAAACATATCCGACAAGGGAATTCGAAGAAGCACTTGCACTTGCCCAAACCATCGGCGCACGATACGAGATTGTGCACACGGAAGAGACCGACGAAATCAAATTCCAGGAAAACCCGCCCGACCGGTGCTACTACTGCAAAACGGAGCTGTTTGGGAAGCTCCGGGAGATCGCGGCACGGGAAGGTTTCGACTGGATTGCAGATGGTACCATCACTGACGACCTTGGCGATTTCCGTCCCGGAATGCGGGCCCGCTCCGAAGGCGAGGTCCGTTCTCCGTTGCTCGAAGCGGGTTTCTCCAAGGCTGATGTCCGGGAACTCTCCAGGCACCTGGAATTGCCCACATGGGATAAGCCATCGTTCGCCTGCCTCTCGTCCCGTTTTCCATACGGCACCCCCATCCTTCGCGAGAACCTGACCCGCGTCGACGCTGCAGAGACATTTCTTCGTGACCACGGGTTTCGCCGTTTCCGGGTTCGCTTTCACGACACCAGCACAGCACGCGTTGAAGTCGATCCGACGGAAATTTCCCGCCTTGTACAGGAGCCATTCCGAAGCGAGTTTGTAACCCGCCTCAAGCAGCTTGGGTTCACCTACGTTACTCTCGATCTTCAAGGATACCGTACCGGATCGATGAATGAGGTGCTGACAGAGGGGGAGAAGCGGGAGGCGTTGGGGAAAGCAGGGTCTGGGGGCTAGGGTCTAGGGGCTAGTTCAAGATGCGCCAGCTGCGGTTACGACCCAGACCCCAGACCCGAGACCCTAGCCCCTGCTTTTCTAGACCCTAAACCCGAGACCCTACTCTTGACCAAGTGCCTCACGCCTAATGCCTAACTGGTGCCTAGTCAGGTTCTTGGGCGGTCGAAAAAACCGGAAGTCCTGTGTAGTATACAGTAGGAGAACCCATGACACCCTTTACCGATCGCCTCCGCACCATTCAAGCTGCTCAGGATTCCCTCCTTTGTATCGGCCTTGATACCGATATCACCAAACTCCCTCCGCATCTGCCACACACGCCCGAAGGTGTTCTGGAGTTCAACAAACGCCTGATCGACGCAACCTGCGATCTTGCCTGCGCCTACAAGCTGAATCTGGCCTTTTACGAAGCTCTGGGCGAACGGGGGTGGTGGGTGCTGAACGAAACACGAAAGCATATTCCGCCTTCCGTCATTGCCATTGCCGACGGAAAACGGGGCGACATTGGAAATTCTTCGGATCTGTATGCACGATCCCTCTTCAACGAATTGCGTTTCGATGCATCAACGGTGCATCCGTATATGGGCCGGGATTCTCTCGAACCGTTCTTCCGCTCTCCTGATCATGGCGTCTTTGTTCTTGCACTGACTTCGAATCCGGGAGCGAAAGATTTTCAGTATTTGAAAGCCGGCGGACGACCGTTGTATGAGAAGGTCATTATGCGCGTCAAGAGGTGGAATGTACACCGGAACCTCGGCCTCGTCGCAGGAGCAACCCGCCCGGCCCAGCTGAAACGCATCCGGTTGCTTGCGCCTCACCTCCCGCTGCTCATTCCCGGTGTGGGGGCGCAGGGGGGAGATCTCAAGCGAGCCGTGCAGTACGGCTGCGACAGAGACGGCTTCCTGGCCCTTATTAATGCCGGCCGGAGCGTGATCTATGCTTCTGCCGGAGTGGATTTCCCCGACGCGGCCCGTTCAGCGGCACAAGCGATGCGGGATCAGATCAACGGATATCGAGACTATCCAAAGCATTGAACAAGGATGGGGCATCGGAAGCATCCATCCGCCGCATGTGGGAGCACATCTCTCCGGTTACCCTCCTTCGTACCTCTGATGATCGACCGCTTTCCATCCTCTCTCCGGGGCGACCCAACAGCGATGGTGGTCCTGACTATCTTGACGCACTGATTCGTCTGGATGGCCGCTTGTATCGAGGTGATGTGGAGGTGCATCTCCATGAGCGCGACTGGAAACTCCATCACCACAACGCCGATGCACACTACAACGGGGTGATCCTTCACGTCGTCGGACTCCGTGGCGGCCTGACAAACGCGGCACGCACTGCAGGAAAGCGGCGCGTGCCGGTGCTTGTGCTACAACCGGATGGCGGTCCAGTTCCGGCCATGCCGGTCTACAATTCCTGCACGTTCTTCTGTGCCGCCGCAAAGCCCCGGAGGACACCGGAAAACCTACGGAGAACGTTACTGCATCTGGGGTGGCAGAGAATCGAACGCCGTGTGGCGAGACTCGATGCGCGACTGAACGAGTTGCTGAGGTTTGAGAGGAACGAACTCACGTACGATGCCGTCTGGGATCAATTGCTGTATGAAGGCATTGTGGAAGGCATGGGATACTCGAAGAACAAGAAACCGTTCGGTGAACTCGCCGGGATTGTTCAGCTCCCTGTGCTGCAGCGCTGGGCGTGTTCAGACAGCGATGCGATGATGGCGTTGCTCTTTGGCGTTTCAGGGTTGCTGCCTTCAACGCGGGGCTTGAAGGATCGGGAAAGCAGACACTACGTGCTGCGCCTGCGGAAACGATGGGGGGGTCTCCGCAAGGAGCTGCATTGCCCTCTGATGCACGAAGCCGATTGGTTGTTCTTCCGCCTGCGGCCCGTCAATTTTCCCACCGCACGGCTCGCGGTGCTGGGCCATATCCTGCCTCAACTTCTGCAGGCCAGCGGCGCGAGGCAGATACTGAAGTATTTTCACACACCCGGTCTTACGGTGCGCGAGCGCCGGGAACGGCTGCGGGAATTCTTTGCCTTCACCCCCGATTCGTTCTGGAACACTCACCTGCATTTTCGCGGAAGCGCTCCGGGACCATCTATTGCTCTCGGCACGGATCGCATTGATGCGATCATCTTCAATACATTTGTCCCGGCTGCACTTCTCCGCGCGCGTCTGTGTGCTGACCGCACCCTACACCGGCAGGCGCGCGCACTCGCACGGGCGCTGCCGCCACCGCAACGTAACAGCATTACACGGACTGTGGAACGGAATGTTCTTCACGGTTCGCTGCACATCGGCTCCTCCATCCTCCACCATGGTGCAATTGAACTGCACCGAACATATTGCGAACCGGGCCTCTGTGCGCACTGTCCCGTTAGAACGTGACGCCGATGGTCACAGGAAAGAGTGTGCTTGTCTCCGGATCAGTGACCACCCACATGTATTTGACCTCGAGAAACAGTGTGACCCCGATTGACACATCGACTCCCGCCCCGACATTGTACGCCGTCTTCGTTTCAGAGGAAAAGCCTGCATAGGCCTTTGGTTTCCACTCCGCCCTGCATAACTTTTGCGTCATCAACACTCAGCCGGGCCAATCCGATGCCCGCTGTCATGTACGGTTTGATAATCGGCAGGGGAAGGATAGCCATCTTGGCGTTCAGATTGCCGGACCACATGGTGATGCTGCCTCCCTGGACGCTGAATTGTCCCGCAGCAGTGCCGATGATAGCTTCCAGACCCGTTCGGTACTTGTCATTGTCCGGCGAGAACGAGAGATAGTCGCCTGAGACCCGGAAGCTGAACATGGCCAGTTGGACGTCAAGATGGACGCCACCGCCAAAACCTGCACCGTACACATCTTTCAGTGCGGACGCCCCGTTGATCTGGGGACCCGGAAAATTCGCGTTCATGAAATTCACATGGGCCCCGAAATTCACGGATGGAGCCAATCCCCCCACGACCGGCTGCGCGATGGCAGCTGTTGTGACAAGCAGAGCGACGACAAGTGCAAAGGACCGCATGGAACCTCCTACATTGATGATGAAAGTAGAGATGTACGCTATGGTAGACGGTTATGTTTTCTGTTGCTTCTTCTTTGCCGCAGGAAAGAGAATATTGTTCAAAATGAGCCGGTACCCCGGTGAGTTCTTGTGCAGCGACAAATCCGTCGGCGGATCTCCCACCGCATGCTGGTAGTCTTCCGGATCATGACCGCCGTAGAACGTGAACGTTCCCCGGCCGTAGTTGCCGTGCAGGTAACGCACCTGGTCTGTCCCGTCCTTCTGGGCAAGAATAATGACGGTTTTCTTGATACAGGACTTCTTGAAGCCTGTGGTTTGCCCGAGAAAGCCCTTCAACACGTTCACATGATTTTGCGTCAGCATTGTCGGAACGGGATCGAACTTTGCAGAGAACTCGAACAGCGTGAAGTAATCTGTCTCCGGATTCTGAAGTGCGAGCATATCGCTCGGGGGCTGGTCGATATCAGAGTATTCATACCGGAGCGGATTCTTCTCGATCGTGAAGTCCGTGAATGCCAGCGTTTTTGAAAAGTCAAGGCGCGATTGTGCATCCGGATCGGGTGGGTCGCCGTCATACATCACGTCGCAAATGTCCGTATTTTCGGCCGCCAACGCAATATCGTAGGTATCGGTGGCCGAACACATGGCAAACATAAAGCCTCCGCCGCCGATGTATTCCTTGATGGTGCGGGCAACGGCTTTCTTGAGTTCCGAGACCTTCTTGAATCCGAGCGTACGGGCCTCCTTCTCAAGCATTGCCTGCTGCTCCAGATACCAGTTGGCACTCGCAAAGGACGCAAAGAATTTCCCGTACTGCCCCGTAAAATCCTCATGATGGAGGTGCAGCCAATCATACTCGTGAAGCTTTCCTTCCAGCACCTCCTTGTCCCAGAGTTTGTCGTGGGGGATTTCTGCATACTCCAGGGCAAGCGTGACGGCATCATCCCAGGGCTTGAATCCCGGGGGTACATACACTGCAATCTTCGGGGCCTTTTCCAGCCGGACGACATCCATGTTGTTGTCATCGCGCTGCACTTCCGCGTAGATCTGTGCCGCACTGGAAGCGGTCACCTCCTCGAACGCAACCCCGCGGACGCTGCATTCGGTGGCAAGCACCGGATTACCGTCCATCATGAAAGACCCGCCACGGTAATTGAGCAGCCAATCGACTTCAATATTCTTCGTCAGAGCCCAGTAGGCAATACCATAGGCTTTCAGATGATCGGTTTGCTGGAGATCCATGTATACCAGAATCTTGTTTTGTGCCGACGACGTGGTCCACAGCACGCTCAACAACAGGATGCACGTCCGCCATTTCACTCCGGGCATGTTCACAACGATTCTCCCCTCAACGTACGAATGCGCTTACGCGCCTCGCCGGCAAGAACCGACTGTGCCTGCTCTGCGAGCAATCGTTCGTATGTACTGATTGCCTTTGCGGGCTGCTTGAGTCCGAACTGATAGATCTCGCCCATCCTGAACAGTGCCCGGTCGAGCATTGTACTTTGGTCGTGGAATTGCGTGAGGAGTTGATCGTACAATGCAATCGCCTCTGTGATAGAGTCCGGCCTGTGTGAGCAACCCTCCTGCGCGGAGCAATGCATCATCGACGAGCGGCGATCCCGGATAGGTGTGCACGATATCCGTAAGAAGTTGCACGGCTTCGCTGTTCCTGTGCTGGCGGGCGAGAAATTCCGCTCGACCATACTGGATGAGCGCCTGCGGCGGCCCGCCCGGATTCTCCGTCAACAACACCTGCAACTCGATGGCATCGTTGGCGAAGTCGTTCTGCACATTTGTCGAAATTGTCGCAAGCAACTTCACGGCATTATCGATGTGCCCGTTGAAAAAGGCAATCTCGGCAAGGCGGAGTTGCGCTTCGTCTGTCTGATCCGGCGTCGCACCGGGTGACGAGAGAACGGTCCGCAGGGCTGCTTCCGCATTGATCGTGTCGGCCCGCGCGATCATCAGCTCGCCCGTCCGCAATTGCACATCAATGCGCACGGAGGGAGTTGCCGCCGGTTCTGCCAGAACCATCTGGAACGTTCTGGATGCACTGTTGAGGTCCTGGAAGTAACGCATTTGTATCAGACCGATCTGGTACTGTGATTTTGCAGAGTACTCGGTCTGCGGATACTCTTCAACGATTTTGCCGAATGCGGTCACTGCTTCCGTCAAGTGCGTGCGCGCGTCGTCGACCGGCCGTACACGCGTCCACGGCCCGACAGCCCCGCTGTCAGCCGCGACCTGAAGCCCCAGGAGCGCACACGCATGGCCGTATCTGGCCTGGGGAACGCGTTGTGCAGGCAACGACCGATCCATGGCTTCACGGTATGCCCGGGACGCAACACCATAGGCGCGTTCGCGAAAGGCGCGATCGGCAAAGCCCAGAAGTGCGACGCCGTTGGCTCCGGAAAGTTCGTCGATCCGACGATAGACCTCAAAACTGCGGTCGAAGTCTTTTCCCTCCATGTGCAGCCAGGCAAGAAGCTCGTACAGACGAAGAGTCGGCCGCGTCATTGAGGTGCGCCTGAACTACCCGGGTCGCCGCCAGCCGCCCCTCGTCTTTGTAGGTGAATGCAGCCAGCCGGTTCTCCACAAACGCGATCTGAGCGGGGTTCTGCCCGAGCCACCGCAGGAACTCTTCCGTTGCACCGGCATAATCCATTGACGCAACCAGCAGTTGTGCGAGCTCAATGGTGAACAACTGAGGGTCGTGACACGCCACGCGGCCTTTCCTGTATGTCTCGGCCGCTTTGTCGAGCAACCGGTTCTCAATCATCAGGTTGGCAACAAGCCGGTAGGATTGCTGGTTCTCGGGCGCGATGGCGATGGCATGTTGCCATGCACTCATCGCTTCCGGTTCGACGTCCGGCACGATACTGCACGGTACCCAGCATCCCGTAGAGCGTAGGGTCGTCCGGCATGAACGTGAGCCGTTCACGGATCACGCCGATGGCATCATCATAGCGTTTCAATTGCACATACATCCGCTGAAGGCCGTCAAAATATGTAAAATTGCCCCGCTCGTTCCGGAGAAGATCCCGGTAAAGGTTCGCGGCCTGCTCCCACTCACCTCCCTGCTCAAATCCCTGGGCCAGGCGTAACTTCGCCTGCAGGTCAGGCGTTTGAGAATGGAGCGTGCCGGCGACCAGAACGGCGCACAGAATGGCAACAGCGCTCCGACATGTGACAGACATGTGTCTGTCATGTGACAGACATGTGTCGGCACAAATCGCCGCTTTTGTCGATGGAAGTGAGAACATACAATGGAAATGTACCTTCCTCTTGCTTGATATACAAGCGGGGTTTGGTTACCTTGAAAAGACAAGTGAAGCACGTGAATCGCCCCACAAACATTGCCATCCTTGGTTCCACCGGTTCCATCGGGCGGAGCAGCCTGGATGTTATCAGCACCTTCCCGGACCGCTTCAGGGTTACCTATCTGACGGCGCATCGGAATGTGGACCTGCTCGCCGAGCAGATCCACAGGTTTCGTCCTCACGGTGTGGTGGTTACGGATGAATCCAGCGCGCACCGGTTGCGCTACCTCGTGAATGGCACAACGGAACTCCTGGTCGGAGAGGAAGGTTTGTACGAGGCGGTCACGCGTGAAGATGTGGACACGGTAATCAGCTCCCTGGTGGGGTTTGCGGGGTTACTCCCCACCTTGCGCGCGATTGAGGCCGGCAAAGACATTGCGCTTGCAAACAAGGAAACGCTGGTTGTGGCCGGTGAGCTGGTGATGCAGAAGGTGCGCGAACACGGTGTGAAGCTGATGCCGATCGACAGCGAGCACAGCGCAATCCTGCAATGCCTGCAGGGCGAGGATACACAGAGTGTTGCGCGGCTGATTCTGACGGCGTCCGGTGGCCCGTTTCTTCATGTTGACCGGAAGAGCTTTGCGCAGATAACACCTGCCCAGGCGCTCCAGCACCCGACATGGAAGATGGGCAACAAGATCAGCATCGACTCGGCAACCCTGATGAACAAGGGGCTGGAGGTGATCGAAGCACATTGGCTTTTCGGCCTGCCGCCAGACAAGATCGACGTCGTCGTCCACCCGCAATCCATCATTCACTCGATGGTGGAATTTGTGGATGGATCGATAAAGGCCCAACTCGGAATACCGGACATGAAACTGCCGATTCAGTATGCCCTCACATATCCTGACCGGCCGAGATCCGTATTTCAACGTCTGGATTTCGCAGCACTTCAGCACATGACGTTCCTTGCCCCCGACATGGACAAATTCCAGTGCCTGGCTCTCGCCTTTCAAGCGCTGCGTTGCGGAGGTACCGCGCCTGCAGTGCTGAATGCAGCGAACGAGGTCGCTGTCCAGGAGTTTCTGGATGGTCGCGCTTGCATTCAGTGCGATACCCGAATTGATCGCGGCGGCGCTGGCATCACACCAGGTGGTTCAACATCCCGGGTCTGCCCGATATCCTTCGTGCCGATAGAGAAACGCGCGAATTCGCGTCGAAACAAATGAACGCCATCCCTCTGTGAGAGAGAACCATGCAGTTTCTTGAAACCGCCCTCTATTTTGTGATTACCCTCGGTGTGCTCGTATTCGTTCACGAATTCGGGCACTTCATCACGGCCAAGCTGTGCGGAATGCGCGTCGACCGATTCTCCATCGGCTTCCCTCCACGAGCGTTCGGAAAGACCTTTGGCGACACCGACTATTGCGTCTCATGGATTCCCCTGGGTGGATACGTCAAGATCTCCGGCATGATCGACGAAAGTTTCGATACGGATTTCCTGGCGCAGGACCCTCAACCCTGGGAGTTCCGCGCGAGACCGATCTGGCAACGGATGCTCGTAATTTCGGGCGGTGTTGTTATGAACATCCTGCTTGCAGTGGCAATTTTCTGGGGTATTGACTACGTGCAGGGAAAGGTGGTTCGTGATACCACCGAAATTGGATCTGTTCTTGAAGGGAGCGTTGCCGCCCGGGCCGGACTGCAGCGCGGCGATCGGATTCTCGCGGTAAATGGAACCATGGTCAGCGATTGGGATGCCATCCTCAACGGCGTCTATATCGACAACGCCGGCGACGATATCGATTTCACCGTCATGCGCCGGAATGAACAACTTCAGGTGCGGGTTCCGCGCGTATCGATCCCCGATCCCACGGAAAGCGCCTTCGGCATAGTCCCGACGAATACCGAAATCGTCGTGACCACAGTGCAATCAGGTTTGCCTGCCGACAAGATGGGATTGAAGCCGGGGGACATCCTGATTTCCATCAATGGAACACCCCTTGGTGCGGATACCCAGGTAAAGCCGCTGGTGCAGGCCAATGCCGGCAAATCGATGCCGATGGAGTGGCAACGGAATAAGGAAAGAGTTACGGGGACCACGACCCCGACAGCGGATGGAATGATCGGTATAGGGTACGCGCTGCGATACAACGGACCGGTACATAAAGTGGAGTATTCGATTCTCCAGGCTTTTCCGCGCGCGTGGAGCGACGTCTTCAACGTGAGCGTACTCTTTGTGAAGCAAATCGGACAGATCATCACCGGCAAGATCGCCTTTGCACAATCCGTCGGCGGACCCATTAAGATCGCCCAGATGGCCACCCAGACCGCGGAGATGGGAATACTCACCTATCTTGGATTCATGGCCCTCCTGAGCATGAGCCTGGCAATTCTCAATTTCCTTCCGTTTCCTGCGCTCGACGGCGGACACATGGTATTCCTCGTGTACGAAGCCATCTTTCGCCGTGAGGTTCCGGTGAAGGTGCGCATGGCACTCCAGAAGGCAGGATTTGTGCTGTTGCTGGCATTCATGGCGTTCGTCGTATACAACGATCTGCGGCATTTCTAAACGTTTGCACGATATGATGTAATTTGCTATACTTTGTTTTTCGTATGCAGTTCTTCCACTTCCATGCAGGCGATCTCATGAGAACACCCCTTCTTCTCATCGCCATCGTCGTGGCTACGGCGCTGCCACTCTCTGCGCAGGTCCCGACGATCGACATCAGTGCATCTGCCGCCCCGGTTGACATGCTTACCTTGCAGGATGTGGATTTCATTAACTCCACGTCTCCGAAGTGGCTCTTTACCATTGATCTACGGGTTAAAGGAGCCGTGGGAAATGCCGCGTCGGTTCGCGCTGTGATGCGACTCTTCCTGGATGTGACGCTCGCCAATGGCGAGTCGTTCCCGTCGGCGTCACGCTACGAGACGAACCCGTTCGACATACAAGGAAGCCGGTCATTTACAAATCTTGATCTCCGGAATCCGGAACTCCGGCATGAGTATTTCATGGACCCGACCGCCAAGAAGCGATTCGAAGAAATAGCGCTTCCGTCGGGCATCCTTCCCGCCGGTGTGTACACATTTCGCATTGAGGTTGTGGACACCAGGAACGTCCTGATTGGCAAGGCCTCATTCAAGTTTGTTCTCTCAAATCCTTCCCGGATTGAACTTGTCTTTCCGATGGACAACGACCATACCGTCGGCCAGTTCCCTCTCTTCCAGTGGAACTATGATGGACCACGGGCCCGGATCTCGGTGTTCGAAAGACTCCCCGGACAGTCCTCCCCCGAGGAAGCCACAAGCGGTATCCCGCATGTCGTCTCGGAAGTGACCGGCAACTCCTTTCTTTACCCGAGCGCAGGGGTGCGTCTCCTTGAACCGGGAAAAACCTACGTCTGGTTTGTCGAGGGTCTCTACGGAGCTGCCGGTGGGAGCAGCCGTTCGCTGCGAAGTCCGATCCGGTCGTTCACGGTGAACGCCGGGGGCACTAACCCGGCAATGCAGAGTCTGCTGGATGAACTTGAGAAGGCGCTGGGTCCAAATCACAAAGCCCTGTTCGAACGCATCAGGGCCGAAGCGCTCTCTCCCACCGGGCAGGTTCGGCTGAATGGTGCCCCGGTGACGACATCCGAGCTGGTCAAGTTGATTGCGCAGTTACGCGACAATCCCGCAAGTGTTATTAACGCGGATATTGAGTAGCACGCTTCTCTCCTGGAGTCTGCCATGAAATCGATTATGATGCGTGTTCTCGTTCTGGTTCTCTGCGGCGTTGTGCCCACATCCCTGGTCGCCGCTCCCCCGGGGGCGCCGATCGGAATCCTGAGCAAAGTGATTCTTGAGGTGTCGCGGAAGGAGAGCGGGAAAGCGTGGGACAAGGCCATTCGCGGGCAGACACTGGCCACCGGTGATATGGTGCGCACAGGCCCCGCCTCTCTCGCCATTATCAAATTCAAAGACAATAGCCTTGTGCATCTGCGCGAGAAGTCCGAACTCACGGTCACCGGCACAACCACCGGCGGATCTTTCTCCAAGTCGGTGGAGATTCAGACCGGCGTGGTGGGGTTCAACGTGGCAAAGCAGCGGGCAGGCGAGGAATTCCGCTTCACCTCACCAACGTCCGTCGCATCAATCAGGGGAACAGCAGGGGCATTCAATGCGGCATCCGGTTCCGATACGCTGATTGTTACCGAAGGCGCCGTTCAGTTCTCAAACCGCTTCTCCTCACGGTCTCTTGTTGTCAACGCAGGATTTACGGGGATTTCCAACCGTGCCGGAGTATTGCAGACCCGTGCATCGACGGAGCAAGAGCGGAAGGCGGCAGCGGAAGCACTACTGGATGGACAAACGAAGAAACTCGAGCTTGAATTGCGCAATCCGCAGGGCAAAACAAGCCGGTTGAAGATCGAATACAAGGACTAACCCTCTGGGACTCCGGCACGCATGAAGAATACCCCACTTGCAGTCCTGATTGTCTGTTCTCTTCTACCGGTGTGGGGCGCACGTGCACAACTCTCGTCCGCCGTCACCGACGTTTCTGCGGGCGAGGCGGTCTCCCGCACCAGCGTTACAGTCTCTGTCACCCTGCGTGAGGGACATGCTGCAACGGCTATCCTTCTTCTCTACCGGCCGTTCGGCACACGGGAATTCCGGAAGGCGGAAATGGATCTCCGGGGATCCGCCGCTTCTTCTGTCCTGCCCGCTGACGTTGTTGTTCCTCCTTTCGTTGAATACTACATTGTCCTCTCTGATGCCTCCGGGCGGCGCGAAGCGTATCCGCGCAGCAGCTCAGGCGATCCCCTGACCGTCCCCCCGACACAGCTCTTACACATCGCGGTAAAAGAGGAGGCCGAACAACAGGTCCTTTTTCTGAGCCCGGATCCCGGCGCGGTCGTAAGCCCCGGCGATCGTGTTCATTTCCATATCGCTGCTCCGGGCGGATACCGCAGTCGCACGACGCGCAACACAAATCAAGCTGGATGATGCAAATATCACGAATGCTGCGGTGTTCAGCGGTGATCTTGTCATCCTCTACCCGGAAAACCTCGGCATCCAGCTGTCGCCCGGCCGGCATACGTTGAAAGTCGGCCTGTTCAACACCAAGGGACAGCTGTATACAGCGTCAGAGCTGGTGTTCTACATTCGCCGCCCCGGTACAGAAACCCTGCTCTCTTCGGCGATGCCCGAACGCAAGTTTGAGTACGATGCCAATGTGCAGGTTGAATCGCGTCACGAGGACGTCAGCAGCACCGGCACATGGTACAACCGCGCCGGCGCACAATTCACAGGACGAACGGATATCTGGAAGTTCACGGGCAACCTGTTCGTCACATCCGATGAAAAAAGTGACAGGCAGCCGCAAAACCGCTATTTCATCGGAGTGGAAACTCCGTGGATAGAAGCCGGGTATGGCGATCACTACCCGACTTTTCCGGAACTTGTGCTCAACGGCAAACGTGTTCGTGGCCTGCAAACTACCGCCCGCTACGGCATCCTCGGTCTGGATCTGTCGATGGGCGAGATTACCCGCGGTGTGGAAGGATCGCTGATCAAATCATTTTCTGCCGATAGTTTCAGCGTGGAATTCAAACGCGACTCAACTTCAGCGTTTGGCCAGATCAACCCCACGACGTGGGGAAAGTACAACTTCGGAACATTCGCACGAAAGCTGTTCGCTGTCCGCCCCAGCATCGGGAACAGGCAAACGTGGGAAGTGGGGTTCTCGTGGCTGAGCTCGGGCGATGACATGAACTCCATCAAGTATGGCATCAAACCGCAGGAGAATATACTGGTCGGCACCGATTTCATGGCCAGGTTCGACAATAGCCGCATCGAACTCACCGGACAGGCGGCCATGACGGCCTACAACTCAGACATCAGCAGCGGCAATTTTACCGATGCGTATATCGACTCGGTGTACGGAACGGGAACGGAGGGAATAAAGAAGGTACGGGACTATCTCAAGAATGTGATCACGGTTAATGACAACCTCCGCCCTCTCTCCCTGAAGGAGCTCTCAACCCTTGCGTACCAGGTCGGTCTCGGACTGGAGTACTTCAACAATGCCTTCCACGCCACCTATCTGTTCCGGGGCAGCGACTATACTTCGTTCGGACAGTCGTTTCTCCAGACCGACATTCGCGGCATACAGCTCACCGACCGCGCCCGGCTGCTCGATAACCAGATGTTCCTCACGGTCGGCTTTGAGCGTTTGGAAGACAACACTGCCGGGACGAAGGCCGCAACAACGGTCTTCTCCAATGTCAATGTCGCCACAACATGGTTCCCCCGTCGTGATTTGCCGACAGTGACCGTGGGCTTCTCGCGGTATAGCAACGACAACAGCCTCGCCACCAGCGGTCCCGATTCTCTTTCCGCAATCACCGATGCCACTCTGCGCTTCTACGTTCAATCGTCGTATGACTTCGTGCTGGGGGCACACCACACCGCGACGTTCAATCTTTCGACCTCGAAGCGCACGGACGAAACCGTGCGCAAGTATGATCTGGCCAATGTCACCGGCGAGGTGGGACTGACCACGCAGTACGCGATTCCCCTGCAGACGATCCTCACCGTTGCGGTGTATCTGAACACCATCCCCAGCGGTGTGACTCGGGGCCAGAGCGTTGATCTGAACTACACGGCACTCTCGTTGATGGGAAGGTACACATTGATACGGGACGTGCTGACACTCAACGGTTCCATTGCACCGACCTTCGGCAACTACCGGCGCATCGCTGCTGATCTGGGGGCGGAGTGGTTCGCCCGGCGGAATATGAGCTTCCAGCTCCAGGGTGCGTACTTCCACAATGACGATGACTCCAACGACAGCATCGTCAGTCTGCGGTACCGGTTCACCATCTGAGTTAACGGGCCATGCCAGCGATGCAGCTTACCATCGGTCAACGCGGCTGGTTGACCCGCTTCGGTCTTGCCCTCGGCACCGCGGCAATGATCATCGCCCTGACGCAGGTGCACGTCTTTCGACTGAGCGTCATTCAGCGGCTTGAGCTGTCCACGATAGACTACCGGTTTCAATTCCGTGGATCAATCGCCGCGGTGAAAGATTCACCCCACGTTATCATCGTGGAGATCTCCGAAGACTCCTTCCGATCGCTTCCGGAGCGATTTCCCTGGCCGCGCGCATACTACGCACATCTCCTGCGCAATCTGAAAGCCGCAGGGGCGCGTGCCGTCGGCATCGACTTACTCTTCAGCGGCCCCGATTCCTACTCTCCCGCCAATGATACCGCTCTGGCAAACGCCATCCGGGAGACCGGCATTGCTGTTCTTGCGGGCAAGCGTGAGGCTGACAATGAAGCGTACGTCACGACTTCCGCCGACGAGAACTTCGGCAACATCTTCTACACGATCGACCGGTCCATAGGCCTGGTCAACATCCGGAACGATGTTGATGGCGTGTACCGGACCTATAATACCATGTTCGTCATTGATTCGGGCGAAACGGAGAACCAGATTCCCACACTCGCATTCGCCGTGCTCAACAAGGCGCTTGACCTGCCTCCATCAACAGTCCCTGCAGTGCACGGCCGCGGGTTCCTCTATGCCGGACGAACCATTCCGGCATACGATGCGGGGTCGTTTCTCATAAATCTTGCCGGCCCAAACGGGACATTCCCCCACATACGATTCCATGATGTGATCGATGATGAAACCCTGACCACCTTCGACGAGAAAAAACTCTCTCAGGAGATCAACACGTTCAGCGATCCTTCATACGGGTACCTGTATGACAGCACCTTTGCGGGCAAGATCGTGCTCGTGGGCGTGACTGTGCCGGAGTACAAAGACCTCTTCCCGGTAGCCATTGCGCGGGGAGTACAGAAACGCGACAACCTGATGTACGGAGTGGAAATCCATGCGAATGTGATCGAAAGTGTTCTCCGGAACTCGTTCCTCACGGTGCAATCACGTCTTACCGAGTCCTCTTGTCGTACTCTTCCTGGTGCTTGTCACGTTCATCGCGACTTCCTTGCTGCGCGACGTAAAGACGCGGTATCATCTGCTGGTCGGACTACTGGGGTTTCTCTTCACCCTTGCTGAAATCGTCATCATTGTCGGTGTCGCAATCTTTGTGTTTGTGTCATTCAACTATGTGATATCGGTCGTGAGTGCAATTCTTGCCGTGCTCGGCGGGTATGTGATGAGCACAACCTATCACCTTGTTACCGAGCGCAAGGAACGCATGCTGATCAAGTCCATGTTCAGCACCTACCTGAATCCTTCGCTCGTCGACGAGTTGGTTGCACATCCGGAACGGCTGGTCCTTGGCGGACGGCGCGAGGAACTGACGGTCCTCTTCAGCGATATCGAAGGGTTCACCGCCATGTCCGAGCATCTCCCTCCGGAGAGCCTCGTCAGCATTCTCAACGAGTATTTCAGCGTGATGTCGGGACTGATCTTCCAGAATGACGGCACGCTGGACAAGTACGAGGGTGATGCTATCATGGCGTTCTGGGGAGCTCCGATTCCCCAGGCGGATCACGCGCTGCGTGCATGCGTAACGGCGCTGCAAATGCAGAAGAGCCTTGTGCAGCTGAACGAAGAGTGGAAGAAACTTGAGAGACCGCCCTTACGTGTCCGCATCGGCCTCAATACCGGCGACATGGTTGTCGGCAACATGGGTGCAATCGGTAAGTTCGCCTACACGGTGATCGGCGACAGCGTGAACCTGGCGTCGCGGCTCGAAGGCGCCAACCGTGAGTACCGCACAGGGATCATGGTCGCCGATCGCACGTATGAACTGGTCAGGGAGGAGATTCTCGGACGCGAGCTCGACCGTATCACCGTCAAAGGCCGGCGTGAGCCGGTGCGCGTGTACGAACTGCTGGGAATGAAGAAGGACGAGACAACGGATGAGCTGGAACGATTCCTGGCGCACTACTCGGAAGGCATGACCGGATATTTCTCACGACGACTGGCCGCACGCCTGCACGGCATTCGAAGCAGCTCTGTCGTTGCGGCCGGATGACTATCCCACGCAACTCCACCTTGAACGGATTCACACCTACCAGCAGCTTCCCCCGCCCGAGAACTGGGATGGCGTTTTTGTGATGAAGACCAAATAATTGCCGCCCGTCGCATTCGGCAGATTCGTCAGATGTCTGTCATGTGACAGACTTCAGCATGTCTGTCACGTGACAGACTAGTCAATGACTATAGTCAATCGGTCTGCCGCCTGAACTGCTCCGTCTCAAGCGTGAACGTCATGGAAATCCGGTGGGTGTTCCCCAGCTGATCGGTCTGATCGAACTTCATGAACGAATAGTCGATGTTCAGTTTCGGGAGGTGCACACCCGCCCCGAGTGTGAGCTGTTTGATGTCGCTATATCCCACGCGCAGCGCAATGAGATCCTTGAACTGAAACTCCACTCCTGCGTGCAGGTCGACGCTCACGGGTCCGACATGCGCCAGAGAGGCCGCAGATCGGCGGTTTTCGAACCGGACGTCGAAATCCACCGCGGGTGCGAACCGCCCGCCGAGCGCTTCAATCAGGTAGGCGGAGCCGACCTTCATTGTCGGGGAGACGAGTTCGTTGGTCCCCGTATCCCATGCAAGAAATGTCGTTGTGACATCCTGGAGATTCGCACCAAGGAGCAGGTTTTCAAAGGGCGTATACCAGACGCCGACGTCAAAACCGATGCCCGTTGCGCTGTGGTCGCCTAATTCGCGGCGGATCAGCTTCACGTTCGCGCCGTAGGAGAAATTCTCGGAGTACGCGCGGGCATAGGTCAGGTACAACGCCCAGTCAGCAGCGTTGAAGTACGTGACGCGGTCGGGATCGACCCGGCTGAACTGTCCAGGGTCATACGTCAGATTGCCGTTGATGTCCACACCCGCATTTCGCGTGTCCGGGATGTCATCGACACCAAGACGCACGAGGCTGACGCCAATGCTTGATTGTGGACCGAGGGGAAATGCCACCGCGCCGTAGTCGTAGTTTACCAGACTACCGAAGCGCTCATCGTGCATCAATGTCATCTGGGGGTAGGCAATGCGGGCAAGGCCGGCAGGATTCCAATAGCCCGAAGTTACATCATTCCCCAGCGCCACATACGCCCCACCCAGACCCAGCGCACGGCCTCCCACTCCGAGCGAGATAAACTCGCCTGCATACTTTGCCACACCCGTTCCTGCTACTGCGGCCGGTGCAAGAACGAAGAGCGCAACCAGCACCTTTCCGTATCGCATATCTCTCCCGCGCGTTGTGATCGTGCACAGATCCAGTGACATTATCCCAAAAACCCGCTTAAGAATCAAGCACCGGGAGCCGGAGTCCATACGACCCGGACCCGCCGCGGTTCAGGCGCTATGGCTCCGGCAATCCCGGCACGTGTTCACCCAGCGTTCATAATGTCGTCACCGTACCTCTGTGACGTATGCGATACGCCTCCGGCGCGGACGTGTTTCCCGCAGCCACTGCCATCCGGACACCGTCGCCTTCGTTCCGCGCCCTGATCTCCAGCCTGCGCTCGCCCGCAACGACCGCTGACCCGAGATATTGCACGAAGGTCCCACGCTGCACGGATGTGAGCAAACGGGAAACACAAGAGCCATCCTGCGCCGGAAAGAACATCATGGTTCCGCAACGGTTACTACAGGGGAAGACGCGATTTTACGATGGGGGAGAAGAGGTTTATTTCGGGGCGGGGGGGCGCGAATACGCTCTCTCAGATCGGTTCAGCGCCGAGTTCGCGCTTGAGGGCTCTAACAATTGGATCCTCCTCCTCGGCTTTCGACGCCGCGCGTTCATGCGGATCGGACAGGGTACTCCGCTCACCGGCAACACGTGCGCGCACACGGAAGATCGCGAAGAACATTTCCGCAAGCACTTCGCGGTTCCGTTCCACGGAAGCCATCTGGAACTCGTCGACACAACCGATGCGCACTGTGCCCTCATGTACGCCAAGAAATGTCGTCGATCCGAGTACGGTGCCAACAGAGATTTTTGCGCGGGAAACCTCGGTGACGAACTCCGTCCACCGTGAGCGGACCTCGTTTTCATTCACCACCGAACGTGACGACGGGGATGCCGCGGAGGGAAGAGGCCGAACCGGTGCACCCGGCGGAGTTCTCAGGTCTGTCTGACTCGCCTGAAATGGCTGACTCGCCTGAACTGGCTGACTCGCCTGATATGGCTGACTTGTCTGAACTGGCTGGCTTGTCTGAACTGGCTGGCTTGTCAGACCTGGCGGGGCGGTGCGCAGTCGCTGTACAGCGGGTCCCCTACGTTGAGGGTCTGCTCAACGGGGTGTTTTTTTTTTAGCTCCTCAAGCCCTTCGATCAGGCCGGCGAGATCCACAGCACGCGGCATGGTGACGAGTTGCACAATATCCGCTTCAAGCCGGAATCGTGCCTGGGCTGTGCGGGATAGACTCATCTCGGTCGTGGCGACATGGCGCTGGGCACGCAACAGATCACCAACGGAAAATTGCGCTGCAACTTCCTGGTAGCGTTTGCGCATCACATCCGAGGCAACAATCAAATCGGTTTTGCCCGTGACTCTCACCACAAGCAAATTCCGGAAATGTTCGATCAAACCGACAAGAAATTCGCGGAGGTCGTAGCCGTGACTCATCAGGTCTTCGACGACGGCCAGCCCCCCTGCAGGGTCTTGCGTCTTCATCAGTGACGTCACGCGGAAAAAATAGTCCTGCGTGACGATATTCAGCGCTTCCAGCATGGCTGCATAGGTGACCTTGCGGCCGCAGAGGGCAATGACCTGGTCAAACAGGCTCTGTGCATCGCGAAGGGAACCATCCGCACGGCGTGCGATCAGCAGCAACGCCTCATCCTCCACGTCAAGGCCTTCCTGTTGTGCGATGCCTGCCAGGTTCATGCGGATGTCATTCGCAGGAATGCGGCGAAAGTCGAAGCGCTGACAGCGGGAGAGAATTGTGGCCGGGACTTTGTGAAGTTCCGTGGTGGCAAAGATGAACAGGATGTGCGGTGGAGGCTCTTCGAGGGTTTTCAGGAGGGCGTTGAACGCCTCCTTCGTGAGCATGTGTACTTCGTCGATAATATACACTTTGTACCGGCCCTTGACCGGTGCATACCGCACGGATTCGCGCAGATTGCGGATATCATCCACACTGCGATTTGACGCTCCGTCGATTTCCTGCACGTCGAACGATCGTCCTTCGGTGATCTCCGAGCATATCTCGCAGGTATTGTCGGGATTCTGATCGATAGGAGAGAGGCAGTTCACCGCTTTGGCCAGCAGGCGTGCCGTGGTGGTCTTGCCGACGCCGCGGGGACCGCTGAAAATGTACGCATGGGCAATCCGCCCGGACGACAGGGCATTCCTCAGCGTCACGGTGACATGGCGTTGCCCGACCACATCTTCAAACTTCATGGGGCGCCATTTGCGTGCCGTGACGATGAATTCACTCATGGGCGCGTGCCCCGTTAGAACGATGCTTGCGTTTTCTGCTGCACGGCCAAAAACATGCGGGAGAGCTTCTTCAATGCGACTGATCGGAACAAGCTTCAGTCCTTCTTTCACCCGTGCCGGAATTTCCTGCAGGTCTTTCACATTTTCCTGCGGAATCAATACCGTACTGATACCGCTGCGTTGTGCAGCGAGGAGCTTTTCGTTCAGTCCGCCGATACCGAGCACTTCGCCGCGGAGCGTGATCTCGCCTGTCATTGCCACGTCCGAGCGTGCTGCGCGTCCGCTGATCGCCGAGTACATGGCAAGGGCCATGGTAATGCCGGCCGATGGCCCATCTTTGGGAATCGCACCCTCGGGCAGATGAACGTGGATTTCCTTTCCCTTGAAAAACGTCTCGGAAAGCCGCAATTGCTTTGCGTGGGAACGCAGGTAGCTCAAAGCCGCCTGGGCCGATTCCTTCATCACATCACCGAGTTGTCCGGTCAGCGTCAGTTTCTCCGAGCCGCGCATCACACTGACATCCACGTGGAGAATATCCCCGCCGACGCTGGTCCATGCCAGACCCGTGACCGATCCCACCCGATGCTCATCTGTTCTCTGCCTGTTGCGGAAACGGGGGACCCCAAGATATTTTTCAACCCGCTCCGCGTCAACCGTGAATTCCCCTTTGCTCCGTTTCCCCTTCTTCTGCCCCGCTCCAACGATATCTTTTGCCACCTTCCGGCACACCGATGCGATTTCCCGTTCGAGATTACGGACCCCGGCCTCACGGGTGTACTCCGTGATGACCTTGGTGATCGCTTCATCCGTTATATTGACATGCCGATCCTGCAGCCCGTGTTCGGCAAGTTGCTTCGGAATGATATGGCGCCGTGCGATCTCCCTCTTATCATGCTCCAGGTATCCAGGGAGCTCGATGATTTCCATGCGGTCCTGCAGAGGCAACGGAATCGCATAGCGCACATTTGCCGTTGTTATGAACATCACGTGCGACAGGTCGTAATCGACATCGAGATAGTGATCATTAAAGGCGACGTTCTGTTCGGGGTCGAGAACTTCCAGCATTGCCGCGGAGGGATCACCGCGGAAATCCATGCTCATTTTGTCCACCTCATCGAGCAGCATCAACGGATTGATGACGCCGGCACGGCGCATCGATTGCAGGATTTTGCCCGGCATCGATCCGATATAGGTGCGACGGTGACCGCGTATTTCCGCTTCGTCGCGGACTCCGCCGAGCGAAATCCTCACCAGCGTCCTGCCCAGCGCGCGCGCAATGGATTTTGCCAGCGATGTCTTGCCCACGCCCGGCGGACCCACAAAACAGAGAATCTGTCCCTTCATCTCCCGCACGAGATTCAGCACTGCAATGTGCTCGAGAATCCGTTCCTTCGGCTTCTCCAGTCCGAAGTGATCCTCGTCCAGAATCGTCTTGACATGCTCGACGTTGAGGTTGTCTTTGGTCCTCTTGTGCCACGGAACGCTGATCATCCAGTCGAGATAGCTTCGAATGACCGTGGATTCGGGCGACATGGCGGGCGTCTTCTTGAGCTTGGCGTACTCCTCCATCGCCTTCTCGTCCACCGCTTTCGGCATCCGGGCTTTCTTCAGATCTTCTTTCAACTTCATCAGTTCGGGCGATGTCTCTTCGTCGCCGAGCTCATCCTGCAGGATTCTGATCTGTTCCTGAATAAAAAACTTGCGCTGGGATTTGGCGATGTTGTCGTGAACCTTGGTGTCGATCTCCTTTTCGATCTTGAGAACGTCATTTTCCGAGTTCAGGATGCGAATGAGTTCGTGAAGCTGTTCGCGTATCGACGTGAGCTGGAGGATGCGCTGCTTGACTTCCACCGATTGAAGAATGTTCGCCGCAATGTAGTACATCCGGCGGAGTGCTTCCCGGGTATTTTCAAAAGCCACGAGCACTTCGCTGGGGACATTGCGGTTGAGATGGACGTACTCGGCAAAGAGCGTGGCGGTGTGACGCAGCAACGCGTCAAGCTCGGAATCCACCACGACCGGCATTGCCGCCAGCAGGATGTCGGCTTCAAGGTACCGGGGATTGGCAACGAAATGATCCACCTTTGCCTGCGCCACGCCGTCGACCAGAATCTTCATCAACCCGTTGGGGAGCTTCAGAATCTGGATGATCTTGGCAACTGTACCTTCATGGTAGATCTCTTCAATGCCGGGCTCTTCGGTGATGGAACTCTTCTGCGCAACCAGGAAAATGTATTTGTCCCGCTCGAGAGCTTCATTCACGGCTCGCAGGGACGATTCGCGCCCGACAAGCACGGGAAAGATCATATACGGGTAGATGACCACGTCGCGCAGGGGAAGCACCGGCAGCCGGGTGGGGATGTTCTCCGACGGAGCGGAGGGTGCAGCAGTATGTTGGTGTTTTTCTGATGTCATGGGGATGATGGTGACGGGTAGAGAAAGATAAGGTACCACAATGGGGACGGTTTGTCAAGAAATGCGGAAACCTGATGGGATACTAGAAGCGCAGTGAGATTTCCATGTACGGGTTCTCGACCGGTTTTCTAATCCTTCGGTGCGTATCCCCGGTCTTTCGCGTAGTTGATCAACTCCGCGCGGAGGAGACTCCTTCCACGATGCAGGCGGGAACGAACCGTCCCTAACGGCACGGCGAGGAATTCCGCAATCTCTTCATACGTCAACCCTTCAATATCGCACAGGATCACCACTGTCCGGAAGTCCTCCGGGAGATGCGCAATTGCCGTCGCGACATCATCGTCAAGGAGTTGTCCGAACACCGTATCCTGCGAGTCGGTGGATTCTGCTCCTGTATCGCGGATGGTGTTGTAGAAGTTCTGCACTTCGTCGTAGTCGACCGTATCGGGTTCTTTGGACTCACGCCGGTAGCGGTTGATGTACGAATTCTTCAGGATGCGGAACAACCACGCGCGGATGTTTGTTCCTTTTTCATACTTGTCCCAGAATCGGAACGCCTTGAGGAATGTTTCCTGCACCAGGTCATCCGCGTCCGCGGCAGTTGTTGGTCATGCGGAGGGCGTAGTTGTACAGCAGGTCGGCGTGGGGGAGTGCTTCGACCTCAAACTCGTGCTGCCTTTCGGTTTTGACTGCGGACGTCATCGCACCCGGAATGAAAGAAGTCGAACTATACTTCAGATTTGTAATAATACGGGATACTTTCGGAAGTGTCAAGAGCGGGGCGCTGACGAAGCAGGTAGACGGGGCAGTATAGATCTGCAGAAGATCATAGATCGCCTGACGTTGGACAATACCATCGATATTCGCCAGTTCAGGGGGAAGAAGACGGTTGCGCAGGGTGTGCTCTTCCAGTCCGCCATGCATCTGAAGATCCCCGATTTCCTTTATGGTCGCACGATCACTGTATCGCTCAAACAGCACACCGAGATCGACCGGACCCTTCCAACCACCGGGGTGGCGTAGCTCCAATCCTCTGATGAGCAAATCGAACATCCGCTTGCCGTTGCAGGGAAGGTTTGTATACAACTCCAGTTCGGCATCCTCGTAGGACCCCCCCGCAATACTCCAGAGACCGGAGAGCATTGCCACGACGTTCAGCTTGCGGATCGTGGCTTTTTCCGGATCCTGCGGCCAGTGGCCGGATTCTATGAGCAGTGTGCTTGTTCCCAGTGATTGATAGTGATCTCCGAATGCCCGCGGTTCATACACATCATCGTACCTGGTAATGTGACCATGAACGTAGGGCTGAAGCGCTTTTGTGATGAGTGCGCCGATGCGCATGGCCCGGAGTCGTGTGGGTGAAACCGATCGTTGCTCATCAAGAGGAGGAGCAAGCAGCGCAGAGCGCCGCTGCGCGCGGCGCATCCCCGGCGGAACGCAACTCCTGATCGTGAAGGTTGAATCCGAACTCCGGTGCGATCTTAAGGTGAATGTCGCGCAGCACTTGCGCTTCCGGAGAAACCATCGCACGGGCATCCCGGTTGATGTCAATTCCCACCGCGTTGTGGCGTTTGCGGCGTTCGGCGCCATCCGGATTGACCATCGGAATGCAGTGTATCGACAGCGATCGGAGAGTCTGCGCGACCCACGGGAGCCGGTGCTCCCGTGTGAAAAAGTGGAGGATGTCCAGAAGCGCGAGCGTCGCGGTGGATTCATCACCGTGCATTTGCGACCAGAGCATGACATTCCGCGGACCAGCACCAAGAGTGACGAGATTGATGCTGCGTCCCTCAATGGACCGGCCTATCTCCCGGTGCGTCAAAAGACCGTTGCCGCTCTTCACCAGGAGGCCGAGCTCAGCACACAGTTGCGTGTGGACACATGAGGCCGGTGAGAGATGGTCCAGCCGGAATCCGGCGTAACCTTCGAAGAGCGAACGGGTAACCGACGTAAGTGTAGACATCGTAGTCTCACTACGCGGAAGTCTTTGGATGACGAGCTGCTTTCCCTTCCGGGGATTCATAAAACCAATGCAGCGCATGCCTCAATACCGGCGTCAGCATGACTCCCGCAAGCACAAGGAAAACCACGCCTGCAAACAACGCATATCCCCCGGCCAGGAGTTTGCCCGCCGTCGTGTGCAACGGATCGACCGGACCCATTCCTCCGAGTAGCATGGCCGCATTCAAGAACGCATCCGGCCAACTCAGCCCTTCGGCCCAGTGATATATAGACATGCCCACCGCCAGCGTAAAGACCGCCAGCGGAAGCAAAGCCGTGGCATGCCCTACCATGTGTCTGGCAAGATGCCACGGATGGTGTTGAGGTTGATGTTCCATTGTCTTCGTTGTCTCCCTACCCGCCTTGCTGTTTGCGAAATCCTCCGGACAGCACCCCCAGTACCACCAGTGCCACAGCAAAGAGAAGTGCGCCGACGATGGCAGCAATAACCCCGCTCAACAGGAGAAGTGCGAGTACGACACACACGGCAAGCAAGACTATTACTGCGATTTTCCGATCCATATGCCGGTCCTCATGTTATTTCTGAAGGGCATCGAAGTACTTGCGAATCAATTCTTCATAGTCTTTGTTATACCCCTCTTCCAGCGCCCGCAAGAGGTCACGCTGGAGCTTACTCCGGCCTTCCTGTGTGGAGACGTCCAGTTCACCGGGACCCCGCCGGGCAACGTCTGTTCCGGATTCCGATGTACGCCGCTTTTCGTAGTCCCGTTCGCGCATTGAGCGCTGGGCATCCAGCATCCGGGAAAGAATGCGTTCCTGTTTATGAAACGTCTCGGGATTCACATTGCCCTGTGCAAGATCTGTTTGAACTTCCCGCATATCCTGTGCAACGCGGTTGAGATCTCCGAGGAGTTTACTCATATCACCGGTGCGATTCGCTTCCCGGGTAAGTTCCTCCAGAGACTTGCGCACCATGCCCTGTTCACCGGCGAGCCGCGCCATCTCTGCCGCCTGCTGAGCAGTCAGTCCCTGTGTTGCATCGTTGATCCCCTGTTGCATTCCCGACAGATGCTGGAGCCGCTGCATAAACCCTGCCATCCCCATTCCCTGTCCGCCACCCTGCATCATGCCCTGAATCCCCTCCTGGAGCTGCTGTGCTGCCTGGTTCAGAGCCCCCATGGCGGCTCCTTGCTGCTGGGCGGCTTGTGCTCCGTTCCGTTGTTCGAGTGATTCAAGTGCCTGAGTCATATTGCGCATTGCATCGCCGAGGGTTTTCCCCATCTCGGGTGTGATGCTAAAGGTCTTCTGCGAAAGGCCGCCAAGACG
The DNA here is from genome assembly GCA_963849385.1 of Ignavibacteriota bacterium. GTDB lineage: Bacteria > Bacteroidota > Ignavibacteria > UBA10030 > UBA6906 > Fen-1255. The sequence continues at coordinate 167,023 of CAWKHH010000001.1, read as the reverse complement.
GCCGGTGACGTTCCCCACATCGCGCAACGCATCCATCTGCTGCTGTGCGTTGTCCCGGAATTGCTGCGATGCCGGATCGAGACCGCGTGATTCGTTCTTCAGTGATTCTTCCCGCTTCGAGATCTCCAGCAGGTCCCGTGTCGCACGCTGCATCTCCTGCACCACCTGCTTCTGCTGGTTTTGCTGCATTGTCTGTTTCATCTGCTGGAGACCCTGCGTGAGCGAACTCATTGCCCGGAGGGATTTCTGTTGTTGCTGCTGTGCCTGCTGATAGTCGCCCTGCTGGATCTGCTCCGTGCTCTGCTGCATCGCAGCATCCAATTCACTCTTCGTCGAGGGATGACTGCAGTTCCTGCATTTCCTTCACCGGCATCTCTGCAGGAAACTCCTCCATTTTCTTCTCGAGTGCCGCAAGTTCCCGTTCCAGGGTCTTTGCCTGATCACGCAAATCCTGCTGAGCCCGCGCGGCTTCCTCCCTGGCGGTGCTGTCCGCCGGCGGGTGCTGCTCGAGGTTTTTGCGCAATTCCTCCTGCGCTTTTTCCATCGCCTCCGACCGTTTCAGCATCTCGTCCACCTTCTGTTCGACCTGAATGCGTTTCAGAAGGTTCAGCGTGCGTTCAATGCTTTTGCGGAACTGCTCCTCCGAGAATTGAAACTGCTGCAGAGCCTGCTTGAGAGCTTCGGGATTCATCTGCTGCATGCTCTGCTGCAGCTTCTTCAAGGCCTCTGCGAATTCCGGAGACGAAATCTGCGCCATGAGCTGCTGGAGCTCCTGATACTTCTGCACGGTCTCGGGGGAGAGGATATGGTTCTTTTGCATCTCCTCGACCATTTTCTCCACTGTGCGCTGGACATCGTCGATCTTCTTCCGGATTTCCTCGTAGCGCTTCGCAAGCTCTTCCGCTTTCTTTTGCTCGTTCCAGTTGAGTTTCTGTTGTTCCTTCTTCATCTGCCGCGCGAGCTCGTCGAGATCCTTGCGGGCATCCTGCGCCTGCTTCAGGGTGTTCTCAAGATCGCTCTGGGATGCCTCGTGCCCCTTTTCGGCTTCAGCAAAGACTTCGTCCAGGGAGGGAAGCCGGAGTGTAAATGTTTCGCTGACGGCGCGTTTGGGACCGGACACAAGATCGTTGTCAAATGCCTCCGCATGATACTCGACGACATCTTCGGGGGAGAGGCGCAGGGCGGAGAGATCCCACGAAAACGGTAGAATCCATTCGGTTCCGGAAGCGGGAGAGAAGGGAATGTCGTCATTCGTGAAGTCGCGTGCAGGCTCTTCATACCGCGAATGAATGAGCTTGTGTGCGAGACGAAGCCGCGAGATGCCATAGTCGTCGGTGACGCGAAACACCATGGACAGACGTTCATTGCCGGCGACATTCAGATTCATGCCGGGAGAAACAATCGTAATGGTCGGGGGCGCGTCGGGGATGACGTGGATTGCATATTCTATTGGATCGGTATTGTGCAAACTTTCATTGTCGACAATGTCGAGGTGGTAGATCCGGTCGTCGCGCAGCACCAGTGTTCCCTCGGCGGAGGCTCCCGCGCTCACCAGAGGCACGTGCGTACTGTCATTGAAGCGCATCGTTGCCTTTGTCAGGGCTTTGTTGGACCGCAGCGACAGCCGCATGAGTGTGCCGGCCGGGGCGGTGACATCGCCGATATTTTCGTCGAGATCCTTCGTTGGAAGACCCGTGTGGCGAGGATAGGTCAGCCGGAGCTGAAGCGCAACGATGGAAGGCCGGTCGAGCACCCGGAGCAGATATTCTTCGGTCTCGACGTTGCCGGAACGAATGCGGTAGGTTGTCGACAAACGCATGCCTTCCAGGCGATAGCGGTACGTTCCATCAGCCTGGAAGCTGAGGGTATGTGTATCGAATGTCACCTGGCCATCGGGGCGCATCTGCGCCTCAACCGGCTCGTGCGTTGCCCCCTGCACACGAACAATCACCTCGACCGATTCCCCTTTCACTATATCGCGGTTTCCCGGTTCGACGTGAAGAGAAAATGCCGCCGGCGGAGAGAACGGCTGCCGGAAATGCATGAGTCTGTACGAAGCCTGCCCGAGGTCCCGTGGCAGAAGTATTGCCAGAAGAGCGGCAAGGGCGGCGCCTGCCAGCAAAAGACGGCGGGAGGTGCGCAGCGGACCACGATCAACGATTGATGAAAAATCAATTGACGCCACATCGTTCCGTGTGTCTTCAAGAGCAGCATCAAGAAGCTCATCTGAGTAGTAGGGGGATGCGGAAGCTCTTTGCTGCGCCAGTTGGACGACGTTCAACAGGCGATCATGCACCTGCGGATAGGCGCGGCCGACACGGCCGGCGGTCTCGAGGTCTGTTTCTGCACGGAGGACGCCAAGCCGACGGGCGAACGGTATTCCCGCCAGCCAGAAGATGATGCCGATAGCTGCACACATCCCGGGCAGCACGATCACGGTCCGCCAGGCGACGCTGAGCCAGAACACGGCTTCTATGCCCAGCAACACCAACCCGGCCGCACCAAGGATTGTGAGAGCGAGCAGTAACCCGCTCAGCGCCCGCGTGCCATTGTCCCGGCGGCGGGCTTCGGCAAGTCTTAGGAGGATGTCGTTGATCACAATGGACATGGGGTGTGTTGCCGCCTCAATGGGTCAGTGCCCACATGATGATATTAGTCCCAAAACGAAGCGCTTCTTCGCGTTTTTCGGGAGGATCGCCATGAACCTCGGGATCTGTCCAGCCATCCGAAGGGTTGCTTTCATACGTGTAGTAGACGACGAGACGCCCGTTGTGAAACAGACCGAACCCCTGAGGCGGCTTTCCGTCATGCTTGTGAGTTTTGGGCGGGCCCATGGAAAAGGAAAACGGTGTCTTGTAGAGCCCGTAGGAAAACGGAACTTCCACAAGATCCTTTTCGGGGAAGACCTTCTTTATCTCACGCCGGAAGGATTTGTCCATACCATAGTCATCGTCAGCGTAGAGAAACCCGCCGTTCTGAAGATACGTTCGAAGATTCTGCAGGTCCTTTTCGGCAAAGGCAATATTGCCATGGCCGGTCATAAAGAGGATGGGAAAGGAGAATATCTGTTCACTCCCGATATCCACAGGGGTATATGTCGGATCGACATCAATGCCCGTGTGCTGGCGGATGAAGGTGAGGAGGTTTACTTCGGCAGAGGGGTCGTTGTACCAGTCGCCTCCGCCCGCGTATTTTACGCGCCCGATGCGGACGGCGCTGGCAAATGTCCCCGTTTGCGGCTGCGCAGCTTCGGCAACAAAGAGCAGAATGATGAGACAGAAGACGCGAATCATGAAAGAAAAGTAGAAAAGTCGGGAGGAAGAAGCAAACGCCGCACAACCTGTCATTGCGAGTGGCGCCTTCGCCACGAGCCTCCGCGGATTGCTTCGCGCTGAGGAGCGCGCTCGCAATGACAGCGGACCTCCTTAGTCCATCACCTTCCGCAAGAACGCCGGCTTGTCCCGATCGCTCTTGTCGATCTTCTCCTTCGCCGGTTCCATCTCGGTGTGGGATGAAGGGAGGTTCAATTCGATGCCGCGCCGCTTATACGCGGGGACGTCCAGGAGCTGCAGATCATCCGCGCCCGTTGGGATCCGCTCAATCGGTCGCACCGGCTTCTGGGCGATAGGACGTGTCACGCTTGGTTGCACTGTGTGTTGATTGAATCCGGTGGCAATCACGGTCACGATGATTTCATCGGTGAGGTTCTCATCAATGACCGCACCGAGGATCACGTTTGCGTCATCACCGGCCGCGCCATGGATGATCTCTGTTGCTTCATCAACTTCAAAGAGTGACATCGACGGCCCGCCGGTGATATTCACAAGCACTCCCCGGGCGCCGCTGATGGAGACGTCATCCAGCAACGGACTGGAAATCGCCATGTGCGCGGCTTCGACCGCCCGGTTCTCGCCGGTCGCTTCCCCTGTACCCATCACGGCATCGCCCATTTCCTTCATGATGGTCCGGACATCGGCGAAGTCCACGTTGATCAATCCGGGCACCGTAATGAGTTCCGAGATGCCGCGCGTCGCGCCATACAGCACGCTGTTCGCAATGTCGAAGGCTTCGGTCAACGGCGTACGCCGTCTCGACGATCGTGAGCAGCTTCTGGTTCGGAATGACGATCAGGGTATCAACCTGCTTGCGCAGTTCTTCAATGCCTTGATCGGCCTGGCCGGTGCGCTTCTTTCCTTCACACTGGAAGGGACGGGTGACAATGCCCACAACCAGCGCGCCCAGACTTTTCGCAATATTGCCGACCAGTGGACCGCCGCCGGTTCCCGTGCCTCCGCCCATGCCGGCAGTCACAAACACCATGTCGCTTCCGGTCAGGGCACGGGCGATTTCCTCCCGGTCTTCCTCCACCGCACGGTACCCGATGATCGGATCCGCTCCCGCACCCAGGCCACGGGTCAGATTTTTGCCGATCTGAATCTTGTTGGGCGCCTGATTCCTTTGCAGGGCCTGCAGGTCGGTGTTCACAGCGAAGAAATCAACGCCGTGCAGCCCTTTTTTGATCATGCTGTTGACAGCGTTGCCGCCGCCGCCGCCCACGCCGACGACACGGATCTTCGCTCCACGATCGAATCCATTGTCCAGTTCGATCACCGGTTGTTCCTCCTTTGGGTTAGGGATTGACACACAATGATTACAGGGCATCAAAGAACTCGCGCACTTTGCGCGCAATGCTGCCCAGGGAATTCTCTTTCTTGGTTCGCGTCGATCCGGATGAGGCTGCGGACGGACGATGTTTCAGACCATGGTAAATCAGGCCTACTGCTGTCGCATAGGCGGGGTTCTCGATTTCGCGGACGAGACCGCCCGAGAAGCCGCTGGGAATGCCGATCTTCACGGGCATGCCGAGCACCATATGCGCGAGTTCGCCCGTGCCTTTGATGAGTGCGCCGCCGCCGGTCAGCACAACCCCTCCCGCCAGATGCTTGCCATAGCCGGACCGCTTGATCTCGAGCGCGGCAATTTCCAGAATCTCCTCCATCCGGGGCTGGATGATCTGCGCGAGCACACGCTTGTCAATGTGTATCGGGTCGCGTCCGCCGACGCCGGGAAGCACGATGGGCTCGTTGTCAACCACGGCAGGCACATAGGCGCAACCGTGCTCTTTCTTTATGCGCTCGGCTTGATCCGTAAGAATCCCCAGTCCCTTGCGTATGTCATCCGTGACTTTCTTTCCTGCGATGCCGATCACTGCCGTATGACGGATCGTTCGTTCCTCGAACACCGCCAGGTCGGTTGTGCCGCCGCCGATGTCCAGGAGAGCGATCCCGACCTCTTTTTCCTCATCATCCAGCACGGCGTAGCTCGACGCCAGCGGTTCAAGCACCATGTCGCTGATTTCGAGACCCGCGCGCTGCACACATTTGTAAATATTCTGTGAAGCACTGACCAGCCCGGTGATGATATGCACATTGGCTTCCATCCGTACACCGGCCATGCCGAGCGGGTCGTACACACCATCCTGCCCGTCGATGATAAACTCCTGCGGGATGACGTGAATGATCTTCCGGTCCGACGGCAGCGCCACACGCTTGGTGTCTTCGATCAGGCGGTCGATGTCGGCATTTGTCACTTCGTGCTCCGGACCGCTGATCCCGATCACGCCGCGGCTCTGAAAACTCTGGATATGGTCACCGGCAATGCCGACAATGACCGATCGTATGGCGACGCCCGAGGATGCCTGGGCCTCGTTAATGGCGGTGCTGATGGCAGCGGTTGTACGGTCGATATGCGTCACCACGCCGCGCGTCATCCCTTCGGAAACCGCCCGGCCTACACCAAGGATGTTAATGCGACCGTGTTCGTCTGTGCCGGCAACGACCGCACACACCTTCGTGGTGCCGATATCGAGGCCTACAATAATATTGTCCATAGAGTGTCCTTCCGGTGACATCGGTCAGTTCGCCATCTGTTCGTCAATGTGTCGTCCAGCGTGCTACCACCTGATCGGCAAATCGGAGATCTACCGACGTGAGGTTCTGGGCGCCGCGGCTGGTAACGACGGCTGTCCAGAATGCATCAAACTTTTCAAGTTTCGTGGTGATGTCTCCCTGTCCCACCACCACCGGTACTCCGCCATCCGCCGTGTACAGCAGGAGATCTCCCGAGGGTTCGATATGCACTTCAGAAATGCGACGGTACAATGCATCATCCAGTTGTTGGGCGGCCATCACGAGCACGTATCGCCTCACGAATCGCCGGATGCGAAAGCTGCTTGCCGATCTCGCATGACTGCACCTCGGCCGCCCCGGTAATGACCGGAAGATCAAAGGCACTTTCCGAGCGAATCACCGGCATCAGCAGGCCGTCAGCGTCGACATAAAACATCTGGCCTGCAGCGATCACCGCTTGCGGCACCCGCTCTTCGACCTGAATAAGGATGCGGTCCGGAGGATCGCGGTGGACTGCAACGTCTTTCACAAACGGGTTCCGCCGCACGCGATCACGCACTTCAGAAAGCTTCACGTCATACAACTGCTTCTCCATGGGCACCGCAGCCAGCTGGAAGATGTCCTCTGACGGAACGATCCGGACACCCTCGATACGCACTCCGCGCACGGGGAGATTGCTCATCCATATGCGGGCGCCGACGGCAACACCGATGGTCGCCACCGTCAGCAGGATCAGCACAAGGAACGCCGGGCCGCGCTGCGGCGAAGGGGAGACCGCTGATGGTGTTCGTTGCTCGCTCACTGTGCCGCTTTCATCTTGACAATGAACTCTTCACCAAATCGCCAGATATCTCCGGCACCCATCGTAATGATGATGTCGCCGGGTTGTTTCATGCTCATCAGAAATGCCGGTACCTTGGCCTTGTCCGCAATGTACTCGACGTGTTTATGTCCGACTTCCTTCGCGGCATTGACAATCAGCTCGCCGCTCACGCCCTGGATGGGCTCTTCACGGGCCGGGTAGACATCTGTGACAATCAGAATGTCGGCATTGAAGAACGAGCGGCCGAACTCATCATAGAAGTCGCGCGTCCGCGAATAGAGATGCGGTTGAAACACACAGACCACCCGTCTGCGCCATCCCGCCTTGACGCCGGCCAGCGTCGCCTTGATTTCCGTCGGGTGGTGGGCATAGTCGTCCACGACGGTGATATCCCCGATTTCCGCTTTCACTTCCCAGCGCCGGAACACTCCCGTGAATTTCTCGATCCCTGCCTTGACCTTCGCAAACGGCACCTGGAGTTCCAGAGCCACCGTAATGGCCGCCAGAGCATTCTGGACGTTGTGCCTGCCGGGGATCTGCAGTTCCACGTCGCCCAGTTCCTGACCGTTCTGCAGCACCGTGAAGTGTGTCCGGTTCTGCTTGTGGGTGATGTCGACGGCCTGCAGATCCGCCTGACCATTCAGTCCGTAGGTGATGATCTTCTTCTTGATCTTCGGCATGATGTCCTGCAAGGCGGGCTCATCAAGACAGAGGACGACGAAGCCATAGAAGGGCACCTTGCTGGCGAACTGGATGAAGGCCGCTTTGATATCCTCCAGATCGCGGTAACAGTCAAGGTGATCGGTCTCGAGCGTCGTCAACACCGCGATAGTGGGAGTGATCGACAGGAATGACCGGTCGAACTCATCCGCCTCGACCACAATGAACTCTCCCTTTCCCATCCGCGCATTCGAACCCGCGAGTCCATGCAGCCGGCCGCCGACAATCACGGTCGGGTCCACGCCGCCTTCCATGAGCACCAGACTGATCATCGAGGTGGTAGTCGTCTTTCCGTGCGTGCCGGCGATGCCGATGCCGTATTTCAGGCGCATGACCTCCGCGAGCATTTCGGCGCGTCGAATGACGGGAATCTTGCGTTTGCGTGCGAGAACGATTTCCGGATTCTCCGGCGGAATTGCCGATGAGTACACAAGAGCGTCGACGTCAGGCTCAAGGTTGGAGGCCTGATGGCCGAGGTACACATGTGCGCCCAGCGCGGCAAGGCGTTCGGTGTTCTCGCTTCCTGCACGGTCCGATCCCGTCACCGTGAACCCCTGGTCGATAAGGATCTCCGCGATGCCGCTCATCCCGATGCCGCCGATACCGACGAAATGCAGTTTCTTGATGGAGGTGAACATGCCTGTACTTTCGCTTTCGCTGTCGCTGTTGGTACTACCGGTCCGTAATCCGCGGCCGTCGCCACTTGCGCCGCGTGCGCCGGGGGACCCGTACTGCGATGGATTGCATTTCCTGCACGAGTTCTTTTTCCCGCTCATACCGTCCGACACGGATCCTGTAGGCGCGCCGTTTGTCGTTCAGCTTGATGAGAATCACCTGGAACCGGCCGCCTGTCTGCACGCCGGACTCGCGGCCGATGTGCATCCATTCAATGTCCTGGATGGGAATCCGGCGTTCATCCCAGTGATGCTTGAAAACGACGGCATCGTGGGAGATGATCAGACGGCGGTTGCGCGCCATGTTGAGCAGCAACGAGACAAACGACATCAGCACGAAAAAGGTGATGACATAGAGCAATGGATCATTCAACACATACTTGAACTCGGCCTCGACGAAATTACCCCGGATGCCGCCATAGACGATCAACGTGAGAAGATAGATGAGCGCTGATTGGTAATAGAAATCGAGTTTGTACTTGAATATCTTCTCTTCACCCGCCATGGTATTCCTACAAGAGCTTGACGACAGCATCCGCAATGGTTCGTGCGGCGTTGGGCAGTGCCAGCGACCGTGCAGCAACAGCCATCGCCGCCCGCCGTTCTGGATGTGCGAGAATCTCGCGGATTTCCGTCCCGAGTCTCCCTTTCGCTTCAGCGTCGGGAATCAGCACCGCCGCACCGGCATCGGCAATTGTCCTCGCATTCAATGTCTGGTGATCCGCCGCCGCATGGGGATACGGCACAAGCACCGACGGCAACCCTGCGCAGAGAATTTCTGCCAGTGTCGATGCGCCGGCCCGGCATACGACAAGATCCGCCGCCGCATACGCCCGGGGCATATCGTCCAGAAATCCGTGGAGGTGCACACCTTCGCCCGCACCCATTGCCGCCACCTGTCGTTGCACGCGCGCGAGCTCTGACGCGCCGGTCAGCCAGAGCACCTGTACGTCCGAACGACTCAGCAGGTCCGGCGATGCGAGGAGTGCGTCGTTGATGGATGCTGCACCCTGACTCCCGCCGACGACAAGGACTGTTGCCCGTGAAGAACCGAGTCCAAGCCGCCGCAGGCTCTCCGATCGCTCGACCGTTCCCACGGTGGCCCTGATCGGATTGCCCGAAAGATACACGCCCTGCTTCCGTCCGAGAAACTTCCGCGTGGCTTCAAACGCAATGTGCACTTCGCGGACACGCCGTGCCAGCAGACGCGTGGTGAAACCGGGATAGCTGTTTTGCTCCTGCAACAATGTCGGAATGCCCAGAAGCGTCGCCGCAAACACCGGCGGACCGCACACATACCCTCCGGTGCCGATCACGACACCGGGTTTGAAGCGGAGCAGGATGACAAACGATTGCACCATTGACACGATCACCTTCACCGGAAAGAGCAGCGTTTCGAATGGCCAGGCGGCGTCTGAATCCGGCAATCCAGATGGCGTCAAACGCATAGCCATGCGCCGGAACGACCCGCGCCTCGATACGACCGCGTGTACCGATAAACCTGATCTCCATATCCGGCTCCGCACGCTGCAATGCCTCCGCAATGGCCAGCGCCGGGAATACATGCCCGCCGGTCCCTCCGCCCGCAAACAGCACCCGCCGTGGCATGCTCAGTAGACCTTTCCTACTGCCGGCGCACGCTGCGGTTGCAGCGGCATGGTCCCGTCCGCGCCGGCGGTCTGCCGCGGATGAAGATCGGTCTGAGCAGAAATATTCAACAGCACGCCGATCATCATGGAACTCACGAGCATCGATGATCCGCCGTAGCTGATGAAGGGCATCGGCAAACCCGTTGTTGGAAGAATGCCGAGCGTGACGCCGGCATTCACGATGGCATACAGCGCGATGCTGCTGGTGATGCCGAGCGCCAGATACCGTCCGAAGTCGTCCCGCGCATTGGCGGCGATTTTCATGCCCCGGAAGAGAATCACGAGAAACACCGCAAGGACGGCAAGGGCCCCGATCAATCCATATTCTTCGCCGACAATGGGGTACACGAAATCACCGTAGGGCTCCGGAAGAAACAGGTCGCGCTGCCTGCTGTTCCCCGGCCCGAGACCGAGCAGGCCGCCGTTCGCGAATCCGATCAACCCCTGGAAGACCTGGTGATTGATTCTGGTCACGCCGGATTCATCGAACACGCCGCGAACAAAGTCCAGAACCCGGTGCATACGATACTCCGCACTGACCATATAGACGAGCAGGGCGGGAATCAGTCCGCCCAGCGTCACACCAAGATGACTGAGCCTGGTGCCGCCGAGGAACAGCATGATGATACTCACGACGAAGATCATGGATCCGGTGCTGAATCCCGGCTGGACGAGAACGAGCACAGTGACAACGACGACCCAGATCATGAGCGGCAGATATCCCGTCTTGAAATCCCGCACGCGTTCTCCCCGCAACGACATGAGAAGCGCAAGATGTGTTATGAGCGCAATGCGCGCAAATTCCGAGGGCTGCACGCCAAATCCGCCAATGCGAAGCCAGCGCGCTGCACCATGGACCTCGCCTCCTGTCAGACGCGTGGCGATAAGCATGAGCACAACGGCAATGAGCGCAGGCTTCGACACCTTCTTCAACCAGTGATAATCCACCTGCATTGCCACAAACATCACGAGGAATCCGGCAATCACTTTTGCTGCATGACTTCCCAGCAGCTTTCCGCTTTCACCCCACCGCTGCAATGCGTAGGTGGAGCTGGCGCTGTAGACGATCCCCACACTCATCACCATGAGAAAGAGGGCCGCGAACAGCGTGATCAGGTCAATATGGTTTTTTCGATCTTTCGAGATCAACATGCATGTTCACCAGGAAGAGCACGAACGATCTCTTTGAATACCCTGCCGCGGTGTTCGTAATTCTTGAACCAGTCGAACGATGCGCATGCGGGCGAGAGCAGAACGATGTCGCCGCGCACGGCGCGTGCCGTCGCTGCGCCGACCGCCTGCTCCATCGATGCTGCATTCTCGACCGGCACGATCCCGTCAAACGACGACTGCACTTTGCCGGCCGATTCGCCGATGGCGATGATGGCCTTCACATGTTTTCGCACAAGATCACGGAGCCGGTTATAGTCGTTTCCCTTGTCACGCCCTCCCAGCAGGAGAATCAGCGGTGCATCATAACTCTGCAGCGCATACCACACGGAATCGACGTTGGTTGCCTTCGAGTCGTTGATATAGGTGACACCGTTGATCGTCTGCACGATTTCCAGACGGTGTTCCACCCCTTTGAAATCACGGAGCGTGGCACGCAATGATGCCGTCGATACCTCCATCACCTGCGCCGCCAATGTCGCAGCCATCGCGTTGTACAGGTTATGCATGCCCGGGATGCTGATGTCGCCGGTGGCAATCACGCTTGTGTGACGATCGCGCACACAGGTCATGAGCTTTCCCTCCGCTACCCATGCCCCCTCCGCCAGTGTCCGCCGGACGCTGAAGGGCAGGCGGTGCACACCGGGAGGCAGATGTTTTTCCACTGTCTGACGTGTCACGTCGTCATCATCGTTGTATATCACCGTATCGCCGGCACCCTGACGGGCAAACACACGGCTCTTGCTTGCCACATACTTTGCGAACTCATGATCGTACCGATCAAGGTGATCCGGTGTAATGTTGAGCAGTACCGCCACGCGCGGGCGGAAGGTGTCGACATGATCCAGCTGAAAGCTGCTCACTTCAAGTACCGCCGTGTGCCGGGGCGTCATGCCACCCACCACGTCGGCAAATGCCGGATCGATGTTGCCTCCCACCACCACGGGTCTCCCGGCATCCTCAAACATCCTGCCACACAGTGTCGTTGTCGTGGTTTTGCCGTTTGTGCCTGTGATTGCCACAATGGGGCCGGGGCAGAACCAGCCGGACACTTCAAGTTCGCTTACCATGCGGATACCGCGGCGCATCGCCTCCTGCACAATCGGCACTGTGTCCGGCACGCCGGGACTGATGACCATGATATCGGCATCCAGCACACGGGCACTATGCCCGCCGAACTCATGCGCGATTCCGAGCCGGGCGAGCGCGTCCGCCGTTTCCGCCTTCTCCACCTGCGGCGCATTGTCGCTGACGAACACCGTGGCCCCGGCTGCGTGGAGCAGGCGCGACACCGCCACTCCGCTCCGCGCGGCACCGATCACCGCAAACCGCTTGCCTGCAATGCCGGGCGGTAGCACGTGTTCACCGCACCTTAAACGTTGCCAGACTCACAATCATCAGGAGGATCGCGATAATATAGAATCGCGTCACAATCTTCGGTTCCGGCCACCCGAGCAGTTCGAAATGGTGATGCACCGGAGCCATGCGAAAGAATCTGCGTCCTTCTCCATACTTCCGCTTCGTATACTTGAAATAGTAGCGCTGGATGATCACCGAAGCAGCTTCTGCGAGAAACACGCCGCCGAGCGTCGGCAGGAGAAGTTCCTTCTTGATCAGAATGCAGAGACCTCCAACGGCTCCACCGAGCGCAAGAGAACCCGTGTCACCCATGAACACCTGTGCCGGGTACGCATTGAACCACAGGAATCCAAGGGCGGCACCGACAAGCGCTGCGCAATACACGGCAAGTTCTCCGTTTCCGCGCAAGTAGGGGATTGTGAGATACTCGCTCAATATCGCGTTGCCGGAAACGTAACTCATGATGCCGAGCGTCAATCCCACGATCGCCACCGTGCCTATGGCCAGACCGTCGAGGCCGTCCGTAAGGTTGACGGCATTCGATTCCGCCACGATGATGAACACCACGACAGGGATATAGAGCCGGCCGAAATCAAATTCCAGATTCTTAAAGAACGGCACTGTTGTCGATGAACTGAGCTTCCACAAATCCGGATCAATCCAGTGGGGGAAGAAATAGATGACGGACCCCACGACCAACCCGACAAATACCTGTCCGACAATCTTGTAGCGGGCGATCAGCCCTTTGGGTTTCTTCTTGATCACCTTCAGATAGTCATCCAAAAATCCCACAGCCCCGAGTGCGGCGGTGACGAAGAGGATGAGGATGACATACATGTTGGTGATGTTTCCCCAGAGCAGCGTCGGCACCAGGATGCCCGCGAGCACGATCAGTCCGCCCATCGTCGGCGTGCCCGCTTTTGCCAGGTGCGTCTTGGGTGCCTCCACTTTTGCCGCCTCACCGATCTGGCGGCTGCGCAGAACCCGGATAATCCTGGGTCCGAGCCAGAAAGCGATGAACAACGCCGTCACGGCGGCGGCGGCCGCACGGAACGTGATATAGCGAACCAGCCCGAACCCCGGCGGGTGCGCGACGCGTTCAACCCATTCAAGAAGTAAGTACAGCATGCTTCATCCGTTCTGGCACACTGGTGTCTTATGCCGCCGGCGACGTTGTCCCCAGCCGCTGCTGCAAAAAAGTCAGAATGTCTTCCATTGCCATGCCCCGCGAGCCCTTGATCAGCACCACATCGCCCGGACTGACCAGCTCGGTCAGGTATTCGGCGAGGATGTTCTTTTGATCATAGTGCGCCGTAGAACATCCGGCGGCGGCGCGGGAAATCTCCGCGGCCCATGTCCCGTAGGTCAGGACGTAGTCTATATGGAGCTTCGCCGCCGCCGCACCGACACGCGCATGCTCCCCGGCGCTGTGGTCACCGAGTTCCAGCATGTCGGCGAGGACTGCAATGCGTTTCCCGTTCGATGACGTTGCCGCAAGGGTGTGCAGCGCGGCGATCGCCGAATCGGCATTGGCGTTGTAGGTATCGTTCAAGACCGTCACATCGCCGATGCGTATCACTTCCATCCGTCTGCCGGCTGCACGGAACCCCTCCAACGCTTCAACAATGTCCGCCGGAGGTACGCGCAGCGTGAGACCGACAGCGGCCGCGGCCAGCGCATTGTGGGCATTGTGTATTCCGGGAGCGTGAAGAGCGACGGCTGCGGGCTTGCGCATCCGGCCTCCGTGGAAACGGAACAATGCACAACCCTGATCGTTGATCCGGAGCGATGAGCCCCGCACACGTGCTCCCCGCGCGGCAAAGCCGAAGGAGATGAGCCGCGTGAGACCGGCAGCGGCTTTGCGTGACAGAGGATCGTCGGCGTTGATGAAGACCGTCATGCCTTTCCCGTGCCCCGCCCATCGCCATAACATGGTTTCCTCTTCCACCACTCCTTCCAGCGACCCGAAGAATTCCAGATGCTCGTGGCCGAGATTGGTAAGCAGGGCGTGCGTCGGTTTCACGATGCGGCACAGCGCTGCAAGCTCTCCCGGATGGTTTGTCCCGACTTCCACCACCGCCACCTCATGTGTGCGATGGAGGCCGAACAGGGTGTGCGGAACCCCGATCTGGTTGTTCAGATTTCCTTGCGTCGCAAGCACCGTATAACGCATCGCCAATACGCGCGCGATCATATCCTTGGTGGTGGTTTTTCCGTTGCTCCCCCCGACGGCAATCACCGGAATATCGAAACGCTCCCTGTGCCGCAGGGCCAGTGCAGCTAGGGCGGCCGTGGTATCGTCAACAACCAGCACCGGGATGGTGAACGGCGCATGTGCGGCGCCCCTCACGTCAACAACCACACCCGCGGCGCCGCGCGCAACAGCGTCCGCAAGATACTGATGCCCGTCAAGTTTCTGCCCGCGCAGCGCGACAAAGAGCATTCCGCTCGTAACCGTGCGTGTATCCGTCGACACCCCGGTTGCAGTCCATCTCGTGGTGCTCTCCGGCAGACGGAGTTCACGATGCGGAATCCTGCGCAGATCAGTGGTGGTCAGTTTCATCGATGCGCACGTATGAAGGCATGCACTTCTTCACGATCGTCCAGGTGTGTCTTGGTGGTCCCCACCACCTGGTAGTCTTCATGGCCTTTTCCTGCAATCAGAACGACGTCGCCGGGACCTGCCAGCGACAATGCCCGCGCGATTGCCAGACGTCGATCAACCTCTGTCTGTACTGCAGCGGTGGTGTGTATCCCCGCACAGATTTCCCGGAGAATCGCCAGAGGATCTTCCTTCCTCGGATTGTCGGACGTCACGATGGTGATGTCGCTCAGCTCCGAAGCGATGCGTCCCATCTGGGGCCGTTTACTGCGGTCGCGGTCTCCACCGCATCCGAACACCGTGATGATTTTTCCGCGGCTGCCGGTACCCAGCATATGCCGGATCGCATGCAGCGTATTCTCGAGCGCATCCGGCGTATGCGCGTAATCGATAATTGCCGTCCAGCCGCCGGGTGCGGGAATCTGTTCGAAACGCCCGCGCACCGATGCCACGGTAGCAATGCCTTTCACGGCGACGTCGCAGGGCACGCCGATCGCCGTGGCGGTGCCAACCGCTGCAAGAATATTCGCAACATTGAATCTGCCGGTCAGCGCCGTCCGGACGGAGGTTGATCTTCCGGGCATGGCGATCGTGAACTCCATCCCTCCGACATGCATCGCCACACTTTTGGCGGCAATGTCGGCGCGGGCATCCAGACCGTAGCGCACAACGCGCGCCCGGGTGTCCCGCACAATCGCGTCTCCCCGGGGGTCATCGGCGTTTGTTACGGCGACGGCGTCAGGCGGGAGCGCATCGAACAACGTCTTCTTTGCCGCGAAATATGCGTCCATCGTACTGTGATAGTCCAGATGGTCCTGCGTGAGATTCGTAAACACACCGGCGACGAACTGCAATCCATGCACACGATGTTGTGCCAGAGCGTGCGATGACACTTCCATGACGGCCGCCGTGCAGCCGCGTCCGACCATGTCGTCGAGAAGTGCGTTCAATTCGAGCGACTCGGGCGTCGTATGTGTCGCAGGCACAAGTTGACCTCCCAGATCGTACTGAATCGTGCCGATCAGCCCCACCAGTTCGCCGTGTGCTTCAAGGGCGGCTTTGATCAGATGCGTCGTCGTCGTCTTGCCGTTGGTTCCCGTCACACCGATGAGACGCAAACGGCGTGATGGATGCCCGTAGACGTTCGCGGCCAGAAGAGCGAGAGCCACGCGCGCATCGGGAACAACGATCTTCACCACTCCTGCATGCAAAAAGAGCGCGTCCGGAACCGCCGCGTCATCTTCCAGCACAACCGCTATCGCACCGCGGCTGATTGCTTCAACGACAAAGTGCTGCCCGTCGACCGCGGTTCCCGTAATGGCCACAAAGAGGTCGCCGCGATTGACCTTCCGTGAGTCGTACTGCACGGCGTTCACTTCAACATCCTGTGTCTGCGCCATTGCGCCGTACAGCATCATGAAGAGTTTGCTGACGGCAACGCCGTCAAGCAGCTGACCGAGAACCACTGTATGCCTATGAATTACCGGCCGGTGCCGGCCGGGGTTCACAGCGTAGAGTCACCTGCGTGCCCTGACGCACCTGTTCTCCCGGTGACGGTGATTGCGCGCGAACGTTTCCCGAACCGACAACGGTAACTTCCAGTTGCTGGGTCGCCAGCTGGTTGATGGCGCGGCGCACCGAGAGCCCGCGCACTTCCGGCACAAGGGTAAAACCTGCCGGCAACGTGAGCGCGAGGGTGTTCGTTTTGAGCGTGACCGCGCTCTTCGCCGGAATCGAGCTGCCGGGTACCGGCGACTGCGCAACAATGATCGATCCCGCCCCTGCCACTACCGGCACGAAATTCTCCGTGCGCAGAAGCGCTGAAGCAACATCGGTCCGGAGATTCATGACGTTCGGCACCGTGCGCGCTCCCTGTGCGGCAATCGTACCCGGAGGTGAACTCGTGCGCAGCCGGCCTGCCATGGTCCGGATCTTTTCCACGATGGCTTTGAAAATCGGGGCGCTCGCCTGTCCACCATAGTAACTTCCGGTGCGCGGACGATCCAGCACAACGAGACAGACGACTTTCGGATCATCGGCAGGGAAGTATCCGACAAACGATGCCACGTAGTTGCCCGGCACATAATGACCGTCGATGGTCATTCGTGACGTACCGGTCTTGCCCGCGATGCGCAGCCCGTGCACCTTCGCCGGTGTTCCCGTTCCGCGTTCCACAACTCCTTCAAAGAGCTTCGTCAGCGTTGCTGCGTTCTGCTGCGAAATTACCGGGCGAACCCGCTGGGGTTGCGTGTCGACAATCACTTCACCCTGGGCATTCACCACCCGCCGCACCACAAACGGCTTCATCAGGATGCCGTTGTTTGCCACCGCAGCGTATGCCATCACAAGTTGAAGTGCGGTCGCACTCACTTCGTACCCGTACGCCATCGACTGTAATGTCGTCCCGGACCAGTCTTTGGGTTTCTTGAGACCGCCATCGGCTTCCGCGGGAAGCTCAATGCCCGTTACCGCGCCAAACCCGTAGGCGCGCGCCAGGCGGAACAGATTCTCCGGTCCAACCCGCAAGGCAACTTTGGCCATCACGATGTTGCTCGATTGCTCGACGGCTTCTTGAAAGGTGAGCATGCCATTCGGATGAGTGTCGGTGATTTCCCTGGTCCTGCCGTTTCCGGTCGGCGCATGGTACACACCGTTTTCCGCATTGATTTTTTCATCCAGACGAACGGCCTTGTTTTCCAGGACCGAAGAGATTATTACTATTTTGAAGATCGAGCCGGGTTCGTACGCGTCGGTGATCACCCGGTTGCGCATGGCGTCAAGATTCAGATCCGACGTCTTGTTGGGGTTGATCGATGGGTAGGTCGCCATTGCCAGGATCTCGCCTGTTGCAGGATCCACCATCACCACCTGCCCGCCTTCCGCCTGGGCACGATTCACGCCGCGTTCCAGTTCTTCCTCCACCACCGACTGGATATCGGCATCGATGGTCAGCGTGAGGTTCTGGCCGTCGACCGGATCGACACGGGGGTAGTCCACCGTGGGACGTGTCCTGCGCAGTGCATCACGCTGGAGAATCACATATCCGTCACGACCTCGCAGCCATCGATCGAACTGCTGTTCCAGACCGCTCAACCCGCTTTTTTCAGTTCCCGTTACGCCGATGAGCTGCCCCGCGGCACGGTCATAATGGTAGAGCCGTTTCGGTTCTTCGCGGACAATCAGCCCCCGGAGATCGCGTGCGGAGATGCGGGACGAAAGCGAGGGATGTACTCCCCGTTCAAGCCAGACGAAACGCCGGGTTGCATCGCGCATTTCACCCATGTAGTCCTGCGGGCGCTTGTTGAACACCCGTGCAAACTGCGCGGCAATGTCACCCCGGTCACTCCCGGCAACAGACGGGTCCGCCGCAAACGAGACATATACCGTATTCGACACGAGGATCTTGTTGTTCCTGTCGCTGATCGTCCCGCGTGCGGCGGGAAGTTCTATGAGCGCTTCGTACTGCCTGCGCGCCTGTTCGCGATAGGCACCCGCCCGGATGACCTGGATGTGGACCAACCGCGCGACAAGAACCAGGAAGCAGAACAAAAGAAAAATCTTGAGTCCACGTACGCGCCTTCGTGCCCGCCGGTGCAGAGGGACATCCGGCGCCAACGCATCATTCGAACGCGTCATTTCCCGAGCTCCCTGCGGGTCATCTCCGCACGTTCCTGCAGGTCAGGATCCACGGTGAACCATTCCGGTTGCTCCTGCGGGTATTGCATCCCGAGTGATTCGGATGCGATTTTGCCGATGCGTTCCAGCGACGCTTTGCGATTTACCTCCGCCTGCAGTGAGGCGTTGGTTTCCAGTTGTCGTTGATACCTCCCCTGTAATGCATTGACGTCCACCACAAGCTGGTTGACGACGATGATATTGTCGATGTAGAAAACGATTCCTATGCCGACGACAAACAACGCGAGGATGATATTGAACGTGGACATGCGCCGGTGGACTGGTCCGCCGGTTCTGGCGTACGGCATATCCTGATACCGTTGCAGACGGTTCTCCGTTGAAGATGTACCGCTGTTCCCTGTGTACCTCGGGAACACGTGCTGCGCTGCTCTTATGTCCGCTCCGTTCCCACATCCGTTCGTTCCGCGACCCGCATCTTCGCGCTTCGTGCGCGGGGATTGCGTGCAATTTCCTCTTCTGAAGGAGTTACCGGCTTGCGTGTCACCAATCGCAGCCGTCCCTCTGCCAGCGGCCCGCGGGCAAAGGGATTGTTTTTCTCCGCAGGCGATTCTGCTTCGCTGCGGAACAGTTCTTTCACGATCCGGTCTTCCAGCGAATGGTACGAAATCACCACGAGGCGGCCGCCGGGAACCATGAGTCGTACCGCCTGAGCGAGAACGCTGCGCAGATTGTCGAGTTCATGATTGACCGCAATGCGGAGCGCCTGAAACACACGCGCCAGCGATTTCGTACGAAACCGTCCGCCTACGGTGTGCTCCACGATTGCCCGGAGCTCGCCGGTAGTGTCCACCGGTCGTGCTGCGACCACGCGCCGCGCAATTCTCCGTGACTCGCGCTCCTCGCCGTATTCCCGGAGCACTCCCGCGAGCACATCTTCGTCGGCCGTGTTCACCAGATGCCATGCGGTCGCCTGCTGACGCCGGTCCAAACGCATGTCCAGCCGCTCGTCACCGCGAAAACTGAAACCTCGCCCGGGGATGTCAAACTGATGTGACGACACGCCGAGATCGAACAGGAACCCGTGCACCCGTGCGACATGCAGGCGCTGCAGTGCGCCGGTGAGGTCCGCAAAGTTTGCGTGGACAAATATCGTCCGCTCCGTGAACGGCGCAAGACGCGTGCGCGCGGACGCCAGGGCTTCATCATCGGCATCCAGACAGACAATGCGTCCTCTTCCTCGCAGACGGAGACACAATTGTTCTGCATGACCTCCGCCGCCTACCGTACCGTCGACGTAGCATCCCTCGGGATCCGTCACCAGTGCTTCCACTGCGTCCCGGCACAACACCGGGATGTGAAATGCATCGGGAGCCACGCCGTTATTTCTGCAGAACGGTTTGCGCTACAGTCTCGTACGATTCATCCTGTGTCTTGAGGTACGCTTCGTAAATCCGGGGATTCCACACTTCGATGTGTTCGAGCACGCCGATAATCAACACGTCGTTCTCAATGCCGGCAAACTGCATGAGATCTCTCGGAATCATGATGCGGAACTGACCGTCAAGCTGTGCCTCGGTCGCCCACTCGAGCAGTCTGCGCTTGAAGAACCGGTGCTTCGGATTGGTCGAAGAGAGTTGGCGGATTTCCAGTTCGAGCCGGGTCCATTCGTCAAGAGGGTACAGATACAGACACTGATCGTATCCGCGTGTCACGACGAACGTATCGTTGGCTTCGGTCGAAACATATTTCCGCAACCTCGCAGGGATGTTAATCCGCCCCTTGCTGTCGACAGAATAACCGTATGAACCTTTGAAAGAAGACACTTGACACCTCACCCACTGGTCACCCACTTTTACCCACAATATGCGAATAAGATAGGGATTTAGGTGTCAAAGTCAAGTCAGGATGGCTTTTCCGCGCTATACGGGGGAAGAACAAGAGGTGGGAGAGGGGCAGTAGGGTGGGGAGGAAAGAAGATTCCCCACGACTACCCCCGTTAGTTGTGCGCAATCTCTCCCAGGTACTCCAGCGCACCGGCAATCACCTGCTCGTCAGACTTATCCCTGCCAAGGGGAAACACGGCATTCAGTTGATCGGCGGACTGTTGCAGGCGGACACCTGCCGCGTTCATGCTACCAATAACGGTCATCATCTTCTGAAATTCAGGCGCTTCGTAAAATGCCGCGGCCGATTCCGGCGGAAAATACACACGGAGCTCCTCCCGCCCCACGTGCACTTTCGGAATATGCAGATGTGCAGCCGCGAGTTTGATGCGTATCAGCCCCAGAAGCGTGTCCACCGGCTCGGGCAACTTGCCAAAACGATCACGCAATTCCTGCCCGACTTCCTCCAGCTGCCCGGGTGTGCTCACCAGATGCAACCGACGGTAGATGGTCAACCGCTCTCTCTCGCTTGCTATGTACCTTTCCGGTATCAACGCCTCAAGATCGGCCTCGACAACAACGGCGGGGACGGGTGCCTGTTCCGCAGCCCCCGGAAACAGATCCCGGAATTCCTCTTCCTTCACTTCGCGCACGGCCTCGTCGAGAATGCGTGTGTACGTCTCAAATCCTATCGCCTCGATAAAACCGCTCTGCTCGCTCCCCAGTAGACTCCCGGCTCCCCGGATTTCCAAATCGCGCATTGCCAGGTTGAATCCTGACCCCAGCTCGTTGAATTCCTGCAACGCCTGCAGCCGCTGAACAGTGCTCCGGCCAAGAACGGAGAGCGGAGGGATGATCAAATAGGCGTATGCCTGCGCGTTGGATCGCCCGACCCGCCCGCGCAGTTGATACAGCTCTGCCATGCCGAAGCGGTCTGCCCGGTTGATGATGATCGTGTTGACGTTCGGAATATCGAGGCCCGACTCAATGATCTTCGTCGACACAAGCACGTCAATGCGCTTCTCCAGAAATGCGAGCATGGATTCTTCAAGTTCGCGGGCCCGCATCTGACCGTGCGCATGACGGATGCGCACCTCCGGCAGAAGCCGCTGGATGCGCGCGGTGACGTCTCCGATTGTCTGGACGCGGTCATGAACGACGTACACCTGTCCGCCGCGCCCGGTCTCTTTCCGTACCGCGCCGATGATGGTCTCGTCATTCCACTGCAGCAGTTCCGTGATAATCGGCAACCTGTTCCGCGGCGGCGTCGCAATGATCGAAAGATCGCGCGCTCCGAGCAGCGAGAAGTGCAGCGTGCGGGGGATGGGTGTGGCCGTCAGAGACAACGTGTCAAGCTGCGTCCGCAACTGCCGGAGTTTCTCTTTGGCGGCGACGCCGAACCGGTGCTCTTCATCAATCACCAGCAGCCCCAGATCTTTGAATACCACGTCTTTGGAGAGGATGCGGTGTGTACCGATCACCACATCCACCCGCCCTTCGCGGAGACCTGCAATGATGGATTCCTGTTCTTTCTTTGAGGAGAAACGGGACAGTGCCTCGATCGTCATGCCATAGCGTTCCATGCGGTCGCGGAACGTATTGAGATGCTGCAGCGCAAGAATCGTCGTCGGGACCAACACGGCCATCTGTTTGCCTGCCATCACCGCTTTGAACGCTGCACGCACGGCCACTTCGGTCTTGCCGAATCCTACGTCACCACAAATCAACCGATCCATCGGCGATGAGGATTCCATGTCGTTCTTCACATCCACTGTCGCTTTGGCCTGATCGAATGTATCTTCATAGGCAAACGAAGCTTCTAGCTCCTGCTGCCAGGGTGTATCCGGGGGAAAGGAGATGCCCTCTATGTGCTTCCGGCGCGCATAGAGGCGAATGAGATCACGGGCGATATCCTTCACCCGCTTCTTCGTGCGGGCTCTCAGCTTTTCCCACTCGCCGCTTCCGAGACGGTGCACTTTGGGTATGTGCCCGTCCTTCGATGAGTACTTCTGCAGCTTGTTGAGATAACTGATGTTGACGTACAGCACGTCATCATCCTCGTAGAGCACCGAGGCGACTTCCATGTGCACGTCACGCACCTGGATGGTCTTGAGCCCGGCAAAACGCCCGATGCCGAAATCTTCATGCACGACGAAGTCGCCCTTGCGCAGCTGCTGCATTTCGTTTTCGGTGATTCCTTTGAAACGGGGTTTGCGTTGGCGGCGATGACCTTTGATGCGCCCGAATATCTGGTGCTCGGCGTATAACGCGAGGTGGAGCGACGGAAGGATGAAACCTTCATGCACAGGATCAAGCAGGTACTCGATGCGTGCCGGGTCCGGACGTTCGGTCTCGTCCAGTGCATTGACAGCCGTACCGATGAGGTCGCGCATCCGGTCCCGTTCCGAACCCGTTTCACAGGTCAGAAGGATGTGGTACCCGCTGGCCTGGCGTTCGGCAATATCGCGCACGAGCATCTGTACGCTGCCGTTGAACGCCGGTTGCGGACGTGCACCGAAATCAAGGTCTGCCTGCCTGTCGGGGAAGGCGGTGACATGAATGCGGGGAAACATCGCGAGCACTTCTTCGAGGCGCTCCGGACTGACAATATCGGGGCGACCGGCGTTCGCAAGCCGTTTCCAGATTTCCGCACACTGCACAGGCTCGACTGTCGCAATAACGGCTATATCGGAAAAATATTCGACGAGCGTTGTCTCGCCCCCCCCGCCAATCACTCCCTCCCGCCCCGGGGCCAGAAGGTCCGGTACAACTACTGCACTGCTCAACGGCCGGATGGAACGCTGCGAGGTCACATCGAACTCCCGGAGCGAGTCCACCGTGTCACCGAAGAACTCTATACGGATGGGGTTTTCACCGACAAACGGAAAGACATCGATAATCCCCCCCCGGATGGCATATTCACCCGGCTGCTCAACAATGTCTGTGCGTTCGAAGAGGAACTGCTGCAGACGCCGCACCGTGGCCTCGAACCCCCCGGCACCACCAGCTGTCAGGGTCAACGCATCCCGCTGTACCGCCGCAGGAAGCGGCAGACGCCCTGCAAGCCCGGCGGCATGCGTGACAAGCACCTGCACCTCCCCCACGGTGAGCAGTCTGAGCGTGTGGACGTCATTGCTCTCCCTGCTGCGCTCGCTGAGCAAGGCTTCGTGATCTTCACGCCCGAGAAAGAGCCTGACGGCTCCTTCACCCGCCGCCAGTGTCAGGTCATCCACCGCACGCAACGCCTGGTCTTTCTCCGGCAACACAAGTACGACCTGGCTGCGCAATGCGTTTTGCAGTGACGCGATAAGAAGTGCGGTCAGCGAGCCGGCGACGCCCGTGACAAGAACTGCTCCACCGGGCGGTGTGGTGCGGACAGTCTTTTCCAGCGATTGAACGAGCGGATCCTGGGCAAGCTGTTTTCTGAGGAACTCTTTCATCGCTACGGCCATCTAGAAACGTAGATGAAAAGCATAACCGCAGAGGCGCTGAGAAAACTCTTTATAGTGGGCTTACCCCAAATTCACATCCTTTCTCTGCGTCTCTGTTTCTCTGCGGTGATATTTCCTTGTAAGGGTTCTCGAATGGTCTACTAGCGCGACTGCTCTCCCTCTGAAACAGCGCGCCGGACAAAACCGTCGGCAGCGGCAATGCGCACGCGCGCTTCGTCAAGATCCACGCCGGTCTTGATCATGACGATGGCACTCTTGACATGTCCACCCGCACGCTCCAGAAACTTCGCAGCGATCTCGTACTCCACACCGGTCGCAATCATCAGGATGCGCCTGGAACGCTCAACGAGTTTCTTGTTGGTCAACTGCAGATCCACCATCATGTTCTCGTACACCTTGCCGAGTTTCACCATCGCTGTCGTGGTCAGCATGTTCAGAATCAGTTTCTGTGCCGTACCGGATTTCATGCGCGTTGATCCCATGAGCACTTCGGGCCCGACTTCCGGACAGATTGCCACATCCACCTCGAGGTTGAACTCCGACCGCGGGTTGGTCGTGATGTACAGGGTCTTTGCGCCGAGTTCCCGGGCGCGCCCGACGGCCGCGACGACATAGGGAGTGCGACGGCTGGCTGCTATGCCGCACACCGTGTCGAGCGCGGAAACCTTCTGCGCATCCACATCCTTTCGACCCTGCGCTTCACTGTCTTCGGCGCCTTCCTGCGATTTGAACATTGCGGCATTTCCGCCGGCGATCATTCCCACAACCTGTTCCGGAGGTGTACCGAACGTCGGCGGGCACTCCGAGGCATCCACAACACCCAGGCGACCGCTGGTCCCGGCTCCGAAATAGAGTAGACGGCCGCCTCTGCGAAAGGAACTCACAATAAGCTCAACCGCCTGCATGATATAGGGGATTTCCTTTTCCACTGCCAGCGGAACGAGCTTGTCCTGCGCATTGAGGAGCCGGAGGATTTCTTCAGTCGACATCCGGTCCAGGTTCATCGACGCCGGGTTTCTCTGCTCGGTCAGCAGCTTTGCGAGAGTATCAGAAAGATTTCGGGACATTTGCAATAACGGATATATAGTAATTGATTATGTGAATTGCAGTACTACCAGCTTCTTCCCCTCTAAACCCGACTCAATACTCCCGGGAAAAACAAGATCCCCTACCCACTGAACAGCATCCGGCACCTTCACGCGCAACTCCTTCAACTCACCTTCAATATCCCCTCCCTTGAACGCAACAAGCGAAGGCACAGGCAAAACCCTCGCACTTGCCTCTCCAAAAGGTAGGGTCCGCTTGATGAGATATGGCCGCGACCATCTTGCCAGCTGCACCAGCGGAGCAACACCCCGCGCTACAACCATATGATATTTGCCCCGACCTCCCTCAACTATCGCACCGTCCTCGGCACGCCCATTCACCACATCAATCCTCCCTATCCCCAAACGCTCAACGATATCCTGAATCGCCAAAGACTTCTTCCCGATCGAATCCATCAACGTCACGACCCACCCCGTCCTGACAATCGCCATCGGGATGCCCGGAAGACCACCGCCCGTCCCGATATCCAGAACCCGGAGGTCCGAAGGGACCGACCGGCCAAAAAGGGGCGAAATGCTGTGAAGAAAGTGACTGCCCCAGAGGTTTTCTTCATCCTTCCGCGATACAAGATTTACTTTCGCATTCCACTCGCGCAGCAGGCTGGCATACTTCTCAAATGAGTCAAGTTGTTGTGGCGTAAGAAGTAGCCCGTTTGCCCTGCAGGTGTTGTAAAAGGCAATGGATTGTTCCACGTGAAACATTACCTCATCATGCTAATCATAAGTATGGAAACGTCCGCCGGACTTACACCGCTTATGCGCATCGCCTGGCCCACTGACCGCGGACGAATCCTCCCGAGCTTTTCTCTCCCCTCGTTGCTTAAGGACTTAACCGCAGCATAGTCGAATTCCTCCGGTATCTTCATTGCCTCGTTCTTCTTGAACAACGCTATCTGCTCATCCTGCCGTTTGAGATATCCTTCGTATTTCACTTCTATCTCCACCCTTCTCCTGGCATCACCATCAGAAATGAGATCCTTGATTGCCCCGCTTGTCCTCACCCGTTCGACACGCAGGAGGCTCTCCATCGTTACTTCCGTTCTGCGAAGCAACTGATTCAACGACTCGGAATCCGGAATGATGGAATCATCGTGATTTCCAAGAACCAGACGGATCTCCTCCTTTGTCAATCGCTCACGCAGTATAAACTCACGTGCTGAGGCCACTCGGGCCTCCTTCGTTTCCAATCGACCCAGAACTTCCCGGGAAATGAGTCCGAGCGCATGTCCATGCCTCATGAGCCTGGAGTCAGCATTGTCCTGACGAAGAGCAAGCCTGTATTCTGCACGCGATGTGAACATGCGGTACGGCTCTTCCGTCGACTTGTTGATGAGATCGTCGATCAAGACACCGATATAGGCCTCGCTCCTCCCGACAATGAACGGTTCTTTCTCTTGCACCGAAAGGGCTGCATTGATGCCGGCTACCAAACCCTGGGCAGCAGCCTCCTCGTAGCCGCTTGTGCCGTTGATCTGGCCCGCAAAGTAGAGTCCCTTGATGCGTTTTGTCTCCAATGTGTGACGTACCTGATGCGGAGGGAAGAAATCATACTCGACTGCGTACCCCGGACGAATCACAACACAGCGTGAAAGTCCGGCTATCGTCCTGAGTGCATCTTCCTGAACTTTTGCCGGCAGACTGGAGGAGAACCCGTTGACATAAACAACGTTCGAGTCGTATCCTTCGGGTTCGAGAAAGATCTGGTGGCGTTCCCTGTCTGCAAAGCGGTTGATCTTGTCTTCTATCGATGGACAGTAGCGTGGACCGACGCCCTTTATCCTTCCGGTGAAGAGAGGCGACTCATCGAATCCTGTTCGAAGAACCTCGTGCGTCCGGCGGTTTGTGTATGTCAGATACATCGGGATCTGCCGGTTTTCCAAAACCCTGTTTTGAAATGAGAACGGTGTCGGATTCTCGTCGCCGGGCTGGGGCTCGGTTTCCTCGTAGTCAATGGAATCCCGCCGGATCCGGGGAGGAGTGCCTGTTTTAAGCCTGCCGGAGGTCAGGCCATGCTTCAGGAACTTTTCTGTGATCCCGGTAGAGGCCTTCTCCTGATACCTCCCCCCCACGATTGTGGTTTTACCGGTATGCATGACGGCGTTCAGGAACGTCCCGCTGCACATCACGGCAGCCCGGCAACCGATAGTCAGCCCCGTACCTGTGGTTATTGCCTGAACCCGCCCATCTTCAATCAGAATGTCAGCAACTATATCCTCAATAATGTCAAGCCCGCTTTGTAACTCAATACGTCTGAGCGCTTCCCTGCTGTACCATTCACGGTCGTTCTGGGAGCGCGGCGACCAGACGGCCGGACCTTTTGACATGTTCAGCATGCGAAAGTGGATGCCCGTAAAATCGGCGATCTTCCCCATTTCCCCGCCCAGCGCATCGATTTCGCGAACAAGATGACCTTTAGCTGTTCCGCCGATAGCCGGATTGCATGACATTCTGCCTATGGCATGCCTATCCATCGTAACTAAACCGGTCGTGCACCCCATTCGGGCCGCAGCCAGGGAGGCTTCGATACCGGCGTGCCCGCCTCCTATCACTACGATGTCGAAAATGATGTCGAAAGAATGTTTCACGTGGAACATCAGCTACTTTCCGATACAGAATCGCGAGAATATCGCATTGAGGATTTCTTCGCTGGTCATCTCTCCCGTAATTTCAGAGAGTGCATTTACTGCTTCCCGGAGATCCAATGCGATGAACTCGTTGGTTGCCCCTTCGGCAAGCGAAGCCCTGGAAAGATCCAGTTCAGCGGCTGCCTTTTGAAGAGAATCCCTATGCCTGCGATTTGTAACAACCACTTCATGCTCATCGTGCGTGACGCTCGAAGCGGCAAGTTTCACGAGTGTTTTGTGCAGATCCTGAATCCCTTTTCCGGTCAAGGCGGACACAGGCACGACAACCGCGTCGCCGGATGAACCATCGGTGTTGCTCTCAGGTGATATGGCTCCTTCCAGAAGATCGATCTTGTTCAGCGCCACAATCGTCTTCTGCCCTTCCGAGGGTGATTCCATCTCCCCGATTGCCATGTTGCCGGAAATGCCTTCCGTGGCGTCGACGACAACAACGACGATGTCCGCTGTGCGCGCAGAATTCCGGGCCCGGGCAATCCCGGCCTGCTCCACGACATCGAGGCTTTCACGGATCCCGGCAGTATCGATCAATCGAAAGGTGATGCCATCAAGAGAGACAGACTCTTCGATGAAGTCACGCGTCGTTCCGGGCGTCGGGGTGACAATGGCGCGCTCTTCCCTCAGGAGGGCATTGAACAGACTTGACTTTCCGGCGTTCGGCCTTCCGGCAAACACGACGGCCACGCCATCCCGGTATAGACGCCCCTCCTCGTAGGTCGACGCAAGATGACGGACATGCGCTGCAGCAACGGTAAGCCTGCTCTCAATTTCCTCCTTCTGCGATGACCTCAAGTCCTTCTTCGGCGAAGTCCAGATCGAGTTCCAATAACGCACATAGATCCAGAAGCTCCTTGCGCAGTTCCCCGACGCGGGAGCCGAGACGGCCGGAGAGTTGTTCGAGGGATGCCCTCTGTGCCCGGCCGCTCCGCGCCGCGATCAGATCTGCGACCGCCTCCGCCTGCGAGAGGTCAATACGCCCGTTCAGGAATGCCCGCCTGGTGAACTCTCCCGGCTGCGCATTGCGCGCCCCCGCACCCAGCAGCGCATCCAGAACCGATGCCGTCACCACCACACCTCCATGGCAGCCAAACTCCACCAGGTCTTCGCCCGTATAGGAATGGGGCGCCCGGAAGAGCGTGGCAAGAACTTCATCGACAGTTTCCCCCGCGCGGTTCACGACGACGCCCGTAGTGCACCGTGAAGCCCGCCGCCCGCGAGAGCGGGATGCGGCCCCGGAATACGGCATCCGCCACCGCAATGGCCTCCCGGCCGCTCACGCGCACAATGGCAAGGGCGCTTTCACCGGGTGCCGTCGCTATAGCCGTTATTGTATCAACATCGCGCATCACGCTCTTCCCCGTCGCAAAGAAATATTCTACGAATTTCATCACCGACTCGCAATCCCGCAAATAGCGAGAGCCCGCCGGTATTCCGGCGGGCTCTCGCTTTCCTTCGCTGCTGGACCCGGTCGACTACTTCTTCATCTTCGGCAGGTCCCTTGCGATGCGTCCCAGAATCCCCCCCTGCCCCTTCTTCGGCTCGACTTTCCGCAACGGCTCATCACGATGCTGGCGGTTGAACCAGTACTGCTGCGCAATCGAGAGCAGGTTGAAAACAAAATAGTATAAATTGAGTCCCGACGGTAGATTGTTGAAGATTATCAGCATCATCAGCGGCATCATCCAGACCATTGCCTTCTGCCGCGGATCTGTCACCGTCTGCTTCTGCTGGATGATCGTTGTCGCTGTCATCAAGAGCGCCAGCCCGCTGAAGGCGGTAATGCCGACAAGGGGAATCGTGAACGGCAATGTCAGAACGTGATCGGGAATCGAGAGATCTTTGATCCACCACACGAATGACGATTGACGGAGTTCAATGGACGAACGGAACACTGCGTACAACGCAAAGAGGATTGGCATCTGCAGCAACATAGGCAGACACCCCGACGCGGGATTCGCACCATACTCCTTGTACAGGCTCATCGTCGCCTGACTCATCTTTTGCTGGTCGTCTTTGTACTTCGCTTTGATCTCTTCGATCATGGGCGCCAGCTTCTGCATCTTCCGCATCGAGCGCATGCTCGTTCTGTTCAGCGGATGCAATGCAATCTTGATGATCAGAGAAAAGACTATGATCACCACACCATAGTTCGGAATAAACCAGCGCAGGAACTTGAACAGCGGGATCATCACAAATTCGGAAATCGGCCGGATGATCCAAGCCGCACCCAGGTTCATCGTCGATTCCAGGCCCCGCCCGAACGCTTTCATCCGGTCGTATTCCAGCGGACCGATATACACATCTATCTCTGTGCTTTCGCTGGTGCGGGCGCGGAAAGGCATTTTGAGTGCCATGCCGTACTGTTCATGGATTCCATTGTCCGGCAATGGCTTCGCGACGCCCTCGAGATACGCTCCTTCGCTCTTGACCCCCTTGGGCAACATCGCCGCGATGAAGTACTTGTTCCGCTGCGCCACCCAGTCGGCAGCACCCGAGATGTCGCGCTGGACTTTCTCACCCATCTTGGTGGCATCAATCTCGGTCAGCTCGCCCCCGGAGAATGCGTACGCCATCGCAAAGCTTGACTCATCGACGCTGTTTTGCTCGGCATACCGGATCCCTTTTTCCCATACCACCTGATACTCAAAATTCGAGACAACGGAATCCATCCGTTCGAAATCGAATTTCAACCCGAAGGCGTAGCTATTGCCATGGAAGGTGAAGCGTTTCACGATCCGGCCGCCGTTGTTCGCACGAAGGGCAAAAGAAACAGTGCAGGAATCGTCCCCCTTCAACGCAATGCGTTGCCAACGCGGGCCGTCAATATCAAAAAAGAGCCCGTGCGTGTTGATCAATCGACCGTCGCGCGACGTGAACAGTATGCTGATGTCTCCCCCGTTTTCCTCCGGCATCAGCTGAACGGGAAACCCGTCCCAGGTCTTGTATTTTTCGAGTTCCCACTTCCGGACTAAGCCCCCGCGAGTGCTGATCTCGGTCGTATAGAGCTCCGTAGAAATCGTCACAATCTTCTCGTCACCCCTCTCCCTGCCCGAGAAGGCGGAACCCAAGTTGTCCCCTCCCGCTTCATGGGGAGCCGGCGCTGCGGCGGGAACTTCATGACGCACCGTGTCGCGTGGAACGGCTGTATGAACGCGCGTGCTATCAACGCCAGCGGGGTGCTGCTGCGGAGGTGGTGCCTGAAGCCACATCCACCCCAGAAGGATGATGCCGATCAGTACGAATCCAAACGTCGATTGCTTGTCCATAAGGAGCCCTCAATGCAGAACTGCTGGTCAGGCGGGATCGTACCCGCCCGGATGAAACGGATGGCATCTGCCGATTCTCTTGATTGCCCGCCATCCGCCGCGAAGGACACCGTATTTTCGCACGGCATCGATGGCGTACTGCGAGCACGTCGGAGTAAAACGACACGTATTGGCTGGTAGCAATGGTGCAATCATCAGCTGGTAAGCACGGACGAGGAGAACGACAGCTTCACGCATGTACGCTCTCCGCAAGCCGTTCGGCAAGCCGGCCAAAAACGTCGGCAACATCTGCCCGCAATGATGCAAGGGAAAGGCGTTGCACATCGATGTTCGGCCGGGGTCGGAAAATAAACACAAGATCGGCAGAAACGGAGTGTTGCGAAAGCGCGACGCATAGCGGCGCGCATTCAAAACGAACGGCCTCGCGCATCAACCGGCGCACGCGGTTTCTCCGCACGGCGTTGAACTGCTTGCTGGAAACCGCAAATCCGACATGCAAGGCAGCCTTCTCTGTGCGCTCAAGGAGATACACACACAGTGTGAGCGCCCCACCGATCTTACGGCCACCGTCGAACACGCGGTCGAATGCGGCGTAGCCCCGGAGCGGCTCAGCCTGCTTCACCTACCGTTCGTCGCTGACCGTCAGCTTCTTCCGCCCTCTGGCACGGCGACGCGCAAGAACCGCACGCCCGGTCTTTGTGGCCATCCGGGCGCGGAATCCGTGTGTATTCCGGCGCTTCCGGTTGTGAGGCTGGAATGTCCTCTTCATACTCTTTCCTCGCTTCTCTCAAGATTCGTAAGTCAAAAAAAGCATATCAAGGTAACGAAAATGCGTCTGACTTACAACCGGAAAGACCCGGTACCGATGCAGAAATCTCTTGCTCTACCACATCCGATGTCTTATTATAGTTAGTAGTCATCACAGAGAAGCCATGTGGATAACTTGTGAATTGTCGGTCTCTGTATGCAGCCTTCACAACATCCCTGGCCATCTTGTTGACATCCATCACGCTCCTCCACAATTAACACCCATAACACATAGATATATTTATAGTTATGGCGTATTACGACCTGGTGGATATGTGGATAACTCCTGAACATCCTATTGTCACTTAAAGCATCACACACAATTGTGGATAAATGTGTGAATATCTGAAGATCTTGTATGGATAACTCCCCAACTTCCGCCCTGTCCATTACTAACAGCCCTCCGCCGGTCTCGCAGCCGTCACCAGTGGAGCAGGCCGAACGCGTGTGGTCGGCCTGCATGGATCAGATCAAAGAGCACGTCAATTCGCAGAGCTTCAAGACCTGGTTTGAGCCGATTGTTCCCCAGCAACTCGACGGCGGCGCACTTACCGTGCAGGTGCCCAGTCAATTTTTCTACGATTGGCTGGATGAACATTACTGCACCATCATCAATACAACGATTACCGACGTTCTCGGCAAGAACGCCCGACTCGAATACTCCATCCGGACTGATGAGTCGCCGGTGGATCTCGAATACGTGCCTCCCGTTCTTCCTGTTCGTCCTTCGCGCCCGGCGGTGCAGTCACGTCCCGAACCATTGATACAAACGCGCTCAACGGATCGTCTGCCGCTGCGTACCGACCCGGCCCCGATGAATTTTCAGAGCTTCCTCAACCCGCGATATACTTTTGACAACTATATCAAAGGCGACAGCAACCAGCTGGCCCGCGCAGCAGCTTCTGCTGTGGCAAACAACCCCGGCGGAACATCGTTTAATCCGCTCGTGATCTACGGAGGGACGGGCCTCGGAAAGACACATCTCATGCAGGCCATCGGCAACCATGTGCTCGCACACGGCAAGGCCAGAAGGGTCATGTATGTGTCCAGTGAGAAGTTTACCGTAGACTTTGTCGATGCCATCCAGAGCAACCGGACCAGCGATTTTTCAAACTTCTACAGGAGCATGGATGTCCTCATCGTCGATGACATCCAATTTCTCTCCGGCAAGGAGAAAACTCAGGACAGCTTCTTCCATACATTCAACGAGCTCCACCAACTTGGCAAGCAGATCGTGCTCTCCTCTGATCGTCCGCCCAAGGACCTTAAAGGCCTGGATGACCGTTTGCTGTCGCGTTTTCAGTGGGGTTTGACCTCGGACATTCAGCCGCCGGATCTTGAGACGCGCATTGCCATTCTCCTCAAGAAAAGCGTTGATGACGGAATAGAGCTTCCTCAGGACGTTGTGGAATTCATCGCCGCCAACGTTACGTCAAACATCCGCGAACTCGAAGGCTGCCTTATCAGCCTTCTTGCCCGCGCTTCGCTTGAGGGCCGCGAAATCACGCTGGACCTGGCCCGCGATGTGCTAAAGGTGGTGATCGGCGATGTTCGCTCACCGATCACCATTGAAACCATTCAACGAACGGTCTGTGACTATTTCACCATTCCCGAAGATCTCCTGCGCGCCAAAACCCGGAAGCAGGAAATTGTCAACGCACGGCAGATAGCCATGTATCTGATCAAGGAACTTACCAACGCATCACTCAAGACAATCGGTCTGCACTTCGGGGGACGTGATCACAGCACGGTAATTCACGCATATCAATCGGTGGAAGATCAGATGCGTGTGGACAGCAAGTATCAGGCCCACGTTCAACAAATCAAGCGCCGCCTTCAGATGCTCGGGCACGTGTAGTCATTTGGGGCGTGTGCATAACGCGTGTAGTACTCCGTGAATACTATTCCTCTTTGTGTGTGCTCAGTGTGCATAACCCCTCAGATTTCAGTATTCACCAAATGTTATACAGCTGATTGTTTACTCTATGCATCTTTATACACACGCTGAGGTTCAACCACACTGTGAGAGTATACTGCCAAACGTCGTCGTGCATCGTTACATATATTTTCATTTTTATTTTATCAACGTATGAACATCATTATTACTAGTATTATCTTTTTCTTCTTCTCTTTATATATTGGAATATTATAGAGATTTTCCGTAAATTTACCTGATTTAACAGCACCGCAGGCCCCCTTCATTTTCTGCCACCAGGGAGATCACGATGAAATTTACCGTCAGTACCTCGGACCTCCAGCGCATTCTTGCCAAACTCGCAGGTATTATTCCTTCTAAATCAACGATGCCCATTCTTGAGACGTTGTTATTCAATCTCACAAATAACACGCTGAGTATTACTGCAACAGATTTGATAGTGAGTTCAACAATTGAACTGGATGTTACGGGAACGGAAGACGGAATAATTGCAATTCCTGCAAAACGGTTACTCGATACGATGAGATCACTTCCGGATATAAGTGTAACGTTTGCCATAGATATGACGACGAATAAAATTAAGATTACGACAACAAATGGGGAATATGCACTTACCGGTGAATTGGCAAAAGAATATCCAGTGGTTCCGCCATTTATGGGGAGTAGTGAAATAACTATTGAAAGTAGCGCCCTGCGAAAACTTGTGTATCATACGGCATTTGCAGTCAGTACGGATGAACTCCGGCCGGCAATGATGGGAATATTATTGCAGGCAAGCGGGCCTGAAATACGAGCTGTTGCTACCGATGGTCACCGGCTTGCGCGTGCAAGCTATGGAGTCAATGTACCGGCCCATCTCAGTAAAGATGTTATTGTCCCCGCAAAGGCAATGGCAATTCTGGCAAAGGCCGTTGAAAGCGGATCCTGTACGGTGGCCATCAGTGATACGCATATCAGATTTGTCTATGATCACTCGGTGCTTGTTTCCCGCATTATTGAGGAGACCTATCCGAACTATGACAGTGTTATACCCCAGGATAATACCAAAATCGCCATTGTGAACAGGGATCAGGTAATTTCTTCCATCCGGCGTGTTTCCTTATATGCAAGCATGACGACGCACCAGGTAAAATTGGAACTTGGAGTGAACAGTCTGAAATTAAGTGCGCAGGATATTGATTTCGGCGGGGAGGCCACAGAGATACTTCCGTGCGAATACGGCGGCGATGCACTGGAAATAGGATTTAACGCAGTCTACTTGAGCGACATACTGTCGCATCTCGACACAGAACGTGTCATGTTCAAGTTCAGCACGCCGACGCGGGCCGGCATCGTCGTACCGGCGGAAGAATCGCCGCAGGAGTCCACACTCATGCTTATCATGCCGGTCAGACTAAACTCATAGACGGTGCGAGTGTGCCGAGTCTGTTGTACACCCGCTTCGGGTCATGCGAAGATTTTCGGGAGCCCCGTCACAAGCGGGGCTGCCGTATTATAGGTAGGGAGGCGGATGCAGATTCGCTCGTTGCGTCTGAAAGAATTCCGCAACCATCTGGATTCGCATCTGCAATTCGGTACCGGTATCACCCTTCTGCTGGGCGACAACGGTCAGGGTAAGACGAATGTGCTCGAGGCGATTTCGTATCTCAGCTTGAGCAAGAGCTTTTACGCCGCCAGTGATGCGCAGGTAGTAATGCTGGGGCACACGATGCTGGAGATTCAAGCGGCGATCGCAGACGACGCAGGAAGAGTCTCCGATGTGCGCATCACCGCCGATGCACTGTCGGGAGAGAAAAGCGTCCAGGTGAACGGGAGCGTCCTCGACCGTATGTCGACGCTGATTGGCATGTTTCCGGCGGTCATTCTTTCTCCGGAGCAGGGTGGTATCGTCGCAGGCGGTCCGGCGGAACGCCGGAAGTTCCTGGACCTCGTGCTCTGTCAGACAAGCCGTGCATATCTGGCGGATATTCTGGAATACCGCAGGGTCTTGCGTCAGCGCAACAAACTGCTGCTGGATGCACGCTTGAACGGTACAGCACCTGCACGCGAATTGCCGGCATGGACGGATGAGCTGGTGCGGCTGGGTAGCCGTCTTATCCACAAGCGTGCGCTGTTTGTGGACGGCGTCCGCGAGGCGTTCACTTCGGCGTATGGATTCCTTGCGGGCGCACCTGCCGAAGCAACGGTTCGTTATGTGACCGCAGAGGGTATCGAGGAGCACATGGCGGCGGAGGCAATCGCCGGGCACCTGCACGGGGCGATCGCAAGGCGTGCCGACGAGGAGCGACGTCGTGGTGCAACGGTCGTCGGACCGCACCGGGACGATCTCTCTTTTGCGATCAACGGACTGGCCGCAGAGCGGTATGCATCGCAGGGCGAACAGAAAACGGTTCTTGTCGCCTTGAAGCTTTCCGAGTACGAGTATATCACCAAGCGCTGCGGTGAGACGCCGATACTGCTTCTTGACGACATCTTTGCAGAACTTGACCGCCAGCGTGCAGCACGGGTGATGGAGCGACTGCGGAAGTGCGGACAGTGCGTCATCACTGCGACGGATGAATCGCTGGTTGGCGGACAGATGCAGTGGGACGGTGAGCACCGGAGGATCATTGTTGAGAGCGGAGCGTGCCGCGAAGCGCCGGTCTGAGGGAAAAGGGAAGAAACATCATCCCGTGCCCATCAGCGCCGCAATTACAGAACTGGTGTCGTCGCTGGGTATTGACGGCACGCTGCGGCGATACTCGGTCATCGCCAGGTGGGCAGAAGTTGTCGGAGAACAGATTGCCAGGGTAACCGAGCCGCAGCGCATCGAACATGGTGTGCTGTTTGTCAGCGTCAAAACCGCCCCCTGGCGGGCTGAACTGTCGCTCAAGAGACTGGAGATCATGAAGAAGCTCAACACGGCGGCGGGCGCCGACGTGATACGGGATATACGCTTTCGGTAAAAGTACAGATGAAAGCCATTACCGCAGAGACGCTGAGGCGCAGAGAGAATATTTTTGTTGAGGGCTTTCCCCAACTGTACATGCTTTCTCTGCGTCTCTGCGGTGATATTTCCTTGTAAGGGTTTTCGATCGAGTCTTCCTAGTTATCACATTGCGGAACCAGAGAGAGGGAGCAGCAGGAGAACATATGGCAAAGGCGACATCAGATAGGAAGAAAACGCCTGTGGAAAAGAAAGTCAGCGCAAAGAAGGCAGCGTCCATAAACGGAACAGACGTGCACGCATACACATCGGAAGACATCACCGTTCTCAAAGGACTGGAAGCAGTACGCCGGCGTCCTGCGATGTACATCGGCGACGTCAGTACGCGGGGTTTGCATCACCTGATTTACGAAGTTGTGGACAACTCGATTGATGAAGCGCTGGCCGGCTATGCACACAACATCGACGTGTCGCTGGACAAAGACGGTTCAGTAGCTGTGCTGGACGACGGCCGGGGCATTCCCACCGATATCCACAAGGAAGAGAAGCGCTCCGCTCTTGAAGTGGTCATGACCATGCTGCACGCCGGCGGGAAATTCGACAAGAACAGCTACAAAGTCTCGGGAGGCCTGCACGGCGTCGGTGTGTCCGTGGTGAATGCACTCAGCGAATGGCTCGAAGCCGAGGTGTACCGTGACGGCAAGGTCTGGCTCCAGAAGTACCGTCGCGGCGACCCTGTTGCGCCGGCGAAAGTCACGGGGAAGGCGCCTGAAGGGAAGACCGGAACACTCATCACATTCATGCCCGACGAGCAGATCTTCAAGAACAGGGTCTTCAAGTTCGAAACGGTTGCTGAACGATTGCGCGAGCTGGCATTTCTCAATCCCGAGGTGACGCTCCGGATTGTTGACCGCCGTACCAAGAGCGAGCAGGAAGAGACGTTTCGCTTCAAAGGCGGTCTTGTGGAGTTCGTGAAGTACATTGATGCAACCCGTCCGGCCCTGCTGAAAAAGCCGTTCTTTGCAAAGGGCGCCGAGAAGGACGAAAACGGGCGCATGGTGGAAGTGGAAGTGGCGTTTCAGTACAACGATCAGTACAGCGAGAATATTTTCACGTACGTGAACAACATCAACACGCACGAGGGGGGAACGCATCTGATCGGGTTCAGGACAGCCCTGACACGTTCTCTCAATGCGCACGCATACAAGAACGGCATCCTCAAGGATGGCGGCATAGTCCTTTCCGGCGACGATTTCCGCGAAGGGTTCACCGGCGTCCTCAGCGTGAAAGTGCCGGAACCGCAATTCGAAGGGCAAACGAAGACCAAGCTGGGGAACAGCGAAGTCAAGAGTATTGTGGAAGCGGTGATCGGTCCGGCGCTTTTGTCCTGGCTTGAGGACAACACCGCCGATGCGCGGCGCATTATTGACAAGGCCATGAAGGCCGCGGAAGCCCGCGAAGCAGCACGCAAAGCGCGGGATCTCACACGGCGCAAGAACGCACTTTCCGGGGGTGGGCTGCCGGGAAAACTTGCGGACTGTTCCATAAGCGATCCGGAACACTGTGAACTCTACCTTGTCGAGGGCGACTCTGCCGGTGGTAGTGCGAAGCAGGGGCGCGACCGCAGATTCCAGGCGATTCTTCCCCTCAAAGGCAAGATCCTCAACGTGGAGAAGGCGCGTCTCCACAAGATCCTTGAGAATGAGGAAATCCGCAACATCTTTACGGCCATCGGCACCGGCGTGGGAGAAGAATTCAGCGCCGCCAAGTTGCGCTACGGTAAGATCATCCTGATGTGCGACGCTGACGTTGATGGTTCTCACATCCGCACGCTTCTTCTCACGCTGCTGTACCGGCACATGAAGGAGCTGATCGAGCTCGGACATGTATATATAGCGCAGCCGCCCCTCTTCAAGGTGAAAAAGGGAAAGCAGGAGCTGTACGCGTACGACGAAGCCGAGCGCGAAGAGATCGTCAAACGTCTGAAAGGGGAGAAGGCCAGGAAGGCGGAAGATGTTGCAGTCGAAGAACCTCATGAGGAAGGGGCAATGGTTGTGGGCAACGGCATCAGTATCTCCCGTTTCAAAGGTCTGGGAGAAATGAATCCCGAGCAATTGTGGTCGACCACGATGAATCCGGATACCCGCACCATCCTGCAGGTGACCATTGAAAACGCAGCAGATGCCGACCGTACGTTCTCCATTCTGATGGGCGATGAAGTGGAACCCCGTCGCGAGTTTATCGAGAAGAACGCGAAGTATGTGCGCAACCTGGATGTGTAAATTGGCGCGAGAATAAACGCATGGCGACATTAACCGAAAAAATCATTCCCGTTGATATCGAAGACGAAATGCGCGGTTCGTACATCGACTACTCGATGTCCGTCATCGTTGCGCGCGCACTACCGGATGTCCGTGACGGCTTGAAGCCTGTCCACCGGCGGGTGCTCTTCGGGATGCAGGACCTGGGACTGGCCGCCAACCGGCCGTATAAGAAATCGGCGCGCATCGTAGGTGAAGTGCTCGGCAAGTACCATCCGCACGGCGATTCTGCGGTGTACGACACGATGGTCCGCATGGCGCAGGATTTCTCGATGCGGTATCCGCTCGTCGATGGTCAGGGCAACTTCGGTTCGGTGGACGGGGATTCGGCTGCGGCAATGAGGTACACGGAAGCCCGGCTGGCGCGCATCGCCGAGGAGATGCTGAAAGATCTCGAGAAGAACACCGTCGATTTCACGCCCAACTTCGACGATACGCTGAAAGAGCCGTCGGTCCTGCCTGCCATGGTTCCGAATCTTCTTGTGAACGGGACGAGCGGTATAGCGGTTGGCATGGCGACCAACATCCCACCGCACAACCTGACCGAGGTGATTGACGGCTGCATTGCGCTGATCAAAGACGAGGAGTTGGACAACGAAAAGCTGATGAAGTTTGTGAAAGCTCCCGACTTTCCGACCGGGGGCATCATCTACGGCTACGAAGGGGTCCGCGAAGCGTATACCACAGGCCGCGGCAGGATCGTGGTGCGTGCGCGGGCGAGCATCGAGACAGGCAAGAACGACCGGCAAAGCATCATCGTCACGGAGATACCGTATCAGGTCAACAAGGCCAACCTGATCGAGAAGATTGCCGATATGGTGAACGACAAGAAGCTCGACGACATATCCGATATCCGCGATGAATCGGATCGTGACGGACTCCGGATCGTTATCGAACTGCGTCGTGATGCGAATGCCGAGGTGATTCTGAACAATCTCTTCAAGCACACGCAGATGCAGACCACCTTCGGCGTCATCATGCTGGCACTGGTGGAAGGCCGTCCGAAAATCCTGACGCTGCGCGACATTATGCAGGCGTTTATCAAACACCGGAACGACGTGATCATCCGGCGTTCGAAGTTTGAGCTTGAAGAAGCTGAGAAACGCGCGCATATCCTCGAAGGCTACATTATCGCGCTCGACAACATCGACGCGATCATCAAGTTGATCAAGGCGTCAAGGGATGTGGAGACCGCCAGGCTCGGCCTGATGAAGAAGTTCAAGCTGTCCGAAATCCAGGCGAAAGCGATCCTGGATATGCGGTTGCAGCGGCTGACGGGTCTTGAACGAAAAAAGATCGAAGACGAGTACCGTGAGACCATCAAGCTTATCGAACGGCTAAAAACGATTCTCAAGAGCAAACAGCTGCAGATGCAGATCATCCGCGAGGAGCTTGACAAGATCAAAGAGCTGTATGGCGACGAGCGCCGCACCGAGATCGTCTACAAGGCCGAGGAATTCAGCATCGAAGATATGATCGCGGAAGAGCAGGTGGTGCTTACGATCAGCCATAACGGCTTCATCAAGCGTTTTCCGGTCAGCGGCTATCGCAGACAATCACGGGGCGGACGCGGGAGCTCCGGCGGCACACCGCGCGAGGACGATTTCATCGAGGCAATGTTCGTCGCCTCCACCCATGAATACATTCTGCTGTTTACGGACAAAGGGCGGTGCTACTGGCTGAAAGTCTTTGAAATTCCGGAAGGCGGCCGTACGGCCCGGGGTAAATCCATCGCCAACCTGGTGACCAAAGAAACGGGTGAGACCATCGTGGCATATGTGGCGGTCAAGAGCTTTGATGCGCCGCTGAATGTCCTGATGGTTACCGAGAAGGGCAGCATTAAGAAAACCGCGCTGAGCGAGTTCGGCAATCCGCGTAAAACCGGCATCGGGGCCATCGGGATGGGAAAGGGCGACCGGCTCACCGATGTGCATCTCACCGACGGAAAACAGGATATCGTTATCGGCACGACTGAAGGCATGGCAATCCGGTTCAACGAACAGGAAGTGCGTATCATGGGTCGTGCAGCATCCGGCGTACGGGCAATTCGGCTCAATAAGAACGACCGCGTCATCGGCGGCGTGGTGCTGCGCCGCAACGGCACGACAATCCTTGTGGCGACCGAGTCAGGCTTCGGCAAACGGAGCGATACTGAAGAGTACAGGATCAGCCATAGGGGCGGGAAGGGGATATTCACGGTAAAAACTACAGACAAGACCGGCCGGATGGTTGCCATCAAGGAAGTCATGGAGAAAGACGACGTGGTAATCGTTACCACGCGGGGTGTCATCATCCGCCAGCACGTATCGGATATCCGCGTTGCCGGCCGGAATACACAGGGTGTGCGTCTCATCAAACTCGATCAGGGCGATCGGGTTGCCGATGTGGCCGCCGTTCCGCCGGATGAAGAAGAGCCGGTGAATGGTAATGGAACAAAAGACCGCGGTGACGAGGGTGGAAAGGCCGAATCCGTACCACCCCCGGGCACTGATCAGATCGGTCTGTTCGACGCGGGGGACAAACGCGGATCGAAAGCAAAGAAAGCGCCTCCGAAAGCGCCTCCGAAAGCGAAGGAAAACGTACCGGGGAAGTCCGGGAAGTCCCCAAAAAAGCGGTAGGGAAGAGCTTACATCATGCCGCTTCTTTTGCGGATGAGCCATTCGATTGCCAGGAGCAGCACGATCGCGCCGAAAAGATATGGCCAGGAACGCAGGTGAAGTTCCGATTCCACAGTGGTAATGCGTGGTGTGAAGAAGCCCTGGCGCGAAAGCTCATCCGGCAATCGTGAGATCTCGCCGGGGGTCAAGTACGCACCGCCGGAACGGGCAGCAATAGTTCGAAGAAGAGCGGTGTTGGTCTGCGTTGTGAGAAACTCGACATGCGTGCCTCCAACGCGTACGGTCCCGCTGTCCGCCCCCAGAATCACCCCCTCCTTGCCGGCGCTGGCCCGGTATGCATATACCCCTTCATCACTCAGTCCCGGCAGCGTTCCCTCATAACGTCCGTTGCCTGCGGGCGTCAGCAATCCCTCTATCGCCTGGTTGCGTTGACGTACAACGATGCGGACCTGTGCGTCTTCCACAGGCCGCTGCCGGACGTCGTACACCTGTGCTTCGAAGGAAAGCGGTTCACCCTGGCCGAATGATGCAGCAAGCGGCTTGACGACAAGAGGGGCGGTGTCATCGGGTGCCGTGAGCCAGCGGATGACGTTCGCAATGAAATGCGGGAAGAACGCGGTGACTGCCGGCGATCGTTGTGCAAGAAGTCGCCAACGCCAGATGCCATATCCGAGAAGGGCAATCGAACGCTGGTGCGGCTGGTTCCTGACGATAAGCGCAGGAGATGGAGTGATCACTGTCTGCATGCGTGCCGTTGCGAGGACCGTCGTCCCCGGTTTTGCGGTATACAGTGTGCGTGTGGTGAAAATGGGTGGCAACTCCCGCCAGGGCGATGGGTCTTCAGGCTGTGCAGGTGCGAGGAGAGGGGCGGTGCGTTCTGCGGGAACCGGTTCGATGCTGATTTCCTGTTCTGCCTGGGATGCACCCGTGACGGTAAAGGGCAGGTATGGACTCAGTGCGCCGCTTCGCTGAACATCCACCGACCGTGATCCTATCCAGAACAGAGGAAGATGCCGGCGATTCATGACTGCGGCCAGTGCCTCCAGCGTCGGTGTTGCTGTAGCCGCGGTGGGCATGCCGAGGAGGACGAGACAATCCGCCGAGTCGAGTGCCGCATTCGTCAGCGCGCCCTCGTAGAACTCTCCTCCGGGTGTTTGCGTGAATGTGGAGACGGAAACAGTGCGGTCTTCCTCGGCTGCGGTGCGGAG
This sequence comes from Ignavibacteriota bacterium, assembly GCA_963849385.1. Lineage (GTDB taxonomy): Bacteria > Bacteroidota > Ignavibacteria > UBA10030 > UBA6906 > Fen-1255. The sequence goes on along the minus strand of CAWKHH010000001.1, from coordinate 124,316 downwards.
AAAGGCAAGATCATGCGATGGCGATCCGGCGATGATGAACAAACGCAGTTTACTCTTCCGCACCCGGACGGCGGTGGTCCGGCGGTTGTTGCGCTGTGTCAGCTCACCGGGGAGATTGCTCACAGTCGCAGAAAGTGTGTGAACGCCCTCGGTGGCGGGTGTCCAGGTGAGCGGGACGGCATAGTCGTTCGAGCCCGCTTCAAGCGTCACGAAGGACCTCCCCGCAACGGTATTCCCATCTGCAAGGGTGACCTCGACGCGCTCGTTCTGATAGCCGCTCGCATGGACCATCACCTGGACGGGTGTCGCAATACCGCTGTATACCACGGCATTCGACGCGATACGCCGCACGCTAACATCCATTTGCTCACTGCTGTCGCCGATACCGACCGTCGTGACAGGAACAGGAAACGAGGAGGCAAGAAGCACCGGATTCTGCCCGAGCGTGACAATGCCGTCGGTCAGCAACAGGACCGCGTTGCTGTGCAGCGCCGGGTCATTGAGCTGAAGAGCGGACAGCGCGCCGGCGATATCTGTTCCGTCGTCCGTGAAGGAGAGCGAGTCCGATGGTATACCCTCACCGATGCGGACGGTTGTCCCGAACGGTACGATGTTCACTGTTGCGCGATCACTCAACGCCTTGAGTGCCGGCGACCGGAGAAGTGCGCGGGCGACATCACCGCGCGAGCCGCCCCGTTCCATTATGGACATGCTTCTGCTGTTGTCAACAAGGACGGTCAGCGTTGGCGCGGATGCCGTGGTGAAAACAAACCGGAGCAGCGGTTCGCACAAGAGGAAGGCCATCAGGGCAAGGGTGAGTCCGCGCAGGAAGGTGAGGATGCGGCGCTTGGTACGCGTGACAGGCGGGATGGTTGCGCGATAGTAGAATACGGCCGCGACGACTGCTGCAACGACAGCGATGAGTGCCAGAGCGGTTGGTATGCCCAGGCGGAGATCGATCTGCGGCATGGTGCTCAGGGCAGCTCGCGAACGAGCCGGTCGACGATTTCGATTGCGGTCACGCCGTCTGCTTCGGCGTTGAAATGTGGTCACGAGTCGATGGCGGAGGGTTGGCCCGGCCATAACGCGTACGTCGTCAATATCGGGGGTATGGCGTCCCGTAAGAAGTGCCCGGGTTTTGGCGCCGAGAATCAGATACTGGGATGCACGCGGTCCGGCACCCCAGCGGATCCAATCCTTGACAAACTTCGGCGCACTGGCCCCGCCGGGGCGCGTGGTTCCCACAAGTTTTACCGCATACTCGAGAACATTATCCGCAACCGGCACGTGTCGCACCAGATCCTGGAACCGAACAATCTGTTCTCCGGTAAGGATGTGGCGCGGGGATGGCACATGGAGACTGGTTGTGGATTTGACGATCTGGACTTCCTCCGCGGGAGAGGGATACTCGAGCCAGAGGTTGAACATGAAGCGATCCAGTTGCGCTTCGGGCAGAGGATACGTGCCTTCCTGTTCAATGGGGTTCTGTGTGGCCAGGACGAAGAACGGTTCGGTGAGTGTGTAGGTGGTTCCCGCCGCGGTGACCCGGTGCTCCTGCATTGCTTCGAGCAACGCAGCCTGGGTTTTGGGAGGGGTCCGGTTAATCTCGTCGGCGAGCACAATGTTTGCGAACAGCGGGCCGCGAATGAAGCGGAATTCCTTCGCGCCGGATCGGGGTTGTTCCTCGATGATTTCCGTACCGGTGATATCGCTCGGCATCAGATCCGGCGTAAACTGGATCCGGTTGAACTTCAGATCGAGGACCTGTGCCAGTGTGCGGATGAGCAGTGTCTTGGCGAGTCCCGGAACGCCGACGAGCAGACAGTGCCCGCGGGAAAGAAGGGCGATGAGCATGTGCTCGACGATGGTCTCCTGTCCGACAATCACCTTTGCGATTTCTTTGCGCAGTGCGTCGTACGCATCGTTCAGGCGGCGCGCATCAGCCACGTCGCCGGAGGCCGTCTGTACGGCAGGGGGTGTGCTCACGAATGGTGTCCTTGTCCGTTAAGGATAGATCTTCCAGTAGATCTTGTTCCTGATTTCATCGAGCCAGCTTTGATAATCCTTTGTCCGCTTGTAATTCAGCGCCAGGGCCTCAATCTTATGATAATCCTGATCCATGGTCATGGCGTGGGCGGGCGTACGTTTGCGCAGGAGCACGATGTGATAGCCGTAGGAATTGCCGACCGGGAGTTTCTCCGGCTTGCTGATCTCTCCGGGTTTCAGAGAGGCGACGGCGGCATACCAACTCTTGTCAAGCTGTTCCAGATCGAGTGTACCCAGCATGCCTCCGATCAGGTTGGTTTCCTTGTCTTCGGAAAACTTCTTTGCCAGGACACCGAAGTCGCTTCCTGCAAGGGCGGCGGTGCGCAAGGAATCCAGAAGTGTCACCGTGGTGCTGTCACCTGATTCTGTCCGTTGAATCCGCAGGAGAATGTGGCGTGCACGCACGGCATCGCCACGACGCTCGAGCAGCTGGATGATGTGCAGCCCGAGCTCTGTCTCCACAATGCCGGAGATCTGTCCGTCGTTGAGACCGAATACGGCGCTTTCAAACTCCTTGACGAACTGCCCGCGACGGACCAGGCCGAGATTGCCGCCTTGCGGCCCCGAACCCGGATCTTCGGAATGGCGTTTCGCCAGCTCGGCGAAGTCGACGCCCGCCTTGAGGCTGTCGAGCAACAGCTGCATGTGTGCACGCGCTGCGGTGCGTTCGGCGGTGCCGAACCGGGGCTTGATGAAGATGTGGGAGAGTTCTACCTCTTCGGGGACCCGGGGAAGACTGTCGCGGTAGGTCCGATTGAATTCTTCCACTTCATAACGGCCGATTTGTGTCGCGCCAAAGCGTTGTTGCTGCAGCTTCTGCGCAAGAAGGTTCTTGCGCATCTCATCGCGATATTCCCGTTTGATCCGGCTTAACGGCATGCCGTACATTTCCTCCAGCCGCGCTTCGGATCCCACCTGCTGCACACGCTGCTGAATAGCAGTCTCGAGTTGTTGCTGAACCTCTTCATCGGTAACGACCACACTGTCCTCAACGGCCTTGGCCACAATCAGCTTTTCGTTGATCATCGAAAGCAGCACCTGGTCACGCAGTCCCGGTGCCTTCGGGTCCATGTGATTGGTGAGGACGAAGAACTGGATCTGAGCGGTCAACTCGGATTCGAGAATTGGATCGTTTTCGACAACGGCGACGATGCGGTCAAGCACCTGGGCCGGCGCAAGGAACGCACTGCACACCGCCATGAGGAGAAGCACGGTACAACGGTTCAACGGACGATACATGTATTACTCCTTCGTTGCGGACGAATCTGGTCCGGCGTGTGGTTCACGAATATCAATGGAGTACCGTTTGCGCACCGAACCGAGGAACTCTTCGTACCGGGCGCGCCGGAGGTCCATCAGGAGGCGCTCGCGCACTTCGGTCCGGGCATACTCCAGAGGCGGCAGTTCCCCCTGACGGTAATTCTGGTGCGTACGAAGAATAATATATCCCTCGTCCGTGCGAAGGGCGAAGGACATGTCTTCGCGCGCAAGAGAACGCGCCAGGTTCCAGAGTGCTTCAGGGTAGAGCGTCGAACGGGAGAAGAACTGACGGTTGACTGATCGCACGACGGGGAATTGTTGTGCGGATCCTTCGACTGCAGGTCAGCCAGCGTGGTTTCCCATGACGCGCCGCGCAGGACCGCCGCGCGGAAGGTGTTGGCGGCATCCCGATCGCGGAAGAGGGCATAGCTGGCGAGCGTGATATCTTCGCGCAGCAGGTATGTCTGACCCGAACGCGCAAACAGTGCGGCGAGAGAATCCTCGGTGAGAGCGGAACTGTCCACCCGCGCGTAGACCGCTTCCTGGAGCAGGGCTGCCACCGCAAGCCGTTTCCGCATTTCGTCGAGTTGCTCGCGAAAAGCCGCTTCATCGGTCAGCCCGCGCCGCTCGGCTTCCTGGTAGAGCAGCTCGTTGACAACCCAGTCGTTGATGTACTCCCTTGACCCGGCACCTGTTTCGCCGAGCGAGTCGCGCTGATGCGCGATATCGGACTCGGTCAACACCGCGGTGTTGACACGGGCGACGTAGCTACCACGCCCCCCATCCCGGCCACACGCTGCGAGCGTCAGTGCAAGTGCCGCAGCCAGTCCACGCAACCACCCGTCACGGAGTCTTTGCAAAGGCGTTCTTCAACAGCTCCTTGTGTTCGATAACCGGTGCATACTGCTTGACGCGGGTCAGCCATTCAGACTCGAGGCGCTTCGATTCGAATTCCTGGAACGCACTGGAGACTTCGGCGCCTGCTTCTTCAAACGATTTCTGCCGGGCCGGCTCGACGCCGTCTTTGCGGACAATACAATGCGCGGCTTTGTAGAAGAAGGGCAACGAGTAGCCTCCCGTGCGAGGGAATCCGCATGCTTTGCCCGTTCATCCGCACCCGGGAGCAGCTATTGCCGTATCCAGGGGCGCAATGACCAGCTGTTGCATGCCGAGTACCTGCAGATCGAGCTGCTGCAGCACGCCGGCGGTATCCTTTTGCTTTGCTGCTGCAAAATTCCGGGGACGTGTTTCGGTGAGGATGCGCTCGGGTGCAATGCCGTAGGTCTTTGTCAGCATGCCCTTCACAAGATCGACGCGAGTCTTCGCCAGTGCTTCGTTCGTTCGCCTTGCGGACACTCGTGTCCGCATATACCGCGATCAGGACACGCGTTGCACTCTCGTTCTGCAGGAGAGACCCAACGGAGGTGACCGGCGCAGAAGCTTTTGCGGGCAAGACTGTCTTGCCGGTTCCGAAGATCACCCGGTAGCTCACCCGTGCGGCCATACGGGTGGAGTCTTCCCGCACCACCTGCTCCATAGTCATCCCGGCCAGCAGTTTCTTGTGGATGATCTGTGCGTTCGCATCAGCGGCGGCGCGGATCTCGGTGAACTTCACCCGATCGGGAAACAGAAACTTGTCACGGTGCTGCCCGAAATACAGACGGAGCAGGGAGTCGGAGGTTGTGACCTTGTTCCACACCTGATCCTGCTCGACCTGATAGAGAAGAATACCTTCCCGGTATTCGCGCAACAACGCGGCAAACTTGGGATCCTGCTGTTCGAGCAATTCCGATTTTCCCTCAAACAACACCTGCTCCGCCAGCTTCTCAACCGTTGGCGCAAGGGAAACACGGTTGAGAGAGGTGTTCGACCATTCGAAGTGACTCTTCATCATCGCGATCGCTGTATCGACGATGATCGGACGTCCGAGCACCTTGAACATCGTTGCCCGCCCGAAATCGGCGGGGAGTGTCGATCCCCAGGAACTATCCCGCACCGTCTTGGTGGAATCAAAGCCGGCGACAAAGCGTGCGATGACCGAATCGTTCCTCACAAATTGCACTTCCTTCTTGATCTTTGCGGTGAATGCCGCGTAGTCTTCCTGGAAACGCTGCTGCTGATAGAGATTCTGGAAATCCTGTTTGGCCTCTTCGAAAGTTTTCAGAGGACGGGCATTGGTGCACATGATGAGATGATAGCCGTATACTGTGCGCACAATAGGGGAACTCTTACCCGGCGTCAACCGGAATGCCGCTTCATCGAACGGCTGTGGCCAGCGTCCCCGGGAGAACCAGCCGAGGTCGCCACCGCGACCGCTGGATCCTCCATCTTCGGAATTCCGCATTGCCAGTTCGGCAAAGGGAATACCCTTCAGCACACTATCCTGGATCGCCTGAATTTTCTTGTATGCCGTTGCAGTATCTTCCGGCGACGGGGTCTGATTGGCGAACCGGATCATGATGTGGCTGGCCTGCAACTCCCCGCGCGAGGGCCCGCGATCCGTCACCTTGATGATGTGAAGCCCAAAACGCGTCTTGATCGGGACAGGCGTAACCTCTCCGACCTTCAGTGCATATGCCGCGTCTTCAAATTCAGGAACCATGCGTCCGGTGGAAAAGTAATAGAGATCGCCTTTGTTCTGCTGGGCGCCGGGATCCTGCGAGAAGCTCACGGCAAGCTGCGCGAAATCCTTGCCTGCTTTGGCCTCCGCAATGATCTCCTGCGCCTTCTTGTACACTTCCGCCGAGTCCGCAGCCTTGGCATCCTGTCGGTATGTCAGAAGGACGTGGCTTGCCCGGAGCTCCTCGCGGCTGCGATCGTACATCTTGCGCACGTTGGGTGCGACAACGTCGCGGTCCGTAAGGTAGGATGCAGCAAGACTCCCGCGATATTGATCGATTTCACCCTGCACCTCAGGGCGCTTGTCCAGCCCCTGATGATAAGCGTCGGTGAGTTTCAGGCGGTATTTGACCATGAGATCGAGGAACCGCTCCCGCTCCTCCTGGCTGACGGCAGTGCCGGCCGTCGTGCCCCCGTTGCTGCGGGTGTACATGTTTTCGAAATCCGTCAATGATATCGGGGTCGCGCCGACAGTGGCAACAATGGATTCCTGCTGTTTTGGGGCGCATCCCGGGATGCTCATCAGAAATGCAACCGCAATGATGCTGACGCCAAAGCATACGCTGGTGCGGAAAGTAGTGCTGCGCTTCACGATCGTACTCCAAGTGTTAGACGGCGTAAGTCGAATTGCAGAATATAACTTTACGGAAAATCACTGAGAAATTCAACAGCTGAGCGCAACGGCAAAATCCTGCAGGATATCGTCGATACCCTCTACGCCGACGGATATCCTGATCATTCCCGGGGTCACACCATGACGGCGGAGTTCAGCAGCCGTCAGATGAACATGAGACGAGTAGATCGGGATGCTGACCAGCGTTTCCGCTCCACCCAGGGACATCGCATTGACGGCCACACGCAGAGCATCGGTCATACGCACGGCCTTGCGGAGGCCGCCCTGTACTTCGATGGTCACCATGCCGCCGTACCCCAGGCCGCCCGCGTCCACCATCTGCCGTTTGGCGATGTGATGCTGGGGATGCGAGAGGAGCCCGGGATAGAGGACTCGCAGGACGTTTGGTGCGCGTTCAAGCTCCGCCGCCAGGAGTAGCGCATTCTCGTTCTGGCGGGATACCCGCAACGCAAAGGTCTTCAAGCTGCGCAAGAGGAGGAATGCTGCAAACGGATCAGCACACCCGCCGTAGTATTTCATCTGTGTGTGAGCCTGCTCGATGAACCCCTGCGATCCGGCGACAACTCCCGCAATGATATCGGAATGCCCCCCCAGGTATTTCGTTGCACTCTCGATCACGACATCAACTCCATACACGAAAGGATGCTGGTTGAGACTCGTTGCGAAGGTGTTGTCGATCATGATCACAAGCTTCCGCCGGATGCGCCGTTCCGCACTACGCACCGCTTTCACCAGGGCCTCGATGTCCACGATGCTCAGCGTCGGGTTTGTGGGCGTCTCGAAGTAGACGACACGCGTCGTTGCATCCACCAGGGATCCTATCCGGTCGAGATGGCCGGGGTCCAGATAGCGAACCTTCACACCCTGGCGGGGGAGAATGTCGCGGAAGAAGCGATAGGTGCCCCCGTATAACGCCGGGGTGCTCACGATGGACTCGCCGGTGCGCACCGCTGCGAGAATTGCTGAACTGATTGCCGCCATCCCGGAGGCCACCAGCAGTGCCTTTTCAGATTCCATGACCAGCGCCAGGCGTTCTTCGGCTGCCCGCACCGTCGGATTGTGGTAGCGGGTGTACACGTACACCTCCGGATCACCCTGTGCATACCGCAGCGCATCGCCGGAATCGTTGAAACGGTATGTGGAGGTTTGCACAATGGGTGCGGCAAGGGGCGCCCGGTGCGGGAAGAGCTGCGCACCGTGGATGGCACGCGTTGCGATCGACATTGACCGTGGGTCGAGATGCGGGATAGAAGATCGTTTACTCATCGTTCTCCTCAATGGGGTGGGGCAATTGCGGTTCAACCATGATCACATCTTCGCGCTGGAGCACAACACTTCCGGCAGGAGCGCCTTTCGGCTTATGGACGTACTTGCTCCGGGTCACGGCCACCGGAACCATCGACGCCGTACGCATCTTGCTGTAGTATGCTGCAATCGATGCTGCCTGACGGATGGCGCGTTTGCCGGGTTCACCCCGGCCTGTCGCTACTCGGAGAATCACATGCGAGCCTGAGACCCCGCGCGCATGAAACCAGAAATCCTGGGGCTTTGCATGTCGAAGGGTTAACACGTCATTGTTGGCGCTGCTCCTTCCCGCCCACACCTCAAACCCCCCCTCGACAACAAAGACCCGGAACAACGGCCGGTCCTGGTCATCAGAGGGACTGTCCTCTTTTGGACTGTGCAGATCGTCGTGATGGCGTTCCATAAACGTTTTCAATTCCTGTCGCGTCGTGATGCGTTCCAGTTCAGACAACAACATCGCGCTCCGGTCGATGCGACCAATGTACACTGCGCGCCGGCGTTCTGCAAGGTGGCGCGCACGTTTGCTCGTTTTTGCCTTTTCAAAATACCGCTGTGCATTCTGTGACGGGGTCCGGGCCGGTATGAGAGGGACAACAATCTCTCCGTCCGCTCCGGGCAGTGCAACCTGAGCAGTGCCCGGCACAATGCTCGAAAGATGCTGCAGTATCAACGAACCGTACTGCTGGTATTGTTCCGCGCGATCGCCGCCTGCAAGATCGGCGTCAATCGCCGCAACGGCCCGTCGTGCGCGATCGTGGGTCGATTGGAACCGGAGCTCCAGTGCGCGACGTTCACCGGCGATGTTTTCTGCCGATCTCTTCCAGGCGACGTACGACTGCAGTGCTCTGTGGATATCATCAAAACGGTCTTCACGGCATTCAGCGGGTACAGCAAGAGGGATGATGGAGAAATGCAACGGCGTCCCGTCGCGTTGCGAGTAGATGCGGGGGTGCGGGTCGGCCAGATCGTCGAGCACGGAAGAAATCGCCGTAATCAATGCCGGGGTCCGATCGGGCGGCAAGAGCGCAACCGCCATGTCCGGCGGCAGATCGGCGCGATGCAGAAGTTCGCGGATGACAATGGGCGGAAGTTGGGGAGAGCATTTCTTGATGGCCGCACCAAGCGTACTTTGCGCAAAACTCCGGATGGCTGTGGCCAACCCTTCCGGGGGAAGGAGCGCGATGGCGGAGGAAGGCGTCAGCTTGTGGCCGGCATGCTCCCGCGAGCGTTTGAAGGCATCCACGATAGTGACATTGTCAGACGTCAGGAGTACGTTGGATCGCGCACCGAACAGCTCGATGGTGATGCCCCCCCCTCCGGACAAATGCAAAGTCACCACGCGATCTGCCGGATGTATGGTGACCTCATGGATCGTTTGACCTATCGACGCCGGAAGCACATTGGCCGAATTCTTCTTCGCACGTGCAAGCGAACCGTGAAGATAGCAGCAACAGAGGTCTGAACGACATGAGACCACGAGCTGTTCGGCAAGGCCCGCGAAGGCCAAAACCACCTCATCCCTGTCCTGGGAGTACACCTGGTCAATGAGGAGTCCGGGGAGGCGTTGTGAGAGATCCAGGGCTACGGCCCGGAGGGTATGGTATGCTGATTGCATATGTTATCCACAATATAGCGAATTAAGCCCGTTTTCACAATGTTTTCGCTGTTTTCTGTGGATATAGTGTGGATAATCGAGGCAATTTAGGTGCGGAATTTGTGGTTGCACCTGCTTGCCATTTTTCGTAAATTTATCTCCTTGCGCACATTATGCGGTCAGACCCATGGTAACCAGTATGACAGGGTTCGGGCGCGGTGAGGTGACATCAGAGGGTATCACTGCGACCGTCGAACTCCGGAGCGTCAATAGCCGTTTTCTCGAAGTCTCTTCGCGGTTGCCCCGCTCACTGAGTCTTCGCGAAAACGAGATCAAAGAGATTATTCGCCGGCATGTCGTACGGGGCAAAATCGGCGTTATTGTGACGATTGAGAGGAACAACGGGGAAGCCGTCGCGTTGCGGATCAATCCATCGACCGCACGTTCATACTATCGCCTCCTGTCCGATTTGAAGAAGGCGCTTCGTCTGCGTGAGACGATCAAGCTGGCGCATCTGCTGCAGTTTTCAGACATCATGGAACAGGAAGAGGGGGCGTCGGCCGACGAGGCGGAATGGGAGATTGCACGGCGGGCGATAGAAGCGGCCCTCGTGGGATTCCAGCAGATGCGGAGCCAGGAAGGGGGCGAGCTTGCCGCTGATTTCCGCTCGCGCATCGGCCTGCTCTCGCAACAGCTTGATGAGGTGGAAACGCTCTCGCGCGGACAGGTTCCGCGCGAACGCGACCGGTTGCGTGAGCGCATCAAACAGCTGATTGAAGCCGAAAAGATCGATGAAGGCCGTCTCGAATTGGAAATCGCACTGCTCTCGGACCGTCTGGATGTGACCGAAGAATGTGTGCGATTCCGGAGCCACAACAAGTTTTTCCTTGAAGCGTTGAAGGGTCAGGAAGCCGCGGGGCGCCGGCTGAACTTTCTGGTTCAGGAAATGAACCGCGAGGTCAACACCATCGGCTCGAAATCCAGCGCGCAGGAAATCGCCCACATCGTGGTGGGGATGAAGGAAGAGCTGGAAAAGATACGCGAGCAGCTGCAGAACGTCGAGTGACCGATGCCGCCCTTTGCGACAGGCGGCGCGTCAGGCGCCGGGAAAATCGTGGTGATCTCTGCACCGAGCGGGGCGGGAAAGACCTCGATCGCTAAGGAGATACTCCGCAGGAATCCCACCCTGCGGTTCTCCGTGTCGGCGACGACACGACCGATGCGTATCGGCGAACGTGAGGGCAAGGATTACTTCTTCCTCGCACCGGATGAATTCCGCACACGGGTTGCAGCGGGTGAGTTCGTGGAGTGGGAAGAGATCTATGGCAACTACTACGGCACGTTGCAGCGCGAAGTGGATGCGGCACTCGTGCAGGGCAGACACCTGCTGTTTGACGTGGATGTGAAAGGGGCATTGTCGATCAAACGCAAGTACCCGCAGGCGCTGCTGATCTTCATCAGCCCGCCGTCGGCAGCCGTTCTCGAGGAGCGGTTGCGGGCACGATTGACGGAAGATGCGACGACGCTCGCACGCCGGTTGGAACGTGTACCGATGGAACTGGCACAGGCACCGCACTTCGACCGTTGCGTGGTCAACGACATTCTGGAACGCGCCGTCACCGAAGTCCAGGAAATTGTAGAACAACACTTACGAAAGTCATAACGGAGCAACTACTATGGCCCTAAAGCCAATCGATCTCGAGTTTTTCAACAGACCGGACAAGAACGTCCACGAATGCATCGTGGCCGCATCACGCCGTGCACGCCAGATCAACGAAGAGATAAAGATAGAATTCAACCAGCGCGTTGAAATGATCACGGTAAAGACCGAGGGTGAAGGGGAAGAGAATGACATCAACCCCGATCAACTGAAAATCAGCCTCGAATTTGAGAAGCGCACAAAGCCCACCGATAGTGCGTTGACTGAGCTGATAACCGACAAGCTCGGCTGGCGCTATCGCGAAAAAGAAGAACCGCCGAAGCTTGCGGAAGAAGAAGCGGCTCCCGAAGAGACCGAGGAAGCCTGACAAGAGGGCCGTTCATGCTTGAGGGCAAACATATCATCCTGGGGGTCACCGGAGGCATCGCTGCGTACAAGATGCCTCTGCTTGTGCGCGACCTCGTGCGGGCCGGCGCCAGTGTTCAGGTGGTCATGACCCCGTCTGCCACGCACTTCGTGACACCGTTGACCTTCGCGACGCTCTCACGGCGCGAAGTCGTACTCGATATGTTCCCCCCTCCCGATCAACCCGCTACACAGTGGACGAAGCATATCGAGCTGGCCATGTGGGGCGATGCGATGGTGATCGCGCCGGCGACAGCCAATACTATCGCAAAGATCGTGTGCGGCATGGCGGACAATTTTCTCACATCACTTGTGCTCGCGCTCCGCTGTCCGCTGATTGTTGCACCGTCGATGGATGCGGATATGTACCGCAACGCCGTGACAACCGGGAACATCGCGCGGCTCCGTGAACGCGGGGTTAGTATTATTGAACCCGAAAGCGGCGAACTCGCCAGCGGTCTTGTCGGCCCGGGCCGGCTCCCCGAAGCGCCGGCGATCATCGAACAGGTCACACGCGTGCTCGAGGGTGTTCGAACGGATTTCGCGGGCAAGCGCATCCTGGTTACCGCCGGTCCGACGTATGAGCCGATCGATCCGGTGCGCTTTCTGGGCAATCGATCCTCCGGAAAGATGGGATTTGCAGTTGCCGCCGCTGCCGCTCGCCGCGGTGCGGCAGTCACTCTTGTTTCCGGTCCCGTGCAGCTTCCGACACCGGCGGGTGTGCGGCGTATTGACGTCACCACCGCACGCGAAATGCATGAAGCGGTGCTCAGGGAATTTGACGCCACGGACGCACTGATTATGGCTGCGGCCGTTGCGGATTTCACGCCGGCAACCGTTGCGAAAACAAAAATCAAACGCGACAACGTCGCGGGCGACAGCTGGAGCATCGCCTGTGTCAAAAACCCCGACATCCTGCGCGCTGCGTCGGAACGAAAGAAACACCAGGTGATGATCGGGTTCGCTCTCGAGACCACCGATGAACTTGCCCATGCCCGCCGGAAGCTCACAGAAAAGCACCTCGATCTCGTCGTGATGAATAATCCGAATGTCGACGGGGCTGCCTTCGGCTCGGAAACGAATGTCGTCACACTCCTCGCACGCGACGGGACAACGGAAGAGCTTCCGCGTAAATCGAAAGCCGATGTGGCAAACGATATCCTCGACCGTATCGCACGCTTGTATGAATGAGTTCTGGACATCCCTGCAGCACTTTCTGGAATCGGATCGGGAAGTGTTCGGGGACTATCTGCTGACCGACGGCACAGCCCCGCCATCTCAGGACGCTCGCCCAACGACTATGGCAACACGGCACACAACAGCAAACATATCAAGCCCACCGCCAAAGCAGAAACAACGCGGGCCGGACGATGCGTTGCTCTTTGACCTTCCGGCGGTAACGCCGCCGGCAACAGCTGATGAGGCGTGGATGCATGCTGAAGACCTCCAGGGATTCCAGGGACAGATTTCCGGATGCCTCAAGTGCGCCCTCGGACACACGCGTACGAAGTTCGTGTTCGGCGTCGGCAATCCGCATGCCACACTCATGTTCGTCGGCGAAGCCCCGGGCGCCGATGAGGACGCACAGGGAGAACCGTTTGTCGGCCGTGCCGGACAACTGCTGAACAAAATCCTTGCAGCCATCACCATGCGCCGTGAGGATGTCTATATCTGCAACATCCTCAAGTGCCGGCCGCCGAACAACAGAACACCGCTGCCCGAAGAAGTGGAACTTTGCATTCCCTATCTGAAAAAGCAGATTGCCCTTATTAAACCGAAACTCATCGTGTGTCTCGGGTTGACGGCTGCGCAGAATATCCTGCAGATCAACGAGAGTCTCACCAAGTTGCGCGGCCGGACGTTGCAGTTCGAAGGAACGCCGTTGCGCGTCACCTATCATCCGGCGGCACTCCTGCGGAACCCCAACTGGAAACAGCCGACCTGGGAGGACTTCCAGGCGATCCAGAAGCTCCATGCGGAGCTGGCAGCACGATAACGGAAGGATGCGGCGTATGGTCGAGGTACCGTATCGCGGTGGTATCGATCTCGTGACAGACCGCCCCGGACAAGAAGGACGTGTCCCTCCGCAGGCGTTGGACATCGAGGAACAGATTCTCGGTGCGATGCTGCTGGACAAGGAAGCGATTTCGAAAGCGCTCGAAGTGCTGGACGACGAAGCATTCTACTCCGAGCGGAACCGCAAAGTGTTTCAGGCTATCTGCGGCCTGTTCGAACGCGGCGAGCCTGCGGATAGCATCACGATCGCTGAAGAGCTCCGCCGGCGCGGCCATCTGGACGCGGCCGGAGGACAATCGTATATCGTTGAACTCACCCTGAAGGTCACCTCTGCGGCAAACGTGGAGTTTCACGCCCGCATCGTTCTCGAAAAGGCTATCCTCAGGCGCCTGATTGCCGAGAGCTCCCGGATTGCCGGGCGCGGGTTCAGTCCGACGGAAGACGCGTTTGACCTCCTTGACGAAGCCGAACAGGCGATCTTCAAAATATCCGAATGGCGGCTCAAGAAGAGCTTCGTCTCGATGGAGCGCGAACTCCACTCCACGCTCGAGATGCTCGAGAGCATCCATGGCAAGCATGAAGGTGTCACCGGTGTTCCGACCACGTTCCGCGACCTCGATGCGCTTACCGGCGGATGGCAGAATTCCGATCTGATCATCGTCGCCGGACGGCCGAGCTCAGGCAAGACCGCCTTCGCACTGTCTCTCGCTTCCAATGCCGCTCTGCATAAAGGCAAGCCGACACCGATCGGCATCTTCTCGCTCGAGATGTCAACGAGACAGCTGATCATGCGCCTGTTGTGCGCAGAGGCGCGCGTTGACGCACACGCAGTGCGTACCGGGCAGCTGCCCGATGAAAAATGGACCCGCCTGAGTCTCGCGGCAGGCCGCCTCGCAAAAGCACAGATCTTCATCGACGACAGCCCAAGTCTCGGAATACTCGAACTCAGGGCGAAGGCGCGACGGCTTAAGGCCGAACATAACGCCGGACTGATCATCGTGGACTACCTGCAGCTTATGCAAGGACCGAGATCTGCAGAGAATCGTGAGAAAGAAATCTCCGCGATATCACGATCGCTGAAAGCCCTCGCCAAGGAACTCAACATACCTGTCATCGCACTCTCACAGCTGAGCCGTGCCGTGGAAGGCCGCACCGACAAACGGCCGATTCTTTCCGATCTGCGCGAGTCGGGAGCCATCGAACAGGATGCCGACGTTGTGTTGTTTGTACACCGTCCGGAGATGTACACCGACCCGAAATCCGATCGTGGAGCCGAGGTCCAGGGAACAGCCGAGATTATTATCGGCAAACAGCGTAACGGACCGATCGGCGACATAAAACTGACATTTGCGAACCGCTACGCACGGTTCGAGAATCCCACCTACCCTGGATTGGAGCCGCCGCCGGTGGGAGAACTGGAGGAACCGCCATTTTGAAAAATGATAACTCTTCGTCACGGCGTGATTTCATGCTCCGGCTGGGAATGTTCGGCGGCGCGGTGATTGCCGGTCTGCCGTCCCGCACGTTCGGCCGCGAGGAGAATGATCGCGAGATTTTCGAGCGGACAATCCGGTGGGCCGCCGGCGCCGGATTGCTGCAGAAGCCTGTCGGCGAAAACATGGTGGCGCTCGGCGAGCATTTCATCGGCATACCGTACGTCGCGCATTCGCTCGAAGAATCAGGTGAAGAACATCTGGTGATCAACCTGCGGGGATTTGACTGCCTGACTCTTGTGGAAAACTGCCTGGCTCTTTCCCGGTGCTGTTCTTCAGGCAGAACTTCGTTTGAAGATTTCCGCGCGCAACTGACCTACATCAGATACGCCGGCGGCTCCATCAAAGGCTACACAAGCCGGCTGCACTATTTCACCGATTGGATGACAGACAATGTGTGGAAGGGTGTCGTGGAGGATGTCACTCTGGCCGCCGGGGGTGAAGACTACCGCAAAACCATCAATTTCATGTCGACGCACCGGGACAGCTACAAGCAACTTGCTGATGATTCTGCACTCGAGCGCGTGAAAGAAGCCGAAGCCTCCCTTTCAGGCGACGCGTTGCACCGTGTTCCACGCGGGAAGATCCTGTCCGTACTCGGCCTGCTGCGCAACGGCGACATCATTGGTATCGTAACGTCCATGGACGGCATGGACATTGCACACACGGGAATGGTTATACGGAAGGACGGCACGGCGAAATTCCTTCACGCTCCGCTGTCCGGAGGTGCCGTGACCATTTCCGATGGCTCTCTGGCGGAGTACGTGAACCGCAGCAAGTCCGCGACCGGCATTGTCATTGCACGTCCCCAGGCGGTCGAAGGATAGAGAGCAGCACCAGGGTAGTTGGAACAACAGTAGGGGGCTTTCACCATAAAGCGGAGGTTCGTATGAGGAGTATTGCGCGGGCGATCGTAGGGGTGACAACGATGTCATTGCTGGCGGCGGCTGCATTCGGGCAGGGAATGACCTGGGACAGCAACATTGTGAGCAACGGTCGTGAAATGGTGACACACACGTACTATGTGCCGAAGAAACTCAAAACGGTGAACGACCAGGAAGGCGACTTCAACATTATCAGACTCGATCAGGAGAAGGTGTATACTGTGCGCGCGAAGGAGAAGACGTACAGCGTCATGACCTTCGCGGAGATCGAGCAGATGGGGAAGAAGATGAATGCGCAAATGGAGCAGTTGCAGAAGCAGATGAAGGACATGCCCGAGGAACAGCGGAAGATGATGGAGAAGATGCTCGGCGGAAAGACGCCCGGCGCGCAGAAGGAACCGAAGATCGAAGTGATAAAGACCGGGGAACAGAAAACCATCAACGGATTTGCCTGCCGCCATTACAGCGTCCTCCGCGACGGTAAAGAAGAAATCTCCCTCTGGGTGACGTCCGATGTAAAAGGCTTCGCCGCAATGAAACAGGACTTCATGGAGCAGAGCAGGAGGATGTCGGCAATGACTCCCGGCGGTTTCAAAGGAATCGTCGAAGCAATGCAGAAAGTCGACGGCTTCCCCATCGAGACCGAGATGGGTGACATGATGAAGACCACCGTCACAAAGGTTGATATGAAGACGGTTGCATCCTCGGAGTTTGAAGTGCCTGCGGGGTTTACGAGGGTCGAGAACACAACGCCCGAGGGAAAAGAGAAAGCACGGTAGGAGAGGTAGCGCTTTGTCATTGCGAGAAGTCGTCATCGCAAGGAGTCATCATTGCGAGAAGCCGTCATCGCAAGAAGTCGTCATGGCAAGGAGTCGTCATCGCAAGAAGTCGTCATGGCAAAGAGTCGTCATTGCGAGAAGCCGTCATCGCAAGAAGTCGTCATTGCGAGAAGTGTTTCTCAACGACGAAGCAATCTCAACGACGAAGTCCCGCTCGAGGCGGGACTTCGTCCCGTTTCGCGGCACTCGCAAAGACAGAACGTAACGTCTCCACAGGGCTACGCCCCCAGGGGGCTTCGGCCCTCGCAATGACGGGGCGGCTTGTCATTGCGAGCACGCTGCTCAGTGCGAAGCAATCTCACTATTGATGGGATCGTTTCGTTTAACGTATCTCCAGCTTTTCCATCCCCACCGTGCACCGCGGTTCCGTCGTTCGCTTCACCATCGCAAACCGATCCCAGCAGGCATCGGAACCCTTTGTCAGGGGGTGCCAGACGTGGTACTGGATTGCGAGATTTCTCAGTGATTTTCCCGTAATGCCGATAAGGGAGAGGCGGTATTGAACATCGGAGTCTTCGCCGCAGCCGGGGCCGTTGTAGAGCTCGTCGAAGCCGTTGATGGCAACGAGATGTTCCTTCGCTACGGAGAAATTGCTGCCGAGCATGCCACGCACACTGCGCAGGAGAAGACGACGCAGCCATGCAGCAGGCATTCTGAGTCCGTCTTCAATCCGGAGTGCGTCTCCCCGAACGCCGTCCATCCATTCCTTCCATCCGTAGTGCTCGAACTGTCCGCTGGTGATACTCTCCGGCGTCAACGACTCTGACCACCGTTTGCTCATTTCTGCCCGCCTGCCCAGAAGGACTTTCCCTTCTTCGCGTTGTTGCCAATGGTCGAGAAGGAAATCGCGCCCGGGAATGCAGTCGCCGTCGATGAAGACACAATGCCCACCCTGCGAGGCACGAATGGCGTTGTTCAGCATTCTATTCTTCTGCCAGCCGCTGTCTTCATGCCAGAGATGAGTGATGGGGAGTGACCAGTGCCGGCGTGCTTCATCGATCACCTGTCGCACAGCGGGTCCCGATCCATCGTCGGCAATGACGATCTCAAACTCCCTGAGGCTCTGGCGTGCGCAGGCGGCGAGGACGAGACGCAACACCTCGGGTTTGTTGTAGACGGCGATGATGAGGGAGAGCAAGGGGAGCATAGGGACCGGCTTTTGACTTCAGAAGATACGAAAAAGTCTCTTGCTATTTGACACTTTCGACGATCTTCGATACATTGGCATCGTTGAGATGAAAAGTGCCGTTTCTTACCTTCCAGTCCGGTATTTACTTCATCAGTTTCTTAAGGAGGGGAAATATGTTACAGGACAAATACAAATCAGCGCTGGATCTTGCGCGCACCCTCGGGTTTTCGGGTCTCGATGTCAACGAAGAGGGAGGCAAGCTGCGCATCAAGGGCTCTGCACCGTATGCCTTTGACAAGGATCTCTTCTGGGACAAGCTTAAGACGGTTGCTACCTGGCAGACGGAAGTAGAGGTGAATATATCCGTGCAGAAGACAGATGTGTATGGCTACTATACGGTGCAGGCGGGAGACACGCTTTCAAAACTGGCCAAAGCCCATCTGGGCGATGCAAAGCGCTACATGGAGATATTCAATCTCAATAAAGATGTTCTGAAGAATCCCGACCTCATCAAAGTCGGACAGAAGATCCAGCTTCCAGCGAAGTAATATATTCTTATTCTCCCCATACACCGGCGATGCGCAGGCCACACTTCGGACAATGTCCGTTAATCAGTATGTTTGCCCCGACAGTGAATCCTGTTCGTTGAATGACTGTCGTACCACAGCCCGGGCAACGCGTATCTTCAAGCCGTCCCGTCTGCCCGGGCAGGTTGCCGGCGTACACAAAGTGCAGCCCCTTCTCGTAGCCGATTTCTGCCGCGCGGTGAAGCAATGCCGCTGATGTGCGGGGCGGGTCGGTCATCTTGTAGTCCTCATGAAACGCCGTAACGTGCCACGGGATATCAACGGAAACCGATGCAAGAAACCCGGCGATGTCTGCCAGCTCTTCCGGCTCATCATTGAATCCCGGGACCACCAGCGTCACTACTTCCACCCACACACCCATCCGGATCAACTGCCTGATGGTGTCCAGAACGGTCTCCAGTCTGCCGCCGAGCTGTTGGTAATTCTTCTGCCGGAAACCCTTGAGATCGATTTTGAAGAAATCGATATACGGCCGCAAATATTCAAGGACTTCCGGTGTGCCGTTGCCGTTGGAGACATACGAACATCGGATGCCAAACGGTTTTGCGAGCTTGAAAATCTCCACTGCCCATTCGGTGGTGATCAGCGGCTCATTGTACGTGCTGGTGATGATGGGGATGTGACGCTCAAGAGCCATCCCCACGATCTGTTCGGCACTGATGCGTTGAGGTTCAGCACCGGCCATCGGATCCCGTAGACTCTGAGACGAATACCAATTCTGACAGTAGGCGCAGTGGTAGTCGCAACCGAGCATGCCGAAACTCAAGGCGGTGCTGCCCGGGAGAACGTGGAAGAACGGTTTCTTCTCGATGGGGTCGGCAGCGAGACCACCCACGTAACCGTAGGGGACTCTGAGAACGCCGGCATCGTTGAAGCGGATCTTGCACACGCCTTCCCGTCCGGGAAGAATCTTGCATCGATGACCGCAGGCAAAGCAGCGGATTGTGCCGTCGTCGGACTTCGAGTACAGCTCCCCCTGGCGTGTGAGCTGTGCGAGGGTGTCGCGTATTGTGTGCGTTGATGCCATGGAGTGGGTTTCCCCACCGGTATGATACGGTAACGGAAGGCGGGGGTCAAGCCCTTACATCGTCCCCTCATGAGCAGGCATCGGGAGCATCGTATCCGTATTCCATGTTTCTGTTTTGATCTTCAGCTTTCCGTCCTTCCCCCGTTCGTAGACTGTAATATACTTGCCTTTGTCCGACATCTCGGGCATGCTCGGGATCGTCATTGTCATGGCATATGTGCCGATTTCGTAGACGTAAGGGCCACCCACAAAGACATCCGTTGTTGTAAAATTAACACTTGAGAATTTTACGCCGATCATCATCATCTGCGCAAAATACGCCTTGATTGCGGGCTTGCCACGCAGCAGCGGGCCATTGTTAGGCATCGATACCGCGTCATCTGCATACTGTGACAGGGTTGTATCCATGATACCCGACATCATATCCTTAGCCGATTTCTCAACCAGCCCTTCCACTTCCTTTCGGATTTTGGCGACGTCGGCTGGCGGCGCCGAGCACGAAGCCAACAAAAGACAGCCAATGGCGGCAGCAATCACTCTTTTCACGGGTACCTCCATGAATACTATGGATGATGTGTTGATTTGGGGCAATAATCGCACAAAACCGGGGCTCTGACCGTCACTGCTCTGTCACATGACAGACCACCAAATCGGTTGGCACGGAATTTGCATTTGGCACAAAATTTGCACTCCGTCATATGACAGACCACCCAACGCTCACGTCCTCAGGTACGACGCCCCATTCACATCTATAATGCAACCGGTAAGGTAATCAGTTCCCGCGGAAGCAAGAAAAAACACGGTTCGTGCAATCTCCTCCGGTTCACCTACCCGTCGGAGCGGACTTTGATTGCGCACGGCGTCTCCCTCCGCCCCTTCCAGATAAGGTGCTGCCATATCTGTTGCCACCCAACCGGGTGCAATTGCGTATACCATAACGTTATGCGGGGCAAGGGCCTTTGCCAGCGATTGACTCATTGCGTTCATTCCCGCTTTGCTCGCTCCGTACGCCGGCGCATCGGGTTCTCCCCGGAATGCCCCGCGTGAGGTGATGTTGATGACTTTCCCGCCCCCCTGACGGATCATCGCCTGTGCCGCCCAATATGTCACGTGCGCAGTGCCGAGCAGGTTCGTATTCAACGTCCGCTCCCAGGCCTTGACCCAGGTGTCAAACCCCACCTCCGCTATCTGGTGAAGCTCGAACATCCCGGCATTATTGACGAGCACATCAATCCTTTTCATTGAAGCAAGCACATCCTTCACCAATCGTTCGGCTTCCTTCGGTTGCGAAAGGTCCGCCCGGAACATCCGGTGCCCGCTGCCTTTGAGACCGGCTAATGTTTCCGTGGCGGCGTCCAGGTTGGCGTGGTAGTGCAGAGCGACGGTATCACCATGTGCAGCAAACAGGGCGGCAACCGCCTTGCCTATACCGCGTGATGCCCCTGTAACAAGAATCACCCGTTCTGTATTCATCAAGATTCCACCTTACGCTTCGTTGTCAAGATTCCCGCTCCAGAGGAAGAATTTCGTCTCTGCAATGAGAACACCGCTCAGTGCAAGGAGGGAGATGAGATTGGGAATCGCCATCAACCCGTTGGCGATGTCGGCAAAGGTCCACACAAGCGGCATGGAGAGCACAGATCCGGCCATCACGGCAACTACCCAGAGCCAGCGATACGGCTGAATCACACGGGGTCCCAGGAGATACTCCGCAGCCTTCTCGCCATAGTAGGACCATCCCAGGATTGTCGAAAAGACAAACGTCAGCAAACCGACAGTGAGCACAACCGGTCCGACGATCGGGAAATCTGCAAACGCTGCGCTGGTGAGTGCGGCCCCTTTCAATCCTTTCAACCACTCTCCTGAATTGACCACGACAAGGCCGGTCATCGCACAGACCACAACCGTATCCCAGAATGTGCCCGTAGATGAAACAAGCGCCTGCCGCACAGGGTTCTTTGTCTGTGCAGCTGCAGCAACAATCGGTGCGCTGCCCAGACCCGATTCATTGGAGAAGAGTCCGCGTGCCATCCCGTAGCGGATTGCCTCCTTCATGCCTGCGCCGAGAAATCCGCCGATAGCCGCCTGTCCGGTAAACGCAGAGGAAAATATCAATGCGACAGTACCGGGCAACGTACTCATGTTCATGACCAGAAGGATAAGGCACCCCAGCACATAGAATATGGCCATGAACGGTACCAGTGCTTCACAGACCCGTGCAATCGACTTGATGCCGCCGATGATGACCACGGCCGTCAACACAGTCATGAGTATACCGGTGATCCAGGGAGAGATATTGAAGTTCTCCGCAACCATCGTCGAGATGGAATTGGCCTGGACCATGTTGCCAATACCAAAGGCGGCAACAGCGGTAAGGAAGGCAAATATCACACCGAGCCATTTTGCTTTCATCCCGCGTTCCAGCACGTACATCGGTCCGCCGGCCATCGCTCCCGTTGCCGTGGTGATCCGGTACTTCACCGCGAGAAGCGCTTCGCTGTATTTTGTCGCAATACCGAAGACACCGGTGAGCCACATCCAGAGCACGGCACCGGGACCGCCGGCAGCCACGGCAGTGGCTACACCCACGATGTTCCCGGTACCGATGGTGGCGGCAAGCGCTGTAGTCAGAGCCCCGAACTGGCTGATGTCGCCGGTGCCCTCGCGCTCGCGCTTCAGGGAGATCTTTATGGCGGTGCCGATGAAGCGCTGGATAAACCGCAGACGGAATGTCAGAAACAGGTGTGTACCAAAGAGCAATATCAACAAGGGATAGCCCCAGATCAGATCGCTGAGGTTTTGCAGAGTCTGTTCGAGTGCGGCCATGTGAGGATCAGAGTAAGAGGTTGAGGTTTACGTCACGTGTACAGCGAGATTGGAGACGATGGGACTCACCGAAAGTAGTCAGTTTGGTACAGAGACGCAACAAATTCTCCTCAGGAGCGTCAATATAGTGTGGGGAGAGAGTGCCGCATACTGTCCATTTCATACTGTGTCTCACGATGAGTTCCTGTCTACGTATAACACTCGCGGGTATTGTGATTGCCACCGCGTACACATTCGCCAGCGGTGCCGAAAAGGTGCTCACCCTTCAGTCGGTCCGGTTTGCTCCCGTTGTAGACGGCGTCATCGATGCGGTCTGGGATCAGGCCGATTCTACGGACGGCTTCTTTCAATTGCAGCCGTACTTTGGAAAAGAACCCTCCGAACCCACCGTTGCGAAACTCCTTGCGACAGACGAAGCGCTCTATTGTATCATTATCTGCCGGCAAATAACTGCGGGGATTGAAGACATCAGCTCTGTTCACGATCAGACCAGCGGAGATGTCGTTTCGCTGATGCTGGATACGTTCGGAGACAAACAGACGGCCTACAAGTTTGCGGTAAGCGCCGCCGGCGTCCAGGGAGATGCACGCATGCTGGACGATGCACGCAACCGTGACTACAGCTGGGATGGTGTCTGGTTTGCCAGGAGCCGGGTATACAGTTGGGGATTCGTCGTGGAAATGGAGATCCCCTTCAAGTCGATCCAGTACAACGGCGATCTTGCCGAGTGGGGTTTGGACTTTGATCGCTGGATCGCTTCCAGGAGCGAGGACCTCTACTGGTGTCCCTATGAACAGAATGAAGGGCAACGGATCTCCAGGTTTGGAACGCTGCGATTGAACGGCGCACATCCCTCCGTCAAAGGTCTCAACCTCGAGGTCTATCCTGTTGCCCTCGCCAGAGCCACATACACAGAAAATGGCAAGTACAAAGTCGAACCTGATGCGGGAATCGATATCTTCTATAACCCTTCCGAGCAACTGACGCTTCAACTCACGGGCAATCCGGACTTTGCCCAGATCGAAGCGGATCCATTCCAGTTCAATATCTCACGCTACGAGAGTTACTTCGACGAGCGCCGGCCGTTCTTCACTTCCGGGAAGGAAGTCTTCATGGCTGCCGGACGGCAGAACAACTCGGGTTTCTACCAGCCGCTCGAGCTCTTCTATTCCCGTCGCATCGGAAAAGTACTTGATGACGGGACGCGGGTTCCGCTGGAAGTCGGTGCGAAAACATACGGTCGTCTTGGTTCCTGGGAATACGGTGCATTCTTTGCCCGTACGGGAAGGGCAGACTACACAGATGATGACGACATTCGGCAGACCGAGCCTGCGGCGATCTTCGGCTCGGCCCGCATCAAGAAGCGTATCCTGGAAAACTCCGACGTTGGACTGCTCTTTGTGGGGAAACAGACGCCCGGTCATCTTACACGGAGTCGTCGACATCGATGGCGCATTTCGCGGTTCCGATTGGCTGCTGGCATATCAATGTGCACGCTCGATCAACGACGGCGAAGGCGATTTCGGAGGATCGGCCGGCTTCACGAAGTTCGGCAAATCCTGGGCGGTCCTCACCAGGGCGAGGGCAATCGGGAACAGCTTCGATGTCGACGATGTGGGGTTCGTTCCCTGGCTGGGAACCGCGCAACTTACCTCCCTCACCGGACCCATATGGTACTTCGATACCGGCGCACTCAGCCAGATCTTTCTCTATGGAGGATTCCAGCTTTCCTACGAGGAAGCGGATCTGTACACCGACCGCCTGGGAGCCCTGGGATGGAATATGCAGTTCCGTGACAACTGGGGATACGAAATCACCCTTGTTGGAGGACGTTCCAAGGATGAAGGCGTGAACTACACGTACAGCGAGATCGATGTGAGTACCTGGTTCCACACCTCACCGCGCTGGGAAGCCAATATCTACGGCGGTTACTCACATTCGTACAATTTCGATCGTGAATATGTTGCATTCTACTCATGGCTGGGCAGCAGCGTGAATTGGAAACCGTCGGGCACACTTGAACTCGGAACATCCTTCAATATGTACGTGGAAGGCAATCCGGCCGGGAACATCGAAGACGTCACCTACAATGCCAGACCGTACATCTCCGTGACACCGGTCAACAATCTGAACCTCCGGTTGTATGCGGATAATGTTTTTGTGCAATCGTCCGATCGTCTCGAACGCGTGATCGTGGGATTCCTCTTCTCGTACAACTTCCTGCCGAAGAGCTGGATCTACCTTGCGTTGAACGAAGTGCGGGAGAGAAAAGAGGAGTTCACCGCCGCCGGGGAGCTCCTGCCGCTGAGGATGCATACAACCGATAGGGCCGGGGTGTTTAAGGTGAAGTATTTGTACTACTTCTAACAACCCTTTTCACCACCACAATCGTCTTATCATCCTGATTCTTTCCGCGCGCACCGTACTTTTGAACGCGATCG
This sequence comes from Ignavibacteriota bacterium, assembly GCA_963849385.1. GTDB lineage: Bacteria > Bacteroidota > Ignavibacteria > UBA10030 > UBA6906 > Fen-1255. The sequence goes on along the minus strand of CAWKHH010000001.1, from coordinate 99,551 downwards.
ACGATTGCATGAGCGATTTCCTCGGCACTGCGGCTGTGCAATGCAACAAGGTCGTCTGCCAGACGTGCTTCGGTGTACTGGTTCTCCTCTGCATCCATGGCTTCCATTACACCATCCGTGTACATCAGCAGAATATCGCCCTTGCCGATGACAGCACTTTCCCGGCGGAATGTCTGTTCCGGGAATGGCCCGATAATAGTGCCGGTCGGTTCGAGCAGTTCCGTATCCCGTGTATCGGCATGGAAAAGGATGGGCCGCGGGTGTCCGGCGTTGACGTACAGGCAAATTCCCTTGGCGTCATTGGTCAGCTCTGCGATCACCAGCGTGATAAATCTCTCCGAGGGGAACATCCTGTGTATCAGAAGATTGATCCTGTGCACGAGCGATATCAGCTTGGTCTGAAAGCCGATGCCCATGCGCAGGGCACCGGACACATAGAGCGCCTGCACGGCCGAGACCATGCCTTTGCTCGCCGAATCGCCCAGCGCAATTGAGAGGCGGTCTCCGTCATCGCTTTCGATGTAGTCAAAGAAGTCCCCGCCGACGATTTTCTCCGGCACAGAGAGCCCGTAGATCTCGTAATGATGAAAGCGAAGAGCTCCATCGGGGAGAATGCTTTGTTGAATCTCGCGTGCCTTGTCGAGATCCTTCTTGTACAGGGTGCTTCGCCGTTCATTCCGCAGGCTCGTCAACATGTTTGACACCACGATGCTGATGATGTCGAGCGTGGGGGCGATCTGGTCTTCGTTCAGCGTGGTGTTGAAGGAGAGGATGTATTGATAGAGGGGGGTGTTGAGGATCTTCACGATATCGCCGACACCGGTCGCGGAGTACCGCAGAATGCCCCTGCGCCGGAGGTACCGGTCGGTTTCGCTGAGGACCATTGTGCGTTGCTTGGGCAGGAGCTTGAACATCGCATAGCGGTCGGCGCGGATGCTGTAGTGCTCCCGTATCTTGTGAACGGAACCGACCTGCGAGACCAGCTCATAGGAAAACGCCGCCGTGCGCAACCGCCAGACACGGCCGCCGGTAATCTCAATCCCCGCATGCTGCACAATCTGCTGGACGACATGTGCCAGCAGATCGCTGCCGGATTCGAACTTTTTGGAATAGAAGCTCGCAAGCGTTTTGCGGAGCTGACGTTGATTCATTGCGTTATCCACTGAAGTATTGTGAGAACGGCAGGAAACAGACGAATGCAACACCGCCGTCGTTCGGTCGTATCATCAAAGGGAGGTACACGATGATCAAATTCCTGCTCTGGCTGCTCCTGCTTGTGTTCTGCTGGCCGCTTGCACTCCTGGCTCTTGTGCTCTATCCGATCCTGTGGCTGCTGTCGATTCCATTCCGGGTAATCGGCATTACCTTTGATGCGCTCTTCGCATCGCTCAAAGCGATACTCCTTCTCCCGGCGCGCGTGCTCGGCGGAAAATAAAGCATTCGCCGGCGCAACATCAAGCGGGCATCAGGATTTGCGGTAGCCCCTCTTGTGTTGCGACGTGAGCCGCTTTGCCCGCGCCTTTTCTTTGAGTGACGCCGTCTTGTCGACCAACCGCTGCTGGTACGCCACTTCCTTCTGCAGCTTCTGAAAACTTGCATACCGTGCACGATCCAGGCGGCCATCCTCCAGTGCGGCGCGAACAGCGCATCCGGGCTCCGCGCCATGTGTGCAGTCGCGGAACTTGCAGGTACCGGCGAGAGCGTCTATGTCATCGAAGGCTTGCTGCACGCCCTCTTCGCCGCCCCACAACTGGAGTTCACGCATGCCGGGCGTGTCGATCAGAAGCCCGCCGCCCGGCAAGACCACCAGTTCACGATGGCTTGTCGTATGCCGGCCTTTCCTGTCCGCCGCACGTACCTCCCCCGTTTCGAATTTGTGCTGCCCGAGCAGGTGGTTTATGATCGTCGATTTGCCGACACCCGATGGACCCAGCATTGCTCCGGTCGAACCATACGGAAGGAACGGAAGAAGTTTGTCGATTCCCTCATCCCGTGCAGCGCTCGTGACAATGAGCGGGACGTCCCGTGCAACTGACGCCAACCCGCGCACCGTTTCATCCGCGTTGCCGACGAGATCGGCCTTGTTAAGGACGATGACGGCCCGGGCGCCGCTCTCCGCGGCGAGAACAAGGTATCGTTCAAGAAGGCGCGGATTGACGCCTGCATCAAGGCCGTTCACCACAAATACGGTGTCAATGTTGGCAGCGACGACCTGCTCCACCGCACGGACACCCACAACTTTACGGGCGAAGCACGTGCGCCGCGGGAGTACGGCAACAATCGTCACCATCGCCTCTCCGGGACGTTCGCGCACCGCCACCCAATCACCCACCACCGGAAAATCCTCGACACCGTGCGCTTCGTGGTGAATGCGTCCGGCGATTTCGCCGGGTCGCTCACCCGCCGAGGTGTAGAGAATGTAACGGTGCTTCTGTTGAACGGCGACGCGTGCCGGCAGAACCCCCTCGAGAGAAATCGCTCCCAATTGCTCCGCAAAACGATCATTCCAGCCGAACATCTTGAGATTGATCATCGTCACGCCCCGGCAAACCGTGTGGCCGCATGTTGTACCTGCATCCTGTTGATAAGCACCGCACCGAGGATCAGGATGCCGCGCACAACATGCTGCCAGTACTCGCTGACATTCATGAGCGTCATCCCGTTTATGATGACGCCAAGAAAAACCATGCCCACCATCGTTCCGCGAATGGTGCCTGCGCCGCCTGTCAGACTGGTGCCGCCGATGATGACGGCGGCAATCACGTCAAGCTCCCATCCCTTTGCGGTGGTGGCGGTGCCCGACATGATTTCCGATGATTGCATGATTCCGGCGACGGCGGCGAACGTCGATGTGAGCGCAAGAACCAGGATCTTGACGCGGCGTACATTGATGCCGCTGAGTCGTGCCGCCTCGGCATTCCCGCCGACAGCATACACCGAGCGGCCGAAGACGGTGTTGTTCATCAGGAAGTGCATTGCGAGAAATGCCACAACAAACACCAGGGCCGGAACAGGAATGCCCGCGAGATATCCGCCGCCAAGGACATTGTACCAGGCGGGAAAAGGCGTAAGGGGAAACCCGTTGGTGATCAGTTCCGCCGCCCCGGAAAGACCCGTCATCAGTGCAAGCGTACTGATGAACGAGGGCACGCCATAACGCGTACGGATGATGCCGGCAAAAGCGCCGAATGCGAAGCCCGTACATACTGTAATAACAAGAGCAAAGATCACCGCTCCTCCGGCAGGCCACCCGGAACACCGGCCTGTAAGGTACGCTGCCCAGCATCCTGCAAAAGCCACCGCGGATCCGACGCTGAGATCAATCTCCCCCGCGATGATGACCGCCGTCATGCCAAGAGCGATAAGGCCCTGCATCGAGACATTCCGCAGAACATTCAGCAGGTTGTCGGTGGTGAAGAACCCGGGAGCCATGATGGCGAGGGCAATGCAAAGCGCCAGCAGAATGATTTCGAGAAATGAATGCTGAAGCCGGTTGGTGAGAATCATTGCATGCAGACTCCGAACAGTTCGTCAAGAGGAGAGGTGGCCGGATCGAAGGACCCGGTGATGCGGCCGTTTTTCATGATGAGAATCCGGTGGCAGATGTCCATCAACTCTTCAAGTTCACTGGAAACAACGACAGAGGAGATGCCCTGTGCACTCAACCGCATGATAAGCTGAAAAATCTGCAGTTTCGCGTGAAGATCAATCCCGCGCGTGGGTTCGTCGAACAGCATGATGCGCGGGTGTGTGTTCAACCATTTTGCCAATACCACCTTCTGTTGATTGCCGCCGCTAAGAGAGGAAACGGGAAACTCGAGGTCCGGAACCGCGATGTCGAGATCACGCATCGCAGCCCGGGCAACACGCGTCTCCCGCGCGCGCACGATGAAACCGTTCACCGCGCTTCGCTCAAGACTTGCGAGACAGATATTCGCGCGAACGGCAAGCATCTGAACAAGTCCTTGATCCTTCCGGTTCTCCGGCGTGAGGACCACGCCCAGGCGCTTCATCTGTCCGGGGGAACGCGGGTGGACGGACTCTCCGCCGATCAGAAGCTCGCCGCCGCCGGGAATGTCGGCCCCCGCAATCGCTCTCAGGAGTTCGGTCCGGCCCGAACCAAGCAGTCCGGCAATACCCAGGATTTCGCCTTCGTGGAGGGTGAAGCTGACATCCTGAAAGGATCCTTTGCCGGAGAGTGACCGCACTTCCATGACCGGTGTTGTTCCTGCGGGTCTGTCGACCATCCGGGAAAAGCGGATGTTCTGCCCGAACATCATGGTGACGATTGATTCCGGCGTGGCATCCGCGATGGGGATGCTGGGCGTAGAGACGCCGTCGCGCAGTGCGGTCACGGTGTCGGCAACAAACCCGATTTCCTGCAGACGATGGGTAATGTAAATAATGAGCACACCCCGTTCGGCCAGCGTCCGGAGCAGAGTGAAGACATGTGCGGCTTCCTGATGAGAGAGAGCGGAGGTCGGTTCATCAAGCAGCAGGATCGACGGCTCATCCGCCATCGCTTTGGCGATTTCAATCAACTGCTGTTGCGCAACCGGGAGCGAGCCGACGGCAGCGGTATGATCGATGCGCACATCGAGACGCGAGAGAAGTTCCTCAGCATACCGGTGCGTCCTGGTCCAATCCACACGCCCCGGTATCATGCCGGGCTTTTGCGGAAGCCGGCCGAGCAGAATGTTCTCCGCAACGCTTAATTCGGGAATGAGGCTTAATTCCTGGTGCACTGCAGCAATGCCGGAACGTTGCGCGTCAGCCGGTGCATGAAAGCGTCACGGTGGTGCCGTTCAGGCGGATGCTGCCGCTGGTCGGCGCAAGTGCCCCGGTGACAATGTTGACAAGCGTGCTCTTCCCCGCGCCATTTCTGCCGATAAGTGCATGCACCTTGCCGCCATCCCAGCGCAAGGTGACTCCGTCGAGCGCGGTAGTGCCCGGAAAGGTCTTGCGGATGCCGTCAAGCTCAAGAGTTGAAGAGCGCATGCGGGTGCCGCTATCGGGTCATTGCTTGCAGCCGTTGCTTGAATGCTCGAACGGAGTCGGGAGTTTCACGGGATAAGAGCAAGCCCGGAAGTGAGACGCGCTTGTTCACTTTCCCGCCGTGGACCGCCGTGAGTGCGGTGTGAACAGCGAGCGAACCAATGTCGAACGGTCGTTGTCCCGTAACCGCTTGCAGAATGCCGTCATCGGCGAGAAGAAAATCAGCCAGCTGTTCGCCGGTATCGGTCCCGAAGACTGCCACCTTCCCGGTTTTCCCGGCGTTCTTTACCGCCATCACCGCGCCCACCGTGCCCCCTTCGTTGGCAGCCCAGATGATGTTCACTTCGGGGTTTGCGGTCAGGATATCGCCGGCTTTCTTCACTGCCTGTTCGGCCAGCCATGCATCCTGTTCGGCAACAATACGCACATCGGGAAGCGTGGTGACTTCTCCCGTGAAACCGTCCGTACGCTGCTTGCTTTGTTCCGGCGCCTGGGAACGAAACGCAAGTATGGCGATGCGCGCTTTTCCGCCCAGGCGTTTCTCGATATACGCGCGTGCGGCACGGCCTGTGGATGCGCCAAGATCGATCTGATCGCTCTCGATATATGCGGCCGGAAGCGTGTCGTCGATTGTAGTGTTGTATGTAACAACCGTGATGCCGCCGGCATGGGCGCGCTCCAATGCGGATATCGAAGCCCGCGCGCTCAGTGGCGAGATCACGATGGCATCGACCTTCTGCGCAACGTACGTATTGACAAGCTGAATCTCTTTGTCGGGCTTACCCGCACTGCTGGCTTCCAGCAACTCTACGCCTTCCTGCCGGGCAGCCTCACGCATGCCAAAGAGCACGAGACGGAAGAATTGATCCTCCTGAAAAACAATGCCGGCAATGCGCCGCGGCGGCGGACCTTCCGTCTTCTTTCGTACACCCTGAAACAAGCAGGATGAGTATCGCGAGTCCGGCGAAAGAACCTGTGTGTCGTGCCATAGTCATGAAGGTTCCGGGTTACGGTGTGTGCGGTTCGTCGTTGAGTGTTTCCATCCGTTTCTTGATCCGTTCAATACTCTTCCTGGCTGTTTCTGCGGATGGATTCTTTTGATCGGCCATGACCGCCTCGAGTACGGGCACCGTCTGCGCGGTGCCGATCTCTCCCAGTACGCGTACTGCGGTCGTCCGGAGATTCCTGTTCTTGTCCTGCGTCAGGGGATAGAGCGTGCTGTCGGGAAGGGTGCCGCTCCGGATGAAACGGCGCAGAACCCAGAGCGCGGTGAAGCGCAATTGCGGTGGAGTGCCGTACCGGAGGCATTCCTTTGCCGCGGCGATGCCCAGAAGCGAATCGGCGCCGGCGAGTGCATCGAGTGCCGCAGCGGCGATGATGTTCTGATGCGACGGCATGCCGAGGTGATCGCCGAGAATGCCGAGACATCCGTGCGGATCAGCTTTGGCCAGCGAACGTAACGCCTGTGCGACGACGGTATAGCTGGAATCCTTCAGCGCGGTGACAAGCGTTTCCCTGGTTGTTGCATCTGCCGAGTCTGTGAGAAGTGCAATCGCTGCAGTGCGAACGCTAGCGCGTGTATCCCGTGCAGCTGCCACCAGTCCGGCTTTCAATGCCGTCCACGAAGAGTCTTTTTCATCGGCGATCAGGCCGAGCATATTCACCGATTCGCGCCGGACCGCCCAGAAGGGATCGTGCAGCATACGATCGACCAACACCGGTGTCGATTTCTCGTTGCGCGGCAGCAAGCCGAAATGTTTCACTGCACGCAACCGGTCAATCGGATTGCGTGCTTCCTTCAACTGGGTCTGCCATTCGTCGTCGGACTTTTCAAACCGCAATTCCTTGAGGATCCAATTCCCCTTGTCGAAAATGATGAGACGGGGCTTTTCGGATGCGGGCAGAATGTACACGGTGTCCTTGCTGGCAATCTCCACGCGGTGCACCACCTGCTGCGTCCCGGCCGTGATCTCAATATCCACCGGTGTACGGAATACTCCTGTGAGACTGTCGAGTTTCTGTGTTTGTTCGACACGCAATCGTACATTCTTCGTCGAATCTTCCCATGTGTACGAAACTGCAAATACCGGATATCCGGCTTTGTACACCCATTGATCGAAGAACCAGTAGAGGTTCTGACCGGTAGCCTCTTCGACGGCGACTTTCAGATCGTTTGTCTCCACGACACCGTATTGATGCTTGGTGATGTAGTGGGTGAGTGACCGGTAGAACAGTGAATCGCCGAGGAGGAAACGCAGCATATGAAGTACCGATGCACCACGCGGATACAGATTCGCGCCATAGGAGCCGACGCTGACAATCGGTTTGCGCCCGGATGTCTTGTCACTGTTGATGCCGGCCTGTTGAGCTTCATATACTGAGAAGTCGAAGTCGTCGCGGCCAAGACTGTGCTCGTGGTAAAGCAGGTCAAAATAACTCGCAAAACTCTCATTCAGCCAGAGATGCCGCCAGTCTTTACACGTCACGAGGTCACCCCACCACTGGTGGGCAAGTTCATGCGCAATGAGGCTTGTGGAAGAGTGATCGACACGCTGCCGCGCATCATACACCGTGGCATGATCAAGCAAACTGCATGCGCTGGTGTTCTCCATACCGCCGGCGGTGAAGTCGTGGATGAGCACCTGGGCGTACTTTTCCCACGGGAATTTTTGGCCGATCCTCTCGCTGAAGAACGTTATGACATCGGGAGTGGAGCTGAAGCAGATGCGCGCGTCATCCACCTGGTTGGGGTAGACGTAGTATTCGAGCGGCAGCTTTCCGACGGAGTCCTTGAGAACGGCATATTCTCCGATTGCCAGCATGACCAGGTAGGAGACATGGGGCTTTGAGAGCTTCCAGTGAAACGTCTTCGTCCCCTTCGTGCGATCTTCCGACACCTTGACCAGTCTGCCGTTTGAGAGAGCGGTATATGATGAACGGACTGTTGCGAGCACTTCGGTGGTGGCACGATCATTGGGAAAATCATAGCAGGGAAACCAGAAATGGTTATCCATGTCTTCTCCCTGCGTCCAGATCTGCCACGGAGTGTCGGGATATGCAGAGTCGGGCTGGACGAAGAAGAGTCCGCGACGCGGCGTACAGGAGTATTCTGTCACCACCGTGAGCGTATCGCGATACGAGTAGGGATGGTCGAGCGCAATATCCAGGGTCTTTGGGCCCACGGTGTACGTGAGCGGTGTGCCGCTGCGAAGAGTGACGCTCTTGATGGACATTTCTTCCGCGTCGAACACCACATGCTGCAACGCGGGCAGAAATGGGACCAGCGTGGTGCTCACCTTGCCGATGACCTTTCGCTGTGCTTCATCGAACGATACTTCGATTCTGTAATGCACTACATGGTACGCCCGGCTGCGCGTTTCCCCCTCGTCACGAACAGGAAAGAGTTCCTGGGCCTGGAGAGTGAAGGCGCCGAAGCCGGCAAGCAGCAGCAAAAAAGGTTTCATCATTGTCAGCATCCGTGTCAAGAGTGTGAAATGAGGGAACGCAAGCGCTCCATGTTTTCCCGGTCTTCGTGCATGTCATCGCTCTTTTCTGTTTCCAGAATCTTGGGGATGCCTGCGAGACGTGCATCATTCATGAGAAATCTGAATCCCTCGAGTCCGATTCGTCCGAGTCCAATATGCTCGTGGCGGTCTACATGAGATCCCAGATCCTTTTTCGAGTCATTGACATGTATGACCTTGAGTCGTTCAAGGCCGAGCGTCCGGTCGAAATCGCCCATCATCAATTCCCATCCGTCCGGTGTGCGGAGATCATAGCCGGAAGCGAAGACATGGCAGGTGTCCAGGCAAATGCCGATTCTCCCGGGATTCGTGATTCCGTCGAGAATCCGGCGTAGCTGGGCGAATGTCGAACCCAGCGTGGTCCCCTGACCGGCGGTGGTTTCAAGGAGCGTCAATGTGCGGAACCCGGGTGTCCGGGCATGGATGTCGTTCAACGAATCCGCGATGCCCTGCACACCCGCCTCTTCCCCTGCTCCGAGATGAGCGCCGGGGTGCACAACGAGTCCCATGATCTCCAGAGCTTCGCAGCGCCGCAGCTCTTCCTCATAGGCATCGCGCGAGCGTTCAAGTGTTTGCGGTTGCACGGCGCAGAGATTAATGAGATAGGCCGCGTGTGCGACAACAGGGGAAAACGGTTGCGCCGGCGCTTGCAGTTTTGTAGCTTTGGATGTCCTGGTCGCTCAGCGGTTTTGCTTTCCACTGGCTCGCATTCTTGACGAACACCTGCATGGTGGTGCAGCCGACTTGCGTTGCGCGCCCGAAAGCGGTGTGTATCCCGCCTGCAACAGAGACATGGGTACCAAGCAAGAGAGGCAATGTCATGTTCGTAAGATACAAAGAGTAGGTGTAATGTCCCAATCGCGATTGATTATCGGGCTGATGTCCGGCACGTCACTCGATGGTATCGATGCTGTTCTCCTGAGGGTGCACGGGTCCGGATTGCGAACGACGTTCGAACAGCTGGCATACCTCGAGCAGCCGTTTCCGCGGGGATTGCGTGCGCTGGTACTGAGGAACTCCGTTCCCGGAACAAGCCGCGTTGATGACATCACACGCCTGAACGTGCTGTTTGCCCGGCTCTATGCAGAGGCCGTGCGCCTCGTGGCAAAGAAAGCCCGCAAAGCCCTTTCAGAGATTGATCTTATCGGTTCACATGGCCAGACAATCCACCACCTGCCGCACCCCACAACACTCTTCGGCAGAACGATCCGGGCGACGTTACAGATCGGGGATCCGTCGGTGATTGCCACCTTGACCGGAATTCCGACGGTGGGAAATTTCCGCAATGCCGATATGGCTGTTGGAGGGCAGGGGGCACCGCTCGTACCGTACTTCGACTGGTTGGTCTTCCGTTCCCGCAGCAAAGGCCGGCTTCTCTTGAACATCGGCGGCATAGGCAACCTTACGGTGCTGCCGCGGGCATGCGCGTCCGGCGATGTGGTTGCATTCGATACCGGACCGGGAAACATGCTGGTTGATGCGCTGATGCAGCGGTTCTATGGAAAGAAGTATGATGCCGACGGAAACATTGCCGCAAGCGGCCGGGTGATTCCGCGGCTTCTGCGCGAACTCACATCGCACCCGTACTTCCACCGCCGTCCCCCGAAGTCTACGGGAAGAGAAGAATTTGGCGAGGACACGGTGCGTGAGATCCTCAGGACGGCGAAGGGTGAGAAGCACGCCGACATCATACGGACGGTGTCGGCAATCACTCCGTTTACGGTCTATGACTCCTATCGACGGTTCATTGCGAAAGATGCACGGGTCGACGAGGTTATTGTCAGCGGCGGGGGAGCACGCAACCGGTTCTTCCTGGGCGAACTGCAACGGCTCTTTGCAGGTGCAGTGGTGCGAACGGCGGATGAATTCGGGCTGTCGGGTGATGCCAAGGAGGCGATCTGCTTTGCGATTCTGGCGAATGAAACGCTGCATGGTAATTGTGCGAATCTTCCACGGGTGACAGGGGCACGCCGGCCCGTAGTCCTCGGCGTCATCAGCCGTCCAGCCGGAGTGAAGTGAGCCCCGGGAATCTCTGGACGGATTCCACTGTTCTGATGTGTAGTGCAAACACATGCGGAATAGATCGCTTCATACCGGTTCGAGTGTCTCTCCGGGTTCTCTTCGCGGCAGCATGGCAATGCTGTTGCTCGGAATCCAGCTTGTGGGAGGTCTTGGCACCCCCTGGCATACGCATGCGTTCGCTCTGCGCCTCGTTGCTGACCCCGTCCTGGCGGCTCACGAATGTGGCGAACAGGAGCACCACATTCCGCTGGACAGCATCCATCCCTGCGTGATCTGCGGACAGCTGTATCATCGATCATCACTTCCTGTTGAGTCCGTGGATTTCACCTCGGTCCATTGTTGTGCCACGGGGCTCTGTATCATTGCCATTTCTCCGGTGATCGCCGGCGATCACCTCTTTCCCGAAAAGCGCGGCCCTCCTGCGATCGCCTGAACGATCGCATTCATGCATTGTGATATCCCCTGGAGGACGTTATGCCGCGTTCCATACCTATGGTGTTCTTTCTCTGTGCCGTGCGTTTCCTTGCGCCGGCGACGGTTGTCGCACAGACTTCGATCAATCCCGATATCAGTGTTATTCCGCGCTTCCTGATTCATTCCGATGATGGTCAGAAACTCGGCGAAGGAAAGCGTGAGTTCAGCAGACCCGATCTGTCTTTCCAGGAATTGGAGCTTGCGCTGCAGGCTTACCTCAATCCTTTTGCCAAGGCCGATGTTGTGCTTACCTTGCCAGGACCGGATATTGAGAACAGCAAGCTGGGCATAGAAGAAGTCTATGCAACCGTGCTGCGTGGGCTCCCGCTCGATATGAACCTGCGCATCGGTAAGTACCGCGCAGAATTCGGCAAGCTCAACATGACGCATCCGCACGCCTGGCCCTTCATCACCGCCCCGCTGGTGGAAGAACGGTTCCTTGGTGAATCGCTGAATGACCTCGGCATCAGCGCAAGCATTCTGCTGCCGACCGAAGAGGTCTATACGAAGTTGACAGTTGACCTCCTCCGGGGAACGGCGATCGGGGGCGCAACCGGTATGGTTGATACCACAGGCGGAAAACCGTATTATGCCAACTCTGCGCGGCTCTCAAGTTTCTTCACGTTGAGTGACTACAGCGATCTGGAGGTCGGCCTGAGCGGCTACACGGGTATCCATGATCCCTACCACCGCAACCGGTTCTGGTACGGCAACCTGGATTTCAAATACAAGTATCGCCCCACTGCGTACACCTCACTCGTCGTTCAGGGAGAATACCTGGGAAACTGGCGGACCGTTGAAATGCCGCAGGAAGCGGGGTTATCTGGCGCCGGCCACATACCGCAAGAAGCATCGTTGTCAAGCTCCGGTTTCTATCTCTACGCCGATTATCAATTCTTGAAAATCTACAGCATCGGGGCGCGGATCGATTGGTCCGAATCGCCCTATAGCGCCGATGACCGCGCAAGCGGCTTTGCGCTCTTCGCCGGATACTATCCGGTGGAAGAAACGCTGGGTGTGCGTCTGCAGTATGCGCGGACGACGACGGAACTGCCGGGATTAAGTCAGAACGTGAACAGCATCGATCTGCAGATTCTCTTTTCGCTCGGGCCGCATAAGGCGCATCCTTTTTAAAAGCAGGGGCTGGGGTCTGGGGACTGGGGTCTAGAAAACCGGTCGAAAACCCTTGCAAGAAAATATCACCGCAGAGAAACAGAGACGCAGAGAAAGCATGTATGATTGGGGAAAGCCTTCTAGAAGAAATCTCTTCTCAGCGTCTCAGCGCCTCCGCGGTAATGTTTTTGAATTGCGCCTCTGCGGTAACGCTTTTCATCTGCGCTTCTAGGGGCTAAGGGCTGGGGGCTTAGGATGGAGGAGGTAATCATGAGGCACACCAAGGAGAACAGGAAATGAAATGGGTACTCGCATTGATGATCCTGGCGACGGCCGGAGTTTCTGAAGCAGCAATCAAAGTCGTCACGTCCTTGCCTGACCTCGCCGATTTCGCGCGGCAGGTGGGGGGTGACAAGGTAAGCGTTGACTATATCGTGCGGGCTGATCAGAATCCGCATTTTGTGGAAGTGAAGCCCAGCTACATGATGAAATTGAAATCGGCCGATCTCTTTCTGACCATCGGGATGGAACTCGAAATGTGGGCGCCACAGATTGTGGACGGCTCGCGTAACGCATCGCTCACAGTGGTGGATCTTTCACAGGGAGTCACCAAGCTGGAGGTTCCGGCAAAGGTTGATGCCAGTCAGGGTGATGTCCACCGGTTCGGGAATCCGCACTACTGGCTCGATCCGCGGAATGTTCCACCGATGATGGATGAAATCGTGAGTGCGCTCTCGAAGGTCTCACCCGCAGACGAAAAGATATTTCGTGCGAATGCGGACGCCTATCTGCAAAAGCTTGCGGGAAAAATCCAGGGGTGGGAAGCAACAATGAAGCCGTTTGCCGGACGAAAGGTTATTACGTTTCACAAGAGCTGGTCGTATTTTGCCAATTGGCTCGGACTGATAGTTGCAGGCGAAGTCGAACCGAAGCCGGGAATAGCCCCGAGTCCGGGTCACTCTGCCGAGCTGATCGCTCTTGTGCGGTCAGCCGGCATCAAGGCGATTCTCGTGGAGCCATTCTACGATCTTGCTGCACCCGAACAGATCGCACGGGCGACAGGAGCAAAGGTCACGGTGTTGCCGACTTCGTCAGGCGGCCTGGAACAGACCCATGACTACATCAGTCTGATCGACTACGACGTTGCCACACTCGTAAATTCGCTGAAGCAATAACAACCCGCACACGCCGATGCCACCTCTCATCACGTTCACGAATGCATCATTGGGATACGGGACTCACGTCATCCTTCGGGGAATCACATTTGCAGTCGAGGCCGGAGAATACTTCGGCATCGTCGGTCCGAATGGTGCCGGAAAAACCACGATTGTACGGGCGATTCTCGGATCGTTGCGACCGCTCTCGGGCTCTGTCAGGGTCGCGCGTCCCGATGGTCTGCCGGTACGCTTCGGCTATGTGCCGCAACGGGACACGGTGGACTACGTGCTTCCCTATACCGCCCGCGAGGTGGTCATGATGGGCCGCTACCGGCATATCGGGGTCATGCGCCGGCCGGGCCCGGCGGACCGGGAGGCGGTGGCACGAAGCATCGCGCATGTTCGCATGGAAGCGATGGCGGACCGGCCCTTTAAGGAACTCTCGGGAGGGCAGAAACAACGCACCTTGATTGCGCGTGCCCTGGCCTCCGACCCCGATCTGCTCGTGCTGGACGAACCCACAAACGGCATGGATCTGGCATCACGCACAACGATTCTCGATCTTGTCCGGGAACTCCATCGTGAAGGATCCCTGACCGTGCTTCTGGTCAGCCATCTTCTGGATGACGTCGCCAACCATGTGCACCGGCTGGCGATGGTGGAGCGCGAGGTCTTCTCCGTCGGATTGGTGGATGAAGTGCTTACGGGGGAGAATCTCTCGGCGATCTATAATATGCCGGTGGAAGTGCAGCGTCTGCACGGGCGTACGATCATTATTACCGGAGGCGGAAATGGGAGCCGCTGACATTATCCGGACTATCGTGCAGGAGTTCCCTCTCGCACTCTATGGCAGCATCCTGGTCGGCATGAGTTGTGCCTTCCTCGGTGTGTACATCGTCGCCCGCAGAGTGGTTTTTCTTGGCGCGGTGCTCACACAAGTGTCGGTCATGGGCCTTGTGCTTACGTTTCTCCCCTTCTTCCCTGTCCCGCACACAGTCGGTTCGCTGGGAATCACGATGTTGACAGTGGTGATCATTTCGCGGATGCTGACCGGTAAGAAAATTCCGCGCGATGGTGTGCTGGGTGTGGTGTTTATTACCTCCGTTGCAGTACGTATTCTGATCATGCAGAAGGCGCAACGGGTGGAAGTTGCGGAGATCGAGAATCTGCTCCGGGGCGATATCCTGTTTGTGACTCCGGACTTGTTCGTGCTGATGGTGTGCGCGTTTGTGGTGGCCATGGTGCTCCATCTGCTCTTCTTCAAGGAGTTCACCTACACCTCCTTTGATCCGGAGACGGCGCAGACACAGGGGTTCAATGCGGCGGGATGGGATCTGGCATTCTACCTTATTGCTGCAGCGGTGATTGCCTTTGCGACGCACATGGTGGGAGATCTCTTTGTCTTCGGCTTCCTGGTGATTCCACCGGTGACCGCAATGTTGCTCACCCGGAGCGTCAAGACAATCTTCCTGCTATCGGTTGTTATCGGTGCAATTGCTCCGGTGGTGGGATTGTTCCTTGCGTTTGTGATTGACGTGCCAGCGTCACCGGCGATTGTCGGGGTTGCTTCAGTGATGCTTGGAGCGGCGTGGTTGTGGAGCGTTATACCGTCCCGACGACCGCATTGATAGCCGCAACGTTGACAATATCGCTGACGCTGCACCCGCGTGAAAGGTCGAACGCCGGTTTACGCAATCCCTGTACCACCGGACCGACGGCTTCCGCTCCCGCCAGACGTTGTGCGAGCTTATACCCGATATTTCCTGCATTCAAATCCGGAAACACCAGCACGTTGGCCTGTCCTGCCAGCGGACTGTTCGGTGCCTTCGATGCCGCGACCTTCGGCACAATGGCTGTGTCGAGCTGTACTTCGCCGTCCATGATGATGTCCGGACGTTTCGAACGGAAGATCTCTGCGGCCTTCTGCACCTTCTCCACCAGAGGATGACTTGCGCTTCCCTTTGAGGAGAATGACAGCAACGCAACACGGGGTACCTCGCCTGTCAGCCGCTTGTGGTTATCGGCTGTTGATATGCCGATGTCCGCCAGTTGCTCTGCAGTCGGATCGGGAACGACGGCGCAGTCGGCGAACGAAAAGACCTTCTGAGGGAAAATCATAAGGAAGAAACTGGAGACGATGGTGATCCCGTCAGCCAGGCCGATCACCTGAATTGCAGCCCTGAGAACATCGCCGGTTGTCGAAAGTGAACCCGCGACACTCCCCTGCGCGAAGTTCTCGCGGACCATCATCGCACCGAAGTAGAGCGGCTGCTTCATCAACTTCTGCGCTTCCGCCAGCTCAAGCCCCTTAGCTTTTCGCAATTCCTGAAACTTCTTTGAAAAATCTGCATGATGTTCGGATGTAGCCGGCTCAACAATCGTGATGCCGCTTTGTGCAGTGCCGGTCTTCCTGAAACCCTCCTCGATAGCCTTCCGGTCGCCGACGAGAACAGGAGTCACGAGCTGCTGATCCAGAAGGATGCGGGCGGCCTGAATTGCCCGTTCGTCTGTGGCATCGGGGAACACGATGGTCTTCTTCAGGGATTTCGATTTGGCGTGAATGCCATCCATCAATTCTTTGGGAGTCATGGGGGCTAATGCTCGGGTGTGAGTAGTTGAGGATTGCGGATGTAAAGATACGAAAGGCTTTTTGGAAAAAAAAGGCGATAGGCAATAGGCGTAATGCGGGGTCTAGGGTCTCGGGTTTAGGGTCTCGGTGTCAAACTCAGCTCTCGGGCGCATCTTGCTCCACCCCTAGACCCCAGACCCCAGCCCCTGCTCTTAGCTTCCCGCCTCCCGCCCACCTTCTCTTCTAGATTAACCCTATCCTCTGCCTATTTGTCACATCCCACTGAAACACCCCCAAAAACAGCAGCAAATTAAAAAGAATTAAGAATATCCTAATCCGCTCAAATTGCTTATTTGTCAGGTTTAGGATAGCTTTATAGACCCTCTCATGTACCCCAAAATGACAAACTGCAAGACAAATAGACGGGTCTACGTCGAGACCTACGGCTGCCAGATGAATATGGCAGACAGCGAGCTTGTCGGTGGCATCCTCGCAAAGGAGGGATATGCCTTCACGAGGGATCTGGAGACTGCAGATGTTGCATTGATCAACACTTGTGCCATCAGGGACAATGCAGAGCAGAGGATACACGGGCGGTTGGGACTGTTCAATGCACAGAAACGGAGAAATCCCGGTCTGGTCGTTGGCATTCTTGGCTGCATGGCCGAGCGATTGCGGGAAAAATTCCTTGACGAGGAAGACCTCGTCGATATCGTGGTCGGCCCGGATGAATACAGGAAGCTTCCGTCTCTGATCGAGCATGCCGCCGCCGGTGAAAAGGGAATAGCCGTCCGTCTCTCCAGGGTCGAGACCTATGATGACATTGAACCTCTCCGCACAGAGGGTGTGTCGGCGTGGGTCTCGGTGATGCGTGGATGCGACAAATTCTGCACGTTCTGCGTGGTACCCTTCACCCGAGGGCGCGAGCGCAGCCGGCCGTTCTCCACAGTTGTTGAGGAAGTCCGCGCGCTTGCCGCGCAGGGCTTCAAAGACGTCACTCTCCTCGGCCAGAATGTGAATTCCTATGCCGACGGCAATCACGACTTTGCCGATCTCATGCGTGCAGTGGCGGAAGTCGACCGGCAGCTCAGGATCCGTTTCACCACCTCGCATCCGCAGGATATGTCAGACCGGCTCATTGAAGCAATCGCCACGACCGGGAATATCTGCAAATATATCCATCTGCCGGTACAATCCGGATCCGACCGGATCCTCACGTTGATGAATCGTACGTATTCCGTTGATGGCTATCTGGCTCTTGTGGAAAAAATCCGGTCGGCTATCCCGGGGGTGAGTCTGACCACCGACTTCATCTCCGGATTCCCCGGGGAAACTGATGAAGATCACCGTCGCACCATTGCATTGATGAAGGCGGTAAGGTACGACGGAGCATACACATTCAAATATTCGCCGCGCGAACACACACGGGCCTGGGAAATGGGCGACACGGTGACCGAAGAACTCAAGACCGCCCGGGTCGGCGAGATTATTGCTCTGCAACGAGAGGTCTCACGCGAGATCAACCAGCAGTGTGTCGGCAGGTCCGAACTGATCCTCGTCGAAGGCCCCAGCAAAAAGTCCGCGCTGGAATTCACCGGTCGGACCGGCACCAATCGCACCGTCGTGTTCCCGCACGTGCAGGAACAGCCCGGTGAGTATATCACAGTGAACATCGGGCGCGCCAACTCGGCAACGTTGTTCGGCATTCGCGCCTGATGCACCGCCGTCACATCGGATCGAACCCAATGAAACAGTTCTTGATTCTCCTTGCGTTGCTCTGTGCCGTGAGCGCAACCCTGGTTGCACAGAAGGCCGAGCCCGACATCAAGAAGTATCTCGATGCAATCAACAACGGCAATGCCGAAGAAGTCCGCAGAGAAATCCCGGTTCTTGTCACGAAGTATCCGAACAATCCCGGGGTGTTGTATCTGCAGGGCCTGGTGACGCGTGAAGCGTCTGAGGCAATCCGGACGTATCAAAGCATCGTCGACAATTTCCCGGAAAGTGAATGGGCCGATGACGCCCTCTACCGCATCTACCAGTTCTACTACGCGCTCGGATTGTATCGTACGGCCGAAATCAAGATGGCGCAACTTGTGGAGAAATTTCCGGACTCTCCGTACGCAAGAAGCGCCGCCGGTGCGGTACCGGCAGAATCTGCGGCCGCAGATCAGCCGCCTGCCACAGAGAAAGAGGCGCCCGCGGAGAAAGAGGCCCCAGCAGGAAAAGAAGCTCCCGCCGGAGATGTCCCCGTGGTGACGCCGCCCATTGCACACCCATCAACGGAGACAGTCCCCGCTCAGGCCGATACGGTGATTCCGGTGCGGTTCGTCCTTCAGGTTGGCGCATTTGGCTTGCAGAACAATGCCCAGAGCCTCAAAGAACGCTTTGAAGCCGCCGGCTTTCCCGTTGAGATGATCAGCAAAGTGAAAGACACACGCGCTCTGTTCCTGGTGCGCGTGGGCAATTACGCTACGTACGAAGAAGCACGAGCCGCTGCACAGGATGTGAAGCGGAACATGGGAGTTGATGCGATTGTCATATCGAGGTGACATGCAGGGGGCAGTGATAAAGGATCCCGTCCGGTTTCAGGAGGAACACGGCATCATCGGTGAATCCGTAGAAATGCGGAAGATCGCCGAAGTGGTCGCTCAGGTGGCCCCGACGGATATTACCGTGCTCATCACCGGCGATAGCGGTGTGGGCAAGGAAGTGATCGCGAAGGCGATTCACGCGGCGAGTCATCGCAGCAAAAAGCCGCTCATTACCGTGAACTGCGGCGCGATCCCGGAAGGCATTATCGAGAGCGAGCTCTTCGGTCATGAACGAGGGTCGTTCACCGGCGCAGCCGAACAACGCAAGGGATATTTCGAGCTTGCCGACGGCGGCACAATTTTTCTTGATGAAATCGGCGAACTGCCGCTCGCAGCGCAGGTGAAATTCCTGCGGGTGCTGGAAAACGGAGAGTTCCTGCGCGTCGGATCCTCCCAGTCCCGTACGGTCAACGTGCGCGTGATTGCAGCGACCAACAAGGACCTGGAGAACGAAGTGCGGCTGCAGCACTTCCGGGCCGATGTGTTCTACCGATTGCGCGCGGTGAACATCGTGATTCCACCGTTGCGCAACCGTGTGGAAGATATTCCGCTGCTGTTCCATCACTTTGCCTCCGACGTGGCGCAGCGGAACAAGATCAAGTTCGCCGGCATCAGCGATGCGGCGGTGCAGCTGCTGGAGGAATATCACTGGCCGGGCAATGTGCGCGAACTGAAAAACGTCGTGGAAAGCATGCTCGTACTTGAAGGCGGTAAGTACCTGCAGCCGGACGATGTGCGGAAGTATCTGAAAGAGTACCGTGTCACGGGCGATGAACGCCAGCTCCCCGTCCCCTACGGGAAAAGCGTCGAACAGGCGGAACGCGAGCTGATTCTCCGCGCGCTCTTTGATATCAAGGGAAACCTCATGGAATTGCGGAATGCCCTGCTTGAGCATCTGCACACGCAGGACACCGTACGGCCGGCGGAGGACGTGGAGCGCGCACAGACGAACGACGTCGTGACGCTCGAAGACATGGAACACCGGATGATCGCCGAAGCGCTCGGACGGTTCAAAGGAAATCGCCGTGCTGCAGCGCGCGCACTGAACATCAGCGAACGGACGCTGTACAGGAAAATCAAAGAATACGGATTGGAGTGACTCTCCCAATGTCTGTACGTGCTCCATACGCTGTGTGTAGTGCGCTCTGTGCGATGGCGTTGTCCGGATGCATGTACTCGTTCACAGGCGCTTCGGTGCCGTCGCATCTGAAAACGGTGGCCATTCCGCTCGTCGACGACCAATCGGGTTTCGGCGAGCCGGGACTGCGGGAGACGTTCACACGCGAGCTGACCGATCTCTTCAACGCGGATAACAGCCTGCAGGTCGCCGACAAAAGTACCGCCGATGCCATTCTTGAAGGAGCCATCGTGACGATCGCCGATGCCCCCGCCGTGGTGATGCAGGGAGAGCAGGTCAGCAAGCGCCGGATCACGATGACGGTGCATTTTAAATTTCAGGATATGAAACTGCGGAAGAAGGTGTGGGAAAAGAGTCTTTCCAACTGGGGGGATTATGATTCCGGCGGCGGGTTGTCGCAACGCCAGGTCGGCCTCCAGGAGGCGATGCGAAAGATTACGGAAGACGTTCTGCTGGAAACAGTATCGGGATGGTAAAACCACGCGGCAGGCGCATTTGAAATTCAAGTTCACAACGTAAGGTTCACACAAAACATCCGCTATGGAAGAAATCATACTGATTGGCTATATCGTCTCTCTCACGATCCTGACGATTTTCGGATCGCACGGCTTCACCATGATCTATTACTACCTGAAATTCCGGTCGCGGAAACCCCAGGCAGTGGAAGCCCTGACCACCTACCCTGTCGTTACAGTGCAACTCCCGGTGTTCAACGAGGTGTACGTCGTTGGCCGTCTGATCGATGCCTCGTGCGGCATGATCTATCCCAAGGAGAAACTGGAAATACAGGTCCTCGATGATTCCACGGATGCGACCGTCGAGGTCGTGGCGCAATATGTCGAACGGTATAGAAAGCTGGGGTTCGACATCAAGCAGGTCCGCCGGACAAACCGGGGAGGGTTCAAAGCCGGTGCACTGAAAGAAGGACTGGTGACCGCCCGCGGCGAGTTTGTGGCGATCTTTGATGCGGACTTTGTCCCGCGCCCCGATTTCCTCCTCAAGACCATACCGCACTTCCATGCCGATCCCAGGGTCGGGATGGTACAGACGCGGTGGGAGCACATCAACTTCGACTATTCGCTGTTGACCCGCACCCAGGCAATGGCCCTCGACGGTCACTTTGTGATCGAACAGGCAGTGCGCAACAAGGTGGGGTTCTTTATCAACTTCAACGGCACCGCCGGAGTCTGGCGCAAAGAAACGATCTTCGATGCGGGGAACTGGCAGGCTGATACGCTTACCGAAGACCTGGATCTCAGCTACCGTGCACAGCTGCGGGGCTGGAAATTCAAGTATCTGAACAACGTCACCTCGCCGGCCGAATTGCCTTCGGAAATCAACGCGCTGAAGTCGCAGCAGTTCCGCTGGACCAAGGGCGCAATCGAGACCGCACGCAAAGTACTCCCGTTTGTGTGGAGGTCAGCGTTGCCGTTGAGAGTCAAAATCCATGCGACGTTCCATTTGACGAACAATCTTGTGTTTCCGTTTATCGTGCTGGCGGGCATCCTCAACGTGCCCCTGGTGTTCATCAAGCACGGCGGAATGCACGACACGTACTTCACCTTCATGTCGGTGTTTGTGTTCGCGTTCATCGGTTCCTTCCTGTTCTATCTCTTCTCGCAGAAGGATGTGTACAAAGACTGGCGCAAACGGATATTCCTCTTTCCGGTGTTCATGGCGGGAAGCATGGGGCTGGCGGTGAATAACAGCAGGGCGGTGATTGAAGGACTCTTCAAGCGGAAGAGCGAGTTCGTGCGGACGCCCAAGTACAGCATTCGATCAAAGAATGATTCCTGGCGCGACAAAACCTACGTGCCTGTAAAGATCAGCGCGACCATCATCGTGGAGATCGTGCTGGCGATTTACTGCTTGTTTGGCGTAGTGTCGTCGATCTACTTCCTTGAGATCGCGGCTGTGCCCTTCCAGCTGCTCTTCTTCATTGGATTTGCGACAGTGTCGGGGATGTCCCTCAAGCACGCGTTTCTTGGGAGGAATGTGAAGGTTGGACAGTAATGGATGGAGGGGAGGACACTTCTCCGCGGTTCGTTGTCCAGGCAACAGCGCTCCTCACTGCGGGTAGCATTGCCGGTGCCGTGGAAATGTGCCGTGCGGGAATCGCCCGGTATCCATGGTATGCCACAGGATACTGGGTTCTCGGGAAGTGCTATGAAGCACAGGGCAATCTTGCGGCGGCCGGTGAGCAGTACGGGGAAGTGGCCGTACGCCTCCCGGGCGTTCCCTCAGTGCAGAATGCGGTGGAGCGGACGCGCGTACCGGGGAACCCGCCTGTGGTACGAGGTGTAAAAGAGGAAACAGATGTCGATGCCATGCTGCGCCGGTTGCAGGAAGCCAAAAGACCGATTCCCACGGCATCCGGTGCCGATACGCCATTCGTCGATATGTCAATACCGCACGGGGAGAGCGCTATCGTTACAGTGACGCTGGCGGAGATATATGCAAAGCAGGGAGAGTACCGCGAGGCGCTGGAAGCCTACAGGAAATTGATCCAGCAGCGCCCGGACGAAGCCGGGCGCCATGCCATGAGAGTTGCCGAATTAGAGCGGTTACTTCAAGGTGCTGACAAACTTCGTCAGCCGTGACTTCTGATTGGACGCGTTATTCCGGTGGATGACGCCCTTTGCCGCCAATTGATCAAGCAGCTTTACCGTCTTCTTCAGTTCCAACTTCGCCTTCTCTTTGTCCTTCAACGACCGTACATGCTTGATAGCGTTGCGCATGCGTGACTTCCACTGGGCGTTGCGTGCGGCTTGGCGTACTGCCTGCCGGGCTCTCTTCTCTGCTGATTCGTGCTGAGCCATCCGGCTGTTATCTCCAGAACAATGTGAATAGATGCAATGTGAATGCTTAATGTAGCGAAAAAAGCGTGCAATGTCAAAGCGCGTTGCCTTTTGATCGCGGGATCGGTATATTTTCGGGGCTGCAATGCGAAAAGAACGTCTGCAAAGTGGGAGCTGAGGGGTCTATGAAGATCGCTGTATGTGTCAATCATGTTCCGGATACGGAAACCAAGGTGAAAATTGCGGCCGACGGGCGATCCATTGACCGGACAGGCGTAAATTTCATATTGGCACCTTATGATGAGATCGCCGTGGAGGAAGCCCTCCGGATGCGCGACAAATTCAAGGGTGATGTCACGGTTCTTTCCCTCGGGAACGAAAAACACAAGGAATCGCTGCGAAAAGCGCTGGCGATGGGGGCCGACAAAGCGATCCTGTTGAGAGATGACGGCGAACGGGATTCCTACGGTGTCGCAGTCGGACTGGCTGCCGCCTTGAAACCGCTTGCACCCGAGGTGATTCTGTTCGGGAAACAGTCTATTGACTTTGACGATGCCCAGGTCGGAACCCTTGTCGCCGAAATGCTGGGCATGCCTTCAGTCAGCGTCGCCGTGAAGATCGAGATACACGAACAAAAGGCCGTATGTGTGCGGGAGATCGAAGGGGGACATGAGACCGTTGAGGTCAAGCTGCCGGCAGTGTTCATGGCGCAAAAAGGTCTCAATGATCCGCGGTATCCCTCCTTGAAAGGCATCATGGCCTCAAAGAGCAAACCGATCGAGGAGCAGGTCGCTGCACCTGCGGACCGCCTCGTCGACACTCTGGCTATGAGCAAGCCGCCGGCAAAGGCCGCCGGCCGGATTGTGGGAACAGACAAGACCGCCGTTGCCGAACTCATCCGTCTCCTCCACGAAGAAGCCAAAGTTATCTAACAACCAGACCCAGACCCAGACCCGAGACCCCAGACCCGAGACCCTATTTGCCCTACGCCAATTGCCAATGAAAACCCTCGTCTTCATCGAACAGCGTAACAACGTCATCAAGAAGTCTTCATACGAGACGGTCTCTGCCGCACGCGGTATTGCCGATGCGCTGAATGCGGAGTGCATTGCCCTTCTTGCGGGAAGCGGCGTGAAGGGTATTGGCGGAACGCTGGGCCGGTATGGAGCTTCCCGTGTGCTGGTTGTCGATGACCCCGCGCTGGCGGCACACTCCGGCACCGCATATGCAAAAGCTATTGCATCGGTCGCCGCCGCCGAAGGAGCAGAGCTCGTGTTTCTGCCTGCGAGCCAGATGGGAAAGGACCTGGCACCGCGCGTTGCGGTGAAGCTGAAGGCCGGACTTGCCTCCGACTGTATCGCACTTCGTGTCGAACAGGGCACCGTCATCGCTACGCGGCCCGTGTACGCCGGCAAAGCGCTGCTGGATGTGCGTGTGAACAGCGCCGTGAAAGTGTTCACCCTCCGGCCCAATGTCTTCCCCGCAACAATGGTGGAAGCGGCGGTTCCGGTACAGAACGCAACTGTGACATTCAGTCCGGAAGACTTTGGTGCGGTGGTGACTAAAGTAGAAGTCGTAGTAGGCCGGCCGGACGTCACCGAGGCGGACATTGTCGTGTCCGGTGGCCGCGGCATGAAGGCGGCCGAACATTTTTCCTTGGTCGAATCGCTGGCGGAGGTTCTGGGTGCGGCCGTGGGGGCTTCACGTGCGGTGGTGGACGCCGGCTGGCGCCCGCACGACGAACAGGTCGGCCAGACGGGGAAGACGGTGTCACCATCGCTGTATGTCGCGTGCGGCATTTCGGGAGCCGTGCAGCATCTCGCCGGCATGTCGTCGTCGAAGTACATCGTGGCGATCAACAAAGACAAGGACGCACCGATCTTTCAAATGGCGGACTACGGCATCGTTGGTGATGTCTTCGAGATCGTGCCAGAGCTTACCGCGCAGTTGAAACAGATGCTTGGAAAGTGATGTTGATTCTCATGAGGTTTTACGCTACAATGCGTCCGGATGGTTGAGAGACTGCAAGGAGCAAGACGTGGAACGCGTGCTGGTTGACATACTGGGCCTATCGACGAACCCCGCGAGCGGCGGTGCGTACGCCCTGATCCTCCGGGAAGTTGAAGGGAATCGGCGTTTGCCGATTATCATCGGTCAGGCCGAGGCGCAATCCATTGCGCTGGAGATGGAGGGGATCAAACCACCCCGTCCGCTGACCCATGACTTGATGAAGAATATTATCGCGGCGTTTGGTGCTGAGTTGACCGATGTCTTGATTGATGATCTGCGCGACGGGACGTTCTATGCGAAGCTCAACATCGACAACCAGTCGATCGATTCCCGCCCGAGCGATGCGATAGCCCTTGCGGTGCGATATGGCGCGCAAATTTTCGTCGCCACGAATGTCATGGATGAAGCTGCGTTCGTGCCGGAAGAGGAGGAAGAGGAGGAGAAGAAGGAAGAGGGGAAAGGCAAGCAGACGCCATCGACGCCGAAGCAGCAGAAAACTATCCCCCGAGACCACGAAAGCAACCCGCCTCGAAGAAATGCATCAGCACCTGAAGCAGGCCATCGAGAAAGAAGACTACGAGAAAGCGGCATCGCTGCGGGACGACATCAGACGCTTGGAAGCCAGCGATTAGAAACAGTTGTCAATCCCAGGGCGATCTTCGACCAATCCTCTCCCCGAGTCAACAGCCCCGTGCCAAGTAACATATCCTGCCGCAGCCTTCACGTCAAGAAGTTTACAACTTCTCAATGAACATTTCAGAGATAGTTGTAAACTCCCCCACAACGCCAATTCGGTTGACAATAAGTTTACAACTTAATATATTTAATATGCGACATAGTTGTAAACTATCACCGGATCGCTATGAATATTCGAAAGATTATCGAAATACGCCTTGAGAAAAAGGGGAGTGTGCGATCAGCGGAAATCGCCAAAACGGCGAATGTTTCCCGGGCCTACGCGCACAGAGTCCTCCGGGAACTCCAGAGCGAAGGAGAAATCCTCCGTATCGGCAAAGCAAACCGGGCTCGCTACGTCCGCGCAGACAACCGGACGGTGCAGCAGGAACTGGCGAAAGAGCTCCGGTTCCGGGTCAGACTCCACAACCAAAATCTCAATGAAGATCTTGTCCTCAAACGCGTCCATCGGGAAACCGGAGTCCTCCAGAACCTCCCCGCAAACACACTCAGGATTGTAGAGTACGGATTCACCGAAATGGTGAACAACGCCATCGAACACTCACAATCCGATTCTATAGACGTCACGATGACGCGATCTCTCAGGAACATCTCTTTCGCTGTCCGCGACCGTGGCATCGGCGTGTTCAACAACATCATGCGCTCGCGTCACCTTGCCAATGAACTCGAAGCAATTCAGGATCTGCTGAAAGGGAAGACAACGACTGCGCCCGATCGGCACAGCGGCGAGGGTATCTTCTTCACATCGAAAGCAGGAGACCGGCTGGAACTCTCCGGTTCCGGAAGAAAATCGTGTTTGATAACTCGGTCGGCGATCTGTTTGTGCAATCAGTGAAAGCGAGGGCGGGTACCCTTGTCGAATTTACGATTGCAGTGAATACGCAACGGGAGCTCGGAGATGTTTCGTGACTATACCGGCGATGCACTTACGTTCGACAAGACGAGCGTGACGGTCAATCTCTACAAATCGGGAACAGAATTCCTCTCCCGTTCTCAAGCGCGACGACTGCTTGCCGGACTGGAAAATTCCGTGAGGTCACATTCGATTTCACGGGCGTTGAGAATATCGGTCAGGGGTTTGCCGATGAAGTATTCCGTGTGTGGAAAACCGGCCATCCAACCACCAGGTGTATTTCAAGAAATGCCAATGCCGATGTCCAATTCATGATTGACCACACTCTCCATTCAATCTGAATGGGTCATTCCAGGCCCGTTTTGGGTTAATTGCATTCCTTCTTGTTGCCTTCCCCCCCTCTTGTGGATCCCTTCCGATTCTCCTATATTTTTTGATGATCCCCGTGTTCAACACACACGCGTTCGAAGAGTTCCCCCGCGTGGCCAAAGTGCTCACATCAGGTGTGCTCAGCGAACGGTCGATGGTCGACCAATTCCGCGGCGAACTGCAGCGGCTGTTCAACCACGAGCGCATTATTCCTCTGAATAGCTGTACGAGCGGTCTCACAATGGCGCTCCGGCTCCTCGGGGTCGGACCCGGCGATGAAGTGATCAGCACACCATTCACCATGGTGGCAACAAATTCTGCGATCGCTTCACTTGGCGCACGCATCGTCTGGTGCGATGTGGACCCCGCGACGTTCTGCGCCGATATGCAGAGCGTGTATAACAGCATCACTCCCGCGACCAGAGCGGTGGTTCTCACCTGTGTCGGCGGTGTCACACCACGTCATCTGTCGGAGTACCCCACGGATGCACCCGGCCTGATCCTCGATGACGCTCATAGCTTCATGACGTTCTATCAGAAACGCCATATCAGCCACTGGGGTGACTACGCATGTTTCTCATTCCAGTCCATCAAGCACCTTACCACGGGTGATGGCGGTGCACTGGCGGTAAACTCGCAGCGATTTGTCGGCGCTGACCCGGCATGGTATCCCGCAGGCACTAATGTCGAGCGGAATTATCTCCGCGCCGAGCGGATGAAGTGGTTCGGCATCAGCCGGACCATCCCTCCGGGAATGACCCGCCTCGAACATCAAATGAAATCGGATATCGAGGAGTTCGGATACAAATTCCACATGAACGATCTTGCGGCCGCAGTCGGACTTTCGTGCATCGACAAAGCGCTCACGGCCGTCCGTCGCTCACAGGAAAACGCCCGCTACTATCAGCAGGCGTTTGCACACGTGAAGGGTCTGACCTGCATCACGGTACCGGAAGAATGCGATCCGGCATGGTGGATCTACGGATTTCTTTCGACACATGCCGATGGATTGATGAAGTACCTTGCAGCAGAAGGCGTCGAGACGACAAGACTCTGGCGCCGGAACGATGCGTATACATGTTTCCGCGAGAGCGCCGGCCGGAAACTTCCGGGTATGGACAGGGTGTCGGAGCAGGCGGTGTTCATTCCCGGCGGGTGGTGGGTAAGCGAGGCCGACCGTGAGAACATTGCCCGCCATGTCGTCGCATATCACAGCTCGAAAGAGAAATAGACAAAACCCTTTTCTAGAAGTCCCCGGGCAGACCGCTTCATGAGGTTTCTCATCGGTACCATTCTGCTTGTCCTGCTCCCCGGCGTCACCGCCGCATTCGCAGTGCATGTCGTCTTGCTGGCTCACGTTCCGGACGTGCTCGTGCCTGTCGGCATAGGATCCTTCCTGGGAATTCTGCTGGATCAATTTGTGCTGCGCAGGGTGCATGTCGTTGAAACCTTCGAACACGAACTCACTCACGCCGTCGCTGCCCTGATGTTCTTCCGGCGCGTGACCGGGTTTGTCGTGAAACGGAGAGGCGGCACCGTGACCCATCAGGGCGGCTTCGGTGGACAATTCGGCACCGATTTCATCGGACTCGCACCATATATCTTCCCGCTGTTCACCGCGTTCTCGGTAATCGGCCGGCCATTCGTTCCGCCCGCATGGTTTCCCTGGTATGATGGCTGGATCGGCGTCACATTCGGCTATCACGTATGGAGCAACATTGAGGAAATCCGGGAGTCGTGGACAAAACGGTCGTTTGTCTCCGCCGGAACCGGTGAGGTCACGCAGACGGACATTGCACGCCGGGGATATATCTACTCGGCAATATTCATTGCGGCATTCACGCTTGCTCTTCATGGTCTGCTCATCGCTCTCCTGCTCAAGGGAGTGCACGGAGTGGGAGGGTGGGCATGGGAAGTGTGGAGCGTCACGGGGATTATCATGATACAACTAGGGTCCCGGGTGAAATGGCTCGCGATGTGGGCATCCGGTCACCTTTCCGGCTGAGGGTCCATGCGACGTTATCTGATACTGGTTAGTGCCGTCGCGATGCAACTCTGCCTCGGTGCGACCTATTCCTGGTCGGTGTTCGTCAAGCCGCTTCGTGATCTCACGGGCCTCTCCCAGGCCATCGTACAGATTCCGTTTACAGTGTTCTATTTTGCGTTTCCGGTCACTGTGATCTTCTCCGGGTACATGCTTACGCGCCTCGGACCGGCACGAAGCGCAGCGACGGGGGGAGTGCTCTTCGGACTCGGCTGGATGCTGGCGTCTCTGGGTACGCATCATTTTGCGATGACGGTCATCGGCATCGGTCTTCTTGCAGGCGTTGGGGTCGGACTTGCCTATGTGGTCCCGCTGGCGGTGCTTGTCCGGTGGTTTCCCAATCAGAAAGGTCTTGTCACCGGTTTCGCCGTGGCCGGTTTTGGCGGGGGCGCAGCACTCATCAGCCAAATCGCCGGGAGACTCATCTCTGCAGAAGGCCTTTCGCCGTACGCGGTCTTTGGTCTGTTGGGGTGCGTGTTTGTCGTCATCGCGACTGCAGCCGGGCTCACCATGAAATTCCCTCCCGGCGATTCGCAACAGGCGGTTGCGTTGCTCCCCTACAAAGAGATACTTCGCCAGAAGGAATTCCGTCTGCTCTATATCATAATGATCGCGGCACTTGCCGCCGGATTTTCGGTAAACGCAAACCTCAAGGAGTTGTTTCCCGCCGGGGGAATGGCGATTGGCATTCTGGGGGTTTCCGTGTTCGCGATCGCGAATGCGGTCGGACGCATGGTCTGGGGTGCACTGTTCGATTGCACGTCGGCCGGCACCGCCATCCGAACAAATCTGATCGCGCAGGCGTGCTTGTTCCTGGCATCCCCCTTACTGTTGTCGTCAGAACCCGGATTTCTTCTTCTTGCTGGTGCGGCGGGATTCAACTACGGAGGAGTGCTGGTGCTGTATGCCTCAACTGTGAGCCACGTCTGGGGCACAGAGCGGGTCGGACAGGTGTACGGAATGCTCTTTTCTGCGAATATCGTGGCTGCGCCGGCGCCCGTTCTTGCCGGGTTCTGGTATGATGCGACGAAGAATTTCTGGTGGTTTCTGGTGGCCGTCGCGGTCGTGCTGCTCTTCTGCGCATTCAGCGTACCAGCGCGAGCATCTCCCGCACCGCCCGGTCGAGTCCCACAAACACCGCCCGGGAAATTATAGCATGGCCGATGCTCATCTCTTCAATTTCGGTGACCGAGCACATCATCTGTACGTTCAGATAGTTCAGACCGTGTCCGGCATTCACCCCCATGCCTAATTCGCGGGCGAGCTTTGACGAGCTCCGCACCACTTCGAGAAGCTCCAGCTGTTCGCGCTCATTACGGGCGCCTGCAAATTCGCCGGTGTGTATTTCGATCTTGTCGGCTTCTACCTCGCGTGCCGCCTCGACCTGTTCCGTTTTGGGGTCGATGAACAGACTGACCTCAATTTCATGACGGTGCATCTCGTTGATGACGTCACGAAGATGGTGCTTGTGGCCGCTGACATCGAGGCCGCCTTCCGTGGTCAACTCCTGACGCCGTTCGGGAACGAACGTGACAAGCTCGGGGAGTGTTTCGATCGCAATCTTCACGATCTCCTCTGTTGCCGCCATCTCCAGATCGAGCTTTGTCTTGACGGTTTCACGCAGTAACCTGAGATCGCGGTCATTGATGTGCCGCCGGTCTTCCCTCAAATGGCACACAATGCCCTCTGCACCCGCAAGTTCGCAAATCTGCGCCGCGGTCACGGGATCCGGTTCTACGCCGCCCCGCGCTTCACGCAGCGTGGCGATATGATCGATATTGATGCAGAGTCTCATAGTTGTCCCTTGCAATCTACGAACGTCTACAGACGCTTTCGCACTATGTACTGCAATCTCTCCGGGCGTTGCGCAACCACCTGCATTCCCGAAGGGGGAGTCACTGTTGGGTCGATATATCCCGTGGTATCCTTGAGGATGCTTGCGTAGTCCACCGATACCTGGAAATCAACCGGCAGAACACTGGCCAGTTGACGGATTCCGCCGCGTGCGACAATTTCGACTTTCGGGGGAATAAAGATTACGTCGCGGTTTGGCGGAAGAGCGCGGATTTCGACAGGCAATCCGCTGAATACTCTCTCTGCAAAAGGCTGGATGTTCACACGGATCTTGACCGAAGCCGGCGAAAACTCAAGCGGGTGATCTGCACTCTCTGCTATGCGTACATCTTCTTCGATCGGGATTCTTGAGGTCATCAAACCGCACTGCCGCGGTGTGCCATGACGATGATCTGTCCGAGAACCGCTGATTGCGCCGGACACCGTGATACTCTCGGGTGAGACAATCACCGGTCCCACCTGTCCGTACCCGTCACGAAACGACAGTGTGACGTCGGGAATCACCGCGACGGTCTTGTCGCCTTTGCGATCGAGCATGACTGAGACCGTGTCGGGGTTTATGTCGATGAGCTGGACGCCGCGAGCGAGTGAAATGCGGTCGAGAACGTCATTGATGGAGATGGTCGGATCGTCCGGTGCCAGTGAACTCAGAGGGACATGCAGATGCGGCACGGATCCGATGAGCAATGTGGCGAGGCGCCAGCCGTCACCGCGGAAGCGGAGTTGAAGGCTTGCCGGGACAGAAGTGCGAATAGCCATGCCTTCCGGAATTCCATCGATCGTGAGGGGCGCCTCGAGACTGATTTGGTACTGCTCGCGGAGATTGACGGACAACCAGAGGAACACACCCAGAAGAGCCGTAGTGAAGACAATATGGAGGCGGCGGGGTTTCATTAAAGAAAGGGTCTAGGGTCTGGGGGTTAGGGTCTAGGTGTAAGGCTCATCTTTGGCCGCATCTTACCCAGACCCGAGCCCCTAGACCCAAGACCCCGTCATGCGTCTTTTCGTAACAGCGCCTTTATCAACTCTTCCTTGTTCGCCCGTGAAATCTCCCTTCCTTGAATGCTCAACCCCGCTGTCTGCCGGGCGAGTGTGCGAAGTTCACGGACTGTCATGCCGTCGAGCGTGCCACTCTGCCCTGCAGGTGGCTCAGGTGAGGAATGGTCAACACCAACTTCCGGTGACTGTTCTCTCGACGTCGTCCTGGATTTTTGGCCGGCTTTTTGGCTGGATTCCTGGCCGGACTTCTCTTCGGATTCCTGGCCGGACTTCTCTTCGGATTCCTGGCCGGATTTCTCTCCGGATTCCTGGCCGGACTTCTCTCCGGATTCCTGGCTCTGTTCCGTCCGCTTTCCCGGAGGCCTGTTGGGAAGAAGTTCCTTGATATCATCGATCGGGCGGGGAATAACATGTTGCGAGAGAAGAGTACCCACACGCGCTGCAGCCGCTGCACCGGCATCCACTGCGGCTTTGACAGCCGCAACTTCGCCGATCACCAGCACGGTCACGAGCCCATCGCGGACAATTTCCTTTCCGATGAGCGTGACGTTCGCGGTTTTCACCATCACGTCGGCCGCCTCAATGGAGCCGACAAGACCGCGGGTTTCTATCATTCCGAGCGCGTAGTCGAGCATATAAGATAGGGTCTAGGGTCTGGGGACTGGGGTCTGGAAAATTGGGTTTAGACCCCAGACCCTGCTTCTACTTCTCTCTCTTCGGGAGAATCAGCTCCACATCGACATGCGGACGCGGGATGACGTGAACGGAGACCAGCTCACCCACGCGCTGTGCCGCCGCCGCGCCTGCGTCTGTCGCGGCTTTTACCGCACCGACATCGCCGCGCACCATCACGGTGACGTAACCGCCGCCGATGGTCTCCTTGCCGATCAGTGTTACACGGGCGGCTTTCACCATTGCATCGGCCGCCTCAATGGAGCCCACCAGCCCTTTGGTTTCCACCATCCCGAGCGCATCCATCGACATGTCTGCCATGAGTCATGATCTCCTTATCTCACCCTGTAAAATCAGTTGGAATGGCACTAAACAAGTACAGAAATATAGACAAGACACCGCAGATAAGCAATGCGTAACAACACCGGAATAGCCGTCAAAACCCTTGCGCGAAGATATCACCCCAGAGACGCGGAGAAAAGGTCTAACCAGGAAATATCACCGCAGAGACGCAGAGAAAAGACCTAACAAGGGAATTTCACCGCAGAGACGCAGAGAAAGCATGTATGATTGGCAAAACCCTCTACAAATGTATTCTTTCAGCGCCTCCGCGGTTATCCTACTAAACTGCGCCTCTGCGGTAATGCTTTTCATCTGCACTTCTACGTGCGTTTCTTCAGTAACACGCGGAATCCGGGCGTCCGCCAGAGGCCTATGGCAATGCACAGCAACGCGACGGCCCAGGCGATGTTCGATATCAGATAGCCGGCACGATAAAGCGGCGGATCAAAGCTGAATACAAGTTCATGCGACCCCGCCGGCACCACCACGGAACGCAGGATGGAATTGGTCTTGTAGATTTCGGTCTCCTGACCGTCAATAAAGGCCTTCCAGCCGGCCGGATAGTACACTTCACTCAATACCATGAGTGCAGGAGAGGAAGTGTATGCTTTGACGGTAATGCGCCTCGATTTGTAATCTGTGACCTGCGCGGAGGCGCTGTCAGGAGCGCTGATCGGAAGCGTCGAGACGCTTTCCAACACCGCGGTCTTGCCCGCATCGAACGAGGCTGCGTTTAATGTTTCGAACACCTCTGTCTGATTTCGCGCAAATTTTGCCTCAGAAACGAAGAACGCACGGGGGAGAGCCCGCTGGTTCTTGTACGTGAGGGTCTTCTTTACCTGGTCCGCATTGACGAGCGTGAAACGATCTTCCGGCAGCCGGCCCTGTGCCATGATGAACCCGGTGTTCAACATGTTCACGATGTTCATATTGATGGGGAAATCCGGTTCAACCCCGTGGTAGAGACAGGAGTCGAGCAACGTCTGATAGATCTTCAACTTCGCCGGACTGTACCCGCCGATCGACTGCACACCATGGTAGGCATAGGTATTGTCCATGAAGAGCTCGCCGAGCGGAAAGACCCGGAACAGTCCGGGTTGTTGCTGCAGGAACGTTGTTGTTGCATCAGGGACAAACTTCTGGTCCAGCGCTGCCTGCGGCTTCGGTGAAATGAAATTTCCTTTCTGAATGACGAGATAGAGATCCAATGACGTAATGGCGATCACACCGAGGGCAAACAGTGCGCCGGACATTTTGTTCTTCAGGTAGAGACTGATCAACCCGAGCCCGCATGCTGCAATGATGACGAATTTCACAAGATCTTTCCAGAGCATATCAAAACGCATCTGTTTGAGCTGGGTCATAATTTCTGTCGCTTTGGCGCCGTACTGCTGACGGTAGAGCGCGAGTTCATCCTCCCGGGCAAGCATCGAGCCCGAGAGCATCTGGAAGAGAGACGACTTGATGAGGAAGAGAATCACGAGCACACCCAACAGAGTGCCTGCAACAATCAACAGGGCGCGGCTGAGCCGCTCCGGCACAGCGATCTTCTCCCGGTACAAGGAGATACTCCAGTCCGGTTCCTGCAAGGAAAGCCACAACGAAGGGGAGAAGATGCAGCGCCATCTGCGGCGCGCGGAACTTGTTGAAGAACGGCAGGTAGTCGAAGCACAGCTGGTACACAAGCGGAAAATGCTTGCCGAAAGAAAGCAGGAAGAGCAACACAGCCGCCCCCAGAAAAAACATGGCGATGCGGGTCCGATGATAGGCGATGGCGATCACCGAAAGAAGGATCGGCATGATACCGATATAGATGGTCGAATTGGTCATCGGCATCGTTCCCCAGTAGTAGGGGGACTGGAATCCGAAAAACGACGGGACGAGGAGTGTCAACAACTCCGCCGGATTCTCGGACCAGTTGGTGGCGTAGTCCCACGAGAGCCCGCCGCTGGCTCCTGCGCTTCCCCCTCCCCGGATGGAGAAGTGCGAGTATTCATAAACGGAGAGATAGATATACGAGGAAATACAGAACCCGATCGCGAGAGCGCCCACAAAAAGCAGGGTCTTTACAGCGGCCGATTTGGGATCCGACCGGATGTCAAGAATAATGTGATACACAAGATACAAACCAATGACGATGAAGGCGTAGTAGACAATCTGCATATGATTTGTCAGAAGCAGCGTACCCAGTGCGGCTGCGAGGAGTCCGAAGTTAAGTAATGAACGATGTTCGAATACCCTGTGCGTCAGCAGAAAGACGAGCGGTATATAGCTGAGCGCCATTAACTTGGAACCGTGCCCTTCACTTGCAAGGCCGATATTGAATGGCCCGAACATGAACAGGATTGCCCCCAGAAGCGCCGCAGCCCGCGAGAATGACAGCGACCGCATGAGCAGGAACATGAATATGCCGGCAAGGAGGTAGTACACGACAAACCATGTCCAGTGTCCGTTCAAATAGAACAGATTCAATGTGTACAGGACGACTGTCTGCACGTAGCTGACATTGTGAGGGATGTAGGCGACATTCCCGAATGTGGGCATACCGCTGAAGAAATATGGCATCCAGAGGACATCAACATGTTCCGCGTTGGAGATTCTGTCGCCTGCCTCGGTGTAGCTCAGTGATGCAGAACAGTATCGCCTTCCGTGGAAAATGCAGCGTTGTTGAACACGATACCACGGAAGACAACCAGAGTGAGAACATAGAGCAGGCCCACACAGAGCAAATCGCGCTGCAATGAGGTCAGTCGGGCCAGGAAGGCCGGCTCTGCGGACTGAACGCGTATTGGCTGCTTACGATTGTGCTTTGCCATGAAAGAACTCCGGATAATGTTGTTTAGGCCCCGATCATGTGGTTTCTCAGAATGTGTTGATAGAACTCAACGGTGTGCTGAATGATCGGCGCCCACGAGTAGTGCGTAATCACCGATTCCTGACCCAGTCGTCCGAGTGATTCTGCTTTCGCAGGGTCGTTCAGCAATTCGATGGTCCGTGCAGCCAGGCCTGATGCTTTGCGTGCCACTCGTATGTTTGAAGAATTCAATCCGCTCGATTCCCTCGACTCCAACAGGTGTGGTCACCACGGGAATACCGTGTGCCAGGGCATCGAGGATCTTGATTTTTATTCCACCTCCAAGCCTCAGCGGGGCGATGAACACACTGCACTGAAAGAGATACTCGCTCAGGTTCTCCACGAAGTCAAGGATTTTGATACGCGCAGATTTCTCCGCAATGCTGCGCAGCGCCGGGGAAGGACTCCGGCCGATAATCAAGAGTGTTGTCTGCGGAGAGCTCTCAAGAACCATGGGGAAGATCTCAGAGCACAACCAGACAGCGGCATCATCATTCGGCGTCTGAGCGAGGTTGCCGACAAAAACTAGAGAACACGGATCGCGTCCGGATGCAGCGGGCGCTTGTGCCGGAATCTCGACGCCAGGGGGCAGTACCTCGACCCGCGGCAAACCGGTAAGTCGCTGTAATAACATCTGATCCTGCGCCGTCAGCGTTGTGACAGCGTCGAACTTGCGTACCATCCGGGGTTCGTAATACACCCATCGGCACCACTCGAGGTACAACGCGGCTTTGGGAAGAAGGGATCTGGCTTCCTTGTAATATCGGTATGCGGGGCGGAAAGCGACATCAATGAGGTGGAGAACGGTCTTTCCCTGCTTCACATGCTCAACATACTGCCCCATCTGGGCATATTCAATCTGGATGATATCGAAGTGTTGTTCCGTGGTAGCCTTTGAAATTGCGCGCGCCATTCCCCGGTGCCGGAACTTGCTCACATAGTACGGTTGCCAGAGGAACACACTGCGAAGCAGTTGAAGAGACCTGATGAAAAAGAGAGCAAGAGTCTCGCCGATGCTCCTGTTCGTTTTCCTCATTCTGGGAATGAGCTGCACGGTAATCGGCAGTGAGTGCAAATCAGGAGCAAGTTTCGTTTCTCTCGCATCGGCAAAGCAGATCAAGCTCACCGTGTGGTTTCTGGAAATATGACGCAGCATGTCGTACAGATATACGCCGCCGCCGTGTCCGGAGAGAGGATGCGGAAGATATGGGGATATGAAGAGAATCTTCAAGGCGTATCCGTCCGGTTCTTTTTCCGCAAGCTCATGCACACCGCCATCGCGTCAGATGCAGGAAGAGGCGTGGGTGATCTCTTCAAGAATATCATGGCGAAAATCGGATACAGAGGCGCCAATGCCAACCTCTTGAGTTTGTTTCCCTCTCCAATACTACTCCAAAGCTCTTTCTGCGGCCGGTGATAGAACCTCTCGCAAATGTACTCCTGCCGCTCAACCTCAAACTCGTCTACATCTGCCAGAAGTTTTTGGAGTGTGTGTGCATCGTACCGCCGCTGGTAGAATACCGGTTCTTCCGCCGTGGTGCGCTTCCGGTTATACACATCCTGCTTCAGGTAATCCACACGAGACTGTTTGGTGAACGGGACCGTGAAGACGAGTCGGCCGGCGGGTCGCAGAACGCGAGCGATCTCCTTGAGCGCTTTCACGTCCCCATCCTCTGCGGGAAATACATGTTCAAGAACGGAAATGCTGAACACTTTGTCCAGCGAACTGTCTGCGAACGGAAGCTGTCGCACGTCAGCGGTGAGGACATGCAATGTGTCCGTTCCGGTGGAAGACTTGTAGAACATTGTATCGGTAAGGCCCTTGTCGTCATAAATATCCGTTGCGTACACATACGCACCGCAACGCGCGGCAATGTACATGGAGATTAATTTCGGACTCCCGACGTCCAGAATATGCTCACCGGGTTGAGGCCTGAGGTATTCCAAGGCGATGGGAAACTCAAGCATTCGCCAGTAATCAATTGGCCTGATAAGCAAATAGATCCCCCGCCGGATCTTTCCTCGAAGCAAGTGAAGAAGACCAAGACGCAGCCCCAACACATACATTCCGAGTTCCGAGCGAAGGCAGCTCATGATCGAGGCGCGGTTCCCGCGTTCGGAAATACACTGTACCACACGGTGTACCAGGCATTGAGAACGCTGCGCTTTTTCACGTTCTTCAGTTCTCCGGAGGAGAGCAGCCACGAAACCAGGCGGACGCAGAATTTGACAAAATGATGCCAGGCATACAATATCCGCGTGGCGAGTGCATAC
The DNA here is from genome assembly GCA_963849385.1 of Ignavibacteriota bacterium. Taxonomy (GTDB): domain Bacteria; phylum Bacteroidota; class Ignavibacteria; order UBA10030; family UBA6906; genus Fen-1255. The sequence goes on along the minus strand of CAWKHH010000001.1, from coordinate 62,200 downwards.
ACCTTCCCATGATGCTTGCGGAGGAATGTAGCGTATCCCGAGTAGTGCAATTGGATCTGGCGCTCGCCGAGTTTGCTGTATGACATACCGCCCAAGTGCAGAATTTGCGCGCCGGGAACAAGGTAGGCCTTCCCGCGTTTCTCCTGTCTGATCCTATAGCAGAAGTCGACTTCTTCACAATAGGCCTGGAACTGTTCATCGAATAGGCCCAGCTGGTCGATGATTTCCTTTCGAATGAGCAAATCCGCACCAATGATGAAGTCGACCTTTCTTGGGCCGACCGCAGACTCCGCCGGGAACGCCCCCCGATTGGGAAGACCGGCGTGAGGGAAAATGTCATTGAGAAACAACGCGTCGATTATTGCCTGGAAGAATGTAGGGAAGCTGCCGTACGAAATTTGAGTGCTAAGATCCTTGTTTTTGAGGCAACCACCGCACACAGCTGCGTCGGGATGGGTATCAAGGAAATCTGCCAGAATCTTGATGGCATTGTTCAGCAACACCGTATCGGAATTCAGGAGCAGGACATATCGTCCGGTGGCGGGCTCGATGCCGCGATTGTTGGCACGTGCAAATCCGAGATTCGTCTGATTGAGAACCAGTATCACGTCCGGGAACTTGCTGCGCACCAGCTCAGCGCTACCATCAGTCGAAGCATCGTCAACGACGATGATCTCAGTCCTGATATCAGTTGTCTTGTCATAGATTGATTGGAGGCATGCCTGAAGCAAATCGCGACCGTTCCAGTTTGTGATAACTACTGAGACATCCGGCCTAGCCACGGGCTCCTCCTTCGGGTTATTTCCGGGGAACTCTACTGCCATTGCACAAGTCCGGTGCCGCTCCAATGACCAAATGATGTCACGTCCAGCTTGGGCATGGAAACGTCTCTCCAGATCCTCAACATATTCCATACCCGGATATCATCAAAGACTAACAGAGGGTTCTTCGTGAAGGGGACCGACCTGAAATTGCTGATAAAGCGTTCTTCCATAATACCATCTTTTGCAGCATCGAGAAATATCATATCTGCATTGACGAGTAGTTCGCGGTATCTCAGAACGATCGCTGGATCACTCAGGTCGTCTGTCTTCTGAACGAGCCTGCCATCGTCGAAATCCCCCTGGACAAGACAAGTATCGGCAAATGACTTCCAGGCCATGATGTCAAATGTTACTATTGTGCCATTATGCGGGAGATATTTCTTCATTGCCAATGCAGACAGGCCCGTGGCCGTTCCTATTTCGATGATGGTTGTTGGTCTCAAGCTCAGCACCAATCCAGCGAGCAGTTTGTAGTGCTCGCCGGGCCAGACGTCGGGATAGTAGGGGGGGGTCTTCATCCTTTTGCTGATGTCAGCAAGCGATACGGATTGAGCCTGCCGTACTGCTTCAAGCGCACGGGAAATCAAATCATTTGTCGGCTGCCCCCGCTCATCATCTGCGGAGAATATCATTGAGTACTCGGCATGGCGAGCGCGAATTGGCGCCGGGAGAAGCCTGCGGATAACGGAACGTTTGAGGTTCACTGGGGTCAATTTCTCAAGGTGTTTGGAAAAAAATGGCGCTCGGGCTATTTAGTGTATTTCCGGAACAAGAGTCTTGACAGACCTCCCATCGCGATGCCGCAATCATGTACCAGCTTGAACATAATGTACGCAGCATTTCTGTAGTGGAGTGCCTTTGCGAATGCAAAATACAAAGTAAACGGAGGCAAGAACTTGATCAGACGCTCGGGGTGGTCCGAAAACCTCCGGCTCCTCCCTATCCATCGGGCACTTTGAAACACCTCCGACAGTGTTCCGGGGTTATTGTGGTAGCAGATAGCACCCATGGCGAGCCGTGCCTTCACACCGAGCTTTGGGTAGAGGGTATGATCATCGTCGTACCCAACAGCCGTGTCGAATCCTCCTACTCGTAGGAATTCATCCCGGGAAATTGCGCGGAAAACCACCGAATCATCCGGCTCATTCGAACGTACTCTGCGGTTTGGAGAATCTACGGTCTCCAGATTCCAGCACACGGCCCAGATATTATTGCTGTTACCGACAAATTCGTCTTTTGTGAATGTTCCGATTGTCTGCCCTGCTCGAATGGGTGCCGTCAATCGTTCCAGGAAGTGCCTGTCAAAGAACATATCGGCATCCACGAAAACAAGAATGTTGCCAACTGCCTCATGGGCCCCTCGATTGCGCGCTGCGGCGGGTCCGCTATGAGCTTGCTCGAAAAACCGGACATCGAATTCCTTTACGACCTTCTTCGTTTCATCCGTCGAGCCGTCATCAAGCACAATGATCTCATACCCGTCTATCGATTGATGGGACAGCGTCTGCAGACATTTTCCGATGTTGTGTTCTTCGTTGTAGCACGGGATGATAACCGAGAGGTCTTTAGGGCACATGAGACGCGTCTCTCGTTGCATAGATCAACACATGCTGAATTGCTGGAATATCTATATGCCTACCGTGCATGTGAGGTTGAGCTGCAAGTGTGTACAAGAATCCTTCTTCCCCCAGGGTCTTCAAGAAAGCGGCAAGGCTATGCCCCGGAACCTGTCTGATATCGTGGTATTCTACAATAAGTTTCTTTATGAAAGCAATTTTGCGAGTCTCAACAAGATCCTGTAATATCAGGGTTTCAGCTCCTTCAACATCAAGCTTTAACAGATCCACGGACTCCGCAACATAATTGGAAAGGCGCACAACGCTTATGTCATGGGAGAGCACATTGACATTGCCCAAGAGATCCTTGAACAGTGTTTTTGTTGTGGAATCCCTACTCTCGTTCGTAGAGAACAAGGATGTCGAACCCGCATGATCGGAGAGTGCCTTTTCATGAATAGTCACATCTGAAAAGTTCCTCTGTGCATTCTTTGCAAGACATTTGAAGTTGATTGGATCAGGTTCGAAACCAATAATGCGCGCCCTGGGATACTCAGTTCTAAAGAATGCGATGGACATCCCGATGTTGCTCCCGCAATCCACAATGAGTGGCTCCTCCTCCTCCAATGGAACTGCGTAGATCCTGGCGATGAAAAGTTCCTCAAAGAGATGCCGTAAGACCGCAAAATCGATGAATTCGAACTCCATATTCCACAGTGAGAATGTCATCGCCGGATGCTGAAGCACCCTCACATTCCAAAAATACGTCCATGTCATGCGCGTATAGCAGGAAAAAAGTCTCCACTTTGCCGTGAACGAAACGGGGAGCTCTACGACTGCTCTTGTCTGCTGCAGATAGTGACCGAGGAGGCTATGCTTCATGCGTGATACCGGGGCGCTTCTCACGAATCCTCTGACAGCCTTTCGTGGTTCTTAAGGAAAGAGAGTATGTCTTTGCTTCGGCGAAAGATTGAAGCTATGGTGAATGGGACAAAATGCCTCAGCACGAGGAAACCAATGGTCCCGAGGATGCCATACACGCAAACAACCGCCCACACTATTCCATAAATGCCGGCTATTGATCCAAAATATGCGTAGAGCACAGCAGACAAGACGAGGGCAGACACGCTCATGATGAATGCCGTTCCGGTTTTGCCAAGTCCGGACAACACACCGGAAATTACCGCCCCCGCCGGAATAATGAAACCAGTTATGGCGAGTATTCTCAGGATTGGAATCCCGGGAAGGTACTTGTCTCCATACATAAGATTGAACAGAGGTGCCGGAAAAACGACGAACAAAAGGATGGCCGGAAGAATCGCGTAGAACGAAAAGCAAATGGACTTTTCGACCAATGCCGGAAGTTTGTGTTCCTCCTGACGTCCCTGCAACATTGAGCTCGCGGGAACCACAAGCATTTGAATGCCCTGTGAATACATATCAAACAGCCGGGTGAAGTTCTTAGCGGCACCGTACATGGCCACGCCGCTGACCCCGCCATAGGCAGAAACGAAAAAGGTATCGAACTGCGTTTGCACCACGCTTCCGACCGTGCTGCCAAGGCTGAACTTGCCATAATCAAGAATCTTCCTTCCCTCGGCAGGATGCCAGCGGAATGAGGGGATTGCGATGTGTCGCGAAAGAAAGAAGGCAACGACCGATGCAACGAGCGAAGATATCAACGCAATGTGAACGAGTACCTGTGCGTTTGTCATCAACCCATATGCTCGTGCAAGAAGTATCAGGGCCAGCGACAGACCCAACGAGGTTGCATCAACGATGAACAAACGCTTGATTTGAAACCTGGCTTGCAGCAAACCAGAGGCAATAAATCGATAGATGGTGACGGCAAAGAGCGCCGGAAGATACACAAAGAGCGCGTTGACTCTGTCTGCATAGTGGGCATCGAGGAGATTTGCCAGAGGTTTTCCCAAAAGGAAAATGACCGCAACACAGATGCCTAAGAAGAGCGTCAGAATAATCAAGACGCTTGAAGACGTGCTGACAGAATCCATCCCTTCTGCCACATATTTCAGCATGGGTTGAATCGCAAGGCTGTTTGCCAGTGCACCAATGAGCAGGAAGACCGTCTGGAAGAGGAGATAGGATCCATATTCTTCAACAGGGAGAATCCGTATCACAAGTAGCATGAACAGCACACCGTACACCGGCGGTAGTGCCTTATCGGCAAATGCCCAGAGGCCCTTCTCAAGATGCCTGCCCAATTCCATGCTATCCCGGTTTCTTCCTCAGTGTAGATACCATTCGAAGCACAACAATTGGATCGTTCAACATTCCGTGCGGCTGCCGCACCATTCATGGACTGAACACTAAAATTAAGAAATAACCGGCTTGAATGCTACGAAGATCCATCGTTCTCCAAACGCTGGCTGTTGATCTGCGATCAGGATGATCCCGATGCGATCTGCCACGAAGGTGCGACGGATCAATCTGGTGCCATGCCCGATCATGAGTGCTTCAGGATCCTCCGGGCCCGTGAACGAATGAACACAAGAATGTCACCCCAACGTGAGAAAACCTCCCGAAGAGTGAACGGAACATAGCGTTGGACCAGCTTCAAGGCGACAGCGGCCATGACAAACGAGGAGAGCACAACACCGATCGCGGCCCCAACCGCTCCCAACCAGGGAATCACGGCGGCATAGGCCGCGACGGAAACAACCAGCGTCTGGATGCCCAGCACAAAACTCGCACGGGCTTCGCCGAGACCCATCAGCACGTTCGAACCGATTGCGAACGCAGGAATCGTCAACGACATGAGACCGAACACCTGGAGGATAAGTACGGCGTCGGGGTATCGTCCGCCGTAGATCAGGTTCACCAATGGTCCCGCAAAAAGAATGAGCGGGATCATGATGGGAAGCATTCCCACGGTGGAGAACAGTAGAGACTTCTCTACAACCGCTTTCAGCTTGGAGTGCTCCCCGCGGGACGCAAGAAACGATGTGCCGGGGAGGATGAACATTTGAATGATCTGTGTCGCCATCTCGAAGATCCGCGTGAAAATTTTCGCGGAAGTGTATACAGCTACTTGTGCAGGGCCGGTGAATGCCGCCAGGATGAATGTGTCTGCTTTTGAGTACACCAGATAACTCACGACACCACCCAGCGAATAACGGCCGAAGTCCCACATACGACGGAAATCCAGCGCGGTTGGGCGCACGTTCCGCGGGAACAGCGACCATGTGAGAATGAGGGCAAGAAGGGATGAAGCCGAAAGAGAGATAATGCTAATGACGACGAGATCCATCGCCGAGTCAAAGAGATGCATACGTGAATACACCCAGATAAGGACCGGGGCACCCAGGAAGTGCACGGCGTCAATCCAGAACACCCGGCTGATCAAGAACCGGCTCTGCAGAAGAATCAGCGCGAAGTTGCGAATGAACGATGCGGCCATCAACGCCGGGAGCTGCAGAAGAAGGGGAGCGAGCGTCGGGGCGTTCATGGATGCCGACAGGGGCTCGCGCAGAAGAACCAGTGCACCGGAGGTGAGAAACACAAAGAGAACATTCAGGACAAGACCGACGGTGATGACTCCCCCGGCGTCCTGCGTGTCTTCGGCTGCGAACTTCAGGAGGGGCTGCAGGGCCAGCGCCGCCGCCAGGCTCGAGAGGATCAGGAAGATCTCCTGAAACAGAACAAAATTGCCAAACTCTTCTTCCGGAAGAACCCGTATAACCAGGTACACGTACCCGATGCCATACACGACCGGTAATGCCTTGTCGGCGAGTCCCCAGAGGCTTTTCGTGAGGTGTTTTCCCAGCTCCAATGCAGCGTGTCCCTTCTATCGCGGATGTTTGGTGATCATATAGCGAAGTCCGGCACCAGCGTTCACGATGTGACTCAGCCACGGGAAGGTCAACCAGTGATACCAGGATGCATACCGGGCGAAAAAGCGGATGTTGCTCCTGAATTTGTTCCAGAGCTTGAATGAAGAAAGATGCCCGCCGGCACTGACCGAGAGTTTATGCCACACGCGCGCGCGCGGCTCAAACACGAGCCGGTATCCTGCCTTCTTGATGCGTACCGACCAGTCTGCATCTTCCGTGTATATGAAGTACGATTCATCCAGCAGGCCGACCGCCCGGATGACTTCGGCCGTCGTGAGAATGCAGCAGCCCAGTTGCGTAATCGATATCCCGCAGAGCGTCATACTGCCCCCGGTCAGTCTCCCGGATCCCCGTGTGGCGCATCGTGCCCGTCCAGTACGAGATCTTCCCGCCTGCATACCAGATGCAGTCGGGAGGATCCGCATAATAGATCTTGGGAGAAACCATGCCGCACCGCCCGGTGCTGCGCATCCGGTCGACAAGAAAACGGAGGAAGTCCGGGGCAACAGTGGTGTCATTGTTGAGAAGAAGGAGAAACTCCGCCCCTTCGTTCAGAGCGTACCGCATCCCTTCATTGTTCCCACCCGCGAACCTGCGGTTCTCCTTCAGGGGAAGAATGTGCACCTCCGGATGTGCTGTGCGGATTGCGTCAGCGGAACCGTCGGACGATCCGTTATCCACAACCACAACCTTGAACGGTGCGTAGTCCACACGTGCAAGCGAATCCAGACACTCCAGCGTCACCTTGCGTCCGTTCCAGTTGACCAGGATGACGAAGACGAGAGGATCAGCCGGTCGTTGCGGTGACCCGGAGATATGGTCTGTGCCGTTCATCCGGCCGGCTGCCCGAGTTCCTGGATCGCAGTCACCAGATTTTCCCAGGTGTACTTCCGCTTCTCTTCGCGCACCTGAAGCGCGAACTCCTGTTCCCGGTGTTCCGTGTAGAACCTGGCGATGGCTTGTGCCAATGCCTCCGGATCTTCGGGGGGAACAACATATCCCGTGCGTCCATCGATCACTACTTCTGCAAGTCCGCCCACGTCTGTGGCGATCACCGGGCGATCGAAATTGTATGCAATTTGGGCGATACCGCTCTGGGTGGCTGACAGGTAGGGAAGAACCACGACGTCTGCGGCGGAGAAGTATTCTCCCACACGCTCATTGGGCACGTAGTCGGAATGGAGAGTCACTGCGTGCTCAAGCCCCAATGTCCGGATCTGTTCCCTGTAGGCCTGTTCATTGTCATAGAATTCCCCCACCACGAGAAGTCGAACAGGGAAATGTGCAAGGAGATGCGGCATCGCCTCGAGGAGCACATGAAGGCCTTTGTAACGCCGCACATAACCGAAGAAGAGAACAATGCGTTCATCCTTGAGCCCCAGGTTGGCGCGAGCACTGTCCTTATCAGTTGCTGCACCGAAAATGTTGTAGACAGGATGTGGAACGTGGCGGTAGAGAGCCCCGGGGACAAACTGCTTCAACTCCCGTTCCACAGCGGAGGATTGAACGATGAAGGCATCGACAGCGGCGAAGGCGTACCGGGTAAACGAGACATCGAACGGCCGTCTCTCATGGGGCAGCACGTTGTCACAGATGCAGAGAATTCGTGTGTGTTTGTTGGAACGGACGATCCGGGCGATCGTGCCGAAGCAAGGTCCGAAAAAGGGAAGCCAGTACTTGAACACAAGAACATCCGGTCGCCGGTCTCTGATCAGGCGGCCCACCCGCACCCAGTTCAACGGGTTGATGGAATCGACGAGTTGTGGAGCGGCCGGGGCGACCGGTGTCTCCCCGGATTCCTGCTGTGTCTTGCCGGGAAACAGGAATGCAGGATACTGCCGCTTGAACGTGACCGTGTCCACCGTATGCGACGCGCCGAGAGCAGACGCGAGAAGTGCATTGTAATGTGCAATGCCGCCGCGCAGGGGGTAGGCAGTTCCAAGAATGGTGATCTTCATACTGCGGTCAGGCTGTCGCCTTGTTGGTTTTCGAAAGCCGTTTCCGCACGGGCGGCACCACGAGCACGCACAGACAGATGGCGAGGGTTGACAGGGTGACCGTCGCCCCTCGCGCAAAGCTTGCCGGTTCGTAGCGCAGGTCGACGGTTGTTACGCCCGCAGGCACAAACAAGCCCCGCAGACTGAAATCCGTCCTGTACACCGGTGTCTGTACGCCGTTGACGTAGGCGTTCCATCCCGGAAACCATGCTTCGCTTACCACAAGCATCCCCGGTCGTTCCGTCTCGACATGAAGAGTGAGTGCATTGTTGTGGTATGCGGTGATATCTGCCTGCCATCGGACTGAATCGGCCGGTTGTGGCCAGCGTGATGTGCGGTTCTTCTTCGAGAACGGCTACCGTGCGCGGATTGAACTGTGTACTGCTGGAGAAACGCGGACAGCTCCTCTTCTGAATGTACGGTGTGCGTGGAGAAGACCATGTGTGCGCGCGCGAGAAATCCGGGGCGCTCGCTGAGTGTGAGCACCTTCCGTTCACGATCGGTATCGGTGAAGAAACGGATGTTCAACAGATCGCGCATCTGGTCCATGGTCGCGGCCGGCGGATACACGCGTCGCAATACCAGTGGTGTGTACCCCTCACTCGTGAAAATCCTATCCACCAGTCCCTGATTACGGTCCATCACCATTCCATCAGAGTTCCGCGTGTTGGTGCGAAAGAAACCTTCCTGGTGTTTGATGTAGCTGACGATGGATTCCGCCCGGCGGAAGTGACCGGCAGGATCATCCGGTGAGGTATTGTGATTGGCGCCGAAGCGAAAGAGATCAAGAAACAGCAGACCGCAGGCCAGCAGACCGAGCCAGTGCGGCTTCAGCGCGCGTGTGATGAAGAGCCCAGAGAAGACCGGCGCTGAGAACCACAAAGAGAAGAGCGAAGAGCACTTCCTGGTTCACGAGAGTGCGTGCCTGGGGTTGAGGGGCGGACCCCAGGACGGGGTCAAGAGATCCGGTCAGCAGGAGCAGAACGAGGAGAAGAGCTCCACCTGCGACAACGGAGAGTGTCAGGCGGTAGTGTGCATGCTGCCGCGATGTATCTTCTTTGCCGAGATGATCAAGAAGAAAACCGGAGAGCAGCGCCGCGGCAAAGGCAACGAACACACCCATGCGTGCGGGGTTGCGGAAGGAAGCAAATCCGGGGATGACGGAAAAGAAGAAATGATGCACAATAAAATTGCCGCCAAGTGCGTAGAGGAGGGCAAAAAGGGCGAACAGTCCGAAGAACAGGACGTGCCTGTTGTTGCGCATCACCCAGAGAGCGAACAGCATCAGCAGAAGAGGAAGGACACCTGCGTACACACACGTTTCCCAGTAATACCAGTAGGTACCGGGCCCCCAGTACGCATATCCATGCGCATCAGAAACGCCGAAGAACTTCGGAACGAGAAGCGTCACCAATTGTGCCCAGCCGAGGCTGCCTTCGGTGGCTTTATCGTAGGTGATCTGGGCCCGGGCTGAAAGCTCCGAAAGTTCCTGCGTGGGAATGAATTGCACCATGGCGATGCCGACAGAAATCGCGACAATGGCCAGAGCTTTTGCCGCAATAGTGAGTGCCGGCCGGCGCAGGAGTCCCCGCACTCCGTCAACGGAAACAAGTTCAAACAGAACATAGCGAGAAGGAAGACATACAGGAACAATGACATCTGCGGCGATCCTCCGAAGAAGCTGTGTCCGAGAACGAGCCCGGCCACACACACCCAGGACCATCCCGGGGACGAGAAGCTCTTGCGGAACAGCCAGAGAATCATCGGAAACCACGCAACCACCACGAGGATGACCTGATGAATACCGTGCACAACCAGGAATCCCGAAAAAGCATAGACGATTCCCGCGAAGAGCGAAGGAATACGACGGAGATCGTAAGAACGGGCCAGCATGAACATCCCCACACCGGCGAGCCAGTAGTGCAGAATGTTCACCAGTTGGAGCCAGATAGACATCCAGCCGCCCGCCATGGACAAAGAGTGTCAGCAGGGTCATCGGCAGGTAAAAGACTTCCGTCTGCACCTCCGCCAGAAACGGCATCCCGTTGAAGGTATAAGGATTCCAGAGGGGGAGTTCACCCTGCGCAAGCGTGGATGCTGCGAATTGGCGGAAGGGATACCACTGATAGACGAAATCTTCCCAGAGAAATGCCCTCCCGAGAAGGAAAGGGGAGAAGAACACGGCGACAAGAACCGACAGAACGCCGATGCACTGCCAGTCCGTCGGCTCCCACACACGTTCTGCTTTGCGCCGCACTTTGGGTACTGAGCGTGCCATAAGAGTTGCGGGTGTCTAGGTGGGCAGGAGTTCGCGGATTGGTCAAACACCGTGTCTACCCGCAAATACTGCATGCAATTGTTCGGACAGACAGGCGAGTAGTAGCAGGGGCAGTCAAACTCCGGTTCGAGAATTGCCCCCCGGCCATAGAGTTCGAACTCATGCTTGTTGAAGATGTTGTTGAACAGGACCAGCTTCTTTCGAAGTCCCGTTGCGATGTGCATGGCCATTGTCACGGCGGTGACCACAAGATCGCACTGATCAACCAGGTTGATGAATTGCCGCAGGGGAAAATGTCCGAGATACCGCGCGCCGCTGCGCTTGGCGATGCGGAGGTTCTTCTTGTGCTCCTGTTCGCCGCCAAGGAGGAGCGGTATATACCCGGCATGTTTCAAGCGTTTGGCGAGTGTGATCCAGTATTGCTCCGGCCAGAGTCTGGACACCCAACGGCCACCGCATCCGGTATTCAACCCGACGATGGGTTTCTTCGACGGGAGTTTCCAGGTATAGCCGTCACGGGCGAAATTGTCGAGGATGTACTCTTCGCCGCGGAAGGTGAAGCCCGCAATGTCAAATATCTCTTCGACATAGCTCCGTATATTCTCCCTGCTCAGATCATCGAACACCCCCGTGAGGTACTTCGGCAATGCCTGTGCATTGATGGGAATAGGTTTGCCGTCCGCCAGAGTGAACCCCTGCTTCTGGTCGGCGCGCAGGATGCTCGTCAGTGCGCATGCTTCCCGGTCTTTGTCCAGATTGATCAGCTGATCAAAATGTACCGCCTGCAGGCTGGCAATACTTTGCGGCGTGAATGGCAGAACGACATCGACAACATCGGGGACGACTTCCGGACTGAGCGTGAGCCACCAGACCCTGCGTTGGGGTGTGACTTCTTGAAGCTTGCGGAGGAGCGGCGTGGTGCGGATAACATCGCCCAGTGCGCCAAGTTTGATGATCAGCGTGTTGCCCGATTGCGGAAGGTAATACGCACAGATGCTGCCATCCACCTCAGTGCAATGGCACCCTTTCTGTTTGTGCGGCCGGCAGGGAATGTCACCGCGGAACCAGCGGCAATCCGTTTTCAGTCCGTCAAGAGAAGCCCACGGCTTGATCATTGGGGTTCGTTCTTATTTGATGTAGTCCCGGATCGCGTATTCTTCGGTCGACGCGCGGGTCTTGCTGATCATCTCCCCAAGGAGGCCTATCGAAATGAACTGGATGCCGATGACGATGAGCATAAACCCTGAAAAGAAAAGTGGCCGGTTGCTCAGCGAAGTCATTCGCAGGAACCATTCGACGACGAGCACCCCGTCGATGACGACGCCTGCAAGAACGGTAAACATGCCGAGGACGCCAAACAGGTGTAACGGCCGGCGCAGATACCTCGTGGTGAACAGTGCGGTCAGAAGATCCAGAAATCCTTTCCAGAAACGGCCCATGCCGAATTTCGTTTTCCCGTAGCGGCGGGCGCCGGTGCTGGACGACGAGTTCACCGACGCGGAAGCCCTCCCAGTGTGCGAGCACCGGGACATAGCGATGCAGTTCGCCATACACCTTCACCGTCTTCACAACATCGCGGCGGTAGGCCTTCAACCCGCAGTTGAAATCATGAATCTTTATTCCCGTAAGTACACGGGTCACGAAGTTGAAGAACCGTGAGGGAATGGTCTTGGTGATTGGATCGTGGCGAACCTTTTTCCACCCCGACACGAGGTCATAGCCTTCATCCAGCTTCCGCCTGAGGGCCGGGATTTCCGCGGGATCATCCTGGAGGTCCGCGTCCATGGTGATCACAACGTTCCCCTGCGACTTGTCAAAGCCGACTGCCAGGGCCGCTGCTTTTCCATAGTTCCTGCGGAACCGGATGATCTTTACATGCTTGTCCACCCGCTTGAGATCGCGGAGCACCTGAAACGAACGGTCGGTGCTGCCATCATCGATGAAGAGGAGTTCGTACCGCAGGTTCAAACGCCCGAGCGTGGAGCGCAGCTGCTGGTGGAGCTCTTTGAGCGAATCTTCCTCATTGTAGAGAGGAATGACCACACTGAGGTCGTTCCAGGGCTGTTGCTGCGTCGCGTTGAGGAACGTTCTGCCGGGGACGCTGTTGCGGGGCGTTCCGTGGTTGTTGCTGGCCGGTTTGGGCGGGACCAGGAGCCGCCTGTTCTGCTGGTGTATCGTTCATGGGACCCGCCATGGAAGGATCGAACAAGTAAACCAATCAATGCAAATTAACCAATTCCCCCTTGATAATCAATGAATTAGAGGTGGTTCGTTGACATTTCGTCCCCACTTTTCTATATTTTTGGCTCATCAGATGTCCAATCAGGTACCGTGACCGCCCTGCCCCGTTTGCGTCCCCGGAAAGCCCTGGGTCAGAACTTTTTGCGGGATATGAACATCGCCCGCAAGATTGTCGAAGCGATTGCTCCGACAGCTGCTGACACCGTGCTGGAGATCGGACCGGGCGAAGGAGTGCTGACGACATTGCTGGCCCCCCGGGTGAAACGGCTGATTGCTGTTGAGCTTGACGAACGCGTCATCCCTCATCTCCGTGAGCTTCTTGCGGGCACACCCGCGGAAGTGATCGCAGGAGATTTTCTTGAGATGGATATTGCGGCGCTCGCAGGTGCGGACAGTCCGTTGCGGGTTATCGGAAATATTCCCTACAATATCACTACCCCGATTCTATTCCGGGTGTTGGAGCAACGACAACATGTACGGGACATGACGCTGATGATGCAGCGCGAAGTGGCGCGGCGCCTGGCGGCACCCCACGGCAACAAGGAATACGGCATACTCTCGGTGTTCTGTCAACTTTATGCGGATGTCAGCGTGCTCTTCGACGTTTCCCCAAAAGTCTTTTTCCCCCGCCCCGAGGTGACCTCCTCGTTGGTACAACTGCGCATTCTCGGAACACCGCGGTGTGTTGTGAAGGATGACGCCTTCTTCCGGGCCATGGTTCGTTCGGTGTTCGGAAAACGACGCAAGACCCTCCGCGCATCGCTCAGGTATTTTCTGCCGGAACTTCCGGCCGTTCCTCTGCCGGTGGACCTGCAGCACCGTCCCGAAGATCTGTCCATTGAGGAGCTTGTCTCGCTGGCGAATGCACTGGTCCCTGTGCCGACCGGAGGAACCCCGACGACATGAATCTGCGCGTACTGTTCCGGGCTCTTCATTCGGCGGACCTGGTGATCATTGCCTATGGCATCCTCCTGAGTAGTTCTGAATACGCTGTTCGCTCCGCGGATTCCGAACTGGTGGATCCTGGTGCTCATCAACATCGGGGTGAGCGGTGCGATATGCCCCTTGCCGTCGCCCGTTCGCGGAGTGACTCGAAGATTCTCGAGTACATACATGATTGGTACGCCGCCCCGCTGGTCTTTCTGACGTTCAAGGAGCTCTACTTCATCATCGCTCCGCTTCACGGCGGCCGCAGCTATGACGACCTGCTCATTGCGGCTGACCGATGGCTCTTCGGCGTGAACCCGACGCAGTGGCTCATGCATATCGCTAATCCCGTGCTGACCGAAGTCCTGCAGATTGCCTATACGATCTTCTATCTCCTCTTTCTTGCCGCCGGTTTGGAGCTCTATCGCCGGAAGGATCGTGCGGTGTTTCACTTCTATATGTTCACCTGCGTCTACGGTTTCTATCTCTCCTACCTGGGGTACTTCACACTTCCTGCCGTCGGGCCGCGCTTCACGCTGCACGATTTCGGCGATGCTCGATTACGATCTGCCGGGGCTCTGGTTGACGCCGTACCTCCGCTGGTTCGTGAACGCAGGCGAATCGGTGCCCGAAGGGGTCTCGAATGCCGTTGCGCAAGCGGCGGCCCAGCGCGATGTCTTCCCCAGCGGTCATACAATGATGATGCTCGTGTTGATGACCCTCAGCGTACGGTACCGTTTGAGCACGAGATACTTCATGATTGCGAACGGCACGTTGCTCATCGTTGCAACGGTGTATCAACGCTATCACTACGTTGTCGATCTGTTCGGGGGTGTCGTCTTCTTCCTGATCTGCATATACACCGCTCCGCTCCTCTACCGCTTCACCCTGCGTCGTTTCCACACGATCGACAGCCGGTACGACGGAATCGAGTCCATTACGTGATTTTCACCCCCGGGCATTCTCACCTTCCGGTTCTGACCTTCCGGTATTCTTCTAATTGACTTTCTGACATGGATTTAGTACATTTTAATTCCTATCAATTTCGAGGAAACCAACGATGTTTGCCGTAGTGGAAGTTGCCGGAAAGCAGTACAAAGTCACCCCTAAGGACCGGATGGAAGTCCCGAGCCTTCAGGAGAAACCGGGGACAAAGATCCGTTTGGACCGCGTTCTTCTCGTAGGCGACGATACGAAGGTGGTCGTCGGGCATCCCCTGGTTGCCGGCGCGAGCGTGGAAGCGACGATCATCGACCACGGCAAAGACCCCAAGGTTATCGTGTTCAAGAAGAAGCGCCGGAAGGGCTACCGCGTGAAGCGCGGGCACCGGCAGGGGTATACCCAGATCGAAATCACCAGCATTGCACAGTAGAGGTGCGTCATGGCTCATAAAAAAGGTGTTGGCAGTTCACGGAACGGTCGCGACAGCAATGCGCAACGGTTGGGCGTGAAGCGGTTCGGCGGAGAAGTCGTGCCGTCCGGAAGCATCATTGTCCGCCAGCGCGGTACGAAGTTCCAGCCCGGGGTCAATGTGGGGATCGGCAGCGACGACACGTTGTTTGCCACGGCCAGCGGCATGGTGAACTTCAAGAAAATCCGCAAATCCCGGCACGTCGTCAGCATCGTTCCCCAGGCGTGATTCGTTCCACGAACAACAGGGAGTGCCTCACATGAAGATCACCGTCATTGGTGCGGGCAACGTAGGTGCGACAACCGCTCAACGGTTGGTCGATAAGCAGCTCGCCAACGAAGTTGTGCTTGTCGATGTCCTTGAGGGCGTCCCGCAGGGCAAAGCGCTTGACATGTTCGAATCGTCACCGGTGGAGAAGGTGGACGTGCGCGTTGTGGGCGCGAATTCCTATGAAGCCACCTCGCATTCCGACATTGTCGTCATCACTGCCGGGATTCCCCGCAAACCCGGGATGAGCCGGGATGATCTGATGAACACGAACAGCGAGATTGTCAAGAGCTGTGCTGTGTCCGCAGCGGCCGTTTCTCCCAACGCAGTGTTCATTGTCGTCTCCAATCCGCTCGATGTCATGGCCTACGTCGCCATGAAGGCGGCAAATCATCCGCGCCAGCGTGTCATTGGCATGGCGGGCGTACTGGATGCAGCCCGATTCCGCTCGTTCATCGCCCTTGAACTCAACGTCTCCGTGGAAGATGTGAATGCCTTCGTACTCGGCGGGCACGGCGATTCGATGGTTCCCCTCCCCCGGTACTCCACGGTTGCGGGCATCCCCATCACCGAGCTGATGGATCAGGCCACGGTGGATCGGCTGGTGAAGCGCACGCGCGACGGCGGTATCGAAATCGTCAACTATCTCAAAACCGGCAGTGCATACTACGCTCCATCATCGGCAACCGTCGCGATGGTGGAATCCATTGTCAAAGACAAGAAACGGATCCTGCCGTGTTCGGTCTACCTGCAGGGTGAGTATGGCCTCACGGGTACCTTCGCGGGCGTCCCGGTCAAACTCGGAAAGAAGGGCATCGAGCAAATCATCGAAATCAAGCTGAACGCCGATGAGCAGGCTGCACTGGCGAAATCAGCTGCTGATGTCACCGCATCGATTGGCAAACTGAAGTTGTGAGCCCTGTCATGACACAGAATGCAAGGGCAGCCCGGTGGGTTGCCCTTTTCTGTCTCTGCCTCCTTCCCGTCGCGTGCCGTCAAGGAGAGGATGCGCCGCTGGCGCCCGAACCCATTCCTTTCCATCTTGCCTTCTCCCCGGGCGATACGTACGAGTATGACGCGATACTCATCGATGAGTTCGGGTACTATCTGCCCTCGTCGCAGACACGGGCGATCCAGCGTATCACGAACACGGGCGGGACTCTAGGCGGGTTTAGCGGAGTCTCCACGGTGCTTGACAGTACTGTGCTCCTGCGTGACTCGACCGCAAAGGTACAGGAGTTCTTCCTGGCACAATCGCCGGAGGGAGACCTCTACCGGTTCGGGTTGCTTGCAGAGATTGCGCGCGTTATCGGGATGCCGGTGCCGCCGCGGCGCTGGGACAGGATGGCGGCGTTTTCTCTGGGGTTTGGACAATCGTGGGTGGTCGGATATCTCGATTACGCGCAGGAGAAAACTGTGTATGGCAGCTTTGACGGGATCGGTGAGATGTTCTCCGCCCGGGTCAACGGCGTGCAGAGTGTGTTTTCCTGCTACAGGGTGAATGTTTTCGGCCAGGGGGTGAACTACAGCTTCTGGGTTTCGGATTCCCCTCCCGCATTTCTGCGGTATATTCTGGAGCCGGGCGACTCCACGAAGGGGTCGGAGTTTACGTTGACCGATGTCCTCAGGCAGTAACGGACGCTGCTACTTGTTCGTGTCGAGCCAGAGGCGCACCTGCGTCCCGTTCTGCGTAAGCTCAAACTCCACTTTGTCCATCAACGTTCTCATCAGGAAAATACCCCGTCCGCTCTCCCTCAGCAGATTCTCCTCCTTCAACGGGTTCTTTACATTACCAACGCGGAACCCCCTGCCCTGGTCTTCGACAATAAAGAGCAACCATCCCGGATGGACCTCGCACCGGACCATGACCTTCTTCTCCGGATCGGATTTGTTTCCGTGGATGATGGCATTGTTAACGGCTTCAGTGAGTGACACCATCACCTTGTGTATCTGGATCTCGTCGAGATGTATCGTGGTATTGATCCGGGAGAGATACGTTTCCACCCGCCGAATGCTGCGTGGGATGCTCCGGAGGGTCAGGCGAAAAACACTTTGGGTCGATTTCACACGGTGCCCGTCTAAAGATGGATGAAGATGTGCATGGTCATACTCGCCAGCGACCGGAATGTGCCGTCCGGCAGCCTTCTGCGTTCATACCAGCCGTAGAATTGCAGCCGGCTGTGCGGGCCGATCGTCCACCGGATCGCACAGGTCGGTCCAACGCTGCTGGTAAAGGAATCCGCGGATTTCACGGCCTCCGTGAACAGATAACGGGCCTGGCTGAAGTACCGGAGCCCGACCGCAACGACCGTTGATTGGTCGGGCGAAAAGCGCAATTGCATGGCCAGAGTCCGGTCAACATAAGAGTTCTCCGTCCGTTCCCGGAACTCGTCCCACCTCAGCAACCCGCGTTCATACAACTTCAAATAGGTGAAAAAGTCAAGTCCTACCCTTGGAGTAAATTCCACCTGCGTGGAATCAATCCATGAAAACTGCCTGTAGGAGAAACTTCGTACCAGGGCAACCTGCTGTTCAAAGTCGTACACCGTATAGTTTGCCAGCACTTCGAAGGCGTTCGTCGTTGAAAACCATGGAGACGGGTGCCAGGTGGTGCGTGGTGCGAGGCGCAGGACCCGGTTAAAGTTGTTGTTTGCACTTCTCTCTTTTAAGAGATAGACCAGATGGCTCATGGTTCCATCAAGAGTCAGCACCGCTTCGAAGGATCTGCTGAAGCTGTGGCGGATTCCGAGGGACACGGCGATAAGGAGTTCGTCGCGATCCTCAACATTCAGTTCACTGGGAGTGTCGTAACGGAGTATGCCGGCAGAGCCCGTAAGAAAAAGCCCGGTCGAGGCAAACAGGGGGGTTGTGACACCGCCGGTGAGTACGACATGTTTGGCGAGATTGTCTTTGGTCTGTTCCTGCTTATTTCGTTCGCCGAAAAGCACGCCGATATTGGGTGGCATCTGGTCCGGCGCCTGCGCACGATGGGTTTCACTGCGCTCGGAGTACCCGAGCCGCACCAGTGCGGAGGTCTTGTTGTCCTCGGAATGATAGGCAGCCTGCAGATATGTATCGAGGCGGAATTCCTCAATTTCGGTGCTAAAGTTTGTAGGAGAGTATGCCGCATCCAACAGGGGGCGTTCTTCTTTGTCGAGCAGGCGGCTGCCGAAGTTCACAAAGACACTGGCCGAGAGATTTCGCGCGACCTCAAATGCCAGGAGGTTGGCGAGGGAGAATGAGCGATCTGTACGGCTTTCGATCGCGCTGTCACCGCGCGAGTAGAACTCGTTCCTCGTTTGCAGGAAACCGATGTCCAGACTGTCGAGCGAAAACGGTCCGAAAGGTTTGTAAATGCCGAGTTGAGCTGCATGGTTTTCAAGAATGCGCGGGTTCACCGCATCACGACGCAGCCTGCCGGTACCCGAGAAACGATACCCGTCGAGATCAATCGGGAGGAGCTCCGTCTCAAGACCGATAACTCCGCCGCGATCACGAATTCCTCCCTGGATGTCCCACCGGTAGCCTCCCATGGGAGTGACACTCAACGCGTCGAAGGGAAGGAATGCCAGACCGGTGAGCAGCGTGTGACTCACGGCGTTGCTCAGGCCGATGCCACGGTTGTCGGAGAAGACCAGGGACGTCCAGCGGGCATCGAGACCGGCAAAATCGGTAAGAGGATGACGCACACCGAGTGCGAGATTCTTCTGTGTGCTTTCTGATGTATGGGCAGCCGCACTGGAGCCTTCTTCCGGCTGGACGATGTTCGCAAGGAGCTGGGCGCTGGCGGTGAAACGTGTTCGCACAAACGTGGTATCGAGAGACAGACGGCCGATCCAATTGAAGGTGTTAAGATTGCGATCGAAGAGCACACTTGCGGTATTGGCACGGCGGACCGAGTCCGGTGCGCCTGACTGCTGATCGGGTTCGCGCTGGGATTCCTGCCCCGGGGCAAGAAGAACCAGAGAGGGAAGAAGAAGCGCAAGAGCCATGGACCGGAGAGACACATGTATCATATGTCGTTTACGTCAGAAGTACCCGGTCGCCGCGTGAGGGGATGACCACCGGACCAAACCCTTCGTTGTTCAATGCCCCCCGGAATTTTTCGGACTGGTCGGGATCTCCGTGCACCACAAAGGTCTTCTTCAGGGGCTTACGCGGAAACCCGCGCAGATATGACAGCATCTCGTTCCGGTCTGCGTGAGCGCTGAAGGAATTTAACACCACAACTTCAGCGCGGAGATCGTGCGGCTCACCAAAGATGTTCACCACCGGTTCCTTCATCACAATCCGCTTCCCGAGCGTGTTTTCCGCCTGGTACCCGACAATAAGAATCATGTTGCGCGGGTCGCCGATGGTGTTGGCGAGGTGGTGAACAACACGCCCGCCTTCGCACATCCCTGAGGCGGAAATGACGATAAACGGTCCCGTACGGTCATTGAGCGCCTTGGATTCCTCAACTGTTCGTATGTAGGTGAGCCGGTCAAACCCGAATGGATCACTGTTCTCATGCGCGTTGAGGATCGCAAGCGTTTCTTCGTCGAAGCACTCCGGATGTTTGCGGAAGACGGCGGTCACGTTCACAGAGAGCGGACTGTCAACAAAGACCGGGATGTGAGGAATCCTGCCTGCCACGCTCAGCCTGTGCAGCATGTACACGACTTCCTGTGTCCGGCCGACGCTGAATGCCGGAATAACCACCCGTGCCTTGCGTTCGAACGCCCGGAGGAGAGGTTGGAGAAGCTGCTCCTCCATCTCCGTGACCGGCGAGTGGAAGCGGCCGCCGTACGTGCTTTCGGTAATCAGATACTCGGTCTTTTCATCGGCGACGGGCACCGGGTCGCGGAGGATGGGGAGATTCGGGCGGCCCAGATCCCCGGTGAACACAAGCCCGGTCGATGTGCCGTTGTCGCGGAGATGCAGCGAAAGGCAGGCGGAGCCGAGGATATGGCCTGCATCTTCGAACCTGCATTGGACACCGTCGACGACGTCAAACGTGCGTCCATAGTCGATGCCCTGGAAAAGCGGAATGGTATCGTCCACATCGTTTTCCGTGTAGAGCGGCTCTACAAGGGGAATGCGTTTCTTCGCGTGGCGTTTGTTCACAAATTCGACATCCCGCAGCTGAATGTGGGCGCTGTCGCGAAGCATAACTTCGCACAGGCTCCGTGTTGCTCCCGTGCAATAGATCGGCCCGTTGAAACCGTGCTTGACAAGTCCCGGAAGGTTGCCGCTATGATCGATATGCGCATGCGAGAGAATAACGGCATCCAGCGCTCCCGGATCGAAAGGGAACGTGCTATTCCGTTCGAAGGCCTCTTCCCGCCGGCCGTGGTAAATGCCGCAATCCAGCAGCACACGGCGACCCCCGACATGAAGAAGATGCATTGATCCGGTGACTGTCTGCGCAGCTCCCCAGAATTCAAGTGCGATACTCATGCGTGCGATTCCTCAGGATTCACTGGTTCATAGACGAGACAACCGGCTCTGCTGGGATGATCCTGGACAAGGAGCTGGGAGGGGACGGTGCGGAGAACCCAGAGTATCAGAAAATCGCCGGCCGCGGCGATGCTGAAGAGCAAACCCGCGAAGAACAACCATGTCGGACCCATCCACGTTGCCACGGCAACCGGGAGCAATCCGAGAATTACACCCGGGGCGAGGGCACCCAGACGGTACGCACCCGCTTCCATGGGTTCGGGGCAATGTGCATATGGTGCAAGAGCGCGCCAGTTGATCCCGAAGCGCATGATTGTCAGCGGCTTCTGTCCGTAAAATGCCCACGCTGCCCCGTGAATGAGCTCATGCAGTACAAACCCGACAAGCAGCACCGGCACAGCCAATGCCGGCCGCAGAAAGAGACGCGCGCTTTCCCCAAGTGCGCCCCACCCGTGAATAAGAACAAACGGGATTCCGCACACGAGAAGGGTTATGAAAGCAACAGGCAGGCCCAGGAGGTTGACGCGTAACATGGAGATGCTCACGTCACGCGGTTGGCCGGGAATTGGTGGTACGGGTTGATCAGTCATGGCATATCTGAAGGAAATATAGCACTTTCCTGCGTTCTATGCCATGACGGAGAAGCGCAGACAAAAAGCATTACCGCAGAAGCGTTGAGAAGAGATTTTTTGTAGAAGGCTTTCCCCAATCATACATGCTTTCTCTGCGCCTCTGTTTCTCTGCGGTGATATTTCCTTGAAAGGGTCTTCTAGGGCTCTTCCTTGAACTGTGTGAGCAAGACATCTTCCAGCGACCGTTTCGGCACGTGGTGCACTCCTGCTGCATCCCGCCAATATCGAATGTCGCCTTCGGGTCCGAGGGGTTCAACCACCACAGCCTCCTGCGGAACGCCAAGCGCAATGACCCAGATGGGATCGAATGATTCGTTGATCTGCATGATCTTCCGGATGTTTTCGCGGACGAACGATGCAATGACGCATGCACCGAGTCCGCGCGCAGTCGCGCCCAGCAATACATTCTGCACCGCGAAACCCTGATCACTGTTCAGCGCGTTGCTTATGGTGATGTCACGACAGATGACGATGTAGGCGGCGGGGCGTTCGCCTTCCACGGGGCCGGACCAATCCGGGAGATATGCAGCCCAGCGGAGGTTGGAAAAAATGAGTGCATTGGTGTGCCGTGACGCGGAGAGCGCGTACTTGAATGGCTGGTTGTTTCCTGCGCACGGGGCCAACCGCGCAAGATCAACAAGGGAATGAAGGGTTGCGAGAGGCACCCCTTCATGTTCCCGGAAACGGCGGATCGACCGGGTGCGGAGAACGAGGTCGCTCAACACCTGTTGGTTTGTCATGGAGTCTCAGCTGTTTGATCTTTTGCCGGACAGAACAGCGCCGCGACAGCACCGGCAGGATCTTTGATGACGCAAAACGTTCCCTGGGTGCCCATGGGACGTGGTTCGACAAGAATGCTGCCGCCAAGTTGTTTGCAGCGTTGTACGCACCCGTCGATATCTTCCACACTAATATAGACAAGCCATTGCGGAGGAAGCCCCGCGTTGACGCCGCGGGAATGGCAAATCCCGGCAACCGCCTCGCCTGTCGAAGGTGCGTTCATCTGGAAGTCAGCATAGTTGCCCATGGAGATGGGCATGACCGTCCACCCCACGACCCCGGAGTAAAAATCCCTGATCTCCTCGGCCTTGGCAACGGTAAGGTCTGTCCAGATAATGGAGCCGTATCGTGGTGTTTCGGGCGTGCTCATTTCATCCTCGCTCTAGTGTAAGGCCCCGCTGGCGTCACTTGATAAGGAGCATCCTCCGGGTAACAGTCCGGCCTGCATACCAAAGCCTGTAGAAGTAGATTCCCGAGGCAAGAGAAATAGACTGAACTAGGCGCCAATGAGAGATTCAGCCGGAACCCCCATTTCTCTGTTTACCGTTCTAATCATCTGTAACGAAAGCTCACGTTTCCGATTTAATATTTCTGACACGCGATTCCTTCCCCCAAGAATTGCTGCTAAGTCTTTATTTGTCCATCCCATCTGTTCCATTCT
This sequence comes from Ignavibacteriota bacterium, assembly GCA_963849385.1. Lineage (GTDB taxonomy): Bacteria > Bacteroidota > Ignavibacteria > UBA10030 > UBA6906 > Fen-1255. The sequence continues at coordinate 39,333 of CAWKHH010000001.1, read as the reverse complement.
GAACTTAATTGCCTCAACGGGAGTTGGTGCTTCAATTGGGAATTGGTCTTCTTCATACTTTTCTATGAGTAAGGCCAAAATTTCAGCAAGACGGCCCTTCATCGTGTCAGGTTTTTCATCAAATAGTTGGTCCAAAACCGAAAGAGCCGCCCTATATTCACTCCTTGTCCGGATTGGCTTGAGATATTTTAGATACTTATTCATAGTTCCTCTGCATTTATCTTGTCATATTCCTTGTGCGTTCCAATAAACCTTATGAACACCCAGCCATATTTGTAATTTATCTTAACAACGAGGCGATACTTGTTGTCTCTAATATTGAAAACAACCCTACCCTGCTTTAGGATGCTAGCAGATGCATAATTGGCCTTGATTTCAGCGGGGTTGCTCCATTCGGCTCGTTTTGCCTCTTGGAACCACGCCTTTAGCGGTTGCTCTGAATCGCCATTCTTCAGCCAGAATTCCCTGAGCGTCCCTCTTGCAATGATTCGCACATCCTCAATATAGTTGTTCCCAACCTGGGAACAACAGAAATACGAAAAATCACTTACAGTGTTATCTGGCAACCAGTTATGACGCACCCGACCGAGCTAATCGCGCTTAATAAAGGATATATAGCCAATGCTTTATATTGACCCGGAACGAGAAATACCCGTCAAGCTCCTTGATATGAACCGAAACAAGCTTTATATTGTTTCTGGTAACCATGGAGGTTGTCATGCAAGAAGGAATCACACTACAGCAATTGGAGGCCGAGCTCAAGAGGCTTGATGCCCAAAGAGATCTTCTGGTGAGGTATATCGCCTTGCGTAAGGGGGAAGGTGTGAAATCCGGGCATCCGTCTACCGTTCAATCGTCTGGCAGATCTTCTGTGCGTGGGAGAATCATTGATGCAGTTGTAGAGTTGATTCACAAAAACGGTAGACAGGTGACAAACAAAGAGATCATGGCCTATGTGGAGGAAAAGCAACTCAGCCTTGGTAACATGAAGAACAGAGTTACTGGACTAGGTGCAATCCTTGGTCAAGAAGCCAAAAAGACAACAGCGAGGATCAAACAGGTGACTCGCGGCGTATGGGATCTAAAATAGGAAGGGCAATCCGCCAATCATCCGTCAAACGCGATTCTCGAGTTCCCGAATGGCGTCGGTGGCGATCCAGCGCGCGCTTCGTGAAGCGTTCTTTTGAAGTTTTCGCGCCGTTTCCAGCGCGGCGGCGTGCAATACCCGATTGCGTTTGCCTATCCCGCGCAGAGCCCAGTTGACCGCCTTCTTCACGAAGTTACGTTCATCTCTTGACGCTGCGTGCACCAGTTTCAGTGCGGCGATGAATTTCTTGTCACCGGCGTCTTTGTCATGAACTGCCAGACAGGCGATGAGAGAAAACGCCGCCCGTCTGACAAACTCCTCGTCTCTGCGAGCCCACTGCTTGACCAGCGTCCAGGCGAGCGGACTTTTCACAAAGAGATTCAAACATGTCTGATCGCAGACATCCCACGAGTTGAATGCGGTGACCAATTGTTCGGCCTGTTGTGCGGTCATCTTCTCCGGTTCCGCCACCATTGAGGCGACGATCATTGCTTCGGGAATGCGTGTGCGCCACAGTTGCAGAGCGAGCCGGTGGTGCTTACCGGTTTCCCGGGCGATCGACCGGAGTGCCGGCATGGAAATGCCCAAACGTCCTTCTCCGACGATCCCGAAGCGTGCCATGCCGGCGACGTTGCGCGGATCGGCGAGTGAGCGGAGACGTGTGAGAAGGGCTGTCAAGAGAAGAGGGCATCGGAAATTTCGATGAGCGGGTGTATTAATGACAGGGGGGCACTGGGCGCTAGGGTCATCAGGCACTAGGAAAGGCAACATAATTCTCCGGAGATGTAAACGATCGCAATATCATCGCACAAAGACTTGCTGGTGTGGCAAAACGGAATCCGGAGCTCGTAAAAGAAACCTACCAACTCACCAAGACATCTGCCAAACGTTCGAGATGTTCGGACTTGCATCGTCAAATGCAACGAGCGCCGTGTCAGTTGCCGCAAACATCGCCGAAGGGTACGGCAGATCGCATCAAAGGTGAGTACGTTCGGCATCTGACGATTGCCATGGGTTCGCTCCAGGAACTGGAGACTCTGCTTGAAATCGGTTTCGCAGCTTGGGTCTACTCTACGAAGAAGCAACCCGTGATACTCTCCACAGGCTCCAGATTGATCTGGTCCTGAAGTCAGCCGAATGCTCACTCGCACTCATTCAGTCCCTGAGCGTTCGTGCCCAGATCCATAGCCCCCAGCCCCTAGTGCCCAACCCTCGTCCCTCAGCCCCCTGCTTCTTCCACCGCCGCCCTCACAAACTCCCTGAACAGCGGATGCGCATTGGTGGCACGGGACTTCAATTCGGGATGGAACTGACAGCCGACAAACCAGGGATGATCGGGCAGTTCAATCATTTCCACGAGGCCGTTGTCGGGGCAGATGCCGCTGAAGACCAGGCCCCGTGTGGCAAGCTGGTTCTTGAAGGCGTCGTTCACTTCGTAGCGGTGACGGTGTCGCTCGTGGATCAACTCGCTCTTGTACGCCTTATGGGCCTTCGTCCCTTTTTCAATGCGGCAGGGATAGGACCCGAGCCGCATGGTTCCGCCATACTCCTTCACCTTCTTCTGTTCAAGCATCATGTCGATCACGTTCTGATCATTCTGCTTGAACTCGGTGCTGTTGGCATGCTCGAGTCCGCACACGTGGCGGGCAAATTCGATCACTGCGCATTGCAGTCCGAGACAGATGCCTAAAAATGGAATCTGCCTTGTACGGACGTACTGGATGGCCTTGATTTTTCCTTCAATGCCCCGTTCACCGAAGCCCGGGGCGACGAGGAGACCCGCGAGGCCGGCGAGGTGCGTCTCCGCTCCGTCACGTTCGACATCTTCCGCGCGAACCCAGCGGAGTTCAACCTCAACGCTATTCGCCGCGCCGGCATGCACGAATGCTTCGGCGATACTCTTATACGCGTCTTTGTGCTCCGTGTACTTTCCGCAGACGCCGATAGCCACGCGTCCGGTCGGATTCTTGAGCCGTTCGATGAGTTTCTTCCAATCGCGGAGATTGGGGCGGGGACAGGTGAGGTCGAGTTTCTCGAGGATAATCTCATCGACCTCCTGTTCGGCGAACATGAGCGGCACCTCATAGATGCTTGGCGCATCGCGGCACTCGATGACGGAACCGGCATCGACGTTGGTGAACAGCGCAATCTTTTCGCGCACGTCGGCGGGCAGCGGGCGGTCCGCACGGCAGATCAGCATGTCCGGCTGGATACCAAGCTCAAGCAGGGATTTCACGCTATGCTGCGTGGGTTTGGTCTTGATCTCGCCGGCCGAGGCAATAAAGGGGACGAGGGTCACGTGAATGGCCATTGCATTCGTGCGGCCCAGTTTGTTCATAAATTGCCGCATCGCTTCAAGGAAGGGCAGACTCTCGATGTCACCCACCGTGCCGCCCACCTCGGTGATAACCACATCATACTCGCCGGTCTCGCCGAGCGCCTCGAAGCGCCGCCGGATCTCGTCGGTGATGTGGGGGATTACCTGCACTGTCGCGCCAAGGTAATCGCCGCGACGCTCCTTGCTGATCACCTCGTGATAAATCTGCCCCGTTGTGGAATTGTTCTTCCGCGATGTGGTGATGTCGAGAAACCGTTCGTAATGCCCGAGGTCCAGATCCGTCTCGGCGCCGTCATCGGTCACGTACACCTCCCCATGCTGGAACGGGTTCATTGTGCCGGGATCGACATTGAGGTAGGGATCGAATTTCTGAATGGTGACCCGGAGCCCGCGCGATTTCAGAAGCAAACCGATCGAGGATGCGGAAATGCCTTTGCCGAGCGAAGAGACAACACCCCCGGTTACGAATATGTATTTTACCTGTCGCCGCCGCATTACGGGGGTGTCCTTTCACTGGTAGCTAACGATCTTCCGGTCAGGAGGGCAGGGATCACAATGCCGCCTGAAAGTACCAGCTTAAGCCCCTCTTCAATAGAGAGGTCAAGATGCACCGCTTCCTCACGGGGTACCAGCACGAGGAAGCCCGAAGTTGGATTGGGAGGATTGGGGATGTACACGTTCAAAAAATCTTTCGTCGTGCCGCCCGTTTGCGCATACGGCATTTCGTTCGTGACGAACCCGATAGCGTATAACCCTTTGCGCGGATACTCCGTCATGACGACCTGTTGAAAGGTCTTGCTCTTTCCGTCCATCCCGAACGCCCCGACCAGGTCTTTAATGGCGGAATACACGGACCGTACGAAGGGAATGGAACGGACGAGGTTCTCGAACCATGCGAGCAACAGGCGGCCGATGAGATTGCGTGTGAGCAGGCCCACCAGGATGATGATCAATAGCATGGCGAAGAAGCCGACTCCCGGTACGCGCCGGCCGAGCCACGTTTCGAAATGCGGTGACAGGATGCCGTCTATCGCATTGAGCAGCGCTTCAAAGAACCACCATGTGAGGCCCAGCGGAATCAGCACACCAATGCCGCGGAGAAACGTGGTGCGAAGACTCCCGAAGAATGTCTTCTGCAATACTGTTGTCATAGGAATGACTCCATGATTCGGCGGACGCGCTCGAGATCTGCAGGCGTGTCCACGGCCATGCTTTCCTCTTCAGTCACCGCGGCGTGGATCATGTAGCCGTGTTCGAGGATCCGGAGTTGTTCGAGTTGTTCCGCACGTTCCAGCGGTGTCTGTTCCAATGACGCATACCGGAGAAGGAACGAACGGCGAAAGACATAAATGCCGATATGACGGTAATACGTGTGGTGATCGGGCCAGGCCTCCGGTGGAATGTCGCGGAGGTAAGGAATCGGTGATCGTGTGAAGAACAGGCACCGCCCGTTGCGGTCGAGAGCCACCTTCGGCACGGCGGGGTCGTTCAGCTCCTCAGTGCGAACGATCCGGCGGACCAGCGTGCCGACCAGCATCAGCGGATCTTCCCAGAGCGGTTTGATGGCGCCGTCGATCATGGTGGGAGGGATGAGCGGTTCATCGCCCTGAAGATTGACCACGATATCCACGCCGCTGAGCGACCGGACGACTTCGGCGATTCTGTCGGTGCCGCTGCGGCAGTCCGGTGAGGTCATCACGGCTTCGCCGCCAAAGCCTTTCACAGCGTCCACAATACGCTGGTCATCGGTGGCAACCAGCACGCGTTCCACCAGGGTTGCCTGTCTGGCCCGCTCCACCACATGCTGGATCATGGGTTTTCCCACGATCTCCATCAGCGGTTTTCCCGGAAGCCGTGTCGATCCGTACCGGGCGGGAATGATGACGACGGTCCGTGTTGCGAGCGCGCTCATCGGTCGCTGATAACCTTCGGCACCTTGAAAAACTCCTCTGTATGCGCCGGGGCGTTCTGCAGTGCTTCTTCCCGCTGCACACCCTCAGTGCAGACATCCCGGCGAAACACATTCTGCAATTCAATCACGTGGGAAAGCGGTTCCACATCACTCGTGTCGACGCCGTTCAATTCGTCCATGTACTCCAGAATGCTGTTCAGCTGGGTCGTCAGGCGCACTTTTTCTTCTTCGGTGAAGGAAAGGCGTGCGAGGTGAGCAACATGTTCAACATCATGGATGGTGACGGGCACGGGGTTGTCCTTATTGATCGTGATATTCTGCCGCAATTGCGGCGCGCACTTTTTCCATGAGTTCCAGTTCGGCGTCTTTTCCTTCAAGGCCTTCGACGCTGATCGGAGGCGAAAGCACAAGGTCCACCGTGCCCCGCTGGATGCGCAGCGAATGCTTCGGGACGATGGTGAAAGAACCGTTGATCGTCAGCGGGACGACGCTCACGCCCGAACGCACGGCCAGGTGAAACGCACCCCGCTTGAACCTCTGTAACTTCCCGTCAGATGTCCGTGTGCCCTCGCCGAACATCAGCACTGAAGCCCCGTTGCGGATTTTGGCGACGGCTTCATCAAGGCTGTGGCGCGCCTCGGCGCTCCGCCCGCGGTCAATGCCGATGTAGTTGCTCCATCGCAGACCCCAGCCAAAAAGAGGGATCTTCTCGAGTTCACGCTTGTACACGATCCGGATATCGTCGGGGATCCCCGCAGCCACCGCGGGAATATCAACCATGCTCGCGTGGTTGCAGACGTAGATGTAGGATCGCCCGGGCTCCAGATGTTCCGTTCCCCTCACCCGGACCCGCACTCCGCAGACACGCAACGCTGCACGGGACCACATGCGTGAAACCCAATGATACTTTTTGCCGGTGCGGTCAAATGCCAGTGCCACAATGGCTACCACCGCCATCACCAGTGTGATCATTCCTCCCGCCGCCAATCGTAACAGGCTACCCAGCATAGTTCACCCGTGCGGTGCGATGTCGTACAGACATGCGGGCCACGCAGCATCCGGATGAAACGCGGGAAATGGAAATACCGGGGAGGTCACAGCGCAACATGCGATGGTTGGTACGCAGTGGTTTGTTCATTGTACGCAAAGAGGGCTTGAAAATCAAGGAAACCGCGATGTTGACCCAGTCGTCGGTTTGTTGTATCTTGCCTTCCCACTGATCTGCTGTACAAACACATCTACTGAGAAGGAGTCCCTGTCATGGCGATGATCCGCAAGCAGGATGCACTCGACTATCACAGCATGGGACGCAGAGGCAAAATTGAAGTTGTCTCCACCAAACCCTGTGCGACACAACGTGATCTCGCGCTGGCCTATACTCCGGGTGTTGCAATACCGTGCCTGGAGATTCAAGCCAATCCGGCTGATGCGTACAAGTATACCGCAAAAGGAAATCTTGTTGCAGTTATCAGTAATGGTACCGCGGTGCTCGGTCTCGGCGACATCGGCGCAATGGCCGGCAAGCCTGTGATGGAAGGGAAAGGCGTGCTCTTCAAGAGATTTGCCGACGTCGATGTATTTGATATCGAGATCGACACACACGATCCGGAAGAAGTGATCAAGATTGTCAAGGCGCTGGAACCGACATTCGGCGGCATCAATCTCGAAGATATCAAGGCGCCCGAGTGCTTCCACATCGAGGAAACACTCAAGAAGATGATGAACATCCCGGTCTTCCATGATGACCAGCACGGGACCGCGATCATCTCCGGCGCCGGACTGGTGAATGCCCTGGAGATCGTCGGCAAGAAGATCGACCAGGTGAAGGTGGTGTTCAGCGGTGCAGGTGCGGCAGGCATCGCGTGTGCGAAATTCTACATCATTCTCGGCGTGAAGCGCGAAAACCTCATTCTCTGCGATACCAAAGGTGTCGTCTATAAGGGCCGCAAAGACGGCATGAACCCGTACAAAGAGTACTTTGCCGTTGATACGAAAGCGCGGACACTTGCAGACGCCCTCAAGGGCGCAGATGTGTTCGCCGGCGTATCGGCGAAGGGCGTGATGACCAAAGACATGGTCAAATCAATGGCACACGATCCGATCATCTTTGCCATGGCGAATCCCGATCCCGAAATTACGCCGGAAGATGCCTTCGAAGCACGCAAGGATGTGGTGATGGCCACCGGCCGTTCAGACTACCCGAACCAGGTGAACAACGTCCTCGGCTTCCCGTTCATCTTCCGGGGTGCGCTCGACGTGATGGCCTCCACGATCAACGACGAAATGAAACTTGCGGCGTCGCATGCGCTCGCCGCTCTCGCCAAAGAAGACGTTCCCGATTCGGTCATCAAGGCCTACGGCGGAGAGAAGATCAAATTCGGCCGTGACTACATCATTCCGAAACCCCTCGATCCGCGCGTGCTGCTCTGGGAAGCTCCCGCCGTGGCCAAGGCCGCAATGGAGACCGGGGTCGCCCGCAAACCGATCGCCGATCTTGATGCCTACCGCGATGAGCTCGAAAGCCGTTTCGGCCGTTCCAAGGAAATCATGCGTGTGTTCATCCACAAGGCGCAGAAGGCGCCCAAACGGATTGTGTTCCCCGAGGGCAACGAAGAGAAGATCCTGCGTGCCAGCCAGATCATACTGGATGAGGAAATTGCGACGCCGATTCTTCTCGGCAACCGGGCGGTCATCGAGGAACTCACCAAAACCCTCGACCTGGATCTGAAGGGCGCGGAGATCATCGAACCGACAATCTCAGCGAAGTTCGACACGTACGCGGGCAGATACTACGATCTGCGCAAGCGGAAGGGCATCACCCGGAGTGACGCGCACACAAACCTGCAGACCTCGTTCAACTTCGGGATGATGATGGTGAACGAAGGAGACGCGGACGGACTTGTTGCAGGATTGACGCAAAACTATCCCGGCACGATCCGGCCGGCACTGCAGATCATCAAGGCGCGCCCCGGCATCTCCACGATCGCCGGGATGTACATGCTGATCTTCAAGAATGATGTACGGTTCATTGCCGACGCGACGGTGAATTTCGATCCGACGGCGGAACAGCTGGCGGATATCGCCATCCTGGCAGCCGAGAAGGTGCGCAGTTACGACGTCGAGCCGCGTATCGCGATGCTTTCCTTCAGCAACTTTGGCAGCACGCCGCATCCGTCAGCATCGAAGATGGCGCGCGCTGTCGAGCTCGTGAGGAGCCGCGCTCCGAAACTGGTGGTGGACGGAGAAATGATGGCAGACACCGCCGTGTCGCCGGAAATTCTCGAGAGCCTCTATCCCTTCAGTTCACTGAAGGGCGGAGCAAACGTGCTGATCTGCCCGAACCTCGAATCGGCGAACATCTCCTACAAGCTGCTCGCACAGCTCGGCGGTGCCGAACAGGTCGGACCGATTCTCCTGGGCATCAGAAAGCCCGTCTACCTGTTGATTCCCGGAAACGAAGTCGCGGATATCGTGAATCTGACCGCGATGGCTGTGTGGGATGCACAGGAAAGTTCAAACGGGAAAGGAGTGAAGTAGCTTCGTCGGACTCTCCCGGGCCGCCGCAGGCGGCCCGGGGGTCATCTACCGTCAATCAACCGCGTCAACCACTGCGCAGTCTCGCGCAGCCCCTCTTCTGTCAACTCATGCCCAGCGGGATACTCGCGATAGGTGAACTTTGCGTTCGATGCCTTGAACAACTCCTCCGAACGGCGTGCAAAAGCAATTGGAATGACCGGGTCGATCGTGCCGTGGGTAACGAAAAACTCCACAGACTGAAGTTCCTGCCATCGTAATGCCAGATGTGTCCCCTCGGGCACATAACCGCTGTTTGCCGAAACACCCCGTATCAGTTCCGGTGCAGTGAGTGCCTCCGCCAATGACATGACGCATCCCATGCTGAACCCGAACAGAAAGACTCGTGCGGGGTCTACCGGGTAGCCCGTACGTACGTCGAGTATGAACTGATGCAGGCGATCGCAACTCTCACGGAAACGGAGGGGATCGGGTACTGCGGTCGTGGTAATGTCATACCATGTGAACCCGCCGTACTCATACGCAAAAGGAGCTCGTGCGCTGACAAGGAATAGGCGTTCATCCAGCATCGGTGCCAGGCCGAGCAGATCCTCCTCATCGGTACCGCGCCCATGCAGGAAAATGAGGAGCGGAGGAGGTGCGTTCGTGCTCCGCTCCGGCGGCAGTGCCCGGTGCGTGAGGGTTGTGGAGATGGTTTTCAATGTGAGTGCCTGACGGAGATCTGCGTCTTCAGGAGATCTGCTTCTTCAATTGCCGGAATGCAGGTACTGCTCCAGCCATCCGAACACCGTTGTATGCCACAAGATGCTGTTGGCGGGCTTCATCACCCAGTGTGTTTCGTCGGGAAAGTATAAGAACTGCGACGGCACGCCCTGGCGCTGCAATGCAGTGAACAGTTGCATGGCTTCCGTGAAGGGAATCCGGAAGTCGTTGGCGCCATGGATGACAAGGGTGGGCGTTTTGAAGTTCTGCGCAAATGCGTGCGGTGAGTACCGGCGATATTCCTCCGGTCGTTCCCATGGCATCCCGCCGTGTTCCCATTCGTCAAACCACACCTCATCGGTGGATCCGTACATGCTCTCGAAATTGAAGATGCCTGCGTGGGAGACCAGCGCCTTGAATCGATTGCCGGCGTTGCCGAGAATGTAGTTCACCATGTATCCGCCGAACGAAGCCCCCGCCGCAGCCATTCGCGTGCTGTCGACGTACGGCAATGCCGCGGCATAGTCCACGCCGCGCATGATATCGATGAAGACTTTGCCCCCCCAATCACCGCGGATTTCGTCTGTGAATTGTTGTCCAAACCCGGTACTTCCACGCGGGTTGGGGGCAATGACCACATATCCCCGGGCTGCCCATAACGGCGGATTCCAGCGGTACGACCATCCGCCCCACGATCCCTGCGGACCGCCGTGAATCATCAGGATGAGCGGATACTTCTTCCGCGCATCGAACTGCGGCGGCTTGAAGAGCCAGGCCTGGACCTTCGCCCCGGCTGCGCCTTCATACCATACCGATTCGGGCGGAGGTATATCCAGGGATGCAAAAATGGCATCGTTGATGCCCGTGAGGCGCCGGAGTTGCGAACCATCTGCGCGTGCGCGGTAGATCTCAACGGGGCGCGCCGCATTCGCCCGGGTGAACAGGAGAAACGACCCATCGGGCGAAATTATCAGATCGTGATTGTTCTCCCCATCCACGATCTTTTGCACGCCTCCGGCGAGAGGCACGGAGAAGACCGGTGTCGTCCCTTTTTCTTCCGATTCAAAGAAGAGCAGGCTGCTGTTCGGCGACCAGAGCGGTGCGCCCACCGACGCGTCAAAGTGCGGCGTGAGACTGCGGGTACTGCCCGATTGACGGTCATACAACATCAACTGCCAGCGGTCCGCTTCATAGCCGGGACGTTCTTGCGCCCGGTAGGCGATCCAGCGACCGTCGGGTGAATAGCGGGGACAGCCGTCAGCAGCGGGATTGGTGGTCAACTGACGCGGCGTTCCACCGGCGACAGGGATTGTGTAAATGTCGTGATTGGTAGTCCATGCCTCCGCCTGCGTGGGAAGCGGCGTTGCGGTAAAGGCAATTTCCGTTCCATCGGGCGAAAAGGCAAACTCATCACCCGCGGCAAATGTTGATGACGAGGGAACGGCATCCCGGTCGCCGGGTGTAAGATCGCGTGCAACACCTCCTGCCACCGGCTGCACAAAAATGTGCTGGCGTTTTCCCTGTACCCAGTGATCCCAGTGACGGTAGAGCAGATGTGTGAAAAGTTGCGCCCGGACGGGCCCATCGTCCAGCTCTTTCAGCTTCTTTGCATTAAGCGAATCACTTTCGGCAAACGGCTTATCGGAAAACTCCGGGAAGACTTCTGACACAAATGCCATAAGCGAGCCATCCGGTGACCAGACTGCCTGTGCGGCGCCGGTGGAGATTTTGGTGAACTGGTGCGGTTCGCCACCTGCGGGGTCGATCAGCCAGATGTGATTCTGGCCTGAGCGTGCAGACTCAAAGGCGATCCATTTGCCGTCCGGTGACCAGACCGGGCTATGGTCTGCGGCTGCATGGGTGGTCAGCTGGCGCAACCCCGTGCCGTCGACCGACATGATCCAGAGATCAGAGAGATTCTTGTTGAGCCCGCGATCCGGCGTGGTCACCGTAAAGACTATCCGCCGGCCGTCCGGAGAAAGTGCAGGCGATGATATGCGTTTCATAGCCAGCATGTCATTTATTGTCATGGGTAGCGTCATCGGATGGCGGCCCTGTGCGGCGCCGGTTCCGTACAACAGTACCCCCAGGAGGAGTGTGGCAAATGCCATTCCGACACGTTCTTTGTGTCGGGATCCGGCAAATGTCTGTTGAATAGGCAATACTATAGCGTAAAAAGGGTATTTCATTTGTGCGGATCCCCGGGTGATTGCTTGAAGTTCTTCCACATCATCGACTCGACAGGCTTGTCTGTGCGTACCGTAGTATTTGGCTGATGTCTTGTTGCCGTACGGTGTTACAATTGATCCGGAGATTTCGAAGTAGATCAGCTGTCCGATCGGCATACCTGTGTACACACGAACAGGCTGCTTGACGGAGATCTCCAGCGTCCAGGTATTGCAGAACCCGACGTCACCTTTTCCGGCCGTTGCATGGATATCAATGCCGAGGCGCCCGATGCTGCTTTTCCCTTCGAGAAAAGGCACATGCCGGTGCGTTTCGGTGTACTCCTGCGTCACACCAAGGTAGAATCGCTGTGGAAGCAGGATCAATCCCGCGTCCGGGATTTCCATGTAGTCTATCTGATTATGGAGACGCGCGTCAAGGAGTTCATCCCGGTAGACTGCGAGTGTTCTGCCAAGGTGGACGTCATACGAGTTTGATCCCAGGCAGGTCGGATCGAATGGGGAAATAATGATGCTGCCTTTCGCCATCTCCTCGAGTATGCGTTGATCGGTGAGGATCATTGTGCACTGTCTTCAATTGAAACTGAATCGTGGGGGACCGTGTCACTGCGAGTCCCGCAAAGCGGGACGAAGCGCTTTGTCATTGCGAGCCCGCTCCTCAGTGCGAAGCAATCGCATCACTCAGGAGATTGCTGCGTCGTTGAGATTGCTTCGCGTTGAGAAACGCGACTCCTCGCAATGACAGAATGCTACGTCCCTTCGAGGCTACGTGCAGTCTTCTGTATAACCATCCACGCCTCATCGACGTGGTGTTGCTGCACGTTGGTCTGTGCGATGGCCATGCGAAGGACGTATTGCCCCCGGAGTTTGGTATGCGACAGATACATCTTGCCGCTCCGGTTCAGCTGTTCCATCAGCGTGGCATTCAAGCTTTCAAGTTGTGTCTCTCCGTCAACGCCCGCCGGATGGTAGCGGAAACAGACGAGACTCAGCGGGACGGGTGCAAGGAGTTCGAAATCGTTTGAATGGGCAATGGCATCGGCAAGGCCTTTTGCCATGGCGATCTGTTCACGCAGGCGCGTCTGGAGTCCCTGAACGCCGTACGACCGGATGACAAACCAGAGCTTCAGCGCCCGGAAACGCCGGCCCAGCTGAATTCCCCAATCGCGATAGTTGTTCACCCGCTCGCCTTCGGAGGTCTTGAGATACTCGGGCAGAATCTCAAAGGTGTGCACGAGCGTTGCGACGTCCTGCACATAGTATGCGGTGCAGTCGAAATTTGTCAGGAGCCACTTGTGGGGATTGAACACAAACGAATCGGCGTACTCAATGCCGTCCGTCATCCAGCGCATTTCCGGAAGGATCAGTGCAGAACCGGCGAATGCTGCATCCACGTGCAGCCAGAGGTGGTGCTTGCGGCAGATCTCACCGATGGCGCGCAGGGGATCGATAGCGGTTGAACCGGTTGTCCCGAGCGTTGCGATGACACAGAGTGGCGTGCAGCCCCGGCGGCGGTCGCGCTCGATGGCATCCTCGAGTGCGCGCGGGACGAGGGCATAGGTGTCGTCAACGGGGAGTTTCCGCAGTTGTGATTTGCCGATGCCGGCGATCTTGACCGCTTTCTCGATGGAAGAGTGTGTTTCCGTTGAACAGTAGACCGTGAAGCGCATTTCAGGCGAGAAGCCGCGTTCATTGATCAGGAATGCGGTCCGGTGTTCCCGTGCCGAGAGAATCGCGCTCAATGTTGCGGTCGATGCGGTATCCTGGATCACACCGGTGAACGAGTCCGGCAGCCCGATCATGCCGCGCAGCCACTCCATCATGCGTTCTTCGAGTTCGGTGGCTGCCGGCGAAGTGGCCCAGCTCATGCATTGTGCGCCGAGGGTGGCCACGAGCATTTCTGCGAGCACGGACGGCGGGCTGCTGTTCGCCGGGAAGTAGGCAAAGAATGACGGATGCTGCCAGTGCGTCATTCCCGGTACAACGATGTCGCGGAAATCGCGGAAGATATCGTCAAAGGTATCCCCCGTCCCGGGCGGGGCGGCCGGGAGCTTGCGGATGATCTCGCGGGGCGCGGCGGCGGATTTCACCGGATAGCGCTCAACGCCTTCGAGATAGTCCGCCATCCAATCGACAAGTTCGTGCGCGTGCGCACGGAATTCCTTCTGTGTCATCCTTCAAAGGCTTTGTGTGTGCGGGCAAACCGTTGCAGCACATCATCCACACGCGCATGCACGCTGCCCCGCGTAAATTTTCCTGACGCTCCGCGGACACCGGCCGGCTTGCCGGTCAGAATCCCGATGCCCTGGTTGATTCCGGTGATGGCGTAGATATGGTATTTCCCGGCGCGCACGGCATCCAGAACATCGTGCCGCAGCATGAGGTCTTTCACGTTTTGCTCGGGGATGATGACGCCCTGCTTTCCGGTGAGTCCGCGCGCATTGCAGACGTCGAAAAACCCCTCGATCTTCTGATTGACGCCGCCGATCGGCTGGATCTCACCGTGCTGGTTGACTGATCCGGTGACTGCGATGTCCTGGCGCAAGGGAAGGTTTGCCAGGCTCGACAGGATGGCATAGATCTCGGTGGAGGACGCGCTGTCACCGTCAACGCCGGAGTAGGATTGTTCGAAGGCGATGCTGGCGCTCAATACGAGCGGTTTGTTCTGGGCGTATTGGGAACGGAGATAGCCGCTCAGGATCAATACTCCCTTGTTGTGTGTCGGGCCGCTCATGGCGGATTCACGTTCAATGTTGATGATCCCCCCGCGTCCCACGGCGGTCTTTGCGGTGATGCGCGTGGGGCGCCCGAACTCTGTTTCTCCGAGCATGTACACCGAAAGACCGTTCACCTGTCCGACCTTTTCTCCGCTGGAATCGATGAGAATGGATCCATCCATCATCATCTCCTGGATCTTCTCCTCGACCAGACGGTGCCGTTCGATCCGTTCATCGATGGCCTGGCGGACGTGTGTTGCATTCACGCGTTCAGCCTTTTCCCGGGAGGCCCAGTAGCTGGCCTCGCGGAGGACATCAGCGAGCGCGCTGAAGCGCGTGGAGAGTTTGTTCTGTTGACCGGCGAGGCGCGCTCCGTACTCGATCACTTCCGCCGCGCCGCTGATCTCGAACGGCAGCAGTTCCTCGCGTTCGCAGAGGGATTTGATGAACGAGAGATAGCTGGAGATGGATTTGCCGTCGTTTGTCATCTCGGAATCAAAATCCGCGCGGATCTTGAAAATCTTCTTGAAATCATCGTCCAACCCGTACAGCGTTTGATATATCCCTGAATCACCGATCATAATGACCTTGACGTTCAAATCAATCGGTTCGGGCTTCAATGCAGAGCTCGCGCCGAAGAATCCCTGTTCGAACGATTGAATCTCAATCTGCCGGTTGCGCAGGATGCGTTTCAGTGCGGTGTAGACTCCGGGTTCAGCGAGCGCATCCAGGGCATTTATCACCAGGAAGCCGCCGTCAGCCTTCAGCATTGAGCCTGCCTTGATCCGTGTGAAGTCGCCCCGCCAGATGCCGTTGCGGTCAACGACGCGCTCAATGGTACCGAAGAGATTCTTGTAGCGCGGATTGGTTTCGATAATCACGGGAACGCCGTTGACGGTGCTGTTGTCGACGATCACGTTGACCTGGTATTCCAGAAACTCGTCCTCTTCCTTTGAACCGCCGAGCGACATGAGGGCTTGTTGCGGGTCTTCATGGGTGTGGAAACGCGCGACATTGTCGATAATGCTCCGTTCAATATCGTTGAGGTACGATACGACGCGGGGGCTGTTATAGCGCTGCTGGAGGTCTTCGAGCAGCTCCTCAACGACCGGGACGACGATCTTATGGTTGAGCTCATCCAGCGAGCGTTTGGCCTTCCGTTCGATGTTCCGCATTTCACGCATCACGAGGTCCATCTGTTTCTCGAGTGTGACGTGCTGGTCGATCAGGCGCTTGAAGTCTTCTTCGGACATCTCGCCGGCCTCGATGCGGGCATGCATTTGTTCCATGGAGGCGGGATTGCCGTCGATGAGTGGCGCAATTTCGGGCCGGTTGCCGCTGCCGCCCTGCACCTGCACCACTTCGAACCCCTTCTCCCGTACCTTCTTTTCAAACTCCCGAAGCACCGAACGCTGACGATCCTGGAAATGTCCGAGGGTGGACTTCCGCTGATCCGCATACCGGCGGCTGTCGAACACGGCCGGGATTGCTTTCATAAGCTCGGAAAGAAATGTTGCCATGTCTTTCTTGAACGCCGTGCCCTTTCCCGCCGGCAGGATGATCATGAGCGGAGAATCCGGATCGTGGAAGTTGTGCACGTAACATTTATCCGTCAGTGATGCGGGCTGTTCTGCCAGACGGTGGAGGAGCTGCTTGATGGTGGTCGTACGGCCTGTTCCCGTGCTGCCGGTGACAAAGACATTGTACCCCGCATGCTTGATGTCCAACCCGGTCTGCAGCGCCCGCAGGGCGCGGTTCTGCCCGATGATTTCCTGCAGTGGGGTTACTTCTTCGATGCGGGCAATACCCAGCGATGATGGGTCGCAATGCCAGCGAAGGCGATCGACGGACACTTCGAGAGGGTGCCGGCCATGGCCGGCGGCGCGTTTCTTCATTAGTATTCTTTGCGGTTGGTATAGAGGTTCATGAGGATACCAATCATCATGGTGCTGGAGATCAGTGCCGATCCCCCGTAACTCAGAAACGGAAGGGGAACGCCGATCACCGGTAACAAACCCAGCGCCATCCCGATGTTGAGGAAGACGTGTGTAGCGAGGATGGCGGTCAGGCCGACGGCGACAAAACTGGCATACCTGCTCTTGACAATGGATGCGAGGGTGACCCCCCGCGCCAGCAGCACAGCAAACAGCGCCAAAACCGTTCCGGCACCCAGGAAGCCGAACTCTTCTCCCGGCACGCAGAAAATGAAATCCGTCCACTGTTCGGGGATGAAGTTCAGTTGCGTTTGCGATCCGTGGAGGTATCCCTTTCCCAGCAATCCTCCGGAGCCGATGGCGACCTTGGATTGAAGACTATTATACCCCGCGCCCAGCGGATCCGCATTCGGATTCAGGAAGGTATCAATGCGTTTCTGCTGGTAGGGCTTCAAACCGTCATAGATCACCTGCACAGAGATGCCGAACAGCACCATGAGCGAGAAGACCACGGCGGCGACGAGACGGTGCTCTTTAGTAACATAGATGAGAACGCCCAGGATCGCGACTACAATGATAAAGAACGTTGTACCAAAGAGGGCCGCAACGGCGCTCGCAATCGGTGCAACGATGGCAAGGAGAGTGAACCGCGAAGCGCCGCCCCAGAAGAGAATAGCGAAAAACATACCGGCGTAGATCACCGTGGTCCCGAAATCGGGCTGCAGCAGGATCAGCACAACGGGGATTCCCACGATGCCCGCCGCGGTCAGGAGGTTGCGGGGCGTTTGCAGCGAAATGTCCGAACGTGAGAGATAGCTTGCCAGTGCGAGTACCGTGGTGATCTTGGCGAACTCCGAGGGCTGGATGCGGAATGCCCCGAGATTAAACCAGCTTGTCGATCCCGAAACGGTTTTGCCAAGAAGCAGAACACTCACCAGGAGAAAAAGGGAAAAGAAGTACGCTGCCCAGGAAAGCGATTGCAGAAGCCGTAAGGGAAGAAACGCAATGATCACGACGCAGATCGATCCTCCGAGAAGCCAGAGCAACTGCCGGTTGAAAATATCCATCGCATGAGCATCGAAGGTGGCGCTATAGATGGAAACCGCACCGATGCACGCGAGCAGCAGCGATGTCACTCCAACCTGAAGATCAAAATGGCGATGGAGATAGGCGAACATTCTTACTGTCCTGCGACTGTTGTTGTTTCAGGTATTTCGCGCGCGGTGATCACCGGCGGGCGACGTGTACCGTCATAGCGCGTCAATCTGCCGTTGAGGTAACGCTCCATGCAGAGGCCGGCGACCGGCGCGGCGAATGAGCCTCCGAACCCGGCATTCTCGACAAGCACCGCAATGGCAATCCGCGGGTGATCATAGGGGGCGAAGCCGACGAACCAGGCATGGTCCAGGCCGTGAGGGTTCTGCGCTGTTCCTGTCTTGCCGGCAACTTCGATGCCTTTCACGCGCGCCAATCCTCCGGTGCCGCCCGGCATTTGCACGGCGCGATGCATCCCTTCACGAATAATATCCCATGTCTGAGGTGCAATCTGCAGGCGACGGTTCTGGAATGCAAGCGTGTCCGGGGTATGCGCTTCCTTGCTCAGCAGTGCGCGTACTGCGTGGGGCTGGTGGTATTCTCCACTGTTCGCAAGAACCATTGCGTAACAGGCCATCTGCAAAGGCGTCACACCCAATTCGCCCTGCCCGATACCAAGACTCGGCAGAAAGCCCCGCGTCCATCCTCTGGGTCCGTACCGGCGGTTCATGAATGCCGTGGTCGGCAGGAGGCCGGGATTTTCCTCGGCAATATCGATGCCTGTCAGCATTCCAAAACCGAACTCACGGCCGTAGTGCGACCAGTTGTCGAGTCCGGTTTTCAGCATGAGCTGATAGAAGTACACGTTGCAGGAGACCTGGAGCGCGGTGGTCATGTCCACGCTTCCATGGACATGGAGGTCTTTAAACACCTTGTTCCCCATTCGGAACGATCCGCCGCAGGTGATGCGCCAGGAGGGGGAGACAGTCCCGGTTTCGAGTGCTGCCGCCGCAAGGACCATTTTGAACGTCGACCCCGGCGGGTAGCGGGTCAGGGTCGCGCGGTTGAACAGCGGACGTGCCGGGTCGTCATTGAGCGACCGCCACACCCGGGGAGGAGTGACTCCGCTGAAGAACGATAGATCGTAGTCCGGAGAGCTCACCATCGCAAGGATGCCGCCATCGGAAGGATCGATCGCGACCACGGCTCCCCTGCGGTCGGTCATCAGTGACTCCGCAAAGGCCTGCAGACCGATATCGACCGTCAGGATGAGATCCTTGCCGTCGATGGCTCCCACATCGAGTTTCCCGCTTTCGAAACTTCCGATAACCTGCCCGCGAACGTTCACGGTGCTGAACTCTGCGCCCTTCTGGCCCCGCAGTGCCGTTTCGTACTCTCCTTCGAGACCCGATGATCCCACGACGTCTCCCTGCCGGTACTCTCCCCCGAGAGTTCTGATCTGCGATTCGGAGATTTCCTTGGTGTACCCGAGGATATGGGCTGCATGTCCGCCGGCGCCGTACCATCGCTTCGACTCAACCTGGTAGTCCACCCCCAGAAGCTGTTCGCGATTCTCTTCAAGGGCGGAGAGCTCCCGGAAACTGATATCGCGTTTGATCTTGACCGGGGCGAAGCGTGAGTACTCCTCTCCTTTCTTCAAACGGTCGCGAATGAACTGGGGGTCAAGCTTGAGCATGGAAGAGAGGAAGGGGATACTGCGTTTGTCAAATTCGAAAGGCATGATGGTGGTTGTAAATGCGGGCTGGTTGTCAACCACGAGCACACCATTGCGGTCAAAGACGTACCCCCGCACGGGTTCGCGCGGAATGATGCGGATGCTGTTCTCTTCGGACTTCCTCCCGTATTCCTCGCTGTAGATCAGCTGCAACTGGTACAGCCGGCCGAAGAAAACCAGGAACATGAGTCCCAGCGACGGTGTACAGCACGCGCCGCTTCCAATAGAGCTCTATGTCATCCTGCTGGGCCATGCTCAGGTACGGTAGTGTCGGGCAAAGACGAACATCGGAATCACGGCAACGGCCGCGGTGTAGACTGTTGCGGGGATGCCGAACTGGAGAATCGTCTCATCCCAGCGAAGATCCGATCCCTGCAGGAAGATAAGAAAATAGAGGAGATTGTGCACGAGGGACACGGCGACGAGCAGGAGCGGAAATTGCGGACCGCTGAGAGAGCTGTGCTATCTTATTTTCATTATACGTATATCCCGCCAGAAACCCGGCCAGCGTTTTTGCCAACGCCGACAAACCCAGCATGCTCTCACCGCTGGAGAGAACATCGAGCAGAAGTCCCAGCAGGAACCCCGCGGTCATCGCCTGCACCTGTCCGCGCGCGATTGCGACATAGACGATCCAAATCAGCACCAGGTCGGGCACGATGCTGATGAATGGCGAGATGCGGTACGATCGTGGTTTGCACCAGCAGGATCACCAGTGAGAGGCCGATAAGAATGACGGTGCGGGGCATTGAGGCGAAGGCGTTCAGGGACGGTGATCGATTGCCACCCGGCTGGTGTCAGGTGTGTGAAGAAGCAACGAATACTTCTTCGAGGCGGTCGAAATCGACCGCCGGCGCCACATCGACCGCCTGAAAGAGTGCTCCGGGTACCGCCCGTGTACCGCTGACGACGCCGATGCGAATGCCTGGAGGATAAATACTGCTGAATTCCGAAGTGATGATGGCATCTCCCTTCCGGACATCGAACGATGTCGGCACGTTGGCGAACTGCAGAAATTGCCCCCCGGTCCACCGGATGATACCGGTCACCCGGCTGCGTTCGACGCGGGCGCTGACACGTACATCTTTGTGCAACAGCAGTTGTACCACGGCATAGTCGCCGCTCATTGTGGTCACTTTGCCGGCGAGACCGTCGGCTGTAACGACGGGCATGCTGAGCAAGCACACCGTCCTTCTTGCCGCGATCGATGGTGATGGTATTCCGGAAGCTCTGGCTCGTTGCGCCGACGACACGGGCGGAAAGATACTGCAGCGACGGGCGGTCTTTCAAATTGAGCATTCGATGGAGGCGAATGTTCTCCAGACGGGCTTCCCGGAGACGGTTTACTTCGTCGGTCAGGGTAAGGTTCTGCTCGCGGAGGATGTGATTCTCCTGGCGGAGCGCGAAGTAGTTCGGTACTACGCCGAAGATGTCCTGCAATGTGCCGGCAACTGCAAGCAGTTGAGAGCGGAGTGCGCGTATCTGGCCCGTCTCATTTCGTGCAAGCAACAGGAGAGCGAGCACGATGTAGAGGGCAAGGAGAAAATACTCCTTGAAGAGAATGATGATATCATACACGCGTTTGACCATGGCACCGGTGGCATCGTACCGCACTAATCATTTGGCATTAGAAGTACACACGAAAAGCACTACCGCAGAGGCGCTGAGACGCGGAGAGAGAATATCTGTTGTGAGTTCTCCCAAACACTAGAGGCTTTTCTCTGCGTCTCTGCGGTAATATTTTGTTGTCTCTGCGGTGATCTTTCCTTGTAATGTTTTTCGACCACTCTTCTAGTAACGTTTGCTCTTGAGCAGCACCTTGGAGTAGGCGTTCAAGTTCTCGAGAATCTTCCCGGTTCCGCGTACCACTGCGGTCAGTGGATCTTCCGTGACGTGGACGGGAAGTTGGGTTTCGAGGCGCAGACGATCGTCGAGCCCGCGCAGCAATGCTCCGCCGCCGCTCAACATGATCCCGCGATCGAGAATATCCGCCGACAGTTCCGGTGGCGTGCGCTCCAGCGTAAGTTTGACGGCCTCAATAATCTGGCTGACGGGTTCGCTGAGCGATTCGCGAATCTCCACCGAACTGGCTTCCGTAGTTTTTGGGATACCGTTCACCAGATCGCGTCCCTTGACGCGGATGGTGATTTCCTCTTTGAGCGGCATCGCCGAACCGACTTCGCATTTGATGGCTTCGGCGGTCCGTTCACCGATCAGGATGTTGTGGTTCTTTTTGAAGAACTGTATGATGGCATTGTTCATCTCATCGCCGGCGATACGGATCGATTCTTCGTTCACGATCCCGGAGAGTGCGATGACGGCGATCTCTGTCGTTCCGCCGCCGATATCCACGATCATATTGCCCATGGGGGCGTCCACATCCAGGCCGACACCGATTGCGGCCGCCATGGGTTCGGCGACCAGGTGCACCTCTTTGGCGCCGGCATGTTCTGCGGCGTCACGGACGGCGCGTTTCTCCACCTCCGTCACACCGCTCGGAACGCAGATCACGATCCGCCGGCTTGGCATCCAGTTCGCGTGTATCTTCCGGATGAACTCGCGCATCATGCCTTCAGCGATCTCGAAATCGGCGATGACGCCGTCCCTCATGGGGCGAATCGTGCGAATGTCCCGGTGCGTGCGCCCCAGCATCTGCTGCGCCTCGTGACCGATGGCGACAATCTTCTTCGTGTTGCGGTCAAACGCAACGATCGAGGGTTCGTTGAGAACGATCCCTTTTCCCTTCATGTGGATTAATGTGTTTGCCGTGCCGAGGTCGATGGCCAGATCGGCGGAAAAAAACGAAAAGAGTCCCATAGTGTTCAGTGCCGGAAATGTCTGGTGCCGGTGAATACCATCGCAATACTGTGTTCATCCGCGGCCGCGATGACTTCGGCATCACGGATAGATCCCCCGGGTTGTATGACTGCCGTTGAACCAGCGCGTACTGCTTCGAGGAGACCGTCGGAAAACGGGAAAAAGGCATCGGAGCCGACAACCGAGCCCTGAAGCGTCAAACCGGCTTCGCGGGCCTTCTCTGCCGCAATGTGCGCAGAGTCCACGCGTGACATCTGTCCGGCGCCGACACCGAGCGTACGGTCTGCACCGGCATAGACAATCGCGTTGGACTTTACGTGTTTCGTCACGCGCCACGCGAACCTGAGGGCGCGTTCTTCGTCGGGGGTCGGCGCGCGTTTCGTGACAACGCGGAACTCTTCACCCGCCATTCCCGGCGTGTCGCTCTCCTGCACGAGGAATCCGCCGGGCACACTGCGTACGTCGCGGCTCCGGCGCGTGCGGAGATCGGCCGTGCAGCGGAGGAGACGGCGGTCTTTCTTCTTCTGCAACAATGCCATGACCTCCGGAGGATACTCCGGCGCAACGATCACTTCGGTAAAGACCCCGTTGATTTTTTCCGCCGCAGCCATATCCAGGGGGCGGTTCACTGCAACGATGCCGCCGAACGGCGACTTGGTGTCTGTCGCAAACGCCTTTTCGTATGCCCCGGTCAGTGTTGCGGCGGAACCGACACCGCAGGGATTGGTGTGCTTGACGATGGCCACCGTCGGCTCATCGAATTCCGCGATGAGCAATGCGGCCGCGGAAGCATCGACAATATTGTTGTACGAAAGTTCCTTTCCGTGCAACCGGGTAAACAGCGTTCCCCAGGAACCGTACAGTGCGGCACGCTGGTGCGGATTCTCACCGTACCGGAGTTCCATCTCCCGTGCAGCGGCAATGGTGAGCGTCGGGGAAAACGCGCCGTCCGTTGCGGCCCGGGCATCGAGATACGCGGCAATCATCGCGTCATAGCGGGCCGTATGATGGAATACTTCCCGCGCCAGCGCTGCGCAGGTGGTCTCGCTCAGCGTACCGCCCGTTGCGCGCAGTTCTTCGATGATGCCGGCGTACAGGTCGGGGCTGACGACAACGGCTTTGTGACGGAAGTTCTTTGCGGTGGAGCGAAGCATGCTCGGTCCGCCAATATCGATCTGCTCGACCGCTTCGTCAAGGGAGACACCGGGTCGCGATACCGTTGCGGCGAAGGGGTAGAGGTTCACCACAACCATGTCGATGGGGGTGATGCCGTGTTCGGCGAGCTGGCGCATATGGTCGGGGTTATCGGCAACGGCGAGGAGTGCGCCGTGAATTGCCGGGTGGAGCGTCTTCACGCGCCCGTCCAGAATCTCGGGGAATCCTGTCACCGAAGAGACCGAACGCGCAGGTATGCCGATCTCCTGGAGCGCGGAAAGCGTTCCGCCGGTGGAGATGATCTCGATGCCCAAGCCATGAAGGGCGGAAGCAAATTCGGCGAGACCCTGTTTGTCGGACACGCTGATCAGCGCGCGTTGAATACGGGGCACAATTACTCCTCTGCAATACCGATGCGGATGTTCCCATCGACGACGGCAACCCTCTGCTCCGCAAACAGACGGATCGCTTCGGGGAGGATGCGATGTTCGACCTGCAGGACACGTGCGGCAAGCGATGCCGGCGTGTCGTCCGGAAGCACGGGGATCTGTTCCTGGAGCACGATTGCGCCGTGGTCGTACTGGTCGTCGACGATATGCACGGTTGCGCCGGACACGGTGCGGCCTGCGGCAAGCACGGCTTCATGAACATGGATGCCGAAAAATCCCTGTCCGCCGAAGTCAGGCAATAATGCCGGATGAACATTGATGATGCGATGCCGGTAGGCCGCCACCACACGCGCCGGCAATCGCTTCATATAGCCGGCAAGCACAATCAGCCCTGTGTCATGATGGCGCAACGCAGCAAGCAGCGCATCGACAAATGCCTCGTCCGATGCACATTGCTTCTCGCTGAGATGCACCGCCGGAATGGCATGGGCCCGTGCAATCTCCAGGATGCCTGCAGTCGAATTGTTGCTCAACACCATTCCGATTCGTGCGCCGGGCAAGAACCCTGCCTTCGCTGCGTTCAGGATTGCCTCGAAGTTGGATCCCCGTCCCGATCCCAAAACGGCGATGTTGAGCATACGATCATTGTACTAGGAAATCGACAGAGATGCAACCTGGCCTTGGCTGGCCTTGGCCTAGCCTTGGCCGGCGCCACCGATCAGCGCACGGCTCCTTCGAGGAACTCCACCGTGCGTTGTGCCGCATCCATGCGCACCCTGATCCCGATCGGCATGGTGATCTTTTTCGACTCGTGTCCGAATGGCAGATTGACGAGGAATGGTGTCGGCGCGAGTGCGGAGAGTTCGCGGAACACATCATCCACGGAAAGGGACGGTTTTGCCGGATCTTTCGGGGCACAATCGGTGAATTTCCCTCCGAGAATTCCCGCCGCCTGACTGAGCACCGAAGCGAGGCGCAGCTGCGACATCATCCGGTCAACTCTGTAGGGTTCCTCACCGATATCTTCGAGGAAAAGGATGCTGCCCTTGAACGACGGCAGATACGGGGTCCCCATGATTGCCACCAGATGCGCCAGGTTTCCGCCCACGAGAACGCCGGTTCCCTTTCCCGGGCGGAGCGTATGCACCGGCTCTTCCGGAGGGACCACGGATCCCGCCTTCTTCGGAGAAGTCAGGAGTTGCCAGAACAGCCCTTCGGTAAATGCATCGAGGCCATCCGGCATATCCACGCCAACCATGGGTCCCTGGAATGTGATAAGTCCGCACTTCTTCCAGAGGGCGAGCTGGAGCGTGGTAATGTCACTGTAGCCGACAAAGATTTTCGGATTGCGGGCGATGAGACGGTAGTTGATGTGCGATAGAAGGCGGGGAGTGCCGTACCCCCCCCTGATGCACATGATGGCCTTGACTTCTTTATTGCTGAACATGGCATGCACGTCGGCAGCCCGTTCCTGGTCTGTGCCGGCGAGATAGCCGTAGGTTTTGAGCACGTGCTCTCCGACGACAGTGCGATATCCCGATCGTTCGAGGTAGGCAACGCCGCGCTGGATGCGCGATGGGTCCGTGATGGTGCTGGCGGGAGAAATGACGCCGATCAGATCACCTGTACGCAGGCGCAGTGGTTTGACTGGTTTCAAGGAAGCTCCGGAAATTGTTGGGCAAAGATACTCAATGCGTTCGGGAACATCAAGAGATTCCGCTTGACTTTACTTCTATTATATACGAGAATACTTGACAAAACCTTCCGACAATGCCCAGATCCCAGAATCCCCATGTTCACAACCGTCTCCGGTACAACGTATTGCTGGAAACGTTGACGGATGCGGAGTTTGCCGACTTTGAGCCTCTGATGAAGGAACGGTCCTTTAAGCCGGGATCCGTCATCATTGAAGATGAAAGTCAGGGCGGGGATGTGTTCTTTCTCGTCGAAGGACGGGTTCGGGTTTCCAAACCGGGCGTCGCGGGGGAAGAGCAGCTGCTCGCATTGCTTCACCCCGGGGACTGTTTCGGGGAGCTGGAAACCCTTTCCGGACGGCCGCGTTCCGGACTCGTTGTGGCGGAGGACCACTGCCTGGCGTATTCTCTGACAGCCGGGCTCTTTGACAAAATGCTCCGGCGGTCGCCGGTTCTCGCCATGCGCCTTCTTCAGGTGCTGAGTATCCGCCTTCGCGCCCTCAACAATCACTTCAGGGCGGAAATGAACCGCCGCATGGAGCAGACCCGCACCGAGGTCCATACGCTGCACCAGCTCATCGATGCCGCAAAAAGTCTGAATTCCACCCTGGATCTCGAAGAGTTGCTCGATGTTATTCTGAAAACGGCGCTTGGCATTGTCGGCGGTGATCGTGGTTCGGTGTATCTCCTCGATGAAGAGAAGAAGGAGATCTGGACGAAAGTGGCCAGGGGACTGAACCATGACGAGCGGAAGACCATTCGCCTTCCCCTCGGCAAGGGGATCGCTGGCTACGTGGCCGCCACCGGCGACACCATCAACATCCCCGACGCATACGCTGATCCACGGTTCGATCCGGAGTTCGACCGGCTCACGGGATACCAGACCCGCTCCATCCTCTGTGCCCCGATGAAGGACCGGGAAGGCAAGATCGTCGGTGTCTTCCAGCTGCTCAACAAGAAGAACGGCGTCTTTACCGACAAGGATGCAACGATCATGGACGCCCTCTCGGTGCATGCCGCGATCGCCATCGAAAACGCCCGATTGGTTCTTCAGGAAAAAGAGAAGATACGCATTGAACGCGATCTCGCAGCCGCGCGCGAAGTGCAGAAAAGTCTGCTGCCCAAACACCCGCCCGACGTGCCGGGGTACGAATTTGCCGCAGTCACGGTGCCGGCGCTCGAGGTGGCGGGCGACCTCTACGACTTCATCCGTCTTGAAGATCACCGGCTGGCGATCACGGTCGGTGACGTGTCGGGAAAAGGTCTCCCCGCTGCGCTGCTGATGGCGCACGTCCAGGCCTCCGTGCGCGATGTGGCCCACGAGGCAAGCTCGGCCAGTGCATGCACAACACTCCTCAACGACCGTCTTGTACAGAACACCGGCGCAGAGAAATTTGTGACGATGGTGTATGCCGTGCTGGATTCCCAGAATCACGCATTGCGCTACAGCAATGGCGGACACAATCCTCCGGTCTGCGTCAATCGCGACGGCCCCCGGTGGCTGACCGCCGGAGGCACCATAATGGGAATTATCGAAGGTGTGACTTTCGAAGAAGAAGTTGTGCCGCTCGCCCCCGGCGATGTGGTTGTGATGTATTCGGACGGCATCTCCGAAGCGATGAATGCACAGCAGGAACTGTTCGGCGACGACCGTTTGCAGCAATGTATCGCCCAGCGGCACAACCTCCCTGCCGAGCGTCTCAAAGATGAAATTCTTGAAGCAGTATATGCGCACCAGCACGGTGCCGCGCAAGCAGACGACATGACGCTCGTAATTGTGCGCCGCCTGCCGGAATAAACCCACAAAAACACCTCTGACCACTTCCACCAAAGGAGATCACCCATGGCGTTCATAATGAGTCTGATTATTGCCGCTGCTGCATTTTTCGGCTGGCGTGCTGCCGCGGGCAAAGTGAAGCAAAACAACCTTTCGTTCCGTGTCGTAGGAACCATTGCGCTTCTGGTGTGCCTGTTCTTCGGTCTCATTGCCCTGAGCCAGATATTCACGCAGATCCCGGCCGGACACGTCGGCGTTGTGGATTTCTTCGGCATCGTGGAGCAGCGCACACTGCCGCCCGGCATCAACTTTGTGAACCCGATGGCCACCGTCACCAAATTCTCCACCCAGACAATGGAGCACAAGGAAAGCATGCAGGTGTTGTCGCGCGAGGGATTGACCATCGGCCTCGAACTGAGTGTGCTGTACCGTTTGAACCCGGATTCCGCCGCCCGCGTGTACCAGACCATTGTGAGCGGAGATTACGAGAACGTTGTGCTCATACCGAACTTCAGATCCATCAGCCGTTCAGTGACCGCAAGTTTCCAGGCGAGTGCGCTCTATTCCACCGAACGCGAGCGGCTCGCCATCGCTATTCAGGAGGAGCTGGCCAAAACAGTTTCCGTGCGCGGCATCCTCGTCGAATCCGTGCCCTTGCGCAATGTCGCGTTGCCCGTACAGTTGACGGAAGCCATCGAAACGAAACAGCGTGCAGACCAGGAAGCGCAACGGATGGAGTTCGTCCTGCTGAAAGAAAAGCAGGAAGCAGACCGGAAACGGATCGAGGCAAAAGGTATTTCCGATTTCCAGAACATCGTTGCACAGGGCATCAGCGACCAGTTGCTCAGGTGGAAGGGAGTGGAAGCGACAGAAAAGCTGGCGAACTCGCCGAACACGAAGGTGATCATCATCGGTGCAGGGAAAGACGGACTCCCCATTATTCTTGACACCAAATAGCGATGGCAAAGAAAATCATCGCCGCGGTTTTTGGCACCCGGCCTGACACCATCAAGCTTGCCCCGATTATTCTGCGTCTGCAGCAGGAGCATGCGTGGTGCCGCGTGATCTCCATTGCGACGGCACAGCACCGCCAGATGCTGGATCAGGTGCTCAAGGTGTTCGGCATCAGGCCGGAGTACGATCTGGACATTATGAAGCACCGCCAGTCGCTGGCGCAAATCACCCGCAACACCGTCGTGGCACTCGACCGGATCCTTGTC
Source organism: Ignavibacteriota bacterium (assembly GCA_963849385.1). Lineage (GTDB taxonomy): Bacteria > Bacteroidota > Ignavibacteria > UBA10030 > UBA6906 > Fen-1255. Next base: position 11,101 of record CAWKHH010000001.1, on the reverse strand, counting down.
GATGAAAAACCGGACATGGTTCTTGTCCAGGGTGATACGCTCACGACGTTTGTCGGCAGTCTGGCGGCCTTCTTCCGGCACATTCCGGTGGGGCACGTGGAAGCCGGCCTGCGCACGAACGACAAGACCCAGCCCTTCCCCGAGGAAATAAACCGCCGGCTGACGAGCTGTATTGCCGACCTGCATTTTGCTCCAACGGCAACAGCCAGGCGGGCGCTCCTCCGTGAACATGTCGACCCGCAGACGGTCTTTGTCACGGGCAACTCGGTGATCGATGCACTGCAGCTTGCGGTGCGTCGAAAGCACCGGCTCTCCATTCCTGCGCTCCGTTCCGCAATGGATTCCGGCCGCCGGACGATTCTGGTGACCATGCACAGGCGCGAGAACTGGGGAGAGCCGATGCGTGGTGCTGCAACGGCACTGCGGCGCCTCGCCCTCGGGTTTCCCGATGTACAGATTGTGTTCCCCCTGCATAAGAACCCCATCGTCCGTGAAGTTGTCGTACCGCTTCTGCAGGATCTTCCCAATGTTGTTCTTCTCGAGCCTCTCGACTATCTCGACTTTGTGCACACGATGGCACGCTCCACGCTTGTCATCACGGACTCGGGCGGCGTGCAGGAGGAAGGTCCGTCACTGGGCAAACCCATTCTTGTGCTCCGTGAAAAGACCGAACGGCCGGAAGCGGTGGAGTTCGGTACTGTGAAACTGGTGGGGCTTGATGCCGGCCGCATTTATCGTACTGCACGGATGCTGTTGACAAATCCCGCGGCGTACCGTGCAATGGCGTCCGCGGTCAACCCGTATGGCGACGGGCACGCGGCCGAGCGCACCGTCAGGATCATCAAGCGCCATTTCCATCTCGCCAGGTCATGGGGGAGTGAGTTTACCCCACGGCGGCGGTAGAAGTGCAGATGAAAAGAATTACCGCAGAGGCGCGGAGGCGCAGAGGTTTTTTGGACAAAACCTTTTCCAATTCCGGAGTTTTCTCTGTGTCTCTGTTTCTCTGCGGTGATATGTTCTTGTTAGGCCTTTTCTCTGCGTCTCTGTTTCTCCGCGGTATTATTTTCTTGTAGAGGTTTTTTTCCGATCTTCCAGAAAGATGTTGCATGTACCGGTTCGTAGTCACCATGGCCGTCCTCACGGCGTGGACCAGTGCTTTCTGTTGCCCAGGAATCCAAAAGAGTCCTCATTGTCGTCGAGGGCAAGACCGACATGAAGAGCGTGTCGATCGGCGACGGGAGGCACCTCGCAGCACTCCTGGGCCACTTTCACGCTGTTGCCACGGTGCAGGGCGTTGAAGACTATGTTCCCCATTCGCTGCAGGGGTATGACCGGGTCTTCTATATAGGGTTCAACGCACGCAACCGCGTGCCCGAGAAGTTTCTGGTGGATGTGCTGGAGGATGTTGTGCCGGTGGTCTGGATTCACACCGGGTTCCGGGAATTCTCCTCGACGCATGATCTGGACAAACGGTTCGGGTTTCACGTTGCGCAGATGGATTCGGTGGGCGGCTTCACGGTGATCGAGCGTGACCACGCATCGTTCACCAAAGACGAACCCAATCTGAATGTTGTCACGATTACCGATCGCACCCGCGTCAGGGTACTCGCCCAGGCGGTGTCGCCGCGAACGAAACGCCGGTTACCGTATGTCGTCCAATCCGGCAAATTCACCTATGTCGCGGACTCCCCGTTTGCCTCCACGAGTCCGACAGATCGCTATCTCCTGTTCGCCGATCTTCTTCATGACCTGCTCGATGAGCAGCACGAAGAATCCCACACCGCCCTGATACGTATCGAGGATGTGAATCCGATGGGGAATCCCGACCGGCTGCGGGACGTGGCGGACATTCTTTCGGCGCGCGGGATTCCGTTTCTCGTGGGTGTCTCTCCCATCTACGTCAATCCGGGTGAAGGCTTGCGCGTCAGTCTGTCCGACAAACCGGAACTTGTGGACGCATTGAAATACATGGTACACAATGGCGGCACCATTGTGATGCATGGTGTGACGCACCAGTACAAAGGCGTTACCGGCGCGGATTTTGAGTTCTGGGACGAAAGCACCGAACAACCGGTCAAGGGCGAAACCGTTGATGGGATTCAGCGGAAGATCGAGATGGGGATTCAGGAATTCATGAAGAACGGACTCTACCCGCTGATCTGGGAAACCCCGCACTATGCGGGTTCTTTTCAAATGTACAGGGTGATCGCGCAGTATTTCAGTTCGGTAATGGAGCAGCGTCTTGCGATTGAAAACATTGACTACGGGCAGTTCTTTCCGTATCTGATCCACCGCGATCTCTTCGGCCAGAAGATCTATCCGGAGAACCTCGGCTATGTGCCGCTCTTTCCGGATGTGAGCGAGAGCCGCAAATACGTGCTCGACATCATCCGTGCGGCACGCGTGAATCTGAATGTCCGCGATGGGTATGCCTCATGCTTTTTCCACCCGTTTCTTGACCCGGTGCTGCTCGAAGAGATTGTCGACAGCATACAGGCGATGGGCTATGAGTATGCGGATGTGCGGGAAGATACAAACTGGGTAAAAACCCGCGACCGCATCATGCTGACCGGATCTCAGAGCTACGGGTTGACACTTGCCGACCAGTACCTCTCGGAGACGACGTTCGACGAACATGGCGAGGTCATACGGAAGGAAATCTCGAATGCCCGCATCAACGGTGCCGTTGAGCGTACCGTCGAGCTTGAAGGAGGACAATTCTACAAGGCGGAGCCCACGGAGTTCCGGGAGCGGAAGATCGGCCTTGTCGAACAGGTGATGAATACCGTGGGGCGCACGGTGAGCGCGATCTTCCCGGGCGAGGAACAATGGCAGGAGGCCCGCCCCGTAATTCTCTGGAATCAGTACGCCCGTGGTGCTGCGTTCAATGATCAAGCGTCACTGGCGTCGGTCTATGGGAGTGTCGGCATTCAAGTGGATACTCTGTTTCTCGGCCAGCCTCTCGAGTTCGGCACACACAATCTGGTGATTGTGCCGTTCACCTCCGTCGATTCCCTGAATCTTGACGAATACGCAGCCATCGTGCAGTATGTCAAAGACGGCGGAAATCTGGTCACCGACATGAAGAACTTTCTCGCCGAGGATTTCGGCATCACCTTCAGCACGACATCTCTCCGCGTATCCCGCGTGATCGACCGGATGTTCCCCGAGGAGCCCATCACGTGGCGTGTGCCCGAGCCTCTCACGAAGTTTGAAGCCAATGATGTCGACGAAGTCTTCTGCATTGACGACGCGACGGAAGCTCCGCTCCTCATCGGGAAGAAGTGGGGCAGCGGAAAACTCATCTTCATTGCCACCCGTTTTGACCCGTATTCACAGCTCGGATACAGTCTGTACCCCTATCTTCTGGAACACTCGCGGAAATATTTCGGCCTGGCTTCCGTTGATTCGCCGGGAAGCGCTCGAAATGTATTTTGATCCCGGCTTCCGGCACAACATCAGTATTGAACAACTCGTCCAACAGTGGGTGCGGCACGGGATCCGGCGCATTCACGCCGCAGGATGGCATAAGTACCCGAAGTACACGTACGACTACAAGCGTCTCATCGCACCGCACACGCAAACGGTATTCTTGTCTACGCCTGGCTGGAGCCGCCGCAGGTCAGCCAGAAATTCTGGCAGGATCACCCCGAGTGGCGGGAGAAGAACTACAAAGGCGAAGACGTGCGTTCGTCATGGCGCTATCCGGTTGCACTGACCGATGATCGCTGTGTGACGGCGATGGTCGAGGAGTATGCGGCCTTTCTGGACGGCTATGATTGGGACGGGGTGAACATTGCCGAGCTCTATTTTGATGCGGCGAAGGGGTTCAGCGATCCGCAGTACTTTGCCCCCATGCATCCGACCGCAAGAGACCAGATTCGCTGGCTGTATGGCTTCGATCCGGCCAGTGTGTTCGACCCCCGTTCGCCGGTGTACTGGAAAACCCGGCCCGACATCCGGAGCATGATTGCCACCTACCGCGTTGCGCGCATCGAGGATGTGTACCGCCGGCTCCTCAAGCGTTTCGCCGACTTCACCCGCCGGCGTGAGGGGTTCGAAATCATGGTGACCGCGATGGATAGCTACAATTCCCCGGAACTCCGTGAGTACATCGGCGTCGACATGACCTCCATCGTGGGTCTCCAGCGCGAATTCGGTTTTGCGCTGCAGGTCGAAGACCCCGAATCCCGCTGGTCCACCGATCCAATGCGCTACGTGACGATCGGCAATCAGTACAAGGAGCGGCTTGGAGGAGATCATGCTCTGATGCTTGACCTGAATATTCTGAACTTCCGGAAGACAGGCCAGATCTCGCCATTCCCGACAATGATCCAGACCGGGACCGAATGTTTTCAAGTCGTGCGTGCAGCCTCGCTTGGTGCCCCGCGGTCAACGATCTATGCGGAATCCAGCGTGAACCCGCAGGATATGATCTTTCTTGCCAGTGCCTTTGCAGGGCAGGTGCACTATCAGCATACGGACAGCAGATATGCCGTCGAGTCGCCGTACTCGTTTACGATGAAATTCCCGCGAACCGTGAGCGAAGTACTGCTTGACGGCGTGCCCCTCTCGCCGTTTCGTGATAATCAGTATATGATTCCCGCCGGACAGCACGAGGTGGGTCTGTCACAGAATGTGACCAGATCGCTCTCTCCCCACCAGTTCTTCCCGCACATCATGTCCATCACCGGCAACCTGCTTTCCTATTCCTATGCAATGCGCACGGTGACGTTCGAGTACGAGTCCGACGGACGGTGCCTCGTGTCGGTCAGCAGCGAACCGCATACGGTGACGGTGGACGGCACCACGCACACATTCTATTCAATGCGAGGGGAGGATTGCTACAGTCTCTTCCTCCCGGCCGGCCGCCACACGGTGGAAATTGTCGCCGGGGATTCGTTCTCTTACGGGATCAACGTGACGAGTTTCTGGTCGACGAACGCGATCGTCTTGTTCGGAGCCCTCGCGGTGATTGCGCTGGCCGGGATGTATGCCGTCGTGCGGGTCCGGCGGCGGGCACTGCGTGCTCCAAGAGAGTCGCAAGAAGGAGAGATTGTGATTCGCTGAAGAATTCTCAGAGGGAATTGGGGAAGATGCAATGCGTGTCTCGTTGCTCATGCTCATGGACAATCGGCAATTGTCTCTTGTCGGCGGACAACGCGTTTGCCCAGCAAACCCGCATCTACATCGCCAACGATGATCATACCGACTATCTCTGGACATCGGATGAAGCCGGTTATCGCACCGCGTGGCTGAACATGCTCGACTACTATCTGGACCAGGCGGATCGGACTGATACGGCGTTCGTCCGACTTTCAGGGACGCTTCAGTGCAGACGGGCACTACTGGCTCTGGACATACGAGAAGAATCGTTCATCCGCGCAGTTCCAGCGGTTGATCGATCGAATACGCGATGGTCATATCACCATCCCCCTGCAAACGCTCGTCTTGACGTACGGAGGCATGCCCGCGGAAGCTGTCTTGAGGAGCATGTACTATGCCGGCAGAATCGAGCGCAAGTACAACCTCCATTTCGAACTGGTCTCTGCGATGGAGAATCAGACCATGCCCTTCGGAGTGATATCCTTGTGGGCCGGTGCCGGTGCAAAGTACAGCTGGAAAGGAGTGTGTGGTTGCGCAACGAAAGTGAGCGGTCTGGACAACCGAGGCCGGGAAATCTACCGCGCCGTGGGACCGGATGGTCGATCGCTCTTAATGAAGTGGCATAGTCTCAATGGAACCTATGCCAGCGGGGGATATGCCGAAGCCCGCGATCCGTCAGCGGCAGTAAGTTTTGCCACTTCGAACAGGACCTTTCTTTCGCGCTACCCGTACAGCGCCGTCGTCGGCATGTTCGGCAACAGGCGGAGATGACGTGCAGACCATGACTGACCAGTTCATCACAGTAGCGCGGACATTGAGCTCACCTTCTCTCCGGGTCATTGTGTCGAATGAAGTGGACTTTTTCCATGACTTTGAGAAGAGCGCGCCGGCGGCTCTGTTCCAACATTTTCCGGAGGGTTTGGCAACGAGTGGGATCTCTATCCGGCAACAATGGCTGAAGTCACCGCATCGGTCAAACGAAGTGTCGAGGGACTCAGGTCTGCTGAGGCTCTGGCTACACTGGTGAGTCGCGTTGATCCACTCTTCATGGACACCCGGGCAGCATCAGCGGATTCTGCATTCAACGCCATGGGGTTGTACTACGAGCACGACTGGACCGCAGATGGTCCGTTCTCCGGCGGCCGGCCTGCCTATCAGCGTCGTCTTGCCACACAGATCAACTCGCTATGTCATGACGCTCCGTCGTGACGCGTCTGCCAGACTTGCGCAGTACATCAAAAGCGAATCGGGGACTCTCCGATTCTATGCGTTCAATCCGCTCGGATGGGTCCGTACAGACGTGGCGGATATTCCTGCGGACATATCCGGCACATTCCGTGTGATCGATGTCAGCACCGGACAGGAAGTACGAAGTCAGCGAATACAGACAGCGCAGGGGACGACTCTCAGGATCCTTGCGGAGCATGTGCCGTCGCTTGGATACAAGGTGTATGAAATCCAGAATCAGCCATCAGCGTTTTCTGACAGTGCAGCACGTCTCTCCAACGGCAACATGACAATGGAGAACGACAAGTACCGCCTGACGGTAAACAGTCGGGGTGCAATCGCCAGCCTGATCGACAAGAGAGACAACGAGCGTGAGCTCGTTCGTCAGGTTGGGGGATTGCTGATGAATGACCAGGGTACAGGCGGCGGAATTGCGGTTGCCGAGAATGTCGGTCCTGTTTCCACATCGATCTTCGTCAACGCCGGCGGCTCACCATCACACAGTGCACGCATCACCATGTATCATACCGTCGACCGGATAGATATTGAGGATGAAATCACGTCAAACTTCGGCGACAACATCGTCACATTCAGTTTTGGATTCAATCTGGACGGGTATACGGTGCGGCACGAAGAGGTTGGTGCGGTGGCAACTGCAAAACCGATCAGCCAAGGGGGCAGCTATTCCGATAATCTCGGGCGCTATGACTATCTGACCATGAATCATTTCGTGGATCTCTCAACAGGTCAGAGGGGCGTAACACTGTCAAACTGGGATAGTCCGTTCTTCCGCCTCGGGAACAGCTCGGGCACGACGCTCGATGGCGGAACACCGCAAATCCGCGCCCTCGTTGGCGGCAGGATTGATCAAGGCCTTGGGATTGCCAACCAGAACGGAGATACGTATTTCCGTAACCGCTATGCGCTTCAACGGCACGGACCATACGACGCAGGCGGGTGCCATGCGCATGGCGTTGGAACATCAGAATCCGTTCGTCACGTCATATCTTGGTTCCGGATCCGGTCCATATCCCGGAACTTCATATTCACTCCTCTCCGTGTCCGATACATCCGTTCTGCTGTGGGGGGTGAAGCCGGCAGAAGAAGGAATTGACGGAGGAATTATTGTGCGTCTCTGGAATCTTGATCAAACGGCACACTCACGGCGACCGTGTCTCTTCACAGCGGAAGTCTGCTCAGCGCATGGCGAACAACCCACATCGAGACCAATCTCGCCTCGGTGGCATCCACCGGTTCCAGTATTACTGATCAGCTACCCGCCCAATGGTTGCAGACGTACCGGCTGGTAGCGACTGCGCAGGCTCCTATGCCAATTCTGAATGCAAAGGTATTCCTCGAAGGTCCGTATGTCGCAGCGGCGGATACGATGCAGAGATTGCTGGGCGCACACATCCCGCTGACGCAACCCTACAGCGGTTCACCATGGAACTACTCAGGCACGGAATCGGTATCGGGCATCCCGGCCGGTGTTGTAGACTGGATGCTGGTGGAGCTTAGAACGGGCACGGCTGCTGCGACGAAGGTCGCCACACGCGCGGCATTCATCAAAACCGATGGTTCGGTGGTGGACCTGGACGGGACCAATCCAGTAGCGTTCCCTTCTGTTGACCCCGGTGACTACTACGTAGTGGTTCGCCACCGGAACCACCTCGCCATCATGAGCAAGAACCCTGTGTCACTGAGCACGACGAGCACGCTCTACGATTTCACAACAGGCCAGGTCAAAGCCTACGGGACAGTCCCGATGAAACTGTTAGCTGCCGGTGCGTATGGGATGTATGCAGGTGATGCCAACGGGAGCGGCGATGTGACAATCCTTGATAGGGCTGTCTGGCGGACGCAGAACGGCACAACCGGATACCTTGGCGCTGACTTTAACCTCACAGGTGACGTGTCGATCCTTGACCGCGCGATCTGGCGACTGAATAACTCGCTTGTCTACACAGGTGCCGTGAGCCATCAGTCCGGACGCACGGCAAGAACAACACCGGCACAATTCAACCCGCGCACGACGATCCGCTACGGCCTGCCCAATCGTTCACAAGTCCTTCTCACGGTCTTCAACACCCTCCCCCAGTAGGTCGCGGTACTTCAAAATGTAAATGCCGCTGATCAATTGTTACGCATGTCCGCACATGATGGGACGTGCTTCCCCCCGATCGGTACAATCCTCTCGGCTCATTCGCTGAATCTCACATCAATTGTGCAATCTTCGAGTCACAAGCCCCTGGATAGGAATGGCATGGTTATGGAAGCAACTCTCATGGCGGAGGGATGCTACCGTAACCGCCATGTTGGTCTCAACAATCCAGGGCTGAGTAATGATTATAGAGAAACTGAGATTCATCAAACGCCAATTCGTTGCCGAGGTCTTCGAAGCGAGATTGCTTGCGCTTCTTCTCCTTGCATTTTCTTCCGTTCCTTTGGTGTCTGCTCAGGTTACCTACTATGTTGATCAAGCGAACGGATCGGACGCATATAACGGGCGATCAGCCGACAGTCCGTGGAAGACCATTTCCCGACGTCAACAGCCGTTCTTTTGTTCCTGGCGATTCGATCCTCTTCCACCGGGGGCAAGTCTGGCGCGAAGAACTGCACCTTTCTTCTTCTGGTGTATCCGGAAGACCGATAGTCTATTCTGCCTACGGAACGGGATCGAATCCGCACTTGACGGCAGGTGATCCGCTCACCGAATGGGTTTCCGTCGGGGGCAATGTCTGGGCCGCCCGCGTTACCGTCGTGGCCGATCCTTTCAACCAGCTGTTCCTCGATGGCAAGCGCGGCACAAAGGTGAACAAGCCGTGCGGCATTGGCATGCGCAGGGAGAGTGGTATTGGGAATCCGACACTCTCTTCCTCTATTCGAACGCAGATCCTCGACTTGCATATCCATTGCATGGTGTGGAGGTCTCAAGGCGAAATTACGGAGTGGTTGCCTACCGAAGCTGTTCCTATATCGTCATCGATGGTATCGACTTCTCAAAAGGGAACACTCTGAACGTCCATATCAACTATCCCTGTGATCATATCACGCTCTCGCAATTTTACGGTATCCTACTCATTCATGAGTGGGATCTATTCGATCGCAACGGATCTTGACCGTGGAAAGGTGCACTTGCATGGGAACGGGAGCACGAAACTTGATCATGGCCTGTACATGAAGTCTGACAACTTCCTGGTCCAATACTGTACTGCAGACAGCAATGCCGGTATAGGTATTCATCCAACAGGTCAACGGGTAGGACCGAGCGGCGGCGGAATTGTGCAATACAACATCTGCCATGACAATGGTTATCCGGACATCAGTATCATCCTACGGTATATGCGTATGGGGTCTGGCTACTGGAAAACAAGTTGATGTCCATGGCAACATCGTGTTCAACAACGGACGATACGGGATTGGTGTGCAGAGCTGTGAGTCTCAGTCCTCCGTCAGCGTACTCAATAATGTCGTATGGGACAACAATGAAAAAGCGCGGATGGCGGCGGTCTGGTTCTTGTCGGGAATGATCCCATCTCAAGGTAGATATTCTCAATAACATCATCGGCCAGAACGCTACCTACGAAGTCTACGAAGTGGGAGATCTCACTCCGTATTGTTTCGCCCAATCTTTACTATTCGCGAAATACAACGCTGCCTTGCTGCGTGGCACGTTCCTTCTTCCGGACTGCCAATTTTCCAGCCTTCAGGACGGCCAGTAAAGACGTCGGTGCGCTTTATGGAGATCCGCAGTTTGTGAATGCTGCAGGTCACGATTTTCGACTGAACGCAGGTTCTCCGGGTATCGACAACGGGCAACAGTTTCCTTCACGTTGATTTCCTCGGGAAGAGAATACCGTATGGGGCTGGGCCAGATATTGGTGCTTTTGAATGGTACAACAGCACGTATCAACTTGTTCCGCCGACGGTTCTCTATCCCACGGAAAATGCCGTAGATATTCCTTCGGAGTTCAAGCTCACATGGAGCAGATCGACTGGAGCACTAGGATACAGGGTTCAGTTGTCCAATGATCCTTCGTTCTTACCTCTCTTCGTGGATGTGGATGTTTCGGACACGACGCTCTTGGTAAAGGGGCTCCAGACAGGTATCCGTCATTTTGTGCGTATCCGGGCGTTCAACGAGAATGGCCCAGGAGAGTTCAGCCTGCTCCGTCAGTTCGTTACTGGCGGAAATCAGCTTGTTCCGCCGACGGTTCTCTATCCCGCCGAGAATGCCGTAGATATTCCTTCGGAGTTCAAGCTCACATGGAGCAGATCGACTGCAGCCCTTGGCTACCACGTCCAATTGTCCTATGATACTTCGTTTTCACCCCTCTTCGTGGATGTAGATGTTACGGACACGACGCTCTTAGTAAAGGATCTCAAGACAGCTATCCGTCATTTTGTCCGTATCCGGGCTTTCAACGGAACGGTCCAGGAGAGTTCAGCGTGATCCGTCAATTTGTTACCGCTAAGAAGAAGCCCGGTCGGCCGACGGTTCTCTATCCCGCGGAGAATGCCGTAGATGTTCCTTCGGAATTCAAGCTCACCTGGAGCGGATCGAGTGAAGCCCTTGGCTACAGGGTCCAATTGTCCAATGATACTTCGTTCTCAACCCTCTTCGTGGATGCGGATGTTACGGACACGACGCTCTTAGTAAAGGGGCTCCAGATAGATATCGGTTATTCTGTCCGTGTGAGGGGATTCAACGAAGATGGCTCAGGAGAGTACAGCGTGCTTCGCCAATTTGTCACTGCCGTACTAAAAA